>OZ243977.1:0-2621361 GCA_965214735.1 Dehalococcoidia bacterium | reverse complement strand
TGTTTTTGGTATATCTGATGCCGATATCTGTTGCGTCGATTGGTGCGAGATGTATATCGAGAGCAATCACAAAGCAAAAAGATAGATTCGCAGGGCGATACTCGGATTATTCACACAACTATTCATATCCTAGACGGTTGATGCCTTCCGACATACTGTCGGCGAAGTCATTGAGTCTATGGCTGATGCCGATATTGGTTTTGGGGATGCTGATAACGCCGATGGAGCTGGCGAATCGCGGGCAGTTTTGGGGCACGAGCGAAGCGGGAAATTTCGATCCGGGCGTACTAGGCTACATTGCCATTGAAGCGACTCTGTTCTCATCCACGATCGCCTTGGCGATCTGGTGGTTCGATCTGAGTAACAAGGGCATTCGTCATGCCGGAACCTACGCAGTGTGCGCTTGGATCCTAGCTCGTGCCGTTTGGTTTCTGCCTCATCCCTTCGCGATCAGAGAGTTGACTAGGGTACATCTGGATCACGTTTTGGGAGGAGAGTTCGGAGTTGGTGTCGCCGCGGGAGTGGCGTGCATATCGGCTGTATCGGTCTTTGTTTTCGCGATGAACGACTGGAGTGCAAGCCTACGATGGGTGCTGTTGGCGCTTGCAGTCCCATTTGTGGTGATGCACTGGATTCTTGAGGAAATCTCATTCGCGTTGCTGTTCTGGGATATCACATACGCTGGCATGGTTTTGGGCGCAGTTATCTGGATGAGACGCTCGAAATTGAGTTTGCGACACGATCAGGAATATGTGAGCGACCAAAGTGGACCGGGTCCACGCCAGATCTTGGCACTGACGATAGCGGTGCTCGTGATAGCAGCTGCCATTCTGACGCGAGTGGTATTCATCTCTCCGAACGACACTTCGACGCTCTACGCAATCGCTGTGCCTTGGCTGTTGATATTCGCGCTATCGATCATGTTTTACGTATTAGTCGGTAAGCTGTCGAAGGTCGGCGATGCCACATCATGGACGGCGTTCGTTTTCTTGATTTGCATGGTTGCGATAAACCTACCGGGTGCTGACGCTTGGTACCCTGCATCAGTCAATGACAACTTGGCTCGTTGGTTTCCGATGGATTGGCATGTGGCAGGGGTAGGCGTTTTGGGAGCGGCGGCGTTGTTGAGCAGCCTGCTTCTTGATAGATGGCGAGATGCACGCGCCTATATGGTGGGCATGTGTTGGCCAGCAGTGTTTCAGGTGATGTTATCGAAGCACGTCGAGTTGGATCAGAAGCCGGATCTGGGGGTCGAATACTTGATCGCCCCCTCGATTGCGCTCGCAATCGTGTTCGGAATGATGACATGGGTATTTGGACGAATCAGTTTCAGATCTCAGTAAGGGAGACATCGGTCGCTCAGAGATTGTTTCTCCGCCTTCATTAGAATCAACGCATCGAGAGAGCCGTTCACCCGATGCCCCCTGATCCTGAAACCCCCGCTGCGGCTGCGCGCGGCGAAGAGCTGGCCAGCGAGTTCACATCGTCGCTGGCGATTGATCGACGCATGTACCGAGAAGACATCGCTGGATCGATCGCGCATGTGCGGATGCTTGCGAAGCAGGGCATCGTATCCGCTGAAGACTCCAGCTCGATAGTCAGCGGGCTGGAAATGATCAGGGATGAGATCGAGTCGGAGACGTTCAGGTGGCGGCATGAGCTTGAAGACATTCACATGAACGTAGAGGCGCGCCTGTTCGAGCTGATCGGCGAGCCGGCGGGACGCCTGCACACCGCACGTTCTCGCAACGACCAAGTAGCGACCGATGCCCGTCTGTACACGAAGCGAGTGGCATCTGAGAGCCGCGCGGCATGTCGCAGGTTACAGCGCGCGTTGCTGGATCGTGCGGAGGAGCATATCTACACTTACGTGCCCGGGTATACGCATCTCCAGAAGGCGCAGCCGATATCTTTCGGCCACGTCTTGATGGCGTACTACGAGATGCTTGCTCGCGATGCCGCGTCATTTACGCGCGTCATAGATTCCTCCGACGTTCTGCCGCTCGGGAGCGGAGCGATCGCGGGGACGACGTTCCCGATCGATCGGAACGATGTTGCGGAGCAGCTGGGCTTTTCGAGAATCAGCACAAACTCGATGGATGCCGTATCAGACCGCGACTTCATCCTTGATTTCGTCTACGCGGCGGCGAAGTGCATGAGCCACCTCTCTCGCTTATCCGAGGACATCGTTATCTGGTCGTCATCGGAATTCGGCTTCGTGCGGCTGAGCGACGGCTACTCTAGCGGTTCGAGCATGATGCCTCAGAAGAGGAATCCGGACTTCGCAGAGCTTGTTCGCGGAAAATCGGGGCGCGCACTCGGCTCGCTCGTCTCGGTCTTCACCACGTTGAAGGGTATGCCGCTCACCTACAACCGTGACCTACAGGAAGACAAACCTCCGTTGATGGACTCTGCGGATACGGTGCTCGGCTGCCTAGAGGCGGCGCGGGGGATCGTGGCTGAGATGTCGGTAGACGTTGGTCGGATGGCGGAATCTGTCGCTACGCCGGATATCTTGGCGACCGATTACGCAGATCACTTGGTTAGCGAGCACGGCATGCCGTTCCGCGACGCCTATATCGCAGTTGTGGAGCACATACGCAGAGGATCGAGTATCGACTTTGACATGTCTGAAGTCACTGTGGAAAACTCGGTTGCAGCGCGTGACGTTCCCGGTGGGACTGCTCCGAATCTGGTGCGAGGTGCGGTTATGCGTGCATACGGAGAGCTAGGAGAGGCTAGGCTGCGCGGAGAGTGGTGATGATGGCTTGGGCAGGCATCTCGCCGATGGTGCTCGCCTCATACCGGACGAAATTCGTTTTGAGAGTCGCGCTCTCCTCTATATAATCGATGGTTAGCAGTCGACGCATTAGACTGCTAACGAGGTGGACGCGAGCAGGCTCGGTGTGGTTTCCACACCTTAGCAAGCGCGTTCGCAGCTAGGCAATCCGCATTATTTGCAAGGAGGAATACCCAAGTGTCGGTAAATCTCAAGCCTCTGGGCGACCGAGTGATCATCTCTCCGTCTGAAGAGGAAGATGCCACTAGCCCGGGTGGAATCATCATTCCAGATACGGCCAAGGAGAAGCCCCAGCAGGGTGTCGTAGTTGCTGCAGGGCCAGGTAGAACGACTGACGAAGGCAACACGATCGAGATCAGCGTCGGTGTCGGCGACACAGTTATCTACTCGAAGTACGCCGGAACTGAGTACTCCCAAGACGGCAACGAATATCTTATCGTCCGCGAATCGGACATCTTGGCGGTGGTCGGATAAGGCGAGCGAACATAGTTCAAAACTCGGGCCGAGGGTGCCGATCTCGGAAGTCATGCTTCTCTGACGTTCAGACAGCTGAAGGCCCGCATCAAGGAGAATTCAAGGCAATGCCAGCAAAAGACCTGCTATTCGAAGAGGAAGCGAGATCCCAACTCAAGGAGGGCATCGACATCCTCGCAAACACAGTGAAGAAGACGCTCGGGCCGCGGGGCCAGAACGTCATCGTAGATAAGAAATTCGGCCCGCCTCAGGTCAACTCCGATGGCGTGACGATCGCCAAAGAGGTCGATCTCGAAGACGCGTTCCAGAACATGGGCGCGCAGCTTCTCAAAGAGGCTTCGAAGAAGACTAACGACGATGCCGGCGACGGCACTACCACCTCTACAGTGCTCGCCCAAGCCATCGTCTCTGAAGGCTTCAAGAACGTGGCAGCCGGTGCCGACCCCATGGCGCTCAAGAGAGGGTTGGAGAAGGGGATGGCGAGAGTTCGGTCATCGATCAAAGATCAGTCCACCCCGGTAGACAGTTCAGACCAGATCTCTAACGTCGCTATCTTGTCTTCTCATGATGACGAGATGGGAAGTCTCATCTCCGATGTGATGGACAAGGTTGGCAAAGACGGTGTCATCACGGTCGATGAGTCGAAGTCGCTTTCATACGAGACCGAGTTCGTAGAGGGCATGCAGATCGACCGCGGTTTTCTCTCTCCCTACTTCGTCACGAACCCTGACCGACAAGAAGCGATTCTGAACGATCCTTACATCTTGATCACCTCGCAAAAGATCTCGGCGGTTTCAGACGTGCTTCCTCTGCTGGAGAAGGTTCTTCAGACGAGCAAGAACATCGTCGTGATCGCAGAAGACGTTGAGGGTGAGGCACTCGCCACGCTCGTGGTCAACAAGCTTCGCGGCACGTTGAACTGCGTCGCTGTGAAGGCTCCTGGCTTCGGCGACCGCCGAAAGGCGATGCTCCAAGACATTGCGATCCTCACGGGCGGAACCGTGATCTCGGACGAGATCGGTCGCAAGCTAGACTCGACGGCTCTCGAGGACCTAGGTCGCTGCAAGCAGGTCGTCATCAAGAAGGACGACACGACATTCGTCGGAGGCTCGGGCGACGCTGGCGAGATCCGCGGTCGGATGACAGAGATCCAAGCTCAGATCGAAGACACCACTTCTGACTACGACCGTGAGAAACTGCAGGAGCGTCTTGCCAAACTCTCCGGCGGCGTGGCAATACTTCGCGTGGGTGCTGCCACCGAGATCGAGATGAAAGAGAAGAAGCAGCGTGTAGAGGATGCGCTTGAAGCGACTCGTGCGGCTGTCGAAGAGGGTATCGTCCCTGGCGGTGGCACGGTGTTGATCCGAGCTGCCAAGGCTCTCGACGAGCTGGAGCTGGATGATGCCGATGAGGCGACGGGCGCGCAGATCCTTTCGAAGTCGCTCTACGAGCCGATCCGAATCATCGCCAGCAACTGTGGCTTCGAGGGCGCAGTGATTCTCGACCGCGTTGTGAACAACGAGGACAAGAACTTCGGCTTCAACGCGATGTCTGATGAGTATGGCGACATGCTTGAGATGGGTATCGTAGATCCAGCCAAGGTGACGCGATCTGCCGTTGAGAACGCCGTGTCGGTGGCGGGCATGATTCTCACGACTGCGGCACTGATCACAGAGAAGCCAGAGCCGATACCGCCAATGCCTGGTGGTGGGATGCCTCCCGGAGGCGGGATGGACTTCTAGGACGGACCTAGACACTTGAGCTGATCCGAATCCGTTCGGATCTAGCAACTGATAAATGACGCGTCGCGTCGGGCAACCGGCGCGGCGCGTCAGCGCGTTTGGCGTTTCGTGACATCTTGATGAAGCAAGATTCGACTGAACTGTAGCATTGCCAAATATGGAACACATGCGAGAGGCTCTTGAGTTTCGCGAAGTGAACCGCGAGCGTTGGAGCGATCTGGAGCATCTTTTCGAAAACCGCGGCGGTCCTATGTACTGCTGGTGCATGCCATATCGCATCATGACTCCCAATTACGGGCGAGCGGATAACGAAGCCAAGAAGGAGGCGCTGCACGGGTACGTGACAGAAGGGACTCCAATCGGTATTCTCGGCTACTTAGACCACGAGCCGGTAGCTTGGTGTTCAATCGGACCGATCGAGACGTATCGAAATCTGCGAGGGCGAGGCTACGTGTCTGGCGATGAAGACGAGAAGAACATCTGGTCTATCGTGTGCTTCTTCATCCGGAGCGGATTCCGACATCAAGGATTCACGAGCAAGCTCATCGCAGCTGCGATCGAGTATGCCAGAGACAGAGGAGCGGAGATCGTAGAAGCGTATCCGGTCGATCCCGATTCTCCGAGCTATCGATTCATGGGCTTCATCGGAACGTTCGAGGCGATGGGCTTCCAAGAAGTGGGGATGGTGGGCATAAGAAGGCACATGATGAGATTGCGGCTGGTGTGAGATCAGATGTTTCCGAACAACAGCACCCCGGCAATCGAGACGAACGACGCGCCTGGATCATCTGCCGCGCACTGCTGATAGGCGAGCCACTCGCCGGTTGTTGCTCCCTCGGCGCACCACAGCATCATATAGATAGGGGATGAGCCGCAGATTCGGTCAGCGTCGTTGTGTCTGGCTATAGCGTCGACGAAGTCGTTGCGATTTCCGGCGACGATGTGTTCCATCAGCTCGCGATCTCGCGCCGCCACTTGGAAGCGAACCGTCTCGTCGGCACTGAAATCATCTCCGAAGACGGGACCGACGTGCGCCAGATCGGCAGCGGCTACGAACAGCGTTCTTTTTCGACGTGCCAACTCTCTTAAGATCCCCGTTGCTCGTGCCAAACCGACGTTGGCATCGGGGCGGAGTGCGGCACTGTTTTGGCTATCGCCGTGACTGTGTGAAATAGATGCCAGCCCGCTGCACAGTATCGGTATGACGGTTAAGGATCGACTGCGCTCGGGAAGTCTGTCGAAGACGTGTTGCAGCCAAACCAGTCCGAGTTCGATCGAGTGCTCCCGGACGTGGTGATACTCATCTCCAAAAGGATCGAATCCCTCATCGCCTGAGAGCAACGCATCCGCCAGGTCGTCGACGATTTCGGGTTCGTTGCTGACGGTGCCGAATGGAGACGAGTAGGACTGCTTCGTCAATGTCAATCCAGGCTTGTCAGCGTTGTGGTCGGTTCCGAAGATGACGACGGTCTCGATGTCTTTAAGGTGAGGCTCGGCGCGCCGCCAGGTGCTTGGGTAGCTGAGTCCTCCTCGTGCGTAGTCGATGTGCGGGGTGACGATGGCTTTCAAAGGCGATTGATTCGATGCTTCGATTGGCGGTCCGTCGATCTCTTGGTCATTGGAGACCGTGGAGTAGAAGCCATCCAGCAACTGACGCAGCTGTGAATCGTTGCCCGGGTATACCTGCCAGACGTGAGCAGGCTCGCGTCTGGGCTTGGAGCGATACTCGTTGAGCCGACGCGAGATTTCTCCTTTGAATCTGCCATTTTCGAGCAGATATCGACTGTCCAGAGCCTCGAAGATCTCGATCAGGTTTTGACTAGGTATCGCGGGTGCGCCGCGCAGGATGCTGAACGAGGTTATCTCTTGCAGGCTGCGAGTTCCGTCTGCCGCGCCGAGATAGGGAGCGATCTCTATCGGCACTCCGATCGTATGCGAGTCTGTCATTGCCAGCGGATCGGTTATCGCCAAGATGCGCCTACCTGAATCGTCGGTAACTGCCGTCACCTCCAAGTTGCGAAGACGCGGCCTATTGGGCAGGACCATCAAACGTTGCCTTGGGCTGATGTGTGCCTAGAGCTTGCGCCAACGCACCAGCAGATGATGTCCGCCCCGTCGATTGGGCGTCAAGATGTTGTTGAGGACGTCGACAAGCTGCCTGTTGTCGATTATTCCAGCTTTGTGCAGCAGTCTGGCCTCTTCCTCTTTAGTGCGGAGGAATGTCTGAGCAAGTCCTGTCACGTCGCGCCTGAGCTCGATCTCGAACCCGATTTTCTCCGCCATCTGCTGTGGCGATTCTGATCCGTCTCTGAAGAGCGCACTCAGCAGGAAACGTCCGCCAGGCTTTAGCACTCGTGCCACCTCTGCCAAGTCGTAGACATCGGTGGAGAGGACGAGGTCGCATGATTCGGGAGCAAGCCCGGTGTCGTCTACCGATGCGACTAAGAATTCGCATCGGTCAGCGATATCTTCAATCTCTGCCAAGTCTTTGGCTACCTCGATGACCTGCTCGTCGATGTCATTTCCGAATACTCGGCAACCGTACAGGGATGCGAGCCATCGGCCATTGCCACCCACCGCGCACGCCATGTCTAGAACAACCGATTCGGCATTTATACCTATGCCATGCATGCCGACCTTGAGGATGGTCTGGTTCGCGCCGAGATGCATGAACTCGCCGTAGAGCACGCTATCGGCCGCGGGCGCGTCGTCGTACCATTGCTGAAGGCGTTGGGTTTTGTTGAGTCCGGTCATCGATCCGCTGGTCTATTCCTCAATGCTTATTCTGTACAGAGTAGAGAGCAGAGTTCATCCATCGAGCGTACACGCGGATGCGCGTCGTATTCAGGGTGCGCATCGTAACGGTCGAGCAAGATTCCTTTCATATCGGTGGCTTCGGCACCCGCCATGTCGGTAGCTGGTTGATCTCCGATCATGATCGATTCTCGTGCCTCCGCGTTACCAGCTCTCTTGAGAGCTTCGAGAAATATTGCGGGATTCGGCTTGTCCGCACCTGCCTCTTCGGATGTCAGGGCGAAGTCGATATGATCCGAGAGACCGAGATCGTCGGCTAGTTTAGCTCCCGTGACGTTCATGTTGGAGAGTATGCCGACCTTGAAGCCGGCTGTGCGTAGCGTGTCTAAACCGTCGATCACATCGTCGAATACTGCCAGCTCGTACTCTTGTTCGGCTATCGACTTCCATATTCTGCCCGCAAGATCCAAGTCGACGTTGATTCCGGCGGCAGACAGTGCTTTTTGCTCGAAGCGCGCGAAGAATTCACCTATCTCTTGCTCACTCATGAGACGTAGAGGCTTGTCCAGACTCATTCCCGCCATGTAGGAGTCTGCGACCGCGTACCCCCGATCGATATCCTCTTTGCTGATGTTGATTCCAAACTTCGCGATCGCCCGGCTCTGCACGACTTCCCTCGCGGGGCTCCAA
This sequence comes from Dehalococcoidia bacterium, assembly GCA_965214735.1. GTDB lineage: Bacteria > Chloroflexota > Dehalococcoidia > Lucifugimonadales > Lucifugimonadaceae > Bin127. Next base: position 2,612,901 of record OZ243977.1, on the reverse strand, counting down.
GTCGCCAGCGTGCCGTAGATGTCGAACATCAGCACTTCGATGTTGTTTTTCACGATGCCTCCTGATCAGCTCCTGCCGAGTCATCGAGGTCTATCAGTTCTTTTGCAAACGTCAAGGCGCTTACTCTTCTAGCGTCGGCAAGTTTGAGCGCGGCGGCACAGTTCATCAAAGTGCTGCCGGTGGTGGCGACATCGTCCACCAGCAGAACATGAGCCCCCGAGAAGCCGTAGTTGGCGGCGAATGCCCCTCTAACGGAGCTGATCCGCTCCTGCCGGCTCAGCTCGACCTGTGATGGAGTCGCACGTGTCTTGGAGATGCCATCTTCGATAATCGGCAAGCCAAGTCTCTCAGCCAGATGCGAAGCTAGCGACGCCGCTTGATTGTAGCCCCGTTCTCGTTGTTTCTTCTCATGCATCGGCACCGGTACCAGGCAGTCGACTCGTGCTCGGATCAGGAATCTCGACTTTGCCATCAAATCGCCTAAGTATGGGGCCAGCCCTCTAATGTCACGATACTTCAGTGCGTGGATGGCGCTACGAGCCGGTCCTTCGTATCTGAACAACGGTTCGAGGCGATCAAGAGGCGGCGGCAGGACAACGCACTCTCCGCAAAGGTTACCTCTCTTCGATACTGGTTCTGCACACTTTTGACACAAGGCTCGGGTTGGAGGTTTCAGCAATCTAGAACAGTCTCGGCAGAGCAGCGAACCTTCGCGTTCGCAGTGAACGCAGACGAGAGGCATAAAGAAATCGACCGCGAAACCGACTGCTTGAGAAGCTAGCTGAGCGATGGAATCTGCTACGTGAACACTTTTGCTAGAAGATGGCATGTGGCATTTGCGGGCATTGTCGGGCCATCAGCAACTTAACCGCCTCATCGATCTGGCGCTCCCCTTCCAGTGCGAGGACTTTACATGAACTCGCATCATCCTGAACGAAGTGAATGATCCCATTAATTCAAGCGGCAATCGTCGTTCAGACATTCCCCCAGCGATGCCTTTGCGCGTAACTCGTGTTCGGCTGCTCCTCTGGGTTATCCGCGATATTCATAGATCTTCACAGGTCCCTGCTCGTACACCGGTATCAAACCTGCCGATTCCATTCGATCAAACTTTTCGATGCCTGCTTCGGGATATATTTTCCGCTCCATCTCGCCGACGTAGACGTATCGGACACCGTACTTCTCCAAGAAATCCACTCCTTGTTCGACATCGTCAGAAGAGTAGAAGCTGATCACATCGCTTCTACGCTCATGTATCGCCCAAACGTAGTCGAGGCGCTGCTGCGTCTGATGCCAATCCCAACCGATCACGGTCGGCAGTCCGGTGTATATCGAAACCCGCTGCGTCCAAGTGTAAAGGTCCCAGACTCCTTCGACGATCACCGGCGAACCCTTCACATTCTTTCGCATCCACTCTATTCCCGGGCGATCTGATCCGAGTTCCAACGCGATGCCACCGCGGTGGTAAACTGCGTCGTCCATGTAGGCTTCTCCGTCGATGCCCATACCAATGATGTTGAAGCGGTCGGAGAGTCGCTCGCGCGTACCGAGTACCGGATAGATCGATACCCCAACCACCAACAGAACGAAGACGGCGATCCAGATCGAGCGCATGAAGCTTATGTTGCGCAGCGCAAACGCTCCCGCTTCCCACAACTTCCAAATGGAGAATGCTGCGGCAACGCTCAACAGCCACCAGGCCTGAATGTAGAACTTGAATATCGTGTTCTGTCGGCCGATGTCGTTCTTCACGGTGACCAGGTCGACTCCCGCTGCTAACAGGAGCGCCATGCCGACGATGGCTGCCACGATGATGATGTATCTGCTAGACGAGTGCCCGGCGCTGATCGCCATGACAACGGTGGTCAGAAGCACCGCTGTTCCGGTGAAAGTAGCGAATACAGTGGCGTAGTTCGGGAATAGGAAGAAGAAGGATACCCACACTCCGCCGAGTGTGAAAGCGGTGAATATCAACCCCCAATCTGGTTCTCGCGCCGCTTCCGGTCCCACCTTCAACATGCGGCTGAAGCCGAACGCGCCACGTTGCCACTCCAAGTAGATCCACGAGAAGATGGCGAAGAGGAAGATGCTGTGGATCGCCAAGTATCGCCACAGAGGAGTATGGAACTGGCTACGCTCGATGCCGCTGTTGAACAGCTCGAAGTTGCTGTCGAATGGTAGGAACACCGCATATCCGATTACGACCACGAAGACGATCTTGATGCCTGCATCGATGAACCGTCGGAACACCGTCCGATGTCCGAAAACGATCTCTCCGATGGCGATTAAGCCAACGGCGAACAGCAGCTGGGTGGGGAAGTCCCACGAATTGATCAGACGCAACGATCCGATAGTGATGCCGAGAACCGCTAAGGCGGTGACGGTCTCGATTCTGCTGATGCGTGTCAGTCCTGCTCTGAGAAACGCTGAGATGGAGAGTCCGAGCGCCATGATGGCGAAAGGCAAAGCGATCATGTGAGCGTGCAGATCACCGTAGAGGAATGTGAACCAAGGAAATTCGGTTATCTCGTTGCCTCCAGTTCCGGGCTCAAACATGCGGGAACTGCGCCAATAGTCGAACGATCCGAACGGCTGCGCCTCTACCAGCATCCGTCTCAATCCCTCAAACACTTGTACGAGACCATCTATGTTGGCAGCTGCGACGACGAATACCGCGGCCAAGATGCCGAACCACACCGGAGCCGTCCCTACTCTCCCGCCGCCTCTCGATCTCATGGTCAGTGCCACCAAGTTGTATGAGATCGCGTACGCGGCGGCGGTGGTGAGCGCGAATACCAGCGGCACTGCCAAGTTGTAGGCGATCGTCGGCAGTATTCCAGTGACGCGGATCAACGTGGCGATGATGAACTGTCCGAAGTAGTAGTAGTTCAGATATCCACCCGCGAACCACGGATCGTACGGTGGCATGACAGTGGATCGTGTGAGCGCGTTCAGATATGCGAAGTCCATCGGCTTTTCACCGCCGCGCCACGTGTGCCACAAATCCGGATTGGCGAGTCTGATGACGAAGAAGACAATGAACGCGGTCAGGAAGATGGCCTCGGCAATGGCGATCATCTTGATGTTCGCTCGGAAATACGCCAGCATCTCTACTCTCAGCCGCCAAGCGATAATCGCCGATGCCAGTGCCAGTCCGCCGATCGATATACCGACGCTGAGGGCGCTGAAGCCCAGAACGCCGTAACTCGCCAGCAACCATGCGGCCGTAGCGACCAGCAGCAGTCCGAGAGGTTTGCTGAAGAGATATCCGCGATCAGGCAGAGGCCTGAATATCCAGTAGCTGAGAGGGACCGCAGCCAACGCGATGACCTGCACAACCGCCAGCCAGAGCAGCCACGCCACTCGGCTATCCAGATTTCGCATGAAGATGACCGATCTCCAAGTGCCGCCATCTTGCTGCAACCGTCTATCAGTCTCGCTCAGCATAAGGCCTAAAGGACGGGGCGCCGACCCGCCGGGCCCGATCAACAGATCGTCTACCTTCAACCTATCGAGCATCTCGTCTTTGCTGAGACGGTCTACGTTCTCGAAAACGATCGCATGGGGGTGCTCATATACGGTGTGGCTCTCATCTGCCCAGCCGTACCAGTTCCAATTCCATAGCGTGCCCTTGGGATATGGATACCCTTCGGGTTCATCGAATGGCACTCTGGCATAAGCATCGTCCCAGTAGAGGATCCCGAAAAGCTCCGGCGACCTCTCTGCCGAGTAGGCGTAGCGATACCCTAGGCCGCCATCGAATAGCTGTTGATAAAACTCAGCGCCGACGGGATATCGTTCGGGAAGGCGGGGAATGGTGCCGCTCAATCGATTGCTGTAGAGGATCAGGTAGTCGGCTTCAACCATTAAGTTCGTCACTCTGTCGTATTTGCCCAAAGTGTCTGGATCGTACATCCCGATGCGTTCATGCACGGGTACGTGGGGAATGCCCTCCTCCCAGTGTTCCTGGATCACTACGGAGCCCGGCTCGGCATTGTCGCGCATCCACTGAGAAACTTGCTGTGCCGGATGATCGCCTTGGAATACATTGAGATAGGCGAAGCTGTAGTGGAGAAGCGAAGCGAATGCGATTCCTGCCACCAAGTAGACTGCGATCCGCGCGGCTATGTGCAATTTCCTGACGACTCGATCGTAGGTCCAGACTACGAATCCGCCGGCGAAGACGAGCAGGAGAGGAACCGCGGGGAGCATGTAGCGGAGGAACTTAACATCGAACCATCCGGTTATCAGCAGGTAGAGCACGAGGTACGACAGCACGACTATGATCGCTTTGTCTCGGCATATCAGGGCGCGTCCCACCGCCCACGCCATCCCGATCCAGACGAGAACGCCCAGCGCGATGCCGAGACCCCAAGTGGACAGCTGCCTGATCTGGTACCAGTAAGGGGTTGTATCGATGTATTGACGAGTGAATGGATAGTCGCGTATTCTGCGGACCATTTCCGACTGCTCGGTCACGTTAGCCAGATAGGTGGACCAATCGATGATCATGTACGGCTGGCAGATGACGAGTAATAGAAGAGCGGCCGCGCCTGACAAAACTACTCCTCGAACTGCATTAGACACGTCGTCTCGACGGATCGATCTCAGATCGCCTCCATTCAGGATCGGCTCGACTGCGTTGAGCAGATGCGCCGCTCCGATCGCTACCGCCACCGGCGCGGCGGAGAACTTGGAAGCGATGGCGAGGCCCAGCATGGCGCCGGCGAGAATCGTGTCTCGGTCTCTGCCTTCTTGGACGATGCGAACCGAGAAGTAGATCGTGGCTGTCACGAACATCGTCATCGGCGCGTCTACCGCTGTGTAGTGCGCATTCTGAATGTGGATCACAGCCAGCGCGGCGAAGGTCGCCGCAATCAGCGCAGCGCGCACGTCGAACAGTCTCCTCGCAAGTAGGAAGACTAAAAACACTGTGATGGTGTCGGACAGAGCGGACAAGTTGCGGCCTGGAAGTCGCAGATCGAAGATGTTCCAATCGAGATCGGTGAATGGGCTGACAATCGCCTTCCAACCTGCGAGAACGTAGAGCGGCAGGCTGCCGTAGTTGAACCAACGGGGGTTGAGGCGCGACTCGACGCTGAGGAACTTGGATGGGTTGCCTAACTCGGCGAAGTTGAGCCGTTCGACGCGTCCGAGGAAATCTCGCTCGTCCGGATGAAAGAGGCCTGCCTGATCCCAATCGGTCCCATACATCCTCATCGCGAGGGCGAGTATGAGTATCCCTGCCAAAACAAGCATGTAACGGCTGATACGCAGGTTAAAGCGGAAAACCCAGTCGCGATCGAGCAATGCACGCCCTAGCCAAGGGGGGTGCTCCGAACTGTTGCGAGCCGATGCAGAAGATGAAGATATGGTGACATCGCCTCTATCCGACGAAAGCGAATCGTCAGATGAAGAGTCGTTTGTCTCAGAAACCATCAGACTTGGATTCTAAAAAGGCATCGGAACTCATTTCAAACAGTGTTGAAGACTTGAGCATAAGATAACGAGATGTTTGCTGGCCGACGTATAGATAGGAGTCTTCCAACGATGCAAGTGCAGAATCGTGGCGAGAGGGTGGCGTACTTCAATGGCGAGATCGTTCCTGAGAGCGAGGTTCGGGTGCCGTTCAGAGATCGCGGCTTCAAGTATGGCGATGCCGTATTTGATATGACGAGGACGTTCGGGCATCGGATCTTCAAACTCGACCCGCATCTGGATCGTTTCTACAACTCGCTGAACTACGTCCGCATCGATCCAGGAATCACGAAAGAAGAGATGCGAATCGCGACGCTGGAGGTAGTAGCTGCGAATCTGAAGCTCATCGGAGATGATGAGGACTACTGGGTGGGACAGAGAGTCAGCAGAGGAGTCGATCTGGTGGGCGGTGATATGTGGGCCACCGACGGAGGGCCGAGCGTGATTATCGAATGTACTCCGCTACCGCTCGCTCCGCGGTCCAGACTTTACCGCGACGGCATCGACATGTGGGTTCCAACGACACGGAGAATCGGACCCGAATCACTTAGCCCGCGGGCTAAGTCTCACAACTACTTGAATCTCATCATCGCCGACTTGGAGGCCAAGGAGTACGATCCCGATGCTTGGGCGATCCTTCTAGACAATCGTGGATTTCTAACAGAGGGAATCGGTTCGAACATATTCGTGGTGAAGAACGGAGTGGCATACACGCCGAAGGAGCAGTATGTTCTGGGCGGAATATCGCGTGAAACTGCCATCGAGCTGGCTGAAGAGATCGATCTCGATGTAGTCGAGACTGATCTAGACATGTACGATGCCCTGACTTCGGATGAGGTGTTTTTGACATCCACTTCGCTCTGCATCTGCCCGGTGCGAAGCGTGCAAGGGAATCGAGTCGGCGATGGAGGAGTGCCGGGACCGGTCACCAAGGCTCTGATGGACGCTTACGTCGATCTCGTCGATTTTGACTGGCTCGGTCAGTACCTGAAACGGTTGGAAGACTGACCGCGCCCCAAGGCGAAGTCCCGCCTCGGCAGAATCGGGTAGCCGAGGATTCAGGAAACCGCCGTCGCCCGGTCTCGCTAGGCGCAGGCGCGTTCGCCTTCTTCCTCTCTTCGCTCTGGGGCGGACAGCCGATCGCGCTGAAGGCTGGCCTTGCCGATGCGCCCCCTCTGCGTATCGGATGGATGCGTTTCGCGCTCGGATTAGTCGTCGTGATCTTATGGGCGCTTGCGGCGAGGCAGAGCTTCAGAATCTACCGATCGGAAGCCTTCCCTCTGCTGTTGCTGGGCATCCTATTCTCGGTTCAGCTCGCCTTCATGAATATCGGGCAAGACCTGACCACTGCCGGCCACGCGGGAGTTGTGATAACGACTTTCCCGCTATGGGCAACGGTATTCGCACACCTCTTCGTTCCGGGAGACAAGCTCAGCAAGCGAAGGGCTCTCGGCGCTGCGATCGCCTACGGGGGAGTGGTGATCGTCTTCATCCGAAGTTTGCTGGGAGAGTTCGAGTCGCCCAACGCATCGAATCCGTGGCTGGGCGATCTGTTGCTCCTGATTTCGGCAGTATTGCTCGGTCTGCGACAGATCTACATTTCGCAACTCGGTCAAAACATCACGCAGGTCAAGATACTGATGGCGCAGGGAGTCTTCGGAATCTTTATCTTCTTGGGTGCGTCGATGCTAGTGGAATCGTCACCGATGGAGATGACGCTAGTGCTGGCGGTTTCACTCTTCTATCAGGGAGTGATAATCGCCGGCTTCGCGTTTATAGGCCAGACTTGGCTGCTCAGCAACTACCTGCCGAGTCGAGTCACTATCATCTCGCTCTCACAGCCGGTCGTCACCACGATCCTCTCGTGGGCGATACTGAAGGAGAGCATCGGCCCCGAACTCTACGCCGGCGCAGCCCTAGTAATACTGGGCTCCTATCTGACTCAGAGAAGATGACAGAGAAACTCGAGGCTCAAACAGGAGATGCCTATGGCTATACCAAGTAACTTCAAAGTCGGGTCCAAAGGCACAGTCACGAGGAAGATAACCGACGATGTCGTGCGCGAGTTCGCCCTGCTCAGCGGTGACACACAACCGCTCCATCTAGACGACGGTTACGCGGCGCAAACGAGATTCGGCAAACGCATAGCGCACGGCGCGCTTCTGGTAGGCATGATTTCCAGCGTCTTGGGTGTCGAGATGGCTGATGAAACTGCCACAATCATCTTCCTAGGGATGGAGGCGAGCTTCACCAACCCGGTGTACATCGGCGACGAAGTGAGCGCGGTCTGTGAAGTCACGGATGTGAGAGACGACAAACCGATAGTGACTTTATCTGTCGTCTGTTTGAATGGAAGCGGCGATGAGGTGATGACGGGCAAGGCGGTAGTCTATATCGACCCGCATCCGATCGAGTGATTCAGTGCGTGGCAAAGCCCTCCATCTGGAGCAGCCGTGCCTTGAGAGGCAGTCCGATCGATCCACCGAAGCCATGCAACTTGCCATCTGAACCGATGACGCGGTGGCAGGGCACGATGAGGGGAAGCGGATTCGTCGCCATCACGCGCCCGGCGGCGCGGGCAGCCTGACGATTGCCGTTCGCCTCTTGAGCCAGCCATCCGTAGCTGCGAGTCTCGCCGCGTGGTATCTTCCGACAAGCCTCTCGCGCAAGTCGAGTGAATTCGGAAGCATTGCCATGATCTATCGGAATCTCTTCCAGCGGGGCATCTTCGCCTTCGCAGTAGTCGATCAGGAGGCTCTGAACGCTCTCCATCAAGCCATCGGCAGCATTTGCAGATTCGTCGTACATGCTGCCTAGACGACCTGCCGCGACGAGGTAGTCCGCTTCAGGCAAGGTCGTTCGCACGACTCCATGTTCGCTGACCGAGACACCGACCCAACCCAGCGAGGTTTCGAACACGGTGGACGAGGTGATTTTGTGTGATATCGATGCGTTGATATTCATTGAACCTCCATCTCCGTATTCTCAATCAATCATGTATATCCTGTAAACCCATGCCAAACACACCCGAATACCGCAAGAAACTCATCGAGGTAGACCTCCCGCTTGATGTCATAAACGCCGAATCGGCGCGCGAGAAATCCATCCGACACGGACACCCCTCAACTCTCCACCTCTGGTGGTCACGCAAGCCGTTAGCAACATGCCGCGCCGTCATATTCGCCAGCATGGTGGACGACCCGTCAGTGTGGCCCGCAGAAGAGTTCCCTTCCGAAGAGTCTGAAGAGTCTCTCGAAGAGAGTCGACACGCCGAACGGCGACGTCTTCACGACTTGATCAAGGAGCTCGTCAAGTGGCAGAACATCAACGACGAGAACCTGCTCGCTCAAGCCCGATACGAGATCGCCCGCTCAATCGCCCGCTCGCCCGACAAGCCAGCATTGCCACCGTCAATCCCAAGCTACCCCCCCATGTCACTTCCGCTCATGCGGGAAGCCACGCCACTGATCCGACCCTCCAATATCTCCGCGACAACGCACCAACTATCTACGATCCCTTCTGCGGCGGAGGCTCCATCCCGCTAGAGGCGCAGAGGCTCGGCATGAAAGCGACGGGATCGGACCTCAACCCGGTTGCCGTCCTCATCACCAAGGCGCTCATCGAGCTCCCGCCCAAGTTCCACAACAAGCCGCCCATCAACCCCGACGCAGATCCGCTGGGCATGACCACCGGCAGGGGCAGGCGCAGGCAGCGAATCCCGTGGCGAGGTGCTACGGGGCTCGCGAACGACATCCGCTACTACGGCAAGTGGATGCGAGACGAAGCCTTCAGACGCATCGGACATCTCTACCCCGAAGTGAAGGACGCCGACGGCATCGAGAGAACCGTCATCGCCTGGCTGTGGACGCGCACGATCCCATGCCCCAATCCGGTGTGCGGCATCAAGATGCCCTTGAAGACTACATTCCAGCTCTCGAAGAAGCGCGGCAACCAGCACTGGATCCGTCCGATCATCGATCAAGAAGCCAGAACCGTCTCATTCGTCGTTCAGAACCACAAGGCTGGAGTGCCGGAAACCGGCACCGTCAACCGCAACGGCGCAACGTGCATCGCCTGCTCTAACACGGTCAAGCTCGAATACGTCCGCGAGCAGGCGAAAGCCGGCAAGATGGGCGAGCAGATGACCGCCATAGTAGCCGAGGGGAACCGCAAACGTCTGTTCATGTCGTCTGCCGAGGAGCATGTGCAAGCGGCTATTGATGCTGAGCCCGCTTGGAGACCCAGTCAATCTATCACGCAGACTCCCAAAGTGAGCGCACTAGCATATGGCGCTACCCATTGGCATCAGCTCTTCACCGAGAGACAGATGCTTGGTCTCACCACGTTCAGCGATCTGATATCAGAAGCCAGATCGCTGATTGTCCGACATGGCGGAGATGAAGAGTATGCCAATGTGATTTGCACGTATTTGACACTCGCGATAGGCAGAACTGCGAATAGCGGATGCAAATTTACAGTATGGGAAGGCACCGGCAACAAAGTTGCCGGTGCCTTCGGTCGCCAAGCTCTGCCCATGATATGGGATTTTCCTGAAACGAATTTATTTTCTAAATCAAGTCAAAACTGGCTGGCGCAAATCGAGTGGATTGCAAAGGTAGTCGATCATCTTCCAACAGACTCTAACTATGGCGAGGTAATCCAAGCGGACGCCTCCACCACTGTCCATGCGAATGATGGTCCGATCATCGTCACTGACCCGCCGTATTACGACAACATCGACTATGCCGACCTCTCCGACTTCTTCTATGTATGGCTCAGACCATTGCTGAGAGACACATACGGGGATCTATTCTCTACCATCTTGACGCCCAAAGACGAGGAGATGATCGCAAGACCGTCTAGATTCAGCAACGCGCGGCAGAGATTCGAGGATATGCTGCACCAGACTCTGAAGCTGATGCGAAAACGTTCCACGCCCGACTATCCGTCATCGATCTTCTACGCCTACAAGCAGCAGGAAGAGGAAAGAGGAGGTAAAGCATCGACGGGCTGGGAGACCATGCTGAACGCTCTGGTAACTTCAGGATTCCAGATCATCGGCACATGGCCCATGCGTACTGAACGACCTACTGGACTGAAAGTCGCAAAAAACGTACTCGCATCATCCGTAGTCCTCGTCTGCCGTCAGCGCCCCGAAGACGCGCCGCCCGCCACCCGCAGCCAATTCATCAGAGAACTCGAGTCTGAGCTGCCCGCCGCTCTAGACCACCTCACCCGCGAGAGCCACATCGCACCTACCGATCTGGCGCAGGCAGCCATCGGACCCGGAATGGAGATCTACTCACGCTACAGCGCGGTCGAAACCATAGCCGGAGAGCCGGTGACGGTTAGACAAGCACTGATCGAGATCAACAACGTCGTCGCACGATACTTCGAGCAGCAGGAAGGCGAACTGGACTCCGAAACAAGATTCTGCATCGACTGGCTGAAGGGACACGGCTATGACGAAGGAACATACGGCGAAGCCGAGGTGCTGTCGCAAGCCAAGAACATCGACATCGCCAACCTCCACCAGAATCACCGTCTCCTGACCGCCGAAAGCGGCAAGGTGCAGCTACTGCGAATGGAACGATTCGGACCAGACCGCGAAGCTCCCGACGGCTCGATGACGACGTGGGAGAGCTGCATGAGAATGACTTATCACATGAACCCCAACCGTGAAGACGGCGATGGAATAGATGGCGCGGCCCGCGGCATCCTCCAGACGGACGGCAACGCCGACGGCGTAGAGAGATTGGCACGCATCCTCTACAACCACTACGACCGTCGCGGCGAATCCCGAAGGGCATACTTATTCAACAACCTCGTGACCAACTGGCAGACCATCGCCGCAAGAGCCGATAACATCCGCCGTGAGAGACGCCTAGTCTAGCTGGTCAGCCCCTTCATACCTAAAATTGGATTTGATTTATACCCTTCTCCGAGCCGGTGCACGGCTTGCGGAAGTGCTCAGGGCGAATCAGGCGTTTCGTTTGCCAGAGGCGGGTTGATGCCGAGTATGCGCTTGATCCTGTAGGCGGCGATGGCGCGCGCCATCCTTCGCCATGCTTCGGAGAGCTCGCGATGTTCGTCTAGTTCGACACTCTGCGCTTCATCGCCTTCGCCGTTCTCATCATCTTCGACTTCTGACTCTCGAATCTTCGGCAAGTCGCCTCCGTAGGTGGAAAGCTCATAAGACCGTACGATCAGTTCTGCATCGCTCCTGAATTGGCCGGAAACAGCATCTAGTCTAGCTGCGAACTCTCTTGCCGAGTGGTGCGGCCACCGTCGGTAACCGACCAATGCGGCGATTCGGGAGAACTGGATGTAAGCTCTGACCGGCATCGGCTTACCTCTCAAGTTCCATCTCCATGCGAACACAGCAGCCGCTACCACTAACAGCGCGAACACAGCGGCGGCAAGGCTTATCCAAGGTACCGGCCATGCCGACGAGACACCTTGTTGCGCATCTTGCGCTCTCTGCCTCGCCAAGAATGCTCTCGCTTCCAAGGCGAGACTGTCTAGATACTCGAGGTCTTCCATGAAGTCCGGATCGAACTCGGCGGAGCTTACGATCTCCGGCGGTATATTTGCGAATGGAACGGTCGGGACTCTTACGTTTCGAGGTGCTGCTGGCCTGCCGGGCGTCACCTCGATATCGATCCAGCCATATGGAGGCAAGTAGACCTGGGTCCAGCCATGACGGTTGCTGTCACGGATCAAGAACTGACCCTGCTCAGGCATGTATTCGCCTACGCTCCAGCCAGCGATCATCCGCGCCGGCACTCCGACACTTCTCAACATCACGGTGGCAGCCGACCCGAAATACTGGCTGTATCCCTTTATCTTGCTGGCGTCGCAACTCGGCAACTCGGATGGGCATGGCTCGCTCACGGTTTCGAACAGAAAGTAATCGACGCCATCTTCAAACGGTCCGGGGCCTTCGATCTCTAAAGAGTAGACCTGACTCTGAAGGAACTGCTTGATCGCGCTGATCTTTTCCCAAGGCGTATCGGCATCGGCTTCATCAACGATGACGCGGGCAAGTTGCCTGACTCTAGACGGGAGGCTTATCGGAAGCTGAAGATACCGATCCGTCACCCAGTGTGGGTATTCATCCGGGCTCAGAGCCAGATCTTCGTTCTCTGCCGTTGACACATACGTACCGACTTGGTACTGCTGGTTTTTTTCGAGCGTGTTGGTGAAGGTCACCGTGTTCTGTTCAGGCGGGCCGTGCCTCACGATACGCATCATGGTCGCATCTGTGCCGTCTCGCTCGGTGAAGATGTTGTAGCTGAAGGAACCCCAATCGATCGAACTCTCGACCTGAGACTCGCCTCGGATGAATCCATCAAAATCTGCTAGCAATTCGGCTTCATAGTCGTAGCCGCGGTTCAAAGCCTCCATGCGAAGTTCTAGTAGCTGTCGAAGCGTGATAGGTATTCGAATCAGCCCTTGATAATCGGCATCACCAGCACTCACGCGTAGCACATCGATCAATTCGTCGGACGAAATGTCGGTTACCTTCGCTGTCGGATCAATGTCTTCAGGATCGATCGCTTCGAGCTGGTCGGACATGCCTACGAAGAAAGTCAACACAAGCTTCTCGTCCTCGTCTATCTGCAGATCGGTCGCCTCGCGTATCTCTTCGATGGCAGCAGATACAGTTTCGGTATCTTGAGGCGGATGGTTGTTGAGCGTGAATTGGCTTCCCGGCGAGTTCTCTGCGGCGATGTCGGCAAGCCTGAATCGCAGTGCGAATGCCATCTCACGCAGGTCTTCAGGCATCGTCGCTATATTCTCCGGGCTACCGATCAGGGGCACATCCCAAGCCAACGGCTCCAGAATCTCGACGTCGGCGTTGTAATCCACCGTGTGCACGGCAGCTGCCGGGACCACCAGGTCCGTGCCTCCTGTCGGCTGTACCGACATCTGGATAAGGTCGCGCTTCTCGATGCCGACTTCGCTCGGGACCTCAGCTAACTGTGATCGCGAAGATGCTTGGGCGACGACGCTCGGCGCCGAGACCCATCCGCTAGATGTGTACTCCTGATACACGCGCCCCGGATGGAGCTTGGCGTAGCGGGAGCGTACCCACATGATGGGCTCATCGGTCAGCTGAATGCCGCCTCTGAACGGCATCACCGAGTTTGGAGCTTGCATAAGGCCTTCATCACCGCTGGGTATTCCTGCGAGCAGACGTTCTGCGGTTGATTTGAATCTGCCGAGAGGGTCGAGAAATACGGCGTTCCAGCCATCTCGAAGGATGAGGGATCTAGGCTCGTACAACGGCATGACAGCCGCGATCAACATCACGATCACTCCGAGAATGATACCGTCGCGAGCCGCCACCCACATCGCTTCACGGGGTGCGGTTATGTTGGCTTCGCGCCAAACGTCCAGACGGCGAACTGCGACGAGGTGGGCGAACTGTGCAATGGCACCGACCATGAAGAGGTAGAAGGTCTGCTCATGGAGTCCATGTCGATGACTGAGGTTGGTCAACAGGCTAAGTCCCAGTATCAGCGCGGGGATCCAAGGGCTGTGAAAACGAAATGTAAGTGCGGCGACTGAGTAGGAGACGATCCATGAAGCCGTCATGAAGAGCATCGCGAACGGCACCGAGTCTCCACTGACGCCGCCATTGATCGCGATGTCTATCCACAATTCGAAGCGTTTGTACGCGTCGATGGAACGCTCGATCACGTTGGCGCCGTCGGCTGGTATCGATCCCTGCCAAAACACGACCGCGACTCCGCCGATGAGGAAGACGGCGAGTTTCAAGACCCACGAGATCCTGATTCTTGACATTACGAAGGCGATGGTCGATCCGATCAGCAGCGTAGGCACGATGCTGGGGAGATCGCCCCAACGAGCCAGCTGAACAGACCAGCCCACCATCGTCATCATCCAGAAGAGGAGCCCCAATGCGATCAGATCGCTGAACGGAACGGATTTCAAGAGACGAGTCGGCAGCATCACCCATCGCAGCCACCGATCGAAGTTCAGTTCGGGGAATCGGCGGGTCCGTTCCAGTGTTTCGACTGATGCGCTCATTTTGCCCGAGCTCCCGTAGCGATAGCCGCTAGTTGCTCATCGTCTTCCTGGTCATCTGAGTCGATGTGGGTTTCGTGCGGTGCCGTCGGATAGAGGGTGTCTGCATCGATCGGGCTCCGCAAGGCATCGCGGATGTTGTCGCCATTCTTTACTCGGAAGGCGGTGATTCCGGCAGCGGTCAGACGAGCAAGCGCGTCGGCATTCGTTTCGCCTCCGAACGACTCGCGATCAATCAGGATCGCAATTACTCGTGTACCACGTTTCTGTAACGTTTCGAGCGCCTCGATCCACTCCCCGTCCTGAGCAGCCGTGATCAGGACCAAGGTAGAACTTACGTACAGCTCATGGTCTATCTCAGCGATCGCATCGATCAAGGGCACTTCACCCACCGGCTTGCTGGCTGCGATATGCCGCATGATCTGGTCTCGATGCACAGATGAATGTTCGGGCAACGCTATCAAGCTTCGGCTGCCGAATCCTGCGAATCCCACGGGCATAAAGTTCCCGGTGTATCTGTTGATCGCCGATGCCGCAATGGTGGCGCCGTACTCATCGGTCGATTCCTTACCCTCGCCGGCTTGGGAATCTTTGTGCTGATCGAACAGCACCCATAGCTCGCCAGCCGATCCTTGGTCGAACTGCTTTACCATCAGATTGCCGGTCCGAGCGGTCGTGAGCCAGTGGATTCTTCCGATCGGGTCTCCGTCTGTGTACTCTCTGACGGATGAGACATCTGTGGAGAGCACGTTCAATCTCTGACGACGGGAACTGTCGCCCACCATATGGATGTAAGTAGAAGCGAAGTTGGGCAGCTGCTCGATCTTGGGGTAGACGAGCAGCTGCTCTACTCCTTCGAACTCGATCTCGCGTCGGAAGATGCCGAAGGGGTCGGATGTCCGCAACACTAGCGGTCCGAGATCGAATTCACCTCGCTGTGTCAGTTCTCCCGACATGTTGATGCTCTTGAAAGTGACCATCAGCCCCAAGCTGGTGACCTCGCGGAAGGAGATATCTGGCAGATCTGTCTTGTCTTCTATCTCGACCCATGCCTTGGGCGCGGCGCCTGAATTGCGGATGGTTATCCGTTCGACCAGCGTATCGCCGACCGAGAAGGGACCCTGCGGTCTCTCGGCTCTCGCCGTGATCTGAGATGCTCCGTATTTGGACCAGAACCACGAGACGAAGATCAGGATTGCGAGGGCGTAGTTGAGTCTCATCGCCAGATCGAAACCAGTTGCGAGTCCGGCGATTAAGGTTACCGCCATCATGACGATGATGGCGGTCAGAAACGGATAGCGTCGAATCGCCCTGATAGACCGGCGAGCGGCATCTCTGCCCCTCTCCGAGTTGCCCAAGGTGGCAACCTCGCTTGTTATCGACCTTCTCATCCCGTCGTTTTGGAGTGCACTGCTGGAATCGCGACGTCATCGTCAACCGAAATGCGGCTCCCGGTATCATCACGCATCATCTCAACCACCGGCTCCCGGAACCGAAACTTCTCTGAACACCTCCTCGATGATGGACGCTTGGGTCACGCCTCTCATGCGTGCCGAAGGCGACAGCAACACCCGATGAGCCATTACCGGAACGCTGATCGCTTTGACATCATCGGGGATCACGAACTCTCGGCCTGCCAACAGGGCGAACGCCTTAGCTCCCTTCATCAGATTGATGCTGGCCCGGGGAGATACTCCTAGCGTTGCATCGGGGTGCAGCCTAGTCGCGTTCGCCGCTTCTACGATGTAGCGCTTCACGAGGACATCTATGTAGATCGAATCTGCGTACTGCTGGAGTTCGATGATTTCTTGAGGTGTGCAGGCAGGGGAGAGCAGGTCGATGGGTTCCGCCGCTTCTCTTCCATCCATGATCGCGACTTCATCGATGGGATCTGGATAGCCCAGAGAAATACGCATGAAGAATCGATCGAGTTGCGCCTCGGGCAGCGGAAATGTGCCCTCGTACTCGATCGGATTCTGGGTAGCCAGCACCATGAAAGGGCTGGTGAGAGGATATGTCTGTCCCTCGACGGTAACCTGTTGTTCGCCCATTGCCTCCAGCAGTGCCGACTGAGTTTTCGGCGTTGCGCGGTTGATCTCGTCTGCGAGTACCACCTGTGACATGATCGGTCCCGCTCGGAACTCGAAATCACCCTTCTGTTGGTTGTAGATCGATGCTCCGGTCACGTCGCTGGGGAGTAGATCGGGCGTGAACTGCACGCGTCGAAATTCGCATCCTGTCGTGACCGCCAGGGAGCGGGCTAGCATCGTCTTTCCGACTCCCGGAACGTCTTCGACCAAGACGTGTCCTCGGCTGATCAAGGATATGACCCCTTGCCGAATCGTCTCTTCCTTTCCTACGATCACCCGACTGATGTTGGATATGATCCGCTCGACTAGATCGGCGTGGCGTGACGTAGCAGGCGATTCGGCAGTAGCGGTGGTCAATTCATCATCCTTCTTTCGATGCGATACAACGTTATCGGCGGCAATTCAGACGGAAGCATCCCCGAGACCCTGAATCCATCACGCTAGTCAACAGACGCTGTTGCAAATCTATTCGCCAAATATAGCACCAGCGTGTACAAGCCACATCAAGTGCCGCGCATATAGACAGAGCCTTTAGTAGCTACGTAAGCAACACTGTTTCGGTTTTGCGACGGCGCGATGGCACCGTTTCAGGTCGGATTTCTAACTCTCCCCTGCAAGGGTGTTTTACCATCGCCGTCGCTCCATACGGCATGGTCTGCGCGGCTCGGCATTGGGCATATTACGATGAGAGCATGACTATCGCTTCTCCAGCCCGAGCTCTCACCGTCGCCGAAGGCGATGGTGACTTCGTTCCGTCGCTCCCGCTATCGGTCAACATCAGCGCCATCTTGGAATCCGTCTCCGGGTTGCTTACCGATGCCGAGATCGATGCTTGGTTAGAGGATTTCCACCGCGCCAACGAGGGTCGCGGTTTCTACTTGGAACTGACCGGCGACGGCGAGCTGGTAATCAATCCTATGGTCAATCGAGACGGCTCCAACGCGGAGGTAGTTTTAATCGTTGATTTGTTCGGGTGGGCCGAGGATTACGGAGGCGAACCTCACGGTGCCACTGCGAACGTACGACTTCCAGACGGCTCGCGGGTCCGTCCAGACGCGCTGTGGCTCTCCGCTGAACAGATAGCCCAGCTGCCGCCCATATCTGCCGACGGTGCCATCACGCTGTGTCCCGCGTTCGTAGCGGAAATCGTCTCCAGAAGCGACAGTCTGCCACCATTGCACCGCAAGATGGAGCGCTACATCGCCAACGGTGCCCGACTCGGCTGGCTCATCGACCCTTATCGGCGTCAAGTGCATATATATCGGCCTGGCTCCGATCCGGAGACGCTCGACGATCCGGAGATGATCACGGGGGAAGAAACTTTGCCCGGCTTCATATTCGATGTGCGCCGCCGCATCTTCGACTTGCATCGGCCCGCCCAGCAAACTCAGTAAATCATGTTGTTAGGGGCGGGACTTTTGACGGAATTACGGAGAAGTCAGAAACAAGTGGTTGATTTTGCAACAGCTTGGTCGTCGGGAAAATGCCGATCCCGATACGATCAACGCGGCGCGAAAGAGTCACCCAGCAAAAACTTCAGATCTGCCATGTGATGTGCAGGCAGTGTCGGGTCCTCCATGGCCGCCACGTTTTCTTCGAGATGCTCGATGCTTGAAGTGCCAGTGATCACGCTAGAAACGGCAGGATGCTCCGCCGCGAATTTGTAACCCGCGGCGATGATAGATGTCACATCGCCTCCGACAAGCCAATCGAAGCCATCTCGGATCTTGGGATGGTGCGCATCGATCGATCCGTCGGCACGCCAAATTTCCAACAAAGACTCGT
Organism: Dehalococcoidia bacterium; assembly: GCA_965214735.1. Taxonomy (GTDB): domain Bacteria; phylum Chloroflexota; class Dehalococcoidia; order Lucifugimonadales; family Lucifugimonadaceae; genus Bin127. The sequence goes on along the minus strand of OZ243977.1, from coordinate 2,594,494 downwards.
ACTCGTGGGGACGAGTCAATGTGTATCGGACCGGCGCCATATTGAGAATCCCGATTCCGTGCTTCTCTGCCAGCGGCAACGTCCTCTTAGCCGCCCACTGGTTCAGGATTCCGTACTTGAGCATGGCAACCTCCCAAAGTTCAGGATGCTCTTGGAAGGCGCGCTCCGGCGCCGTGTGCTTCGGATCATCGGTCATCATCTCGGAGAAACCGATCAATCGAATCTTGCCTTCTTCTTTGAACCGCAGAAGCCTATCGGCGTACCGATCGACCGCCGAATCGTATTCATCCGGTCTGATGCCGTGCAGCATCATGACATCGATCACGTCGATGCGGAGCCGATTCAGACTGCGCTCGACCGAAGCCACCAACTCGGAGACGGCACGGAGTCCGTCGCTATCCGCTCGCAAACGCCACTTGGTGACGATCAGGTAGTCTTCTCTGGGTACGCCAGCTAATGCTTCGCCCAACCATCGCTCGCATGCACCGCCGCCATATGCCGCGGCGGTGTCGAACAAGTTGATTCCGAGTTCGAGGGCACGTCGGATCAGAAGCCTGCGCTCTTTAGAGCCGAGACCTGCAGCTGTTCCGAACTGCCCTGGTCCGCCAGTGCCGTAAGACACCAGCGATACCATTGTTCCTGATCGTCCCAGCGTTCTGTAGATCATGCTCTGCCCGCCGTAACTGTCTATTCGTCGTAGACCATGATCGCCCGGCCTAGGATCTCGCCGTTCTGCAGGTCGTCGCACGCCTCGTTGATCTGGTCCAGTTCGTAACGGCGCGTGACTAGGCGGTCCAAGGGGAACTTCCCTTCTTTGTGCCACCTCAGGAATTGTGCGAAGTCGCGCTCGGGGTAGGTCGCTCCCAATGAACCCCGATATCGCTTCTGGTGATACATGAATTGTCCTGGATCCACGGTCATCTGTTTTGCTGGCATACCGATCAGCACCGCCATGCCGCCGTGGTTGTCTGCGCCGGGGCCTCCACCTCGCACCGAGGGAAGTATCTGCTCGCTCGTGATCTGCAAGCCGATCGCGTCGAAGGCATAGTCCGCTCCTCCACTGGTAATCTCGTGGATCGCCTTGATGGGGTCTGTATTCGCAGCGTTCACGGTGTGTGTGGCACCCATCTCTTCGGCGTATTCTAGCTTCGAGTCGTCGATATCGACAGCGATCAACGGGTATGCTTCCAAGATGCTTGCCATCAAGAGTGCCGACGTGCCGACTCCGCCGACTCCGTAGATTGCCACCGAGTCGCCCGGCCTTACGCGAGCCGAGTGGAGCACAGCCCCCGCACCGGTCAACACGGCACAACCGACGACCGACGAAATATCGGTCGGATTGTCGTCCTCGATAGGGATCACATAGCCGCCCCACACCAATGCATCCTCGCCCCATGTGTAGGTGGCTCCGTTCAGCGGCTCTTCGTGATAACTGGCGCCACTCAGTGCCGGTGTCCATCTACCTTGAATCGGATCTTTGGGCACCCAAGTGACGATGGCGAGATCACCCTCTTTCACGTGATCCACATCGCTCCCCACCGCGACTACCCTTCCCGTTCCCTCGTGCCCCAACAGGCTGGGGGTCGGTGTTTCATGATTGTGCATCTGGTGAAGCTGAGAGTGGCACACTCCGCTCGAGTAGAGCTTGACGTGAACCTGATCGTCGCGAGGTGCGGGCAGTTCGATCTCATCAACCACCAAAGGCTTGCCGTGTTCAACGTGGATGGCGGCTCTGCTTTTCATATTCTTGATCTCCTATCGATCGAAACGAGCGTGTGCCCGCTCATGTGAAAGCCATCGTCTAGCGCCATGATACGCGTCTTCACTGAACGTCGCGTTGCGAGGCACTTATTTTCACCAGCGGTCAGGCATATCGCAGTTTGCCGCAACTGCTTGTGGTACATCTCTCCTTCGACAGGCTCAGTACCAACGGAGATCTCATTTCGAGACAGTCTGCACATCGATAGCCGTTATCGCAAGTGCCCATCTACCTGCCGGCTGTGAGATCGATAGTTATCTCGCATACATTCAATGCGCCTAGAAGAGGGGTGATCGCGGCAAAATTAATCTCTTGTTGCTGTTCCTCGGGTGCGAAGTTGAAGAAGGATACCAGCGGTTCGGTTCCAACCTGTTCGATCACGCATGCCGCGTCCTCGCGCGTCAGCTGGGTGGCGATCGGCGCGAGGTTGGCAGGCAATAAGCCGCAGCTGGCAGAAGGCTCCAGATTATCGAAGAGGACAAGCGCGTCCTCTGTCGACATCGTGCTTCCCGCGAGCGTTTTGAAGATCGAAGCGACATAAGCGTCTGTCGCTGCTTCATTTTCATTAAGGAGGTCGGATACGCAGTTGATACCCTTTGCCAATCCTGGAGACGGCGGAAGCCCGAATAGATCGGCCATGCCGACCGCTGTAGTCTCGTGATCATCTAGGCAGCCTAGAGCCTCTACGGCGATACGAACTGTGGCAGCTTCAATCGGCGACCCTCCATCGATTGAGCCGTAGAGCAACGGGATGGCGTGGGACGGAGAGACGGATCTTTCTGCGACATGTTGGAAGCAGTTGGTCGTGGAATCAGATACCTCATCAACGATTCCTCCGAAGTAACGACTCAAATCTTGCGCCAATACATCCGAGACGTAGCAGGCATCAACCGTTTCAACGGTCTGCGTGCTCGTGTCTCCACTCGCCAATGCGTCGAACGCGGATTTGAATTCATCGGCATCAGCGCAATCTCCCAAGGTGTCCGGCAACTCTTCCAGCGTCAGAACGATCGGTGCCGGGGCGGACGTTGCGATGGGTTCTGAAGTCGGTGTGGCAGACGGCGTGAGAGTCGCGGTCGGCTCTGGAGTAGGAGTGACAGTAGGGGGAATCGTCGGGGTGACAGTAGGTTCTGGGATGGGAGTGGAAGTAGGAGGAACTGGTGTAGATGTGGGTGGCAATGGAGTAGGCGTGGGAGGTGGTTGCGTGGGAATTGGCGTGCTCGTCGTCGGAGTGGAGTCGGGTGAGGAACAAGCGAGAAACGCAGACGCAACGACCACGGAGAAGATCAAAGTTGCAATGAACCACGAAGCGGGAATTTTTCTTGTGGTCATGGTGATGATTCCGCTACGAGCATCCTTATTTACGAATTCACGTGTCGGTGAAATTAGTGAGGATCAACGTGGCGGATGTGGTGAATCAGGTTCTTGGCAAGTTCAAATCGGTCGCATCATCCTCCATTGCACAGATCCGTCATTCCGCGGTGCAGGCTCTGTGCCGCAACGATGGCTGGCTTTGCAAAATTCGCTTATCAGCGTGGTGAACGTCTCAGCAGCTGTGTGCGAAGCAGTCCGAATGCATTCATCGCGGCCCGTCGGCGATCAGGTCCTCCGCTGCCGGCGGATCTGACATGCCGAGTCTCGACGCCAGTTTCGTCGTCGACAACGACATAAGTGTCGCCACGGGCGAGGTTCTCCGCGCTCCCCTCCTTCTCCGGCACGCCATGCACTGCCAATCCGAAGGTCGCGCCCGATTGAGTCCGCATCGCGCGCGCCAGAGTCGCGGCTCGCCGCGCGGCGTCCGAGCTTTCGATTCTCGAACCGCCGAAAAGCCGCCGCCGAGGCTCATCCGAATTGGCGACCAGCGCCTCGAGGAATCGATCGCCCGCGGCGGTCCGCATCGCATCCGAAACCGCGCCGCCGCTCAAATCCTCGTAGATTGCTACCGTGGCATCGTTCCGATTCATCAGTTCGCCAATCACGCCTTCGATGGTATCGTCGTCGACTCCGAAGATGTTAGATCCGAGAAGATTACGGACCTGCACCTCCATCGGGACGATGAGATTCTTGGCATCCTCAACCGTGGCGGATCGAGCGGCGATTCTCACGTCTACTTGTCCCGGGCGCGCGAGTACCCCGACCGTGGGGTTCGAAGAATCTGCTATGAGGTGGCCGATCTTGTCGTCAACTGCGCTCTCACCCAGGTCAATGACCTTCAACACTCGGTAGTGGATCGTCTCTGCAAGGGAGTATTTGCGCTGAAGGTAGGGGATCACCTCGTTCATCATCAACCACTTCATCTCAAACGGGACGCCGGGCAGGCTGATGACAACTCCTCGATCCGATTCGCATATGAACGCGGGCGCAGTGCCGTTTGGATTCTTGACCACGATGGCGCCGTCGGGGATTTGCGCCTGACGCTCGTTGTTCTTGGTCAGGATGAAGCCGCGGTTCTGAAACCGATCGCGCAACTCCGACAGTGATCCTTCATCGGTGACGACGCTCACTCCGAACACCTCTGCGACCGCTTCGCGCGTCAAGTCGTCTCTGGTCGGGCCGATGCCGCCGCCGGTGATCACCACGTCCGCGCGGTTCAAGGCGATCTCCAACACATCCACCATGCGTTTCAGGTTGTCGCCGACGCTGGATTTATAGTAGACGTTGGCCCCGATCTCGGCCAAGCGGCTAGATATCCACGACGAGTTCGTATCGACGATCTGCCCGAGCAGTAGCTCGGACCCGATCGAGACTATCTCAACATTCACCGACATTTCGGCGACCTCCCAATTCCGCCCATTAGTTGGCATCGGGCGTTAATTATGCACCACTTAGTAGCGCGCCGTGGCTTCGTTCGCCCCATCAATTTAGAACAAAAATCAGAATTTGCTTGACTTGGAATAATTTTGAATATATGTTCTATATAGAACAAGTGTTTGATCTTCATACAGGGAGGATTTCACATGACTCTGCAGACCTTGGAACCCCAGACTTCTCACCTCATCGAGGCTGGAAGAGGCTCCTATCGCTCCAGCCCACTCAGAGAACGAGAGACATCCATCTCGCGTAGAAGGGTGCTGACACCTCTTATCGACACGCCCGCGACTCTGGAGCAGCTACCTTCTAGAAGCGTCTACGTTGATGACAGCGACGAATTGGGGCGACGTATTCTCGAATCTGCGCTGTCGAACGAGTCCGATTCTTTCGCGGTCAAGTGCCGCTCCACTCAGCGCGCCACCGAATTCGCGACGCCGATGCGTAGTCTTCTGCTCACCCTCAACTCCGGTTTCGGCGGAGTTTCTGCCACTGTTTCGCCCGCCCTTCTCTTGCACACCTATCCGGCGATGGATGCCTTGGTGACAGATTTGGAGGAATCAGGCGCCGCGGAGTTGTGGCAGCCGATAGGCGAGCGGAGCCTCGGCATCGGAGACGCGAAGCACATATTCGTCAGCGTCGACACTCCCGTGCTTGACACGTCGCACAGATCGAGCCCCGATGTAATGGTCGAGGTGGTAGGTGCGCATCTGATCTCCACAGACTGGTTCGACAGCGTAGTGATGAGAAGGTGCCAGAGCCCTGCATTGTCGTTTGTGTTTTACGGACAGGCGGGCTTCGCCGGCTCACTGTTCGACCGAGCTTGGGCCACTTCGGATGTGAAGGGCGAGATTTGATGTTTAACCCACGAGGTTAAACCTTCAGATATTCGCCATTGCAGATTGGGTGAAGAGCTCATGTTGCTAAGAGACAGACCGTCAATGTCTGATAACTCGAGACGCCAGAGTCGAGGCTTGCCCGAGTACGCCACCTACAGCGACACCGGGTGCGACTTGGCAAGCTCTTGCCTAGAATGCCCGCTCGCGCTCTGCAAGTACGACGATCCTATGTGGGGCAAACGGCATGATTTGACCATACGCGACGATGAGGTCATGCGCCAGCACGAATCGGGAGCGAGCGTGGAGCAAATCGCCCAAGCTGTGGGTGTCAGCGCTCGGACTGTGTACCGCGTCATCCAACGCCGCTCGCGCAAATCCGATAGTCCTCGGGAGCAGTATCTCGGCGGACCTGTGATTACGCTGGAGGAGTTGGCGGACTGGACGCCTGTTCAGATCTATCCGGTGCCTGAGTAGGCCGGATGGAGGGTGAGGTCAGGATAGCCTCACTCGATAACTGCTATCGCTTCTTGGGATCCGCCGACCATGATCCCGGTGGCTATGAAGATGGCGCGCTCTGCGATGTTCGTGGCGCGATCTGCGATGCGTTCTACGTTGTGTGCCGCCCACAGCAAGTAAGTGGCGCGATCTGCGACGGTGCGATTCTCCCTGACGAGCTCAAAGATGTCGGACTGGACTTGGGCGTATAGACGGTCCACCTCATCATCATCCTTCTCGATGGTGAGGGCTATGGCACTGGCGGATTCTGGGTCGCGCTCACTCATCGCGTTGATGCTTCGCTTCATCATCGATACTGCCAAGTCAGCCATGAGCGGTATATCGTCTAGCTCCTTCAGCGGCGCCTCGTGGCCCATGTTGACTGAAACCTTGGCGATGCCTTCGGCGTAGTCTCCGATCCGTTCGAGCTCGTTGGCGATAAACATCATCCCTATGACACGGCGTAGATCGACCGCCAACGGTGCATGACGGCGAATCTGAGCCACGCATTCGATCTGGATCTTGTTTTCCATATCGTCGATGCGATCATCGTCTTCGATCACCTCTTTGGATGTTGCCAAGTCGCGGTTGCGCAATGCTCTGATGGATTTGAAGATGGCGGTCTCGACCATGCCTCCCAACAGCACGATCTCCGCCTCTAGATGTGCCAATTCGAAATCTAGTTGCTCATTCGGCATGGTGTGCGCCCCATTCGGGACATGGCTTCAAAGAAGCTCTATCCGATTCTCCCGGTAACGTAGGCCTCGGTGCGAGGGTCCAAAGGAGTGCCGAATATCTGCTCGTTGGTTCCGTACTCGATGAGGTGCCCGATCCGATCTTCACCCACCATCATCACGGCCGAGTAATCTGAAATTCGCGTCGCCTGCTGCATATTGTGGGTAACGATGATGATCGTCACTTCGGACGAAAGCTCGCGGATCAGATCCTCGATGGCCTGAGTCGATATGGGGTCTAGCGCAGAAGCCGGCTCATCCATGAGCACCACTTCTGGGTTGACCGCCAAGGCACGCGCTATGCAGAGCCGCTGCTGCTGACCTCCGGAGATGCTGAGTCCGCTCTCATCCAATCGATCCTTCACCTCGTCCCAGAGCGCGGCACGCCGCAGAGATTCCTCCACGGTCCGATCCAGATCAGCGGTGAGACCGTTGACCTTAGGGCCGAACGCCACGTTTTCATAGATGCTCTTCGGGAAGGGGTTAGGTCGCTGGAACACCATTCCGATCCGAAATCGGATATCTGTAGGGTCTACATCAGGGTCGTTGACATCGATACCTTGGTACCTCACGCGTCCCGTGACCCGCGCCCCGGGGATCAGGTCATTCATGCGGTTGAAGCATCGCAGAACCGTGCTCTTGCCGCATCCAGATGGACCGATCAGGGAGACGATGGAGTTGCGAGGAATCTGCAATGAAACATCCTCGATCGCTAAAGTAGAGCCGTAGTAAACGGATGTATCTTCAGCTTCAAGAACGATGTCGTCGTCTTCGAATTTGAGGATTGCTTCGCTCATCACCCCGGCCGCGCGGCTATCGCTAGCTAGGTTGGTTATCGCTGTAGTCATATATTAAACGTCGTCCACAATGCTTAAATGGGCAAAACACGCCAGTGATCGCATCTGAAAGGTGCAGTCTGCACAATCTAAACTCATGAAGTTAAATCGCTTTCACAGCAGGGATGATCCCACTCCTTGCCCTAGGCGCGAAGATACTCTCCGACGGCAGTCAGAGGGAAGATACCGTACTAGGCGATGGAAGGCATATCGACTGCCACAGTCGCCCAACCGAAGTTTTCGCCTCTCAACCCTTTCCCGGTCAAGGGTGAGTAGAACTCTCTGAAATCCTTTTCCGCCATCAGTATCGATTTAGTCTCGATCTCTCGAGCCGCATCGTCGAATCCGTGCCTGTGCAGTCCCCGTGCGAGCAGCCAATTCAGATTCAGGCAGACCGGACCTCTCCAGATCGTCGATTCACCTTCCGGATCGAAAGCCTGCTCCGAGACCGCCACGCTAGGGACTGGATACTCGGTCCAGAACCGAGCGGGATTCAATAAGTGGTCAGACACGACGCGTTCAACCCGCTCTGCATCCATGCTCGCAATGATTATGGGCATGATGCAGGCGATGGTAAGCGCGCGCTCGGGATCCCGCTCTGCTCCGCTGAGAAACAGCCAGCGTCCCTCGCTCTCATCCCAACATTGCCGCTCCAGCCCGTCGACAGTCCGATCACGCATGGCGCCGGCGCTGTTCGCCAACTCGGTCTCGCCCAATGCTTCGTGCATCTCCTCGATCGCATCCCAACCGTCGGCATAGACAGCGTTCATGAATGGATCGATCATCACTATGCGGTTCCGCTTCAGGAGCCGCTTATAGTCGAAACCTCGACCTACGTAAGCGTTGTGCCAATCTAGCAGCCAGTTTCTCCATACCAGCGATCTTCTGCTGGGATGATTCAAGCCCAACGCCGCATCATAAGCCGGCGAGTTGTCCAGCCCGCACTCGTAGGGCGAGACAACACCGATGAGACCATCTCCTCTACTGTCCCTCTCTCTGTCCAACCATTCGTAAAAGGCTCTGACTCTAGGCAGCATCCCACGCAGAAAATCATCGGAACGTGATGCTCGCCAAACGGAAAGCAGAGCCTGTGCCAGAACGGGAGGCTGAATCATGCCGCTGTTGCGCCGTCGCCACTCCAAAGGGCGTGATTGTCCAGATATGGCACTTATCGCGCCGCCGCGTCGCCCCCAATATGTGATGTGTCCGATGAAGCCGTCTTCCCGCTGGGGGACCATCAACGTTTGGAGTTCCTGCTTCGCCATCTCGACATCCAGACGTGAGAGTGCTATGGCGTGGAAGCACGAGTCCCAGAACCACAGCCAATGGTAGCGGCCCGGCGACGGCATCACATAGGAGTAGCTGCACCGATACATGGGGTCATAGCCGCTCCGGATGTTGTCGCGCATCTGCGACAATGCCTTGGCTTCAAGGGAACTGCGAGTCTCGGTATCGGTTGTTTCGGCTCGATTCATCTCGATATGCTACTGTCAGTGCCTCCCATGTTTGGACGCTGTCTAGTGCATGCTCGTGTTTTCCATCGGAGGTGTACCATATGCCCAGTTTCAGAATACTTGCACAAGGTCAATCGAAATGTCGAACGGACGATCCAATCAACCGCTGGCAGGCAGAGCGGCGATAGTCACCGGCGGAGCACTAGGCATCGGCGGCGGAACTGCCAGACGTCTAGCCAGCGACGGCGCATCGATCTTTATCGTGGATATCGAGTCTGATGCCGCGCGACGCAATGCCGAACGCATTGAATCGGCGGGGGGCAAGGCAGTATTCATGACGGGCAACGTTGCCGAAGAATCAGTTGCCAAATCGATGGTCGAGAGATGTGTCGAAGAGTACGGCAGGCTGGACATTCTTATCCAGAACGCCTATGGAGGAGGCATTGGAAGGGATGGGAGCGCGGTGGAAGTTACTCCCGAAGGCTGGCACGCGGGGATGGATCTGCTAGTCGGAGCGCAGTATCTAGGCGCGAAGTACGGTGTTCCAGCAATGGAAGAGTCTGGTCCGCCGGAGGGCTTCGATCCCGGACCGTGGGAAGGCGGCGGAAGACGGCACGGAGCCCCCCCCGCTATGGAGGTGGGGCGCATCGTTAACATTTCATCGGTGCACGGCCTGTTGCAGGCTCCGAAGTCTCTCGTCTACGAAGCCGGCAAGGCTGCCGTAGTGGGTCTGACGCGGCAGATGGCGGTCGATTTCGGACCTTTGGGTATAACGGTGAACGCCATCGCGCCGGGGCATATAGTCACGGAGCGCGGCGAGGCGATGTGGGCCGAGCAGGGCAATGACGAGGGCTTCCGTCTGTTCGAGCTTCAGTACCCCGTTCGACGAACCGGGATACCGGACGATATCGCAAACGCCATCGCGTTCCTATGTTCGCCTGATGCTAGCTTCATAACCGGAGTTGTTCTGCCCGTAGATGGAGGATTGTCGATCCAGCTGCAGGAAAATATCGTGATGCACATAAAGGATTACATCGTCGAAAACCCGGGTCTACGCACACACTTCGACAGACGCTTCGATTAGCAGTTCTTCGGTGCTTAAGAGGCTTGATCAGGCGTCACCGTATCTCCGAGCCGGATAGTCCCTCCGCCTTTGGTGGGGACCATTGAGACTGCGAACGTCGGTTCGTCCTGTCCGATGATCCTAGTCAGCGTTTTCAATACGTCTATGTCCCGTTCCCCGCTCGCTGGATTCACATGCGTCGCCAGACATCGCATTACCGGCTTTATCACCTTGAACTGAACATCGCCTATATCCACCAGTTGTCCTTGCCAAGTCATCTCCTGCCACGGCAGGATGCCTTCGATGACGATGTTGCTTCTGAATCTCACGTCTTCCAGAGTTTCGAGATCCATCGCGTTAGCCAGCTCGACGCTGCTTCCTTTGCTGTGGAGGGTCGTGCGTCCGGCGGCTGTGTCGTGAAACATCCCATGCTTTCCATCTCCCACCAAGCGTAGCGGCTGATGTCTGGGACGAGATGCGAAAGGGGTGCCGGTCAATCCGCGTGCATACTCGGAGACGGCTCGCTCTAAGTTCAATCGATCTGTCGGCTCATCGATGCTTCCCGTGACCGAGCCGTCATCATCCGGGAATTTGATGGTCAATAACCGGTTATGAGAGTCGTAGCTGCAGCTCAGCCGCGCCAAACCGGGAGCATGTTGCAACGAGGCGAACCAAGTCTTCTGCCGCCATGCTAGATCTTCGGGAGGACCGGCATCGTTGAAACGGAATCCGAGAACGCGGTCGCCCGCCACACGTCCGTCATCCTCGATCTGGATGCTTTGGCAGTTTTCAGGTGTCAGAGATTTGACGGGAAAGCGGTAAAGCTCGACGACGCGTATACTTTCGCTGGTCATGAAGATCTAGGGCGTGTTAACACTAGCGTGTGGATCTGTGCTACGCTTTCCGCATGGAAATCACAGAATCTCAATACGAACGCATAGCTCCGCACCTGCCTGTGCAGCGCGGCAACGTCAGCGTCCCGAACCTCCAGGTTCTGAACGCGATCCTGTATGTGGCCGAGCACGGCTGCAAGTGGCGCGGGCTGCCGGCCCGGTTCGGCAACTGGCACACGATCTATACCCGCATGAACCGCTGGTCGAAGAAGGGGGTTCTAGACCGGGTGTTCGAACACCTTCAGAGAGAACAGATAGTGCGTGTCAAGCTGGAGGCGGTCTCTTTGGACAGCACCATCGTCAAGGTGCATCCGGACGGGACGGGGGCCTTAAAAAAAACGGACCCCAGTCGATCGGGAAGTCCCGGGGCGGTTGGACCACCAAGATTCATATGGCTGCCGCGGATGCTCGGACGGCCGTGACGTTCTCCCTGTCGCCGGGACAGGCGCACGACGCGCCGGAGGGTCGCCGGCTGCTCGAACGCCTCGGCCCGCAGCTCGGAAGCCCGCGGCTGCTGATGGATCGGGCGTACGAGGGCGACGAGAGCCGCCAGCTGGCGCTGGACCTGGGCTTCGTCCCCGTGGTTCCGCCGCGCCGGAGCCGGATCGATCCGTGGGAGTACGACCGCGAGATGTACAAGCGGCGCAACGAGATCGAGCGGCTGTTCCGCCGGCTGAAGGGCTTCCGACGCATCTTCTCACGCTTCGAGAAGCTGGACGTGATCTTCACAGGGTTCATCATGTTCGCACTCATAACAGAGGCATTGCGCCAGTGTTAACACGCCCTAGTCGCGTTCGCATCGGGAATCTACCTCTGGCATACCCATCAACGAGTCGCGCAATAGCGAGCGCATCCGTGCGCCCCTACACTGCGTTGATGGAATGATGCCCGAACCCTACGTGTGAGCAGTGTGGACTTCAGCCCACGAACAGATTCAATATGTCGTGGCGGGCAACGATTCCGACGGGTTTACCGTCCGAGACTATCGGCACGTGCTGACAATGAGATATCGCCATCATCTCGGCTATCTCATCGATCGGCGTGTCCGGTAAAGCTGAAGGCCCATCTTCATTCATCACCTCGGAAACCTTCATTCCACGCACTTTGTCTATCGTCTCTTGGTAGTTGACGTTTTGATCGGCACCGGTGTTCACGCCCATGATGCGAGAAACCGTCCCACGCATCAGAGGAAAGCTCTCTTGATTGGGGAGAAAGGCTTGCTCGGTTACGATACCGCGGTAGTCGCCATTTGCATCGACAACGACCAAACTGCCGATCCGGTTGGCCAACATCGTTTCTGCGACATCCGCAATCGTAGCTTCCAGATTTATCGTTACCGCCGGAACGCGCATCAGGTCCGAAGCTGTGGCTGGAAATTGCTTGCTCATCTCAGAATCGTTGATCGCGTCCCTAGGCACACGCGCAACTGGAATGCCTAGTCTAGTTAAAGATGGTACCAAGACTAAGACATGCCTCAACATCGAATGCCGAAGCAGGGTTCAGGCAGCAACAGTGTCCCGCGACTGCTTGACGAACCTAGAGACATTGACAGTTGCGATGCTGATATCCGTCTCAGATGTGTTCACAATTATGTCGTAGAGTTCAGGGTCTTCCGGGTCCGCTCTATGCATTCTCAGGAAGTACTCTTTCTGCGCCTCTTCGCGGTGCGAGATGATCCGCTCCGCGTCGCTCGTGCGCATCAATCCCTCTCGGCGCATCACACGCTCCACACGTTCGTCCCAAGATGCGAACACCCCTACCTTAGTCAAGCCCTCGTGCGGCGACAATGCTACCGAGCCCGCCCTGTGCACTATCACCGCGTCGCCGGCATCCGCCACCTTGTCTAAAGACATCTCAGCCTGACTGCTAGACGACATCTTCGGGCCATCGCGATCCCAAGTCAGGGGCAGGTGGAGGTCAGCGGCGCCTTGCAGAAGAGGATCGTCGCCGGCAGCACCGATTGCGAAGTACGACGCGGCCTTCTCGATCCATTCCCAAACGCGATCAGAAGCACTATATTCGTACGCTTCTTCCAGAGCTGGCGAATCGGTGAATCCGTTGTTGGATTTCAAACCCGGAAGTGCTATGCGGTCGAAGTAGTGGAGATCAAAAATACGAGAGATTCTCTTACCGAGGTCCAAAGCACCGGACCCGATGTGACCGTCTATCGTGATTAGAGTATTACGCATAGCGTTGGACGTAGCAACCTCGGCCATCTCTATCTGGAGTTTATAGACTTTTGCACGGATCAGATGTTTATTAACGCGCGTGCGCGAATGATATACGCGATCAAGTCATACCGCAACTTCAGAAACGGTTGCGAGATTGCCGACTGCTGCGCCGAGGTTCTCGTTGCACGCATGTCCCTCGTTCCTCTTACGAGTAGGGATAAGCTCTTGTTGCTCATCGCGAGGAAAAGAGGGCACTGTACCGGGGACGATTCTCTCGTTACTTTTCTTCTGTGACGGTTTACACCTGAACGCTATTGCCGTTGAGCGATTCATCGGCGATCAACGATAAAACTGCACGCGCCACTTCGTCCGTCGTACCCAGCCTCTTTGATGGAGCATTTGATGCCTTCGTCTTAGCCTTTCCCAAGGACTCTCCATCGATCGGCGGCAGAATCGGTCCCAGCAACACTTCATTGACCAGTATCCGAGGCGAGAGGCTCATCGCCAGCGATCGTGTCAGCCCGGAAAGCGCGGCAACCGTCACGCCGTACGCGAATCTTGAGCGGTAGGGCTGCATCTGATCATTGACATTGACGATTCTTCCAGACGTCTCTCGGCTCAATGCATCTGCCATGGCACCAGCGAGCAGAAAAGGAGCGCGGACGTTCACCGCCATCGCCCGATTCCAAGTATCTACACTCGTGCTGCCAAACGTCGATCGTTCGTAGATAGAAGCGTTATTGATGATGATTCGAGGCGGCACGCCCATGCTACGCATCGATTCTTCCCACAGCAGCGAGCATTGCGAGGGACGCGACAGGTCTGCTTGAACCGCCTCGGATCTGCGTCCTAGATTTCGGATCAAGCGCACGGTCTCAGAGGCGTCGCCATGGGACGTGTTGTAGTGAACTACTACGTCGGCACCTTCTTCAGCGAGCGCGAGCGCGAGGGTCCGGCCTATCCTCCGCGCCGCTCCGGTGACGAGAGCCGTTGCACCAGCGATCTCCATGGCATCGCCTTTCGTCAGTCTTTAGGGTGCCGTCCCGCGCACATGGCTTGCGAACTCCTCACGCGTGGCATGATCGTCGCGAAACGAGCCGAGAACGGCACTCGTAACCATAAGCGCGTTTTGTTTTCTGACTCCGCGCATTACCGTGCACATGTGGTTGCCCTCTACTACCACGCCCACTCCACGAGGCGCCACAAGATCATCGAGGAAACGGGCGATCTGCTGAGTCATACGCTCCTGCACTTGGAGACGACGAGCGAACATATCGACCAATCGAGGAATCTTCGAAAGCCCGATCACCTTCTTATCAGGCAGATATCCGACGTGGGCTTGACCGAAGAATGGAAGAAGATGATGTTCGCAGAGACTGTAGAAGTCGATCGACTTCACGACCACCATCTCGTCGTACTCCACCTCGAACAAGGCGCCGTTGAGCAGCTTTTCGGGATCGATCGAGTACCCGCTCAGCAGCTCGTCGTACATCTCGGCGACACGTACCGGTGTGCGTCTGGTGCCCTGAGTATCTAGATTCTCCGATCCGATGGAGCGAAGGATCGTGTCTACGCTGCCCGCGATGCGAGCCTTGGTCGAAGCATCGAGTGTCACGCCCTCTGAAAACATCTCAGGAGCGTAACCGTTGGCGGATGCGGATGAAGAAGTCGAGATGTCTGAATTTTGATTCCCTGGTTGCATTGTCTTTCTCTGGATTACAGCTTTCGCCGGAATGACGATGAGGGCAGGAATGGCGGAGTTTCTGAAATGTCTCTCAGCGCGCCTAGTTATTCATACGCAAGATTAGCATTCTAGGTTCATTCTCTATCCTCATGCGGCGTACGGGGACGGGTGCTAACCTGAGTGAGCACATCTCTTTCACCGAGACCAATTACCGGGGCACTTCTGATGCGGATCACCGAAATCGAGACTTTTGTAGTTGATGCTGGTTGGAGGCCTTGGCAGTTCTGCGCGGTGAGGACCGACGAGGGAATCACCGGGTACGGCGAGATGTCCGACGGCAGGAATCCATACGGCATAGTTGGCACGATACGAGACTTCGAGCCGATACTGATCGGAACCGACCCTCTCGCCGTCGAGGCTCGCTACTGGGACATGTACAGAATGTCGCGCCAGTCGCCGGGAGGTATCGCCGCAAAGGCGATCGCAGGTGTCGAGCTCGCGCTGTGGGACATCAAGGCGAAGTCGCTCGGAGTGCCCGTCCACAGCCTCTTCGGAGGCCCGCTTCGGAAGCGGCAGCAAGTTTACTGGTCGCACTGCGGCTCATCTCGCTCGCGCAATCATAAGTTGATCGGCGTGCCGCCAATCGACTCGCTCGATGCAGTAGCCGCGCTCGGCCACGAGGTGAAGGAGCGTGGATTCCGCGCCTTGAAGACCAACATCATATTCTTCGACGATAACAACCTCGGGTACGGGTACGGATTCGGCACCGGCTCACCCGATCAGACGATCACGCCGGCTCTGCTCCGCCATGCCGAGAGCTACATAGGAACCTTCAAAGAAGCGGTGGGTCAAGATGTGGAGATCGCCCTCGACCTCAACTTCAACGTCAAGCCGCAAGCCGCCGTGCAGATCTGCAGAGTCCTTGAGCAGTTCAACATGATGTGGGTGGAGATCGACATGTACGAGGTGGACGGGCTGCTCGAGGTGAAAAACGGCACCACCTGCACGATAACTTCGGGCGAGAACCTCTTTACCATCCGCGACTATCGTCCCTACCTCGACGCCCGTGCCATGGACGTAGTGATGATCGACATCCCATGGCAGGGCTTCGCACGCTCACGCGACGTTGCCATGCTGGCAGAGTCTCACGAGTTGAATATCGCTCCTCACAACTACTACTCTCACTTGGCGACGATGCATGGCTTGAACCTGTGCGCCACCGTGCCTAACGTACGAATCATGGAGATAGACATCGACGACGTGCCGTGGAAGGATGATCTCGCTGGTACATCGCTCGAGTTCCACGACGGTGGACTGCTGGACATCCCGAACAAGCCCGGCTGGGGAGTGGACCTGAATGAAGAAGTGGCAAGAGCGCACCGCTGGGAGCCAGGACGCGGGCCAGGGTATAGGTGAGGCGAGTCTTTCGGACGCTTGCTACCGACTCTACAGAGTCAGCCAAACAGTGCCGCGATCTCCGACTCGGGCATCCCCGCTTCCCTTAAAACCGACTCGGTGTCAGCCCCTAACGCGGGAGAGCCTTTCATCTCGGGCATGCCGTCGGAGAACTGAAGCACCGGACCCGACGTTCGATATCGATGTCCGGTGTGATGATCGACCTCGATTATGTAGTCGTTGGCTACCGCTTGATCGTCGTAGATCACTTCCTCGCCGAACCGCACAGGGTCGCACGGGATATCCGCCGCGCGCAGCTCGTCGAACCACTCGGCGGTCGACTTAGTCTCGAAGATTCGCTCGAACTTTTCGATCATCTCGGTTGCATGGCGATCAGCTTCGGGTCCCGAATCGACGTAGTTCGGGTCGGTCACACGGGGATCTTCCAGCCCTAGATGTTCCAATAGGCGCGCTCGTGCTCTGAAATCTAGTGTTCCCAAACATAGAGCACCATCCCTTGTGCGATACGCCCGGTAGTAGCACCTGTACGCCGAAGGACGGACAACCTTCTGATAGTCCTCCTGAATCTCTTCGTAGCTCGCTCCTTTGGCGACCAGCTCTTTGTATCGACCTTCGAACCACTCGAACGATGGAGTCGGCAGGTTCGGCATGTGGGTGACGCGCATGGTCTGCATTGCGAGAGCGTTTGCCATCAGGCTCGTCTCCACTTTCTGGCCCTTGCCACTCTTTCCACGCCCGATTACTCCCGCCATCACCGCCGCCGCGGCAGCGTATCCGGACGACAAATCGATGTAGGAAGACGACCAGACCACTTCGGGCTGGCCCTCAGGGGTGATCTTCCCTTCCGATGTCACCGCGCCGGTGAAGCCTTGCATTATGAGATCGAATCCCGGCATATCGGCGCGAGGCCCTTTACGGCCATACGCGGTGATCTCTACGTAGACGATGGCGGGGTTGATCGCCGCCAGCGATTCGTAGTCGATGCCCAGCGTCTCAGCGGTATCGGGCCGATTGTTGGAGATCACAGCGTCCGACATTCTGACGATGTGCGCCAGTGCCGCCTTTCCACGCTCGTCCTTGAGATTGAGCTCCACACTTCTGACACCTCGATTGAGCGGTAGGAACACGCGGCTCTCGCCTGGTGCGAACGGCTGCGCGTGACGCCATGGCTCGCCTCCCGGCGGCTCTACCTTGATAACATCAGCACCCATGTCAGCCAACATCTGGCCGGCGAACGGACCGGCCACGAAATTGCCGAACTCGATCACTTTGACCTCGCTCAAGGGGCCGCCGCGCACTGCATCTCCGTTCTTCGATACATCGTCAGTCATGATGAAGTGGAATATAACACCTCATCGATGCCTAGGCGGTACTACGCATCGACATCAATGATCTAAAGAGACGTTGCTCTATGTAGTACAACACCCAGATAGCAGTATCTAGACCATCAAGCACTGGAGACACCCCATCTACACGACTGACATGTACGAGGGCATGATTGCTGAGACTGTATCAGTGGCAGTGCCAGTCGGCGACTACATCAATGCCTACTTCGCACGTCCTTTGGGGCCCGGTCCGCATCCGGGAGTGGTGCTCGCTCACCACATGCCTGGATGGGACGAGTGGTACCGAGAGGCCACGCGCAGATTCGCTCACCACGGATATGCCGCCATCTCTCCTGACCTGTATCATCGCACCGGCCACGCCGCACCCGATGATGTCGCCGCGAGAGTCCGTTCAGAAGGCGGGATTCCCGATAGACAAGCCGTCGGAGACCTTGCCGCCTCTATGCGCTATCTCAGATCACTTCCTTACTCCAACGGGAGAATCGGTGCTTTCGGCACCTGCTCCGGCGGACGACACGTTCTTCTGGCAGCGTCGAGAGTCGAAGGGTTCGACGCAGTCGTCGACTGCTGGGGAGGACGAGTCGTCATGTCCGAGTCTGAACTCACAGAATTCTGTCCAGTCGCCCCTATCGACTACACTGCCGACCTCTCATGTCCTGTCTTAGGCATCTTCGGGGAAGAGGATGGCAGCCCGTCTACACAACAGGTCGCGGAGCACGAGGAGGCTCTCAAAACGCACGGCAAAGAGTACGAATTCCACACGTACCCGGACGCAGGACACGGCTTCTTCTACTACGACCGATCGGCTTATCGCCAAGAACAGGCCGTCGATGGATGGCAGAAAATCTTCACCTTCCTCGACAAACATCTCAGATAAGGCATTGGCCCTTTATAGCCAAGCACTTGATCCTGTCACTTGGCTATAAGCCCGACAATTCATAGGAGAACTAGCTATGTGCACCATGATCGCCGAGAAGTCAGCCGTCACCGGCAGCGGCAAGGGAACGTCCGGCTGGATACAGGTCGGTGAAGTGACTGTGTCGTATGATCACCCTGCTCACATGACGTTGGAGCATGCTCTAAACATCGACTTCGTCGGCGAGTCACAAAGACTTGGCGACAGAGTAGCAATCGAGCTGACCCCGCAGTCGGCGCGCCTACTCGTTGAACTGATCAACATCGCTCTTGATCGCGGCGCATCGGTAGACCCCCTCGCTTTCGAATAGCCGATCAAACCAGCCCGGCTTCACGATCGCCGAAGTTGGGGAACTGTGCGCGTGATTCATCACTGGTTGCAAGGTGAAGACATGCCTTACGGGTAGCTGGCTGATAGAATCAGATTTAGAATTTGAAGCCCTATCCGAATAATCTGCGCGCGTACGCGCGCACGCGTAAAGCGTCAGACCATCTGATACCCGCAGGCAGACGCGGTCGATCTCTTCATCGGGCTACGGGCACACCGCTATCCATCCAGTCCGTCACCTTCTACGGCAGATAACGACGATGGCGTTGCAACAAGGAGCCATATGACCGTAAGCGTTGCATCCAACTTGGCGAACAAAGACCACATCGGTTCAGAAGATTACACCGCCGAAGACATAACGGTGATGGAGGGACTGGAAGCAGTCCGCCGTCGTCCCGGAATGTACATCGGCACCACTGGCCCTGAAGGCGTATTTCACCTCGTCCGCGAAATCGTCGACAACAGCGTCGACGAAGCGATGGCTGGATTCGCCACATCGGTCGACATCACGATACACGCAGATGGTTCCGTGACGGTCATCGACGATGGAAGAGGGATACCGGTCGACACTCACGACAAGACCGGCAAGTCGGCACTTGAAACGGTTATGACCACTCTTCACGCCGGTGGCAAGTTCGGCGGCAAGGGATACCAAGTGTCCGGCGGCCTGCACGGCGTCGGAGCATCTGTCGTCAACGCTCTCTCCGAATGGACAGTGGTCGAGGTACGCAGAGGTGGCAGAGTGTACACACAGCGTTTCGAGCGCGGAGATACAGTCTCTGACATCGTGGCAAGAAGGCAGAAAGAATCAGATCCGCAGGGCGATGGCACGAAGGTTTCTTGGAAGCCGGACGGTGAAATCTTCCCGATTGTCGAGTATGACTGGGACAGCGTCTCATCAAGGTTGCGGGAGATGGCGTATCTGAACCAAGGATTGGCTATCAGACTGCACAGCGAATGGCACGAAGAAACACTGTTCCCTCATAATGACATCACCTTCAGGTTCGACGGCGGAGTCAAGAGCTTCGTCAGAAGCCTGAATCGTCGGCGAGGGGCGAGTCACGACAACGTCATCTATGCCGCCGGGAGTATTGAAGAAGTATCGGTTGAGGTGGCATTCCAGTACAGCCAATCGTTCGTAGAGCATTGTCTTTCCTTCGCAAACGTCATCCGCACCGGCGACGGAGGCACGCACGTCACCGGATTCCGTTCAGCACTGACCCGAGTTCTCAACGACTACGCGAAGAAGAATCAACTGATTAGCGGCGGAAAAGACGCTATCGCAGCACTCTCCGGAGAAGACGTGCGAGAAGGTCTCGTCTCAGTGATCAGCGTAAAGGTGAAGGATCCGCAGTTCGAGGGCCAGACCAAAGGACGCCTCGGCAACCCCGAGGTCAAAGGTGCGGTTGAACAGACAGTGGGAAGGGCACTGGTCAATTTCCTCGAGGACCATCCGGAAGATGCCGCTGCCATCATAAACAAAGCCACTACGGCTGCACGGGCGAGAGAGGCCGCGAAGAAGGCTCGAGATCTCATCATCCGCAAAAACGCTATGGATGGCGGAGCCCTGCCCGGCAAGCTAGCCGACTGCACCGAGAAAGACCCTTCAAGATCCGAGATCTACATCGTCGAGGGAGAATCTGCAGGCGGATCAGCGAAACAGGGACGGGATAGGCAATTCCAAGCGATCTTGCCCCTTAAGGGGAAGATTCTCAACGTTGAGAAGGCACGTCCGGAACGTATGTTCGCACACGACGAGATCGCCGCGCTCATCACGGCGATAGGCGCCGGGCTAGGAGAAGATTTCGATGCGGAAAAGCTACGCTACCACCGTGTCATCATCATGACCGATGCCGATGTTGACGGTGCTCACATCCGCACACTGCTGCTGACCTTCTTCTTCCGCAACATGCGGGATCTCATCGACGGGGAGTTTCTCTACATCGCCCAGCCCCCTCTGTACAAGGCGGCAAAGGGGAGGAGTTCATCGTGGCTCTACTCCGAATCAGAACTCGACGAGTGGCTCGCCGATAAAGCGTTCAACGGCATCAAGATAGCCGCGAACACCGATTCGTCGTTCAGCATCCAAGGGAAGAGGCTCGGCCCGACCATTACTTTCCTTCGTGAATTCAGAGATGCCTTCGATATCGTCAAGACGCTGGGCGTACCCGAGAACGTGTTCTTCGACCTTCTGAATGAGGATGAACTCCAAAACCTAAACTTCTCACATGAAGATGTCCAAGATGTAAATGGCCGAGATAGCGATTCGGAAGAACCCGAAAACGACGGATTCCAGCCGATCCTGTTCAACGGTCATGAGCAAGATCAACCTGGGGGTTTCACAAAGGAGGTCAATTCATTCAGCCCAGGATCTAACGCCATTAAAGACAACGCCACTGAAGAGACAGATACGAAGCCCGTCACTTTCCACATCAACGGCTACGAACTGACGGAGGATGTCTACAAACATCCGGCACTCCGCCGAGCAAAGATGCTTCACTCCAAGGTCAAGCGATTCACCGATGCGGATTCATTCAACATCCTCAAGAGATATGAGATTCTGCAGGAAGATCTATCTTGGCACGATCTGCCCGAATCGGTTGAGCAGCACGCCGATAACACCGGCATCAACTTGCAGCGCTACAAAGGCCTTGGCGAGATGAATCCAGACCAGCTCTGGGACACCACGATGAATCCGGCAAATCGCGTCATGATAAAGGTGAACGCTAATGATGCCATGGCAGCGGACGATATCTTCAGAACACTGATGGGCGAAGAGGTAGCTCCGCGTCGAGATTTCATTAGGGCAAATGCGCTGGAAGTCAAGAATCTAGACGTGTAAGACTGTTGCTTATGAGTCTGTGATTTATTCGATAAGCTGATCATATCCACGCTGATGCTCGTTCAAGAAGTAGTAGCAGTGACGGTGTCAACATAGTCGATACTCCAATGGAGACCGTTCACGGAGATGCTCTTTGCCGTCTTCTGTTCGCCCTGAGCTTATTGCAGGCAGTACCGCGGAAGCTTATGCGAACCCCGGCTGTTCGCTCATCATTCCAGCGAGAATCAGACGTTTACAGGGCTTGAGTGACCATCCATCTAGGGCATCCATGACGGCGAGTATCGGTGATCCGCGGAGGGGCAAGTAACTGATCATAAACCTGTCAACAGTGTGACGTTTCCGTGTCGAGATCTTAGGTACCAGCCGATCAAGCAGACAATTGATCCTGCGGGTTGACCGTTCATGTCATGAGTCGAAAGGTTGTTGACAGGAATCAACAGGTTGTGGACAACAAATCGACAGCCATTTACCCCAGCCATCTTGAGAGACATTCCTCATCCACCTCTACATCGTCTCTAGGTGTCCTGACGAGGATGTTGAAAACTGGAATTCCCATCTTGTGCAGCTGATCTGTACCGCCCTGTTTGCGGTCTAGGATGCAGAGTGCCAAAGTCACTCGCGCCGGTAGTTGGCGGACGGCTTCCACCGCGGCGAGCAACGATCCGCCCGTCGATATTGTGTCGTCGTAGATCGCGACGGAATCGCCGCCGGACAGGTTACCCTCGACCATTCTGCCCATTCCGTGCTCCTTCCTCTCGGATCGAACGAAGTAGCCCTTGAAATTTTCGCCGCATTGATGTGCTCGCAACGCGAGTGCTCCCACCATCGGTACAGCTCCGACAGCCGGACCTCCAAATGATCGGATACTCTGGCTTCTCATAACTTCGAGGAAAACATCCGAGACGATATCTACGCTTTCCGGATCCATCGAAAGTAACCTGCCGTCGAAGTAAAACTTGGAGGTCTGGCCGGATGATAGCGTGAAATCCCCGTACTGGAGAGCAGCTAGCTCTCTCGCTCGTTCCAAAAGCCTAGCGGCACGTCTTATCGCTTCACAAGAACGCATCCGTAGATCCCTTCTCTGATGATGAACTTGTGTACGGCACCAGGGACGCTCCTGCGCGCATTTTCGACATCGCCGACACAGTACGCACTCCGCACCGACGATGCGCTGATGTCCAGCATCGGACCTCGTATTCGAAATGCATTATGCGGCAAACCACTTTCGAAGTAGGCCGCTCCCGGCCGCTCCACCACTGCGATCCGACACAGCTTCTTCAATTCATCGATGCGATGCCACATGTGTAGCGTCGCCGCACTATCTGCTCCGATGGCTAAGATGTACTCCCGATCTTCTCCGAATCGCCCGCGCAGCTCGATCATCGTGTCCAGCGTGTACGTGACTCCACTTCTGATCACCTCCACATCGCACGCCTCGATATCAGGCTCAAACTCCACCGCCAGCTCCACCATCCTCATCCGATCGGCCGCTGATGCCACAGGCGAATCTTCACGCAGCCACGGGTTGCCGGCCGGAACCATCAATACGGTGCAAGGAGCCAATTCGTCGCGTAGGGAACGCGCAACCGCCATATGCGCATCGTGCACCGGATCGAAGGTTCCGCCAAACACTACCAGTCGGTCATTGTTTATTGCCATTCGAACTCCCACTCGTCCACCAAGATCGTGTCCCCAGCTCGAGCTCCAGCCCTCTTCAGAGTGTCGGTCACTTTCAAGCGATCTAGCCTCTGTTGAAACTGGATCAGCGCGTCCCAATTATCCAAATTCGATCCTCGGGCGATCCTTACCGCGCGGTCGTGCACGATGCGGAAAGCACCGTCGCTTCTCTTGAAAACGATTGGTGCTGGAGCACTCGGCTTTATCACCGGCAGGTCGTCTCTACTCAAGATATCGATATCGTTTCCATCTCCAAGTGCCGACCGTTCGACAGGTTCGGGCCGCGTGCCAGCTCTGCGAAGGTCGGTGAGCATATGCGCCACGATCTCAATCAATTCGTCGAGTCCCATCCGAGTGGCGGCGGATATAAATCGGATGGGGACATCTGAACCCGCCTCCTGTTTCACTGAAGCCTCGATCTCTGACCGGAACACCTCCACCTCCTCCAGATCGCACTTGTTCACCGCTATCACTTGCGGACGTCGTGCGAGTGCCGGGTCGAACGCCGCCAGTTCTGCGTTGATGGCTCGGATCGATTCCGCTACATCGTCTAGACTGCCGTCGACAACGTGGATCAGCAGACGAGTTCGTTGCATGTGTTTTAAAAACTCGTGCCCTAGACCGTGGCCCTGAGCAGCCCCTTCGATCAGCCCCGGGATGTCGACAGCCGCGAAGGCGTCGTATCCATGCTCGACGATGCCGATTACTGGTTCGAGAGTAGTGAACGGGTAGTCGGCGATCTTCGGGGTCGCCGCGGTTATCGCCGAAAGAAGGCTCGATTTCCCCGCGTTAGGCAGTCCTGCTATACCCACGTCGGCTAGAACCATCAAGTTGAGACGGAGACGAGTCGTTTCGCCTGCCTCTCCTGCCTCAGCCAGCAGCGGCTCCCGATTGACCGGCGTCACGAATGCCGCGTTGCCTAGTCCGCCACGCCCGCCCCGAGCTACGAGCATGCGCTGGCCAGGCTCTATCAGATCCCCGAGATACGTCTCTGCGGCTTCATTTTCACCCTCATCCTCTATCCGCCACACCTCGGTGCCGCACGGGACCGTCACTTCGATGTCGTCGCCGTCCGCTCCTCGCCTGCGTTTCCTGCCGCCAAGTGCCCCGTTGGACGCGATGAAGTGTCTTCGATATCGAAACTTCAGCAACGTGTTCAACGAAGGATCGGCAACTAGCGATACGGATCCGCCGTTGCCGCCATCACCTCCCGCAGGCCCGCCCAGCGGACGCATCGCTTCGCGAAGAAACGTGACCATCCCGCTGCCACCTTCTCCCGCCCGAGCCTCGATGTGGGCCTCATCGATCATGATGCAGATTCTAGCAATCCCCGGGTGCTTCTTCCCGTCGCTAGACCTGTGCAGAAACGCGCACTGTTCCTACAGTGGCAAAGGCACCACGCGGCGCGCGCCACCGATTTTCGCATAACATTGACGCGGAACAGTCAGAGGCTCGATCGCGGCATCGAGATTGACAATGCATACAGAGAGGCGCTGAATTGGATAACGTGAGCAAGGAAACCCTCGTACTCATGCTGGAACGCATGTGGTTGATACGACACTTTGAGGTGCGTGTGATGGAGGTCCACGCCGCCGGCGAATTCACCGGTGCCGCTCATCCGTATATCGGAGAAGAGGCGGTCGCGGTCGGGGCGTGCGCCGCGCTCAAGGATACCGACTACATAGCTGGAAACCACCGGTCGCACGGCCACCCCCTCGCTAAAGGCGGCGATGTGAAACGCGCGATGGCCGAGCTTTACGGCCGGGTGGACGGATACTGCAAGGGCAAAGGAGGCTCGATGCACCTTGCCGATTTCTCTATCGGCATCTTGGGCGAATCGGGCATCGTGGCGTCTTCGGTGCCGGTCGCTACCGGCGCCGCGCTGGCGGCGAAGATCCGCGGTGAAGACTTCGTTTCGATGGTCTTCTTCGGCGACGGCGCCTCGAACCAAGGCGCCTGCCACGAGTCTATGAACCTCGCCTCGCTGTGGGATCTGCCGGTCATCTTCCTCTGCGAGAACAATCAATACGCCGTCACGACTTCGTATCACGATTCCGTAGCCGTGGAGCACATCTCGGATCGGGCGTCGGCTTACAACATGCCGGGGATTCTGGTCGATGGCCAGGACGCCGTCGCCATGTACGAGGCGACGCGTGAGGCGGTTCGGCGCGGTCGTGCCGGCGAAGGTCCGACGCTGATCGAGGCGCTCACTTACCGCTTCGAGGAACACTCGTTGGGCTTGGGCAGAGTCCGCAGAGGGGAGTACCGCACCGAAGACGAGATCGGCGAGTGGCGTCTGCGAGACCCGATAGTCGTGCACGAAGAGATGCTTACCAGCCACGGGATACTGACGCGCGAAGAGTGCGACGCCGTCTCGAAAGCCAAGGAGGCTGAAGTGGAAGAGGCGGTCGAGTTTGCTCGCAACAGCCCCTATCCCGAGCCGCAAGACCTGTTTGACGACATGTGGGCGGATCCGATTCCCGCGCCCTGACACTGGCGGGAAACGCCGAAAACATCTGAATCAAGGAAGTAGGGACTACACAGGCAATGGCAACGAATGCGATCTACGTCGAGGCGATAAATCAGGCGATCATTGAGGAGATGGCGCGCGATGAGAGCGTCTTCATCATGGGTGAAGACATCCGTCGATCCGTCTACGGAGCTACCGCCGGGCTGCTCGACCAGTTCGGCGAGAAACGGGTGCTGGATACTCCCCTCTCGGAAAACGGCTTCTTCGGAGCCGCGATCGGGGCGTCGCTGGTCGGGATGCGGCCCATTGTCGAGACTCTCACCAGTTTCATGTGGGTGGCGATGGATCAACTGGTGAGCCAAGCCGCGAAGATGCGCTACATGTTCGGCGGACAGGCCAGCCTTCCGGTCGTCTATCGTGCCACCATGTTCTACGGCGGAGGATCTGCCGCTCATCACTCGGATCGTTCCTACCCCATGTTCATGAACATGCCGGGCTTCAAGATTCTTGTGCCAGCTACTCCTCGCGATGCGAAAGGGCTTTTGAAGACCGCCATCAGAGACAATGACCCCTGCATCGTGTTCGAGGATGGCACTTTGTCCGGCACGTCTGGCGAAGTCGAGGAAGGCGATGCCGCGCTGGTGCCGTTTGGCGTCGCCGATGTTGCGCGATCGGGCTCGGACGTTACTATCGTCGGGATAGCCGGCGGCGTGGCGATGGCGCTCCGTGCCGCCGATGAGCTGGAAGCCGACGGCATCTCGGCGGAGGTCATCGATCCGCGCACCTTGGTGCCGTTGGACAAAGATGCCATTCTGGAGTCGGTCGGCAAAACTGGCCGTTTGGTCGTTGTCGATCCGGCGCACAAGGTTTGCAGCGCCGCTTCGGAGATAGCGTCGATCGTCTCGGAAGAGGCGTTCTGGGACCTGCAGGCACCGATCATGAAGGTGGCTGCCGAGCAGGTGCATATTCCGTATACCCCGGTCCTCGAAAGGCTCGTCTACCCTGACACCGACAAGATCGTCAACGCCGCTCGAGCCACCATGGAGTAATAAGGGGTGTAACTCTCGTCCTTATAATTCCTATATGGTCGCTGGTGGCGAAGAAAAAACGACTTCTCAGATACTTATCGACGCTCTAACCAAGCGTGGCATGCGTTCTACTGCACCTAGACGTCTGCTAGTCGAACTCATCAGCTCCGTACCCGACACTTTCACTGCCGAAGAAATCTGCTGTCTGGTGCCCGATATCGGTCGGGCGACGGTATACCGCACGTTGAAGCTGCTGCTGGACGCGGGCGCGGTGTGCAAGCTCGTCATGCCTAACGGAGAGATGGCGTACAGCTTGAGTGAGAGCGAGACGCGCACGACGCACGACGACCATCATCATCACGTCGTGTGCACAGTGTGCGGATCGGTAAGATTGTTGGCCTTGGAATCCATCGAACGGGCGATCGAAGCCCTGAATTCGAGCCATCAACTGGGCTCGGTCGTCGATCACCGGATCGAGGTTTACGACGTGTGTCCGACGTGCCTCAAGGCAGTCTGATTCTGCACTGATCCAGCCTTGAGCAAGTGTCTCGGCTCCGTCGCGCTGACACGCTCGTTTGTCGGCGGCGTAGAATCGTAGGCACAATCAGGGGATGATCTATGAGTGGGACGAAGGCAAGCGCGAGATCAATCTGGCGAAGCACGGAGTTGATTTCGCCGCGATCGAAAGGTTCGATTGGCGCGATGCCGTCGTCGTTCCCAGCCACCGAGGCGGCGAGGAGAGATTTGTCGCGTACGGATATCTTGATGACCGTATGCATGCAGTCGTATTTACCATGCGATTAGGAAATACGCGTATCATCAGCTTGCGTAGAGCTAATCCTGAAGAGGCAGGACATGAAACCTAAAGTGAGACCCGGCACAATATGGCCGACCCCTGAAGAGGCGGAAGCCATCAGGGCCGGCATCGACGCCGACCCGGATGCCTTCGAGCTGGACGAAGAGTGGTTCGCCAAGGCACGCCCGGCGATCGAGGTCGTTCCCGAACTCGTGATAGCGGCACGCGAAGGGCGCATCAAGATCAAGCCCTTCAGGAAGAAGAAGGAACGCGTCACCATCAGGCTCGACGCCGACGTTGTAGCCCATTTCCGCGCCGGCGGCAAAGGCTGGCAAACGCGTCTGAACAGCGCCTTGCGCGAGGCCGTGTTCGGCTCTTGATCCGAGCCCGTTACTTGACGTGTGCCAGACATGCCTCAAAGCAGACTGATTCAGCCCTGATCCAGCCTCGGGCAAGTGTCTCAGATCCCCGCGCTGACACGCGCGTTTGTCGGCGGCGTAGAATCGTAGGCACAATGAAGGCATGATCTATGAGTGGGACGAAGGCAAGCGCGAGATCAATCTGGCAAAGCACGGAGTTGATTTCGCCGCAATGGGAAGATTCGATTGGAACAGTTCTGTGGTCGCAACCAGCAATCGAGGTGGAGATGAAAGATTCGCAGCTTATGGATTTATCGATGATCGCCTGCACTTTGTCGTCTACACCTTACGAGCAGACAGAAGACGGATCATCAGCTTACGCAAGGCGAACCCCGAAGAGGTAAGAGATGAGGCCTAAAATCAAGCCGGGAACCATCTGGCCAAGCCCTGAGGAAGCGGAGGCAATCAGAGCCGGTATCGCCACTGATCCAGACACCTTTGTGCCGGATGAAGAGTGGTTCTCCAGAGCGCGCCCGGCGATTGAGGTAGACCCGGAGCTCGTCACGGCGGTGCGCGAGGGGCGCATCAAGATCAAGCCTTTCCGAAAGAAGAAGGAGCGCGTCACCATCAGGCTCGACGCCGACCTTGTAGCTCACTTCCGCGCCAGCGAAAGGGATGGCAGACGCGCCTGAACGGTGCCTTGCGCGAAGCCGTGTTCGGACGCTGATCCGGCCGTGCTCTGCACGCGTCATAGTCAGAACAGCCTGAGCAGAGCGACTAGCGTGATCCGTCGCCTAGACATTGCGACGATACCGAATATCCCTACTGCTACCAGCGCTATAGCAGAGCCCGAGGGAAGGTTCGCGTAGTAGGAGAGATAGAGCCCTGATATCGAGGCAGTGATGGAGAAGGCTATTCCCAACAACATGATCGGCACTATCCTGTTAGCAACCATGGATGCCGCTGCCGCCGGCGCGATCAGCATGGCAATCGCCAGAATCACACCGACCGCCTGAAGGGTGATCACCACAACGACCGCCAGCAATGCCAACAGCATGTAGTCTAATCGTGCAGTAGGCATCCCAGCGACTTCTGCTCCGACTGGATCGAAGCTGACAAAAACGAAGTCTCGGAAGAAGACCGCGAGCACTGCTACGACCAAGGCGGCGGTTGTGAAAGTCACTGTTATGTCGTTGCTCGACACTCCTAGAATCTGTCCTAAAAGAATGTCTTCGAGACTCACGATGACTCGTCCCTCGAACTGCGAGATCATGATCACGCCGAGCGCGAACATCCCCGTATAGACGATTGCGATAGCAGAGTCGGACTGTATGGCGGTGCGACGCGAGATGTAGCCGGTCAAGATAGCGAACGCTAGCGCAGTCGGGAGCGCGCCGAGCCAAGGGCTGAAGCCGAGTATGAACGCTGCCACCATTCCAGGCAACACGCTGTGAGCCACTGCTTCTCCCATGAATCCATAGCCGCGGGCAACTATGAAAACCCCGACCAACGGACACGATACACCGATGATGATCGACACGATCAGAGCGCGAATCATGAATCCGTAAGAGAACGGATCGACTACGAAACCTATCGCTGTTTCGATCACCCGTTCGCCTAGTATGTGTAACCGACTCCGTGGGCGCCGTAGAGCTCTTTGAGGACTTCAGGCGTGAATACATCCTCCGGTGCTCCGAACGCGCACACGTGGCAATTCAGGCAGATGACTTTGTCGAAAGTGCGTGCTAGGTTGGTGAGATCATGCGTCGACAGGATCACGGTCCTCCCTTCAAGGCACATGGTTCGGATAATGTTGACCAGTTCTTCTTGAGAACCGACGTCTACACCGCTGAAGGCCTCGTCGAGAAGCAGCACATCAGCCTCTTGGGCAAGCGCGCGAGCCACGAACGCGCGCTGCCTCTGCCCTCCCGATAGTTCACGGATCATAGAGTCGCGCCGATCCCAAAGCTCCACCCGTTCAAGCGCAACTCGGACTTTCTCTCGATCCCCGCCGGAGCCGAACCCTAACCGAGTCCTCTTCGGGGTCCGCCCCATCATCACGACATCGTTGACCGTCACCGGGAAGTGCCAGTTGACCGCTTCAGACTGTGGCACGTATCCGACCGAGCCTCTTGCGCTCATGGGGCTCTTGCCGAGAACCGAAACCTCACCGGCATCGAGAGGAACTATGCCGACCAGAGTCTTCAGCAACGTCGACTTTCCAGCACCGTTCGGACCGACAAGCCCCACCAACGAGCCGGCCGGCACAGAAAACGTCACATTGTCGAGAGCGACATCGGAGTCGAAAACGACTCGGGCTTTATCCGCAGCCACCGCGGGTCGACTCAAAGAGTCGGCAACTGTTGAACTGACCATAACCACGTGAATTATCGCGCTTTTAGATACGCGGAGCATCTCCTCCTCTCCCCGCCTCGGGAGAGGGTTCGGGTGAGAGGGACAAATTCAAATTGACCGATTTCATACCGATACGGTTCACCGATCCCTGCACGGAAAAGGGGAGAACACGCGATCATGGCACAAGATTTCCTCATACGAGTAAGGGAAACAGAAGGCCACTCCATGGATGATCATCATCCGTTCGAAGGTTTTCCCTACGAGTGAAGGAACGGAAGCATGGAACTGTCTAGAAACTTGGGGCGACTCATCTATTTTGCTCCCACATGCTCATAGCGAACCGCACCGAAGCCTAGACCATTACATCCATATTCGTTTTCCAACACTCACTTGAGGGCATTTACTATGATGCCGATGTTGTGACGCATCAATCCGATGTAGGTGCCGGCGGCATGATCCTCATCTCCGAGTGAGCCGACGTGGAGACCTCCGACGACCTCGATCCCAGCCTCACGCGCAAGCGTCTGTGCCAGTCTGTCGCTCAGTTGCACTTCGCTGAACACCACCTCGACACCGTGATCAGATACACGCTCGGCGAGCTCGGCTAATTCAGCAGGAGACGGCTCGATTTCGGTGCCGCCGCCGGGGATGATCGTACCAACGATCTCGAATCCGAACCGGGCGGCGAGGTAACCGAACGCTTCGTGCGTCGTCACCATCGTCCGGTCGTGTTCGTCGATGACTGAGACGCTGTCTGTTATCCAGTGATCGAGTTCCTCGAGCTGGGCGATGTACTCGTCGCTATTGGCGTTGTAGTAGTCTGCCGATGCTGGGTCGAGTTCACTCAGTTCACCCGCGATCTGTCGCACTGCGATGATCACGCGCTGGGGGTCGAACCAGAAGTGCGGGTCCAACGCTCCGTGGTCGTGACCGTGGTGATCGTCGTGCATCGCTTCTTCGTGCTCGTCCTCGTCGTGGGCGTCTTCATCATGGGCGTCTTCATCGTGAGCGTGGCCTTCTTCTTCGTGGTGGTCTTCGGACGGAGCGATACCGACAAAAGTAAGGGACGCTGGGGTTCCGTCGACTTCCCACTCTTCAGCAATTTCCATGTGGTCGAGGTCAAAAGCCACGATGTGTTGGTCCGTCCGGTCAGACAAGAAGAGCGTCTCGCCTACGATGATGAATGACGGTGGCGCCATTGGGTCGATGGCGTCAGTGAGCTGGGCTTCACCGATCACCTCACCGTCGTGCGCGTCGATCGAGTTCAACATGCCGTCGTAGGTGAGTACGTATAGGACAGAACCGTCGGAGCTAAATGCAGAGGACACGCTGTTCTTGGTTTCCGACGGTGCTAGCACCTGGACCATTTCCTGTCCTTCGGGATCGATCAGCCATATGCCTGCATCAGCGAATCCCTGTGCTCCGACCGATACGGCTTTTCCGAAGAAGTGTTCTGCATCTTCGTGCCCCCATACGGTTCCGACACGTCCCGCTTCAGGCATGCCTTCGCCGTTTTCGATGAACCAGTGGCTGAAGCCTTCGTCAGACTGTTCGATGAATAGGACTCCGCCTATGCATCCGTACATGGACCCGTCGTGGTTGTGTGCTTCGCCGTGCATGCCTGGGCAAGCGTCTTGGCTGTCGCTGTAAACGATTTCATCGTTTAGGTTGCGTATTTCGACACCGATCGGTAGGCTGTCGGTGCTTGTGTCAGGGTATTCGGGATTTGCCACGGTGACTGCGAAGAGGTCGTTTTCGATGGGTACCGCCGCACCGTGTTGCAGTCCGGTGTTCAGGTACAGGACCTCGTAGTCGTTCCGTTCTTCTTCGAGCTCATGCTCATTGAACAACGCAACGCGTCCTGTGCCATCGTGGAATATCGCCGTCCACTCGCCGCCATTGGTGAAATGGATGGGCCGCTCGTCGTTGGTGCCGATCTCCAGTTGTTCGATCGGCAAGGTCACGAGGTCTTCGTGGTCGCCGTGAGGCACCATAAACACGCCGCCGTCGACCGTGTGAACTGCATGGTCGCCCTCTTCACCGCGGTAGATGATGTAACCGAAACGACGCTCTGGGCTGGCGTAGATGGACGAGACGGGGCCTGGCAGTCCGGTCTCGAATTCCGACACTTCGTCGGTGATCAGATCAACGACTATGAGGTGGTTCGAATCTGCGTCTGTCACCAAGAGTCTGCCAGTCAATGCTAAGTCGGCTTCTTCCCCGTGATGCTCATCATGCTCGGCGTGTTCATCATGTTCCGCGTGCTCGTCATGCTCATCATGATGCTCCTCGCTTTCGAAGTGAAACGGGATCGGATCGACCAGCTCTCCGAGTTCGATCACAGCATCGTGATCAGCCGCTGCATTTTTCACCAAATCTTCCAACCACCCCTGTTCGAGCGAAAGTCCGATAGAAAAGACGAGATCAGCATCAGCCACACCCGCGATGTCACGAGCACCGGGCTGATGTACGTGCGGGTCTGCGCCACGCGGTACTAGACTCGATAAATTGACTCGATCTCCACCAACTATAGAGATCCATTCGCCGATGATGTTGCTAGTTGCCACGATGTTCAACGGCTCGGCATCGACCACTTCCGGTTCGGGGGTTGGCGTCGCTGTGGGCTCTGGAGCAGCTGTGGGTACCGGAGCGGTAGTGGGCTCTGGAGCGGCAGTCGCTGGAGCTTGAGTGGGTTCTGGCGCGGTTGTCGCTTGAGCCTGCGTGGGCTCTGGAGCAGTAGTCGGCGCAGCTTGCGTGGGTACTGGAGTTGATGTCGGCTCCGGTTCATTCGTGCATGCTCCGAGAAGCACGACCGAACTCGCCATCAACGCGAGAGTGCCTAAGAGCAGCGCCGTCAGCTTTGTCTTTTTTGCCTGTGTAACTTTCATCAGTTTTCCTCGAGTACGAACTCATCAACAGGGGTTGATGAGATGAAATATCAATTGATACATCATATCAATAGGCTCGCGTCAAGGCAACCGTGGAGCGCGAAGATTAGAATCATGGCGCCGTGTCTCCAGCCAAGCCCCAGACCCCTCGCTACCCCGCTGAAAGGTTCGATGCCGATACTGCGCGGCGTGAGTGGGATGAGGCTTCGGACTCATACGCCGGCAGACAGGAACGCGGCGCGGATTTCTATCGATACGAGTTCTTCGGCCCGGAGATGGTGAAAGCGTGCGGAGATGTGAGCGACATGTCGGTGCTGGACCTCGGCTGCGGCTCGGGATACTTCAGCAGAGAGATGGCGAAGCGAGGCGCTGAGCGAGTGTTGGGCATCGACATCTCTCCGAGGCAGGTCGAACACGCGAAGCGCATCGAAAGAATCGACCGCCACGGGATCGAGTATCGCGTCGAAGACGCTACGGATGCGGTGTATCGGCTGCCCGAGGCGTCGTTCGACCTCGTAACTGCGTGTGTGTCGCTCCAAGACATGCCGGATCCGGAGCGTGTCATACTCGGCTCCAGTCGAGTATTGAGGCATGGCGGAAGATTCGTCTTTACGATCTGCCACCCTGTCACTGACACGATCCACCGGGAGTGGGAGCGCGATGAGGAGGGCAGGAAACTATCGTTGAAGATCGCAGGATATTACGACCCTACGCCGTTCAAGGTGACATGGCTGAGCGACAGGCTGGGCTATCCCTTCACCACAACCAATGTGCACGCTACCTTGTCGCAATGGATGCGATGGGTCATCGGCGCCGGCTTCAGGATCATCGACGTGGCAGAGCCCTGCGCCACCGACGAAGCGATCGCCAGACGCCCCGAGCTCGACGACACGAGAATCGTGCCCACCTTCCTCCAAGTAGTCGCTGAGAAGAGCTGATTCAGCATCGACGAATCCACGTCGCGGTAGCGGCTCTCATGCGTCGTGACTATACGGTCGCAGGTAGCTTCACGGTGTTCCTAACCGCTTCGTATCGAGCCCGAGGTCTCGAGTTGCATCTGTTGCGGTGAAGTCGATTAAAATTTCGTGCACACAACATCGTATCTCTATCTTGAGCGGATGTGGCCAAGTCGATAAAATTGCCCTTCGTTCCCTCATCGCTTAGGCAAGTGAGAGATTTCTGGTTGTACTGTTGAGGAGGCTTCAAAGAAGGTTGGCAAGGACGTTGCCACGATACGTAGGTGGGAGAGCGATGAATGGGATGAGCTTCCGACTCTGGCGCAGGCGGAGAAGCTGGAGAGTCTGTACAAGTATCCATTGACGCTCTTTCTGCAAGATGAGGTCCCAGAATATGTGCAGGTGCCGGATGTGCACGACTTTCGGACAGTGTCAGAGGGTGAGCCAGCGTCTCAACTTAGGTGGAGTCGGAATTTGAGGTGGCTGTTGCGCCAGATGGAGTTTCGACAGGACTTCGTCATTGAGGTTGCATCGTATTGGGAGTTGCCGTATCAGGGGTGGGTAGATAGCGAATCGCGCGATGAAGCTGATCCGGAGAGGCTCGCCGCCAAGATGCGAGAACTGCTCGGCGTATCACGCGAAGAACAAAGATCAGTGCGCAACGTCAAGGATGCCTTGAAGATGTGGATTCAGCGGTTTGAAGACGAGGTGGGGGTCTTTGTCATGCAGACCAACAACCATCGCTCTTACGCGATTGAGTTGAGTGAGATGCGGGGAGTATCATTGGCGGACAATCGGGCACCGTTCATAGCCTTGAACTCGAAGGACGCAGAGGCCGGGCGAATCTTTACGTTGTTCCATGAGTTCGCGCATCAGTGGCTAGGCGTGTCGGGCATCTCCGGTTGGGACGGTCTGGAGTTTCGAGAAGATGTCGGGACTGACTTGGAAATTGAGCGCTTCTGCGATGAGGTGGCGGCCAGCGCCTTGATGCCTAGAGAGTGGTTCACAGATGAGTGGGAATCTCTGGGATGTGATGCTTCACTCAGCGTGAAGATCAGGCATCTGGCAGACACTTTCAAGGTGAGCCGTGAAGCGGTGGCGGTTAGAGCCAGGCGGCTAAGGCGTATAGGTTGGGATGAGTATTCCGACTGGCGGATAGAGTACTTAAAGGGTGTTCGCGAGAACCGGATCGGCGGAGCGAAGGGTGGTGGCGGCAACTACTACGCCACCTTCATGCGTAACGCTGGTCGCAAGTACGTCAACCTCGTACTGGGATGTTTTTTCGACCTTTATCTGGGTATCAAGGAAGCGGCCAGTTTGCTAGATATCAAGGGCGGCAATATCTACCCACTGGCTAGGCATGCTGGATTCAAAGTATGAGACAGTCTTCCGTATCTGGAGTGATTGACAGCTCTTCATTGATCGCGTTATATATAGAGTGGTATTCGCCCGATGTGTTCAAACGACTTTGGATTGATATTGAAGTAGCAGCCAAAGAAGGAAAATTAATTACTGTGCGATCGGTGTCGCGTGAACCGGCCATGCAAAATCAAAAAGAATTGCTTGATTGGGTCAATGGTAATCTTTACCACTGCAGAACAGTTGTTTCCTGAAATGCTACATGAGATATATAGAGTCGCAGGTGATATTGCGTCATCACACCGAAGGTGGTCGCAAAGCCCTCAGTCTGCAGACCCGTACGTGATTGCAGCATCGGAAGTTTTGGGTTGTGCGGTTGTCAGTGGAGAACGCGCGCGAGCGGTACATACAGTTGAAGATTTGGAACAGAGGTTGAAGGACAATGGTATGTATCCAAGTACCGCGAGGATTCCGAGCATCTGCGCTGTACGAGGTGTAGAACATCTGGATCTGTTGCAGTTTTTCCGCTCGCAGGGTTGGAAGTATTGATGGTTAGAGAGACTGATGAGATAAATCATGGCAACGGATCATCGGCTTCGCGTTGCACGAGCCGATTCACATAGACGCCAGGCGTTCCCACACGCTCCGCATCTATCTCGCCCGGCTCCACTATTTCGTCTACCTCCGCGACCGTCACGTCTGCCGCCGTCGCCATGATCGGATTGAACGCTCGTGACGTTCCCACGTACTCCAAGTTGCCGAATGTATCGGCACGCCTTGCCCGAATGAGAGCGAAATCTGCTCTCAATGCATGCTCCAAAAGGTGCTCACGACCGCCGAAGCTGCGAATCTCCTTGCCCTCAGCGACGAGAGTGCCGACACCTGTGGGAGTGTAGAAGGCGGCGATGCCCGCGCCTCCGGCTCTGATCCTCTCCGCCAGAGTGCCCTGCGGTATCACTATCACCTCTGCCCGTCCCTCGCGCCAGGCCTTCTCTATCTCTGAAAGCGGCCGAGTCTGTCCGGGGATCGGAAACGAGCAGATGATTCGCACCGCCTGCCCGGTTTCGAAGAACATCCCTTGATCTATCGGATCGAGGTGCGGAGGCCAGCCGTAGCCGGTGGTCTTCGAGATGCCGGCGACGTTGCCGATGATAGTCAGCTCACGGGCACCGTGTTCCGACAGCGCGAGCATCAGGCGAGTCGGCTGTCCGCCAGAGCCTCCGAATCCGCCGATCATCACCGACGCGCCGTCTGGCACGTCAGAAACAGCGTCCAGAAACGAGTCGCAAATCGTCGCCATGATGTTGGGCGCTCGATTCGTTCTTAGCCCACGGGCATTGTCCGATTCGTGTATGCTCTTCCGGCCTTGGCGACCTCTTCGCTGCCCCCTGAAACAACCCGCACCCCGCGATCTATCTCGTCAGTGATCGTGTCGGGAGTTCCACCGCCGAGGAACTGCACGCCGTTTTCCAGACACGCCTTTCGCACACGTTCAGAAGCCGCTTGGACTCGCTCATCGAACGGCTGACCTGGAACGCGTGCAACACCGTAAGACATGTGCAGATCGCCGGGTCCGCACTCCGCGAACGTGATACCTGGAGTGCGGAGCATCGATTCGATGTTGGTCACTCCCTTGACCGACTCGATCTTGATGCCCAGCATCAGCTCGCCGTCCGGGTTCAGCGGCCAAGGGTCGCACTTGGATATGTACTCGGCGTTGTCCAGCCCCCAAACCGCCGCCGCCTCTGGCTCCGATCCGACGCCCCGGGTGCCACGCTCCAAGCCGTGCCCGACTCCGATCATCGCGCGCGGGTAACGGCAAGACTCTACGAAGGCACGCACCGCATCGGGAGTCTCGGCCTGACACATAAGGATGCCGTGAACGCCTCGGGCGAGTATCTGCCTGAACTGCCACGAGTTGTAGCGGATGGTAGCTTCCGTAGTGCCGTCGACAGGCGCCTCCACGATCACGGTGGGCGTTCTGTGTCCGCTGTTCGTAGGCCCGCCATCGACCAGTCCCTTCATGTACTGCTCCAATCCGCCGAGGTCGAACGGACCATGCTCCATTCCCACGTTTATGTAATCTGCCCATGTGTGAGCGTCTCTCATGCCCTGTTCATGGGTGAGGACTGCTCCTGTGTGCCCGCCTGTGTAGTAAGCCGGCTGATCATCGGCGAAGAGCTCGATGGTCCTGTTGATCCTAGTGGCAGACATTGTTTTACGCCCTCCTTTGACTGGGCCGAAGGCGATCCCCTACGGTTCGCTCAATGACAAGATGATAGTGTAACCACGTCGATTTGACTGTTGACTCGATTGCTCCATCCATCTTTGCTGCGAATGACGGAATACAGAGTACTATGATTCTGCCGATTTGCTCCTGTACCGCCCGCTAGATGTGCCACTGAAGTGCTTTACATAAGTATCTGATCAAATGAGCGGTATCGGCGCGCACGAACTGAACTAGAATCAGCGGTGTTTGAGAGTACTTACGAGGATCGATATGCGCGAACCCACACAAGTGATCAATCATCTGACATTGAGTGAGCTCGAATCCGGGCTCGACCATGTTCGCCACTCTCCTAGCGATGATGGATCTCTGCTCATGATAGTCCGACGCCCCGCGGTGGAGCAACGAGAAGTGCTCGACAAAGCCGAGATAGACGTTGAAAAGGGCCTCGTGGGAGATGTCTGGAAGTCTCGCGGAAGCAGGAGCACACCCGACGGTAGATCGAACCCGAAAGAACAATTGACGATCATCAACTCTCGATTGATCGGGTTGCTGGCGCAGTCCGAAGAAAGATGGCGACTCGCTGGTGACCAACTAGTCATCGATCTCGATTTAAGCACTGAGAACCTTCCACCTGGGGCACATGTCTCTATCGGGGAAGCAGTTGTAGAGATCTCTGACAAGCCACACACGGGATGCTGGAAGTTCGCCGAGCGTTTCGGCAAAGACGCACTCAGATTCGTCAGCACGCCGACAGCGATGCAGATGCGACTGCGAGGCGTGAACACGCGAGTGGTCGAATCGGGAACCATACGCGTGGGAGATGTCGCCACGAAGCTTTGATGATAGAGCAAACTCCGATTGCGCCGTAGCGCGCCCCTTCACGCACTTCGGACAGATCTCCAATCTCCCGCCTCACTAAAGCGCAGAGGCTTCACAGCGCGGGGTAAAATCATAAAAGTCGCTTGCGCCTCTGCAGCAATGCACTCCGACGCCGGATCCGACACACTCAGCAGCCTCCACTTCGCGGAGCGCATCAGAATGAAGCCCGCCTCTACAAACGAAGTTCCGGCGATCGAGGTAGTCGATTTATTCAAACGCTACGGCGACATTAAAGCCGTTGACGGTATCTCTTTTTCAGTCGGCCATGGCGAGATCTTCGGAATGCTAGGGCCTAACGGCGCCGGCAAGACCACGACTGTAGAGATCCTTGAAGGGTTGCGCGAGTTGGACGAGGGAAAAGCATTCGTCAACGGCGTAGATGTGACGCGATATCCGCAGAGCGTGAAGGCCATCATCGGTGTCCAGCTGCAGCAGAACGCCTTCTTCGAACGTCTGACTCTGGCAGAGACTGTGACGCTGTTCGCTGCTCTCTACAGATCAAATATCGATCCTGACGAAATTTTGGATCAGGTGGGACTGCTCGAACGCAGGAATGCCGACTACAAGGAGCTTTCCGGCGGGCAGAAGCAGCGGCTCTCAATCGCCGTGGCTCTGGTCAACGATCCAGTGGCGATGTTTCTCGACGAGCCTACTACCGGTCTCGACCCTCAAGCGCGGCGGAATATGTGGGAGCTGATTTCAGGGCTGCGTCAGAAGGGCATGGCGATCATGCTGACTACGCATTACATGGAAGAAGCGCAAGAGCTGTGCGACCGTGTCGCGGTCATCGATCAAGGCAAGATCGTAGCGATGGATACCCCGAGCGAGCTGATCAGAGACCTCGAGGAATCAGGGTTCGAGTCCGAGCGGCGCGACGGCACAGTTACCTTGGAGGATGTATTCATTAATCTGACCGGTCGCCGGTTGCAGGAGTAGCGATAGCCGCTCTAGGGCGGGATGCCGAATGAAGTTGGCGTATAGCATTAGATTCACTTAGAGGGTGTCTGAAAAGGCGAACCGCGAGCTAGTCGGCGCGGCATCAGCCCGGTCATCGCTATGTAGAGCCAGGTTTCGGTGGTTTCATACAATGCTTCATAGTCTTTGCTTAGCCGCCGTTGCAAGTTCAGCCAGACGAATGTGCGCTCCTCCGCCCAGCGCCGGGGCAGGACCTGGAAGGTCCGCAGGCCGAGGGGACGGCGCACCGGTTCCAGGCTCCAACCGCCCATGGCCTTGGCCCGCGCTGCCAATTTGCCGCCGCAGGCCTCGTCGGCCCAGATCACCCGCAGCCGGTCGCGCCGTCCCGCTAAACGTCCCAACACCAACCGCGCGCCGTCCCGGTCTTGCACATCGGCCGGGTGCACCGCCGCCGCCAGCAGCAAACCCTGGGCGTCCACTGCGATATAACGCTTGCCCCCTTTATCCGCTTGCCGGCATCGTAGCCTCTGGTCCCCTTCTTGACCGACTGGCTGTCAATGACGGCCGCGCTGGGGCTGACTCGGCGTCCCTGCCTTTGCCGCAACTGGCCGCGCAGGCCGTCGTTGGCCCGCTGCCAGGTTCCGTCTCGGCGCCAGGCGCGGAAGTAATGGAACGTGATCCGCCAAGGCGGCAGATCGTGAGGCAGCATCCGCCACGAGCAACCGGTTTATGCCACTTTTAGCGGCTCAAGTTTGTGCTCTGATCTGAGCGATGACTGAGCCAATGTCCGAGCAACGGTGCTCTTCTCGGCCTATCTTCAAGCGCCACGTAGATGCTTCTGCTGAATCATCGGCGACTATTTCAAAGTCCATTTTCTCTTCTACGGCTCGGCCGTCGAAGACACTGAAGCCTTCACGCTCCAGGGCGCGGCGCATCCATATTCCAGAGAGTCCGTTGGCGATCAGCAAGGCATTTCCCACCACCGGGGTGTGGTGTCTAAAGCCCCCGATGTCGGAGTCGAAGAACAGCTCAGCGCTGGAGAAAGTGGACTGCAACTCTCCCCTTAGTATGAGGTCTTCGGGCGCGCCGTGTTCGACCTTCTGCTCAGAGGTTATCAGCCACAGAGTGTCGGCAGACCTCAAAGCCAAGTCCAGGTCATGGGTGGACATGAGGACTGCCAGGCCTGTCTCGCGGGTTAATCGCTTCAACAGGCCCGTTATCTCGACACGAGTAGGCAGGTCCAGGAACGCAGTAGGTTCGTCGAGAAGCATTACAGCGGGCTCTTGGGCAAGAGCCCGAGCAATCATCACCCTTTGGCGCTCCCCGTCGCTCAGCTCGGAGATGTCACGCGCGGCGAGGTCAGAGCAACGGGTTGCGCCTATAGCCCACCGGATTATCCTGTGGTCTTGAGAAGTTAGTCCCGCCGCCCAGCCGGTGTACGGATAACGCCCTAGGCCTATCAATTCGTAGGCTGTCAGACGGCCGACGGTCAGCCGCTCCGTCAGTACGACGCTCAACAGTTTTGCGAGTACCTGGCTGCTCAGGCGATCAATGTTGATGCCCCCTATTTCCACACTTCCGGCCAGTAGCGGCTGCATCTTGCAGATGGTCCTGAGAAGAGTTGATTTCCCAGTACCATTAGGGCCGAGCATACACACGAACTCGCCTTGATTCAGAGCCAGGTCTATGTCTTTTAAGATGATGCTGCGCTTTGTTCGGCCTGTCTTGTACCCAACAGCGAGAGAACGGGCAGCCAACGCAACTTCGTTCAAAGGGCGAATCCCCTTCTTGCCTTCAACAGCACCCATATGGCTACGGGGCCTCCGAACAAGGCTGTCGCAGCGTTAATGGGCAAATTGAGGCTGGTGTTGGGAAGCTCGGCGAGGATCCCGCAAGCCAATGCGATTACGATCCCGACCAGAAGGCATCCGGGAACGAGGATGCGATGGTCGGATGTGCCGAATATGCCGCGAGCGATGTGAGGTATCGCGATGCCAAGGAATCCGATAGGCCCAGCATAGGCTACAACCGCACCGGCCATGATGGAGGCGCTGCCCATGATGACTACCCTTGCCCACTTCACGTTTAGCACCATGCTTCGGGCATAGTTTTCTCCAAGGAGCAGGGCGTTAAGAGGCTTGGTTGTAAGGACCGCCAATACAAGGGCTACCCCGATTGAAGCCGACAGGAATGGCATCTCGTCCCATCGAACACGAGTGAAGCTGCCCAGGCCCCATTCCACGAACTCTCTGGTCTGCTGCTCGTTGGCGAAGAAGATAAGAATGGTCACTATGGCGCCGACCAGCGCAGCCATAACAACCCCCAGCAGCAGCACCACTACCATGTCCCTTACTCTGGAGGCGACCGCGAGCATAATTGCAAGCACAGCTGCGGCACCAAGGGCTGCTCCGGCAACGGTTCCGAGGTTGGCGAGGTAGCCGCTGCCCACCCCGGAGAAGATCTCTAGTGAGGTTGGGCTTATCAGAATGACCAGCGCCACGCCGAGGCTGGCCCCGGAAGACACTCCCAGAGTGAACGGACTGGCCAGAGGGTTTCTAAACACAGTCTGCATTTGGAGACCTGCGAGACCCAGGCCGGTACCGACAAGCATAGCTGTCAGAGCTCTCGGGAGCCGGATGTCCATGACGATGATCTCCCACGTACTCCTCTGGACATCCTGGCCAAGCAGGATCGTCAGCACCTGGTCAATTGGGATTCTGACCGAGGACCAGGTTAGGGACAGTATGACTGCGGCAACACCTAGAACCGCAAGGAGGGCAAACATTGCCAGCTGACGCTTTACGCGAGAGCCGGTGTCGATAAGAGAGTCGTCTTGCTCAGAGCCCTGAACATCCTCGGGTCGTGCAACAACCTCGGTCGTCGAATTGGGCATGCTCATTTTGCCTGAGCGCTAGCGACACCGCGCGTTGAGCCGAAGAACTCTCTCGCAATTGGTATGAGAACATCCAGACGAGAGCGGCTCTCGCGGTGGTCTAGACCCTCCAGAGGCTTGAAGACAACGTTTGGGAACTCGCCGGCCGCCTGACTGACAAGCTCATGGTTTTCATCTTCGGTTCCGCATAGCAGTAAGTAAGGTGTCCGGCCGTGCAAAAGGCCTTCCTCCAGCCCTTTGATTTTTTCGGTGGCTACCGGCGTCGCGCCGAGAGCTTTCCAATCGCGAGTTTCCAGTTCCGCCTTCTGTTCATCGCTGAGGGGACCGGGCTCCTTTTTTCTGCACTCTATTGCGGTCTCCACGCCAAGATCGATATGGTTCTGCCCCCGCCCCTCAAAGTCTCCGCAAAATCTTTGCGAGTATGGATGGGCGCCCAGCACTATCACCGAGCGAAACCACTGAGCAGCATACTTAAGAGAGACCAAAACCGGTGACGCCTCCAAGCGAATAGCCGAGGAAGTGGGCTGTATCCGCTCCAACGGCCTCGAGGAGGGACGTGAACTCTCTTGTGCAATCTGTAAGAGGAAATATGGTGTGGTTTGTCGCTTCTACCATGCCCGCGAGCGTCCACGCAGCGCGGGCAGTTCCACGGATCGACCCTCGTACGCCTTCGCCAGCACTCCTGCTGCGTCGTCTAGG
The DNA here is from genome assembly GCA_965214735.1 of Dehalococcoidia bacterium. Taxonomy (GTDB): domain Bacteria; phylum Chloroflexota; class Dehalococcoidia; order Lucifugimonadales; family Lucifugimonadaceae; genus Bin127. The sequence goes on along the minus strand of OZ243977.1, from coordinate 2,551,407 downwards.
TGCATGGGCTCGTACGGTCGGATCTCCATCAGGGCTCGAGTCGGGTGTGCCAGACGAACTCATGCTCGGGTAGCAACTCCGGGTGGAACGCGCTGACTAGGTCTCGCAGCAGGACGTCCACGCGGAAGCTCTGCCCAGTCGCGAAGACGTCGGCCCCGCGGGCGAACCGATGGATGGCTTGCCCCTCGCTCAGCGCCTTGAATGAGGCATTGAGCGGCTGGTACGAGAGGGAGCCAGCGACGGTATCTCCCAACCGGCGGTCCGCGAAGTAGGTGGTGTCGATCCAGATGTCGGAGTCCGCAGCCAGCTCGATCACTCGTTCCAGCGATAGCGGCGAGTTCAGCGGTACGTCAGTGATCTCGCGCTGGAGGATCGGGATTCCACCGGCATCCTCGATCAGCCGGATATCGATCCGGTTGGCTGGCCGAGTCGCCCAAAGGCCCGAGCTGTTGATCGAACCGAAGAGCACGGTCGGCGCCTCCGTCGCGGAGTCGGCGACGCGTTGTCGGAGGGCCTCGTAGTTCGCGATCACCGGCTCGAGGACCTCGTTCGCCCGTGCCTCAGCGTTGAAGAAGAGCGACACGAACTTGATCTCCTCGGCGCTGCCAAGCGGCGGCTCCCAGAATGAGTTGTAGGCGACGGCGTTGAGGCCCAACTCCCGGGCCTGATCGGTCAGGTCATAGCTGAACGCCACGTGAAAGAGCTCCGGATCAGCGTCCATGATGGGTTCAAAGCTGTTCGACGCACGTGCGGGGATGGCGAGCCCGTCTTCGAAGCGGCGGTTGATGTTTGGCAGGTACTCGAGCCCGGCGGCCCGGACGTTCGCACCGAGCACGGTGTCGGAGAGGCCAAGGATCTCGAGCGCCACGAACCACCCGCTGCCGGAGGCGGTCCAGAAGCTGCCTGCGGGGATCGGGATGACGTGCGCACCTGCGAGATCACCGGAGAGGTCAGGCGTTGGCGCCCCGCACTGGGCAAGGACGTATGTCTCCTGCCTGGCGTTCTGGACGTTGGGGACGGGCTCTATCGTGAGGACCTTGTAGTGCCCTTGGTAGCGCACGCTCCAACCCTCGGCGTAGACCGCCTCGACCTTGTCTGGGAAGTAATCAGCACCTGACTGGAAGTCGCTCACGCAATCGCGCGGATTGCTGGTGATGGGCGGAGGAGTCGGCGTCGCAGTTGGGACCGCTGTGGGCGGAGGAGTTGGCATGGGCTCTGGCGTGGGCTCCGAGTCACCGCAAGCCACAGCGATCCCCAAGATCGCTAAACCCAGCAGCCAGATCGTAGCTCTGCGGGTTGAAAATTCCTTCAGCATAAAGTCCTCCAAGTCTATTGATATCGTGTGCTCAGTAGATTGTGAAGTCGGGATTGCGGTAGATACGCTCTACCGTTTCCTGGGACATTGGCTCCGTTTCCATCGTGTGCATCACCGCAGGGGTCAGAGGTTGTTGTGCAGGAGGCGGCTCCCGAAGTACCAGAAGGCATCAAAGAGAACGTAGTGGCCTCGCTGTTTTGATACTATGTATCATGTAGCGACGTAATACTCACGATACTAGAGGGTTTCCCATCTGTCAAACATATTTCTCTGGCAGTTGAAAATCCACAGACCAACCAGCGCGGTGGTGGAGCGCACATTCGGCTGGCTGAACTTGCAACGGCGGCTGAGCAAAGACTATGAAGCATTGTGTGAAACCACCGAAACCTGGCTCTACATAGCGATGACCGGGCTGATGCCGCGCCGACTAGCGCGCGGTTAGCCTTTTTAGATATCCTCTAAGTTCTGAACGGGTACTCATCTCCCGATGCTTCGGCTCACGGCCCGCCAACAGGCAGCCGTATCACCAGCCCTTTATTAGCGGACTTCCACAATGAATGGAGGAACAGAAATGCTCGGTCAAGTCCATGATCACATCGTCAAAGAACTTGGCGATAGCAGTCGCACGGACACCATCTTCGTGCTTACTGCCATCGTGTTCAACCTCATTGTTCTCGGGATCAACTCACTCGTGTCGACTGCGGCAGTATACGAAGAAGCCAACACCGCCACATACGACCTGATACTGGCCGTATTCATAGTGATGACGATTTTTCTCAACATCGTTGCAGTGGTGGCGTTGATCCTAGGCCGTCGAACACGACGCACCCTGCTCGGCGGTCTGGTCGCCATGTATCGAGACAACGAGGTCCACAAGTACTACGACCCGACCCTGATGTCGAACTACGGGATTCGCTATCTACTCTTTGCGAGCGTGATCGCGATACTGGGCACCGCGACGATCGTGGTCCCCTTGATCATCCGCTTTTTAACTGAGGCTGTGTGATCACAAACGAACCGTGAAGCAACTGCCAGACCTTCTCCACGTCCGCAACGCGTATCTAACCTCTTATGTCGTTCCGAGCGTGGCCGGGAAACCTTGATGGCACGAAACCTACATCGAGTTTCTCAAGAGCCTAGCTAGGGGGAATCAGCTTTGAGAATCTACCGCGCCTTCATAATCGCCGAACTGAAGATGTTCTACCGCGATCGCTCAGCTCTGTTCTTCACGATCGGATTTCCTACGATCCTGATGCTCATCTTCGGCATCATGAACTTCGACCGCTACAACCCGCCCGATATCGGCATAGTCGACAATGCGCAGAACGAGGCTTCCGGCTTCTTCATCGGCGTCCTTCGTGGTGATCTGGGAGGACCTCCCCTCTTGGACGTCGAGATATTCGACGACGAGGATGCGTTGGACGCTGATCTTCTCGAAGGCGGTGTCAACGTGGCACTGGTGATCCCGCCTGAATTTGGAACAACAGGCGGAGCAGCACCGGCGCGCTTCGATGTCGCCTACGACGAACGTCAAGAACGCGAGGCGTTCACCGCGATGTCGCTCATCGACGATGTGTTGGATGAGGCATTTACCTCCGCGGTGGCGATTCCAGATGATTACAGGCGAGAGTCTTGGGTGGAGGTCTCGACTCGATCAGTTGCCGGCAAGGGGCAGGGATACAAGGGTTTTCTAGTGCCTGGGATCATCGGGCTCTCGATAATGCAGAGCGGGTTGTTCGGCGTCGTCTTCACTCTCCTGAGATTCAGGAACCAAGGCACGTTGCGGAGGCTGCGTGCCGCTCCTATCAGCGCGCTTCACCTGCTCGTCGGAGTGACCGTGACGAGGATAACCGTTCTGCTGATGCAGATGTACATTCTGTTGCTGATCGGTAGCTACGTGCTAGGCGTGGAGATCGGTCCCGGCCACCCCTCGATCTGGATCGAGATGGCACTCATAACGATCTTCGCCGGTGCTGTGTTTCTCGCGATGGGGTTGGCTGTTTCGGGAATATCCAACAACGAGAACACTGCGGCACCGGTCGCCAACCTGATCTCGCTCCCGATGATGTTTCTCTCCGGCGCATTCATCCCGAAATCGGTGCTCCCAGATTGGTTGTTGATCATATCCGAGTTTCTGCCTCTGACGTTCTTGATCGACAGTATGAGGGCGATGGTGACTTCAGGAGAATCGATATTTGCTCAAGGAAGCGAATTGCTCGGTTTCGCCCTGTGGGCGGTCTTGATGTTCACACTGGCGGTCAAGGCCTTCCGCTGGGAGTAGCCTCATCCTTCGCCGACCCACGCCGTGAACTTCGTGAGGAAATCTCTGATCGCAGCGTAATAGCCGTCGGGATCTATGAGGTCAGCTCCGTTGTGTGGCGCGTCGGGTATGGTGTAGAACCGCTTCGGCTCGTTTGCTGCCGCCAAGTTGAGCTTAGAGCACTCGAAGGGTACGATCTCATCCAGCTCGGAGTGCATCATAAGCACCGGGCATCTAACATCTTTCATATATGCCTCGGTGTCGAATCGGTTGATGATCACCTTGTCCAACGGGAAGAATCTCCACATCGTCATCCTCTCCGCCAAGTAGGGGATCGAAGACGGAGCGCACTCCAAAACGAGCGCCTCCGGTCGATGCTTCGCTGCCAATCTAGCGGCGACGGCACCTCCCAAGCTGCGACCGAAGAAGACTTTCACGGCGCTCGAAAGATCGATAGTCTGCCTCAACCATCGGTATGCTGCCTCAGCGTCGAGCGCAAACCCTTCCTCACTCGGCTCTCCCTCGCTCTCGCCATAGCCTCGGTACGAGAGAGACAGAATATCTATCGTCTGGAATCGCCTGATGAACTCAGCGTACTGATCGAGCCGAACGCTGATGTTGCCGCCGTTGCCGTGGGTCATCAGCATCGCCAGCCGAGGCGAGTCAGTCCGAGGAGATTCTGTCCCGCGGATGAACCATGCATGGATCCTGATGCCGTCGGCTGCCGTCAGCCACACATCTTCGTAAGCCAATCCTAGATGCTCTGGATTCCCCCTCAGCTGAGGCTGAGGGAAGAATAGCATCGATGTTTCGACATCTCGAATCGCTTTTGCGATGAAGCTCATTGCGGTGAATCTGGCTCTACGATTTGTAGCGAATCGGCGGCACCTCGATCTTGGTGTGAGTCATCGGCTTCCAGCCGAGATCGCGCTCTGCTTTGGTCAAGTTGTGCTCTGCGTTGTTCTCATCACCCGCGATGAAGAAGGGTTCGAAAGAGCCTTTGCCGATCTGGACGTAGTCGACCGCGGCCAAGTAGGCGTTCGCCAAGTCTTCCTCGTCCGTGACGTGCAGCGGCGGCGCGCCAGAAGGATCGACCTCGTGCTCGGCGGAACGATACTCGATCCACTGCTCCCTAGTTCGCGGCCCGGTGATTCTGAGAGCTGCCAAGTTCATTCCGAAATGGCGAGCGAAGTAGCGACATATGAGCTCTCCGAATCCCTTTGAAAGTCCGTACGCGCTAGGAGTGTCGAGAGGCACTTCATCTTCGGATGGATACCATCTGCGAGTCCTGAAGTGGACGCTCATGGTACTGGTGTAGACGCCATTGCGGATGCCTTGGTTGTAGCCGGTCCATAGAAAGAGGTGGAGCCCCTTGTTGTTCACCTCGTAGTTTTCACGTATCACCTTCTCGTCCTGCTCGGTAGATGCTCCGCCTTGCGGACTCTGCATCACTAGCCAGATGAACGTGTCCATGCCGTCGAGGGCAATCTTAATGGCATCGGTGTCGGTGATCGAGCCTTGAACGAAGTCGACGCCTTCGTGTCTGGGCGGCGCCAGATCAAAGACACGGATGTCGTGTCGTTCTCGGATGTATGGCGTGATGAATGTGCCGACGTGGCCGGAGCCGCCTACCAACAGTACCTTCATATGAGCAACCAAGCACCTTTCGATTTCGATATTGAGTCCGTGGTGCGCGAATTATACGCCTATCGCAACGTTGAGACCTTGCATATCTCCGTCGCGGGGAGAAATCAAATAGCCCGCTCTGATCCCGATTTATCTCGCTCCACGCTTTGTTTACCCGCGCTCAGCGATTCTCACCGCTCCTTGGTTATCTCTACGGTCGCCACAGCGTCGCCGAATGCTTTCAGCACGTCAGGCTTCTTGACCGCCACCTTTGCCGTGCTGACCCGGATATGCGACTCTAGACATATATCAGCGACTCTGCCCGCGAATGCCTCCAAAAGCGCGTAGCTAGTATCAGACATCTCAGCAACGATCCGAACGCATAGAGCGTTGTAGTCAGGCGCGTACTCAATATCATCCGTGCAACTGGCTCGGCATAGATCGGCGATGAGCTCGATGTCAATCAATACGGGTTGAGGATTTTCCCGCTCCCGCTCCTCTACACCGATGATGCAGTTCACTTCGAGATGCTCGATGCGGACTTTGCCGCTGATTATGTGGGCAGGATCAAACATACAGCGCGTCTGACAATCTAATCTACTCTTGCTCATCTGTATCTTCTATGAGTTCCTCAATCACACCCATCACGATCTCGATGGCATGTCCCATCGGCTCGGGTTCCACCCTCTCCAGAGTGTCTTCAGGCGAATTTATGTACTCCAAGTCGTTGCCATAGATGAACATCACATCGACGCCGGCATCAATGAACGGCGCGTGATCTGATGCCGCGTAGTCGAAGTTCTGCACCAAAAGGTCGATCTCAAGCTCTTCGGCGACTTCAATCGCCAAGTCGGAAACGTCTCCGGTATCTTCCACTGTCATTGTCCCCATGCCCACCGAGTCCACGTTGATCATCGCATCGATGCGCGCCAGCTCTTCATAGCCGAGTTCATCCACGTAGCGGCGGCTGCCGTGAAGTCCAGTCTCTTCAGATCCGAAGAGTATGAAGCGCAGATCGAAGGGCAACTCGTCGTCCTTCATCTCCTGCGCCAAGACGATGAGAACAGCGATCCCGGTGCCGTTGTCGTTGGCTCCAGAAGAGTCGGGCGTCGTGTCGTAGTGTGCGCCTAGGATCAGAACACCATCGTCTTCGATGTCGTTGTCGAGTTCGGCGATCACGTTGCGCGAGGGTCCGTTGCCGAGACGCTCCACAGAGGCTTTGATGATGACCTCTTCGCCAGCATCCATCTTGTCGATCAACTTCAGTCCGTGCAGACGTCTGAGGATGAACATAGGTATTTCCGCTTCGCTGTTTATCCGCTCCCATCTCAATCGGTTTGAATCACGGTTGTCGAATATCACGAGCGCGACAGCGCCCGCTTCAAGGACGTTCACGTATTTGGTTTCCAACGAGACGAAACCGAACTCTGCAAGTGCGATCTTTCCCTCGAGGTCGAGTAGTTCGACTTCCGCGGCATCACCACGTCCGACGTATACGAGTTCGCCTTCGGCATCACCCTCCACGACCGGCTCCACCGGAATGCCTTGCACTTCTGGAGACGGGCCGGCGAACGTGTCGAATAGGATCGCTTCATCATCTGATCCTGAAGTCACTTCACTCATAGCACCGATCGGCCATCCGTCCGTCACCACGAACGGAGATATAACGACGTTGTATCCGAGCCGATCGAACTCTTCTGCCAAGAATTCGGCGGCAACGAGTTCCTCTTCGGTGGCACTCTCTCGAGGGCTTAGATCCTCCGCCAACATCACCGCTAAATCCCAAACGTGCTCTGCCAACGTCCCAGACGTAGCAGGAGGCGATGACGGGATCGTAGCGGTTGAGACGAGAGTCGCTGTCGGTATTGAAGTTCGAGCAGCCTCCGCAGTCGAGCTGGCGGGTGTGATGGACTGTGTTGAAGTTGGGGCTAATGTCGGCGTGGCTGTGGCTGAAGGTTCAGAGGTCGGCATAGATTCCGAAGCGTGTACGGCAACAGGCGACACAGGCTCAACTGCGAGCTCATTCTCATCGGAGGCACAACCGAAGACCACAGCCGAGGCGATTGCGAATATGCCGACCCATATCTTCGTCGACAGTAGTGGAAATCCGATTTTGATAAGGGGAGACAAAAAAAGAAATCGATGCAGGACCGTCCAGTCTGTATGAATGGATCTTTGTTTCCTGCTATCTAATAGGATTTGCAGCTGTATCCAAAGGGATAGTAATCTGCTTTACGATCCTAGATTAGGTTAAAGTTTCTGCATTGTGTCTAGCAGTGCGACGGTCAACGAGTTGGGCAGCAACAGCAAGCCGCACATATTCGCGGGAAACACCATCGATCGAGGCGATGCTCTGCGTCGGAGCGAGAGCGGCGTTCGTGCGCTGATGCGCTCGGATCGGGCCCGTGTGCTGATGTTCCTAGATTTCAATCCACTCGTCGATGCGAACGATTCCGATGCCGCAAAATTGGCATGGCTTTCAACGAATGATGCGGCACTTGTAGGAGGTTCGGCTAGGGCGTGTTAACACTAGCATGTGGATCTGTGCTACGCTTTCCGCATGGAAATCACAGAATCTCAATACGAACGCATAGCTCCGCACCTGCCTGTGCAGCGCGGCAACGTCAGCGTCCCGAACCTCCAGGTTCTGAACGCGATCCTGTATGTGGCCGAGCACGGCTGCAAGTGGCGCGGGCTGCCGGCCCGGTTCGGCAACTGGCACACGATCTATACCCGCATGAACCGCTGGTCGAAGAAGGGGGTTCTAGACCGGGTGTTCGAACACCTTCAGAGAGAACAGATAGTGCGTGTCAAGCTGGAGGCGGTCTCTTTGGACAGCACCATCGTCAAGGTGCATCCGGACGGGACGGGGGCCTTAAAAAAAACGGACCCCAGTCGATCGGGAAGTCCCGGGGCGGTTGGACCACCAAGATTCATATGGCTGCCGCGGATGCTCGGACGGCCGTGACGTTCTCCCTGTCGCCGGGACAGGCGCACGACGCGCCGGAGGGTCGCCGGCTGCTCGAACGCCTCGGCCCGCAGCTCGGAAGCCCGCGGCTGCTGATGGATCGGGCGTACGAGGGCGACGAGAGCCGCCAGCTGGCGCTGGACCTGGGCTTCGTCCCCGTGGTTCCGCCGCGCCGGAGCCGGATCGATCCGTGGGAGTACGACCGCGAGATGTACAAGCGGCGCAACGAGATCGAGCGGCTGTTCCGCCGGCTGAAGGGCTTCCGACGCATCTTCTCACGCTTCGAGAAGCTGGACGTGATCTTCACCGGGTTCATCATGTTCGCACTCATAACAGAGACATTGCGCTAGTGTTAACACGCCCTAGACGGATAGAGACTTTTCTGGGCGTAGACGACGATGGCTCGCCGCTAGTCGCGTGGAATTTCGAGAGCCACGGCGACGATGATCGAGGCGTGGACATCTCGATGATAGGCAATGGCTCGCTCGGCTTCGAGGATGCACGTGATGCCGCGGGATTGATTTCGGGTGTAGAAACAGGTATCTTGGCACAGGCTAAATCGAACTTGGACTGGCACTTCAGGCATCAATTCTGCTCCCGTTGCGGAGAGTCTACAGAGATGCGCCGCGGCGGTCTGATGCGTAGCTGCAACAGCTGTAATGCCGAGCACTTCCCGAGGTCAGATCCAGTAGTTATAACTGTCGTCACGGATGGCGATCGATGCCTGCTGGGTCAATCGAGCGGACGTCTGAGTCGGATGAGGATGTATTCGGCTCTAGCTGGTTTCATGGATCATGGAGAGTCGATGGAGGAGGCTGTGCGGAGAGAGGTGATGGAAGAGGCAGGCATCAAAGTCGGACAGGTGCGATATCACTCATCCCAACCGTGGCCCTTCCCTTCGTCGCTGATGATCGGCAGCCATTCACAGGCCTTGACGACGAATGTGAACAAAGATGACTTTGAGATGACAGACGTTAGGTGGTTCACGAGGAGAGAAGTGCTAGAGGCATTGGCGCAGAAAAACCCGTCGCTAAACGTCCCCGGTCCGATTGCCATAGCTCACCACCTCATCAAGGCGTGGGCGAACGGCGATGTCCCACCTTTCGAATCGAGTTAGTCATGAGACTCAAGACTGTACGCGCGGTGCACGTAGATATTCCTGCCGCTCAGCCGAAAACACCGGCTCGGCGCGTGCCGTGGCCGCAGACTGCATTGAGATCGATGCCCATCAACTACTACTCCGAGTTCTCACGCCTGCCGCAGGAGATGCCCGGCGCCGTCGGACTGCCCGAGGTGTGGGTGCAGGCGATCGCCGAGGACGGGACCTATGGCTTGGGTAGATGCTCGTTCGGACAGCCGGTGGCGTCCTACGTCGATCATGTGATCGCGCCTCTGATCGAAGGACGAAACTGCATGGCGATCGAACTGATGAACGATCTGGTGATGAGGGGCGGGTATCGACACGGCTACGCCGGTATCGTGTCGACAGCTTTGTCGGGAGTAGACATCGCGCTCTGGGATCTCAAAGGCAAACTGCTGGAGCGTCCGGTATACGAGTTGCTCGGAGGCCCGGTGAGAGATCGGATCGCCCTGTACGCGACGGGCGACGATCTCGACTGGGCTCAGGAGTTGGGCTTTACCCGCTTCAAGATCACGAATCCGGGGCACTACTCCGAAGGCGATGAAGGCTTGCACATGATCGAGGAGCACGTCGCCAAGTCGCGAGAGACGGTCGGAGACGGTGCCGAGCTGATGATAAATCCGGTGATGTCGTTCAACGTCGAGTTCACACTTCGACTAGCGGAGATGCTGCGACCTTACAATCTCCGCTGGCTCGAGGAGCCGCTTCCGCCTCACGACATTGAGGGACACGCGGAGCTGAAGCGGAGCATCACTTGGATTCCGTTGGCGACCGGCGAGGACCATAGGGGAAGGCATGCCTTCGCTCAGCTGGTCGAGCGTCGTGCGATCGATATTGTTCAACCCGATATCGGATGGAGCGGCGGGATCAGCGAGGCGTTGAAGATCTACCACATCGCCGAGACTGCCGGCATCGCCACGATTCCCCATGGAGGAGCGAACTCGCCTTGGGGCCAGCACTTCGCGATGGCGGCGCCTGAATCGCCGATAGCCGAGTACTGGATGGGCTCGCCGCCCGGAGTTCCGCTTGAAGAGCTTCCGAGGATCCCCGGCAGCGTCGTAGCTAAAGACGGCTTCATCAAGCCCTCAGACGCACCCGGACTGGGGATGGAGATCACCGAAGAGATGATTCGCCCATGGGAATATAAAACGCGGCCGTAGGCAACGTTATCCCTCTATATCCATCCTGTCTACTTCAATGATCGTGCAAAAACCCGTCATTCGCCGCGATGACGAGGCTGCCCAGCCCGCCGAATGTCGCGCTCCTGCTACTCGCGACTTAGCGCCCAGCCTCTACCTCATAAATCCGTCTAAGGCATGCGCTCGCATGTAATCCACATCGAGTTCCACGCCGATGCCGGGGCGTGTCGGATCAAGGTGTATCTTGTCGGCACGAATGTCTAGCGGAGTGTCGATGAACTCGTCGTACGCGTTCAGCTTGGCGCGGGAGGTCTCGACCCGATAGCAGTTCGGCACTGTGATCATCACCTGCGCGCCGGCGATGACGTTGATGGGACCGCTGGCATCGTGAGGCGAGACCGGGATGTAGTAGACCTCTGCCTGCGTGCAGATCTTCTTGAGCTCTGACACTCCGCCGGTCCAGGTGATGTCGGGCATCACGAAGTCGGCTAGGCCCTCCTCGAAAATCTGCGCGAACTCCCATCTGGTGTGGATTCTCTCGCCTACGCAGATGGGTATGTCGGTGGAGTCGCGCACCTGCTTCAAGGCGGTGTTGTTTTCAACTCCGACGGGTTCTTCGAACCAGAAGATGTTGTAAGGCTCTAGAGCCTTGGCGAGCCGTATCGCAGTCGGCACGTCGAACCGAGCATGATTGTCGATCAGAATCTCGAAATCTGGTCCCACCGCTTCCCGCGCTGCTGCGATTCGTGCAACTCCGAGAGCCTCAGCCTCTTCGGTCAATCTTCCGCTCATATAGCCGTCGATCTCGTCCGGGTGGTGAGGATGCCAAGGATCGGTCTTGAGAGCTTTCTGCCCGGTCTCTTTGATGGCTTTGCAGTGTTGCGCCAGAGCCTCGGGCGTGGCGCCGTCTTCAGGGTGGCAGTAGACATCGACAGCATCGCGTACCGGGCCGCCGAGTAGCTCGTAAACGGGTTGCCCTAGAACCTTGCCCCTGATGTCCCAGAGAGCTATATCGATCCCGCTGATGACACTGGTGGTGGCGCCTCTGGATCCCATGTATGTGAAGTGACGGAACAGCTTGTGCCAGATCTTCTCGATGTTTTTCGGATCGTCGCCCTCGAGCAGCTCGCTGACGTGGCCGATGATGGATGCCACACCCCGATTGGCTTTGTCACGGGTGCACGTCACCTCGCCCCAACCGGTGACTCTCTCGTCGGTGTTCACTTCGACAAACAGATACTCGCGGTTGTGACGTCTGGATCGGCTATCTTCCGCGGTATCGAGATACGGGCTTGGCGCCGAAATTAACCAAGGAGTGATTTTGGTGATCTGCATATTTACCTCCGGCTATACAGTGTAGTAGGCGATTTCACATCTGTCGCACCTCGTGCAGACGCAACACTTGTAGGGCTGTTTTGAAACACGTACTCGGGATGCCTCGCTTGTCCTTGTGTTCGGCGCAAGCCCCCTACTCGTAGGGGAAGTAAAATGCATCTGCGAGAACCGTATTCTCGCCTCTCTTCTCTGAATGGGGATGCCTTCGACGCAGTTACTGAATACGATGCAATATGGCATCGATCAACTGTTGCATCCTTCCGTACTCTTGGGTGCCGCTGAACTTCAGGAGCACCTCTTGGTTTTCCCGATCGATGTACTTCATAAAGATAGTCGGTGTCGAGTTCACTCCCATCGCCTCGCCATGCGCTCGGTCGAGTTGCCAAGTGGCTGCCTGACGTCCCGACTGTATACAAGCATCGATCGCGTCCGGGTCAGATTTGGTGCTGGGGATCCAGCTATGTAGATTGCCAGCGTTGAGTTCGCCTTGGTTCTCGTAGATGATCTCGACCGTATTCCAGAATGTTTCGTTACCCTGCTCCCCGGCGCAGTCCGAAATCTCGGCGAGCCTAGCCGATTCTGGACCGATGACGGGGAAGTGGAAGTAGATCATGCGAAGCTTGCCATCAGCCACGTAGGTTTCGAGAAGCTGGGCAACGGTCCCGCGATGCCAAGTGCCGCAGTGCGGTCATTGGAAGTCTGAGAAATCGAAGAGCGTGATCGGCGCATCTTCGCTTCCCCGCACGTTGTACCCCCGATGAGGCACTGCCGCTGCCGCGGTCTGAGGCGCGATGGTCGGCGACGCAGCCATGGTGGCGGTCGGTATTGGGGTGGGTGCCGGAGTGGGGGTGTCGGGTGTAGCTGCTCCGCATGAGAGGGAGATCGCGACGGCAATCATCGCGGAGGCTATCAAGGCGAGAAGACGCATACAGCGATTCTATGCGGATACACAGTCTTATTTTGGACTGACGGCACTCAATCGAGTTCGAGTCAGGTTCTTACTGATGCGTCGGCAACGCTCTAGATCGATCCTACCGTTACCATATATCTCGCTTGCCTAATGACAGAGGCGGGACCAATGAGTGATGAATAGAACGTGAAGCGACCCTGATGCATCGACTAGCAAAGTTGCAGGCACTTATCCCTTATCTCATCGTCTTCACCGCCAGCGCTTGCACTCTGATCCTCGAGATCGTCGCCGGACGCATCCTTGCTCCCGTGATCGGTGTCTCGCTCTATACCTGGACCAGCATCATCGGTGTCGTCTTGGCGGGCATCAGCGTTGGCAACTACATCGGAGGAGTCGTCGCCGACCGCTACCCATCGCGCCTGACTCTCGGCATCATCCTTCTCGGTGCCGGTATCTTCACCGTGACGATACTGCCGCTTATCGAGGTCACCGGCGACCTTGTGAAAGATCTGCCGATACTCCTTCGGATAGTGGCACTGACCGCCGTTCTCTTTCTGCCCGTGAGCGTGATCTTGGGTATGGTTACGCCGGTGGTGATCAAGCTGCACCTTCGGGAGCTGTCTCAGACCGGCAACGTCGTGGGACGCTTCTACGCCATCTCCACTGCCGGATCGATCCTCGGAGTATTCCTGACCGGATTTGTCCTGATCCAGTGGATCGGCACCCGCCCGATCGTGTTGGGAGTGGCGATCGTTCTATTCGTCATCGCTCTGCTGTTCGGCGATCTTTGGAAAGCACGTCTCAAGGTCCCTGCCGTGCTTGCGGTCGCTGTTGCAGTCGTTGCCGTAAGTCTCAGCTTCACCTTCGACTGGCTGGACTCGGGTTGTCAGGAAGAGAGCAACTACTTCTGCATAACGATCCGCGAGCGCGAGATCCAGGGGCACAGGGTTCGGACTCTTACCCTCGACCAGCTGCTCCACAGCTACGTAGCGCTCGACGATCCTACCTTTCTGGTCTACGGGTACGAGAAGGTGACTGCCGACTTCGTGGCTCTGCAGGATACGCGTATAGACAGCCCGAACGTGCTCTTCATCGGCGGCGGCGGATACACGATGCCCAAGTTGATCGAGACGAGGTATCCGAACTGGTCAGTTGAGGTTATCGAGATAGATCCGGAGGTGACGGAGGTTGCGCACGCCTACTTCGCACTGCCTAGAGACACCTCGATCGTCACCTACAACGTCGATGCTCGGATGAAGGCGAGAGAACTCACCGAGAACACCTACGACATGATAGTCGGCGATGCGTTCAACGATTTTTCCGTTCCCTACCAGCTCACCACGATGGAGTTCAACGAACGGGTCAAGAAGCTGCTCAAACCGGAGGGCATCTTCATCGTCAACATCGTCGACAACCTGACCACGGGCCGCTTCCTTCGAGCCTATGTGCACACACTCTCACAAACCTTCGATCAAGTCTACGTGCTCCGAGACGACGATCTCTGGGAGAACGACCCAAGGAGCAACGTCACCTACGTTGTGGTCGGCACCGACAGTCGAGTCACCGAGCGTGATCTGATAAGTGCCAACGAGATCGTCGGCTGGCACGATCCAGTGAGCAGATTCATGCCGGACGATGTGCGTCGCCGCTGGTTTTCGAGAGAAGATCCGATCCTGCTGACCGACGGCTTCGTGCCGGTGGATCAGATGCTGGCGCACCTGTATCTGCGAAGCAGGTAGGGGCTCTATCTGCTCGGGTGGATAAGGGATGGAGGGCGTAGGAGCGCGCTGGAGATACTCGACTATACACTGTGCCACAGATTTTTGGTGACAACAGGACTCAAACTAAGCATTTGGCCAACTGTTTTTGGGCGGGCGCGGTTTGGGAGGAGGCTTGGGTGGGGAAGGATTGGAGGGCCGCGTCGGATGTCCGTGGTTTACTTCAACTGGCGAACTCGGCTTGGCAGGTGGCATATGCTTCCTCAGCGCACTGTTGGTTCAAGTCGTCGTCAATGTCTATCTCGACATTGGTGATCTGGTTCAGGCGTAGCTCCAATTCTTGGGCGCGCTTGGTTGCGTCTGGGGCGTCCATATCCCACCACAACTGTCTCCAGGCCAAGGCGAGTTCGCCGCACTGCTTACTGACGATGAATGCGGTAGTGGCTTTTTTCGAGTAGTCGGCGTAGGACATCCAAGCGACCCCGACTGCAACCATGAAGAACAAACCGGCAGATAGCCAAGCCGAAACTTGATCTGGCAACTGTGCCAAGAGCGATACCGCGGCCCCAGTAGTGGACGCGGCGATGAACATGTTGAGTACGAATTGGAGCCGTCTGAAACGTGTGGCGAGATGCCCGTAGTATCGGGTCAATCTCTCGGCATCTAGCAACGGGTACCAGACTTGTTCACTGTGCTGGATGGGCATGGCCTATGAGGGATCTTGTGTTCACATTCTAATCGATGGGGATTGAAGCATGGCGGAGGCTACAGGATGGCGGTGGAGCCGTCGCTGGAGGATACGGCATCGGGGCGGTAGGATGCTGTTTGCCAACAAGAAGCCAAGCACGGTGGACGCGATACGAAGATTTTCATCAAAGATTGATAGTAACTACTGAGGAATGATATGCCAACGACAATTGAGATTGACGATCAGGTTTTCGCTGCGCTCCAAGCTAGGGCGAAACCCTTTGTGGACACGCCGAACTCCGTACTAAGGCGACTGCTTGAGCTAAGTGGTTCAGACGGAGAGTGTGAGCCGAAGGGGGCGCATGATGAAGGAGTTAAGCTCTCGAAGGGACCTGAAAAACGCTATTCGGGCGAGCCCGCACCTAGACACGTTGAACCTCAACCCAACCGACAGAGATACACCAGGGCTTCGCGACACGGACTGTTGCCGCAGAGTGTTTACTACGATCCCATCCTAGAAATCCTGCATGGGTTTGGCGGTGAGCACTCTTCACGCGGTGTAATCGATAAGTTGCCTGAGAAGATTGGGCATCTATTTAAGCCGAAGGACCTTGAACCGACTCGCCGAGGCGATGTCCGATGGAGGAACCGTGCCCAGTGGGCTCGCAACACGTTAATGGAGGATGGTCTCCTCGAGCGAAACTCGCCTTGGGGCATCTGGCGGTTGACGGATGAGGGCGGTAGGAGGGCGCAGGAGTTGGTTGACGGGAACGGTTGAGCCAATGCAGAAGATGGACTAGAACGATGTTCACTCTGATAAAGATATGGCGAGGTACAGCGAGGGAAGTGCGATGGCATCATCGTACTTCGTCCCCAAAGAGGTCACTAATTACTTCTGGGCTGCTGGAAGGCAGTTCGCCTTACGGTATCTGGCAACTCACGGACACAGGGTGGAATCGGGCGCGAGAAATGATGAATGGCTCAGATAAGGAAAAAGATGATGACGACTAATCAAGAACGGCAGTTTGATGAATTTGATGTAGCTGCACATAGAAAATCGAGCGAGAGCGTTGAAACGGTCGAATCTGATGACAACAGTCAGGCTGAGAATGGATCGATCATTAGAAAATCTGAAACGCTAATCGAAGAATCATTCGAGTTGCATGCGGTTCGGTCTCATGGGACCTCTCATGATGAAGATCAAGAGCCTGTTGGGCGGTTGAAGACCGTGTTTGGTGTGGAGACGCGCTGGGCTTGGTTTTGGAAAGACTTGATCGGTTGACCACGTTCCAGCTAACGATTATTGAAGTGGGTGACTGCCCACTTACTGAAGGGACAGCCTGAGGAGACGAATTGAGTGGATGAATGAGCCGCTCTCTTCTGGGATGGCGATGTGGGGACAGTGCCGGTCGCCAACGCGGAGGCTTTTAACCTTGACGTTCGATCAGCCCGTATTTCTCGAACAGTGCCGTCAGCTCTTCATACAGTCCGTCGATGTTTCGTTGCCGATGGGACATGGCGTGCAGAGCGAGGTCAAATTGGCATTTGCAGGCGGCTCCGATAATGCCGTACCGGACGACGTTCTCGGCATCTTCTCGGCAGAAGGTTTCGCCGTCTATCATGCGCAGCACAGCTTCGCCGAGAGTTTTGCGGCAGATCAGGCACGCCTCGGCATCAAGTGATTCATGGGTGTCGGACATCGTGAACTCTACGGCAAGAGTGCTCACCATAGCATACTGTCGGCATTTCCCACTTCACGATGTCGAAGCAGGCTCGTGATCTGAATCTGGGTTTTGAAACGCGCGTTTATGCGTTGAGTTGCACTTAAGAGTCGGGGCGTTGCTGCCGCCAATCGATGTGGCTGTTGATGCCGTGCTTCTCGTAGATCAGCATGACATCTTCGATGAACTCACGCATCGCAATGTCGTTTAGCGCGACAGCTCTGTCATACAGAACTCGGTACATTCGCTTGCACGTCTCAGTCTGCCCGTAGTTCTTCTTGAGGTTGTTGTGTTGACTGCATAGCACCTGCCCATTGTCGACGGTTGCTTTTCCACCTTTGGATCGCGGGACGATATGGTCTGCGTGAAGAGTTGCGTGTGGACTAAATGGAACTACTGCTCCAAGATTCTGCCTTTGAGTGGGAGGATGGGGGTAGCTATAGAGTAGGTTTGCTTCGCTAGGGCGTGTTAACACTGGCGCAATGCCTCTGTTATGAGTGCGAACATGATGAACCCTGTGAAGATCACGTCCAGCTTCTCGAAGCGTGAGAAGATGCGTCGGAAGCCCTTCAGCCGGCGGAACAGCCGCTCGATCTCGTTGCGCCGCTTGTACATCTCGCGGTCGTACTCCCACGGATCGATCCGGCTCCGGCGCGGCGGAACCACGGGGACGAAGCCCAGGTCCAGCGCCAGCTGGCGGCTCTCGTCGCCCTCGTATGCCCGATCCATCAGCCGCCGCGGGCTTCCGAGCTGCGGGCCGAGGCGTTCGAGCAGCCGGCGACCCTCCGGCGCGTCGTGCGCCTGTCCCGGCGACAGGGAGAACGTCACGGCCGTCCGAGCATCCGCGGCAGCCATATGAATCTTGGTGGTCCAACCGCCCCGGGACTTCCCGATCGACTGGGGTCCGTTTTTTTTAAGGCCCCCGTCCCGTCCGGATGCACCTTGACGATGGTGCTGTCCAAAGAGACCGCCTCCAGCTTGACACGCACTATCTGTTCTCTCTGCAGCTGTTCGAACACCCGGTCCAGAACCCCCTTCTTCGACCAGCGGTTCATGCGGGTATAGATCGTGTGCCAGTTGCCGAACCGGGCCGGCAGCCCGCGCCACTTGCAGCCGTGCTCGGCCACATACAGGATCGCGTTCAGAACCTGGAGGTTCGGGACGCTGACGTTGCCGCGCTGCACAGGGAGGTGGGGAGCTATGCGTTCGTATTGAGATTCTGTGATTTCCATGCGGAAAGCGTAGCACAGATCCACACGCTAGTGTTAACACGCCCTAGCGCGATCAGGGCTGTGGCGGAGATTCTGGCAACGCTCAACTCTATGTCGCCGCCTATCCAGATGAAGTGTGTGATGGCGAATATCAGCAGGAACAATGTGATTAGGTATGGGAGTGCTTTTGTCGACGGATGTCCGGTGAATATAGCTATGACTGCCACAAAGATCGCGAATACAGATCCGCCCATCGAGAATATGAACGGCAAGGTTGGCACTGCAAGGTACGCGTTGGCAGTGAAAAACTGGTTGGCTCCAACTGCAGACGCTATGGCCAGACTCGACAACATCACTTCACTACCTCGTTCCTGAGCGACTTTCCCGACCTTTATTCTCGAAAAAAGAGGCAACGGAACAAAAGAGCTGAAACGCGATAGTTCAAGCAACGTATTCACTTGAACCCTAGACACCATATCTGCATCGGCATGGTTGATGTTCTCGATCTCAGCGCGGCTCTTGGAGTGTGTATTAACAGAGTTCAGAATTTTCGGCACGAGCATCGCCAGGCTGAGCGCGGTTACAAGGAAGATGCCCACATAGGATAGGAGCAGGAGCGATTCTGGAACTGTAGACAGCACCAAGGTGACGAGCGCCGGACACAGGATCACCGCTCCGACCGTGAATGAGAAGGCGCGTTTAGAGGTGGTATCGCTGCGATGTGCTGGAAGCGTTGTGACAAATGCGGTGAACGATATTGAGATTGCGAACGCCATCAATCCCAGCTGCCAGTCCAGCAGCGTATCCAGCTTGCCGGCGAATGATAAATCGACCGGTTTGAATTCGCCCACGTTGACCGGCATCCATGTTCCATCGGGCGTTTTGACCACGACTCCTCGGAGTCCCATCGCGACTATCAAGTTGCCGCTGTGCTCGTGGTAGTAGATTGAGGCGGGTTCTAGATTTACCTGCCTTGCCCCCAAGGATCTTGTAGCCGCGTCTAGCGCTATGAAGTCGGCATCCTCGCTCACGGCTATCGAAGAGTAGACGGTCTCGCTCTTCCCATCTACGTCGCGCGTGATATTTGATCCTTCGATGGCATAGATGCCTTGAGGTGTGGAGGTAATCTCCGTTTGAACTGGATAAGAGCGGTGAAACCCTTCCGTTTCGTGCCAAGACAGACCTCCGTCTCCACTGGAGTAGAGAGGGAATCCGCCAGTAACCCATCTGCCGTCTCTTTCGGCTGCGTGCACAGTCGTGTCGTCGTATGCGAAAAGAGTCGCGCCGTCTTCACCTGTCCCCAAAGCGATGATGCCGGCAACAGGCGTATCCTCGCTGGTCGTCGCCACGGTGGCAAAGGATGCCGCGATCGCCACTATCAGCGCCGTTCTGAACCGCATCGTGTGACGACTATCGATGTTAGACCCGCGTCTCCACACCCAGAGCGCGATGGCGATTGCGAACGGGATGACGATTGAGTCGGTAGGATCGAATGGCGAGCTGGGTCCTCCGCCTCGGACGAGTGAGAACCCTTGCATTATCCAGTCGTGAAGGGTCTCGAAGGAGTTGTAGGCAAAGTAGAGGAGAGGCAGTCCGAGATACGAGACCGTCCACTTGGCGCGTTGTCCCGCTGGCGATCTGGCCGGCGGGAGGAAAGAGAGCAGAAAGGCGATCAAGGGCGGAGCGAAGACGGAGCCACGCGAGGTCGCTCAGTTTGCCAGTGAGCCATGATCCGTGCCAGACCGACTTCAGGACAAGATCGTTTAGGAGCAGGGTTGCGAGGGCGAGCAGCGTGACAGGGTGTGTGAGCGCAAGTTGCGCTTACTGTCGGTGTCGGATCATCACTAGGGCGATGTTTACTGGCTGAGCGGCATCATGCCGGCACGCACCATCTCTTCGGCTTCACGCAGGTCCTTGAAGCTGTCTACCGATATCCAGTGGGCAGAGGACCTCAATCCCCGCATCTTGCCCTGCGCCGCTAGCTCCGGAAACGTTTCGGTTTCGTGGTCTCCGACATCGGGCAACAGTTCCTCGACACCGCGATCGAAGACGTAGACTCCGGCGTTGATCCAGAACGGTAACTCGCCCTTCTCGACGAAGGCGTTGATTACGTCTTCATCGTCGATGTCGACGATGCCGAACTCGCTGACGTACGGGATGAGCATGATCGAGACCATCGAGTTCGTCGATCGCCGCAGTTCGAGCAGGGGATCCAAGGGCTGATCGGTCAGGATGTCGCCGTTCACTACGACCACCTCCGTCTCGCTGTCGGGAACCAGCCCTAGCCCCTGCTTCACGGCGCCGCCTCGGCCCAGAGGCTCGTCTTCTCGGGAGTAGTGGGCGTTGAAGCCCTGACTCGAGCCATCGCCGAAGTACTCTTCCACCGTGTCCGCCAAGTATCCCGTCAGGAACACGATGTCGGTGATGCCGTTCTCGCGAAGCCACGCTGTCTGGTGGGCAAGAAGAGGCACGTCTACGACTGGCACCATGGGCTTGCACGTAGTGTCGGTCAGTGGGCGGAGACGTTCGCCCTTTCCGCCGGCTATCGTTAAAGCCCACATGTCGGTTTCAATGCGAATTCATCCAATCCCAAACGCCGTCTATCGCCTCTTCCGACATCGGTTCCTGCACCACGATCGACCTCGATTTGTCGCCGCCGTCCGAGCCGTCGCCCATCCACTTCGGCCAGACGGCGATTCCCTTGCCGAACTCCTCCCTCGTAATCTCGATATCCGCCGGCCGCCACCGAACCTTGCATGCGTCGAGCCACCCGGCGATCGTCTCAGGACTCTGGTCGGTGTACCAGGCGATGATTACGGCGCCCAGAGCGCACGTCTCGCCGTGGATCCAGTACTTGTCGTTGGCGATCTCGATGGCGAAGCAAAACGCGTGGTCGGCGCCAGGCGCGTAATCGGAGCGGACGATGTTGTCGTCCCTCGCCTGCACGGCGTTCATGATCACCCGCACCGAATCGTCCGTAAGTTCTCCGTCGTCATCGAGGGACGCGGGCATGTCTCGGACGATTTGGGCGAATAGTTCGAGTGCCCTGTCGACCAATGCGTTGTCCACCGGGGGAGCCGTTCCGATGTCTGCGGCGCGGCGCCACTCGGCGATGCTCGAGTAGCCGCATAAAACGTCGCCGATGCCAGCGGTGTTGAGCCGTTCGGGAGCTTGCAGGACAACATCGTAGTCCACCAGAACATACTCACAGTCGACCGCTGCCAAAGAACCGACTATCTGCCTGCCCTCCCAGTCGGCGACGAAGCCGTGGATGATCGCGCCGGTCGACAGCGCGGTGGGCACTTGGATGAGGGGCTTGCCCTTGCGGGATGCGACTAGCTTCGCGTGGTCTAAGGCGCGCCCGGCACCCATGCCTACTACAAGATCGATATCGTCGGGAAGGGAATCGGACACTTCGATGAGATGAGTGCGGTCAAGCCATTCGTTGAATCCAACACCGGCCGGCTCGTGACCGAGCGCGGGTTTAGTCACTGCCCAAGCACTGGGCGTAGTGATCACGACGAATCTCCCCCAGTCGGCAGAATCGGCACTCAGGAGTCCGTGGCCGAAACGGATGTCGTATTCGCTCGCAGGCTTCGTTTTTGGGATCTCTCTGCTCAATCGGTTTACCAAGACTAATGACCCCCTTCGCAAGTTCGCTTGGACATGCGTGTGCACATCGTCATACGATGCGTTTCGCGCGCTTAAAGGTTATACCCTATTCGGTTACATGACTCATCGATTCTTTGGAGCATCGAGCAGCGTCATCGAGTTGTTCACCATCCGCCTCTCTTTTTTGAAAACATGCCTAAACGCGGGAGAATCAGATATTCGCAAGCCCTCCTTGACGATTTATTGATGATTGGCGTATTTAATCGCTTCATGGCATATCGTTCTAACGAATCAGATAGAAATTGGAGGATCAGTAGCCTGCGCGGCGACTTGAATACATGGGCTCGCTAAAAGAGATAACGCCAGTTCAGTGGCTGGTGACGGTTGTGGTGATAGCCGGTATTGCAGCCGCTATCTACTTCGGTTGGTCTTATTTCGTAGGCGAGGAGTCTGATGGCAACCGCCTCGGAGTCGGCACTGACACTTCTGATGGCGAGGAGACTCAGCTCATCACCGTCATGCGAGGCGATCTGATCAACTCTGTAGCAGTGAACGGGAGTCTTGCGTACGCCAATCGTGAGGAGCTTTCTTTCGGCTTTGCAGGGAATGTAGGTGCGGTGATGGTCGAGCAGGGCGATAGAGTTCTCGAAGGGGATGTTCTCGCCACGCTGGATGCCGAGTCTGTGGTTTCAGCCGAGCAGGGCATCCGAGAGGCGTCTGTGGTGCTGCGCGACGCTGAGGATGCTCTGGATGAACTGTTGAATCCGGCACCGGACCTGGTGGCAGATGCTGAGCTTACGGTGTTGGAAGCGCAGCAGTCGATAGATGCGGAAGCGGAACTTCTGGAAGACCTGCTGAATCCTGATCCGACGGCAGTGGAAGCAGCGAAGGTGAAGGTGCTCGAATCGCAGCAGGCTGAAACCGAAGCCATCGATGCTCTTGAGGTTCTGTTCAAAATCGATACTACCGCGATTCATGCTGCAGAACTGAAGATTCTGGAGTCCGAGAAGGAGTTGCAGGACGCTCTAGACGCGCTGGAATCGGAACCGTCAGACACCGCACTGAAGCTGTCGCAGGCGCGGGCAGATATTGCGGCCGGCGAATTGGAGCTGCACAACGTTGAAGAGGAGCTGCTCGATGCCGTGCCAAGCATCGATCCTGATGAAGAGAAGGAGCTTGAACTCAGCATCCAGCACGCCGAGGTAGATGTGGATCTCGCGTTGGCTGAATTGGAACGAGTCACGCGTCAAGTCGAATCCAAGGTTGGAGATGCCGATGCTGCCCTTGCAGAGGCGCGTGAAGCCTACGACGCGGTGTTCGAGAAGTGGCTCGGTCTAGATGCAGCCGTCTATCCTCTGATGGAGGTCGACGATCTGTTGGAATCTTTGGGCACGGATCTGGATAAGCTATTCGCAGCGCGCGATCCGAGCGGTGTATCCGGCTCAGATGAAGATTGGCGCGTCTTCACGTTGACGGAAGACGATCCTCGAACGCCGTGGAACGAGGCGGTGATTGAGAGTTGGGCGGTCTTCTACCCCGGCGAGTTGTTCGTGGAGTGCGACGATCATCTTGTCGCCAATTCGTCGCGCTTCTGCGTTCGCCGCGAATTCGAAGATGCTTGGGAGCCGATCCCTGATCTTCTCGACACCCTTGAGACTGTTCATCTAGATACGCCCTCAGAAACGATCCGGGCCGAGGAAACGCTCAAAAAAGCCGAGGAAGCTCTAGCCAAATTGAAGGACGATCTGGCCGAGTTGCGCGAACCGATACCGATAGATGAAGAGGTGATCGACGATCTAACAGCGAAGCGCGACTTGGCTGAGAAGAAGATAGCCGATGCATCGTATGAGTTGAAAAGGCTCACAAACGAACTGATCGCGCCTGAAGGCGAGAAGACCCTCGGGCAGTTGATTGCGTTGGATAAGGTGACTGCGGCGCAGGACGCTTTGGATGTGGCTCATGAGACATTGAGCGAGCTGACTGCTGAACCAGCTGCTGCTGATGTCGAACTCGCTGAAGCGAACATCGAATTGGCAGCAGCGGAGCGCAGAGACGCACAAGATGAATTGGAAGAGATGCAGTCGATCGATGAAGGCGCGGTGGAGCTTTCACGTCAAAAACTCGTGGCGCTAGGCACCAAGCTAAACAACGCAGCTGATGAGCTAGAAAATCTCTTGAACCCCGACGAAGCCACCGTCGATCTCCGCAGAGCTGAGGTGGCAGTAGCGAGGGAGAGTTACGATTCTGCCAAGTTCACGGCGTCAGACGGAGTCGTCAGGGCACCGTTCGATGGAATCGTGTCGATTGTGAACATTGATGAAGGTCAATCCGTTAACACAGATACGGTGGCATTCGAGATCGTAGATCCATCGGTGCTTGAGATCGCAGGCAACGTCGACGAGATCGACATTTTGTTCTTGCAGGTGGGCGACGATGCCAACATCACTCTGGAGGCTTTCGGAGATGACCCGCTTGCGGGAAGAGTCAGCGAGATAGCGTCATTCGGAGAATCTGAGCAGGGAGTTGTAATTTACCCCGTGACTATCCAGATGTCTCCACCGTCTGGAACTCAGCTGCCCGAAGGCTTGAGTGCGGTTGCCGAAGTGGTGATACGCGAAGAGAAGGATGTGTTGCTGATCCCCATACAGGCGCTCTTCGGTTCGGTAGATGAGCCTGTTTTGCAGGTCGTGAACGGGAAAGACCAAGTAGAGCTGCGCCCCGTGACTCTCGGCATAGAGGATGATTTCTGGGTTGTGGTCGAGAGCGGTGTATCGGAAGGAGAGACCATCATGTACAACGTCGTCGGGTCGGACACTGGCGGTTTCGGATTTGCCGGACCACGTCGGCGATGAGTTGGAATCTGTGAGCAGCGGCGTATGTGAGACGAGAAGATGTGATGATGAATGAGAATGCTACGAGACCGCAGAATCCTCTGATAAGGCTCGTCGATGTCACTAAGGTGTACCGATTAGGCTCCATCGAGGTGAACGCGTTGGCAGGAATCACCCTTGATATACAGCAAGGAGAATTCATATCCATCGTGGGCGCATCGGGCTCGGGTAAATCGACTCTCATCAACATCATCGGATGCTTGGATACCCCCACTTCGGGCGAGTACATCCTAGAGGGTGAGTCGGTGTCTGAGATGTCCGCCAATCAATTGGCGAGCATCCGCGGCAACAAGGTAGGTTTCGTGTTTCAGACCCACAATCTGCTACCGAGACTGACCGCGCTCGCCAATGTCGAGCTTCCAATGATGTACGGGAAGTGGCACAACCGGCGTCAACGCGCCCGCCAAGCCATGGAAGCCGTCGGGATTGCGGATCGTATGCACCACAGGCCCACCGAACTATCCGGCGGTCAACAACAGCGAGCGGGTATAGCACGTGCGTTGGTCAAGCAGCCCAACATCCTCATCGCCGACGAACCAACTGGAAATTTGGACTCGACGACCACAGAAGATATCGTTAAGGTGATCGCCGCGCTCAACCGAGATGACAACATCACCGTCATCCTAGTCACGCACGAACCTGATATTGCGGCACAGACGGACAGAATCATCACGTTGCGCGATGGGAAGGTCATCAGCGACGAGAGTCCAACAGCTTCGCTACCTGAGAGCCCGACTGATGCCACGGTCTCCGACGGTACCGATGCCGAGGAAGAAGATGAGAGTGTGAGAGATATCCTGTGGGTTGCTGCGCGCAAGATATTCAGGCGTTTGACTCACGATTCTGCATCTAGTAACAGGGCTTCATCATGATCGCCGAACTGGATCTGAGAGAATGTCGCCGCTAGACGTACTGAGGACGGCTCTCTACGCTCTCGGAGCTAATCGGCTGCGCGCCGCACTGGCGCTTCTCGGCATCGTCTTAGGTGTAGCAGCGGTAACTGTGCTGGTCTCGATAGGAAGAGGAGTTTCTGATGAGATAACAGGATTCATAGAGACGCTCGGCACCAACGTTCTCTTCGTCTCATCGAGTTTCGGGGACAACTACACCGGCCCCCTCACATTATCCGATGCAGAGGCGATTGATGACGAGCTCAACGCCCCGTCCGTAAAGGCGGTGGCGCCGAACATAGACACTTTCGGAACCCTAGTCTCAGGCAACAACGTGACATCGGCACAAATCGCGGGTGTAACACCAGAGTTCTTGGAGGTGCGGAACTTGGAGATGGCGAGCGGTATCTTCATCTCCTCGCCCCATCTGAATAGCCGCGCCGAAGTAGCTGTGCTGGGTTCATCTGTTTCGGAGGCACTGTTCGAGAACAGAGACCCCACTGGGGAGTACGTGCGCATCAACGGACGAAGATTCAGAATCATAGGCATGACGGCTAGCGGAGATAGCACGGGATTTCAATCATTTGATAGATATGTGTTCACACCCATCACCACCGTCCACTACAGGCTTTCAGATCAACGCACCATATCCGGTGAAATAAGCGTTAGTCAGATCACGGTGCAGGCCATCGACGATGATCATGTCGATGCGGCGGTTGAGGAGGTGGAGAGGACTCTGCGATTGAACCGTCGAGTGACGGATGCCGACGATTTCGAGATATTCAACCAGCAGGAACTGCTTGAGAGCGCAGCCGGCACCGCTGAATCCTTCACGGTCTTCCTAGGCACCGTCGCAGGGATATCTCTGCTGGTCGGTGGCATAGGAATCATGAACATCATGCTAGTGTCCGTGACCGAGCGGACCAGAGAGATCGGAATACGGCAGGCGATGGGCGCCAAACGAAGGGACGTGCTCGCTCAGTTCGTAACCGAAGCGATCTTCCTCACCTTGGGCGGCGGCATCTTAGGAGTCGTCTTGGGAATCGTGCTGGCGACTGTAATCGACGGAGTCGAACTCGGTCAAGGACTGCCCCTCAGAACTGCCATCTCCACCGATATCGTGCTTCTGGCGTTGGCGGTATCCGTGGGAATCGGGATGTTCTTCGGCATCTACCCGGCAATCAGAGCGGCTCGGATGAATCCCATCGAAGCCCTTAGATATGAATGAGTAGCGAGAAGTTCGCCTTACAAGGCTATTTGACTGAATAGGCTTTACAGACAGGACAGCCATGAAGAATCCATTCGTCATACTTCTGGGCATCGCGGTGTTTTTCGGCATCGCTATAGGTGCCATCGCAATCTTGCTGTTCGCGAGAGAAACAGAGGAAACGATATCGTTCGTCGAAGATGATTCTTTGCCTACTCCGAGTTCGCGAAGCTCGTCCGAAGAAGTAGAAGTCGTTTCTGAAATAGATGAGGTGGAAGAAGTTTCAATCGCACCCGCGCCGTCTGGCGGTGGCGACTTCGCGGCGATACAAGAGGCTATCCAGAGCAATCCGGAACTGCGCGAGCTGATGCAGAAGATGGAGGCAGGGGACGGCGATCCAGATCCGGAGGATATACAACGCTTCCAAGAGCTGTTGCAGGAAGCGATGTCAGAACTCGGGATCGATTTCGGAAGCATCCAGGACGGTAGTGGCGGCTTCGGCGCGCAGCCTACGATGGGAATCATCGCCTCGATAGATGACTCATCCATCACTCTCGCCCCGTCCGACGAGGGCATTGCTGGAGCTCAGATCAACATTTCCGATGACACCTTCTTCCAGATAATCTCGACGTTGAACGTCGATGAGTTGTCGGTGGGAGACCTAGTGTCCGCGCTCGCCCGACGAGCGGCTGATGGCAAGAATGTCGCCGAGACGATTATGCTTTTGCCGGAAGAGGCGCGCCAAGGGTTTGGACTAGGCGGTGGTGCTGGCGGCGGTATGTTTGGCGCTCAAGCCGGTGTCACTTCAGTGCAGGGCGAGATATCCGCGATCGAAGACGACCTCATCAGCATCGACACCAATCAGGGAACTTTGCGAATCTCGGTGAGCGACGATACCGTGGTCACGACTCCCCCCGATCAAGGGAGTCGCACAGATCTTGCTGAAGGCATGGCAGTCATAGCGATGGGAGCTCCGACTCAAGGAGGCGCGATAGAAGCCAGCAGCATCGTAGCGGGTCCAGAGGAGATGTTAGACGTGTCAGAAGGGCAAAGATCTGGCTTTGGGGGAAGAGACCGTCCGCGCGGTGAGGGGCGAGATGGCAGCCGTAACCAAGCTCCGAGCTCGCGAAGCTCGTCCGAAGAAGTAGACGTCGTTTCTGAAATAGATGAGGTGGAAGAAATTTCGATCGCACCAGCACCGTCTGGCGGTGCCAACTTGGCGGCGATACGAGAGGCCATCCAGAGCAATCCGGAACTGCGCGAGCTGATGCAGAAGATGGAGGCAGGAGACGGTGATCCAGATCCGGAGGATATACAACGCTTTCAAGAGTTGTTGCAGGAAATGATGGAAGAACTCGTGAGTGCTAGCAATCCGGAACTGCGCGAGCTGATGCAGAAGATGGAGGCAGGAGACGGCGATCCAGATCCGGAGGATATACAACGCTTTCAAGAGTTGTTGCAGGAAATGATGGAAGGACTCGTGATCGCTTTTGGAAGCATTCAGGGCGGTGGCTTCGGCGCGCAGCCTACGATGGGAATAATCGCCTCGATAGATGACACATCCATCACTCTAGCCCCGTCCGACGAGGGCGTTGCTGGAGCTCAGATCAACATTTCCGATGACACCTTCTTCCAGATAATCTCGACGTTGAACATCGATGAGTTGTCGGTGGGAGACCTCGTGTCCGCGCTCGCCCGACGAGCGGATGATGGCAAGAATGTCGCCGAGAGGATTATGCTTTTGCCGGAAGAGGCGCGCCAAAGGTTTGGACTAGGTGGTGGTGCTGGCGGCGGCATGTTCGGCACTCAGTCCGACTTCACCTCAGTGCAGGGCGAGATATCCGCGGTTGAAGGCGACCTCATCAGCATCGACACCAATCAGGGAACTTTGCGAATCTCGGTGAGCGACGATACCGTGGTCACGACTCCCCCCGAGCAAGGGAGTCGCACCGATCTTGCTGAAGGCATGGCAGTCATAGCGATGGGAGCTCCGACTCAAGGAGGCGCGATAGAAGCCAGCAGCATCGTAGCCGGTCCGGAGGAGATGTTAGACGTGTCAGAAGGGCAAAGATCTGGCTTTGGAGGGAGAGACCGTCCGCGCGGTGAGGGGCGAGATGGCAACCGTAACCAAGAGTGAGATAAGTAGCGCGTTGTTCAGTGCTCTCGTCGGCATCCTAAAGCGTCGATCCTGCTAGAAAGCCACGCGTCCGTGTTTACTCGTCCAGCATGGAAGGCGACTGATTTTTATCCAGCACGAACCGTGCGCGCTCACGCCTCAGCATCTCGAAAGTGTTGATCCACTCCACACCGAACGCGTCGCAGACATCAGGTATTTTGGGCCTTGCCGATTCTGGGGCTGATATTTCATGAGTTACAACAATGTCGCTTCGAACTAGGGCGTGTTAACACTAGCGTGTGGATCTGTGCTACGCTTTCCGCATGGAAATCACAGAATCTCAATACGAACGCATAGCTCCGTACCTGCCTGTGCAGCGCGGCAACGTCAGCGTCCCGAACCTCCAGGTTCTGAACGCGATCCTGTATGTGGCCGAGCACGGCTGCAAGTGGCGCGGGCTGCCGGCCCGGTTCGGCAACTGGCACACGATCTATACCCGCATGAACCGCTGGTCGAAGAAGGGGGTTCTGGACCGGGTGTTCGAACACCTTCAGAGAGAACAGATAGTGCGTGTCAAGCTGGAGGCGGTCTCTTTGGACAGCACCATCGTCAAGGTGCATCCGGACGGGACGGGGGCCTTAAAAAAAACGGACCCCAGTCGATCGGGAAGTCCCGGGGCGGTTGGACCACCAAGATTCATATGGCTGCCGCGGATGCTCGGACGGCCGTGACGTTCTCCCTGTCGCCGGGACAGGCGCACGACGCGCCGGAGGGTCGCCGGCTGCTCGAACGCCTCGCCCGCAGCTCGGAAGCCCGCGGCGGCTGATGGATCGGGCATACGAGGGCGACGAGAGCCGCCAGCTGGCGCTGGACCTGGGCTTCGTCCCCGTGGTTCCGCCGCGCCGGAGCCGGATCGATCCGTGGGAGTACGACCGCGAGATGTACAAGCGGCGCAACGAGATCGAGCGGCTGTTCCGCCGGCTGAAGGGCTTCCGACGCATCTTCTCACGCTTCGAGAAGCTGGACGTGATCTTCACCGGGTTCATCATGTTCGCACTCATAACAGAGGCATTGCGCTAGTGTTAACACGCCCTAGCGCATGCGCTATCAGATGAGGGTCGGCACCGTCGAGAAAATCCGCTACTTCATCTTGTCTGAAGCGCGTTTCTGCTCGTACCCACTCGCTAACTGCTCGCAACGCGCCGGCAGTAGTGGAATCGGCAGTCATGAAAAATCCGATCCCAACATTATCTGACCAGTTTGATAGATACTCGCTACGCAGTTCATCCGCCACTTCTTTGATGCTGAAAACTACACCTTCGTGGTTCTTATTCTTCAACCACTCCCAGAATCCAGGGCATATGTCCATTGCATAGTAGCGATTATTGCCCTCGATGAAGATGTTCGCATCGAGCAGATAGCCCATTAGATCCGATACCCCAATTTCCTACCCAGCTCATTGAAGGTCTCTGTTTTACGGATATTCAACAGCCTGAACGCATCACGGTACAGAGTATGACCCTCAAGCGTGCTTGACACGAGCGCCCGTGCGAACCGTCTGCCTACACGCATCAACTCGGTGGGATAGAAATCACCTCCTGAAACACGCTTCAACTGAGATACTCGCTCTTTTTCTAGCCGATATTCTTCATTGAATATATCGCGCGATATCAGTCCCGCCGTAAACAGACGACGCAGAATCACCAGTCTGCTGACCTTGAAATGTCGCATCAGTGTATCCGTTTGCTGTATCGGATCACCCGGTATCAGTACACTATGCAATTCCACGATCGGCACCAATACCTCCGCCGCCACTGCATTGCACCAGACCTCAACAGGTTGTGTCGGCTGAGAAGTAGCGTCCGTGTCGGAAAGAGCAGACTGGCCCAGCCATATGTGCGCCAATTCATGCACCAACGTGAATAACTGGGCAGCTTGCGAATCTGCGCCATTCACAAAAACGACAGGTGCGAGATCGTCCGTGAGAGCGAACCCGCGAAACTCACTAGGGTTTAGCTTACGATGCGTGTTGTTACCCACTACACCGTTGACCATCACGAGTACTCCGATATCTTGCATTTTGAGAATCAGATGTCTGCGATAGCCCGCTGAATCCGAAAATGCTCTCCTAGTCTCAGTATTGAACTCCAAGGTCTCACGCATCAGAACAGCTACCTCTATCGGAGATGCGTTAGTGTCTACAGAACCTACGAAACCGAGCCGTGGGAATCCTTCAGATGCGGCGTACTCACGGAACCACCGCTGACGACGTTGGCACGCGTACACCGTGTCTATCAGATCAGGACTGGGTTCTACAATGTCTAGATTTTGCAAGGTACGAAGGTCTGGCAAGGGGAATTTGATATCAGGCGGGCTGCTCAGATACATATACCCCTCTGCCACGCGCGCGTCGCGCGCGAACTCGTGCAGCTGATTCACCGTCGGGCTTAGCTCGCCGCTCTCCCACGCTTCCAGATTCGGATACTTCTGACGCAGATACTCCGCGCGCTGCGAACGCTCAATCGCCCAGCGCAACACCGAAGACGCAACTTCTACTCGAACAAGAGCCATGATAGATACCTGTTACGATTTTTACACGTTCATGTTCTCATAGAAGCATCGTCGGTCAGCACCCGCGCCCGACGGATGCCGGAACAAGATCCATCCTCCGTCTATCCGTTGCCAGAACTTCCGGAAGTAGAGTCGATACGCCGATATCTAGTGGCGCAGAGAATCGAGGGCAGACGTTTCACGAGGATTGAGATCGCCTGGCCGAATTCGATCGTCAGTCCCCGCTCCGATGCAGAAGCATTCGTCGATATGGCGATCGGACCGCGTATCGGCAAGATCCGCAGGCGCGGCAAGTATCTGATACTACCCCTAGTAGATGGCTGCGTGAAACGATTCATGTTGCTTCACATGGGCATGACCGGTTCTCTGCACGTCCGAAGCAGAACGGAGCCTGAACTGCGCCACACACGCACAATCTTCTGGATGGACGACGACCGCCGAATCGAACTCAACGATCCCCGCAAGTGGGCGAAGCTGTGGACGGCATACGATTACGATGCTGTTTTATCGCACCTCGGACCCGAACCGCAAGACATCTCCGAAGAAGAGTTCGCCTCCAGAGTCGCTCGGCGAAGGTCTCGGATCAAGAGCCTTCTTCTAGACCAGAGTTTGATCGCAGGTGTCGGGAACATATACGCTGACGAGGCACTTCATCGGGCAAGAATCTCCCCTCTGCGCAGATCGAACCGCATCAGCCGTAACCGACTACAAGAACTGCACTCGGCGATCATCGAAACATTGGATCATGCCGTGAGATTCATCACGCTCCATCCGAGCCCAGACGGCTCTCCTTACGTGGTCAACGCTTATGACGGTCGGATGCGCCTGTCTAGAAACGACGTAGGACGATGCCCCGTCTGCGCTGCTCAGATAAAGCGTCGCCGCATCAACGGCCGTACCGCCTGCTACTGCATTTCATGCCAGCGATAGCCGTACCATCTGCGCCTCCGTACACAGGCTCTACACTTTAGAATCTGGTATAGCGTCGAAATCCATCCAAAGGAGGGGTGGCAGAGCGGTTTAATGCGCTGGTCTTGAAAACCAGTGTCACCTCGCGGTGACCGCAGGTTCGAATCCTGTCCCCTCCGCCACATATCGAATGACATCATCTGAACTCGGCACGACTCGTAAGACGGCGCTCATCGTCGGCGCGAAGCGAGTAGGACGCGTGGTGGCGATGAAATTGGCGCGTGAAGGCATGAACTTGGCGATTGCGTATCGCAGCTCAGTCGCCGACGCGCAGGAACTACAGCAACAGTTAAGGATGGACGATGAGATGCCGACGATCAATACCGCTTTGATCCAGGCCGATCTGTCCGACGAACATCAGGTGGTACGCGCAGTCAAGCAGACGGTCGATGAGCTTGGCGGGCTGCACTATGTGATCAACTTGGCATCCGACTATCAACACTCGCCGTTCGACGAACTGGACGAATCTAACTGGGAACGAGCGATGTCTGCTGCTAAAGGTTCGTTTCTGCTCGGAGTCCACGCGGTGAAACAGATGCGCTTGAACCCGGGACCTAATCGCGGGCACATCATCTTCTTCGGAGACTGGGCGGCTGAAGCTACTCCATATACCGAGTACCTGCCATATCTGACATCGAAAGCGGCGATCCACTTCATGACTCGCTGCATGGCGGCAGAGGTGGCGCCGTTGGGCATAAGGGTCAATACAATCGCACCCGGCCCCACAATGAGACCGCCAGATATACCAGTCGAAGTATGGAACAGCGACATCGCCATGAAGGCGCCGTTGCAGCAGGAATCGACTCCGGAAGATATCGCGGGCCTCATTGCCGCCTTGTTGCGGACATCTTCCATCACCGGCGAAGTCATCAGAATCGACTCCGGACGCCATATCAGAGGCGTGTAAGCCCATCAATCGATCCTTGGAGGGCAGCAGCGCCGCAATGAAGAGATACAAGGTCACACGCATCATCGATTTTTCTTACGGCCATCGTCTCATGGACTACGACGGGGAGTGTCGCCACCTCCATGGCCACAACGGCAGAGCCGAGATCGACATCGAGTCTGATCAGGTGGACAATCGGGGCATGGTGATCGATTTCGCCGATGTGAAAGATCGAGTAAAGGTATGGATCGATGCCAATCTGGACCATCGGATGATCCTCCGCTCTGACGATCCCCTAGTTCCTGTTTTCGAGGAGCTGGGAGAGGCGCACTACGTCTTCGACTCGAATCCCACCGCCGAAAACATCGCTCGGCACATATACGAGATGACCTCTTCAGCCGAACTTCCTATCTCGGAGATAAGGCTGTGGGAAACGACTAACTCGTTTGCCACCTTCCGACCGTCTCCTGTGGAAGAATCCGAACGATGAGCGGCACCGCGGTGCTGACCAGCGGAGGCATGGACAGCTGCGTGTTGCTGGCGATGACAGCCATGCAGGGACGCGCCTGGCCCATCTACGTCGAATCGGGGATGCCGTGGGAAGAAGCGGAACTGATCGCGCTCGACAACTTCATCGCTGCTTTGGACAACGCCAACATCGCGCCCGTCACAAGGCTCGCGCTGCCAGTGAGAAGGCTGTACGGCGATGACCACTGGACCATGCGGGCCGACGGCGCACCAGGGTATGACGCTCCAGACGAGGATGTCTACATCCCCGGGAGGAACATCATCCTGATCACTCTTGCCTCAATCTGGTGCAGCCTGAACGGGGTCGAACGGATATCTATCGGCTCGCTCAGCGGCAACCCGTTCCCAGACGCGACACCCGAGTTCTTCGAGAGTCTGGCCAGCATCTGCTCCTCCGGGCTCGCACACAAGGTTTCGGTGGAGACTCCCTTAAGAGGGATGCACAAAGATGAGCTGTTGGAGAGATACGGCGCTTCACTGCCCTTGGAACTCACCCTGACCTGCTCCAATCCATCGATCTTGGAAGAAGGCTCCATACTTCACTGCGCGGCATGCAACAAGTGCCGCGAGCGGCACGAGGCGTTCGTGGCTGCCGGAGTGCACGATAACACCGACTACGCCAAGGCGCTCGATTAATGTCTGTCGAAGAAGTCGGCTCTAACACTCCAAGCGCAGCGCCGGATCCGTGGTATGTCCGCTTCTTCAGACGAGACTACCTGCGTATCTACGGCCACACTCTCGAGGAAGACCGAACCGAGTTAGAAGCACAGTTCGCGATCCGCGCGTTGGGAATCAGACCCCACGATGCGATCCTAGATCTCTGTTGCGGTCAGGGCAGGCACAGTGTCGCATTGGCGAAGACGGGATTAGAAGTCACAGGCATCGATCTCAGCTCCGAGATGCTCGAACTGGCGCGTTCGAACCCGACTGTTTCGGGAGTTTCACCGTCGTTCAGGCAATCCGATATGCGTTCTCTGCCGCAAGAGTTCACGAGCCGATTCGACGCGATCATCAACATGTTCTCATCGTTCGGCTACCTCGAATCGGAGAGCGACGACCAGTTGGTTCTGAACGAGGCGGCGAGAGTGTTGAAACCGGACGGCAAGTTGCTGATGGATCTGCTGAATCGCGAGTGGGTGATCATCAACAACGAGCCTTACGAGTGGCGGATACACGACGACGGTACGATCATCCTCGAGCATCGAGAGCTGGATCTCGAAGCTAGCATCAACCATCTCACTTACACCGAAGTGGCGCCTGACGGTACTCGAACAGCCGTGTCTGAGTTGCATATGCGCCTATACACGCTTACGGAGATGATCGAGATGCTGAAATCGGCTGGATTACGCCTTGAGTGGGTCTACGGCGGATTCCGAGGCGAAGACTACGGCGTGAACACACGTCGGATGATCATAGTGGCATCGAAGGGCTAGCAGCCCTCTCATCCGTCAACACACGTATTAGGGGATTCACCACCCCCCGACCGCAACACCTGTAGGCTGGTTTTCAAACTCGCCCTTCATCGATGTCGCATCCTAAAAAGTTGCGTCCCGATTCGCGGCAAGCGTAGAGCACTGAAAAGGTGCCGGCAGCTGGGTCTAGCACTAGATCGCCGGGTGCGGTGACCGCCTCGATTAGAGCCTGTTGCAGCCTTGGCGGCTTGGCGTGGGTCATCTTCTTGGTCTTGACTTTTTCAGACCAGACATCTGGGATGTCGTGCCTAGTCCAAACTCCCTTGGCGCGCAGCGGTGCTTTTTGCAGAACCATCAGATATTCGCAGCTTCTTCGCGTGCGATATCCCATGCCCATTCGTCCCTTGCTCCAAGTGATGAGGTCCACGATGCTGAGATCGGTTTCGGATATCCAATCGGCGATGCCTGTGCATAGGTGGAACTTATCCATCCAAAGGAAGAGGTGCCCCCTAGGGCAGAGAGCTCGATCGATCCCTTCGATAAACTCTACGATGTCTTCATCTGTCATCTGCGGAAGTGCTGATCGAGCCTTGCCGCGGCTCTTGCCTTCGTTGCCGTAGGCGAGCTTATCGAGGACTCCCCGATACTGCGGATCGAAGAAAGCCGCCGAGGCACATGAGTCCGGCAGTTGTGCCAGCAGTTCGATTCCGTCCATGCGGAGCCGCGAGTTAAGTTCGAGCGAGGTCGGAATCGGATTCAGTCCGACGTTGGTATCGCGAGAACCTGAAAATACATTCATTGTGACGGTGTGTTTGAGAGACGCTTTATCACATTATCGCCTTGGAAGCCTTTTGCAAACCCAACAGTGGCGGGTGGTTTCAAACCGCCACTACAGACGCTGCTTCGACGTTTCCCTCAACGACCTTGCCACCGCGCGTCTGGATTGCGTCATGCATCGCAATGACGAGGCTTTGCCGAGCTTGCTACTGCGACGGGGGTGTCCAGCCGTCGGTGAAGGGGGTGGGCAGAGTCTCGATCACCTTGGCGGTCTCGATGCTGGTCCATGTGATGCGCTTGATCATCGAGACTATGTTGTCGCCAGTCTCTTCGAACCATTTGTTCGGATCGTGGACGATGCCGGACGCTTTATCGGTCTTGATGTAGTAGCGATCGATCAGCCACTCCAGTGGAGTTCTACCGTTCACCACATAGTCATGCGCCTCGGGCGGGATGTTGCCCAGCGTGAAGTAGTCGTTTATTCGGATGGCGTTCTTGGTCTGCTTGTCGGTGAAGCGCATCTTCTTAGCGGTTAGCAGGTAGTGTTCGGACTGCGGCTCGCCTTGGAAGTTGCGCTCTTCGGTGAGGCTGTACTCGGGGCAAGTTTCGTATTTGAGATGCAGAATAGAGAGTGCCGCGCCGGCTTTGGAGAATGACCAGAAGTCGGGTGCCATGGGGATGCGTGGCAGTTCACGGCGCAGGTTGTTCTGATATCGCTCCTTGTAGAGCGGCGAGTGCAGGACGCCGTAGACGTAGTAGAAGATGTCGTCTTTGGTTATCGAGTCGTCGCTGTAGTTCTGCTGATAGGTTTCCAGTGCCTCGTCGAGGATGTTATCGTGGCGTATGTACCGCTTGCCGTCGAGTTCGACCTCGATTCCGCACGGCATAGCGTTGCCGCAGCTACAACGCTCCACCAGAGACCTCCGAGTAGGTATATCTGGGGAAGCACTGCCCTTTGGTGACGAGTTCGAGATCGGGAATGATGTCGGTGATGAACGCGGAGAACGGCTTGGTTGCTCCGACACCGGCGACGCAGATGGCGAGGTTCTGCTTCTCGCGCGTGCGCGAGAATGATGAAGAGGAGCTGGTGTGTGTGTGTGTGTGTGTGTGTGTGTGTGTGTGTGTGTGTGTGTGTGTGTGTGTGTGTGTGTGTGTGTGTGGATTTATCGATTAGCACATCCGTATCATGTTGGCTGGGGCTGGCAGAATTCATCTCTTCATATATGGATAGAGGGAAGGACTGACCGTTGCTCATGAGTTGGAGTTCCGGAGGCGTGTCTGTAACAAGGGATGAAAACTCTTTGTTCCCACCGACACCCGCTACTACGATCGCTCTATTTTGGGAATAATGAGTAGGGAAAAATGAGGGCATTCTGTGTACGCTGTTAACCAGAAACGGATCGAAATATAGATATTGAAGCTGGAAAGGACGATATAACGAGTACCGCACACGATTCGAGTTAAATTCGACCTTGAATTTTTTCTTCAAATAGCCAGCCAAGGGATAATCCCATTTGAACAATGTTGGTTCAGGTTTAGTGAGTTCTTCAATGGTGAAAGTTTCGTCACTTATCAGTGCATCAACCTTTGCATTGTAGTAGTCCACCATGTGTCTGGCTCTATTAGTCAACTTATTAGCTGAGTAATCATATAGCCAAGAATCTTTATTTGTCTTTGGACCAGCACTGTAAATCCGAAACACTGAATTTCGATCTGTGCCGGCTCTAGATGTATCACTTCCGATAGATTTATGCTCTTCAAATTTACGGTCACCCAAGTTGATCCAATCGTGGTTTCTGTCTGGTTCAATGAGTTTCCAATCATTGATGCCTTGAACTGATCCACTCTTGCCGACGATGCTGAGTTTTTGTTCACGCGTAAGATAGTCGCCGATGTCTTTATAATGGATGCGCGCCCTGATTGAGTCAGAGGGTGACAGTTTATGTTGAGTGTTCGGATTATTGACCAATAATGTGATGGCAATAGGAGTCCGTGTACCTTGTCCGAAGATGTTGTCTTTTTCTTTTCTTCGTTGTTCACCTGATGTGCGTGCATTCCCTCGCAGATTGAATACATATATGCTACTAAACTCTTCAGCCAAACATGCACGCATCCCCGAGTCGGCGTTGGAATCTTAGGAATGACGCGTTGGTGACAAAACCCAAAATGCCGCCTTCCCCCCCCCCCCGATTTTTTCTGTGGACCAGCGGATTGTAAGGGGATTTATATACGAGTTTAGCCAACCGTTAGTTAGCCTCACAGTATACTGTTCAGAGCGTTTTACTTCTCTTTACGGGCATTACGTGAGTAATGGTCCCACCCGTGTTATGAGAGTTAAGTCTGTGATTGATTTACCAGCACTATCAGCCTTGTAAATCAATTTGTGTTACAGATTTAACTCGTGTTGTTTCATAGGCTAATCCTTTCTGATTTTCGCTAGTTGTTTTTATCGATACTTAAATTATATCACAAATCTAATCTTAACTCGTAAAAGTCATCTTTTCCTGTTTTTTTCACTTTCTTTTATCAAAAACGATGTGAAAAGCATCACTATCGTTACTAGTACCCATATTGTTGTATAGGTCAATGGATAACCGATATGCGCTGCGCGCAACAACCACAATAACCAGTGTCCTAGTGTTAGGAATGTTATTCCAGCCCATCCAACAAAGACGGTAAGTGCAAGACATTGCATAACCTACTATCCCTTCATTTTCTTGATGCGATTGACTGAATCTGCAAGATTCTCGTCTTCTACATCATCATAGTGGTATACAAAACTCCTCTCGTCTTGCCAAGATGACGAATTAGCAGCTAGCTTCAAGATTTCAATCTTTTGTTGATGTGTGAGTACTGTAACATCGATTGCTGTAAAGTCAGGGTTTTCCTGTTCCATCCAGTAATTGATATTGTCAACCACTTCATCGATTTCAATCATGACAGCATGTCCGTAATCGCCGAACACTACCTCTGTAGCTACAACATTAATGTCCATTGTAAGCTTATAGTGATCAAATAAGCTGTTCCTAGCTTTTGCTCGTGTTCGAGTAGCGTAAGTGTGCTTGATCGATTCTTCTAATAAAGGATATCGGATGTTTGGATTATCGTCGTTTGAACTGCGCTGTTGGGTAGAATATGGCGGGTTGCAGATGACGACACTGATAGGTGTTTCATCCTGCTTCTTGGCGCGCTTGTCGTTATCTTGCATGAAGTTCATGGTGGCTTGCGAGCCTTTGCCGCGTGTAATGGCGTTGAATGTGTCGCGCCATACCATTCCCTCGAAATCGAGATAGCCGGGATCTTGGTTGTCGCGTGCTTGGATGCGCTCTCTGAACGCCTCCTCCACATTGATTGAAGCCATGTAGTATGCCAGCGGCAGTATCTCGTTGGCGTGCAGCTCCTCCCAGAACTTACGCTCCAGATCTTCGTCGCGGATCAGGGCGGGATTGGCTAGCAGACGCCAGATGAAGGTGCCCATGCCGGCGAACGGGTCCAAGATGTGGACTCCCTCGTCGGAGAGTGATTTTCCGAACTCTTCGCGCAGGATGTGATCGACGCTGTTGAGGATGAAGTCGACCAGTTCGTGCGGAGTGTAGACTACGCCGAGCCGCTGCGCTTCTTTGGGCAGCGCGTGTTTGAAGAAATTCTCGTAGAGCTCTTCGAGTACCTTTCGTCTAGCTTCTGAGTTGTCAAGACCTTGCGCGCGGCGTCGGACGCTTGCGTAGAAGGGTTCGATGCGCTCCAGCTCGGCATCGAGTCCGTGCTGTTTGATGTGCCCTACGAACTGATCCAGCGAGCGGGCGACGGGGTTTGATTTAGCAAAGTCGTGATCTTCGAATAGCGCCTTGAATACCGGCTCTGTGATCATGTGCTGGGCGACGATCGAGATGGCGCCCTGTTCGGTGAGCGCGTCGTTGGTGGTGGCACGCATCGCTTGGAGCAGAGAGTCGAAGTGCAGACGTAGCTGGGCGCGTTGTGCCGTGACGCCTCGGTCGGCGGTTGCTCCTCCACCTGAACCCTCTGACAAAGGGAGATGGGAAGACGCTGACGCCTCTTGCACCGGGATGGCTTCGGGGATGAGGTCGCGGATTCTGAGCTCTAGGGTCTGAGCGATTTCAGCGATGTCTTTCGCCCAGCGGTCCCAGTACTCGCGATCTCCGACCTTTTCGACCACCTTAGCGCGGAAGGCATCGATTACCAGTCCGGGCAGTTGGAACTGCTGTGCGATTGGAAGCTCTTCGATGGCTTTGGCATCGTTTTCGGCATCGTCGCCTGATCCGACGCCGATGAAGTTGATGCGTGTAGTAGCGGCGCGATTGAGATCGATCTTGTTTATCTCGGCGTCGAGCCTTTCATCGTGCGAACGCAGAGCCTGCAGCACTTCCCATACGACTCGGTATCGCTCGTTATCGTTCAGCGCCGCGGTGGGATCGATGTCTGGCGGAATGACGATCGGAAGGATGATGTATCCGAACTTCTTGTTCGGCGCCTTCCGCATGACTCTGCCGACTGATTGGACGACGTCGACGATGGATCTTCGCGGCTGCAGGAATAGGACGGCATCCAGCGCGGGGACATCGACACCTTCGGAGAGGCATCTGGCGTTGGATAGTATCCGACAGGTGTTCGGCGCTTCCTCTTCGGACTGCCTGAGCCAATCGAGCTTATGGTTGCGCTCTAGCGCGTTCATCTTGCCGTCGACGTGATCGACATCGAAGCCGTGTATCCGAGAGCGCTGCTCCTCGCTAAGCAGAGATTGGCTCTCTCTGATGATGTCTGCCCATCCTTCTTGAATGCGCTTGGAGTTTCGGATGGTGTTTGAGAATGCGATTGCGCGCTGGAGCGGAGCTACATCGGTGGTCGGCCGCGGCCCTTCGGGAGCGATGAGCGCACTGGAGCAACCGACTATCTTCGCAGCATCGTCTAGGCTTATCTCTCGGTCGCCCCCGCTGGCGACTGCGTGCTGGAGCGAACCTACTACATATGACTCTTCGATGTTCAGCACTATGACTTTGTAGTCGGTGAGCAGATCTCTCTCTACCGCTTCGTGGAAAGTCATGCGGTGGAACTCGGGACCGTACTGCGACTGATCATCCATGGAGTAGAGTGTGGTCTGTCCGATTTCGAGTGCTCTACGCTTGGCGGTGTCGGAGTAGATGCGCGGCGTAGCGGTCATGTAGAGGCGCTTCTCGGCGCAGATCTTCGATTGGTTGTGCACCAATGTGTAGTACGAGCCGGAGCCGTTTCGAGACTCTACCCCGGTAGTTCGATGCGCTTCATCGCAGATGATCAGGTCAAACTTCGGCGCTTTGCCATAAGAGCCGTCGTCGAGCATCACGTTCGTGGCTTGCGCTTCTTGGATGCGCTCTAGAGATTGGTATGTGGAGAAGACGACGGTCATCTTCTGTCGATCGTGTTTGGCGAGCGCGTTGGCGATTTTGGCATCGTCTGTGGTAACCGGGATCTCAAGCTCTGAGATGGATGCGTCTTCGCTGCTGCGTCCTGCTTTGACATCTGAACATACGCCGATGTATCGGTGTGGAATCGCTGCCTGCTCAGCCCATTGGCGCATCGCTTGGGCTAGAAGTGCGATGGATGGTACGAGATAGAGTGCTCGTCCGCCTTTGCCTGCCATCTGTTCGGCGATGCGGAGTGAAGTGAATGTCTTCCCGACTCCGCACGGGAGGATGAGTTGTCCGCGGTCGTGTTCTTGGAACCCTTCTTCAACTGCTTCGAGCGCTTGCTGCTGGTCTGGACGGAGCGAGAACTTCTCAACGTTTATAGCCAAGGCATCGGGTGATGAAATATCTGGCCAGTCGATGTCGCGGTTGCGTAGATCATTCAGGTCGAGAATGCTGGCTGGCTTTTCGTTGAGCGCTTTGAGAGCGTGTCTAGCGATACGATTCGTGGTGGATACGAATATCCGTCCCGAAGCGTTGATCTGGTCTGCTGCGACTAAGAAATTAGTTACGTGGCTATAGGAGACTTGGGTGTTAGGAGCGAAGAATTTGCATTGGATGGCACAGATTCCGCCGCCGTCGGCATATTCGGCGACGAGGTCTACACCTGTGTCTACGCGGTTGCCACGTCCCTGCCACTCGTTCCAGAGATATACGCTGCTGAACTGCTGGCTATATACGGGATCGATCTCTAAGAATCGCTTTATCAGCCGCTCGAAGAGATGTCCCTTCTCTACCTCGGACTTTGCCGACGAGCGAAACTGTTCCAGCACATCGTCTAGCGTGCGAGAATCCCCCATCGTCTTCGCCGCCTGAATCACCCGATCTGATTCTCAATAGCCCGCTTCGATACCTGAAGAGGTCGGATATCGCTACTGCTCATAAATCGGGCTCGCTGATGGGATAGAACTTACAAAGATATCACAGGGCTAATCGGGGGCAAGCGTGGGGTTTTAAGGGGGATACGCGATTGCTGGTCGGATATCTTTCATCAGTTTCCGCGAGAGGCCAGTTCCGAATGATCCCTAGTTCTGGAGCGGGAACTCGGGCTCGATCAAAGATACGTCTTGCCCCGCCTCGGTCAGCAGAGACCTGATCACGTGCTCGGTCTCGGCGTACTTTCCTTCGCCGAAGTGGGTGAACCTGAGAAAGCCAGAGGGATCGAGGATGTATTTGGCGGGCCAGTATCGGTTGTTGAAGCTTCGCCAGGTGGAGAAATCGTTGTCCTGCACGATCAGCCAGCCGAGATCGTTCGTCTCAGCGGCGTTCCGCACCTTGTCCAGCTCTTTCTCGAAATCGAACTCGGGTGTATGGACACCCAGTATCGTCAGCCCTTTTCCATCGTATTTTTCGTGCCATGCCCGTAGCGCGTGCCAAGTGTTTTGGCAGTTGTATCAGGTGTAGGTCCAGAAGTCCACGAGCACCACCTCTCCCTCACCTCGCAGATTCGCGATAGTGGTCGGGTCGCCGTTCAGCCAGCCTTGAGTATTGACCAGCTCCCAGTCGGTGCGTGTACCGAGTGGAGGAAACGCCTCGGCGGCGGTCTCGGTAGGCGGCACGGAGGATGGGGTTGGAGATGGCAGATGAGTTGAAGTAGGAGGTTGCGTGGCGATTATCTCCGCGGGAGGGTCCGTCACAGTCATGCGAACACCGATGTCGGGAGAATCTCCGCACCCGACTATAACCGCTAACGCAAACACCAATAAGAACGCCGATGCAGCACTCTTATGAGGGTGTTTGCTCACGGTCCTTTCGGCTGACGATGCCATTTAGATATCGATGCTGGATGCTGTTGGACAGTTAGACTTTCGCGTAGCTACACATGTTGAAGCGAGGTGACCAGCCAGATGTCCACGATACCATCACTTGACGAGCCGATAGTAGTGGCTCCCACTCCCACGCCATTCAAATACGATGACGACCAGAGCTTGGATCTGGACGCGCTGGAGCGGAACGTTTCTCGTTGGCTTGATACGCCGCTGTCGGGCTTTGTAGTGGTAACCGCCAACGGCGAGGAGACGATGCTGAGCGAGGAAGAGCGCGTCGATACGGTTCGGACTGTTTCAGCGGCGCACGATGGACGCAAATTCGTCATCGCCGGCATCGATGAACGGTCGACGCGAGAGACTCTGCGGCTTGCGGAGCGATACGCCGATGCCGGTGCCGACTTTCTGCGTCTGCGGATTCCGAGAGGGATGCGGCCGTCCGATTTGGCGACCTACTACGGCTACGTCACTTCACGCTGCCCGTTGCCTGTTGTCGTGATTCATCAGACCTTCGCCCGCGGCGGAGATCCGGCGGCGCCTCCTGATGTGATTGGTGAGCTATGCGGGATGGATAACATATTCGCCTACATCACCGATCACTCGATCCTGTTCGAGCAGCAGGTGATACCGCACATCCCTTCGGGTGTGCGCAAGTGGATCTGCAGCGGTGCGCTGCTCGCGTTCGGCACGATGATCGGCTGTGATGGCGCCTGCATGCTCTTGGGCAACATCGCGCCGGCTCTGTGTATGGATGTGATCAGCGCGGGTTTCCGAGGCGACTATGCGACTGCGGTGGAGCTTCAGCGGACGGCATCGAAGCTGAATGTGGTTGTGATGCAGACGATCGGTGCGCCGAAGACGGCGTTGAGCATGCTAGGTTGGGAGTACGGCGACCCTCGCCGTCCGTCTGCCCCGGTGTCCGAAAGGGCTAAGTCAGAGATTGAGGCGGTGTTGCGTGAAACGGGGCTGCTGGTCTAGCGACGCTCGATGGGGCGGCATCTTGATGTTTGCCTAGATAGCCG
Source organism: Dehalococcoidia bacterium (assembly GCA_965214735.1). Classification (GTDB taxonomy): domain Bacteria; phylum Chloroflexota; class Dehalococcoidia; order Lucifugimonadales; family Lucifugimonadaceae; genus Bin127. The sequence goes on along the minus strand of OZ243977.1, from coordinate 2,507,270 downwards.
GGCAGGACGCGTTTATCAAATCCTGCTCGAACGTGACATATTTATTTTGAATTAGGGTTTTAGTCATCATAAATTGAAGTGAGACACTCATGTACAAGCCTGAATTCAACAGCGAGAAGTTCCGAGCTCTGATGCTCTACGTGGCTCACAAGAGCCGTGAGGACCCATGGTTCGGGGCGGTCAAGCTCAACAAGATCCTCTACTACTGCGACTTCCAGGCATTCGCAAGGCTGTACCGCCCGATCACTGGCGCGACCTACATGAAGCTGTCAGAAGGACCGGCGCCTAATGAGTTGCTGCGCGAACGGCAAGCACTGGTGGACGAGGGGCTCGCAGAGTTGAAGCTGGAGAAGGTGTTCAGATACGTTCAACACCGACTCGTGCCAGTGTCTAAAGATGATCAGTTCAGCCATCTCTTCGACGACGACGAACTAGAGATTATTGAAGACACGTTGAGGTTCTTGAAACCGATGACGGGTAAGGAGGCCTCAGATATGTCGCACAGAGAGGTGGGCTGGATACTGGCTCGAAAAGGTGGGAGTATCCCTTACGAGACGGTCTGGGTGATGCCTAAAGGCAGCTTCGATCTAGCCATGATGGCATCCAGTGTTCAGGATTGAGCACTGGGTTGATGAGTTATAGCAACATGTATGGGGAGGAGTTCGATCCTCCGCCTCCCCTGCCCAACATCACACCGGCGATGGCTGTCAAGATTGAACGTTCTGGGATTCTGGAATTTGCGCCGTTCCACTTGAAAGATAACGTCATAGGGCTTTTCTCGTGGCTGATTGAGCAGGTAGAAAATGCTGAGGCTGGCAATTCTGCCGAAGTCCTTGAAAATGCTGCGGACGACGACGCGTTTTTCATAGTTCTCGAGCATCCCGTGACTCGTCAGAATGGAGGTTGGATGCTTCGTTTCGAGTTGCTAGACGAAAGAATCGCGTACTACGAGGTAAAAGCCTGCGACCGGATATTCTGAAACGAGAATCTCTCGATGATTGAGTAACTCCGCGTAAGTGGCGGACGGGCTCCATCCACATAGGGACCCCTTGCATGACTGACACATGATCTAACATTGAAGGTTGCGGCTTTTGACGCGATCTGCTACCTGCACTCGCCGCGACTATCGATATGAATCTGCACGAATACCAAGCGAAAGAGCTCTTCCAGCGATATGGCATCCCCGTGTTGCCCGGCATTGTGGTAGAGAGCGCAGGCGAAGCATCTGAGGCTGCTCACGAGTTGGGATGCCCTGTAGTAGTAAAGGCTCAAGTCCATGCCGGCGGCAGAGGCAAAGCCGGCGGAGTGAAGATCGCAACATCTCCGGAAGAGGCTAGAAGCATCGCAGAATCGATGGTCGGCTCTCGGATCGTCACTCATCAGACCGGGCCTCAAGGCGTGCCTGTCGACAAAGTGCTCGTGACTCCGGCAGCAGATATCGCGCACGAGTTCTACATGTCGATCGCGATCGACGGCGATGCCGGTGCTCCGGCAGTGATTGCGACGCGTGAAGGCGGTGTGGATATCGAAGAAGTGGCAGAAGAATCGCCGGAAAAGATCGTCCGAGTGGTTGGGGATCCATTACTGGGACTGTTGCCGTACAAGGCTCGTGATGTGGCTCGCGCTTTGGAAGTTCCGCCCAATCTGGTGAGAACAGCCTCAATGCTGGTCTCGAATGCTTACCGACTTTTCACCGAGAAGGACTGCTCGCTGGTAGAGATAAACCCGCTGGTTTTGACCGAGAGCGGAGACTTAGTAGCGCTAGACGCCAAAGTGTCGATCGAGGACGATGCTCTGTTCAGGCATCCCGATCTGGCATCTCTCAACGATCCCAGCCAGATGGATAGTCTTGAGCGTGCCGCTTCCGAGTTCAATCTAGCCTACGTCAAACTTGAAGGCGGTCGTGTGGGGTGCATGGTGAATGGTGCCGGTCTAGCGATGGCTACGATGGACCTCACTAAATGGGCGGGTGCCGAGCCGGCGAACTTCCTAGATATCGGCGGCTCCGCCGATCAGGAACGCATCGAGCAGGCATTCAAGATCATCGTCTCAGATCCGGATGTCGAGATTATCTTGGTGAACCTGTTCGCAGGAATAGCTCGCTCAGATGTTGTCGCGGCGGGAATAGTGAAAGCCGCCAAGGATCTCGATGCAAAAGTCCCGATCGTGGTCGCTATGAGAGGCACCAACGCGGAGATCGGGCTGAAGCATCTGCAGGATTCAGGTCTAGAGATAACTCCCGTCGCCGATCTTGCGAGTGCCGCAAACGCGCTCCGAGACAAGCTGGAGGAGATGAGAGCCGGGGATTGAAGATGTCGTCGCTGTTCGTTGGAGAAAGCTGCAAGCTGCTCGTGCAAGGGCTTGGACGCGAAGGCTCGTTTCAGGCGCAACGAGTGCTGGAGTACGGCACCGATATGGTAGCTGCGGTCCATCCGGGACGCAGCGGTTCGAAATTCCTAGATGAAGTCCCCTATTTCGAGTCTGTCAGAGAGGCAGTCGCGGCGACTGATGCCGATACCGGACTGATCTTCGTGCCCGCGCCGTTCGCGATGGATGCGATCCTAGAGCAGGCGGATGCAGGCATCTCGTTCATCGTATGCATTTCGGAGGGAGTGCCCGTTCACGACATGATGCGCGCAGCGGCGTATCTGAACAACTCGAAGTCGAGACTTTTGGGTCCGAACTGTCCCGGACTGATACACGCAGCATCACGCACCAAGCTGGGGATCATTCCTGGATCTATCGTCTCTGCTGGAAGCGTCGGAGTCGTCTCTCGCTCAGGGACCCTCACCTACGAAGCCGTCGCGCAGCTAGGGGCTCAAGGCTTGGGGCAGACCACATGCGTCGGCATCGGGGGAGACCCGATTCACGGGACGACCTTCATCGACGTGCTCGGCGAGTTCGAGAAGGACGACGAAACGGAAGCCATCGTGATGATCGGCGAGATCGGCGGCACCCGCGAGCAGACGGCAGCCGAGTTCATCAAACGCAATGTATCCAAGCCGGTGGTTGCAACGATAGCTGGACAAACGGCGCCGCCAGGCAAACGGATGGGACACGCAGGGGCGATAATCACAGGTCGGGCAGCTCTAGCTTCGGAGAAGAACAAGGCTCTGGAGAACGCCGGTGCCACAGTGATCGAATCTCCCGCGTACATCGGCGAAGCGATGGCTAACATCCTCGGTTAGCTTCATTCTCCGTTCTTTCTCTCGCACTTGGCAAAGTGCCATTTGATGCAACGCGTGTGAGAAGCCTCGCGTCAGTGATGATGAGTAGATGCCTGCTTATCTACTGGAGTTTGGCAAATGCCTCCTTTCGTTCGTGAGGACATGATTGTGCAAAGTCCTCTTGTACGATTGATATCAGCGACGCATCGTGATCATGTCGCATCTTCCAAGCGGATTTAGAGTATTCAGATGTCTAGAGACAAGTGTGTATTGGCATACAGCGGAGGGATGGATTCCACTATATCCATCGTTTGGATCCATGAGAATTACGGACTGGATGTAGTTACTCTCACCGTCGATATCGGTGGCGGTCCTGAGTTGGAGGGAGTGCGGGAACGAGCAGCGGTCGCGGGGGCAGTGGATTCTCTGGTTTGGGACGTACGCGAAGAGTTCGCCAGAGATTTCATCGTGCCGGGCTTGAAGGCGGGGGCGATGTACGAGGATGCCTACGCGCTATCGACGGCGTTCGGCCGACCATTGATGGCGAAGAAGCTGGTTGAGGCGGCCAGAGAAGTCGGCGCGGTGGCAGTGGCGCACGGTTGCACAGGCAAAGGAAACGACCAAGTTAGATTCGATGCCGGAATCAAGACTCTGGCAGCACATGGCGAGCCGCTACGTATCATTGCGCCGGCTCGCGAGTGGGAGATGACGCGAGACGAAGAGAAGGAGTTCGCTGCCAGGGCTGGTCTTGAGCTTCGTGAAGTAGGCGAAGATCAACGGGTATATTCGATCGATCGAAACATGTGGGGACTTGCAATTGAAGGCGAGGATCTGGAGGACACATGGGTCCAGCCGCCTGAGGATGCGTATTCATGGACCAGCACTCCCGATGACGCTCCAGACGAACCCGAAGAGGTCGAGATCTCATTTGAAGAGGGAGTACCCGTCGCGCTCAACGGTGCCAAGATGCCTCTGGTTGATCTGATCGATAAATTGAACATCATCGCCGGCTCGCACGGAGTCGGACGGGTAGACCATCTCGAGAACCGATTGGTCGGCATCAAGTCGAGAGAGGTTTACGAGACTCCCGCGGCAAGTGTGATGTATCAGGCACTGGCCGCGCTCGAGACAGCGACGCTTTCGCGTGATCAGCAACGGATAAAGGGGCAACTGGCTCAGATCTACGCCGATCTGGTCTACGATGGACGCTGGTACACGAACTTGAGGGAAAACCTAGACGCGTTCGTCGATTCCGTGATGCGCTATACCACCGGGGACGTGCGAGTCAGACTTTTCAAAGGATCATCGACCGTGACCGGTCGCCGATCTCCTTACTCGCTCTACGACTTTGGATTGGCGACATACTCCACAGAAGATGAGTTCGATCATGCCGCGGCGGTGGGATTTATAGATATCTACAGCCTGCCGGCTCGCACTCAGGCCAGGCGTCAGACGATGCGAGAGGCGCGCTGAGGATCACTCGCTCCGTTCGTCGGTCGGCATGGAGATGGAGAGGATTTCGTATGTATCTTCTCCCTTCCGGTGGGATAGACGCTTCGCGTGAGTGTTTCGCTATTCCTTCTTCATAGGCTGCGTTGAGCGTCTCCTCCTTTGAGTAAGGAGAGAGAATTATGGGCGGGTTTCATGATGCCCGCCTTCACGAGAGCGTCACACCTCGCATCTTGAGCGAGCCAGTTATCTGATATGTTTCTGAGTGATGCTCTTAAGCAAGCGTGCGATTCGCATCGCCCATCTCTTACTCCCGTCAATCGCATCGGCACTGGGATTCTTAGCTGTCATACTCGTTTGGCTTCAACCCGGTGGAGGCGTTGACAGTGTAGACGCGCAGGAGCCGAGTTATCCCGACGGAGTGTATGATGTCGGTTTCGATATCCAGCCCGGCACGTACGTTGCAGACAGCATCCGAGATACGTGCCAAGTGCAGTTGATCGACTATCAAATCGTTCGACGAAACTACGCGTTTGTCGGACGGGCGATATTGACCATCAGCGAAACAGATGTCAAGTTCTATTCGACTGCCTGCGGCTTCTGGCAGTTGAAGCCGACTGATCATGAGGGTGAAGCCGCTTCAGAATTCGCAGCGGGGGTGTACGAGATCGGAGTCGATATCGAACCGGGAATCTATGTAGCATCGGAGAACGATAGCCGCTGTTTCTGGTACTCGGTGGATGACTTCACGTTTGTCTACACTTCCGAAAACGAACCCGAGATTGTCTGGTGGAGAGCGGGGATGCCGATCGCGGTGATCGATGAGGATGAGACGGGTTTCTATTCGGCTAGATGCGGTAGCTGGATCAAGTTGCCTAAGGATGAGTTGAGGGATCAAGGACGGCATTTCAGCGATGGTTCGCATCTGGTCGAGCGCGAGATAATCCCGGGAACCTATGTGTCTGATGGCGGCGGCGACGATGAATGTACCTGGCTTCGAATCTCGCCCTTTACATCCAATTCCGGGGATCACAGCGGCGGTTACTCTTCCAAGGGGCCGCAGATCGCAACTATCCTCGAATCCGATTACGGCTTCTACGCTAACAACTGTGGTGAATGGCGTCCGCAGTCGGTGGACGAAGAGAGGATTCCCGATGATCGCATCGGTGACGGCACGTATCTGGTCGGGTCGGACATCGAGCCCGGGATTTACTTCGCCGAATCGAAAGAAGGCGGCTTCTGCCGCTGGTTGACGCTGTCGGGGTTCACCGGGAGATCGCGTGATATCTCAGCTTCTGGCATTGGGGTGAAGCGTGGAATCGTGCATCTGCGCCCAGATGCGGGAGGATTCTTATCGCTGGGCTGTGAGGAGTGGGCAAAGGTGCCCGACGAGTTCAACGCGGATGCACTCACAACATTCGGTGAAGGCGAGTACATAGTCGGTCTCCACGTTGCGCCGGGACTCTACACATCACCGGGAGCCAGAGCAGGCAGGTGCCTGTGGCGCAGATTGAGCGACTTCACCGGTGCTTCGAACGAAACGGTCGCGACTCGCAACACAGTCGGCAAGGTCATTGCTGAAATCGAGCCCGGAGATGCCGGTTTCGAGGCCTACAGATGCGGCACTTGGACACCTTTCGAAAAACGCGAGCAGGAACCGGTTCTGACTGAGTTCGGGGTCGGCACTTGGGCGGTACATGCAGAGGTATCACCCGGAATATATGTGGCGGATGTGCCCCTTCGTTCTCAATGCTTCTGGAGTCGACTTTCAGCATTCACGGGCGAGAACGATGACTTTATAGCGACTGACACGACGCCTAATCACGCCGTGATGACAATCATGGAAAACGATGTCGGGGTGTATTCAGATGGATGCGGCACTTGGAGCTTGGCAACCGATTCCGAGCAAGCCACGATACGGGAAGAGATCGAAGATGGAGTATACATAGTCGGACGTGACATCGCGCCGGGCACTTATACCTCGACTCGTGAAGGCCAAGGGCAGTGTTTCTGGAGCAGAGTAGACGGCTTCACGGGCGATCTGTACGAACGTCCCGCCATCTACGGAGCAAGCGGACGGGCGATAGTGACGATTAAAGAAGACGATGTTGGTTTCAGAGCTTGGAACTGCGGCACTTGGAAGCCGTTTCCAGAGCCGAGCCAAGAGATCCTCAAAAGCTTCGGGGATGGAACTTATGCGGTTGGAGTCGACATCGCGCCGGGTACTTACGAGGTCAGAGACGCGCCTGTTGTGTGCAGGTGGAGACGGCTATCTGATTTCACTTGGAACGAGGGCGTTATCGCAGATGTTATCAACAGTGGCAGAGTGATCGTGACGATACTCGAGACAGATGTGGGTTTCTCCTCGAAGGATTGCGGAACTTGGGAGCCTCTGGAAGCGCGAGTCGATGATGCATCGGTTGCTTTTGCCGCCGGAGCTAATCTTGTGGGAAGAGAGATCACGCCCGGCACCTACATATCCGAGCCGTGGCCGACCAGTCGATGCGAATGGGCGAGAGTGTCGGACTTCACCGGCGTCGATGGAGCCGTAATCGCAGAAGGGTCTTCGGAAGGTCAATCGATAGTCACGATCTCCGAGAACGATCTAGCCTTCATAACTCGCGACTGCCGCGATTGGACCCTCATCTCAGATGAGGATAAAAGTCAGGCATCGACGATGATGAGTGATGGTGTCTATCGGGTGGGTGTAGACATCATGCCGGGAACATACACGGCAGATGTCGGCGAAGCGGTCTACAAGAGAGGCAGGTTTGTACCGGCTTGCAGTTGGCGACGGCTATCGGGGTTCGGACACGAGGACGGACAATCTATCGAATCGGCATTCGCTCACGGCAGGCATACAGTGACGATAGAGCCGACAGATGTCGGTTTCGCCGCTGATAATTGCGGGCAGTGGGAATTGGTATCCCCTCTCGATTCCAGCTATCAGCAGATGGAAGAGTGAACGACACTGCAGGTCAGTTACCCGTCATCAACTCACCACCTCACCCAGTGCCGTATCCAGTATTCCTACCGCCTCGTCTATCTCCTCATCGCTGGCGTTCAACGGCGGCATGAAGCGGATCGTGTTGGGACGCACGGCGTTCAGCAACAGGCCATTCGATAGACACTCGCCCACGACATCGGCCGAGATATCAGATCCGAACTCGACTGCGATGAGCATTCCCATACCGCGCACATCGGTTATCGCCTCGTGCGTCTCTTTGAGCCCGTTCAGCTTGCCCATCAGGTACGCACCGCCTCGCATGGCTTGGCCGGCACCGTCTTCGTCTATGACCGCCTTCGCTCCAGCGGCACCAGCCGAAGTTGTCAGAGCGTTGCCCCCGAAAGTCGAGCCGTGGTCGCCGGGCTCGAGTACGGAGCAGAACTCCTTGCAAGCGAAGGCTCCTAATGGAGCTCCCGCGCCTAGTGCTTTGCCCAGCGTCATCACATCGGGCTCGACCTCGTCGAACCGCTGATAGCCGAAGACAGTGCCCAGCCTGCCCATGCCGGTCTGTACTTCGTCCAGCATGAAGAGGATGTTCTTTTCTCGACAGAACTCTTGCACTTGCTTCAGATAGTCGTCGTCAGGCACGTTCACACCGCCTTCGCCCTGCACAGGTTCGAGTAGCACCGCGCAGGTCTTACCTTCCTCGTACGCGTCGACGATGGCATCGTAGTCGTTGTACGGGACGTTCACGAAGCCGGGCATAAGCGGCGTCCAGTTGTCCTGATAGTGAGGCTGTCCGGTGGCAGCCATCATGGCTTGGGTCCGTCCGTGAAAAGAGTCTAGTGTCGTGATTATCTCGTACGCGCCTCCCAGCTCTTTACGTCCCCACTTCCGAGCCAGCTTGCAAGCCCCCTCGTTTGCCTCAGCGCCAGAGTTGCAGAAGAAGACTCGGTCTACATCCGAGTTTTCCACTATGAACTCGGCTAGCGGCAGCTGTGGCAGGGTGTAGAAGAGGTTAGACATCTGCATGATCGTCCCGGCCTGCTCTTGCACGGCGGCGGTCACGGCAGGGTGAGAATGGCCCATGTTCAAGACCGCCCATCCAGCCGTGAAGTCGAGATAGGAGTTGCCGTCGTTGTCGAATACTCGGCTACCCTCGCCTCGAACCAGGACTGGGGGCATTCGCCGTACTACCTGCATGTAGTACTTGGCTTCTAGATCCTTGTATTCCTGGCTGGTCGTCATCTTGGATGCTCCCCTATCAGCTTTGCCGAAATGCGCAACATCATCAATATATACAACACCATCACATGGCGAACCTGATCTGACATCATCCCGTGCATCCTGCGCGTCGATGTTAGTGGACTACAGTTTTTCAACGTACTCAGTACTCAACTCATGAGATTCCACGACGGCTGAGAAGAACGAGGATGGGACGACTTATCTTTGGCGACGGCTGAAGGGACGTTCGACTATCAGATATCTGATCAACAACATCACGCAGACCAAGAACATGCCTATTAACCCCGGCCAGTCGGGACCGTTGAAGATGGCGATGCCAACTGTAACCGTCAGCACCACGCCCGCGGCGCGAGGAGAATCTCGCACGATCCACAGAGCTACGAGTCCGATGGCGACTGCGGTCCATGCCCAAGCACCTGCCAACCCGATCGCCGCGCCGACGCCGGCAGCGAGACCAGCGCCTCCTCTGAACCTGAGGAATATCGGGAACCAGTGGCCTGCCACGACCAACGCGGCGATGAGTGGCAAAAGCTCTCGCGGCGTGCCGATGACGATGGCGACGTAGATTGCGATGGCGCCCTTGCCTAGATCGAGGACGAATACCGCCGCCCCATGCTTCTTGCCGATCTTCCGATAAGTATTCGCAGCGCCCGGATTGCCGGTTCCCACCTGATAGATGTCGACGCCCGCTGATCGGGCGATCAGATACGCGAAGGGCATAGATCCCAGAAGATAGGCGATCAGAGAGGAGACAACTGTAGCTATATTGCCGCTCTCGAACATCAGGTTAAAGGGAGGTGGAACGACATTTTCTCGCGGATTTCGCGTGCAAATGCTTCGACTCTGGCTGCCTTGGTAAGGTCGAAATAACCATCAATATCATCGGTGCGGATCCCACGCAGACGGTCAGGCAAAGCATTCGTAACGACATAAAAGGTGCCTGAAGGGTTGAATCGTTTGTAGGTTCTAGCGTTTGCTTCTGCTTTTTTCTCTGTGTCGGATCGTCGAAGTCCGGCTCTTTTTAAATTGACCGAATCGCTTCCAGAAAGCCTGACTCGCCGCGCAGACCCCTTTGCTTCGATAGCGATCTGCGGAGATGCTTCTAAATCGTGAGTCCTAGTGTTGTGGGGTGTCGGGGTTAACGCAAGATCAAAACGACGCTGGAATAGAACCTGCACCGCGCCGACAAATGTAGCTCCATACACAGGAGCGCGCCCTTGAAAAGTCGCTAACTCGAATACACGCTTTGAACCACAGTCACGGCAAACTCGCGGCTTTTCACCGAGGTAAATCTTGCCCGATGAATTGGTTGCACAAACGATGCACCCATATGCTGGGTACAGACCTGAGATGTTCAATGCCTCGTCGAAACAACGATCGAAGAATGACATCAGAGCACTATTGGTCAGTGGTCCGTCATCAAAGCGGTAGTTGCTGGTGGCTATTCTTTGATACCGATCCGCCAAGACCCTCCTCGGAGATGCGCTCATTCGCGATCTCTAGGTATTCATCTTCTACGTCGTAACCGACGAATCGTCTGCCGCTACGCAACGCCGCCAACGCCGCTGCGCCTGTTCCCATGAACGGATCGAGCACCACGTCATTCTCAAATGTGTAGAGATCGATCAAACGTTTGGGCAGTTCTTCTGGGAATGGTGCTGGATGCCTTGAGCGTTTAGCCGAAGCGGGAGTGAATCGCCAAATGCTCTTTGTATATTCCAAGAAGTCGTCGCGTGAAACGGTGGGTTTTCGATCATCTATCGCCTTACGTCCAAAAGGGGGCTTTTGGAAAATGAGTATGTATTCATGCACATCTCTCAAGGTAGGATTGGTAGGCGACATCCAGCTACCCCAAGCAGTTGAAGCACCATTCATCCCTTTGTCCCAGATGATTTCGCCCCGCATAAAAAAGCCGATTCTGGATGCCACTTCGATAATGTAAGCATGAAGCGGGATGTAAGGCCTACGTCCGATCCCGGCAACGTTTACACATGCTCGTCCTCCTTGGACCAGCACACGGAAGGTTTCGTTCAAAACGCTGAACATCAGCTCCAAGTGTTCGCCAACCGAGAGTTCATCATCATATTGCTTTCCGACGTTGTAAGGTGGCGATGTGACCATTAGGTGAACGCTACGGTCCTGGAGTTCACTCATGTCTTCACTAGATTTGCAGAAAAATTTAAACCTATCTAATTCAGGTAGTTGGTTTTCGGGTTCTAGAGGATCATGAGAATCGCGCAGAGCGTTTCTAACCCAAAGGGGATGAAGGCCACGGGAGTAGTAAGCAGACGAGTCGTGGTTAACCCAACCTCTTGATCCGAAATCGCTTGTCTTGGTGCCTTTGGACATCTCACTCAGACGATTAAATTGTCACACATATTCTAAAAATCTAGATGATCGATCATCGTAAAATTATCTCACAATATTCGATTCATCAAACTAATGGTTGCACGACAATGTGCAGCTTCACTCTCATGCCAGCCCGCCGGTGCAGCGCATCAGGGTCTCTTGCACTAGGAGCTCATGCTCCCGAGATCGTAGCGGCGGTGCTTCACCCTTGATCGTCGCCACGAACGCCGCGAAGGTGTCAACGTAACGCCTCCGATCCTCGAGATCGATCATCGTCACGCCCTCGGAGTAGCCTTCTTTGCCTCGAGTCAGGCAGATCCGCAGCTGCTCCGCCGGCTCGAACGGCTCCATGATCGCCGATCCTTCGGTGCCGTAAACCTCGAAGCGACGCGCCATCGGTCTCGGCTCCATCGCCGCGATATCGACAGTTGCCAAGGCGTTCGGATACTCCATAACTGCGAGCGTGTTGTCCATGAAGTCCCGAGTTTCGGAGGTGGCGTTCTGCAAAAACGGCGTGACGCGTTGAGGCCTGCCTAGAATCCAGACTATTTGATCCAGCACGTGTCCGCCAAGATCGAACAGCACGCCGCCGCGGTGATACGAGAGCCCCTGACGATCCGTGAATTGCCCTCCCCACGACCTTTCAGGCAGCCAGGTAGACATGTGCGCCCTGATCTGAAACACATGACCGAGAAAGCCGGAACGAGCCCAGCCTGCTATGCGCTCGAATCCGTCGTGCTTGCGGAACATGTAGCCGAGAGTGACTTCCAAGCCCTGGGTGTGAGCACTTTCTATCACTCTGAGGAAGCGATGAAAATCATCGCCCGCCGGTTTGTCGTAGAAGCAGTGCTTGCCGGCTGCCACAATCTTCTCGGTATGTGCCAAGCTCTCACGGTTGGCACCTTCCGAGGCTACCGCGACGATCTCGTCGTCACCCAAGATATCGTCGAACGTTTCGATCCAATCCACGTCATCCCAATCGCCGGAGTCTTCGCAGAACTTTCTGCGTTCGGAGTCGGGCTCGAAGCATCCAACAACCTCCACTCCAGGGTGCTCCTCCATCACTCGATACACGCCGTTGGCGTGACCGTGCTTGGTGCCGATCTGCGCGACCTTCAACGTGTCTTCAGTCTTCATCATTCGCAACTATCTCCCAATGCTGAATAGGACGTGTGATGATGAGCCAAGTATAGGTATTTTCCGCGACGAGACCTGTGCACAGAAGTACCTTCGACGGGATTGTCGAATGAATCAGAACGACATGGAGTTTCGTAACAGACTCGCGGACTCGGGCAGTTTACGATGAGGAACTTTCATCCAGAGAACAGTTGATGCGTCCTACTATGAGCCGAATTTAGCTCGTTGGATGAATGAACTTATCTTCGAGCGATCCTTGATGCCGTCGGTTTCGACTCCCGACGATACGTCCACGCCCCAAGGGATCAGCTGGGAGATGGCTTCACGCACGTTGTCTGGATGTAACCCGCCGGCGAGCAACACTCCCTCACGATTAGCCAGATCAGCGGCTAAGTCCCAGTCGAAGGACTTGCCCGCGCCACCCGGAGCGTGTTCATCGTAGCTGTCCAAGTGCACGATGCGCCCTTTGTCTAGGTGTCGTTCCAATTCATCTTTGAGATCCGAGGTCCGCGTGTCGGACTTGATCCTGATTTGACGGATCACCGGCTTCCGCATCGAGCGGATATATGCGTCGTCCTCTTCGCCGCAGAGATGTACGTAATCTAGATCGATCTGCTGAGCAATCTTGTTCACCCATTGCGAGTCTTGATTCCGAAATAAGCCAACGACCTTCGCACCCTTCTTACGCACTCCGCTAACTCTGTGGTCCCGAGCACGGATCCGATAGTTACGCACCACTTCCTGAGCTTGGAACGGGGTCAATTGACGTCGGACTCCTTCGACCAGCACGAAGCCCAAGAAGTCGGCTCCGGCATTAGCGGCAGCCAACGCTGACTCGCCGTCGCGCAGTCCGCAGATCTTAACTTTGGGTGTGTAGGTCATGGGAACAAAATCAAGCCGATTATATTCATATTTTGATGGATGACATCTCTGATATCAAGCGGCTGGGATCGCCGCCAATCATCAACGATTCCCCCACCAAAACTGCCCGCGCTCCGTAATCTGCCATTCGCCTCACATCGTCGCGGCACCGCATCCCGCTCTCCGCCACCTTGATCACGTCGTCGGGAATCCTTCGCGCCAGACGAGGGAAGACTTCCAGCGAGGTTCGCAGAGTCTTCAAGTTGCGATTGTTCACGCCGACTATGCGAGGCTCCACGACCGTCATGGCGACATCCAGCTCTTTTTCGTCGAAGACCTCTACCAGTGGCTCCATTCCACACTCCTGCGACACCGTGTATAGGTCAGCATACTGCGATGTATCGAGGATGGCGATGATTAACAGCACGCTATCGGCACCGGCTGCACGCGCTTGGTGAATCTGGTACTCGTCGATTACGAAGTCCTTTTCCAGCACTGCAACATCATGTCTATGGGCTACGCTAGCCGCCTCTCGCAGATCTGCGATGGAGCCTCTGAAGAAGTCACGCTCCGTTAGCACCGAGATGGCAGTTGCGCCAGCGTCGCAGTAAGTTGTCGCCCGGTCGGTGGGATCGAGTTGCAGATCCATCTCTCCCGCCGATGGTGAAGAACGCTTCATCTCCGCGATCACAGAGATAGCTTCGCTGCGTGTCAACACTTCGTCGAACGCCATCGGAGGATAAGAAGCGGTTATCTCCTCTGCGCTTCTTATCATTGCACCCTGCGGGATGGCGGCTCTATCTGTGTCGATTCGCCTTCGCTTAGCGGCAACTATCCGCTGGAGCACATCGGCATCATCAGCATCTGTGGCACGAGGAATTCTCGGTGTCATGATCTAGGTCGCCGGCATCGGGACTGCGTTGCTGCCTCGGTATATCCTCCGCAGGCTTCCAAGTGCCAGACTCGCTGCCATCACAGCCACGAATGACAATCCGAGCACCCAAATCACATTCTGAGCACCGAACGCGTCCGCCGCGAATCCGTTCACCAAGTTGAAAATCGCCATGGTACCGCCGATGTTTATATGGTTCAGTCCAGTGATCCTGCCGCGCATGGCATCGGGAACTATGGATTGAATCATCGCGCCGCTGATCGCCATGAAAGCGCCTTGGGAGCCGCCCATGAGCGCAGTGCCGGCCATTGCCACGACGGTATTGCTGGACAGTGCCAGCACCAGCATCGAGGCGCCGCTAAGCACTCCGGTTATCAGCAGGAGCATTCCCTTTCCAGATTCGCTCTGCACGCCGGCAATCCCGAATACGCCCACCAAAGCACCGGCGCCGACTCCCATCATCAGGTAGCTGACGCTCGCGCTCGCGTCGCCCAAGACATCGCGAGCCAATACGGGCAGCATCGACTCGAACGACATCGTGATGGCGCAGTGGAACGCGACCAAGATGATCAACATCCTGAGGCGTTGGTGGAAGTAGATGTAGCGCGCCGCTTCCCAGAGGCTCGCCCCCATTCCTGCACCGCTCTCCAGTCCGCCAGACGATCTTGTGCGAATAGCGAGTACGCCAGCCACACCGACGAGATAGAGGCCGGTGCACAACAGAAACGCGATGCTGGTGCCGGAAAACAGCAGCGCCGGGGCGATTAATCCAGGACCGATCAAGCGTGCTCCTTGGAGTGACACTTGATTTAAAGAGATGGCGTTGAGCCAGTGCTCCCGCGGTACCAGATTCGGGATCAACGACTGCGTCGCCGTCATCTGGAACGTGCGAACACTGCCGTTGATCAGTGCTAGAACGACGATGTGCCAGATCTCCAGCACTCCCGCGAACGCGAGCACCGTCATGACCGCCACGTTCACGACCTGAAGCATGTATGCTGAGGCGAGCACCGTCCGGCGGTCGAATCGGTCTGCCATGTACCCCGCGAGGGGTGGCATGATGAAACGCGGCGCCATCGCCACGAACGTGGTGATGCCTACGAGTGTCGAAGATCCGGTCATCTCCAGCACGAGCACGCCGCGGGCGACGATCAGTGCCCAGTACGCCGACTGCCCGCCAAAGCTTCCGATCCAGACCCATCGAAAATCCGGGAACTGCAACGCGACGCCGTAACGATGAAGCGCGGGTCTGACGTTCGTGAGATTCATGGATGAGGTGGATGCTGGGTGGTTGGGCGCGCGCACTGCGATGCCAGATATATTACTCGCATCGGCTGGCGGGATCGCGAGAGGAGGGCATGATGCCCTATGAGTGGCATGCTGGTCAGTGGCGATGATGTTGATAGCCCGTCCTACCATGCCTAGACAAGATTATGAGACAGTTTCTCAGGCTTGCAACCCTAACTCATCCACGAAGGGGCTGAGCGGGGCACCGCTCTCCGTCAGCATGATCACTCTCTGACGTGCACGAGTAAACGCCACATAGAACAACCTACGCTCCCCTTCCATATCGCGCTCATCGTTAGTCCTACGGTGTGGCCAGATGGCTTCGACTGTATCCAGTATTACGACTATCTCGAATTTTGCTCTGTGGCCAGTCATTAGATGCAGGGGGCTTTCTAAAACACTGCTCACGCTTTCTGTGTAGCTATAATCTTCAAAAGTGCGGTACTCTTCCAACTGCTCCTTGGCCGTCTCCAGTCTGTCAATCAGGTCATCAGTATCGAAGCCTTTTCTCTCTGCGATCTGTTCAAACAGAGAAGTGATGTACGAAATATCCTCCTCGTCACTCTCTTGATCAAATCTCAGTCCGGCGAAACTTCCTTCAATGCTCCTTATCGCACCTGACAGTTGGTTTGTGTTCAAGAAACTGCTGGCACTTCCATACAATTACTCGTGTGTTTTTATATTTAACTTCGGTCCGTCGTAGGACTTGATTGCAGCAACCGTCTCGATAGTCGTTCTGCTCTTTGCCCTACACAGGTAAGACTCTAAATTAGTGTGGTCTTTCTTACTCAATGGAAATCGTTTGACGAGGTCACAAATTCCGAGGGCATCACTTATTGTTTGAGCAACCCTGCGATTATCTTTGGAACGATCTCGAATCTCAATCAACTTGATCAGATCGTCAAAACCTTTAGTACTAAAAATCTCCAAATCCGTTGCAGTCTTGAACGGAGCACCGTCGGATGCGAAATAAATCTCGTAAGGTATGGAACTGACGGCATAGCCGATCCATCACCACTACTCTACCGGGCTCCGTGCTGCGCACTACATCTGTCACCAATTTCATCCCCTCGGTAAGTCAGCCCCTGTTCCTCCAAAGCGTCCATACGCTTCTGAAAACACCCTCGATTGATGTCAACCGTGTGGTCGCCCCATGGATTTCATGTTGTCTATAACTTCCATAGCCTTCTAGCTCCATTGCTCCCGCCGTCACAACGGGTTCGATGTGCGGGTCTCCAACCCACGCAGGACGAAGCTAATTGAGCATGGCGAAGTGGTAATCGCTGCGCGTGGTCAGGAGCCGGTTGGCTAGTCACGTTGCTACGGATACGACGGTATCCGTAGGCGTTGAGATTAGAGATGGTGGTTTGACCTCGGATGGGTTCAAACTGCGGATCATGAACCAGCCGGTCTCTCAACTCCGCTTCGGCAGCTTTTGTAAAAGTGACGATATTAACGATGACGCGTGTGCAGTCCGTGTTACTGAGACACCACTTCAGAGCCGGCGACCAGATGCTCGAGACCCCCTTCTGGCAGTCCTAAATCGGCCGGCTGATTTCTTCGGGGCTTGACTCGTTGCAGATCGGACTTGTACATGAGGGTGTGGCCCTTGATGTCAGACTCGATGAGGCCGGAAGTTGAGCAGCGAGTTGCAGTTGCTCAGATCCAGAAGTGCCCTGCGTTCCTGTTCGAGTTTCTGCTTGATGGAGGCCAAGACCGTGGCGATGACGTTTGTGTGTCACGAAACGGGATTTCACGCTACACAAATTATTTTGTCCTTCATACATGTTAGACAAACTGGATTGTCTGTCATGAAACGGGCATCCGCGATGGACAAACCCGCGGTCGGGAAGCCGTGCCGAAGACGGCGGGATGCGTTGTCAGGCGCCCACGTGGGGCGTGGCGATGTGCTCGATGCAGGGGGCCTGCAGAGTCTCACGACCTATCGATTCGGCGTAACCTAAACATTGTGACGCATCTTGGCAAAGACGCTACGCAAGGCGGCATGCCCGCTGCTAAAGCATATCCGGAGGCCGCATGACACCGGTGCAGTATCACCAAGGCAGGTTCCCTCCTGATAACCTCGATTGGGAACGGCTGATACCTCTCATCGGGTCTGCTAATCGAGCAATCGCCGGCTACGACGGCGTGCTCAGCTCGGTTCCGAATCCCAGCCTGCTATTGAGCCCGCTGACGACTCAAGAGGCGGTGTCGTCTACTCGGATCGAGGGGACACAAGCGTCTCTCGGAGAAGTCCTGGAGTTTGAGGCTAGAGGCGCATATGGGGATGATGATGCGAGATCGGACGATTACCGAGAGGTACTGAACTACCGTGTGGCGTTGACGACCGCGATACAAAGGCTGGAAGAATTGCCTTTGTCGCAGAGGCTGATGTGTGAAACACACGGGATTCTGTTGCAGGGCGTGCGCGGGCAAAACAGGGGCCCGGGCTCTTATCGCCGCATCCAGAACCATATCGGACCTCCGGGAGTTCCTATCGAGAAGGCGCGTTATGTCCCCCCTCCCGCTCAACAAGTGCGGGAAAAGATGAACGCGTTAGAGGATTACATGCATGATGATGCACCCGATGTGCTGGTGCAGCTCGCGGTTGTCCATGCCGAATTCGAGGCGGTCCATCCCTTTCTAGACGGCAACGGTCGATTAGGACGTTTGATCGTGCCTCTGTTCTTGAAGGCGAAAGGAGTGCTCAGCAGTCCCAGTTTCTATCTCAGTGGGTATCTGGAGAACCACAGCGATGAATACCGGGATGGGTTGTTGTTGGTGTCACGCGATGACGATTGGACTGGCTGGTGTGCTTTCTTCTTGCGAGCGATTACCGGACAAGCCACCGAGAATCGTGTCAAGGCTGAGAAAATCCAATCTCTGTACGAATCTCGAAAAGACTGGATCACCGACGCTACACGTTCTCAGTTCTCAGTTCGCGCTCTCGACTGGTTCTTCAACCGTCCCGTATTCTCCACGTCGCAGTTTATAGTGGATTCAGAGATACCCGAACCAACCGCTCGCAGGATTTTGCATGTGGTTCGCAAGCAGGGGTTGCTGAAACAGATCAGAACGCCACGCGGTCGGCGTCCGGGAGTGTTCGCCTACCCCGAGCTGCTAGACATTGCAGAGGGTAACGGCATCAAGTGACATCCATGTGCAACCTGTTGCCTTTTTGTGTGACGCGGAGCGGGCATCTGGGACGGGCATGGTGCTTTGTCGCTCGTACATTTCAGACAACCGATTTTGTGTGACATGAAACGTGCATCTGTGACGAACAAATCCGCGCCAAGGCTCTCGCGCATCGCTCCCGACGCTCAAATCACTTCATCCCGCTGCTAATCTCCACCAACGTCCCCAGCTTCGTTGCCGCGGCTCCCGAGTCGATGCTGTCTTTCGCCATCAGCGCGGCATCGTTGAAGCTTTGGGCTTTGCCGGCGGCTAGCAGCGCGGCGGCGGCGTTGATCGCCACTACGTTGTAACGCGATCTCTCCGGACCGGGTGGCGCGTTGTGCTCTCCACCGATACCTGCCAATACCGCTCGGATGATCGCCGCGCTGTGCTCAGCCGAATCGGCGACCAGATGTTCTCGACTCCCTTCCGGCAGTCCGAAGTCGGCTGGTCGTGTTCTGCGTCGCTTCATTCCGTCGGGAGTGACTTGAAACATCACTGTGTGCCCCTCCACGTCGATCTCGTCGGCACCGGATTCGGCGTGGACAACCAGCGAGTAATCGGTGCCTAGAAGCCGCAACGCTTCTGCGATCTTCTCCGCCGTAGATCTATCGGCGACTCCGAGAACCTGTCGCCTAGCACCAGCGGGGTTCGTCAATGGTCCGAGTATGTTGAACACAGTTCGAATCCCGATCTGCGGACGTAGCGGCCCAGCGAATCTCATAGCTGGATGGAATGCCTGAGCGAACATGAAGCCGATGCCCACATGTTCGATGCAACGCTTCACTGCGTCGGGCCCAAGTGAGATATTCACGCCTAAGGTTTCAAGCACGTCGGCGCTGCCGGTAGAGCCGGACATCGCACGATTCCCGTGCTTGGCGACAGCGACTCCGGCACCGGCTGCCACGAACGCGGCCGCGGTGGAGATGTTGAACCATCCCTTGGCATCGCCTCCGGTGCCGCATGTGTCGATCAGCTCCGAGTCCGTGTGGACGTGCAGTGAAACCTCTCGCATGACCGATGCCATGCCGGCGATCTCCTCTGGAGTCTCTCCCTTCATGCGCAACGCCGTGACGAACGCGCCGAATTGCGCTTCGGTAGCTTCGCCGCTCATGATCTGCGACATTACTTCAGCGGCTTCTTGCTGCGACAGGTCTGTGCCGTCTACGGCGGTTTGTATTCCTTCTTGAATATTCATAACGAGATCAATGGATGGAGGGATGGGATTTATTCCTAATCATGGTATCCGCGATGGCGCATCTTAACCTGCCACGCACTTTGAGGCTTGGCACGAGGAACTTCCAGCGCCATGCTGTCCGATGCTCCTTGACACCGTACTGTGAAACTCCATCTTGTAGCCATATACTTAGCCAAGCAGGTTGCAGAGGGACCAGCGATGGTAAGAGTAGACGTACATGAAGCAAAGACCAACCTGTCGCGCTTGCTGGAGCAGGTAGAGGCTGGTGAAGAGGTCGTGATTGCGCGCAACGGCGACCCGGTGGCGCGGCTGGTAAGCGTTCGAAAACGCGGCCGGCGGCAGCCGGATGTCTTCAAGGGACAGGTGAAGCTTGATGATAGCTTCTTTGACCCGTTGCCGGAGGAGGAGTTGAGAGCTTGGGAAGGTAGATAGTATTGCGGGCTTTGTTGGATACTCACACGTTTATCTGGTGGATTACGGACAGCAAACGTCTACCTGACTCGGTACAGAGTCCGATTGCTGATGAATCGAACGAAGTGCTGATAAGTGCCGCATCGGCATGGGAGGTCACCACCAAGCATCGGATTGGCAAACTGCCGAGTGCTGCCTTGATCGCCGCCGATGTCTCTGGAGCCATCGCAGACCAAGGTTTCGAAGAGCTGCCGATCACCGTTGAGGATGCCAGCCGTGCAGGTTCGCTGCCCGGTCCGCACCGCGACCCGTTCGACAGGATGCTCATCGCTCAGGCGTTGTCCGCAACCTCGTTCTCATGTCCAACGAGCCGCTATTCGAACGCTACGATGTGCATCGTTTGTGGTGAGTCGCGCACGATTCTTTCCCTCACCCGTTAACATCTTGCGAGGAGTAGCGAATGCCTCGAAGTTGGTTGACAGGAGAGAAATTGACGGATCGAGAGAGCCTGTTAGCGATAGTTTCGGAGCGGCGCAGGGCTTACATGTTGACCTACGTAGTTCAGATGATGGGCTGGGTTGGTTTTGCGATTTGGAACGAGACCGAGCAGACGCAGTCGTTCAAGGCTCACGTCTTGGATGTGGCGACGACAACATCCTTCATAACCGCAGGTGCGTTGGTGTCGACGATCTTGCTGGTAGACTTGGTTAAGGATGTGCTGATTCCTGTAGGAAGGAAAACCATGGGACTGTTTTTTACTCCCGTGAAGAACAAGTGGGAGGCGGAGGCTGAATCTCGCGGTGAAGAGCGCGGCGAAGAACGCGCCAATACCGAGGCCGCTGCGTGGTACAAGCGTATGGAGCATGCCAGACGTGAGGGACGCGAGTTCAACGAGCCGCCTCCGTTCCTAGACCGCGACCGCCGCTAGTCTGGTCTTAAGGCAAGTCATGGGTCATGGGACTGTTTTTTACGCCCGTGAAGAACAAGTGGGAGGCGGAGGCCGAAGCTCGCGGTGAAGAACGCGCCAATACTGAGCCAGCCGCGTGGTACAGACGTATGAAGCGAGCCAAACGTAAGAGACTCGAGTTCAACGAGCCGCCTCCGTTCCTAGACCGCGACCGCCGATAGCCACGCTTTCAAGATGCCTTCCGTCTACCTTATGCCCTTGTTTGTGACGGGAGAGATCGCGTTGATGAAACGACTCTTCCCTTAAACCCCCATCTCCAAAAAGTTCTGCAACAGGTTTTTGCCGGGACGGGTCAGGATCGATTCGGGATGGAACTGCACGCCTTCGAGCGGCATCTCGCGATGCCTCATTCCCATGATCACACCGCTCTCGGCAGACCGAGCGGACACCTCGAACTCGGACGGGACCGCGTCCGGCTGAACCGCCAGCGAGTGGTAGCGGACGGCTTCAAAGGGGTTCGGCAGACCTTCGAAGATGCCTCTGCCGTCATGCTCGATCATAGAAGTCTTGCCGTGCTTCAGCTCGCCAGCATGATCTACGACTCCGCCGAACGCCTCGCCCATCGCCTGATGACCCAAGCATACTCCCAGTATCGGTACCTTGCCAGCGAAGTATCTTATGGCGTCGATTGAGACGCCCGCATTGCGTGGATGAGACGGTCCAGGCGAAACTACCAAACGCTCCGGCTTCATATCAGCCAGCTCTTCCACGGATGCCTTGTCGTTGCGCACCACCACCACGTCCGCGCCCAGCTCGGAGAGGTACTGGAACAGGTTGTAGGTGAAGCTGTCGTAGTTGTCTATGAGTAGCAGCATAGGACTAAACCTCCATTAACGATTCGGCATGGTCGATCGCGTGCATCAACGCGCCCATCTTGTGCAGAGTCTCTTCGTACTCCGGCTGAGGGTCTGAATCTGCCACTATTCCTCCCCCGGCTTGTAGATACGCCACTCCATCCCTCAGCGTCATCGTGCGGAGCGAGATGGCGGTATCCATGTTGCCGGAGTATGAGAAGTAGCCGACCGCGCCCGAGTAAGGGCCTCGCTTGTCGGGCTCGTACTCGGCGATGATCTCCATCGCGCGGATCTTGGGAGCACCGGATACGGTGCCGGCCGGAAATCCCGCCCGCAGCACGTCGTAGACATCGTATCCATCATCGAGCATGCCCTCGACGTGAGAGACGATGTGCATGATGTGCGAGTAACGCTCGATCTCGAGCTGCTGAGTCACTCTAACCGTGCCTGGCTTGGCTATTCGCCCGACATCGTTGCGGCCCAAATCGAGCAGCATGACATGTTCCGCGATCTCTTTCTCGTCGGAGAGCAGCTCGATCGCCAGCTTCTCGTCCTCCTCGGGAGTGACGCCTCGGGGACGAGAGCCGGCTATCGGATGCACCGCCACCTTGCCGTCGACTGATTGGACGAGCAGCTCCGGCGATGCGCCTATGATCTGAAATCCGTCCAGATCCAGGAAGAACATGTAAGGCGAAGGATTGATCGCTCGCAGCGATCTATACAGGTCGAAGGGCTGCGCCGCGGTCCGACGAGTCAAACGCTGTGAAACGACAACCTGAATGATCTCGCCGTCGTAGATCGCCTTTTTACATGCCTGCACCATGTTGTGGTAGTCGAGCCTCGACATGTTCGGGATGTATCGCTGTCCGATCGCTTCGTCGGCACTATCGAGGTGCCAGCCTGACGGCATCGCGGATGCCGAGCCGACAAACGAGTAGTCGATTTCTGCTTCATCGGCACGCGAATGAACTTGTGCCGGTGCGCTGGATCGACGAAGCGCGGTGTCCGGAAGCGGTTCCGATAAACGGTCGATCATCGACTCGATCCGCTCGATCGCGTTCGAGTAGGCTTGCTCAGGATCGGTGTCGTCGTTGATTGAGGCATGCGCCACGACGATGATCGTGTGCCGCACATGATCGAATATCAGCATCGAGTCGGTCAGCATGAAGACCGCCTCCGGGATTCCCATTCCCGATGCCTCATCCGAAATCTCAGGGACACGCGGCTCGAAGTACTTGATGGCGTCGTATGCCACGTATCCGACAGCACCGCCATCGAATTTCGGCAATCCGTCGACCGATGCGTAACGGATCGACTCCAATCGATCCTTGAGCGTCTCCAGAGGGTCAACACTTCCATGAGACGTTCCCGCTCCGGTTTGGATCACATCTGATGGTTCCGTGCCGAGAAACGAATATCGCGCCAGGTTTTCGCCGCCTTCTACGCTCTCGAAGAGGAACGAATTGGCTCCGCGTGCAACCTTGATGAATGCAGAAACCGGGGTTTCTAGATCCGCTGATATCTCGCGATAGACAGGTATCAAGTTCGATCTCTTAGACAAGAGCTTGAAGCTGGGTAAATCTGGTGTGTATGCATATCGACGTGTCATTGGTCGAGTCCAATTCCTATTGTTTTGTAAGTATCAGACTGCGCCGAAACCGACTTTTAAGAGACGGCTTCGGCTACGACCATGTCGAGGTATAGCTGCTGATGCGCATCGCGTCTCGAACGCGTTGCATCGTTTCCTCAGCGATCTCTCTGCCTCGCCGCACACCATCCATCAGCACATCTTCCACATAAGAAGTATCGGAAGCGTACGCTTGGCGACGCTCTCGGATGGGGTCCAGGAACTCATTCAACGCCTTTGCGAGTGCGACCTTGACCTCTACATCGCCGACTGTGCCGGCCCGGTAGCGGGCCTTGAAATCGTCAACCTGTGCGATGTCGGGGTTGAATGCGTCGTGATACTGGAATACGGGGTTGCCTTCTACGCGGCCAGGAATGTCGGCACGGATACGGTTGGGATCGGTGAACATTCCGCGCACCTTCTTCTCGACGGCGGCAGCATCGTCGCTCAGCATGATCGTGTTGCCCATCGACTTGCTCATCTTCGAGTTGCCGTCTGTTCCGACTAGCCGACCGACATCGCCGATCAGCGCCGCCGGCTCGGGGAATACGCGATCGAACATTCGGTTGAACTTGCGTGCCACCTCTCTGGTCATCTCGATGTGCGGCGCCTGATCTTCGCCCACCGGCACCAAATGGGCGCGGGGCAACAGAATGTCTGCCACCTGGCTCATCGGGTAGTTGAAGAAACCGACCGTTCGATTCTCCACTGGCAGACTGTCAAGCTCCGATTTCAAAGTTGGGTTGCGCTCCAACATCCCCAGCGGAGTGACGAAAGACAGAAGCATAGTCAGCTCGGCGTGTTCGGGCACATAGCTCTGCACCACGAACGAGGAGCGTTCAGGGTCCAACCCCACAGCTAGCCAGTCGAGTGTGACGTCAAGCACCGATTCTCGGATGAGATCGATGTCGTCGAAGTGGTCTCCCAAGGCTTGGTAGTCGGCGATTAGGAAGTAGCACTCGTACTTGTCTTGTAGTGCGAGCCAGTTTTTCAGAGCTCCGACGTAGTGCCCCAGGTGAAGCGCGCCTGTGGGACGGATCCCGGTGAGAATCCGCGGCTTGGCACCTTCCGCCACATCGAATAGCTTCTTCGAATTCGTCTCTGGTGCGGCAATGGCTGTCATATCGGGTTTTTACCTTAATGCGGGAGAGGTCTCTTACGCGAAAAACCCCGTCCCGGATGCGTTTTCAAAATCATGGGACAGGGACGAGGGTTTTTAGTTCGAACACCCGCGGTGCCACCCTGTTTCGCCGCTCCAACACTGTTGGTAATCGTCGCGACGCAACTCTAAAGAAGGCGTATTTAACGGAGCCTATCCCGGCATCAGATACTCAGCGTCAGTTGTCGCCGTTCCCTGAAGCGGCTCACGGGTCCATTCGGCTCTGCATCGCCATGCCGGGGCTTTCAGCGGGTCGCTCCCGGCTCTCTGCGACGGCGAGCGGCAGGCATACTTGTCCCGTTCGAAGCCTCTGCGCGCCAAATTGCGTGTCCATTCAGTCTAGACTTGTGTCCCGTCGAAAGTCAAATCATCTCATCACGCGGACTGATCCTCACCCACCCGAGAGTCGCCAACATCCTCTTGCTCAAGCCATTGTCGAAACCATTGTGATATCCGTGAAATAAATCCTCGAAATCGTTGACGAACCTCCCGATAGCGTGCTAGATTTCTAATGGCGAATCACCGATACCACTTGGACATCATCTGCAAATGGCTCAAGATTTCTTACCCCCCCCCCCCGATTTTCCACGGGGATCCTGAATCGGATAAGACGTAACTCATCGGGACGCGTAATAGCGATGCCCTCATCATTAGCGGGCGTAAATCGCTTGGCGATTGCCGCAGTCGCCATCCTGCTCGTTGCCGGACTGTTCATCGACCAGACCCGGGCGGCTGATGCGCAGAGCGTTGCCACGGACCGGGCGGCGCTGGTCGCGCTGTACAACTCCACCGGCGGCGCCAATTGGTCCGATAGCACTAACTGGCTGAGCGATGAGCCGCTCGGAAACTGGCACGGCGTCGACACCGACGCTAACGGCCGCGTCACTAGACTGAGACTCACCTACAACAGCCTGACTGGAAACATACCAAGCGAACTGAGCAGACTAAGCAGCCTGAGGTATCTTCTTCTCTACCGCAATCAGCTGACGGGAAGCATACCGACACAGCTGGGCAGCCTCAGCAATCTGGTGGAACTGAACTTCGCCGACAATCAGCTGACGGGAACAATACCGGCACAGCTTGGCAGCCTCAGCAACCTGACAAAGCTGGAACTCCACAACAACAGACTGACGGGAAGCATACCGACACAGCTGGGCAGCCTCAGCAACCTGACAAAGCTGGAACTCGGCACCAATCAGCTGACGGGAAGCATACCGAGCGAGCTGGGCAACCTCAGCAATCTCACGCGACTGGTCTTCAGCAACAATAGCCTGACGGAAAGCATACCAGACGAGCTGGGCAGCCTAAGCAGACTGACGGAACTGAACTTCGCCGGCAATGATCTGACGGGAAGCATACCGACACAACTGGGCAGCCTCAGCAGCCTGACAAAGCTGGAACTCCACAACAATCAGCTGACGGGAAGCATACCAAGCGAACTGGGCAACCTCAGCAACCTGACAAAGCTGGAACTCGGCACCAATCAGCTGACGGGTCAGCTCCCGCAGAGCTTCACCGGGCTTTCGGCGCTGGAAAGTTTACGGTTCCAAGACAACGCGGGGCTCTGCGCGCCGCTGGACAGCGACTTCCAGACATGGCTCCGGAGCATATCCTCCACAGGCGGCAACTGCGCGTCTCCGGATCGGCCGGTGCTTGTCGCGCTGTACAACTCCACAGGCGGCGTCGATTGGTCTGATAACACCAACTGGCTGAGCGACCAGCCCGTCGGAAACTGGCACGGCGTCGAAACCGACGCCGACGGGCGCGTCACCAATATTAGCCTCGCCGGCAATGAGCTTACTGGGAGCATACCGAGCGAGCTGGGCAGCCTCAGCAATCTGACGAGGCTGTTTCTCGGCGACAATGAGCTTACTGGGAGCATACCGAGCGAGCTGGGAAGCCTCAGCGATCTGACGGAACTGGGGCTCCCCCGCAACCAGCTTACGGGGAGCATACCGAGCGAGCTGGGCAGCCTCGGAAACCTGACGAGTCTGTGGCTCCAGGGCAATCAGCTGACGGGTCAGCTTCCGCAGAGCTTCACCGGGCTTTCGGCTCTGGAAAGGTTGCGGTTCCAAGACAACACGGGGCTCTGCGCTCCTCTTGACAGCGACTTCCAGACATGGCTCCGGAGCATATCCTCCACAGGCGGCAACTGCGCGTCTCCGGATCGGCCGGCGCTTGTCGCGCTGTACAACTCCACGGGCGGCGCCGATTGGTCCGACAACACCAACTGGATGAGCGACCAGCCCATCGGAAACTGGCACGGCGTCGAAACCGACGACGGTAGCCGCGTCACCATTTTAAACCTCAGCAGCAACAGTCTGACTGGAAGCATACCTACTGAGCTGGGCAGCCTCAGCAGATTGACGGAGCTGAATCTCGGCGGCAATGACCTGACGGGAAGCATACCTACTGAGCTGGACAGCCTGAGCAGTCTGTCGGAGCTGGACCTCGGCGGCAATGACCTGACGGGAAACATACCGAGCGAGCTGGACAGCCTGAGCAGTCTGTCGGAGCTGGACCTCGGCGGCAATGACCTGACGGGAAGCATACCCACCGAGTTAGGCGACTTGAGCAATCTGACGGAGCTGGACCTCGGCGACAATGAGCTGACTGGGAGCATACCCACCGAGTTAGGCGACTTGAGCAATCTGACGCGGCTGAATCTCGGCGGCAATGACCTGACGGGAAACATACCGAGCGAGCTGGACAGCCTGAGCAGTCTGTCGGAGCTGGACCTCGGCGGCAATGACCTGACGGGAAGCATACCCACCGAGTTAGGCGACTTGAGCAATCTGACGGAGCTGGACCTCGGCGACAATGAGCTGACTGGGAGCATACCCACCGAGTTAGGCGACTTGAGCAATCTGACGCGGCTGAATCTCGGCGACAATGAGCTGACTGGGAGCATACCCACCGAGCTCGACAGCCTGAGCAGTCTGTCGGAGCTGGACCTCGGCGGCAACGACCTGACGGGAAGCATACCCACCGAGTTAGGCGACTTGAGCAATCTGACGCGGCTGAATCTCGGCGGCAATGAGCTGACTGGGAGCATACTGGCCGAGCTGGGCAGCCTGAGCAGTCTGTCGGAGCTGGACCTCGGCGGCAACGACCTGACGGGAAGCATACCCACCGAGTTAGGCGACTTGAGCAGCCTGACGCGGCTGGAACTCCACAGCAATGACCTGACGGGAAGCATACCCACCGAGTTAGGCGACTTGAGCAGCCTGACGCGGCTGGAACTCCACAGCAATGACCTGACGGGAAGCATACCTACTGAGCTGGGCAGCCTCAGCAGATTGACGGAGCTGGACCTCGGCGGCAACGAACTGACGGGAAGCATACCCACCGAGTTAGGCGACTTGAGCAGCCTGACGCGGCTGAATCTCGGCGACAACGAACTGACGGGAAACATACCGAGCGAGCTGGGCGGACTGAGCAATCTGACACAGCTGCGGCTCCACGGCAACAGCCTGACGGGCAGCATACCTACCGAGCTGGGCGGACTGAGCAGCTTGGAGGTGCTGACCCTCAGCGGCAATGAACTGACGGGACGGCTTCCGAACAGCTTCACCGGGCTTTCGGCGCTGGAAACGTTAGAGTTCCAAGACAACGCGGGATTCTGCGCGCCGCTGGACAGCTCGTTCCAGACATGGCTCCAGAGCATATCCTTCACAGGCGGCAACTGCGCGCCCGTGACTCCCACGCCTCCCAACGGTCTGATCACGTCTTTCGATGACGACGCCGACGATGGAGTCTCGGTGGTTCTGTCTTGGACCGCGGGGACGGATCCCGCCTACGTCAGGCAGGTCGTGCGTCGGCGACAGCCCGGCGTGGAGGCCTGGACGGACACCGAAATCGACCTCTCCGCCACGACTTGGACGGATACGGATGTCGTGTCGGGCGAGAGATACTTCTACGCGGTGAAGGCCGAGAAGGCCAACGGCAGGGGCGACTCCACCGCCGTGAGAAAGCTGACCATCCCGTTCTCCGGCTACGGGGTGACGCTGACCGGACTGAGTGCGGCTGTGCGGAACGGCGATGTGGTTCTTTCATGGAATGTCGGCGGTAACAGAGAAGGCTACGATAGGTGGATCGTGCGTCGGCAGCTGTCCGGCGAGTCGTCTTGGACTGAAACTGTTCTCACCGACGCCGAAGTTTCCGCCGCTGCCTGGACCGACACGACGGCGGTGGCGGGCGAGAGATACTCCTACGCCGTGAGAGCTGAGAAGACCAGCGGCGACAGCAACATCGCAAGCAGCGACGTGAAGAAGATAACCGTACCCTAGGCGTGGGACGACACCCGCGACCCTTGGGAGATGGCGGTCATGATGACCGCCATCTCCTTGTCCTTACTTAGTAGCGAAGAAGCCGAGTGACGGGTTGATCTTTGATAACGGAGCCCGTCCCGACACCAGATATTGAGCGTTTCCGCCGTTCCATGAAGCGGCTCGCGGGTCCATCCAGTCTAGATCTGCGACCCCGTAGAAAGTCAAAGCATCTCATCACGCGTGGACTGATCCCCACCCGAGCGTCGCCAACATCCTCTTGCTCAAGCCATTGTCGAAACCATTGTGATATCCGTGAAATAAATCCTCGAAATCGTTGACGAACCTCCCGATAGCGTGCTAGATTCCTAATGGCTGATCACCGATACCACTTGGACATCATCTGCAAATGGCTCAAGATTTCTTACCCCCCCCCCCCCCCGATTTTTCCACGGGGATCCAGAATCGGATAAGACGTAACTCATCGGGACGCGTAATAGTGATGCCCGCATCATCAGCGGGCGCAAAGCGATTGGCGATTGCCGCAGTCGCCGCCATCCTGCTCGTTGCAGGGCTGTTGATAGACCAGGCCCGGGTGGCTGATGCGCAGAGCGTTGCCACGGACCGTGCGGTGCTGACCGCGCTGTACAACTCCACCGACGGTGCCAATTGGTCTAATAACACCAACTGGCTGAGCGACCAGCCCGTCGGAAACTGGCACGGCGTAGATGCCGATGCCAGCGGCCGCGTCACCAGTCTGACTATCGGTAGCAATGATCTGACGGGCAGCATACCGACACAACTGGGCAGACTCAGCAGCCTGACGGTGCTGAACCTATACGGCAATAGCCTGACGGGCAGCATACCGACCGAGCTGGGCAGACTCAGCAACCTGACGGTGCTGAACTTCGCCGACAATGACCTGACGGGCAGCATACCGACCGAGCTGGGCAGACTCAGCAACCTGACGAAGCTGGAACTCCACAACAATGAGCTGACGGGAACAATTCCGACACAGCTGGGCAGCCTCAGCAATCTGACGGTGCTGGAACTCGCTGACAATGATCTGACGGGTAGCATACCGACACAACTAGGCAACCTGAGCAACCTGACTTGGCTGAACCTCCACAACAATAGCCTGACGGGCAGCATACCGACCGAGCTGGGCAGCCTCAGCGACTTGGAGGTGCTGGTCCTCAACGACAATGAGCTGACTGGAAACATACCGGCAGATCTGGGCAGCCTCAGCAATCTGACGCATCTGCATCTCGGCAACAATGAGCTGACTGGAAGCATACCGAGCGAGTTAGGTGACTTGAGCAATCTAACGGTGATGACTTTCGGCGGCAATGAACTGACCGGGCAGCTTCCACAGAGCTTCACCGGGCTTTCGGCGCTGGAAAGGTTGCAGTTCCAAGACAACGCGGGGCTCTGCGCGCCGCTGGACAGCGACTTCCAGGCATGGCTCCAAGATTTGGACGACAGACATGGCGACAACTGCGTGCCACCATCTCCGGACCGGCCGGCGCTTGTCGCGCTGTACAACTCCACAGGCGGCGCCGATTGGTCTGATAATACCAACTGGCTGAGCGACCAGCCCGTCGGAAGCTGGCACGGCGTCTACACCGACGCCGACGGGCGCGTCACCAATATTAGCCTCGCCGGCAATGAGCTTACTGGGAGCATACCGGCCGATCTGGGCAACCTCAGCAATCTGACGAGGCTGTTTCTCGGCGACAATGAGCTGACTGGGAGCATACCGAGCGAGCTGGGAAGCCTCAGCGATCTGACGGAACTGGGGCTCCCCCGCAACCAGCTGACGGGAACCGTACCTACCGAGCTGGGCAGCCTCGGCGATCTGACGGGTCTGTGGCTCCAGGGCAATCAGCTGACGGGTCAGCTTCCGCAGAGCTTCACCGGGCTTTCGGAGCTGAAAAGGTTGCGGTTCCAAGACAATGCGGGGCTCTGCGCTCCTCTTGACAGTGACTTCCAGACATGGCTCCAGAGCATATCCTCCACAGGCGGCAACTGCGTGGCACCGTCTTCGGACCGGCCGGCGCTTGTCGCGCTGTACAACTCCACGGGCGGCGGCGATTGGTCCGACAACACCAACTGGCTGAGCGACCAGCCAATCGGAAACTGGCACGGCGTAGAAACCGACGACAGCGGCCGAGTCACCGGTCTGAACCTCAGCCGCAACAGCCTGACGGGCAGCATACCCACCGAGCTGGGCAGACTGAGCGATCTGACGCAGCTGGTCCTCGGCGGCAACAGTCTGACGGGAAGCATACCTGCCGAGCTGGGCAGCCTGAGCAGCCTGACGCGGCTGCGCCTCAGCGTCAATGAGCTGACAGGCAGCATACCGACACAGCTGAGCAGTCTGAACAGCCTGACGGGACTGTGGCTCGACGGGAATGACCTGACCGGCAGCATACCTGCCGAGCTGGGCAGCCTGAGCAGCCTGACGCGGCTGAATCTCCGCGGCAATGACCTGACGGGAAACATACCGAGCGAGCTGGGCGGGCTGAACAGCCTGACGCAGCTGGAACTCGGCGGCAATGATCTGACGGGAAGCATACCGAGCGAGTTGGGTGACTTGAGCAATCTGACGGGACTGTGGCTCGACGACAATGAGCTGAATGGGAGCATACCCACCGAGCTGGGCGGACTGAACAGTCTGACGCAGCTTTGGCTCCACGGCAACGACCTGACGGGCCAGCTTCCGCAGAGCTTCACCGGGCTTTCGGCGCTGGAAACGTTACAGTTCCAAGACAACGAGGGGCTCTGCGCGCCGCTGGACAGCTCCTTCCAGACATGGCTCCGGAGCGTGTCCACCGTACAAGGCGGCAACTGCGCGCCCGTGACTCCCACGCCTCCCAGCGTCCTGCTCACGTCTTTCGATGACGACGCGGACGATGGCGTATCGGTGGTTCTGTCTTGGACGGCGGGGACGGATCCCGCCTACGTCAGGCAGATCGTGCGTCGGCGACAGCCCGGCGTCCCGACCTGGACGGGAATAGCCACCATTTCGGCTTCCGCCACGACTTGGACCGACACCGACGTCGTGTCCGGCGAGAGATACCTCTACGCGGTGAAGGCAGAAAAGTCCAACGGCAGGGGTGGAAGCACCAACGTGAGAAAGCTGACCATCCCGTTCTCCGGCTACGGGGTGACGCTGACCGGACTGAGTGCGGCTGTGCGGAATGGCGATGTGGCTCTGTCGTGGAATGTCGGCGGTAACAGCGAAGGCTACGACCGGTGGGTGGTGCGTCGGCAGCTGTCCGGCGAGTCGGCTTGGACTGAAACGGTTCTCACAGCCGCCGAAGTTTCCGCCGCTGCCTGGACCGATACGACGGCAGTGTCCGGCGAGAAATACTTCTACGCGGTGAGAGCTGAGAAGACCAGCGGCGACAGCAACATAGCAAGCAGCGACGTGAAGAAGATAACCGTCCGATAGGCGGGACGACTGCAGCCAGCCGCGGGAAGACGCCCGCGATCATTGGGAGAGGGCGGTCATCATGACCGCCCTCTCGTTGTCTCAACTTAATCGAGGAAGCATACCGGCCGAGATGGGCAGTCTGAACAACTAAGAACGGTTGCGCCTCACATTGCTCCGGTGTGTAGCAACCGTACGAGGCGATAACTGCGCGCCTCGATCCGTACCGGCACACCGCATCGAATTCCATATCACTCGTAAATCCCACGGAGTCTGGGTGACAATTGAGTGGCGCGCAGATGCTGTACGTTTTACGGTCACTGATGCTACTCTCATTGTCATTATCCGCACCACCGCCTCAATGTTTTTACAGACACGGTATTGTAGGCGGTATGTTGGAGCGGTGTGACGGTACGGTGCCAGTGTGTGAAGATGCGGAATCCCGATTTATTGAGGCGAATGGAATGTGCGAGCACATTGATATTGACTGATTGCCGGACTGTGTGATGCATTAAACGACGACTAAAAATTACAGAACAGGCTGAAGACACAATCATCCATCGCGCCAATGACAAGAAAGAGATTGTCTGATCTGTTAACAATAGGTTGTCCACCCTTAAACAAAAGCAAGGTTCAAGTTGAAACATCAACTCTCGGCTTCCGATCCCCACCTTCCATCTAGCTGCGGCAGCATGACATGCGCCCGACACAGCACCGAAACTCGATAGAGCGAGACTTCTTGACAGATATGCCGCTCAACATTGCACTGATCGGCGCCGGTGGCATGGGAATGCGTCATGCCTTGGGCTACGCCGAGCTAAGAAAGCACTTCGACGATGTCCGCATGGTCGCCGTCTGCGATCCTCAAATCGATTCGGCTCGAGCGGTGGCTCAAACCATCGCAAGCGCGACACCTGAGACTCCAAAGGTCTTCGCCAGCCTCCAAGAAGCTATTGACTCCGAAGGGTTGGGGTTGGAAGCAGTCGATATCGTCACCAGTACACCAGCGCATCATCGGCTGGCAATCGAAGCCATGGAATCTGGCCTCAGCGTGATGGTCGAGAAGCCGATGGCGCTGACACTCGCGGCATGCAGGATGATGAAATCGGCATCCGATCGTACCGGCAGAACGCTGGCGATCGCCGAGAATTTTCGACGCGACCCCATGAACCGACTCGCCAAAGCGTTGCTAGATTCAGACGCGATCGGCACCCCTTACTTCGCACTTGATATATCCGTCGGCAGCGCAAATAGAGGAGTGATGCACAGCACCGTCTGGCGTGCAAAAAGAGATCAGGCTGGGGGAGTCGTCCTAGACGCTGGAGTCCATAACGCAGATCTGCTCCTATATCTGATGGGGCCCGCCAAGAGGGTCTACGCCGAAACAGATGTCAACGACTCGCTCAGAATTCTGAATCCGATGTCGATGCAGGCACCCGGCCTGGCAGAGGTCTACCAGCACCGTACAGAGGCCGGAGGCGAGACCGAGGGCGACTTCATCGAACAGGATGCTATCGACACCGCATTCGCATCGATACGCTTCGCCTCGGGGGCTGCAGGGCAACTCATCATCACCGATGCTTCACATGGATACGGCAGGCACGAATCGATAGTCGCTGGGAGTGAGGGAGTCCTGTACCGACCTCCGAGCCGCTCAGGCGTAGGTCCACGCATCGTGCTCCGCGACGGAGCCGAAGTTACAGGACCTCAGCTCCTCGATCTTGTGCCCGAGTTCACGCTCGATGAGGTCACTGCCGCCTTGTGGTACGGACGAAACCGCCTCCATTCCTACGAGATGGATTTCCGTTCGATCGATTCCAAAATCATCGCCATCGAATACATGGACTTCGCCCGTGCAGTTCGAGATGGCACCGTCCCAGAGGTGGGGCCCGACGAGGGCATGGCGGCTCTCGCGCTCGCCTACTCCATCATGGAATCTGGCCACTCCCACAACGCCCTCGACCCTCGAGACGTAGTCGCAGGCACAGTGGCTGAGTTCCAGCGAGACATCGACCTCGTATCGGGTATATGCGCGTCCTGAGAAACTCCGGATTCGTAGTATTCGGATACCGCGAGTACCTGCTCTTCTGGATCGCAGCCGCATTCGCCAATGTCGGGATGTGGACTCTCGTATACGGACGTATGTGGCTCATGAGGTCGCTCACCGAGAGCGAGATACTGCTCGGACTGGTCGCATTTTCCACTCTGGCGCCGGTGATGTTCCTCTCGATGTGGGGCGGCGTGCTCGCAGACCGCATCAACAGACTGCGACTGCTCAGATTCACCAGATTCCTCTTCGCGGCAGCCGGATTCCTCACCGGCACCCTCATCGCCACCGACCTGATCGAGGTCTGGCATCTGCTAGCCATATCGACATTCACCGGCATCCTGCTCGCATTCGACATTCCCGCGCGCTCCGCCATGGTCGCATCGATAGTGCCGAAAGAGCAGCTGCCCAGCGCCATCTCGCTCTACTCCATCGTCTTCGGAGGTGCCGCGATACTCGGACCCACGCTCTTCCACCCCCTCGTCTCTGCAATCGGAATGGAGGGGCTCTTCTTCATCATTTCAGCTTCCTACGTCTTGACGGTGGTCACTCTACTCCGCATGGATCATCAACTCCACTTCGCGCTGGTACGAGAGCAGCCGACAGACACAGCCACAAAGTCATCTTTCACCGGCGCCATCAAGGACAGAGCATCAGAACTGGTCGAGGGTTTGAGATACGTCCGATTCCAGAAATCCATCGCCGCGGTGATCGGCTACGGCATCGTGATCGGGCTCATCGGATCACCGTTCGAGACTCTCCTACCCGTCGTAACCGAAGAGGTGTTCAACGGAGACTCCGCGACTTACGGCCAGCTGCTGCTCTTCATCGGAATCGGAGGAATCATCGCCACTCTCACCATCACCCTCATCGGAGCACGAGCGAAGCCGCCTCTATATCTCGCCATCGGAGGCATCGCGACCGGCACCTGCTTCGTCGCCTTTTCGCTCGTCGGAAACCTGATTTGGGCACTACCTATAGCATCGGCCGTCGGGCTCTTCTCCGTAGTCAAGGGCACCATGAGCAACACAGTGGTTCAGACTCTCGTGTCCGACGAGTTTCGAGGTCGAGTGTTGAGCCTCATGATGTTCACTTGGGGGGCGCAAGCGGTGGGAGCACTGGTTTCAGGTGTATTGGCGCAGCTCTGGGGAGCCCCTTTCGCCATCGGGGCATCGGGCGCATTGGCGATAATCGCCACAATCGTGGTTTGGCGAGCCGCGCTGAGACATATTTGAGAGTCTGCCAAACCGCGTCGCGGTATCCGCTGATCCCGGGCATCCATCTCAATCGCTCGAATCAACTTCATTAGACATTCGGGCAAAGTGCTCATCAGTCCGTCCGGTGAATAGCATCGCGCCGACGGCTAGCATCCATATGAAGAAGGCGGTACCGGTGATCGGATGAAGCACAGTAGCGGCATCGACCCAGATCAACAACATCGCAACGCCGATCACAACGGATGCTGGTGCTATACGCCTTAAGGCTCCTCCTACACGCCATTGGTAGCGAGCCGCAATCATCAAGGCCAGACCAGCCAGCGTGAATCCCACTTTGCCGGTGAACCATCGGACAAAAGAGGTAGCTTCTGTGAAGTCGGTTACCGTGTCGGCACCTGATGCCGACAACGCGACCGCTGAGGCTCCTGAGAGTGCGGTGAAAATGCCAGATGCGATGAACAGAATCGGGACCAACGGAGTAGCTAGCCGATCTCGTATGATCCATGTCTGCAACAGGAACCAAGCAGCTATGACTAGAGTGATACCTGAGATGAGCCTCGCCATGCCGCCGATGGTGTACAGCTCTCTGTTCTCGGAGACGGCAGCTAGAGACTGAACGAGTGTGGCTTGGTCGGCATCCGCTGCGACGCGCCCGATGACTGCTACAACCGTTGCCAGCGCGGTGATCAGAAGAAAGATGCCGGCTTTGCGTGTTGCGTCACTATGTTGCGCGCCTATTGTGTTTCGCATCACCTTCGATTCCTGTTACCCATAATTTATGAGTAAATTGGTAATAATTACTCAACCTTACCATATGCACAGGTCGCATATAGCCAACAGCCACCTTCTAATCTGGATTCCTACCTGAAACGTCGATGGTCAGACCTGATAAATCGAGAGTTTCGACCTAATCCATGAATTAAATTGCACACTTGCCCGATGTAACTTAAACTCTATTGCGAGATAACGGCGGGGCGGCACGTCGGATTGGCGATGCCGAACGCCGCAGTACTGTGTGAATTCACGGCGAAAGGAGAGGGCTGTTGCATCCCTTTGCATATGAAGCTCCAACTTCGATCGATGATGCTGTTGCTGTGCTAGACAAACACGGCGACCGAGCAAGGCCGATCGCGGGAGGCACCGACGTTCTGGTTCAAGCACGGGCTAACCGATGGGACCTCGACGCTATTGTCGATGTCAAGAACATCCCAGAGCTTACCGATATCAGCCACTACCCAGACGGCAGCGTCTCCATCGGTGCGGCGACCCCGTGCTATCGGATCTACGAAGATCAGAAGATACGCGACTCTTTCCCCGGCATCATCGACGCAGTCGAGATGATCGGCGGAATCCAGATCCAGTCGCGCGCCAGCTTGGGGGGCAACCTCTGCAATGCATCTCCCAGCGCCGACGGCATCTGCCCGCTGATCGCGTACAGCGCCATCTGCCACATCGCCGGACCGGGAGGCGATGAGACGCACAGAGATGTCGCGGTCGAAGATTTCTGCACAGGCCCGGGGCAGAACGTATTGGGACGCGGCGAGATCCTCGTCAGCATGGTCCTGCCCAACCCCGGAGACAACTTCGGCGCAGCATATGTGCGCTTCATCCCTCGAAATGAGATGGATATCGCCGTTGCCGGAGCAGCCGTTTCGGTGACGCTCAACGAGGACGGCGACGTGTTCGAGTCTGCCCGAGTAGCACTGGCAGCGGTCGCACCGGTGCCTCTGCTGGTGAAGGAAGCCGGCGATGCCTTGGCTGGACAGCCGGTTAACGACGACTCGATCAACGCCGCTGCGGCTATAGCAAGAGATGCCGCGGTGCCGATTTCCGACATGCGGGGCACCATCGAGCAGCGACAGCACCTGTCCGAAGTGCTTACCCGACGAATGATCATCAAGGCAGTAGAACGAGCGAGAGGCTAATAAAACATGACGACTCAGATCACTCCTGGTCCAGCGCGCGTGCACGTGCGCACAACCATCAACGGCAGACCGCACGAATTCCTCGTGCCGCCCTACATGAGCCTTCTCGACACCCTGCGCGAAATTGTGGAGCTGACGGGAACCAAAGAGGGCTGCCTCGATGGAAACTGCGGTGCCTGCACCGTTTCGCTCGACGGCAAGATCGTCGACTCATGCCTCGTGCTAGGCGCTGAGATCGATGGCAAATCGGTCGATACAGTCGAAGGGATGGCCACATCTGAAGGGTTGCACCCGCTTCAACAGGCGTTTCTCGAAGAGGCCGCGTTGCAGTGCGGTATCTGCACACCAGGCTTCTTGGTCGCTGCCAAGGGGCTGCTCGACAACGAGCCGGCGCCAGACGAGCACCGAATCAGACACTGGCTGGCCGGCAACCTGTGCCGATGCACCGGATACGACAAGATCGTCCGCGCAGTGCAGAAGGCCGCCGTCGAGATGCAAGGATAGCCTCCAACGCGCAACGACTTTGATACCGCGCGAGACTTGGATACGATCCATAGACCCGTTACAACGAGGACTTCAAAATGGTCGCAACATTCGAGACTAAGAAGGAATACAAGGTAATCGGAACCCGTCCGATACGCCACGACGGTCTGGACAAGGTGACCGGCAGAGCGATTTACGGTGCCGATGTGAAGCTGCCCGGGATGATATGGGGCGCAATTCTGCGTAGCCCGTACCCGCACGCAAGGATCAACTCAATCGACACCTCTGAAGCCGAATCCATGGAAGGCGTCAGGGCGGTAGTCACTAATGCCGACCTCCCGCCTGCCGAAAACAAGATGGTAGACCTCGGCGAGGGGATGACTAACCTCAAGTGGGCGGTAGACAACATACTGGCCAGCGACAAGGCCCTCTACGCGGGACACGCCGTAGCAGCCGTGGCAGCCGTCGATCGGTACACAGCTGAAGAGGCGCTTCGAGCGATAAAGGTCGACTACACGCCCCTACGGTCGGCGTCCAACGTCGATGACACCATCCACCCCGACATGCCGGCGATCCTCGAGGAGTTCATCGACTCTCCGGGAGCAAAGGAGAGCGGACATCCCAACCATGTCATCGAGTACACGCACGAGTTCGGTGACCCTGATGCAGCACTGGCAGAAGCGGACTACGTCAAAGAGGGCGAGTTCACTATGCAGATGGTGCATCAAGGCTACATCGAGCCGCACAACGCCACTGCGGTATGGGACGAAAACGGAAGAATCAGGATCTGGACGAGCACGCAGGGCTCTTTCACTGTAAGGCAACAGGTAGCAGCGGTACTTCAGGTCGAAGAGTCGAAGATCCGCGTCACTCCGTTGGAGATCGGCGGCGGCTTCGGCGGTAAAATCCCCATCTATCTCGATCCCGTAGCAGCAGTGCTGTCACAGAAAGCAGGTGGCGTTCCAGTAAAGCTGATCATGGAACGACGATCTGTTTTCGAAGGGTCGGGACCGGCGGCCGGCGGAAAGATCAAACTCAAGATCGGAGCAACGAAAGACGGTAAGTTCACTGCCGCCACTTCGGAGCTCAGGATGGAGGCTGGAGGATACCCGGGCTCACTCGTCGGCGCATCCGGAATGTGTATCTACTCCTGCTACAACATCGAGAATATGCGAATCGTCGGATACGACGTGCTGGTGAACAAGCCCAAAGTAGCCGCGTACCGAGCACCTGGCTCTCCACAAGTCGCCTTCGCAATCGAGACCCTGATCGACGATCTCTGTGAAGAGGCAGGATTCGACAAGTGGCAGTTCCGACGCGACAACTCCGCAAAGGAAGGCACCCGGCGTGGCGATGGCCCCGTATTCCCCCGAATCGGAATGGAAGAGGTGCTCGACGCGACGAAAGAGACCGATCACTACAACTCTGGTCTCGGCGAGCCGATGCCCGGCCGAGTGAGGGGCAGAGGGATCGCCAGCGGCTACTGGTTCAATGTCGGACTACAATCGTCAGTCAACTTGGCGCTGAACAACGACGGTACTGTAGAGCTCGTAGAAGGCTCCACCGACATCGGTGGCACCAGGGCATCCATTGCAATGCAAGCCGCTGAGACGCTCGGAATATCTGCCGAGGATGTCAACCCGACCGTCGTGGACACCGATACTGTGGGCTTCACCGCCGTGACCGGAGGCAGCCGCGTCACATACGCCACCGGCTACGCTGCTTACAACGCTGCCCTCTCGATGATAGACGAGCTAAAGAAGCGTGCATCGATGCTATGGAACATCGATGCCGATGATGTCCAATTCGAAGACGGTGTCTTCTCTTCTCACTCCGACCCCGAATTGAGCATAGGCTTCAAGGAGTTGGCGGGCAAGCTGGGAGACACTGGAGGCCCCGTCACATCCACCGGCAGCGTAGATCTGGAGGCAGCCGGCGGTGCCTACGGAACCCACATCTGCGACCTAGACATCGATCCAGAAACTGGGAAGACCGATGTCGTGCGCTACACGATAGTCCAAGATGCCGGCCGAGCGATTCATCCTTCATATGTGGAGGGGCAGATGCAGGGCGGAGTCGCGCAGGGCATCGGCTGGGCGCTCAACGAGGAGTACTTCATGTCGGACGACGTGATGGCGAACTCGTCTTACCTCGACTACAGAATGCCGACCTCTCTAGATCTCCCCAACATCGAGACGGTCATCGTCGAGGTGCCGAACCCGGTTCACCCGTATGGTGTTCGCGGCGTTGGCGAAGTGCCTATCGTTCCACCTCTAGCCGCCGTCGGAAACGCGATCAAAGACGCGCTGGGGATCCGCCTGCGTGAGACACCAATGAACCCAGGCCGGATCGTCGCCGCGCTGGAGGTGCAGAACGGCTCATAGATACGACGGCATTTCTAGGCGGAGATTACTGAAAACTCGCGGAAAAAGCGTAAGATCGCTATATCGCGCTGCTTATGTCTTGTTTTTGGATATAATTCTGCTCATGTACCGCATCATGACCGGAGCAATCTCTGCCTGAAGTGCTTTCGGTTAAATCCGTTCGCATAGCGTCAGCGTATCTAGACTTTCAGAACCGACAGCGAACTGCGGTGTTCCCCAACTATCCATGACTACAGCACGATCAGCACATGATGCCGAGAGAGGCGCGACGGAAAACTACATGTACCGTCCTCCTGCACCTGAAGAGGAAGAAGAGATAACCCTCGGCGACGTGATGGCACGGATCAGGTCCGCCATCCCCGGCTTCGGCGAGGACGACGACGGCGACAATAGCGAACAGCGATCCCGATCCAGCGGTGCCGGACTAGGCATCCTTGGCCTAATCATCCTTATCGGATTGGGAGTCTGGCTCGCAACAGGCATATACACCGTCGGACCCGAGCAACAGGCGGCACTGCGAACCTTCGGACGCTTCCAGGCAATCGCCGACCAAGGACTTCACTGGCACTGGCCAGGTCCGATCGGAACCCGCAACATCGTTGCAGTCACCACCACTCGTCGGATGGAACTTGGATTCAGAGGCGGCGTGGACGGCACCAGCGTCACGTCTGTCGAACGCGAATCGCAGATGATAACCGGGGATGAGAACATCGTCGATGTGCAGGCCGTCATCCAGTATCGCATCGGAAACTTGCGCGACTTCCTCTTCGAGGTCGATGATCCGGGAGATCCAGAGCGCGGTGTCGAAGTCGGCAGACCTGAGGGCGAGACGCTTCGCGACATGGCAGAGACGGCAGTGCGCCAAGTCGTCGGTGCTAGGAACATCGACGACGTGCTGACTACAGAGAAGGAGCAGGTTCAGACCGATGTCCTGTTCAAGATGCGTGAGCTGGCCGCCTCTTACCGCACCGGACTGGACATTCTGCAAGTGCTGCTGCAAAACGTCAACCCGCCGTCCGAGGTTCAAGACGCGTTCGAGGACGTGGTCAGAGCCCGCGAAGATCGAGAGCGAGACATTAACTTGGCAGAGGCATACGAAGCCGCACAGATTCCTCAAGCAAGTGGTAGGGCCGCTCAGATCGTGGAAGAGGCTGACGGTTTCAAACGTGGACGAATCGAACGAGCCAAGGGAGAGGCAGAAGGATTCATCGCTATCCTGCAGGGTTATCAAGAATCGCCCGACGTGACTCGCAAACGTCTTTACCTTGAGGCGATGGAGCGAATACTTGCCGGCAACTCTAAGATAATCCTCGATTCAGAGCGTGATGTGTTGCCTTTGCTCCCACTTGACGGCATCGGATCGTCTAGCATCGGTGCTTCGGGAGCTTTGGGAGGAAGCCAGTAATCATGCGTGGTCTCATCGCATTCATAGTGATCATCGCCATCGCGGCTCTGATCCTGGTCCCTCAGATGCTGTTCACCGTTGACGAGACACAGTTCGCCATCGTCACCCGGTTCGGTGCCTTCCAGCGCGACTACAAGAGCCCTGGGCTGTACGTCAAGCAACCGTTCGTCGAATCCGTCGTGAAGATGGACAGCCGTCTGCTCCGAGTAGATGCCCAGCCGGCATCTCTGCTCACATCCGACAAACGGAACCTCGTGATAGATGCCTATGCCCGATACAGAATCATCGATCCGCTCGTCTTCTTCCAGCGCCTCCGCACCGAGTTGGGAGCAAATACCCGTGTCGCCGACATCGTAAACTCGCAGCTGAGGCGAGAAGTCGCTCTCGACACGCAGTCCGAGGTCATATCAGAGACGCGTGAAGCGGTCATGAGGCGCGTCGCAGAGGCTAGCAACCGCTCGGAGATCACACGCGACGAAGCTATCCAGATGTCTAATGGCAATCTCCGCGACCCTAGGATCACGATACTCGTAGTTCCCCCTACGGTCGAAGGAGTCCAAGGCCGCGCCGCGCCCGCCACCAACGAGCAGATCAGCTATCTCGAGCGCGAGCCGTTCCCACCCGAGCTTGAAGGTCGCACCGCCACCTACTTCAGACCTTTGAGCGATGAACTGGGCATCGAAATAGTAGATGTCAGGATCAAGCGCGCCGACTTCCCGACCGATATCGAGACATCGGTCTTCGCCAGAATGGAGGCGGAGCGCGCACGAATCGCCGAAGGATTGAGAGCAGAAGGTAATCAGAGAGACCGCGAGATCCGCGCCGCAGTCGATCGCGATGTGCAGATCATCTTGGAGACCGCTAACGGAACTGCCGCCAGGTTGCGCGGCGAAGCTGAGGAAGAAGCGATACGCATCTTGGCAGAGGCTCTTGAGCAGGACCCCGAGTTCTACGAGTTC
This sequence comes from Dehalococcoidia bacterium, assembly GCA_965214735.1. Taxonomy (GTDB): domain Bacteria; phylum Chloroflexota; class Dehalococcoidia; order Lucifugimonadales; family Lucifugimonadaceae; genus Bin127. The sequence goes on along the minus strand of OZ243977.1, from coordinate 2,464,482 downwards.
CGCAGGTCGCTCGAAGCGTACGAGAACATCGTGGACGATGACACGTTGCTGGTTCTGGAAAGTGATTCCGCCCTCTTCAACTACCTCCAAGACGCGCTGGGCGAAGACTTCGAGGTGCCGGAGACGGAACACACCGAGATGTCAGACGACGAAGATGCATCAGCAACCGACGAAGATTCTGAAGCCGAGGAAGAAGAGGAAGAGGAAGAGTAGCCGACAACGGCACGTCTTCGCCCGAGTGCTGCGCCTAGCTCCGCGCGGCATCTCCACTCTTCATAGTCCGGTTACGACGCGACGCAAATCGTTTCCGCCCCGTATCAGAGTATCGGGCATGCTTTGGATACCTTTGCGTAACTGTCATATTCCCGGTCCGATATCTCGCCTCCCTTCAGTCGGACTGAAGAGCAGGGGGCTATGGGCAATGTCTGTCAAATGCAGGATGCCAAGGCGAGATTCATCGAACTGTTGCAGACTACCATCTCCGCAGGTCTTTAGATCGTGAAGAAACGAGAGACAGTAGTCTCGATTGATCATTGACATCGCTTAGAGAAGCAGACACCGGCTAAGCCGGAGCTCAAGGAAGTGTAGTGGGTGCTGTGTGTTAGCACTTGCTTGCAGTGGCAAGCAGGACAGGCTTAAACTTGCTAGTTACCAAGTCTCTAAGTGCTGAGCATGAGTAGCAGAAAACCCGTCCAATGATCAGCAACCTTCAGATGGAGCAGATATCGCTGGCGTACATTAAGGCGGTCGCCTCACGGGCAGGTTATCAGGTGAGTAGCGTAAATCCTGACACAGACAGCATAGACGGCATGCTGTTGTGCGATTGGGGGAGACGACCACGAATACACAGGACATTCTGAAGAATAACTATCTGACATTCCCACTGCCGATAAAGAACTACAACGATCTGCGAGTGGAGGCGGTTATACCACGCATTTTGATAGTCCTTCTGATGCCCGAAGCGGATGCTCTCTGGATGAGCCAGAGCGAGGAAGAGCTTTGCCTGCGTCGCTGCGCCTACTGGCTTTCGCTGGAAGGACGGCATGCCGTGCCAAACAATCCAACATCACGGTGAAAATACCTCGCACTAACGTGTTCAGTGTCGAGAAACTCAACGCCCTGATGGATCGAGTAGATAGGGGCAAGCCGCTATGCGAGTAGAAATCCAAGATGCAAAGGCATTGTCTTCGTTATCGCTTGTGAGTCTGCGCTCCTACCTCAAATCCCACGGATGGGTTGATGAAGGTTCGTGGGGAGGTGGACGCGCTACCTTGTACCTGAAGGAACATGGTGGTCAGACGTGGGACATCTTGTTGCCCATGAGGGACACAGTGGCAGACTACGCCAGAAACATGGCAGACGCTGTTTCTGCTCTATCCAAAGTCGAGGAACGCTCGCAGCTCGAGGTGTTTCACGACCTGAAATCCACCGGGGCAGATGTCATACGCATACACTCGCTCAATGGGCATGACCATGGTGCTCTTTCACTGGATCAGAGCTCGAACCTGCTCAACGATGCCCACGGCATGCTGACATCTGCGGCACGCGCCGCCGAGAGACCACAGGCTACATATCGAGGCAGAATGAGCGTGGATGTGGCAGCCTATCTTCGCAAAGTGCAACCGATGTCGGACTACTACGAGGGCTACCGATTGACGCTGTACTCCCCAGTGCCTCCCAAATTCGGCACCCAAGCAGATCTCTTCGACGAGGATTGCAATCCTCCATTCTCACGTCGTGCAACTCTAAAGCTGGCAGAGGCGTTGAAGCACACCAGCGAGTCGGTGAGTGAAGCAATTATCAGAGATGATCTGGATTCCTTCAATCAGGGGGTGTCTAGCGGCGTAAGCGCCAATCTATGCGATTCGTTGGCATCGCTGGCAGATAACGGGCACGGAATTGCGATAAATCTATCTTGGGCAGGAGTTAGACCATCCGACATTCCCGATTCTCAGTTCCATTTCTCTCACGTCTCCGCAGAAGTCCTGCAAGAAGCCGCGAAAGCTCTTCGCAGCAACGAGCCGCTTCTGGACGAGACGATAATCGCGCATGTTGTGAAACTCGAGCGGGAGCCAAACGAATTCGATGGGAAAGCAACCATCTCTTACATACGGAATGATGCCCGCGCTATCCGGATAAACGTCGAGTTCGAGCAGCCGAATTATGACGTGGTAATCCGTGCTTTTCAAGAGCGCACAGCTATCAAAGTTGATGGCGATATCTATCGTATGGGCAGAGACTATGAATTGCGCCGTCCACACAATCTCTCATCGGCAACGGAGGAAGTGGTCGTTTAAGCCATTTGTGGATCGATCATCTTCATGGAGACATCCATGCCGAGGAGATAAGAGTTGGCGCGGCGTCTTGAATCGGTGACAGAGCAGCTGGCGGCTCGTGTGCTTCCGGAGGATGTGGTGATGATGAGGGCTTGCAGCAGCGGAGATGGTGGATTTAGACTCGGTATTCACCAGAACTACAACTTAGATGCAAGAGGGAAACTTAGCATGTTTTCAAATACAATGTCTCACCCGATGAAAGCGACATCAGTTCATGAATAAATTGGACTTGAGTGATCTTGGTAGAGAGCAATTCCCTAACATTCCAGCTGATTACGGCAGTTCTTTGGCAAAAGCAGGGGTTGTATGCCTTGAGTCACAGGGCCATGTTCAGGGTGTTAATCTGAGCGTTACAGGCAATGGCAACAGAAGTTACGTTCTTGATTGGGATCCGATCCATGAGCTGGACCGCAGGTTTTGGCGAGACATGTCGAAGGCTACCGAATATGGTGCTATCTGTATCGCTGTTCTGCTCGCGAAGCGAGAAACAGGGCACGATGTGATTGAGATTTCATGGCGAGGGACAGGGTTCGATTACTGGCTTGGAGAAGCGGCTGGTATTACTCTGCAGCGCAAAGCGAGACTCGAGATCTCAGGCATTTTGCAAGGCAACGAATACATCATCAGGAGACGAGTCAGAGAGAAACTGGCCCAGACTGATCGATCTGATCTGCTTTACAAGAGTAAACCTGCTTATGTGATCGTGGTCGAGTTCAGCATGCCAGTTGCAGAGGTCCACAACAAATGAGTTTGATGAACGAGCATCACCACACAGCTATGGATTTCGCTGCACGCGCGCTTATGGAGCGGATGCGGGGTAACGTTGAAGATGAGCGTACCCTCTTCAGTCAGGCATTAAAGTACGAGCGTTTGGCGATTGCGGAGTTGAAGGGCAAGGTCATACAGCCTACTCACTCGGTGCTGCACCGGAGCGCGGCGACGCTGGCTCTGGACTGCGGTGAGACTCGACTGGCAGAGCAGCTGGCGGCACGCGGGCTTGCGGAGGATGCGCCTTGGGAGATCGCCGAGGAGTTGCGGGATGTGATGGAGCAAGTCAACTTCAGTAGGCATCTAGCCGTTAAGAGGGTAGAACTGGGAGATGACGATATTCAGATGAGTCTTGCTGGCCAAGCAGTAGGTGTTGGCTTTATCGATTCGAGTGAGTTCTTGGAAAGGATAGAGAGTATAAAAACAATAATTATACGTATCATAGAACGGAAACAGGGCGAATCTTACCGAACAAGAGGAATGCCATCGAAGGACATAACAGACAACTATCCATTGCTCATGTCAGAGACTAGAGCAGGAAGTTATTCAGTCACATTAAAACTCGGTCAACCCGATCAGATGAAATTTCCCGGTATGAGTGCAGCAACTAAATATATAGATGAATTCATGGATCTGATGGAGTTGATAAACAATGTTGATATATCAGAAATAGAGAGACAAATATCAGATTCTGCGTACTTTAAAAATTTCATGAGAGAAGTTAAGAAAATAGCACCAGATGGTAATCGAGTGAATCAAGTAGGATTCGTCGCGCTAAGGAAATATTCAGAACGATCAGTTTCAATCATTAGGTCCAGAGCTGAACTAACTGACTTAAACGTTTCAGATTCAGAGCCGATTTCTGATCAACATGAATCTGTTAAGATACGTGGGGTATTACAGTTCGCAGACGCGACTGATGGCGATAGCAATATAATCAAAGTTATTGATAATGATGATAGTCATACCATCGAAGTCCCTGAAGGAATGATGAACGATATAGTTCGACCGATGTGGGATTCGAATGTAATTGTGAAGGGGATTCGTTATCCCAAAAAGGTTGTGTTACAAGAAATAGATCCAGATTTTGATGAACAATATCCAGGGTTGTTTTAATTTTCTTAATTATCTCTAATGTGAGTACGTATGCTCCGATACTCTTTTTTTAACTAAACTTGCTTTGAGATCAAACTGTTCGATTCGATTGGTCATGATCGATATTATTGTTGGATATTCTAATCTCCCCAAACCCGCCCCACGGCATCCTGTATCTTCCTCTCCATCCGTTGCACCAACTCTCGGTTCGCATTCACTAGAGCCTGCTCTGCATCGATCTCGGCGACCATGACTTCCTGAGTGGCTAGTGATGGCAGAGGGATTTGCAATTGGGAGAATGATGCCCAGTTGATTCGGGGTAGCTGGGCACCGGTTACGCGTGTTAAGACGGCATCGTTGAATGGCTTGCTACGCATGATGTGCGTGTAGAAACGGAGGTTCACATCATCAGTTGATGGTTGAATGACTAATATGTCTGTGGAGCATATGCCTGAGCGGTCGGCTTGCCAGACCTTGTTCAGATTTGGGCGCAACCTGCCGTACAGAATATCTCCAGCGTAGAAAGTGTTCTTCAAGCTCTTCACATCGGTGGGATTTTCGAGTACGGTCTCGCCTTGAATTTCGCCACTGAAACGCGTTATGTTCTCCAGACCGATGTAAGTAACACTACCATCAAGTGTCTTAGGGTCTACAGTGGCATCTGCTCGCTTGAACACCTCCCATACTTCCACCATCTCCCACTCCGGATCCACGACTATGTGCGGACGGTAGTTCTCCACTACCATCCGCGCTCCATCAATCACCCTCTGATACCCTTCTATCTCCACCACGATCTCTTTCTGCACATCCAACGGCGGCAACGGAAACTGAATCTGCTCAATCTCGCGTTTGTTTATGGATGCAAACGCAGCTCCTGCACTACCGGTTATCTCAGACTCTATGCTTCGAAAGGTATAGAAGGCGTAAGCTGTAAGTAAACGATCTTGAGCAGGCCTGATTGTAGTGAGACCTCTACCTATGGATATTCGCTGAGTAGCAAGGTTCACTGGTCCAACGGGAGCGCGCACTGACATTAAGATGTCATTCCTCTCTGCGAATTTACGCGGATCAGTAGTCCACTTCTTAGGCTCTCCGATAAACTTCTCGCCAAATTCTGTCTTACCTTGATAGAAGGGAGTACCAATTCCTGTATTGTTATAGGAAGTTCCAGGTGGTGATTGTCCAGCGATGACATCTGCCACATCTCCCAGCACCACGATTGGGTATTGAGATAGACGTGTACCGCGCTCCCGATACCTCTCCCCGCTCATGTTGTAGTCCCCGTCCGCAGCGATCTTCGACTTCTTGACGATCAGCCCGAGTGATGGCTCGTAGTTGTCTGCCGGCTCTCCGGCGCGGAGATGGCACAGGTATTTCTGTATCTCGTATTTGACTCGCGGCAGATCGTTGCTGTCGATGGGACGACGCTGCGCGCCTAGGTCGTAGCCGTCGTTCTCAACCTTGAAGAAGGCTATCGAATCGGTCTGCTTCGCCAGCGCCTTATCGAGTATCAGGATGGAGGTCTTGACACCCGAGTACGGATTGAAGATGCCCGGCGGGAGCGATATCACAGCGACTAGGCAATCTTCGATGAGCATCTTGCGGAGCTGCTTGTGAGCGTTCTGAGTTTGGAAGATGATGCCCTCGGGCACGATGATTCCGGCGCGCCCCGATGGAGTCAGGTGCTCTGCCATATAGTCCACGAACAGCACTTCGCTACGTCTCGACTTGACTCCGAATCTGCTGTGCGGACGGATGCCTCCCTTCGGAGTCATGAACGGCGGATTGGCGAGGATGACGTTGGCGTAATGGTTCCAGTTGTCTTCGCTGGTAAGAGTGTCGTACTCGGATATCTGCGGATTCGGGAAGTCATGCAGGTAGAGGTTGACCAGCGAGAGTCGTACCATGTCGGGAGAAATATCGTATCCCTTGATGTTGTCGACCAGTGCCTCACGCTCAGCGGACGTGAGAGTTGTATCAGGATGCGCAGGATTGGCTCTATCGTCGTCCAGTTCCCGTGTTGGATTCAGGATGTGCTTGTACGCGGAGATGAGGAAGCCAGCGGTTCCGCATGCCGGATCTAGGATAGTCTCATCTTTCTTAGGGTCTACTATCTCGACTATGAAGTCGATGATGTGCCGCGGTGTCCTGAACTGGCCGGCATCGCCTTGCGAGTCCATTACGGAAAGCAGATACTCGAACGCGTCGCCCAGTTTTTCAGAGTCGTGGTATGAGAAGCCGTCGATAGTCTTGAGGAAGGCGCGGAGCGTTTCTGGATCTCGGTACGGTAGATAGGCGTTGTTGAAGATGTTGCGGAAGAGCTGCGGGATGCCCGGGTTCTGGGTCATCATGTCGACGGCATCGGAGTATCGGCGCAGCACTTCTTGCCCGCCGATACCTGGTCGGACGAGGTTGCGCCAAGCGTATCTTGCGAACTCGCCGGCGAAGAACTGACGCTTGCCGCCCATGCTCTCGCTCATGGCATCCATATCGTCCATGAACTTGTAGATGAGCGCAATGGTTATCTGCTCGACCTGCGATTTGGGATCGGGAACCTTACCGACGAGTATGTCTCGCGCAGTATCTATGCGGTGCTTTGTGTCTGCGTCTAGCATGGGAATTTACACGGCTCGCGTCAGCTCTCGGTGCAACTACCTAATATCCTGTCTATGCTGTGCATCCATGTTAATTTCTAGGGATTAAGAGGTTTGTGAGATGTATCGGTTGATGTATTCAGGTACTTGCATCCGATACTGCTCAGGGACTCCGCTTAGTTCTAGCAATGTAAACGTCGGATTGGTGGTCAGTGCTGTGAAGTTGCCACTGTCGATGATCTCTCTTAGCTCCTGGTTCGCCGCGTAAGCCTTGAAGAATCTCTTTATGATTGGAATGGAGTCGATGTGCTCCTCTTGCAGCTGTCGATCAACGATGAATTTGTCGAACTCTTCATCTAGCACTTCATCGTTGGATTTGAACTTGGGTATTAAGCCGAAGATGTACTGGAGCAGCTCGCGTAGTTTGACCGGTCGATCCAAGTCGATGGATTCGTTGAGTTTTTCGATGTTGAAGTAGTCTTCGGGCTTATCGAATATCTCGTTGACCACGTGATCGATCGCCACGTCCCACGCCTCTTCTTCGACGGCGGATCTGACGGTATCGTCCGCCTTAACCGTGTCGGCGAAGCGATTGTAGTAGAGCATCCGGTCGACCTTCATGCCCTCGAATCCGACTATCTCCTCTTGCAGGGTGGCGAGTCGATCCGTGCCTAGGTGCTCGTATCCGATGGGATAGCTGTCGCTATCACTGCCCTGAACATCGCCGGTGTCGTCAGCCGATGATCCACGCCTTATAGCAGGCAGTTCGAGAACCTGGTCGTAGTCGAACTCCTCTTCGAAGAATTCGCAGTTGCCGAAGAAGTCGAATAGCTTGAAGGTCGTCTTTTCGGAGTGCTTGCCGTGGTACGCGTCTCGATTTTCGATGATTCCGTCTTTGAAGTCGTGCTTGCGGGTGCCGCGCCCCTTGATCTGCACGAAGTCGGTGGGCGAGAAGATGGGTCGGAAGAGTCCGATGTTGAGAAGATCGGTACAGTCGTAGCCGGTGGTCATCATCCCCACGGTCACGCACACTCTGGTCTTGCTGGTTCTGTATTCGGGGTTGAAGCTGGAGCGTCCGCGGAGGCTGTTATTGGCGAACTGTCGTGCGAATTCTTGAGCGCCGCGCACATGTGAAGTCACTTGGACGGCGAAGTCCGACTGGTATCGGTTCGGGAACATCTGCCCCGCCATCTCGTTTAGTAGTTGCGTGATTCGTGCGGCGTGGCTCTGGCTGACGGTGAAGATGATCGATTTGCCGATCTCGCCGCTCAGCGGATCACGCAACGCGTTCTGCAGAAAGGTTTGGCAGAAGGTGCGGTTTGTCGACTCCGAGAAGAATGTGCGCTCAAAATTTCGCTTCTGGTATGCCGTCTGACGATCTTCACCTTCATCATCGGTGAAGATTGCCAGAAATCCCTGTTCAGATAGCAGTTTCGTAGATACATCGGTGCGCGCGTCGATCGTCGTCGGATTCACGAGGTAGTCATCTCTCACACCATCGATGAGCGAGTATCTGAACGTAGGCTCACTGTTCTCGCACCCGAACGTTCGGTAAGTGTCTAGCAGCTCTCGCCGCTCTAGTTCTCGAGGGTCGCGGACGGTTCTTTCGGACATGTCTACGCCTTTGAGATAGTCGCGCGGCGTGGCAGTGAGCCCGAGTTTGTAGCCTAGGAAAAACTCGAACACCGCCCTCGCGTTGCCGCTGATCGAGCGGTGCGCTTCATCCGAGATGATGAAATCGAAGTCAGTGGGAGAGAACAGGTCTCGGTACTTGTTGTTGAACAGGAGCGATTGAACCGTGGTCACCACGATCTCTGCGAGTCTCCAATCGTCTCGGTTCTGTTTGTAGATGACAATATCGAAATCGGAGGCGAGAAGCTCGCCGATGGCTTTTTGAGCCTGATCCTCCAGCTCCAAGCGATCGACCAAGAAGAGGACTCTAGACGCGTTTCCGGTTCGGAGGAACAGCTTTATAATCGCGGCAGCGGTGAGAGTCTTGCCAGTGCCGGTCGCCATCTCGAACAAGAATCGGTCGTGCCCCTGTTCGACGGCGCGTTGCAGAGTGTGGATAGCGTCGAGCTGATACGGACGCAGAAAGCGCAGTTTGTGAGTGTTTATGAAGTCTTGTCGCTCGTGCGAGTTGCGCCATGCCGCCTCGCGGTTGTAGCCAGGGCGTTGAGAGAGGACGATGTAATCCCTATCGACCGGTTCACCGACTAGACGTTGCGGATCTGCCGGTTCGTGATAGACGTGTTCAGTGATTGAGTCGGGAGTAGGAAACGATGTGATCTGCATAGGATCGCCTCGTCCGATATCCCATAGATAGTGGAGGTCGCCGTTGGAGAGGATTACGAAGCGGCAATTTTGAGAGATGGCATAGTCTCGTGCTTGCTCTTTGGCGCTGAGCGGGTTGATGCGGGACGATTTGGCTTCCAGCACCGCCAGCGGGGCGCCTGTGTCGTCCAACAGCATGAAGTCGATGAAGCCAGAGGCGGTCTTCTCAAAGTCGTCGCCGAGTCCGTCGAGAATCGATCCCGTGATTGTGGTATGACGCTCTAGGCTGATGTTTGCGGGCTTGCCATATTCCGGAAAGAATCTCCAGCCCGCTTTTTCGAGCAGGTTGTTGATCTTGATTCTTGCGGTGGCTTCGTTCACTGACATATCGAGTCGAAACCAGAAATGAGGCTCACTCCTCCAGCAGGATCCTTACGGCTGGATATCGGCACTTATAGACCATTTTCATACACGCCTTCACCCTCATGCCCATGTGCCTCTCTCATCTCGTCCATCACGCGCTGTGCCCTTCCTAGCCCCCGATCCTGAACATGCATCAGCAGCGCACCCGTCAATCTCAGCGCAGCATCCACTTCGGAATTCCGCACCCGCAACGATGCCGGCTTGTCCCACGTTTTAGCATCGGCGACGAAGCGCAGCAGCTTGATGACGTTGAGACGAGCTGGCAATAGCGGAGAAGAGTACACCGTGTCGATGTCTCGGGCAGTTGACGCGTCTGCGGCTCCATCGTCTCCGATGCTTCTCAAACTCGCGACGACACCCCCATCAGAGGCGGAGAACCAATGGTCTCCCGGCGGCAGTTCCATCCCGGTGCGTGTGCATACGTGCAACTCGGGCTGAAATCCCGAGATGGCTAGGATTCGCATCTCGTGCCAAAGCCGCAGCTTGGAAAGCTCGCCAGTTTCGCAGGTTTCCACGTGCGATAGAGAATCGCTGAGCAGATCGAAGAGTGCCGGATTCGCTGCAAATGGGAGCGAGGATCGTTCGCATAGCTCCGACATGTGCGACGCCAGCGAGAGCCTGTTCAAGTCGGAGCGTAATCCGAGATAGGCATTGATCGTCTCCACCTGGCTGATGCTGTAGAGGTCGGAGCTGCCGCCGGTGAGCGAAACCGAGATGTGACGTAGCAGATCGACGTGGCCACCGGATTTCGAGGTGGTCTTACGAGCTCCCTTCGCCACGCAGGAGAGGAGCCCGCGATTGGGAGTCAGGAGTATGACTATGCGATCCGCCTCGCCGAGGTTGCGAGCACGCACAACTATCCCCTCGGCGTTGAAGAATGTTCTTTTCGGAGCGCGCATCGTTCGGTATGCCGCCCGGGCGGCTTCAGCGCAAGCCTACGCTGCCGTCTTCTCGGAGCGGCGGCGGGATGCGCGCCGGCTCGAACGGATGCTTATCGACGGCACTTTCGAGGAATTCGACTCCTAGACCGGGTTTTTCAGGAAGCGTGAACCATCCATCGACGACCTCCATCGGTGCTTCTACCATATCGCTTCTCGGAGGCTTGTCCTCGTCGACCGCCTCCAGCACGTCCCAAGCAGGCGATGATATGCCGAGCTGGACACAAGCGGCTGTGGCGATCGGGCCTTGGAAGTTGTGCGGAGCGATCAGGATGTGATGGGCCTCGGCGATCGCTGAGATCTTCTTGACGCCGGTGATACCGCCTGCCACCGCGATGTCGGGCTTGAAGAACGAGCAGTTCGATGCCTCTGCGAACTCGCGGAACTCGTATATTCCCGCGTTTCGTTCACCGACCGCCAGCGGAAGACGCATCTTTTCAGCCACCTTGCCCATCGCCAGAACCGAATCTGGGACTATAGGGTCCTCGATGAAGTAGGGCTGGAGATCCATGATCTGTTCGCAGAATACGATCGCTTCTGATGGCCGCATGTTTCTGTGAATCTCGATTCCGATGTCGAAGTCCCAACCGACCTCCTCCCTGACTGCCGTCACCATCTCGACTGCGCCACGGATCAGCATCGGATACTTCAAGACCTGCCACTCGCGCGGCATCGGTGTGAATTTGAGTGCGGTATAGCCCCTTGCTTTAACCTCCCGCGCCCTAGCTGCACATTCATCAGGCGTCTCTCCGCCGACACCCAACGCAATGCCTCTAACCTTCTGCCTCGCCCTGCCGCCGAGAAGGTCCCAGATCGGCGTGTCGAGTCGCTTCCCCTTCAAGTCCCACAAAGCGATGTCGATGGCGCTGATCGCTCCGGCGATGGAGTTCCCTCGGAAGCTGCCATTGTAACGATGCATGTAGTTCCAGATGTGCTCGGTGTCACAGGGATCCATGCCTGTGATGGCATCGCCGAGGATCTTCACCGTCTCTTCGGCAGCTCGTGGATATGCCCAGTAACAAGCCTCACCGACACCGTATGTCCCGTCGTCTGCGGTGACGCGGACTACTAAGAAGCGGTCAACCAGAAAAGTCTCTACACTTTCGATCTTCAACGTCATTCTCCCTTGAAACATTCTCGCCTTAATCAGGCTGTTGTGGATTTGGCAGCATCAATCTTCCGACATCTCGGCTCTGCTCGCCAGAGCCTGCGCCAGCGTGGCATCGTCGGCGTACTCGATATCCGATCCGCTGGGCAAGCCCCTCGCCAACCGAGTCACCCGGATTCCGGATGGAGCGATCGAGCGCTTCAGATACATCGCCGTCGCCTCGCCATCCAAGTCGGTATTTGTGGCTACAACCACCTCAACCACTTCATCGCTGTTCCGCAGCCGCTCCAAAAGCTCCCGAATCTTCAAGTCGGATGCCGCGATGCCGTTTGTCGGTGAGATCGAGCCGTGAAGGACGTGATAAAGCCCGTGAAAGGTCCTATTACGTTCGATCGTGGCGACATCGAGAGGTTCTTCGACAACGCAGATCATAGAGTGATCTCTCGCATCGTCGCTGCATATAGCACACAGATTCTCCTCGGTGATGTCGGCGCACACCGCGCACAATACGATCCGTTGCTTGACTCCAAGAACCGCCTCCGCGAGTTCGGTCGCCTCGGCCTCAGGCATTCTTACTAGATGGTACGCGAGCCGCTGCGCGCTCTTGGGGCCGATACCGGGAAGGCGTCGAAACGCTTCGATGACCCTAGATATCGGTGCCGCCACGCTACGCCGAGAACCCGCGCCGACAGACACATACACCGGAGACATCGGTCTTGGCGGATCTGGGCGGAATGACGCCATCGTGCAAACCTGCGGGAATCAGAAGCCCAAACCGGGCAAGTTCAAGCCGCCGGTTATCGAACTCATCTTGTCAGAAGCCGATTGCTGTGCAGAGTCCATCGCCTCGTTCACCGCCGCCATAACGAGATCCTCAAGCAGACCAACGTCGTCAGCATCAACGACGTCAGGTGAGATTTCGATCTTTTCCAGCCTGCTGCCACCCACAACTACAGCCGTGACCGCGCCGCCGCCGACGCTGGCAGAGGTCTTGGACCGCGCTATCTCTTCCTGCACGGCGGCGAGTCGCTTCTGCATCTCCTGCGCCTGTTTCAACATTTTGCGATTCATCATGATGTGGTCTCTACCTCAGAAGAGTCTCAAGCGCGCTGATCTGTCAGCGGTTCATGTCGGCGCACTAGAATACGTGCAGGTTAATGATATCGAACCGAGATTATCGCCGAAGCTAAGGTCCGGCATCGTCCACGGAAATCACTCGCGCTCCAACGCTGCGCAGCATCTGCAGAGTAGAGTCTCGCTCTATCTCTCTCGGGATGCTCTCTGATCTCGACGGTTGCGATGTCTGTGGACTGTCCCCAGCATGTGGTTTCGGCTCACGCTTCTGCTTCTGCATCGGCGGCGCGGGTTGCGGTATCGGCGTTTCTCTCGGTCTGGAAGCATTGGGAACAGTGGGAGAAGCCGATTGCGACAGTTGAACACGTATCTCATCGCCGTAGATTTTCTGAAACGCCGGACGCAGGTTGCGGCGGCTCTCGTCGTTTCGCCAGATTTCTAGCAGCCTCCGTGTAGTGATCTCGTACTTGGGTTTCAGAGTCAAGACTCCGTCTTCGGGGCCAAGCGGCGAGACCTGCACGAATATGCCGCGTACCCGACTGTTCGTAGTCGCTTCAATCTCGTCTAGGAGAGCATGCCATCTTCTATCTACGCCGGGAGCGGGCGTGTCTGCCGTAGGTGCAGTAGATCGCGATCCAGTCGTTGAGGCTGTAGATCGAGGCAGACGCGCGGGCGGGGATTCGTCGCTCTGCACAGTTACGGCTGTAGCCTGTCGAGATGAAGACGCGGCGATGGCTTGTAGCGATGCAACCTCCAGAGAAAGGGGTGAAGCCGAGTCGCTATATCTGTCGATCCGGCTCATAACATCGATCGCCTGCATCATCTCATCAGCGGAGGCACCCGTTTCCGCTGAGCCGAGTCCGAAGTCGCCGGCCGCTTCGCTGTATTCGCTGCTGACGCCGTGCTTCGACAACAGAGCGGATCTCAATACGCCGAGTGCGCCTTCGCGAAGTCCGGATATGTCTGAGCCGCGGGATGCTTCAGACTCGATCACCTCTAAAGCACGCTTCGCATCTTTGGTGAGGATCGCCTCTGCCAGCTCCTTCGCCGCCGCCGCATCTCCGATCCCCAGTAGTTCACGGGCCTGCTCCTCGGTTATCTCAGCACCACCCCCGCCGTACGAAATGGCGACCTGCTCAAGCAGATTCTCCGCATCTCGGAGCGATCCCCAAGCCGATCTGGCGATCAATTCCAACACTTCCGGCTCGCATTCGATCTCCTCGACATCGCAGATCTCTATCAACCGTCCGACCACATCGTCGGCAGAGAGGCGTCGGAAATCGAACCTTTGGCATCGACTGATTATGGTTGGCGGGACGCGATGAATATCCGTGGTCGCCAATATCATCACCACTTGAGGCGGAGGCTCTTCGAGCGTCTTCAACAAAGCGTTGAAAGCGGCATCGGTCAGCATATGCACTTCATCGATGATGTAGACCTTGAATCTGCCCTCGGTCGGTCTGAGTAACACCCGGTCGCGCAGCGCGCGTATATCGTCGATGCCACGATTCGATGCCGCATCGATCTCGATCAGGTCCATGTATCGCCCCTCATCGATCGCGATCGCGGCCGGCGTATCAGCTAAGGGATCGCCAAATTCGTCGCGCTCCGTGTTGAGCGCCTTGGCGAGAATCCTGGCCGTCGAGGTCTTACCTACTCCTCTCGGCCCTGTGAAGATGTAGGCGTGAGCGACTCGATCCGAGATCACAGCTCGGCGAAGCGTGTCGGTGATGTGCCTTTGTCCGACAACATCGCTGAAGCGGACAGGCCGCCATTTTCTGTAAAAAACGGTGCTCATCGTAGAGGCTCAGTCAAATGATACGAGCCGCTCCCGCCACACTTCACGGAGGTCTCTGGCTTCGATCTGCTAATCGTCGAGGACGCGCGCCAAAGCTGCGTCGGTTTTCCCGAACATAACGCGTTCTTCATCAGGCTCTGCATGATCATATCCGAGAAGATGCAGCGTTCCGTGTATCGCCAACATCGCCAGCTCTTTTTCGAATCGCCAGCCCTTCACTCTCGCTTGCCGCGCTGCATGTTCCATCGAGATGGCGATGTCGCCGAGAGATATGCAGTCAGCATCCGCATGCTCGCCCGGATATACGACATCGGTTCGGGCTGCGAACGAGAGCACGTCGGTCGCATGGTCGTCTGATGCGAATTCGCGATTCAATCGACGCAGCCGCTCGGAGTCTGTAATCAACACGGAAACCGATGCTGCTTTCTCGGTGCTGAAACCTTCGCGTTCGAGAATCGTATGAACGGCGGCACGGACCACTCGGCTCGCGGATCCCGTCGCTCCATGGGCAGGATAGTCTACCTCTACCTCGATCTTGTTGCTCATGGCATCGGGCCCGAGCGTTCAACACGCTCACGCAATCGATACATCATGCTCATCAAAGGCACGAATTCAGCACCTAGATCCGCCAAGTCGGATGCGGTCACCGTCGCTTCTGATATCCCCATGCGAATTTCAGGAGCGGTCAACATATCTACCTCGGCATAGGTTCTAGCTTGCATCAACGCCGGTGTCAGGCGATCGCTGATCATACGTGCCGGTACGACCTCGCCGCGAGAGATCGACATCAGTCCCATCTCTTCCGCTGCTTCGATCGCCTGCGCGATCTCTTCAGCGAGTGATCCAGCACCGTGGTCGTGGTCAGATGTCATCGCGGTAGCGGTACCGATAAGAAGATGGACGATGATCGGGTGCTCACAAGAGCGTCTAATCTTCGAACCATTTACTGTCGAACGCCAAAGACATCGGAGCCCACCAATCATCATCTGATGCCTCTGGCACCTTCTTCTGGAACGTCATCATCAGATCGTTCCATCTCTGAGCTCCTTCCGTGGATGTGTAGCTCTGGAAGTCGCGCTTGGGATCGAAGTCGTCGGGCGCGGTGCAGTACATGAAGAGATGGTTGCCGATGCGGAATATCTCCATCCGTTCGATGCCGATTCCCTTGAGCGCCTCGATGACTTCGGGCCACACGTTGCGGTGATACTCCTCGTACTCGGCTATCACAGCCGGATCGTCTTTAAGATCAAGTGCTTGAGCAAAGGATTTCATAACGGTGTAACGCCTTTCGGAGAGAGGAAAATCGAGCCACAACAGGCATGTGATGCCGTGCGAAGCAGATCGAATCACACGATTGGCAGTCTATCACTCGCCGAGCTCGTCGAAACTTGTTGCACCTGTCCCGTAACCCGTAAACGGACCGCGTCCGCGAGAATAACAGAGTCTGCCGAAGAGGGAGCTCCTACAGATAGATGGGTAAGGGCTGCTAGTTTTCTGGTGGGAGTTTGATGCCCAGTATTCTGCCGTCTCCAGTGCCGACGAAAAGCATGTCACCTTCGACTGCCGGCGTTGATTTGCAGATGCAGTACCCTCGTTCGGAAGACCAGAGCCGAACCTCGTGCAGCAGATCTCCTTCTTCGGCATCGTATACGTATAGCAAGCCTGTATCGTCGACGACGAACACTCTGTTGCCGGCTATGATCGGCCCCCCGATTATGTCGCCGCTATCGACGTACTCACGCCACAACCTCGGTGCCGTCTTCAACACACTGTCTTCATCCTCATCCACGAATGCGGAACGCACGTCCGGATCCACCGCGACCAACTCGCCAGTGTGGTCGGCGAAGACGAGGATGTCTCCGTTGGTCGATAGATCGCCCCGCACAGCTCCGCCTACCTTGTAAACCCAGCCTCTACGGGCTACGTTGTACTGGTACACTTCACCGGCATCGTTCCCGAAATATAACGATGCTCCATCACTCACCACCTTGGAACGCAAAGGTTCTTCATCGCAATCTTCCAGCGTACAGGCGGGTTCTGGTTCTTGCCAATAGCGCATTTGGCTGTAAGGGATGGTTGGCCCGTTCTCTTTTATCCCGGTGTCTATGTTGATCCCGTAGAGCGTGCCGTCTTCACTGCCGACGAAGTAGAAGTCATCCAGAACCACGCCCGATTGCTCGAATGAACCTACTTTCTCATCTCTATCGTCCGGGAACTCCCACTTGACCTTGAAGTCATCAGCCCTGAACGCGTAGATCCTGCCAATATCGGTTGCAGCGATAACCAAGTCTTCGTACACGGTTGGTGCAGAGACGAAACTACCTAGATCCCGATTCGGATTCCAAGACCATATCTCCCGTCCGTCGTCAGTGGAGAGAGCGTAGAACCCTTCGCTCTGTGTGCCGAAGAAGAGCATTTCTCCGTCTTCGCTCAGCGTGGCGCCGCCTTCGATGTCGCTATCTGCGTCGAATGCCCATCTCTGGTTGCCCGAGCCGGCATAGATAGCGTAAAAACGTTCATCGCTAGCCCCGACATACACGACTCCGTCATGCACCAGAATGTCCGGCTCTATCGCAGCGTTTACGTTATCCCCCGTTTTGCGAGTGCTGAACTCCCACACGATAGTCGGCTCGGAAATCGGCGTGGGCTCAGGTATCGGAGTAGGGGTGAAGGTTGCGGTTGCCGTGGGGGTGGCGGTAGCTGTCGCGGTATGAGTCGCGGTTGCCGTGGGGGTGGCGGTAGCTGTCGCGGTATGGGTTGCGGTTGCCGTGGGAGTGGCAGTCGCCGTAGGGATCGGAGTATTGGTAGCAGTCGCGGTATGGGTCGCCGTAGCCGTTGCAGTGTCGGTTGGAGTGGGCGTATTTGTCGCGGTATGGGTCGCAGTCGGTGTCGGAGTGGGCGTGTTTGTCGCGGTATGGGTCGCAGTCGGTGTCGAAGTGGGGACGGGCGTGTTGGTGGCGGTTGGAGTAGGCACCGGCGATGGTGTGGCAGTCGGTGTCCGCGTCGGAGTCAGCGTGAAGAACACCGTGGGCGATGGCATCAGAGGTGTCTGTGTGGCGGGCTCAGCTGTGGGCGATGGCACCGGTGATGGTGTAGGAGTCGGCTCCTCGCCACTGCTGCACGCGATCAACGCCGCTAATGCGCCGCTGAACGCAACGACCGCGACGAAGCGCAAGGCGTGGTTCATCGCGATCTCGATCCGTTGCTACGTCCTACCATATCTACAAGAATACTCAATCGGAATCATCGGCTGCCGCTTCGATACGTTCACTATTGAAGATCGGACGCGTGCATCTCCACATTCGACAGACGCATCTTCTTCGTGGTTTGTTCCATATCGGATATAGTCATGCATGGCGACACGCTAAGCAAATGACCGCTAGCCGATTGGAGGTCGAGACGCAATGACACGAGTTGGATTTCTAATGAAGATTCGGGCTGAGGTGCTGGAGGAGTACGCCGATTGGCATTCCAAGGTGTGGCCCGACATGCTCGATGCTCTTCGCCGTCATGGATGGCGCAACTACAGCATCTTCGCACGCGACGACGGAACCCTCTTCGGATACGTCGAAGTTCCAGACACCTTCGAAAAGGCTCTGCAAGACATGGCTGGCGAGGAGGTCAATGACCGATGGCAGGTCTTCATGGCACCTTACTTCGAGATCCCGGAAGGCTCGAATCCAGATGAAAACATGGTCGTGTTGAGAGAGGTGTTCCACACCGACTGACCGATCCAAGCCCGATTGAAGCAGTCCAACCTATGGAGAGAAAGACCCGATGGCAGTTCCACCCTTCATCGACACTCACCACCACCTGTGGGATCTTGAGAACAATCCCTACCCTTGGCTCACGGAGGGCATCGATCACTTTATAGGCGATTACTCCATCTTCCGCCGCACCTACCTTATCTCTCATCTGCATGAGGATGCCGCCGACCTCCCGCTCGTCAAGTCGGTGCATGTCCAAGCGGAGTGGGATCACGAAGCAGACCCGGTCGGCGAAACAGCCTGGTTGCAGAGTGTCGCAGACGCTGATGGTTCACGGGGAATGCCCCATGCAATAATCGGGTACGCCGATCTGAGCAGCGACGATGCCCCGGAACTGATCGCTCGCCATGCCGAGCACTCGAACTGGCGAGGCATCAGACACATGCTCAACTACTCTGAGGACCCGACTTACCAGTTCACGGACAGAAACGACCTCATGTCCGACCCGAAGTGGCTGCGCGGATATCGGGCGTTGGAGGATCATTCGGGGTCGTTCGATCTTCAGGTCTGGCCCTGGCAGTTGGCTGATGCGTCAGATCTCGCCAAACAGGTTCCAAATGTCCCGATCGTGCTCGATCACACGGGAATGCCTCGGGACTGGGACGATGATGGAGTAAAGATTTGGCGAGATGGAATGCGCGCGCTCGCCAGAGCCGACAACGTATCCGTCAAGATATCGGCGCTAGGGATGTTCGCGCCGGCAATCACCGCCGATGCCATCCGACCGTTCGTGCTCGACACGATCGATATCTTCGGTGCAGACCGATGCATGTTCGCATCTAACTACCCGGTAGACATGATGTTCAGCTCCTACGATGCCATCTGGAACGCCTACGACGCCATCACATCTGATTTTTCGGATGAAGAGCGCGACGCGCTGTTTCGCTTGAACGCGGAGCGCTACTACCGCATCTAGAGCGTTGTACATATGTGACCTTCGTCTAACACGGCACATCTTAGCCAGCTTCTCAGCAATCCTTAGTTCGTGAATTCACTCACAAACAGCGAACGGGCAACTCTGTGAATTTTCGCCGATCCACACTTTCTGCGGTGAATCTTGCATATCCGAACTTGGTTCGCCTGTGTCACGCCCGTCTTTCTCGCGTCGATATCCTCGGGTCCGCAAAGTCGACCAGTTGTGAATATGCGAACTATGTTGACGTTCACCGCGATACGAGTACTTTTGAAACACGGAAAGCATCGAGAAATAGAAGGATCGATGCATATATGAGACAAGACCTTGAACGAAAGTCCGGGGTCTGAAGGAAAGGAGTAGCAACATGATGAAGAGAGCATTGATCGCCTCTGCAACCGTCTTGGCGATAGCCGCGGGGGCTGCTGGCGCATTCGCCGCACGCCGCCGGTTGGCGCATCGATCGCACTCCCATGAGGAGTTCCACGACGACACCATAGAGGCATAGACCGAAAGTCGCTGGAGGGTATCGAACAGAGGTGACAGCAGCTTAAAAGGCTGATACTCAACCACTCCAGATACCCTCCATGACCATGCGCCGGAGCCACGGATACGGATTAAGGATTAGGAAGAAGCCCAGAAAACATTGATCTGAAGGTTGAAAAGCTAATCGGACAAGAAAAATGGTCGATGAGCGAAGACTAGAAGAGGCGGCAAGTCTAAAGATCAATGACGAAGCTCAGTCGAAACGCAAGACAACGAGATGGATCACAAGCCTCAGTCGAGGTGACTGCGTCAGGCAGGGCGGTTAGTTACCTTGAGGCGAGAAAACATCGAGCGAGATGGATGCCAGAACGTCGAATGATCCATCCGAGGCTTAACACCTAATCAACGAAAGATGAAGACCGTGATGACAAGCCCGAAAAGGCGAGGCATCGAAAAACAACGGTTTCATCAACCGAGGCTCCGGCGCTGAATTTATCCATCAGACACAGGACGATCAAATAGGACCGGGAAGTTAGAGAGGCGACGGCGATGATGATGTACAGAAGTTTCGAGAAGGTGGCGGGGACAAGTACGGGGATCGATGTCTGTCCCAACTGCCACATGACTTACCACACGTTGACCCAGACCCGCTACTCCGCGACTGCCGACTGCCACCTGTGCACTGAAAGGACGCAAAGGTACCCTCAAGAAAACTTCGTGTGTCAGGGATGCGCCACATACGTTCACCCCACGCTGGCGACGACGGTCGTGGAGTACAGCGAAGCGGCGTAGCGCAAAGACAGATTCGTCACTACAGCTAGATAGAGCCCCTCCACTTGGAGCGGCTCTTTTGTTATGCCGAGAACTCAGACGATCAGAAGTGAAACGCTTCGCCCGTCACCGCCGCGGCCGCCTCTTTGATCACATCCGACATCATTGGTCCGCAGAGTTGGACATGTGCATGGACAATGACTAGGTAGATGTCCAACTGTTAGACACTCTGTACATACTTGATAAGGCAGATATATAACATGGACATTGTCCAAGTCAATGTCCAATAACTGAACCTGAAAATGCCTCGATGGAACGTACACTTCGATCTCATCATCAAGCAGTTCGAACCTGGTGTGCTGGAGCGAATCGCATTGACACACTCTCTCGCACGGACGATCAGGGACATACCTGTCCCGCCCCACGTCCAGACTCGACTTCACACACTGAATATCGTCAGAGCCGTACGCGGCACTACGGGGATCGAAGGTGTAACCCTGAGCGAGGAAGAAGTATCAGCGGTGCTCAGATCTACGGATAGCGCGGAGAGTGAGGTTGCTCTGACATCCGCCTGTCGGCGAGAGGAACAGGAAGTGCGCAACGCCGCCGCGTTGATGAGATTCGTCGAGAGCGTCTTGAGACATGACCCCAATCGCCCGCTGACCGAAGTACTCGTCCGGAGATTCCACGAGATACTGACCAGCGACATCGATTATCCGCACAACGAGCCTGGGAGATATCGATCCGGCCCGGCGAATGCCGGGAACTACCTAGCACCGTCTCCTGAAGATGTTCAGCCTCTAGTGTCCAAACTCTTCCAGTGGCTGAACGGCGGTGCAGGCAACAATCTGGACCCCGTCATCAGAGCGATCGTCGCACACTTTCTCATGGTCAGCATCCACCCATTCGGAGATGGAAACGGCAGAACGTCGCGGGCAGTCGAATGCTACCTGCTCTACAAGTCCGGCGTGAATGTGAGAGGGTTCTACTCTCTCGCAAACTACTACTATCAGCACCGAGCGAAATACATAGACTTACTCACCCATGTCCGATTCGTGCCGGATCCCGACTGTACTCCATTCGTGAAATTCGCTCTGCGAGGGCTGGTGGAGGAGTTGGAGCAGGTGCACTCAGAACTGATCTCCGAGATACGAGTCATCTCCTTCAGAGATTACGCGCGCGAGCAGCTTCAATTCAGTGGACGATTGGGCACCAAAACCGGCGACAGGCAGTTATTCTTCCTCTTCATGCTGGGCACCGAGAGGGTATCGCTGCGAGACATCAGAAATGGCTCTCATTCTTTGGCACATATCTATCGTGGAGTAGGGGCGAAGACGATCTCTAGGGACATGAACAAGCTTCAGAACCTAGGGCTGATACTGATTGAAGACGGATTCGTAAGCGCAAACACGAGCGTGATGGATCATTTCATTGCTGGAAGCACCAGCGATTAGCGACTATATTTAGACCAGATCGCAACGCTCCTGACGGTGTCGTATCAGAAGTGAATCGCTTCGCCCGTCACCGCCGCCGCTGCCTCTTTGACCACCTCCGACATCGTCGGATGGGCGTGTGTCAGCCTGTGCAGCTCTTCGCTTGTTCCTTCTAGATATTGCAGCATCCCGATCTCGGCGACCAACTCGGTCGCGTCGTGACCTATGATGTGGGCACCCACAACCTCTCCAGTCTCGTTGTCGACTATAACCTTGGCGAAGCCGCTTGAATCGCCAATCGCCACAGATTTGCCCGCCACTTGGAACGGAACCTTGCCGACGCTGTAGTCGAGTCCCTGATCCTTCGCCTCCGACTCTGTGATTCCCGTCGAGGCTATCTGAGGGTTGCAGTACGTGCATCTCGGCATTGACAAGTAATCGTGGATCGGCTCGGGAGAGCTTCCAGCCGCCGCCTCGGCAGCGATTATGCCCTGCGCGAACGCAACATGCGCCAACGGCAACTTGCCGGTCACATCGCCGACCGCGTAGACGCCCGGAGCATTGGTCCGCATCAGTTCGTCCACTTGTATAAATCCGACAGGATCGGTGGCTATACCTACCGTCTCCAGACCTAGATCGTCAGAGTTGGGCTGGACACCAACGCCGAGAAGGACCTTGTCGCAATCGAACGAGCGCGCTGCACCGTCCGTCCCACTCGTGTATGTGAGGGTCAATCCGCCATCCGCGTTTTTGACGACACCCTTCACCATCGCTCCGGCGTTGACCTGAATGCCTTGACGTCGGAACTGCCGCTCGAGCTCGGCAGAAACCTCCTCATCTTCCTTGGGCACTATCCGCGGTATCAGTTCAAAGAGCGCTACATCTACTCCGTAGGCGTTGAAGTAGTACGCGAATTCGCAGCCTATCGCTGAAGCACCGACGATAGCGATAGCATCGGGCTGCTCTCTAAGCTCCAGCGCCTCTCGAGATGTGATTATCGATTCGCCATCTATCTCGAGTCCCGGCAACGATCTCGCCCTTGCTCCCGTCGCAATGATCACGTTCTTGGCGGTGATGGTGCCGAATCCCTCGACATCCACCATCGTCGAACTCTTGAGAGTTCCCTTGCCGGATATGACCTGTATCTTGTTCTTCCGCATCAGGAAGCCGATACCGCGCGTCAATGCATCGGAAACTTTGCGAGAACGGTCTACCGCCTTCGACATGCTGAAGCTGACGTTATCGAATTCGATGCCCCAGTCATCGGCATGTCGAAGTTCATTGACCAGCTCCGCGTTCTTGAGCAGAGCCTTCGATGGAATACAGCCCCAATTCAGACACACGCCCCCGAGTCCACCGATACCACTGCCGTCGTCTTTCTCCACAATGGCGACGCTCAGCCCGAGCTGCGCCCCTCGGATCGCAGCGTGATATCCGCCCGGCCCGGCGCCGATAACAACCAAATCGAAACTATTCTGTGCGGTAGATGTAGTCATGTATAGAGTTCCTGATAGAGCGAATTGACTCTGGGTTAGGCATCTTCAGCGCAATCTGAAATTATAAGCGCCGCACTTCGACAGGACCCAAGCTCTCTGCTAGCCGGCAGCTGTTCGGAAACCTTCGTCCATCGCTGGAAGCGAATCCTCATTTGGCACGGCATCGACACCGATATCAGCGGCCGCGTCGCCGATCTGCATATCTACGACAACAGATAGAAAGGGAGAGATGCTACGCCTATTTGTGAGTTCCGCGGAGATGCCGTATTGAACTAATTCCCATCTTCCGCCGAGTCGCCGCCGTCCACTCTAGTCGCTTCGTACATGCCGCGTAACATCGCGGCTCCCGCCAAACCCAACAGGGCGAATATCGTAACGCCGATCGTGAAGATGATCAGATAGGGCAACCAGTGGCCTGGACACAGCCTCGAACTGGAGCAGACCCACCAGGAAGCCAGCGAATAACCAGCGAAAACAACTACGCCGAAGCTGAAGCCCAGTGCCACGCCGATCTTCAATGCCCTTCTCATCACTCCAATTCTAGATACGCACGAGCTTCGGAAGCATCAACGAAGCCCATGTTGGGCGCGATGTCTCTCGTGATCGATTTCGATAGAGTTGGAACAACAATATCTCTAGGACTGTCCAAGGCGAGCTTACCCGATGACCACAGACATGACACGATCTTCTGAACTCAAACAGTCGGCTTTGGAGCACCTCTTCGTGGGTATGACGAACAACTCCATCCTCGGCGAAGAAGGCGGACCGCTCATCATCGAACGTGGAGAGGGTATATACGTCTACGACCTAGAAGGCAACCGCTACTTGGACGGCATCTCAGGGATGTACTTCCGCAACGTCGGACACGGCAGAGAGGAGATCGCCCGTGCCATCTACGAGCAGATCGCCCAAGTCGGCATGAACGTCTACGCCGGCGTCACACCCGCGGCGGTCGATCTGGCAGCTGAGATCGCTCGCCTCACTCCTGGAGATCTCTCGCGCACCTTCTTCTGCCAGGGCGGTTCTGAAGCCAACGAATCTGCCCTCAAGCTCGCGCAGGCTTACCACATGCGAATCGGCGATAAAGGCCGTTACAAGGTCGTATCTCGCCGCGGCTCTTACCACGGTGCCACCTACGGCACCATGTGGCTCGGAGAGCACCCGGGATTTCCTCGCACCGACTATCAGCCCAAGCCCTCGATGGCGGTCCACGTCTCGGCGCCCTACTACTACCGTTGCGACTTCAACTCTGATTCGGAAGAGCAGTGCGGAGAGCTCGCCGCGCTCGCCATCGAGAAAGCTATCCTGAGCGAAGGACCGGACTCAGTATCGGCAGTCATCGGCGAGCCCGTGACCCAGCCGCTCGGCGGAGTAGTCCCTCCTCATAACTACTGGCCGATGGTGCGCGAGATCTGCGACCGCTACGGCGTGCTACTTATATTCGACGAAGTCATCACCGGGTTCGGCAGACTCGGTGAGTGGTTCGGAGCCGATGTCTTCGGCGTCACGCCCGACATCATGTCGTTCGCCAAGGGCATAACCAGCGGTTACTTCCCGCTGGGCGGAGCAGTGGCAACCCGAAGGGTGGGCGATGTCTTCGCCGGCGGACCTGAAAAGACTTGGAGCCACATGTACACCTACTCCGCCCACCCTGGAGGAGTCGCAGCCGGTCTGAAGAACCTCGAGATCATGAAACGCGAGAAGCTAGTGGAAAACACCCGCGAACGCGGTGCCCAGCTCTCCGAGCGTCTCTCCGAGATGAAGGACCGACACCAAATCATCGGCGATGCCCGCGGCATGGGACTGGTCCAAGGTTTGGAGCTAGTCGCCGATCGCGATACGAAGGAGCACTACCCTGCCGAAGCGATGCTCAACACTCGTCTGACACAAGCTCTCAAAGACCGCGGCATCTGGATCCGCGTGCCAGCGTTCATCCTCCCGGTGTCGCCGCCGCTGACCATCACCTCGCAGGAGCTGGACGACCTGTGCGACATCGTGGAAGAGTCGATCATCGAGGTAACTAAGACGTTGCCAAGCTAACTTAGCTCCGCAACAATACACGTAACGTCGATGCTTGATTTGAACCTTATTGAATATCTGAAGCTCTGTGAGATCGCAGATCGATGCAACGCGTCGCCGTGTATATCGACGGGTTCAACCTCTACTACGGTATGAGGGCAGAGAGATGGCAACGCTACTACTGGATCGACCTAACGCTTCTAGCTGAACAGAAGCGCATCACCCGCGTACTAGATCAGCATCTTGATCTTGCACAGATAGACGAAGCCAAGCAAGCCGCTGAAACTCAACTCGAAGCGATCCACACCATGCCCGCGGCTTATCTCTGCCAAGCTCTCGCCGGCGAACTCTGATCGCGTCACATCTACGTCAGCCTTGAGAAAGGGAGTAGTCCCCATACAAAGAAATCGTGATAAGGATTTCGGTTGCTTAGGGAACGCCCGCAAATGCAACATCGCTACGCATGATGGTTGGAGCAACAGAGGGTCCGCATAAAGGATGACGATTCGTCTCTACACTGATCATGAACTTGCAGAACTCCGGTCGATGCCGAAGCGAGCGGTCAACCCGGGGGCACAATGGTTGGTAAAACCCAAGGAAAGACCCGTACATCGTCAACGCACCCTTGAAGCGCGTAGCCAACCTGACGGTCCGCACTTCTTCTCGATCTACCTACGTCAAAACCTGAAAGATCTGAACGATTTCTCTTGCGGCCTCGCATATTTAGCACCCGGCAGCCGACCATTGACACTAGCTCGCTACAACGGGCCGAGTCATCGGCACGGCGACATCAACTACAGCACACACATTCATCGCGCTTCTCACCAAGCCATTGCCGCAGGAAGGAGGCCCGAATCCGAAGCGGAAGAGACCGATCGTTACACGACCCTCGAGGGAGCTTTGGCGTGCATGATTGATGACTTCAATCTGAGCGGTATCAACGCTCAACGTGATGCCCCCAGACTGATCCCATGACGATAGATACCAACGCGCTCCAGAAACTCTTGTGCGAACGACTCTGCGAAGAGGTAGGAGTCGAACGGCGTCCAGATGGAGACCTCATGCTCAGAACAAGTTTCCAGTTCCCCGACGGAGACCACTATCCGATACACCTTTCAGAGGAGGCTTCTGGCGGACTGAGATTGTCAGACCGTGGGCATACACTCATGCACATCAGCTACGAGCACGACATCGATTCCTTTATGGACGGCACCCGCGGAATGCTTTTGGAGCGCATCATGAGCGAAAGTGGGATTCAGTGGAATGGCGGCGCATTCACGTTAGGAGTTGCCACTGAGGACCTTGCGAGAGCTGTTTTCCAGTTCGGACAGGCACTGACCAGAATCTACGACCTAACGCTGCTCTCTCGCTCGAACGTCGGATCCACGTTCTATGATGATCTGGCAGATCTCATTTCCACCTTCGTAGATGAGACGAAGATGCAACGCGATTACGAAGCAGATGTGCCGAACGCCCAAGCATACCCCGTCGATTATCGTTTCGAGGGTAAGGACGATGTACCTTTGTTCCTCTACGGAGTCCCCAACCGCGATAAAGCACGTTTAACCACCATCATGCTGTCATACTTCCATCTGCATGGCATCAGATTCGAATCGATACTCATATTCCAAAATCAGACCGAGATCCCCAGATTGGACTTAGCGAGGTTGTCAGACGTTGGAGGAGACATGATCTCATCTCTAGAGTCGAGGGAAAATTTTCAACGAAAGCTCCTTCAACGAGTTGCCTAATGACATCTTCGCGCATAACTTAATCCGGATCTGATATTTGATGCAAAATACCGTGCACTCGCATGAAGACTCTATCCAATGACAAACACGGCATCCAAATCATCCATAGATGCCAATAAAGACAGGATCGACGCAAATCCTCTTCATGCAGGAAATCATCGACTCTCTCGCTCCTAACGGCAGAGCAGGAATCGTCGTGGACGAAGGTCTACTCTTCAGAACCAATGAAAACGCATTCAAGCAGACCAAACGCAAGTTGTTAGACGAATGTGACCTCTACTGCATCGTAAGCCTTCCGCAAGGCGTGTTCACCCAAGCCGGCGCAGGTGTCAAAACCAACCTCATGTTCTTCAACAAGGGGAAACGGACAGAAAACACTTGGTACTATGACCTGTCGGACATTAAAGTAACGAAAACCAAGCCGCTGACACTGGCACACTTCGACGACTTCTTCAGGTTGCTACCCTCACGCGCCGACAGCGAAAACAGCTGGACCGTCCCTCGACAAGAACTCGAAGCGCGCAACTACGACCTGAAAGCCGTAAACCCTAACAAACAACCCAAAATCGACACTCGAACCCCTGATCAACTCCTAAACATCATCCAAACCAAAGCCGAAGAAATACAAAGAGCACTAGACACTCTGCGCGCCATGTAAATATGCTATCCCCACCCCCACAGCGCTTCGGCAAACGCGAACGTCTGCGGCAAGCCGCCTGAGTGAACGAACACCACCGGAACATCAGGATCCAGCCTGCCAGCACGCGCCTCGCCGATCAGCGCCGACATCGATTTGCCCGTGTAGTTCGGATCCAAGATTATCCCCTCGCTCGATGCCATCATGTGGATCGCCTCCAACACACCGTCGTGCGGCACGCCGTAGTCGTCTCCGACGTAGCCGGTCAGAGTGTCCAAGTCGCCAGACTCCAAAGCGCGGGGTAGATTCAGCAGATCCGCCACCCGCTCAGATCGATCCGTATACGTCGCCTCATAGCCCGATGCGTTGGTAGGAGAGTATGCCGTGGCTGAAGCTTTCCAGCTCAAGCCGAAGTTCTTGGCGTAGAGTCTCAAGCCGGCGATCGATCTGCCGACCAAACCCCACATGCGAACCGGCACCTCGCCAACTCCAGCCTCGAGTAGCTGCGCTCGATCTCGGCACCAGTCTCCAAGAAGCCGATCATCCCGGCGATATCAGCGTACTTCTCGTCGGACAGCACCATAGCAGACCTACCTCGACTCGCTTCGTCGTCGACCAGACTGTCTGCCACCTGCCTCGAGTACTCCGAAGGGACTCGATGTATCTCGGCGCCGGTCAGCTTGCCGATCAGCAGATTCCCCACCATCGGAGCGTCCAGCATATCCACAGAGACCAGATGACACTTGAAGCCCAGCTTGGCACAGGATGCAGCGACGAATCGGGCTTGATTCGAGTGGTAGTGATTGATGTTGACTATCGTGTCGATTCCACGCTCGATGAAACGGGCAAAGAGGAACTCCATGTGTCTAGCTTTATTGCCGCCGAATGCGAATCCCGTGGCATCGTCGCGCTTGATGAAGATGCGAGGAAGCGATTCCAATCCTCCCTCACACGTATCCGCCAACGCCTTCCTGAAGCGTGGAGCCTCCTCAAAAGGAGTGCAGAGCCTGGCGAGCTTCACTCTCGGCAGCTCTCCGATACGCTCTAGAACCTCAGACCTGCTTATCTCTGATTTCGTTGTTGCACACATACTTGATCGATCATCCGGTTAGTTTACAGATGGCGGTAACCATCCAGTGGTTCGGGGACCGTAGTCGATCGGCATAACCTCTCCGCCACGGATGGTGGCGACCGGCTCCAATGCCGCTTCACCCGTATTGACAACACCGTCGCCGTCCACGAACTCCCAGTTTCCTTCGTGGACTCTCAGCAGCGAAAGATCTGCACATGTTCCCGGAGCCATGCATCCTAGATCCCTCTTCGTTTCCGGCCCCAACGCCTCAGCCGGACGGCGGCACGACATCATTAGGGCTTCTTCCAGTGAAACCCCCAGCGACATCACCTTGCCGATGCAGTCCACCAGTGAAAAAGCCGGACCCGCGTAGCGGCTCATGAGGGTCACGTCGGAACTGATCGTATCGGGCATCAGACCACCGTCCATCACCCGCTTAGCGGCATCGAACGAGAAGTTAGCACCTCCGACGCCGATGTCGAACAATACTCCCCTCTCACGCGCGTCTAGCGCCTCGCGCAGCAACTCTCTGTCGGCTCCTAGCAAACCGCCTCTCGCGCCGCTGAAAGAGTGAGTCACGATGTCGCCTTCCGTCAACACCTCCGAGAGAATCCGCGGCGCGATCTCCGCCGCCTCGTCGGACTGCCCTGCGGTATCGCCCACATGCACCATGAATCTGACGCCGGCATCGTCCGCGATCGCCTTCCCCGCTTTCGGCAGATCGATGCCAAGCGCAGAAACGCCGGGCGAGACCATTCGAGCCTTCACTCCCACGATCACATCCGGGCGGGTGGCGATCGTCGCAACCGCCGCATCGCGGTCGATGTCTTCCACGCTCGTAACATCAGGAAGGCGGTTAACGCCCATCGAACCTACGTTCAGCAGCGCCAAGACTCGAGTCTTCGCGTGCGGGATCACATAGTTCACGAGACCGCCGATGTTCGCGATTCCGCACGAGCCGGCATCCAAAACCGTAGTGACACCAGAGTGCACGCCTGCTGAATCGGCATCTTGCATTACGTCCTCGCTCCAAGGAGAAGGGCGTCGCAATCCGCCAGCCACATGCGTGTGAAGATCGATGATCCCGGGAGTCACCACCAGTCCGGTAGCATCGATTCGGCGAAGCGCGCCTACATGTTCCGGAACATCCTCGATCGCCGCGATGCGGTCGTTTCGTATACCGACGCTGCCGGGAGCGAGTCGGGCGGTGTCGGTGTCAAGGAGCAACCCGCCGGTGATCAGCAGGTCGTATGGTTTGACATCGGCTGTCATATCTGGAGCGGTAGTGCGCTAGAGCTCTGACAACAGTTTAAGAGACTGTCTGAAAACGCGTCGGTTGCATCGCCTTTATCTGTCAATTCAGATCTTCGCATAACTCATGACGGGCTGTGCGGATTCATGAGTACGAGGGACAGGTGCAACAAGGCAGCAACGTTTTGCGGGCTACAGCCGGTGTCGCTCCTCTAGCAACCTTGCAATCAAGGTATAAATATCGTATTGATGCAGCACCTTCCAACTCGGTGCTGTTTGACAATGCAATCAGGTGAAACTTCATGAACTCTTCCCTACGTGTCGGATTGGTCGGAGTGGGTCAGCGCGGCTTGAACCATCTTCAACAACTGGTGAGGCTGCAAGGAGAAGAGATCGGGACGCTGACGGCTCTCGCCGACCCGTTCCGAGAGAATCTCGATCCAGACAAGATCAAAGGGTACGAAGCGAACTACGACGAGCGTGGGATCAAGCTCTTCACCGATGCCGATTCCATGATCGAATCGGGCGATGTAGATGTGATCTGGTTCGCGATGCCGCCGAATCAGCACCGCGGCGAGATCGAGCGCGCCGCAGAAGCGGGCATCGCGGTGTTCGCAGAAAAGCCGCAGACTCTGTACTTCGATGAGGCTCTGTCGCAGGCAGAGGCGATCGACAGAGCCGGCATTCCCAACACCGTCGGCTTTCAGATGCGTTTCCATCCGGCATACAAAGCCATCAGGGAACACCTGAGCGACAAGTGGTGCGCGGCGATGATGATGGTCGCAGAAGGCGCGGTGGAAGGACACGGAGTGAAGCACACGCACACCGAGGAGAGGGGCGGACCTGCGAATCGCATATGGACCGCCAACCGCGCATGGTCCGGAACTTCAATGGTCGAAGCGGGCATCCACCAGACCGACATCATGCGCTACTGGTCAGACGACGATGTCGAGTGGGTGCGAGCGTCGTACGTCGAGCGGCCTCGAGACCTTTGGGAGAGCGAAGGCGACAACCCCATCTACTACAACGTCACCTACGGCTTCAAGAAAGGCGCCATCGGCACTTTGGTCTTCACCAAACCCGCAAGGTCCTACTACAACGGAAGATTCGACTGCGTAATCTGGCAGCACGGCACCATCAAGTTCGAAGATGGCGATGTCGTCGACTACCACTACCCCGGCGATGATTGGTCGCCCGCGCTTAGACCCGGTTTAGACGAGACACGCCGTGTCATCTGCGAGGATCTCGGCTACGACGGCATGAGCATGGCAAACACCTATCAGCTCGCCAAGACGTTCCTAGAATCGATCATCGATTCCGACGCTGAAAAAACCCGGAACAGCTACCAGTCATCCCTCAACTCTCTAGCAGCAGTCCTAGCCGCTAACGTCTCGAACGACTTGGGCGGCGAGCAAGTCGACATCCACGACTTCATGCACTCAGACAGATACGCAAAGTACCGCCGCCGGCCGGCGAACTAATCACAACCCAACCGCAAAAAATCCATATCCATCCATGTAAGCTGAAACGTGCCGAAGCCGCACTCATCTCGCAACGAGTTGACGCGAGCGTCTCACGAACACCGTTGAGCCGGTTGACATCCTCCTGCCTTGGGCGTAGAATCTGAT
The DNA here is from genome assembly GCA_965214735.1 of Dehalococcoidia bacterium. Taxonomy (GTDB): domain Bacteria; phylum Chloroflexota; class Dehalococcoidia; order Lucifugimonadales; family Lucifugimonadaceae; genus Bin127. The sequence continues at coordinate 2,432,850 of OZ243977.1, read as the reverse complement.
GCACGCTTGGGTGCGTCCTAGGCGAGATACCATACTGGCGACAGGTTGCGTGCCTGTCGCCTTTATTTGTTTTTGGAGCATCGCTGCAATGAAAGCCTGTGTTTTCGTGGACGGCGAAAACTTCCGCTACTCGATCATAAACCTGTTCAACGACTTCCGACGAGAAGACTACTTGCCCAAATCCGCCGATTGGGCGGGGCTTTTCGACTGGATAGTCAACGACGCGGTCCCAGACGGGGAGAGGGTCAGGACGTACTGGTACGTCACTCAGTCTTTAGACTTCTTCCCGTTCAAGTTCCCTAACCCGGAATCGGAGACTGATGCTCTGCGACGGCTACTCTCAAAGCACAAGCCGTACAAGGACGAACTCCGCAACATGGAGGCAATCGCCCGAATTCGACGGATGGAAGAAATAGTCCAAGAACTGCGAGATCGCCAAGCCATGATGCAAAATCGGTTCGACGGATGGAGGCGAATCCAAGCAGGAATCGAGGCAAGACACAATGCTGTTGAATTCAGGCGCGCCGGATCTATCCAATACGATCTGTATAAAGGAACTTTGGGAAGGGAAAAGGCCGTCGATGTAAAACTGGCAACAGACATGATTGTTCTCAAAGACATCTACGCTGCCGCTATCATCCTGTCCGGCGATCAAGATTACGTTCCTGCGGTACAAGTTCTGAAAGACTTCGGCAAACGAGTCATCAACATCGCATTCACTACTCGTAACGGCAAACTCCTGCCCGGCGGTGCAAGACGGCTGAACCAAATGGCTGACCGCAGTGTCACGATAACTCATGACAGCCTCGCCAGTTTCTTGAAAATTTAGCGAGTGCTTTCAACTCCATCTCGTGCAGAGCCTGTGCCTCACTGAGTTCGCGTCATGTGTGAACCAACCCCAATTTGACAACCTCCGCAAAATCCAGTAACTTCGCTTACCATGCCCTGCCCAGACTGCTCCCCTGAACACGACGACTACGAACGCGTGGAACTCGTCTGGCCCGGCAAGAACAAACCCGTTGAGCGCATCTCTCTACCATTCCAGACCATTGAGCGTGTCAACGATGTCCGACGCTCCCGCAACCGCCAGGCAACCCTGAGCCGTTCCTCGCGCGTGCGCGAAACCCACGCGACGTCTAGAGAGAGAGAGAGAGAGAGAGAGAAGAGAAGCGAATAATCAGAACACCAGTTCTAACTCTCTCACCCCCGATCTAGAAACGGGCCGAACCGACCTTCCGCGCTGGTGGCAGTCCGGCTGGCGCAACCGCCTCATCTGGGGCGACAACAAGCAAGTCCTCTCCTCGCTGCTGGACGAGTTCGCGGGCAAGGTAGACCTCATCTACATCGACCCGCCCTTCGCCACCGGCGCCGACTTCTCATACCGCACCCAAGTCGGCGACTCTGACGTAGAGAAGCTCCCGTCTATGATGGAGGAAATTGCCTATCGGGATATGTGGAAGGACGGGCTGAATTCATATATCGAATGGTTTGCACCGTTTGTTGCTGATATGAGCAATATCCTTAGCCCAAAGGGTTCTTTTTATTTACATTGTGACCCTACTATCAGTCATTACTTGAAACTCATATTGGACGCGGAATTCGACTATAAAAATTTTAGAAATGAAATCACATGGAAGCGCAGAGCAGAAAGTCATAATCGCGCTACTAATCATATGGGGCGTATACATGATTCTATTCTATATTTCGCTAAATCCAGAGAATCGTTATATAACATTCAGTATTTGCCATATAGTGAAGAGTATATGAATAGTCACTATAAATATAGAGATGAAAGAGGACATTATGCTACATTTCCCTGTACAAACGAAGCTGGTGGCAATAAAGAATATGACTTTATGGGTATAACTCGAGCTTGGAGATTTTCTCCATCCAAAATGTTAGAAATGTACGACAATAACTTACTCGTGCAACCGCGTAGTGGCTCTCCATTCAGATATAAAAAATACGCTGTTGATGCAGATGGTGTCAAGTTGCAAGACATCTGGGATGAAGTCACTGGAGTACGTGGTAACGAACGCACTGGCTACCCAACCCAAAAACCCGAAGCCCTGCTAGAGCGTATCATCAAGGCATCTTCCAACGAGGGTGACCTTGTCCTAGACTGCTTCGTCGGCTCCGGCACCACCGCTGCTGTCGCCGAGAAACTCGGCAGAAGATGGATCGCCGTCGATATCGGAAGATTCGCTATTCAGACCACCCGCAAACGACTGCTGGATATTCCCGACTGCAAACCGTTTGAAGTCCAGAATCTGGGTAAATACGAGCGAACGCAATGGCAACCATCCGATACATCATCCAAGCCGAACAGCACAAACCCGCTCGCCCAATACCTCGCCTTCATCTTGGAACTCTACAAGGCACAATCCCTTCGCGGACAGTTCAGTCACATCCACGGCATCCGCGAAGGTAGAGCGGTCCACATCGGATCAACAGACTCTCCGATCTCCGCCGACGAGATGTCCGTCACCGTCGATGAATGTGCAAGCAACGGATTCAATGCGCTCGACATGCTCGGATGGGAATGGGAGATGGGTATCGACGAGACGAAGGACCAGCTCGCACACACCCGATCCGTAGATGTCAGGCTGTTCCAGATACCACGCGAGATACTCGACCAGCGCAACATCGACGCCGGCGGCATCAACTTCTTCCAACGATCAGTCGCAAGCGCAGAGATCATACCACTCCAAAAAAACTCTGTGCAAGTCGAAATCACCGAATTCATCCCCGCAGTCGACGAGTACATGCTCAGCAAGCTCACCGGACAACTACCGAAATGGTCGGACTGGATCGATTACTGGTCGGTAGATTTCGAGTACGACGGCGGCATCTTCGTGAATCAGTGGCAAGCATACCGCACACGTCGAGAACGCAAGCTCAACCTGATCTCCGACCCTCACGAATACGAAGCCGGAGACCGAGAACCCAAAACCATAGCAGTCAAAATCATCGACATCTTCGGCAACGACACCACCATCGAACTAAATCACAACCCCACGTAGGGGCAAACCCTTGTGGCTACCCTTCAGCCCAAAAATCCATACTCATCCATGTTAGTTAAATGATGCCCCCGCGCCTGCTCCCGGCATACCGCATCCCCGAAGACCAACCCGCTTCACGCGCGCTCCTAGTCAACCAGATCCGCAACGCCGTCCATCGATGGCGCAGAGAGCAGTACCCCGGAGTCACCGACACCTCGCGCCTGTTACTCACTCACTGGTTCGAAAAAGACCACCAAAACGAAACGTCGGGCGAGCCTTGGCTCTACTACTACTGTCAGCGAGAAGCGGTAGAAGCCACCATCTACCTTTATGAAGTTCTGAAGCAACGCAACCTATACGGACTGTTTAAGCAATTCCCATCTCCGACCGGCCAGCATCTCGCAATGAACCCGCTGGAAGACCGTTGGACTCGGTACGCCTACAAGATGGCGACCGGCTCCGGCAAAACCAAAGTCATGTCATTGCTCATCGCGTGGTCATACTTCAACGCCATCAGAGAATACACCGCGCACGAATACTCAAAAACCTTCTTAATCATCGCTCCCAATGTCATCGTCTACGAAAGACTCAAGCAGGATTTCGGCGACGGCGGCGCCATCTTTCGCGAAGATCCCGTAATCCCACCCGAATGGGCCGACCAGTGGCAACTCGAAGTCGTCACTCGAGACGAGCCCAACGCATCCTTTAATCGAGAGGGCGCGCTCTTTCTCACAAACATCCAGCAGATGTACGACCGCGCAACTCGTTCACGCAACAAAGAGCCGCAACAGCTGCGCGACATCATCGGCGAACCAGTCGTCGACTCAGACATCTCGGCGGGCAGGCTCATCCGACAATCTTTGGAACGTCGAAACGACTTGATGATTCTGAATGATGAAGGGCACCATGTCCACAACCGTCGGATGAGATGGTGGGAGACGATCGAAAGCCTTCACAACAGTCTTCAGAATCGCCGCGGCAGCGGTCTCGCCGCACAGCTCGATTTCTCGGCGACTCCGAAACACAACGATGGCAAGCTATTCAATCACATCATCGTCGACTATCCCATCGCCCAAGCGATGCAAGACGGTGTAGTGAAGCGCGCGCACCTAGTTATGTTGGAGGGCGCAGAAACATACCAGCTCGCTGATGCCGCCGACAGATACCGCGACAAACTCGTTGCCGCGATCAAGCATTGGTCGGATCTCCGTGACCGCATGAAAGATACAGGACGCACTCCACTGCTATTCATAATGGCAGAAAACACGAAATCGGCGAACGAGATCGCAACATGGTTGACTGAACCCGGAAAATTCGATAAGGACGAAATACTGCTTATCCACACCAACGCGAGAGGAGACATCACTGAGGGCGTGTCAGCATCGAAACAGCGTGAGATCGCCAGCCTCAGAGAAGCCGCGCGGCAGGTCGACTCCGAAAACAGCCCATACAAAGTCATCGTATCTGTGCTGATGCTGCGAGAGGGATGGGATGTCAAGAATGTGTGCGTCATCGTCCCGCTCAGACCATATTCCGCCGCTTCGCAGATCCTGCCGGAACAGACGCTGGGGCGCGGGTTGCGCCGCATGTTCCCACTAAATGCCGGCGACGAACGCGAGGAACTGCTAGTCATCGAGCATGAGGCGTTCCAAAGTTTCTGGGAAACTGAACTCGAAGAAGAAGACCTCAACATCACGATCACGCCAGAGCCGCAGTTCAGACAAAACGCCGCTACCGTACTCGTCGATCACGATAAAGTGCCCGAGTTCGACATTGAGATACCCCGTTTGTCCCCCAGCATCAGCCAGAAGCATCCCGATCTCTCGAATCTCGATATACATCAACTGCCAAGATACCGAATGGTGCTACCGATGCAAGGGCTTGCGGAAGCGCCGATGCCGTACACCACGCGAGCCATGGACACTTGGGAAGTGGTCGACCATGGCGAGATCGAGCGCGATTTTCCGATGACTGAGATCGGATATCTCAACTACATCACAAGGCTCATTCTCAAAGAGTGTCGGCTCAGCAACCTCTCAAATGGATTCGCACAACTCGCGCCGATCATCAAAACCTACATCCAAGAAGTCATGCTCTCTAATCAAGCCGCCCTGTCAGATACTGCCACGCTGCATCGGCTGAACGATCCGCAGATGAAAAACTGGATGCTCGAGACATTCGTCAACGCCATAAACAAGATCTCCATCCAAGAAAATGAAGTTCGGGACCAACAAGACCCCATACTGGTATCGCAAACTCGTCCGTTCCTCACGCGTCGCAGGACATACCGCAACCCCAGCAAGAGCATCTTTAACCATGTCCCTGCCGACAGCGACTTGGAGCTTCACTTCGCGAGATGGCTCGACTCGGCTGCCGAAGATGTAGCGGCATTCGCAAAGAACGAATCAGCCATCGGATTCAACGTCAACTACGTATCCCCCATGGGCGGACTTCGCACCTACATGCCCGACTTCATTGTTCGAACCACGTCAGACGATATGCATATCATCGAAACCAAAGGACTTGAAACACAAGAGGTACCTAGCAAAGATGCACGCATCCGCCAATGGTGCGCCGACGCGTCTGCTTTGTCCCATAAGCAGTGGAGCTACATCAAGGTAGCAGATACGCTCTTCCGCTCCGCCAGCTGGCAATCGCTATACCAACTGGCAAACTCATCCTGATCAACTCGACTCTGATCATTTATATTCTGTACATCAATGTTAAAGCCCGCTTCTGAAATCTGGTGGCGACCGACCAGTCTCGAGTTCCAGCAGATCCATGTCCGTGGCAACACGGAGTGGACGACGATCAACTTCGGCGATGCCGACGGCATCTTCGGACAAGGCGAGATCACATCCACCCAGCTCGATCGCAGCGTCGCATCGCTGACCGCCCGATTGGCGAACCGCCTGCGAGGCGAGAGAATCGCTTCAGATGAAGATGTGCTCGGTATCTTGGGCTTCACGTCCGAGTCTCTTGAGGCAGATCAGCGAACCTCCACCGCGGTCAGCGCACTTAGATGCGCCGTCGCAGATGCACTTGCCCAGCGCGCCGGGATGAACCTGACACAGTATCTGCTTAACACACATGGTCAGGTCGCAGATGCAGGAACATCCGTCGAGCTTTACGCCAACATCAACAGGTCGCTTCTTCCAGACGACGGCGGTCCTGTCGATCGTGGTCCCGATGACTTCGCCGAGATGGCTGTCGAGGCGGTGAGCAACGGCTTCAAGACCATCAAGTGCGCTCCCTTCGACGAATGTCGCGCTCCCTTCGAATCGACTGGGCTCCCCGATTGTGCCGAAGCAGGGCTCGAACGCGTCCAAGCGATTCGCTCGGCAGTGGGAGATGACATCACGATCTTCGTCGACTGCCACTCGCGTTTCGATCTAGATTCGGCACTAGCTCTTGAACCCGAGCTGCGTGCCGCCGGCGGCGAGTGGTTTGAAGAGCCCGTCGACCCGATAGCCTCGTCGGACGATCTGCGGATCATCCACGAAAAGTCGGATCTGCCCATCGCCGGTGCTGAGCACGGCTACGGCATCGAACTCTTCAAAAGACTGGTCCACGAAGACGTTCTCGACATAGTGATGCCAGATGTCAAGTTCTGTGGAGGTCCCGTCGAGGCGTACCGGATCGGCGCCGAGCTGGAGGGATCGCACCCTGGCAGCGTCTCGATCCACTGCCCTTCGGGACCTCTCTCGCTACTCGCCAGCGCGCATGCCACAGCGGCGTTCGGCAATGTCCTGCCTCTCGAACACGCGGTCTACGAAGTCGATTGGCGTCACACTGTACTAGAGCCTTTCGAACGTGTGGAGCAAGGCCAGTTGATACTTCCCGAAGGTCAAGGACTGGGCGCACGCGTCGATCCGGCGATAATCGCTCTCCAAGGTACCCGCTGGGAGGAGTAGAGCCGCCGCGGTACGCCGCAACTCACAGATGTCCTGGAGCATCTACCGAGTTCAAATCGGATGCACTGTCGCCTGTGTACCGAGGCGTACGGGTAGCCACGTCATTCCCACATGTGCGGGAGTGAAGAAATCCGCGCTTAGGCGTTGAGATTGTATAGTCGGAGTGATCGAAGGGAAGGTACGAGAATTCAGCCATGGATACGACATTGCTCATAGTGGTGGCACTGTCAGCTATCGCGGTTGCTGTCGCAGCTGCCATCGTGGGCGCTAAGAACAATTTGCCGGCAGGAGTGATCCTCACCGGCTGGTTGATCGGCACAGTTGTTCTCGCCCTGACTCTTCTGCTGATCATATTCGTGATCATCCCTCTGGTTCTACTGGTTGTCGCTGCTGTGATAGTGCTCGTGTTGATCGGAGCGTTGCTGGCACTCTCGCTCATCGTCTTGAACAAGCTCAAGAAATCATCCGAGCGGTAGGCGATTTCTCGTCGCGCACGATGGCATGAGTAGTCGGCGGATGATATGAGACGAGAAACACAGGCGGTACAGCCTCGCCTAGTGAGTCGACTAGCCGCTCTGAACCTGCTCGTAAACCTCAAAGCGGAACATCCGACAGGGATAGTCTGCAAGTTGGTTCCAGCTGCCTCGCTATGCCGATTCGATCTATCGAACTCGGCAGCGATCGAAGTGTCGTCAACCGATCCGCAGGATGCTATGCCTGATTGGTCGTGGCTGCCGCGCTCAGCATCGACATCAGGAACCGGGATGGCGTTCATCTACGAGAGACGCGACGACAAACAGCCGACGCCGTTAATGGCGATAGCACCCCCATTCCCGATACTGAATGAAGAGGTGTCGAGCTCGTTTGACTCTCTGGAGGAAATCATCGATTCCGATTTCGATGTCGGGATCATTCTGATTCGGCTGGGAAGATTCGCCATCGGAGTGGCACGGGACGAAAGGCTCATAGTTTCCAAATCTGACACGAGATACGTCCGAGGCAGACACCGCGCTGGCGGGCAGTCTGCCAACAGATTCAAGCGCAACCGAGAGAAGTGGGTCCGAGAGTTCTTCGACAAGGCTACCGCTGCCGCGAACTCCGTGTTCGGCAACTATCTCCATGAGATCGATTGGATCGCTTTGGGCGGAGATGAACATGTGATCAATTCATTCATCGATCGATCCAACCTCCCAGATAGTCTTATGAATCGCGTGCTGGCCCGACGAGTACCCGTTTCTCGCCCTAGCCGTGCCGCCTTGGAACGGGCAGCGCATGATGTGTGGGCATCGACTGTCTTCGAGTCGTCAAGTCAGAGAGAAGGCTAGCCTGTAGAATTCGCGCGTCGGCAAGTGTCAAGCAATCCTGGAGATGCAGGACCATGAGAATCACTTCAGTCAATTCATACATAGGCCGCGGCTCGCGTTATCCGTGGGTCTTCTTGAAGATCGAGACCGATGAGGGGCTGACTGGCCTGGGGCAGGCTCAAGGCGGCGTCATGGCGCACATGGTCCACGCCGCAGCCCAGAAACTCGCTCCTTTTTTGATCGGAGAAGATTCCAGCCGCATCGACTACATCTGGACCAAACTCTGGACCGAGTTCAACAGCACTGGCAGCCGAGGCTTCAGCAGCGCGTTGATCAGCGGCGTCGATATCGCTCTGTGGGATCTGAAGGGCAAGCGTCTGGGACTGCCGATCTATGAGCTCTTGGGCGGCAAGTTCAGAGAAAACCTGCGTCTCTACTCGAACGGCTGGATGCCGAGCGATACGAGTCCAGACTCATACGCGAGAGCCGCGGCGGCGACTATAGCCGAGGGGCACACGGCATTGAAGATGGACCCCTTTATGGAGTTCGATGATGTCTCACCGCTTCAACACGGTCATAACATCTCGCCCCGCGGCCTGAGGATGGGCGAGCAACGAACTCGGGCGGTGCGAGACGCCGTCGGTGAAGACATCGAGATTCTGATCGACTGTCACGGTCGGCCCGATCGAGAACGAAGCTGCATTGCGCATCGTCAAAGAGCAGGTTCCGATGCCCATCTGCGTCGGCGAGCGTCTCATCGGACGCTTCGACTTCCGTCCGATCCTGGACCAGCAGCTTGCGAACTACATCATGCCGGACATCGTCCGCTGCGGCGGCATCAGCGAGATGCGGAAGATAGCAACGATGGCGGAGGCGTACTACGTGCCGGTCTCGCCTCACGACGCCACTGGTCCCATCACTATGGCGGCTGGAGCTCAGGTGATGATGTCGACGCCCAACTTCTACCGCTTGGAGATCGCCTACTCTGAGCTAGAGGACTACAATCGCGCGCTCACCCCGTCGCTAGACGTTCACAACGGATTCTTCTTCGTCTCGGACCGTCCGGGACTGGGCCACGAGCTGAACATGGAGTACATCGCCGAGGGAGTGTAACGACCGCCCTAAAACCATCCCCTTCTCCGCTCGATGCAGCTGCATAACCTCCCGTTGCTGCACAGATTGAAACTACTACTTGCAATCTGCACGGGCGTTGCGGTACATTGACTACCATGATCGAGCGCGAAATCACTCCCAATCTCACAAAGTTGTTTCGACAGTACCCCTTCGTCACTGTCACCGGCCCACGACAATCAGGCAAAACAACCCTCTGTCAAGCGGCATTCCCGCATCTCCAGTACGCCAACCTAGAAGCGCCCGACCAACGAGAGTTCGCCGAGTCCGACCCACGGGGCTTTCTAGCCCAGCTCCGCGACGGCGCAATCATAGATGAGATCCAACACGTACCCGCCCTCCTCTCATATCTGCAAGTCATCGCCGATGAGAGCCGCCGCAACAGCATGTTCGTTTTAACAGGCAGCGAGCAGTTCAAACTCTCCAACGCCATCAGCCAATCCCTCGCAGGACGAACAGCCCTGCTGCGCCTCTTGCCATTCTCGTTAGCGGAGCGGCGAAGAACCGGCGCCGGCAACGACATCGACGAAATCCTCTACTCCGGGTTCTACCCACGAATCCACGATCAACGATTGAACCCGCGGCAGGCGCTTGGAGACTACCTCGAAACGTACGTCGAGCGAGATGTCCGACGAATAGGCGAGATTAGGAACCTATTGAGCTTCCGTCGCTTCGTGCGCCTCTGCGCCGGGCGAGTAGGACAACTGCTCAACCTCAGCTCGCTAGGTTCAGACATCGGGGTATCTCACACAACCGCCCGAGAGTGGCTCACCGTGCTGGAAACCAGCTACATCGTCTTCCTGCTACAACCCTTTCACGCCAACATCCGGAAACGCTTGGTCAAGTCCCCCAAGCTCTACTTCTACGATGTCGGGCTCGCCAGCTACCTCATCGGCATCGAACACGCCAGCCAAATCACCACTCATCCCTTGCGCGGCCCGCTCTTCGAGAATGTGGTCGTCGCAGAAACTCTCAAACACCGCTTCAACCGCGGGCTTCAGCCCAACCTCTCATTCTTCCGAGATTCGCGCGGCTTAGAGTGCGACCTCTTCTATCAGACCGGCTCCGGCATAGCAGCAATCGAAGTCAAAGCCGGCTCCACCATCGTCCCCAGCTACTTCCAAACCCTCGCCCGAGTCGCAGACCTGATCCCTGAAATCTCCGACAAAACAGTCGTCCACGGCGGCGCAACAAGCCAAGCCAGAAGCGAAGGCGAAGCCATCCCGCTCAACAATCTAGCCGAAACCCTTGAACGCTTTGAAAGGAGACCGTTGCAAAACTCCACGTCATTCTGAACGAAGTGAAGAATCGCAATGGATTCAGGCAACGCGTCGGTTGAATTGAACTTGTCCCCCTCACCTGAATCCTCTCTCGGTGGGGAGAGGGGAAGACGCTGCGCATCTTTTGGGGTTTTCGCAATGGTCTCTTTGAAAGCGGCGGCGAGTGACACGTTTCAAGGAACGGGCACTTGGGTACGCCATGGCTGCATCTATCCAAATACGCTGACCAAGCGAACAGCCGAGCTTGAGACGGTAGTCAATAAACCGAATTGATGAACTACCGAACACGGTGGCGGCTGGAGCTCAGGTGATGATGTCGACACCCAACTTCTACCGCTTGGAGATCGCCTACTCTGAGCTAGAGGACTACAATCGCGCGCTCACCCCGCCGCTAGACGTCCACGACGGCTTCTTCTTCGTCTCGGACCGCCCGGGGCTGGGCCACGAGCTGAACATGTAGTACATCGAGGCGGGCGTTTGAGGGAGTGGGGATTTGTCCTGAGGTGTCTCTTCATCGTCCTAGTGGTGTGAGCAGAGCCTAAAATTCGAGTTCCGCGCACATTCAATGAAACCTCGATCAGCACGAATCACATCGCTGCAAGAACGTGCCCAGACTCACTAGGATCCGTCTTTGCCACCCCGCGTCGGCAAAACCTCGATGTGGCTTATGCTAGAACCAATCGTCCACAAGCACATACCATTAGTCTCCATTAGACTCTTGTCCTTGACCTCATCAATTAGCACCACGGTTCGGGAAGGCGACTGTCTGGATATCCTTGACAGCATGACAGATGACTCTGTGCTGTTCGATCTTACCTTCTTAGACCCTCCATTCAATCAAGGCAAAGACTACGACTGCCACAACGATCAGATGTCTGACGTGGAGTACTGGGACTGGATGCTCAATGTGTGCCGTCGCGTCTACGCATTGTCATCAGAAGGTGCTGCGATCTACTTCATGCAACGAGAGAAAAACACAGAGTCCGTCCTGCGTGTCTTGAGGCAGTCCGGCTGGAGTTTTCAAAACCTGATCGTTTGGAAAAAGATGACCTCGGCCATCCCCGGATCGAATCGATTCGGAAAAGCCTTTCAGGTCATCGCTTACGCCACAAAGGGAAAGCGCCCGCGCGTATTCAATCGACTTCGCATAAACCCACCAGTGCCAGAAGGCTACGTGCCCAGAGAAAATGGGGTGTTCGTCACCGATGTTTGGGACGATATCCGAGAACTCACGTCCGGGTACTACGCCGGCGACGAGCCGATCAGGGATGAGCACGGAGAACGGCTCCACAAACAGCAGTCGCCCGTGGCACTGTTGTTACGCATCATCCTATCCTCTTCTATGCCCGGCGACCTAGTTCTAGATCCATTTGCCGGCACGGGCACTACGCTGCGAGTCGCAAACCATCTAGGCAGACACTCTTTGGGCATCGAGAAAAGCCCCCGCAACGTTGACCAGATCCGAATCAGGTTGGCTCGCTTGAGGGAATCCGATGATGTATCCCGTTTCATGGACAACTATTCCTGCACCCCGAATCTGGAGACGCTGTGGGGCGGCAATCCAGATGCCTTGACCGCTCAGACACGCACGCACGCCGATCAGTTCTCGCTGGCAGTCTGATCAATTGACGACTGCTTCCATCTATCATTTCTTCGCTCGAATCGCTCTTCGACGGGGTTATTTCAGAACCGTCAGCTCGCTCAGCGGCTTCGAATTCCCCAGGAACATAGCAATTGCTGGATCCTCGGCAGGATTTCCCGATTTTGTTCTTAGAACCAACGCCCCTAACTCGGAATTCACCGGCGGAGAAATGATAGAGCTCAAAGATTCTACTACCTATTCGATATCTTCCTTTAACTCCACGATTCCTTCGGAGGTCAAATCAGTCTCTGTGCTAACTCGAGCACTTCGAGAGAAGACGAGTCCATCAGGTGAACTCCCCAATCGTCGTGTTTACTACCTGATTCGTGGTAGAGATATGAGGGCTGAACCCGCTCCAAAGGCGAAGGTGTGTCTAGTCAGCGGGAAGTTCTTTGAAACCATCCCCGTTTCCGAGTTGTTGCCGGCAGCGTTTAGAAGGGTTGCACACGACTCGTCGGCGGGAGAGGTCGAAATCCCTGATGAGTACCTGCGGCTTTTTAGAAACCAGGAAGATTTCGCTTCGTCTCGTCAGGTAGAGGGCGCGTCGGTAAAGATTCGATTCCGAGTGATGGCAGATGCTCACCCGACAGCCAATCTACTCCGCGAGGCAAACTACCCAATGATCAAAGACAACACGTTATCTTTTCTAGAACCAGACGAGGATCTAAGCCATGTCGATATCGAAGAGCGTCAGTTTTCTTGGTCATCATGCCCAGCATCGCTTCGATGCACTGAAGCTTTCAAGAATCTCAGCATTGCGATCGACGAAATCGACTCGTCGCTAAAAACCGACGTTCTGTTATCCAAACTCCAACACCCATTGAACGGGCCCTTTTTCTTAGCTCAGTTTAGCCTGTAGCTCTATCCTAGAAATCTAGTGAGTACAGCCAGCTTTTCAAGTTCGCATACATCTGAATCCACCCCCTTCAACCCCGTGCTAGTTCCGTATGGCGTACCGAGTTACGCTGAGCGGGAAGCATGGCCTTCCGGGAAGCCCCCATGGCGGCTCTTCGTCGCCATCCAACTGCCGGGATCGGTCAAGTCGGAGCTGGTGGCAATGGGAGACCGAGTCTGGCGTCCCCGACGCGGGCGAGGACGTAGCCCCTACTTGAGTCGAGACGTTAGGTGGACGGATCGCGATAATCTTCATCTAACGCTGAAGTTCATCGGCGATGTCGATCCCGATTTTGTCTCGCAGCTGCGCGAAGCGATGCTGGAGGTGAGCAGCGAATCCGCGAGTCTCAACTTGCGTCTCGGCGAAAACGGCTGCTTCCCAGGACCACGCACCCCGCGCGTTTTGTGGACCGGCATACGTGGCGATGTACGGCGGATGACAAGCATGGTCGCTCAGCTCGAAGGTGCTTTCTCGCGGCGAGGAATAGAGCGTGAAACTCGCGACTTCACGCCGCACATAACTGTGGGACGAGTGCGCGGCGGACTCCCGAAATACGTGCTTTCCGGAATCGGTAACAGATGGCTAGATGCCGAGACCGACTATCGTAGATCATCTATAACTGTCGATCGGATCGTCCTGATGCGCAGCCACCTGAGAGAAGGCAGACCGCCTCGCTACGAACGCGTCTTCACTGCAAAAATCGATTGACTCTGTTCCCAAACTCCGTCAAGCTGTGAAATGACGGAGCATCTCCGTGTCCATCTACTCTAGCCCCCTGTCCCGTATCGGGATGCAGGGCAGGCTTCTCACCGAATGATGTATGGTTGTTCAGCGCAAGTTTCTTGCGACACTACGCTATATGTGGGTGTTGAAGAATCTGACGACGCGTTCTGTGAATCGATATGGGAATTGAGAGTGCATGCCGTGCCCTGAATCTTCCCACTTCTCGAATTCAGCGTTAGGGAGCAACGACATCGCATCTTCGGCCTCATCATCCCATAGAGCAGCTCCCAATTCTGGCTCTGCTTGTAGGAGCAGCACGGGCGAGGTCGCTTTGGCAAGCAGATCCTCGCTCCGCCAATTGACCCTTGATCTTCCGCTGATCGTAGATATGAACACCTCGGGATCCATCGCCAGCAGTTTCTGCGCCCGATTCTCGAAGTACTCGTCATCCCTGTTCTCCGGCTGCGTCTCTTTGAGTGCCTCAACCAGTTCGGCAACTGTCGGCTTACGCTCAAGCACCTCCAGTATCGCCGTGAAAGAGTTGCGGAACTGGTTGCCCTCCCAACGTCGGTGGACGAACAGCGGCGGATCTTCGTAAACCGCGGCTCTCACCAGATCTGGCCTCTCGGCGCATAGTCCCAGCGCAGTGGATCCTCCGAGCGAGTGGCCGATCACAAATGAAGGCTCGCCGATCACCTGTTCGATCAGCGCGATTTGGTCCAGCGAGTAGTTACGCCAGTGGTATCCTTTTGCCACCCACGATGACTTGCCGTGACCGCGAAGATCAACCGCGTAGATGTGCCAATTTGAAGCTAATAGATCGAATATGCTGTCCCAGTCCTGCCATCTTCCACTGATCCCATGAATCAATAGCAGTGCAGGACCGTTGTCCGGACCTTCAGCGAAGTTGATATGTCGCTCATCCAGATCGAGCTGAGCTTCACGGGTTTCCGTCGATGGCAACCTAGTCTTCCGATCTTCTAAATGGGAACTACATTTGATGTTACCCATGCTATCGATTTTGTCGGGAATTCCTTTTCAGGCAGGTTCTGAATTCTCTTCCCACGACGGAGTTTTTGCCAAAACTTCGTCATTGCGGTGAAGACCGCAATCCAGACGGCCGGGAGCGTCAGCCGGCTGCGCCGCACGACTTCGGCTTCGCGGCGACTCAGGGTTGGAATCGGATGCTCTGCCGATCCTCCCACCTTCGATTCCTCTCCCACGGCGGAGAGGGAAGATGCCCCGCATCTTTGGGAGTTTTTCTACATTCCCCCTTCTGCGAGAGACCATTGCAAAGCTCTCGTCATTGCGGCGAAGGCCGCAATCCAGACGGCCTGGAGCGTACACGTTGTTGTGATTTCAGTTGGTCCCCTGCATCTGACGGCCCGCTCCACCCCAGATCCTTCGACAAGCTCAGGATGACATGGGGTTTTGCAACAGTCTCTCCCCTAAGGGGGAACGGACGGGTGTCACGCCCACAGCGGGGAGTGGTTCGGGGGAGGCGCTCTTGTGAGGAGAAGCTGTTTTCTCCCCCTTCCCCGAAGTAGGAGACTCTCCACGGATGTCGAGGAAGAGAGGGCTGCGCGCCATTTTCAGTAGCTCTGGAACAGACGCCCCCAAGGGGTCTTCATAGCTTCTCGCACGCGTTTGGTGCCGATGAAGCGTAGCCAGAACTCGTTGTGATAGAGGTTGGATGCCAAGAATGCCCAAGGCACGATTGGCGTGCGAAGCAGCACATGTTCCAAAGGTTTCAGCGGACCCCAGTAGATGAGCTTTTGGCCGCGGGAGGCGAAGGTGTTCTCCGTTGCTGCGAAGCGCCAATTGACATCGGCAACGTCATCGCCTCTGTAGTCGATGCAACGCGGGTCGCCGATGCCCAGTCCCATCTCGTGGGCGATGCGAATCTTGGGGATCGACATCGGGTCGAAGCCCATCAGCTTGGCGGCGACGGCATCGATTGCAACTTGATCCGACGATGCCAAGATGATGTTCTTGTTGTGGATCCGCATGGCTCTAGGCCCTGGTCCGTCGCCGGCGAATGTGCCGTCCATAACTGCGAACAGTCCGCTGTGGATCTCTCGCTGAATCTGGAGCAGGTCGACCAGAGTCTCGTGTATCTGGGCGTGTGTCCAGTGTCGGTATCTGTGCAGCAATCCGCCGAATGCGTTTTTCATCGCTCCGGTCATCTTGGTAAATACGTGAGTCTTGACTGTTGGGAGTTGAACGATGTTCGTTCCGAGTAGAGATTCGGGTATGTAGATGCCATCTTTATAGATGTCGGACAGCACTAGCATCTCGGCATCTGGCACGTATCTCACCCAGTCGATCTCAGGCGTATCGAGGATCACATGCGGAATACCCATTCGATCTTCGATCTCGGCGTGTTTGTTTTTGATTCTGCCTTCGATAGGATCGACAACCACAGTACCGTTGTGAGCAGCTGTCAAATCGTCGTATCCGTCAGCTATTAGCTTCTTCGCCACGCCCTCGATCTGCCAAGGAGCAGTTGAGCAAGCCGGATAGTAGTGTTGCCAAGAGATGTTGACCTTCAGCATCGTTGGAACATCGGGTGTCAGTGCGCCTCGATACTCAGCGATGTCCAACAGACGCGCATAGTCCGAGATAATCGTCTCGGGCGAGGTGTACAGAACCGCTACAGTGCCCAGCTTCGGCTCGGCATGAGGGATGTCGGGCGCGGTTACCACGCGTTCTCGCGTCTGTCGTTCTACTCGTAGCTCTGATCTCATGTTTGGATGGTATCGGTGAAGATATTTACAATTCTGCGCACGCAGGCAGACACAGATTCAATTATCTATGTCTATCTCGACCAATCTACATTTGGTGCTTAAAATCGTGATTATCGACGCGCTGACGCATATCTTGCCCCCTTACTTCAGCGAGCATCGCGATGAAGCCATCCAGCGCGACGCGACGTTCAAGGAGCTGTTCTCGAATCCAAAGGCGAGAATCGTGCAAGACGAAGAGTTGCTGAGGTCTATGGACGACTCTGGCATCGAAAAGTCAGTGATCGCCGGCTTCGGCTGGGTCGACCCAGAGCTGGCGAAGATGTCTAACGACTTCAACCTTGAATGCGCGTCGAAGCATGGCGGGCGTTTGGCAGCCGCGTGTAGCGTCAACCCCATGTGGGACGGGGATCTGGCGATTGTAGAGGCGGAGCGATGCCTTGAATCAGGCGCAGTGGCTATCGGCGAGTTGCACGCCGATACGCAGGGATGGTCCGCGTCTTCGTATCACTGCTTGGACAGTCTTGCTGATTTAGCGAAATGTAGAGGCGCACCGATCATTGTCCATGCTTCGGAGCCGGTGGGGCACGCTTACGCCGGCAAAGGCTCGATGACCCCTGATCGCCTGCTTCGATTAGCACAGAGATTCCCCGAAAATCGCTTCATATTCCCCCACTTCGGCGGCGGACTGCCCTTCTACTGCCAAATGCCCGAAGTCGCCAAAACACTCAAAAACGTCTGGTACGATTCCGCAGCTGCTCCATTCCTATACAGACCTCGCACCTACGCTTCCGCATCCACAGCAGCCGGACCAGACAAGATCATCTTCGCCAGCGACTTCCCTCTCCTCACACAACGCCGCGCGCTCGACCACTTCAACAAAGCCAACCTGCCAGACCACGCCAAGCAAAAAATCCTCCACCGGAACGCCACCAAACTCTACCCTCAGATCGTAGAGCGGCACTGACACCCGCTCCCTGCAGCATCCTATATATCCTGTACGTCGATGTTAGCCCCCAATCAAAACGGAGAAATCACATGGCGTTGCTGCTTAACAGATCCGATGTCCAGAAACTGCTGACGATGCCGAAAGCCATCGAGGTGGTCGAGGCAGCGTTCTCCGAGCTTGCCAACGGCACCGCCGAGATGCCGCCTCGTACAGTCTTGATCGATCCAGACGTAGCGGGCTGGATCGCTTATATGCCGGCTTATCTGAAGCGAGGCGGCGCATTAGGCTCAAAAGCGGTCACTGTCTATAAGGACAATCCAGCCAAGTTTGGGTTGCCGACCACATTGGCAACGATACTCGTCCAAGACAACGAGACTGGCCGAGTTGTGGCAGCGATGGACGGCGGCTATCTCACCGCGATGCGCACCGGCGCGGTTGCAGGGGTCGCTACGAAACACATGGCACGATCAGACGCTAGGGTTGGCGGCGTATTGGGTGCGGGAGTGCAGGCGAGACAGCAGGCGGTGGCGATCGCGGCGGCGAGCGATGTGGGCACGATCCTCAACTTCTCGCTCGACCCCGATGACGCGCGGAGAGAGTTCGCGGATTGGGTGGCGGAGCAGACTGGCTTGCCGGTGGAGTTGGCGAAAAGCGGCGAGGAGCTGTGCAGAGAGTCTGACATCGTCTCGCTGGCAACAACAGCGACGAACCCCATTGTTGAAGCCAACTGGTGGAAACCGGGCGCGCACATCAACGGCATCGGATCGCACGCGCCGGGTTTAAGAGAACTCGACACGGCAACCGTCCAGAAAGCACGCGTCATCTGCGACCAAAGAGACGCGTGTATGGCTGAAGCGGGCGACCTGCAGATACCGGTGGAAGATGGCGACTACTCCTGGGACGATATCGCCGGCGATCTGGGTGCCGTCGTCAACGGTGAAGTGGATGGCCGAACATCTGATGAAGAGGTCACGCTCTTCAAGAGCGTCGGACTGGCGATCCAAGACATATCGTGCGCAGCCCTCGTCTATGCCGAAGCGGGCACCAACGGCATCGGCGAAGAGTTCGATTTTTCGGGCTAACCTGCACCGTTCGCCCTGAGCTTGTCGAAGGGTTGCCCCATTCCGCCGTTTCTGGCTGGTTTTTCGGGTGCGCCGCACCCACCGCCGCATGAGCCACAAACAACAAGCAAAAGCAGCCCTCACGCATCCGACGACGGTTATCGCCGTCGGAGCGCTGCTGCTCAACGACTACGTGCTGAAGCAGATCTGGCACGACTCATGGATCACCGGAAAGCTGAGCGATCTGGCTTGGGTGGTATTCGCATCTCCGCTGCTGGCGTTCCTGCTCTCATTGGTGGTGAGAGACAACGCAGCTGGACGACGCGCGGCATGGATAGCCTCGTATTTCGGTCTGCCCCTGCTCTACGCCGCTTACAACACCTTTGAACCTCTGCATGACTGGATAATGCAGGGCTTCTCTCTCGCCCACGGCGGAGGCTACGCATTCCCCTTCGATCCCACCGACTCGATAGTGATTCCGTTCGGCGTAGGCATCGCGCTGTGGATTTGGAGAAGTAGCTCCGCTATGGGCAGGAGCGCGATCCGAATCAGGACGGCGCTGCTCGTAGCGGCGGTGGCGTCCATGGCAACGGTGGCGACATCTTCAGAGGCTCCTCCAAGAGGTGTTACCTCGGTGGGTGCGCTAGAGGACGGGACTTTGGTAGCGAAGGTTGAAATATCGTGGAGAGCACATTTCTACACGAGCGTCGACGGTGGATTGGTTTGGGGTGAAACTCCGTCGGAACTCGATCCCGCTGACATCGACTGGGGGCAGGTTAGGGTTGCCAGCCCAGAGGGTGAGTTCGCCGTATCAGGTACGAAGGCGACGTACAGGCGGGAGAACGATACCTATATCGTCTACTCGTCTATCGTGGTGTCCGAAGAAGGAGACGCTGTTCTTCACCACGCTGCCCATCGTGACGCGGCGGCTGATACAACCACCTTGCAACCATCTATCTACTACCACGACGCCACCGGAAACATCGTGGCGGCACATGGCGGGCAGGGAGTAGCAGTCAGGACACCTGACGGAAGTTGGAGACGCGTAGCCGTAGGAGACTATTCACCGACAGATTATTCCTTGGGGAACCGGTTGAGAGTAGTGGCGCGCCAACTGTGGCTAGAGGCATTCATATTTACGTTGGGAGTGATTTCGTTTTCCATTGTTTTTGCATATTTCGATCACAGAATCAGCGTGCGAGCAAAAGTCGTCATGTTGATCGTTGCTGCACCTTTAGCAATGGCTGTACATGCTCCACAATTAATTGATGAAGAAGAATTATTGACTGGCGCGGCAGTGTTGTCAGTTACAGCAATCATGCTGTGGACCATCATGTTGGGGGCTGTAATTGCAGTTACAGGGACGGCATCGCCTTTTACTCGAATGTGGTCCGCAGTTATTAATGCATCTCTTTCGGTTAGCGTGTCATCATTTTTTGTTTTGAATATATATGTAAGCTTGCATAATGCCGTTACTAGTAACCTTTCTATAATTTTTGTAGGTTTTCTCGTATTGCCACTGCTAGCCGCAATCCTCGCTTCTGTATCGGCAAGAGTGCCGGCGAGACTACTTCCACGAATCTTTCTTGCTTGGATCGCGATGAATTGCCTGATAGTTTTGAGTTTCTTCATCTGGATCAGTGGCGGTGTTGATCTGAGCGTGGCAAAGATATTGGCAATCATCGCGACCGGGACAATCGCCTTGATATTGTGGAACAACCTTAGACGTGTTCGCCAGATGGAAGCACTCTCTGAACGGGTACCCGAGTCTCTTCCCGGACAGCCTCGTTCACACGATTGGACTCGCCTAAACCAACGCGGGGACGACGAATCCCCGGCAAATGGTTCAGGATAACGACCTGCACGAGGCTATTCCACAAACGTTTAACGTGCCAATTCACGGTTCGACAAGCTTGTGCTGAGCCGTCAGGATCTCACCTGTCCCTCGTGTCTCATGTAGATCGATAGGACTACGGCAGCAGTTGCGACGAGGGCTACCGCAGAGATCTTGGCGGTCGTTAGCCCGATGTTTCCGCTTATCCACATGAAGAATGCCAGATAGCAAAGCACCATCATTAACAGGAAGCTGACTATTGCAGCGGTTATCTGGATGGATGATTCTTCCAGATTCGACAGGGCTAGAATCGTTACTACCACTGCGAGCAGCAATGAAAATATAGACATCGGTATCAATATCAAATCACCGCTGAGGTCAGAGCCGGTCGATAGCTCTGAAAAGTCCAGCAATGCCAACACCGTTGGTACTAGAGGCAGTAGAGAAATGATGGGCAACAGTATCGCTCGTAGCGGCAAGTCCAACTTTTTTCGTGTGAAGTTCAACAGTCCTATAGTCATCAACAGCAGAAGAATGACGAGGACAGAGATGCCGAATGATTCTGCATCACCCTGTACCATTAAACGGATGATGAATATCATCAGAAATGAGATCAGAGCAATACTGACGATCACAATCGCGAGCGCACTTACCGTGTTTATGTCACGTGGAAGAGCAACAATAGTTAGGATGAATCCAATGAACGTCATCGACAATGCCAATGCGATGCCGAGTAGCTCCGGCATCTCTAGCAATCGTTTCGCCCTGCCGACTAGGGAGAAGTCGACAGGTTTGTAATCGCCTACGGCGATACGCATCCATTCCCCGTCGGGCGTGCCGACCAACACTCCTTGCAGCCCCATTGCCAAGACGATGTTTCCGCTTCGTTCGTCGTAGAGGATGGCGTGTGGTTCGACACTCACTGTTCTGAAGCCCAAGTGTCGTGTCGCCGCGCCTAAAGCGGTGAGATCGGTTTTTCGGCTCTTCACGACGCTCGAGTAGACGACTTCCTTCTCTCCAGCGCGGCTGAGCGTGATGTCACTGCCCTCGATAGCGTAAACGCCTCGGGGAGTCTCAGCAGCTTCCCTACCCCAACTAATAGTTGAATCTCTTCCTCTTGATGCTGTCCAAGTCAATCCGCCATCGTCACTGGCCGCCTCCCCAGCGACTAGCATCCCTTCTTCGTCTACTCCAATCGCTACGATTCCTCTTACTGGCACTCCTTCGCTTGTCGCCACCGTAGCCAGAGAGGCGACGGCGGCGACAAGAATTCCCAGCCTGAGGCGATGAGATTCTCTGTCTATCTTGGCGGTGCGCCATGCATACAGCGCAATGAACATCCCGAACGGGATCACTACGGAGTCTGTGGGGTCGAACGGGGATCCGCCAGGCTTCCCGCTGAGCAGTGACATGCCGCGCGATATGAGGTCGTGGAGAGGTTCGAAGGTATTGTATGCGGCGTATAGCAGAGGAAGCCCGATGTATGCGACGCCCCATGCCGCGAGTTGCGCCTTGGCTTTGCCGGCGGCGAAGAACATGAGCAGGAACGCGAGCAGAGGGGATGCGAATACCACCCATGCCAAGTCGCTGAGCTTCCCGGTGATCCATGAGCCCTGCCAGACGGACTTCAGGACGAGATCGTTGAAGAGCAGCACCGCCAGCGCGATCAGTGTTGCGGGATGCGTCAGCGCCGCTTCTCCACGCGTTTTGAGGCTGGTTTCAGAGTTGACTGGCAATCTGATTACAGGGTGCAACGTGGAATGATTATTGCGGATCAAGGTCATGTCGGATGAGGCTTTTACGCCGATTCCAATCGGCCGAGAATGGCAGAGTGCATCCAAGGCACGCTTCATCATAGATCGGCAGAACAAAAAACGCCCCGAGATGTTCCTCGGGGCGTTTCCTGATCGACTGAGTCTACGACCGCTTATCAGGCGTCGTAGCTGAGGTAGAACTCGTACGGATGCGGGCGCAACCGAATCGCATCCACCTCTGTCTCGCGCTTGTACTCGATGTAAGCCTTGATCAACTCTTCCGTGAAGACCCCGCCCTTCGTCAAGAACTCGTAATCCTCCTCCAAAGCGTTCAGCGCCTGCTCCAACGTCCCGGGAATCATGTTCAGTGTCTTCGGATCGTAAGTGTAAAGATCGCCCTCCAGCGGGTCGCCGGGAGACGCATCACTCTCGATCCCGTCGAGACCAGCCATCAGCATCGCCGAAAACGCGAGATACGGGTTGCAAGACGGATCTGGCGGGCGGAATTCTACGCGCTTCGCGTTGGGATTGTCGAAATACATCGCGATACGTGCCGCCGCCGAACGGTTACGAGCCGAAAGAGCCAGAATCGTCGGCGCCTCATAGCCCGGCACCAGACGCTTGTAAGAGTTGCTGCTGGGCGCAACTATCGCCATCAGCGCCGCCCCATGCTTGATCAGACCGCCTATGTAGTTCAACGCCTCGCGGCTCAAGCCGGCATACTCAGAACCTGCGAACAGCGGCTTGCCATCCTTCCAGATGCTCTGGTGCGTGTGCATTCCGGTGCCGTTATCCTCAAACAGCGGCTTCGGCATGAACGTCGCCGTCTTCCCATTCGCCTTCGCAGCGTTCTTGACGCAGTACTTGTAAGCCATCACACGATCCGCCGTCTGAACCAGAGAGCCGTAATGGAAGTTGATCTCGCACTGACCTGCGGTAGCGACTTCGTGATGATGCTTCTCGATGAGCAACCCGAAATTCTCCATCGACTCGCACATCTCGGAACGCAGAGCCGTCAGAGTGTCCAAAGGAGGAACCGGGAAGTATCCGTGCTTGTGCCGAATCTTGTGCCCCAGATTCGGACCATCAGCGCCCGGCCCGGTGCCCTCGCCCAGCAGCGTACGGTCGCGACCCGAGTTCCAGACCGCCTCCTCAGAATCCACCTCGTAGTGCGATCTGTTCGCGGATACCTCGTACGAAGCTTTGTCGAATACGAAAAACTCAAGCTCCGGACCCCAATACGAAACATCACCCACACCAGTCGACTTCAGATGCGTCTCAGCCCTCTGCGCCACATTTCTAGGGCTGCGATGATAGTCCAGACCAGTCACCGGATCGCGCACATCCGCCACTACCGACACCGTTCTCGCCATGTACGGATCAATCGCCGCTGTCCCGGCATCCGGCACCAGTAACATGTCAGATTCGTCAATCGACTGGAACACTCGGATGCTCGAACCGTCGAAGCCCACGCCATGCGAGAACATGGCATCATTCACCTCATGCTTCGGAAATGAGAAGTGTTGCCAAGTGCCAGGAACATCCACGAAACGAACATCCAACCAATTCGCATCGTTGTCTTCCATCAACTTGAGAACATCTGCGGCACCCGTCATATCTATTTTGTCTCCTAGTTTCAACTCTTGGAACTTCGCTGCGCCGCATCGAATCGACCGATGCGTCTCCTAAACGCGATCAAGCGCAGCACCTTCTGAAGATACTAGCAATATGTTTCATTTCTGTTACACCCATCTCCATTCCAGACCGCCATGCACGGATCTCGCCAAAACTCCGCCTTGCCATATCATTTCACCATGCCCCAGCCGCACAGACTCTTGGAACTCGGAGATCAACCCCGCTCGTGCAGACCCAACACCTAGACGCTATCAAGATGGGTGCCAGCGCAGTAGACGAGTGGCGACGTGATCACCCCGCCGCTCGTCTCGATCTCGCGGGGGCGGACCTTCGAGGATCGGACTTTGACGGCTGGAACCTCTCTCGAGCTGTGCTCGATGGCGCTGACCTCTCGGGCGTATCTCTGCAGGGTGCCGACCTTTCAGAGTGTTGGATCAGGAGAGCTAACCTGGCGGGCGCGAATCTGCGTAAGGCGTCTCTATATCGAGCTAGCCTCGCCGGCTCCGACTTAAGCGGCGCAGATTTAAGAGATACTCAGATGTATCGATGCATTCTGAGAGACTCGATACTGGATTCGCACACAAAACTAGAGGGGGCTCATGTAGCGAAGGTGATTTGGCCCGACACGAATAGGAGGTGAAGCAAGATATGCAGATAGTAGATTTCGGCGACACAGGATTTAAGGTTTCCAGACTCGGTGCCGGGCTGGCGGAGATCGGGATCGAGTTGAGCTTGGACGACGAAGGCGTAGCGCAAGCGTCCGGCGTGCTGAACAACGCCTTGGATATGGGCATCAACTTCCTCGACACCGCAGGCTGCTACGGGATATCCGAGGAGCTGATCGGCAGGACGATCGCGGATCGTCGAGACGAATATGTGCTCGCCACCAAAGCCGGACACGCCAGAGGCGATGGACTGACCGGCCCCGAATGGACCTACGAAACGGTCAGAGATTCGATCGATCGAAGCCTCAGAAGAATGAATATCGACCATGTGGACATCGTCCAACTGCATTCGTGCGGATTGGACGTGCTGGAGCGTGGCGACGTGATCAGAGCCCTGCAAGACGCGCAGGACGCCGGCAAGACGAAGTTCATCGGCTACTCCGGCGACAACGAGGTCGCCCACTGGGCGGTCGATTCGGGTCTCTTCCAAACGTTGCAGACGAGCTTCAACTTGGTTGAACAGCGAGCATACACGACTGGGTTGCTGAAGAAGGCGGCCGCTTCCAAGATGGGAGTCATCATCAAGCGTCCGATAGCCGGTGCCACATGGGGCATGGTTCGTGCCGGGAAGTCCAGCTCGATCCGCGGCTACGACAGCACTTACTTCGGGCGCAGCGAGCAGATGGCATCGGCAGGCGAACTGCCCGGCGAGCCGGAGGACCCGATAGTCACTGCGATGGGGTTCACATTCGCTCATCCCGAAGTCCACGTCGCCATCGTCGGGACTAAGAACCCTCGGCACATGGCATCCAACATCGATTCATTAGATGATGCCTTGAGCATCGATTCCGCGATGGTGGACGAGTTGCATCGCCGATTCGAGGCGATGGACGACGGTTGGCGACAACAGGGCTAGCTTCCGACGAATCGAATTCTGATGAAGATCGATCGGATTGAAATTCATCCTCTAGTCGGTAGGCTAGACGAGCCGTTCGGGTGGTCGCAGCGCTGGACCCACGAACGCCTGCAGATAGTCGTACGGATCCGAGCCGATTCAGGAGTCTATGGCTGGGGCGAGACTGGCGGGACCGCCGCTTCGATACCGGCATTTCGGGATGCCGCTTCCGGACTGATCGGCGAAGATCCGAGTCGTATCGGCGCGATATGGCAGACCGTGATCCAGTCGGCATACCAAGGCGGGGGCTACTCTGGATTAGTCTCGAACATTTTGAGCGCGTTGGACATGGCGCTATACGACTTGAACGGCAGAGATCGGGGCTTGCCGGTGTGCGAACTGCTCGGCGGCAAGCTACGTGATCGCGTCGCTGTGTATGCCACCGGTCTCTACTACACTCCCGACGACCTCACCGACAAATCATGGTCTCGATTCCTAGACGAAGGGCAGGGCTACGTCGATCAGGGATTCACGGGAATGAAGATGAAGATCGGCGGACTGAGCATCAACGAGGATGTCGATCGCGTCCACGCCCTGCGCAGACACGTTGGCGATGATGTGCGGATCATGGTCGATGCGAACGAGGCGTACGACCCGATGACGGCGTTGCAGGTGGCGCGTCGGCTGGCGGATGCGGACGTGACTTGGTTCGAAGAGCCGTGCGGATCACGCGAACTGGATGACAACGCGTTGGTGACTCGACGTTCGCCCATCCCGACCTCGGGCGGCGAATCGATGGCGACCCGTCGTGATGCCGGCCGGCTGCTCAAAAACCGAGTATTCGACATCATCCAGCCCGAGATATGCAACGTCGGTGGGATTTCGGAGCTGAGAGTAGTCGCAACTATGGCAGACGCCTTCAACACTCGCTTCGTGCCTCACTTCTGGGGAACCGGAATCAGTTTCGCAGCCATCATGCACACTCTAGCCACAATTCCGCAGATACCCCCGGCGCATCCCCGCGAGCCATACGTGAACGAGCCTGTATCGGAGTTCGACCAGACTCCACACCCGATCCGCGCATCGATCACAGATCCGATATTCCGCCAGCGAGATTCCTTCGTGGAAGTTCCAACATCGCCCGGCCTCGGATTCGAGATCGACGAAGATGCCGTAGCGAGCCTGCGCGACGGCGAAGTGTGCATCTTGGAGTAGTAGAGACGGTTAAAAGCCCGTCATCTCCGCGAAAGCGGCTGTGGAAAAGCACCCCACCCACGCCATCCTGACCCGCTCTACAAGGCTCTCGTGAGCATGGAACGGTTCAGCACGAACGGAACAGCGATGAAACCGTTCGCCCTGAGCTTGTCGAAGGGCAACCCCACTAAAGAATCCGGAGGATGCCGACAGCTACTTCCCCTTAGGCGGCGGTGGCGGCGGTGGCGGCGGTTTGACTGCGCCCTTGGGCGGGTATGTTGGAAGCTTAGCCATACACTTAGTCCGTTTCTGTCGCGTCGGTTACGAATTCTACCATTTCAACTTCTGAAACCGGAACCAGAAGCTCTAGCGCCTTTGAGGTGTCTCTGGTGTCCTCCGTCTGTTTATATTCTAATTTCGACAACCATTCTCCATCGGTGATTCTGAAGTGACCACGATCTGGGTTGCTTGGCCATTCGGAAGGCCAACCATAAAGGCGACGCTCTCCCGACATGTGAAGAACCACATAGTGTTCGTGTTGAGCGAAAGCCGAGTACCACTCCGATGGATGCGATGTCTCTCTTGTAATTCCGACGAAACGCAATAAGTTGTGGAAAGTGTCGCGATTGGACACGAGAGCAACCAACAGCCCCACTACAATCGCTACCACAACCGAAATGAGTACTTCGATTTCCGGTTCCACCTGTCTCGTCCACAAGGAGAACCGCAATAGGACTGCGATAGCCTGCACTACGATCGTAAAAACCAATGCTTGAACGACGCTGCCAAACTCGTTAGGTTTGGGATGCGATGTCAGTGAATAGAACACTGCGGCCGCCACGAAACCCGGCAGCAGGAAGATCAGGACCGAAACTATCTCGCTAGAAGACCAAATCATGTCCTGCTAGCCTTATCATCCAAATCGTTGCGTGTCTGAAGCATGTTCTCACCTTGAATCCGAATTTTCGGGAGACGGCTACGCCACCAACCACTCCACCATATACGCCGATCCTCCCTCTATCCGTTTCTCGTGTCAATAACATATCTGGTGCAGTACCGCCAAGCATCGTCTTCCGTCCGAAACCCGTGGGATATGGCGGGAATGTCGCCATCATACAGGTGAAGTCGCCTCTCAAGTTCGATCGAGAGAATCTGAGTGCACAATCATTACAATCACTCGTATCACACCTCACTCAAGATCAACGCCATGAAAATAACGAATGTGAAGCTGTTCGTCCTTGAGATGGACGCACCGTCTAGAGGCTTCGATCTGATAAAGCTTCAGGGGCAGCGCAGAGAGCGTTGGCTGCACAGAGCGATCCAACTTGGCGATAACAAAGCCCATGACTTCGTGCTCAAGGTCGAAACCGATGAGGGCGTGACGGGCATCTGCACCTCTCCTGAAGGGTCAAACGGCTTGACACCATCCGACATCCCGCAGTTGAAGGCTCTGGTGCTGGGCGAAGACCCGCTGAAGCGAGAGCATCTCTATCAGAAGCTGCATCAAGGAACACGCTGGGTATACCGCGCTCCCAACTGGTTCGGAGGTTTCGACAACTGCCTCTGGGACATCGCAGGCAAAGTCGCAGGGCTTCCAGTCTACTCTCTGCTGGGCAAGGTCAGAGACGAAATCCATGCCTACTACAACACGCGCGGCGAGACTATCGAAGATGCGTGTGAAAGTGCAGAGACCGCCTTGGACGAGGGATTCGTCGCAGTCAAGGACCACTTCTACCATCCAGTTGAAGAAAACATCCGATGGCTGACGGCGATCCGCGAAACCGTCGGCGACGATATCGACTGCATGCACGATCCCGTCGCTATCTACACCTACGACGAAGCGGTGAAGGTCGGGCACGCGTTGGAGGAGCTAGGTTATCGCTGGTTCGAGGAGCCGCTGCCAGAGCGCAGTCACAATAGACTGGTGCAACTTGCCGGCGCGCTGGAGATTCCGATCATGGCTACCGAGACCTTCATGAACGACACTGATCTCTGCGCGCAGTACCTGATCTCCGGCGCGACCGACTTGGTACGGCAAAACGCCCGAAGCGGCACGACTCCTCTGATGAAGATCGCCCACCTCGCAGAGCTGTACGGTGCAAATGTGGAACTTAACGGTCCAGGCGGTCTGTATGGCCTAGTTCATGCGCATCTGCTGTGCTGCATCCAGAACACCTCCTACTACGAGTACTTCCCGGGCGGCGGACTAGACGAGGCGGGTAAACAGATAGGCATGCTGAATCCCGCGCTGCCGATGAACGGCAAGCTGAAACCTCCCGACGCTCCAGGTTGGGGAGCCGAGTGGGACTGGGACCAGTTCAATAAGCGCGTCGTCGCAATCTACGATTGAGTCGAATCGATACGATCTCGCAGTTTGTCGAATCTTTGGCGCACGCCAAAATGCCACGACCGCTTGATCAACATCTACAAAGACCCCGTTCGGAAGCGCAATCTAATCCGATGGCTGGATCGAGCGCCGGGGCATGAACCCACCGCGCTCTTCGTTGGAGAGGCGCCAGGTAAGAACGGGGCAACGATAACTGGAGTGCCATTCTGCTCGATAGAGTGTCTGGAGATGCTGGACCGAGAGCATCGAGCAATATTCAGGAAGGATTGTAGATTTGAGACTGCTGAAGGTGACGATCTCCCCAGATATGAATCAACGGCAACAGCGTTCTGGTCCACAGTCAAAGAGCATTTCCATAATCTGACGATGCCGATGGCTTGGAATGCAGTTCCCTTCTGGCCCATGCGCGTGGTATCGACGGACACAGGCGCTATCGCTAGCAACCGCGCTCCTGATGCTGCTGAGAGACAGTTCGGATCAAAGTGGCTACGCGAGATTGTGGAAATGTATAACTATGAACTCATCGTGGCACTAGGGCGTAAAGCGGAAGCCTCGCTTCGTCGCATCGATGTTCAATTTGAACACGTCCGACATCCTGCTCATGGCGGGCAGACGAAGTTCGCCGCCGGTGTGAAACACCTGATGCAGGGACTCGACACCCCTCCCAATAAGTGACCATCAACCGCGAAATCATCCCGCGGATACGCCAACCACGAGGAATCGTCCCCACCATAGCGTCTACCTTCGCGGGATTTGCAACGTAGCGTTCGCAGGATATGGTTAGTCGAATGGAGCAGAAGCAGACAGACTCTTCATCTTTGGCACGAAGGAGGCATGACCCGACTCGCTACGAACGGATCAAGCTGATTGTCAGCGGCATCAACTTCACCCTGTACATCGTTGTTCCTCTGCTGTTTCTGATCACCGAAGGCTCGGCATGGGCACGAGATACTATCGTTTCTTGGGGAATCGAGAACGTCGTGCTTGGAGCCGTGGTCTATGGTCTTATCGCAGCTCTGATAATGTCGGTGATCACGCTGCCGCTGGACTTCTTCTCGGGCCACCTTCTCGAGAGGAGATACGGGCTCAGCAAGCGCGGCAGCGTGGGCTGGTCTGTAGACTGGCTCAAAGGGATGGGGCTGCAACTCATGTTCATCGGAGGATTCGTCGCTGCTACTTACGCTCTAATCGCCGCCGAACCCGAGCTCTGGTGGATCTGGGCATCGGTCATATTCACCGCGTTGACGGTGTTCATAGCCGCCATCGCACCGGTGGTTTTCTTCCCGATCTTCTTCAAGTTCGAGCCTTTGCCTGACGGCGAACTGAAAGATCGGCTGATGCGCCTCTCGTACCGCCTCGGCACCTACGTGCAGGGAGCATATATCTGGAAGCTGGGAGAGAAGACCGTTAAGGCTAATGCGGCACTGGCGGGATGGGGCAAGACGCGCCGTATCATCATCTCCGACACGCTGTTGGAGAAGCATACCGACGATGAGATCGAAGTCGTCATCGCTCATGAGTTGGGTCATCACGTGAACAACGACATCTGGCGAGGCATCGCAGTTCAAACTGTTCTGATCTTCATATCGATGTGGGCGGTAAACATCGCATTGAATGCATTTTCGAGCGCGTTCGGATTCAGCGGCGAGATCGACGATTTCGCCAACTTGCCCCTGCTCGGGATAGTGATATCCGTCGTGACTCTGATCGCGCTGCCGATAGCGAACACCTACTCGAGGCATCGAGAGAGTGCGGCAGACGACTTCGCCATCCGAATCACGGGCATGCGAGACGAATTCGTGAGTGCGATGCAGAAGCTGGCAGATCAGAACTTCGCCAATCGTCAACCACACTGGCTCATCGAAACGGCATTCCACTCCCACCCCAGCATCGCAAGACGCGTGGAGCGAGCGCGGGATGGCTGATTCAGTCTGACGAGGAAGGATGGTGGGCTCCCCATTCTCCGAAGAGGGCCTTCGACGAATGTTGAGAGCATGTTCTGAACTCGATTCAGGAAAGATGGGATAGCGCACCCTGTGAGGCAGGCACCCCACAAGGGACACCCCTACATGTGCTCTGATAGGGGGAGGCGTCGTCTAGATCTGACGGATCCTCATCCCAGCCGTAGACATCGAACAGGGTGGGGCATGATTGTTCTGTAGCCACGTAGCGTTCCGATTGTATAGGTGGGTGAGAGTCATCTCTCGGGCGATGTCGGGTGGAGTGTCTTCCAGTGATCTTCAACGCGAGTGGTACTAATCATCCATCATCGAGATCTAAGAAGTCGTTTCCACTAACCGATACCTTATGCCCATCAACGGAACATACATCACCTTCGAGTACGGATATGCCTGAAGGTTCTTCTTTTAGTCGGAGTTTGGCTTCGATAGTATCTCCGGGCTTTAGCCCGTGGTCTCGGTCCCAAAATTCAAGAACGTACTTATTAGATTCGTCAGAACTCTCGGACCATTCGCCATCCTGCAAACAAGGAAAGTGCGAGTTTTGGATATTCACTACGCGCAACACTTTCGTATCACTGCCAATTTGCACTTCTATCTGCCGAGTCATGCGATCGACTAAATAGCGCTTGGCATCCGATAGAGTCTCGGTTACGTCAGTTACCCTGTCTGATCCAGATTCAGCTGATTCGACACCCCATCTTCCATCAGCATATTTTTCTACGTACCCCAAGATGGAATCTGCAGGTGTCAACACCATACCGCTGGTTTGTGTTGCGTTCAACCACTCCATCTCAGGAGTGAACCCAGGGAGTGCTCGATGATAATTTCGGGGCAGATATTCCAATTTTCTAACGAAGTACTGTATCGCTGGATCCTTCGATTGTTTGAGATCGTCGTATGCCTTCCGAAGAAGTCGCCCGGAAAATTCATCGTCACCGACAACGAATTTCTGACGCACAGCATCCTTGAGCACGTTTCGGAATGGTGCTTGCTGTGCATTCAGATAATTGCGAAAGGAATCTTGCCTGTGTTTGTCAGTGTCGTTGTACAACGGAGGTAGCGAGTCTCTAATTGCGTGGCCGATTGCCTGATCGACTCGTTGCGAGACTGTTTGGCAAGTTCTAGGGCCTACAAGCAACGCTAGAGCGCAAGCCAGTTCACGGTGTATCGATAACGAGATCGGTGGAATGTCATCTTCCGATTCAAGTTTTTCACCCAATGCCCAGTAGCGATACTGATCGAACGCTTTTTTACCACCAACCCTGGAGAGATAATCTCGGAGATTTCGGAAGTGGTTGAAGCCATCGACGTTGTAGTTGTACCCGTAAAACTCAACTGCATCTCGGAACACAATCTCTAAGAATTCAGCTGCTTTCTTATCGGAGTTCTTCAATTTGTGAAACAGTTTGAGAAGGGCATGGATCTCTATGTTAGGGACCTGAGCATAGAGTATGAGTGCTTTCAACCCTCTCTCAATTGTGAGATGTGCAATATGAGCTCGAATAACCACCTGAACGGTGTCGGCGGCCGGTATCAGATCATGACGCAAAGGTAACGCGTCGATCATCGCGATTGAGTCTTGAATAAATCGTTGGACTGCGTAACGTTGTAATAGATCAGCCATCGGGACTTCATTCGTTCCTTGATTGGCTTGCCCAGCTTTGAGCGATGCTACGCCGGCTCGCGGGATAGGTTCAGTTCCAGTAGCCGTTCCAAGATGGTGTCATCGTCTAGATCTGACGGATCTTCATCCCAGCCGTAGGCATTGAACACGGCACGGTCAAGCTTGGCGTGGTCGAGTTGCAACCATCGATGGTTTTGGTTGTAGATATAGGTGAGAGTCATTTCATGGATGATCTTCTTGAGAATCTCGGGTGGGACATCGTCGTGGGGTGTCGTGACGTTTTTGCGATGCCACATCAGCGTCTTGGCGATCTCCGAAATAGCTTCACGCTGCTCGTCAGTCGGACGTGGGAATGGGAAAGTCTCGAAGCAAGTCGTGTGGGTATAGCGGAACCCCGATTCTCGATCTCTGACTTGGGTCCCCATGGCCCTCGTCCATACTTCATGAACACGAGATTGGAGTACCCCCATGAAATAATCGTCATCTCGCGCAAAAATTACAACCGAATGGTTTGGCATTGTGACAGAGTCCGACCAAACAAACAGACGATGTTTTGAGTGTATCGGGGTAGCCACAAATCTGTTGAGCGGTCTAATTGCAGCGCGTAGCTTTGCTCTAGTGCTTGCGAACAGCCACCAAGGCAGATGTTTGGTGCTTCGAGTTTCGGATCGGTATGGCAACACTCTTCTTCTGACAATTTCAAAAGGTTTCACATATCGAGAGGCTTCCGACTCAGAAGTAGAAACTCCGAAGTCGATAACCCAACGATTGGAGGGAAGATCAGTGATGTCTTTTGCGGTAATCAGCGGTTTAAGGACATCAGCGTTTCTTGCTCCGCTGGGATTCGATGCTGCTCGCATCGCCTGAGCTTCTTGTTCCGAAACGTCAAATGGCCCGACCAAGATGGCTCCTTGGTACGCGATGCCCAGATTTTCTCGTAGTCTTTTGGCTTGAGTTATATCTGTGGACCGGGATGACAAATCAGCATGTATTCTCTTCGCAGGTTGACCATCGAGTATGCGTATATCCTCTGTTCCATTGTCAAAACCGACCATTGAGGTATGTACCGCAGCACCATCCAAGAGCCACTCCCGATCAGACACTCCGAAGAAGATGTCGCCAGATTCCTTGATGTTCTCAAGTACGACCCGCGACCTTCCGCCACGAATCCCTTGAGTCGCCAGTAGTCCGGCACGCTTCGTCTTCCCATCCGAAATCTGAAGGCGTGCCTTCTCGAACCAGTAGGCGCAAAGATCCGCTCCGCGCGGAACTTTGCCCTCCCACGCTGCATATATGCGCTCAACAACCGCGTCTCCCATCTCCATGCGCATACGTCGGTTGCCCAGAAACGGCGGATTGCCGACGATGAAATCGGCCTCGGGCCACTCCGCGGGACGGAACCCTCCACTAGTCGCATCTACTATGGCGTCGCGGCAATCGATGTTGTCGAACGGATCCAATATGGGGTCTCTGTTCTGGATGTCGCTGCCCACGCGCGACTCGTTCTGGATATGCCCGATCCATACGACGACACTGGCGAGCTGATGCGCGTACTCGTCGATCTCGATGCCTAGGAGCTGACGCGGATGAACACGTGGAGCGGGCGGAACGATTTCCCGTTCCAAAGCCCATCTGATCACCTCGCGCTCCAGTCCGTGCAGCAAATTCAAAGCGACGTACAGGAAGTTACCTGATCCGCACGCCGGGTCTAGGATTCTCACGGCTCCCAACCTATCGATGAACGCTTGCGTCTTCTCAGCCGCCGCTTCAGGCATCGCGTCTTCAAGGGATGACTTGACACTCTCCCACTCGCGGCGTAATGGAGTCATCGCCACCGGCTCCACCAGCGTCTCGATATCTGCACGCGAGGTGTAGTGTCTGCCGTGTTGGGCTCGTTTTTCAGGGTTGAAGACGCGCTCGAAGAGCGTTCCGAAGATTGAGGGTTCGATCTGCGACCAGTCGAGCGCATCCGCCCGACGGATGAGAGGCATCAACGAATTCCCGATCTCTAGATTGTGTGGCGTCCCGTCGAATAGTCCGCCGTTGAATCTTCTGATGGGCGGCACTGAGATAGGGTCACCCACGCTCATGCCTTGGAAGAGACGGCTCAATCTCTGAGGGAATACCGTTGCGGGCGAAGTGCCGAGCTCTTCGGTCATCTTAGTCATCCGCTGACTTTCGAGCAGCCCCATGTCGCTGGCGAACATGCAGAACAGCAGCTGCGAGAGGAACCTCGCGATCTCGGAATCTTTGCGATGGTTCCAGCTCTGTAGTTCGTCGGAGATCTGTCGGAAGATATTCGCCGCCGTCTTTGTCAAGTCATCTGGAGTCTGCGACGGCTTCAGATTCCCGGGTTCGTAGAAGCAGTAGCGTAGAACCTGATACACCGAGAGAGACGATTCACTCTCCATGCCCAAAGCGTTCTTTCGGCTCGCGCGTCCCTCAAGCTGGCGCAGGTCGTCGAGGACGATGGTATAGGTGTCGGAAACGGTGCCCGTGAAGTTGGTGTGGATGCGAATAGTCTCGAAATCGGAGACGATCAGCAACGGCGGATTGCCGAGACTGTCGCGATACCTTAAAGCTTGAGCGTAGGCTTCGTCCAAGCTCCTGCCCGGCCGCTTGTATTCCACCACGAAGTGATCGCGCAACCACACATCGGCGAATCCATCCCTGTCGTTAAGGGTCGGAGCGGACTGTTGGAACTGGAAATCGTTGGAATCAGGTTGATCGGATGGCTTGTCGTGAACTATCAAGTCGCACAGATCGTTGAAGTGCGATTGATAATGTTGGACCTCCGTGCCGCTGTAGCCTGACCACTTCTCGGCGAAGGCGGTCGCTTTGGTTTGCGCAGAATCTGGCGCCTCAAGCGATGGGTTGATCGGTTCCATAAGCAGCAAAGGTTCATCGTGAAGCATATCGCCAGACTCGTATGATCCGCTACTCAAGTGTCACGCCCTTTTGCTCTAGCCATTGATTCCGTTCTATCGTCGTAAGGTGCTATTTTCGTACGTAGCACCTGCTCTCGGTGCCCATTCGACCGCACATCTCGTCAATCGAGGTTCTTGACATCCACCACGTCTTCGTCAATGTCGTCGGCCGGCTCGAAGCCGAGAACTTTACCATAGAAGTAGAGCTCCGCCTCCTGCGCTCGCTTGATGTTGGCGGCTTGACGGAATCCGTGCTGCTCACCCTCAAACCCGATGTAGGCGTAGGGCAATCCCTTCGACTCGAGTGCTTCGACCATGATCTCAGCTTGCGACGGCGGAACTATCTCGTCCTCCAACCCCTGCAGGATGATCATCGGAGTGGCGAGCCTATCCATGAAGTTGATAGCCGACCGGTCGTGGTATCGCTGCGACTCTTCCGGATAGGGGCCGATCAGATAGTCGAGGTACCTCGACTCGAACTTGTGAGTATCGCCGATGAAGACCATCAGGTCGGCGATGCCGTAGAGCGCGGCACCAGCGGCGAAGAAGTTGTGGAACGTCAGAGCGTTTATCGTCGTGTACCCGCCGGCCGAGCCGCCTCGGATGATGACGCGCTCTTTATCGACCGTGCCTTGATCGATCAGGTGCTGGGCGGCGGCGATGCAGTCGTCGGTGTCGTAGATGCCCCACTTCTCTCTCAACAGATCCCGATATACCTTGCCGTATCCGATGGAGCCTCGATAGTTGACATCCACCACCGCGAACCCACGGCTCGTCCAGTACTGCTTCCCCAAGTCGAGACCCGTGCCGGAGAAGCTGGTCGGGCCGCCGTGGCAGATCACGATAAGCGGCGGCAGTTCATCCTGCGGCGCCTCGTAGTCGGGATTCTTCGGCGCGTAGTGCCACGCGTGGGCCTCGCCGCTCTCGGTGGTCGGAAATACGATGTGAGTAGGCGCCGATTGATACGCCGCGTCAACGGATTCGTCCCGACTGCGCTGGATTATCTCGAAACTCCCGGTCTTTACATCCAGCTGGACTATGGCGGCGTTTTCGCTCGGAGAAGCCCCGACGAATAGAAGTGAATTCCCGTTGGCGGTGACGTACGAAATCTCGCTGTACGGGACCTCGATTGTCCGACTCGATCTCGTCATGGGATCGATGATGTGGAACGCGCCGGACGCAACAGCACCCTGTTTCAGCACGACTCTGCCGTCATCTAGGAAACCGTACGATGAGAATCCGAACTGCCAGTCGGGTCCGCCAGCATCGAACTTCGCGTCGAGAAGATTGATCGCCTCGCCTCCGCGCCATACGTGGAGATTCCACCAGTCGGGCTTATCGGTGATGAAGTAGAGCAGGCCGTCCGGACCCCATCGAGGCTGGATGATGCTCTCCCTCTCTCCGCCAGCGAGTCGAGCCTGCGTGGAGATTGAGCCGTCACGACCGTCGAATGATCCTGACATGAGAATCGATTCATCCCATGGCATGTTTGGGTGATCCCACTCGACCCAAGATATGCCGTCGTGAGCATCTGTGGCACGAGGAGTGGAGTAGAAGTCGCGCCCGCTAGCGATCTTCGTCGGCTCGCCCGAGGTGCTGTCGATCACGACCACCTCGTTGACCGCTTCTGCTCCATCGTCGCTGTGAGTCTCTCGCACGCATATGATGTATTTGCCGCCCGAGATGAGTGACAGGTCCGAGTAGCGCACGCCTCTTTGAATCGGTGGCTCGGCAGTGAGGGGCTTCGGCTCGCCACCATCTCTTTGGACGTAGATACGCTGATCATCCCAATTCGTGAAGTAGAGATCGCCTTTTAGAACGGCGTACGATCCGCCGCCATATTCGTGGACGGCGTTCCGAGCATTGAAACCATCCGGGGTGATGTCGGAGATAGAGCCGTCTGAACTTCGCTTGACGATCACGTTTCGTCCAGCTTCTGACGGTCTGCCTTCGATCCAGTAGAGATCGTCGCCGTCGCAGACGATCTCCATGAGTCTGTTGCCGCCTTGCACGAGCAAGTCGGCGGTGATGGGTGATTTCCAAGAACCGTAAGGAGCGACGGTAGGCATGGAGGTGATTCCTTGTGGGCGATGCATGGAGGATATGGTGAATTAAGGATAACGCGGGTCCTCTCCCACAACCCCGCCATTCCCGCGTCCGCGGGAAGTCAGATGTGCGAGATGCGCCTGGTTTTCTGTACCACAGATCCCGTGATTCCGAGTAGTTCGGAAAGCCTGAGGTCGGTTTGAGACGAGCTTTTACAACAGCTCCACCAAGGATGACGATATAGCGACGCTGTCGTTCTCAACCCTAATCATCATGCGGCGACAGCCGGAACGATGCGTTTACTTTCCAAACTCCGAAAGCCGGCAATCAAAGAAGAATGGATTCTGGTTTTGGCTTCCATCGATCGAATTCGTGCGGTAACAGGCCCAAGATCTGTTCTGCGGTCATGCTATGTAGGTCGTAAGTTCGGTCTAGCTGATCGATGACGGTCATGAAGCGGCGTAACACGCCCGGGCGGCTAGCATCCGACACGGAGCCGCGCTTTTGACGAAAAGTCTTGGTATCGAAATAAAGCGCATCTGCAACTTTCATTAATTCTCGATTAGACATGTAGCGCATCGTTACCGCGAGGCGTTCTTCGAATTCTGAAACTTGATCGATTTCGCTATTCAGAAACAGGCGCGCTTCTCTGGGTTTGTCGCGGAACCACCAGTAAATACGCGCTGGTCCGGCGATGCGATGACGATAGTAACGCAATCCATTCTCGGAAAGAATATAGTATGAATGGTCGCGGAGACTCGGCTTGCCGTTCCGCGTTCTCCGTGATCTGATCAGATGGAAACTTGCCGCGGCCAGCCATGTCCATATGCCACGATTATAAGACGTGTTGCGAGTCGGGAGTATATCGAAACCAGCTTTTGTGAACTGTACACATATTAGTGCGGCTAGCTCTCTCTTGTTGGATAGCCTTGGAATATTGATTTCGACTCTAGGCTCCAATATATTGGATAGATTCGGTGAGCGCGCCAAATCTTCGAAATCTTCAATCAGTATTTTACCTTCCTGATAACCTTCTAAGTGCGATCTGAATCGATTCATTCCAGTATCGTTGAACGTACGAATCCACATTGTTAAACTCTCCGATTCAACATATTCGATACCGTGTTAACGAAACGGTTTGACCGCATTTTGGCGAAGTCGTTAACAGTCTCGTCAATCCAATTGTTCAAATTATCATTGTTAAATTCATCTTCGAGCCTGAGCGCAGCGGGTCGTAATTCAGATAAAGACATCATCCATCTCTTCCATTGGTAAAACCACGACTCTTCGTCATATAAATCTATATTCTCATCCCGTAGCAACGCGTATTCCAACACGTTGCGAAAGGCTTGAGGCACAACGCAACCGGTGAACATGGGATCTGTGGCGAATTGCGTGAAGTTATCTCGCAAGCCCTCAGATATGTAGAGTATCGGCCCATCAAGTAGATCATTCTTGACGCGCCATATCTCTTGGCCTGTTTCACCCCATTTCACTGGTAGCAAAGCATCTTGCTTTGAGATGACATCAGCCGGATTCGTCAGTGGAATATGGTCAGCTAGACCAAGCAGGCGGCCAGTCGTGTGCGGTTCGACAACTCGGAACCAGAACTTTGTTGCGTCCGTGATGGCAACTTCATCTAGTGCAAGCTGTTCATGATAGAACGGATCGAATGGATTCTCAAGTTCACGTCGAACGAAAGAACTCTCACCTCGCGCTTCTATAAATGCCTTGGCAGTGAGTGGGAAATTGTAATCAGCCAATTCTGCACTGACCGCTATCAGCGCGCCATCTGGGCGGGCTTCGATTAGACGAATCTGCACATGTTTGCGTTCGATGCGTTGACGCTCTGTGTAGTTGAATGTTCGCTTCATTGCTTTGACATCCTCGGTACAGCCTGCACTCGCAAATCTCGTTTCGTATCGAAACCGTCTACACGAAAAGTGAACCCTTTTTCAATCTCCGCTAACACAACCTCGTTTTTACTGACGAACTTGGGCACACATCCAGAATGTTCGAATACAAGTTCACCGCTGCCTTGATCTTGAAAATCGAAGTCGAATGCCGAGTGTGTCTTGAACGGATTACCTCGTCCACCTTCGAAACCGACCTTGATCGTGACTTTTTCGATCTCCCTATCGCGCTCTGAATTATCTTGAATCTGAAATCCATCGCCCTTCTTTTCCAGCGAAAAAGGCCTGATATAACGCTCTACCTTTACGTCCTGCCTCACTGATTCACCTCGTCGAACCACCGTTCTACGCGGCTGCTTGATAGGTTCCGCTACCACATCGGGAACCTTCCAGAAAATATCGCCGAACAACACCGCTGCCGAATCATCGTTTTGAGCATCCAACATTCGAACGATCGCTGATGGCGCGCCAGAGGCGAAGCCGATGGTATTCATCGCGCCGCGTCGGTAGCGTTGGCGTATCGCATCAGTCCGTTCGAAGTTCGTGTGGGACGGATTTTCAGCAAACCCCATCAAATCAGCGAGCGGCCCGTCTTCAACCACCACCAAAAATATCCGATGAGGAGGATTCGTCACGCATGCACGGCCAACATTAATACCCTGGCGGACCAAGTATGATCGTCGACGCGTCGAGTAGGGAACTCGTTGGCAGTAGACCAAAAACGAGGATAGCAAGGCATCGCCTTCAGTCGGACGGACCCATAACATTACACGTATCGAAAACGGCTCCGAATCGTCGTCCAGATCAATCAATCGTTCAAGTTCCGCATCCTTTAACGTGATGCCATCATCCCACTTGGGAGTGCGTTGCCTTTGGTCGCTGATCTGAGCCGTAGTCCCTACGTTGTCGATTGCCCATGCTGCGAGGCTTATCGTATCCGCCAGCTCTCGGTCTTCTTGTCTGAACGTCGGCGACTTAACCACGCTTCGCATCCAATCCGCATCCATCGTTGTCTCAGGTGGCGTTCGGTAGTTCTGCTGCACCTCGATGACGAGATCGCCCTTAAGGATGGGCCAGAAGTAGTTCTCGATGACTTCTTGCCGTAGCATGGCGACGTTGAACTCGTCAACGACATGCGGAATGATGATTGACAGGCCCGGCGTGTCATGCACTCCAGAACGTGCGAGATGGAACGCTTCTCTCAGGCGTTCAATACGATTCCGATCTGAGATCGCCTTCGGGATCTCGTTGTCCCAAAGAGCGTAATAACCATAAGGGGCGTATTGTATGCCGTTGATGTGGTGCGTCTTGATATCGCATCTTCCGAGCACGTATGTAGTGTCGTCGCCAGGTCTGCGGGTCAATCCAAAAAACGTGTTGATACGACTCGATGCAGGGAAAACGGTCTTCCCTAGCCCCCATTTTCCCAGCGTGCCGGCGCGCTTTCCGCTTCGGCCCACATTTCTCCAAAAATAGAAGAAGTTGTCTTCTTCTTCACCCTCGTCGTCTACAAGCTGGTTTGGATCGCCAACCAAGCCCGTGGTGCCAAAGTCTTCAACGGCGAGAAAACGCATACCTTGATCGAGACTCGGCGGCAAAAGCAACCCGCTTTTTCGGGCACTCAGATGCTCGGGCAAACCATCAAAAAGTTCATCTACGAACTCTCCCCTCAACTCCCCGAATGTAAAGCGCACCTTGACAGTCTGGCTTCCATCTCTCGCGTCTAGCGAATTTTGGATGGATTCGCGCACCAAATGGCGAGAGTTCTCGTCATCGGAATCACTTGAAAAGAACGCTTCCTCTATCGGATCAACTAAGGTCCGTCCGGGTTGATGCCGGAAGAAATTCCACATTGCTCATCGCTCCTGCGCTCGAATTGTGGGATGTCGTCGGTCCATCGTCTGTCGCACTACGGAAATACGAAGATCAGATAGAACGTACGCTTTGCCGAATCACGCAATGAATTATATGTATTGACATTAAACTATGCACTCATCAGCCGGAATCCGGTAGATCAAAGATTGTACAGCATATAATCCGGCGCGCATGGATGATAATAATGAACAGCGTCAACCTACGATTTGTTCGGGTCGATGACAATTCATGCTGTATCTCCCCTCAGGATGGACTCTCCTGCCCGTCGGCACGGGAATGACAGATGGGATCAGAGGGATGGCGGAGTTTTGGGAAGAGCTTATTTCCCAAGGATGATTTATAGAGTGACGTCTAACGCGCCATCACCCCCGCACCGGCAATACCAGGTGTGATGGCATCTCCGCGCTGTGGTAGATCGTCTGTTGCGCGACATTGAACTCTGTGTCGCTCCAGTAGTCGTTGCCGGTGTTGCGGTTACGGTCGAAGTTCGGGAAGTCGCTACTCGAGACGTACAGCCGAATGCGCTGACCAGGCTTGAAGAGGCAGCCTACAGGATTCAGCTTGATGTCGTACTCGTAGGCATCACCGGGCGTGTTTTCGGCTCGTATATCGAACCCTTGCCGATAAGTCGAGCGCATGATCCCGTATGTGAGGTTGATGCACAGCCCGTCTTCATGAACGATCGCTAGCTTGGCGGTCCAATCGGTTTCCGGCGCGTCGGTGGCAGCCCAGAGCTTAAGACGCAGCGGGCCGACCACTTCGATCGCTTCCTCCAGCGGAGGAGTCTGGTAGACGAGTATGTCCTCTCGGTGGTCGTGAGGCGATTGGTCGACCGGCGCCGCCTGCGAATTGAGATGCATCAGCGACATCACCGGATCGCGCGGATCGTATATGTACGAGTCGGACGGCTCATCCGACGGCATCTCGAAGGACAGAACGCCATCGCCGTTCACGGTGTTGCCGTTGCCGTCGCTGTGTAGATACAACGGCATGAATTTGGTGCCGGGAACTGGCCAGGCGTCAGCACCGATCCACTCGTTTCGGTTAAGTATGAATAGCTGAACGGGCTTCTCGTCCTTAAGTCCGTTGTCGATGTCCTTCAGAACGGCATCGTACCAGCGAAGAATCATCTTCGGGTACGATCGCTCGGCATCCGGCCCGTAGTCGATCGGTCCCACATCACGGACGTAGCTCGTAGAGTCGTGCCCCCAAGGACCGACTACGAGCCGATGTTCGGGGCGAAGCTCTTCGATTCCATCGGTTATAAGTCCCTCATAGTTGTCGATAGTGCCGATGAGTCGATCCCACCATCCGGTCGCTTGGAACACGGGCACATCCACCTTGGGATGCGCCTCGTGGAACCGCATGGAGTCGACGTTCTGGTTCCGCAGATAAGTCTGGAACTGGTCGGTTAGACCCGCGAATACCTTCTCGGGGATATCGGAGAATGGAGTCCACCAGATGTACTTCGACCGCTCGACGTTGTTCCACTGCGCAGTCGCCTCTTCTGGAGTGGTGGGCCCGTCGGTGCGGCACTCTCTTCTGCGGACATCGGCAGCCATCATGTAGGTCCATTCGAGACGGCGTCCCGTCTCGCAGATGCCGAAAGTCACGTCTAGCATCGACATGGACATTCCGGATGCCAGCGCCGCCTTCAGGCTTGGTGGCGCGGTTCCGAGCATTATCCAAGTCGTCCACGACGCGTTCGAGTGCCCCCAAGTTCCGACTCGGCCGTCTGACCAAGGGAGCTTCGCTGCCCATTCCACAGTGTCGAAACCATCCTCGGCGTCGAGTGTTTCGTGCTTATCGCGCCACATCCAAAGATACTCGCCGTCGGATGCGTACCGACCTCTCGTGTCCTGCACCACGACCGTGTATCCGCCTTGCGCGAGTTCGATAGCGGTCTCTTGGTAACGGGCTGTCATCTTGTCGTACGGAGTGCGGCAGATGAGCACGGGCTGCGGATCCGAGCCATCGGTATGGTAGACATCCCCACGCAGCGTCACGCCATCGCGTGCCACACACTCCATGTCGCGTTCGATCAATATCTCTGGAGCATTCATGGTTATGGATGATACGGGAGATGGCTCAGGAACGACCTCATATGGAGTGTTCAAGATTAGGGTGCTAAAACTCGCTGTTCATCGTATAAACGACGATTATCAGAGTTCCATTCAAGTTTTAGATCACATGGCAAGTCATACAAGTCAATCAGTTTATACTCAAATGGAGTATATAGATTTCCGTTCCGGTTCATTCCAAATGAAATCGCAATATGCACTGCATCATGTTGAATTTTAAATGTAGGTGATGGAGATAAGTAAAAAGATCGGAATGACGTATTGACAGTTCGAGGATTAAATGTTTTACATTCAATGTACACAATACGCTCTTCGTTCACTCGAACCATGATGTCCGGATAGCCTGTTGATTGACGCATATTGACAACTCTGAACTCTGCTTCAATTTGTAAGTTTTGTTTAACATAAGATTCTACATCATTTCCTACTTCATTTGGTCTTGAACGCTCAATTGGGTTGGCAATCATCTGC
The DNA here is from genome assembly GCA_965214735.1 of Dehalococcoidia bacterium. Lineage (GTDB taxonomy): Bacteria > Chloroflexota > Dehalococcoidia > Lucifugimonadales > Lucifugimonadaceae > Bin127. The sequence continues at coordinate 2,388,983 of OZ243977.1, read as the reverse complement.
TTCATAGATTGTTTTGCAACACGCTCTAAACTCTCAAGTAAAGTTTTATTATATGTATCGGCGCGGGACAAAGGAATTACTTCATACCCACAGATTCTACGGATAACTTCATGGAAAGGCACATTCTTTTCCGTCATCGGGACAGTCGCCTGATAAGAGCTATGCGATTGGTATTGGTTCCTCGACGATTATTGTCGATTCCCCACAAATTAGATGTTTTTGTGAACGATTGTTGATTGACCAAGACTTTCTCAATGCAGAACTTCAAACCGTGGACAGCGCGAATCACTTCGTCTTCGAGTCTCACTGAGCCATTTCTAACTTCCCCTACCTCAAAAGCCACATAGCCTCCGCACTGCATTACTCTCTCAAGCTCGGTAAACGTGTCGCGTATGAACCTTCGCCATCCTTCTATTGACGAGTGAATGTCTAACGATGTTTCGTTTGGATCAACAGCGGCGAACCAGCACCGTAACCAATTGTCGCCTCGATAATCGACTACATTGAGAAAAGGCGGCGATGTGACAACCAGAGCCACCGATCCTTCTTGGAGATACCACAGTTCATCTGAGCGTGCACACTCAAGTTTAGGCTGGGATTCGGATACTGGCGGATATCCTGAACGAAGCAGAGAGCGTGATTTCTTTAGGATAATCATTCGTACATCGCGAGGCTCGGGAACCTGCCTGTTCCTCTTGTTGATTCGAATCTGCGACTCTATCGACACAGCCTGATTCGGCGGCATCGTCCGCACCGAAAAAAATCCCGAAGAATGACCGCTCAACCGGTTGATGCACACCATCCGTATCCAATCGTCCACGCTATCCATCTCTCCGCTTTCTGACCTCATCACGAACCAGTTCTTGAGTGCTATCAACTGTGCCAAAGTTCTGGGGTGGTAGAACACCAGCAATGGTTCGTCCGTTTCCGAAATACTCGCCCATGTCAGCACTTGATTCAAACGTTCTTCGATCTGCTTCATGGACGGAGGGTTGAAACGCGGACGCGCCATCATCACGCACAACGGATTCGCGTCACTCCCAGCTCCTTGCCTTCCCATCAGATGTGCCTGCAATGGAGTCGTGCCACGTCCCATAAAAGGATCAACCACGACATCGCTCGGAGATGTGTATCGAGCTATGAAATACTCCGGCAGCTGAGGCTTGAAGCAGGCGCGGTAGCTGATCTCGTGCAGACTGTGCCCTTGGCGTTGCCGTGCGGTCCAGAATTCCCTCGTTTCTCTCGCTATCCCGTTCTCAACGCGATTCTCGCCATCGGGCCGTGATTCAATGATGTTCAGTTGAGCTTGCACGTGCGTCCAAAGTCTACCACTCTGGGCCAGTTACTTCAAAATCGTAAAATCCACACCACTTGACTCCCCCATCCCCGAAATCTAGACTGATACGAAACGCAACAAAGCGCGCACTGGCTACGATCGGAACAAGTAAGCCCTGCCGCTCGCCAGAACAGAGAGCCGGGTGCGCCCCGCTGAAAGCCCCGACGTGGCGATGCAGAGCAGAATGTCCCCGTGAGCCGCTTCAGGGAACGGCGACAACTGACGCTGAGCATCTGATTCCGGGACGGGCTCCGTTATCAGAGGTCAACCCTTCACTCGGCATCGCTTAAGTAAGACAATAGAGTGCGGTCATCATGACCGCACTCTCCCAAGGTTCGCGGGTGTCTTCCCGCGGCTGGCTACAGTCGTCCCGCCTATCGGACGGTTATCTTCTTCACTTTGCTGCTTGCGATGTTGCTGTCGCCGCTGGTCTTCTCAGCCCTCACCGCGTAGGAGTATTTCTCGCCGGATACCGCCGTCGTGTCGGTCCAGGCAGCAGCTGAAACATCGTCGGCTGTGAGAACCATTTCAGTCCAAGCCGACTCGTCGGATAGCTGCCGACGCACCACCCACCGGTCGTAGCCTTCGCTGTTACCGCCGACATTCCACGACAGAGCCACATCGCCATTCCGCACAGTCGCCTTCAGGCCGGTCAGAGTCACTCCGTAGCCGGAGAACGGCACGTCCAGCTTCTTCACGCCGGTGGATCTGCCTCTGCCGTCGGCCTTCTCTGCCTTCACCGCGTAGAAGTATCTCTCGCCCGACACCACGTCGGTGTCGGTCCAAGTCGTGGCGGAAGTCGAGATGGTAGCGATTTCCGTCCAAGTCGGGACACCGGGCTTTCGCCGCTGCACGATCTGCTTGACGTAGGCCGGATCAGCTCCTTTCTTCCAAGACAGAACCACCGATACACCGTCGTTGATATCGTCGTCGAAGGTCTTCTTCAGGTCGCTGGGGGACTTCTTCTTGGGAGACGCGGGCACGCAGTTGCCGCCTGTGGAGGATACGCTCTGGAGCCAGGTCTGGAAGGTGTTGTCAAGAGGAGCGCAGAGCCCAGCGTTGTCTTGGAACCGCAAACTTCCCAGCACCGAAAGTCCGGTGAAGCTCTGCGGAAGCTGACCCGTCAGCTGATTGCCCTGGAGCCACAGCCCCGTCAGGTTTCCGAGGCTGCCAAGCTCGCTCGGTATAGGTCCCGTAAGCTGGTTGCGGGGGAGCCCAAGTTCCGTCAGATTGCCGAGGCTGCCCAGATCGGCCGGTATGCTCCCAGTAAGCTGATTGTCGCCGAGGTACAGATGCGTCAGATTGCTGAGGCTGCCCAGCTCTGTAGGTATGCTCCCGGTCAGCTGATTGTAGTCGAGGCCCAGTCCCGTCAGATTGCTCAGACTGCCCAGCCCGCTCGGTATGCTCCCAGTAAGCTGATTGCCGCCGAGCCACAGCCTCGTCAGATTGCTCAGACTGCCCAGCTCGCTTGGTATGCTCCCAGCCAGATGATTGCCGGCAAGATTCAGATACGTCAGATTGCTGAGGCTGCCCAGCTCGCTCGGTACGGTTCCCGTCAGCTGGTTGCGGGGGAGGTGCAGACTGGTGACGCGGCCATTGTTGTCGGTGTCGACCCCGTGCCAGGTTCCGATTGGCTGGTCGCTCAGCCAATCGGTGTTGTTAGACCAATTGGCACCGTCGGTGGAGTTGTACAGCGCGATCAGTGCCGCACGATCCGTGGCAACGCTCTGCGCATCAGCCGCCCGGGCCTGGTCGATGAACATCCCTGCAACGAGCAGGATGGCGGCGACGGCGACAATCGCCAAGTACTTTGCGCCCGCTAATGATGCGGGCATCGCTATTACGCGTCCCGATGAGTTACGTCTTATCCGGTTCTGGATCCCCGTAGGAAAAATCGGGGGGGGGGGGGGGGGTAAGAAATCTTGAGGCATTTGCAGATGATGTCCAAGCGGTATCGGTGATTCGCTATTAGGAATATAGCACGCTATCGGGAATTCTGTCAACGATTTAGAGGCTTTATTTCACGAATATCGTAATGGTTTCGACAATGGCTTGATCAAGAGGACGCTGGCGACGCTCGGGTGGGTGGGGATCAGTCCACGTGATGAGATGATTCGACTTTCGTCTGAAAGCCTCGACATGGCGATGCAGAGCTTAATGGCCGCGTGAGCCGTTTCAGGGAATCGCGGAAACTCTCAATATCTGGTGTCGGGACGGGCTCCGTTATCAAAGATCAATCCGTCACTCAGCTTATTCGCTACTAAAGTTAAGACAATGAGAAGGCAGACACCATGACTGCCCTCTCTCAATGATCGCGCGGGTGTCGTCCCGCGGATCCCGCGGCTACAGTCGTCCCGCGTCTAGGGGACGGTTATCTTCTTCACGTCGCTGCTTGCGATGTTGCTGTCGCCGCTGGTCTTCTCAGCTCTCACCGCGTAGAAGTATTTCTCGCCGGACACTGCCGTCGTATCGGTCCAGGCAGCGGCGGAAACTTCGGCGGCTGTGAGAACCGTTTCAGTCCAAGCCGACTCGCCGGACAGCTGCCGACGCACCACCCACCGGTCGTAGCCTTCGCTGTTACCGCCGACATTCCACGACAGAGCCACATCGCCATTCCGCACAGCCGCACTCAGTCCGGTCAGCGTCACCCCGTAGCCGGAGAACGGGATGGTCAGCTTTCTCACGTTGGTGCTTCCACCCCTGCCGTTGGACTTTTCTGCCTTCACCGCGTAGAGGTATCTCTCGCCGGACACGACGTCGGTGTCGGTCCAAGTCGTGGCGGAAGCCGAAATGGTGGCTATTCCCGTCCAGGTCGGGACGCCGGGCTGTCGCCGACGCACGATCTGCCTGACGTAGGCGGGATCCGTCCCCGCCGTCCAAGACAGAACCACCGATACGCCATCGTCCGCGTCGTCATCGAAAGACGTGAGCAGGACGCTGGGAGGCGTGGGAGTCACGGGCGCGCAGTTGCCGCCTTGTACGGTGGACACGCTCCGGAGCCATGTCTGGAAGGAGCTGTCCAGCGGCGCGCAGAGCCCCTCGTTGTCTTGGAACTGTAACGTTTCCAGCGCCGAAAGCCCGGTGAAGCTCTGCGGAAGCTGGCCCGTCAGGTCGTTGCCGTGGAGCCAAAGCTGCGTCAGACTGTTCAGTCCGCCCAGCTCGGTGGGTATGCTCCCATTCAGCTCATTGTCGTCGAGCCACAGTCCCGTCAGATTGCTCAAGTCACCCAACTCGCTCGGTATGCTTCCCGTCAGATCATTGCCGCCGAGTTCCAGCTGCGTCAGGCTGTTCAGCCCGCCCAGCTCGCTCGGTATGTTTCCCGTCAGGTCATTGCCGCGGAGATTCAGCCGCGTCAGGCTGCTCAGGCTGCCCAGCTCGGCAGGTATGCTGCCGGTCAGGTCATTCCCGTCGAGCCACAGTCCCGTCAGGCTGTTCAGACTGCTCAGCTGTGTCGGTATGCTGCCTGTCAGCTCATTGACGCTGAGGCGCAGCCGCGTCAGGCTGCTCAGGCTGCCCAGCTCGGCAGGTATGCTTCCCGTCAGACTGTTGCCGCCGAGGACCAGCTGCGTCAGATCGCTCAGTCTGCCCAGCTCGGTGGGTATGCTGCCCGTCAGGCTGTTGCGGCTGAGGTTCAGACCGGTGACTCGGCCGCTGTCGTCGGTTTCTACGCCGTGCCAGTTTCCGATTGGCTGGTCGCTCAGCCAGTTGGTGTTGTCGGACCAATCGCCGCCGCCCGTGGAGTTGTACAGCGCGACAAGCGCCGGCCGGTCCGAAGACGGTGCCACGCAGTTGCCGCCTGTGGAGGATATGCTCTGGAGCCATGTCTGGAAGTCACTGTCAAGAGGAGCGCAGAGCCCCGCATTGTCTTGGAACCGCAACCTTTTCAGCTCCGAAAGCCCGGTGAAGCTCTGCGGAAGCTGACCCGTCAGCTGATTGCCCTGGAGCCACAGACCCGTCAGATCGCCGAGGCTGCCCAGCTCGGTAGGTACGGTTCCCGTCAGCTGGTTGCGGGGGAGCCCCAGTTCCGTCAGATCGCTGAGGCTTCCCAGCTCGCTCGGTATGCTCCCAGTCAGCTCATTGTCGCCGAGAAACAGCCTCGTCAGATTGCTGAGGCTTCCCAGCTCGCTCGGTATGCTCCCAGTAAGCTCATTGCCGGCGAGAAACAGACTCGTCAGATTGCTCAGTCCGCCCAGTTCGCTCGGTATGCTTCCAGTCAGCTGATTGCCGCCGAGCCCTAGTCCCGTCAGATTGCCGAGGCTGCCCAGCTCGGCCGGTATGCTTCCAGTCAGCTGATTGCCGCCGAGCCACAGTCCCGTCAGATTGCTGAGGCTGCTCAGCTCGCCCGGTATGCTCCCCGTCAGTTGATTGGGGCCGAGCACCAGTCCCGTCAGATTGCCGAGGCTGCCCAGCTCGCTCGGGATGTTCCCAGACAGTTGATTGGTGCCGAGGTTCAGCCACCTCAGATTGCTGAGGTTGCCCAGATCGTCCGGTATGCTCCCGGTCAGCTCATTGCCGGCGAGGTTCAGATACGTCAGATTGCCCAGATTGCCCAGTTCGCTCGGTACGGTTCCCGTCAGCTGGTTGCGGGGGAGGTGCAGACTGGTGACGCGGCCATTGTCGTCGGTGTCGACGCCGTGCCAGTTTCCGAGAGGCTGGTCGCTCAGCCAGTTGGTGCTGTCGGACCAGTTGGCGCCGTCGGTGGAGTTGTACAGCGCGGTCAGCGCCGCACGGTCCGTGGCAACGCTCTGCGCATCGGCCACCCGGGCCTGGTCTATCAACAGCCCTGCAGCGAGCAGGATGGCGGCGACTGCGGCAATCGTCAATCGATTTGCGCCCGCTAATGATGCGGGCATCGCGGTGATGCGTCCCGATGAGTTACGCCTTATCCGAAATTCTGGCACCCGAGGAAAATCGGGGGGGGGGGGGGTAAGAAATCTTGAGCCATTTGCAGACGGTATCCAAGCAATATATGCACTTCAACATGGACAATTTACCACACATATCGAAGTTTATCGACGATTTCGAGGCTTTATTTCACGTCAGTCCAAGCCGACTCGCCGGACAGCTGCCGCCTCACCACCCACCGGTCGTAGCCTTCTCTGTTACCACCGACATCCCATGAAAGAACCACATCGCCGTTCCGCACAGTCGCACTCAGTCCGGTCAGCGTCACTCCGTAGCTGGAGAACGGGATGGTCAGCTTCTTCACGCCGGTGGATTTGCCTCTGCCGTCGGCCTTCTCTGCCTTCACCGCGTAGAAATGTCTCTCGCCGGACACCACATCGGTGTCGGTCCAAGTCGTGTCGGAAGTCGAGATGGTGGCGATTTCCGTCCAAGTCGGGATGCCGGGCTGTCGCCGACGCACGATTTGTCTGACGTAGCCGGGATCCGTCCCCGCCGTCCAATACAGAACCACCGAGACTCCATCGTCCGGGTCGTCATCGAAAGACGTGATCAGGCCGCTGGGAGGCGTGTGAGTCACGGGCGCGCAGTTATCGCCTGCAGTTATCGCCATGTCTGTCGTCCACATCTTGGATCCAGGTCTGGAAGGTGCTGTCCAGCGGCGCGCAGAGCCCGCGTTGCCGTCGAAGTGTAAACTTTCCAGCGACGCGAGCCCGGTGAAGCTCTGCGGAAGCTGGCCCGTCAGCTGATTGCCGCCGATCCACAGTTCAGTCAGGTCGCTGAGGCTGCCCAGCTCGGCAGGTATGTTGTTCCCCGTCAGGTCATTGTCATAGAGCCACAGAAACGTCAGATTACTCAGGCTGCCCAGCTCCGTCGGTATGCTGCCGGTCAGCTGATTGCCGTGGAGGTTCAGATGAGCCAGATTGCTCAGTCTGCCCAGCTCGGCTGGTATGCTGCCGGTCAGCTGATTGCGGTTGAGGTACAGTCTCGTCAGATTGCTGAGGCTGCCCAGCTCCGTCGGGATGCTCCCCGTCAGTTGATTGCCGTCGAGGTACAGGCGTTGCAGGCTGCTGAGGCTGCCCAGCTCCGTCGGGATGCTCCCCGTCAGCTGATTGCCGTTGAGGTACAGGCGTTGCAGGCTGCTGAGGCTGCCCAGCTCTGTCGGTATGCTGCCGGTCAGCTGATTGCCGGTGAGCCACAGATACTCCAGGCTGCTGAGGCTGCCCAGCTCCGTCGGTATGCTGCCGGTCAGCTGATTGCCGTGGAGGTTCAGATGAGCCAGATTGCTCAGTCTGCCCAGCTCGGCTGGTATGCTGCCTGCCAGCTGATTGCGGTTGAGGTACAGTCTCGTCAGATTGCTGAGGCTGCCCAGCTCCGTCGGGATGCTCCCCGTCAGTTGATTGCCGTCGAGGTACAGGCGTTGCAGGCTGATGAGGCCGCCCAGCTCGGCCTGTATGGTTCCCGTCAGCTGATTCTCTCTGATAACCAGACCGGTGACTCTGCCGTCGGCATCTACGGTGACGCCGTGCCAGTTTCCAAGGGGCTCATCGCTCAGCCAGTTGGTGTTGTTAGACCAATTGGCGCCGTCGGTGGAGCTGTACAGCGCGACCAGCGCCGCCCGGTCCGTAGCATCATCACCGCAGTTCTTGCCTCGTCTGTCGCCCACATCCCGGATCCAGGTCTCGAAGTCGCTGTCCAGCGGCGCGCAGAGCCCCGCGTTGCCGTCGAAGTGTAAACTGCCCAGCCACGCGAGCCCGGTGAAGCTCTGCGGAAGCTGGCCCGTCAGCTGATTGCCGGAGAGATGCAGCCATCCCAGTCTGATCAGACCGCCCAGCTCGGCAGGTATGTTCCCCGTCAGCTGATTGCCGTGGAGGACCAGTCCTCGCAGATTGCTCAGGCCGCCCAGCTCGGCCGGGATGCTGCCGTCCAAGTCATTGTTGCCGAGGTCTAGACTCGTCAGATTGCTAAGGTCGCCCAGTTCGGTCGGTATGGTTCCAGTCAGTTGATTGCCGCCGAGGAGTAACTCAATCAGGTTGCTCAAGCTGCCCAGCTCGGTCGGTATGCTGCCGGTAAGCTGATTGCCGTCGAGTCCTAGTTCAGTCAGATTGCTGAGGCTGCCCAGCTCGGCAGGGATGCTTCCTGCCAGCTGATTGCCGGAGAGATGCAGCCATCCTAGGCTGTTCAGTCCGCCCAGCTCGGCAGGTATGTTCCCCGTCAGCTGATTGCCGGAGAGATGCAGCCATCCCAGGCTGTTCAGTCCGCCCAGCTCGGCAGGTATGTTCCCCGTCAGCTGATTGCCGTCGAAGCTCAGCCATTCCAGGCTGCTGAGGCCGCCCAGTTCGGTCGGTATGCTGCCGGTAAGCTGATTGCCGTCGAGTCCTAGTTCAGTCAGATTGCTCAGGCTGCCCAGTTCGGTCGGTATGCTGCCGGTCAGCTGATTGCCGCCGAGTCCCAGTTCAGTCAGATTGCTCAGGCTGCCCAGCTCCGTCGGTATGCTGCCGGTAAGATGATTGTCGTAGAGGTACAGGACTTGCAGATTGCTCAGTCCGCCCAGTTTGGTCGGTATGCTGCCGGTCAGTTGATTGCCGCCGAGGAGTAACTCAGTCAGATTGCTGAGTCTTCCCAGCTCGGCAGGTATGTTCCCCGTCAGGTCATTGTCATAGAGCCACAGAAACGTCAGATTACTCAGGCTGCCCATCTCCGTTGGTATGCTGCCGGTCAGCTGATTGCTGTGGAGGTCCAGCCAAGTCAGATTGCTGAGTCTTCCCAGCTCGGCAGGTATGTTCCCCGTCAGCTGATTGCCGGAGAGATGCAGCCATCCCAGGCTGTTCAGTCCGCCCAGCTCGGCAGGTATGTTCCCCGTCATCTGATTGCGGGAGAGTCCCAGTACCGTCAGATTGCTCAGGCCGCTCAGCTCGGCCGGGATGCTGCCGTCCAGCTGATTGCCGGTGAGCCACAGTTCAGTCAGGTCGCTGAGTCTGCCCAGCTCGGCCGGGATGCTGCCGGTCAGCTGATTCTCGCCGAGGTACAGCTGTTCCAGGCTGATCAGGTCGCCCAGCTCCGTCGGTATGCTGCCGGTCAGCTGATTGCCGCCGAGGCGCAGCTGTTCCAGGCTGATCAGGTCGCCCAGCTCCGTCGGTATGCTGCCGGTCAGCTGATTGCCGCCGAGGCGCAGCTGTTCCAGGCTGATCAGGTCGCCCAGCTCCGTCGGTATGCTGCCGGTCAGCTGATTGCCGCCGAGGCGCAGCTGTTCCAGGCTGATCAGGTCGCCCAGCTCCGTCGGTATGCTGCCGGTCAGCTGATTGCCGCCGAGGCGCAGCTGTTCCAGGCTGATCAGGTCGCCCAGCTCCGTCGGGATGCTGCCATTCAAGGTATTGCTGTGGAGGGAGAGTACCGTCAGATTGCTCAGGCTGCCCAGCTCGGCAGGGATGGTTCCCGTCAGTCGATTGCCGTGGATGTACAGCCAAGTCAGATTGCTCAGGTCGCCCAGCTCGGCCGGTATGCTGCCGTCCAGCTGATTGCCGTAGAAGATCAGCCACTCCAGGTTGCTCAGGGTGCCCAGCTCGCTCGGTATCGTTCCAGTCAGCTGATTGTCTTGTAGGCTCAGATACACTAGGCTGTTCAGGTTGCCCAGCTCGCTCGGTATCGTTCCAGTCAGCTGATTGCCCCCGATGGACAGCTCCATCAGGCTGTTCAGGGTGCCCAGCTCGGTCGGTATGGTTCCGGTCAGTCGATTGCCGTGGAGGTACAGCCAAGTCAGATTGCTCAGGTCGCCCAGCTCGGCCGGTATGCTGCCGTCCAGCTGATTGCCGTTGAGGTACAGGCCTTCCAGTCTGCTGAGGCTGTCCAGCTCATTCGGGATGCTGCCATTCAAGGTATTGCTGTGGAGGGAGAGTACCGTCAGATTGCTCAGGCTGCGCAGCTCGGTCGGGATGTTCCCCGTCAGATTATTGTGGCTGAGGACCAGCTCCGTCAATCTGCCCAGGCTGCCCAGCTCTGCCGGTATGGTTCCGGTCAGCTGATTCTCTCTGATAACCAGACCGGTGACTCTGCCGTCGGCATCTACGGTGACGCCGTGCCAGTTTCCAAGGGGCTCATCGCTCAGCCAGTTGGTGTTGTTAGACCAATTGGCGCCGTCGGTGGAGCTGTACAGCGCGACCAGCGCCGCCCGGTCCGTAGCAGCATCACCGCAGTTCTCGCCTCGTCTGTCGCCCAAATCCCGGAGCCATGTCTGGAAGGCGCTGTCCGGCGGCGCGCAGAGCCCCGCGTTGCCGTCGAAGTATAAACTTTCCAGCGACGCGAGCCCGTTGAAGCTCTGCGGAAGCTGGCCCGTCAGCTGATTGCCGCCGAGGTCCAGTCTCGTCAGATTGCTCAGGCTGCCCAGCTCCGTCGGGATGCTGCCGGTCAGCTGATTGTCGTAGAGGTACAGGCCTTGCAGATTGCTCAGGTCGCCCAGCTCGGCCGGGATGCTGCCGGTTAGCTCATTGCCTTGGAGGTACAGATGTTCCAGGCTGCTGAGGCTGCCCAGCACGGTCGAGATGCTGCCGGTCAGCTGATTGCGGGAGAGGGACAGCCAAGTCAGATTGCTCAGGCTGCCCAGCTGTGTCGGTATGCTGCCGTCCAGCTGATTGCCGCCGAGGTACAGCTGTTCTAGGCTGCTGAGGCTGCCCAGCTCCGTCGGGATGCTGCCGGTCAGCTGATTGCCGCCGAGCCACAGGCCTTGCAGATTGTTCAGGCTGCCAAGCTCGGCCGGGATGCTGCCGGTCAGCTGATTGTCGTAGAGGTACAGGCCTTGCAGATTGCTGAGGCTGCCAAGCTCGGCCGGGATGCTGCCGGTCAGCTGATTGCCCCAGAGGGACAGCCTCGTCAGATTGCCGAGGCTGCCCAGCTCGGCAGGTATGGTTCCCGTCAGGTCATTGTCGTAGAGGTCCAGACCGGTGACTCTGCCGTCGGCATCTACGGTGACGCCGTGCCAGTTTCCAAGGGGCTCCTCGCTCATCCAGTTGGTATTGTCGGACCAATTGGCACCGTCGGTGGAGTCGTACAGCGCGACCAGCGCCGCCCGGTCCATAGCAGCATCACCGCAGTTATCGCCTCGTCTTTCGTCGCCCAAATCCCGGATCCAGGTCTGGAAGGTGCTGTCCAGCGGCGCGCAGAGCCCCGCGTTGTCTTGAAACCGTAAACCTTCCAGCGCCGAAAGCCCGGTGAAGCTCTGCGGAAGCTGGCCCGTCAGCTGATTGCCGCCGAGGAACAGCCAAGTCAGATCGCTGAGGCTGCCCAGCTCGGTCGGTATGCTGCCGTCCAGCTGATTGCCGCCGAGGTTCAGCTCCGTCAGATTGCTGAGGCTGCCCAGCTCGGCCGGTATGCTGCCGGTCAGCTGATTGTCGTAGAGGATCAACTCCGTCAGATTGCTGAGGCTGCCCAGCTCGGTCGGTATGCTGCCGTCCAGCTGATTGCCGCTGAGGTACAGCCAAGTCAGATTGCTGAGGCTGCCCAGCTCGGTCGGTATGCTGCCGTCCAGCTGATTGCCGCCGAGGTTCAGCTCCGTCAGATTGCTGAGGCTGCCCAGCTCGGTCGGTATGCTGCCGGTCAGCTGATTGTCGTAGAGGATCAACTCCGTCAGATTGCTGAGGCTGCCCAGCTCGGTCGGTATGCTGCCGTCCAGCTGATTGCCGCTGAGGTACAGCCAAGTCAGATTGCTGAGGCTGCCCAGCTCGGTCGGTATGCTGCCGTCCAGCTGATTGCCGCCGAGGTTCAGCTCCGTCAGATTGCTCAGGCTGCCCAGCTCGGTCGGTATGCTGCCGGTCAGCTGATTGTCGTAGAGGATCAACTCCGTCAGATTGCTGAGGCTGCCCAGCTGCGTCGGTATGCTTCCCGTCAGCTGATTTCTGCCGAGGTCCAGCTCCGTCAGATTGTTCAGGCTGCCCAGCTCGGTCGGTATGCTGCCTGCCAGCTGATTGCCGCCGAGGAACAGCCGTTCCAGGCTGCTCAGGCTGCCCAGCTCGGTCGGTATGCTGCCGTCCAGCTGATTGCCGCTGAGGTACAGCCAAGTCAGATTGCTGAGGCTGCCCAGCTCGGTCGGTATGCTTCCGGTCAGCTGATTGCCGCCGAGGCTCAGAACCGTCAGATTGTTCAGGCTGCTCAGCTCGGCAGGTATGCTTCCCGTCAGCTGATTGAATTGGAGGTCCAGAACCGTCAATCTGCCTAGGCTGCCCAGCTCCGTCGGTATGCTCCCGGTCAGCTGATTTTCGTAGAGCATCAACACCGTCAGATTGCTGAGGCTGCCCAGCTCGGCCGGTATGCTGCCGTCCAGCTGATTGCCGCGGAGGCCCAGCCGTTCCAAGCTGCTCAGGCTGCCCAGCTCCGTCGGTATGCTTCCGGTCATCTGATTGCCGCCGAGGGACAGACTTGTCAGATTGCTCAGTCTGCCTAGCTCCGCCGGTATGCTTCCCGTCAGCTGATTGCCGCCGAGGTTCAGCCGTTCCAAGCTGCTCAGGCTGCCCAGCTCCGCCGGTATGCTTCCCGTCAGGCCGTTGTAGGAGAGGTACAGGACTTGCAGATTGCTGAGGCTGCCCAGCTCACTCGATATGCTTCCCGTCAGGCCGTTGCGGCTGAGGATCAGGCTGGTGACGCGGCCGCTGGCATCAGTGTCTACGCCGTGCCAGTTTCCGAGGGGCTGATCGCTCAGCCAGTTGGTGTTATTAGACCAATTGGCACCGTCGGTGAGGTTGTACAGCGCGACTAGTGCCGCACGGTCCGTGGCAACGCTCTGCGCATCAGCCGCCCGGGCCTGGTCGATGAACAGTCCGGCAACGAGCAGGATGGCGACGACTGCCGCAATCGCCAAGTGCTTTGCACTCGGTAATGACGTGAACATTGTGATGCTGTATCTCGAATATTGATTGGTATGCAGTTGATGGCACGGTACACATTTCCCCTACGAACCGTACCAGAATTCAGTTAGCAAAAGTATGTTTCCCGTCAGTCGGCCACGCTTAAGAATTAAAGAGAGGGCAGTCATCATGACTGCCCTCTCCAGAGATTGCGGATGTCGTCCCGCACCTAGGGTGCGGTTATCCTCTTCAAGTTGCTGCTTACGATGTTGCTGTCGCCGCTGGTATTCTCAGCCCTCACCGAGTAGGAGTATCTCTCGCCGGATGTTGCTGTAGTGTCTATCCAAGTAGCGGCTGAAACATCGGCATCGTTGAGAACCGTTTCCCACCAAGTCGACTCGCCGGACAGCTGACGCCGCACGATCCACCGGTCGTAGCCTTCGCTGTTACCGCCGACCTTCCACGACAGAACCACATCGCCGTTCTCAGCAGTCGCCTTCAGTCCGGTCAGCCTTAATCCGTAGCCGGAGAACGGTATGGTCAGCTTTCTCACGTTGGTGCTTCCACCCCTGCCGTTGGCCTTCTCAGCCTTCACGGTGTAGAAGTATTTCTCGCCGGACACGACATCCGTATCGGTCCAAGTTGTGGCGGAAGCCGAAATGGAGGCGATTTCCGTCCCTTTTCGCATGCCAGGCTGTCGTCGTAGCACGACCTGCCTGACGTAGTCGGGATCCGTCCCCGCCGTCCAAGACAGAATTACCGAGACTCCATCGTCTTCATCGTCATCGAAAGTCGACCTCAGGTAGGAGGGAGACGAATATTTCGTGCGTGGTATGGTTACCGATACTTTGTTGGTGCTTCCGCCCTTGCCGTTGGCTTTCTCGGCCTTTATGAAATAGGTGTATTTCTTGAGTTCCTCGACGGTTGAGTCCCTCCAAGTGGAGTCTGAAGCCGAGATGGTGGCGATTTCTTCCCAGTCGGAACCTTTTTCCCGGCGATGCACGACCTGCCTGACGTAGGTGGAGCGTGTTCCCACAGTCCAAGACAAAACCACTACGCCGTACCCGGCCCTTGCTTCCAAGCCGCTGGGCGGAGAGTGGATTGGCACATCGGATAGGGATGCTGACGCTCTTTCTGTGCGTCCTAATTCATCACCAGCGATATTCTCCATGCTTACGTAGTAGAGGTATCGCTTGCCACTTTCGACGGTTGAGTCGGTATAGGTAGTCTGCGAAGCTCCGAGGTTGGCTAACACCGTCCAATTTGACGTACCTCTTTCCCGTCGGTTCACAACCTGAGTGCCGGTATCGGGGATGGTGCCCACGGTCCAAGCCAAATCTACTGCGTCGTTTCCCGCCGTTACCGTTGCCGTCAGATTAATAGGGGGATCTTGTGCGCTTACGTCGGCCGGGCTCGAAACGACCACAGTAATAATGGCCGTCATCGCTACCAAAAATGCCAGTGCAGCGAATCCAGTTCTTTTCATTACCGCTTTTAACTCCTCACCTTTGGGGGGCGTAGCCGCGTTTGCCAATCCGTCAAACCGGCTGCTTCTGCCCGATGTGAAGAAGGTTAAGCCTTGCCTCTGGCATTGTCAACTGGCGTCACCCGGGTATGTTCATAAGATTGAGGAACAGGCTTCAGCACCGTCCGAGGCATAGTGCTCTCGGCGATTATATGGCTGTTTGGTTTTGATGCTCCCTGCAGCATGGCTTGTGTAATAACGCACAGTAGTGTGGAAGGGGACGTGTTGGGCATCAATCACAGCACTAATAGTGATAGGAGCCTCTCACTTTTTAGCGCAGGCGATCGGTGCTGATGGGCGAAATGTCGTATTCGCTTGAGCCGACGGTTATTGCATCAGCCAGCCACTTGCCCGTCAGCGGACCGTAGTGAATGCCTTCCGACCAGTGTCCGGCAGCTATATAGACATCATCCCATCCCGGCGCCGGTCCTACGAACGGTTTGCCGTCGATTGGCATGGGACGCAGGCACGCAGTGTGATCGGTGACGGAATCGATGGTCACTCGACTGCTCAATCGTGAGACACGAGGAAGAATGAATTCACGCGCGTAGTCCGAAGGCTCGCGGTCGAATCCCCGTTCCTGCTTCGTGGCTCCAAGCACGGTTCTCGAGAGACGCCGAGGTAGGATCACGCCACCATCGTCCATGTTGTGCATGCCCGCGGATGGCTTGTCGTCATTGACGGCTGAGGTGGCTTCAACGGGATGATGCATGTAGAGCAACTCGCCCTTCTGGGGAGCTACCGGTATCTCGACATCGATCCACTGGTTGGCGATGCCGGACCACGGTCCCATCGCCAGAACAACGACATCTGCAGAGACGCTTGACCCATCAGCCAGTTCGACGCCGGTGACTCTGCCGCCACTGGAGGTCAAGCCAACTGCGCGCTCCTCCACGAGAGATGCCCCGGACA
Organism: Dehalococcoidia bacterium; assembly: GCA_965214735.1. GTDB lineage: Bacteria > Chloroflexota > Dehalococcoidia > Lucifugimonadales > Lucifugimonadaceae > Bin127. The sequence goes on along the minus strand of OZ243977.1, from coordinate 2,373,475 downwards.
TCCCGGCGGCTTTGAACGCGGATTGAGTAAGTTTTCGTGAATCTAATGTGGGCTCAATCGATGTCGCGCACGCTCCTTCGACCTCGTCGGATAGCCAGTCGCAGACTTCACGCGCTTCATCTCCACTCAACCACTCGGCGAGGTGTCCCTCTTTTTCGCGCTCGACCTTGAATGACTGTGCCTCTATGAAGCCGGTTTCGCCGAATGCACACCTCAGGTACGGCTTCAAGTCGTAGCCGTGGTCGATGCCGGTGACCTCTGGCAGATTCTCGGCGAGATGGGTGTGAATGGCTAGAGCCGAGGGCGAGAGCGAGAGCAGCCCTGGATCGTTCGAGCCGGAATATGGAGTCAGGATTCCCGCCGAGTAGCCACTGGCACCGGAAGCGATGCCTTCAGCTTCGATGACGGAGACGCTATGTTCGCCCGAAGCCGTCAGGAAGTACGCCGTCGTGCAGCCCACGATGCCGCCGCCGATGATAACGATTTCTGACGATTGTCGACTTGGGCTGATCATCAGTCGATGATAGGTTCGATCCAGCTGTCTTGGTCGACGAGACCAAGCAGAATCCAGCTGAACTGGGGGCGTATTACTTGCGAGAACCTGATATGGCTATGCTTCTGTCGCCGAGAGGCTGAAGCGGCCGGTTGTTTCCTCCGCCGGTCAACGCCGCCACCTGATCGATCTGTTCCTGAGAGACTGAGCCTTGTTCAAGCATGATGAACCAGTCGACCGGCTCGGTGCAAGGCGGTGTGGTCAGGGATCCTTCGTACTTGTAGTAACCAAGATCCTCCGGCGCGTAGTCGGCGGCGTTCAGCACTAATCCTTCAGTGATGGATTGACCGCTCTCATCCGGTGCCGCATCGATGATGTTCTGGATCACTGGATCAGGGTCGCCAAGAGTGTATAGGAACGAAACGATAGCCAGATCGCCAAAGGTCTGTTCATGGAACAGTTGCAGTTCCAAGGCGAACGATTGTCCGTCGATTGTGTGTTCGCTCGGAGTATGAGTGCGAACCGATGTCAGTTGATAAGTGCGTTCGCTAAGGCCGAGACGATTTCCTTTGGTGTAGTTGATCGACAGTGCCTTGCCATCGTTGACGACTTCCACCGCGTCGCGGCGGAATGAAAACGATAGGGGCGGAGCGTCGCCTTTTTGATAGCCGGTGATATCGACAGGCGACTGCTTGGTTCCTTCGCTGCACATGGAGTAGTCAGTCGAGATCGAGGCCCAGTTCTCAGGTGCGCCGGCACCCGAGTAGCCCCACTCCACGTCGTCTCCGGTCGTCTCCTCAACTACCTCTTCGCCGCCGCATGCTGATACTGCGGCAAAAGCCATAATCGCTGCGGCTACGAGAAACAAGGGTCGAAAGTTCGTCAGTGTGGCCATCGGCATCTAACTCGTGATGTTGGGTTCGCGAACCCCTTAATTATCTTCGGGGCATCTGTATTCTGATTCCTCATTGAGCAATCTGTCTACCGAGAACAGAGACATATCGTATCCAGTATCGCGATCTGCGACCAGATCGGCAACTATCTCTCCGATCACGGCAGAGAATTTGAAGCCGTGTCCGGAGCAGGGGCTGCAGATGACCACGTTTGAGTGCCCCGGGTGGCGGTCGAGAAGGAAGTGGAAGTCTGGAGTGTCTGTGTATAGGCAGACCGCTGATTTCACTACTCTGCCGTTGAGTTGGGGGATGATGTCTGAGAAGGCGTTTCGCAACGATCTCTCGTCAGACTCGCGCACAGTCCGGTCGAGGTCGCCCGGATCGTCGAACATATCGCCGCCGTGGTGAAAAGCGGTCTTCACTCCGCCACCGAAGTCGGGTTGACAGTACAAGGCGTTGCCTGGCGACCACTCCCATGAGTGGTTAGGGCAGTTGTCGGGCCCGAAAAGCTCCGGGCTGCTCGCCGGCTCGAACCAGAAGAGAACCTGCCTCTCGAGACGGAGCGGCAAGTTGAGTTTGGACAGAAAATCGCGGTTCCAAGCCCCGGCGCTGAATACCAGCTTGTCGGCATGGTAGGTACCTTGCTCTGTGTCGACTTGAACCCCCTCACCGTCTGGTCGCCACTTGGTTATCGGTTCATTGAAGTGCAGATCCGCTCCTGCCCGCCGAGCCTGCATGATGTTAGCTTCAACGCATTTTTCGGGGAACAGAACTCCAGCGCGGGCATCAAACGCACCGATCATATTGTCTCGAGGCTGAAATTGTGGCCATCTCCGACGAATTTCATAAGGATCGAGAATCTCAATCGGCAGTCCGTGCTCTTCTGATGATCGCTTCACCCCTTTGATGCCTTCACCTTCGGGACGGCCGATTGTGATTCCTCCAGTTATCTGAATCAGCCGGGCAGGATCGTCATCATCGACGCCGGCCTGTTCCAACTCGTGCCAGATCTCATAACTGCGCTGGATCATCGGCACGTAGTCGGGATGTTCGCTGTAGACCTCGCGGATGATGCGCGTCTCGCCATGGGTTGAACCTAAAGTGTGCGGCGGAGTGTAGGCGTCGAAGCCTATGACTTTCAAACCGCGCTTTGCGAGCTGCCATGCGGAGGCGCTCCCATGAGCGCCGAGACCCACTACTAGTACATCTGCGGTTCGGTTATCCATCTCTTGCCTCTTTATAGTGATTCACCGAGTCGACAAAGGCGCGACTGCGAACAAGACGCGGAAGGGTTTGCAGTAGATTATGACGCTCTGCTGGGCATCTACATCGATATCTGGCGGGATTAGGTAGTTCTGATTGCCGATGTTGCCCTTCAGCTTGTCCAGTTCAGTGTATCCGCTATCTTCCAGTTCGGAGCGGCTCATAGGATCCGGGTGAGTCGAGAGCAGGACACGGAGGTCCGGACCGTTGGTGACTTTGAAATCTTCGAATCGGAGTGCGAAGCCATCGGTGCCCAGATCCCAAATGGTGGCAGTGCCGGAACCCTTGTGAAAGCTGTCGGCATCTCTGAAGCTGCCGTTCTTGACACTCTCCGGCGCCAGCATCTCGCCCATCGCCTCCATCATCTCCTCGGAGACGGAAGTTTCGACATCGGCTGCCGCTACCATCGTACTTTCCGCGTCGGGCATTGTCATGCTCTCAGGCACAACTGCGCTAGCTGCGAAGGGGAACTCTTCATCGACGGTCGTGTCGAGGAATAGAGGCGATCCGAGCCACCATGCCAAGGCAAGTGCAGGCACGCCGACCACGATCAGCACGGCTACCGTCAATCGTTTGTGTTGCTTGATGTAGTTGAGGATTGCGTTCATTGGCTGGGTTGTCTAGATGGCACTAGGTAGATTTTATCGACGATTGGCGCAGGCAACTGGCGATATCTGTGCCAAGTTAAGGAACGACATTTGCATTTGTTGATACGGTGGCGTGACAACGAATTAAGAAGGATGACCGAGGATCATCATGAATAGCCAGATAATCCCTAGGTTTGGAGGGGAATGGACAGAAGAGAAACTCATCTATTTGGAGCGATATCTCGATGCTTACACTACTTCGCTGAAAAACCAGCCGTTTTATCTCGCGTACATCGATCCATTCGCTGGTCCAGGCCATTGGGGGCGCCAACTCTCGCAGATAGGGTCACCTTTGATCGCTCTCGAAATCACCGATAAGTCGTTCGACAAGTTGATATTCAATGACAAGTCATCAGAAGCGATGCGAAGATTGAGAAAGTTGGTTGAATGCAGACACTCGGATAGAGATGTTCAGTTCAATAACCTTGACGCAAATGAATTCATCCAAGGTATTGCCACTAAACTCAAGCATCCTTGGCGAGCCGTGATGTTCATTGATCCATTCGCTACGAGCGTTGATTGGCAGTCGATGGTTGCAATCTCAAGAACGGAAACCGTCGATGTCCTGATTCTGTTTCCGCGAAAAGCTTTGTCTCGACTGCTGAATCGGACTCGCGATGCTTCCCGGAAGCATCGGTTTGAACAGCGTCTTAACCACTTCTACGGCGGTGGTACTTGGCAACAGGTTTACAACCCGGAATTTCGTCGTTGGTTGTTTGAAGATGCCTCAATAGAAGTCGCGGTACAACCCACTCTCGGAGGCTTGGGCATCGAGAATCGAGACGATGAGGAAGCAATACCATTGCTTTACCGGCAAAGGCTGGAAGAGATATTTCCAGCAGTTTCGCCTGTTCGTATCGTGTTGAACGCGAACAATATGCCTTACTTCGAGTTGCTGTTTGCCGTCAGTAACAAAAGCGTAGGAGCCCAAAAGCTCGCGTTGAGAATATTCGAGGGCAAGACCAGTACACGCTTGAATGTCCAAATCAAAGATTGAGTGGACGGAATCCACTTGGAACCCGGTAACGGGTTGCGATGAGATCAGTCCCGGTTGCGACAACTGCTACGCTGCACGCATGTCGGTGAGATTGCGGGCGATGGGCGTGCGTAACTACCGCAACGGGTTCAACGTCGCCGTGCACGATCACATGTTGGATCGACCGCTGAAGTGGCGGAAACCTCAGCGTGTGTTCGTCAACTCGATGAGCGATCTGTTCCATCCCGAGGTTCCGTTCGAGTTTGTGTCGCGCGTCTTCGACGTTATGGAGCGTGCCTCACAGCATCGATTCCAAGTGCTGACGAAACGTCCTAAAACAATGTCGCACTACATCAGGCAGCATGCGAACGGCATAGTGCCCGCCAACGTTTGGCTCGGCACAAGCGTCGAGACTTCTGACTACCTGTGGCGAGTCGACGCGCTGCGTGAAATCGCCTCTGCCGTGCGATTTCTGTCGCTTGAGCCGCTGCTGGAGGACCTTGGCGAACTCAATCTCGATGGCGTTCATTGGGTCATCGTGGGTGGAGAGTCGGGACCGGGGGCCAGACCCATGCAAGAAGAGTGGGCGCTGAATATCAAAGATCAGTGCTACAAGCAGGAAGTAGCGTTTTTCTTCAAGCAATGGGGCGGAGTCCGTAAATCCCGAACTGGGAGACTTCTACAAGGTCGAACATGGGACCAGATGCCAGAACCGACTCATTTAACTGTCTAGCGCTTCACGCGCCGAGATACCCTTGTGAAACTCAGTACAAGCCTGATGGACGCTTCCAAACGCCTTGCGTAGGGCAAGTTTGGAAGCTGTCCCTAAATATCCGAAGGATTCCTGCCCCGTATTGCGGTACTGTGAAGTTTTTTCGACGAAATGACATGAGACAGGAGTCTCCGCGGATGGGTAGCAAGGATTAAACTTGCACAGATTGACGAACGATGTTCAATATCGTCGATTCAGCCCCTTCCCGCAATGTTCAGCCGCAAATCTTCCCAGACCTCCGATAATGAGGGCACCTTCTACGGCTGGTACGTGGTCGGAGCCATGTTCTTCGGCATGTTCATCGTCTTGGGGACTCGTCAGGGGTTTGGAATATTCGTCGAGACTTGGGAGCGCGAATGGGGCGTGACGACCGGTGCGATATCGACTGCTGCTGCGGTGGGCTGGATCACGAACGGGTTTGCCCAACCAGTGCTCGGGAGACTAGTAGATGCCTTCGGCGGACGCATCGTAGTTTTTGTCAGTCTCATAGTGATGGGTGTCTCTTACCTGTTGCTCTCGATGATCGACAGCGTCTTGATGCTGATGGTGCTGTTCGGCTTCGTCATCTCTTTCTTCTCTGGCGGAGTCGCTCCGGGAACTACGGGAGCGATCATCACTCGCTGGTTCCACAAGCATCGTGGCGTGGCGATGAGCGTTGTCGCTGCGGGCGGCTCCATCGGCGGCTTGCTGATGGTGCCGTTCCTAACGCAGCTGATGCTTGCGACGAACTGGCAAACTACATGGATAGTTTCGGGGATCGTCGTGCTCGTGCTTGGCGTACCAGTCACTTGGCTGATCATCCGTAACAATCCCGCCGATATGGGGCTGTTGCCGGATGGAGAGGCTAGGGCGATAGGTAGCGAAGCGATACGTGCACAGCAGGCCAGGTCCGATCAGGCGATGCGGGGAGGCCCGCTGAGCGTTGAGCGATGGCAAGACTCCTATCGATCATGGCCGATGTGGCAGCTATCGTTCGGCTACTTCGTCTGCGGGATCACCACTGCGAGCATCTCTGTTCACTTCGTGCGCTGGGCGATCAGCGAAGGAGTCGATACGGTGGATGCCGCGTGGGCATTCGGAATCTTGATGGGCATCAATGCCGGCGGCGTAGTGCTGATCGGGCTGCTTTCGGACCGCGTCCAGAGGCACTATCTGCTGGCGGGAGTGTACCTGGTGCGGGGAGTGGCGTTCGTGACGCTCATCGTCTTGCCGGGGGCAGCCGCGATGTGGGCATTCGCATTCATCGGGGGAGCCTCATGGCTGGCGACAGTGCCGTTGACGACGGGTCTCACGGCTGATGTATACGGAGTCCGCAACGTGGGTACGCTGGGCGGTTTGATCAATTTTGCGCACCAGATGGGCGGTGGTGCCGCGGTGCTGCTGTTCGGACTGGCATTCGATCGTTGGGGTTCGTACGATTGGCCGTTTGCGGCGGGAGCCATCTTCCTGCTGGCGGCAGGGATGGTGATACTGACGATACAAGAGAAGCGATACTCTGTGCGCTACGCCGGCCGCGGCTTGATTCCTGCCGATGGCAGGACAGGCGGCTGATGCGAGGTTGGAGCAGCTAGCGAAAGAGTTCCGATTGTTCAAGGTACTCTTGCATCACACCGAGACGGTAGACCCTGAACTCGTCGCGTGGATACGCCATCTGATTGAGGATGTGATCGGGGTAGGGCCATGGCTCCTCGTGATCGTTATCGGTGCGGTGATAGTTGCGATTCCGATGTGGCTGATTTTTTCTGTGGTTAGACGCCGCCGCTATGACGATGATCAGACGGCGGAGTGAGGATGTCCGAGCTTCTATATCTAGTGCTAAATTAGGAGCAGTTCGACGTAGGCAATGCAGGAGAGTTTGGTGAAAGTCATCGTTACACCTAGTCCGGGAGGTGTTGGTCCCGGAGAGCCTGATGATGTTGTTATCAGGGACCTTGAGGCATCTTTTCCAGAAGTTGAGTTTGTATGGTGCAGGAACGAGGAGGATGAGTTGGATGCGGTGGGCGATGCGGATGTTTACTGCGGATGGCCCTCGAGGGAGGTCTATCTTGCAGCTAAGAGCCTGAAGTGGATTCACTGTCCGGGCACGGGTATCGATGGGATCATGCAGATCCCAGAGCTGATAGAGAGCGATATTCCAGTGACGAACGCGCGTGAGCCGCATGTCAGCCCCATGGCGACGCATGTGTTCGCATTTATAACGGCTCTTTCGCAGCGGCTTCCGGAGATGTGGACGCAGCAGATGGCGCGCGAGTGGAGATCATCTGACTATGGCTGGCGTCAGATCGAGTTGGAAGGTCAGGTTCTGGGCATATTCGGTTTCGGGAATATAGGCCGTAAGGTGGCGAAGCGAGCTTCGGGGTTCGATATGAAGGTGTATGCGGTCGACATTTCCCCGATGCCGTCTCGCCATGCGGAAGATGTTTGGGGTTTGGAGCGGCTGGACGATCTGCTGGAGATTTCGGACTGGTTCGTGGTATCCGCCCCTTTCACCGACGAGACAAGCGGCTTGATAGATCGACATCGGATAGATTTGATGAAGAGTTCGGCGCATCTGATCGTGATATCGCGAGGCGGTATCGTAGACGAGCAGGCTTTGGCGGAAGCTGTGAGGTCTGGCAAGTTGGCAGGGGCGGCGCTGGATGCTACGGATCCTGAACCTCCGTATCCGGACAGTCCGCTGTGGGACACTCCCAATATCTTGCTTTCGCCTCACTCCTCAGCATTGACTCCGCAAATGTATCTGGGCCGGCGTGAGGTGTTCAAGGAGAATCTGCGTCGGTACATCGCTGGCGAGGAGTTCCTTTACGTATGCGACAAGAAGGCTGGGTATTAAAACGCTTTGCGAGATTCACTCTGTAGAACGTTGCGTAACTTCATCATTCCCGATAAGGCGTGAGGCTAGACAAGCGCAATGCAACCGAACCGCCCGCGTCAGACTCGCACCTCGCTGGATTATCCCTTCCATGTGAGCAGGTCTGATAGTTCGCTGAGTATCGCTTCCATCTCCTCCGTGTCGTAGCGATCGAAAGGCTTCGATCCCGGGCTTCGTGTCACCGGGGTCTTGATGATTCCGCGTCGCCAGAAGAACTGTTTGTAAGCGGTCACCCCGAAGAAAAACTCGAAGTTTAGCGACGGTAGCAAGCGGTTGAATAGCCGTCTCGCTTCGTCAGATACGACTTGCTCGCCGTTTTCGTCGACACCGCCGGCCTCGAGGGCGTCCCACAAAGCTACATGTGCCTCCGTGATGTGCCCGGCTGGCATTGTGCCCGCTCCGCCACGCCGATACTCCTCAAGCAGGAATCTGCCTCCCATTCCGCCCATTATCGAACCCACTTTGTCGCCGCAAGCTTCAAAGATCCGAGTCATGACATTGCCGGGAAGGAGACTCTCTTCCTTGACCAAGTTGGCAAGCGGTATCTCGTTGATGATGCGAATGATTATCGGAGTCGCAATCGTCGGACCAGTTGGCGGCTTGTTGTTCTGGATCCAGACGGGCAGGCCTGTGGTTTCAGCCAGTGAGCCGTAGAGATCCATGATCTCTTGTTCGCCGCCCATGCCGTTTACAGGCATGGCGATAACCGAATCGGCGCCCGCGTCTCGAGCGACTACTGCACGCTCCAAGCAATGCTCCAACGAGACTCCGCTCGCTCCCGCCACAAATGGCACAGTGCCGTCGACGACCGATATGCCGATTCTGAGTACCTCGTCGCGCTCTTCGTCCGTAAGCCTTGGCCCCTCGCTCGCATTGACCGGCATCACGATGCCGTGTGCACCCGCCTCTACGCAGTAGGAGACGCAACTCCTGAGCGAGTCGTAGTCGACTTTTCCATCTTCTTCGAATGGAGTGACAGGAATTGCGAATACACCTCGATTGACGTGGTTCTTTGATGTGGACATGGTCGAATCCGATCGTTGATACAGTTGACGTGCAAGTATTTTAGACCTCGCATGCAGATCGCAGAGTAGCGCATATCCTTAAAGCCCAAATGATTGATGCGAGTAGATTCCAAGGTTGATCACGCCATGACAAACCAAATGCGCGGAGCACTAGATGACGGAACGGGCTCCTACATGACTCAGGATGTGCCCATGCCCGAGATGTTCGACGGAGCAGCATTGATCCGAGTGCGCCAAACCGGCATCTGTGGTTCGGACTTGCACATGACGACCTCAAGAGTAGATGCTCAAGATATTCCATCGGGCCATGAAGTGGCTGGCGAGGTGGTGGAACTGCCCGCTGGAACGACTGGCCTGTCGGTGGGCGATCGCGTCGCCATCGACACCGTGTGCGCCGGCAGGGCGTGCGGGAATTGCAGATACTGCGACTACGGTCAATACAGGCACTGTATGAATTTCCAGCCTGATGGAGGAGGCGGCTTCGCAGAGTACATGACTAGAAGACCGAGGGGACTGTTCAAGCTCCCGGACGATATGGATTGGACAGACGGTGCGCTTGTGGAGCCGATGGCGGTTTCCGTCCATGGCTTACGTTTCGCGCAGATGAAGCCTGGCGATGTGGTGGCGGTTGTAGGCTCTGCGCCGATCGGTCTGTCATCCATCGCCAGCGCACGAGCATTCGGAGCCAGCTTGGTTATAGCTTCGGCTAAGTATCCCCAGCAGGCGGAGCTCGCCGAAAAGATGGGCGCAGACATCGTCACCGGCGCAGAGCCTGGCGAATTGACGGACAGAGTCATGGATCTGACCGACGGAGTCGGTGCCGATGTGACGGTCGAATCGGTGGGCGGGCATCAGTCTGTGACGTTCGAGGAAGCCATAAGGTCGACCCGCAACCAAGGTACGATGGTCTATCTCGGCGGCATGAAGGTGCCGATGGAGCTCGATATGTTCGATCCTCTGATTCGCGAGATCAAGATCATATCGTCGAACTGCTACGGAATCATCGACGGTGTGCACGACTACGAAGTTGCTATTCGGCTTCTCGCTTCAGGCCAGTATCCCTATCGTGATGCGGTCAGGCACAGGTTCGCTCTGGATGAGATCGGCGATGCCTTCGACACCGCCTTCGACAAGAGCACCGGCGCCGTGAAGGTTCACATCGTTCAGGACTGATTCTTCTATTCGTCAGAGGCGGCGGGCTCCAAAGGCTGCTCCTTTGCTTCATTCTTTGATGTGAACGTATTCGGCTTCGGCTAGACGATCAGCATGATCGCTGCGGTCGAGATGCCTAGGAACAACAAGATGCTGAATACATCGGTTATCGTCGTCACCACTACAGCCGATGCCACCGCCGGATCCATTCCGAATCGTCTCAGGAAGAGCGGCACACCGGCACCTGCCATGCTCGCAACGACCATCGAACCGAGAATCGAGACGCTTGTAATGATGCTCAATCCGATGTTCTGCGTCCATATAAAAGCGATTATGGAGACCAACACGGCTAGCCAAACCCCGTGAATCAGACCGAGGAGAGCTTCCCTAGCCAAGAGTCGGACGGCACCGACCCCCACTAACTCACCGAGCGCGATCGCCCTCACGATGAGAGTCAGCGTCTGTGTCCCTCCGATTCCGGACTGGCCAGCCACTACCGGTAGAAAGGCTGCGAGTACGACGAGTTGCGCCAATGTCGGCTCAAATATAGCCACCGCCGCCGCTGAGAGGAATGTTGTACCCAAGTTCACTGTGAGCCAGGGGATGCGTGCCTTGATGGAGCTTGAAAGCGGACCACCGACACTCTCATCAGCCACGCTGGCGACTTGCAGCATCTGCCGAGTGTCATCTTCTACGATCGCGCTAAGCAGAAACTCGTCAATCACCACACCGACCAGTTTTCCATCTTGAACTACCGGCAGTTGAGTGACGTTGTAATGGCGCTGAAGACGTCCGCACTCTTCCTCCGGAGTATCGATCTCTACTACGGCGACCACGCCTGTGCTTATAGAGCGCACTGGAGTAACGTCTCCTGCTAGTGCCAAGTCAACGACGTGTATCTGACCGACAAGCTCGCCGTTATTCCCCAGTACGTAGACATGCGTAAATTTATGGCGGATGTCTTCCAGCGCGCGCAGGCTGTCCAGAGCCGCCTGTATCGGTTCATCTGCTCCAACGGTAGGAAAAGCATCTACCATCAACGCTCCAGCGGTATCTTCTGATCGCGTCAAGGCTCCGTCATCCGTCAAGGGTTGATCGAGCCCCACCGCGACCTCTCTCGCTTTGCGGGTCGGAATTCGCTTCAGCACGTCCAGCGCGACGCGGGGATTCACCTGGCCAAGTGCGAATGAGAGCACCTGCGATCCTACGCGGGTAGCTACTCGTCCCGCTACTAACGGGTTGGTGCGGCGAAGCAGCCACACCACGCTTTCGGGAGACATAACCTTGATCAAGGCATCTCGGCTGGCGCTGGGCAGTGACACCACGATACTGGCGATGTCGGCCGGATGAAGGTAACTCATCCGCTCCCAAGCCGAACGTTCCTCGCCCGCCCGGATCAGATCTTGGACTTCATCGGCGATGTCTGACGCCTCGTCCAAAGAGATCGCCGAGGGCAGCTCGGGTTCGCTTTCGTGAGTCTGATCGGCAGTGTAAGGGGACCTATCTTCGCTCATCTGAAATCCTCCGAATCGAAAATGCGGCGATACGTTCCGCCTTCAAAGAGCAACCCCACCGTGCTACAACGATACCGCAGTGAAAACGGATACTCACGCCTGATCCTTGACGTAGACTAGCCGCACAAAATGAAGGACGTAGGGACTAAACGTGCAATCTGACCTTGCATTTGGTAACCTAACTTGAGACTCGCCTAAGTATGCGAGTCGCGACCTTCGCGATGACAATTACGCCACGTCCCAACAAAGATGCGCTTCAAACAGCCCTAGACGCGTATCTCGATACAATGCGTCCCTTTGTCCATCGCAATCTCAAGCAGATCCGTGGCATTATGCCCAAGACCGCCATCGAAAGAGCGTTGCAGCGGCCAGGCACCGACCAAGATTTCGCACATAACTTCTTGAAAAACGGCAACAACCTCGAGGCGACGATCGACCATCCCCACTTCTCGTGGATCATCTCGTACTACTGGAGAGACATCTTCAGAGATCGGTTCGAGCGTGACAACAGCATCCGGGCGATAACGCAGATAATCAATGATCTTCGCGTCAAGGCGTCTCACCCCGATGTCGTCGACATCAGCACGAACGATGTGCTCATCGGTTGCTCCAACATGATCCACGTGCTTGGATACATCAACAACGATGCCGTTGCTGCAATCGAAAAGGTACGCGACAACCTTCTAGGTGCATCCCAAGCCGCAACCCGTAGAACCACTTCAGCCGCAGTTGGTGAACCGCCCGTCGAGATTAGCGGTACATCTGTATCGCTACCCCCCCCCCCCGATTTTTTCCGACGTCCGCGGACGAACACCGCAATTCAAAGGCAGGGCTCTCAAGTCTTGGCGTGAGGTAATTCATCCTCATCCCGACGTCCAGAACGGCGACTTCCAAGAAGCCGAGTTCGCGGCCGACCTGCAATCCGTATTCAGCGGTGAAGCCAGATCGCCTGAATATGCCGATCCTGAGCTCTTCTTCGCGCGCACATTCGTAACTCCCGGATTGCGCAGCCTGCTCGTAAGCACTCTACGCAGGATCAATGGCACGGGCGGCGCCCCGGTCATCCAGATGCAGACCGGATTCGGCGGCGGCAAGACTCACAGCCTCATCGCCATCCTCCACCTCATCCGAGCGCATCGTCAGATCCTCAACTCCAAGACCTCATCCGCCGATGATCTGCGAAGCATCTTCACCGAAGCCGGCGCAGACACCGAAACCGGAGTTGAAGCCAGCATCGCTGTGCTGCACGGAACCTACATCTCGCCAACCAGCAATCGGAAAACCGACCGCGGCAACCCGCTCAACACGATTTGGGCAGAGATGGCGTACCAACTCGGCGGCGAAGACGGATATCAGTTCATACATCAAGCCGCCATCGACGGTGCAGCGCCCGTCGGCGAGCAGCTGGACGCGCTGTTCAAACACGTCGGTCCGTCCGTGATACTCATCGACGAGCTCGTCGCCTACATCCGCAACGTCCCATCGGAAAGACAAGGCAGTATCTTCACCTTCCTGCAGGCATTGACTGAATCCGCCACCCGCATCGGCAATGTGGCGCTCGTAGTCACCCTGCCCCAATCCCGCGACGAGGCTGGCGGAGACGAGGGAATGGCGATGCTCGCCCGACTTGAGCAACTCTTCGCACGAATCCAGTCGATATGGCAACCGCTCGAAGTCAACGAGGCGTTCCAAGTCGTGAGACGCAGGCTGTTCGAGCCGGAAATAGATGGAACAGAACGCGACCACACATGTCAAGCCTTCTTCGACATGTATCACCGCAACCGCAACGACTACCCTCGCGCTGCCAGCGAAGCCGCATATCTGCAACGTCTCAAGGACTGCTACCCCATACATCCCGAAGTATTCGACCGTCTGTTCAACGACTGGTCAAGCATCCAAGCGTTCCAACGCACCCGCGGCGTGTTGCGCATGATGGCTCAGTGCATCAGCTTCTTGTCTGCCGACAACGATACATCACCGCTGATAATGCCAGGCGACCTGCCGCTCCGCGATCAGCAACTATCTTCAGAACTCGGAAACATACTCGAAGGCAGATGGGAACCAGTATTCGGCGAGATCGACGGCACGGCATCCAAGACATTCGAGATGGATCGCGGCAAGACCGACTACATGGAGGTCGGCGGCGCATCACGCAGAGCCGCACGCACAATCTTCCTCGGCAGCGCCACCGGCGGAGCGATACAAGGCATCGATGACCGCCACATCCATCTCGGCACTGTCATGCCATCGCACGGCGCGGCTATATACAACGATGCCGTCCGCAACATGTCACAGAACCTCTACTATCTCTACTTCCAAAACGGACGCTACTACTTCCACTCCGAACCCAACCTCAACAAGCTCGTACAAGACCGCATCAGCCAGCTCGACCTTGAAGAGATCGATTCAGAGATAGAGCGCCGGCTGAAAGAAGCAACCCGTCGACGAATCCCCATACCCGTCATCGTATGCCCCGAAGACTCTTCCCAAGTCCCCGACGACAGCTCCAAAGTGAAACTCGTCATTCTCTCGCCTAGTCAGTATCTTCCCAGTCGGCAGAGAGACACCGACTACGCCATTCCAGTCATGCGGAATTTCTTGGCGAGACACGGCGATAACAACCGCAGCTATCGCAACATGCTGCTGTTCCTCGCCACCAAATACGACGACGCAAACGCGCTCCGCAAAGATGTCGCATCGTATCTGGCATGGCAGTCCATCATCGACGGTCCATCCAAAATCTCCAATCTAGCCAGCAGTCGCATCAACGAAGCTAATCAGGCAAAACGAGACTTCAGCTTCAGAGCCGACAACTCGCTGGTGAGGGCCTACTCCAACGCCATTGCTCCGCGTCAGCGGACCGCCAACGAACCCGACAGCATCGACTTCCCAATCTCGCGAATCAACAGTGGCACCGGCGAACTGTCGCAGGACGCCTACGACCAGTTCATCGCAGATGAAGCGCTCACCGCAGAGATGGCGCACAGCATGCTTGCCATCCAGTTGCAGCAGAACATTTGGAGCAGCGCCCGCTACAGGGACCACATCGGAATCGACGACCTATGGCGCATCTTCGCATCGCAGGTCTACATGGAACGGTTGCAAGAGCCCTCGGTTCTGAATGTTGCACTTGCAGAGGGAGTGAAGAGTGCCAACTTCGGACTTGCAGAGCGATACGTCGACGGCGATTACCACGAACTCAAGTTCGGCGAACCGCTTGCCGAGACTCTGGGCGAGACGCGCGGGATCATCGTCAATCCCGAAATGGCGCAGATCGTCAAAGATGAGCAGAAGGAGCAGGAGTCGGAGTCTACTTCAACGACCTACTCCGAGCTAGATGGTCGTGGAGACGGCTACAGCCCCCTAAGCCGTTCTCAAGCCGATTCCACCGGTACCGATCAACCCGAACACCCATCACGAACCGCATCGACCAAAGTAACGGCGACTAAGACGCTTCAGGGTCAGCTGTCGTTAGATGAAGTCAGCATGGCGCAAGAGGAGATAATCCGCAATCTGATACAAGACGGCGCGCATGTGACTGTCCACATAGTCATAGAAGCCGAGAAGCCGGACGGCATCACCGAGCGCATCGAACAGTCAGTCCGTGAGAACAGCGCGCAGCTGGGCTTCGCGTTCAGTGCGTCGTCATGAAGGGACTAGCGGAAAACCACCGTCGTTCTCGCGGACGAGAGAACCCAGAGCATGACATCTCAACCGATTTGAAATCGCTACTGCCAGATATGGCAGTGCCTAACCGGCGTGCCCGTTGCCACCTCGCGAACCTAGACGCGATCCGCCAAACCCCAACATTGCACCAATTGACACTTTCACCAGCCAATCACCTATGTCCAAGAGTCGATCTTGCGCGGGTGTCAACTCATCCGCTGACACGGGTGCCAGCCACACTAAGATGCCGATTCCTAATCCAGCAAAGCACAGCGAGGCTAGGAGATATTTGAATGTGGGCAAGTCATGCCGCACAAGCACAGCACCTCGGATTACTAACCCGACTTGCCGGATCTCGGATGCTCACGATGCCACTTCACGATCGACGCGATGGTAGCGACAAGGCCGATCGAGCTGCCTGCGATGATCAAGAGTCCGATTATCTGTGTTGCCGTGTCCATTCGATCACTCCTTCCAACTCTCATGATATGTCAGGGGAGGGAAATGTGGGTTCAGATGGTTTTGAGCATTTAGCGGGCATGAACAAGGCGAAACCCACCTTTGCCTTCAATTTTCAAGCATAGACGTAACGTAGCAACCGCCTGCACTGTCTATCGCACTGTGTGAATCCCCTACCGATGTCCACTCAGCCATCATACCGCAAAAAGCTGATTGAAGTCGATATACCACTTGCAGATATTACACGCGAGAGTACCAGCGGAAAAGGTCATCCTTTTAGGTTGCATAAATGGTGGGCACGCCGTCCACTAATAGCTTGCCGTGCGATAATCTTTGCCAGCATGGTTGACGACCCTTCATCCTGTGAAGACGAATTCCCCACTAAATCTGAGCAAGATAAAGAACGTCGAAGATTGCATGATCTAATTGGTCGCCTTGTCCAGTGGAAGAACAGTGATAATGCCGCACTCATAGCGGAAGCGCGATACGAGATAGCACGCTCTGTCGCCCGATCACGTAACGATACTCTATCCGAAGACCGCGATGCGGTCTTGCGTTACCTAGCAGAGTATGCGCCAACTATCTACGATCCCTTCTGCGGCGGCGGATCAATCCCACTTGAAGCTCAGCGACTCGGCATGAAATCCGTCGGTTCCGACCTCAATCCAGTCGCTGTTCTCATCACTAAGGCACTCATTGAACTCCCTTTCAAATTGAACGGTAGACCTCCAATCAATCCAGATGCCCATAGGATGGGCGGTGATTGGAAAGGTGCTAGTGGGCTAGCCGACGATATCCGATACTACGGCGAGTGGATGCGAGATCGAGCGTTCAAACGCATCGGACATCTCTATCCCAATGTGGAAGATGCCGATGGCAACCAAAGGACCGTTATGGCTTGGCTGTGGACACGCACTGTATCTTGCCCTAACCCGGCGTGTGGGATCGAGATGCCATTGATCAAATCCTTTCAAATATCCAACAAACTCGGCAATCAGTATTGGACTCGCCCGATCATAGATCGCGATGCTAGATCCATATCATTTACTGTTCAAGATAATGATTGTGGAGTGCTTGACCAAGAAACGATAAATCGTAACGGAGCGACATGCATTGCATGTGAAAACACAGTCAATCTAGACTACATCCGCGATCAGGCTAAAACCGGTAACATGGGCGTGAAAATGACTGCCATAGCAGCGAAAGGAGACAAGAAACGTCTTTTATTATCACCCGACGAGAAACATGTACAAGCCGCTATAAACTCCGAACCTGATTGGCGACCGGTTGGAAGTTTACCTAATAAGGCGTTGGGATTTAGGGTACAAAGGTATGGCTTTGAGGACTGGCATCAACTCTTCACTAATAGACAACTCACTGCCCTTACTATATTGAGCGACTTAGCATCTGATGTTCGCGATCTAATCATATCAAATGGATTCAGCGAGGAGTATGCTAATGCTATTTTTACTTATATAGCATTAGGGATCAGTAACACAGCATCTGGTAATTGCAGCTTTAACAGATATAGGATTGGTGGATCGGTAGTAGGCCTATTTTCACGGCAAGCACTTTCTATGATTTGGGATTTTGCAGAGGCTAATCCCTTCTCCTCCTCTGGCAAAAGTTGGATGGCTCAGATTGAGAAAATTGCTAGTGCAGTTGAGCACTTGCCAGCAAATGTCAACATCAGTAAAGCTTATCAGGCCGATGCTTCAACATCTACTTACATCAATGATGGCCCTATCATCGTTACTGATCCTCCTTACTACGACAATATCGGTTACGCAGATCTGTCGGACTTTTTCTATGTGTGGCTACGACCATTATTGCGCGAAATATATCCCAACCTATTTGCAAGTATCCTCACTCCAAAGATCGAAGAAGCTATAGCCGCTCCACGATTCGAAAACTCACGAGAGAGATTCGAAAACGTTCTATTCCAGACACTGAAACAGATACGAGTAAGTTGCACCGACGAGTTTCCCTCGTCAATCTTTTACGCCTACAAGCAACAAGAAGAACAACGTAACGGCACTATCTCAACAGGATGGGACACTATGCTCTCTGCACTAGTGTCGGCAGGATTCCGTGTGACTGGGACATGGCCGGTGCGTATGGAGCTGTCCGTTAGGCAACGTTCCTTAGGTTCGAACGCCTTAGCTACCTGTGTCGTAATCGTATGTCGTCCGCGTCCCGCCGATGCCGCAATCGCTACACGACGCCAATTTCTCTCCGAATTGGAGCAGGAGCTACCGCCCGCACTTGAAAAATTGACTATGGGCGGACACATCGGCCCGGTTGACCTCCCGCAAGCCGCAATCGGTCCCGGCATGGAGATCTACTCCCGATACAGCAAAGTCGTCCGGAACGACGGCAAATCGGTGACCGTCCGCGACGCACTCGTGGCGATCAACGATGCAGTCGCTAGATACTTTGAGGCGCAAGAGGGCGAACTCGACAACGAGACACGCCTCTGTCTTGACTGGGCGCGTCAGCACGGAAGCGTTGAAGGCCCTTACGGCGATGCAGAGACTCTCGCCATGGCGCGCAACTTGGCGACCAGCACCGTAAACGACATCCAGCACCTCATGACAGCCAAGGGCGGCAAGGTACAGCTAAATCCCATTTCGTCATTCGCACCTGAACGGAAGTTATCTGAACGAGAGATTACGGCGTGGGAGGGCTGCATGAGGATGGCGTATCACTTCAGCCATGAAGACGGAAAACGAGTAGAGGGCGCAGCACAAGTCGCCATCCATAAACTCAACGGCAACACCGAAAGCGTAGAACGGCTCGCACGAATCCTGTACGACCACTACGACCGCAAGCGCGAGCCGAGCAACGCACTCATCTACAACACTCTGGTACAGTCGATGCCCGAAATCCGGGCCCGAGCCGATGAAATAGAGCGCGGCACACAAGGCACATTGACTTGACCAAGCAAAACTGACATCGACAGCACAGGATCAGGATGTCGATGAATCCCAACCCGTCTCCGTTCGCGCTGGCGTATCAGCTGCGAAACCATCGCCAGCTCTTCAACAAGCAGACTGTGCGGCAATTGCCGATGAAGCGAGTCGGGATATACGCGATCTGGATACCGACAGAGAACGCCGATCTGCCAGATTGCATATACGTAGGAGAATCGACCGACTGTATCCGCGCCCGCCTGCTTCAGCATCTATCCAATGAAACCAACCCCAAGCTGCGCCATTTGCTTCACATATTCAGCGGCATAGCAGAGTTCTCTTTTTCCTACACACACGGCCGCAGCCAAACCAAAAACCTAGAGACAGAGATGATCCATCAGTTGCATCCTGAAACCAACCGCAACAAACTAGCGCGCTAGACCGTCCACTGAGAGAGATGCGTATCTTGTAAATCGACCATCATCGATTTACAAGGATCTGGTACCCCGTACGGGATTCGAACCCGTGATCTCCGGCTTGAAAGGCCGACGTGCTAGGCCGCTGCACCAACGGGGCTTGGGATGCCAGAGTGGTCCGCCGAAGATCGGCTGCGCCAAATTTTCAGGATAACACCGCGCCGACGAGAATCGCTGAGAAACCAAGAGACGTATAAAGCCATCTTGCATCTCCTTCCCTTGTCGTACGAGATGCCTTTAACCTTCTCGCATGCCTCTCTCCATCAAGGGAGAGACGTTCACGCGTCTTTCGCGGGGCGTAGCAGCTGCCTACGGGTAGACCCCCGTCTTGGAGAGTCCGACCGTCTCTGGAATTCCGAGCATGATGTTCATGTTCTGAACGCCGGAGCCGGCGGCGCCTTTGACTAGATTGTCGAGAGCCGAAACCACTATCAGACGATTCGAGCCGCGATTCAACGCGACGTAAAGGAACACGTTGTTGCTGCCCCAAGTCTCCTTGGTAGAAGGAGGCGCATCTGCGACTCTTACGAAGGGCTCGCCTTCATAGAAAGTCTTGTAGATTCCCGTGATATCGTGCAGATCGATGGCAGGGTCGGTGAGTCTGGCGTAGTGGGTGCCCAGAATGCCGCGGGTCATGGGAGCCAAGTGGGGCACGAAAGTGATGTCCACCTCGCCTCGCTTTGATACGGCGGTCAACTCCTGCGCCATCTCGGGCATGTGCTGATGACCGTCCAGCTTATAGGCAGAGAAGTTGTCGTTCAGTTCCGAGAAGGTGTATCTCATATCTCCGCTGCGGCCCGCTCCCGAAATACCCGACTTAGAATCGCTGATGATGTCCGGCTCGATGATGTCGGCGTCTAGAGCCGGCACCATAGATAGGATCGTGCCGGTAGGATAGCAGCCGGGATTGGCGACCAGCTTCGATTTCGAGATATCGCTGCGGTTGATCTCTGACAATCCGTAGACCGCGTGCTCGATCAGATCTGGTCTGGGATGTGTGGTCTTGTACCAAGTCTCGTAAGCGCCGACGTCTCTGAGCCTGAAGTCGCCAGAGATGTCCACGGACGGCACTCCTTGCTCAATGAATGGGACCATCGCTTCGGCGCTGGCGGCGTGTGGCATGGCGGAGAAGACGAAGTCGACAGATGCGTCGAGGCTGGGATCGATCTTCATGTCCAGATCCCACAGATGCGGGAACACTTCGGCGAGATTCTTGCCGGCGGCGCTTCGTCCAGTGACTTGGGTGATCTGCACCTCCGGGTGTCGGCTCAAGATGCGTGCCAGTTCGGATCCGGCATAGCCGGTTACGTTGATTATTCCGACGCGCGTCTTAGACATGATGGAGATTCCTAACCGTGAAGGGCATGGTGTCTATGTTAGAGATTCTAACGCGGAGGTTTTCTCCTCTGCTTCACATACTCCATCACAGCCTTGATGCCATCGGGAGGAGCCCCTAGCTCGATGGCTCTCTGGGCATCGGCATGAGCGAGAGCATCCTCACTCAGCGCGGTTCTGGCAACCGCGCGGTTGCCGAGAGCGTCTGAATTGTCGGGCATCAGCTCCAGCGAGCGGTCTAGATTGATGATCGCCTGCTCGAACATCCCCATGCTTAGATAGGCAGTGCCCAAGTTGAATTGAATCGTCGCGTTGTCGGGGGCGAGCCACGCAGCCTCCTCGAAGTCCGCCGCCGCTCGGTCTGGGTGGCCCATCTGAGCCGACTTCAAGCCGCGGGCAAAGTACTCTTCCGAGGTCGAAGGTTCGGGAGTAGGCTGCTGGTTTAGACTTTCGGATGTCATCCAGATGAACGGTTAAGCTAAGCGTATAGATTAGGAATTGAGTCAAGGATAAATTCTTGCCAGATGAGAATTGCGATCATAGGCCAGTCAGCGTTCGGGCAAGCAACCCTCGAAGCGTTGATCGCGGTTGGCGCTTACGAAATCGTGGGTGTCTTCGCGTCGCCAGACACTGGCCGTGCAGCAGACCCTCTGGCATCCGCGGCTCGTGAACGTCAAATCCCGCTCTGGCAGTTCAAACGAATGAGGGACGCAGAGTGTGTTCGCACATTCGAATCACTGAATGCAGATCTGTGTGTGATGGCGTACGTGACCGATATTGTCCCGATGTCGATCATTGAATCGCCTGAATCAGGTACGATCCAGTATCATCCCTCCCTCCTTCCGCTGCATCGCGGTCCGAGCTCGATCAACTGGGCCATCATCAACGGCGATAGAGAGACGGGTCTCACGATCTTTTGGCCCGACGCAGGGTTAGATACCGGCCCGGTCTTGATGCAGAGGAGCGTAGAGATAGGCGCCGATGACACCGTCGGCTCACTCTACTTCCAACGCCTTTTCCCGATGGGCGTCGATGCGTTGGCAGAATCTGTGGAGCTGGTGGCGAATGGAACGGCGCCACGCATCAAGCAAGACGAAGACTTAGCGACCTACGAAGGCTGGTGCGGAGACGCTGATGGAAGAATCGACTGGGAATTCAGCGTGTGCAAATTGCACAATCTCATTCGAGGTTGCGACCCGAGACCGGGCGCGTGGGCGCAATGGAAAGACGAGCGAGTCCGGATGTTCGGGAGCCGCATCTCTTCGACGGGAACCCCTCCATCAAGTCGCGGAACCGTGGTAGGGGTAGACGATTCCGGCATTGAAGTCGCTGCTTCAGATGGCACGTTGCGGTTGGCGAGGCTGCAAGTTGGTGGCGGACGGAAAGTCGCTGGTGCTGAAACGGGCATCAAGGTCGGCGATCGCTTCACTTGATGATAGTCACGGCCGGTTGAACCAGTCGCTCAGCATCTCGGTGTATCGCTCAGGGGCATCGACCACAGGCAGATGCCCGCAATTCGGGATGACGATGCCTTCTGCGCTGGGGATTTCGGATATCGCTCGTTTGTAGTGCGCCTCGGGGAAGAATCGATCATGACTTCCCCAAATGACGAGTGTCGAGTGCTCTACGCTCTCGAGTTCGCGGTCCGAGATGATGTCTCGTTGCCCGCGGACATCTGAGAAGAGACGGAGTCCCTCGAGCAGCCGCCGATATCTGCCCCGCCTCGCCATCACTAAGTAGTAGTAGTTCTCAACTTCGCGGCTCTCTTCCGTCTCTTGGGCGAGTACTGCGGCGTATCTCTTGAAGAAGTTGGAATGTACCTTGTGGTTGGGCACGGCGAGAACCTCGCCGATGGCTGGGATGGATGCCGCACGATATACCCAAGGGACTTCGTAACCGAAACCGGCAGATGCCCCCAGAGCTACTTTGTCGAATCTGTGCGGTGCCTTGATGAGCGCGCCAATTGCCGACAGTCCACCCAGCGAATGTCCCACGATGTGGGCTCTGTCGACCCCCAGGGCATCCATAATCCGTAGAATCAGCCGAGAGATATTGTCTCGGATCGAGTCGATTCTTGAGGGTATCGCAGAGAGTCCGAACATCGGCAGATCAGGCGCGATCACCCTGAAGTCCTGTGCTAGAGCGGCGATCTGACGATGCCACACCGCGCTCCCGCCTCCGCCGCCGTGAATCAGCAGCACAGGATGCCCGGATCCGAACTCCATGACGTGAACATCTGGCTGCTCGTCGATCTGCAACATCCGCCCCGAGTAGCTGATGCCAGAGAACGACATCAGCCTATTCCCGGACTGTCGAACCAGCTCCAGCGATTGGTCGACATCGGATATTCGGTTGTCCCCAGCTTTGATTGAAGACTCACTCATGAGGAGACAATGACAGCGCGTGGATCGGATAAGTGCGGTTAGTTGAGTGCGATTCTAGAATATGAACGCGATGCTGCAATCAGGAAATACAGAGATCGAAGCTCAGGAGGAGTGGGCTGATCCAGCACGCCACGAGGAGCTTGACCCGCTTCTAGATGAGGCAGAAAGACTTCTGGAGTTCGATCGGGTGCGGGAGATGCTCGCCGAGCAGGCGCGCTTCTTCATATCGCGTGAAATCATCTTGGATTCGCACCCGCTGAAGAACGCGGCGGATGTCGATCGGTTGCAGAAAGAGACATCAGAGGCTGTGCTGCTGCTCAATAAACAGGGCGATATCGGGTTGGCGGGTTTGAAGGATGCTAGAGTCCCTCTGCGCCGGTCGATGCTGGATGGACTGCTAAACGGCCAAGAGCTATTGTTGCTGCGTGCCGTCTTCGATTCTGTACGAGTGGCTCGTACGGTGGTCGAGAGGATGGGTGATGCCACGCCCCTTCTCGGTCAGATGGCGGCGGACATCCGTGATCTGCGAGACGTGTGTGACAGCATCGTCGAGTCTCTAACCGAAACGGGCGACGTGCTCGACTCCGCCACGCCGAGGCTCGGCAAACTGCGTGCCGCTTCAAGGCGAGCGTATCAGCGCGCGATGCGGATCATGGTGAGCATGGCGAGCAGCGCTGAACTGAAGCCGTTCCTGCAATCCAGCGCAATAGCCTCTCGCTCGGAGCGTCTCGTCTTGGAGGTTAAGTCATCCCAGAGGCAGTTCGTACCGGGAATAATCCATGATGTATCTGGCACTGGACAGACCATCTTCGTTGAGCCGTTCAGAGTCGTGGATGCTGCGAACCAGTGGCGAGAGTCGGCTACACAGGCGAGCCGGGAAGAGGAGCGAGTTTTAAGAAAACTGACACGGGCGGTTGCCATCAGAGGCGAAGATGCCATGATCTCGCTTCAAGCTGCTGGGACTCTAGACGCGGCTGTTGCGCGCGGCAGGCTATCACTGAAGATGGGAGGAGTTCGATCCAATGTCCAAGGCATCGATCCCTCATCCGAAGCAGGACAGCGGATATCGCTTATCGAGGCACGGCATCCGTTGCTCGGCGATCAGGCGGTCCCGATCACCATCGGCATAGAGACAGCCCGCCGCGGCATCGTGATCACCGGGCCCAACACCGGGGGCAAGACGGTTGCCCTCAAGACGGTGGGGCTGCTGTCTTTGATGCACCAGGCCGGAATGCACATTCCTGCTAGGGATGGATCGCAGCTCCCTGTTTTCGATGGTGTTTACGCGGATATCGGAGATGCTCAAAGCATCGACAGGTCAATTTCGACCTTTTCATCGCATATGGAACGAGTGATCAAGATAATCAATCACGCCACGGATGAATCGCTGGTGCTGCTCGACGAACTCGGCACCGGCACCGACCCCGAAGAGGGTTCGGCATTGGCGCGCTCGATACTGGACCACCTCGTCCGGCGCGGAAGCTGGGTATGCATCACCACTCATCACCGCCAAGTTTCGGAGTTCGCGGCGATGCACGATTCCCTTCAGAACGCCTCTGTGGAGCTTGACAGAGACACGATGCTCCCAAACTATCGCCTCATCATGGGCATCCCGGGCCGGAGCTACGCGATGAATGTAGCCGGCCGGTTGGGAATGCCGTCGAGCGTGCTTGAACACGCCTCAGACATGCTGGATCCGCTCCGTTCTCAGGCTGAGAACCTTCTGAAGCATCTACAGCGCGAACGTAAGACCTTGTTGGAGGCTCAAGAACGAGCAGCGACACAGCAAGCCGATGCGGAAAAAATGCGACGTGCAGCCAAGTCCGAGCTTGAGAATGCCGAACGGGAGCGCGAAGCGATCGTAGAAGGTGCTCGGGAGCAGCTTCGGCAAGAGGCGCAACGAGTTCGAAGGCAGCTGCGTCGCCTGATGCGCGAGGCGGAAGGAAAACAGTCCTGGGAAGAGAACAGAGAGAAGGCAACCGATATCGTTCGCGAGGTCCGAGATCAGAGTTGGATGAGAAGCAGACACCGCCAGCATAATATCCCGGTTACTACTCCGTCCCTAGTCAGAGCCGCAGACGAGTCGAATAACTTCAAGGTGGGCGACAAGGTGAAGGTTGAGAGCTTGGGCTTGGTCGGTGAGATTGCCGATGTATCCGACGACGGCGCGGCGACGGTGATAGCAGGCGCGATGCAGTTTATGGCGAGACCACACATGATGACGCTGATCAGACAGGCGGGCGAGGAGTCGGACGAGGCGGGCAGTGCTTTGCCTGTCACGCAGGTCGGGGTCTCACCGACTTACGAGCCAGCTGGCGATCTGGACGTGAGAGGCTCGAGAGTGCACATGATCGAATCGGTGGTGCCTCAGTTCATCGATCGGGCTTTTATGCAGGGATTGACTTCGATTCGCATCATCCATGGCGAGGGTAGCGGTGCGCTCAGAGAGGCGGTGCGCGACATCCTCAGCCGTGATTCGCACGTGGAGACTTTCCAGCCTGCTGCGATGGACGAAGGCGGCAACGGCGTAACCGTCGCGCTGCTCGGGTAGCCGGAGCGGCGCGTTGCGTGTTCTGATCGCTTCCTCAAGGCTATTTCGAAGGAGCGGGTGCCGAATGCGGGTCAGGTGTTGGCGACGGCTTCTAGAACCCGGTCGCGCAGCTGACCGCAGCCGGCATTGATATCGATGCCCTTTTCCATTCGAACCGTGGACGGGACTCCGTGCCTGCGCAGCACGTTCTGGAATCTCTTGACCTGAGATGGTTGAGTGCGCTCGTACGGCCCCTCAGATGTCGGATTCACGGGGATCAGGTTGACGTGGCAGAGGAGACCGCTCAACAGTTCGCCGAGCCGAGAGGCGTGAGACAGAGAGTCGTTCTGATCCCTCAGCAAGACGTATTCAAAGAAGATCCGTCTACCAGTCATCTCCACGTATCTGCGGCAGGACGAGATCAGCTCTTCCAGCGGATAGCGGCGGTTGATGGGCATCGTCTGCGATCTGGTTTCGTTGTCGGGAGCGTGGAGCGAAACCGCCAAGTTGAACTGGATATTTTCGTTGGCGAGGCGCAGTATCTGGGGGACTAGTCCGACGGTCGAGAGAGTTATGTGCCGCGCTCCCACGGCGACTCCGTGCGGATCGTTAATCGCTCGGATGGCTGCCATCGTGTTGCTGTAGTTCGCCAGTGGCTCGCCCATGCCCATGAATACGACGTTGGTGACTCCCTGAATGCTCGCTTGCTCCCGCTTCCCGGAACGCACTTCACTCTCGTCTTCGTCAAGCGCGATGCGCTGCGCGTATAAGACCTGCGCCACGATTTCGCCGGCTGTGAGTTGGCGACGGAAACCCTGTTGCCCGGTTGCGCAGAAAGTGCAGCCGAGAGCGCATCCGGCCTGTGTCGAGACGCACACCGTCTTGCGGGCCTTGCGATGAGAGTCGTCTTCGTAGCGCATCAGAACGGTCTCGATAAGCTCGCCGTCGCCAAGTCGGAAGAGTAGTTTGTCGGTGGAACCATCCGACGATCGCCGACGCATCGCTTCGGTCAGGGGATTCGCGATGTATCGCTCCTTCAGATTCTGTCTGAGCGAGACAGGCAGAGTCGTTATCGAGTCGAAGTCTTGAATGCACTCTCGGTGCAGCGCCTGCCATAGCTGCTTCGCGCGAAACTTGGGCTGCTTCAGGACATCCACAATCTCGCGCTCGAGCCGATCGCGTGAGAAGTCCAGGATTTTAGGCTTGGTGACGGTTTTCAAGGTAGTCGAGTCCACGACACACTCAATGCTAATGTGATCGATTCCAGTTGGGCGGATCAGGCAAACGCGGCTGGCGCCTTGCCGACGGATCGAATCACTTCCCGTCGCAGACCGGGGTGATGGCGGAGTCCAGGATCATCGCGCAGCAGCTGTTCGGCTGCCGATCGAGCTTGTCTGAGGAGCTTCAAATCATCGAAACGAGCGAATCTCCAGCCGCTCCAGCCGCTTTGCGCCCGCTCGAGGTTTCTTCCTGGCCCCCTCATCGAGAGGTCTTTCGCTGCCAGCCCGAAGCCATCGGCGCTATCGACGAGCGACTGGATCCGCTCTCTCGCCGTCTCGGAATCGGAGTCAGAGACCAACACGCAAAGCCCTGGATGTTCGCCTCTGCCTACCCTGCCTCTGATCTGGTGAAGCTGCGACAGACCGAACTGTTCCGCCGTCTTTATCAGCATGACTGTGGCGTTGGGAATGTCTACACCCACTTCAATAACAGGGGTCGCAACCAACACATCTGTTCGTCCCGAGCGGAAGTCATCCATGATGGACTGCTTTTCCGACAGGCTCATACGGCCGTGAAGCAAACCGAGGTTGAGTCCGTGCAGATCGCCACCTGAAAGCCGTTCAAACTCCACGATTGCAGATGCGCCTGGAATGTTCTCCGATGGATCGATCAAAGGACATACGATGAATGCCTGCCTGCCTTGTGCCGCTTGGCGATGTATTTCATAGTAGGCACGTGCTTCGTCGGCAGGTGTTTGCGCCCAGCGAGTCTCGATCTCTTTACGCCCGTGCGGCAGCTCCTTGAGAACTGATATATCGAGCTCGCCGTACAAGGTCATATGCAAAGTTCTCGGTATCGGTGTCGCCGACATCGCCAAGAGGTGCGGGCGTGGAGTGCGGTTCGTCAGCACAGCTCGCTGCTCCGTCCCGAAGCGCTGCTGTTCGTCAACCACTGCGAGTGCGAGGTTATGAAAGTCGACTCGTTCTTGGAGCAGAGCGTGAGTGCCGATGATGAGGTCGACTTCTCCCGACGCGCACATCGCCTGCACCACTTCTTTGTCCGATTGCTTGAGACTGCCGATCAGGAGCGCGACTCTCAATCTGCTATCTTCGCTTCTGACGAGCTTAGATTCGTAAACAGGTCCCGTCGCGCCGAAAAGAGGTTGGCACCTCAACTGCTCAAGCGCGTTTAAGAAGTGTTGCTCCGCTAGAACCTCCGTCGGTGCTATGAGAGCCGCCTGCCCCTTGGTGGCATCGCCCGAGACTGACAACATGGCGGCGATGGCGACGACCGTCTTCCCGCTGCCAACTTCACCCTGCAACAGCCGCGCCATCGGTTCGCCGGAGCCGATATCGTCCAAGACAGAGCGCAGGGCATCGGATTGATCGCTGGTCAGATCGAATTCGAGGGATTTCAAGTAGGCGTTAACGGTCTCTAAATCAAGTGCTATTTTGGGTGCCGCGGTAGAACTTTTCCACGCCGCTCGTCTACGCAGAGCAGCGACTTGGTTGTATAGAAACTCGTCGAATGCCAGCCGGCGTATGGCGGTCTGACACTGTTCGACAGGATTGGGGTAGTGCATCCTTTTTACAGCGGCATCAAGAGGCACTAGACGGTTCAGATTTCTCACCTCTGCAGGCACTGGATCATCGATCAACCGGAGCCCTTTGTCCAGTGTCAGCTTGATGGCTGACCTGATCGATCGCTGGTTTGCTCCTTCAGTTGACGGATACACCGGAACGATCGCTCCCGCGTGGATTGGAGGACTAGAGACCTCCTTGCCTTTGCGAATAAGATCGTCGTACTCGGGATTTTCCATTGTCGGGCGGCCCCGATACTCGCCGACCTTGCCGCTGACGACTATTCGATCGCCGATGCTCCACCTGTCCGCCATGTAGGGCATGTTGAACCATGTGATGGTGAGGAATCCAGTTTCGTCTTTGACTCTCACTCTGGCCGCTCGTCTCCGCCTCCCGAACTGCAACCGCTCGGAGTATTGAATATCTGCTGCAACAGTTGCTTCCATTCCGTAAACGAGATGAGAGATGGGAGTTCGACGACTATAGTCGACGTGCCTGATCGGGAAGTGCCACAGGGCATCCCTGATGGTTGCGATGCCGAGCTCCTTCAGGGATTCGCGTGATCGATAGTGAATGGATCGAAGAGAGTCGATCGGGCTATCGAGTGTGATTTCGCGAGCCGTCTTCGATGGATTGCGAGGTGGATGATTGGATAGGGTCTCGATGTTTGATGCAACGTAGCCGGATAAGACGCGCTGCGCTGCCTTGGCCCAAGATCTCCGCTCGGAGATGGTCAGAGTCGAGTACCGTCCGTCGCGCATCGGAGCCAGCTCTCTCACCGCGGGGGCTATTCGGTGGAGGCTGGTCCACATCATGTCGAGACCGCCCCCGGTGACCGCGCTGTTATTGAAGCCGTACTTGGCTTCAAGGCGCAACACGTTCAGGAGGATCTGGATCTGCTCGTCTGCCGATTTTTCAACTGCTGAGCGACGTGCCATCTCTTTCGATCATGGCTCCTTGGGACGAAGCCGGGAGTTGGGCGAGACTGATCGGCTACCAGGAGTAGCACATGGCGATGGAGTTGGGACCGAGGTGCGCGCCGATCGCAGGACCGAGCTGAGATGTCAATGTCCTACCGCCCGGAGAAACTAGGCCTTTGAGCTCATTGAGCAACTCTCGAGCTTCCATTGCGTCAGACGAGTAGAGGATGCACAAGTTACTCAGCGGTGCCGCCTCTTCGACGATCTGCCGCATCTTAGTGACGGCTTTGCGATGGGAACGCGGCTTTGCGAGAGGCACCACCACACCGTTATCGACAGCGATTACAGGTCTGATGCGCAGTATCGAGCCCAGCAGTGCCTGTGCGGCACCCATTCTTCCGCCGCGTCGAAGATACTCCAACGTCTCTGGCGTGCCCATGAAGCCCGTTCGCTCAACCATGTCTTGGGCTGATTGTGCCGCCTCAGATGCACTTGCGCCCGCGTCGAGTCGCTCTTTAACTTTGAGAGCGAGCCACGCAGTGCTCATCGATGCAGTCTTAGAGTCGATATTGATGATGCGTCTACTATTGGGATCGGCTTGCTGAGCTCCTTGCAAAGCCGACGCGTAAGTTCCGCTCAGCATCGAAGAGATTTGAACCGATACGACCGCTTCATGGTCGTCGAGAAGGCTCTGATATACATTCATGAACTCTCCGGCCGAGGGTTGCGATGTGGTAGGGAATAGATCCTTATCGTTCTCGAGCCGTCGGTAAAAGGTGTCGGCATCCAAATCGACTCCATCTTTGAACTCTTTTTCGCCGAATCTGACGAGGGCTGGCACAATGTGAATGCCAGTTTCTTCCACCAGCGAGGCGGGCATATCTGCGGTGCTATCGGTAACTACTGCGACACTCATTTCAAACCTTTGCTGTACTGCCGATTGGAACGTTCAAGAAATTTCAAAGCATGTTGCAAAGATACACGAATTGTTCCATGTCGTGTATTTGGATTATTGGATTGAAGCGGCGACCAGCGATGAGGTTAGATTGTCCTTGAAGCCAGGCTCTAGGTCACCCTCTTCTTCTCTGACAGACGCGAAGGCGGTTGCATCTGCGATCTGTTCATCCATCCAGCTTCTGCCGTATGTATCTATAAGCGACTCTAGAAACACACGGGCATCGCCAGGCTCCGGGATAAAGCTTGCGCCCTTTGATCGCCAATAAGCGTCGTACGCCATCTGACTTAATATCCGAGCGCCGAATTCTGTGTCGATGTTATCGATGATATGTGTGGCTACTCCCGTCGCCAATACGGGATTGATTCGCACGAGTGTATGAAGCAGTCTAGCGGGAGTCTCACGAGGAGGAGCGACGTTCATGATCAACTCGGCGGTTCTAGCGATCGATTTTCGCATCACCGCAACCGAATGTTCCGATTCTAGCCACGGGCTTATCCGCATCCCCGATGCTTCAAACGCGGAAAATGCCCTTGCAGTGTCCTTGAGTGAAAGTGTCTCGACCAGTCTGTATATCTCTTTCTCGATGCGGGTGTCTAGAGCGAAATTGCCTGAAGAGTGCTGGGAATAGAACTTGAGGCCGGTTTCGAACTCCCCGCTTTTGAAGTTCACATCGACTCCGATCGATGCTAAAACCTTCTCGACCGGCATCTCGGATCTGGTCACTGCGTGCGGAGCGATCTCAAAAAGACGTGCGTACGTGCTCTGCGACAGATTGGAAGGCAACTCTCGTGCTCGCTCGGAGTCCGCTCCCCGTATCAGGTCCATGATCAGATTGATGTCCGATCGCAATCTCTCTTCATCCAGCCCGAGTATGAAGGTATCAAGCATCTCGACAGCAGCCGCTGCATCGTCGACAGCAACCCGCGTAATCTCGTCGATCGGCTCGACTATCTGTGCCAATTCCCGCGCCTTGAAGCCCAAACCCGCCTGCGCGCCCTCGTCGGTATCGGAATCCTTGAAGAGCCCGAGGATGGCTCGAGGCTTCAGCAGTACAGCGAAGTCGGATGCGAAAGGCAAATCTCTGTTCTCGTCAAACCACTTGATTTGATCTTGGGGGATGAGGCCTTCTATCTCGATGTACCCGTCCAGCGCGGTGGCCAACTCTTCTCCATCACCTCCCGCTTCTGCCAAAACGCTCGGATATCGAGCATGTAAATCTCGCATCTGATAGAGGTACGAATTCCAGAAGCCGAAGTCGCTTCCCTCGTTATGATTCGTCTTGATCAGTTGAAACTGATCGGCGAAGTCGATTAAACGCTGCCTATCTTCGGCTTCGAGCACCGCACGAATTTCGGGAGAGATCGATCTGAGTGTTGTGTCATCATGAGTAGCCGTGCGGTAGATCTCTGCGGAACCTGAGTAGCGCGACAGCGGGAAATGTTGGATACCGAAAGTATCTTCGGCGACGCGCCGATCGCTCAAGCGTGAGTCCGCAGTGTCGTTAGAGAGTCCTAAGAACCATCCAAGAGCATCGCCCCAATCTATGAAACTCGCACCTTCCCGCGGCCCGACTCCTTGCTCAGACAACGCATCGACGTAGAATTTGCGCAGGATCGGAGGGATCAGATACAAGTTACCACCAGTGGAGTAGATTATCTCCGCCTCTCCGAAGTGGTAGAGGTCCGGATAATTGCCGGACGTGAGGTTCGGCATGTTGCGGAAACGGTCTCGGAGCGGCTCGTATCTGTCCATCGGCTGAGTCATGAATTCGTGAAGATCGGCTCTGAGCAGTTGGATCCCTTCCGACCGTTCCGGACCAGAGGGTTTCCAATCCAACTCGACACCGTCTACGAATGGGAATGCTCCCCAGTACGAATGAGACAGCTCATGTAGCAAGACTCGAGGTATCGCCTCGCCCACGCCTGCCCAATACTCGAATCCGTAGCTACCTGCCCACCCGGGTTCTCCTACCATCTGGCGTAGATCGTAGCCCTTCAGCCAACTCTCGCCCTCGTCTGTGAAGCCCCAGATATCGATCAGGGCTTCGACACGAGCCCTAACCCATTCAGGTTGGTTCTGAGTCCCGTTCTCTTCTTCAGCTTCGGCGATGGTCGTCTCGACCGCGGCGGAAACGTTGTCGATGGTGACGGATCTAGAAGCGAGGGTTGCTTCGTCAACGGCGGCGAATCGCGCCGTTGACGACAGCGGGACGGATGAGGGCGATCCGACGTTTGAGCAGGCTACTCCGATATAGATTGAAACGGTTAAGACAATCGGCACGAACGCTTGGCATCGTATCAGGTACCGATTGATACGTTCAATGGTTGGAATATCCATACGGCAGAGTTGAAAAGTTGGGATTCAAGGATGTAATTCGACGAGTGACGCGCGTCGGGCGATTTCGTCGGACTCGCCGTTACCACGAAATTGCACGTGCTCGTCGGCAAAGACGAAGACGAGCGCGGTATGGTTGTCGGCACCGCCTAGGTGCATGGTCGGTGAGGGTTTTGATATTCCTGCTGGTGGTCTATGGCGTCTCGATCGTCGCATTGCCTTCAGGTGACCGCCTGGTGATGAGCCCCGTGCAACAAGCCAGCTCTGGATTCGGGTACAACCTTACCCTCTATGAATTGAAGCATCTGCCCGCCAAGTGGCTTCACATCTTGTATTCTCGCCTGCCTTGGACCGAGGTCGATGATGGTGCGAAGGAAGCGGCTTTGGAGCGGTACATCGAGATGGTGCCTGAGCTGCGCGAGGCGAATGCCGAATTGAAGAATGCTGCCGCGCAGGGAGACGCGATGCGGATCGGTGCCGCGCAGAGGGATTTAGATCTCTTGATCAGCGAGAGAAACGAGATACGCGACCTAGTAGAGGAGCATCTGGAATCTGCGATCTCGACCCAGCTCGTGAAACTAGGGTTGAGCCAAGGCGATGAATTTGTCTGGCCGCCGGTCGACTTCAGGCTCCACCAACCTCCGAACATCGTCGTCACATCTCCTCGGCACGTGATCAGACGAGAGGAGGTGAAGCTGATACGGCCGGAGATATCTGAGGCGGACCGCCTGCGGATCGAGAATGAGATTGAGGCCGGCGACGATCTTTCGGCGGTGGTGCTCAGAACCGGAGGTTTGGCTGCATATCCGAACATACTCCCATCCGACCTTGACTTGCTACCCTTGTTGGAGGTCGCTGCGCATGAATGGCTCCATGCATATCTGCTGTTCCAGCCCTTGGGGCGCGCATACTGGCAGAGCGGAGATATGACATCGCTCAATGAGACGTTAGCCGACATAGCAGGAGACGAGATTGGCCGCCTAGCATACAACTCCCTGACAGGCGCAGATATCGAGGTTTCTGTACCGCCTCCGAGTGTTCTGGCAGAGAACGAAGTGGAAACTGCGGATTTCGACTTCCGCGAGTTCATGTATTCGACGAGGAAGCGGACAGACGAGTTGTTGACAGAGGGTCGGATCGAGGAGGCGGAGGCGTTTATGGAGGAACGCAGATTGTTGCTGGTTGAGAATCGCTACAACGTCAGAAAGCTGAACCAGGCGTACTTCGCGTTCCATGGTCTCTACGCGGCTGGTTCTACATCTACCAGCCCCTTGGCCAGCCAGTTGTGGGAGCTTAGACAAAGATCATCTGATGCAGGCGCGTTTGTGAATGAGCTTCAATCGGTATCTTCGTTCGACGAGTATTTAACGGTTTTGGACCAGAATGGGATTGGGCGATGATTCAGGGGCAGTCCGGTAAGACTGTTAAACGGCTCACTTGGAACGAGACTCAGTTCGGGAATGACGAAGTTACCCAAGAAATTCACCCTATGCATAGATGAACAGAATGTCTCCGGGTGTATGGCGACACGATGACGAATGGCGGAGCACGGCGCTAGACTTTACGGCGCGAAGGTCGGCAGGTGCCTTGCGCGTTCGCGTTAACTAAAAAGGCGGTCAAGTATGAAGATCACAGATGTCAAGCCGTATCCGGTATGGGTAGGGCATCGGAACCAGATGCTGGTAAAGATTGAGACCGACGAAGGCATCTACGGCTGGGGCGAATCGGGCTTCTCGAGTCGTGAACTGGCGGTGAGCGGGATGGTGGAACACTTTCGAGAGTTTCTGGTGGGACAGGACCCGATGCAGCGAGGGCGGATCTGGCAGGAGATGTATAGAGGTCAATACTTCGAGGGTGGACGCACCATCACCGGCGCGATATCTGCCATCGACATCGCGCTCTACGACATAGTCGGCAAGAAGTTGGGCGTGCCGGTTTACGAGCTTCTAGGCGGCAAACAGAGGGATTGGGTGCCGACATTCGCCAGCGGAGGCGGATCGACCACCGAAGAGGTGGTCGAAGTCGGAAGACTCATCTGGGAGGATGGCTTCAAAGCCATGCGATTGAGTTTGAACACGATGGGCGAAGATGACGACCCGGATCTGTTCGAGCCGCGTGAATCGATTGCTCCAACTGCGGAGGCATTGATCAAGGCGAGAGAAGCCCTTGGCTTAGAGCCAGTGATAGGGATCGACTACCACCATCGGCTGTCGGTCGCGGAAGCAGCCTCTTTCTGTCAGATGATGCCTACTCACACGCTGGACTTCATCGAGGAGCCGATCCGCGACGAATCTCCAGAGGCGTACGAGGAGCTTCGGAAGCTTACCGTCATCCCATTCGCGATCGGTGAGGAGTTCGCGTCTAAGTGGCAGTTCCTCCCGTACATCGAGAAGGGCCTCACCAACTATGCGCGTCTCGACATCTGCAACGTCGGCGGCTTCACCGAAGCGATGAAGGTCGCCGGCTGGGCCGAGGCGCACTACATAGATCTGATGCCGCACAACCCGCTAGGTGCGATCTGCGTCGCCGCGACATCGCACCTAGCCTCGGCTATCGCCAACTTCTCGTGGCTCGAGATAAGATCATCGCCCGGCGAGCAGAACAACGACTTCTACAACCGAGAAGTGTTTCCGGTGCAGCCCGACATCGAACCTGGACGAGTGATACTCCAAGACTTGCCGGGATTGGGTGTCGAGGTCGACGAAGCCAGTCTTAGCGAGCCCTTCAAGTTCTGGGAGTCTCCGCACCTGCACCGACGAGACGGGTCGCATACCAACTGGTGATTGACGTTTTGGGTTGACGATGTTCATGGGCTGAAGCGAACATGTAAAGACACGCCGAAGAAGTTCGCTTTAGCCAGAAGTCGAGAAAATAACATGGCAACGTCGCTAGCGGCAAGATCAGAGTACGGTTCGTTCAAAGACAGCCTTAAGGCACCCATCCATCGCTGGTTCACCTATCCAGCGGGATATTCTTACAAACTCGTAGAAAGTTCGTTCAACCGATACGGAATCGATGTGGGCGACTGGGTCGCTGATCCGTTTCTCGGCACTGGCACGACATCGCTAACCGCCAAATTCAACGGAATCAACTCCGTGGGAGTTGAAGCGCATCCGTACGTGCACAGGATCGCCGTCACTAAGATGAGCACGAATCTCGACACCGTGGCCCTTGGTGATACCGCTTCAATGATCCTCGAGCGAGTGCCCTATGAAGATCCGACAGTCTCACGCGCCATCGACTACCCAGAACTGATCTACAAGTGTTTTACCGAGTCGGTCCTTCAGTCTTTGTCGGTGATAAGGCAAGAAATTGCCGAAACCGCCAAAGACAGCAAGGAAAGAGATTTTTTTGACCTTGCCTTAGCGTCAACATTGCGTCAAGTGACAACCGCGGGTGCTGGCTGGCCCTACATCGCTCCATCGAAGCACGGTCGTCGGAGAGTCCAGCGCGATCCGATAGTGGAATTCCAGCGTGCAGTTAACAATCAGATAGCGGATCTCAATTACTTTCAGTCGTTGCGTGTTCCGTCGAGTGTTCATCGCGTAGTTTGCGATAGCGGCGAGAATATCACTGCTCACGTTCCATTTGAAAGCGTAGACTTGATAGTCACGTCGCCTCCGTATCTCAACAATTACGATTACGCAGACCGAACGCGTCTCGAGACGTATTTCCTAGGCATCTACAAGAGCTGGGGCGAAATCACCGCCCGAGTCAGGGACAAGCTGATGACCTCGGCAACCACGCAAGTCAGAACCGGCTCGATGCAGCATATTGTCGGGATTCCCACTGTCAAAGAGAAAGCGCCTCAAACATTCGACTACCTCAGCCCGCGCATCGAGCAACTGAGCCAGATAAGACGCGCTAAAGCGGGACGCAAGACCTATGACTTCATGGTCGCCGGTTATTTTGAGGATATGTTGCGCATCATACGCCAATGTCATCGAGTGTTGAAGCCCGGTGCTTCATGTGTGATTGTGATAGGCGACTCGGCGCCTTACGGGATACACATCGAGACCGAGCAAGTCATCGGTCTCATGGCTGTTGAATTAGGATTTTCTGATTTCAGCGTCGAAGTGCTTAGAGAACGTGGTTCCAAGTGGGCGAACAACAGCCAAAGGCACAGCGTGCAGTTGAAAGAAAGTATCCTCACGATAACGAAATAGGCTGGTTGAGACTTGGTGAGAAACCCCGCATCGGCACTTGGTGAAGCAGCTGGGAAGCTGTTCGAAAAGGGCGTGATTCGAGCTCTACGCCCGGTGGTTGAAGATCTTGGCCACACCATAACGCCCTCGCGACTCAAGAACGGCACGGGCAACACTTATCAGATTGATGCAGTTGTGTTTGACGCCAATAATCGCCCCATAGTCATTGTCGATCCGAAATACATCCGTTACACCAAACACAACAGAGACAAAGCCAGCTGGTTGTGCACGGCTCATTACAACCTACGAAAAACTTACCCTACGCTGAGGAAATCGGTGGCAGTGCTCGGAGGCCGTTGGTCGGATCCGTCCATCGCATTGCTCAAGAGTTTCGGCGTTGAGATCGTCAAAGTCCCCTTCCCACACTTTTGTGAAGTTTTCTGCCGCTATGGTGTTGAATTTGAATGGGGAGAAAGGGACAGAGCAACTCCGGAACGGGCATTGATGTCATTTGAGAATTTAATTGAGCGAGACTTGGACGAGGTGGCCGACTTGTTGGTGGCGAGCGTGTCGCCGGAACTTACCAGATCTGTTGAGACGGTGCTGAAGACCGATATGGATGCCGTGCCTCATCACATCTCAAGTATCGAGATACTCGTGAAGACAGAGCACAACGAGATGCTTCTCTATCAGGATCCGACTATCGCGGACGCCATCAACAGACTCACTGGACTGATGCCGGGACAAACTGATGTGGCGGGGTTCATTGAGTAGCTGCCAGGCGGCTGATCGCCTGCATGAATTTCAACAAACAGATCTGATAAAGAACTTTAGCCGTGGTGAATATCGGTATAATCGGCGGCGGCAAGATTGCGGAGCTGCACGCCCCCGGATACTTGGAGCATCCAGACGCGCGTATCGTCGCTGTCGCGGATAACTACTCGAGCATCGCCGAATCGAGGGCTGAAGAGTGGGGCGCGGACAGGTGGCACACAGACTACCGTGCCCTCCTTGAAGATTCCGATATCGACGCCGTCGAAATCCTGACTCCACATAAGTTTCACTTGCAGATGGTCCTCGATGCTTTAGAAGCCGAGAAGCACGTGTCCGTGCAGAAGCCGATGGCGATCTCATTGGCGGAGTGCGATGCGATAGTAGAAGCGGCCGGCGCGTCGGACAAGATCTTCAGGGTATTCGAAAACTTCAAATACTATGAACCGTTGGCAGAAGCGAAGAGATTGTTGGATGCAGGCGAGATCGGCGATCCGGTTTCGATAAGGATGAAGACGGTGCTGGCATCTGGCGAATACGGTTGGCGTGTGAGCGATCGGACTCGGAGATGGCGATACGACGATGACGTTTCCGGCGGCGGTCGAGTGACGCTGGATTACGGTTGGCACATATTCGCGATGGGACGATTCTTCTTGGGGAACCCAGATACCGTGTTCGGATTGATCCGAGAGTCGGGCAACGAAGACGGCTTCAGGGTGGACAGTCCGCTAATCGTCTTGTGGAGTTACGAAGACGGACGTAAGCACGGCTCATGGGATGCTCACTCATCGGATGAGATGTTCATGCGATCCGACTACTATCCGGGCGACGAGTGGTTCGAGCTGACAGGCACACGTGGTTTCATCTGGATTAATCGGTGTACCGCGAAGCTGTTGGAAGACGTTGCTCCGCTGGAGATGTTGGTCGACGGAGAGATGACCCGCGTGGGGGACGACCAGATCGATGCGGATTGGGGGTCTTCCTTCAAAGCCGGCACTAAAGAGTTCGTGGACAGCATCGCAAACGGTGGAAGCCCGGGACTGTCTGCCGAAGAGGGGCGCGAAGTGTACAAATTCGTGCGTGCGGCACAGCTTTCGTCGCGGGAGAACCGGCCAGTGGCACCTGACGAGGTGGATTTCTAAGCCGACCGAAAGAATGTTGCATCCGATTCCGTGCGTAAAAGCAGATTTCAAACCCGCCCTACGTGTAATAGGATTCCTGCCAGTATCGAGGTGCGTGCCAGGCCTTTCTTTGGGGTTACAGTCACCTTAACCAGTGAGTTTTTCAACAGCCTCAACTTGTCTCGACGATATAAATTGATAAGTCAGGCCCATAGTTGAGGAGAAGATTGGAGCAGCATGTCGGTCGAGATAGATCTTTCGGGTAAGCGGGGCGTCGTCTTCGGGGTGGCGAATCAACGAAGCATCGCGTGGGCGATTTCGCAGCGGCTGATCGATGCCGGTGCCGAACTTGCCTTCACATATCTGAACGAGCGCCTTCTCGGCCCGGTTCGAAAAACGCTGTCGGCACTTGACGATCCGATCATCATCGAGTGCGATGCAACCGACGATGGCGATGTTCAGACGGTCTACAATCGGTTGGCTGAAGAGTGGGGCTCGCTGGACTACGTCGTGCACTCGGTGGCGTATGCGGAGCGCGACGATCTGGGAGGTGATTTTTCGACGACAGGGAGGCAGGGATTCCGCACGGCGCTGGAGGTCAGCGCTTACACGCTGATTCCAGTGGTCTCTAATGCCGCGCCGCTGATGACAAATGGTGGCAGCGTGGTGACGATGACGTTCGATGCGTCGCTACGCGTCTATCCCGGCTACAACATCATGGGCACGGCGAAGGCGGCGCTGGAGAACGAGGTTCGGCAGTTGGCGGCAGAATTTGGGGGACAGGGTGTACGGGTGAACGCTATCTCGGCGGGGCCGTTACCGACGCTGGCTGCGCGGAGCATCCCCGGCTTCCGCGATATGACGCGGGCGCACCGAGAGAGATCTCCACTGCGTCGCAACATCAAGCACGAAGAGGTGGGCGATGCGGCTCTGTTCCTGCTGAGCGATATGTCGAGTGGAATCACAGGTGCAGTAATACCAGTGGACGCGGGCTACGGGATCATCGCGCTCTAGGTGGCCGGGAAAGTCGGGAATCGAGTAGCGAACATTAGAAAATTTTCTGGTATACGTGGTGTGTAGTAGCGTTTCGGATTGTGCCACTCATATCGTGTCACGTTGTCGCATAAAGTGGGTTGAAAAAGTACCCTCTTCCACCTGTGAACAAAGCATCCAAGATGGGCTCTGAACATTTGCCAGCTCTCTCGGCTCGAGCTAGGCAACAGTTATTGAGTTACTCGTCTACTGAGTCTCATCGAGCTCCGTGTAGCCCGGGTGAGTGCGGTCGACCCACACGTTCTTGAATCTCGATCCGTGGTACTTGTGCCTCTCGTATCCGTTGATCCACGGCTGGACACGAGCATGGGCCTGCCCTTGAGACCAGATCAAGGGGATGGCGAGCGCGTTGTCGAGGATGTATCTCTCGATTTCCTGATACATCTCCAGCCGAGTGGCATAGTCCTGCTCGGTTGCGGCAGCGTTGAGCATTCGGTTAATTTCGACGACTTCCGGCGATGAGGTATCGTGTCCAAAGAGGTCGGCAAACACGCTGAGGATGGCGTGGGGGTCGGGATAAGTCGGTGCTACCATCTTTCGCATCATCTGCATCTCGCCAGATTCTAGCCATCGTCGATACCTCTCGAACTCTATTTCATCGATCTCGACTTGGACGTTGAGCAGATAGCTCCAAGCTGCAGACGCCTCACGGATATAGGAGGAGTCTTGGGGGAAGTGCAAGAGGTATCGTAGGTTGAGTTCGCTGAGTCTATCGGCGTGACGAGAATCCGATAGCTCCATAAGAGCCAGTTCAGAGTCCTCATGAATCCCTGAGACGCTAGGGGCGAATCCCGGATTGTCGGGAGGCAGGATTCCAGTGGCAGACGTGAAACTTAGAACATCTGCCGGGGCATCGAGATGTGACGGATTGACAGAGACGCTTGATGGGATGGCTGCCGCCAGTGCTCGGCGGAAATGGACATCGTCGAACGGCTCGACGGCTGGGTTGAAGGCCAGGAACTCGGTAATACGAGCAGATTCGTCGCTCTGCACTTTGCCGTAACCGTTGTTTGGATCGGCGATTCCCATCAATACTAGAGATCCAACATTGAAGGTTATGTCGGTCAGACGCTGGAGCAACTTGTCGTCGGGGTTTGAGGTTTCAGTGCCGGTCGCGTATCGATAGGGTACGAACTCGATGCGCTCGAGGAACGCGGGGCGGTTCCAATAGTGCGGATTGCGGCTGAGGACGCTGATGCCTTCCCAGTCGTCGAACGCGGTGAGCGCGAAGGGGCCAGTCGCTTACGCTGTAGGACTCTGCCAGCTCGGTCTCGACAGTCGCGCTCGGGTCACCACTGATCCTGGTGAGTCCCGAATACATCTCGGCATAGAAGAAGCGGTCCTCCGGATTGGAGCCTACTACGGGGTCAGGAATGAAGTCTCCTATGTACTCGATTCTCAGAACACCTCCGTATCGGTCATCGTCGAACGTCGAAGAGTCCGACAAGACAGGGGAAACCGCGGTGGAATTCTGAGAGATATCTGTGGTCTCGACGATCGATTGAGGCGTCGGTGTCGGCTCAACGCTATTGGTTGAATCTATAGTCGGATCGGCGACGGGGGCCGAACTGCTGCATGCGACGGAAATCAATACGACGAACAGAGCTACTGGAACAAGCTTCCCCACGATCGTGGGGACGAGATGAGTACAACTGTGCGAACCATCGCCAACATGGATTTCGGATGGCATCAGGCCTCCTTCACCGCGTTGCGGAGGGAGAATCAAACCATCACTTGGCCGCCGTCGCACTGGATGGTCTGACCAGTGATGTTCTCCGCATCGTCGGATGCCAAGAATGCCGCCAGCGCGCCGATATCCGAGGGAGTCTGTGGTCGCCCCAGAGGAATGACATCGCGCGCCGCTTCCTCGAACACTTCGTAACGTTCACGCCCCACGACTTCGGGGTCGCCCTGCTCCTGGCGCAGGCGCATCCAATCTTGGTGGAACTGAGTCCAGATCCTTCCGGGGGCGATCGCATTAACGTTGATGTTATCTGCCGCGTATTCCCGCGCCAGAGCTTGCGTGTACGCGATCACAGCCATCTTCGTCGTCGCGTAGTAAGCCGTGATGTAACGTGCGGCGCGGGCAGCCACCGACGAGATATTGATGATCTTCCCGTATCGACGTTCGCGCATCTGCGGAAGGACCGCCTCCGTCACGTCCGACAGCCCCTTCACGTTCACTTTCCATGTGAACTCCCAATCGACATCGCGCCACGCCACGCCCGTCGAACCCGGAGCACCCGAAACACCCGCATTGTTTACCAGAATATCGATCCGCCCAGCTGATTCAGTTGCGATGGCAACGCCGTCTGAAACGCTCTGTTGATCCGTTACGTCCATGTGAACGGCGTAACCTTCTACTCCCAGCGCTTCAACCTGCTCCACCGCCTGACTCGCGTTGTCGCTGTTCAGATCAGCGATCACGATGTTTGCGCCTTGACCCGCCATCCTCAACACGATGCCGAGTCCCAATCCCTGGCCTCCTCCCGTCACCATCGCCGTTCGTCCACTCAAATCAGCCAGCATATTAGGTTCTCTCCGACACATTTCAGATCCGCTGAGATGGTGCATAATTCTAGCACCGCGCACACTCGCGTCCACCGTCTCAAGCATAACTGGAGACCCTCAAGTGTCCTTGCCAGAGAACCGCATCACCAGCTACGAACCGGTCGCCGGATGGGCCAAGATTCCACACGGCGTATGGCTTCGAGAGGCGACATCCGTAGCCGTCGACTCAAATGACCTCGTATACGTGTTCAATCGAGGCAACTTTCCCATTATCGTCTTCGATTCCGATGGCAACGTTGTGGATAAGTGGGGCAACGACGACCCTGAGGGCGCAGTTAGGATCATCTCCGATCCTTACGGCAACAAGATCCAGTTTTGGGATACCTGGTTCAACAGAGCGCACGGAATCGCCTGTGATCAAGACGATAACCTCTGGCTCGTCGATGATGTAGGAAACCAGATCTTCAAGTACACCAGATCCGGCGAGCTCCTTATGACCATCGGGTCCGGCGAAGCATCGCCCCGACAGAGCGGGGAGATGTTCAACCGTCCCACAGACGTTGCGATATCTCCGGTGAACGGCGACATCTTCATCTCCGACGGCTACGGCAACTCCAGGGTCCATCGTCTCGATGCCAAGGGCAACCACATCATGTCTTGGGGAGAGCCTGGCACCGACGATGGAAAATTCAACCTGCCGCACAACATAGCGATGCTCGACGACGATCTGGTCATCGTGTGCGATCGTGAAAGTCATCGAGTGCAGGTCTTCACTGTAGACGGCGAGTTCGTTCGCCAATGGCAGGTGCACAAGGCGTGCGCAGTGCATGTTCAAGGCAAAGGCGCGAATGCCACGGTTTACGTCGGCGAACAGGGACCGGCGCCTGTCCAGCGCGGAGTAGCCAACATCGGAAACCGAGTCAGCATATACGACTGGCAAGGAAACATGCTCGACCGTTTCGGAAACCCTCACTTCGGACAGGAGCCCGACCAGTTCCTGTGGCCCCATGGCATAGCAGTCGACTCACGAGGCGATGTCTACATCGCAGAAGTTTCTTATGTCGAGTGGGGCAGACATCAAGTGCCGCCAGTAGACAATCCCGCGAGTCTCCGCAAGTGGCGATTCAAAAGGTGAGACACACTAACCTTCGGGATTTCCTACGAAACGCTCTAAGATCTCCCGCGCCTCATCTTCACGCCCAGCCAGCGTGATCAGCCTTACAGGTTGCATGGATATGCCCAGCACAGGCACCGCGTCTCCGCGCACCTCACACGGGCATCCGTTGCGCCTCACAAGCTCTCTCCACGACTCCGCTATCAGCTGGTCCGGAGCAACCGCAAATTCGACCCACCGGTTGCGCAAATCAAGCTTCTCGTTTCTTCATCAATACGTTCTCTTCGCCCAAAATCTCGCTTAACTCCTCGCGCAACTCTTCCGACGGCTCCACCTTGAAGAACGGGAACTCCAGCGACACGACCTTCTTTCCCACCTCCAGCTTCGCCAGTACCTGACCATCTCCACGGTGCGAGCCTAGCGACAGCAACACTCGATGCAGCCTTTCACGGCTGACCGATCCTGAACCTTCGTTCTTGAAAAACAGCGTCACCGCGTCACCGCCACCAGAGTTTTCGGGTTTCTCGTTCATCAGCGTTCCCTGATCATCGAATCTATCGCCATTCGCCTCGACTCTAGATGGCGATGCTCCGTTCATCTTCATGCCGTTTCTCGACGTTGTGTAATCAACTCCGTTCGAACTCGAGTAGTCCACGCGAGCATCTTTCACCCTCGATGGCTGAGCAGTCCGAGATCGGGTTTTTCGAGACGACTCTACAGGTTGATAGAGTCTGGCGCTGCTCACATCCACTGAGGCATCGCCGCTGAACACTCGAACCGAACCATTCACCACGAGATACAGGTCTTCGTGCCACAGACCTTCAGTTCGCTCCATAGTCTGCGACCAGACGGTGAGCCCCAACTCTCCATCTAGCATCGCGAGGGTCACCGAGAGAAACGGGTTTCCGTTACGAGTGGATCGCCGCTCGACGTTGACGATCTTCCCCACGACCCGAACTTGCCGTCCCTCATCAGTCAACTTGTCGCTGCTGGCAAAGACGATCGTCCCCGATCCCTCTTCGAGCAGATGCTCTCTAAGCTTCGTCTCTTCGGGGTCTTCGGTCAACGCCACACCGAACAGCTCGCGCTCCCACTCCTTCACCTGTGCCAGTTCCACTCCGCCGTTCTCCTGCGGCTGTCCGAAATCGATGCCCAGATCGGCACCCGCAGAGCCCATCGAATCGAACATGGATCCCTGTCCTGCAGCTCTCGCCGATCCGACAGTACGCATGTGCGAGACGATACTAGGCAGATTATCCAGCATCGCCATTCGCGGAGCCAACGAATCAAATGCCCCCGCCATGATCAACGATTTCAACACGGATTCGCCCAGCATCGCCTCTGCCATTCGGTCGCAGAACTCGTCGATGTCTTTGAACCGTCCATCTCGGTCGCGGATATCCACGATCTGCTGCACCGCGCCAGCTCCTACCCCCTTGATAGAAGCCAATCCGTAACGAATAGCACCGACTTCGCCGATGTTGCGGTCCACAGTGAAGGATGCGTTTGAGACGTTGATATCGGGCGGCAGAACATCGATGTTCTTGCGCTTCGCCTCCAAGGTGCACAATCGCACACGATCCGGCGCGCCGGCGAAAGATTCCAGCAGAGCCACAAAGTACTCGGTCGGGTAGTGAGCCTTGAAGTAAGTCGTCCAGTAAGTGATGTATGCATACGAAACTGCATGCGCCTTATTGAACCCATAACCTGCAAACGGAAGGATGTAAGAGAAGAGGTCGCGTCCCTCCTGCTCCGAATGTCCCTGCGAAACCGCGCCGGCGACGAACTTCATCTCCTCCTCTCGCATGATCTCCGGAACCTTCTTCCCCATCGCCTTCCGCAGGATGTCTGCCTCGCCCAAAGT
This sequence comes from Dehalococcoidia bacterium, assembly GCA_965214735.1. Lineage (GTDB taxonomy): Bacteria > Chloroflexota > Dehalococcoidia > Lucifugimonadales > Lucifugimonadaceae > Bin127. Next base: position 2,328,514 of record OZ243977.1, on the reverse strand, counting down.
GTAGCCCGCAAAATCTTGTGCGGCCAGCATCACCTGGTCCTGGTACACGATGACTCCGTAGGTTTCTTCAACTAGATGCTTGAGACTCGGATGCGGATACTCGATCTCTGCACGCCCATGTTTGGCATTGATGAACTGCTCGATGTGCTGCATCGGGCCGGGCCGATAGAGCGCGATCATAGCGGCAACGTCCAATAGGGACGAGGGCTTCAACTCCTTGATGTAGCGTGTCATTCCTCCGCCCTCGAGCTGGAACGAGCCGAACGTGTCTCCTTCTCCCATTAGCGCGAACGTCGCCTCATCGTCCAGCGGGACCTGGTAGATGTCTATCGCCTCGCCGCCATTTTCCTCGATGATCTTCAAGCAGCGATCAAGCACGCCGAGATTCGTCAAACCCAAGAAGTCCCACTTCAAGAGTCCCACGTACTCCAAGGGATACATAGAGTATTGAGTTGCCGCAACTTCGGAATTCCCCGACTTCGTAGGTCGCTGAAGCGGCACATGGTTCACCAGAGGATCATCGGAGATCACAACGCCGGCTGCGTGAGTGCTCACGTTCCTGACACGCCCCTCTACACCCTTCGCCCGCTCGAGAATATCAGCCGCGATCGTATTGTCGCGACACAGCCGCTTTATCTCAGCGTTCTCCCGATGGATCGTCTCGAGATTGTGCTCGCGAGGAGCATCGTCGTCATCGTCCGCTGCACCCATCGACTGTGAATGCTCCGCGGCGATTCTAACGAGCCTGTTGCAGGCGTCGCGGATCTGGCCATCATCGATGTCTCCACCCTCCAAGACGCGAGCCACATCGCGTATCGCAGCACGAGACCGCATCGTCCCGAAGGTTGTTATCTGAGCCACGTGATCCGCGCCGTAACGCTTCAAACAGTAGTTGATGACCTCGCCGCGGCGATCATCGGCAAACTCCATGTCGATGTCTGGCATCTCCCGCCGCTCGAGGTTCAAGAAGCGCTCGAAGAACAGTCCGTAGAGCATCGGGTCGAAGTCGGTGACTTCCAAGCAGAAGAGCACCAAGCTCGATGCCGCCGAGCCGCGGACGGTAGATAAGATTTCACGTCTCTTTACGAACTTGAAGATGTCCCACACCACTAGGAAGTAGTCCGCGAATCCCGTCTCCGAGATGATGTGCAGCTCCTTCTCCAGCCGTTCCCGCACCTCGCTGCTCAGCTCGCCAAACCTCTTCCGTGCCCCTTCAAAGCAGATATCCCGCAAGTACTTCTCGGAAGTGAGACCCGATGGGGTTGGGAATCTAGGCAGCTCCGTCTGTCCCAGCGGTAACTCCAAATTGCAACGCTCGGCGATCGCCAACGTATTCCTCAACGCCTGCGGCTGTTCGCCGAACATCTCACTCATCTCTGCCGCCGACTTGATGTAGTAGCTGGAATCTTCCATTCTCAGACGATTCTGATCGGCGAGTTTGCTGCCGGTGATGATGCTCGTCAGCACGTCTTGATGCGGCGCATCCTCCGGATAGACGTAGTGGCAATCGTTGGTGACCACTAGGTCAATGCCCATCTTCGAACTCAACTCGATAACGCCGCGGTTCACCAAATCCTGGCCAGGCACATGCTCGTGATGCATCAATTCCAAGAAGTAACGATCTGCGAAAATCTCCCGATACCAGCCCGCAGTCTCTCTAGCCGCCGAGAGATCGCCTTCCATGCGAAGAATGTCGCGCGCCAATTCACCTGAAAGACAGCCTGACAAGACGACTATCCCTTCAGCGTGCTCTGCCAACAACTCGCGGTCCACTCTGGGACGGTAGTAAAACCCTTCCAAATGAGACTTTGAAGAGAGTGCCATGAGGTTTCGGTAACCGGCCAGGTCCTGCGCCAAAAGCGTGATGTGCGGTTGAGAACCCCCGCGAGCGCCTTCGGTCTGCGTACGATCATGGCGCGATCCGAAAGCGACATACCCTTCCATACCGATGATCGGCTTCACTCCCGCTTCCCGCGTCGCCTTGTAGAAATCGATCGCGGCGTAGAGATTGCCATGATCGGTAAGTGCCATGGCTGGTTGACCAAGTTCTGCCGCGCGAGCCGCCATATCCGCGACGTGCCCGTATCCGTCGAGGAGCGAGTACTCGGAGTGGTTATGAAGGTGTACGAATTCATCGATCGACGAAGAGACGAGAGTCATCGTTCGGAAGTGCCTCAGCGAGTTGGTGTGAACAGCATCGGGGTTGAGTGAAGTATAAGATTCCCCAACTCTCAACGTCCAACAAGCGCCGACAAATTCAAAGACAATAGCCGATAGCTCGCGATTGATGGGAGCGCATCATTCCCACGAACCAAGACTCAGCCGAAACTAAACAGATATGCGGCATCTTCCACTCTTCCACTTATCGCATAGGGAAACCCTATGTTCCGCGCGCGAGGAAAGAGCGCGCTATTCAGGGACAAGGATGCTCGTCTCTAACAGAGCCGACATCCCAAAAGATCGGCTTGACAGCTCTAGGGATGACGAAGCGATAGAGTCTGGCTACTCGATGGAGAACAGATAAGCATAGTGCGGCTGTCCCCCGTTCAAAGTCGCAACTTCCACGTTGCGATGCTCCGAGACGGCATTCCTCGCTATACTCTCGATTTTCTCAATATCTTCTTCGTCGGCATCGGCGCCCACGTATATCGAGACGAGCGCGCCGTCGTGAATCACAGATCGAATCCCGGCGATCAGCATCTCCGCAGCCGGACCTCCGGCATCTGCCGCTTCATCGTCTACCGTGACCATGAACTCGCCTCGTTTCGCCTCGATGCCGTCGAAGGTCACGTCGCGTGAAGCCCTGAACACTGCTCCTACACTCAAACCTTCCAACGCTTCAGACATTTCCTCCACATTTTCGTCTAACGAACCATCAGGGTCGAATGCGCTCATCGCTGTAATCCCGGCCTGAAGAGAACGAGTCGGCACTACCGACACATCTTTTTCTGCAATCTCTGACGCTTGCTCTGCGGCACCGATGATGTTCTTGTTGTTGGGTAGCACAATTACATTTGCCGACGGTGCGTTGTCTATGGCGCTTAGAACATCGGCGACGCTCGGATTCATTGAATCGCCGCCGTCGACAATCGAACAAGCCCCCATGCCCGCCTCCTTAAGAAAAGCGACGATACCATCCCCGGCACCTACTGCTACAACTGCCACATCTATATCCTCGATCGCCGCCGCCCCATCGCCATCAGCGTCGGAACGACGGTCCATCGCCCAGTCCGCGGTCTGTTCGTCCATGTTTTTGATGTCTATGTTAGATACCGTTCCAAGTGCGATTCCCGCGCTCAGCGCTTGTCCGGGGTCTTCCATATGGACATGAACCTTGATGAGCGTGTCGTCACCCGCTACGACCGGCGATCGTCCTATCTCGTCCATGAGGACCCGCAGACCGTCCACATCCAAACCTTCGCCTTCAATAGCGAAGACAGTGCAGTAGCCCCAAATCTCCTCCTCAGCGGAGTCGATGAAATCCGTATCTACAACCGCTCCGCCTCTGACTGCCAGATCAGCGTCAATACCCGGAGCCTCGACCTCCACGGCTCCCTCTCCCTCTCCCTTCAGGCGTTGCTCCATCCCGATGAACATGATCGCCAGCCCCAACCCGCCCGAGTCGACGACACCTGCCTCTTTCAACACCTCTAGCATCTCGGGAGTGCGCTCCACAGCATCCATCGCCCGTTCCGATACAGCCGAGACCACGGATATCAACGTCGTATCAGAAGCCGCAACGGCGTCGTTTGCCGACTCAGATGACTCCCGCAGAACGGTGAGCATCGTTCCCTCTTTCGGTTGAGGAACCGCTCCGTACGCCAACTCCACTGCATGCGCCAACCCCGATGCTATGTGAGAGCCGTTAATCTCGTTCGCATCCTTCAAAGCCTCCCTCAATCCGCGAAAAAGCTGCGCCATGATCAACCCGCTGTTGCCTCGTGCTCCCAGCAGCGCGGCACGCGCCATGCGCTCCGCAGATTCCGGAACATCTGCCACTGCCCAGCGCTCCATCTCATCCGCGATGCTCCGCATCGTCAAGGTCATGTTAGTGCCTGTATCACCGTCCGGGACCGGGAATACATTCAATGCGTTAAGTAGCTCTTGATTGGTTGATATCGCAGCCAATGCCGCGTGGGCCAACTCGCCAAGAAGTCGGCCGTCGCGATGCAATTTCGTCTCTGGATTCATCGACTCGTATCGACTATTGATTTGCCTCTGAAGATCGCCGTGCCTGCCCGCGTCATCGCGCGGATTCAATCACAATCCCGATGTTAACCTAGAGATACTGCGTATAAAGGAATACAAACCCGTTTGACAGCCTCGATCGAGCACCAAAATCATCATGTCAATGTCCGAAAAGAAAATCAGAGCCGCGCTCAATCTCGGGGATAGGCCAAAGCCTCAATTCGGGCATAACAGAAGCCACGCCCTTAATGCGACCAAGCGCCAATTCAAGCCGAACCTACAGTCTCGGCGTGTGTTGATCAACGGCGAGGTACACAGAGTCAAGCTGACCGCCCGAGAGATCCGCACACTGCTGAAGCGTGGCAAGATGCTGCTCGCAGAGTAGATTTCGAACTCTCGAAAATCGTCAGACTATTCGAGTCCCGACAGCTTCGCCCTGCGCGCACTGGATCAGTTCGCCCTTGATGCGTCCGTCGATGATGTGCGCCGAGTCCACCGATTCCAGTGCCGTTATGCAAGACTTGATCTTTGGAATCATCCCGCCGCCTGCGATTCCTGCATTGATCAGTTCCATCGCCTGCCGATGAGTCATGTGAGGGATCACTCGTCCCCTCATATCCAACACTCCCGCGACATCGGTCTGAAAAATTAGCCTACGCGCTCTCAATGCTCGCGCCAAGTGGCCGGCCGCCGTATCGGCATTGATGTTCAATATGTGATCCTCTTCAGATACTCCGTCTATGTTTATCGCAGCCGGGCTCACAACCGGAATCATCCCGGCGTCAACAGTGGATCTCACAGGCCCCGCTTCCGTCTTCATCACCTTGCCCACATAGCCCAGATCAGGGTCATCCAATACAGCCTGGAACAGCCCCGCCGATACTCCTGAAACGCTAACTGCGGGTGCGCCGCCGCGAGTGATCTCCGCAACCAAGTTCGAGTTGACCAAGCCGGCCAGAACTGCAATCGCGACATCTAGCGTCGTCCTATCAGTGACTCTTAATCCTCTGACGAAGCGAGGGCGCACACCCTGCTTTGCCACCCACTCCGAGATAGTTTTGCCGCCGCCATGGACAACGACTGGGCGCATACCCATCTTCCATAACTCGATCACGTCCTCAATAGTCGAATCCCCCTCGCCCAATGTGGATCCGCCGATCTTGACCACTATGCAATCGGTGCTATCCATGAAAACGACTGTTCAACCTCATGAGAAACGAGAAGCGAGTGTCCTCGGTGCCATATCAGCTCTGGAGGGGCTGATGATCAGGTGGTGTACGCAGAGTTGAAAACTACGTACTCTTCTGTGAGATCGCATCCCCAAGCCTCGCCGTAGCCGTCTCCGCTGTGAAGCCGCACCCTCAGCGTGACCTCATCCTGACCCAGCGCAGAGATTACGCTCTGGGGGTTGTAGGCGATCGCCTTGCCATCCGCCACTATCTGAATCTCATTCACGAATATCTCGATGTTACCTTCAACCAACGGAATACCAGTTTTACCTACCGCCATCATGATGCGCCCCCAATTCGGATCTCTGCCGTAAACCGCAGTCCGCACCAATAGAGAAGACACCACTGACCTTGCCGCCTTACGCGCATCCTCATCGGTCGCCGCGCCTTCCACTACTGCCTCGATCAGATGCTGCGCGCCCTCTCCATCACGTGCCAATTCGCGAGCCAAGACTCTGCTCACATGCTTCAATGCAGCTTCGAAAGCCGCTGAATCTTCATCGCCACCGGATATTCTAGGCGCGCCCGACGCTCCGTTGGCGAGAACTGCCACGGTGTCGTTCGTGCTTTGATCGCCATCGACATCGATCTGGTTGAACGAGAGGTCGACCGCTGCCGAAAGCGTTGACTGCAAGTAATCTCTGTCAACATCGGCATCCGTCGAGATGAAGCACAGCATCGTCGCCATGTTGGGATGAATCATCCCCGACCCCTTAGCACATCCTCCTACCGTGACGGTCGATCCGTTGCTCGCCTCGAATGATACAGCGCACTCTTTCGGATAAGAATCCGTCGTCATAATCGCTTTGGCGAAGCTGTTTCCACCGTCGTCCATCTCGATTAAAGGAGTGTGCTGTCTGATCAATGCCATCGGCAACTCGACGCCGATCACGCCGGTAGAAGCCACGAGCACCTCGCCCTGATCCACGCCGAGCTTCGCCGCCGCAATCGCCGCTGCCTCCCTTGCATCGATCAGGCCCTGCTCTCCGACAGAACAATTCGCGCAGCCGCTGTTGGCTATGACCGCTCTCGCCGTCCCGTTCGCCACTACATCCCGACAGACGGTCACCGAAGGAGAAACGATGCTGTTGCGCGTAAACGTTCCCGCGACACTGCAATCAAACTCCGAATACAGCAACCCCAGATCTCTCTTGTCTTCACCGGGAGTCTTTATCCCGGCGAACACAGCACCGGCGTGAAAACCCTTCGCAGAGGCAACGCCGCCTTGGGGAATCGGATTTAGTTCAATCGATTTCGACATGGTTATATTCCAGCCAAACAGTTTTGCGGATCAACCGCGCCAGTGTGATTCAATAAGGGCCGACTTCAGCCTATGAAATAGACTTTATATAAAGTGAGTCGATTCAGAGAATCGGCGTTAGATTTCGATTAGGAAAATCACACTCGCCATGGCAAATCACCAAGCCGACGTCTTAATCGCTGGGCAGGGTGCCGCAGCGTTCGCAGCAGGCCTCTACTCCGCCAGATACCAACTCGACACCATCGTCGCATCCGAATCGTTTGGAGGCGAAACTGCCATCGGGGGCCTAATCGAAAACTATCCCGGAACCCCCGATATCGACGGCTTCGATCTCATGCTCAAGTTCAAAGAGCAGGTCGACAGCCTCGATGTTCCCGTGATCCCCTACAACCTGACATCAGTGGAACGCGTCGGCGACAAGTTCAAATGCAGACTCGGCGATGAAGAGGACGCTGACACGGTCGATGCGGGGTCGGTGATTCTATGCGTCGGGAGAGAGCGTCGAACCTTGGGCCTGCCGCATGAGGAAGAGTGGGTAGGCAAGGGCGTATCTTACTGCTCCACATGCGATGCTCCGCTTTACCGAGGCAAAGACGCGGCAGCTGTAGTAGGAGGCGGGAACGCCGCGGTTGAAGGGGCGATACTCCTCGCCCGATATGCTCGGCACGTCTACCTTATCTATCGTGGCGATGCGCTGTGGAGACCAGAGCCCATTCAGCTGCGCGTGCTATCGCAGATACCCAATGTGCGGATACTCCTCAACACCGTGGTCACGGAATTGATCGGCGATGAAGCGTTTGGATTGCGGGAGGTCCGCATCTCCAAGCCGATGGATGATTTCGAAACCATCCAAATCCATCCGGACCAAACTGAGCCCATGAACAGATCCCGCGATGGCGAGCACGGCAAGGATGTAATTCCGATAGATGGTCTCTTCGTCGAGGCAGGCGCGGATCCGAGGCTCGAAATCCCCACTCAACTAGGGCTGGAGCTGAATCCGGAGACCAACGAAGTCCATGTGGACCGTGGCCAACGCACCAGTGTGCCGGGAGTATACGCGGCAGGCGACTTGACTGATGGCACTACGCTCAAACAGACCGTCACTGCCGCCGCGCAGGGGGCTGTAGCAGCCCTATCGGCGTATAACTATGTCCTTGGCGGCGAACACGACTACGAGGGCGAGCATTCAAACATGGCGGCTCCAGAAGCTGTAGCCGTGTGAATTCAACTGAACGGATTTGTTGCCGTTCAGTCAGTCGAATATCTCCGACAAGGGAAGCCGCCATCCGCGGACTGCGTCTCTGCCGTCCAGCACGTCTCCGGGTCCTAAAGTCAACGCCTCTCTGCCGGGCGTGTGAACCTCGACGCGGCGGGTTCCAGGGCGAACTAAGATCACCATCTTGCATCCGTGACTCAGGTAGTCAGCTACCTTTTGCGCCAACCGTCTTTCACGCTCACTCGGCGAAATCACCTCCACCGCTAGGTCAGGAGCACCATGGAAGAAGCCCTCTGGCGGCCCCGATGCGGGTATCCGCGATTCCGAGACAAACGAGACATCAGGGGCTAGAACGTGATCGTCGGCTAATCGATATCCGGTGTCAGAGATGGGTACTCTGCCCAAACCTTCGAGCCGAATATGAGATGCAAGATTTACGTGAATCCTGCCGCCGATATCCCCGTGTTCAAATCCAGCAGGCGGCATCTTCACCAGCTCCCCTCTCTCAAGCTCGTATCTGAACTCGTCGTCCGGCATGACGAAAAGATCATCCGCGGTGATACGCGTCTTTTGCATAGAAGCCATGGGATTACTCTATTACAACTAGATGCCGCCTCTCGCATCGAACAATCCATCTCGATCCCGAATGAATCTTAATCGACGGCGAATACCGTATATATGCATTCGAGTGGGTGTATCCTACGCATATCGCAAAAGCGGAGGTGCACACATGATCCCGAGTCTTGAAGAACTTGAGAGAGATCCCTATGCGGCGCTGGGCGTTCGGAAATTCATCAACGCCACGTGCCACCACACGGTCATGGGAGGCACGCTCATACCCGATACCTCCCTCAAAGCCATGCGCGCCGCGGCCGACAACTTGGTAGACATGCAGGAGCTTCAACGGGCCGCCGGCAGAGTCATCGCCGAGTATACTCACGCCGACGATGGATACATAGTCTCAGGCTGCGCCGCGGGCCTCATGGTTTCTGCAGCTGCCATCATCACTGGCACAGATAAAGCCCTCATTGAGCAGCTTCCGTACGTGCAAGACGGTCAGGTCGAGTGCATCGCAAAGCGATTCGCCCGCCGTGAAAACGATGAGGGTGTCGAATATGTGGATCACGGATACGCGATGGCTGTGAAGACAGCGGGAGTCAAGTTCGTCGAAGTTGGCGACCCGGGCGAAAATGGCGCCGGTGCCAGAACCGTGACCGCCGAGCAGTACGAACAATCCTTCATCGACAATCCCAACGCCAAGATGGTCTACTGGGTAGGCTACGCGCCTTCATCTGACATCGCGCTCGAAGATGTTTTCGACATCGCACATGCTCACGGCGCCCGTGTCATCCTCGATGCCTCCAACGCCTTGCCGCCGCGCGAGAACCTGTACCGATTCATCGATCTGGGAGCCGATGTAGTCTGCTTCTCAGGCGGGAAGGGGATACAGGGGCCGCAAGGATCCGGAATCATCGCCGGCAGTCAAGATCTGATCGATGCCATCGCAATGCAGTCCGCGCCCGCTCACGGCATCGGACGAGTGGCGAAGGTGAGCAAAGAGGAAGTCGTGGGGCAGGTATCGTCGTTCATCTGGTGGGCTGAGCAAGACGACGAAGAACGGATGACCGAGCACCATCGCAAATCCGGGATGCTCCACTCCAGCATCCGAGACTTGTCACGCATCGAAGACTCTTACATTCAGTTCCCAGACGACGATGAACGTCCGATGCCCAACGTGCACGTCAAGGTCGCTTCGGATTCTGGTTACGACGCCGAGGGGCTGATCCAGGCCCTGAGAGAGGGCGACCCCGCAATTGCGACGATGGGGCACGCTGAGGACGATCGCATCGTCAGGATCGATGTACGTCTGCTCGAAGATGAAGAGATCCGCATCATCGGTGAACGCCTCGGAGAGTTGCTAGGCTGACGCGCATCCCTTCCGCTCAGTCTGCAGCCAAGCGGAACCCCACATTGCTTGCGCTCGAATCTGGCGTTGACGAAGTTCTGGCACCCACCCGGTAGCGGTTGCAGTAGGAATCGTGGCATAGATATGAGCCGCCACGAATTACCTTGGCATCTCCGCGCCTCGGTCCCTTCGGATTCTTCCTCGTCACCCGACGGGCATTCCGATGGAAGGTGGGTGAAAACCAGTCAGAGCACCACTCCCACACATTCCCGGCAACGTCGAATAGACCGTAGGCGTTGGCGGGAAACGAACCCACCGGCGAAGTTCCGTGAAATCCATCTTCCGCCGAGTTGGCGTGAGGGAACGATCCCTGCCAAATGTTGCACATGTGCTTCCCGTCTTGAATCAACTCATCTCCCCAAGCGAACTGCGCCTGATCTAGTCCACCCCGCGCTGCAAACTCCCACTCCGCCTCGGTAGGCAGCCTTCCACCCGCCCATTCGCAATACGCCGTAACATCACGCCACGAAACATGCGTCACAGGATGCGACGGCCGTTCCTCCCAGCTCGAATCGGGACCGTCCGGATGACGCCAGTCCGAGCCATCGACCTTCCACCACCACGGACTGCCCTGAACCACCTGTGAGACCGACTTTCGCGTGGCTTCAGACACGAAGTCGTGAAAGACGAACGACCAGCCGAAACGCTCCGCATCGGTTTCATATCTAGTCGCCGATACGAATTCATCGAACTCGGCACAGGTCACTGGAGCACTTCCGACTTGGAAATCACTCACTTCAACCGTCCGTATCGGGCCTTCGCCATCGCCCGCAAACCGCCGATTGTCAGTGCCCATCCTGAACTCTCCGCCTGACAGCTCAACCATCCCGTTCACATGGCTCTCATCCTTGACTGTCGCGCCGACATTGATCGTTACTTGATCATCAACGGCACCCGAATCACGCGCTGGAGCGCAACAGCTCTGGGCATCTGAAGTTAGTTCGCATTCGCTCATCATCCGCGCATTGTAACCCGTCTGCAACGCGCACATTCCGCACTCGACCAAACACTCGAATAAACTTTTCCGCAACGCTAGTCGATCTGCCCCACGAAATCACGAGCAAAGATATATGGACACTAAAGCAGCCCTTCTTCGCAAACCTCGCACTCCGGTCTCAGTCGAAACAGTCGACATCTCCGAGCCGGAGACGGGCGAGGTCCTCATCCGAATCGTCGGCGCCGGAGTGTGCCACAGCGACTATCACTCTGTCGACGGCCACACCACCGCCGCCGCGTTGCCAATGATTCTCGGACACGAAGGCGCCGGAATAGTCGAAGATGTCGGTCCGGGCGTTTCGACGCTCAATAAGGGCGACAAGGTGATCCTCTCGCTCGACTCTATGTGCGGTACATGCCGCAACTGCACAGCTGGGCACCCTTCGCTTTGCGAAACCAACTTCGGCATCGGTGCCACGATGCCCGACGGCACTACAAGGTTCTCTGTGAATGGCGAGACGATACACCATCGGACTCCCACGTTTACCGAGCTCACAATGGCGCCTGAAGACAAGTGCGTCGCAGTTCCCGATGAAACGAATCTAGAATCTGCCTGCCTCATCAGCTGCGGCATAATCACCGGGGTAGGAGCAGTGGTCAATCGCGCCAAAGTGCCTACCGGGGCATCGATGGCGGTGTTCGGATGTGGAGGAGTAGGTCTTAGCGTCGTGCAGGGCGGAAGATTGGCTAACGCGGCGCAGATCATAGCTGTTGATACCGTCGACTTCAAACTCGAAAAAGCCGGTGAGATGGGTGCCACACACTTCATCAACGCGAGCAGAGAAGACCCGATCAAGCGCATCCATGAAATCACTCGTGGAGGAGTCGATTACGCCTTCGAAGTAGTGGGATTCCCGACCGTCGCCAAACAGGCTTTCAACTCGACACGGCCTCTGGGCACGATGGTGCTCGTAGGCGTAGTTCCAACCGGGGCCGAGATCGCGGTCGACGGGTGGGAGCTGCTGCGCGGTCGGACCATATTGGGTAATTGGCATGGCGACGGCAGGCCGCGCATCGACTTCCTGTGGATGCTAGATATGTACGGTCAAGGCCTACTCAAGCTCGACGAGATGATAACTCGCTACAGACCGCTCGACGAGATCAACGAGGCATTCACCGACATGAACGCGGGTGAGGCAGCGCGAACCGTGCTGACTTTCTGATTCAGTCGATCTGCCGCAAACGGGGGTCCAGCCGATCTCGCAGCCAGTCGCCCAAGAAGTTCAGCGACATAACCGTCGCGAAGAGGAAGATACCGGGTATTACTGACATCCACCAGTTGGTCGTGGTCAGGAACGGGCGTCCTTGGGTGATCAGCAGCCCCCAGCTGGGGACTGATGCCGGCAACCCGACACCGAGGAATGAGAGACCCGATTCCGCGACGATCAATGCCCCGGTTCGCAGGGTAGTAACCACGATAACGATGTGGACTATCTGAGGAAATAGATGTCTCCACATGATCCGAATGTTGCTGGCACCCATTGTGTGAGCAGCGATGACGAACTCGCGGGACTTCAGCGACAGAATCTCACCACGGATGTTTCTTGTGCCCGACGACCATGAGAAGATCGATAACAGCAACGTGACAGACCAGAGACTCGGCTGAATGCTCACCGCCCAGATGATTGCGATCATGAGCAGCGGCAAGGAAGCCCACAAGTCGACTAGACGCATCAGCAACTCGTCGATCAAACCTCCGTAGTAGCCTGAAACGATGCCCGTGAACGTTCCTACCACCAATCCGAACAGCACTGCGATGCTTGCAACTGTCAACGAAACGCGGGCTCCACGCAAGACACGGATCAACATGTCCTGCCCTTGGTTGTTAGTGCCTAGCGGAAACTCTGCCGTGCTTCCTTCAAACCACAATGGCGGTTTGTTGTAGTTCTGCAGCTTGCCTTTGTCGGGTTCGTGAGCACTGATCTGATCGGCGAACAAAGCACCAAAAACGATCAACACTATGACGACTACTGGAATAATCGGCCACCGACGCACGAAGCGCCATATCATCGCTGGAACACTCAGTGTCCCAGACGTTTCAGCAACCGAGGGGATTGTTGAAGAAGTGCCAGTCGTTTCGCGTATGTCTTCAGTCGTCATATGACTAAAGGCCCCTGACTGCCTTGATTAGCATCCGTTGTTGCAGCATCTTCAGTCACTGGATCACGAATACCTGATTCTGGGATCGACGACCAGATACATCATGTCGGCGATGAAGTTCATGATTACGTAGCCGAACCCGAATATCAGAGTTGTGCCTGCCACGATCGGCGCATCATTGTCAAGTGCTCCTTGCACGGCCAACCGACCGATTCCGGGCCAGGCGAAGACAGTCTCGACGAAGACAGAGCCTGTAATGAAGGCTGCCAACACCAGTGCCGAAACAGTGATCGGCTGAATCAACGCGTTGCGTAGCGCATGACGCCAAATCACGGAAACTCCCGTCGCCCCCTTGGCGCGTGCCAGCTTCACGTACTCCGAATCGAGCACCTCCAGCATAGATGAGCGAGTAAGACGTAAGTAGGTGGCCCAAGGGTCGAAAGCAAGCACGAAGGCCGGCATTATGAAGTGTTTGGCCTGCGTCAGAAACGGTTCAGTTGGCTGAGCCTTAGTTGAAGAAGGCAACCACTCCAGATACCCGGCAAATAGCAGGATGCAGAGGATAGCAAGCCAAAAAGCGGGGGTGGCCTGTCCTATCAAAGCGATCGCGCGTCCGAAGTAGTCCACTAGGGTTCCCCTCCGAATCGCCGACGACACACCGAGTAAAACTCCGGGGATGGTGCCCAGCACCCATGCCACCGCTGCCAGCTGCAAGGTATTGGGCAGTGCCTCCATGATCGTAGTGGAGACTGCTCTCTGGGTAGCGATGCTCTCCCCCATGTCTCCTCGCATCATGTTGCCCAGCCACACGAAGTACTGAACGTATACCGGTTTGTCCAGCCCCCACTTTTTCCGCAGCTCCGCTACTGTGTCCGCGCCCAAGCCGTAAGTGTCGTCGCGAACATACGCCAGCAACGGATCGGGACCTAACCTAGAGAGTCCGAACACCAGAATCGTCACACCCCAAAGCGTCAGAACAGCAAAGAGAAGCCTTCTTGCCAGGTATCTTCGCATCTGGTGATCAGATCAAGTTAATTTCACGGAACAGTGTCGCCCTGTACACGCGTTTCTTTACCGCAACTCGCATAGCTAGGACGAATTTTCGGTCTCTGCACACCGAAACCCATCTACCCCAATTGCTCGCTACTACCTGCAACTAACAGGTAGTGGGTGTCGGGAGGGAAACACCCTATATGTCCCCTCCCGACGAAACCAGTCTTATGGCAGGGTGATCTTCTCGGGCGAGTTGAACGTCCCGCGCAAACCGGGCTCCATCTCCCAGCTACCGATCGAGTTGGGGTTGTAGACGACCAGACTGGGGACCGCTACCACGCCGAAGCCAGGCATCCAGTGCCTCAGGAAGTCGCCGAATTGCTTGTTAAGCTCGATCCTTGCGGCACGGTCAGCCTCGGCGGATACATCCTTGTAGTTGGCAGTTGCTTCTGGTATCTCGATACCGTGGCTCTTGCCGCCGCGCGCGATCGCGCTCATCTGGATTCCACGCGGGAAGTCCCAAGGCGTGGTTGCGAAATTCTCCAATGGACCAGTGTCTGTCCACGCTTGAGTCGCTGATCGACCGACGAGAGTCGGGCGGAACACCGTGTACTCATAGTGAAGAATGTCAACATCTACGCCGATCTCTTCCCAGAACCCGGCTACCGCATCACCGATGTCGGCGAAGAAATGACCGACCGGCCATGCGAACATCGCAATCGTGAATCGCTCGCCGTTGGAGCCGCGAGGATAGCCTGCGAGATCGAGCAGAGCTTCTGCTCTGCCAGGATCGTAGCCGACACCCCATCGCTCATCGTCCCAATCCGGGTGGTTGATGTCGAAGTAAGGTATCTCGACTGGCCATCCGACGCCTTCCAAGATCACTTCGTTGATCAATGCGCGATCGATGGAGACCGCCAATGCCTGTCGAACCAAACGCGCCTGTTCCATGTCGTTCATGCCATCAGGGTTGTTGTTGTCTTCAGGTTTATGCGGATTTCCGAGCCAAGGCAGGTCGTGAGTATAGGTCACGATCTCTAGGGCATCGCCGGTAGTCGGGTGGTTGGTCTCCCACAAGTTACCTGCGAACATGACCGTAACCATACGAGCGGTTCCAGAACCGTTCTTCACCATTCCGAATCGTTCCGCGACAGGGATGTTGCCGGTGCTGATGTCTGCTATGTCAGCCTCACCGTTCTGTAGCGCAACCATCCTCACGCTTTCGTCCGGTATAGAGACTCGGGTGATCTTCGATATTTCCGCAACTTGTCGCCAGTGCGTATCGAGAGCCGTGTATTCTGTCCGGTCGCCGCGGATCCAGTTCGTGAATTCGAACGGACCGGTGCCGACTATGTTGTCGTTGTTCCAGTCCTTGCCCATCTCGGTGAAGGCTCGCTTGCTGACGATACCAGCACCCAAGCCGTCTTGGCCGAAGAACCAAGTATCCCATCGAGGATCGAAATTCTCCCAGCGGATTCGAACAGTTTCCGAATCGATGGCTTCGCTGGGGTTCGATCCCAAGAAGCCGGCCCAAGTCCCGGATCCGTCGGTGACGCTGGTCTGCCCCGATCCCAGCTCAGTCGAGAGATTCGGATTCGTGTCGTTGACCGACCATGCGACATCTTCCGCGGTCAGCGGGCCGAAATTCTTGTGGAAGTCCACGCCTTGTTGGAGTTTGACATCCACATACGACAGATCATCGGAGAACTCGAAGCTGTCAGCCAGCAGGTTCGCCGCGATGTTGGTGCCCACGGGCTTGAACAGCGTCTCGACGACGCTGAAGGACTTGGCGCCGCAACACAGGTTGCCCGCATTGAACCCGGACCAGTTTCTCTGGCTGTCACCGATGGCCCAAACGAGCTCGCCCGGCGATTGCCTAGAAGGCGGTGCCGATTGTGCGGCGGGTACAGGAGTCGCGGTAGGCTGCAACACTGCCGTGGCAGTGACCACAACCTCCATAGCGACCTCTCGAGTCACCTCTACCTCCACCTCTACGGCTACCTGCTTCTCCACCTCCACTTCTCGGATCACTTCTCTTTCGATCTCCACCGGGACTTCTACCTCGACTTCCCTGACCACCTCC
Organism: Dehalococcoidia bacterium; assembly: GCA_965214735.1. Classification (GTDB taxonomy): domain Bacteria; phylum Chloroflexota; class Dehalococcoidia; order Lucifugimonadales; family Lucifugimonadaceae; genus Bin127. Next base: position 2,312,482 of record OZ243977.1, on the reverse strand, counting down.
TTCTCGATCTCCACTGGGACCTCAACCTGCACGGTTCGAACCACTTCCACCTCTCGAGTCACCTCGACGATAGTCTCGCCGCCACAGGCGATGCCTGCGGAAGCCAGCACGAAACCGATGACCATCATCAATATCGGTAGCCGCCGAGAGACATCGAAAGAACCAAGCTTGCGTCTCATTTCATAATCTCCTAACTAGAAGTACTGCGCGCCACCTGCATTGTATCCTGCTTCCAGCGAGTCGGCGTAAACTCTCCTGCACCATTTGGCGAAATGTTGTGAATCAGCGTCAATATAGGAACGACATCGCTCTGAATCCATCCCCGCCAATCGGATCGCGACATTGCCTGACGCGCCGCCGGTGCGTCTTTTCGTAGATAGGACGCTCGCACTGGTAGATTGATCATTTACCGAGGTAAGGTAAGCCGCTCAGCGCATCCTGCCTCCCTGCACCGGACCCCTATGTTGCGAGATGTGATCCCGCTTGCCCTTCATGCGCTTCGCCAACACGTCGTGCCTCACAGGCCACAGCACAACGCCAGCTCGCTTTTCGTCGCGGTGTCAACATACCCAGCTTCACGGGACACAGGCCTTAAACTGTAAGGCAGAGGCGATTTCTACAGTTTAGGGAAGGCGAGCGGCGACCAAGATGATGGTAGACGAACATACTCAGACGGCTCGAGACTTCTTGGACGCGGCTGATTTAGAGTTCGCAGCCGGCGACTTGGTGCAGGGGTCCGAGAAGCTCTGGGGAGCCGCCGCGCACGCTGTGATGGCGGTTTCTCAGCAGAGAGGCTGGCCACACCGCAGTCATCAGTCCCTTAAATCCGCCGTGACAAAGATCTCAGATGAACATGGAGACGACTATGAGTTGCTCGCATCATTCGGCGTAGCGGAAAAGTTCCACCGCAACTTTTATCACGACGACATGGAGGATTGGGAGCGCGATGCCGATGCGCCGGTAGTGCATCGTTTCGTAGACAGGATGCTCGCGCTAGTGGATTGAGGGTCGAGGAAAATAACGAAGGAGCATATCGACATCGCGCGAGTTTCTGGTGGCTTCTAGCATCGGGTTGCCGCTGATAGCTTTGAAGGGAACGAGAACTTATGATGGACTCTGGCTCGGGCCTTGTGCGACAGGCCTGTAGAGGCGAAGGACAGAGGGAGTTATGACAAGCTGGGAGACATGTGATGCTGTCGAACGTCATCCGGATAAAGTCAGCGGGGCATGGGTGTTTCGAGGAACACGGGTGCCGGTGTCCACTCTTTTCGAGAATGTCAGAGACGGTGCATCGCTGGATCAGTTCCTAGAGTGGTTCCCTGGCGTTGATGCATGGAAAGTGGAAGATGTATTGGATCATGAAGTGAAGTCGTTGTCAAGCTCAGTTCTGTCGTGAGGATCCTGTTCGATCAGAGGACTCCCGTACCGCTTCGGCGGCATCTGGCAGAGCACTCAGTGGATACGGCTATGAGCGGGGCTGGTCCAATTTGCATAACAGCGTATTGCTTGATAAAGCCGAGGATGATGGCTATCAAGTGTTGATCACGACAGACCAGAATCTTCGATACCAACAGAATCTCGCTGGCAGAGAACTGTCAATTCTTGTTTTGCTTTCCACCTCATGGCCTCGTACGCGATCAGGTGGAACGCCTGCGGGCGACAGTCCGCACTTCTTGCGGAGAAGCATTGCGAACTCTGATCATCGCAACGGATCCAAGCGGGACCAGCACCGAGGCACTTTAGCGTAACGCGCAGGGACGGGTCTCAAGAACCTGCCTCAAAAGTCCAAAAGACACCATGCGGAGTGTCTAGCTGCCAGAGTAACTATGTGCTAAGACGCGGCTAAGGGCTGCGACATGGCGGCAGGCATCTTCCCTTCTCCCCGCCTAGAGACCGTTGACGCAAAACCCTGTCATTCCCGCAAGCCCCCGCATCGGGGTGCAGGGCATGCTTCCCGGGAGTGAAGAGTGGTTTTGCAACAGTCTCCGGTGGCGCAAAACGGTCTAAAGTCGCAAGGCGCGCCGGATTGTTGTGCCTGTCTCTTGAGCAACGGCCTTCCTCTGAACGATGTGCAGCGGAAGGCGTATTGCACATAGACATGGAGAGCGTTTGGGGAGGCGTTCTATATCTTCACCTCATAGTGCCTCCCTGCACCGCCCCCCTATGTTGCGAGATGTGATCCCGCTTGCCCTTCATTCGCTTCGCCAACACGTCGTGCCTCACGGGCCACAGCACAACGCCAGCTCGCTCAGCCCATGCGTCGTAGGCGCGTTCCATCTCGGCGACGCGCGAAGGCTCACTGGATGCCAGGTCGTTGAGCTCAGTGCGGTCCTCGGGGATGTTGTACAGCTCCCAAGGCTTATCCCACTCGGCTACCAGCTTCCAATCGCCGATGCGGATCCCGCGATTGCCTTCGTGCTCCACTGCAACGGGCTTCTCCCGTGACCACGTCTTTCCCTCGATCGCGGACATGAATGATTCTCCCTCCAAGGGGATTATCTCGTTGCCTTTGAATTCCGATGGATACTGCACTTCCGCGGCGTCGTACACGGTCGCCGCGATATCCGTTATGTGCATAGGCACGTTGTCCAAGATCGTCGGATCCTCGATTCGCGACGGCCAGTGGACGATGAACGGAGTCGAAACGCCGCCCTCGTGAAACCATCTTTTGAAGAAACGGAAGGGAGTGTTTGAGACGTTCGCCCACGGCAGCTCCACTGCCTGAAACGTCGTGTCGGGCCCCGGACGCAGATCCGGAATATCGCCCACTCTCACCGGATCGCCATCAAGAGTCGGTGTAGTCGCCCATTGCGATGGATCCGGCCAGTCGGCATCTTCTTGGAAGAGTTCAGCGCAGCCTCCGTTATCGGAGAGGAACATCATGATGGTGTTGTCGAATCTACCCAGCCGCTTCAGCGTATCGATCACACGTCCCAATCCGCGATCGACCTGCTCGATCATTGCGCAGTAGACAGCCATTCGGATGTCTTCGTACTCTTGGTTATCGACATCTTCCCAAGGAGGCGCATCCTCGTCGCGTTGCGATATCTGCCACTTCTCGTCCACGATCCCCAACCCTTTCTGCTCCTCGTGGCGTGAAGTCCTGATCTCATCCCATCCGCGCATGTAACGACCTTCATACTTCGCGATGTCGTCTTCCCAGGCATGAAGAGGCCAGTGAGGCGCAGTAAAGGCTATGTATTGGAAGAATGGAGCATCGGACGCTGCGTCCTCGATCTGCGAGACTGCGTGATCGGCTATCGCGTCGGTCAGATGAAAATCGCCGCTCTCTACTTCGATCAACTTGTCTTGCAGCATCAGCGCCTTCGGGTACCAGTAAGAATCTGCGGCTTCCAACAATCCGAAATACTTGTCGAAGCCGCGTTGCGTCGGCAATGGGTGAGTGGCATCGCCGGGAGTCCACTGATCGCGCAATCGGCGATTGTATCCGCCTCCGACGTGCCACTTGCCAGACATTAGGGTGGTGTAGCCCGCTCCCTTCAAGACCTCTGCCATCGTGACGCAACTCTGATTGAGATATCCTCGGTAGCTGGGATGTCCGAGATCCGCCGTCATCTGGCCAATGCCGGCTTGGTGAGGGTTAAGTCCGGTGAGGAGGGAGGCACGCGAGGGGCAGCACCTAGCGCCGTTGTACATCTGAGTGAAGCGGAGTCCGTTGTAGCCCAGAGAATCGATGTTCGGAGTATTGATCTCGCCTCCGTAGCATCCGATGTCCGAGAAGCCAAGATCATCCACCATGATCACAATCACGTTCGGACGTGTCGAGTCTATTCCTGAGTTTTCGCCATCACCGACTTTAGACATGAAAATATCCCTACCTCTGAGCGTCGTGTCGCGCTTCCAAAATCATAACTGCTATGGGAAGACCTGCCAGTGCTCTGTAGAATCGGCGTCATGATACCTGCGCCGGTGTTAGTATCTTGGTCCTCGGGCAAAGACTCGGCTTGGACGCTGCATATTCTGAGCCAACAGCCCGAACTCTACGATGTGCGCGGCATCTTCACCACCGTGACTCCCCGCTTCCAGCGAGTATCTATCCAAGCCACTCCTATCTGGGTGCTGAAACTGCAATCGGAACGACTGAGATTGCCGCTATACCAGATACCGATACCGTATCCATGTTCCAACGCCGATTATGAATCTGCCATGCAACAGTTCTTCGCAAACGCGGAGTCGCTGCCCGATCATTTGACGGCGACGCATTTCGCATTCGGGGACCTGTATCTGGAAGATATCCGCCGTTATCGAGAAGAGAAGCTGGATGGCACTGGCTTTACGCCACTGTTCCCGCTATGGGCGAAGACACGACTGAACTAGCGCACGAGATGATCCGATCCGGCTTGCGTGCCATAGTTACCGCCATCAACCCCGACAGGTTGCCGAAAGAGTTCGCCGGCAGATGGTTCCATATGCAGTTCATAGCAGATCTGCCCGACGATGTAGACCCTCTAGGTGAAAACGGAGAGTTCCACACATGCGTCATCGACGGTCCCATGCTAACTTCGTCGATAGATGCAAAGCCGGGCGAAGTAGTGGAAAGGCCCGTCGCCATCTCCAGAGACGAAGATGACGGCATCCACACAAGCAACCACCTACAGCGCACCGTCGTATACGCAGATGTAGTGGCTAGCAAATGAAACCGATCCGACTTCTGAAACTAAAGATGGTGTCGATCAGCTCAAACCGTTTTGGCTGAGTCGAGTCTTGTCAGATCGGCTGTCGTGATGCTAGGAATGTTGACGATGATCACCTTGCCGGCGATGGTCTGGTAACACTTCATCCATCGTGACGCAGTTATGGTTGAGATATCCGCTGTAACTTGGCTGTTCCAGATCCGACGTAGCCTGGACTCCTAATGCCGGTGCCGGCTAGGTGAGTAGGTCGGCACGTAAGGAGCAGCACATGGCACCGTATTACATCTGAGTGAATCGGAGTCCGTTGTAACCCGGTGAATCAATCATGATCACGATCTCGTTGGGGCGTGCGCTGTCAGATGAGGCGGTTTTGTGTGGCACGGTTTGTACGGGGATGATCCACTGCCAACTCCACTAGTCTGGTCTCTACTAGCGAGCCGTATCACTCTGTGTAGGGTTATAAGAAGTAGAGTTGACGAACGTCGATGTGATAGATGACGTTTATGCTGTAGGTTGAATTGATAGAGGTTCAATACGGGAGTAATCAATGGCTATTGATGACTTGGTTGAGGCGATTGCGAAGATTCATAGAAATATCGAACAGCACGGGGAGTCGCTTGCATCGAACAAGATACGAACCCGTCAGGTCTTGATTGACCCTCTGCTGATGGCTCTGGGTTGGGATGTCACTGACCCATCCCTTGTCACTCTAGAGTACGAGACTGGACGAGGGAGTGCTGACTACGCGCTTATCTCAGGCAGTGAGCCTGTTGTATTGATCGAAGCCGAGAGATTGGGCAACCAGTTAACTGCAATCGAGGCGATGAGCATCTTGCACTATTCGAAATCTCAGGGTATCCGGTACCTAGTGGTTACGGATGGCGACAGATGGAAGATGTACGAAGTGTCTTTTGACTCTACGTTGGATGATAAGTTGCGCACGGAGCTCCGAATAGTTGAGAAATCTGCCTATGAGAACGCTCTTCATGCTCTGTGTCTATGGCGTCATAACGTATCAAGCGAAGCGGGTCTGGTGCAGGTGGTTAAGCCATTCTTCGACTCACTTTCGACATCGGAAGCTGAAGGGGATGATGGCAGAAGCGATGAGAGCGTTAGTTCGCTTTCAGACGATGAATCGTCGTCTCTCGGCGTGAGTAGTTACGAGACGACGGTAACGGAGGACTTTCCTAGACACGACCAGCATGCATCTGGACGGTTACAGACTGACAATCGTCAGAACATCATTTCATACAGCTGGTACGCTTTGAACGATGTGAGTTTCGATCCCACCGGATTAAAGCCGTATTCAGTCAAGATTGGAGAAAGTGAGAGTCAAGTCTCACAGTGGGCTGACATTGTGCAAGCGGTAGTGGAGTGGATGTTCGAAGATGGGATTTTGACATGGAGGCATTGTCCTTTGTCGAGGACACCTTACGGAGCTACATATCTGGTAAATGATACTCCGACTCACGCAAATGGCAATCGCTTCAGAAGCATGCGTCGTTTGAGAAACGGTATGTGGCTGGATACGGCTGCAAGTGCAAAGCAAAATATCGGGAGCATGATATATCTGCTTGAGAGTTTCGGAGCGGATCCTGGGGTAGTACGCTTGAAGGTTTTAGATTCTGCTCGAAGACGTAGGCGCAGACGTTCTTCGGTAGAACGAACGATTGGAACGCCAACCCGAAATGTGGATGAATTCCCTCTCGCACCAGACCAAAGTACATGATACCGACCACTTTCGTTCTGTTACAGATTCAGAGCGGCTAATGGGTGGTTGGACGTTTTGATCAACTGTCGCGTCGGCTGAATAACCCGCTCAATACTCCGCGTCTAGCTCCAGAGGGTAGAGCGGCACGCGGCGCCGGTGATATTCGAATGTGGTCAGATCGGCTGTCGTGACGCCGGGAGTGTTGACGATGATCACCTTGCCGGCGATGGGCTGGTAGGCCGGCCGCGGCGAGACTACGCCTTTAGCTACCACGATTCGGTACCTCTCAGGAAAGATGCCGATGTGATACATCTGCGCTCGTGTTGTGTTGCCGGCGCGTTCGGAGGTCAGGAGCAGCGTTTGACCGCCATCCGTATCGAACCGAGCGCTCACGCCCGCCGAGTAGAATCTGAACCCTCCGTGAGAAGCGCCCAGCTCCTCGTAGCGTCCATCGCTGATCGTCTTAACAGTTCCAGTCACTCGCACCGGCTCGCCGTGCATGTCGTCAGTCTTACCGCCGACATCCAGCGTCAGCGTCGGACCGACGCCGGCGGATACGCACGCGTTCACAGCTTCAGGGTCGTAGAGCGTCTGCAAGTATCCATCGATCCCTCGCTCGACGACCTCCGCCAAGATGTGGGTCGAGTCGGCTGAGGATCCGCCGCCGATGTTGTCGCCCACATCCATCAGCACTATCGGGCCCAGCCTGACTTCACCCGCATCGTCGGGCATCGACAGGGCAGCGCCGTCGGTCGGCACGTCGTCGGCATCTCCCATGTCGCGGGGTCCGATGTAGGAGGAGAGAGCCATGTCGAGAGCTTCCGATACGGAAGGTACATGCACGTTCAGTTCCGACCTCGACTCCCAAGCTCGTTGCGCCATACCCTTAGCAACCGACTTAGCGAGCTCCAAATCACCGTTGTCAGCAATGGCGACCCAAGACATACCCATCTCTTCCACGTCGGCATAAGGGTAGCCTTCGGCGACGCTCGTGTCTAAAATGCCCGGAGTCTCGTTGGCTGCCACGCAGTCAGCGACGAACTTTTTCATCGGGTCTTCGCCGGTGAACTGCTTGACGATGTTCACGAGCACCGGAGGCATCTCGATCCACTGGGCGGGGCTGATCTCTCCTTTCGCGGCCCGATAGACAAGCTCCGCGCACTTCCGACCTCGCACCTTCGGGTCTAAATGCGGATTTGTTCTCCATACAACACAGATGTCGGTATGTTCAACCACTGGTTTCGACACGTTCCCGTGCATGTCCAGCGTTACTCCGATAGGCACGTCGGGGCCTACTATCTCTCGCACTGCGCGGCAGAACTCGCCGTCCATATCAGGAAACTCCTCGCTCACCGCCGCCCCGTGATTCGAGATCAACACGCCGTCCCATGGCCCCTCGTTCCGTAACATTCCGAACATCTCCGCGGTCAGCCGATCGTAGGCGTCCTTGGTGATGGTGCCGATCGGTCCGGTGACGGCATACATCAGCGGCACGATCTCGAAATCCAGCTCATCTGCGGCATTCAAGTAGCCGGAGATGGTGTATCTGGCATCGACGAAGTGGTCGACGATCTCTTCGCCGCGGAGAATCCCCGTGTTTACGAACTGATCGTAGTCGGCGGGCACATGAGAGAACGTGTTTGTCTCATGCGAAATTCCCAGAATCGGCATTCTCATCGCATCAACTCCTCAAAATTTCCATTCGTGTTCAATATGCGGGCGAAAATCATGCCCGTTCCACCGCATCTAGTATCGTGCATGTATCCGTTGTTACATCTTCTGCTTGAATCTAATGTCACCGCCTCCTGTGTTCAAAGTCGGCGTAGGTGACGATACCATGCCCCAACGAAGCGTACTCACGCTCCCAACGTTCCTCGATCTCGGCACGCCAGCTCAGAGCCGCTTCCTCGAGTTCAGACGCTAACTCCGACATCGTATCGACGAGATTGACGCTCTCACTCGGATCGTGCACAACATCGGACAGATGGATATGCTCTGAAGGTTCGTCTCTTCCACCAAGACTCCATCGATAACTAATTTCCACTTGCCGCGCCGCATCGCTGTCTGTCCGTCCAGTTCCCAGTAGATATCACGCGCAGGCGGCTCAACGCCCTCGGATAGCAGATTCAAGATGCTCGAGCCATCGAACTCGTCCGACACGGTGGGAGCCGCTCCATCGACCGCGTGTAGAACGGTCGGGACGATATCCATCGACGCGCATGGATGTGAGATTACCTGTCCGGCAGGGATGCGAGCAGGGTAGCGCGCGATCGCGGGCATCTTGACACCGCCGTCGAATAGGCTGAATTTGTGCCCCTTCAATCCGCCAGAGGTTCCACCGTAGTACGGGTCGAGGGTACCGTCCAGCCAGTTGCGCGTCTCACGAGAAGGTCCGTTGTCGGATACGAAGAAGGTGAGAGTGTTCTCGTCTTCTCCGAGTCTCTCGACCTCGTTCATTATCGATCCGACGGCATCATCGATCGCGCTGATCATGGCAGCCATTATCTGGCGATCCCAAGGCAGGTGTCTGAAGCGGTCTCGATACTTTGCAGGAGCGTGCATCGGATAGTGAGGGGCGTTGAACGGGATGAAGAGCAGGAAAGGCGCTCCTGTATCGCGCTTTCCCTCCACCATGGCTCGCATTTGATCGATTACCTTCTCGGCGATCAATTCGGTGAAGTAAGAGCCGTCGTGCCAAACCTCTTCGTTGTTCTCCCAGAGGTCGTGGGTGGGATTGACTCCCGGACCAGGGCGGTTGGCACCCCAATAGTAGATGTGCGAGTAGAAGTCGATGCAGCCGGCGAGGAAGCCGAACCAGTAGTCGAAGCCGTGGCTGTGCGGGCGGCACTCGTCGGTCAGACCCAAGTGCCACTTCCCCACCATGGCTGTCTGGTAGCCTCGCTCCTTGAGCAGCGAGGAAATGGTGGGAGTCGAGTTGGGCAGTCCGGTAGCGGTGCGATGACCCTGCAGTATCGCTCGGACGCCGGCGTTTCCCGGATACCTCCCGGTCAGCAGTGCGGCGCGAGAAGGGCTGCACACCGGGCTGTTCGAGTACCAATCTGTGAAGCGAACGCCCTCGCCTGCCATCCGATCAAGATTGGGCGTTCTGAAATCCGTCGCGCCCATGCAGGAAAGGTCGCCGTAGCCTTGGTCATCGGTCATGAAGACGATGACGTTGGGGCGATCCGAAATTGTAGCCATGTTCTTTCCTTCTCAGAGAGATGATACGGGAACTCAGACGCGCACTCAATCGCAGAGACGAGGGTGAGATTGTATCAACGGTGCTACGCTCCACCTTCGCTGAGGCAAGAGCTCTCTACGCTACTGTAAGTTTTACAGCAGCCTGCGAAGGTGAATTACGGAAGGTTTTGCAACAGACTCCGAACTGAGATCGATTCAATCCCGTTCGGAGTCTGTGACCGCAGCTTCGTTTAGGCTTTGCTCTGGTATCGTCTATTCGTCGCTGAAGGAAACTGATGAGTCGTTGGAGAGACGGCTATTGCCGAGCAATGAGTCTGCCATTCTCAAGACATCATCGTTATCTTCTCCGGCCGAGTCCTGATCGTCTGAGAAGCCGATATCGCCCGTATGTGCAGGGGTGTCTCCATTGAGCAGGTCGATCGGGGTCGTGTAGTTCGTAGGCACTCCATAGCCGGTGTCGCTGCCGCTTGCGATGGCAGCCAAGACATCTTCCCATGCCTGAGCTTCCTCGCCAACCTCTTTGACTTCTCCCGGCTCGGGAATGCCGAGAATCTCCCTGCCTTTCTGGCTGCGGTCGAGTCGGGCGGGAATCATGCGGCCTATGATCACGTTTTCCTTCAAGCCGTTCAAATGATCGACGCTTCCCTGCAGAGCCGCCTCGGTGAGAACCCGCTCAGTCTCTTGGAATGAAGCCTTAGCCAAGAAGCTCTGCGACATCAACGATACTTTGCTGATGCCGAGCAATACCGGGGATGCCGTGGCCGGCTCTCCGCCCTTTGAGCGCAGGTCTTCGTTTTCATGCATGTAGGATGAACGATCGACTATCTCGTTGATCAACAGAGTCGAGTCGCCCGAGCTGTCGATCTTAACCTTCCTAAGCATCTGTCGAACGATCACCTCGAAGTGCTTGTCGTGCACCTTCACACCTTGTGAGCGATAAACTCGCTGCGCCTCTTCCACCAGATACTTCTGGACGGCTTCGATGCCGGTGATCCGGAGAATATCGTGCGGATTCTTCTGACCATCGGTCAGAGGAGTGCCTGGCTCGACTTTGCTGCCTTCAGAAACGAGAATCTCGACATGGCCCTGCGGGAGATACTCACGTTCGTCCCACTCTGTCCATTCGATTGCTATCTTGTCGCTGACATCCGCAACCGTGCCCGACACTTGAGCCACCACCTCCTCGGGCAGCGAAAGCGTGCCATCCGACGTGCTGGCGTCTTTCCTTCCCCTGAGGCTCAATTTCATGATCGGCGCTCCGGCATCAATCCAGTCGCCCACTTTAACCGAAGCCTTGTATCCGGCTTTGAGCTCTTCCTCATGCCTGATGGTGTCTTCGCTCTCGACAGCGATGATGTGTTGGCCCTCCACCTCGCGGAATTTCACCGTGCCCGAAATATCCGACAGAATCGCGGCGAGCTTCGGGTTACGAGCCTCGAACAACTCCTGAACCCTCGGCAAACCGGTCGTTATATCGCGGTCGCTGGCAATTCCGCCGGTGTGGAAGTTACGCATCGTCAGCTGAGTGCCAGGCTCGCCAATCGATTGAGCCGCGACGATACCGACTGCTTCGCCGACGATCGAGGCGCGGTTGTCCGCCAGCATGCTGCCGTAGCACTTGGCGCAGACGCCGCGCTCGAGCTTGCATGAAACCGGTGATCGGACCTCGATTGCTTCGATACCCGCTTCGACTATTGACTTAGCCACGACGATCCCGATCAGATCCTCGGCAGTCGCCAGAACTTCGCCTGTTTCTGGGTGCACAACGTCGTTTACCGGGTAGCGGCTGAATATGCGCTCATCGAACGGCAGATTCAATGATCTAGAACTCTCCACGGTGATCTCCATGCCCACAGTCACTCCGCAATCGTCGGCATTAATGATCACGTCCTGAGCCGCGTCTGCCATCCGTCGTGTCAGGTATCCGGCCTCGGCGGTCTTCAGCGCGGTATCCGCCAGCGCCTTCCTAGATCCGTGAGTCGAGGTGAAGAATTCATGGACGGACAACCCCTCAGAGAAGCTGGCTTCGATTGGGCTGTCGATGATCCGGCCACGTGGGTTCGACATCAGCCCTCTCATTCCCGCCATCTGTTTGATCTGAGCCAAGTTACCCTTCGCACCAGAGTCGGACATTGCGAAAACGCCGTTGTACTCTTGCAGATGGCTCTGCACCGCGGCCGTCACTCGATCGGAAGTGGTGTTCCAAGTGTCGATCGTGGCAGTGTATTTCTCTTCCTCTGTAATCAACCCATCCTCGTACTGCTGCTCCAACATTCTCACTTGGGCGCGTCCTTCGGACAGAAGGTCAGACTTTTCGGGTGGGGTGACAGCGTCTTTGATAGCGATCGTCGTGCCTGACTGCATCGCGTACTCGAAGCCGAGGCGCTTCATCTCGTCTAGCACCGTGGCGGTGCCCTCGTTGCCCAGTTGCTCGAAACACTGATGCACGATCGAATCGATCTCGTCTTCGTGCATCACGTAGTTACGGAAGCCTAGGCTCTCGGGCAAGATGCTGTTAAAGATGATCCGACCGACGGTTGTCTCGATCCAGCGATTAGTTTCAGAGATCTTGTAAGTCTTGAAGGCTTCGTTTTCGCCTAGGTCCCATACTTCGGCACCAGGATCCAAGCGCACCCATATCTTGTCGCCAAGTTTGATTTTGCCGACGTCAAAGGCGTGCCAAGCTTCTTCATGCGATCTGAATAGATGTCCCTTCTCGTAGACGCTCCGCTCCACTTGGTCCCAGCGAGGACCACCGTCAATCTCGGAGGTGATGAACTCGTCTAGTTGATTGGCGTGCCGGACGCTCTCAGAGCGCACCGCTTGAACAAGGTCGTCGGCCAATATCGCGATGACCTCATCAAACTTACCGTCAACACTTTGGACGTGATCCTCAACAACCTGTGCAAGGTGGGCCGAAGTATCGTTCAATATGCGTGAAAGCTCTCGATCCACAGTGCCGATGACGAAATCGCTCCTGCGCTTTACTTCAGTGGCGATCTCTCTCTTCAATTCATCGTGCATGCGCTCGACTACGCTGCCGAAATCGGCATTCGCGTCGTGTAGCCTCTGCTGTAACTCGCTGAGCGAAGGAGCCATTTCGGCTAACACACTGATTATAACCACAGACAGATCAGAGGCAGATACCTCGGCATTCTCATCAGAATCGCCAGAGCCGTCGGGCTTCTCGGCGGAGCGAGCTTTGTCCCACTGCTCAAATGCTGATCTGAGGCTTCGACCAGCACGATCAACAAAACGTCTGGTCGATTGACTTAATTCGTCGAATCTAACGGATATATCTGGAATCTGAGCGCTGAAGTCGCCTAGCTTGGATCGCCATTCGTCGCCGGCCGATTTCGCAGCTAAATTCATATCCGATGAGCCGAGAGAAGCCAGTTGGTCCCATTCGATCTGCGATATCTCGTAAGCACGATTAGTTATCGCGTCATCTACTCCACGCCGCAGGTCATCGTGCTGTGCTTCAGGCATGGCTGCGCTGAACCCTGCCCTGAGCGCGCGATCGTAAGAATCGGACAGCTCTTCGGATAGCAGCTTTGCGTTCGCCTCGCTTTTAGCGAATGACTCAATAACCAGAGCCCCTGACGGATCGATCTCGTCAACCGTCTTCAGTCGCGCATCTACTCGTTGTCGCAACTCCTTCAAATCGGCATCGATACCGACGAGCATGGATGAATCGACTGACGTGAATTTGTCATTGTCCGTTCCGATGCGTTCCTGGATCTGTGGAGTCGCTGTTTCGAAACTTGAACGGACCACTCTCTGCCATTCGTTAGCGTCGTTCTCGACAAGCTTGTCGATGGTTGACGACAACGCGGAGGTGAAGGAATCTACATCATTGCGCACCAGATGGGTCTTGGCATCTTCTCCGCCCCGCTCGGAGTCCTTCGCGAGCAGAATAGGTACATCTGATACGGCAGAAAGTGACTCAACGCTCGACCTGAGTTCCTGAAGAGCCGGTTTGACCTCCTCCAGCACCTGATCTGCGGAATCTGCAAGCTTCCTCCTCAACAGGTTCTCTACGCGAGATGCCAATCGGTCGGGGAGCGCATCGATACCTGATCCGACACCTTCGACTTTCGCGAATAGTTCGGCATCTTCGAAGATGTCGAAAACAGCATCCACTCGCTCACTAAGATCCGCTTCTAGATCAGCCGCTGCATCTTCTGACATCCGGCGCACACCGTAGTATACGTCGCTCATCTCGGCGACATCGTACTTGGCGAACTTCTGGAGTGGATTCAAATGCTCTCGCTCGAACTCATCCAAGTTCCGCCTCAAGGCGGTCGATGAGTTTTCCGCGATCGCTCCAAGTATGGAGTCGAGCTTTGATCGGTAGTGCGATGCGTACTCCACCAGATCATCCTTAGGCACTCGTATCCTCGTGCTTTCACTGGGGCCGGTCAGGTAGTACAGCCCCAGCAACATATCCAGCGTGGGCGAAACGATGGGCGCGCCTGATCGAGGCGCCAACATGTTCTTCGTGCTCAGCATGAGCTGCTTCGCCTCGTTGATCGACCCTGGCGAGAGAGGGATATGGACAGCCATCTGGTCGCCATCGAAGTCGGCGTTGAACGCGGCACAGACGAGCGGATGCAGCTGTATCGCTGATCCCTCGATCAGCTTGGGATAGAAAGCTTGAATCCCGAGTCTGTGCAGTGTCGGTGCTCGATTGAGGAGCACAGGGTGTCCCTCGACTACCTTCTCCAAGGTGTCCCAAACCTCGGCATCAGCCTCTTCGGCTCGACGCTTGGCGGTTTTGATGTTGTGTGCGCGCCCCTCCGCGATCAAGCGATTCATGACAAAAGGCTTGAAGAGCTCCAGTGCCATCTGCTTCGGGATGCCGCATTCGTGCAACTTCAGTTGCGGTCCCGATATGATCACCGACCGTCCGCTGTAGTCCACGCGCTTGCCGAGGAGGTTCTGCCGGAAGCGTCCCTGCTTGCCGCGCAGCAGATCCGTCAAGGACTTGAGCTTGTGGTTGTGGCGGCCCATAATGGCACGCCCGCGCCGTCCATTGTCGATCAGCGCATCGACCGCCTCCTGCAGCATTCGTCGCTCATTGCGAACGATGATGTCCGGTGCCGCAAGCTTCAACAGATGCTTCAGGCGGTTGTTTCGATTAATTACGCGCCGGTAGAGGTCGTTCAGGTCGCTAGTAGCGAATCTGCCGCCGTCCAACTGCACCATGGGGTGGAGCTCCGGAGGCAGAACCGGGAGCACAGTCAGGATCATCCATTCGGGTTTGTTGCCGCTCGTGCGGAACGCTTCGACGACGCTCAGACGCTTGATCGCGCGGACTCGCCGTTGACCTGAAGTCGTCCGAATCTGGTCCACAAGATCTGCGTGTAGCTCATCGAGATCGATGTTCTGCAGCAACTCGAGGATCGCATCCGCTCCCATTCCAGCTTCGAAGACACCCGCGAATCGATTCTTCAGCTCTTGGTAGCTGCTATCGGTGAGTTGGGTCTTTACTTGGATGCTGGATGCCTGATCGATCTTCCACTGGATGTTTTTCTCGAACAGAACTCGGTAGTAGGCGAACAGGGTGTCGATCTGCTGCTCGATAGAGGAACCCTCTGGAGCCGCGGGCATCTCATCCTCCCCCAGCCTCAGTTCGTTCTGCAACCTGACTATCTCCTCGATCAACTCGGAGAGATATTCCTCGGCCCGTCCGTCCGAAACACTCTGCATCTGCAACTCGGATAGGCGCTCCCATTCCTGATCGCGGTACGCCTCTAGCTCGGCGATTGCGTTTTCGCGAGCTTCTTCATCGACCTTGGTGATGATGTAAGAGGAGAAGTACAGCACTCGCTCCAAATTACGTGGCGTGATCTCCAGCATCAGGCCCATCCGCGAAGGTGTGCCCTTCGAGAACCAGATGTGTGCGACCGGCGCGGCCAGCGAGATGTGTCCCATGCGCTCGCGACGGACATTTGAACGCGTGACCTCGACGCCGCAATGCTCGCACTTGAGTCCTTCGCGCCGCTGGCGATCTCTCATCCGCTTGTACTTCCCGCAGTAGCATTCCCAATCGCGGGTCGGGCCGAAAATACGTTCGCAGAAAAGTCCGTCCTTTTCCGGACGCAGAGAGCGATAGTTGATCGTTTCCGCCTTGACCACTTCACCGAACGACCATCGAAGAATCTGCTGCGGTGAAGCAAGCGAGATCTTAATCGCCTGAAAGTCGGACTCAGGTGCTGGGGTAGTATTTCGCATCGGTGTAAATGCCATATTCGTAATAACCTCTCGCCGTTAATGTCGGCTAGCTATAAGGTTTTGTCTGACTCTTGGTCTTGCCTCTTCTAATGAAGACTGTTGCCTGCTAACCCTCGGATTCTTCGCCAGCCACCAGGCTTGATCCCGCCTCTCCGTTCGAATCGAACTCGACATCTCCATTGATGCCGAGACCGGATTCGATGTCGAACTCCAGCGACGGCAGCGGCAACTTCGAGTCGATGTCCAGAATGCCGCCGGCAGTGTCTTCGTTCGAGATACTGCCCATGTCCGTCAGATCGTCGAATCTCGGGGTGAGGTCGTCGTCATTGTCGTCGCCGAAACGCCCGTCGGCAATCATGTCGACAGCCAAACCCAATCCTTGAAGCTCCTTTACTAGAACGTTGAAGGACTCGGGAACATCGGCGGAGACGACCGGTTGACCTTTGACAATGGCTTCGTATGCCAGCACACGGCCTCTGACATCGTCAGACTTGATAGTCAATACCTCTTGCAAGGTGTGCGGCGCCGAGTATGCCTCCAACGCCCAGACCTCCATCTCGCCGAAGCGCTGACCGCCGAACTGCGCCTTGCCGCCCAAAGGCTGTTGCGTGATCAATGAGTAAGGTCCTGTCGATCGCGCGTGAACCTTGTCCTCTGCCAAGTGGATCAGCTTCATCATGTAGATGCTTCCAACAGTGACGGGCTGGTCGAACTTCTCTCCGGTTCTGCCGTCGATCAACACCTGCTTGCCTAGAATCGGAGCTGCGAGCCCGCGTTCACGGTCCACCTTACGAGAGAGCTCCAGCAGCTCATCGCGGCTCAATCCATCCACCTCTTCTCCGGAAACCTCGCTCAGCCAGATCCGCATGCATGCTTCACTCGCAACGCCTTCGTGAGATGGATCGTCGTTCCAGAGCGTCTCCCAGTCGTAGCCTTGCTCTGCGCTCCAAGATGCAACGCGCTCCATATCGAACTCTCGACTCGAGGGGGCGGTCCGGTCGCGGGCATCTGCCGCGTTGACGAACCAGGCCCGAGCCAGGTTATCTTCGATCACCACGTCGGATGCGCTATCGAACACCGGCGTAACTGCTGTGAAACCCAGTTCATGAGCAGCCCAGCCCAGATGCGTCTCCAAAAGCTGGCCCAAGTTCATTCGAGAAGGAACTCCGATGGGGTTCAGCACGATGTCGAGCGGTGTGCCATCTTCCAGATGAGGCATGTCTTCACGCGGCAGGATCATCGCCACGACGCCCTTGTTGCCGTGCCGTCCCGCCATCTTGTCGCCAGGTGTGATCTTGCGGGTGTGCGCTACCCAAACCCGAACCATCTTTGAAACGCCGGGCGGAAGTTCGTGGCCATCCTCTTTATTGTTGATGTGAACCTTCGTGACCTTCCCCTTCTCACCGTGGGGGGCTCGCAAACTCGTGTCTTTGACGTCTCGGGCCTTTTCACCGAAGATGGCGCGCAGAAGTTTCTCCTCTGCAGTCAGTTCGGTCTCGCCCTTGGGAGTGATTTTGCCGACCAAGATGTCGCCTGGACCGACCCAAGTGCCGGGAACCACGATCCCGTCCTCGTCCAGATTCGCCAAGCTGGTATCGCCGACGTTAGGGATGTCTCGAGTGATCTCCTCGGGACCCAACTTCGTATCTCGGGCCTCGATCTCATGTTTCTGAATATGGATCGAGGTGTAGCGGTCTTCCTTCACCAGATCTTCGTTCAAGATGATCGCGTCCTCGAAGTTGCCGCCTCCCCAACTCATGAATCCGACCATCAGGTTCTGACCGAGTGCCAACTTGCCGTCATCCGTCGAAGAGCTGTCCGCGATGGCTTGCCCCGCCTCGACTCTCTCGCCTTTCGCCACGTTGGGGTGCTGGTCTATACATGTGCTCTGATTCGACCGCGCGAACTTGATCAATCGGTGATCATGCTCTTGACCCTCGTCATCGCAGATAGTCACGGTGTTGTTCGTAACAGCAGTCACGATGCCGTTGACGCGCGATAGGGCGACCTGGCCGCTATCCAGCGCCGCCCGACTTTCCAGCCCCGTACCCACTATCGGGGCTTGGGGTTTGATGAGGGGAACACCTTGGCGCTGCATGTTCGAGCCCATCAAGGCGCGAGTGGCATCGTCATGCTCCAAGAAGGGGATCAATCCGGTGGAAACGCTAACGATCTGAGACGGCGAGACATCGATGTAGTCCACGTCGACGGGATTCGCTCTGACGTAACGCTCGCCGCCGGTGCGGCAATCAGCATCGTTAACGATCTGTCCGCGCTCGTCAACCAGCGTCGTCGGCTCTGCGATCCGCACCTCTTCTTCCTGGTCCGCCGAAAGATATTCAACATCCTCAGGATCGTCGGTGACGTAAGGCTGGACTAGAATCTCCTGCTTGCCCAATCTTCGAATACTCTTTGCCAGCTCGTGGTCGATCTTGGCACCCTTCTCCGCCACCAGTCTCTTGCGGCTCTTCTCTCGGACATCCTGCAACAGGACTCGCCCGACTATGTCATTGTCAATCGACTTGTTCGAGATGGTCTTCCTAACCTTTCGGTAGGGAGTTTCGACGAATCCGAAGTTGTTGACGCGCGCATAGGTCGCCAGCGAGCCGAGAAGTCCGATGTTGGGACCCTCTGGGGTTTCTATCGGGCATATTCGGCCATAGTGCGAGTGGTGCACGTCTCGGACGTCGAAACCGGCCCGGTCCCGCGTTAAACCGCCAGGTCCCAGGGCGGAGAGGCGTCGCTTGTGGGTCAGCTCGGAAAGCGGGTTGGTCTGATCCATGAACTGCGACAGCTGTGATCCGCCGAAGAACTCCTTAACCGCGGCACCCACGGGCCTGATATTGATCAACGCCGCCGGTGTCGTCTCTCCGGGATGAGTCGTCATGCGTTCTCGAACTACGCGCTCCATCCTCACCAGTCCCACTCGGATCTGATTCTGGATCAACTCCCCGACGGTACGGACTCGGCGGTTTCCGAGATGATCGATGTCATCCGGACTCGCATCGCCGTTGTTGATCACGATCATACGCCTGATGATGTTCACGAAATCTCGCTTCGTGAGGGTGCGACGCGTCAGATCGACATCGACATTGATGCGGCGATTCAGCTTGTATCGTCCAACTGCCCCCAAGTCATAACGTCTAGAGTCGAAAAACATCTGTTGGACGAGTCTTTTGGCACCGTCGACAGTAGGCGGCTCTCCAGGCCTCATCCGCTTGTAAAACTCCTTCAGCGCACCTTCTTCATTCCCAGCATCTGAATCCGTTTCCCAAGTAGAGCGCAAGAAGTGCCGGGCATTGTCGTCCGAGGGATCCGCTTCAACATCCGCGAACAGCTCCACCATCTTCTCCATCGAGCCCCAATCCGAAGGGGAGCTCTCATCTTCAGGAGAAAGATCGGACACCGCCGAGATCGCACGTAGCAGAGTAGTCGCCGGTAGCTTGCGCTTCCGATCGACCTTAGCGAATAGAACGTCGCGGTTGCTCGTTTCCAGCTCCACCCAGGCGCCACGATATGGGATCAGTTTCACGCTGCACAGCAGGTTGCCCGTCGCCGCATCATTGGTCGTGGAGTAGTATGCGCCAGGCGACCTCACCAGCTGCGATATGACTACTCGCTCTGCTCCATTGATGATGAAGGTGCCGTTGCTGGTCATCTTCGGTATCTCGCCGAAGTAGATCGTCTGCTCCTTGATCTCATCCGTCTCGTTGATCTTCAACTCGATCGTTATGTGAAGCGGGACGCTGTAGGTGATCTCGCGCTCACGGCACTCTTCCTCCGTGAACTCCGGCTCCATGATCTCGTGATCCGTCAGCCGCATCTCATACTTCGGACGATCAGTCGAGAAATCGGTGATCGGAGATATCTCATCGAATAGGTCTCGCAGACCATCTCCCAACAGCCAGTTAAAAGAGTCCTTCTGAACCTGCACGAGATCCGGCATCGCGAAAGAATGTGCAATCGAACCGAAGTGTTTCGTGCTACCGTGTCCGTTTCGCATGGTTAGGGCCTCTGTTGTAGCCATTAATTGCTCCTTAAAATCCGGGAACCGATCAATCGGCGGTGATCAGGGTCAAAACCCGACAACCGCCTCATCACGCAGGAGGGAAGCAGTGCATGAAGAGATGGAAGACGCGCTGAAACGACTCGGGTTCCCTACCCGGTCGAAAAATGGGGATATGATGCCGAACAAGAATACGGCTAGGAAGATCGCGCACTGCTACAAAATCAAATTTACTACAAATTGCCCTGCGCGTCAATGAATTATGAGGCGATTAACAGCAAATTTCCGTTCGCTTTAGAGTGCGGGCAACCTGTCGAATCATCTTCGCTCCCACGCCTATCCGACACCTGCTGTGCCACCGCCGGAGCCTCTGCTACGCAAGGGGATGTCTTTTAAGAAGATCGTCACAACTAGGGACGCCAATAGCCACAGGAAAGTGGCTAGGAAGACATCCGTGACCGCCCCTGACAGTGCCTCTCTCAGTCCTCCCAGAACCAGAGATGCCATGGACTCTCCGCCTCCTGAAGCACCCAGCGACTCCGTCAGTGCCGCCATCCCATCCGGATTCACCATCGCACTCGGGTTTTCCGAGATTGAAGCGATCATCTCGGGATCGATCTGCGATCTGACCTGATCGGGCAGGCTGGAGGTCAGATGGCTTGAGAAACGATTCGACATGAACGCGCCCATGATGGCGAGTCCCAGAGCCCCGCCTATCGTCCTGTAAAACTGCAATGTCGAGGTGGCTACTCCCAAGAATTGGTGCTCGACAGCGTTTTGCACCGCGATCGTGAATGCCGGAAAGGTGAAGCCCAACCCGACTCCCAGGGTCACGATGAAGATGATCGCCACGAAGTACTCGGAATCTACGGACAGCGTAGACATTGCGAACATCCCTGCTGCCATCAGCACGATGCCGACGATCGCCGGCAAGCGATAGCCTCCCAGCCTAGAAACTGCCTGTCCCGAAACCGTGGCTCCGAATACTATGCCGAGCATCATCGGTGTCAGAAAGCTCCCGCTGCTGGTCGCCGACGCGCCCAACACTCCCTGAAAATAGAGGGGAACGAAGATGATCGCCGAAAACATCCCGAAACCAGTGACGAATGTGGCGATCAACGCGACCGCTATAACGCGGTTGCGGTAGATGTGCAGAGGCATGATCGGGTTGCTGGCACGGGTCTCGGTGATGACGAACACGACAGCCGAAACCGCCGACAGCCCAAACATGCCGATGATCGTCGCCGAGCCCCAAGCGTATTCCACTCCGCCGAGAGACAGCGCCAGCAACAGCGGGACAACTGTCAGGATCAACGTCACAATGCCGACCACATCAACGCTTCTATCGCCTGTTTGAGGCCTGATGGACGGGAAGAATCGGGACATCAACGCCACGAGCACCACGCCGATCGGGATGTTCAAGAAAAATATCCAGTTCCATGACAGCGTATCCGTGATGAAGCCGCCCAAAGTCGGGCCGACGACGGACGCCAGTCCAAACACTCCAGCCACCACGCCTTGAACTCTGCCCCGCTCGGAAGGTGGGAACAGGTCGCCGACGATCACGAATGCCAGCGAGAGCAGCACACCGCCGCCCATGCCCTGCAACGCTCTGAAAGCGATCAGCTGATTCATCGACTCCGCAAACCCGCATGCAACTGATCCGATCAGGAACAGAACCAGTCCCGCCATATAGAACAGTTTGCGTCCGAAAAGATCCGTCAGACGTCCCACGATCGGAACCGTGATCGTCGAAGCGACCAGATACGCGGTCGTGACCCATGTGTAACGGTCGAAGCCACCTAGATCGGCTATGATTCGTGGCATCGAAGTTCCCACGACGGTCTGATCCAGCGCTGCGAGGAACAGTCCCACCATCGCGCATCCCAAGGTGATCATGACCTGCGTCCGAGGCATCGACTCGAACGCTGCCTCGACCGATGATCGACCTTCTACTCGGGTTTCATTCGACATCAAATCCTCGCACTTCCAACTCTGAAGAGATCGCCGCCCGAATCTGCGATCGCGCGATCTATCTCTGCCATGAGTCTAATCGTCTCCTCCAAAGAGGCGACGATGCGGCGATAGTGATCGATGTCTGCGAAGCTCAGTTCCCGTCCCTTTCTGTCTTTGAGCCACTTATCAAGCGGTTGGTATCCACCGACTCGGAAGCTCCAGACCTCTGGCGATACGCCCTCAAAGTATTGGCCTCGCCTGCTCTGCCGCTTGTTTTCTGGGCTGATGTAAACGCGGCCGCGCTGGAGCGGTGTCGCGTAGCCGGGCGGCTTGTAGCCAGGCGCGTAGTATTTCGGATGCGCCCTTTCAACTAGGGCGTGTTAACACTGGCGCAATGCCTCTGTTATGAGTGCGAACATGATGAACCCGGTGAAGATCACGTCCAGCTTCTCGAAGCGTGAGAAGATGCGTCGGAAGCCCTTCAGCCGGCGGAACAGCCGCTCGATCTCGTTGCGCCGCTTGTACATCTCGCGGTCGTACTCCCACGGATCGATCCGGCTCCGGCGCGGCGGAACCACGGGGACGAAGCCCAGGTCCAGCGCCAGCTGGCGGCTCTCGTCGCCCTCGTATGCCCGATCCATCAGCAGCCGCGGGCTTCCGAGCTGCGGGCCGAGGCGTTCGAGCAGCCGGCGACCCTCCGGCGCGTCGTGCGCCTGTCCCGGCGACAGGGAGAACGTCACGGCCGTCCGAGCATCCGCGGCAGCCATATGAATCTTGGTGGTCCAACCGCCCCGGGACTTCCCGATCGACTGGGGTCCGTTTTTTTTAAGGCCCCCGTCCCGTCCGGATGCACCTTGACGATGGTGCTGTCCAAAGAGACCGCCTCCAGCTTGACACGCACTATCTGTTCTCTCTGAAGGTGTTCGAACACCCGGTCTAGAACCCCCTTCTTCGACCAGCGGTTCATGCGGGTATAGATCGTGTGCCAGTTGCCGAACCGGGCCGGCAGCCCGCGCCACTTGCAGCCGTGCTCGGCCACATACAGGATCGCGTTCAGAACCTGGAGGTTCGGGACGCTGACGTTGCCGCGCTGCACAGGCAGGTACGGAGCTATGCGTTCGTATTGAGATTCTGTGATTTCCATGCGGAAAGCGTAGCACAGATCCACACGCTAGTGTTAACACGCCCTAGCGGAATCAACCGACGGCAAGCTGAACACCAGCGATACCAACATCCAAGAGACCAGCGAACTGCTGTCTGCGTTTTTCAGCCGCACGCCGGAAGCCGTCGACAATCCTGAAGAACTCGCCAAGCGGATGGCACGGCTCACGCACATGACACGCGACGTTGTTCAGGAAAGTTTCGGCAATGATCTGACATCCGAGAATGTCATCGACCTCTATCACGCCTCTAAGCAGACATTGGCACCAGACTTGTCGGTCGAGGATTTCGCCGATATGTTCGCGCAGACGTTAGCCTATGGACTGTTTGCGGCGAGGGTGAACCATGTATCGGTAGAACCGACAAATGAATCCTCGTCGGGCTTTCAGTGGTGAAGCGCTGTATACGACATCCCCTCGACGAACCCATTTCTGAGAAGTGTCTTCAGCCTGATCGCCGGACATCAAGCGGAACACGAGCCATTCATCGGGTTCGTGGATGACTTGGCGCAGCTTCTAGCCCGCTCGGATATGCAAGCGATACTGTCCGACTTCGGCAAGCGTGGCGCACTCCAAGATCCGGTGATGCACTTCTACGAGACTTTCCTCGCTGCATACGACCCTGCCACACGGGAAAAACGCGGCGTCTACTACACCCCCGAGCCGGTCGTATCGTACATCGTCCGATCTGTAGACCACATACTCAAAGAGAAATTCAGCTGTCCAGAGGGTTTGGCGGACTATCAAACCACGGAGTATGAAGTTTTTGAGCAGACGGATAACCAGACAAAAGCAGTCAAACGGCACTCGCATCGCGTGCTCGTGCTGGATCCCGCCTGCGGCACAGGATCATTCCTTTACGCCGTCATAGACCAGATACGCAACCATTATCGAAGCAACCATATGGCGGGAATGTGGAACGGCTATGTTCGATCACACCTTCTGAATAGGATTTTCGGCTTTGAGATCATGATGGCGCCGTATGCCATGGCGCATCTCAAGCTCGAGCTCCAGATCGCCGCACTAGACGTCCCCGAAAAGCATCGCGCTGACTGGAGCTATCGCTTCGCCAGCGACGAACGATTAGGGGTCTATCTCACCAACACCCTCGAGGAGGCAGCAGAACGCGTGACAGGACTCTTCGGGCCAATGCGCATCATTGCTCAGGAAGCCGATGCCGCTTCAGAGATCAAGCGCGACCTGCCCATCATGGTGGTGCTCGGAAATCCTCCCTACTCTGGACACTCTGCCAATGCCAGCCGCAGAGAAGGCAAACTCACTTGGATCGGAAAGCTCATCGAGGATTATAAGACCGTCGACGGCGCTCCACTCGGCGAGAAAAACCCGAAGTGGCTGCAAGACGACTACGTGAAGTTCATCCGATTCGGACAGTGGCGCATCGAGAAGAGCGGTGCTGGCATACTCGCCTTCATCACGAACCACTCGTATCTGGACAACCCTACTTTCCGCGGCATGCGCCAGCAGCTGATCGACACATTCACCGATATATATCTGTTGGACTTACACGGCAATACCTTGAAAAAGGAGCGAAATCCAGACGGTGGAGCGGATAAGAACGTGTTCGACATCCAGCAGGGAGTCGCTATCGCGATATTCGTGAAAGAGCCGAACAGGGCAGGGCCAGCTAGAGTGCATCACTCCGATCTGTGGGGCGAACGCCAAGCCAAGTACCAGGCTCTGGCAGAATCCGACATCGCAACGACTCGTTGGGAGAAGTTGGAGCCAAGATCTCCCAACTACATTTTCAAGCCGTGGGACAACGAGCTTGAAGATGAGTATGGGCAATGGATGAAGATAACCGAAATCATGCCGACCAACTCGGTAGGAATCGTCACGGCGCGCGACAAACTGACGATTCAACACACGTTCTCAGATATGAAGCAGGTCGTGAGAGACTTCGCGTCGCTACCGCCCGAAGAGGCACGAAGCAGATACGGGCTACGCAGAGATGTACGAGATTGGAAGGTGCAGTGGGCACAGGACGATCTGATCCGATCAGGGTTAAACGACGACCTAGTTACATCGGTGCTGTATCGTCCGTTCGACACCCGATACACCTACTACACCGGAAAGAGCCGCGGCTTCATTTGCATGCCGCGCTCTGAGGTCATGCGGCACATGCTACAGGGGAATAACTTGGGACTGATCACCTGCAGGCAACAATCCCAAGCACTTTCGCCATGGGGTCACACCGGTGTTACCAGTTCAATTAGCGAATCCTGTGCAATTTCCAATAAAACCAAAGAAATCAACTATCTATTTCCCCTCTATCTCTATCCGTCTAAGCAGGAAATCGCTCAGGGATTGTATTCGGAGGGCGAACGTGAAGCGAACTTAGCACCTGAGTTCACTGCCGGTCTCGCGCAACGGCTCCATCTAGAGTTCGTACCAGACGGTAAAGGTGACCTTGAGAAGACGTTCGGACCAGAAGATGTTTTCTGCTACATCTATGCCGTTCTCCACTCTCTCGTATACCGCAAGCGATACGAGCAGTTCCTGCGCACCGATTTCCCTCGCGTTCCCGTCGTGAAAGATGCGCAGGCGTTCCGCGCGCTAGTCGGACTTGGCAAACAGATGACAGACGCGCACCTGATGCGCTCGCTTCCTTCATCCTCTGTCGGCTTCCCTGTCTCGGGCAACAATGTAGGGCGTGTTAACACTAGCGTGTGGATCTGTGCTACGCTTTCCGCATGGAAATCACAGAATCTCAATACGAACGCATAGCTCCCCACCTCCCTGTGCAGCGCGGCAACGTCAGCGTCCCGAACCTCCAGGTTCTGAACGCGATCCTGTATGTGGCCGAGCACGGCTGCAAGTGGCGCGGGCTGCCGGCCCGGTTCGGCAACTGGCACACGATCTATACCCGCATGAACCGCTGGTCGAAGAAGGGGGTTCTGGACCGGGTGTTCGAACAGCTGCAGAGAGAACAGATAGTGCGTGTCAAGCTGGAGGCGGTCTCTTTGGACAGCACCATCGTCAAGGTGCATCCGGACGGGACGGGGGCCTTAAAAAAAACGGACCCCAGTCGATCGGGAAGTCCCGGGGCGGTTGGACCACCAAGATTCATATGGCTGCCGCGGATGCTCGGACGGCCGTGACGTTCTCCCTGTCGCCGGGACAGGCGCACGACGCGCCGGAGGGTCGCCGGCTGCTCGAACGCCTCGGCCCGCAGCTCGGAAGCCCGCGGCGGCTGATGGATCGGGCATACGAGGGCGACGAGAGCCGCCAGCTGGCGCTGGACCTGGGCTTCGTCCCCGTGGTTCCGCCGCGCCGGAGCCGGATCGATCCGTGGGAGTACGACCGCGAGATGTACAAGCGGCGCAACGAGATCGAGCGGCTGTTCCGCCGGCTGAAGGGCTTCCGACGCATCTTCTCACGCTTCGAGAAGCTGGACGTGATCTTCACAGGGTTCATCATGTTCGCACTCATAACAGAGGCATTGCGCTAGTGTTAACACGCCCTAGACAGACGTTCAGACGCAGTTCGCCATCGGTATACCAGCGAAACTCGAGGTAGTCGGTCAGCACCAAGTTGGGTAGTGCCTCTCGATAGCGCTTAAGTTGATTGCCGTTGTCAGTGGACGGGTTTGCGCGATTGCTGTCGCGCTCGATCATCTCAAGGCTCGTTCCGATGTCCTTTGCTTCGACGTAGCCGACAATCAGAGGGTTCGGGCCAGCTAGACTCAGTGCGAAATCCGGCGCACCACACTTGATCCTCGCTGGCTCGTTAGTAGCTATGATGCCGGGCAACGCGGCTTCGAGGAGAGTTTTCAGTGCAGGGCGATGCGTATGCTCGGTGGCATTTCCTTGGTCGCAGTTCTCTTGTAGAGCACTGATGTAGTCGCGGAATGCCTTCTTATTGACCATATAGCTTCACATTCTCGCAGATGTAAAGTACGCAACAACTGCCATCAACGTATCATTGAACCGCCGAAACCGGAGACGATCCTCGGCATCGAGATTGTCGCCAAGCTTACCGTCATTCCCGCCTTATTCATGTAAGAAGTAACGGGAGCGGGCGAAGGTAACTTTAAAATATCGGGGTAGACCACTGCTCTCATGACTCTGATGCAAACCGTGCCCGCCGCCTCGGTAACACTTCACGTTCGGGGAATGACATGCGCGGCATGTGTCGCACACGTCACCGACGCTATTCTAGCGGTGCCAGGCGTGAGCAACGCCCAAGTTTCGTTGGCGACGAACAGCGCGATCGTCGAATACGCATCCGAAACACTCGATCTGTCAGCAATCGGCGCGTCGGTTCGCGAAGCCGGATACTCGATCGACGAAGAAGCAACCGCTTCGAACTTGACCGCATCCAGCTCCCTCGAAGCTCACGAATCTAGGAGTGCCGCAGATCGAAGGGAACTCGACGGCACCCGAAACAGAGCCGCATACGCCATCGCAGTGGCGGCTTTGATCATGGCATCTATGGCGCTCCGATCCTCTTCTCTAATCGAGGGCGTGAGCGACGCGACGCTCAACGTCATCTTCCTCATCCTCGTCGCGCCCGTCCAGATCTGGGCCGGCGCTCCCTTCTATACATCTGCATGGGCAGCCGCCAAACGAAAAACCTCCAACATGAACACGCTGGTAGTCGTCGGGACAACGGTGGCATTCGCATACAGCCTCGTCGTGACTATCGCGCAAATACTTTCAGGAGAAGCTGCATCATGGGCCACAGGCTCAGACTTCGTGACCGCTGGACACGGTAGCGGCACCTACTATGAAGTCTCTGCCGCAATCATCGGACTCGTCTCGCTCGGAAGATGGCTGGAAGCCCGAACAAGACTTCGCTCCGCCGAAGCCGTTAGGATGCTCATCCAGCTGCAACCAACCGCCGCACTCGTGGAGACCGAAGACGGTGCCGCTGAGACGCTCATCGATCATATTCGCATCGGCGACCAAGTCATACTCAGGCCCGGCGAACGGGTTCCTGTAGACGGACAAGTAACCGAGGGCACTGCCGAGATCGACGAGTCGATGCTAACCGGCGAGAGCGTAACCGTGACCAAAACGAATGATGACTACGTATTCGCTGGTACGCAGAACCTATCGGGCTCCTTAAGAATCAGAACCACACGGGCGGCAGAAGAGACGCTGCTAGCTCAGATCATCCGACAGGTGGAGATGGCGCAAGCGTCCAGAGCTCCGATCGAGCGGCTCGTCGACCGTGTCACTGCTCGATTCGTGCCGATTGTTCTGATAATCAGCATCGCTACATTCTTGCTGTGGATGGTGCTGGCACCAGAGCCAAAGCTGCAAAACGCACTGCTTATCGCGGTGACGGTGACCGTAATCGCTTGCCCATGCGCGCTCGGCTTGGCAACGCCCACAGCGATCGTCGCAGGCATCGGTCGCGCCGCCGGGATGGGTGTCTTGGTCAAGAACGCTGCTACCTTGGAGCGAATAGCGCAAGTCGACGCAATAGCTTTCGACAAAACCGGCACTCTGACCGAGGGGACCCCAAGAGTGGTCGAGGTCGCAATTTTCTCCAACTCTCCGGTGGACGAAGACAAGGCGCTAGCCCTCGCCGCCGCGGCTGAGATCCCTTCCGAACATCCGATCGGGAATGCCATCGTCGACGAGGCGAAACGTCGAAACATCGAAGCCCTGACTGCCAGGGGATTCAGATCCATCCCCGGACAAGGCGTCTTCGCCGAAGTCAACGGCCTTACGGTCTCAGTCACTAACGCATCGCAGATCGACGACCATCCCAACCCCGCGATCTCAGAAGCTGTCGAATCGCTAGGAGGCGCTGGGAACACGGTGGTCATAGTAGCTGTAGAAGGCTCGCCTGCCATCGCCATCTCTCTTGCCGACACCATCCGACCCGATGCAAGGTCTGCCGTCGAGACCCTCCACGCTCTCGGCATTGAAACCCATCTCCTTACCGGCGACAAAAGTCAGCCGGCTAAATCGGTCGCGAAGGCTGTGGGAGTGAATCGTGTCGCTTCGGATCTGTTGCCGACGCACAAGGCGGCATATGTCGAAGAGATGAACTCCGGCGGCAAGACAACCGCCATGATCGGCGACGGCATAAACGACGGCCCTGCTCTCGCCACCGCGCATGTAGGCGTCGCCATGGCTAGCGGAACTGACATCGCCATCGAAACTGCCGACGTGACTCTCACCAATAACCAGCCGAGTGCCATTCCTTTGATGGTCCGATTGAGCCGTAAAACCTCTCGAATCATCCGACAGAACCTTTTCTGGGCATTCGTGTACAACCTACTGCTCATCCCCGTAGCTGCCGGGGCTCTGCATCCCATCTTCGCCGATGGTCAAGTGCCTTCGGTGCTTCAGTTCATCATCGGAAACAATGGATTCCTGAACCCGGTCGCAGCCGCGGCCGCAATGGCAATATCGTCGCTCAGCGTCTCTTTGAATTCGCTTCGACTGCGGAGCTTCACGTGACTCTAGAGTTTTGTCCGATGCACACACGAGAGAGAATGCATCCGAGTTAATCATCTGTGCTTTTCAACGGTCTATACAGCGCGAAAATATAATCATCCCATGCCAACCAAAGAACCGAAACGCGATGTTGCCCTAGTATTCACCCATCCCACCTGCGGCTACTGCGATCTGCTGAAGGACGACCTCAGAGACAGCGGCACACCTTACGAAGAGATCGATGTCTCCAAACAGCCCGATCAGTGGTCGGAGGTCGAAAGGCTTTCCGGAGGCGATCGGATAACGCCTGTGATGATCACCGCCGAGGGTGAAGTGGAGATCGGGTACAAGGGCATCGGCTGCAACTACAACTGACGCTTGCGATTGGGCCTGCTGTCTCTATCGGACCAGATTGACGCAGCCGAAGCGCACCGATATCATTGAAGAGAGTCGCATCAGGGTGTCGATTGCTCTGGGTGCGGTGTTTTCCAGACGACGGCCCCGTGGTGTAGCGGCCTAACACGCCTCCCTGTCAAGGAGGAGATCGGCAGTTCGAATCTGCTCGGGGTCGCCATTGCTTTCTGCCATGCCCGAGATCTGCCGTCTCTTCGGAGTCATCATCGCAAGGTTCCACTTGCTATTGATGAAATCCGATGTGCTGATCTTGGTTGTCTGATTGCATCTTGGGGTACTGATGGCGTCCACCGATAGAATTGCGTGATCCAATATGGTGGGACGCTCGCCACTGCGGGAACCTTTTAACGTCTAACTGGATGCACGAGACGAATGTCGGTAGAACTGGTTAGATCGCCTTGGCTGGATGAATTGCGTGAGTTGGCCAGCATCGCGCGCCACAGATTGACGGTGGTCGCTCCCTATATCAGTATCAGCGGCTGGAGACTTTTCAAAGACTCGATCACGAGAATCGACGACGTGCGTCTTGAAGTTTGTACTTCTCTCGACCCTGAGGCGGTCGCGGAAGGGTTTCTCGATTTGTCAGTGCTCGTCGAATCGTGCAATGAACTTCCCAAGTTTAGACTTCGTCACATCCCACGTCTTCACGCAAAGGTATACATCGCAGACTCCAACTGCGCGATCGTGAGCTCGGGGAATCTCACGATGAGTTCCCTAACTCAGAACAAAGAGTACGGCGTACGCGTCTCAGACCGAGAATCTGTCGAGGCGATTCAAAGCGATGTCAGCGACTATGCCGCGCTGGGGGCAGTCGCATCGTGCACGTCGCTGAGAGAAATCGCGGTTCTTGGCTCGCGTATTAAGGAGGCACGAGCAGAGCGGCTCGCCAACGAGGGGCTTGATGAAGCTGTTCAACGCTTCGATCACCGTGTGCGTAGTCTCAGAGGCGAGCAGGACGAATCAACAAACGCCATACTTATGCGCACTATCCTCTATTTGCTCGCCGAGAAACCTATGAAAACTGAAGAAATGCACCCACTCGTTCAGAGCATCCATCCTGATTTGTGCGACGACAACGTTGACCGCGTAATCAATGGAATCTCTTTTGGGCGCAAATGGAAACACAACGTCCGCAACGCCCAAGTGGTGCTGCGAAGACAGGAACGTATAGGTCGCGACACCAACGGACTGTGGCATCTGTTGTGACAAGCGGGGCGTGGAGAGCCATTAATGGCGAAGACCACTTGACTCCGAGCGATGTCTGGTGTTAGCTTCAGCTCTCTTGGACACAGACCTCAAGGAGAGTGATGAGTTGATCCGCAACTGCGAGTACATATTGGATGCCGTCTATGCGCTAAAGGAGTTTGAGGAAGATCCGGCAACGCATAGGGCGATCCGTGCGGCGATATTGGCGATGATCGACGAGCACCGCAGGCATATCGGCGAAAGACCGCTACTTGAAAGCAGCATCATCGATCAGATTGAGGAAAGCGGGATGTTTGAAGATCGCGAGCAGAGCAGTGCCAAGACTCCCTGTCAACCGGTTCCTGATTGGGTTCTTGAAGCGAACGACAATACAGCGAAAAGCGTCGTCCTGGAAGTGCTGAATCGGCTTGATTCTCCATTGCTCAAACACTTATGAATCGCTCATCTAGTTAGTGATATGCCTTCCAAGGCACGGCACGCGATGTTCAACCATGCCCAAGTAAGCTCGCCGACCGTAATTCTCGATTGGTTACTTGGAGACCGACATCGGTTGCTCGCTCCGGCAACTGTGACTTCATCTCCAAACGACAGCCCTGTTATGTAGCGGTGTAACACGCCTCCCTGTCAAGGAGGAGATCGGCAGTTCGAATCTGCTCGGGTTCGCCAGCACGCCTCTTCGTTTAGTCGCCGCAGGTACTATACAGATATCCGCATCTGCATCCCTAACGCACGGGTGATTCGCATGACCGTGGCGAAGCTGGGGTTGCCCTTGTCGGACAGTGCTTTGTAGAGTCCCTCGCGCGTCATTCCGGCATCGCGCGCCAATTGGCTCATATTGCCGGATCGGGCGATATCGTTGAGAGCGGTACGGATCAGACTTCCATCACCAGGATCTTCTTCAGCGCACGCCTCTAGGTATAGCCGCACATCCTCCTCGGTGCCCAGGTGGTCGGTGATTTCCCAACGGGTGAACTCCTCCGGCATGATTCATCTCCAGTTAAGCGCAAGTCGTTTGGCGTGTCTATCGATTCTGCCGCCAAAACGGGATTAGCAAGCCACCTGTGATCAAAGTCACGCGTAAGCTTGTATCACCTAAGTACATAAGTGCTGGAGCTCAGATCGTTGTGGGTGTAACTCCCGGAACTCTGGCTCAAGAAACGCGAGGAGACATCAGATGAAGATCACTGATCTGAAGTGCGCGATCATCGGCGGCAACCCGATCGTCCGCATCAAGACCGACAGCGGAATCGACGGCTTGGGACAGGCTGAATGGACGAAGCCTTATCTGAAACCCTTTGTTCTCTTTTATCGCGATTCGATCCTCGGACAGGATCCAACAGACGTGGAACGCGTCGTCAGCAGAATCCGCAGGCTGGGCAGCTTCAAGCCGTGGGGTGCCGCCGTCAGCGCGATCGAGGTGGCGCTGTGGGACATCGCAGGCAAGGCGGCGGGCGTCCCGGTCTACAAGCTGCTCGGCGGTAAGGTGCGCGACAAGGTGAGGGTGTACAACGGCGGCATCAGGGTGCCGCTGGAGGGCAACGAGCCCGAGCACTACGCCGAGAACATGGCGAAGATGAAGGAGTTCAAAGAGGGCTTCTCCATCATCAAGCAGGGCATCTCGTTCCATTCGTCAATGGCGCGCGAGGTCCCCAATTACTTCTATGGCGACGATGCCGGCTCCGTAGAGCTGGGCGGCGGGATCAGGCCACCATCCGGCGGCCCGCTGACGGAGCAGGGTCTCAAACACACGATAGCGTGCGTCGAGGCGATGAAAGACGTGCTGGGAGACGAGATCGGGTTGGCTCTGGACTGCGGGCCGGGAATGACCGTAACCGACACCCTCCGTCTAGCCAAAGCTCTCGAGCCGCTCAATGTCATGTGGCTGGAAGACACGATCACCGGTGACTACACGCCTTATGTCCTGCCGGAACTCTTCAGAGAGGTCACTACGCGAACCTCGACGCCTATCCACACCGGTGAGCAGATCTACTTGAGGCAGAACTTCAAGGACCTTATCGAGACGAACGCCGTGAGCGTCATCGGGCCTGACCCTCTCGACGTCGGTGGAATCGCAGAGTTGAAGTGGATCGCAGAGTTTGCCGACCTGCACGGGGTTCAAATCGCTCCGCATGGTGTCGCAGACGGACTCATCGGTATAGCCGCTCATGTGCATTTGGCGGCGACCCTGCCTAGAAACTACATCGCGCTAGAGTACCCTGCCGGGAAGCCCGAGTGGTGGTACGACATCATCGACGGGTTGCCCCACCCGATCGTTAAAGACAGCTTCATCGATGTCTGGGACACGCCCGGACTCGGTGTCGAGTTCAATGTGCCGGCTGCGAGGAGGTATCTGTCTGACGAGGACAGAGACTTCTTCGACTAGGGCGTGTTAACACTAGCGTGTGGATCTGTGCTACGCTTTCCGCATGGAAATCACAGAATCTCAATACGAACGCATAGCTCCGTACCTGCCTGTGCAGCGCGGCAACGTCAGCGTCCCGAACCTCCAGGTTCTGAACGCGATCCTGTATGTGGCCGAGCACGGCTGCAAGTGGCGCGGGCTGCCGGCCCGGTTCGGCAACTGGCACACGATCTATACCCGCATGAACCGCTGGTCGAAGAAGGGGGTTCTGGACCGGGTGTTCGAACACCTTCAGAGAGAACAGATAGTGCGTGTCAAGCTGGAGGCGGTCTCTTTGGACAGCACCATCGTCAAGGTGCATCCGGACGGGACGGGGGCCTTAAAAAAAACGGACCCCAGTCGATCGGGAAGTCCCGGGGCGGTTGGACCACCAAGATTCATATGGCTGCCGCGGATGCTCGGACGGCCGTGACGTTCTCCCTGTCGCCGGGACAGGCGCACGACGCGCCGGAGGGTCGCCGGCTGCTCGAACGCCTCGCCCGCAGCTCGGAAGCCCGCGGCTGCTGATGGATCGGGCGTACGAGGGCGACGAGAGCCGCCAGCTGGCGCTGGACCTGGGCTTCGTCCCCGTGGTTCCGCCGCGCCGGAGCCGGATCGATCCGTGGGAGTACGACCGCGAGATGTACAAGCGGCGCAACGAGATCGAGCGGCTGTTCCGCCGGCTGAAGGGCTTCCGACGCATCTTCTCACGCTTCGAGAAGCTGGACGTGATCTTCACCGGGTTCATCATGTTCGCACTCATAACAGAGGCATTGCGCCAGTGTTAACACGCCCTAGCTCAACTAGCGATTCAGAGTTTAACCGCATCAGGCATTCTGCCCCCCCCACCACGAGCACCCGTTCCGATACTGCTTTCAGCGCGCTCACCTATACTCGAAGGTAATATCGCGTGGAGTGCCTGATGCGGTTCGACCTCGACAAAACATTAGGAAAGACGAAAAATGCTAAGTGAAAAACTACTCGGTGCATTCGACGATCAGATCGAAAAGGAGATCTACTCTGCCCACGTATATCTCTCAGCGGCGGCATACTTCGAGGACCTGAACCTCACTGGCTTCGCGAACTGGGCGAAGATCCAACACCAGGAAGAAACATCTCACGCGCTCAAGCTCTTCGACTACGTGCACGACCGCGGCAGCCGCGTGACCCTTCACGCGATCGATCGTCCGCCAGCCGATTGGGCGTCGCCACTCGACGCCATGGAGCAAGCTCTGGAGCATGAGCGAAGCGTCACCGCCGCCATCAACGATCTTTACGACATGGCGCGGGACGCAAACGACCACGCATCCGAAGTGATGCTGGAGTGGTTTATCGAGGAGCAGGTGGAAGAGGAGAAGACTGTCGAAGAGATCGTCGACCAGCTGAGGATAGTAGGTGGAGACGGCACTGGGCTTCTCATCATCGATGCCCGTCTCGGAGAGCGCAGCCCCGAAGACGAATCGGAGGAGTGAAGATCCCGAAGGAGCTCTGACGGGACTCATCAGATCTGTACTTGCTTGCTGGACGGCTTGGAAAGTAGGATCGCCCTTGACGTGGGCTCGGGGACCTGCCGATTCGCGTTTAAGCTAGCACGACGAGGATGGAGAGTCACAGGAATCGCCCTCAATCCCGAGATGCTTGCGGTTGCCGGGCGAAACGCCGTCAGGAACGGCTTTTCAATCGAATTCACTCGTGTTGCGATATAGGACGGACTACCGGTTAAGCCCCGCTCTTCCGATCTGGTCGTCTGAGCGTTGACCCTTACGCACATACCCGATCTCCGAAACGCTGTTGCGGAGCTATGTAGAGCAGTGAAGGCAGGCTGACACCTTCTCGTCACGGACATGCATCCTGACTTCGTCGCATATGGTATGCCGACACAGTTCGTTGAAGATAGAGTTACCTATCAGTGACCAACGAATCGCCCGCCCGTGACGACTATGTGCAAGCGGTTTCGGATGCTGGCTTAGATGTATCCGCAATTCACGATGTGCCCGGTAGCGAGATCCTGGAGGATTCGAGACAGAGTTCATGCGCCAGCATTTCTATAGCGTCAATTTCGCGTTGATAGTCTCGGCGCAAAAGCGCGTCGGATGAGTTGGACGCCGGGGCATGAATTCCGCTGCGGCAAAAAACGTCATCGAGCCGCAACGGACGGACCGGAGATATGGTTAACGTCGCGTAGCGATGAGAACGCCGACCGCGATACAAATCCCTAGCTGCTCTGAAATACGCCCTCCAGATGGCGCATCGCCTCTGCCACCTCTGAGCACTCCTTCTCATCGAGAGCGGCGAGATCGTCGGCAAGGCACTCGATCTGCGACGTCACGGCTTCCCTGAACGCCGTACGGCCGGATTCGGTGGCATTGACATCCACTATGCGCCGATCGCGCCGGGATGGTTCTCGGACGATGAATCCGCTCTCGTCGAGCCCGTCCAGCACCCTCGTGATCGTGGCTGGCGTCACCTGCTCCGCTTGTGCGATCTGCCCTCCAGTTGTGCCGTCACTCTCGATGATGATTCTCAGCGCAGACATGCGTGCGGCAGTTAGGCGCGTCGCATGGTAGCTGGGTCGGATCCTGCGGCGTAGCAGCTCAACCAAGGCGATAAGCCGCTCCCCCAGCTCTTCAGGAGACGATCCGGGCGTTTCTACAGTCTCGTCGAGGGTTGACATATATACTTTATATGGCTAATAATTAGCACTGTCAAGTAGTATTGAGCAAGAAGAGACTTTCATGAGTGAAGAATCGAAAATCGTCTCGATTTATCAGGTGAGCATCAACGTTGACGATCTAGAAGGAGCGGTCAGCTTCTATCGCGACAGGCTGGGCATAAGGTTCATCGCGAAGTTCCCGCCGGGGTTGGCGATATTCGACTGTGGAGGAGTGCACCTGATGTTGTCGGCGATTCCGGGCGAAGAGTCCGACGGGAACAGCGTGATTTACTTCAAGGTTCCCGACATCCAGGCGAGCTATGAAACGCTTAAAGAACGCGGAATCGCGTTTACGAGCGAGCCGCACGTCATCCACTCGACGGACAGCTACGAGCTGTGGATGGCGTTCTTCGATGATCCGGATGAGTTAAGCGCATAGTTCAACCGAATTGAACCTGCCGATCTCCTCATCCCTCGACCAGCTGGTAGCGGAGGATGACATGGGTCGCAACAACCTCAGTAGAGACTGCTGCAAAGCTGCCTTCGGCTCTGGTCCTCAGGTAGTCGTACGCGGTGGAGCCGGTCAATTTGAACTTGATTCCCCTAACCCTTCGACGAGCTCAGGACAGGCTCTGAATCCTCACCCGCGGCGGGGAGAAGGGAAGGTGCTGTGCATCTTCGGAGCTTTGCAATGGGAACTACATGCGATGCTACCCAGAGTGTTTGTTTCGGGGCCGCGCGAAGCGACGCACATCGTAGGGGCGGGTTTCGAAACCTTCCTGAGGGGTCTTCGGAACGCGCCCCCCTTTTTCCTGAATCGAGTTCAGGACAGCTCTTGCGCAGGCGCAAGGGTTCCCCCTACAAGTAGGGGGAACAAAGATCCTCTCCCCCTTCTCAAGGGGAAGACCCTGCGACTTGATCGCAGGAAGAGGGGGTTCACATTCCGGCTGGTCAACTGCATGCGTAGCATCGTATGTAGTTCCCTTCGCAACGGTCACACAACGTGAGGGGATTCCGCCAAGATCATCGTCAGCAGCGGCGAGGGAAGAAGCAGCCGCACTTCACCCAAGATCGTCTATGGCTCCGGGCAGCTCTTCCAGATCCTGAATCACGCCATCAGTCGCATCGGGCGGATCCCAGTAATCGTCCCTCTTCCAGATGGCTCTCATGCCAAAAGACACGGCTCCCCGAATGTCGGCGTCGGGGTTGTTACCGATCATCACCGTTTCAGCTGCCGATACGCCGAGACTTCGAACGGCGCGACGAAAAATCTCTGGATCCGGCTTCGCGACGCCCTACGACTCCGAAACCAGTATCGTGCCGAAGTAGCCGGCGATGCCCAATCCATCGATCTTCGGCCACTGCGAACCTACGCCCCCGTTAGTCACCATGCCCAGCTTCAACCCTCGCCGATGAAGCAAGGAAAGTGTCTGATGAGCTTTCGGAAAGGGAACACATACATGTGGAAAGTGGGTCAAGTGATCGTCTAACAACTGCTGGGATGATCCAGGCGGCAACGTGAAATCGCGCTCGATCCTGCTGTACACCTCTTGTTTGTCCGAATGACCGTTCGCATCGAGTTCAATGACTCTGTTCATGTAATCGCTGAAAGGCACGCGACCTACTACATACGATACTCGATCGGCCTGCTGGTACAGATACACCCTCAAACTGCTCAAACGATCCAGTATCGTCCCATCGAGGTCGAATAGCGCCGCTCGAATCATGGTTCATCGTCCTTCCGACTCGGTGCTGTCATTCCGTTGCCCGTATCGTCTGTAATCGTCCCCGCCACTCGAGGATCTGACGGTCTGCAGTGGCTAGCCGGTGTCCTTCCATCGCGGTGGCGACGATGATGCGGTCCGCTGGGTCGCCATGCGGAAGAGGGAGCAGGCCAGCCCTCAAGGCGATTCGCCCGTTTACGGCGATCTCGATCAGCCCGCGATCCAGCAAGTCTCTCCGCCAGGCAACGAGATCGATACACATATCGAGTTGGCCCTTCTGGACTCGCATGGCGATCTCCCAAAGCGAAATTGCGGAGAACGCCGCTTCGGACTCTCCTCGTGCTATCTCAATAGCCTGACGAGTCTTTTCACCCAAACGCCTGTCACCGGAGTGCAACCATATGAGAACGTGCGTGTCGAGAAGTATCAGAAGAGATCCTCTTCAGATTCGACCGGGTCTTGGAACCACTCGCCGGGCATCGGGGAAACGATGTCGCCCAATATGCGGATTTTGCCTTTGTGCGCACCGTAGAGCGGTTGACGTCGCTCGCGCGCCGGGACCAGCTCTACCACCGGCACGCCCCGCTTCGTCACCATCACGCGCTCACCAGTCTCCGCTACTTGATCCATTATCTTCAAACACTTCGCCTTGAACTCAGAAGCCTTATAAACTTCCATCTTCCATCTCCTGACATGACCATATATATGACTATGATAGCAATCTACTCGGCAGAGTAGCCGCGCCACCAACGCTTGCCTTCCCAGCGCACCAGAGTCCCCCATCCGGGCGGGCTAAGGTGACTGCCCAGCACGATCATCTCCTCTTCCTCCGCCAAATCCAGCATGCGGTGCCGAGTCTCTATCCCTAAAGCGGGGTCTGTATCCGGCCAGTAGAAGAGATCAGGATCCGTCACGTGCATCGGCGAACCTAGAATATCGCCTATCAGCAACGCCCGATCCCTGCCCGACGATAGCAGCAAGCTCATGTGTCCGGGCGTGTGTCCCGGCGTGTGAATAGCTGTAATCCCGGGCGCGAGCTCTGTCTCACCCTCCATCAGATCCAGCACGCCCGCCTCCTCAAGTGGAATCACGCTTCTCTTGACTGCTTCGCCACGGAAATCCGCCAGAATGTGCTCCTGCGTGAAGTGCTCCCAATCAGCGCGATGGACCGTATAGCGAGCATTCTCGAATGTGGGCACGTCGATCGTCTCCGGATCGATGTTCCAGCCTACGTGATCACCGTGGAGATGAGTCAGGAACACAGTATCGATCTCTTCCGTTCCGATGCCTTTGCGCGCGAAGTCCTGCATCAGCTCGGCCGGCGTGTCCGAACCCAGCATCTGCCCGTGAGGTCCGAACCCTGTATCGGCGACAACCTTATTGCCGCCGGAGTCTATTACGAACACGCCTAGATTCAACAGGAAGTAGGGCTTGGCGAAGTACTCGGGGAAGATGTCGTAGTACTGCTCCCAATGCTCGAGCGGAGTCTCTGGGAACGTGATCCGCTGATCGAAAATCAACCGACCGTCGCTGAGCGAGGTGACTCGGATATCACCGACATCTAATACGCTGCTTGGCATAGTGCCTGTTTACTCCCCGCGTTTTGCGAGCCGCCGAATGGAGTCGGTATGCTCGGCATAGTGTCTGAAGGTATTGCCTGCCATGACATCCCAAGGCATCCACTCGGCAGGCATGTTTTCGAAGTGGACGGAGTCGGTGTATGCCTCCGCCGGAAGGAACTCCAGCTGCTCGACGAGCGCGGTGAACACCTGATCAGCCTCCGCGCGCACCTCTTGCAGTGTCATATCTTTGACCTCGTCATGAATAGCGGCATTGCGCTCGTCAAGGGGCAACTCCCATAGATCGGAACTGACAAGAGCGCGGGACTTCAACATTCCCACCATCTCTCGTTCGTACCACGTCACGTGAGCCAGAATGTCCTTCGCCGACCAGTCGCCCTCGATGCCGGACTCCATCATGAAGTCGGCATCTACTCTGGACAGGAGTTCATTCCAGTCTGAGCGCTCAGTCTTAACGCGGTCTATAAATTCTGCCTTGTTCACCAGACACCACTATCAATTCGCAGGTCACCGATACCCAAAACATGACGATCCGTACCTTGGTGCATGTTAGCAGGGGAGTAACACCGATCGGATCGATACCGGCCCAACACGGCAACACACTTCTTTAGCCTTCTTTGTTCAATCTCCACGACGGAGTCATCTAGGGCGTGTTAACACTAGCGCAATGCCTCTGTTATGAGTGCGAACATGATGAACCCTGTGAAGATCACGTCCAGCTTCTCGAAGCGTGAGAAGATGCGTCGGAAGCCCTTCAGCCGGCGGAACAGCCGCTCGATCTCGTTGCGCCGCTTGTACATCTCGCGGTCGTACTCCCACGGATCGATCCGGCTCCGGCGCGGCGGAACCACGGGGACGAAGCCCAGGTCCAGCGCCAGCTGGCGGCTCTCGTCGCCCTCGTATGCCCGATCCATCAGCAGCCGCGGGCTTCCGAGCTGCGGGCCGAGGCGTTCGAGCAGCCGGCGACCCTCCGGCGCGTCGTGCGCCTGTCCCGGCGACAGGGAGAACGTCACGGCCGTCCGAGCATCCGCGGCAGCCATATGAATCTTGGTGGTCCAACCGCCCCGGGACTTCCCGATCGACTGGGGTCCGTTTTTTTTAAGGCCCCCGTCCCGTCCGGATGCACCTTGACGATGGTGCTGTCCAAAGAGACCGCCTCCAGCTTGACACGCACTATCTGTTCTCTCTGCAGCTGTTCGAACACCCGGTCCAGAACCCCCTTCTTCGACCAGCGGTTCATGCGGGTATAGATCGTGTGCCAGTTGC
Organism: Dehalococcoidia bacterium; assembly: GCA_965214735.1. Classification (GTDB taxonomy): domain Bacteria; phylum Chloroflexota; class Dehalococcoidia; order Lucifugimonadales; family Lucifugimonadaceae; genus Bin127. The sequence goes on along the minus strand of OZ243977.1, from coordinate 2,271,899 downwards.
CGAACCGGGCCGGCAGCCCGCGCCACTTGCAGCCGTGCTCGGCCACATACAGGATCGCGTTCAGAACCTGGAGGTTCGGGACGCTGACGTTGCCGCGCTGCACAGGGAGGTGGGGAGCTATGCGTTCGTATTGAGATTCTGTGATTTCCATGCGGAAAGCGTAGCACAGATCCACACGCTAGTGTTAACACGCCCTAGCTTGATCTTCCAGTAGCCGGTCTGGGCTATCCGCTCCCGCAGCGTAACCTTGCAAGAGATGATCGCCTTCACGCTGAGATCCGACGGAGAATACACCACGATGTCTGCGTCGGGAATGAATCCACCATGCTCTTCAAAGTCAACCAAGATGTTCTGCTTCACGCGGAGCATCTCTTCACTCAGATTTTCGGATCGCAACGAAGAGCCACGAACCGTCTTCAGACCAAGTTCTCGTTCAATCAAGTCTGAGACAACAAAATCTGCCAGCTTCTCGAAGTTGTTGCCCTTCCAACTCCGCCATGACTGCCCATGCTGATCGCTACCCGGATTCCTGAGCAGAAAATCCTGCTTATGGAGCGGCTTTAGTTCCTCAAGGATTGCCGAGATGTCTCGATAGGCAATAGGATCTCGCTTCGAACGCTCAAGATAAAGCTTCTTCAGATCCTCAAAATCCAAATCAACGACCTTTCATAAGCAGAAACGAGAGGTATGACGGTGCAAAGCAGAGGGCATCGTAGCAGACACAACCGGTCAGAGCCACTCTCGACGATCTCTTGTCATTACCATACCATCGCCACCGTTTCTCTTCGATCCTGCTGTCCTGCTTGAGACGCGCTCAGCCATCACATCGCTATCATAGTTAGCTACGGTCGAACCAACCATTCAAGCCGAGGATTCTCAGGATGAAGAGCAAGGCTCTCCAGCTCTCACGCAATCCAAACTCAAAGACAGCGGAAGCATACCGCGAAATCGCTTCACAGATTCCCGAAGGTGCTACAGGATCCGCGCTTGTGCTTACGGGATACGACCTCTATTTCAGCGAAACCGACACGAACCTGCAATCCAAGCGTCCAATCAGCGGCGGTATCTTCGAGTATCTAGGGCGTGTTAACACTGGCGCAATGCCTCTGTTATGAGTGCGAACATGATGAACCCGGTGAAGATCGCGTCCAGCTTCTCGAAGCGTGAGAAGATGCGTCGGAAGCCCTTCAGCCGGCGGAACAGCCGCTCGATCTCGTTGCGCCGCTTGTACATCTCGCGGTCGTACTCCCACGGATCGATCCGGCTCCGGCGCGGCGGAACCACGGGGACGAAGCCCAGGTCCAGCGCCAGCTGGCGGCTCTCGTCGCCCTCGTATGCCCGATCCATCAGCAGCCGCGGGCTTCCGAGCTGCGGGCCGAGGCGTTCGAGCAGCCGGCGACCCTCCGGCGCGTCGTGCGCCTGTCCCGGCGACAGGGAGAACGTCACGGCCGTCCGAGCATCCGCGGCAGCCATATGAATCTTGGTGGTCCAACCGCCCCGGGACTTCCCGATCGACTGGGGTCCGTTTTTTTTAAGGCCCCCGTCCCGTCCGGATGCACCTTGACGATGGTGCTGTCCAAAGAGACCGCCTCCAGCTTGACACGCACTATCTGTTCTCTCTGAAGGTGTTCGAACACCCGGTCCAGAACCCCTTCTTCGACCAGCGGTTCATGCGGGTATAGATCGTGTGCCAGTTGCCGAACCGGGCCGGCAGCCCGCGCCACTTGCAGCCGTGCTCGGCCACATACAGGATCGCGTTCAGAACCTGGAGGTTCGGGACGCTGACGTTGCCGCGCTGCACAGGCAGGTACGGAGCTATGCGTTCGTATTGAGATTCTGTGATTTCCATGCGGAAAGCGTAGCACAGATCCACACGCTAGTGTTAACACGCCCTAGCATCTTCAGAATCGGCAACCTTAGCCACGAGTTCTTCCGAGACATCCGGACCGAAGACTACAACCATTATTGCGAACACCACGGCCAGAGTCAGCATCGGATCCACCCAATGCAACAGATCGACCGGCGCAGGAGCCGACACGAATGCAGGCTTGCTCAGCGTGAATATCAGCAGCACCGGCCAGGTGAGCCCGACCATGAAGGCACGTCCTGAATGCCATATATCGAAGATGAGGCTACACACAAGCCCGAGCAAACCCACCACCAAATAACTCCTACGAATGAAATCAATGAAGTTAACATCCATGTCAATACGAGCCTGAAGTCATACGAATAGAACAAAATGCCATAAGCTCCGTATTGCTCATCAGACGATGTTTCAGCGTCGATGATAAAAGGGATCGCTATACCTCCGATAATCGTAACCAAAGTTGGAACACCACATGCGAGACCAGTGCCCACTGAGAACAGATATCCCCAAACGATTCGACGCGGTTCAGGAGTAGTGACAAAGTCTAGATGCCCCGATGAATACGCTGTCTGCACCCGCCTTTCGAGGACTGATTTCTCCCTCTTCAGAATCCACAACCACCAACCAACAAAAACGAGCCAATGCCAACCGACAACAATTATGAGAAAAAGGATATCCAGAAAATTACAGCAAGACCGGTAAGCAGTGAATAAGGATCAGAGCCCATCAGTGGCATCCCAGCTGTAATATCGTAATGTCTATTTTAGTCTTCCTTAAGGATATGGATCATCGGACCGATCTAAACACCTTAAGTGAACATACCATAGGCCAGAACCATTTCCGGAACCGTCTCCGTCACTCCCAGAATCAGTCGACGAGCGGCGCAAGCATCGCAACTCTCGCCTCTAACGATATTCTGAAAATCCTGCACATTGATCCTAAATCCCACAACAATCTAAGTCTCAGTCAAAACCTCTTCACATGACCGCCGCGCGCTACCTGCCGCAAACACCGGATGCCATACGAACCGCCGCCGATCTAATCAGACGCAGCCGCCACGTGGTGGCGATGACGGGCGCGGGCATGTCAGTCGAAAGCGGAATCCCGCCCTTCAGAGGCACTGACGGACTTTGGACCCGCTACGGTGTCCCTAGGATGGACGGCTATCAGCAGTTCAAAGCCGATCCGGAGGCGTACTGGCATCGGCAGATAAACGCCAAGATCGACGATCACATACTCGAGCTGCGAGAGGCACTACGCAATGCGGATCCCCATGCCGGTCATCACGCGCTCGCCAAGCTCGTCCGTATCGGAGTTATAAAGTCGGTCATCACGCAGAACATTGACAACTTGGATCGACGGGCGGGCATCGACGACGCTCTCATCGAGATCCATGGAAATCGCTCTCGCCTCAGATGCATCGGATGCGCGAAGCGAACCGAGCTCAACGACTTCGTGCCACTGTTCATCCCCGATCCGTGCGACGAGTGCGGGCAGCCGGTGAAGTTCGACGCAGTGATGTTCGGCGAACCGATCGCGCTCGACACGATGGAGGCGGCCAGAGAACAGATCGACCTCGCCGACTGCGTCATCGCCATTGGAACATCGGCCACAGTCAGGCCTGCCAGCGGACTCCTCTGGATCGCCAAACACAGATCCAAAGGCGGCGGCAACGGATCGTCGAACCGATTGCCAGACGCGAGACTTATCGAGATAAACCCGCATCCCACCAAGCTCTCATCGATCTGCGACGTGACTATCCGAGACACTGCCCTTAACGCCGTGCCCGCGCTCCTAGATGCTGTAAGAGCGATCGCCTAACAGCCGTCGCAAATCTTTGTGCCACTCCAGTTTGGAGAACACTCGCGCCTGCTCTAAACTCGCCTCAACTACACATCGGCTTCATGATCTGAGCGAGAGATGCGAGAATCCATATGGTCAATACCGCCCGGCACCAGAGTGAGCTACTTTATTCTCTTCACTCTGCTGACCTTCAGCGGTACAGGCTTATACATTTGGAACGAGACTGCTCGACAACCGCATCAAGGTATCCTCGAGACAGTCATTGCTATCATTTCAGGTACATCCGTTGTCGGAGTAGCGTCAGCTACGATCGCCATAACCATCACGGAGGGAGCACGTTACACCATGGTCATCGCGCAATGGTTCAGCGATAAATACGTCGAACCTCTTAGAGAGAAACGGCGTGAAGAGGCGCGCAAAGCAGAGGAGGCAGCGCGACAGGCAGTAGAGAAAGCGCGCGCCAAGGGGCACGCAGAAGGGCATGCGGAAGGACGCGCGGAAGGGCGTGCAGAGGGACTTGCAAAGGGACGCTTCGAGTTGGCAGTCGAGACCCGGGCCTGGGAGCAGCGCCGAAAGGAAGCCGAGGCAAGAGGCGAAACATTCTATGAGCCTCCGCCGTACGCCGAGAAGAACGGCACCGGCACTGACTAGGGCGTGTTAACACTAGCGCAATGCCTCTGTTATGAGTGCGAACATGATGAACCCTGTGAAGATCACGTCCAGCTTCTCGAAGCGTGAGAAGATGCGTCGGAAGCCCTTCAGCCGGCGGAACAGCCGCTCGATCTCGTTGCGCCGCTTGTACATCTCGCGGTCGTACTCCCACGGATCGATCCGGCTCCGGCGCGGCGGAACCACGGGGACGAAGCCCAGGTCCAGCGCCAGCTGGCGGCTCTCGTCGCCCTCGTATGCCCGATCCATCAGCAGCCGCGGGCTTCCGAGCTGCGGGCCGAGGCGTTCGAGCAGCCGGCGACCCTCCGGCGCGTCGTGCGCCTGTCCCGGCGACAGGGAGAACGTCACGGCCGTCCGAGCATCCGCGGCAGCCATATGAATCTTGGTGGTCCAACCGCCCCGGGACTTCCCGATCGACTGGGGTCCGTTTTTTTTAAGGCCCCCGTCCCGTCCGGATGCACCTTGACGATGGTGCTGTCCAAAGAGACCGCCTCCAGCTTGACACGCACTATCTGTTCTCTCTGCAGCTGTTCGAACACCCGGTCCAGAACCCCCTTCTTCGACCAGCGGTTCATGCGGGTATAGATCGTGTGCCAGTTGCCGAACCGGGCCGGCAGCCCGCGCCACTTGCAGCCGTGCTCGGCCACATACAGGATCGCGTTCAGAACCTGGAGGTTCGGGACGCTGACGTTGCCGCGCTGCACAGGGAGGTGGGGAGCTATGCGTTCGTATTGAGATTCTGTGATTTCCATGCGGAAAGCGTAGCACAGATCCACACGCTAGTGTTAACACGCCCTAGATATGTCTGAATTCAGAAAGCGACTAGCTCAGGTGAGCGTCGCTCTTACGAATCAGCATCATCCCGTCTCGCACCGTTAGCATCACATTCACAACCCGGTCATCAGCTTGGACTGCATCGTTCAAGGATTTGATCGCTCTTGTCGCACCTCGCTCGCCCTCATCTGAGGGGTTGTCAGCCCCTAACACTCGACCTCCCCACAGCACGTTGTCGACCACGATCACACCGCGCGGGGACAGCAGTCCCAACGCCTTCTCGTAGTAGTTCGGATAGTTCCTCTTATCCGCATCGATGAACACCAAGTCGAAGGGTGGATCCAGACTTTCGAGCGTCTCTAGTGCCGGCCCCAGCCGTAGCTTGATCTTGCCGCCGGCCGGGTGGCGCGCCCAGTGCTTCCGCGCGATCTGTGTGAACTCCTCGCTCACATCGCAGGTGATCAGTTCGCCGCCCTCGGGCAGCGCGGACGCCATCATCAACGCGCTGTAGCCGACAAACGTGCCGATCTCTAGCACTCGCTCGGCGCCGGAGATGGTTACCAGCGTATTCAGAAAGGTCCCGACCGTGCGACCCGACATCATCCCCGCCGCGCCGGTGGATTGCACGTCTACCGCGATGTCGTCGAACACCGAGTGCGGCGCGGTGGTGTGCGCAACTGCGTACGCGTCGATCCCTTCAGGCGCTAAAGTCAACATGCTCTGGGTGTCTCCATCCTCGGTGTCCGACTGTCCATTATGGCTGAGGTTCGGACATAGTTCGAGTACTCAGGGAATATCAGCTGTCAACACAGACCGTGGATGCGGGTTTTAGAGGTATTCCAACGATGTAGCCCCGAGCCCTAGGTAAGCGGTGCCATCGAGCGGACCATAGATTGATGGCAAAATCGTAACATCTGATGTGAATGGCGAAACAGATGACGATTGACCTCGCAGACACCTCGCTCAGCGCCGAATCGAAAATGAGTGACCTTCATGCTTGAAAATGACCGTCAAAAGCTCGAGCAGTCCTTCAAGCGCTATGAAGAGATGTTCGATCCTGAGATCGGGTTGATCTGGCAGTCGAAGGGTGCCCTCCACACAACCTACGACAGCTTGCTATTCGCGTTGGTGCTGTTGGAACGCGGCGGGGAAGAGGACGTTGCGCGCGCGGTCTCCATAATTAGACAGGTCTTATCCGATCAGAACACGGTCGAACGCTCACATCGCTTCGGTAACTTCCGGCGCATCCACGAGCATCCCGCTATCTACCTTCTCGCGGTCTGCTTCAACACCTCACACTTGACGGAGATCCTGCTCCGTCAAGGGGACCGGCTTCCGACAGACGTCAAGCAAGAGATCCTCGGATCCATCGCCATGGCTCTTGTCGAGACGGCGACCTTGGACATATCTTGGCGATACACCAACGCCACGTTGCACGCGATGACGAACCTGATCCTCGGCGGAGAGTTGCTAGGGTCTGAGTACAGCCACTTCGCGGAACTGGGTTACCAGAAGTTTACCCAATGGGTCGAGGAGTCCAACAGCAACGGTACCCCCTATGAGTACAACAGTCCGACCTACTGTGCCGTAGATATCGATGTCCTAGCGCGGCTTGCCACCTACTGCTCCAGCTCTCAGGTTGCGGTGGTGGCACGCATCATGGAGGAGCGCATTTGGATCCACTTGGCGATGCGCTATCACCCAGGTACAAGAAAGCTGGCAGGGCCTTACAGCAGGGCATACTACCCTTCGGTTTGCGGCTCGACAATGGGCGTCTACCCTCTCTTCTACGAAGCCACCGGCGATGAGTCCATCCTCCGCTCCATACCCTACATCGAACAAGGCAGGCCTGGACCCGCACAGCCAAGATACCGCGGGGTTGCGCAAAGCGCTCCCGACTACCTCCGCCGGCTTATCCTCGACAAACCCCTGCCGTACTACGTCCAGGAGAGCGTGGATCGCGAAACGGGGAACGATATCACCACCTACGTCACCTCGGAATACGCCTTGGGGACCAGCGCGAAGACCTACCAGGCAGATGGTCGCGACTGGGGGTTCAACTCATACAACGCCAGGGGGCTCATGCTCCACTACCGGAGGAGAGGTCACCCTTCCGGATTCGGGGTGCTGTCCTCCCTCTACGTCATCAACGACCGGCGTATCTCCGAGTACCACCATGAGATAGCCAGCGGCAAGGCGGCTGGCTTCGTCGGTGGGGATCAGAGTCAAGACGAGCGAGGACACATCCGCACTGTGCAGCTCCGCAACAAGGCAGTCGTCCTTTACCATCCTCCGATGTTGGACGAAGACATATTCTCCCTTCGCACCGAAATCAGCGTCTTTGAACGAAGAGCGATCAAGGAGATCTACATCAAGCACCGAGCTGTGCGCATCTTACCGGCGACGCTCGATGCGGCAGATGTGGTCTTTCTTCACGACGGCGAAACATATATCGCCCTGCTTCCGCTGGAGCCCGGCAATCTGAATGAGAGCGCCACGTCGCCCTTGGAACTGACAGAGGATGCCAACGGTCATCTATTGTTCTCAATCTACAACTACCGAGGTCCCAAGAGGTCATTCTGGGAGTACCGGTGGACGCGGCCGTTCTTCCATTCCAACTTCAAAGCCGGATTCGTAATCGAGATCGGGCACTCGGGCGAATTCCCCTCGTTCGAACTGTTCCGTCAGCACATATTAGACGAGACCAGAGTCGCTGATACGACATCCGGTGACCATGTCAGGCAGGTCGTCTACACAAGTGGTCGCGACACCTTGGCGATAAAGACGAATCTCAAGACCAACGATCTGATCGAGCGATCTATCAATGGCGTGTTGTACAGTCCCCCAATGCTTCAGGCAGACACGGTCAAACAGGACAACAACGGCAAAATAGAGGTCAAGGGAACGACGCTTTTAACTGATCCGCGACCGGCTTTGCTGCTCGTAGACGAAGAAATCCCTTGTTACGTCGCCATCTGCACGTCTTCGGAAGGTGGTCCTGTGGAGCTGAAGACACCGCAGGGGAGTGTCGTGTTTCCAGATTTCGGCCGCGGCAAAGTCGTATATCAACCTGGAGAGGCGTCGTCGCACTTAGAGATCCTCGCCACACGCCCTCTCCCCCCGTTCCACTTCCCCGATCGACCTGGGACGACTACAGTGGTCATCAACGGCAGGGACGTCTCGTCTCAGATTAGAAGGGCGCCATCGGGCGAGCACTGCGTCGTCGACCCGCCTCCAACCGGCTACAGTTGTTCGGATCCCTGAAGTCAGCACGCTCTGAAACCTTAAATCGTTGTCTTCCAATCTCCCGTTATGGACTCAGGTACGAGTCTGAGTCAATTAACGGGTTACGTTGCTCCCTTCTCCGCGGAAACGTCATGGATCCAAGCGTGTGCCAGTAGACAGACGCCTTTTCACGAATGCCACGCTAGTTTTTGCGATGGTCTCAGAAGGCAGGAATCTTCGTTGCAGCTGCTCGGCGCGGATCTATCGAAAGGTCGGCAACCGAGTCGGCTAACCGGTCCAAGCGCCGATGATCACTCCGGAAACTGTGACCAACAGGATCGAATGACCCAGCTGAATCAAGGTCAGCCTTAGGGGACGGCCCGCAAATGTGTAGTGAGACGCGCTCACCATCGCGGTGATTCCGAAGCCAACGACTAATCCAGTTACCAGTCCCTCGACTAGCCCCTCGCCTATGTTGTCCAAGATCAACGCCATCGAAATGTTCGATACCAGCGCCATCAACGCCGTGGCCACATACAACATCGGAGTGCCGATCTCTCTAGCCTTCTCCATGTCGAGCCCTTCATCCTCCATCCACATGTTCCCGAAGAGCCGTGGCATGTACCAAATCATAGAGAGTACGAAGTAGGAAATCACTCCGACCACTATCGCAGGCCACCACAAATCTCCGAAATTGAACTCGAAAGCCATCCGAATACCTCCAAATCCTCAAGTCAAACTTCCCGCCTCCTCGCTCCGTTCTGCCGCGTTGAATTGTACGCACAACGTATTCCCAACGCATGTCACATGCCAATCCCGCTCCACTCATCATTTACATGGTGCTCCCCGCGCAGAAAACTCGCTAACCCTCCGGAGATCGCCGCATCCAAGCATCAAGGCTCGAAAGGTGATTTCAGCGAATTCTAGCGGATCTAAAGATTCTTTAGATGGAATCATCCGCATGAAGTCTCATATCATCCTATAATCTGCCACACTGGACATACGAATCACGAAAGGAACTCGGTGGTCCAAATGTTTCTAAAGCGCATCCCACGGGCGTACTTCATGATCCTAGGGAGTACGCTTCTAATACCCCTTGCCGCATTCGCCGCAATGGCGTGCGGCGACGACGGTCCAGCGGCGGCCGGTGAAGTTACCATCGCGGTTGGAGAGGTCCCGCCGCTAATTCAAGAGCCGCGCCGCGACATCCGTGCCACTGGCGGTATCGGAAAGGATCTCTCGATATATGAGACGATCGTGCGAGCTCCCCACGTCGCTCCGCCGAATCCACCACCCCAAGACCACACCGGCTACTCGCCGGACGATCTAGGGCTCGCACAGTCTTGGGAGGTGGCATCCGACTTCAACAGCATCACCTTCAAGCTCCGAGAGGACATACCTTGGCACGATAACGAAGGTGATTGGGGCTACCTGACGGCTGAAGATGTCGCATGGACCTACAACTCGGCGTTCGCTCCCGATTCCGTAAACAACGGAGCTGAAGAGATCGGACCCGAGATGAAGGTCGGTTTCGATGTCATCGACGATCTGACGGTTCGACAAAACATCGAGCCCGGCGGCTTCGACCCCACTTGGGCTTGGCTGCAGGGCAACGCGGGCTTCAACGGAATCGTCATCGTCAGCAAAAGTGCTTTTGACGAACTGGGAGAAGAGGGCTTCGGCACTACCGCAGTAGGTACCGGCAAATACAAGGCAGTCGAGTGGACTGCCGACGACCAAGTCGTGCTTGAGGCAGTTGCCGATCATTGGACCGGCATACAACCCTCTGTCGGAACTGTGAGAATCGTACACATGCCGGAGGCAGCATCGCGTGAAGCGGCTCTCCGCGCAGGTGAGATCGACATCGGCGAGCTCAGCCCTCAGGTCATAAACGATGTAGTCAACGACATCGGCGGCTCGATCCAAGAGATCGGAATCGCTAGGCCGCAGGGCTTCCAGATGGCAGGAAACTACTGGTCGACTTCTTGCTCAGACTGTGAAGGTGGACAGATGCCACGTCCCGGATGGGAAGAGGGCATCGAGAAAGGCTTCCCTTGGATCGGTGACCCTGGGGATCCCGCATCGATGGAGAATGCACGCAAAGTCCGATGGGCGATGGCGATGGCTGTCGACCGCGAATCCATCATCGAGAATACCCTGAACGGACTTGGACGCGTGATCTACGCTTGGCAGAACATCTTGCCGGATGACCCGAGCCACAAGGACGAGTGGATCATCCCGCACGATGTAGCCATGGCGAAGCAGTACATGGCTGACGCGGGAGTGCCGGACGGCTTCGACATGGAGATCTGGGTGCCTAGCACATTCTCGCCCGGCACCATCGCAGCGGCAGAAGCCGTGGCGGAGATGTGGAGGAGCCAGCTCGGAATCGACGTCACGATCGATCGGACCGAGTACGGAGCGCGCAGGCCGCAGACCGTCGACAAGACGATCAACGTGCCATTCACGCACGGCATCAACTGGATCCCAGGCGCCACATCTGCGAGGTACATCTGCGCCGCCGCCGGCCACATCGTCGGCTTCACGATGGAGCAATCGGTGTGCGACACCGGGCTCTCCAACGCGACGGAGCGCGACTTGGAGCAGCGCATTGCCAACAACATCGAAGTGCAAGACTACCTCTCGCACCAGATGCTATTCCTTCCGATGTTCCAGCACAGCGCCAACCTTTTCGCAGTCGCGTCGACAGTCGAATCTTGGGATCCTTACAACTCCCAAGACGTGCTGCCGAATCGTCCCGAATCGATAGTGCTCTCAGACTCTGAATGAGCGACTCTTCCATCCCATCGTCAACCACTTCGATGAGTTGACGATGGGATGGAATTACATGCCGTACACTCGGCTGATCGTTGGTTGCTGACGCAGAACTGCGATCAGCCGAACATTTTGCCTTTGGACGCGATCTGTGACTAGATTCCTAATACGACGCATGTTCTACATGGCTGCCGTGATGATCGGAATCTCGATGATCGTATTCGGGCTCTCTCGACTCACGGGAGACCCTCGGCTGCTCTACATGACACAGGGCACTCGTTGGTCGCAGGAGGCGTGGGACGCGAGGGGCCGCGAATTGGGCCTCGATAAACCGATGGTGGTTCAATACCTCGTCTGGGCCGGGAACGCCGTCCGTGGCGACTTCGGCGAATCGCTCTGGCACAAGCGGAACTCGCTCAAGATCATCCTCGAGAAGGTTCCTGCCACCATCCAACTCTCGGGCATCTCATACTTGATGGCTGTGGTGCTCGGAGTCACGCTCGGAACTATCTCCGCCATCACGCGCGGAACTTTGGTCGACTTGGCAGTCCGATCGTTCGCGCTCGTGGGACAAGCCTCTCCTCCCTTCTGGCTCGCACTCGTTATGATCTATGTATTTGCTGTGTACCTCGATTGGTTCCCTACGTCGCGTCGCGGAGACTGGTCCAACTTCGTGCTGCCCGCGGTGACGCTGGCTTGGCTAGGTTCGGCAGCACTGACTCGGCTCACTCGTTCCTCTCTGCTCGAGGTGCTCGACTCCGAGTACATAAAGCTCGCGCGTGCCAAAGGAGTAGCTGGTTCTAGAGTGATCATCAAGCACGCTCTCAAAAACGCCTTGATACCGCCCCTGACCGTCGCAGCCGTGCTTCTGGCAAGCTTTCTGACCGGAACCGTCGTCGTCGAAACCGTCTTCGCTTGGCCGGGACTGGGACGCCTCGCAGTCGACGCTACCAAAAACAACGACTTCCCGCTAGTAACTGGCATCACTGTGATATTCGCGGCGATGTTCCTAGTCTCGAGCCTCATCGCCGATTTGATGTACGCGTACATAGATCCTAGGATCCGCATCTATTGATGATGGCCAATACCACATTCAACTCCAGATGAAGTGAGCGGATGCCGCTCTCCAAGAACCATCCCTTGCAAGACTCCCCAACCATCGAGCAAACCCAGACATCCTCATCTGAACGTCTGCTGACGCGTTTCACTTCGCCCCGCAACCTCTACCGCTGGATTCGGCGGTATCCCGTGTTGCCGGTCGCCGTCATCATTGTGCTCGCGGTGATGGCGATATTCGCTCCTTGGGTAGCTCCGAAACATCCGCTGGAGAGCGACCTGACCAAGACCGCTGCGCCGCCAGTCTGGATGAAAGGAGGCTCATGGGGATATATTCTCGGTGGCGACGGAATAGGGCGCGACCAGCTGAGCCGAATCATCCATGGATCACGAATCTCGCTCTCTGTCGCATTCATCGTCATCATCTGCGGGAGCATCATCGGAAGCGCGATAGGAATCGCCTCGGGACTAGCCGGCGGTATATGGGACGAGTTCGCAATGCGGATGGTCGATCTCGTATATGCGATGCCTTTCTTGCTCATCGCCCTCGTCGCCGCCGTGGTGTTCGGCCCCAGTCTTCAACTGGTACTCATCATCCTCACCATATTCTCCTGGCCCATATTCGCCAGGCAGACGCGAGGCCTAACGCTCCAGTTGAAAAACATGGACTACGTCGCAAGCTCCAGAGTCGCTGGCGCGTCGGCGTTTCGGATCGCACTCCGTCACATCATGCCCGGAGTGGTCAACACAGTTGTCGTCATCGCGACGCTCCAGATCGGCTCGCTCATACTCACCGAATCGGTGCTGTCGTTCCTCGGTGTCGGTATTCCTGCCCCGCAACCGGCGTGGGGAAGCATGGTGGCAGACGGAAGAGTCTTCATCAGAACGGCATGGTGGGTACCAGTCATGCCCGGGGTGGCGATATTCCTAACTGTATTCGCATTCAACTTCATCGGAGACTGGCTCCGCGACTACCTCGACCCCAGACTCCGACAAATCAACTGATCTTACGTCTGCCACAGATACTGCCTTCGATACTAGATTGATGCCAACCGATTCGAACTCAGCCTTTACAGGAGCACCAAGCCATGAAGATCACCGATGTGAAGACACACGTAGTCAAGCTCAATGAGAGCCTTCCTTGGGTGCTAGTGAGCGTCGAGACCGATGAGGGCGTGACCGGATGGGGTGAGTGCACCGACTACATAGCTAACCCCCAGCTAGTCAGAGGGATCGAGGCTGTGAAGCCATTCGTCATCGGCGTCGACGCGTCTCACATCGAGGAGATATGGCAGCGCATCTTCCACATCTACTCCGACCTGAACGGCAGAGGATTCGTCTCTCATCTCATCAGCGCCATCGATATCGCGCTGTGGGACATCAAGGGCAAGGTACTGAACCGACCCATCTACGATCTTCTAGGCGGGCCGGTGCGCGAAGCAGTGCCCGTATACACCCACGTCAGCGACACTAGCCAAGGCGATACTTTCGAAGATCATCTCGCCGGCATGATGGAGGACGCACGCCAGACCAAGGCGGCAGGATATCAGGCGATCAAGACAGACCCGTTCCCATCACGGCGCAGTTACGGACGGTTCAGGGGTGCTTCGATGGTTGAGAGACTGGACCCCTCGGCACTGCACGAAGCCGTCAGATGGATGAACGGCTTGCGAGAGGCTGTCGGCGACGACTTCGAATTGATGGTCGATGCTCACGGCAGATTCGATGTCGCATCCGCGATCGAGGCTTGCAGAGAGCTAGAACATATCAAACTAGTCTGGCTAGAGGAGCCGATCCACGTCGAGAACCACAATGCTCTCAAGCATGTTCGAGAGAACGTGAACGTTCCACTGTGCATCGGCGAGCGGCATTTCACTCGCTGGGACTACTGGCAGATCATCAATGAACGACTAGTCGACTACATCATGCCTGATATCGCTTGGTGCGGAGGCATCAGCGAGATCCGACGAATCGCAGCCATGGCAGAGGTTGGATACATGCGAATCAGCCCTCACGACGCGCTCGGTCCCATCGCAATCGCTGCCAGCTTCCAAGTCTGCATGACAATGCCGAATCTATACCGCGAGGAGTGTGTGCACCATTGGTTCCCGAAATTCGAAAAACTCATCGAACCTATGTTCGATATCCGAGACGGATGCATCCATCCCAACGGACGCTCAGGTTTAGGCGTTGAACCTAATATGGATGCCATCGAGGAGTTCAGCATAGATGTCGACTCGCGGGAAGCGCAAAGAACCGACTGGTTCGGCTCATTCGGGGAGGATGAGAATGGGGACTGCTGATGCCGCGTGATGATTCCAGCCTCGTCAGATTCGTGCACTCTGCAGACTTGCACTTGGACAGTCCATTTGTCGGGATGAAGTCGCATGCTCCCCGCCATGTCGCAGAGATGTTGTACGAAGCCACCTTCACGGCTTACGACAGAATCGTTGATCTGTGTATTGAGGAGCAAGTCGATGCATTGCTAATCGCAGGCGACGTATACGATGGTGCCGATCGTAGCTTGCGCGCGCAGCGTCGTTTCATTCAGGGACTCGAAAGGCTCGATGGATCAGGCATTCGTTCTTTCGTATGTCATGGCAACCATGATCCGCTCGACGGTTGGGAGGCGGGGCTGCGCTATCCGCCGAGTTGTCATCGATTTGGTTCCTCATTTGAAGCAGCGCCGATGTTTGAAGAAGAGCCGGATCTCGTGAAGGTTCATGGCATCAGTTATCCGACCCGTGATGTGTTCGACAATCTGGTCCATCGTTTAGGGCGGATCGACGATGAGGGATATGCCATCGGCCTTCTTCACGCGAATGTTGACAACAACCTAGAGCATCGCGCATACGCTCCTTGTTCTATGGATGACCTCGTGCAGTCTGGTGTCGATTATTGGGCACTGGGGCATGTTCACACGCGACGGGTGATTAGCATTGAACATCCTACTGCCGTTTACCCAGGAAACCCGCAGGGGCGGCATCCGAACGAGACAGGAGCGCGAGGCGTGTATCTGGTCGAGGTGGACCGCGGTCGGAATGTGGGTTTGAAGTTCGAGGCTATGGATGTTGTGCGTTGGGAGAATCTCGAGGTAGATATATCGGGGCTTGGATCAGAACAGGAGTTGATCGATCGAATCAGCAACGGGCTTGAGCACACACTCGAAGGATCTGATGGCCGCTCTCTAGTGGTCCGGGTCTCATTATCTGGGCGTGGACCGATTCATGAAACTCTGCGTCAGCCGAATTTCGTAGACGATCTATTGAGCGAGATCAACGCAGAATGGGCCGCTCCGAGCCAGTTCATATGGTGCGAACGTATCGAGGACAATACCGCTTCGCCGTTCGATAGAGACAAACGACTGGGAGGTTCGGACTTCGTCGCCGATCTGCTCCGCCTGCGCGATCAGGCTAAGAGCGACACTCAACTTTTTGAGCGGCTAAGTGCCGGATTGTCCGATTTGTATGGACACCGAAACTATCGCCGCTATCTGCAAGACTCAACTCCCGACCGCGATGAACTTGAGGAGATCGTGGACGAGGCAGAAAAGATCGCTGTAGGGCTGTTGATCGACGACGGAAACTCATGAGAATTCACGAGTTTCATATCAATGGCTTCGGACGTTTCGCCGATCATGACGCCGGTCCGTTTCGAAGCCCGGTCACCGTATTCTTCGGTCCCAATGAAGCAGGGAAGAGCACGCTCTTAGCGTTCCTGCGCACGATACTGTTCGGGTTTCCACGTCGTCTCGGATCTCAACACTATCCGCCGCTGGCGGGCGGAATACACGGAGGCAGCGTCACTCTGGAGGGTAGGGATGGACGCCAATATCTGGTGAGACGTACCCAAGGGGCCGGGCGCGGTCCAGTGGAGGTGTCGACCATATCCGGGGAGCGACAAGATGAATCGGTGTTGGGACAACTGCTAGGGAGTCATACTCAGGATGTGTTTAACAGCATCTTCGCCTTTACGCTTGACGAGCTGCACAGCGAAGACCTGATGAGGGATTCGAGTGTTAACAGCCAGCTCTATAGCACGGGCATGGGCGCAGCTTCGTTGCCAGGCGCCATCGATGAACTAGATCAACTGCGAAACAGGATTTTCCTCAACCGAGGCCGTACGCAGGAGATCTATCACGCCTCCAAGAAACTTGAAGATATCGAGTCCAAGCTGCGAGAAGTTGACAATAACTCATCCCGATATAGCCAGTTACAGACGCGTCTCGGTCAGATCGATGCCGCCGTCGACGATCTGTCGAGTTGCAGAAGTCGGATCCAGTCCGAACTCAGTCGCCAGACCGTTCTCAGCAACGCTTGGGAGTCGTGGAACGATTTGGTGAGCGCGGAGCGGGAGTTGGAATCGTTGCCCGTAATCGAGAATTTTCCCGTCGGAGGGGCGAGGCGTCTCGAGGCGTTGGAAGAGCGTGTCAGAACTGCTCGTGAGGAGCGCGACTCGGCAACTCATCAGGCTGAAGTAGCCAAGGCTGGTCTTGGGGATGCGGTGGAAAACATAGGGATTCTCGGCGAGTTCGAGGCTATTCGCAAGATTGAACGCGGACGTAACGCCTTTGATCAGTCGGTGCACGATCTGCCTGAGCGGGAGGTAGAGCTTGGCAATGATCGAAAAATGCTCTCGGAGATCATGGATGAGCTAGGCTCGGATTGGAACGAAGCACGGCTCGAATCATTTGATATGTCGCTAAACGTTCGCCAAGATATCCAGCGCATTCAAAATGAGATACAAACCGCTGAAGAGAAGGTAGAACGTGCGTCAGCGGACTCACGCAATGCCGATGTCGCGCTAGAGGAAGCTGAAGCAGCCCTGGCGTATCACAAACGAAACTTGGATGATGCGGAGCATCCTCAGCTGAACACGTCGCAGATCAATCAACGGCGCGCGGATATTCGAACTGCAAGATCGACACTGGACGAGTTCGCACGCGCTAACGAACGCGTAGCGGACTTTGAGCCACTGTTGGAAGGAGCACCTGCCAATGAAGCGGGAGCGTCTCGTCCCAAGGGCTTAGGGGCTATCTCGACCATCATTTCCATTGTGGGAGCGGGGCTGATAATAGGCTCGCTAATCTTGGGCGGACCGTCTGCTGTCGTCGGTGTCGTAGCAGGTATCTTGCTGATTGCAATGGTCGGCATCATCTTGTATCTCAACAGGCCCGCGTTCGTGTCGAACAGTGCTTCACCCAGCACCGAGGTTGAGGTTGAGCGAAAGGAATCGCTATACGCCGATGTTGATCGGGGCAAGGCTCGACTTGAGACTCACGCCGAGAAGCTCGGAATTGAAACGGTCGATTCAGCATCGTTGAACTCTCTTGAGAGCGATCTGGATAGTGAATTGTTGCTTCTCACGGAGTGGGATCGGCTGAATAG
Organism: Dehalococcoidia bacterium; assembly: GCA_965214735.1. Taxonomy (GTDB): domain Bacteria; phylum Chloroflexota; class Dehalococcoidia; order Lucifugimonadales; family Lucifugimonadaceae; genus Bin127. The sequence goes on along the minus strand of OZ243977.1, from coordinate 2,254,343 downwards.
GGCTATTGATAATTCGAGAGACGTGAAACGGCAACGTGAACGAAGAGCGGGGCAGTGTGAGCAGTCTGTTGAATCGGCTGAAGAAGCCTTCGAGGCATCGCATAAATCGTGGTGCGAGTGGCTCCAATTACAAAACCTGCGCGATACCTTCACGCCCGAAACCGTGGTAGAGCTGAGGGCGAAAGCTGAACAAGGCAAGGATCGGCTGAGCACTGTGCGGGAGCGAGAGTATCGCGTTGAAGCGATCAAGACCGATATTCATGAATATGCCGAAATTGTCGGTCCGCTCGCCACGGAGTTCAGTATGGCGATCGATCGAGGTGATGATTCTTCCGTTGCCGCGGCGGCCGACAATCTGATCGAGCTGTACAACAGGGTTCAAGAAGATGCTAGAAGGCGTAATGACGCAAAGCAAGCACACGAAGCCGCTGTAGATCAGTTGCGAGAGCGCGAAAGGCGGCTAGAGGGTGCAGAATCGGAGGTCGATGCTCTAATCGATGCAGCAGAGGCATCTGACGCTGAGGAGTTTCGCAGGCTTCACGAAAAAGCGCAACGTCGTTCCGAGTTGGAAGAGCGCCGGCGAGAGACGATTGATCGGCTTCAGCGTCTCATCGGACCGGGCGAACACTTGGAAATGTTGAAATCTAGTTTGAGTAAAACCGATGCCCAAGCCATTGGTGATGAAGTCCGAGCTTTGAATGAAGAGAGGGACAGTGTCGATGGCCAGACCCGGGAGCTTTCGACTGAGCGAGGGGCGGTGCAGAACCAACTTGATGCTTTGGCCGGAGAAAGGGAATCGTCCGAACTGCGGGTGCAAGGCAATGTCATCCGCGAGCAGGTCAAAGAGCACGCGCGGCAGTGGGTCACCTATACGGTCACCAAGAATCTACTCAACGAGACGCGCATGAAATTCGAGCGTGAGCGTCAGCCCAGCGTCTTGCAACATGCGGAGCGATTTTTCGGAGAGGTCACCGACTGGCGTTACTCCAGAGTGGTCGCCCCCTTCGGAGAACAGACGGTCACGGTATTGGATGAAGACGGTCGCACGAAGAAGCCGTCGGAACTTAGCAGAGGCACTCGCGAGCAACTCTTCCTATCCCTGCGCTTCGGGTTGATCAGAGAGTTGGGGGAGCAAACAGAACCGCTGCCGGTTATAGTGGACGAGGTGCTCGTGAATTTCGACCCTCATCGTGCGGCGCGTGCCGCACGCGCCTTCATGGAGCTGTCGATAACAAATCAAGTGTTGGTCTTCACCTGCCATCCATCCACAGTCGAGGCATTTCAGGAGGCTGCGGTACAGCGGAGCGATCACCATCCGGCTCCGGACATCATCTCGCTGGAGTGATGCGGATAGTTGTCTGCCGACTTCCTCGCTTCTTCGGGTGGACATTCCGTCCCGTAAACAGCCGGTTTTCGTCGGAATGACGGGGTAGGCGGAGGTATCACACCAGAACGACGTTTTGCAGCTTCTTCACACTTCCTCCTTGGATAACGGTGGAAGCCTGATCCAAGCGACGTATGTCCGCGGCAGGATCGCCGTCAAAAGCTGCCAGATCTGCGGTCTTGCCGACCGTTATCGAACCTACTTCGTGATCGATCTTCAATGCCTCTGCCGTGTCAGAAGTCGCCATCCTTAACGCATCCCACTCGTCCCAGCCAAGCTGCTCGACCACTGCCCACGAGTTCGCGCCAGATCTGTCATGTGTACCGTGCGGCATGCCCATATCTAGGCCATTGGTGAAGCGAACACCGGCATCGCGCATCTTATTCAGAGTTTCGAAGTGCTCCTCTTCCGCCACCTCGACACCGGCGACCGACCAGTGGATAGCCCGTGGCGGTGCGGTTCCGGTGATCACAGCTTCACGCCCCAGCAAAGCATGTCCGATGGTCGGGTCCACCCACTGCCCTTGATCCGCCATGCGTCGAACAGTGTCCGGATCGAAGTCCAACCCCTTCTCGGGGTCCTGATCGAACCAGCGAGCATGGATCAAGTTGTGCACCTTGCCCTCGACGCAGTTCCGCACTCCTTGGGCCGAAAGGCAGTGAGCCGCAACCGTTATCCCTGAGCGTGCAGCTTCTTCAACCGCGACTCGGATGGTCACCGCCGGGTACTGAGGCAGTCGAGGGTTGGCAGTCGGCGTGAACATGCCGCCGGTCGACATGATCTTTATCGCGTCTGCACCCAGCCGGACCTGACGCCTCACGGCCCAAGCTACCTCTTCGGGAGTGTTCGCCTCGGTGCCGAAAAACCAGCAATGCCCGGCAGTGATCGTTATCGGGGTACCTGTCACCAACAGACGAGGCCCGGGAATAGCTCCATCCGCGATAGCCTGCTTGATCGGAAACGTCACCTCGTTCCTAGATCCGATGTCTCTAACTGTGGTCGTACCCGCCAGCAACGCCTTCCTCATGCTCGTCACGGCGCGCATCGTCAGCCGTTGGATATCATCCCGCTCCGCGAGTGCCAAGTCTTGCGCATCGGCAGTCGCGCTGCAGTGCATATGACAATGGGCATCTACAAGGCCGGGCATGAGCGAAACATCGCCTAGTCGGAGCACATCGGAGGTTTCTTCCGCATCCGACGGCAGTTGAGATATCGGAACTACATCCTCGATCTTCCCATCCGTCACCCTCACCGCGTGCTTATGCAACCAACCCGTCATTTCAGAATCTGCCACGCGATCGGCGATCAGGTGCAGAGTCGATGCATGTCGTTGTTTCATAGCGTCAGACAATTGATGATCCAAATAGCGATCGCGCTGTGGCAAGTTTATACACGTCTCATCTGACGCACATTTCCGTGTTCAACGACCATTCGCTGTGCCGCGCGCGCTCCGACACCCGTCAGCAAAGACGCGTCTGTTGCCGTCAATAGAGTCTGTTCATACTGCGAAGTCAGATCCAAAACCATCGTTCTACGCTTGGCATCCATCTCCGACAAAACGTCATCGAAGGCGAGAACCGGGTTGCGGCCTGAGAACTCAGCTACCAGCGAGGCTTCTGCCAATCTCAAAGCCAGCGCCGCCGTCCGAGCCTGCCCCCGCGATGCGTATTGGCGCGCTGCCGCGCCATCGATCTCGATACGGAAATCGTCGAGATGCGGACCGATCACCATGCGACCCATTGCCTCTTCCCGACTTCTCGAAGCCGCCAGCGATTCGAAGATGAACCCGCGCATCTCATCATCTTTGACATCATCGAAATCCACGTCGCGGCCGGATCTGCCCAAGCTCGGAATATAACTCAACCCGAGCTCCTCGCCTTCTCCCAGCTCGGCATGAAGCGGAACTGCACGATCGCGCAGCAGCGTCATCACTTCGCGGCGAGTCTGCACTATCTTCGCACTCTCTTCACAGAATCGATCGTCCCAGTACGGCATCTCCTCGGCCAGATCCGCCCCTTCGTAGTGGCCTCTCAGCAACGCGTTTCGGCTTCGCCTTATATGTTCCAAACGAATCATCGCTTGCAGATACTCGGTGTCGAATTGACCGATCAGTATGTTCAAATATCGCCTTCGACCGGCACCCGTACCTAGAACGAGATCCAAATCCCGCGCCTCGAACAGAACCACGTTCGTCCTGCCCACGAACTCGATCGCCTTCAGTCTCACGCCATTGATCCGCCACTCTTTGGCCAACACTCTCGCACGAGGGTCTGAACCCTCTCCGCTCGCGCCGACATCCATATCGAACTGCGCGCGCACCGAAGACGTGCCTTGGTTGAAGATACCCAGCACCTGCACATGGCCGCCCTTCCGATTCAACTCGTGATTGACTACCTCCCGATCGGTGCGGGCGCGAATCGACTTCGCCACAGATAGCATGTGCACCGCTTCCAGCAAGGAGCTTTTGCCGTGCCCGTTGGAACCCGTGATGATCACCAGACCGGGCTCCAGCGCAAAATCGGTGTTCAGGTGGTTTCGGAAACCAACAAGTCGAAGTCGTACCAGATGAATGATTCGCCCCTTCAAGAGACCGTTACAAAACTCTCGTCATTACGGAGCAGCAATCCAAGACCATCTTTAGCATCAGAAGGTTTCACGATATGGCACAATTTCGAGGCGACGCTAGGTTGGAATCGGATGCTCCGTCGATCCCCTCACCTGAATCCTCTCCCGCGACGTGGAAAGGGTAAGATACTACGCTTCTTTCGGAGTTTTGCAACAATCGTCTTCATTTGAGCCGTTTCAACGCGGCTCTTTCTGAAACCTTAAGCGAACGAGATACGTATCATGTGCACATAGGGCAGTGAATAGAATGATGCCTGTTCAAATTTCAACGAATTCTACACTAGTGTCCAGATTATTATTCTTCGCACGATCACGAACGTTGCCATCGCTTTTGACGCTGGTTGTGTTCATCGCTCTCGTCCTCTCCTGCGATATCGATGAAACGCCACTCCCCACTATCAGGACAGCTCCCACATTCGAAGCAGGTCCCGGCATCGCAGAAGCCCCGACCATTCAACGGGCTGCTGCTATCGAGGCCGCGCCAACTATAGCTAGAGCCGATGCCGTAGAGACAGCACCAACCATAGAGAGAGCCGAAACCATAGAGAGGGCACCGACAGTCAGAACCGCCTCTACATTTGAAGCAGGTCCCAGCATCGCAGAAGCCCCGACCATTCAACAGGCTGAAGCTATTGAGACTGCACCGACTATAGCGAGAGCCGATGCCGTAGAGACGGCGCCAACCATAGAGAGAGCCGCGACAGTAGAGAAAGCGTCGACGATCGCGATTGCACCGACCGTTAAGTCAGCGCCCACGGCCCGAATAGCACCTACAGCCAAGCTCGCAGAAGTGTTTGCGTCAACCCCTACCGCTCCAGCTCATGTACCAACTCAAGCCCCTAGGCCGCCTCGCGAATTCGATATCGTCACGCTCTTGGCGCCCGATGCGATTCCAGCAATCAATAATCCCACGTTCTTCCACACCATCGAAGAGGCGGACACGGCCTATAGAGATACGGAGTTTGTCCTCGGCATCGAAATCGACGGCGACGCGCGAGCTTACTCGGTTCCTCTGCTTAGTCGACACGAGATCGTAAATGACGTTGTGGCAGGCAACCCAGTCGCCGTAACTTGGTGACCGCTCTGCTTCACTGGAATCGGGTATTCCAGAGAAGTGAATGGGCAGATACTGAACTTCGGTGTCTCGGGAAAGCTCATCATGAACGCCCTCGTGATGTTCGACCGCGAAACGGAATCGTTGTGGAGCCATTTCCTCTCTGAAAGCATCGCAGGACCGTTCGAAGGAACTCGCCTCACCAACGTCCCGCTAGTTCTAACAACTTGGGGAGAATGGAAGAGATCGTTCCCGGAAACGCTGGCTCTACACAAGAGCGGCTTTGGGTTCGACCCTTACGAAAGCTACTATAGGCGCGGGGATGCCGGTGTAATCGGAGAATCGAATCGCGACGATCGGCTGGGCCGTAAGGAACTCGTGCTGGGTCTCGGATTCGATGATGGGCCGATTGCCTTCTCGCACTCCGAACTATCGAAGAACACAGTCATCAACTACGAGTTGAACGGCTCCCCGATAGTCGTCGTCTACTATGACGAAACTGCGACTGCCAACGCGTTCTCTCGCATCATCGGCGATGAGACTCTTGAGTTCGACTTCGAGGTTGACGATGAAGACGGACGTGGATGGCTGGTCGACAATCAGACTGGCACGCGTTGGCTGCCATTTACGGGACAAGCTTGGGAGGGAGAACTGCGTGGCAGCCGATTGGATCCGGTGCACGCGGTAAACGTGTTCTGGTTCGCTTGGAACGACTTCTATCCGGAAACGACTATTTACAACAAGAAGTGACACTCAATCTCGAAGAATGGGTGCGCGATGTTCCTGACTACCCCGAGCCGGGTGTCGTTTTCAAGGATCTGACGCCCATACTTGCCCATCCCCCGGCCTTCCGACATGCCATCGATTGGTACGTGGATCAAGTTACGAGCATCAGCCCCGATGTAATCGCTGCTGTCGACGCTCGCGGATTCCTGTTCGCGGCTCCAGTCGCCTACCGTACTGAGTTGCCGCTCGTGCTCCTCAGGAAGCTTGGGAAGTTGCCGCCTGAGGTCATCACCGTCGACTACGAACTCGAATACGGAGATCCGACTCGGATGGAGCTTCAGACGCACGGCATCGCCGCAGGTCAAACCGTCGCGATCTTGGACGATCTCCTCGCTACAGGAGGAACTGCGGCCGGCGCAGCACAGTTGATAGTGCAACTAGGTGGCGAAGTCGCAGCTCAGATCTTCCTTGTCGAGCTCGGCTTCCTGCTAGGCCGAAGTCGCATCGCCGAACAGATGCCTGGCTGCGCGGTGTTGAGCAATATCGTCTATCGCTGAGCATTGCACCTTCGACAAGAGTTGAGTGAGAGCGAATACAGCTATCATTACCTCAAAACTTCAGTACCTTGTTCATGCCAACGACTCTACACTCGGTGCTAACCTGCCTCGCCGAATCGAATCTCCATCAGACGCGCCGCAACATACGCTCCTGCAAACTCAATCACTGCCAATACCGCGATGAATAGTGTCGCCTCGAAGAAGAACCGCTCAGGGAAAAGCAACAGCAAGTAGTGTCGATACGGATCGAGCAACCACAGATCATTTGCAAAACTCAACAGGTGGAATTGAGTGAACACCCATCCGAAATTCACGAACGATGCCACCACCAGAACCGTAACCACTGCACCAGAGCCGAGAGCCGACCATCGGATCCAGCTGGAGATTGCGCCAAACACATCTCGCCATCTGACAAGTGCTCCCACTACCAGAGCTGCCAGTAGACCCAAGCCAGTCCAAATCATCGAATTCGATACTCCGATCATCAGCTGTTTCACATCGATCATGTGCAGCACCTCGCGCTCCACGAAAACCTCTATCTCTCCTTGAGATGTCGTGACCCGAACATTCAACCGTTCCTCGTCGTTGTTGAAGTAGTCCTTGATCTCATCGGCGATGCCGTCCAGCTGCGAAACACTCAACCCGGTGCGGTCCGGCACGCCGTTTCTCCACCAGCCATACGAGTAGAGCCACTCCGAATTAGTGACGTAAATCACATTGCCGGCGATCAGAAACAGAGGCAGACATACTGCGAAGAGAACCCCCGAGATAACTGAAACCACTCGTGGGAGCAGAGACTCTGACACAATCGAACTCATCAAACTAAAGGATACGAACCTTCATCAACCGACGGGGAGAGATTTGACTGAAGAAACCTCAATTGCATCAGACCCAGCCGCACATAGCTGTGGCTGCTCCTTTGCAGCGCTGCTGAACACAGTGAGGATACTGCGCAATCCCGGCGGTTGTCCCTGGGATGCAGAGCAGAATCACGAATCGCTCAGATCGAATCTGTTGGAAGAGGCATATGAGGCGCTAGAAGCCATCGAATCCGGCGACTCTGCACTACTTGAAGAAGAGCTGGGAGATCTGCTCATACAGATCGCTTTCCACACAGATATCGCTGAACGCGAGGGCGGATTCGACGCTCACTCCGTATGCCGCAAGGTCGCCGAAAAACTCCAACGCAGGCATCCCCATGTATTCGGTCTAGAAGATCCTCTGGAGACCGCGGAGGACGTCGTTGACAGATGGGAGCAGCTGAAGCGCATCGAAGCGGGAGGAAACCGCTCTATCGTCGCATCCGTTCCCAACGCGCTGCCTGCCCTCGCGCAGGCGGCTATCATCCAGCGCCGCTCTGAACGCGCCGGATTGAACCTATCTGAATACGGCGACGCTTCATCCTTGCTCAGCTATCAACCGACAGAAGATGACGCTGGCAACACTCTCGAGCAACGAGCGGGAGAGTACCTGCTAGCTGTCGTCAGGCAAGTTCAATCGATGGGCGTAGACCCTGAGATAGCACTCCTAAATGCGAGTCGTTCGCTCAAAGAAAGAGTTTTGCGCACGGAGAACCTTGCAGAAGAAACGCCTCTTGCAGAGCTATCTGAAGAAGAGCGAGAGCGTCTATGGCAAGAAGCCGCTCATGCCGCTACCTCGACCTGAATCCCGCTGTACTTCATGACCTCGCCCACTATCGTGCCTCGAGCCCCCCTCGATCTCAGTGCATCAAGCAGGGATTCCACACGCTCGGAAGGCAAGGAGATCAGCAAACCGCCCGAGGTCTGGGCATCGCACATCAGCAACTGATCCTCTTCAGAGACACCTTCACCCCAAGCGACGCCGCTCGCGCAGGCTTCCAGATTACGCTGCGTGCCGCCTGAAATAACACCGTCGGCCAACAACTCGATCACCCCTGGCAAAACAGGCACGTTCGCACGCCTTAATCTCGCCGTCGTACCGCTGGCTCGCATCATAGTCATCAGATGGCCGATCAAGCCGAAGCCCGTAATATCTGTCGCCGCGTTGGCGCCAACTTCGACCATCGCTTCGGATGCTGCACGATTCAGCCCTAGCATCGAAGCCGTCGCGGATAGGAGGACATCTTTGTCCACCGAGCCATTCTTGCACGCCGTTGCAATGATTCCGGTCCCAATCGGTTTGGTAAGAACCAGCGCATCTCCGGGCTGAGATGTCGCATTCTCAACTTGGCTACCCGGCTCCACAGTTCCGATCACTGCCAATCCGTACTTCGGCTCAGCATCGTCCACCGTGTGTCCACCCACGATCAGCGCGCCCGCTTCTCGAACCTTTTGCGCGCCTCCGCGCATTATCTCGGAAGCAATTGAGAGAGGCAAAGATCTCGGGAACGCAGCGATGTTCAACGCTGCCAAGGGCTGCCCTCCAACCGCGTACACGTCAGATAGAGCGTTCGTCGCCGCGATAGCCCCGAAATCGTACGGATCGTCGACGATCGGCGCGAAGAAGTCAACCGTCAGCACCAGTGCGGTGTCGTCGTTCAGTCGGTACACGGCTGCATCGTCGCCGGCTTCGAAGCCCAACAGCAGATCGGGGTGCGCTGAAGCTTCTTCGTTCAGCCCGCTCAAAACCTGAGCGAGTTCGCTCTGACTGAGCTTGCCCGCTCAACCAGCGCAGCTGGCCAGTTCGGTCAATCTGGGGGTTTGAATAGTCATCTGCTTCAACAGTCGTTACCCGGCGCGGACAGTTTCACACCGATTACTCATCAGCATAGCCGCGTTATGACATTCGGCTCTTTTGCTTGACGCTGCAATCCCGCACACGCAGAATTGATGGAACGGGCGCGCTGCGTATAAAGATCGAATCCCATTTTAGTTCCGCTATGACTCAACTACCACTCGCAGACATTATGCCGATAACCGCTTCGCTCTCAGATTCGGGAAGATTGGCAGTCGGCAATCGAGAAGTCAGAGAACTCGTCGAAGAGTTTGGCAGTCCGCTGTACATCTACGACGAAAGCACCATCCGATCGATGTGCCGCGAATTCTCCGACAGCTTCCGCAGCTTGTATCCGAATTCGCACATCGCATACTCGTCGAAGGCCTTCTCCAACCCCGCAGTCAATCAGATCATCAATGATGAAGGTGTCTACTTCGATGTCGTCACCGGCGGGGAGCTTGCGGTGGCGCTGGCATCATCAATCCCGGCCGCCAGAATCAACTTCCACGGCAACAACAAAACCAAGTCCGAGCTGGAAGAGGGAGTAGCGTGCGGCATCGGCCGGATCACCATCGATTCGTTCCACGAAATATCGCTCCTCAACGAAGTTGCCGCCAATGCCGGTGTGAAACAGAGAGTCCTCCTTAGGTTGTCGCCTAGTATCGATCCGCACACGCACCGGCTCACGACCACCGGAATTCTAGACACTAAATTCGGGTTCTCGATCGAGACTGGGGCTGCCGAAAAGGCGGTTGAGTCGGCGCTCCAGCAATCCCACCTAGATGTGGTGGGACTGCATTTCCATCTCGGATCGCCGCTCTTCGAACTCGAGCCGTACGAAGAAGCTATCGAATATGTCTGCTCATTTGCGGCGCAGATGCGGGATCGCCATCAGTTCGAGATGCGCGAGTTCAACCCTGGCGGAGGAATGGCGGTCGGGTACGTCCGTTCGAACCTCCCACCGACCATCGAACAGTACGCTGAAACGATAGTCAACGCGTTTGGGAAGGCGCGGAATGAACATCATCTCGGCGAGCCGCTGCTCACGGTCGAACCGGGACGTTCACTCGTCGGGCGAGCTGGCATCGCCGTCTACACGGTCGGCGGAGTCAAGCGTATACCGGGTGTTCGTACATACGTCAGCGTCGACGGCGGCATGGGAGATAACATTCGCCCGGCCCTTTACGATGCGGCTTACGAGGTGATATCCGTCGACAACCCTCTAGGCGATGTCGTGGAAACGGTGACGATCGCTGGGAAGTTCTGCGAGTCGGGCGACCTTTTGGCAAAAGATGTCGATGTGCCCCTGCTCAGCCCCGACGATCTTATCGCCCTGCCGGCATCTGGGGCCTACTGCGTTCCAATGGCGAGCAACTACAACATGCAGACCCGCCCCGCCATCGTGCTGTTCACGACGCAAGGCGATGCCCGACTGATCCGACGCCGGGAAACTTACGCGGACCTGCTCGCCACATCGATCTTCAAGTGAGCGTTCGCGAGATACATTGAATCAGCCGACCGGTTGGAGCATATTCGGGCACGATTCTGCGGTTTCTCTGCTCAACGGAAGCATCTCCCGAGGGCGCGTCTCCCATGCGTATCTGTTCACAGGTCCGAAAGGCGTGGGCAAACGCACTCTTGCTCTCGATCTCGCCAAGGCGCTGAACTGCACGTCTGCGCCGAATCCCATGGGTGAATCTACCCGTCCTTGCGGTAGATGCAGCTCATGCGACCGAATCTCAAGGAATCACCATCCCGATGTGCGCACCATCGAACCCTCGACACCGACATCGAAAGATCCACGTCCCGAAGCTGCGCAGCGAAGAGTGATGATCGGCATTGATCTCATATACGACATCCAAAACGACGCGATGCTGGAGCCATATGAAGGCGGCGCCAGAGTATTCATAATCACCGGCGCCGAGAGAATGTCGCCGGAAGCATCGAACTCGCTGCTCAAAATTCTCGAGGAGCCGCCTCCCTCTGTTCACATATTCCTAACTTCGACCTCTCACCGCAATCTCTTGGAAACCATCAGTTCGAGATGCCATCGTATTCGACTTCGTCCCGTGCCGACCGAGACGATCGAGACAGAACTTGTAAGACGATTCGAACTCGATCCGATCCGATCCGTCAAGCTGGCGAAGCTCTCGATGGGCGCACCTGGCTGGGCGATCAGCGCGATCCAAGATGCCACCATCGAAGAGTCGAGATCCCTTGCCGCTTCGCGAATCCTAAACACGATGAAAGCCGATCTTGAAGAGAGATTCAGGTACGCAGGTGAAATCGCGGCCGAGTTCAGACGAGATCGAGCATCGGCATTAGAAGAGGTGGATCGGTGGATCGAGATATGCCGCGATGTGGCTTTTGCCAAGTATCAAATGGAATCGAACCTGATATTCGATGAACGGCTACCCGAAATAACGGAACTTTCGAGGTCTCTGACAGGAGCCCAGATCAGCGAAGCCTTCTCTTCGATCATCAGAACGCGTCAAGCTCTCCAAGCCAATGCGCTGCCTCAATTGGCACTCGAAATGATGATGCTAGATATCCCGCGGATCGCCTAGGCGAATTGAACGGTTCGTAACTTTAGACGTTCATCAGCTGGCAGACAGCCATGGCATAAATGGTAGCCATGAGGGATCAACCCTATCCCTGCTGAAGCCGGCGTATGGATTAGGGCGTGGCTCCCTAGGAGTTGCTCGTAGCTTCATTCCAGACTCTCGCGGAGTATGCCCGGCCTTGCGGTGGTTGCAGGCTTTACACGCGGTAACGACGTTGTCCCAAGTATGTCGTCCGCCCTTCGACCTAGGCACGACATGATCCAATGTCATATTCGCGCCGCGTTGTCCGCAGTACTGGCAAACATGGTCATCGCGCAGAAACACTTCGCGCCTCGATAGCTTCCTGCGATGCAACGGCTTCCGAACCATGTACACCAATCTGATCACCTCAGGACGCTCGAAGATGTTTGAAACCGTGTGGATGTATTCCTCGCCGCTGAGAACCGCCTCGGCCTTGCCTTTGCCAAGAAGCGACATCGCACGACGCACGTCGCAGATGTTCAACGGCTGGTAATTCTGGTTCAGTACCAGCACTCGAGAGCGGATCAGGAGAATGCCACTATTGGTGCCCACGCATCAATTATCACATCGCGCAACAAAATTTACATGACACGACGCGGTCGGGTATTGCCAACGAGATGAGCATCAACTCATCCGACTGTCAAGCACGTCTACCGCAATGCCGATCTCGCTGGGTGCAAAGGGGATCAGCAGAGGCCTCAACATCGTCGCCATAGCCACAATCGACGAGTTAGACAGCTGTTCGTCCAACCACCGCCGGGGCTGATCGAACAGATAACCTTGCGCGAAACCAGAGGCGTAGCCGAGCGAGCCTGACCCGGCAGAATCTTCAGGGACCACATACGTAAACGCTGCCGCCATTACGATAAAAGCGATCGCCAGCACGATACCGCATGCCGCCCCGAAAAAAGCTCCGCCCAAACGGTTTACCCACTTCAGCGGGGTCACGTTGATCGTCTGCTTCAGCGCAGTTGCCACCATCGCTGCCAACCAGAAGACCGCGATTCCGAAAATCAGAGAGCCGATGGGAACCACTGCCGCGGTCCAACTCTCCGGCAATCCCAGAACAGGGACTACTCGACCAACCGCTTGAGCACCCAACACTACGGATACGTACACGGCTACGAACCAAATCGCCGCTCCGACCAAGCCAGTAGCGAGTCCCCAATATGCAAGAGCAGCGACCATGATCAGGAGCACCAGATCCAACAGGTTCATCGTCTTATAAAACTCCCGTGCACTTGTAGATCTTCCCTCGTCGCAACGCTCCCGATGCTTACTCGAAATCTACTCCTTTGATTCAACCAGCCCGAATATTTGCGCTTCTAGACTTATCGCCGCGTTTAGAGTTCCGTCCCGCCCTTGAAGGTTCGTCGGAAGTCCGCCCTTATAATCTATCGCGACGCGTATCGGGCTACTTCGCCACTCCTCAAGCTCGCGCAGACAATGCCATTGACACATCCGTCGAAAGTTCCCGACAGAGTTGCAATCGACGGCCCCTCCGCATCCGGCAAAACCACAGTCGGTTCTATGCTCGCCGATGCTTGGGAACACGACTTCCTAGACACCGGATTGATGTATCGAGCGGTCACGTTCCTTGCAATCAAGCACGGTGTCGACATCAAGGATCCCGACTCGCTCGATGCATTGACTGAAAGCATCTCCTTCGACGTGAAGCGACATCCAGACGGATCATGGAAGCTTCTGGTGGACGATGCGGACATCACCGACCACCTGCATACCATCAAGATAGAGCGTAGCGTATCCGCCGTATCCGCAACTCCACGTGTCAGAAGGGCGTTGGTGGCTCAGCAGCGCCGAATCGCCACTGATCGCCCGATCGTGATGGCAGGAAGAGATATCGGAACGGTTGTGATACCAGATGCGCCTCTGAAAATCTTTCTTACCGCCTCCGATCGAACGAGGGCTACCAGACGCCACGACGAGATAGTTTCCAACGGCGGAACCGCATCTTACGCTGATGTGCTTGCCAGTATTCGCCGCCGAGACCGAATCGATTCCACTAGGGATCACTCTCCTCTGCGTCCGGCAGAAGATTCGATAATAATCTCTACCGACGAGATCGACGCTCCGACAGCTGTTCGGCAGATAATAGATATTTACCTCGAGACTACGAATTAGGGCGTGTTAACACTGGCGCAATGCCTCTGTTATGAGTGCGAACATGATGAACCCGGTGAAGATCACGTCCAGCTTCTCGAAGCGTGAGAAGATGCGTCGGAAGCCCTTCAGCCGGCGGAACAGCCGCTCGATCTCGTTGCGCCGCTTGTACATCTCGCGGTCGTACTCCCACGGATCGATCCGGCTCCGGCGCGGCGGAACCACGGGGACGAAGCCCAGGTCCAGCGCCAGCTGGCGGCTCTCGTCGCCCTCGTACGCCCGATCCATCAGCAGCCGCGGGCTTCCGAGCTGCGGGCGAGGCGTTCGAGCAGCCGGCGACCCTCCGGCGCGTCGTGCGCCTGTCCCGGCGACAGGGAGAACGTCACGGCCGTCCGAGCATCCGCGGCAGCCATATGAATCTTGGTGGTCCAACCGCCCCGGGACTTCCCGATCGACTGGGGTCCGTTTTTTTTAAGGCCCCCGTCCCGTCCGGATGCACCTTGACGATGGTGCTGTCCAAAGAGACCGCCTCCAGCTTGACACGCACTATCTGTTCTCTCTGAAGGTGTTCGAACACCCGGTCTAGAACCCCCTTCTTCGACCAGCGGTTCATGCGGGTATAGATCGTGTGCCAGTTGCCGAACCGGGCCGGCAGCCCGCGCCACTTGCAGCCGTGCTCGGCCACATACAGGATCGCGTTCAGAACCTGGAGGTTCGGGACGCTGACGTTGCCGCGCTGCACAGGCAGGTACGGAGCTATGCGTTCGTATTGAGATTCTGTGATTTCCATGCGGAAAGCGTAGCACAGATCCACACGCTAGTGTTAACACGCCCTAGTTGGGATGACGAATCTGTGAAGGATCGGTTGCCGCGGAGTAGATTCGGATGCCTATCAGAGTGCCGTTGGGCACCGAGCCAGGTCCAGCATGGATCCTGTATTCATCGGTCTGATAGGTTCCACCATCAACTGGAGTGAAGACCTCGTAGATCTCAGCATTAGGTCCTACGATAATGCTAGGTATCTTCCCGGGAGGGTTGACCGCCCTAGGAGCAGGTGTAGACGACGGTCTCTTATTCGGCGTTTTTGTGGGTGTAGATGTCGATGGTGTCTTGGTAGGCGTTCTCTCAACCAAGTTGATGACAGCGATTTCGAAATCGAGTTCTGCCCTTTCACGGGGGTTGCCGTTATCGGTGCCTCTCAAAGTGAACTCGTAGACGTTGTTAGCGTCTTCGTCCCGAGGATATTCGAAATCTGGAGCACGGTCGAAGTAGACCCTGATGCGGTTCCTCGATCGTTCAGAGAACTCAAACAGCCAAGCATCGTCACCTAGCAGCTTCCAAGCGATACTATCCCCTTCGCCCTGATCGAAATCGTACTCTCCGACGAATACGTTCCCTTCTCGCACTATCTCCTCCGCCGTTGAATCGCCGTGGTTAAGCGCCAGCGTCTCGTTGACCACCTTCACTCTCACGTTGAGCAATACGGTTCGCGCTGGCTCGCCTTGATCGGTAGCTGAGATTGTGATTTCGTAAACATTGTCCCGGTCTGAATCATCTGGGTTTTCGAAGTCGGGTGGATTTTTGAACGTTAGAACGCCCTGACTGCTCAGATCAAACTCATCATCGTCGTCGGTGTCTTCCAAAGACCAAGTTACGCGCTCGTTGGCGACGTAGGTTTCGACGGGGGAGGTGCCGTTTTCAGGAAACGAGATTGCACTGCGCCCCGTGATCGTAGGAGCTGGGTTGGCCAATTGCGTAGAGGCTTCGACCGCGTCTGATATCTCCCCGAAGCCGTCTGAGTTGCCGAGAGAAACTTGGAAACTGTATCTGGTTACAGGCATCAGCGAACGGACCGTAAAAGAGTTGAGATGCTCCGAGAACGCGATATCAACAGAGGAGGGTTGCCCCGTCGGCATGTAGCTGATCACTCCCCTGCTAATTGGAGGTTTGTCCGCCATATCGGGGTCTGTCCAAGTCACGACAACCTCGGACCAGGGATTGTCTGCCGAAGGCGAAGCGGATACTGAAGTGGGTTTGCCCGGTACTTCGATGAAGTTTTGGATATTCACCCTCACATCCAGTTCGCCATTTATGGCGGGCGAGGCGTCTTCAGCCGCGACAATCGTGACTTCGTATATGTTGTCGCTGTCAGAATCGATTGGATTCTCGTAGTCTGGCGATCGCTCGAAACTCAGAGACCCTAGATTGTCGATTGCGAAGATATCAGAGTCGGCACCTTCCAACGACCATGTGAATGCGTTGCCCTCTGGATCCTGCGCGCTGTAAATTCCTAACACCGTTGGGGACGCGACGTTCTCAACGAGAGAGTAGGCGACAGATCCAGAGATCGCCGGAGGTTCGTTCACGTCTGTAACCGTGACTGACACCGAGAGTGTTGCGCGCTGTTCCGGAGCCCCCGTACTGGTGGCTACCACTACGATGTTGTATGAGTTGTCTTGGCCGGTGTCGGATGGGTTTTCATAGTCGGGCGCGCTGACAAAGTCGAGATCTCCTCCCCCACTGATCATGAACATATCCTTGTCATCGCCTTCCAAAGACCAAGCGACCGGACTGTCTAGCCCCGTTGCGGCATAGGTCTCCACGGCGTCGATGCCGTTCTCAGCGTATGAGATCGCGGACAAGCCTGTGATGGCCGGAGATAGTGTAGCGGCACTGATCCGGATTGCGGCTCCAACTTCGTTAATTGCAACTGCGCGGATTTCAACGGTGTACTCCTGTGAGACACTCAGTCCGGTGATGTTGAATTGAGTAGTTGACGAATCGCTGTTCGGGATGTCAGTCCAATCTGGCGACCAGTTGCCGCCTCCGTCGATGCTGACTCGATACTGATACTTGGTTATAGTGGCATCGCCAGGATCCGTCCATTGGGACGTGATCTCTTTGTGGCCTGGCGTTACTGCGATGATTGAGGGTGCTGCAGGTGGGTCATCGTCTGTGATTGTGAGCGACAGTGATTCCGTCTGTAGACCGTCTGCTGGCGGTTCGGTTCCCGATTCCGAAGCGGCGCAGAAGGCTTCCAAATTCACCGTTTCATCCACTTCGCTGTCCGAGTCGTTTATGACGGCAATCGTAGTAGTCGCAGTCCAATTCGACATGCTGTCTAAGGTTTTTGAGTTCGTCTCCAAAGCGAAGTCGGTGTTTTCGGTTGCAGTCGTCGTCAGATCCGCGCTCAACACTCGTAGCCCGCAACTGCTCCAGCTTCCGTCCGTCGGAAGCGGGGCAATGCCGAGAGCCACTTCTACGTCGCCTACATCTTCAGCAACTGTCGCTACGGTAGTGAAAAGGGTGATGGTGCGTGGAGTCGGAGTCTGTGCGTCAGCCCCGGGTACAGTGGCTGATAAAGAAAGGTAGCTGATCGAAGTCAACACCAGTGCAATAGCGATGAAGGAAACGAGTTGGAGTTTGGTCGCATACATTGCTTCTAGGACTGGTGCCTCAACGAAGCGCGTGCCTGCTATCGACCATTGCCCGACACTTGTTCATCTAGAGCGGCAGACGATTGCAGACCATTGAATCTGCGTCTGTTGTCCGGAGTGACGCTCGCTTGGCGAGATTTGTTCCCGGCATTCTGATATCGCAAGTATATTTCGGATGTCGAAAAATGCCGATGGCATCAATCACACTCAACCGCTAGGAACAGAACCTCCTCTGCCCCTTCCTCACGCACAGCGCAAGGTGCTCACTCTATTCGTAGATTTAAGGGATGTCTATGTGGGCCTGACGCGAAGGCTCATCTAAGAACCGAAGCTGATCAATCGAAGACCTTCCCTTGAAAAAGGTTCTCGCTGATGCCCGGTCGAAGCCGTTCCGCGGCGTTCAACGCGTACTGATCTGTCATGCCGCACACATAGTCGGCAGCGGCGTACGCGGTTTCGATCGAGAGCAGGCGCATCCACTCAGGAATTTCGTCAGGGTTTTCAATGTAATGCTCAAACAGAATCTCCACGATGTCCGCGGCACGACATCCCTCATCTGAATTGGAGCTGGGGTGGTAGACGCGTTCGAACAAGAAGTTGCGGAGCTGGGTAGTGATGTCGATCATAGGCTCAGACATTCTGATCCATGGTTTCATGCTGTCTCGTGAAGCCACTTCTCCGGTGCAGTCCCATGACGTATCAATGATGTTTCGCACCATAGCGTCGAGGCGTTTGGAGTGAGTTTCGCTGATGGCATCTGTGACGCTGGATGGAACGTCGGCCGATGTGATCATCCCGGCTCTGAGGGCATCGGTGAGGTCGTGAGCAAGGTATGCCACTGCGTCGGATATGCGAACGATCTGGGCTTCGAGGGGAAGGTCTTCCACCATCGAGCGATCCACGAAATCGCCCTCCGGCTTCGAATGATTCGCGATGGTGAATAGGACATCGGTCGTGAGGTTCAGGCCCGCTCCTCTCTTCTCGAGAAGCCTGTACGTTCTGACTCCTTGCCGACTATGGTGGAATCCGTCTGGCAGTAGATTGTTGAGCACCTTTTCGCCGATGTGCCCGAAGGGAGTGTGCCCCACGTCATGGGCGAGTGAAGCTGCTTCGACAAGGTCTTCGTTGAGATTGAGAGCCCTGGCGATAGTTCTGCCGACTTGTGAGACCTGCAGGACGTGCGTCAGGCGGGTCGTGTAGTGATCCCCTTGCGGATTGACGAATACCTGGCTTTTGTGTTTGAGGCGTCGAAAGGCATTGGAGTGAACGATTCGATCTCGATCTCGCTGGTACTCGGCACGGACGGGAGACGGCTCTTCCAACCTCTCTCTGGCGGCATCTCGAGACTTGAGTGCAAACGGCGATAGATGCTCTTCCCGCCGCTCGATCCTGTCTCTGACGACATCGCCAAGAGTTGGATTCATGCCACAGTGACGGTTTTCGCTAGGTTTCGCGGCCGATCGGGATCGATCCCGCGTGCTGTGGATGTGTGATAAGCGAGGAGTTGGAGCGCTACCAGCATCGAGAACGGGCGGAGGCCCTCTGGCGCTTCAGGCAATCCCAAAAACTCGTCGGCAAGATGAGCGATGTCGTGCTCGCCTTCCTGCGCGAACGCGAGTACTTTCCCGGCGCGGGATTGGACCTCGTTGATGCTGGAGATCATCTTCTTTCGCAGGTCTGCACGAGTAGGCACTAGCGCGATGGTCGGCGTATCGGCATCGATAAGCGCGTTGGTGCCGTGCTTCATCTCTGATGCGGTTAGACCCTCCGCATGGATGTAGGCGACTTCCTTCATCTTCAGGGCACCTTCCAACGCAATCGGGAAGAGATCCGCGCGGCCGAGGTAGAGTGCATTCTCGACGTTGCAGAACATGGATGTAGCCAGTGCTGATATATCAGATTCCAAGCTTAACGTCCGATTGACAAGGCTTGGAAGCTTAGCGAGATCGTCGATATGGGCGGCAAGCCGCTCGGGTTTCAATGTTTCTCTGCACTTCGCCAATTGGAGCGCTATCAGATAGAGCGTCAACATGCTGGCGGTCACGGTCTTAGTCGCCGCCACCGCTACTTCTAGTCCGGCGCTGATGTCGACGGTGGCATGGGCGATGTTCGAAACTTGGCTCTGGGGATTGGCAGTCAGAGCGATGGTGTAGCATCCGAGATTGCGAGCTATTTCGACCGTCGTTAGCGTGTCGTAGGTTTCGCCAGACTGGGTGATGGCTATCAACGTCGTTTCCGGTCCGAGGATCGGGTCGCGATCGACGAGTTCACCTGAAGTCTCGGAGTAAGCAGGAATGTTGGCGATGTGTTCGACCCATCTCGCTCCTGATAGGGCTACGAACTGGGAGCTGCCCATGCCGGTCAGGAGAATACGTCCGGACTGAGCGATCCTTTCCGCATCAATCGCGATCTCGCGAATATTAACAGTCCGAGTCGAAAAATCGATTCTTCCGCGCATCGCTCCTTGAAGAGATCCGGTCTGCTCTTCTATCTCCTTACGCATGAAGTGGAGATGTTCACCTTTTTCAACCATCGTTTGTCCCAACGCACGAGGCACGCTAGTTTTCGCGATGTTAGAACCATTGAGGCGCCTCACGGTGTAGCCGTCCGGCGAGATGATCGCCGCCTCGCAATGGTCGATGTGGGTGAACTCACCAATTGATCTGGGCATTGCTGCGATGTTGCTGGCGAGGACCGTCTGATCGTTGTCTCGGCCTAGGATGAGGCTGCCGGCCCAGCCGACGCGGGTGCCAACGACAGTTCGCGGTTCCAAGGACGACATCGCGAGGATGACTGACAGACCATCGAGTTCGTAGGCAGTGCGCCGAGTAGCATCGAAAAGACTTTCGCCTTTTTCCATCCGCATGGCGATCAGGTGCGCGATCACTTCGGAATCGGTTTGAGATTTGAACTCGATGCCTCGACTGATCAGCAGATTTCGAAGCTCGATGTAGTTCTCGATAATCCCGTTGTGAGCGATGGCGACTCTCCCGTCGTAGCTCAGGTGAGGGTGGGCATTCCTGTCGCTCGGCTCGCCATGAGTGGCCCACCTCGTGTGACCGATACCCACGGAAGAGTTCGATAGTCGTCCGTTGAACGAGGTTTCAAGCTTCGCGACGGGACCTGCTCGCTTTATAGTCTCGATCTGAAGATCCGATCCGATGCACGAGATTCCGGCGCTATCGTAGCCCCGGTACTCGAGCGACTTCAGAGCGTCGAGCAGGAAGTCTTTCGCTTCGTTTCGTCCGCAATACCCGACGATCCCGCACATGATTAGCCACCGCCCTCTGAGATCAGCGAGCTCGCATCGGCGGCACGTTCTTCATCTGAAGCCCGATTGATGGATGATGTGTATTTGAATTCGCCGTAGGCTCTCTCGCGGTATCTACCGCGCCTCTCTTCGGGCAACTGGAGCGCGATACGTGCCATCAACTCATCCGTAGCGAGTCTCAGCGACTCGCGATCATGGGAAGGGATGCTCACCGTGAACGGTTCGCCCACTGAGATTCTGATTTTCGCTATCGGCATAAGAACTCTTAATACATTTTGCATGGATTCAGAGCCTTGTATCGCCATTGGAACTACCGTTGCCCCTGATTCGGATGCGATGAGCGCCGCTCCGATCTGTCCCCGTTTCAGCCCCTCCATGTTGCGGCTGCGAGTGCCCTCAGGAAATAAAACAATTAAACGTTGCGCCTTGAGCATCGCTCGAGCCCAGTTGAGGGCGCGCAAGTCAGCTGCATCTCGGCTGACGGGGAAGCCGCCCCAGCCGCGGAGAAGGAATCGAAAAACGGGGTTGCTGAATAGTTCGCGCTTGGCCATAAACAGTGGGAGACGCGGTATTACGGATGCCACGGTCGGCGGATCAAGGTTCGAAAGATGGTTGCATACCACGATCACCGGGCCTTGCACATCGAGGAATTGACGGTTTTCCACCCGCATATCAGCAAAAATCTTGAGCGTGCCTCGGTACGCCCAGTTGCAGAATGGGAATAACCACTGCCGTTGCGGTTTCAACTGACTAGGGCGTGTTAACACTGGCGCAATGCCTCTGTTATGAGTGCGAACATGATGAACCCGGTGAAGATCGCGTCCAGCTTCTCGAAGCGTGAGAAGATGCGTCGGAAGCCCTTCAGCCGGCGGAACAGCCGCTCGATCTCGTTGCGCCGCTTGTACATCTCGCGGTCGTACTCCCACGGATCGATCCGGCTCCGGCGCGGCGGAACCACGGGGACGAAGCCCAGGTCCAGCGCCAGCTGGCGGCTCTCGTCGCCCTCGTACGCCCGATCCATCAGCAGCCACGGGCTTCCGAGCTGCGGGCCGAGGCGTTCGAGCAGCCGGCGACCCTCCGGCGCGTCGTGTGCCTGTCCCGGCGACAGGGAGAACGTCACGGCCGTCCGAGCATCCGCGGCAGCCATATGAATCTTGGTGGTCCAACCGCCCCGGGACTTCCCGATCGACTGGGGTCCGTTTTTTTTAAGGCCCCCGTCCCGTCCGGATGCACCTTGACGATGGTGCTGTCCAAGGAGACCGCCTCCAGCTTGACACGCACTATCTGTTCTCTCTGCAGCTGTTCGAACACCCGGTCCAGAACCCCCTTCTTCGACCAGCGGTTCATGCGGGTATAGATCGTGTGCCAGTTGCCGAACCGGGCCGGCAGCCCGCGCCACTTGCAGCCGTGCTCGGCCACATACAGGATCGCGTTCAGAACCTGGAGGTTCGGGACGCTGACGTTGCCGCGCTGCACAGGGAGGTGGGGAGCTATGCGTTCGTATTGAGATTCTGTGATTTCCATGCGGAAAGCGTAGCACAGATCCACACGCTAGTGTTAACACGCCCTACACTGCTACTGGCCGCGTCCACAACGTTGATGCCGTTGATATGGAAGCACGACAGCTTCCCGCAGGCTACAGAACAAATCGGGCAGTCTCTATCTGCTTCCCATTGCCACGCACGATTCAATCGAAGTTCGAGATTGTAATGGCACTCTCAACTAACACCGATGGGTTGACGAAAGTGGTCAGATCTAGGATAGTGCGCGACCCTGACGGCATCAACACTATCTGCGGCGAGGTCGCAGAGCTCCCCGCAGTGATGGCCGCCGGCATACGCACCTCGTCGATATCGCCTTCTCCGATAGTTAGCATACCGTCTCCAGTTCCCGAAACCATGGCACCTCCCGATACCGGAGGAAACACGCTCCCTGCCGGGGGTTGGTTGATTTTGACTATATTCGGCCTCATCGCCGTCGCAGTCGGAGTGGCGACATTGAAGCCGAAGCGACTGATCCGAACGTTGACGGTCCGTCCTGATTCCTAGAATCACGCTGACCAGTCTCCGCGGTTCGGAGACGATGGGTACGCGTCCCGCTCACCGGGGGACTTCGTGAGAACGAAACTGTTTGTGCATCAGAATCGCTGTTCTCGCGGGCTTGACGAATCGATTTGAAATCGGAAGATTCTTCGTTATACTTCCATTGTCTATGCGACAGGGCGTGTCGCCTCAATCGCATGGGCAGGGATGCAGAGGGTAGCGGCAACCAACCCGGGACAGTCGCTAAATATGCGTGAACGCAAGGGAGCAGATGGCGTTAGTCGACGAAGTTAAGGCGAAGCTGAGCATCGTTGATGTGGTATCCGACTATGTGACGCTCCAGAACGCTTCTTCACGTAGCCCGAAGGCGCTTTGCCCTTTTCACGAAGAACGTACCCCTTCCTTCACTCTCTACCCTGACCAAGGCTCGTGGCGTTGCTACGGCGCCTGCGCGGAAGGCGGCGATATATTCAGCTTCGTCATGCGCGCGGACGGTATCGAGTTCACCGAGGCGCTGGACAAGCTATGCGAGATGGCGGGCATAGAGCGCCGCAACGACTTCATCAAGGATTCCGACGATTCCCCTGCCTCTGCCATCTACAAGGTCAACTCCATCGCAGATGAGTTTTTCTACCGGCAACTATTGGGTGAGCGAAGCTCCGAAGCACTTGAATACTTGGAGTCTCGGGGCATAGATGCCGAAACTGCACGCAGACGGGGCATAGGATTCGCTCCTGGCGGAGTCAACTCACTATTCGAATATCTGAGGTCGCTAGACGCAGATAGCCGAGCCGTCGTAGATGCCGGGCTCGTCGTCACCGGGGAAGACGGAAAATGGCGCGACATGTTCACGAACAGGATCACCATCTCGATTCGTGACGCGAGAAACAACATAATCGGGTTCGGCGCCCGAGCGATGGGCGATGTCCAGCCCAAATACCTAAACACACACGCGACATCTATTTTCGACAAATCTACAGCCCTCTACGGCATCAACTGGGCAACTGAAGCCATCCGCGCGACTGGGCAAGCCATCATCGTTGAGGGCTATATGGATGTCATCGCTGCTCAGGAGCATGGATTCAAGAACGTCGTCGCCTGCATGGGCACCGCCGTCACTCCTCAACAGCTCAGGACGTTGGCGAAGCGCGTCTCAGACAACGAGCAGCGGCGATCGGTGGTTCTATGTCTTGACAGCGACGCCGCCGGTCAGCAGGCTACTATGGGCGCGCTGCGCAACGCAATCGCCGAGTTCGGATCGGATACCGATTCGAACTCAGAATCGCCTCAGCAAAGCATCGATATCAGGATTGCAACCCCAGTCACCGCAGAAAACGGCGCACCCAAGGATCCCGACGAGGCGATCCGACACAATCCTGCTGAGTGGCACGAATCTATATCTTCTGCCGTCGAGATCATTGACTTCATCATCGACGCTCATGCCACCCGACACGACCTCGGCTCAGACAGGGGCATTGACGAACTGCTAACGGAACTCGAACCCTGCTTCTCGAACATGCCGCCACATACGATCGCGGACATGCGGCGGCTGCGAAATCTCGCGACGCGCCTGAATCTCGATGAATCCGATTTGACTCGTGCATTCACTTTGAGGCGATCCGCCAGGATCTCAAGCCGAGGCAGCTCTCCTTCCACCGTCTCAACAAGAAGACGGTCGCGACGAGGTCCGAATTCTTCCGCTGCCGCGCAGCCAGTACCAGTACCTCCTCTTCAAGCGCCTTGGGAACGCATACTGATGGCGTGCATAGCCCAATACGACTTTGCAATCGACCACGCTCAATTCGTTGTCCCTGATCACTTCAACAACCGCTCATTGGGCGCTCTGCTGGAGCATATGCGCGCGTCTCAGACGTTCATCAGCTCATTTTCACCCAGCGACGAAGCTCAGAGTGCTCTGTTGGATGATCTGAAACATCACCCCCTCACCCCGGACGCTGACGTAGACATAGTGAGCGAAGCCGATATTATCGCCATGACTAAAGAGTGCGCACGCAGGACTCTGAGAGAGTTCCTGATCAGGCAGAAGAGGGAAGAAGCTGCAGAGGCGCGCAAGCACGGCAATTTGATACCCAAAGAGATCGTCAAGAGCGCAGTGGAGAAAAACGAACAGATTAGGCAGCTGAGCTCGGTTTGAAGCCGAGACGCAGGAGGTGTCTGCACACATGACCGACGATGTCGAACGCACAACCGAGCTGGATGAAGTGAAATCGCGACCTGCCGACGGACAAGTGATGAATCGGAGGGTCGGCACCGCAACAATCACCAAAGACTTAGCTGCTTCAAGCAGCGGCGATGAAGCCTCCGATGACGAGGCATTAGATGAGGACGAAGATTCTGAAGATAGCGATGGCGACAAGCAGGAGAGTGCCACAATCGCGTTCGGAATCGTCGAATCGGACGATGAAACCGACTCCTTTGCCGGACGGTCGCAACACGCCAACCTGATACTTTCCCCCGATACTTCGTCGAGCTCGATCTCCGATCTCGACTCGTGGGATGGGTCGACAAACGGAGCAAAGCAACGAAGCGAGGCCATCGCCTTTACCAGCATCAGTCCCGATGCTGATCTCACCGACGATCCCGTGCGCATGTACCTGCGCGAGATCGGACTTGTCGAACTGCTCACCGCGCAAGAGGAGAGAATACTCGCTCGTCATCTAGAGTTGCGTCGCCTGCTCAACGAAATCGTGGAAACTTTGCGCGATGCCCATGGCGATGATCCGACATCAACCGACATCGCAGTCGAGGCCGTTACCAGGCTCTCCAAAATGAGCTTGGCCGCCGATGCCATCGTTCTCTACTCCGGTTTCCATGACGAGCATATGCGAAGTGCCTTCGCTCAGATACACGACATACTGAAAGATCCGTACCGAGCCAACGATCGCAGATACGTATCAGACAAATTCAACTGCTCGATCGAGGAAGCTGCCGAAATCATCCGCAACCTCACCAGAGTGCCCGCCGACGTGTTGCGAATGATCGATCACTCTCGAACCGATACGCCGCTGGACGACTTGTTGATCGATGGCGAGAGCGTCGAAGATATCTCCTTCCGTTTAGGATGTTCGCCCGACGAAGCCAACGCATTGATGAAGCTGTCCAAAGCGCTTGAAGCCTCGAGCCTTTCGGGACTCCTATTACAGCCACGTATCCGCGACATCATCGCTTCGCCTTACAGACGAACAGTGGCACCGCCATTGCGGAAACTGCTCAAATGCTCCACTCGAGAAGCCCTCGATGCAGTAGCGGATATGGCTCCGCACCTCGGCCGTACCGCGAAAAACTTCAGCGACAACACTCTCTGTGATGCACTCCGCCAGCCGTCCGTGGAAGCTCGGGTGGGAGCTCTCATGGATGGGTTGAATTGCTCCGAGGGCTTGGCCGAGAAACTGTTGCAGATCGTAGCTGACGCGCCGTCCGCTCGCCTTTCCGATATCATCTCTACCCCGATGATCCGCCAGTGCTTGGATGAACCGTTCACGGATGAAAAACTGGCATACGTCGCCAACCGCATGGATCTGGATGAAGATGCTGCTAAAGACACTATCCGCGCCCTCTCGCTACTGACGCTTCTCGTACCTGCTGAAACTCCCGCCGCGCTTGGCGTCGATCCCGAGTTAGATCGCCTTGATCAAGCTTTGACCGATGAAAGACTGCGGCAACTCGCCCTCTACGAGCCGCTCATCGAATCGCAGTTCGCGAACATCCGCAGAAACGGCTCCGCGTCAGAGGTGCACCTGACCAAGGCGAACCTGCGCCTCGTCGTATCGGTGGCCAAGAAGTACATGGGCAGGGGGATGAATCTCCTCGACCTCGTGCAAGAGGGCAACATCGGGTTGATCCGCGCGGTTGAAAAGTTCGATTACCGCCGCGGCTATAAGTTCTCCACCTACGCCACTTGGTGGATCAGGCAGGCCATCACCCGGTCGATCGCCGATCAAGCCCGCACGATAAGAATTCCCGTCCACATGGTCGAAACCATAAACAAGCTCCTCAGAGTCAGTCGGCGGCTAGTCCAGGAGAATGGTCGCGAGCCATCGCCCGAGGAGATCGCCATGCACATGGACATCACCCCTGTAAAAGTGCGCGACACCATCAAGATCTCGCTGCATCCGGTCTCTCTGGAAACTCCTATCGGCGAAGAAGAAGATTCTACTCTGGGCGATTTCATTCCCGAGGCGAACTCCGAAGCTCCGATAGAAGAAGCATCCTTCAACCTTATGAAGGAGAGCGTCCACACGATACTCGAAACTCTGGAAGTCCGCGAGAAAGAGGTCCTTCGTCTGCGCTTCGGCATCGAGGACGGGCAATCTAGGACACTGGAAGAAGTCGGCAGATACTTCGGAGTGACGCGCGAACGAGTTCGCCAGATCGAGGCGAAGGCACTCAGGAAGCTGCGCCATCCCACGCGCAGCACCAAGCTTAGAGGATTCATCGACTGAGCCAACGACCGGGATAGCCGAATCAGTGGATGCTGACGCTGGAAACGCCTACATCGAACTCGATGTTGATGCGGTTGCTGGCATCGCGATAGCCTGGCGACTCGAAGATGTCGTCTAAGTGGCGGCTCGCTATGGTCTCATCTAAGTGAGTGTCAATGTCTCTCGATTCGAGACTGGGGAATCGGTTGCTGACATCGAATGACGAGATACCTGAGTCGCGGATTATTCGAGCCTCGACACCTTCGGGAATCTGCACATTGATGCTAGATGCGCCTGCGGTGATGTGAGCGTCGACGGAGCCGGCGTTGGCAGGCATAGTGATATCGATGCTGGATGCTCCGGCACTCACGTTGAGATCAACCACCTTGATATCGGTGAGGTCGAGTACGATAGACGAGGCGCCGGTGCCGATATCGAGAGTAGTCTGCGGAATTCGCGACAAGGATATTCTCCAGTATGAGTTCCATCCGCATAGGATGACTCTCGCGTCTGTCTCAATCTCGATCGAGGCTTCATCGCCTCGCTTATCGAAGGACATCGCTGCGCCTCGACACTCTGCCTCGAAGAAGCCTTCAGCCACATTGGGGGATTCGGGCCTTAGCGAACCTAGTTCTAGACTTCCGATTCCATTAGCGACTCTGATGTTCAGCTTAGATATGTCGCCGAGTGGCTCCGCAAAAGTGTTGATCCAGATTTTGCCTTCACTCTCCGCGAAGATTGCGGCTCCTACGAATGCAACTGCAATCAAGGCGGTCACGAAAGCGGTCACGAGGATGGGATAACGACGGCCGACAATTAGGTGCACGCCGAGGGCTACCAGCAACAGAGGCCAGAATCGCCATAGCTCGTACCATAAAGACCAGCTGATAATCTGCAAAGTCTGGAGCAGCAGAACTACACCGACCGATACCAGTAGCAAGCCGAAGATGGGTGGCTTGCGTCTTCTAGGCTCAGTCATGCCGACGGTATCCGCCGATTCGCCACATTGTGATCCAAAGCCCCAATGCGATGAGAATCACCGGCCAGAACCTGCCCCAGTTGAACCAGTCGAAAATGCCGAAGTTGATGCCTAGGAAGATGCCTCCGATCACTATGAGTGTGATACCGACGAACAAGCCGCGCCGCCGCTCAGGGAATCGACGTGCTCGCATACTCGTCGATGCATCGTCCTCACCGGCAGGTGCTGATTCGGCATCGCCAGCAGGGAACGCCTCTCCAGTTTCGATGCTTTCACCGGCTGGGCGTTCCGGTGCTATGATCGCCAACGCGATATAAACGAGGACGGCCATCCCCGCGGTCAGGATGGCGATCACTATCCAAGCTGCGCGGACAAAGGTTGGGTCGATATCGAGATACTCGGCGATTCCGCCCGAGACACCGGATATCATCCGATCTGTCTTGCTCTTGTACAGTCGATCGGCCATAGAATTTCCTCGCTACGCTATTCGTGCTCAGCGTAAACACGAAACACTATCCGACGGAAGCCGATAGTAAGTCTGTTCCAAGTTGTCGCTCAGCCAAGCTAGGCTTCGCTGAGTTGCCGTTCTTCATGTGATTAGCTTAGGCGGAATGGCGGGTATCGATCCGTTGTGAGCAACCACGCGTAGGCGCGCACTTCGGTAGTTATACCGAACTGTTCCGACGACGAAGTCGAACAAGGCTCGCGGGTACTTCCCGGTGATGATGATCACAATCCAAGCGATGAGTGTGAGCAAGAGAGCGATCAGCCAAAGAATCGTAAGGACGATGTAGTGCGGTATCGCCAAAATCCACTTTACTATCGGCAAGAACTGATTCAAATCCCTGCTCGCATCCGGATATTCGATATCGAGACTCACCGATTGCGGCTCATCAGTCGACGGATATCGATCGGTTGCTAGGAGCATGTACGCTCCCACTCTGGCTTGGAAACGCTCCAACTCAAGTTGGAAGTCGAACATCCAACGCGGGTATTTCTTCCTAAAGATGATGGTCAGGAACGGAGCCAGAAGCATCGTTCCGGAAAGAACCATCACGATCAGTATGGGAATGATTAGTATCCATCTGAAGAGCGTGGTGAGACGACTTCTGGATCCATCCCCGTAGTCCACGCTGAACTGGACCGGATAATCGTCGTTCATAGGAGCCTCCTTAGGAGTTGCGGAGCGCAGACTGTGTATAAGCGCTAGACACGTTTCACGCCCCATCGCCCGATGTATGACGCAAAGGTTACCACCATCTGGAAGAAAGGCGCGATGTCTACTCTTCGATAGCCCAGCGAGCCAGCGCTTTGTCAGGATCTCTGATCTCGGCTACGGATGTGTAGTACCAGTCCTTCCAATCTCGCTATGGGATGCCTGCGAAGAGCATGAGATTGAGCGGGTACTCATCGCTGTCGGTCGCACGTCTGAAGTCGTCGCGGAAGAGGAACGTCGGCTTTTCCATAGCGATCGCCATGCCGAGCTCGACCATGACTCCTTCATCGGGCGGGACTCCGTTCACGATGGCAAATATAGCGTCTGAGTTTCGTACATCTTCGAAGTCGGCAATGGCGATTCGATACGCCCATCCTTGTTCGGTGGTGTCCACCTGATTGTTGCGTGCGAACGGCTCCCACACCTCCAATCCCAGCGACTCGATCTGGGCGATTATCGACGGAAGCAGTAATTCGGCCTGTTGGGTGGAGAAGCCGTAGGGGTTGGCTAGATAGATAGTCTTTTTCGCCATGTCTACAGGATCGGAGATACGGCTAGATACGGTCAGGAACGGAGCCAGAAGAATCGATCCTGAAAGAACCACCACGATCAGTATGAGAATGATGAGTATCCATCTGAAGAGCGTGGTGAGACGACTTCTGGCTCCGTCCCTGTAGTCCACGCCAAACTTGATCGGATAGTCGTCTTTCACAGGAGCCTCCTTAGGAGATGCGGAGCGCAACCTGTGTATAAGAGCTAGACACGTTTCACGCCCCATCGCCCGATGTGTGATGCCAAGGTTACCACCATCTGGAAGGAAGGCGTGATGTCTACTCTTCGACAGCCCATCGGGCCAGCGCTTTGTCAGGATCTCTGATCTCGGCTACGGATGTGTAGTACCAGTCCTGCCAATCTCGCTGTGGAATGCCTGCGAAGAGCATGAGATTGAGCGGGTACTCCTCGCTGTCTGTCGCACGTCTGAAGTCGTCGCGGAAGAGGAACGTCGGCTTTTCCATAGCGATCGCCATGCCGAGCTCGACCATGACTCCTTCATCGGGCGGGACTCCGTTCACGATGGCAAATATAGCGTCTGAGTTTCGTACATCTTCGAAGTCGGCAATTGCGATTCGATACGCCCATCCGGGTTCGGTGGTGTCCACTTGATTGTTGCGTGCGAACGGCTCCCACACCTCCAATCCCAGCGACTCGATCTCGGCGATTATCGACGGAAGCAGTAACTCGGCCTGTTGGGTGGAGAAGCCGTAGGGGTTGGCTAGATAGATAGTCTTTTTCGCCATGTCTACAGGATCGGAGATACAGCTAGATCAAGTTTTGCCGATCGACTCTGGAGCCGGCTAGGAAGACATCTGACACTCTTCGGAGGTCCGATATCTCACGCGTAGGATCGCCTTCGACGACCAAGATATCGGCAGTTTTGCCTGGCTCCAAAGTCCCGATAATACCATCGACTTGACACGATTCCGCCGAGTCCCTCGTCGCCGAGACTATCGCCTCCATGTTCGACATCCCTGCCATCACGTGAGCCTCGATCTCAGTTTGGAAGTCGCCCATCTGATAGTGTCCCCAAGCCGAGTCTGACCCGGCTGCCATCACGACGCCGGCGTCGCGCATCCTCGCGAACTGGTCCATGCGAACTTCCGAACCGCGTCTCATCTTGTCCAGATCTTCCGTTCCCGCGACAGCGAGATCGGGCTGCTCCTCAAGCATGCGGATCCGAGCGACTGATGCGCCGAGAGTAGGATTCACGTACACGCCCTGTTCAGCGATCCTGTCTGCGATATCCGATCTGAAGTTGTCGGAGCCATCAGGATCCTTGTGGACCGCATGAATGATGGTGTCGACTCCCGCTTCGAGAACGTTCACCATGCCCTGTGAAGAGGCGCAGTGTGCCGCTACGTGCTTGCCGAATTTGTGAGACTCTTCACATATCGCGGTGAGTTCAGGCACATCGAACGAGGGCATGCTTGGATGGCTAGTGCGTGTGCTGCCGCCGGTTGCAGTTATCTTGATGAAGTCCGCCCCTTCTTTGATGAGTTGACGCACCGCGGCTCGGCACTCGGTCGGCCCGGTAGCCTGAACGCCGAAGTAGCTCAGGTGCCCTCCGATGATTGCGACCGGCCTTCCCGCCAGAATCAGCCTCGGGGAAGGGACTATTCCCATCTCCACAGCGTCGCGGAGCAGGAAGGTGGTGCGGTTCTTGGCGCCGCAGTCTCTGACGGTTGTCACTCCGGAGTAGAGATGCCGCCGTACGTTTTGCGCCGACTGGACGGTCAGCACTTCGTCCGGCAGGGTCGCCAGCTCATCGCCGGCCCGTCCATCGCCGATGCCGTTGAGGTGGACATGACAATCGACGAGGCCGGGGAGGATAGTAGCCTCTCCGTAGTCGATGTCGAGCACTGACGCGCCTTCCGGCGCCTGTACCGTTTCGTTGGTCCCGACCTGCTTGATCGTGTCGCCTTCCAGCAAGATGGCTGTCTGTTCAGACACCGGGCCGCCGGTGCCATCGACCAGTCGTGACGCTTTCAGGATAGTGAACTGCGGGTTGTCATCACCAGTCTCTCGTACAGCCACGTTAAATCTCCTCTACCTATTGACGCACTGCCGCCAAAGAATCTTCAGATCCGCGCGCCAGCTTTTCGCCTTTGAAGAACACGTCTCTCACGTTCCAAAGGTCATTGATATCTTCTGCGGGATTGCCGTCTATGACGAGGATGTCAGCCTGTTTTTCTGGTTCGAGCGTGCCGACGATGCTGTCCATTCCCAGCGCGGCTGCGGCCCAGCTCGTGACCGACATCACCCCCTGCATCGGCGTGTATCCGGCGTGGACCAGCAACTCCGTCTCGTAGACCGTGTTGCCCAGCTTGTAGTCGCCCCAAGAGGAGTCCGACCCGGTGACTACTTTGATACCCATCTCGATCATCCGACGATTATGGTCCAAGCGAACATCTAAGTCCTGCTTAGCCTCTTCCAGAGCAGAACGGTCTTCTTCTGTCAGTCCTTCTTCTCGCTCTCGTTCGACGAGAGACCACGCCCGAGCACGCCCAACGTGGAGAGTCGGGTTGACGTAGGCTCCTTGTTCTCCGATCCTCTCGGCTATATCTTCGCGAAAATTGTCTTTACCGTCGGGCTCTTTGTATACGCAGTGAATGATCATGTCGACATTCGCGTCAAGCGAATTGACGACGCCTTGGGTCGATGTGCTGTGGGTGGCTGTAAGCTTCCCGAACTTGTGCGCCTCGTCGGTCACCGCTCTCAGTTCGTCTAGGTTGAAGGAGGGAAGCAGGGGGAATGAAGTCGGGGTGCTGCCGCCGGTCGCTGTGATTTTGATGTAGTCAGCACCTTCTTTGATCAGCTGCCTAGTCAGTGCTCTGGACTGGTTAACGCCTGTCACCTCGCCGCCGAAGTAGCCCATGTGTCCACCGATTATCGACACTGGCCTGCCGCACAGGACCATGCGAGGTCCGATCGTGAGTCCTTCGTTGATGGCGTCTCTGATCCGGAACATCGTAACGTTCTTGGGTCCGTTCTCGCGGATGGTGGTCACACCTGAGAACAGGCTGGCGCGGGCGTTTCTGGATGCCTGCACGGTGAGTATTTCGTCTGCCATCTCCGCAAGAGTCTCGCCGCCTCTGCCATCTCCGAAGCCGTTGTTGTGGGTGTGACAATCAACCATGCCGGGCAGGATCGTGCCGCCCGAGTAGTGATGACTATCGACGGATGCGCCATCCGGGGCTCGTATCTCGGATACGGTGCCGACGGCTACGATGACATCGTCCCGGATCAAAACTGCGCCTTGTTCGATAGGCGCACCGCCTTTCGAGTCGATAACTCGGTCGGCACTGATGATGATGTAGTCGGAAGGGATTTTAGCCACGGTGTCCGCTTGGATGTCTATAGGTCGGAGAGTTGCTTGGGTGGCAAATTACCACCATTGGAGCGTGGACGCAAGTAGGCAATTCCAAGAGCACCTTATGGTGTTGTGATCATGCTCTTTGTTCATGCCACTATCATGACATGGCTAACCTGCACGTGAAGAGCGTGCCAGACATACTTCACGAACAGCTGCGTCTTCTGGCGCACTAGAACAGAAGCACGATCAGTGCAGCGGTTCTATTGGCGATAGAGAGCAGTGAGCGCGTGCGGTACAGCTCAGGAATTATATTAGGCGAGTTGAATCTCAGTGCTGACATGGGCGGTCGCTGATATGAAGAGACTTCTGCAGAGAGATCTCTGTGCCGAGTTCAAACCAACTGTTCAAAGATCGGCTTCAGCTTTTCCCGCGCGGCTGCCTGTTCGGGGGTGTCCTGCGCTTCGAATATGGGCAATTCTTCGTCGATATCTAAGTTCAAGTCGTAGAGCTGGCCCGTCTCGTACAACGCCCAGTTGTGATCTCGAACGTAGCGGACTTGTCCGGCATCGTTACGGGCGCTCATCGGCTCGAAGTGGAAGAACGCCCACTCTCTGGGATCGCCTTTGTCGCCCGTCAGCTGCGGATAGAACGACAGTCCATCGATCATGTAATCGTCTGGAGGAGTCAACCCGGCTGCCTCGAGGATCGTAGGCAGGTAGTCTGTGCACTCGATCAGATCTGAATTCACCGCTCCAGCGGGAACCGTGCCGGGCATTTGACAGATGAGCGGGACGTGGGTTCCTCGGTCGTTCGTCTTCCCTTTTCCGCCGCATATCTCGTTGTGTTCGTGGAACATCGAGCAGACATCGTGAGGACTGCCGTTGTCGCCGATGTACATCACCAACGTATTCTCGCTGATGCCCTGCGCGTCGAGGTAGTCGATTAGGCGGCCGATGACCTTGTCGTGGTACTCCACCATGTCCTTGTAGAAGCGTGGGTCGTCCTCCCAAGATCCATCCTCCAGCTGGGCCCATGTCTTAGCCCCCAGGGTTTTGTTGGCAGGAGGGTCGAATTCGTCCCACTCGGGACTGTCTGGGGAGGGTTCGTGAGGCTTGTGCGTAGCCGCCATCGGCCAGTACACGAAGAATGGGTCGTCATCGTCCTTCTTCCGTTCGATGAAGTCGATGATGTAGTCGCAGAAGATGTCCTCGCCGTACTTGCCTTCGGTGTCGTCCCTGAACTTCCCGTCCTGGTAGATGATGGGGTTTTTGTAGCGAGACCCCTTCTCTTCGGTGTGGTGCGCGTGCCAGACGCAGAACTCGTCGAAGCCTGCGTCCTCGATACGCTGTCCCTTCGACCGTAGCTCGGGCATCTGATCGGGAGGATTGTAGGAATAGAGCTGCCATTTGCCGGAGATGCAGGTGTTGTAGCCGGCATCTGTGAAAAGGTGCCCGAATGTGACCTCTTCAGGACTCATGAGACCGAATCCGATGTAGTTCCGGAAGTTGTACTTGCCAGTCATGAGCGAGACTCTGGTCGGAGTGCAAAGCGGCATCACGTGAGCATCTTCAAATCGCATCCCGTTCTGTGCCATACCGTCGAGGCGAGGTGTCGCGTAAGACGTTCCGCCGTTGGCGCCGATAACTTCGTAGCCGAGATCGTCGGACATTATAAGGATGATGTTTGGACGTTTTTCTGACATGTGATTCACTCCCACAACACCATATCACTTAATACAACGAGAGATTCATTCGTTCAAGCCTGCAACGCGCTAGGATTTCCGTCCTCGTCGCCGAGCTGTTACATGCCCTAGAATCCCGGTATCGTATCAAGGTGCAATGCAGGCTTTTCACCTGAATGACAGTTGGGCGCAGGTTCCGTTCGTCACGAACGCGGTTATATATAGTTCGTTGCCAGACGTAGCGTGAATCGCCAAAGCCACATTATTAACACGTGGGAGCAACAGAACATGAACGTCATCTGGATCGTCGCCGACACCTTCAGACGCGACCAACTAGGAGCATACGGAAACGATGTCATCCACACACCGGCTCTCGACGCGCTAGCAGCTCGCGGCACGCGGTTCGACAACCACTACGCATGCGGATTCCCAACCATGCCTACGCGAGCCGATCACCACACTGGGCAATGGACGATGTCATACATGGGCTGGGAGGCTCTGCCAGACGAGACAGTGACGCTCTCGCAGATACTTGGCGATCAAGGCGTACATACCGCGGCCGTCATCGACACCCCCTTCTACACACGCGGCGGAATGAACTACGATCGCGGATTCCAGACTTACTATCCGATCCTCGGACAAGAGGGATCCGGCACTCGGGCGGCACAGATCGGCCACCACGAATCTAGAGATGTCGTCGCCGACTGGCGCAAAGAATCCGATCATTGTGTAGCACGAACCATGACTCAGGCGGGCGACTGGCTGGAAAAGCACTACAAGGAGGAGTTCTTCCTCTACATCGACACCTGGGACCCGCACGAGCCTTGGGACCCACCCGCATACTACGCCGAACTATATCAGCCCGACTATGACGGCAAGGTCGTCCAACCTCCCTACGGATACTGGCATGAAACCGAATACCTGACCGAACGCGATGTCGAAACCGCCTTTGCCTGCTACCGAGGCGAGATTACGATGGTCGACACTTGGGTCGGATACCTTCTCCGCAAGGTGCGAAACATGGGCATCGCGGAGAATACCGCCGTCATCTTCACTACCGATCACGGCTTCTACTTCGGAGAACACGGCGGACTACTCGGCAAGATGCGCTTCGGAGAAAGACCCGATGGAAAACGCTACTTCCACGGCGATTCTGACTCGATCTGGGATTTTTCACCTCTTTATGAGGAGCTGGTGCATATCCCTCTGCTGATCAGTGTCCCGGGCATCGGACCAGGATCGTACGACGGATTCAGTGCGGCACTCGATGTCATGCCGACAGTCATCGACATCATGGGGCGCGAGATCCCCGATCATGTCCAAGGGCAGTCGCTGTTGTCGGCAATGCGAGATTCCAGACACGAATCGGCGCGTGATTTCGCTATCTCCACAGTGCCGTTCGCCAACCCCGACGAGCAGATCAGATCCGTAGACAACGTTTCACGCCGAATGTCCGCTTCGATCGTGACTACCGTCACCAGCGGCGGATATTCGCTCTTGTACAGCATGGACGAAGGCTACTCAGAGCTGTATCACCTGCCGAGGGATCCGGGTCAGTCCAGCAACATCATCGATGCCGAGATGGACACGGCGAAAGAGCTGCACCAGCTGATGCTGAAGTTCATGCGCGACACCGATACACCCAAGCACCTGATAGACGCGCGGCTGGAGCTTAGGGTGTGACGCCGTTGAACTGGACGTGCATCATTACCTCGGTCGGGTTAATATGCAATTACCGTTAGCCACAGACGAATGGTATTGTCTAGTGAGGCGCGATATGACTGTACTCGTTTAGAGATCTGGCAAAAACCATTACAAGCTCGATCTACGGATCTCTAACCCCTATGCTTCAATCCTCCCATAGCAACTACAGTATCGAAGGCCTATACGCAAAGCATCGTGCCATCTGGGATCATAACCAGAAATTCGATTCTCAGAGATATGGCGACCTTGCACTCCGAACCCATCGCGCCATTAGATGGTGCATGCGCGCCCAAATAGAACATCAATCCAACGATGTTGACGTAGCTTTCATCCTCTACTGGATCACATTCAACGCGGCATACGCGTCAGAGATACATGAGTCGACCTACGGGGAACGCGACGCATTTTCTGGCTACTTCGACAAACTCATATCGCTAGATAAAGACAATGCTATCTACAACTCCATATGGCGCAAATTCTCCGGCCCCGTCAGAATCCTCTTAAGAAACCGATACATATACAAGCCTTTCTGGAATCATGCCAACAGAAAACCCGGATACGAAGACTGGGAGAAGCGATTCGAAAAGAGCCGAAGAACGGCGAATCGCGCGTTGGCACAAAGCGACACTAAAACAATCCTTTCCATCCTTTTCGACCGCCTCTACACTCTGCGTAACCAGCTGGTGCACGGCGGTGCCACATGGAACAGCTCAGTAAATAGAAATTCAGTCCAAGACAGCACCCGCATCATAGAATTCTTGCTTCCCATCTTCATCGGCATCATGCTAGACAATCCAAGTGTCGATTGGGGACCGCCGTACTACCCTCCTATGAATTAGTCCGTATACCGACACGCTCCATCCTGTTCATCAAACTCTCCCACCACTATCTCCCCGAATCGTGGAATGGAGTCCCCTCGTGATATGCGTAGATCAACAGATTCGTGTCCGGCACGATCAATGCGCCAGCTTCTTCCAATACAGATCGTCATCAAGATCGTTGAGGACCTCCGTGGGATTCAAAGAGTCTATACCCGGTGCGAATCCGCCTTTTACAGTCCTCACCCGAAATGGCCGACGCGGCTCCGAGCTTGATGCTGGCGACATCCCCTGTCGCAGTGTCTCGTTCACAACCTGCTTGAACGACTTGTTATGAAGCCGACTCTACTTCTTAAGGTCTTTCGCACCGCTCCGAATGCCAATCCTTATAGCAAGAAGCCGCTTGTCGTCACACAAACATGCTTATCTTGGTTCTGAGACATTTGCCCTCCAGCGGCGAGTGCGACACTGTTGCAAACTTGGAAAGACGCGCTCCCCCCTAGGAGACCTTACCCGTCATTGCGGCGCATGCCGCAATCCAGACGGGCAGGAGCGTCTACCCGGTTTCGAATCGACTGCATCGTCCCTCGTGTCTAGCACGAGGGCAGGCTGAATCTCTCTGGGTGGACGTCCCGCCTGCTCGTGTCCAGCTTGAGGCGTAAACTCAAGCCAAACCAAGTCTCCTTGATCAGGGACATACTCCTTCTCTACCACGCCTCATCGCCCATGGGAGCACCGAAATCAACCTCCGGGCGCAGGGTCTCAGGATCCATCCGCGCCAGCATATCCTCAAGGTTGTACTTCTGTTTCCGCAGCACCACTTTTGCGCCATCGTTCGATATCTCAATCGATGTGCCTTCCCGAACTCCCCACTGGTCTGCTACTGCTTTCGGGATGCGTACTGCAAGGCCGGATCCCCACTTAGCGATATGTGTATGACTTGCCATCTCTAGCCTCTCGTATATCTTTTTATATGCCATATCAACCTCATCCACTGTAGCCTAGAGCAACGAAACCACAGTGGGCCCGGTTAAACTCCAGAGAACTTATCCCGAGCACTAATCATGAAGATTACCGATATACGCCTGCGACACCTTACCGGACATATGCCTGTGGACGGCCCCTTCTTCGAAGACCGTCTCCTTCAACCTACCGACATCTACGAGGAGTTCAG
Source organism: Dehalococcoidia bacterium (assembly GCA_965214735.1). Classification (GTDB taxonomy): domain Bacteria; phylum Chloroflexota; class Dehalococcoidia; order Lucifugimonadales; family Lucifugimonadaceae; genus Bin127. Next base: position 2,215,959 of record OZ243977.1, on the reverse strand, counting down.
AGACCAAGGCGATAGCTACGGCAGAGGAGCGCAGATCGACTCCTCAACATTCAAAGTGGATCAGACCTTCGTCCAAGTCGATACCGACGAGGGTGTCAGCGGCATCTGCGGCGGAATGTTCCCAAGTGTCCCATGGCACGTATGGCAACTCAAAGACCTCCTCATCGGCAGAGACCCGCTAGCCACGGAGTTCCTGTGGGACATCATGCATCGCACATCAGTGCACGGAAGACAAGGCGAGCCGATGATGGCTATATCGATCATCGACAACGCGCTGTGGGACCTCAAGGGCAAGTGGCTCGGCAAGCCTGTGCACATGCTGATCGGTGGCCCCTGCCGAAGAACCATGCCCGCGTACGCATCCATGCTCGGACATAACGTGACCGACATGGGCCTCGTCCGTGAACGCGCCGCAATGGTTAAGGAGCGAGGATTCACTGCCCAGAAGTGGTTCTTCAGACACGGCCCCATGTCCGGAGCCGAAGGGTTCAGGAGAAACGTCGAGCTCGTTAAGACCCTCCGAGAAACCGTCGGCGAAGATATCGACATCATGCTCGACTGCTGGCAATCGATGGATGTCAACTACGTCGTCAAGCTCGCTGATGCAATCGCTGAGTACTCGCCCCGCTGGCTCGAAGAGGTCGCAATGCCGGACCGCATCGACTCGTACCGGAAGATTCGCGAGAAGACCAACATCCCCATCTCCGGCGCCGAGCACGAATACACTCGCTGGGGATTCAAACGATTCATGGATGCCGAAGCAGTCGATATCATCCAGCCTGATCTCAATTGGGCCGGCGGCATCTCTGAAGTCCTTAAAATCTCGGCGCTGGCAACCGCGTATGACCTCATAACCATTGCCCATCAAGGAGTCTCGCCAGTCGGTATGGCATGGTCGGCGGCGCAATCTCCGATCCACACGCCCTACGTCGAGATGCTGCTAAAACACGCCGCGCTCGGCTACTTCTTCGACAAGAACGACGGGCCGATTCTCGACAACGGTAACCTGACCGTCTCAGATGAGCCCGGCTTCGGCTACGAAATAGACAGCGACAAAGTCGATGAAGAGAGGGAGATCGTCTTTTGAACCTTCTTCTCTGAAATCAGACGGAACAATATCCTCCAACAGGATGAACGAGATCATTGGTATGAGAGGTTATGCCTACTAGGTGAGTCAGAGATGCATGTCGTTCGCCGACCGTAGGTCCGCGTCCAAAGACGGTTACCGCTTACCCGAAGACATTCAGAAATGACGTGAAGGAGGCTGTAGATTCGGGGCGTACAATTTATTAAATACGTATCGTTCTTTGCAAACGTGCGTCCAACGTCCAATTCCCGCTTGCGGATCTGCCAAATTGTCTAGGAAAATCCTCGTCTGCGTAGCATGGCCCTACGTCAACAGCGAGCCCCATCTCGGCCATATCGCCGGAATGAACATCCCGGCCGACATCTTTGCCCGCTACCACCGACTCGTCGGCAATCGAGTCGCAATGGTCTCTGGCAGTGACATGCATGGAACTCCGACCGCGCTCAGAGCCGCGGACGAGGGAGTAGAGCCGGAAGAAATCGCATTCAGGTACCACGAAATTTGGGCTTCATGCATGAAGCAGATGGGTTTTTCTTACGATCTCTACACCCATACTCACACTCCGATCCACGAGGAAGTCACACAAGATATTCTTCGCACGCTCGACTCCAACGGCTACATCTACGAAGCTTCCCAGAGCATGCCATACTCCGAAACGGAGCAGCGTTTCCTATCCGATCGGTTCGTGGAGGGCGTGTGTCCAGTGTGCGGTGAAGATCGTGCGCGAGGGGATCAATGCGACTCATGCGGCCGTACTTTAGACCCTTCGGACCTCATCGAGATCCGTAGTATTCGCGATGGATCGACGCCGGTGTTCAAAGATACTGTCCACCTTATGTTCAAGCTGAGCGCATTTCAGAAACTGCTTGAAGAGTGGGTCGAAGAAAAGAGCGAATGGCGAACGAACGTCCGTAACCAGACGTTGGGGTTTCTAGGCGAAGGTCTGCACGACCGAGCCGTGACCCGCGACATCGAGTGGGGAGTTCCCATTCCAGTAGAGGGCTTCGAGAAGAAGCGCGTATACGTCTGGTTCGAAGCGGTGATCGGTTATCTATCCGCCACCAAGGCGTGGGCACGCAATAGCGACCACCCCGACCTCTGGAGAGATTTCTGGAGCGATGACTCTGCCGAAAGCTACTACTTCCAGGGCAAAGACAACATCCCGTTTCACACCGTTCTTTGGCCCGCCATGCTCTTAGGCTACGGAGGAGACCTCAACCTACCCACCGACGTGGTAGCCAACGAGTTTCTCAACCTCGATGGACAAGGCTTCTCAAGCAGCCGAAACTGGGCCGTTTGGCTTCCCGACTACCTTGAACGCTACGAAGTGGACCCGCTTCGGTTCTACTTGGCATCGATCATGCCGGAGACATCCGACTCAGATTTCACGTGGGAAGGATTTCTCGCCAGCAACAACAACGTGCTGGTCGCAACCCTTGGCAACTTCATTCATCGCACCCTTTCCATGACCGCTCGCAATTTTGACGGACGAATACCCGAGCCGGGAGAACTTAAAGCCGAAGACGAAGAAACTCTCGCGGCATGCGACGCTACGCTCATAGATGTCTCAGAATCCATCGATCAACGACGATTCAGACGTGGGCTATATCAAGCGATGGAACTCGCACGTGTGGGGAACCGATACCTCGATGCAACTGAGCCGTGGAAGACCGTCCGGACAGACTCGCAACGAGCCGCGACTACCCTTTGGACATCCCTCAACATAATCTCCACTCTGCGCACTGTGTTCTATCCTTTTATCCCATTCTCGTGCGAGAAGATGCACAAACTGCTAGGGCTTGACGGCGATGCATCATCCGATGGATGGAAGAGACGGAACATCGAACCCGGCTCCCCGCTACCTACACCCAAGCCTCTGTTCAGAAAGCTGGAGCCTGAGATCGTCGAAGATGAGAAGCGACGGTTGCAAGTACAGCTTGATGTCTCACGATAAATGAGCCGTTATTTGTGGATGTTGCCATCCAGAGGTCCAATCCAGCTATGAGCAAGGAGTAGACAAAAGTCTAGGCATGACGAGCATCCCATCACAACTCGACGCCTTCGCTCCGATCTCCGAAGATCTCGACCGCGTCGTCTCAGTCATCGCTGAACTCAGCATGGATGAACTTCCCCGCTACCCTGAGGGGCTGGGCGCGCTGGACGAGCGTCTGGCGCACGTGATGGCAACACCCGGCAAGAAGCTGAGACCGGCCATCACGCTTCTTGCGTCCAAACTATGGGGCGCCCAACCCGATGAAAAAGTCATCAGCATGGCGGTTGCCGTCGAGTTGCTGCACATCGCGGCGCTGATCCACGACGACACTGTGGACGATGCAGATGTCCGCCGCGGCATCATGACGGCAGGGCACCTCTGGGGAAACAACTTCGCAGTGCTTCTAGGCGACTACGTATTCGCCACATCTGCGAGGTTCGTCTGTGCCACTGAGTCGGTGAGGCTCATCACCCGCTTTGCAGAGACGATAGCCGAATTGTCTCGAGGCGAACTGCACGAGATGGCCAACATCTGGACATTGCCGGTCAGCCTCGAAGAGTATCTGGCGCGCATCTACGACAAGACCGCATCGCTCTTCTCCACATCCGCCGAGAGCGGCGCCGTACTTGGCGGAGCAGATGAAGAATCGATCTCCGCGCTCCGAGACTATGGCTACTACTTGGGCATGGCGTACCAAGTTCGCGACGATGTGCTCGACTACGAATCGACTGCCGATGAACTGGGCAAGCCTACGCATCAGGATCTCCTGAGCGGCAAGCTGACGCTGCCCGCGATACTGGCATCGGAAGACCCGCAATGCGCAGCCGCGGTTGAGCAGTTTTTCAACTCTGATCATGACAAGCGCGTAATCATCCTCGACGATGTGATGGATCAGATCCGGCGCAACGGCGGTGTAGCGCGCGCGGAAGAGACGGTAGCCGAGTTTATCGACAAGGCGCTGTTGAGATTGGAGAAGGCACCCTCTTCGAACAGCCGAGAATCTCTGGCTAAGATCGCGGCAAGCGTGAGTGCCGCCTAGTGAGAACCGCTGCAAATCTGCGATTCTCGACGTGTCGAAACTCTGCTTGGCATCCCAATTTGTAAACCCATGTCGATCCCCGAATACCGCAAGAAACTCATCGAGGTCGACCTTCCGCTCGACGTCGTAAACGCCGAATCGGCGCGCGAGAAATCCATCCGGCACGGACATCCCTCCACTCTTCACCTCTGGTGGTCACGCAAACCTCTGGCGTCCTGCCGCACCGTCATATTCGCCAGCATGGTGGACGACCCATCTTCATGCCCCAAAGAGTTCAAGACTGAAGAGTCTCAACACGCAGAACGACGACGTCTTCACGACCTGATCAAGGAACTCGTCAAATGGCAGAACACCAACGACGAGAACCTGCTCGCTCGAGCCCGATACGAGATCGCCCGCTCAATCGCCCGCTCGCCCGACAAGCCACCATTCCCACCCGTCTCTACCAAGCTACCCCCCCCCCCCCCATGTCACTTCCGCTCATGCGGGAACCCGCAACACCGATCTCACCCTCCAGTACCTCCGCGACAACGCCCCAGCCATCTACGATCCGTTCTGCGGCGGAGGCTCCATCCCGCTAGAAGCACAGCGCCTCGGCATGAAAGCGATGGGATCAGACCTCAATCCCATCGCCGTCCTCATCACCAAGGCGCTCATCGAGCTCCCGCCCAAGTTCCACAACCAGCCTCCCGTCAATACCGACGCAGATCCGCTGGGCATGACCACCGGCAGAGGCAGGCGCAGACAGCGAATCCCATGGCGAGGCGCGGCGGGACTCGCGAACGACATCCGCTACTACGGCAGGTGGATGCGAGACGAAGCCTTCAGACGCATCGGACATCTCTACCCCAAAATCAAAGATGAAGATGGCAATGAAAGAACCGTCATCGCCTGGCTATGGGCGCGCACCATCCCATGTCCCAACCCGGCGTGCGGCATCTTGATGCCGCTCAAGACCTCCTTCCAGCTCTCCAAGAAGCGCGGCAACCAGCACTGGATCCGTCCGGTCATCGATAGCGAAGCCAGAACCGTCTCATTCGTCGTTCAGAACCACAAGGTTGGAGTGCCGGAAACCGGCACCGTCAACCGTAACGGCGCAACATGCATCGCCTGCTCAAACACCGTCAGGCTCGACTACGTGCGCGAGCAGGCGAAAGCCGGCAAGATGGGCGAGCAGATGACCGCCATAGTCGCCGAGGGACACCGCAAACGACTGTTCATGTCGCCCACTCACGAACACATCCAAGCCGCGCTAGATGCCCAGCCTGAGTGGCGACCTGCTCAACGGATGCCCGACACTCCCACTTTGGTTAGCGGACGTGGATATGGCATCACCCATTGGCACCAGCTCTTCACCGAGAGGCAGCTGCTTGGGCTCACCACGTTCAGCGATCTGATATCGGAAGCCAGATCTATGATTGTCCGACATGGCGGAGATGATGGATACGCCGATGCAGTCTGCACATATCTGTCGCTCGCGGTAGGAAGAGCCGCTGACAGTGGCTGCGCGTATGCTAGGTGGCAAAACTCCGGCGACTTTGTCGCCGGAGTTTTCGCTAGGCAAGCGATTCCAATGATCTGGGACTTCGCAGAAGCGAATTCATTTTCTCAGAAGACGCAGAACTGGCTGGCGCAAATCGAATGGGTCGCAAAGGCAGTAGATCATCTTCCCACCGACTCCAACTATGGAGAAGCGCTCCAAGCAGACGCGTCAACTACTGTATACGCGAACGACGGCCCGATCATCGTCACCGACCCGCCGTATTACGACAACATGGGCTATGCCGACCTATCGGACTTCTTCTACGTGTGGCTCAGGCCGTTGCTGAGAGACACATACGGCGATCTGTTCGCCACCATCTCGACTCCCAAAGACGAAGAGATGATCGCAAGTCCGTCTAGATTCAACGACTCTCGGCAGAGGTTCGAGGATCTGCTGCACCAGACTCTGAAGCTGATGCGGAAACGTTCCACGCCCGACTATCCATCATCGATCTTCTACGCCTACAAGCAGCAGGAAGAGAAACGCGGAGGTAAAGCATCGACGGGATGGGAGACCATGCTGAACGCTCTGGTAACTTCTGGATTCCAGATCATCGGCACCTGGCCCATGCGCACTGAACGGACTGCAAGGTCAAATGCTCTGGGGACCAACTCCCTGGCATCATCCGTAGTCCTCGTCTGCCGTCCGCGCCCCGAAGACGCGCCACCCGCCACCCGCAGCCAATTCATCAGAGAGCTGGAGGCTGAGCTGCCCGACGCTCTGGACCACCTCACCCGCGAGAGCCACATCGCTCCTACCGACTTGGCGCAAGCAGCCATCGGTCCCGGCATGGAGATCTACTCACGATACAGCGCAGTCGAAACCATAGCCGGAGAACCCGTGCCGGTTAGACAGGCCCTGATCGAGATCAACAACGTCGTCGCACGATACTTCGAGCAGCAGGAAGGAGAACTGGACTCCGAAACAAGATTCTGCATCGACTGGCTGAAGGGACACGGCTATGACGAAGGAACATACGGCGAAGCCGAGGTGCTGTCGCAAGCCAAGAACATCGACATCGCCAACCTCTCCGACAACCACCGTCTGCTGACCGCGGAAAGCGGCAAGGTGCAGCTACTGCGAATGGAACGATTCGGACCTGACCGCGAAACTCCCGACGGCTCGATGACGACGTGGGAGAGCTGCATGAGAATGACTTATCACATGAACCCCAACCGTGAAGACGGCGACGGGATAGATGGCGCGGCCCGCGGGATCCTCCAGACGGACGGCAACGCCGACGGCGTGGAACGATTGGCACGCATCCTGTACAACCACTACGATCGCCGCGGCGAATCCCGAAGGGCATACCTCTTCAACAACCTCGTGACCAACTGGCAGACCATCGCCGCCAGAGCCGATAACATCCGCCGCGAGAGACGCCTAGTCTAGCTGATCAGCCCCATCGTCCCTATAAGCAGACTAACTCGAAACTCTATCGCTGGCCATTCGCATAGGCTCGAGCCCACCTCCACAAGTAGCGGGTTTTTAGCGCGAATTGCGGACTCGCTACACTTGTACGCGGTTTTATTCGAGTTCGACAATGACGCATGTGTCCATATCGCCGGAGACGATCATCGATCGGCTCTCTGAGCTGTACGGCGAGTTCGTGCAGAAGCCTCGCTACAACGCGCTCGACGAGTTGATATTCACGGTACTGACTCAACACACTTCCGACCTCAACGCCGAGAGAGCATTCAATCGGCTGCGCTCGAAAATCTCGACTTGGGAGGAGGTGATGGTCGCCGACCAAGAATCGATCGCCGAAGCCATCTTCCACGGGGGGATGTCAAATCAGAAATCGAAGCGCATCAAAGACATCCTCGCCACCATCTCGCAAAAGAACGGAGATCTTGAGATCGATTTTCTGAGGGACCAAGATCTGGAATCCGCCCGCAAGTGGCTCATGAATCTGCCCGGAGTAGGTCCTAAGACAGCGGCAGTGGTGATGTCCTTCGCTCTCGGAATGCCAGCCTTTCCAGTCGATACGCACATCCACAGAGTCTCCAAACGCTTGGGATTGATCGATGCCAAAACATCAGCCGACGATGCCCATGCCATCATGGAGGCCGCGGTCGAGCCCGATCTCAGATTTCAGCTCCACATGCAGCTGATCACTCATGGAAGGCAGATCTGCAAAGCACGCCGACCTCTCTGCGCGCAATGCCCCTTATCCCCTGAATGTCCCTCGAGCGAACTGTAACCCCTGACTTACGCTTGAACTCGGAGCAACAACCCATGAAGATAGTCTCGATCGAAGCCACCAAAGTTCAATACCCGCCGATCAAGCCCATGACAGTTCCGCGGCCCGGTCCCTCGCGCTCGGAACTGAACCGGCAGGCAACGCCGCTCCGACGCTACACAAAGGATCCGAGCTTCCGGTTCCACGGCGAAACGCCTTCAGGCGCGCGCGATGTCGGTTGCGTCGTGACTCTCGAAGATGGAACTTGGGGATTCGGATTCACGGATCATGGTCGTACTACCGCATCGATCATCGACGACTACCTAGCCCCTGCCATAATTGGCAGAGACGTCAGATCCACCGAGACTCTCTACGACTTGATGATCCGAGTCACCTCGGGCTTCGGGACCAACGCTCTCGTCGCGTACGCAATCGCCGCGGTAGACCTCGCCCTCTGGGATGCAAAGGGCAAGATGCTCGAACAACCGGTCTACAGGCTTCTAGGCGGAGACACCGAGATACTCAAGCCGCTCTACTCGACAGGCAACGATACCGCGTGGCAGAAGGAGCTAGGATTCCAGAACTTCAAGCGCTTCAGCCCCTACGGGCCGCCCGACGGTATCGACGGCATCAATCGCTTGGAGGAAGAGATAGCCGAGGCTCGGGAGCTGGTGGGACCCGATGCCGAGCTCATGCTCGACTTCTGGATGGGTATGGATGTCGAGACCACGGTGCGAACCGCCGAGCGGCTACGCCCGTACAACCTCAAGTGGCTAGAAGACGCGTTTCTGCCCGACACCCTCGACGAGTATGAACGGTTGCGTCGAAGAGTCCCGTGGCAGACTCTCGCCACTGGCGAGCACTGGTACGGCATCTATCCCTTCTTCCACGCCGCCAAAGAGGGGCTCGTAGACATACTACAGCCCGACATCATATGGTGTGGCGGTCTGACTCCGCTGATCAAGATCTGCCACATTGCAGAAGCCGCTGGTCTCTCGGTCATCCCTCACGGCAGCGGGGGCACGGCATACGGCCAGCACGCTTGCTACGGCTTATCCGCGGTGCCGATGGTCGAGTGCAGCGGACCCGTCATGACCGAAGCCGGTGTGCCTCTGCGAGAGAAGGACCGATTGCCGGGGACTGTTACGCCGCTAGAGGGGAAGCTGAAGCCGACGGATGCGCCGGGGTTCGGGCTGGAACTTAGGCGGGAGTGGTTTCCGGGGTTCTTTGACCCCCGTCTTTAGCCACCCGCCCAATAGCAAGCGCAAACTCTCTCACGATAGCTGCCATGGGGTCCGTAGGAAACTTCGTGCCGTGAAAACATGAAAATCAACCACGTTAGACCATGCAAATCGCTGAAGACCTCAAAACGACTTTGAGCGCGACGCTTGAAAATGCGATCAGCCCTTCATTTTCTTCCGCAACTTTTGTTCTTATTTTGGCTTGGGTTTCACTAGCAACGCTAGCTTGCAACGACTTGTACGATGATGATCTAGCACCATCCTCGAGCCACGAGGTCGAGATTGTCGAATCAGACGCATTTGAGGGTGACGAGCCTGCGCGCAAACGCGGTGCGCCAAGAAAAGGAGGGGTTTTCAGGTTCCCGGGGTATTTCGCGCTGATTCCAGACCCCGTTTTCGCGGAAAACTTTGATTCACTACTCATCTCGGAACTGTACTCAGGCTTGACAAGAATCGTGGACGATCCAAGTAGCTCAGTCCAGCCCGATCTCGCGGATCGTTGGTCTGTCAGCGAAGATGGGCTGATCTATGACTTCGTGTTACGACAAGATATCAAATTCAGTGACGCCAGTCCCGTACTTGCAGCTGATTTCAAATGGAGTTGGGAACGTGCCCTTGATCCTTATATGGAGTCCCATCACGCTCAGGAAGTCTTTGGCAGTGTGGAAGGAGCACGGCTAGTGATGAACGGTACCACCAGGGAGTTAACAGGCATCCAAGTAATTGACGATCGTACGCTGAGGATCCATCTAGAAACTCCACGCGCCGATTTCCCATCTCTTTTGGCGGATCCTGTAGCAGTGGTGCTTAAACGCGACAATGTCGAGAAGTGGAATTACGATCTCACAGGCTTCTGGACTGATCCTCAAATAGTTCCAATGAAAATGGATGAATTACCAGTTGGTACCGGCCCATTTGCGCTTGCGACATTTGACGCGAACGACAAAGCCGTGATTGTTCGTAACGATTACTATGCTGGGCTACCTTCCTATTTAGATGGTGTCGAATTCTCGATGCAATTGGAAGGTAACTACTACGAGAGAAATGCTGCGGGTTTTAGGCTTCATGAATTCGATATACTGTTTTTCAGAGAGGATAATGCAGATAAATACTACGCGTCTAACAATGTCGATTTTGGAGAGCTTGTCTTTGTGGAAAAATCATATGATACTAGATTTTTTGTGTTCAATGCCGCTAATGCACCTTATGATGACAAGCATTTCCGACATGCCTTGATAAGCGCTTCAGATGTAGATTCCTTTTCGAACGAACGAAACTCAGAAACAGCTCGCAGCTTGTTGCCTCCTGACTTGCCTGGCCACGACCCTAAGCTTGATGGAACGAACTACGATCCTGAACGCGCGCTCAAGAGTTTATTGGACTCACGCTACTTCGATAATTCTGACCAGCTAGAGCTAGAGTTCTTGGAGACAACCTTTGGATTATCTGAAAAGGAGGTTAGCTCGCTGGCTGATGACTGGCAAGAAACATTGAATATAGATCTACGGTACTCATCAATATATCCACAACAATACGTTAGCCTTGCAAAAGAAAATGGCATTCAGATGAAATATATCAGCGTTGTACCACAGTATCCTGATCCGTACTCCGTACTTCGCGTATTTGATTCTACCTTCGGCGAAGGTAATCAATCATCAGAATATCTTGAGATCGAAAGTATGTTGTATCTTTCCACAATTGAACGCGATGCCGCTCGCCGTGTAGAGCAATTGGCGGCTATAGAAAAATATGTGTTGCAAGCAGATTTAGCACTGCCTTTCGAATGGATTTCGGGCGAATACTATGTGGGCGTCCAACCTTGGGTACACGATCTAGAAATACCCAAGTACCGCGGCTCAATATTTCACGACGTATGGCTGGACGATACCGCGCCAGAGCGGTCATTGCCGAGATAACCTCTCTATCGCCTCCCCAGTCACCTTCAGCGACTGGATGATGCCTCGCATGTGCCCTACGCAGTAGGCGATGTACTCGCGTCCCGCGGAGCCGTCTGTGGTCAGTCGCATGATGTGGTCGTAGTCGATGCAGCCCTCATAGCCAACATCGTGTAACGCCTTCGCCACTTCGTACATGTTCATGTCGCCTGTGTCCGGGATCACCTCTTCGTAGCCCTGCTTCTCCGGGATTGTCCCGCGCACGTTGCGGAAGTGGACGTGGAAGATGCGGTTCTGCTCGCCGAAGTGCCGGATGCCCTCGAAGATGTTCTGGCCCGATTCGTAGCGCGTCCCGACGCAGAAGGTGATGCCGTTGCTGGGGGAGGGCACCTCGCTGAAGAGACGATCGAACGCCTCGAAGCTGTAGATCAGCTGCGGGTAGCCGTGAAGCCATGGCACCGGAGGATCGGCGCCGTGCGTCGCCACCTTCACTCCTGCATCTTCTGCGACTTCGCAGATCGCCGCGTAGTGCGAAATGTGCCGCTGCCACAGCTCTTCCCTATCCGGCGCGTCGGGCTGTCGAGGTTTTGCGATCGCATCCGCCAGCTCGAACCTGAGATGCTGATATCCGCCTCGGCCCTCGACCCAACGGTTCAGCTGAGGCAGTTGTTGGTTGCTCGCGCCCGGACCGTAGGGTTGCACCCCTAACACTGGAATATCGAACTCGCCGCAGATCTCGGCATTTATACAGGCGTTGCGCGTCTCTTGCTCGGCGTTGGGGCCGCCCAAGTAGGCATCATCGAAGTACTTACGTAGGCAGTTCGCTCTCTCGATGATCAATCCCGATTCACCCAGCTTCTCGACCACCATCGCCATACCATCACGGGTGACGGCTCCTCCCGATTCCACGTAGCCTGGAACCATATCCATCGTGATGTCAACCGCGTCCACGCCGATCTGTGCCAGGAAACGCAGGTCATCAGGACGATCCAGCCAGTCGGGACTGATCCGCGTGCCTATTCTCATCATGTTCGCAACCTCCTTACAAGTTTGCTTGAGGCAAGTATTACCACACTTGGAGACTTTTGCGGGTCCTCGCCATCTCTGTGAAAGGGACTCTTCGCGAACCTCGGGTGTTGGATGATTCGAGTACAGATCAAGGGGCTGGGAGGACTCTTGTCGAGTCCAGATCGGGTGCTTTTACCTTCCCTAGACGGACGTTACGTTACGTAAACAACCCGCGTCCGCGGAAATGACAGGTATTTATCCACTCCCCTCTCACTTCACGACACCACCCCAGAAAAGCGTTTCGGATATTCTGGTGCACAGCGATGATACATCAGCACACAGATCACACTATGACAACCGAAACTCAGCCGAAGCCCCCCAACATAATCCTCATACTCGCCGATGATATGGGCTACTCCGACATCGGATGCTACGGCGGCGATATCGCAACTCCCAACCTCGATGCCCTCTCCGAGAGCGGCATGCGCTTCTCGCAGATGTACAACACTGCGAGGTGCTGCCCGTCACGCGCATCGCTGCTCACCGGATTGAATCCGCACCAGACCGGCGTCGGCCACATGGGTAATCTGATCGAAGGCGAACCCTCTTATCAGGGATATCTCAACGATAGCTGCGTCACGATCGCTGAAGTGCTTAAGGATGCCGGCTACCGCACCGGGATATCGGGGAAGTGGCACTGCGGCGGAGATCCGGCGAGAGCAGAAGAGGGGCATCCGCAGATGCAGAGAGGGTTCGAACAGCTCTTCTGGTTCGAGGGCGGAAACGGATACTTCAATCACACTAGGGCGTGTTAACACTAGCGTGTGGATCTGTGCTACGCTTTCCGCATGGAAATCACAGAATCTCAATACGAACGCATAGCTCCGTACCTGCCTGTGCAGCGCGGCAACGTCAGCGTCCCGAACCTCCAGGTTCTGAACGCGATCCTGTATGTGGCCGAGCACGGCTGCAAGTGGCGCGGGCTGCCGGCCCGGTTCGGCAACTGGCACACGATCTATACCCGCATGAACCGCTGGTCGAAGAAGGGGGTTCTGGACCGGGTGTTCGAACACCTTCAGAGAGAACAGATAGTGCGTGTCAAGCTGGAGGCGGTCTCTTTGGACAGCACCATCGTCAAGGTGCATCCGGACGGGACGGGGGCCTTAAAAAAAACGGACCCCAGTCGATCGGGAAGTCCCGGGGCGGTTGGACCACCAAGATTCATATGGCTGCCGCGGATGCTCGGACGGCCGTGACGTTCTCCCTGTCGCCGGGACAGGCGCACGACGCGCCGGAGGGTCGCCGGCTGCTCGAACGCCTCGCCCGCAGCTCGGAAGCCCGCGGCTGCTGATGGATCGGGCATACGAGGGCGACGAGAGCCGCCAGCTGGCACTGGACCTGGGCTTCGTCCCCGTGGTTCCGCCGCGCCGGAGCCGGATCGATCCGTGGGAGTACGACCGCGAGATGTACAAGCGGCGCAACGAGATCGAGCGGCTGTTCCGCCGGCTGAAGGGCTTCCGACGCATCTTCTCACGCTTCGAGAAGCTGGACGTGATCTTCACCGGGTTCATCATGTTCGCACTCATAACAGAGGCATTGCGCCAGTGTTAACACGCCCTAGATTCTTCATCGATCAAGATGCCGTCGATGCCTCTGGCACCGACTATCTGACAGATATGATCACCGAGCACGCAGTGCGAATGGTCGACGACGTGCAGAACGACGAACGTCCATTCTTCATCCACGTCGCATATACATCGCCCCACTGGCCGCTGCAGGCCCCGGAAGAAAACATCGAGAACTACCGTGGCAGGTATCGCGAGGGCTGGGACGCGACTAGAACCGCTCGGCACGAACGACTCAGAGCCATGGGCATGCTCGACGAGAAGTGGGAGATATCGCCTCGGGACGAAACCGTGACGGCTTGGGATGATGCTCCTGACAAGGAGTGGGAAGACCTTCGCATGGCGGTATACGCCGCTCAGGTCGAGCGGATGGACCAAGGAATCGGCAAGATCGTCGATGCCATCAAGAGAAACGATGTCCAACGCGACACTATGGTCATATTTCTCTCAGACAACGGCGGATGCGCGGAGTTCCTCTGCGAAGACACATCATCGCCTGATCCTTCACGTATCGTCCCGTTCACGCGCGACGGACGTCCTGTTCGCGGGGGGAACAGTCCTGAGATAGCTCCTGGCGGAGATGACACCTACATGAGCTACGACACTCAGTGGGCGAACGTCAGCAACACGCCGTTCCGTAGATTCAAGCGCTGGACTCATGAAGGAGGTATCTCTACACCTTTGGTCATCAACTGGCCCGCAATGATTTCAAACACCCCAAGAGAGGGTGCTATATCTCACACTCCGATTCAGCTCATGGACCTCACCGCCATGTGTATCGATGCCGCGCAAGCTCCATATCCGATGGAACGCAACGGGTACGCTATACAGCCGCTTGAAGGCGAAAGTTTCAAACCGGTGCTGGAGGGACGACGCTTCGAGAAGTCGCGTCCTCTCGCTTGGGAGCACGAAGGCAATCAAGCCATCCGCATCGGTGATTGGAAGCTGGTGCGAGAACACACCAAGGCGTGGGAACTCTACAACTTGGAGCAGGATCGAACAGAACTGCACGATCTATCCTCGAAAGAGTCGGATCGCGTCGCCCAGATGTCCAAGGCTTACGGCGAGTGGGCGGAAAACGCTGGAGCTTCTCAATGGCCGCCAGGAGATCCCAGTAAGTGGCAGTTCCCCGGTATGAACGACGATGGCTCATTCAACATGCGGGGGCACGGACACGTCATACCTCGCAGCTTCGTCAGAGCAGCAGCCGATGCGAACTCCTGAACTAGGGCGTGTTAACACTAGCGTGTGGATCTGTGCTACGCTTTCCGCATGGAAATCACAGAATCTCAATACGAACGCATAGCTCCGTACCTGCCTGTGCAGCGCGGCAACGTCAGCGTCCCGAACCTCCAGGTTCTGAACGCGATCCTGTATGTGGCCGAGCACGGCTGCAAGTGGCGCGGGCTGCCGGCCCGGTTCGGCAACTGGCACACGATCTATACCCGCATGAACCGCTGGTCGAAGAAGGGGGTTCTAGACCGGGTGTTCGAACACCTTCAGAGAGAACAGATAGTGCGTGTCAAGCTGGAGGCGGTCTCTTTGGACAGCACCATCGTCAAGGTGCATCCGGACGGGACGGGGGCCTTAAAAAAAACGGACCCCAGTCGATCGGGAAGTCCCGGGGCGGTTGGACCACCAAGATTCATATGGCTGCCGCGGATGCTCGGACGGCCGTGACGTTCTCCCTGTCGCCGGGACAGGCGCACGACGCGCCGGAGGGTCGCCGGCTGCTCGAACGCCTCGCCCGCAGCTCGGAAGCCCGCGGCTGCTGATGGATCGGGCGTACGAGGGCGACGAGAGCCGCCAGCTGGCGCTGGACCTGGGCTTCGTCCCCGTGGTTCCGCCGCGCCGGAGCCGGATCGATCCGTGGGAGTACGACCGCGAGATGTACAAGCGGCGCAACGAGATCGAGCGGCTGTTCCGCCGGCTGAAGGGCTTCCGACGCATCTTCTCACGCTTCGAGAAGCTGGACGTGATCTTCACCGGGTTCATCATGTTCGCACTCATAACAGAGGCATTGCGCCAGTGTTAACACGCCCTAGGATCAAAGCATGGCAACCGCGCAGGAATACATAACCGCCTCCGCGTCTCTCTACAACCAGGCGATGCAAGAGCTCGACGCAGGCGATCTGCGGCAAGCTTCCGAGAAGCTGTGGGGAGCAGCCGCACAGGCGCTGAAGTCGGTGGCGGAGAGGCGGGGCTGGAGACATGATTCGCACGCTCTCTTTTACAGAATCATGAGAGAGCTTGAAAAGGACGCGCCGACACCCGACCTAAGGAGACAGTTCGGTGCTGCGAATGAGCTTCACATTAACTTCTACGAGAACTGGCTAGACGAAGCACAGATACGAGAACGATCAGAGGATGTGCGTCTATTCATAGAGCAACTCGAGAGTATCATCTGATCTATCTACCGATCCTTTAAGGGCGGAGGCTCTTCCGTAAACTCCCCGCCCGCGCCGTCTTCAGACGGGTAGCCCAGCTCCGTCTTGGCGCGTGAGATGTCGAAGATCTTCACTTGTTATCCGATGTCGCGTAGTAGATCCCGTACTTCAGGGATTCCGAAAATCAAAGCATGGCAACCGCGCAGGAATACATAACCGCCTCCGCGTCTCTCTACAACCAGGCGATGCAAGAGCTCGACGCAGGCGATCTGCGGCAAGCTTCTGAGAAGCTGTGGGGAGCGGCCGCACAGGCACTGAAGTCAGTGGCGGAAAGGCGGGGCTGGAGACATGATTTGCACGCGCGCTTTTTCGCTATTCTCAGATTAATCAGAGAGGATGTGCCAAGGACTGAGCTTAGATCTCGTTTCGATGCCGCACAAGTTCTCCATATCAACTTCTACGAGAACTGGCTGGACGAATCTGATATACGTGATCGTGCCGAGGAGGTGCGCCTCTTCATAGAACAGCTTGAAGACGTTCCTTAGTTGCTGACGCCCTTTACCGATCCCTTAAAGGCGGGGGCTCTTCCGTAAACTCCCCGCCCGCGCCGTCTTCAGGCGCGTAGCCCAGCTCCGCCTTGGCGCGTGAGATGTCGAAGATCTTCCACTTGTTATCCGATGTCGCGTAGTAGATCCCGTACTTCAGCGATTCCGAAGCGTCGATGCTCAACCTCACGATCTGCGCAGTGTCGCGGTGGCTGAGCCACAACGATAGAGCGAACGGCGAGAACGTCGGTTCATCCGTTGAGATGACCCATCCGATACGCAGATGGATCGACGACACGCCATGATAGTCGTTGTAGTAGCTGCCTATAGCCTCGCCGAACGCCTTGGAAACTCCGTAGAACCCATCTGGTCGGATCATCGCATCCTCATCCACCAGCGGATAGCTGCCTTCGACCAGCTCATTGAAGTTGCCCTCGGCGATGTGCTTCCAAGGTTCCACCAGATAGTTCCCGCCCGTCGCATGGTTCGACGATGCGAATATCACCCGCTTCACACCCTCCCGACGACTCGCCTCAAAAACGTTGTAGGTTCCCACCAAGTTGTTCGAGAGAACCGAATCCCACTCCGCATACGCAGCCCGATCAGCCGCCAGATGCACCACCGTATCGATGCCCGCGAATGCAGGCTGGATCGAGTCCAAGTCATCCAGCGAGCCGACGGTAGATTTCACGCCATCGACAGGCTTCAAGTCGAGCGACGACAACTCGTATCGAGACCCGAGGCGGTCGATCAGGATGCCGCCGATCAATCCCGCGCCGCCGGTGATCAACACTTTTCTCTTATTGCCGTCGTTCGCCATGGGACGTGATTCTCCTGCTCATTTCAAGTCGTCAAGCATTTTACAAAGGTATCGCTCGCGGAACCTGAGATAGATCGCGCGCAGAAGCCGATAGTATCGATTCTCGTATCCCTAACCAAGTTGCGATGGAACTTTAACGATTTGGGAAGCGTCTTATCTTGTGAAGAAGCCGTTTAGAATTCGAAACTGAGCATCATCTGTCATGACATTCACGCGAAGATCAAACCCAGATCGCACCATCCCAATCCTTCACCGTCTCTATTTAGCGGCATTAATGGTGCTGGTACTGACATTCTCTACGGCGACTTCTTGCGCATCGACTGAATTTAGCGAGGATGCCTCTTCATTCGACTCCGTGGACTTTCCCGCCACCACGACAGTCTTTGATGCTAAAGAGCTCGCCCGAGAGGCTACCGTGGTGGTCGAGAGGGAAGTAGAGGTGGCAGGAGCGACTGTGTTGCAGACGGTAGCACCGGTACCCGCCACAGACGCTCCTGCGGAATTGCAGGCCTCACTCTCCTCAGGAGATGGACCAGCCGACGAGACAACCGTCGGTCAGCAAGGGAGTGGCCAAAGTCAAACCTCGCGCATCATAGTTCGAGATGCCGAGATGAGAATCGAAGTTCGGGACCCGGCGGACGCTGTCGACCGCATCGGCGATCTCGCCGACCGTCGTGGCGGATGGATAGTGAGCAGAGAATCGACGGCAGGTGCGTTCTTCACAATCACGATCCGAGTGCCAGCCGACCAACTCGACGATGCTATCGACGAAATCACCGACTTATCTGCAAAAGTCATCAGCAGTTCCAGCCAGAGCCGCGATTTCACCGAGGAGTATATCGATCTGAATGCGAGAATCAGCACCCTCAGAGCCACACGTGATGCTCTGCAAGAGCTGCTGATAGACAGTCAGATCGCCGCCGATCTTAGGCAGGTGCTTGAGGTCCAGCAAGAGATCACGGCAATTGAAACTCAGCTCGAGAGCATCGAGGGGAGGCTGCGTTTCATCACTCAATCTGCCGCATTCTCGAAACTTACTGTTCGCGTAGAGGCATCGCCCTTGCCGATGATCGTCGACGCGGGCGACGAGAAGCGCGCGCCACTAGGGCACGGCAGCCAATTCACCGCCCGATTCTTCCCGCCCGAAGATTACGATCGATTCCTCATCGAGTGGGATTTCGGAGACGGCAGCGGTACTATCCTCCAAGAACGCGCTCTGCGAACCGGCGATGCCGATGGCTCGTACCTCTCTGCCCCAGTAGTCCATACCTACTTCGACGACCAGTACTCTCCTTATGCGGTAACCGTCAAGGTGACCGCCTATTCCGACAATAAAGTCGCGCAGGGTGAAGATCAGCTTTGGGTTCATGCCGCCGAGTTGCCGACACTTAACATCTTCCCCGGCGAGCACATCGAAGCCGAAGTGGGCGAGACAGTCTCCTTCAGAGCCACATTCGACGATCACATCGATGTGGGAGACCTAAGCTACAAGTGGACATTCGGCGACGGCTCGGCTCCGATCGAGGGTGTGGTCAAAGATGGCACTACCGCCGTGGATGCCGAACATGCATTCGAGCGCCAGCAGACACTCTGGTATCAAGTGAAGATCGAACTCTCAGGCGATAGCAGCGCCGGCGAGATCCGCGAATCGGCAGAGATATCGGTTAGAGTTATCGAGCCTCCATCGGTCGAGGGATCAGATTTCCAGCCGGCAACCATCGCCACGGAAGGCATCAACACAGTTCTGAACGTCGCGATCTTAATCGCCAATGCAGCCATCTGGATCGGCGTGACGCTACCGGTATGGATCTTAATCGCCGCCGCTTTCTACGCTATATATCGCCTCATCGCCTGGTGGCGCCGAAGACTCATCAGAAGCGGTCCCTAAAAGAAACTGAAGCCACTTCCGAGAAAAACTTATAGATCGTCTCTAATAACGGGAACTTTCTCATTGCCTCGTGCATCTATGTCATGAACAGTGATGCCACCGCTCCATTCGCAATCCTTGAGTCTGCCCACGACGATTCGAGTCAGAATCCGCTGCGGATCATCTCCATCGGAGTTGGTATCGGTAACTACAACGACCACCTGCTCGAACAATTTGTATAGAGCAAGTGGCCTCTGATGCAAGTAGGGGAGAGGATGGAGTACGTATCTGACGGGATGGCATCACCTGCGAAGGTGGGTTTGAGCCCCGCTTTTACATTGACTATTCCTAGAAGAATGAGTCCTCTGAAGCAGTTGGGAAGAGAAGGTAGCGCAAAGATATCCCAACTGCCTAGGTGCCAAATAGCACCCATAATCTTCGTAAGACGATCATCTTAAAATCACGGGTAATGCCCGCTATCGACAAATCCACTCCCGCCCAATCCTTCATCGACCTCATCTCAGAATTTGACCTGCACGGCTCTAAAACCGAGATCTGCCAAACATCCCACAGCTCGAGTCTTCCCACACTCACTTACTACACAAACGAGTTCTGGACCTCAGCTCAAAGAGCTGGACATAGCCTCCACGAAATCAGCTATCGGGCCTGCTTCAAGCCGCAACTCCCTGAATTCTTCATCGCTCGATTAACCAGCCCGGCCGGGGTCGTATACGACCCTTTCATGGGACGCGGCACGACTCCGATCCAAGCTCAGCTGATGTGCAGAACGCCTATCGGCAACGATGCCAACCCTCTATCGACGATGATTACCCGGCCGAGACTCCAGCCCCCGAAACTTGACGAAGTGAAAATGAGGCTGTCCCAGATCGATTGGAATGTCTCCGACATCACCTCTGACGATGACAGATTTCTAGTCTTCTTCCATCCCGAAACCCTTCAGCAGATCGGCGCGCTGCGCCATTGGTTCCGATCCCGAATGGAGCGCGACTGCTTCGATCACATCGATGATTGGATCCGAATGACGGCAATGAGTAGACTCACCGGCCACTCTTCCGGGTTTCTGTCGGTATACACGCTTCCTCCCAATCAAGCCCCATCCATACGGAGTCAAGCCAGGATAAACCGACGCCGTAATCAAAGCCCCGATCCGAAAGACGCGGCCAAGCTGATAATCAGGAAGTCCGCAAGCCTGCTACGTCACGGCGGACTCCGTAGCAAAGATAACCTGCTACTCTGCACGCAGGCGCAACACACGCCTCAGATCGAATCGAACAGCATAGACTTAGTCGTCACCTCCCCGCCATTCTTAGATGTGGTCGACTACCGAGCCGACAACTACGTCAGGGCATGGTTCGCAGGAATCGACATTGATGATTCACCTCTATCGATCTGCAAAGACTTAAACTCTTGGCGTCGATTCACTGCCGACACTCTTGAAGAGCTGTGCAGAGTGGTCAGCCCCGGCGGCTTCATCGCTTATGAAGTGGGAGAGATCCAGCAGGGCAAAGTACTGCTGGAAAAAACCGTAGTCGAAGCAGCAGTACAAAACTCTCTTCCACTAAATATCCTTGGCGTGTTGGTCAATCGCCAATCCTTCACAAAGACTGCCAACGCATGGGGAGTCAGCAACAATGCAAAGGGCACGAACACCAATCGCGTCGTTCTGATGGAAGTCATCGCCTAGCAGCAGCGGGTGTTTTGCTCATACGTGCTGAGACGCTCTTCTCTGGACACCTTTCTCAGATATGAAGTTGAGAGCAAAGGTTGAAAGCCGTACGGAGCATCTGCCAGCTATGACCAGGCGCGGAACGAAGATGGGGAAGAGAGATGGCTGGAGGTTGTGGCTACGACCTTGACAGCAGATCAATTCGTCTGCGCGTTCCCGTTCCGCCGCCCCTCTAGATCATCGTTATGGAAAACGCCACGATCTTCGCCCTTATAAGTGTGTACAGCCACCTCGACGCCATCAACACCCACGAGCTGGTTCATGTCGTTGAAAAACCTGTGCACAATATCCCTCAGGTCAGCCTCCGAGACCACCTCTCTCACCACTAGAGTCGCATGCACCATCCCATGCGGATAGTGCACATCCAACCGCCCTACATCTTGATCCTGTGCATCGACCACGAAGAACGACTCCGAATAAGGAGTCCTGACTTCCCTTTGAAACGCGTAATCAGCCATGAAAGAGCCTAATCTAATCTCCCGGTAACCGAATCGATGTTCAACGTGAGGGGGCCGGCACTGCCATCACGTGCGAATTTGCCCGTCGCCGCGCACAACCCACTTGTACGACATGATCTCGCGCATCCCCATGGGGCCGCGGGCGTGGAGTTTGTCCGTTGAAATCGCCACCTCGGCCCCCAAGCCGAACTCGCCACCATCGTTGAAACGCGTCGAGGCGTTCGCAAATACAGCCGACGCGTCTACATCCCGCAAGAAACGCTCGGTCACCGTTGGATCTTCAGCCATAATCGCCTCCGAGTGCCCTGATCCGTAACGATCGATGTGATCAAGAGCCCCCTCCACGTCGTCGACCACCTTGACAGATAGGATCTTCGCTAGAAACTCTTCGCCGAAATCGCTTTCAAGAGCACGCTTCACCTTGACTGACTTGCGCTTCGGGCCCAGCAAAGCCCATGATCGGCTGTCGGCGCGGATCTCTACCCCTGCGCCACCCAACATCGGCGCCAACTCTTGCAACACTTCAGCCGCCACGCCTTCATGCACCAATAGAGTGTCCAGCGCATTGCAGACCGTGTAGCGCTGCGTCTTCGCGTTAAATACCACGTCTACCGCCTTTACAACATCTGCCGATGAGTCGACGTACGTGTGACACACTCCGATGCCCCCCGTGACGGCCGGCATCTTGGCATTCTCTGCCACCATATGCACCAGCTCGGCACTCCCTCGAGGGACGAGAAGGTCAATGTATCCATCCATCGAAAGCATCTTCGACACCAAAGCTCGATCCGTCGACTCAACGAACTGGACGGCTCCTTCCGGCAGTCCCGCCTGCTTCACGGCAGTTCGGACGATGCTTGCCAGTGCGGAGTTGGTTCGAATCGCCTCCTTGCCGCCGCGCAGAATCACAGCGTTTCCGGCTTTCAGGCAGAGCGAGGCGATGTCGATCGTCACATTCGGACGACTCTCATAGATGACCCCGATCACGCCTAGCGGCGTACGGACTCGCTGAACGGCAAGCCCGTTCGAAGCTCGATGCTCATCCAGAATCTCACCAACAGGGTCAGCCAGATCAGCGATAGACCGTGCCGCGTCGGCCATGTCGCCGATCCGATCCTCATTCAGCTCCATCCGCTCTACGACATGAGGGTCCATGCCTCCATCGAGGGCGGTCGTTACTTCATCACCGTTAATGGACAGCAATGAGCCCATGTTCGAGACGATTCCATCAGCGATTCCGTTGAGGGCGGCGTTCCGATCCTCTCCGCTCGAGCGCGCCAGCACCTTCGACGCGGAACGCGCCTCAGCCCCCATCTGCTGAATATTAGTCTCTGTCGCTACCATGCTCTGGATGCTTTCCTATCGTCGGCTAGTCGGCATCAACTTAACGCCATATTGTTGCGATGGATCAACTCCGTTCCAAAGAAACGATCCAACAGCTTCGGCAACTCACTTGAATTCTTGCCCATCACTGTACGCGAGTCGATAGCCGAATAGTTAGAGATCCCCCATGCGATATTGTCGCCGCTGCTCGACTTCACTGCAACGATATCGCCGCGGTCGAAATCGCCCTTGACATCCGTCACACCGGCTGGCAACAGGCTGTAGCCGTTATTGACCAGCGCACGCACCGCGCCTTCGTCGATCGTCATTTCGCCCCTCGACTCGGTCCGTCCCGTCAATATCCAACGCTTTCGGCTCTGTGTCGGAGCATCTTTTGCCCGAAACACAGTCCCGATACGCTCCCCGGCCAACACTCTTTGAATCACACCCTCCACATGACCATCTGCGATCACCACGTCGATCCCTGATCGCATTGCCACATCAGCAGCCTCCAACTTGCTACGCATGCCTCCGCTGCCGCGCTCGTCGTGAGGACCGACCGCGATCTCGCGGATCTCATCCGTGATCTCATCAATCTCCTCGATCAACCTAGCCTCGGGATCGAGATGCGGGTCGACGGTGTGCAATCCGTTCATCTCTCCCAGCAACACCAGCAGATCCGCATCCAAGGCATTCGCCAGCATCGCTGAGAGACGATCGTTGTCGCCGTAGACGGTGCCGACCAGCTCCTCGACCGCCACAACGTCGTTCTCATTCACAATCGGAATCACGCCGGCGCCGATCAGAGTCTCCATGGTGTCCCGAACATTCAAGTATCCCAAGCGCTGCCTCAAGACGCTGCGGGAGATGAGAGCTTGAGCGACATCGATGCCGTGCGCCGCGAAGAGACGCTTGTACACTGCAATCAGATCCACCTGACCGATAGCAGCTGCAGCCTGCCTGACCGTCACGCTGTGCCGATTCTGCTTGGGAACGCGCCTCACGCGATTCGAGAACAAGGTGTCGATGCCGGC
Source organism: Dehalococcoidia bacterium (assembly GCA_965214735.1). Lineage (GTDB taxonomy): Bacteria > Chloroflexota > Dehalococcoidia > Lucifugimonadales > Lucifugimonadaceae > Bin127. The sequence goes on along the minus strand of OZ243977.1, from coordinate 2,192,165 downwards.
TCCGACCGCGCCGGACGAGACGATGACGACCTCCAGATCATCGTTGTATGCCGTTGCAAGTTGTTCTACCAGCCGTTTCAAAGTCCCAAGGTCCAGCTGCCCGGAATCGAGCGTCACGATGTTTGTGCCCAACTTGAATACGGCGCGCTTCATCGTGTTAGATCGAAGGTTTGGTTGGACGAGAGACGTGGCATATCTGAAATTATAGAGATAGTGCTGATAGAGATTCTCCGCGTCGCAGCTTGTGCCACGAATGCGCGTCAAGAAAACACCGCGCCCGTATAATGCCATTTTGGTGCTATCCATGAGACAAAAAAAGGTCTTCCTTGCATCGTCCCGCTATAACTTACCTGATCCTTCTAGGGACGTTTATCGTCCTCGCGATATTTACCCTGCACCCCGCTTTGCAAGGCAATCTCGGCGTTGTGGTATCAGCGCAGGCGTCGACTCCAACCGAGAGTGCGGTCGAGGGGCGATCCGGACACGAGTGCGACGACGATCCTAGCGGTCCGGACTGTCCACCTAGCGGCAACCTCAGCGCATCCAAGAACACGATCGACATCGGCGAGGAGGTGACGCTCACCGCTTCCAACCTGATGAACGTCGGCACGCATGTCGCGTTCGAGCTTGACGGGCCGATCGATTTCGACAGAGACTGTGGGGCAGGCGCGTCTAGAGCCTCCGATGGCACCGTTGGCGCGCGCGGCGGCACTGCCGAGGTATCAGTCTTCGGATGCGCACCTGGCGGCGAGGCGACCGCTACATTGACCACGACCGGGACAGGGACTGGCCGCATCACTCTCGCCAGCATTACCATAACGGTCAACCCTCCTCCTCCCAGCGGCGACCTCAGCGCATCCAAGAACACGATCGACGTCGGCGAGGAGGCGACTCTCACCGCTTCTAACCTGCTGAACGTCGGCCCGTATGTCGCGTTCGAGCTCGACGGGCCGATCCATTTCGACAGAGACTGTGGGGCAGGCGCGTCTAGAGCCGTCCGCGCGAGTGGCGGCACCGCTGAGCGAACCGTCTACGGGTGCGCCCCCGGCGGCGAGGCGACCGTGACGCTTGCCACGACCGGGGCAATCCGAATTGAACTCGCCAGCGTCACCATAACCGTCAATCCGCCTCCTCCCAGCGGCGACCTCAGCGCGTCCAAGGACATGATCGATGTGGGCGAGGCGGTGACGCTCGAAGCGACCAACCTGCTGAACGTCGGCACGCACGTCGCTCTCGAGCTCAGAGGTCCGATCCACTTCAATCCCAGCTGCGATGATGGCGCGTACGACGTATCTGACGACACTGCCGAGCGAACCGTCTACGGGTGTGCTCCCGGCGGCATAGCAACCGCGACGCTTGCCACGGCCGGGGCAGGCCGAATTGAACTCGCCAGCGTCGTCATAACTGTCAATCCACCTCCGCCCAGCGGCGACCTCAGCGCGTCGAAAGAAATTATCGATGTTGGAGAGTTGACAATCTTGACTGTTTCGAATCTGGAGACTTACGGTGCCGGAGCATACCTCGATCCAGTCGGTCCGATCAATGTCGACAGCAGTTGCACATCAAGCGTTTCGGGATCTTCCGGCACCAGCGGACCGACAGTCACCGAAAAGTCCTACCTATACTACGGATGCCTCCCCGGCGGAACCGCGATGGTGAAGCTCAAGTCGGGCAACGAAGTGCTTGACAGCGTAACGATCACAGTCAACGAACCGCCTACCTACGCCCCTATGATTCCCTCGCCAGGTCACGCTATTGCTTGTAGCGGAATAAATATCTATCATCGCGAGAAGATCAACAGTCATAGCGAAACGGTCCGCTCCCCCGGCGGCTACACTCACACGGCGACCGTTGAGATTTGGGAAGCACTGATGTTGACGCTGGTTGGACCCCCAGAGTATCCAATAGTAATCGACTACAGTCAGCGATGCATAGAGGCCAGAATCATCAATGAATCTTCTCCGGGTGCAGCTCAAAGTTCATGGTCAGGGATGCTGTACGATACTCGTCCGCGATTAATAGATCCTGATATTGATTTAGAGGCATTGATGCAGGGGGACTTCAGCAATTTCATCATTCTATTTAATGATCCGGATCCCAAATCAGACGGGACCCTTGTGAGAACGGTTACTCACAACTGTGCAACGTGCAGTGGCGGTACGATACAAACTCAGAAGCACATTCTCCCCGGAGGCGCATTAGTGCACTATACTGTGCATCTTTTCAGTCAACACACATTTTCTGTGGGTGACTGGAGGAGAACCATTGACTTGGAAATATCTAACACAGTAACCCCTCATGCAACAGATGATTTTTTCGAGGCGATTGTAGCTGAACTTGTCGATCTTTTATTTGGGTATGCTAAGGATCTGCTGGAACGCTTTGCACGATGGATCGACATGTTCATCTAAGAGATATTCGAGATGTACCAACACAACAAACACTTACTTGCATCAACGATGATCATCTGTGGTGCCGCACTCCTATCAGCCATCGCGTTGGCATGCGGTAGCGACGAGGAACAACAAGATACGGACGATTGTTCCGATCCCTCTTTAGTCCATTCGTACGATTTCGACATCCGACACGTGGGTATAGAGGACGGGGTCGAACTGACGCCAGTCGTGTGGACGAATCGCAAGTCCGGATATAATTTTCACTCCGTCTCTACGCTTGACGATGGATCAAGGTACGAAATCGTCATGATCGAAGGAAAACCGGCGGTTTGGCTGATGCCAGGATCAGATTGGACTACGCCAGATAATGGAGTGCCAAGGGGAGCTGAGTTCCCGTTCGCGATGGAGACCGCCTGCCCCGATGTGAGCGGTATGACGTATGAGGGCGAGGAGCCCTTAGATGGCGAAACCGTGAAGCGTTATTCGCAACTTCCAGATGTTTCGAACTGGGAGTACCTGATAGATGCAGATGGCAGATTGATTCAAGCAGAAAAGACCATACAGACAGGACGTGAGAATTTACTTCTCTCCATAAAGGTCAAGTTCTCCGGGTTCGGAGAGCCCAACGTCATCACCGATCCATTTCCCAACAGACCGACGGTAACACCGACCCACACCCTCACACCCACGCCAACCCCCACAGCGACTCCCACCGGCACGCTGACACCGACGACTACTCCGACAAGCACCGCAACCCCGACTAATACACCCACGCGCACGCCAACTCATACACCGACACCTGCTCCCACAGATACACCAACACCGACACCGACCAATACACCCGAACCTTTGATCGCTCTGCTACGCGTCCCCGCGGCAACAGATACGCCCACCCCCACGCCCACAGACACTCCAACATCTACGCCGACGAACACTCCGACTGCCGCCCCGACGGATACACCTACAGCCACTCCGACGTTCACACCAACCCCTACTCCCACGCCGGTTCCGGTCATCTCACGTATCGAACCAGGGATCACTTCCGTCAGTCTGCGCGTCGGAGACACCGTGCGATTGTCGGTCGAGGTATACGGTCTCCAGAACATACAAGACGATTCGCTGGGAGATCCGGTTACCTTTGACTGGTCAGTATCTTCGTCTGGGGGATCGTTCAGGGAGGCGGACAGAGGTGCTGATACCGATTCCATACCCGACGAGCGCACCGTCTTCTTCAGGGCATCATCGATCGGCAGCTACACCGTGACGGCGGCATTGGACCCTTGGGAGTGCGTAAACGGATGCCAAGCCGAATTCGCCATCCGCATCAGGCGATAATCGCTCCTTGGCAATCGTGACCGCCGCGTCGCCTTTTCTGAGGCGATGACAGTCCGCGGGTAGAGGAGAGGGGATGTGCGCTCCCCCTTCGCCGAAGAGACCACTGCAAAACTCCCATGTCATTCCCAGCACTTCGACAGACTCCGCCGAGGAATCCGCATGGACGCATGGATCCCCGAACACGCGCCACCAGCGAGACGCTCCCACAACAATGCCGATATCCGGGTTCTGCAAGAGTCTCCTCGGGAGGATATGACGGGTATCCAAAGTCACTAACAACGGTTACACGAAAGTCCAACCTTGAACCTCAAACAGACTACAATTGAGCTGACACGCCCGCCGAAACTGGCTTCGCGGGTGTCTTTACGCGTTTGACGAACTCGCAAGTGCCTCCTAACCCCCTCCAGTCGGTCACTCTGGACCTGTCGCAGACGGCACGGTTCGCCGAGGTTGCGAGCGATGTACTGGAACCCCGGGCGCGCGTGCCCGTCATCTGTCCCGAAGCTGCCAACGCGATCACAATCGCCGCGCTCTGGCACCGTCTGCAGCGTCCCATGCTGGTTATTACTCCCAACCCCGATTCGGCACAGAGGTTGATTGATCAGATACCGACTTGGATGGTGCCCCATACCCCGCATGCTGACGAATCGCCTATTCACCACTTTGCCGAAACTGAGAGCATACCCTTCGAGCGCTACGATCCTGATCGTGGAGCGGCGCATCAGCGTATTGCAGCTATTGATGCCTTGGCTCGAGCGGCGGAGCCTGGTGCCGGTGCCCCTCCATTGGTCATCTCATCCGTACACGCCGCTGCTGAACGGACATTCTCGACCGAACTTCACCCCGCCGCAGTCTCTGAAATCCGCCTCGGCGACCGCCTCGAGATGTCTGACCTGCTCAGAAACTGGATCAATGCCGGATACGAGGTCCATCCCGCCGTCGAGGTTCCTGGCAACGTCAGTAGGCGCGGCGGCATTTTGGACATCTTCCCAATCGACTACTCGGCGCCCGTCCGAATAGAGCTCTTCGGCGATGAAGTCGAGAGCATGAGGATCTTCGACGTCGAAACTCAACTTTCCAATGAGCTCATCGAATCGCTACGGATCATCCCGGCGCGTGAAGAGCTGCCCTCTTTGATCGATCATGACACGTTGCACCAAGCACTGTCGGAACTCGACACCGACAACATGGACTTCACCCGTCTCGCCACTCAGCGCATCAGCAGCGATCTGAAGGAAATTGCAGAAAACGAGCTCCATCGGGACCTCACGTTCTTCGGAGGGTTCTTCAAGCTCGGCACGATCTTCGACTTCTTGCCCTCGGACGGCGTAGTCGTCGCCATGCGGCCACACATGATTGCTGAAACTGCGCTCGGACAAGATCGACGCAACGCTGATGTTCGCCGCGTCAAGGAGCGCAGGGGCGAAGTCCCGCGCCGCTTCCCTGTTTCACACGCTTCATGGAACGAAATCGCAGCCGGCATCGAATCTGCGAAACACAGAATCGAGATCTCACCGTTCGGAGTCGATGCCAAGGATCTAGGCGATAAGGCGACGCTCCCTCTCTCACCGCCTCCCTTGACAGTCAACAGGAACCAGCCGGAAGAACCGAGTGAATACGACCAGTCGCGCCATGACGCGCCCATCGCTGATCCGATCCTGCCGATCAAACAAGCTCTCGAATCTGGTGCCGCGAAGGTAGTCGTCGTCACCGGCCACGAAGAGCGTCTGCGAGAGTTGACCAGAGCAGCCGGCATCGACAGAGTAGAGATCGTTGAAGGATACGCAACTGCAGGATTTTCCGTCGAATTCGGCGGGGACGATCGCTTGGCGGTACTGACAGATGCTGAGGTTTTCGGCATCCGCAAGCAACGCCGCGTCTCTAGACGCCGGGCGATCCGCAAAGGTCCCAAATTGGAAGAGCTGCAGCCGGGTGTCTATGTGGTGCACATTGATCACGGCATCGCACGATTTCAGGGTACTACCGTTAAACAAGAAGACGGCAGGGAGCACCTCATCCTCCAATATGCACGTGGCGATAAGGTATACATACCGACTGAGCATCTCGATCGGATACAGATCTACCAAGGCGGTGGGGAATCTCCTCCTCGGCTCTCCCGTCTAGGCACCCAAGAGTGGAGATCAGCGCGCCGCAGAGCCAAGCAGGCAACCGAGCAGGTCGCTAGCGAGTTGCTCACGTTATACGCCTCACGGATGTTGGCAGGCGGTCTGCGATCCGAACCCGACACTCCTTGGCAGCACGCTCTCGAAACCAGCTTCCCCTATGAAGAGACCGCCGATCAAGCCACCGCGATCGATGCAGTTAAAGCCGAGATGGAGAATCCGAATGCGATGGACCGCATCATCTGCGGGGATGTCGGTTTCGGGAAGACAGAGATCGCAGTCCGGGCCGCTTTCAAATCCGTCCAGACTGGACGTCAGGTTGCCATCCTAGTTCCGACGACCCTGCTCGCACAGCAGCATTTCGACACCTTCCGACAACGGCTGGCACCGTTCCCCGTCGAGATAGAGGCACTTTCGAGGTTTCGGACTCGCAGCGAGCAGAAGGACATCTTGCAGAGGCTCGCCGGAGGCAGCATCGATATCGTCATCGGCACCCACCGCCTGACACAGCGCGACGTACGCTTCAAAAACCTTGGGCTAGTAGTCATCGATGAGGAGCAGAAGTTCGGCGTGCAACACAAAGAGCATCTTAAGCGGCTTCGAGCCGAGGTGGATGTCCTCACCCTCTCGGCAACGCCGATACCGCGAACACTCTACATGTCGCTCGCTGGAATTCGCGACATGAGCAACATCGAAACTCCTCCTGAAGAACGCCTCCCCGTCAGGACATTCGTCTCGGAATCGACCGACGATCTGATCAGGCAAGCCATCCTGAGAGAGATCGATCGCGGCGGACAAGTATTCTTTCTCCACAACCGAGTCAAAGATATCGAACGCGTCTCCCGCAAGCTACGATCACTTGTCCCAGAGGCGACCTTCGCAATCGGTCACGGTCAGATGCCCGAAGGCCACCTCGAACAGGTGATGACAGCGTTCGACCAACGGGAGTTCGATGTATTGGTTTGCACAACCATCATCGAAGCCGGCATCGACATGCCGAACGTAAACACGCTGATCGTCAACGATGCCGATCGTTTCGGACTGGCACAGCTTCACCACATAAGGGGAAGGGTCGGCAGAAGCGCGCGTCAGGCATTCTCCTATCTTCTGGTGCAGCCCAATAAATCCCTCACCGAAGAAGCGGAGGCGCGCCTCAACACGATCCTCTCGGCAAGCGAACTAGGCTCCGGCTACCAGATCGCGATGAGAGACCTTGAGATCCGAGGCATGGGCAACGTCGTCGGTGCCGAGCAGAGCGGACACGTAGCCGCCATCGGGCTCCACCTCTACACGCAGCTTCTCGCCCAATCCGTAGAAGAGCTTAAGCGGTCGCGAAACATTCACGCACTCGCAGATGAGTCTCCTGATGCAACTTCGAACGGCCGGCACGACATAGTCAGCATCAACCATCACGAATCTCCCGAAGCTCTGCTGGAGCAAATTCCCAAACCCGATGTCCGCCTAGGCCTAGATGACCGCATCCCAGACGAATATATCGAGGATCTGGCACAGCGGTTAGCTATCTATCAGCGAATATCCTGGTGTCGGACCGACAGCCAACTTGCCGAGTTGAGCCTCGAACTCCGAGATCGCTTTGGACCTCCCCCGCGAAACGTTGACTATCTGCTAGAGACCGCCCGAATCAGACTCCTCGCCCGAGCCGCAGATGTCTCATCCGTCCGCGTCACTGAAGATCGTGCGCTCTTTGTCCTGAACTCGCCGGTCGGAGGAGCGAGGGCCAGACTCCAAGAGTTGCTAGGGCCGGACGCGAGGGTGGGCAATTCACAGATCACATTCACATTCGACCCGGACGAAGACGTAGAGAACTGGGTGGATGAAATCGCCGCGGTGCTAGAAACGGTGGAGTCATTCAGGCAGCGCCTGATGTCCCTAATCACGGCGTGATGCTCTTCGACTGGCGACAGCCGGGCAAGGACACCGACATTGTTGCTGTATCCGACTTCGCCGATCATCTGCTCGCCTCAAGATTCAGACTCATACTGTCGTGTCGCATCCGAGAGAAGAGACATGGAATGAAATTGCAGGATGTCCCAATCGTTCGGTTTCGTGCGGGTCGGGCACCTACGACTCTGGTAGATTCTCGATTCTCTCCTGCTCTTCCATCACAGAGATCGTATGGGGTGTATTAGGTGCCAGTCGAATCGCTTCGTCGGCGTGTGCTCTTGCAACTTCTACATATTCTGAGTTCCTGATGGCGGCCTGCTGATAGAACTTCGCCAACTCGATAATCAGACGCCAGTTCTGCGGTTCAACTTTCATAGCTTCGCGTTCTTCCGCGTCGACTAGGTCGACGGCCTGTGAGAACTCCTCGTCCGTCATGGACGCGACTTGGCTGACTATGCGCTCTATCAAGTATCTTCTCGGTAGATTGGAGAGGTTGTAAAACTCCTCCTCTGATCTGTGAAAATGATCGGCGGTGTCTTTCCAAGATGTCGATATGACGGATAGATTCGCCGCCTGCGCGGCGTTGTATGGTTTGACGTTGTAGTTGAACAGCAGCCAGATGGTGAGCAGGGTTACCGTCATAGCGACCAAAGCCGCGCTCCACGGCGTGCGGAACTGGCTGGATATCTGAAGCGAGCCCAGTCTACGCCTCCAGCCCGGCACTCTTGACTGGGCGCCGGATGCTCTCGGCTCCCTCTCCCGAGCCTCGTCTTCCGCATCGCGACGGGCCCGTCCCTCCTCATACACCACGAATGCCATGAGGATGGCTAGCTGCACCATCGTCGCGGGAGAGTCGAACAGAAATAGATTCTGGACGAAGAACGCCGCCAGAGCGACGCCTAACGTCAAGACCCACAACTGTTCATGGTTCTGCCTGCGTTTGACTGATCCAACCAATACCCAAGCCATTGCCATCCAGATCAGCAGGTAGCTCAGCAACCCGATCGTTCCTTTGGTAACCAGCTCTTCGATTACTTTGTTGTGCGCCTGATCGAAATGCCCCGCAGAAGCAAGAGAATCTGAAGGTAGGTATCTCCCCCAGGAGACCAGGTAATTATCTGGCCCCCAGCCAAGTATCGGTTTGTCCTGATAGGCCCTGACCCCCGCGCTGATCGATGAGATGCGCCCTTTGATGCTTGAATCTTCGGTCCCGATTGAAGTCAGCCGCTGTAACATGTAGCTGGAGTTCACGAGAGGATCCAGAATCGGGGTGAATCTGACGATGATGAACAGGGCAGCGGCGACTATTGTCGCGGCTAGGATCAAATAGGCGATGCGCCTCGCCAGCCGCATCCTCCCCCAAGAGATGTATCCAACGACAAAAACTATGGCTCCAACTCCTAGTCCGGCGACAGCTCCCCGAGTGGCTGTTAGCCAGAGCGTCCACAGACATAGGATAATAGCGATAAACCAAAATACCCTCAGCAAATGCAGATAATCGAATGACTCATCTTCCCGCTTATCTCGGCGGCGATGAGAAGCAGATATTCTCATACGCCCTGATTGGTTTGGTTCCACTGGAGGACTGCCGATTGATTGGAGAATGAGACCGAAACCGATGATGACATTGACCATCATATAAGCACCCATGTACGTAGCGTTACCTAAAGTAGAATCGATACGATCGGTACTGCCCAATAAAATCGAGTCTGTTAGATCATAATATCCAATCAGTCCTAATATAGATACTAATACCGCGACTCCCAGGTTTACGGTGAATAGCATTTTCCAGCTTGAGAAACTACGGAACACCGAACTTGCAGCCAGGATGAATGCGAACCAGTGAGCCAAGTCTACTATTCCCTGCATTCTTTCATAATTCGACCATAGACTTCTGACCGGGCTCACCCCTGTAAAGCTGGCGATCAGCGAGACCAACAGCCACACACCGAATGCGAGCAAGACCCAAGACTTGGAAGGTCGGTGTCTCGGATAGTATAAGATCAGTATCAGCCATATGGCGAATATGATCTCGATAAGCGATCTGGAGAATACCGCCTTCCCCACCACATAAGGAAACAATGTGGATATTGTTACTATGATAGGCGTTGTCAGGACTAGTAATACACAGACGCTCACACTCCAGAGCAGGTACTGTTCAACCTGGCTCTCTGTATTCTCCAGCCGCTGGGTCATTGCGGCAATCTCAGGCGTTTTCGGATCGCTATGCGCCGTCTATCTCTCGTGGCGGTGCCTCGCCAGAGCGTTCCGGGCAATGTCTGGAGGGTTGACATGAGCCGATATTTTAACTGTTCCTGCTGAGACATCGCCTGCGTTGGAGCGCAGGTGCACGATCCGCTCGCACTCATCAAGGGATACTCTCGAATACCCGACCCGTATCAAGGTGCGGGGCAGGCTTTGCGCCGGTATGACGAAGGTTACGCAAAGATTCTCCTTCCAAGGCTGGGTGACGCTCTGTGTAACCGTTTCTCACACTTTTGGCATGCATTGGAGAGCAACGTGTCATCGACGCCTCCAAAAGCCCCGCTTCAAAACGATGATAGAGGATAGGATCAGAATTTTTAGGTCCAGCCAAGGACTCATAGTCTTGATGTACAGATTGTCGTACTTGAGCTTGTCCGCGGGACTCGTTGAGTAACTGCCATGCAGCTGCGCCAATCCAGCGATGCCCGGCTTGACCAAGAGGCGCTGAGAAAATCTGGGGGTCCGGCGACTGAACTGCTCCGCCAGGACCGGGCGTTCAGGCCTCGGACCGACCAAACTCATCTCTCCCCTCGCAACGTTTATGAGCTGTGGCATCTCGTCGAGGTGGAACCGGCGAAGCAGCTTCCCGACCTTCGTGACGCGCTGGTCGCCTTCGCTTGCCAGAATCGGCCCGGTCAGCACTTCGGCATCCTTAAACATGGTCCGGAACTTGACGACTTTATACGGCTTCCCATTCTGTCCCAATCGCTCCTGAGAGTAGAAGACGGGACCTCTATCCACCAACCAGATCGCTACAGGAATCGTGATCCACAGCAGTGCCCATATGGGGAGTAACAAGATATGAGACAGGACAATCAGAGAAAGGTCGAAAGCGCGTTTGTACCCGTCGCGAATCACGGGAGCATCTTCGCCATTCTTCTCTTGAGCCATTCCAGATACCGTAACTCTACGCGCCTTGTCGGCCGCTAGGCATGACACCAACAGCTCGACCCCGCGCGTCGAACATGACGCTCGATGCCTGCAAGCTCGCACCGTTCTAGATCGAGAGATCGATCATAGTCGCGATGAGAGCCCCTGCGATGTAGAGACCTCATACCTGACTAGACGAAGGATTGTCATAGGTATCTTCGTCGGAAATCAGCAAGCCGTTACGCTTAAAAATGCTAACTTACTCCTCCTAACGCCCCGGAAGTTGTGAAGCAGCATCAACAGCTCGTTCCCTGTAAACGGAACGCACGTGCCGATGTCGCCCAGATCGGGTCCGAATACGTGGACACGCCATCGCTCGGTATGGAGATGGTGTGTAGGTCAGGGTAGTCTCTTCCACGGTCGCCTCGATGCCCCTGACGAAGTTACGGATGAGGGGCTTGCGCTCCGAGAACTTCCCATCGTTCAGGAACTCCTGGACCTCCGCAAGCCCCGGCATCGACTGCTGTTCTTCCGTTCCTGTGACATAGATGTGGTTCATTCTCAACAGTTACACTTGTCTTTCACAGTCCGAGCCGGCCGATGAGCAAGCACGCCTAAGCTGATGTGACCACTGGCACGAACTCAATGTCTCTCTTTCAGAAGGTGAAATATCACATCGTCTTTAATTCTCATCTTCTCAATCTCGATTTCACTCAAGAAATCCTCCGCCTCTATTACCCTGACTCCTGACAGCGGCAAATTCCCATAGGTTCTCAATCGTTCGCTGAAGTCGCGTCCGTACTTCCTTAGGTGAGTTTTCTCGCCAAAATGGAGCAACCTGTCTTCCGGCTCTGTTATCCAAGGGGCTTCATACGTGGATGCCAAATCACTTATCGGAACTAAAATTAGTGCCTGTCCACCTATTTTGAGAATGCGAACAAGCTCACTTATGGCCTTTCTGTCGTTTTCAATGTGTTCAAGCACGTGGCTGCAAATAATCAAATCGAACATGCAGTCTTCATATTTTGTATTTTGTAAATCCATCTCTTCCATACCTCTGTTCGGCGACATGCCAGCACTCAGATATAACCCCGGAAATTCGGAAGAAAATTTGCTCTCCAATGGTTTACTGGGTGACACTTCAAGAATTCGGGGGGGGGGGGGGGGGGGGGGGATGAGTAATCAGGTCTCTGATAAGTTGCGTCGCATATAGATACAGTAGGCGATGTCTTTCAAACGAATTGCAATTGTAACAGCGGACATCATTTCTTCCGTTGTAATCCAGAAAATGACTAGATGAAGTTTCACAAACCGGGCAATATCTAACTTTAATTCTGAGAAATGATGCCATAAACCGGAACACCAGCATATAGAAAATACGACGGACACTTTTAATTCGATTCCACATTGCAGCCCCGTATAGTCTTGTGATTCGCATCGTATTGAAGGATCCTATCGTCTTTCCGCGGCAAGATAGACACAAGCCACCACACAATCAGCCATGTGTCCGCCGACTCGGTTCTTGGTATCGATATCTTGCAAACGCCATCGTCCCAGGCTTCCCATCGGTTAGGCGATGGATTTGGGGTACCTCAGTAAATCTGCCTAGCGATATCCTGTGCCTAGTCCAGCAGCTATGAGAGGCCTTGACCAAGTCGCAGTTCGTCAATGACGCATCAACATCTCGGGCTTCATTGTCAAGGTGTTGCATTTCGGAGATGCTCTTCGCAATCGGACGTTGATCAACTGAACTGCGTTCGTCTGTTCCACTCAGCGGCAAGGGCGGTTCTATCCGTTCGCGCCGTCTTCTGGGACGTGGTCGTCCCATCCTCCCAAATGTTCACAGTAGCGAACACGAAACCCCAAGCCCCTCAGCGTGAAGGTTCTTTATTTCGTATAGATTGGTGGAGCTGGGGGGATTCGAACCCCCGACCTCTTCAATGCCATTGAAGCGCTCTCCCAACTGAGCTACAGCCCCATGCCCTCATTTCAATGTTATTCCAACAGCGGATTCTAATACAGACTATCCCTGCAACGGGTTAGAAGCTGTAGTTCGTCTTGGTTCGGCGTAGGGCTTCGTTCCAGCCGGCCAGAAGCGTGCCTCGCCGACCTTCGGTCGTAAGTGGTTCGTATCTGCGCGCGCACTGCCAGAGCTGGGATAGCTCGCGTTCAGAGCGCCAGATCCCGGTGCTTCGGCCCGCCATGTACGCGACTCCGAGAGCGGTTGTTTCATCTATCGCCGAGACTTCGATCGGACGGTCCAGAAGATCTGCCTGGAACTGCATCAGGAAGGGGTTGCGTGACTGCCCCCCGTCGGCTTTGAGGACTCTCTCGCGTCGGTTGCCTCGAGCGGGCATTCGCAAGTTTGAGTCCATCAGGTCGATGACGTCTTTAACTTGGTAGGCTGTCGATTCAAGTGCGGCGCGAACTATGTGGTCGCGGTTCGTTCCTCGGGTCATTCCGGTGATGGATGCTCTAGCGTTGGGGTCCCAGTGCGGAGTACCCAGCCCTACGAACGCGGGAACCATGTATACGCCGTCGTTGTCTCCTGCCATAACTGCCATGTCGGATGATTCGGATGCGTCAGTGATGATGCCGAGCTGGTCGCGCAGCCACTGGATCGTGGCTCCAGTCGTGAATATAGAGCCTTCGTAGGCGTAGGCTCTGGCACCTCCGATTTGCCACGCAGTCGTGAAGAGGAGCCCGGATGAATCGGACATGCCGCTCCCGGTGAACTGGGCACCAGAGTTGGCGCCGCTGTTTGCGAGGATGAAGGCTCCCGTCCCGTAGGTGCATTTGATGTCTCCTCGTGTGAAGCATGTTTGCCCGTAGAGCGCAGCGTGCTGATCTCCGGCGATCGCCATGATGGGGATTTCTGCTCCGAATATGGATTTGTGAGCTGTGGCGAAGGGGCCGGTGGAGGGCAGGGGTTCAGCCAGCGCGGCTTCCGGTATGTCGAAGATTTCGAGTAGCCGAGAGTCCCATTCTGCTTCATGGATGTTGAATAGCATAGTGCGGGAGGCGTTGGTGACATCGGTGAGGTGTGGGATGTCGGTGCGGTTCGTTTCGGCATCTCCCCTGACGAGACGGTCGACGAGCCACGAGTCGACTGTACCGAGTCTGATGCCGCCGCTTTCCGCTCGTGATATCAGATTGGGCTGGTCGATGTTGTCGAGGAGCCAGCGCATCTTGGTGGCTGAGAAGTAGGGATCGAGTTGGAGCCCGGTGCGCGTCCAGATTTCATCGGGTGCTCCTTGCGCGCTAAGTTCGTTGCAGAACTGCGCGGTGCGTCGGTCCTGCCAGACGATGGCGTTGGCGAGAGGGCGGCCGGTCGCAGCGTCCCAGCAGATGGTGGTCTCGCGTTGATTGGTGATGCCGATTGCGGCAATGTCTTCGGCTGTAGCCTTTGCCGATTCGAGTGCTTCTCTTGCTGTAGAGATCGAAGTTTCTGCGATCTCGATGGGGTCTTGCTCTACCCATCCGGGGTGCGGCACGTGTAGTTCGATTTCAGTTTGGGACTTTGATATAGGTTGGCCTGAATCATCGAACACGATGGATCGACTGGAGGTCGTGCCTTGGTCGATGGCGAGTATCAAGTTCGGAGAATGCATAGGGATTCGAGCAGATGGGAAGAGATGGTTACATTATGGTCTGTAGTCGCCCCGGAACTTTCTTTGTACCAGTTTGGGGTGTGATGCTCTATCTGTAGAGGGATTCGTGCTCAGACCAGACGAATGCTCGGACATCTGGCACGGCACTATCTTGGGCGTTCAGAAGATGGAGGTGATGACGTTCCACCAATCGGCGACTAGGTCGACTGCGCGGTATCTGTCGAGGTATTTCCCGCCGTGGAGGATCCACTCTTGCGTCATCTTGAGGACGATGCAAAGCCCCAGCCATCCGGCGATTCTGGGATTGGTGAATTGATAGTCGGGCCACCAATGCCGGAAAGCGGCGACTCCGACGAACCAGAACTCGAAGACGTTGGGGAAGGCGAGGAGGATGAATCTGTTTCCCGTCGCTTCGAATGCCGCGAATCCGATCATCCTGAAGGCGAAGAGCGAGATCGCTACCGCGCGCTCGGGTCCGTCCCACTGTCGAACCGCCACCCATAGGAAGGTACCCATGTATACGAGGTCGAGCCACTTATCAAATGTCTGATAGTTACCGACTCCGCCTAGTCTGATCCATCCCATGAGGAAAAGATCGGAGAAGTCGATCAGGATGGCGATGATGGCGCCTAAGAAAGCCCACCTGAGCACCGGCAAGGAGCCCGCCACTCGGACCAGGGCGATGATCAACTGCTCGAGAGTCACACTCAGATGCTATCTCGCGAACGCGTCTGTCGAGTGAAATTTAAACGAACATTCTCTGTCCAGCAGGAGATGTTCGCGCAACTGTCATACCGACGGAAGTCGGAATCTTCTCACATGTAAGAGCGGGGCTTCATACCCGCCTCTACACATGGCGTTTGGAAGCGTCTAGCAGAGATCTGCCCGAGTCCTGTGAAAAGTCTCTAGTCGTAGCGAAGGACTTCATAGTTCGGTCGACTGTCATCCTCGGGATCGTCCTCTTCTTCATCTCCCGCAGAGTCGGAAGCGTCGCTGTCGTCATCCTCGGGATCGTCCTCTTCTTCTGCCAAACTCGCCTCGCGACGTTGGTTGATCACTTTGCCGGCATAGTATGTAGCGGCGGCGATCATGCCTACGATAACCAATGCGATCATGACGACCAAGATCGGGTTTTGCGCGTTCTCTTCTTCTGCGTCCTGATCTTCAGGAACGACCGTCGCCGTCGGGACGGGGGTTTCTGTGGGAGTCGGAGTCTCGGTCGGTGTAGCAGTCGGCGAAGGTGTAGGAGTAGGTGTCCGCGTTGGAACTGGTGTGGGCGTAGCAGTCGGCGTGGGTGTCGCAGTGGAAGTCGACGTTGGCGGCACTGGTGTCTCGGTCGGTGTAGCAGTCGCAGTAGAAGTGGGAGCTGGCGTGTCGGTAGGAATTGGCGTGGGCGTTGCGGTGGCTGTCTGAGTCGGGGTTGAGGTAGGAGGTAGCGGCACTGGTGTCGGCGTGTTCGGCGGTATAGGAGTGTTAGTCGGCACTGGCGTGTCAGTTGGAACTGGTGTGGAGGTAGATGTCGGTTCGGGCGTATTGGTCGGAGGCAGCTCCGGAGTCGGAGTGGGGAGGGTGTCATCTGGCTGCGCCAAGAGCAATTTGCCGTCGAAACTCATCCCGAGCGCGCAGACAGATGCCGGTGTCTGCTGCTCTTGATCTGGGTGGAACTTGACCGGCGATCCCAGAAGTTCCTGAGAGCCATCAGGCAGGACACGCATGAGTTCCAAGTTAGCGAGTCTCTCGAACTGGTCATCATCTACCGGTATGCAGAGCGTAGCGTACGCGTTGAACGAAAAGTTGTGTATGGGCCAGTGATTCGAGGAGACGGCGTGTAGCGAGTACCAACTCCCGACCGCCCGATGGCCGATGATTTCATCTTGAATGTCGGCAGCATCGCCTTCCTCTTGGATACGAATCCCGATCAACAGGTCATCGGGTATCGACCTTGAGGGAACTGAAAGCGACACGTGGGGAACATCAGGGTCTGTGTACTCGATTCCTTCGGCCGGCGTAACGATTCCGTAGTGGAAGCCGCCGGCGTAAGTAGTATCGGGAATGTCGATCGGAGGGTTGTATGGGCTTGAGACGAAAGCATCACTCAGGACTCGCACTGGCACATGGATATTGAACTGAACCGAGCCGCCCGAGACTTCCTGTTTCACTGCTCCTCTGATCGCGAAGTTGCCGGCCTGGTGGGGAGCCGTATATGTGAAGGTGCGATCACGTTGGGCTGATATATCACCGATAGAAGCCCACCATCGGACCGAGATGTCGTCGCGTTCGAGAAGCGAGTTGTCTAGGGCACCTTCGATGTTGAATAGATTGGCGCCCATGTACACGCTCTGCCCCTTTTTGAGAGATATAGAGCTCAGATATGGCACTGCGCCACCGAGTGCAGCACCCGGTCTAGGGTTTTCGACGGGATCGATGGTCGGAGGTTCTCCGTTGATGCTCACAGTGGATTCAGGCGACCATTCGCCGATGTCGCCTTTTCGATTCACGGCGCGCACACGGAATGCGTACTCCTGATATCCGTCAGTCAGGTCAACGACGCGTGGCGAAACGGCACCGGAGTCTCTGGGCCTGGGCAGGTAGCTTCCGTCACTTGCACGCCAATCGAGATCGTAAGTGAGGTCTCCGAAGCTGTCCCAGAACACTACCGCTTGGCGGTGGCCCAACGCGATGCTGGGCGCGAGAAGAGCTGGAGGAGTCACATCGATCTCAACTATGTTGGAGATGCTTATATTTGCGTACGAAACATCTGTAAGGCCGCACGAGTCTCTTGCTACCAGCGTCATCCGATAGAAGTCGACCGTCTCGAAATCGAGGATATCGGTAGTAGTTATCACGCCTGTAGAGCTGTCGATCTCAAACGGTCCGCCGGCCGGTTGAGTTTCGTAGATTTCGTACCTGACGATGGAGTAGACGTCTTGGTCAGTTGCGGATACATCGCCCACCTCAGCTCCGGGATCTTGCTCTTCGGGCACCTCGAGCTGATACTCCTCACGGCGGAATTCAGGCGGGTTGTTCGCTGAAGATGTGGCAGGCGCAGCCACCTCTTCAGAGGACCATTTGCTCTGTTCGCCCTCTGGGTTGATCGCTCTAAGTTGAAATACGTAGGGTGTTCCGTTGTTGAGTCCCGTCGCCATGTAGCTGGCCCCGGTCAGTCCTGACTCTTCGCCTGACCTAACGCCACCGTAGTCTCTAGCTATATCTCGCCATCTCAGGTGGTACGTGTAGTCTTTGTTTCCGGCCCATGAGACATTAACGGATCTGTTGCTGGCGCATATCCGAGTGATGGTCGGCTCTGGCGGACCTTCAGTGTCTTCCACATTCACTCGTACTCGATGTTCGATCGGTTCGCCAAGCAAGTCAGTTGCGGTAATGATGAGTTCCCAACGCTCGTGGTCTTCGAAGTCGAGCTTGTCCCAGACATATACCTTTCCGTCGCGGGCGTTGATCGCGAAGGGTCCGCCTTTAGGATCGGTTTCGATTTCATAGTTGATCACGTCTCCCCTGTCCCGGTCGGTTGCCCGTGCATCTATCACCTCGTCTTCGAAGACCGTGTTTTCTTCAAGAAGCAGAGTCGATAGAGTGCTGCGCCATCGGGGCGGTGAATTTTCATTGGCCGGATGCGGATCAATTGGAGATTCAAAATCGCTCCAGGAACACTCATCGCCGCTTACGCTTCTGAGCCCCGATTCGCTACATATCTTCACTTCATAGTCGACGCCATTTTCGAGGCCCGAGATTTCATAGCGATATTCTCCGAAGTAGTTGATATCTTGGAAGATCCATTCATTCGGGTTATCCGCGTTGAACTGTCTGTAAGCGATCGTGTAGGAGTGGTCGGGGATAGGCCGCCAAGATACGATCAGTTTTTCATCGCCTTCGACGACCTCGAAGTCCGAAGGCGGTTCGCTGTGGTTGGCGCTAGCTTGGCGGTCGGACGTAGCGGACGTTAACAGGAGTGCTAGTGCCAAAGATGCGGTCAGCACTCCCATAGCTCCTGCTCGAGCAAGCGAAGGACTCATCCGTTTACGGAGAGAATCGATGCGTTTGGGGATTGACACAGGTAACTTCAATATGAGCGATAGGACGCGCAGTTAAACCTAGATCCACGTGATGCTCCGCGTTCGACGGCGCGGCCACGTACAACCTTCAGCTGCACACTCAAGGGCTTCATTGCAATTAACATAGCAAAGCAAGAGAGCCACATTCATTAATTCGAAGTGCAATGAAACTACTGTTTGTTCGACATGGCAAGGCCGAGGATGCCAACTTCAATCGCTGGCGTGACGATAGCTTGAGACCGTTGACTAAAAAGGGCGAGAAGCGGTTCGCTCAGTCCGTGGATCGCATCAGATTGATCGTCACAGATACGAGCCGAGTCTTCACTAGCCCATACACCCGAGCGCTAAGAACTGCCGAGATTCTGTGCGATGGAACCGGATGGGATGGGCCCGTTGTCGATGAACGTCTTTCAGGTGATCGCGGCGTAGACGATATCTTTGAGATGACGGTCGACCTTAACAACTCGGGATGTTACGCGTTCGTGGGACACGATCCCACGATTTCGCATGTGGTCGGAGTGCTGATCGGTGCCGACGGTTTCGGTGTCACCCCGCTAAAGCCCGGAGCCGTGGCATTGATCGACACTGGCACCCTTCGACCAGGGTATGAATCGGGATCGCTTGTTGCCTTGCTGCAGCCGAAAATGCTGAGGCGGTGACGAGTCTCATCTAAGGCTTCAGCCTGCCCTTCGCATCGGAAAAATAAGAGCCAGCGTCGCGCCTACAGCTGCGATTACACCGCAGTAGATGACTACGCCCTGGAAGTTCCAGTTCTGAAATATCCAACCCGCCAGAACGGGGGAGAGCGCGCCGATCACCGATCCGCCGGTGAACATCAACGCCGTCGCCGATCCTTCTGTTCCTCTGTCTACTTGATCCATGGCGGCAGCGGTGATTATGGGCATTACGGAGAAGAAGAATAGACCGAGCATGGCAAGGATGACGGTGAAGGCTATTCCGTCGTTGAACGCGAGGACTGAGAAGACTAAAACCGTCATGGCAGACATTGCGCCAAGGATGACTGGTTTGCGTCCGATCCCATCGGAGAGCCATCCCATGATGGGAGTAGATACGATGCCGGCTAAGGTAAGTAGAGATACGTGCCAACCGATGGTGAAGGGCGACATCTCAAGCGTCTCCTTCATATAGACGACGACGAATGCTTGGAACGACGTGTGCACCGCGCCTCTGAACGCTCCGAGCACCGCCATCCCTATCACTCGGAGGTTCGTCAGCAGTCTTCGAGCGGATCGCAGGTATTCGGTGAGGGTGAGGTTGCGCTCTGCTTCGGCGCCGGCGGTTTTGAAGCGCGTCAGTACCAGCAAAGATGTGATCGCCATCGGAATGAAGAGTCCCGCTGAAACGTATCGCCACTCGAAACCTTCGAAGTGCCAAGCCCCGATCGTTCCGCCAAGGAGCAGTCCGATGATGATGGGACTGGTGGTGTTGCCGATTTGCGCGCCCGTCAGGTGGGCTGCCATCGCGACTCCTATGCGCGATGGGTAGCGCGCTGCCAAAGTGCCGAACGCGGGTGCGTGCCACAGGCTTGTGCCGAATCCGATGATGGCAACGGCGAGTCCGATGAGCCAGAGCCAAGGGCTGATACCTACCAGCAGATATCCGGTTCCGACCATGATCATGCTTATCGCCAAGAGCCACGCTACTCGCTTGCGATACATGTCGGAGAGCATTCCTGCCGGTATGTTGGCTACACCGGATGATACCGCGTTGATGGCGAATATCGCTCCATAGACGATGTCGCTCATTCCGAATGCAGATCGGATGAAGGGCATCATGACGAGAAGGGCGCCTTGCCCGAAGTGCTTGACGCCGTGGCCAGCAGAGATGCCGATCATGAGCCAGAGCGATTGGCTCTCGGCGTATTTTTCTGCTTCCGCTCGTGATTCGGCGGTGGGCACGGCGGTTGCTGACATGGTGAAAGATTAGTTTACCCTTCCCGCCAAATCGCCGCGGTGGATACCAGCATAGCTGTGGATTCCCGTGGAAGCGGGGATCCATAGAATGTAGGGACGCTAGGGCGTAACTGACGTTTCGCGTTCCACCTTATGGATAAATTATGCCGCGGGCGACGGATCCACTGCCGATGAGCCAGCAGCTTCGGGAGCTCTCTCTTGGCTTGTAGCCGGCCCGCCGTCTCCGCCGCCGTCGGGCGAGGAGGCGCGGACGAGACTAGGATCTCTGCCTTCCATGATGGCTTCGAACTGATCGGCATCGATAGTTTCGTTCTCGAGGAGGAATTGAGATACGGCGTCGAGCTTGTCCATGTGCTCGGTGAGTATCTGTTTGGCAGTCGCGACACCCTCGCGCAGCAGACGATCGATTTCGCGATCGATGATCGCCTCGGTCTTCAGGCTGTAGTCACGCTCCTCTGCCATCTCACGTCCGAGGAAGATGGCTTCTTGACGCTTGCCGAAGGATCTGTACGTGAGCTCATCACTCATGCCGTATCGCATCACCATCTCGCGGGCGATGCGGGTGGCTTGCTCGAAGTCGTTGGAGGCGCCGGTGGTGATCTTGCCGAGTTTGATCTCTTCAGCTGCTCTGCCGCCCATGGCTCCGGCTATGGTGGCCAACAGGTAGGGCTTGGTCAGGTATGACTTGTCTTCTTGCTCCCAGCGGGTGAAGCCTCCGGCATGTCCGCGGGCTATGATGGATATCTTGCCGATGCGGTCTCCCTCCGGCATGAAGTAGGGGACTATCGCGTGCCCGGCCTCGTGATAGGCGGTGAGACGCTGTTCGTCTTCTGTCTTCACCTTGCTCTTGCGCGCGGGACCGATCGAGACGCGGTCGATCGATTCGAGCAGTTCATCGATGCCGATCGACTTCTTGTTTTTCCGTGCCGCGAGCAACGCAGCCTCGTTGATGAGATTCGCCAGATCGGCACCCGAGAATCCAGGAGTCTGTTTGGCGATCGACTGCATGTCGGCCTCTTTGTCGAAAGGCTTGCCCTTAGCATGCACATCGAGGATCGCGGTGCGCCCTCGCACGTCGGGGTTGTCGATGGTGACGCGTCGGTCGAAGCGTCCGGGACGCAGCAAAGCAGGATCCAAGATGTCGGGGCGGTTCGTAGCTGCGATGACGATAACCGAAGAGTTGGTGTCGAAGCCATCCATCTCGACGAGTATCTGGTTCAGGGTCTGCTCGCGCTCGTCGTGGCCTCCGCCCAGCCCGGCGCCGCGATGCCTGCCGACGGCATCGATCTCGTCGACGAAGATGATGCAAGGCGCGTGTCGCTTGGCTTGCTGGAAGAGATCTCTGACTCTCGAAGCACCGACACCGACGAACATCTCGACGAACTCAGATCCGGAGATGGAGAAGAAGGGCACGCCGGCCTCGCCTGCGACGGCTCGCGCGAGCAGAGTCTTTCCGGTGCCAGGCGGACCCACGAGAAGAACTCCTCTGGGAATACGGGCTCCCAAGGCCTGGAATCGCTCTGGAAACTTGAGGAACTCCACAATCTCTTCGAGCTCTTCCTTAGCTTCCGGAATCCCCGCCACGTCAAAGAAGGTCACGGTCGCCTTGGCTCCTACGAACATACGGGCCCTGGTTCGGCCGAAGTTGAGCGTCTGATTGTTCCCGGTCTGGGCTTGGCGGAGCATGAATATGAGCAGTCCGGCGAACAGGATCAGAGGCAGGAACCCGAGCAGGACTTGGAACAGCGTTGCCAAACCGCTCTGACCGCGCACGTCAAGCAGGTAGTTGTTGAGATCGGTGCCCGCATCGGCCAATGCTTCATACACGCTGGTAGAAGACTCTTTGCGTGATGTGAATGTCTGAACGCCGTTATCCACAGTGACGACGTCGCCGTTGACGTTGATCGACAATGGCGCACCCACGTTGTCGCGTGCC
Organism: Dehalococcoidia bacterium; assembly: GCA_965214735.1. GTDB lineage: Bacteria > Chloroflexota > Dehalococcoidia > Lucifugimonadales > Lucifugimonadaceae > Bin127. Next base: position 2,169,720 of record OZ243977.1, on the reverse strand, counting down.
ATCTCGACCACTTGGTTGAAGGGGATCGACTGTGAACTGTCCCCCTGTCTGAAGAGCAGGAATATGAGAATGACCGCGGCTAAGCCGATCAAGAAATATATCAGTGAGTTACGCATCGTATAACTAACTCAATCTTACCGCACCAGATTCAGCGACGCGCTGGCCGCTGAATCGTTATACGTCCGCGAAAACGCGCGGGTTTCAGCGGATCGAGTGGTCAATTCCTTCAGGAGGAGTCTCGTGAAACCCGTGACGGGGTTTGACGCTACGCTCGGAATGACTAGAGATTAGCAGGCGTCTCTTCAGGCGGGCAGAGGCTTGGATGCGTTTTCTTGGCAGAACTCGCGCGCTTGTCCGAGCATCAGCTCTCTGACTCCTAAGCCGAACGTTGCGGCTCCGATGGATTTGCCGGCCGCCAGCGCGCGCTGTTCGATATCGGCTGTGGCTGCCACACGGTCGGGGTGCTCAGGCTGGCCTGCCAGGCCCAGAGACGCGGCGAAATCGTTCGGTCCTCCGGCTACTCCCGTCAATCCGGGAACGGCCAAGATGTCGTCGAGGTTGTCCCACGCCTTTTTCGACTCGATCTGAGCCATGACGATCATATTTTCATTCGCCCACTTCATGTAGGCTCGTTGTCCGCCATACTCGGCCAGTCTTTCGGGATCGCCGAACTCAGTTCCTCTGCCGCCGCCCCAGGACCGCCAGCCGTCTTCCGGGAACAGGCAGGCATCGGCGAGGGCTTGAGCTTCGTCGCCGGTCTCGACGTGAGGCCCGGTTACGCCTTGGATGCCGCGGTCAAGATAGAGGTTGACCCAGTAAGCGGCGATGTTGGGAACGCGTGCCGTGACGGACATGCCGAGAGCGTTAGAAAGTCTACAGATGTCGTCCACGTCCACCGGGGAGTAGGCTCCGTGCTCGCCGTCGATGGAGATGGCGTCGAAGCCCACGTGAGCGGCGAGTTCTATCATCTGCGACGAGGGGAAGGGCAGGGCGAACACCAATGCGTATCTACCTTCCCGATTTGCTTTGAGTATCGTGTTTTCGATCATTTCTCCCTCCGAAGGAGTCTTTTCGGATGCGTGGCTTCGATATCGGATTTGGCGGTGTCTGCTTCAGATCGTCCTTCTGCTGCCGCCGCGCGCGGTGGTCTTTTTCAGCGGCGGGTGCCTGCTCAATTCGTCGAGGTTGAGATCGATGCCCAAGCCGGGGTTGTCCGTGAGTTCGATGTATCCGTCTCGTTGGCGTGGGAATCCGTTGCAGACGGTGAAGTAGTGGGGTGAGTAGAACTCTGCGTGGTACTCCTGAATCTCGAAGTTGACGATCGACTCGTCGAGATGCATCTCTGCGATGGCACCGATCGGTGAGCAGACATTGTGAGGCGCCATCGTTATGTGCTTTGCCTCTGCCATGACGGCGATCTTTTTCAACTCGGTGATGCCGCCGGCATTAGCGATGTCTGGCTGCAGCACATCGGCGGCGTGGGCTTCGATGATATCGGCAAAGGGGAACTTGGTGTAGAGCCTCTCGCCGGTGGCGATGGGGGTGGCCACTTTGCGTCGAACTTCCGCCAACTCGGAGACTCGCTCTTCGGAGACGGGCTCTTCATAGAACAGAGGGTTGTACTTCTCGAGCCTTCTGCCAAGTTTGACGGCGTTCATCACATCGAACTTCGCGTGCGCCTCGACGAGGATGTCCACTTCGTCTCCGACGGATTCACGGACTGCGGCGACTCTGGCTTCGGCGATCGACGCCTCGGCTTCGCTGATCTTGTAGTAGTTGGTCTGAGCGAAAGGATCGAACTTGAGGGCGGTGTAACCCATATCGACAACCTTCTTCGCTTCTTCTCCATTCAACTCCGGTGCGCCCGGGTTGGTGTACCACCCGTTGGCATAGACGCGTATCTTGGCGCGTTGCGCACCGCCCAGAAGCTGGTAGACGGGTCGACCTAGGATCTTGCCCTTGAGGTCCCAGAGAGCGATGTCGATGCCGCTGATGGCGGTCATCGCGAGCCGCCCTCGCTTGCCGGGGGAGTTGTGGTACATATCTGCCCAGATAGCCTCGGTATCAACTGGATCGCGGCCGGCGACCCAGACGTCGACGAGGTGCTCGGCGAGCAGCATCACCGCTTCGTCCGCCTCCATGGGGCTGGCATCTCCCAAGCCATAGAGACCGGGCTCGTCGGTATGAAGCTGGACCAGCAGCCAGTTTCTCTCGGCGTTATGGTGCCGGGCTGAGAAACGATGAAATTCTATCGAGGTTACTTTCGGCATCGTTCGTTCTGACGCTTCACATTCGACGCGGGTAAGCAAAGGTTATCAGCAGTAATCTCCCGCCTCGAAGATTTCTTGCAGTTTGCAGTGCCGAGCAACTGCTGGCTTAAGGTATTGCAACTGGCTACGACGCGAGGTGGACCGATAAGGATGGGCGTGTCATGGTTTGAAACGAGTCAGTTTCGCTGGGGTAAGCTGATCGAATGGGAGGGGAGTATCTCCAAGAGGCTGCGTTGCACGACTCTTGGCGTAGCGCGGACGAAGCCAGAGCGTCGATAAAAAGCGGGGACGGTGCAAGGTATCGCGTCCTATACTCAGGAATCCCCGGCGGTTCGTACGGTCCGGACTTCAAGAGTGCAGTGATGGAGGCGCCCGACGGATCGGAGATGGTAGGCGATGTCGAGATCCACATCGCCCCCGGAGATTGGTACGCCCATGCTCACCACAGAGATGCCCGTTACAACAACGTGGTGCTACACGCCGTCGGCGAGATCTCCGATGCGATGCCGACCTTCAACTCGATCGGGATCGAAGTTCCGCAGGCAGAGATAGAAATCGCCCGAGGTGTCAGTGGCGACGAAGATCTGAGTCTGGGATTGAGCCCGCGCGACGGTGTAGCGAGGGAATGGGCGGATGAAGCGGGCGACGAGTGGTTCGGGATGAAGGTTCGCATGTTCCTATTGGAGATTTCCCGCTACGGAGCGGACCTGGCACTCCAGATGGCAGTGTTCGAGTGTCTAGGCTACCCGCGCAATAGGACGCAGTTCAGACGCTTGGCGCAGCGTTTGCCGTGGCCATATCTGGCCAGGTTCTGCCGTCGTCCGCGAGTCTCTCCGAAATCGCTTTCAAGCACTCACGGCCCGATCAGCGAGTTGGTGGCATGGGCGGCGGGGTTCACCCCCAGGCCGCGTTGGGCGGACGTTCCCCGTTTGCCGGGCGAAGCGCCGGACTGGGTGATGGCAGCAGGTCGGCCCGCCAATCACCCGAGGACCAGAGTGGATGCCGCGTCGTTCCTGATCGACGAATGGCTCCGCTGCGGGGGACCGATCATGCACGCGGTTCAAGCCGTGAGGCGATCGTCAAGAGGTTCTGAGATCGACCATAACTTCCGCAGCACCGATGCTAACCTCGGTGCCGATAGATCTGGCGAGATCGTCGTCAACGCTACCTTGCCTCTAGTCGCGGCGCTGTCGGTGTCGCGCCGCAACTGTGAGATGTACCGCAAGGCTCACCAACTGTTCGCCACTCACCCCGGATTGCACAGGAATTCGGTTCTGCGCGAGGCGGAGAGGATGTTGAGACAACGTGGAACGTTAGTCAATAGGACGCGCGGCGCACGAGCACAGATGGGCGTGATGCACGTATATAGACAGATGCTCCTTCGCCCTCGGCCCGGGCGGCAGATAGAGCTCGGGCATCTTGTACCATCGGTATGAGTGTTTCGGCTCGGGCCGGATGCCGCACGCTGAATATAAATTGTCACACGGTCGATCGACAGGGATTGAAGATGATGTTGCTGTGAATGAGGTGCTTGCCGAACCATCTGCCGGCCGATTCTGCACATGCCGAGCGACACCCTTTAATGCCGAACCGATACTTGATCTCGCCGACGACTCGGTCTCGGCACAGCCTGTAGCCGATGCGAGTTCCACCTCAGCATCGGAGAGCGAGCCGCGGTCGATAGCGGATCTGTCGCCGAGTGAAGTTTCGATATGCTTGGAGAAGCTGGGCGGCGCGGAGTTGGAGCTTACGAATCGCCGCATCATTTTGCGTGGGGAAGCGAGGTCGAGCGTGATCTTCTCGTCGATGCGAATCGATCAAGTCGATTCGATCTCGGTCCTGCTGGTTCCTCATGGTCGGCGCCTCCTGTATTGGGGAGTCGTGGGCATTCTCGCCACGATCGGTATCTGGCAGTCGTTGGATGGCACGGGCAATATCAGGATCGCGGTGAGCGCGATCGTCGCCACGGCAAGCATCGCGCTCTTCATCGCACATATCATTCTGCCGCCGAACGTCAGGCTTCTCTTCACTTCATCCGTCGGAAGCGAATTGGCGGCAGACTTCGCCTACGAAGAGATCGATAAGGCAGATAAGATAGCGGCATTGGTCTGGTCGCGCGTCGAATCGCGCGTAGAGAGCGACGGGGCGGACACAGACGAAGCCGGTTGATTCTTTCAAGCGATTCTGAGCGAAGGGATCACGTCAAGATCGAAATCCGATGCCTGTCCGCGTTTGAACGTCTCGAGGCCCGCTCGGGCGATCATCGCGCCGTTGTCCGTGCACAGCGAGATCGGCGGAATCGCTACAGGCACGGGTGAAGCGACGATCATCGCTTCGCGCAGCGCGCTGTTGGCGGCGACACCCCCGACGACAGCGATTGATCGGCAGGCGTGCCGCTGAGCGGCGCGGACGGTTTTATCCACAAGCACATCGACGACTGAATCTTGGAATGCTCGCGCGATCGATGCGACCTGTCTGCCATCTCGGACGATACCTGTTGTCGAAGGAGGGTAGAGCCCGAGTTCTCTGGCTCGATTGATGACCGCGGTCTTCAATCCGCTGAAAGAGAACTCGAGTGATCCGCCCAGCCATGCCCGCGGGAGAGGATCGATATCTGCTTCGTCGGCTGTCGCGGCTGCTTGCTGAATAGCTGGACCGCCAGGATAAGGGAGGCCTATAGCGCGTGCCGCCTTGTCGAACGCCTCACCGGCTGCGTCGTCGCGAGTCTCGCCGATCAACTCGAATGAAAGCTCGCAGCCTCGATCTCCGATACACAGGACCAGCTCGGTGTGTCCGCCGGAGACGATCAAACACATGATCCTAACGCCTTTCGCCATGTCAAGTTCAGGATGGAGCGGCTGGTGCGTGTCGGAACCACGAGTCTCGCCGTTCTCGTTTGGCAGCCGGATGAACGCGGCCATGATATGGCCTACCAGATGGTTGGCGCCGATGAGCGGCTTGCCGGTCGATGCGGCCAGTCCTTTTGCATAGTTGACGCCGACCATCAATGATCCGGCTAGTCCGGGTCCATGCGTCACCGCGATGGCGTCGATGTCGTCCCAATCGGCTCCAGCCTGGTCGAGAGATCGACGGACAACGGGGGCGATGTCGTAAATGTGCCTCCGGGATGCCACTTCAGGCACGATTCCGCCGAACGAAGCATGTAACTCCGCCTGACTAGCGACGACGTTGGAGAGTAGTCTCCCCTCCGCGTCGACGATGCCGGATGCGGTTTCGTCGCAGGATGTTTCGATGCCGATAATCATCGACTTTGAATTGTACGGGGATCGCGAAGCTGACTCTAGGCAGGGTGATGCGAGAGAACGTAGAAACCGCGGCGGCGAGATGTCCGTATTGCTAGTTATAGTCTGCGAACAACCCAATTGATTGTCTCTGTCTGCCGCGCATAGTCTGCGCTTCGGCATCTATAAGTGTGGCAAACATCTGTCAGTAGGTTGTAAACTATGCAGCATACGATCCGCAACGTGAAGCGTGAGTTAGCGCCTTGCGTCGGGTGAAGATGAGCTTGAGAAGAAGAATCGGCGGAGGAACCGTAAGTTGGACACATTAATGGTTTGGCCCGAGTGCATGGCCTGCGAGCAGGGGGGAGTGTTGGTGCCGCTGTCAGATTTCGGCGGGCAAGGAGCTTCTGTGCACTACAAGGCTTGGGTTTGCACGAGTCCCGACTGCGATTACAACATCAAGATCCGAAATGGCGAAGTGCACGTTAACGAACCGATATTCGAGGGTCCTCGCCACCGATAGACGCGTTTCAGGCGGATTCCAGACGCTGATCGCGGTTGGCCGCGCACAATTCACAGCAGTCTCCGACGTTTGTGGCTGATCAACGATGCGTCACCTTAACATCAAACGCCTGACTGGTTATCTCGTCATCATAATCGGGATGGCTATGGTCGCAGTCTCGGGCTACTACCTAACCGCGTTCTGGCGATCAGGCTCGGATGCTGCCGATTTCAATCTCGAGTTATCTGAAGAGAGGCAGAGCGTGTTGCTGGGCCTTCAAGCACCCCGCCCAGGTCTGGATCTGGCTCCAGAGGTCGTGACTGTCGGCAGCGAAGTTGCTGCTGCCCCTCCACATTCGAGTGGCTCCATTGCAGTAATGGCGCATCCCACCGAAGACGAACCAGAATCGGAAGCTCCGGATCCCGATAAAGTGGATCGATCGCCTTTGTTCGTCGCTCGTGCGGAGGAACCATCTGGTGAGGCATCCCCCCTTACAGCGGCGAGTGTCTCGATGTTCGCCGGGCTCTATCCCGGCGGCAACATGAACCCGCGTTACTGGGGGGACCCGCATTGGGCTGGAAACATTCCATTCGGAGGCCCAACGATTCCTATAGACTTCATCCCCGTGGATCCCTCGGATATATCGAGCACGCGATCGTCTGACGAGCGAGGCATCCGAATGAGGATCCCGGCCATCAACCTAGATGCCTCGGTCTCTGAGTTGGAGATTCGGGACTTGGGGGATGTCAAGCAGTGGAGCACCCCTGACCGAGTCGTAGGGCACATTCCTCACACCGCAAATCCGGGAGCCGCTGGAAACGGTTGGTACTTCGGGCATCTCGACAACTTCATCAGCAACGAGGGAGACATCTTCAGGCGGCTCCCGGAGATTGCGGAGATGTTCAAGTCCGATCCGATCGACATCTTCATCCTCACTGAGGAAGCCGAGTACATGTATCGAGTGACTGGTACCCGCCAAGTGCATAAGAGTGCTCTCCGCTTGACCGACACTCCAGATGCTCAGGTGGTGCTGGTGACTTGCTGGCCCTTCAGAGTTTACGACCAGCGAATCTTAGTCTCCGCGTCTCTGATCGCGGTGAGGCCCATCTCTTAGTTGCTGGCCGCGCCGATTGCCATCATCCGACCAGATTAGATCTTAGATGGCGATATGAGACTAACCTTTTGAGCCGAGGTGATTTCAGGTACGAGGTCGTGAGACGTTGAATCTATCCACTCGCCGGGACGGACTATCGGGACGTCCGAGGATCTCGCAAGACCGATTATTGGCAACGCTCTTGATCGCGTCTCTGATCGCGGCGATTGTTCAGATCACGATGGGAGGAGCGGTGCGGGTGACGGGCTCGGGTGACGGATGCCCGGACTGGCCCACCTGCTTCGGGAGCTGGATACCCCCTCTCGAATTTCATGCGCTGATGGAGTACACGCATCGCCTTATCGGATCTCTGCTGGGCATCTTGGTCATCGCGGCCACGGCATGGATCTGGCTGCGTCACCGAGATGAGACGCGAGTGTTGATTTCTGCAGTCGCCGGGCTGGTTGCGGTGGCGATCGCGGGCGGCGTGGGAGGTGCGGTAGTTCTAAGCGAGCTCGATCCCGGGTTGCGCACGCTACATCTGGCGTTAGCGGAGAGCGTCGCTGCAATTCTGGCTTTCTCGCTGGTGGTGGCGCTCTACCGTCCTGATGCGGTATCCGAATGGGAAGAGAAGATACCCAGAGCTACGATCGTTATCGCTTGGGTCGCTGCTATCGCTACTCTCGCCGCGCTGCTTTCGGGATCGTACGCGGTATGGCGAGGCGTCGGCGCGGTGTGCCCTTCCTGGCCGCTGTGCGGAGGCCCTTTGCTCCCGGAAACTCACTGGGTATGGATTCACATGACACACCGCGTTCTGGCACTCGTGGCCGCAGTTGCCGCTCTGTGGGCAGGGCACGCGGCGATGCGGATCTCGATGCCACGCGTCTCGGAAACCAAAGCGATTCGGGTCGCTGGCCTGTCAGTAGTCGTATTGGCTGTTGTCCAGATGTTGTTGGGTGCCGCCAATCCTTGGACTGATTTCGCTGAGTGGGCCAAGGTTTCACACCTCACATTTGCTACATTGCAGTGGACGGCTCTGATACTGTTGGCTCTCATGCTGACGGCTCTCCCTATCCCAGACGCCGCGTTGATGCAGCAAGTCACACGTCCGAAGAGGTCTGACTGGAGAGATAGGTGACCAGCCCGATGCTCGATCAATCAGGCACTTTCAACTCGGCATTGCGAATCGCCGGAGACTACGTCGCGCTTACAAAGCCGAGAGTGATGTCGTTGCTTCTGCTGACCGCCGTGGGAGGAGCTTTCGTCGCCGCTCGCCAGGTGCCGCCATGGCAATATATGGCAGCTATCATCATCGGAGGTGCATTAGCTTCTGGGGGCGCCAGCGCACTCAACATGTGGTACGAGGAAGAGCTGGACCGTAAGATGAATCGCACAGGCGGACGGCCCGTGGCGGAGGGTCGGATACCCCCCTTGAATGCACTGATATTCGGTGTGATGCTCAACGTTGTTGCGTTCTTGGTTTTTTCTGTGATGACCAACACGTTGGCAGCTTCACTGGCTCTGGCCGGATCGGTTCTGTACCTGGTTCTGTATACCGCGATCCTGAAGCGAAGCACGACTCAGAACATCGTGATAGGAGGCGCAGCCGGCGCGATGCCGCCTCTGGTAGGCTATGCCGCGGTGCTCGGACATCTTCCGCTCGAGGCTTGGTACCTCTTCGCGATCGTATTCTTCTGGACGCCTCCCCACTTCTGGGCCCTGTCGCTGTTGATCAAGGATGACTATGCCCGCGCCGATGTGCCGATGCTGCCCGTGGTGGCGGGCGAAGCTGCGACTAGGTTGCAGATCCTTCTCTACGCGATAATGCTTTTGCCCCTCACCGTGCTCTACTATCCGGCGACGACTAAGCTGGGGATCATCTATCTCGTGGCGGCGGTTGTTCTGGGAGTAATCTTTATCGCCTTGGCTTTGAAGCTGTATCTGGGCAAAACTCGAAAAGACGCCTCGATTCTCTACCGATTCTCTCTGCTGTACCTGGCGATCCTTTTCGTTGCGATAATGGTTGATGCGGCGACCCTTTGAGGGGCGCATCCTTATCCGAATGACGACAGCGATGCAGATATGATGTCTTGGCGAAGAACGGCTCTATCTATTACGGGAGCGATTGCGGGAGCATATCTCGGTGCCACCGCGGCGATGGCGGTTTCGATGGCCCGCCGCCCGCGGCGAGTAGCTCTCAACGATGATCCGCGTTCTGTAGGCCTGGAGTATCGTGATATATCTTTTCCGAGTCGCCATCGTCGAGATGAGGCGGCTGGAACTCTGAACGGCTGGCTATTGCCTCCTAAGGAGGACGGGCATCTGATTGCGCCGAGAGAAGCGAGATGGGTTGTGATCGTTCACGGCGACGCCACCAACCGGGCGGATCCGCAGGTCGGGACTTTGGGGTTGGCGAACGATCTCAACTCGATGGGCTACGGCGTTCTCATGTTCGATCTGCGAGGATGCGGCGAGTCGACGGATGGAAGCTTCACCGCGGGGTGGGATGAGCGTCTCGATGTGTTGGCGGCACTGGATTGCCTAGTGGAACTGGGTGCCGACAGATCTCGAATCGGCGTGATCGGCTTCTCTTTGGGAGCCGTGGCAGCAGACTTGGCTTGCGTGAATCCCGGGACTGCCGCCGCCGTAGTTTCTGACAGCGCATTTTCCGATCTATGGACCATGTTCAAATCGAATCCTCGCGGTGGACAGATGTTTACGGCTTTGATGCGCCCCGGTCTAGACTTCTTCTTGTACCGACTGTACGGCTACCGTACATCGGACGTTTCGCCTGCTACTTGCCTGGCTGAATCGGACACTCCGACGATGATCATTCACGGCGAACTGGACCAGAAGGTACCGCCGTACCACGCCCGCATCTTGGCGCGGGCATGCGGAATGGCACAAGACGAGATCGATTCAGGCGATACAGAGAACTTCTGGCTTATACCAGATGCCGAGCACGTCCAAGCTTATCGCATCGCGCCGGAGCGTTACGTGGAGAGAGTCGACGCGTTCTTCAACCGCCATATGGCGGCTTGAACGCGGGATGATCAGCTGGCCGCGTTCGCGGCTTCGACGACAGCCGAAAAGGCACTGGGCTGTCGGACAGCCAACTCGGCGAGAGATTTACGGTCCAACTCGATTCCTGCTTTTTTCAAGTTGTGCATCAACGACGAGTAGGTGGTTCCGTGGGCTCTAGCCGCGGCGTTTATGCGTATGATCGCCAGAGCCCTGTTCTGGCGCTTTTTGAGGCGCCGATGCCGAGTGGCGTAGTCCATTGCGTGAAGCATGGACTCTTTGGCGACTCGATATCTGCTGCTCCGCGCCGCTCGCTGGCCCTTCGCCGCCTTCAGCACGGCTCGGTGCCGTCGTCGCCTAGTTGTTCCCGTTTTTACCCTCGGCAATTTGAACCTCTGTTGGGATGGATGATCTCTTGGAAATTCTAGTTTCGCGCAGGTGGTTTCATCGGCAGTCCATCAACCATGGAGTCGGTCGTGGCTGCCTCGACATGTTTCGGCGCGGTCAGCGCGATGATCTGACTAGGGACTGCGCCACGCGCCGCGCCGCGCGTTGCGAGTCGAGTCCGACCTTTCCGCCCAGCATCCGCTTCATGCGCTTAGATTTGCGTCTGCGAAAGTGGCTCTTGGGGCCTTTGGTTCGCAACACCTTGCCGGTGCCGGAGATGTGAAACCGTTTCTTGGCACCCTTGTGTGTCTTTAGTTTAGGCATTTCTCCATTATGCAATAAGTGCCGCGCCGAAAAACGACGAACATTCAAGCCTCAAAGCAGAAGATATCTGTCTGGGGTGCCCGATCAGACTGAGTGCGTCGAGGGCTTCCGTGCGGATGCCGTCGTTTTCGCGGACCTTTTAACCCCGTTGGACGCTCGGGCTTTGGTTGCTTCTTTGTTGGTGTCGCTGGATCCACGAGGCGCGAGCAGCATGCTCAGATTTCTGCCGTACATCTTGGGTGTCTGCTCTAGGCGGGCAAATTCGGAGACTCCCGTCGCCACTTTGCGCAAGACATCCATCGCAAGCTCTGGATGCGCTCGCTCCCGGCCTCGGAAGCGTACGAAGACCTGAACCTTGGCACCGTCCTGCAGAAACGAGAGCACCCGCTTGGTTTTCTGCGCGATGTCGTTTTCTGCGATCTTCGTGCTGAGTCGCACTTTTTTGAGTTGGCCCGTTGCGCGTGAGGCACGACGCGCCTGTTTATCTCTCTTCGCCTGTTGAAATTTGAACTTGCCGTAGTCCATCAATCGCACGACAGGCGGGCTTTGGTATGGACCGACTTCGACCAAGTCCAATCCTTGATCACGTGCCAGCTCAAGAGCAGCCGTTCGGGACATCACGTTCGATGCCTCGCTTGACTTTCCATCTCGCACCAGACGCACCTCGGGGGCACGTATACGGTGGTTGATGCGGTAGTTTTTTGCTATGTTTCTTTCCTCTCGGAGTTAGGTTGTTCAATTAACTGCTGATGCGGAAGCCGCACAGCTATCGTGTTGGCAAATATATCAAATACGAAGCGTAAAGTCCGAATCGCTTGCACATATCTCGCGCCTTACATGGATTCACTGATCGATTACGGATCCATCTTCGTGCAGCCTCGTGTGGACTTCGCGTGATGTTGGCGGGCATTTGATCATGGCATCTGGCTTCAGCTCAACACCTATGCCCGGCGAATCTGATATCTGCAAGTATCCGTTACCGTCGTGGAGCGCGGTTCCTGCCACCATGTCTGACTTGGGTGGGGCATCTTCGCCGATCGGATACTCCTGCAGGGCGAAGTTGGGCGCCGTCGCGGCGATCTGCAAGCAGGCGGCCGTGCTGACGGGGGAGAGCGGGTTGTGAGGCACTATTCCGACGTGGCGGGCCTCTGCCAGGGCGGCGATCTTTCTGGCGCCTGAGATGCCCCCGACTAGGCAAACATCGGGACGGACGTACTGCACCGCTGATCGAGATAGAGCCATCTCGAACTCCCATAACGAGGTGTATCGTTCGCCAGTTGCAATGGGTATGTTGATCTTGTCTGCGACATACGCCATCTCGTCGAAGTTGTCGGGAGTCACGGGATCCTCGAAAAAGAAGGGATGGTACTGCTCGATGCCCAAGCCCAGCTGCACGGCTTCGGCGGGTGTCAATCTTCGATGGATCTCGATGCAGAGATCGACCTTGTCACCGACGGCTTGACGGTAGCGGCGGACGGTATCGATAGCGTCCGCGATCTTCTCGGCATGGGTCTTGAAGTACGGGAGGCTGTAATCTTCATCGAGGAACGGAGTGAGGTGCCCGACGGCTGTGAATCCCATCTCTTTGGCATCGACGATGCCTTGAATGAGCTTCTCTTTTTCATCTCCGAACACGTGGTAGTAGACGCGCGCTCGATCCCGCACCTTGCCGCCGAGGAGCTGATGAACCGGAGCATCGAAATGCTTGCCCATGATGTCCCACAGCGCGATGTCCAACGCGCTGAGCGCGCCCATGATTGCGGATCCGCGGAAGTGCGAGAAGCGGTACATGTACTGCCAGTGGTGCTCGATGCGGAGCGGGTCTTGGTCCACCAAGTAGCGGCCGAACTTCTCGATGGCAGCCTGAGATGCTTCGAGATGCCCCCAGGCGCCTGATTCGCCGAGTCCAGTGATTCCGGCGTCGGTCTCGATTCGCACGAGCAGATATCGGTCTAGCATCAGGGGCTTTACGTCGGTTATCTTCATTGGATCGGTCCGATTCGAGGGTTGCGGTGGTGCGAATCGTATCAGGATCGTCTCAGACCGGGAGACGCTATCATGGCGAGGACTACGAGTGGAGTGCCGCCGAGCGCGCTGACAATCAGAGTGAGTTCATTTCCGATCAAGGTGGAGAGTGCCCCTCCGTAAGCCCATCCGAGCGGGAAGAGCCCCATGCCGATTGCATAGAGACTCATCACTCTTCCTCTTATCGGTCCCTCTGCCGCGCGTTGAAACAGGTTGATGATGGCGTTGACCCAAAACATCCCGGAGATGCCCATCACGAACAAAAGAGCCAGCGTTAATGGGAATATCCTTGAAAACCCGAAGGCGATCATGCAGGAGTCCCAGACCAGGCTCGAAACTAATATTAACCAGAGAACGCGTCGCGGCATCCCGGTCAGTGCGATGAGACCGCTTCCAACGGCGAATCCCACGCCTAGCACGCCAGTCATTACTCCGAACCCCAAACCGCCGACATTGAAGACAGAGGTGGCGTAGTCGGGTATCAGAGGGAAAATGGCGACGCCGAAGATGTTGACCGAGGTGTTCATCAAGAATAGCCAAGGGAGCGTCGGTGAGCGTCTGGCGAACGCCAATCCCTCTTTGATGCTCTCGTAGTATGTAGGCTTGCCATCGAGTTTGGGATCGGAATCTGCATGTCGCCCAGGAGGCGCGCTGATGATTGCGAAAGCCCCTAGCAAATAGATGACGGCTATCAGTCCGAAGCTGTACTCCGCGCCGGCAGCGGCGATTATGGCGCCTGCCAAGACAGGTCCGACCATCTCGCCTGCATTTTCGACGGTCAATACCAGAGCAGTTGCACGAGGAAGAGCCTTCGGATCGACGAGATCCGAGATGTAGGCCCAAAATGCGGGCACTCCGAAGGCGAAGACGGAACCTGCGCATACGGCGAGAGCGAGCATGTGCCAGGGCCTTAACACGTCGAACGCGATCAGCAACGCTTGAACCAGTGAAGTGATAGCGAGGCATACTCGCACGATGAAGAGCAGCTGGCGCCGATCGATTCGATCGGCGATAGCACCGGTCAAGAGCGGCAGGAAAAGTACCGGGAGGGCTCTGACGCCTGCAACCGCGCCGACCCACAGATTCGAACCTGTGATGTCGAAAGTGACCCAAGACTGTGCCGTGACGCGAGCCACAACTGCGATGTCGAACAGTGCCTCCGAAGCGAGCAGCCTGGCGAATCCCGGTATGGCGAGGATCTGCACAAGTTCCGGACGACCGTGCTTATCCTCTTTCGAGACGACGGCGGATGTTTCCTGCGGACCCGTTGTCATTGAGACGCGTTGAAGTTCTTGGATTTCGATACGGATATACAGACGCACCAAAGCCGAGAAGCGAGCGACACTTGGGATTCGACGAACTATCGCCTTCCTCGGAAAGTGAGGCTCGATGGTTCGTACAAGGATGCGGCTTGAGCGGCGGAATCGCTCACGACTCAGGCGCTATCCTTCGCAGTCGGGCGAATCCATGATGATTATAGTTCCGAGATTCATGTGGAGTAGTGAGTCCGTGGAGAGATGTATCGGTCCAGCACCTTCTCATCGATGGTGACGCCTACTCCGGGGGCATCTGGGAGACGGAAGACACCCTCATGGATCTCCCATTGAGTCTGTGCCGCATCTTGCAGCAGGCTGGACAATCCTCCTTGGAACTCTTGCAGGAACTCAGGGCTCGAAAGCGCGGCGCACTGCAATGTCGCGGCTTGGAACACGGCTGCACCGTTGCCCATGTGAGGCGTGACTGGCAGACCGGCTTCGTAAGCCAGATCGCGCTGGCGCATGAAGTCGCTGATGCCTGTCCTGCCGATGTCGGGTTGATAGATGTCGAAAGATGGAGGTGTCTGCAGCCAGTCGATCAGCTGGTAGCGGGTTCGGAAGTGTTCTCCAAGCGCGATGGGAGCGCCTGGCTCTACCGCCAGTGAGCGATGTCCCGCCAAATCTTCGGGCTGCAAGGGGCATTCGAAGAATCGAACGGATCTATCGCCGAACTCGAGCTTGGCCAACTTGGCGGATCGCAGGTCGCACATCCATAGTGTGTCGACCATCCACTGTTCGACATCAGGAGCCGCGCGCATCAGAGCATCGAGCTCTCTGAGCGCGGCATCGATATCGCCGTTCTGAAATATCTTGATGCCGCGGATACCTTTTGCAGCCGTTGCGCCAGCATGTTCGATGCGCTGGTCTATCATCGCTTGTCTTAAGCCGGAGAGATAGACCGGTATCTTGGTTCGATAGGAGTCGTCGAGGATCGCCGCCACGGGCATGTCGTGTCGCTTGCCCAATGCATCCCAAATGGCGATGTCGAGAGCCGCGAGCGCATCCATCCAGTAGCCGGAAGTGATGCCTCTGCCGCGCTGGGAATCGTAGACGAAGTCCCAAAGATCGAAGGGGCTTTCGAATTCTCTGCCGATGACCATTCGAGATATCGCCGCCTCGAGCATCAGGCAGACGATTTCGGGAGCGATCGGAGTGTTGGACTCTCCCCATCCTTCGTTGCCGTCGGTAAGAGTCGTTTTGACGAGAGGCGTCTCAACCATCGTGGCGTACACAGTTTGCCATCCCGGTTTGAATTCGTATCGAGGATGTGCATCTGATTGATCCGCGTTTTGCCGGTACTGTTCCCAATAGCCGGGGTTGTCGGGAAATGACAGATGCAGAGCGTCGATGCTTTCGATTTTGAACGAGAGGTCAAGTGCGCTCATAAGCTTCGCAGGTGCCTTTCTAGTATTTTCCTTATCTCTCGCTGCCGCGAAGCGTCGATCCCGCCTTGTTCTGCCGCGATGTGAAGCTGTGCCAAGGCGAGCGACGCGTAGGCGCGAGAGATCTCTACAGAGTGGAGCTGTGTGGCGTAGAGATGTTTTCGGATCGTGTCGAGATCGCCTCGGGTATAAGGGCCGGTGAGCGAGGCAGGAATGCCTTTGTCTGCGACCTGCGCGGCAGTTGAAGTGATCATGGGCGCCATCATGTCTATCGCATCCGACCGGTCGATGCCTAATCGGTCCCATAGCTCGGCGGCCAGCCCGGCCAGCCCGGCTAGCATGCCGCACGCCAGCACCGCGGAGGCGTGGTAAGCCGCCCGTTCATCGGCTCCGGAGACACTGATCGTTTTAGCTCCGAAAATGCTCGCTAAGTAATAGAGCCAATTTTCGAAGCGTTCATCATTGCTTTCGATTGCGAACGTGATTCCCGAGAGGAGTTTGTGCGAGGCTGGAGTCGGAAAAGTCTGCAACGGATGAAGAGCGCCTACAGTTGCCGATGCACTCGATGCCGATCTAAGAACTTCGAGGCCCAGCACTCCGGAACAGTGGACGATGGCTTGATGGGGCTGCCAGTTGAGTTGTCGGCACACGGTCTCGATTGCGGAGTCGCTGGTGGTGATGAAGACGATATCTGCGCTGGAAGCGGCTTGGTCGGCAG
This sequence comes from Dehalococcoidia bacterium, assembly GCA_965214735.1. Lineage (GTDB taxonomy): Bacteria > Chloroflexota > Dehalococcoidia > Lucifugimonadales > Lucifugimonadaceae > Bin127. Next base: position 2,153,440 of record OZ243977.1, on the reverse strand, counting down.
CTTCGCAGATTCGCGTACGGGGCATCTGCTCCGACAGCCATGTGCGTTGCGATGATCGGCGCGTCGAAACTGCGGCGACGTCCAACCCCCGTCGAGTTAGAGCAATGGCAAGCGAAGAGCCCAATCTGCCAGCTCCGATGATCGATATAGTTGATTTTTGATCGAACATCTCGCTCGGAGTCGATTCGAGAGAATTGCTTTGTAAAAGATCGCCAAATCTGCGATAATATCCTGAATCCCAGTATCGCACCTAGGTGGTTCTTCTCTTATGGGCAATCGGTTCTATCAACAGGATCGCCCTTCGGCAGTACCCTGTTTGCGGGGAGGTGCACCATCGATCGGCAAAGAATCGACACGGAGTCAGAATTGGCGCTTTAGGAGTCGCTGATCATCATGGATCTTCCCCTCGGCATGCAAGTGCTTCCCCGTGCATACGGATACGATGATGTGGCGATCGTGCCGGGAAGCGAGACGGTCAACCCGGACATGGCGGATGTTTCGACCTCCTTCGATGGACTGAATCTCGATATCCCCTTCTTGGCGTCAGCGATGGATAGCGTGGTGGATGTGAATTTCGCCGTTAAGATGTCGGATGCGGGCGGGATCGGCGTGATGAATATGGACGGCATCCACACGAGGTACGACGATACTGTCGACGTGTATCAGCAGATCGCCTCGTCGTCCAAAGAGGATGCCACATCTCTTCTGCAAGATCTCTACTCGAAGCCGGTCAATCCCGAGCTGGTGGGGCAACGGGTCGAGGAGATAAAGGCGGCAGGCGGCACGGCGGCAGTATCGTTCGTTCCGCAGACGGCGAAGCGTCACGCTCCATTGGCAGCGGAGGCTGGTGCCGACATGATAGTAATCCAAGGAACGGTTATTACTCGGCGACACCGATCTTCCAATAGCCCGGTCGGTTTGATACTCTCCGAGGTAGTCAGAGACGTTTCGGTGCCGGTCGTTGTCGGAAATATGGTCAGTTATTCGGTCACGAAGGAGCTTTTGGAGGAGGGCGTGCATGGAGTGATGGTGGGTATTGGTCCAGGATCGGCATGCACGAGCCGAGAAGTTCTGGGCATCGGTGTGCCTCAGGTCACGGCAACTCTTGAGTGCGCCGCGGCGAGAGACGCATATTTTGAAGAGACTGGCAGGTACGTGCCGATCATCACCGACGGTGGGATTCGCACTGGCGGGGACGTCTGCAAATCGATCGCCGCGGGAGCTGATGCGGTAATGATCGGTAGTCCCTTCGCCAAGACTGAAGAGGCTCCTGCGAAAGGCATGCATTGGGGCATGGCGACTTGGCACGAGTCTCTGCCTAGAGGCACTCGCATCGATTTGGGCGTGAAGTATTCGCTAGACCAGTTGCTTTTCGGGCCATCATCGACATCCGACGGCACATTGAACTTGGTCGGCGCGTTGAAGGTATGTATGGGCTATGTGGGCGCAGAAGACCTGCGGCAGATGCACGATGCGCGGATGGTCTACGCCCCGGCGATCAAGACCGAAGGCAAGATCTATCAGATGTCGGGCGCGTGAATGGACAGCGGCATCTTGATGAGATCCCTTTTATCAGCTTCTTAGGTGTCCGAGACTTCGCCACAGCTGCCTGACGCGAGCGGACTTCCGTCCCCGCTAGAGGGCATCAGGGTTTTGGACTGCTCGCAGATCTTGGCCGGCCCGTACTGTTCGATGCTGTTGGCAGATATGGGCGCCGATGTCGTAAAGATCGAGAAACCCGGCGGCGGCGATGATACGCGCAGGATGGGACCTCCGTTCGTGAAGGGGGAAGCAGCTGCATTCATGGCGATGAATCGCAACAAGCGGAGCGTCGTGCTGAACTTCAAGCATCCAGACGGTGTCGCTGCTATGAGGCGTCTGGTCAAAGACGCGGATGTCGTCATGGAGAACTACCGATCGGGCACGATGGAGCGTCTAGGACTCGGCTATGAAGATGTGAGTGCCATTAATCCGGAGATCATCTACTGTTCGATATCCGGGTTCGGTCGAACTGGTCCCGACGCGCGGCGAGCGGGTTTCGATCTCATCGCTCAAGGTTTGAGCGGCGTGATGAGTTTCACCGGCTTTCCAGGGGCGCCACCTGTGAAGATAGGGGTGCCCATGGCAGATTTGAACGCGGGACTGTACTCTGCCTATGGGATTCTGTCGGCATATGTGCATCGTTTGAAGACGGGAGAAGGCCAATTCTTGGAAGTGAGCATCAGAGAAGCAGCACTCGCGTACACGGTATGGGAGTCGAGCTACTACTTCGCCACGGATGATGTGCCTCCTCCGCTGGGATCGGCGCATCGCCTATCCGCGCCGTATCAGGCGTTCAAGACGAAAGACGGTTACATCAACATCGGCGCCCCTAACCAGTCGAACTTCGAGAGGCTGTGCAGCTCGATGGACCGAGAAGGTTTAATCAAGGATTCACGCTACGCCGACAACGCCGGACGTTTGAAGAATCGTGAAGCGTTGGAAGCGGACTTGGAAGAGACGCTTGTGACCAAGAGCTCCGAGGAGTGGAGCGAGATATTCGAAGATGCCGGCGTTCCTGCCGGCCCGATCTTCGATATGGAGCAGGTGTGGGCCGATCCGCAAGTTCAGGCGCGCGATATGGACGTGACTCTCGAACATCCCAGTGCGGGGCCGATAAGGAATATCGGACTGGCAGCGAAGTTGTATGGTTCGCCGGGACGGATCAGCAGTCCGGCGCCGCTACTGGGTCAACACACTCGGGCAGTGTTGGAGGAATCGGGATTCAGTGCTGCCGAGATCGCTGATCTGGCCGATTCAGGCGCGATCGATACCTGCGAACCCTGATACATCCAAGTCCATGCCGTCACTCCTCTAATGTGCGGATGAAGTTGACTAGGTGCCAGATCTCTTCTTGGCTTAGATTCCCCGATTGAGGCAGCATGGCGGTTCCGTCGATGCCGTTGGCGATGAAGTCGAAGAGGTCGGCGTCGGAGTGGAGCGGCACATGTACCGCCAGATCCGCCGGCGATGGGTTCAGCCCCGCCGCGGCAGGTCCGTCTCCCCTGCCCCCTTGTCCGTGGCAAGTCGCACAGGTCGAGGCGTAGACTGGTTCACCCATAGTGATTGAGCCTTGGGTAAGTGGGAATGGATTGCGTATCTCGCCTTTAGGCATGCCGATGCCGATGGTTAAGGCGTTGATGGACACCAGACTACCAATCACCATGAATAAAGCGCCGAAAGTTGCGAGATGGCGGCTCGACGCGAGGTATTGGCTCAAGTTGATCGTGAATCGCTCCATCCTGACCAATCCCGATGCGAATAGAGCGGCACCGATGATGATGATCTGAAACCCTAGTAGGAGATAAGACGTGTTCGAGTCGGGGCGTATCAAATCGGATGCGAGGGCAGTCGATCTGGCAGAAAACCTGAATGCGATTCGCGAATCGAAGCTGTCTGACCGAGTTACGTTGGCCTCGATCTGATACGCGCCGGCAACGCCGATCTGAACGTCTTCCATCAGCCATCTTCCTTCATCGGTTCTCTCTGCAGGAAGATAAGGCTCTCCGAAATCTTGATCGAGGAACTTGACTCGAGCTCGCACCTCCTCTGCGGAGTCGAAGGGGGCTCCATCAACATCGGCGAGATCGATTGAGAGCGAGTTCGGGCCGACTTCGCCGGGTTCGAGTGAAACATGAGCCGTCGCGCCATCGATCTCAATCGTCTGACTGACCGATTCGTCTATTCCGATACCGTTTCTTTCTGCGTACTGTCTGGCAGGTTCAAGACTCGCCATCCACGCGGCGGCGAGCAGCGCCAAGACAGCGATTGCGCTCTCGGCAGCGACTGACCGTTTCAGCGTGGATGCCGCTTCGCGTTGAGTTTTCAGCCTCTTGGCGACGGACATCATGTTGTAGGTAGCGATCGCCAAAAGAACGAATGACAGAATAATCTTGGCGATCAGCACGCCCCCGTAGGGAGTCCCCAACGCCTCAGGGATCGCCACCTGCATCAACGAGGAGACGACCCCGGATGCAACCAAAGCGGCAGCAGCCAGCAGAGCCAAGGGTGTGAACCTAGAAACTAGAGGGATCAGAGACGAGCGGTTGTCGGAAGAGTTTCTGGTCGATGAGTGAATCGATGCTGATATGAGCAGATAGACTAATCCGCCGACCCAAAAAGATGCAGCTACGATGTGAGCAAGGTCGCTCGAAAGTGCGATCCAGCGCACGTCTTCGGGCGCAGCTGCGTTGTGGCTGCTGAAAGATATTAGTGCGAGGTAGACGCTGACGCTGGCCAACGCGATGATGCCCCAAAATGAGTCCATTAGCAACCCCGGCTGTTCGTCTTCGCTTGGAGCTTCGGACTTAACACGCACTCGTTGCGCCATGAAGAGAGAGAACGCCGTGATGACAGCGAAAGCGAACCTAAGTCCCCAATATCTGCCCCAAGCACTGTCGGCGACGATGTTCGCGAGCTGCGTCGAGGTCAGTGAAGTCCATTTGATGTCGTAGATGATCATCGTCTGTTGCGCCAGCTGCGCGATTTGAGCCAAAAGGACTACGGCTACGGCGGTGGAGGCTAAGACGACGAAGATGCTGCTGGATTTTCGGGACGAGGCGGTAGCATCCCAACGGTCGGACTCCTCGCTCAGCACCGGGACCAGAATCAGCAGTTCGAATAACAGTCCGCCGAAGAGGAGCGCGACGCCGATGTAGATCAACCACCGAATGAAAGGGTCGGTTCTTGCTTGCAGCAGGGGTTGGTCGAAGGAATCTGTTTGCGAAACGGCATCTATCGTCATACCGACCGAGAAGAGGAATGAGCCATAGACGTTGTGTCCGTCCACCGCCGAGACGTTGCGCCAAGCCACGGTGTAAGTTCCACGTTCGAGTTTGCCGAGCGGGGCCCACATGGCCTGCGGCTCGGTGTCGTCGAACTCGGTGTCGCCGATCGTCATCTCAGCGCCGCCCTGATCTAGGACGGAGATCGAGCTGAACGACGGTTCAATCGCCTCGGTGAACCAGATGATCACCCGTTCTGGTGGTTGCTCCAGTTCTTCAAGTGGAGACGGCGAGGAACGCAGCTGGTTTGCGTGCGCCTCGACAGAGTCGGGGCGTGCCAGTAAGGTCGCCGCACAAACCATCGATGCCGCGAATAACCACGCCGCCTGAATCAAGTAGCGACGCGACGTGCCGAGCATCATGATGACGTGGGGATCAATCGCCCTTGGCGGTTTGACGGTCTCTCCGACGCTTCGCTTGTGCCTTGCGCCGCTTGTTGCCGTTGGACCAAGCCAGAAAACCGACAAACACCACGAATGAGAAGAGTCCGATCACGGTGCCTATCTCATCCCATAACCCGACTTGACCATGTAAGAGATGCATGTTGTTGAAAAGAATTGACACAGAATCGATTTGCGGCGGATCACCAATTTGATAGCGACGCTTTTTCGAATTCTATTTCGTGATTATCTGGATCGCCTCGCTACCGATATGCCGAAGATCCCGATGCCAATGCCGCCAATACCGACAATCACTCCGAAGATTGCGATGACGAGTGCCAAATTTGCCGTGTCTGAAGCGTCAGCGGCGCTTGCGTCGGCTTCGCGAGCGGCATCCAACGCGCCGCGGGCGGCGTTCTCGACCTCCCGACGGCTTTCCAACACATTCGGGAACTGTATCGCGTCAGCGGCGATCACCGTATCGAAAGTTCCGGGACCCGACTCGAACAGTTCATCGATTGTGACACCGTTCACATCTCCGAAGATCCTGAAGGAGTAGTCGCCGGTAGCGGTCGGTACAAATTCGGCTGTGTAGTGACCAGGGTCTCCCGGAACCTCCATCAGCGTCAAAGTTTTAGCGGATGCGGTAGGGATGTGAGTTATTTCAACCTGTAGAGCGAGATTCGATACCGAACTGGTGTGCGTGACGTGATCCATATCCATGTCTGCTACGCCTCCATGTTGGGCATCGTCGCCATTCGATCCGGTCATCGATGAGACTGGACCGCTCATCAAGACAGCGGCGAAGTTCGTATGATTCTCCCACGTCAGGGTGTCGCCCGGCCTCACGATCGCATTTGCAGGCATCATCCCATCTTCGCCGATCAACACCGTATCTGTGGATGAGTCCGACGCATCATCTGATACGGCGATCACGCCCTGAAAATCGCCTGGATGGACGTGATAAGTGATGGTCTCTCCGGTCAGTTCGTGGCTGATTTCAAACTCGAAGGTCTCATTTCTCTTCAAACTCGGTGAGATGAACAATGCGCCATGAACCATCAACTCGTCATCTTGCGCTGCCTTGCCATCTTCTTCGCTCGACATCAATGCCATTTCGTGGGCTTCGTGAGTATCTTCGACGCGAGTGACTACCAGAGAAACAGCGTTCAGCATACCTTCGTAAGCTGGCTCTTCTCTGAATCCGACGACAAATTTATAGTCAGCCACGTCGCGACCTTCATGAGCATTGACCTCGGCTCTAAGAGCGACGAAAGACAGCGAGACGAATATCGCGACTAGCAAGATGGATATTTTCTTATTCATCAGCAATCGCATCCTTCGTTCAGGGTGTAGCGAGTGATTGGTGACGACTACACCAGTTACGTTATGAGACGCACTACTCGTCACAGTAGACTACGAAGCGTCAAGCGCGGCGGATCGGTATGCGGAGCAAGCCCAAGCCGCGGGAAGCTGTAGTTGCCTGTTCGTATTCGAATAAGAGCCGCTTTTCACGCGGGTGCAGGCTGGTATGCGGTCTGCAGAGTCCGCAGATCGAATCCTTCCGGCTGCTCGCCCATCGCAAAGTCGTAGAGTGCCGCTTTGAAGATCCCTTCAAGCGTCTGCACTACCGATAGGGCCAGTCCGACAAGCAACACACCGACGACAATTCCGCCGATCGGGAATACGAAATAGATGAGCAATGCAGGTATTACAGAGATGACGATGGCGAGTATGTAGACGAGCATGAAGCCGAAAGTGGCAGTGATCTGACGCCCCCAAGTTTCTCTAACGATGGAAGCGGATCGTTTGATCGCAGAGATCGGTTCCTCGTTTTCGGAGACCATGACCGGGATGACGAAGAATGTCAGGAACTCCCATATGCCGCCGATCATGTCGAAGATCATCCGTACGAAGAAATTGTCCTGCCTATTCTTTAGCGCGGTCAGAATAATGGTGATGAGGGCGTTCATGAGTGCCCAGATGAAGATGTGGTGAATGTGTTTCGATGCGTGTATCAGGCCTGAACTGACGTTCGGGTCACCTCCCCGCAATCGTTCGAGCGCGGCGGAGACCAGTGCGGCGTTGAAGAAGGTGGTTATGAAGTAGGCGAGGATGATGAAGACGATGTAAAGGACGAGACTTCCATCCGACGAAGCTTCGGTAGAGCCTTCGGCTTGAGCCATGGAGCCCAACACAACCACGCCGATCAATCCGAGTATCAGCAATCCGATGGCTGAAAGGACGGGGAAGAATATGAGTTCTCGATCTTTCTGAAGCACTTCCCAGCTCATTTTCATCAGTGAGAAGGTGTGTCCTATCGTTGCGAACATCGTTGAAGGTTTGTCCTTGGTTAAATCTTGTTTTTTCGACCTTGCACTTTGGAATATATAACAGTTACTTTGGAGTCTGCTTATCCAAGAGATGAACAATAGGTTTGTATTGATGGCGATAGGCTATGTGGAACGGTAACGAATTTGAAGAAGCATCGGCGCTAGTTGCAGCGGTGGCGGCGGTAGATGCCGCGTCCTCGGTGCTAATGACGCTGTTCAGGGATGATGCACATGATCTCGACCAGTGGGAAAAATCTCCAGGCGCGCTGGTAACTGAAGCAGACATCGCTTCGGATAGAGAGATCGCGAAGACTTTGAAGGAAAACGGAGCGATTGGGACGATCTTAAGCGAGGAGAGCGTCGGGGATCTAGGATTCGGAAGCGATGGCGAGGAAGAACGCACATGGCTGATCGATCCGCTGTGCGGGACCGTGCCTTTCAGCACTGGAATGAGTCACTGGGGCATCAACATCGCGTTGCGTTGCAACGGTGATTTGAGTGTCGCGGCGATGAGCACGCCGGTGTCGGGAGAGACTCTGTCTGCGGTGTCGAGTCGGGGCGCATGGCTGAATGGCACATCGCTCACTGTGACGCCTCCCGAATTTAACCTTTCCGAGAGCGCGATCGGGCTGGAGATCGACGGAGCTGAAGTCTGGGAACAACTGCTATCGGATCAGGGGCTTTCGTGGGTGAAACGCGTCGGGCAGTCGAATTCGTTTTCTTCGGCGGCTTATCCCTTGATGCAAGTATGTAGAGGTCGGATGGCTGGAGTGGTTTTCTACAATATCGAGCCGATGCACTTGGCGGCAGGTTCCTTGATCGCGCAGGAGTTGGGCGTGATCGTGACGGATGATCAGGGCGATGCGATCGATTGGTCTACCGATGATGAGCTCTCGATCGTTGCCGTAGGTTGGCCCAGCGTGCACAGCGAGCTGGTGTCGGCCCTTAATGAATGAAGGTTAGCCAGAGCCGCCTTCGAAAGATGGAACATCTTTTCCTTAAAGATGTGTAAAACCTTCCCGCTGACATCGACTAGATAAGCTGTTCTCAAGCGAGTCGGGCGGAATGGCGGGCGAGCCTGGTCTTGATCGATCCTTCGAATGGAACTGTGCTGAAGACCGCGTTTCCGAGCATGATCATCGAGGCTGAACCGCCAGCGGCGCGTGCCTCCGATATGCAGCGCTTCACGTCACGATCCATCAATAGCCCGCTGCTAGTCGCGAATCCGAGCGCGATGTCAGTTAGTTTCTCGAAATCGACCACGCGTCGTCTTCGCAAGATCCCCATCAGTGTGTCCAAAGCGATGTCTGCTGCTTCGTTGATCTGGTGGTGACGCTGCTGGTCAGAGAGTATCTCGCTGGTTCTTATGGGACTGAAGTATCGCCAGAATATCGGTAGAGGCTCTACTTCGATGACAGTTGCTGTGAGTGGGTTTCCGGCAATAGTCTTCATCAGACATCCACCATTGTGCTGAGAGCAGACGTCGCCGAGGCCGGTGAGGTTTTTCACTTCTGCGATATGTGCCATCAATGCCAGCTCATCGCGAGCGCGTGAAGCCTGAATCAGTTCGTTTGCAGCGATGAGCGCGGCATAGGTGGAAGCTCCGCTCAAGCCGAATCCGCTGCTGAGAGGCAGCTGTGCTTGAAGGTCGACGTGAAACCGCTGGCAAGTCAGATCCGCCAACGCCTCGGCTACAGTCGGGAATAGTATGGGAGAGCCGTTGAAATCGACTTTGGTTTCATCTGCATCGAGTAGCGAAACGGTGGCGGTGACGCCTTCCTCGATGGTGAAACCCCATCCGAGAGAGTGCATCTTTGCAGGATCTTCATGCGGGATGATTTTGAAGAGCCCGGAGATGTTGCCCGGTGCGAAGGCGACCGCGCGGTCTCTCGACAAGCGTGCTGAAGACATCAGGCGTGATTCGGGTAGATCGAGAGCTGGATATGGGTTCAGCCTGTGAAGACGGTGCCTCGCAGCAGTTTGGCATCGTCGCTGGCCATGAACGCCACGATCTCTGCCACATCCCTCGGCGATGTCAGATCTGATAGCAGATCATCTAGGTTTTCACTGCTTTCGGTCTTCATATGCGTCGTTCTCACTTGCGAGATCTTCAAGGGAGTGCTGACAGCACCAGGAGCGATGTCGTTCACCCGTATTCCATGCGCTCCCAGATACTGCTGCATAACCATAGTGAAGCCGTGGACCCCGCCCTTGCTGGCTCCGTAGGCGTAAGACGACGACCCACCTCTGACACCGGCGCCGGAAGCGGCAAGGATAACAACCCCTCGATCCGGCCCGTGCTTCTTCAACATCTCAGCGACGACATATTTCGCAAGGAGATACGTTCCACGTAGGTTGATGTCCAACACCGTGTCCCAAACGTCTTCTGGGAATTGTTCGAGGCTTACTGAAGCCCCTTGCAGTACACCTGCAAAGTGGAGGAGCACATCGATATCGCCCATCCATGCCTTTGCGGCCGTCACAGAACCTGAGACGTTCGCCTCATCCCTGACGTCGACGCTCCAGAACCGGGCTTTGCCCCCGTTCGCGATTATCTCGTCGGCAGTGTTTTTGCCATCTTCGTTATTGTTGTCGAAGACCGCCACATCGGCACCGACTTCAGCGACTTTAATTGCCGAAGCCCTTCCGATGCCGGTTGCGCCGCCGGTCACTATGACTCGTTTACCGGATAGATCGACCGGCATTGTAGTTGCTCCTTGGTCTCGCGTTTAGATTGCTTATGTCGTGTTCAATCCCAAACCACTCCCGCCAGCTCTGCCGCGCGCCTGATTCCAGATGCCGCAGCAGGGATTTGCTCATCGGGATAGTGTTCGACCATCACCCGAATGTCAGGCGCGATTTCTTGCAGACGTTTCAGTAGCGTCACGTTGTCTAGCAACGCCTCGGGCGCGCCGATCACTTCCTCTTCGAAGTGGGGCAGAAGCGCATCCACGATCTTGATGTCTTTGGCATCGCATCCCGCTATCTCATCCCTCATGAGATCGATGCACTCGTTGATGAGCGAAGTTGTGTCGTATGCGATATCGAGGGAGCCGACGAGATTGACGGGGTCCATGTTGAATCCGAGAGCGGGCATGGATACCGCGTCGAAAAAGTCTCGCACTCTACTCGGCGAGTATAGCGGGCAGACCACCCCTGCTTCGACCACCAGCCGAACTCCCTCGGCATCTGCAACCACGCACGCCTGCTGCGCGCTATCGACCAGTCGGTCGAAAGTTTCATCGGATCGATTCGCGGGATGCGGCAGCCAAGCACCGTCGGGATTCAGGCTTCCGGGTCTGAAGTAGGTACTTGGACAGCCGAGTTTTGCCGAAAGCCGGATAGTGTCGATCAGGAACTGAATAGCCGTCTCGCGCTGTGACTGCTCATCGCTGCATAGCCCGCCTCCGTAGGCGCCGCGAGTCATAGGCATCACCATCCCGAATTCGGTGTAGATGCGCTTGATCTTCTCGATATCGTCTGCATCGCCTAGCGAAGGGTCCGAGACTGTGAGCATTACGGTTTTGAAGCCGTTATCGACGACCTTCTGCATCTCGGCTGCGGATACAGAGAGCCAATCTCCCCGAAGGAATCCTGAAACTCCTAGCAACAATCGGTATACCCTCTCGCATTGTTTGCGGATTCGGTAGATCCGCGAGCTACTCTACATTCTCATCTTATCGCCATCAGAGACATTTGCGTAACTACGTCATTCCCGTGATCGTGGGCCGCTCGGGGTACAGGTTTAACAAGGCGGCAACGTCTTGCGGGCTTCAATCCTGTGTCGCTCTTCGAACGACGTTGCAATTCCTGTTTGAACTCGCCGAGAACCTGTCAGCTCCATTTGATCTACATCGACTTACCCAACACACGAGTCTTGCGAGTCTCTCCGTCAACGTGAATCGATGTCGCGTAGTTGCGGTTGCGTACGAAGAGGATTGTTGCGTACGATTCTGAATTGTAGCCACCTCTTCGCTTGGCAGCGATCGAGCAGCCTGGTTTTGAAACCTTGTTAGGGTAGTCGTGTCAACTCTTCCCGCGCCTGCTGATCTGGGCGACATAGTCGAAAACGTCTCTGATCTATTGGAGTCGGGAGATCATGCCGCTGCTGTAGAGCTGATCTCTTCACTCCATCCGGCAGATATCGCTTCCGTTGTCGCCGAACATTCGGGCGACGAGATGGCGGCTCTGTTGGCTGCGATGGGAGACGGGCAAGTCGCGGAGGTGCTGGGCGAACTCGATATCGAGACTGCCCGCGACGTGTATGAGTCGATCTTGGATGAGAGACGTCCGGCGGTCTTGGATGAGGCGGAGCCCGAGGTTGCCGTCGATCTGCTGCACCAGTTCGATTGGGAAGAAGCCAGCCGGATCCTCGGTCGCATGAGGACAATGGATGTGGTCGGGGAGTTGCTCCTGCATCAAGACGATGATGCCGGCGGATTGATGTCGCCAGACTTCGCCGCGGTGCGTGACTACTGGACGGTGCGGCACGCGCTGCGAGTGCTAAAGGATATGGAGCTGCCCCCAGATGAGATGCGTCAGATCTACGTTGTAGATTCCGACGGCACCTTGTCAGGCCGACTGGAGCTGTCCGAAATCGTATTTGCGCCGGCGGGCTCTTTGGTTAACGAAATAATGAACCGCGACGTGATCTCGGTGACATCGACCGATGATCGGGAGGAAGCGGTGAGGCTGATGCAGCGGTACGACTTGGTGAGCATTCCAGTCACCAATCATGTCAATCATCTCGAGGGCGTGATAGCCGTCAGCGAACTGGTAGAGGTAGCTGAGGAAGAGGCGACGGAAGATATGTTCCGCATGGTCGGAATGGGAGGAGGATTGCGGACCGTCCCCAGCTTGCGCTACTCGATCAGGAGCAGATTGCCTTGGCTGGTACTGAATCTGTTCACGGTGATGGGAGCCGGATTCGCATTGAGCCTTTTCGAACCGACGCTCGACGCGTTGACGGTGCTGGCGGTGTTCCTGCCGATCGTGATGGGCCAGGCAGGTATCGCGGGAACTCAGACAGTGACGATCATAGTGAGGTCGCTGGCGCTGGGTGAGAGGTCGCTCACGAACGTGCCTAGGCTCCTGATTTACGAGCTTCTGTTGTCGATCATGCAGGGGGCGGTCGTCGGACTGATACTCGGCGGCATCGTGTACCTGTGGAAGGGCGAGCTTGCACTGACGGTCCTAGTCATGGTTTCTCTGCTGTTGAACCTGATGCTTGCGGCGTTGAGCGGAGTGTTAGTCCCGATGGCGCTCAGACTGGTTCGCATCGACCCGGCGATGGCATCCGCGGTGATCGTGACCACAGCTACCGATATATTCGGGATAGTTATGTATCTGGGTTTGGCGAGCCTGTTCCTGACCCTGCTGACCGAGTGATTATGGCAGGACACTGCCGCAAAACACCGTCATTAATGGATTGCATGGATGATAGCGCACCGAAGAGAGAATTGTCTTTACTTAGCTCGCACTCCTTGATCAGGATCCTTCATATATGGACATAGTCCACTTTCACCAGATCTCAGTTACTCGTTTTCTGACTCTATGAATGCCGCAGCCACATGGCGACGCTGTATCTTGCCGGTGGCAGTTCGAGGCAGTTGTTCGGCGAAGTATATGATGTCGGGCACCTTGAATTCTGCGAGACGATCGCGGCAAAAGTCGCGAATATCGTCTCCTGCCGCGTCTTCGCTCAGCACTACCGCTGCCTGAACGCACTCGCCATACTTCACATCGGGCGCGGCGAAGCACACCGCTTCGGCAATTGACGGATGCTCGAGAAGCGTCGCATCGACCTCGAGAGGAGATATTTTCTCGCCGCCTCGATTTATCAGCTCCTTGAGCCTGCCTGTCAGGGTGAGATATCCGTTCTCGTCCAAGAAACCTTGGTCGCCGGTGCGAAACCAGCCGTTGACGAAGGCGTCTCGGTTGGCAGCGTCGTTGTTGTGGTAGCCCCACATTACGTTTTCGCCCTTGATGACCACCTCGCCCCGTTCGTCGGATCGTGCCAAGTCGCCAGTGTGTTCATCGAGCATTACCGCCACTTCAACACCTGTAGCGGTGCCGACCGTGCCCGGCAAGCGGTTGCCCGGCGGCAGTGGGCTGCTCGACATCTGATGCGATGCTTCGGTCATCCCGTATGCCTCCAAGACGGGTGCTCCGAAGCGCGCCTCCAGCTTCTCGAATACGGAAGGTGCGAGCGAGGCGGAGCAGGAGCGGATGAATCTGAACGATTCGTGCGGTGCTTCGTCGCTATCGGCTCGTGTGAGGAGTATCTGGTGGATGGTCGGCACTGCCGAGTACCAGGTGGCTCTGTGGTCGATTTGCTGAGGCCAGAAGGCACTGGCTGAGAATCGCTCCGGAACTACTATCGTGCCGCCAGAGTTGAGGGTAGAGAGAGATGCGCCGATGAGTCCGTGCACGTGGAAGAGCGGCATGACGATGAGAGACGTGTCGTCGGGCGTCAGTTCGTATGTCTGTTTGATGTTCTGCATGGAGCGCATCAGGTTGACGTGTCGCAAGGGCACACCTTTGGGTCGACTCGTAGTGCCGGATGTGTGGAGGAAGAGTGCGACGTCGTCTTCGCTGGGAGGATCGGGCTCCTTCTTGTTAGAGAGAGTAGAGCCGCCGATCGAGAGCCTTACCCGCGGTCGTCCTGTTGCGGACTGCTCCGAATCGACCTCAATCGTGCCAATGCCCAACCTCTTGGCGGCTTCTCTGCCCGGGTGATCGCCGTTCGGCAGCACGACGAACCGTGAGTCGGTGTCTTCCATGTAGAACATGAATTCGTCGGCTGTATATGCCGGGTTCAACGGTGCGGCGACCGCGCCAGTGCGCGTGATGGCGAGAAACGTGGCGATGAACTCGATGCCGTTCGGTAAGATGATCGAGACGACCTTGCCACGGTCGACGCCGGTGCCGGCGAGTAGATGCGATAACCGCAACACTTCCTCGTCCAGCTCTTGGTACGACCATGAGCCGATGCCGGGTTGGGATACTGCGATGTCGGATTTGGATGAGGGGGCGAGCAGGTCGCTCAACGTGGGGTTTTCAGGCATGGCGGTTATCTTTAGGTTAGGTTCAGCGAAGTTGGAATGTCATTTTACCCGTTGGGCAGACGATCGCGTCGCGCTACGCTCTGAGAGGGAGACGGAAGTCTAGGCGAGTAAGACAATCGCGCTGATGGCCACGTGACATGTTCTGGTTTTTCAGCGGCTGCTATCCCTGTTTTAGTACTAATACTCGGATCTGTTAGTGTTCAGGTATGCCAAAATGACCTTCATATCCTTTGTGCAACCAGACACAGACGTACGGATGATGGCTTTCGCGCCCCCTTGCCGGTTCACATCGGAACAGGTCGTTTTGGCAGACCACCACTATCCGTGCCACTAGGAGTACCCATGAACCGGGTCATTAACGAACTCGCAGTAGTATCCAAAAGACAAACAATCTCTGGATTGTTTTCCTCGTTATTTGCAACGCTCTTGGTAATAGCTACGACGGCTATAGCTTGTGCATCAGAACCGGTGCCAACTCCCACTTCCGAGCCGACCGTAACTCCTACTCCAGAACCCACAGCGGTTCCCACTTCCGAGCCGACGTCAACCCGTGCGCCGGAGCCCACGGCGACTCCCACTCAGGAAACGATTGCCACATCCACGCCGAAGCCCCTAACGACTCCCACTTCCCATCCGACCACAACTGCTACCCCAGAGCACACGGCGGTGCCAACCTCTACTTCCGAGCCGACATCAACCCATGTGCCAGAGTCGCATACTACAGATTTGAAATGTGTTGAGTGGCCTTGGTGCGATGATGATGGCGAGTTTTGGAGTAACGTTAGCGAGGCTCAGATTCGCGCCCAACTTGATGCAGGAGCAGATGTTAACGCACGCGATATTCATGAAATTAGTAGTGCTTTATCAGCGACGGAAAACACACCTCTGCATTTTGTTGCAAAATACAGCACAAATCCGGCATTGATCAAACTGCTGCTCGAAAATGGAGCAGACATCGAAGCGATAAACATCTACGGTTATACACCTCTGCACTTCGCCGCTGAAAACATTAACAACAATCTAGAAATTGTTGAATTTATACTAGACAACGGCGCAAATATTGAGGCGAAGAGCATTGCCGGTAGTACACCTTTACATTCAGCTGCACTCAGTAATGAAAATCCGGAGGTAATCAAACTACTTCTGGATCGCGGCGCAGATATCAATGTACGTACCGAAGAAATTTACGGCGGTCACAGTACAGCTTTACATTTCGCTGCCGGAAATACTGAAGCCAATACTAAAGTAGTTGAATTATTGCTGAATCGTGGTGCAGACATCGATGCGAAGGATACTAATTATGGAGGAACTCCCTTACATAGTGCCACGGGAATTGCCAACAATCCTGAGGTAGTTGAACTGTTACTGGATCGTGGTGCAGACATTGAAGAGACAGATAATCGAGGTCGAACGCCCCTTCACCGCGCCGCATGGTCCAACGAAGATCCAGCGATGATCCGCTTATTGATAGACCGCGGGGCAGATATTGATGTACGTGACGATGATGGAGACACACCTCTACAATGGGCAGTTAAGTATAGCGATATAGAGATAATCCAGATACTATTGAATTTGGGTGCATATATTGAAGCTAGAAACAGTTTAGGTAATACACCTCTACATAATGCAGTGATGCGTGAATACAAAAAATGGAGTGACAAAAATCCTGAAAACATTCAACTTCTATTGGAACATGGTGCAGATGTGAATGCGCTCAATAATAATGATGAAACCCCTCTGATTAGCATCACTGATGCAATTCAAGGTAATGCTGAAATAATTGTGACTCTCCTCAATCATGGAGCAACTCTTCCTATTTGCGGTGATGCATGGCCCTCCTGTAGCACCATGTTTTGGAGCTATGCTGACATTAATGAAATTCGTAATGAATTTGATCGCGGAGCTAAGATTGCGGCAATAGACGGTGATGGACGTACTCCGATACACATGGCAGCGCGCTTTAATGGCAATCCAGAGGTTGTTGAACTACTCATAGAGCATGGTGCAGACATCAATGCGAATGATGTCGACAATTGGATGCCTATACACCATCTTGCGATTTCAGTTCAAGGTCCTCAACTTATTCAAACATTACTGGATCATGGTGCTGATATTGAGTCAAAGATACATCAAGGAACTACCCCCTTGCATTTAGCGGCGGGCCCTTACAATAATCTTGTAATGGTTAGTGCACTGCTGGAACATGATGCTGATATTGAATGGAGAAATGACGGAGGATTTACACCTCTGCACTCTGCGGCGGCTTTTTCTAACAATCCATTGATCATTTCCACTTTGCTGGAATACGGTGCTGATGTTGAGTCAAAAGTAATTGGCGATGCAGAAATTTCTAATATATTTATCGGATATACGCCTTTACACCTTGCATCGTCTCATGCTAATAAAAATCCAGTTGTCACTCAAACATTGCTAGAATATGGTGCTAATATTGAAGCCAAAACAACTGAGGGACTTACACCCTTGCATATAGCTGTTGATGCTCTTGATCATGAAAAATATTCTACATTCGTTGATCATGAAGAACGTGATGCTACACTCAATCTGTTACTTGACTATGGGGCGGATACCAATGCAAAAGACATCAATGGGTTTACCCCTATGCACTATCTTGCTCGTTCAACCCAACTTCAACTTGGACCTTTGCTTCAATCCTTACTGGATCATGGTGCTGATATTGAAGCCAAAACAACCGAAGGACTCACGCCCTTGCATGTCGCGGCATTTTCTAAAAGCGGACTGATGGTTTCACCCTTACTTGAGCACGGCGCGAACATTGAAGCGAGAGGCGATCATGATGTTACACCTTTACATCTATCGGCATTCTCATTCGTCTTACACGGAGATCTAGCACTAGTAGCGATCATTTATTTGTTGAACAACGGTGCAGATATTCACGCGAGAACAGATATAGGAGCTACAGCTTGTCAAATTTTCCATGAAAGTGACAACTCAAATGATGGTAAGTTTGATGAGATTAGAGAACTTCTTTGCCACTGATATGACTTGAAATTCTGACTTTCAAGCCAATTTAAGCTGGTGCTACATGGAAGTAGCTTCTAACACGTTTCCAGAAGTGCTATCTGGAGCAATGTGGCTTCGGCTGAGATCAAAGCAATTTCATCCGGTATCGCATTATCGACATCATCGTCGGAATAGCCATATTCTTGTTTTATCGCGTCGATTTCATCTATGACCGATGAAAACAGACTGACCTGATCCGGAAGACCGAAGGGCTCCAACAAATATGCGTCTTTCCGCGATACTAAACTTTCCAAATCTCTGGCAAGACTTCGGATATGCGACAAACCGTATATTCCTACTGCATCCCACTTGGTTCCCAATCTGCACATTTCACGTAAGATGGCATCTGCATCAGATATGTTCTTAACAGTGGGTATTGCCGTAACCCTTGGCTGGTGTGTGATTGCAGTTGACTCCCGATTTGATTTTTCTGGCACCGGAGACGCATCCTCCACTTCATCCAAAACACCAAATAATCCCAACATGATAGTCAGGACGAGTAACGCACCCATCCCTGCAAACACCCATAACATTATCTTGCCTAGCATTCGCATCTGTTGACTCTCCCGATTTATTTCATTATCGATTATAGTGTATCCTTGATCTTGCGTATCATATCGCTTGATTTATTTCCTGTTGGTGCTGATTTGGATCGAAATGAAATGAGTTTTTCGGATGTATCAAGGGTCTCCTACGATGTTTATGCAACCTCATGCTCTTCCGCAACCCCGGTTAGTTTTAACGCCCTACATTCAGGGACGGTTCGCAACCTCTACTGAGACTATAGACAGGACTCGATCGAGGTCTGCGAGATCCTTCAATATCGATATGTTTGCCTGAGGGAGGGCTTTGCGCGCGGCGGCTTCGCAGGGTTCCGCTATGGGCGGGTCGATCTCGATTAGTGCCGCAGAAGGCTTATCAGTCATCAATAGATGAGGCAACGCGGCGATTAAAGGATCGAGCACCTTCATGCCGTTCTCGCCTCCATCAAGAGCGACTACAGGCTCCCAGCTGCGAACCTCAGGTTCAAGAGTCGCCAGTTTAGATGTGGTTATGTACGGTGGGTTCGAGACGATAAGATCGAATCGCGTGGCAAGAGCTGACAGAGAGCGATTGCTGATATCGTCGCGTATGAACGAGATCTGACTCGGACTGAGACCCAAACTACGGGCGTTATATATCGCCAGCTCCAGAGCATCAGCAGCGATATCGGTAGCCACGACTTTGGAGCCGGGGATCTCAAGAGCCAAAGTGATCGCCAGTGCGCCTGAACCAGTGCCGATGTCGCATATTCGAGGATTGACGATCATTTGTTGTTGCACGAACCGCAATCCCAGTTCAACGATCATCTCCGTTTCTGGTCTTGGAATCAGACTCCTAGCATCGATGCGAAATGTGCGCCCGTAGAACTCTTTCTCGCCGACTATGTATGCCAGCGGCTTTCGGCTCCGCCTTTGGTCGACGAGATCCGTGAACACTTCCAACGTCTGTGGATCTGCGGACTCCTGAAGGCGGGAGATGAGTCGCTCCGCAGAGATACGGGCCGCGTGCTGGTAGAGCAATCTGGCCTCGATATACGCATCGGCGTCGGGAACGCCGGCGAGGTTTAACTTCTGGGCTGCGAGGCGTATCGCCTCATAGATTGCAGGCAAATACTATCGGTGTCAGGATGACAGCGTGGCTTTGATTTTCTGATCCTGCTCAACGTGCAACAGAGCGTCGATCAACTCATCAATCTCGCCGTCTAGTATCTTGGGCAGGTTGTGAGTCGTCAAGTTGATACGATGGTCCGTGACTCTCGATTGCGGAAAGTTGTAGGTTCTGATCTTTTCGGAGCGGTCGCCGGAGCCGACTTGGGTCTTGCGCGCCGCCGCTTCCTTCTCGTTGCGTTTGCGTATCTCCATGTCCCATAGACGGCTGCGGAGTATGCCCATCGCCTGCAAGCGGTTCTGCAGCTGGGAACGCTCGTTCTGACACTGCGCCACTATGCCGGTGGGCTCATGGGTGATTCGGACCGCAGTGGCGACCTTGTTCACGTTCTGCCCGCCGTGCCCTCCGGCGTGGAAGATGTCGATCTTCAGATCCTTTTCATCGATCTCGACATCGATGTCTTCGGCTTTGGGCAACACGGCTACAGTCGCGGCCGAGGTGTGGATTCTGCCCTGAGATTCAGTCAGCGGCACACGCTGCACCCTATGCACTCCGCTTTCGAGCTTCAGCCTACGAAAGGCGCCATCGCCTTCCAGCTCGAATACGATCTCTTTGATGCCGCCGATCCCGGTCTCATTGGTGGACAGGACAGACGCACGCCATCCGTGAGTCTCGGCGTAGCGCTGATACATCCGAAAGAGCTCGGCGGCGAATAGCCCCGCCTCGTCGCCGCCCGTCCCGGCGCGGATCTCGACCACCGCGTCGGCGTCGTCGGTCTCGTCGGTCGGGATCAGTGCGATCTGGATTTCGTTCAACAGTGCCTCGACGCGGCTCTGCTGCTCAGCAGCTTCGTCGCGCGCCATCTCGAGCATCTCCGGATCGGATTCCTCGGCGATCATCGCCTTGGCATCGGAAAGTTCGCTGCGTGCGCTTTCGAACTTGTTTTTAAGGTTGACAAGTTGCGTGAGACGCGAGTACTCCCTGCCCAGCCTTCGCATCTGCTGATAATCCGATACGACATCAGGTTTTGACATCAAACTTTCGAGCTCGGAGTGACGTTGCGCGACTGATTGAAGGCTCGCGAGTGCTCGATCTTCCATCGTCGTGTTGTCGCTGATAGTTGTCATGGCCTGCTAACCGCTCCGGCGATGGCTTCTGCGCTCAATTCCACGTCCACCTGCTGGTCGTCGCTTCGCAACGGTTTTATGGCGGCTTTGCCGTTGGCGAACTCGCGTTTGCCGAGTATCAAGGCGTAAGACGCACCGCACTGATTGGCGTATCGCATCTGCGCCCTCATCGATCGGCTTGAAGGAGCCGTGACTACCGCTAGGCGTCGCTGTCTGAGCTGAGCGGCGAGCGGCACGGAGCGACGCGCGGAGTCGATACCGAGGCACACGATCACGATGTCGGGCGTATCGCTCTTCAGGCTTACCGATTCGTGTCGTTGTATCTCCAAGATGATGCGCTCAATGCCGGAGCCGAATCCCACTCCCGGGACATCGGATCCGCCAATTGTGCCGATCAGCGGGTCGTACCTGCCGCCCCCGAATAGAGATGATTGTGAGCCGGTACTGTTGGGTTCGAACTCGAACACAGTGCGGTTGTAGTAGTCGAGTCCGCGCACGAGGGTGTGGTCGATGACGTAGCTCAGTGTCGGATATGCGGATTTGAGCTCGTCCAGAATCTGAAGCAGAGTTTCCCAGTGCTCAATCGCCTCTTTGGAGAGATAGTCGATGGAGTGCGGAGCGTCGGAACTGATTTTACGAGTCGCGGGCTCTTTAGAGTCGAGCAGGCGCAGAGGCGATCGTTTCAGCCGCTCTCGGTCCAACTTCGGGAGATCATGCGCGTATCTGCTGAAATGCTCTTGCAGCTTCGCGGAGAAAGTCTCTCGTTCCGTCGGGTCGCCGATCGAGTTGATGCGGATATTGATCCCTGACAGTCCGAGATCGGTGATGTAGTTCCAGCCGATCTCGATGATTTCTGCGTCTATGAAGGGGGATGGATCGCCGATGGCTTCGCATCCGAACTGGTGATGCTGGCGGTATCTTCCGGCTTGTGGTCTGTCGTATCGAAACATGGGTGCGATGTAGAAGAGACGCACGGGTTGCGGCAGGTTGTGCATTCCATGTTCGATGTAAGAGCGGCATACCGGCGCGGTGCCCTCCGGGCGAAGGGTGAGAGAATCTCCGCCCAGATCGTCGAAGGAGTACATCTCTTTCTGCACGATGTCGGTTTCATCGCCTACTCCGCGTTTGAAGAGAGAAGTGTTCTCGAAGATGGGAGTATCTATCTGCGAGTACCCGAATCGCTTGGCGGTGTTGCGAGCGGTTGCGCGCACATGATTCCAGATAGTCTGATCCGTCGGCAGTATGTCGGCAACGCCTCGTGGCGCGTGGAATGTGCTTATGTTTGCCATAAGTGTCGATTCTACGAGTGTCTGAAAGGAGCGACGCCACGGCGCGATGTTAAACTCGGCTGATAGGAGCCGGGGCATGGCGCAGTCTGGTAGCGCACTTGACTGGGGGTCAAGAGGTCACAGGTTCAAATCCTGTTGCCCCGACCAAACACTCTAGTACCTTCATCGCTTCACGCCCGCGGGTTCAGCTCTCCTCTTCTTTGCATCACTGGTTTCTGCAAGATGGCGAAGACGGCTCCGGCGCACAACATCAGTGCCGTGCCGATCCAGAGGACCAACTCATATGAATCTGTTTGGTCGAACACTAAACCGGCTGTGAATGGCGCGATGATCAGCGCGGTATTGTAGATCGGCGCCATCATGCCTCTGATGGTCGCGTATCTCCGCCGTCCGAACAGATCGCCGATGATCGCCCAGTTCAACGAGCTGCCGGCTTCCGAACCGGTGAAGAGGAGCATCGCCATGAATATCGGCAAGGTTCCTTCGACTCTGGTGAGCAGGAACAAGCTGCCGGCGGACATCGAGTAGAGGAACGCGAGCATGAGGGGGCGCCCGATACGGTCGCTGAGATAGCCGGTGATAAGGATCAGGGGCACTGCCACGAGCGAAAGAAGCCCCAAGAGATTCGCCGCCGTCTGTTGGTCTTCGCCTCTCCAGACCAGTATCGGTATGAAGTGGACGAATATCGATCCATGCACCGTTATCCGCATCGTCGTCGCCGCGACCAGTATCCAGAAGGAGGTTGAATGTAGCGCCTCCTTAGTCCCGACATCGTTAGGATCGGCAGTTTCCTCAGCGTCTTCTTGAACACGATCTCCAGAGTCTTCGTCTGAAGATCGTCGGTTGATGATACTGTCCAGCCAGCCGGTTTTAGTGGCCGACCGCTGTCTTTGAGCGCGTTCAATCGCGCGACGGCGGCGCATCATCGCCAGCGAAACTCCGCCATCGGGGAGCAGTCCGATACTCTCGGGCGATCGGCGAAACAGGAGCGTTATCGGAGTGACGATGACGATCATGCCGATGCCGATGATGAAGGCGGCTGTTTGCCATCCCCAAGCAAGCACCATGTAAGAGAGCAGCGGGATCATGACGGCGCCACCGAGTCGGAACGCGGCGCTGTTGATCGACATCACGAGACCTCGCATACGAACGAACCACGCATTCAGCGCTGCGGTGGTGCTCTGCATGAACGAGGTCGACGACCCGATTGAAACTACGAGCAGATAGACCAGCATGAAGCCGAGATAGGTATCCATTCTGGAGAGCCAGATGTATCCGATCCCGGTCATCATGGTTCCGGCGAACATCAGGGGGCGATACCCCCACTTGTCGAGTGCCCAGCCGGTTATCGGCCCTAGGACGCCGTTTTCGGCGCGTGCGAGGGAGAATGCAAGAGCGATCTGTGCGGCGGAGAGATTGAGGCTAGTCGCGACGGGGATGAAGAATACGGTGAAACCCTGCCAAAGCAGACTTCCGCCCAATCCGTTCATCCAAGCCGCGCCGGCGAGGATGTACCACCCGAAGTAGATGCCTCTGACGCCCCGTTGCCGCGCCGCGCCGCGTCTCGTTCTCACGAGCCGTTTCTGTAATCGGAGGTTGTGTTGTAGGCCTGGAATCTGGCTCTGCGAGCCAATGTTCGATCCCACGCTTTTGCGATGCGATCGTAGAGGACGATGTTCACGGTCATGCCGAGATTCAACGAGGCAACGGTGGGTATCTCGATCTTGTGCTCGCTGCGTTCGAGCAGATCATCGGAGATGCTGCCATTTTCAGGACCGAATACGTAGCATGCCTGTTCTGGATGTGTGAATTCCATGAGCGGAGTCGCCCGGGGATCGAGTTCGACACAGACCAGAGAGCATCCGTACGGCACTGAATCGAGTATGTTCTCGCTCGTTATCACGGGGACGTGTCGATACGTTCGCATCGGGTCTGTCGATAGTTTGCCGAGTCTCAGACCTTCTTCGGAGCCTCCGATGATCATCAGTCGGGCTCTGAAGCAGAAGGACGCACGAAGAGCGTGTCCCACGTTTACGGGGTCTGTGGGTCTGTCGAGGGCGACGCAGGCGTAGCCGCGATCTATCAGTGAGGAGGGACGATCGACGTAGCGCGGATATCGCTTCTTCTTGGGCGCGCTTGCGGTTTCTCTTTCGGCGTGCATAGCTTCGACGAAGGTTATCGAACCGGTGGTCGTTTCTCGTGCCAGCCCGACAGCTCTTCGTATGCATGCCCGATCCGTAGCACTGTGGCTTCGTCGAATGGGGCGCCGGTGATCATCAGCCCGATCGGCATGCCGTTACCATCGAAGCCGCAGTTTACCGAGTGGGACGGTTGCCCCGTCACGTCGAAAACCGACGTGAATAGGGGAATGGATGCCCCGTCCGGTGCAACGGCTTTGCCAAGAGGCGGTGTGCAGTCTGCGATGGTCGGCGTTTCGACTGGCACTGAGGGTGTGAGTAGCGCGTCGATGGCTTTAGTCGCTTCAGCCATCATCTCGGCGAACTTGCGACGAGCCCGTTGCGCGCGAATGTAGTCGACCGCCAAGATGCCCATCGCTGACTGCAAGCGGCTCCGCACTGCGACGGTGTAGTCGTCGGGTGATTCGTTGATCATCTTCTCGTGAACCGCCGCCCCTTCAGCCAGTGACATGATTACGTTGATGGCTCTCCCGTCGGAGACCCATTCCATAGGCACGGATACGATCTCCGCTCCATTTTTCTCCAGCAACTCGATCGCGCGTCGGACGGCTTCCAGAACCGATGCGTCGGCGATCTCGCGATCGAAGAAGTAGTGTTGGGGAACACCTAGTCTCAATCCGTCGAGTCCCTTCTCGATATCGGCGGTGAAGTCGGGCACCGGCATCACTGAAGAAGCTATATCGCGCGCGTCGTGTCCCGCGATAGCGTTCATCATGAGTGCACAGTCTACGGTGCGTCGCGTCATCGGGCCGACATGGTCTTGGCTCCAAGAGAGGTCGAGAACCCCTGATCGCGGCACTCTGCCGTAGGTCGGTTTCAATCCAGCGATTCCGCATAGCGATGCTGGCATGCGAATGCTGCCGCCGGTGTCGGAGCCCAACGCGCCATGAATTATCCCAGCTGCGACAGCGGTCCCTGATCCGCTGCTCGAGCCGCCGGTCACTCTGCTCGGGTCCCACGGATTATGCGCATCGCCGGTATAGGGGTTCAGTCCCGTCGGTCCGAATGCGAACTCGACCAAGTTGGTCTTTCCGATGATGATCGCGCCGGCGTCTTTCAAGCGAGCGGCAACCGTTGCGTCGGCAGTTGCCACATTGTCGGCGAGCACCTTGGAAGCAGCGGTGGTGGGCGTTCCGGCAACATCCACAAGATCTTTGAGACCTATGGGGATGCCGTGCAACGGGCCGATATAGTTGCCATCGGCGATCTCGCTTTCCGCGGCTTTTGCTTCATCGATAGCGGATTCGTGCCAGATGGCTAGGAAAGCATTTAGCTCAGGCTGTAGCCGCTCTGCTCTTTCGAGCGCGCTTTCTACAAGTTCGACTGGCGACACATCGCCGGACTCTATCTGCTGTGCAAGGTCGTGGATGGAGGCGAATGCCAGTTCGTCCGTTCTATCAGTCATGCCTTGGTGTCCGATGTGATGCTGAGCTCGGTCACAGGTACGAATATCGCTCCTGGCTCATAGTTCGAGTAGTCCATTTTGCGGACCGATGCTACAGATGCTTCGTAGGTGCCGCGCCAGTCCGCCGCGAGACGGGCGTGCTCCTCGGAGATCGAGATTCCCGCTCTATCTGCTTCGGCGCGAATCTGCACCACGTAATCATCGAGAGGTTCTTTTTCTGGCATCGATTGGCTCCTATGTTTTGGCATCCCGCGCAGACGCTGCACGCAATAGGTTCGAGTGCTATGAGAATTTATCCTTGAACAATAAGGATTCGTATCCCTGCGCGCAGTATATACGTCAGATAGAGAATGTACCCGTATAAGAAGATAGCTATGTTGATCGGCGCCGCGCTTGACGCGGCGGTAGATTCTGGTGCTTTGCCCCCAGCTGGCACGGTTGAGCCGACCGTCGAGAAGCCGAAGCAGGCGGCCCACGGAGACTTCAGCACCAGCGTTTCGCTCGTGCTCGCTTCAAGCATGCGTATGCCTCCTCGAGATGTGGCATCCAGAATCGTCGATACGCTGCCCGGTGATGAGATGATCGGCGATGTGAGAATCGCCGGTCCGGGCTTCATCAACTTCTCTCTTTCGGAAGACTGGCTTCGGGAGCAGGTCAACGTGATAAGAGCTGCCGATGCATTGTTCGGCAACGTGGATATCGGTGCCGAGCGTAGCATTCAGGTGGAGTTCGTAAGCATCAATCCGACCGGTCCGTTGCACATCGGGCATGTTCGTGGCGCGGCTCTGGGCAACGGGATAGCGAACATTCTCGATGCCGCCGGCTACGATGTCCAGCGCGAGTACTACGTCAACGATGCCGGGAATCAGATGCGGGTGTTCGTGGAGTCTGTTTATGTCCGCTATCTTCATGCTGCCGGTCGTGAGGCGGAAATGCCGGAGGAGTCCTACCCCGGCGAATATGTGAGGTTGCTGGGCAAACGTCTATACGACTCGATGGGCGACTCTCTGTTGGGACTAGACCCCGAAGAAGCGATGGAGAGAATCTCGGGACCGGCATTGGAACTGACGCTGGAAAACATCAAATCGACGATGGATCGCATGGGTATCCGCTACGACCGATGGTTCAGCGAGCAGTCTTTGTTCGATCAGGGAGATTTTCAAGAGGCGCTGGACTTGCTCGGGACGAACGGCTTCATCGCCGAGCGTGAGGGTGCTTTGTGGTTCCTCGGCACGAAGCTCGGTTTGGAGAGCGACAGTGTGATCGTGCGTAGCATGGAGCGCGGTCCCTCGTACTTCGGCAGCGACATCGCATATCACTACAACAAGCTGTTGAAACGCGGTTTCGGCGAGGTTGTGAATGTCTGGGGCGCGGATCACCACGGACATGTGGCGCGAATGAAGGCGGTGATAGAAGCGTTGGACGTGGATCCGGATCGATTGACGATCATCATCAACCAAATCGTCAACTTCAAGGACGATGGTGCGATGGTGCGCTTCAGCAAGCGCGCGGACAACTTCATAGGCGCCGACGATTTAATCGACGAAGTGGGTGCCGACGCATGCCACTACATCTTCTTAGAGCGGGCTGCGGGGACTCACATCGAGTTCGACATGGAGCTTGCCAAGCGCGAGTCGTCTGAAAACCCCGTCTTCTACGTTCAATATGCTCACGCTAGACTCTGCGCGGTACTGCGAGCGGCGAAGGAGCGCGGAATCGACTTCTCTGATGGCGATGTTTCTCTATTGACTCACCCGCAGGAGATCACCCTTATGAAGAGGCTCAACGAGCTGCCGAACGTAGTTGCTCGCGCGGCAGAGAATCTGGAGCCTCATCACATGCCCCACTTCACCTACGAGGTGGCGCGCGAGTTGCAGCGCTTCTACGAAGAGTGCAGGGTGTTGTCGTCGAATGAAGACGACCCGGCGTTGACAAAGGCGAGACTGAAACTGGTCGATGCCGCGCGCATAGTGTTGCGGAATTCCCTGCGCATCATGGGAATGTCGGCACCGGATAAGATGTGAGGCTTTCGATTCTGCCGAATCCATACAGAGGGCAAAGACGACTGCCAAACCGTTGCTAATCGTCGAAACGGATTTCGTCCCTCTATACAAGAAAGCCTGAAGTTCCGCTTTGTTCGTGGTAGAGCACTATACCTCGGTCAACTATCTCTATATGCTTCGGAATTTGCAGCTTATGTCGGTCGCTTCTAGTGCTGTTCTGTGCCGGATGCTTATTGCCTGCATTCCCGCATCAGCATCGCGTGATCGAGATCGCGTGATCGAGCATGATGTTGTACCAGCCGCCGATCTATTCATCAAATGCATCGATATCGACGTTGTCTGACTCCCTAGATTTTGATACCTTTCGTCGCCGCACGCTTGTATCTCTCGATTCGTTTCACGTAAGATGCCGCCGCTGACTTCTGCAGATCGGCATGACGCTTTCGGATCCTTCCGATAGCACGTCCGGGGATGCCTCTCACGAGCATCTCAGGTTCGATGATCGTGTTCTCCGGGATGACGGATCCAGCTGCTACTAGACATCGGGCGCCTACCTCGACTCCGTCGTTCAATATAGAGCCGTTTCCGATGAGCGAACCGTTTCCGATGCGTTTGCCGTGGCAAATGACTCCGTGTCCGATCGTCACGTCTTTACCGATCTCGGCATCGTCATCGGCGTGCAGAACCGAGTTGTCTTGGATGTTGCTGCGTTCGCCAACTGTGATCGATCCGCTGTCGGCGCGGATCACGACGCCGGGCCAGACGCTCGAGCAAGGGCCGATCCTGACATCGCCAATTAGATGCGCTGTTTCACTGACGAACGCGGTTTCGTGCACTTGCGGCGATATTCCGTCTAATTCGCTGAGCATGACTCTCTCTAGGCACTGAAGGTTGATCAGTTGTCGGGGAAGCGAGGGAAGTGCAGATCTAGTTGGACCACGTGAGGCTGTCCCAGGTTTTCATACTCGTAGGTCTCTTCCGCGGGCACGGCCTCGCCGTCGGGCGTGCCGAGGCAGAAGATGAACGGAACTTCCCAATCAGGGTCGCTGACCGGACCGTGAATCATGCCGAAGTATCTTCCATCGTCCAAAGTCTTGACCGGTTGCGACCGCGACGTGCTCAGTTTGACGTAGATGGTATGTCCGCCCGGCCCGATCTCGCCATCGACGTAGTAGCTTCCATCGAAGATGTAGGGAAGCCCTGGAGGTCCGAGCGAAGGCGCAGCCCCCGGTGCTCTGGTGGGAGGCGGCTCCAGCTTGCAAGCCTCTGGCGAGAGTTCCTCTTGGCCGCAGCTTAAGATCGTTGCCAGCGAGACGACGAAAGCGGATAAGAGTACGACGGTTTTACGGTTCATTTGTCCATCTATGCGATTTCCGGCCTCAAGTCCCAACCTGCTGCTTGCTCATAGGCATGTGCCAGTTGAAGAGCTACTCGGTCCCCCAGCTGCGGCGCGATGAACTGAAGCCCCACCGGCAATCCTTGAGATAGTCCGCAAGGCACCGATATCCCGGGCAGTCCGGCGATGTTGACCGGAATGGTGCAGATGTCGCTCAGATACATCTGGAAGGGATCTTGGGTGCGTGATCCCAGCTCGAACGCCACCGTCGGGGATGTCGGAGTAACGACGGCATCGAACTGTTCGAAGGCTTGGGCAAATTCTTGGCGGATGAGTGTTCGGACCTGCTGTGCCTTCTTGTAGTAGGCATCGTAGTAGCCGGCCGACAGTGCGTAGGTGCCGATAAGGATTCTCCGCTTCACTTCGTCGCCGAATCCAGTGCCGCGAGTCGCTTCGGTCGACTCTCTCGCGTTTGGCTCTCCGACGCTCGCCATTCCGTACTTCACGCCGTCGAAACGAGCCAGGTTCGCCGATGCCTCGGAAGGGGCGATTATGTAGTAGACGGCCAGCGCGTGATCGGTCAGCGGCAAGGTAGTTTCGTCGACCTTGGCACCGAGACCATCCAGCACATCGATCGCATCCTCGAATGCCGAACGAACACCGGGCTCGATACCTTCGACCAGATACTCTCGCGGGATGCCGATCTTCATCCCCTCGATGTCGTGTCCAAGCAGCTCGGCGTAGTCTTCGATCCCGGTATCTAGAGAAGTCGAATCTAAGGGATCGAGACCGGCGATTGCGGTAGCAGAATCGGCACAATCGGCGACCGTTCTAGCGATGGGTCCGATCTGATCCAAGGATGAGCCGAACGCGATGAGACCGTAGCGGCTGACCGCTCCGTAGGTGGGCTTGTATCCTACCACGCCGCAAAGCGATGCCGGCTGACGGATGCTGCCTCCGGTGTCGGAACCCAGAGCGATCAGACATTCGCCCGCCGCTACCGCCGCCGCGGCACCTCCGCTGCTGCCGCCGGGAACTCTGTTTTCGCCCCAAGGGTTGATCACGGGTTTGAACGCCGAATTCTCGGTGGATGATCCCATGGCAAACTCGTCCAAGTTACCCTTGCCCAGGATCAATGCTCCCGCTGATTTCAGTTTCGATACCACAGTGGCGTCGTAAGGGGGCACGTAGCCTTCCAGGATCCGAGAGGCGGCAGTCGTCTCCACGCCTTGTGTCGAGATGTTGTCCTTGATCAGATAAGGGATCCCGGTCATCGGAGTCGGAGGCGTTTCTGCTCTGCCGTTGAGACGTTCATCAGCCTTCGCGGCATCTTTCATCAACGCTTCTGGATCTACGAGAGTCAGATAAGCGCCGATCTGCGCGTCGATCTGCTCTATCCGATCGAGAAGGGCGGCTGTGGTCTCAACCGCGCTCGTCTCGCCGTGCTCGTACATCGTGCGAAGATGGCGGGCAGAGTCAGGAAGAGGGTAAGTCTCTGCGGGAGTCGTCATCAGTTAGGTAAACCGTCGGATGCGGGAATCCAGAGGAAGATACCACCGATTTATATGCTGCCTATCTTTAGGAGCTTTGTATAGCCTCATGTCGGATAAATCACTCAAGCACTGGCATCACACGGACGAATTCGCCATCCACGTCCGGCGCGTTTTCCAAGACTTCGCCGCGGTCCAAGGGGGGATGATCTGCGTCGTTGCGCATCACGCTGTGCGTATCGGTGGTGTGGCCGGTCGGTTCAACGCCTTTGGTATCGAGTTGCGACAGCACTTGGAAGTGGCTGAAGATGTCTGAAAGTTGACGTCGCATGATCTCCACCTCTGCGTCGTCGATGCGCAACGCCGCCAAGCGCGCGATGTGTCGCACGTCTTCGTTGCTCAAAATCTCTTCTTGCATCGGTTCGAGGGGTGCTTGGCAGGTTCTGTGTCGGAGGCGTTCAGAGAGCTGCAAAGATGCTTTTGCGGCATCATTTCTCTCGTTTGATCAACATGTGATTTTAGCATTTGACACGGTTTGTTTCCGTTGACACTGGTGCGGTGCGCTCTTAAACTGATAACGCGTGCCGTCCATTCCCCCTCAACCACGCGCCCCCTTTGAGTAAACGTCGACACTATATCTTCGTGACCGGCGGTGTCACCAGCTCTCTAGGAAAGGGCATCGCGTGCGCATCTATCGGAAGGATGCTCAAAAGCAGAGGATTCGGCGTATCCATCCTCAAACTCGACCCGTACCTCAACGTCGATCCGGGCACCATGTCTCCTCTGGAGCATGGCGAGGTGTTCGTGACGTCCGACGGCTGCGAAACGGATCTCGATCTCGGCCACTACGAGCGCTTCCTCAACCAAGATCTGACTGTGCTGTCGAACGTGACCGCGGGCCAGGTCTACAACGAGCTCTTGGAAAAGGAACGTCGGGGCGATGACTACCTGGGCGAGACCATTCAAGTCGTGCCCCACTTCGTGCACACCGTGGCTGGCCGTATTCGGAAATTGGCGGAGACCACTGCCGCCGATATAGTCATCGTAGAAGTCGGAGGCACGGTGGGCGACATGGAGGCGGAGGCTTTCATCGAGGCGATACGGTGGATGTGCGATATGGAGGGCCGAGAGAATACTTTTTGCCTCCACTTGGCGTTTGTGCCATTGCTCAAGCCCACGAACGAATTGAAGACGAAGCCGACCCAGCATAGCGTGAGGCAGCTGCGGGGGATGGGCATCCAACCCGATGCCATCCTGTGTCGGCTGAACGATCCGACCGAATCGGATGAGCAGACGAAGAGCCTGAAGGAAAAGATCAGCCTGCACTGCGGCGTTCCGACCGATGCGATCATCTATCTTCCGACGTTGGACAACGTGTACGCAGTCCCGATGTGGTTTGAGCAGCAAGGTTTGGCGAGGGTGATCGCCAAAAAGTTGAACCTTCCCGAAATCGAGCCGAATGTGCCCCCGGTGTGGGAGGCCTTGAGCCGCCGCCATCCACCTCAGGTCCGCATCCCCACCCGCGATGAGATCGATGGTGGGCATCAAGGAGAGGATCTTGAGAACGTTAGGATCGCGATCGTGGGCAAATACACGAGCCTACACGACTCTTACCTCTCCGTAGTCGAGGCGTTGAGACATTCCGAGATCGATCAAAACGTCAAGGTCGATATTCTCTGGGTGCCGGCCGAGCTCATAGAGCATGACGGAGCGGAGAAGCACCTCGCGCTCGCGCAGGGTATCGTGGTTCCAGGCGGCTTCGACAAGCGCGGCACTGAAGGAATGATCGAGGCGGCGAGGTTCGCACGGGAGCGATCGGTTCCTTACCTAGGCCTGTGTATCGGGCTTCAAATCATGATCATTGAGTTTGCTAGGCACGTGGCTGGCAAGGAAGATGCTTCATCCGTCGAGTTCGAGCCGGACACCTCTTATCCCGTAATAGATATGATGGAGGAGCAGAAGGGAATTTCCCAAAGCGGAGGCACGATGCGGTTGGGGCTGTACGACTGCGTGTTGGTGCCAGGAACTATCGCTCACGCCTCCTACGCCCCAGAAAGCGGCTCAAAAAAAGGCGAGGCATTCACGATAAGCGAACGACATCGCCATCGATATGAATACAATAACCGTTACCGAGCAGATCTGGAGCCTTTGGGTCTCGTCTCAAGCGGCATCAATCCCGATCTAGCATTAGTGGAGATGGCAGAAGTAGCAGATCACCCGTTCATGTTGGGAAGTCAATTCCATCCGGAGTTCAAGTCGAGACCTGAACGGCCGCATCCATTGTTCAACGCCCTTATCCACGCATCTAGGAAATTTGAACGAGAAGGCACACAGCGAAGCTTATTGAGTAAGGTAGCCCCAAGCGTTACATAATGTTCCAAGATTGCTCTATTTGACTCGTTGCGAAACAATTAATTACACTGTGCGCAGGAGAAGTCGGCAGTAGTGGCGGTAGCATGGATGCCTAACTCTCAACTTAGGATGATATGTCGTTGTAGCAGGTTGTTTCCTTGTCTCTTCAATTGATCGCTCTATAAACTTGATGAGCGCGACTCGAATTTACACCCCTCTCATACCACAGGTGCCTAATGACACGTACTGCTACTGAAAGCGCAACCGTTGCTGAGCGCGGCGGCAAGCGACGCCACGTGGCGAATCCCAGACAAGATTCCCAATCGGGATCGGGCAGAATAGAGCCCGGCGCGCTGGGAAATATAGGAGCCATGTCCGTGGTGAAGCTGGTCGCTGAAGCCAGAAGCTTGGGCATCAAGAATCTGCCGGGCAAAAGAACGGATCTCGCGCTTCAGGTGCTGCTTCGCAAATCGGAGAAGCTGGGCGTTGCGATCGGCGCCGGTGTCCTTGATATACATGACAAGGGCTACGGATTTCTGCGTCCACCAGGGGGCGATGGCGGTTTCGAAGACATCTACGTTCCAAACGGCTTGATCAGGAAGAACGGAATGAGGCAGGGCGACTTCGTAGCCGGTCCGGTAAGGTCGCAAGGCGAGAAGACGCGCAGCAGAGGCAACAATCCGCTGCTCTGGCCGGAGCTTATTAATGGCAGAGATCCCGAATTTGCCACGAAGCGCCCGAGATTCGAACGCTTGACTTCGGTGTATCCGGATCAGCAGCTGACTCTGGAGACTGGCCGGAAAACCCTAAACACCAGAATCATAGACATAATCGCGCCGATAGGGAAGGGCCAAAGGGCGCTGATCGTCGCGCCGCCGAAGGCGGGCAAGACGGTGATCCTGAAGGACATCGCCCATGCGGTGGCTGAGAACTACCCTGCGATCCACATAATCGTGGCGCTGATCGGAGAACGTCCCGAAGAAGTGACCGACATGCGCCGATCGGTGCAGGGCGAGGTCTACTCCTCGACCTTCGATGAGCAGGTCGAGCATCAGTGCGAGACTTCCGACCGCGCTCTCGACCGTGCCAAGCGGCTGGTCGAGTCTGGAGAAGACGTGCTTTTGGTGCTGGATAGCCTCACCCGACTCGCGCGCGCTTTCAACGTTAAGTTGCCCAGCAGCGGCAAGACTCTCTCAGGCGGGATGGACCCGCTGGCGCTTTATCCGCCCAAGCAGTTCTTCGGCGCCGCGCGCAACTGCGAAGAAGGCGGAAGCCTCACTATAGTAGCAACCGCGCTGATCGACACCGGCAGCAGGTTGGACGATCTTATCTATGAAGAGTTCAAGGGCACCGGTAACATGGAGCTGCACCTCGACCGCACGATGGCGGAGCGCAGACTGTGGCCCGCGGTCGCGATGGAGCGCAGCGGAACCAGGCATGAAGAGCTGCTGCAGAGCCCGAGCACGTTGCGCCAGGTCTGGCTATTGAGGCGTATGTTGGCGCTGCTCCAGCATCAGACGTCGAACGGGAACGGGAATCCTACCGAGGCTGCCGAACGCATCATCGAACGATTGGCACGATCGCCCGACAACGCCTCGTTCCTGAAGAGCATCACCGAGAAGTAGCGATTGATTCCACCGCCGCGGGAGTGCATTGTCCCGCGCGTATCGAGGTGTTCGCACAGCCTCGTCGTTCTCGCGGACGCGGGAATCCAGTATGCGCTCCGCCGCACCGGGAGCGGGGTTTCTCATCTACAACCAGAGGGCAGAAACGCACCTTCGGGATGACGGGATGAAAATCGCCTGTAATCGCGCAAGGTTTCATTGAATCGGTTTCTCGGCGCTTCGTATATTCGGGAACATAACCGACTTGCGGTTCGTCTATGTCCATAGATGGGCGCGGGTTGATCTATCGACGTTCATGATGACAAAAAGAGTGAAGTCCGCATGACTGAAAAAAGATTCCAAATAAACATCAAGCTGGCTGCCGTCGGAGTGATCGCTTTGGCGATCGCGGCGATCGGCATGCACAGCTTAGTCCCGAGTGCCAGTGCCGCCACCGGGATGATAGACGTGCTGAACGTTGGCACGTGTCTGACGACAGACGATGCCATATTCGCGGCGAGCGACTGCGACAACGGCAATGATGGCGCCGGCGATGATCTCGACCGCGACGACATCCTGCAGGTGAACGATGTCTACGCCACCTACTCGCACGACCCGAAGACGGCGGCGGAAGGACCACGGGCGATCCTCGAGAACACCGACCTCATCAAGGTGAGCATCAGTGACACAGATCGAGACCGGAGGACGGGTGTCCTAATCAGAGGAGCTAGACAATCAGGCGATGCTGAGAACGCTCTGACGACCGCAGACCAGACAGGCAAAACCCTCGGGGAGTTCATCAACGAAGCCGTGGACGGCATCGAGGATGAGGATTACACGGCATACACCGACCCAGACAAGTACTTCGGGCAACTCGCAGCACAGAACACCCCAGACAGCATCGGTAACGCCGACGTACCCACGAATGGCCCCACTTCAGCCTTCGGGGTAAAAGGTACAGGAACCTACCAGCCCATGGACGTAGAAGGGCACATCAAGGTCTTCGGTTACGTGGCGGACAATGTCTCAAATAATCCCGACACCGTGACATGGGTAGAACTGAGCAAGCAGAGCGGAGGGATAACCCCGCTGTTGATTGACGAAGACCGTAGCAGCGGTAGAAACGGCGGCACTGATGAGTCAGGGCCTTGGATGATCTTCCAAGCCAATCTACCCGATAGCAAGATAGCTGTCATAGCTGCGATCTACTACCAGACGAGCGAACAAGAACTCTTGGTTGGGAATCGGGCAGATGGCGACAGCAATTGGGCCACCGATGGGAGTGATAAGCCGGTTTTCACCTCCGACGAGATAGATGACGAAGACGTATTGGCGGTCGAGGTCGAGGGAGACAACGACGACGATCCGGTAAACCTCTGGCTCAAGGAGACGGACCGTTTCACAGGCCGATACGAGGGTTACATCCGTTTGACAGACGCAGATGGAAACGGACCTGCCAACAACAACAACTGGGGCATCGCCACCGGCGACGCTACCAGCGACGCCATCGATGGCGCGGCAGTTGTCGGAGTTCAGAGCGGCCCGGTGAGGATCACTTACAAGGACTCGAACGGCAACACTCAGTCTTTGCGGGTGCAGATCGACATTCAGCCTCCCACCATCACAATCGACACCCCTTCGAGCAAGTCGAGCTCGACTGACCGTAGCCCCGACTTCGAAGGTTCGTTCGAGGACGGCGGATCAGGGCTGATGGAAAACTCCTTCCGCCTCTACGTGGACAACACCGCGGACCCGGATGACTCCCGACCGATTCTCGACTTGGTTTCTGGAGTATCGGCTGAGCCGAACGACGGCATTGTTCAGATCCGCCAAGACTACGCAGGTTACGGCACTGATACTCAGTACGGCGTTTTAGCAGAGCGGGATCTGTACTTCGGCGATACGAGGTCAGGTGCCAAACTCTACATCGAATCTAGAGGATTCGACGATGGCGACATGACCGGGACCTTCGACGACGGCGTCGTCCTCGATTTCGAGGGGCTGCGCTCCGGCGAGTTCCAGGTTGACTTCCAAGCTCTGGTGATCGATCTTGCCGGTAACGTCGGATTCTCCGACGCCGAGATATCCGAGCCCACATTCATCGACGACCTCGGTTCCGAACCGGGTGATCGTGTGGACAAGGCACACAACGCCATCGGCTGGTACTCGCGGCACATGCTCAAGTACGACGACAAAGAGCCGTCGTTCGACGAGG
The DNA here is from genome assembly GCA_965214735.1 of Dehalococcoidia bacterium. Lineage (GTDB taxonomy): Bacteria > Chloroflexota > Dehalococcoidia > Lucifugimonadales > Lucifugimonadaceae > Bin127. The sequence goes on along the minus strand of OZ243977.1, from coordinate 2,117,126 downwards.
AACGCTCGGTGACCGGCTTCTACGGATCGGACAGCGACGGCAACCCGATCATCGACAGGAGCGGCATCCTGCTCATGTTCGATGACGACATCGATCCCGCCGGCATCACCACAGCCACCTTCGACGTCGAGCTAGATGACGAGACCGACGCATCGATCATCGATGTCGATGTGCACGACAACCGGGTCTACTTGAAGCTGGCCAACGAGCTTGCATCCGACGAGACACCTTCGATCGCAATCGCGAGCGGGGAGTTCATCGAGGACTTGGCAGGAAACGAGACGAGGCACTTGGAAGCAGACCCGTTCGATGCCAACGACGGCATCGCACCGACGCTGACGGTTACGCTGAGAGACGGCTCCGGCACGGGAACCGGCGACGAAGGCCCGTCTGGGTTGACCAAGAACACCATCACAGTTCGCATCGATTCGGACGAGTCGATCCAAGGCGCCCCAAGGCTGGCGGTGGTCTGCAACAGCCTCGCTTACACCGAGCAGGTAGACGGTAAAGACGTCGCCCGCGATCTCGATGACTACATCGGGGGACTGTCCGGCATGTTCAGCTCGGACCCGGGTCTCGGAATGCAGCCTACCTACACATGCGGCGATGAAGATGACGCGCCCGAACTCACGCTCACAGCCGTGTCCACTCACAGCCGAGACGGCGAGCGATGGGAGTACACGTGGCGCAACCTCTCGGGAAGCTCAGAATTGCCTGAGGGCGGATTGACGGCAGTCGCATATGCACGAGACCGCTCGAGCTACGAGAACGTCGCTGGCGACACGGTATACAGCTACGGTGCGAGCACTGCCGGATTCACGTTCGACAAGTCGTTCGAATCACCGTTGACCGAAGCCGGTGGCGAAGTCCAGCCAGTGCCTGGCGCGGAGAGCGCCGAGGCGCGCCCATTCGTGCTTCTGGAGTTCAACGAAGGTACCACCGTGACGATCGAATCGCTAAAGATCGACGACGCCGAAGTCGCTTTCGATACGCTGGGCAGCAACCGCTTCACCTACTGGCCCCTTGCGCTGAACTTGGGACAGCACACAGTAGACGTCACAGCGGTCGATGCTGCTGCGAACTCGCTTGAGTTCGACTTCGACTTCGAGGTGGTGACCAAGGCCGACTTCGTGATCGAGCTGCTCGCCGGTTGGAACGCGATCTCCCTGCCGGCTGACCCGGTGGACAAGTCCTTGGCGGCAGTGTTCAGCAACAGCGACATCGATAGCGTTCTCGGGTGGGATGCGTCCAACGCTGAAAGTCCATGGCGCTTCGCCAGCCGCGTGGACGGCGTTTGGAGCACGAGCGATCAGTTCGCGACGCTCTCGGACATCGAAGCCCGCTACGGCTACTGGGTGCACTCGTCGGGCTTCATACGCCAGCCGGTGGCGTTGCAGAGCCGAACCCGAGGCGGACAGTTCCCGACCCCGATCGAGATCGGTCTGGCCGATGGATGGAGCTTCGTCGGCGTGGTCGACCAAGATGGTGACCAGACCGAGGACCACTTCAACACTACGTTGCGCAACAGCGATCAGACCCCTGTAGCGGCAAAGGACTACCTTGGCGAATACACCCGTGCCTACACTTGGGATACGACATTCAACTCGTTCAACTCGCTCGAGCCGAATGAGGACATGAAGATCGGTCTCGGCGTATGGGTCTACAAAGGCTCCGCACTAGCTCCATAGCGATTAGGAGACAAACCCCTCCTGATAGCTACCGAACTCGGGCGCATCCAATCTGTGAAGGATGCGCCCGAGTTTTTTTGCGTCTAGAGGGCGCGGGTTATGCGATGCGCGATGCGCCACGAAACCCGCGCCTATGTATTCCTCTCTACCTGCTCCGTGCTCTTGGTCCGCCGTTCCCCCGCGCAGAGAGTTTTGGCTGTCATATACTTTTCATGGCACGCTCTCGCGACTGTGCAGGGGCGCGCTTGCGAGTACCATGCAATCATCGCTTAGATCCGGACATAGGACGCAGCGGGCAACGACGGAATCGTCTCGCCGTTGCTGCTGGCATGATCGTGCCGGGATAGCACAGCAGGAGGACTGAAGCGTGCAGCTTTCAGCGAGAATCTTGACAGCACTAGCCGTGCTGACGGTCACCGTCGCGATGGTGGCGGGTCAGGCAAGCACCCCGGACGCCAGCGCGGCTGCCGGCTCGATCGCGGTCCTGAACATCGGGACATGCGTCACGAGCGACGCCGATGTCTTGGACGAAGAAAATTGCAACGAACACTACAAGACGTACGGTTTCAACCGGCGCGGAGTCTCATCTGCCATCGAGCGCTCGGAGGTCTACGCCACCTACGCTCACGACCCGAAGACGGCTGCTGAGGAGCCGCGAGCGATCCTTGAAGACTCGGACCTGATCCTGGTGAGCATCACCGACACCGGACGGGACACGCGCACGCCCGTGCTGGTCGGCGACGGAGTTACTCCGGGACTCGACGCGTTTTTTTTGCCAGATAATCCCAACACTCCAGTTAACGAAGCAACGTTAACAATTAGGGGCATAATCTCCGACGACCTCGGCATCGATCCGGACGATGTGCCGGATGTGGAGGATTATGTCGAGGTTCAGGAGAGGGACAGCGGCGCCCCCCCCCACACGATTTCAGGGGGACCGACGGATTTGATTCTAAGCCGCACCGATAACTTCGCTGAATTCAAGCCGATCGCCGACACGCGCGGCAAGGTCGTCTTCTACGGCAGCGCCGGAACGAATGCCCCCGATTACAACGATATCGTGGGCTTCGACAACCTCGAGGACTACGTCCGTCTCGACGAGGACGTGATATCAGGCGATTTATTCGCACCGCCCGCTCTGAGGATCCTGGGGGATGTCCCGAGCAATGTCATGGTGAAGATCGAACTGATCTACTACGAGACTAGCGGTTTAGATTACATAGAGGGCGGCGAGATTTGCGGTGACGGCATCTTCGCCCCCGACTTTCATCAAGCCACCTGCACGTCTGATGAGCTGGAGGACCCTGACGATCCGGACGCCTTCCTCATGAACGCGTCTTCTGACGGCAACAACGCCAGCCAGAATATGTATCTTCTTGAGACCGGCTACTTCACCGGCGAGTTCCACGGTTATCTGGCTCTCACCGACGCCGATGGCGACGGCAGAGGGGACAGCACCACCGGCGACAACTGGGGTGGAAGGGTCAGAGACCCCTCTGGTAATGGCGCATTATGGGCAGTTTTAGGTGTGGGCGACGGTCCGGTGACGATCAACTACCGAGACACCGACGGCTCGACTCGCACTCTGGACATCTCGATCGACATCGAGCCTCCGGTGATCGAGATATCTTCGCCTTCGGACAAGTCTCGCAGCGACGACGACAATCCCGAGTTCAGCGGGACGATCAACGACGGCTCTTCGGGTCTGGCGTCGGATTCCTTCGCCCTCTACGTCGACAACACCGATGACAGGTCCGATGACAGGAGGGTTCTGGATCTGCCGGAGCGCGGCGTCACGTCATCCGAGGGCGCCGCCGGCATGCAGATCAGACTGCAATACACGGGGTACGATCAAAGACAATACAGTAACACCTTCTTGGAGCTTGTCTCGGTCTTCGGTGTAATAAAGGCAAATGATCTTTACAAGGATCTGTCGCTGGATGTGGTTCCTACGGCTTCTCCGGACGGCGCCGACGATGTGAAGGGCATAGAGGCAGATTCCTTCGACGACGGCGATTCGGACGCCACGTTCGACAACGACGTGAAGATCGATTTCCCGCTTCCGAACGACGAGGTCGAGTACAACCACCAGATCGATTTCCAGGCTTTCGTGAGGGATCTTGCGGGTAACATCGGCTTTTCGGACAGCGACGCTACGCAGCCTCTGTTCATCAACGATCTCGGCACGAAGCTGGAGGATCGCGACCTGGATGCGGAGGACGACGTGATCGGGATGTTCCGCCGCCACATCGTTTATCTGGACGGGGTGGATCCGGTCTGGGACGAGGACCGCTCAGTGACGGGCTTCTACGGGGTCGACGGCGACGACGCTCCGATAGTGGACCGTTCGGGCGTGATGATCGTCTTCGACGGTCCGGTCGATCCTTCGAGCATCGATACCGAGACATTCACGGTGGGTCTGGACGACGACAGCTTCGAGTCTGTGACGGACGTAGCTGTGGAGGACGAGCTGGTGTTTCTGAAGCTGGCTTCGGAGCTTCCCTCGGATGCCACTCCGACGATCTCGATCGCGGACGGCCATTCGGTTCTGGATCTTGCGCAGAACGTTACGAGGTCTGACGAGCTGGACGATTTCGATGCGAACGACGGCATCACTCCCGTTTTCTCGGTTGATCTGAGCGGGGGTTCCGGGGTCGGGAGCGGTTCGGAGGGTCCGAGCCGTCTTACGAACGACACGATGAACATCAAGATCACTTCCGACGAGGAGATCGCGGGTGCGCCGAACGTCTCGGTGGTGTGCTCGAACATCAAGTGGACGGTTGACGACAAGGACACTCCGGACGACGCCTCGGACGACGATGTGGGAGACGCCGCGCTTTATCAGAGCAACCGCACGGGCACTTCGATCGCTTCCGATCGAGATGACATGATGACTGTTGACGACTTCTCCTGCGGCGGTTCGGGCTTCGATCTTCGCGAGGCCCGTGCTCTTACGAGGCCCGGGGAGACTTGGGAGTATGTGTGGCGCAACTCTTCGGAGGGCAACGACGCGCGGGTTCCGGACGGCGTGGCTACCGTCGTGATCTGGGGTCGGGACCGTTCGACGTACACGGCTCACGATTCGAGCGACACCCACCAGAACTGGGGCTCTGCGAACGCATCGTTCACTTTCGACGACACGTTCATATCTCCTCTGGAGTCTGCTGGCGGGGAGGTTCAGCCTGGCGATGCGGAGGTCGACGAGGTGCGTCCGTTCGTGCTTCTGGACTTCGCCGGCGAGCCGACGACGGTGCGTGTGACGGAGTTGAGCGTTGACGGTTCGGACGTTCTGGATCTGCTGGAGGACATCGGCGACAACCGTTTCCTCTACTGGCCGGAGACTCTCTCGTATGGGGATCACCGGGTCGTGTTCTCGGCTCGTGACGCTGCGGACAACGACGACGTCAAGAACGAGGAGTTCGTTTTCAAGGTGACTGCCCGCGACGACTACAAGATCCGTTTCGTCGCTGGGTGGAACGCGATCTCGTTCCCTGCGGATCCTGTTGACACTGCTCTGGAGTCGGTGTTCTCGGCTGACGACGTCGACCGGGTGATCGGCTGGGACGCGACGAGCGTGACGGGTCCGTGGAGCATCGCGACGAAGGTCGACGGAGTGTGGATGACTAGCGAGGACTTCGCTCCGCTGACGGATGTCCATGCGCGCTACGGCTACTGGGTTCACTCGACGGGCTTCATCGACGTCTCGGTGTCTCTGCGGGGTCCGCTGAGCCGTGAGACCAGCGAGTATCCCGGCGTGGTGGACATCCCGACGGACGACGGCTGGAACTTCGTGGGCGTTGTTGATCAGGACGGTGATCAGACGGAGGATCACTTCGGAGCTGCTCTGCAGGACAGCGACGGCTCGGATGTTCCTGCGAAGGATTATCTGTCCGGTTTCTCGAAGGCCTACACCTGGGACGAGATCGGCAACAGATACGCGATCCTGGGCGCTGACGATCCGATGGTGATCGGCGACGGCGTGTGGGTCTACTTCCCGGAAGGCACGAACATAGGCCCGTAGCGACGGCGCATCGACGCCCCTCTCCCGCTCAAGCAGCGAGAAGATAAGCGAAAGGAACGCCCCCGGCTTCGAAACCGGGGGCGTTTCCGTTTAGACCGCCCACTGCCGCTTCTGCCGTCCGCTATCCGCGGTTCCCGCTCTCGCGGGAATGACGTACTGCAACGCTCGCCTCTGGGCGCATATATTCAGATCTGTGTTTTTATTTAGATGTCTGCGCGTGTGGCGAGTTTTGGGTATCATATACTTTTCATGGCACGCTCTTGCGATTACGTAAGGGCGCGCTTGCGAGTACCATGCAATCATCGCTTAGATCCGGACATAGGACGCAGCGGACAACGACGGAATCGTCTCGCCGTTACCGCTGGCGTGATCGTGCCGGGATAGCACAGCAGGAGGACTGAAGCGTGCAGCTTTCAGCGAGAATCTTGACAGCACTAGCCGTGCTGACGGTCACCGTCGCGATGGTGGCGGGTCAGGCGAGCACCCCGGACGCCAGCGCGGCTGCCGGCTCGATCGCGGTCCTGAACGTCGGAACATGCGTCACCAGCGATGCCGACGTCTTGGACGAAGGCCAATGCAACGAACACTACAAGACGTACGGCTTCGACCAGGACGGCATTTCGTCTGCCATCGAGCGCTCGGAGGTCTACGCCACCTACGCTCACGACCCGAAGACGGCGGCTGAGGAGCCGCGAGCGGTCCTTGAAGACTCGGACCTGATCCTGGTGAGCATCACCGACACCGGACGAGACACGCGGACACCGGTGCTGGTCAGCGATGGTGGTCAGCCTGGGGTTCACGAAACCTTCCGTCCAGATGATCCCAACACTCTAGACGTTGACGAATCAACGTTAACAATTAGGGACGTAATTTCCGCCGACCTCGGTGTCGATCCGGCCGATGTCCCGGCTTATGAAGAACAAGTCTCTTTTCAAGATAGGGAAAGTGGTGTCTCCCCCACTATTTCAAACGGTCCGAATGATTTGGTCTTCAGCCGCTCACTCGACACCTTTGCGTTCAAGCCAATCGCCGACACGCGCGGCAAGGTCGTCTTCTACGGCAGCGCCGGAACGAATGATCCCGGATACAACAATATCGTGTACTTCGGCAACCTCAAGGATTACATCCGTCTCGACGAGGACGTGATATCAGGTGAGACGAACAGAGCACCCTCCCTGAGGGTCCTGGGGGATGTCCGGAGCGATGTCACGGTGAAGCTCGGAGCGATATACTACGAGACCAGCGAGCAGGATTACATGCTGGGCGGCGAGATTTGCGGTGGCGGCGATCCTAATGCTCATCAAGCCACCTGCACATCTGAGGAGCTGGAGGACCCTGACGATCCGGACGCCTTCCTCCTGAACGCGTCATCTGACGGCAACAACGCCAGCCAGAATCTGTATCTCCTTGAGACTGGCCGCTTCACCGGCGAGTTCCGCGGTTATCTGCGCCTCACCGACGCCGATGGCGACGGCAGCGGGGACAGCGGCACCCGCGACAACTGGGGTCGAGGTTTGAGAGACGCCGCTTCTTCCGACCAAGATTCTGCGGCGTTTTTGGGTGTGGGCGACGGTCCGGTGACGATCAACTACCGAGACACCGACGGCTCGACCCGCACTCTGGACATCTCGATCGACATCGAGCCTCCGGTGATCGAGGTCTCTTCGCCTTCGGACAAGTCTCGCAGCGACGACGACAATCCGGAGTTCAGCGGGACGATCAACGACGGCTCTTCGGGCCTGGCGTCGGATTCCTTCGCTCTATACGTCGACAACACTGACGACAGGACGGACGACAGGACGGTTCTGGATCTGACGGAGGTCAGCGTCGAGTCATCCGAGGGCGATGCCGGCATGCAGATCAGGCTGCAATACACGGGGTACGATGACACTAACAATCAATTCTTCGGTGTAATAGAGGCAGCACGTCTTTACAGGGATCTGTCGCTGGATGTGGTGCCTACGGCTACTCCTGACGGCGCCGACGATGTTAAGGGCATAGAGGCCGATTCCTTCGACGACGGCGATTCGGACGCCACGTTCGACAACGACGTGAAGATCGATTTCCCGCTTCCGAACGACGAGGTCGAGTACAACCACCAGATCGATTTCCAGGCTTTCGTGAGGGATCTCGCGGGTAACATCGGTTTCTCCGACAGCGACGCCACGCAGCCTCTGTTCATCAACGATCTGGGGACGAAGCTCGAGGATCGCGACCTGGATGCGCTGGACGACGTGATCGGGATGTTCCGCCGCCACATCGTTTATCTGGACGGGGTGGATCCGGTTTGGGACGAGGATCGCTCGGTGACGGGCTTCTACGGGGTCGACGGCGACGATGATCCGATGGTGGATCGTTCGGGCGTGATGATCGTCTTCGACGGTCCGGTGGATCCTTCGAGCATCGACACCGAGACATTCACTGTGGGTCTGGACGAGGACAGCTTCGAGTCTGTGACGGACGTAGCTGTGGAGGACGAGCTGGTGTTTCTGAAGCTGGCTTCGGAGCTTCCCTCGGACGCCACCCCGACGATCTCGATCGCCGACGGCCATTCGGTTCTGGATCTCGCTCAGAACGTCACGAGGTCTGACGAGCTCGACGATTTCGACGCCAACGACGGCATCACTCCTGTTTTCTCGGTTGATCTGAGCGGCGGTTCCGGGGTCGGCAGCGGTTCGGAGGGACCGAGCCGTCTGACGAACGACACGATGAACATCAAGATCACTTCCGACGAGGAGATCGCGGGCGCACCGAACGTTTCGGTGGTGTGCTCGAACATCAAGTGGACGGTTGACGACAAGGGCACTATGGACGACGCCTCGGACGACGATGTCGGGGACGCGGCTCTCTATCAGAGCAACCGCACGGGCACGTCTATCGCCGCGGATCGTTCGGACATGATGACTGTTGACGACTTCTCCTGCGGCGGTTCGGGCTTCGATCTTCGCGAGGCTCGTGCTCTGACGAGGCCCGGCGAGACCTGGGAGTATGTGTGGCGGAACTCTTCGGAGGGCAACGACGCCCGAGTCCCTGATGGCGTGGCTACCGTCGTGATCTGGGGCCGCGACCGTTCGACGTACACGGCTCACGATTCGAGCGACACACACCAGAACTGGGGCTCTGCGAACGCATCGTTCACTTTCGACGACACGTTCATATCTCCTCTGGAGTCAGCTGGCGGCGAGGTTCAGCCTGGGGATGCGGAGGTCGACGAGGTGCGTCCGTTCGTTCTTCTGGACTTCGCCGGGGAGCCTACGACTGTCCGTGTGACGGAGTTGAGCGTGGACGGTTCGGACGTTCTGGAACTGTTGGAGGACATCGGTGACAACCGTTTCCTCTACTGGCCTGAGACTCTCTCGTACGGCGACCACGTTGTTGTGTTCTCGGCTCGTGACGCCGCCGACAACGACGATGTGAAGAACGAGGAGTTCGTGTTCAAGGTCACTGCCCGCGACGACTACCAGATCCGTTTCGTTGCTGGCTGGAACGCGATCTCGTTCCCGGCGGATCCTGTTGACACTGCTCTGGAGTCGGTGTTCTCGGCTGATGACGTCGACCGGGTGATCGGCTGGGACGCGACGAGCGTGACGGGTCCGTGGAGCATCGCGACGAAGGTCGACGGAGTGTGGATGACTAGCGAGGACTTCGCTCCGCTGACGGATGTCCATGCGCGCTACGGCTACTGGGTTCACTCGACGGGCTTCATCGACGTCTCGGTGCCTCTACGCGGTCCGCTGAGCCGCGAGACGAGCGAGTATCCGGACGTGGTGGACATTCCGACCGACGACGGCTGGAACTTCGTGGGCGTCGTTGATCAGGACGGCGACCAGACGGAGGATCACTTCGGAGCTGCTCTGCAGGACAGCGACGGCTTGGATGTTCCTGCGAAGGACTATCTGGCTGGTTTCTCGAAGGCTTACACCTGGGACGAGATCGGCAACAGATACGCGATCCTGGGTTCGGACGATCCGATGGTGATCGGAGACGGCGTGTGGGTCTACTTCCCGGAAGGTACGAACATAGGCCCGTAGTGCCGCATCGACGCCCCTCTCCCGCTCAAGCGGCGGAGATGAGCTGACAGACAGAGAAACGCCCCCGGCATCGACACCGGGGGCGTTTCTGTTTAGACCATCCCCACGCCGCGTCGTGGGCTGCGGGTCGATCGTGCCGTCCCCGCGGCCATCCGCGGCTCCCGCTCTCGCGGGAATGACGTACCTGATATCTGATATCGGAATCCGGCTTACCGCTTTCTCGGGATCGGCAAGTCGCCGGAAGATGTCGGTTCTCTAGTTGAAGGTGTCTTGGTCAGGTTCCCGCGATGGGGGGCGTTCCTTCGAGGGGTTTGATCATTTCCCCTATTCACGGTGCCTCATCTTCACATTCTTTTTCTCGAGCCGTCCGAAGGTTCTGATGCGGTGGTTCATCTGCTGTCTGGTCTGACCTCGTTTAAAGATGCCTGATGCGCCTCACGGAGCGTGCGTGGGTGGCATCGTTGCTGCCGTCTGCGACGATATGCGTTTGTCTCGATCTGAATAGATGGCGTGTGCGTTCACGCTCCCTTGTCTGTATGTGTGTTCCCCGCATGGCACATTCCCTGTTGCGTCTCAGGGTTGTTGCTCTCTACCGCCTTGCGCTATCCGTCGCCTCGCCTCTCCTCGCCGTCTTCAGGTCTTCTTGCTTCTCTTTATCTGCTCGGTAGGCATGTCTTTATGCTGGTCGTGTCGTGTGTTTTGTGTTGTTGTTGTTTGCGGTGTTGGGGGTTTTGAAAAATCGATTGACATGTCGTTCGAGGTGGCATATATTCGGTATCATATAGTTTTCAGGGCGTGGCGCTGTTTTGTCAGCGTGTGCGCGTGTGGAATCGCTATGGAAATCCGTGCAATGATCGGCGGGGTATGAGTCTCTGCCTTGGTGGTTCTTGCCGGTAGCAATACAGGAGGACTGAAGCTGTGCAGCTTTCAGCGAGAATCTTGACGGCTCTAGCCGTGTTGACGCTAGCCGTTGCGTATGTTGCGGGGTCTGTTTCGACGCCGGCGGTTAATGCGGCGACGGGCACGATCGACGTTATCAACGTTGGCACGTGCTACTCGACGGACACGGATGTGCTTGACGAGGGCGACTGCGACGACGGCGATACGGCCGAAGGCTACAGCGTAGCCGGACGAACCGGTGCCGAAGAAGCCGACACCGTGTACGCCACTTACTCCGTCGACCCTAAGACATCCGCGGACGCTCCTCGAGGCATCCTATACAACTCAGATCTGATCAAGGTCAGCATCCACGACCCAGACCGAGACAAGCGGACTCCGGTCCTCTTGGGATTCGCAGGTGCCACAGTCCCTATTACGGAGACTAATGCCAGAGTCATTAGCGAAGACCAAGAGGTAGATGATCTTAGCGAGTTAGGTGCCAGCGTCAACTCAGATGGAACCGTAGATATCGATACCGATATTGCCTCTCAATACTTCGTGCTGGGCGGTTCCGATAACATGGATACCGCCGCGAATGCTCAGGTCGATAAGTCGGGTAACTCCACTTTCAGGATCCACAAGCCTTCAACAGCTACCCATGAGACCTACAAGCCGATCGCCGAGGATGCGGCGATTACGTTCTACGGCATGATTGAAGGCGAGAGCACTCTCCAGAACTTGGAAGAATTCATCGAAAGGGACGAAGACAGTAACTCTGGGGTCTCGGTAAGCGATTATCAGGGCTTGGAAAGAGCGCCTTGGCTGACGTTGCAAGTATCCCCGACCGCCGGCAAATACATTCAATTCATGTACGCGGTCTACCACACTAGCGAGATCGAGGCTTTGATAGGCGGTGTGAATGAAACCGGTTACGCATCTGAGACGATGGATGACCAAAATAATCCCGGGACCCCTATTCCTGTCAATCCTCCTGGCTTCACGAACGATGAAGAAGACGGCGATGAACTCTTGTTGAGAGTCGAAGGCGATGGTGTCGATTCGTCCCAAAACCTCTGGCTATTGGAGACGAGCCGATTCTCTAGCCGATACGAGGGTTACGTTCGTCTGACCGACGCAAATGGCAGGATATCCGGCACAGACCCGAACTGGGGTATCGAGACCCGGGATGCAGATAGCTACGAGCTTGATGATGCCGCCGTGATCGGTGTGGAGAGCGGACCGGTTACGATTCGATATCGAGATTCCGATGGCACAACCCGGACTCTGTCGATTCAGATCGATACCCTACCGCCAGCTATTCAGGTCGACATCCCGACACATAAGGAGCCGACTTCGGATAGCTCGCCAGAGTTCGCCGGCACCTTCACCGATGATGTCGGTCTTAGAGAAGACTCGTTCCAGCTGTACATCGACAACACAAATGACGCTGCCGAGACTGGCGACAACGACGGCGGCACCTACGCTGTCAACCTTAGAGTTGACCGTACGTTGTCTACCTATAGCGGGACGCCCGATGTCGGAGACGTGCATGTTCTCTCGACTGACGATCCGGTGGAGCTGAGGAGCAACTACAAGGGTTACAAAGACGACGACGACTCGCAGTTCGGAGTCATCAAAGCGGTCGACATCTACAAAACCAGTGCTGATTTGGGAGACGGTAAGCAGACGCAATCCGCTACGCCCGACGACTACAACGACGGTGCCACAGAGGGTGGATTCCAAGATTCTGCGACTATCGACTTCGAGGGCCAAGGCGAGCCAGATGGCGGCTGGAACAACACGATCGACTTCCAGGCATTCGTCATTGACTTGGCTGGAAATATCGGATTCTCCGACAGCGATGCTGAAGGCCCGACCTTCATCAACGACCTCGGAACAGAGCGGAGCGACCGTAAGACCGGACGGTATAACGTATTGGGTTGGTACGCACGGCACGTCCTTGTGCTGGATGAAGTCGATCCCGAATTAGACAATGAGAGGTCAGTCACCGGCTTCTACGACGAGGAAGACGATGCCCTGTTGATCAACCGTTCCGGGATCATGCTGGTATTCGACGGCGCGATTGATCCAGAGTCGGTCGGTATCGACACCTTTGAGGTCACGCTTGATGAGGATGAGAGCGGCAACGCTGCGCAGGCTGCCGTGGTGGACATCGTCGCCAACGGCAATCTCGTGTTCCTATTGCTAGATCAGGAGCTGGCTTCCGACGCGACACCGACGGTAGGCCTTGCAAGAGGCAAGACGGTAGAAGACTTGGCCCAGAACGTCACCCGCTCCAGTGATGCCGGTGGCAAGCCGATTGAGATTAACGACGGAATATCTCCGGTGATCAGCGTCTCACTCAGCGACGGTAGCGGTTCCGGGGAAGGAAATGAAGGACCATCGGCTCTGACGAAGGACACTATTACGGTGTTCATCTCGTCGGATGAGGTTGTGCAAAGCGCACCTCTGCTATCAGTGGTCTGCTCAGATGTCGCTTGGAGCGATACTGACGGTGACTATGATCTCGACGACTTTGTCGGCAACCGTGACGGTGCGAGCTCGAATCAGTCAGCTGACAGTTTCAAACCTATCGCTGGATCTGAGCGAGTGGAGAATTGCGGCGACGAAGAGGGCGATACCAAGGTCATCCACTATGTGCAGGCCTATGCACGACAAGGCAACACTTGGGAGTATCAGTGGCGCAACATCAGCGGTGATGACCAGGAGCTAGCCGACGGCAACTTGACGGTTGTCGCGTTCGCCCGAGACAAGAGCAGCTACGTCACGCACGATCACGAGACCAACAAACTCTACAACTGGGCCGCGTCGACTAGCGAGTTCAGACTCGACACAATCATTGAGGATCCGACTAGAGACGACAATGATGGCTCTGTGCAGCCGACTGATGGCGCTAACATCTCTGAAGCACGCCCGTTCGTGCTGATAGAGTTCGATGACCCATCTACGGTCTCGATCGATACGTTGAGTGTGGACGATGCCGACCAAGATGCACAGTCGTTGGGTGCCAACCGCTTCCTCTATTGGCCTGATACCCTTGCGACTGGCGATCACGAGGTGTCGGTCAAAGCGATCGACGCAGCCGGAAACGAAGGAGAGTTCGATTGGAAGTTCAAGGTCCAAGAGCCCACTTCATTCGTGATCGAGCTGTTGGCAGGCTGGAATGCAGTTTCAGTACCTGCAAACCCGATTGATCCGACCCTCGACAGTGTCTTCTCCAATAACGGCATTGACCAGGTGATCGGTTGGGACGGCACTGACGCGGTCAGCCCGTGGCGCATCGCAACGAAGATTGACGGTGCTTGGTCCACAAGTGATGAATTCGCTAGCTTGACGGGTATAGAAGCCCGCTATGGCTACTGGGTGCACTCGCTAGGCTTCCTCGACCAAGAAGTGTTGCTAGTCGGCCAGCCTCGCCGAGGAGAAGGCGGCAATGCCCCACCCGATCCGATCGATATACAGACGAACGGTGGCTGGAACTTCGTAGGCGTGGTCGACCAGGACGGCGACCAGACCCAGAAGGATGACTTTGGCACTTCGCTCGAGTACCGTGGCTTGAACGGCTCAAGCGATGTGGTAGATGCATCTGGCTACCTCGGAGACTATGTGCGGGCATACACGTGGGACCCGATACGTAGCAGGTTCGACGATTTGGAGAGCGACGAAGAAGTTGAAGTGGGATCCGGTATCTGGGTCTACTTCGCAAACGACTTCGACATCGCTCCATAGAGTAGTCAGCACTAGCTCAGAAGCGAATGAAACGCCCCCGGCTTCTTGCAAGTCGGGGGCGTTTCTGTTTAGATGCCCCGCCGCGTCGTAGGCTGCAGGTCGCTTCTGCGGTTCCTGCTCTCGCTGATACGATATGTCTGATACCGGAATCCGGTTTCCCGCTTTCTCAGGAGCGGCAAGTCGCTCGGAAGATGTCGGTTCTCTCGGTAGGGGCGTGTCTTGGTCAGGTTCCCGCGATCGTGGTTTCGTTCCTTCGAGGAGTTTGATCCATCCCCTCTTCTTCACGGCGCCTCGGTTTCGCGTTCTCTCCCGCGCCTTACGAGAGCTCTGATGCCTTTTCTCTGCTGACAGGCATCGTTTAGCGGCGTCCGGTGCGTCTCACGGGTCATACGTGTGGCTCGAACTGGACGGGTGGCGTGCATTTTCACGCTCCCTTGCGTCTATGTGTATCGCGAATAGCACATTCGATGACGCGTCTCAGGCGTGAGGCTCCTCTCGCCTACGCTGTCCATGGTCGGTGCGTTTCGTCCGTCGTCTCATGCGGGTGCGAGGTGTTACGGTTCCGGGGCTCCCTTCCGTCTTCACGGTCCTCTTTCTCCTCGATACTCGTGTCCTGCTCCTATTCGCACCTGAAAGATGTCGATCCGCTTGCGGAGATGCCTTTCCTCTTCTTGATGTGGGCGTCTTTCTCTTGGCGGTGTCGTCGTGTCGTGTGTTTTGTGTTGTTGTTGTTTGCGGTGTTGGGGGTTTTGAAAAATCGATTGACATGTCGTTCGAGGTGGCATATATTCGGTATCATATAGTTTTCAGGGCGTGGCGCTGTTTTGTCAGCGTGTGCGCGTGTGGAATCGCTATGGAAATCCGTGCAATGATCGGCGGGGTATGAGTCTCTGCCTTAGGCGTTCTTGCCGGTAGCAATACAGGAGGACTGAAGCTGTGCAGCTTTCAGCGAGAATCTTGACGGCTCTAGCCGTGTTGACGCTAGCCGTTGCGTATGTTGCGGGGTCTGTTTCGACGCCGGCGGTTAATGCGGCGACGGGTACGATCGACGTTATCAACGTTGGCACGTGCTACTCGACGGACACGGATGTGCTTGACGAGGGCGACTGCGACGACGGCGATACGGCCGAAGGCTACAGCGTAGCCGGACGAACCGATGCCGAAGAGATCGATTCTGACGAGATGGTCTGGGCTACCTACGCGGTAGACCCGAAGACCTCTGCCGAGGACCCTCGCGCGATCCTTGAGAATGCAGACACCCTTAAGATCAGCATCCTAGACCCTGGGCGAGACAAACGGATTGGTGTGATCTACCCCGTGGGCCCTAATGCTGCTGGTGAATTTAGCAGTTGGGCTTCTTTCATAGAAGCAGAAACTGGCCTCACTAGACTAACTTCTTCTACGAATGTGTTTGAGACCGGTGAGGGGGAAAATCAACTTGAAAAAGCATTACTTTCGTCTTCTGGCTCAACCAACACCATTAGGTTGGTCGGCACAGCTGCTGAATTAAACGAGAATCCTTTGGCGCCGGACGGCGAAGTAAGGTTCTTCGGATACCGCGTTGAAGAAGGTACACCGAACATCGTTTCTGGTACCGGAACAGAATTCGCAAACGAGTTGGGTGCCCCGGAAATCAGCTTAGACGAAGACAAGAGCTCCGGGAACGGTGCTCCTTGGATGTCACTTAACATCACCCTCAACGACGGCGAGGATCTGTTTCTGAAGTACGTCTACTACGAGACGAGCGATCTTGAATTTCTACGAGACGGATTGACTTACAACGTAAGGGACAACGACGGTGCGCTGACAGGTGCTCAGAATGATGATCCCACCCACCCTGGGTTCACCACAGATGAGAAGAATGCAGACACCGGTAAGGCTTTGCTGGTGGAGGCACGATCCGACGGCGACGACGAAGCCGTGGGTCTCCACTTGTGTGAAACTGGTCGTTTCGACGGCCGATACGAGGGGACGGTCAGACTGACCGACGCAAACGGCAACGGTAGCGAGAGTGGTTCGAGAGTCGAGGAGAACTGGGGAATTTTGCCTGATGACGCTGGCGATAGTTGCGACAACCCCACAGCAGCGGTACTAGCAGTCGAGCGTGGTCCGGTGAGAATCCGTTACCGCGACACTGATGGTGACATCCAAGAGATTCGGGTAGCTATCGACACGATTCCGCCCGCCATTCAGATCGAAGAGCCGGTTCACAATACGGCGAGCCGCGACCCATCACCTTCGGTCGTGGGAACTATCGCCGATGGTGATTCAGGCCTGCTAGAGGACTCCTTCCGGATTTACGGTGATAACACCAACGACCAGGAAGATGAGAACCCAGTGTTTGATCTGGGTGTGATGCCAGAAGATCCCGATGCAACCCCTATAACGGCGATGGATGACAAGCGAGGTGTCGTTTACATCGACGAGGGACAAGATGCAGCAAACCCGCGAACGCGAGTTGAGGTGCGTGGCCACTACGCCGGATATATGGAATCCGATCACTTCGGAATAATCAATCAGGGCGATGTCTATCTTCCCGATGACGATGATCCTGACGAAGACGATGGAGATGAGCGCGTTTCAGCACTAGCAGATTCGTTTGATGACGGAGCAGAGACTGGCATTTTCGACGGCCTGTTGCGCTTTGACTTCGAAGACAAGACCGAAAACAACACCTACAACAACGCAGTCGATATTCAAGCCGTAGTCTTGGACCGGGCTGGCAACTTGGGCTTCTCTGACAGCGAACCTACTTCGCCGACCTTCATCCACGACTATGGGACCAAGCCAGCTGATCGGAGCGCGGAGAAGCACAACGTTCTCGGCTGGTACTCTAGGCACGTATACCGCCTCGACGAACTCGATCCCTTCTACCGAGAAGAGCAGTCTGTAACTGGTTTCTACGGCGCGGATGAGGACGAACCGATTGTGGACCGCTCGGGTGTGATGATCGTGTTCGACGGTTCAATCAACCCGACTTCAGTAAACACCGAGACCTTCGAGGTGACGCTGGACGGCGGAGATGCCGCAACGGTGGTCGATGTGATAGTCGACGGCAAGAATGTCTACCTGATGCTTGATGCTCCTCTTGAGCCGGACGCGACGCCGCAAGTTGAACTTGTGGAAGGCGAAGAGGTTGAAGACTTGGCTGGAAACGAGGCGAAGGCGAAGAACTTGAAGAAGTTCGAACTATCTGACGGAATCGCGCCGACGCTCACGATCACGCTGAGCGAGGGTTCGGGGTTGAATGAAGGCGACGAAGGTCCGAGCAGCCTTACAAAAGACAAGATGACGATCCACATCAATGCGGACGAAGAATTGCAAGGAGCTCCCAAGTTCGCCGTTGTGTGCAACTCACTCACATGGGGTGCTACAGAGGACGAGCAGGAGGAGAACGATGTCGCGAAGTATGCTTCGAACCGTTCTGGAGCTTTGACCAGCGAGGAGTACAACAATGCGGCGCCGTTGAGCGACGAAGCATCGGTGACTTGCGGCTACGATGCTGACGGTGACGATGTCGATGACGCGTTCACGGTTACGGCTGTCTCAGCACTGGCTCGACCGGGTGAGAACTGGGAATACACCTGGACGAACTTGACGGGAACCTTGCAAAAGCTTGAGGATGGTGGGCTCTCCGTCATAGTGACTGCCCGGGACCGCAGCTCGCACAAGAATTCTGCTGGCACTTCGGTGTTCAACCGCTCCACTTCAACCGCGACGTTCACTTACGACACGATGTTCGCGTCGCCTCTCGAAGATGGCGGTGAAGTCATCCCTGAAGCAGACGAAGTGGTCTCTGAGTCGCGACCGTTCGTGTTGCTTGAGTTCACCGAGGGCACCACAGTTGACGTCACTCTGTTCGAGCTCGATGATGTCGACGCTACCGAATCTCTCGAGATACTCGGTGATAACAGGTTCGTCTACTGGCCCGAGCCACTCGCCTACGGCAATTACAAAGTGAATGTTGAGGCGAATGATGCCGCCAACAACACGTTGGACTTCAGCTATAACTTCGAGGTTAGAGCCCGATCACCATTCGTCCTCGGTCTGCTCGCCGGTTGGAACGCAGTATCCTTCCCGGCCAACCCACAGGACCGCACTTTGGCTTCCGTATTTACGGATGACAACATCGACCAAGTGGTCGGCTGGGACATTACAGACCCTGTGAGCCCATGGCGCATGGCAACCCGCGTGGACGGCGTTTGGGCGACGAACGATGACTACGCGACGTTGAACGATGTCCAAGCGAGGTACGGCTACTGGGTCCACTCGAAGGGCTTCATCACTCAGCCGGTGCATCTCGTAGGCAAAAGCGATCGAACTAACGATGGTCCGCCACGGCCGGATGACATACCTGCAGAGCCCGGATGGAACTTCGTAGGAGTCCTCGACACAGACGGCGACCAGACACAGAATAACGCCGGCGATACGTTGCGGAACAGCGAGTTGAAGCCGATCTCAGCTGCCGACTACCTCGGCGACTACCTCCGTGCCTACACTTGGAATCACACCGATCACAAGTGGAGCGTGCTCCGAGACGATGACGAGGTACAGATCGGTAGCGGACTGTGGGTCTACTACACGAAGACCAACAACATAGCGCCGTAGCAACGTCTTATAAGCCTGCCTAGGGCTTATTCAGCAAGGTGTTCAGCGCCCCTTGAGAACTCAAGGGGCGCTGGCATTTTAGATGATGCTAGGCACCATCATCTTGATACTTCCATCAACTCAAAACAACCTCTGGTTCCCCTCCTCCATCCCCGGGGAATAGAATTTCTGCATCGAGGATAAGGAGGTTCCATACCCGAACCCCACAAGGGCGGGTATTGAACCCACCTCTACAGAGCCATCGCGGAATTTATACTTGATCGAGTGATGGTGTTTCAGATTCACATTGATGCCAAGAGCATTCAAGAGCGGATTGCCTTGATTGCGGGGCATCTTTGACTTGGCTCAAAAACAGTCGAAAATAGCTAAGTTAGAACGAGACGCTTCGGAACCGTCATTCTGGTCAGATCATAGACTCGCGCAGTCGAAGATGCGCGCTCTGAACCGTCTCAAAGACGAAGTGGAGACGTGGCAAGGACTGACGTTGAGGTCGGACGAATTGGTTGATCTTGCTGAACTCGCAACCGAGGAGAGCGATCTCGACCTGATGCAGGAACTGGTCTCGGATCTCCGTGATTTGAGTGCCGAGTTGAGCAAGCAAGAGTTCAAACTTCAACTGAGCGGAGAGGATGATAATCGTCCTGCTATATTGGCGGTGAAGCAGGGAGCAGGAGGCGTGGATGCTCAAGACTGGTCGGAGATGCTGTTGCGCATGTACATTCGCTGGTCTGAAGACGCCGGTTACGAGACAGACCTGCTCGACTACACGCCGGGCGAAGAGGCGGGTATCAAGTCATCCGCAATTCGAGTTGACGGAGATCACGCGTTCGGCTATCTGAAATCAGAGCGGGGTGTGCATCGGCTTGTGAGACTTTCGCCGTTCGACTCCGGTAATCGCCGCCACACTAGCTTCGCGCTCATAGAAGTGTATCCGGAACCCGAAGCTGAAAGCGAAGTCGAGATCGATGCTTCAGACGTGAAGATGGAGGCGTTCAGGGCCAGTGGTCATGGAGGACAGAGCGTACAGAAGAACTCGACGGCGGTTAGGCTCACCCATGAGCCTTCAGGGATCGTGGTATCAGTCCAGAATGAACGTTCGCAAGCACAGAATCGTCAGGTTGCCATGAAGATATTGCAGGCTAGGCTGAACGATATCGAGCGTCAACGTCGTGCAGAAGAGCAAGCTATGGCGAAGGGTGATCACATCTCGGCGGAGTTCGGCCGGCAAGTGCGTAGCTATGTTCTGCATCCCTATCAGATGGTCAAGGATCACCGGACTGGTTATGAGGTTTCGGATGCCCGTGGCGTATTGGAGGGCGATCTGGAAGGCTTTCTGAAGGCATATCTGAGCTCTACCATGGGACAATAGACGAGATCGGCGATAACGGCGTGAAAGCAGTGCGGGATGCAAGTGCAATCCGAAGGATTCGTGGATTCGTATTATGAATCGTGGACGATAGTTAAGGAGATGAATCCGATGCGTGTTGCACGCTGGCTGATATTAATTTCGATTTCGGCATTGACCGTTGCTGCTGTGGCTTGTGCCCAAGAAGAGCCTGTGCCGCCCACATCTACGCCGGAGCCTACAGCTACGCAAGCTCCGCCTCCTACCTCGACGCCTCCCCCTCAGCGAGCGCAGAGACCCGACGATTCTGCATCGGACCGAATCGAGGTCGCTCCAGTGCTGCTAGAGACGCCCGAGCGGGAGCCCCTTATGGGCAGCGAACGTCAGGGCGGAGTGTTCACTCGCTTGTGGTCTGATCCGCCTACTCTGGATCCAGCACTTGTCACCGATTCCACGTCGTACGAGATCGTTATCGAGATATTCAGCGGGTTGATGAAGCTGACGGGCGACACAGAAAACCCTATCGCGCCTGATCTTGCAGAGTCGTTCACCGTCAGCGACGATGGCAAGACCTACAAATTCGCGCTACGTGAAGGTTTGATGTTCAGCGATGGGAGTCCGGTGACGGCGGCGGATGTCAAATGGTCGTGGGAACGCGCTGCGGCGCCTGATACAGAGTCGCCGATCGTGTCGGAGTTTCTGGGGGACATCATCGGCATCCCTGAGATCATCGATGGCCAGGCTGTTACAGCTTCAGGCATCGAGGTGATCGACGACCTCACCCTCCAAGTGACCATCAATGCACCGAAACCTTACTTCATCGCCAAGTTGACCTACCCGATCGCCTTCGTCGTGCATCGCGACAACATCGATTCAGGCGGCGAGAACTGGACTGATGAGCCTGTTGGCACGGGTCCCTTCGTCTTGAAAAACTATTTGATTGGCGAACGCATGGTGTTGGCTCGCAACGACAACTACTGGGGCAATCCGGCGTATCTCGATGAGGTTCATCTGCTGCTCGCCGGCGGCTCTGCGATGGCGATGTATGAGAACGATGAGATAGACATCACCGGGGTCGGCCTGTCGGACCTCGAGCGGGTGCAGGACCCGGAAGAGGAGATCTCGAGAGACTTGGTCAAGGTGCCTCCTTCATACTCGGTGAGCTACATCGGCTTCAACATCGAAGAGCCACCATTCGACGATCCTCACTTCCGGCGCGCCCTCAACTACGCGGTCGATAAGCAGCTGGTGGCAGACCAGGTATTTGCCAACTTGGTTCGTCCCGCGGCAGGGATAATCCCTCCCGGATTCGTGGGCTTCAACCCGGATCTGGAGCCTTTGGCATTCGATCCTGAAAAGGCTGTGGAAGAACTCTCGATGTCGCGTTACAACGATCCCGGCAACCGTCCCAGGATCACCATCACTACGCCTGGCACAGGAGGCTCTCCGAGTCTCACCACAGAAGTTGTGGCAGACATGTGGAGACGCACATTGGAAGTTGACGTTGAGATCCAGCAGGTCGAATGGGCCACATTCCTTCAGGACCTGCATCGCAATCGCCTGCAGGCCTATGTGCTCGGATGGAACGCCGACTACCCCGATCCCCACACATTCATAGATGTTTTGTTCCGGACAGACAGCGACATCAATAACACCAACTACTCGAATACAGATGTCGACACGCTTCTGGAACAGGCTAACACTGAGACCGATCCGACACGCCGAATAGAGCTCTATCAAGATGCCGAGCAGATGATCATAGAAGATGCCGCTTGGCTGCCTCTATGGTGGGGTGTCGAAGGTCTGGTGCTGGTCAAAGAGAAGGTGAAGGGGTTGCTGTTCCCCCCACTCGCCGTGCCTCGCTATCAGCATGTTTGGATTGAAGAGTAGCGGCATTCTCACCGTTTGGCGTGCGCTTAGCGCAGCACTAGTATGGGCGGGTTTCAAACCCGCCCGCCGTTTGCAGATAGAACCGCCTTTTCCCTTGCACATGACGCAACGCTTCTTCCTTGCCCGCGGGAGGAAGCTTTGCCCGTTGCCGCTACGTTGGATGTAGCTAAACGTTGATGTAGGATTCGTAGCTGATATGCTGATCTACGCCGCGCGACGCCTTCTATGGACTCCCGTGCTGCTTTTCATAGCAGGGCTGTTCGTGTTCTGGTTGGGGTCGGTGGCTCCAGGCGATCCCGCCGAGTTGATCGCAGGTCCCAGAGCAGAAGATGCGTCCATCAAGCGGATCCGCGATCGTTTAGGCCTAGATGATCCGTTCTTCGAGCGCTACCTGCGATACATCGCCAATGCGTTGCGGGGGGACTTCGGGAAGAGTTACCGCTACATCGGGCGAGACGTGACCGAGCTGTTGCTGCCGAGGCTCAGAATCTCGCTCGAACTGAACATCGTCTCGTACGTAGTGACTCTGGCGATAGGTCTGCCTCTGGGATTCTGGACGGCGATGCGTCAGGGCACTTGGAAGGATCCGACGACCGTGACGGGAATGTTGTTCCTGTATGCTTCTCCCGTCTTTTTCACGGCACCCTTCCTGATCCTGGTATTCGCCACTTGGCTAGATTGGGTGCCGGTGGCAGGTTGGTCTGGAATGTTTAGCACCCAGGCGATCCTACCGGCCTTGACCATCGGTATTCCCGGCTCGTTCGTGTTCATGCGGTATATGCGCGCTTCGACGTTGGATGTGATAGGTCAGGAATATGTGCGTACCGCCCACGCGAAAGGCATGGGACACATGACCGTGAACCGACGTCACATCGCCAGAAACGCGTTGATTCCGATACTGACCGTTCTGGGATTTTCACTAGCGGGTCTATTCGGCGGATCGTTGATCGTCGAGCTGATCTACGGAATTCCCGGAGTGTCTCGACTAGCTTTGGACGCTGTGTTCCAGCGCGACTACCCGATGCTCATGGCTCTGACCCTGCTGGGTGCAACGATGCTGGTAGTAGCAAACTTGGTGGTGGACATAATGTACACAGTCATAGACCCTCGAATACGTTTACAAGCCTGAGATGCAAGAAGCGGGCATCGAAAATAGGCGCGTTTCGCCGAGTGCGGATCTCGATGACGTAGTCGCTCCGGACGGTTTTTGGACTCGGGCATGGCGGGAGTTGCGGAGGCGCAAGCTGGCATTGATGGCTGTCATAATCTTGGCGATTCTCTACACCGCTGGAATATTCGCCCCGTTGCTCGCAACCCATGACTATGCAGAGACGAATCCGCTCAACACATACGGCGGGCCGAGTTGGGAGCACTGGTTGGGCGTGGACATATTGGGAAGGGACATCTATTCGAGAGTTGTATGGGGCATCCAATCTACAGTGATAATCACCGTCATCACCATCTTGACATCGAGCGTGGTGCTTGGACTTTTCCTCGGAATGGCTTCCGGATACTTCCGCGGGATAGTGGACATTTTGACTACAAGGGTGGGAGAAGTAGTAGCAGTTTTCCCGGATATATTGCTGGTGTTGATAATCGCCGCGACTGTGCGCCCTTGGCTGAAGGAAGTGGCGTACAAGATAGAAGACAATACGCCGATAAGCGGGATAGTATCCTCGGGCGCAATCGACTTCGTGGTACTTGGGCTTGCATTTCTACCGCTTTCGTGGTTCGGCGCCATGAGGTTGATCCGCGGACAGACTTTGGCGGTTCGAGATACGTCATACGTAGATGCTGCGCGGGCGATGGGAGTCAGCACGCCGATGATACTCGTCAGACACGTCTTGCCCAACGTGATAAGTCCACTGATCGTGAGCGTGAGTTTCGGGATGGGAGCAGTGGCGCTGGGCGAGGTAGTGGCCAGCTTCTTCGGAATCGGAGTGCAACCCCCTCGACCGAGTTTGGGCTTGATGATGGGAGAGGCTATGGGACGCACCGGAAGCGGCGCCGTGACGACGCTGCGTAACCATCCAGAGCTGCTTTTGGCACCGATCGTCGTGGTTTGGCTGATGATATTCTGCTGGAACATACTGGGCGACGCGTTGAACGACATACTCAATCCCCGCGCTCGCTAGAGGATCTGATCTGAGTAAACGATTGCTGTGAAAGCGGATTCGACTAACATCGATGCCGTCTAATCACCCCTTACTCGGAATGACATGTGATGGTTTTGCAGCAGTCTCCAAGGAGACGAGAAGCGATGACAGAAAAACTCAGGGTAGGGATGGCATGCACCGCGCAATACATGGAGCGCGGCATCAGAGCCGGTCA
Source organism: Dehalococcoidia bacterium (assembly GCA_965214735.1). Classification (GTDB taxonomy): domain Bacteria; phylum Chloroflexota; class Dehalococcoidia; order Lucifugimonadales; family Lucifugimonadaceae; genus Bin127. Next base: position 2,092,583 of record OZ243977.1, on the reverse strand, counting down.
GGTCGCACAGTTGGAATCCTTTGCGGAGTTCAAGTGGCGTGAGTTCAACGAGAGTTCCGATTGGTACAGCCCACCGCTCTCGTCTCCCGAAGTAATGGTGGAATTCAAATCGTTCTCGTCGGGTGTGGATGCGCTGGTTGTATGTCACGGTTCACCGCGCGTCACCGGCGAGGTGCTTGATGCTGCGCCGTCAGTCAAGTTCGTCGGGGAACTGGAAGGCGACAGGTTCGCTCAGCGCATCGATGTAGACGCTTGCGCCGAGCGGGGCGTCATCGCAGTCGACACGACTCATGCATCCAGCTTGCCGGTCTCGGAGTGGGCTCTGGCAATGATGATGATGGGACTCAAAAAGGTGGGCGCACATTATCGGCGACTGATCACCGATCAGGAGTGGGGAACCGGGCATCAACGTGCGACTGAACCCGACTTTCAGATGATGGGGGACCTGACGGGGCGGACGGTTGGACTTATCGGTGGCGGCAACATCGCTCGGAGACTTATCGAGCTCCTCGTGCCGTTCAGGGTTGAAATCCTGCTATACGATCCATATCTTCCCAGAGAGTTGGCATCAGCCCTCAACTTCACCATGACATCCCTTGAGAATGTGTTGAGCATGCCGGACGTTGTTGTATGCCTTGTACCTCACACTCCAGCCACTGAAGGAATGTTGGGAGCGAAAGAGCTCGGTATGATCCGTCCAGGCGCTGTGTTCGTAAACGTCTCCCGCGGTCAGGTGGTGCAATCGGACGCCTTGATCAATCGGCTTGCCCGAAACGACATCTATGCTTGCCTAGATGTCTTCGATCCGGAACCGGTTCCTACCGACTCGCCGATACGCGGCATGTGGAACGCCTTTCTGACGCCTCACATCGCGAGTACCACCGATGGTACTGGCATCAACTTTTTCGGCGAGATGGTAGACGAGTTGGATCGGTTTCGACACGGGCACCAGACCAAGCATGACCTCATGCCGCGCACGCTGGCGAATCGGCGAGGAAAGCCTCCCGCTGATCTAGACGCGGTGCGGTGAGAACGTTCGCAATCTAGCCTTCTTCACTCGCGGGTTAAGGTAGATATAGTTCTACCTTTCTGATTGAGATGACTACGCCGAAGATTCGCCAACAGGAGCGCATCGTCAATGCTGAGTTGGCGCGTCTCATGAGAGAGCGTTGCGGACTGAACGCGCAGGCCGAGGTGATAGTGGATGGTAGGCAACCCGACGTGCTGGTGATGCGCCCCGACAACTCGCCTGTCATCATCGAGACAGAGTTCCTGCCGGCGCGCGGCGTGAACGATGACGCGCTTGCGAAGCTCGGGTTGAAAATAGGCGGACAACCTACGAAGGTCACGTTCGCGGTCAAACTGCCCCGCGACCTCAGAGAGGTTGATCAAAGCTACTTGGGCGAGAGGGTCGCCAATGCCCCTCTGACATGGCAAGAGTGGCATGAGGACTCGACTTCTGGACCGCCTGTAGGCGGGCGATACGACGATCTATGCGAACAGATCAGGCGATCCACGCCACGCGGCGATGATGTGGCGTTTGCTGTAGAAGAGTTGGAGAGGAGCACCGCTGCCTCCGGATCCTTAATCATGAGCAACCCTGTCTTGCTGCAACGCGTGGCGTGGGTGTTCGATCGCGAGCCAAGTGCGGAAGTTGCGAACATGGCGGCGCTTATGGTGATAAACGCCATGGTGTTCAATGATCGGCTCGCTCGCTCTTCAAACAGCATGCCTGCTTTGCCTCGCAGAGCAGAACGTGGACGCAACTTGTCCATCGACCTCACGGACGCTTGGGGGGAAATACTGCTTGTCGGCTACTGGCCTGTTTTCAGGACTGCCTACGACATTCTTGAAGCCTTGCCCACCAGTGCCAGTCATGAGTTCGCTGTCTCATGCTTGGAGTCGGCGAATCGGATGCTCGCGTTGCGGGTATTCGGCAGGCACGACCTAGCCGGGCACGTCTTCAACCGTCTGGTCGCCGATCGTAAATTCTTGGCAGCCTTCTACACCACTATCCCTGCCGCTGTTCTACTTGCCGGCTTGTCGTTGGACAGGAAATTGTGGACTGAAGTCGATTGGTCCGACATCGACTCGCTTCGCGATTTTGTGGTTCTGGATCCAGCCTGCGGCACCGGAACTTTACTGATGGCAGCATACCGACAGATCGCGCAAAACCATCGATCCACTTCGAGTCCAGCTAGTTACGCCGAGTCTGAGGAGGCTTTGCATCAAGCTCTGATCGAGGATTCGATCCAAGGCGCCGATGTGGTGGATGCGGCGATACATATGACTGCGTCCACGCTGGCGGCGATGGCGCCGGCGGTGACCTTTCAACGCATGAACCTGCATGTCTTGCCTTTGGAGAATGACGAGGTCGACGGTCCCCGCCTCGGCTCTTTGGACTGGTTCGAGAGCGAGCAGCTGAGAACCATGTTTTCTGGCGCGGGAGAGCAAGTAGGCGCGTTGGCAGGTGCAACATCATCAATCCTGACACGTCCCAAACCCAACTTGGTCATCGCCAATCCACCTTATAGAAGACACAACAGCGCAACGGGAGAAGGGGACTATCAAACCCGCGTTTTCGGACATAAAGATATATCGACCGAACGAGGTCTCGCGAAGCACCTCTCTTCTTTGTTATCCGACAAGCCTGCAAATCAGGTTGCGGGATTAGGTTCCGCATTCATTTCCCTAGCTGATCATCTGTTGGGAGACAACGGCCGATTGGCGTTCGTGTTACCTGCCACTAGCATAGCCGGCACATCTTGGGCACAGATCAGACACATGCTCTCTAACCGCTATGAAGTCGAATACGTTGTATCGACACACACTCCTCACTCGGATCCCATGTCGTATGACACCAATATCGAAGAGGTGCTTCTGGTCGCTAGGAAGTCCAGCAACGAAGATGTTTCTGGTAGAGGACGCTTCGTGAATTTATGGCGACAGCCAACAACAGAGAATGAGGCCATAGCACTAGTAGGTGTCATACGCCGTGCTCCTTCCCAAGTTCACCGCGTAGATGGTCCGCCGGTTGGCGGCACTCCGTTGTTGCTCGGAAATGATCAATGGGGCGAGATCATAGATGCGCCTTTGGCATCTTCGCCGTGGGCCGGCGGACGGTGGAAGAACGCGGTGAGCGGACAATACGCCTACTCTCTGACACGAGGCGAGTTGTGGAGTGCAGATGGCACATCTAAGATAGCGGATTTACCGATTGACACGCTCGAAAAAATTGTCGAAATGAGTGCCTACGACCTTCAGATAAAAGGCACATCAGGCGCGTTTGAAATATACGAAGGTCATGACGATGCGGCGCAGTTTCCCGCGATTTGGCATCACTCGGCAAGGCGGCATAGAGGAGTAGTCAACACTCCCAACGCGCGATTGTCACCAAAAGCTGGAGCGGATTACACCCGATTCTGGGAACAAGCAGGACGTTTACATTTGACGAGAGACATCAGATACACGTCGCAACGAATACACTCCGCCATAACCTACGCTGATGTTTTAGGTGTTCGTTCGTGGTATACGCTTCGGATCAAACACGAAGACGCAGACACCTGCACTAGGGGAGGTATCCTACTCGCACTCTGGCTAAACTCCACATTCGGCATGCTATGCCACGCGAACCATGCCAACCGGTCCCAGGCAGGACGAGGACTCGGCAGCCGCACCATGCTATCCACACTCCCGACCCTAGACGTGCGACAACTCGACGACTGGCAGCTTGATGCCGCTGAAGAAGTGTTCCACGAATTCCGCGAAGCACAGTTCGAGCCGTTCTACAAGTGCGCCGTCGATCCGAACCGCATACGGCTTGACGAGCGGTTGGTGCGCGATGTGCTGGGACTGGACGATGACGCGGTTAAGTCCATCACGCGCGTCAGATCATTGCTCGCCAACGAACCATCTATCCACGGTAGCAAAGAGCCGGCTCTGGCGAGTTAGCGATCCTTCGCCCGTCCGGTCCATTCACAGCGTCTCAGTCACTTGCTAACATGAAGGGCGAATCTTAACGGCTGTTGCTTCAAGGGGATTGTCATGCCATCCGTTGATCCGTATCGCGACTCATACTTCCAATCTCGCCGTTCCACTGTGCTCGCTCGCAACGGGGCGGTGGCGACGAGCCAGCCGTTAGCCGCTCAGGCCGGGCTCAGAATGCTCTTGGATGGCGGCAACGCCATCGACGCGGCTGTTGCCATGGCTGCCGCCCTGAACGTCGTGGAACCTACATCTACTGGAATCGGGGGCGATATGTTCGCTCTGATCTGGGACAAAGACGAGAGGCGCGTCGTGGCGTTGAACGGCAGCGGCCGCTCAGGCGCTGCGGCTAATCCCGAAGATGTACGCAAAGCCGGGTTCGATTCGATCCCAAACGACTTCGAGGGAGCGGCATTCTCCGTCAGCGTTCCAGGAACGGTTCACGGCTGGGAGTCGGCTTTGAACGCCTATGGCACCATGCCGTTGTCCACCGTGTTGCAACCCGCAATCGAGTACGCGTTAGACGGCTTCGCGGTTTCCGAGATTGTCGCTAGAGGTTGGCAGGGAACCGAACCGAAGCTGAAGTTCCGCCCTTCCGGTTCGGAGATGCTGCCGGTGAATGGCAGAGCTCCAAAGTACGGTGAGGTTGTGTCGCTCCCGGAGTTGGGAAAGTCGATGCAGATCGTGGCGGAAGGGGGAAGCGAAGCCTTCTATCGAGGCGAGGTGGCACGCAAGATCGCCGACTACGTGCAGCAAGAAGGCGGGTGGATCACCGAAGATGATCTGGCATCGCATCACTCCGATTGGGACGAGGCGATACATGTCAACTATCGAGGCGTCGAGGTATGGGAGTGCCCTCCGAATGGACAAGGGATCGCGGCTCTGATGGCGTTGAACATCGCCGAAGGGTTCGAGATATCAGACATGGGCTGGCAATCAGCAGACGCGTATCACCATCTCGTCGAATCGATGCGTCTGGGTTACGCCGACGCCTTGCAGTACGTGGCTGACCCCCGCGTGGCAGAGGTGCCTATCGGGCCGTTGCTCAGCAAGGAGTATGCGAACAGACGCCGTTCCAGCATCGACCCTGCCCGCGCTCATCCGAACGTATCGTACGGCGATCCTATGGGAGCTGGGGACACTATCTACTGCACTGCGGTGGATGGAGAAGGTAACGCCTGCTCGCTCATCAACAGCCTCTTTGCTGGCTTCGGCAGCGGACTGGTAGTCCCAACCACTGGCATTGCATTGCAGAATCGCGGCTCGCTGTTCTCATTCGATCCCGATCATCCCAACTATCTGGAAGGGAGAAAGCGTCCGTACCAGACGATTATTCCGGCGATGGCGACTAAAGATGACGAGATGTGGTTGTCGTTCGGCGTGATGGGAGGTTTCCAGCAGCCGCAGGGCCATCTGCAGGTCGTATCGAACATGGTCGACTTTGGACTGGACTCGCAGAAGGCGTTGGACGCGCTGCGCTTCAGCATCGATGTGCTCGGCGATAAGAGCGTGAAGGTAGAGGAAGACTTGGATCCGAAGGTTGTCGATGAACTGCGCCGGCGCGGCCACGATGTGCGAGTGCAGACCGCTTACGATCGTACAGGCTTCGGAGGTGGACAGGTGGTGGCACGCAACGCTGCTACAGGTGTCCTCAGCGCAGGTACTGAGCCTCGCAAAGACGGTGCTGCGCTAGGTTGGTAAAAGCCTCACTTGCTTACGCAGTTGCGAAAATAGCCATCGTTTTTCAGCACTCTCTCGACTGCCGAACCGTTATCATCTCTTAGTTGCGCGTAGCGATCCCCAAGCCGCAAGACCTAGCAGTATCAGTACCATCGATGCTTCCAGCGGCGCGCCTTGGGAAGGCGCGTTGCAGAACCCGCCCGATGCCTCCTCTTCAGGTACCGCGGGAGTTGGATCCGGTGCTGGCGATGGCTCAGGAGTGGTAACCGACATCGTCTCCGCCGGCTTACGCGTTGGTTCTGCAGGGACGGGCGTGTGAGTGGCAGTCGGCTGGGGCAACGCCGTAGGCGAAGCGGTAGCTGTCGCTCCTCCGATCGCGATTCCCCCCTCTACGGGCGTCAGCGTGAGCAGACCGAATGCCGGTGTAGGCTCGGTGTCGGGATCGGGAGTAGGTGTCGGTGTCGGAGGTACATACACATCAGCACCTACCGTTTCTCGCCAGTCGTTGTCGAGCTGCTGGACGGTCTTGCCAAATACGGTGCTGAAGGCGATATCCGAGTTATTTCCCGCGGCGATCATTGCCAGAACTTCTGCTATCTTCTCTCCTCCGTAGCTCTCGATCAGGTACTCGACTATGCTTCTGCTCTGGCCATACGAGACCAGCACCAGCTCCGGCTCGCCGGGGAATGATCGTAACCTGGAGAAGGGAGTGATTCTGTTGGTGTCGATAGCCCACTCGAGGTAGTAGTCGTACGAGAGGCCTTTGTCGAGGTTCCCGTACTCGGCGAGCCCTTCATTCAGCCATAGCGGCACCAGCGCGGAACTGCCGCCGGCTGCTCGCCCAACCAGTATGTGCGTCAATTCATGCGTCAGCGTGCCGATGTCACGGTTGCCGCTCAACACTAGGACGACGCTTTCTTCGTGAAAGGCTTGCCCCTCAGTGATGAGTTCGCGCGAGATTGTCGAGCTCCGCGCCTGCACAGCTCCGATCATCTCCGCGTTGTTGTTGTAAAGCGTGACTACGATCGGAGTCTCGATCTCGCTGCCGGTGATGGGAGCCATCAGCTTCATCGAGGCCTGAGCGGCTTCCGCGAGACGGGTCGCCCGTGTCTCTACGGGGCCGTGGTAGTAGATGTGTATGGGGCCTGACGTGACGACCTCCCACTCGTATCTAGCATCGGTGACGATTCCTTCGAAGATGTCCGACAGATACTCTGTTCCATCCTCGCCGAACGCCTGAAAGTGGTACTTGATGATGGCGCCGGGCGGGATGTAGCGGGCAGAGGTGTTCACCCTCCACTCGAGAGTGCCGTCGAGAGTACCGCCTTCACCTTCGACGATATCGAGATAGTCGTACTGCTGGGTGCTGGCGGGGCCAGTTACGAATCGCACTCTCACATCATCGAGCTCAACGTCAGATTCAAATGAGGCGCGGAAGGTGATGCTATCCGGAAAGTTGCTCTCCAGACTCGCATCCAAGAAGCGGACGGGAGCTTCTTGGGCATACGCAGGGAAGGGAGCGACTCGGGCGACGATCAACACCGCGAGGGCGATGGAAATCACCGCCGCGGCTAAGAACGGCGTCAAGGCTCTCGATGTTAAGTGTCTAGTGGCCTGTGACATGGAATCCTATATGGTGATATTTCGGTGCCCGGTACAGTCGGCCCTACCTCAGTTTCAATTAAGCCTAGGGCAGGCTTTAGTCGAAATGACAATCATGCAAAGCACTCGCTTTACGGGTAGTCGTCAATTATGAGATACGCACCGGTATGCCGAGTGGACGCACTTCAGTTAACAGATGCTATTTAGCGTTGCGCCATTCGGACCAGAAACGATGGACAGCGCTGATCGGAGTGCCCACCGCCAAGATCCAGAGACCCCATATCGGCAATCCGATGATGAGAGCCACGGTCATGATCACGACTCTCTCGGGACGTGTCAGGAAGCCCGATGTTCCCTTGTACCCCAAGCCCTCGGCCCTCGCTCTGACATAGCTCACCATTATGGAACCCAGAAGTGCCACAAATACGAGAACTATTCCGGCTCGATCAAAGCCTTCTGTAGAGGAGAAGTAGATCAGCAATCCCAGCAACAGCACCGCCTCTGACAGGCGATCGATTGTCGAATCCAACAAAGCGCCTCGGTCGGATACAGTGCCGGTAGCTCTCGCGATACCTCCGTCGACCATGTCGAACAGCGCGGCCGGAATGCTTATCAATCCAGCGATGAGGAACTGGCCCGTCGCGGCGAAGCCAGCCGCGGCCACCGCAAGAAAGAAGCCGACGATCGTAGCTGCGGTGGCGTTGAATCCGATAGCTGTCAGGACACGCACCGCAGGAGCTTCGAACCACCGGTATACGCCAGACCTCAGAGATTTCCTCAACCTTTGCAGGCCGCTCTCTTCTTCAACCACTGCTGCGTTGCTCGGGCGAGACGACGGGTACATCGGCGGTGGCGATCACATCGTGATAGTAATCGACGAGCTGGCTAGCGACTCGATGCCAGTCGTATTGTTCCACCCTGGCTCTGCCGTTAGCCACTAACGATCTTCGCAGCCTAGGCTGATCAATGATTCTGCGCACGGCGGAGGCTATCGCGTACTCATCTCCCTTGTCGACCAACAGAGCTTCACGCTCGTGCTGCGCTACGCCTTCGAAGCCTGGAATGCGGCTGGCGACGACCGGCGTTGAGCATGCCATCGCCTCGACGAGGATGAGTCCGAAGCTCTCGTTGCCCGTGTTAGGGGCGCAAAAGATATCGGCGTGCTGATAGTAGGCGGGTAGCTCTTCATCGGTTACAGGACCGGCGAAGATGACATCATCGATGCCCCTCTCGCCCATGATGCGGTAAGAATCGCGGTCGGGCACTCCAGCGCCGACTACTACCAAGCGGAGCTGAGGGTAGCGCCACTTGAGAGTGCTGTAAGCGCTGAGCACGAATCTCAAGCCCTTGCGTTTCTCACCTATTCTCCCGACGAAGAGAAGATTTATCGCGTCGGACCGATACTCGCTGGGTCGAGGACGTGGTCGGGCGAGCCTCGCCACATCCACTCCGTTGGGGATCACTTTGTAGTCGCCGGGGAAATATCGCTCAGCATAAGTCTTTGCGGCGTTGGAGACGGCGACTCGCCCATCGAGCCTGTTGACGCAGTACTCGAAAATCGGCTTCATAGCGATGTAACCGGGGCTGAACTGTTCTCTGAACGCGTGAAACGTTCCCACTGTGGGCCAAGGAGAGAAGGTGCTCGCGTAGGTACCGAGGAACGGCATCAAGGGCTCGTGGATGTGGACAACGTCAAACAGTTCGTTGTTCAGGATGTGACGCATCTGGCGAGCGGATCGATAACTCATAGAGATGCGCGAGACAGAGTCAGCTGCAGATATCGGGATGCTGCCGCCAAGCCTCACAAGGTCCAATCCACCGATGTCTGGCGCGGTCTGAGCTTTAGAACATGGAGCGAAGAGGGTCACTTCATGACCCTGCCTCGAGAGTTCCTTGCCGAGATTCGCCATATGTGTCGGAACTCCTCCGTGATAGGAGAAGTCGTACGGGGATACTTGGGCGATCCTCAATTGAGCGTTCCTTCAGAGAGTATCCACAACGCCGATTCGGTAGGAATAGATGCAATCATACTATGTGCCGATATCCGGAGACACGCATCCATCAGCAGTTTGTCGGAAAACGCTCCATACAGATAGCAGGATTTACGGCTGGGAGAAATCGGCTTGTTTGCACTTTTGCAGATAATATTAGAAAATAATGGAAGTTGCAGGAGTTACAGGGAAGTCGCGCATCATCAAGGTACAAGCATCATGGCGAATCTGAGAGTCAGGGACGTTGCACAGCGGCTCGACGTAAGTACCAAGACGGTTTACAAGTGGTTGCAGGAGGGACTGATACCGGCAACCCGCCTCGGCAAGACTTGGATGATCTCCGAGGATGCTTTGAGCTCCGTTTTGGAGCCCGACACCAACCGCCCCAAGCCATCGGCACCAGCTGATGCCAGAGAACCTGAGCCAGTCGAGACGACCGAGATACGTGATACCGAAGAGACTCGTGCGATCCAACAGCCGTCGGTTACGACCAGAGACTACAGAAGGAACCGTCCTATGGGACAGATAAATGTGGCGATCATTGGCTTGGGGAACTGCGCTTCCTCATTGGTGCAGGGCATCCACAAATATGCCGAAGTAGATGAGAATTCCCCGCCGGTCCCCGGCCTGATGCACAACGTGCTGGGCGGATATACATTGGGTGATGTGAACGTGGTCGCCGCGTTCGACGTCGATAAAGAGAAGGTCGGCAGGGACATCAACGAGGCGATATTCGCGAAGACTAATAACGCGTTGAAGTTCCACGACGTTCCCCGGGCTGGAGTCGCGGTAGACCGCGGGATGACTCATGACGGCTTGGGCGAGTACCTATCGGATGTGATCGAGAGGGATCCGGGACAGACCTCGGATATCGTGGGCATTCTCCGAGAGCGCGAGGTAGATGTTGTGATCAACTACCTGCCGGTCGGCTCGGAGCAGGCAACGAAGTGGTATGTCGAGCAAGTGCTGGCTGCTGGCAGCGCTTTCGTCAACTGCATACCCGTGTTCATCGCCAACCAGCCCTACTGGCAGAAACGGTTTGCCGACAAAGGCCTGCCGATAGTCGGCGACGATATCAAATCGCAGGTAGGAGCGACGATCATCCACCGCTTATTGGCACGACTGTTCGAAGATCGAGGCGTTCAACTCGATCGCACTTACCAGTTGAACTTCGGCGGCAACACCGACTTCTACAACATGCTTGAGCGATCTCGTTTGATCGACAAGAAGATCTCCAAGACGCAGTCGGTTCAATCGCAGCTCGAGGAAGAGTTGCCCACGGACGATGTGCATATCAGCCCCAGCGATCACGTGTCTTGGCTTGAAGACCGCAAGTGGGCTTACATCCGCCTGGAAGGCACATCTTGGGGAGACGTTCCCCTGAACGTCGAGTTGAAACTCGAAGTAGAAGATAGTCCAAACTCCGCGGGAGTGGCTATCGACGCGATCCGCTGCGCGAAGATCGCACTTGACCGCGGCATATCAGGCGCCGTCGAGCCCGCATCGGCATACTTCATGAAATCGCCGCCGATTCAGATGCGTGACGATGATGCTCGTAGGCTGGTCGAAGAGTTCGCGAATGGCCACACAGCAGACCTGACGGAGTGACTATAGATTCTCGGCTCGGAACGTCCCGCGAGCGAGGTTGACAGGTCGGGATGTTGTCTTACCTGTTGAAGACGGGCTCGACGACATGTATCCCGCACTCTTTCGCGTCGGGATCCGACTCCCACCACCAGCGGCCTGCTCTCTCGTCTTCGCCAGGGTTGACGGCGCGGGTGCAGGGTGCACATCCGATGCTTGGAAACCCTCGGTCATGCAGCACGTTGTAAGGGACGTTGTGCTTATCTACATAGGCCCGAACATCTTCCATCGTCCAGTTCGCCAGAGGATTGACCTTATAGGCGTCGTGGGCGAAATCTTTTTCAACGACAGCGATCTCTGATCTTTTCATGCCCTGATCGCGCCGTAAACCCGTGATCCAAGCGTCGACCGCGTTTAAGGCTTGATTCAACGGATTGACTTTTCTAATTTCGCAGCAGAGCTTGCGGTTGTCTACGCCTTTGTAGAAGAGATTCATGCCGTGCTGACGAATCATGCGTCCAACTTCACGGATATCCGGGTATTGGATCTCTATCTCGACCTTGTACCGACGCGCGATGCGGTCCATCAGGTCGTACGATTCTTCGAAAAGCCGCATGGTGTCGAGAGTGACAAGCCGGGCTTCTGGGTTGACTCTCCAGTAAATGTCCCAGATCGCCATCCCCTCGATACCGAACGACGACATCTGAATCGCTCGCTCGCCGAAGGTTTGATCGACCCACCTAAGAATCTCCACTGGTTGCGCGTTCTCAAAGCGCGCGTTTATCTTCTCGAGATCGAAATCCGAGATCGTATCCAGTACCTTTACCTTTGCTGGGCTTTGATCGGTTGAACCGTTGACTTTTGATCGGTCGGCTGCGACTGAAGTCAAGACGGGATGTTGAGTAGCTGACAATCTGCTGGTCTTCGCTTCTGTATGGATTTGCTTCGTTGCAACAAAAAACCCCCTGTTACTCGAGGGGGCACGAGCCGCGCTGGCGTTTTTTTGATTAAGGCGCGCTACGCGAGTGTGTCTACCCCCTACAGGGGCAGATACAAAAGCACTCGGGAGTGGGTGGCACTGTCTGGTCAGCTAATCTCACCACCGCGATTATATACGTCACACCTCATCTCCTGACGGATCATGGCGATGGGCGGATCGATCCGTTTCCGACATCCGAATCTAGACGCGTGACTAGTCTTTTCACACGAATCTGTAGGTTATCGGCTCGCTATATGCACCGAATCAGTGTGGCGAAGCGACTGTCAGATTTAAGATTGGAATGTAATGCTGATTTCACTTTTACCGCGTAAAATTCCATTTGGATTGAACCATGGAGCGTCCGAATCATTCGGGGAGATGCGCTAGATATGTCGATAGAGACTAGGTCTCAAATTACCGGCGAGAGAGTAGAAGAGTTGCAGAGCATTGCCAGCGAGCATCTCTTCATGCACGCTCAACAGATCGCGGATTGGCAGGGCACTCTCAAGATCTTCGTGCGAGGCGAAGGAGTATGGGTAGAGGATGTTGAGGGCAACCGCGTGCTGGATGCCATGGGCGGATTATGGTACAAAGCCGCTGGTTACGGAAGACGCGAGATCGCCGAGGCGATGTTCGAGCAGATGATGGAGATCGAGTCTCCGCCTGCGAACTCGGCGATTCCGTCGCAGATCGAACTCGCCGGGAAGCTCGCTGAGATCTATCCGGACCACGGCGCGCGAACCTTCTTCCTCTCAGGTGGATCGGAGGCGGTCGAGACCGCGGTGAAGATGGCGAAGAAGTATCAGAGCCTGAACGGCAAGCCAGGCGCCTTCAAGGTTTTGGCGAGACGTTACTCCTACCACGGCGCGACTGCGATGGCGGTCAGTCTAGGCAAGAGCCCGGCTGCCGATACCTGCGGGCCCGATATGGCGGGTGCGATAAACGTCGTCAACTGGGATTCTTATCGGATGCCGTTCGAAGGAGATCCGGTGGATGTGGCGGTCAAATGTGCGAACGAGTTCGAAACCGTGATCAAGCACCAAGGCCCCGAGTCTGTGGCAGCGATCATCGCCGAGCCCATCTCCGCTGCCGCCGGCGTACACGTTCCACCTCCAGAGTACTGGCACCGACTGCGTGAGATCGCTGATCAGTACGATGTCGTTCTCATCGCTGACGAGGTGATTACCGGCTTCGGTCGTACCGGCGAGTACTTTGCTCCGATGAATTGGGGAGTGCAACCCGACATCACCACGGTGGCTAAGTGTTTGACCAGCGGTTACGCGCCCCTCGGCGCGGCGATTGCGACAAAGAAGATCGCCGACGCATTCATCGGCGACTCAGAATCTACGTTCAGGCACCTGGTGACGTTCGGCGGACACCCGGTCAGCGCATCGGCGGCTCTCGCCAATCTGGATATCTTCGAGCGTGAGGATCTGCCCGGCAACAGCAGAAGGATGGGAGAGTACCTCTACGAAGAGTTGAAGGGGCTGCGCGACCACCAGATCGTGGGCGATATAAGGGGCGGTTTGGGACTGTTGGCGGCGGTAGAGTTGGTTAGCGACCGCGATAACAAGACTCAATTCCCGCTGGAAGCCCAACTTGCGAAGAGACTGCCTCCGATCATCTACGAACACGGACTGCATTCGTTCCGTGCAGGCGATGTGATAGCGATTTGCCCTCCGCTGGTCATCAATGAGTATGAGATTGATTTCCTCGTGAACGCGCTCGATGAATCGCTGACTGTCCTTGAGCAGGACTTGGGTATCCGTTAGGCCGCGGCGCAATTCCTACCGAGCGAACCATTTTGCATCGGCAGGTAGTTTCTGGTATGGTGCAACACTAGAATGCGCGCATGTGTGTTTCATGTTGTGCGCCTGACTATATCAACAGATGAATCTGATCGGCGTATCACTCTCGCTTATACGAACCAGAGGCGATCTCGTTGAGCGGTCAACACCGCAAAGCATGACTGACCCGACCAAGGGGGGAAGATCCAAATGGCAGAAACCTCGACAGTTAGCGCTGAAGAACGCAATTCCATCCTTGATGATGCTTTGGAGGTGGACAGCGACGGATTCGGTCCTTCGGCGGTGGAATCTGAGATCGTCTTGGATGTCAGGAACCTTCAGACGCACTTCGCGACCCGTTGGGGTACCGTGAAGGCTGTTGACGGCGTGACATACAACGTCCGCCGCGGCGAGACGTTAGGAGTGGTAGGCGAGTCCGGGTCTGGGAAGTCGGTGACTGCTCTGTCACTGATGCGGCTGGTCCCTTCACCCCCTGGCCACATCGTGGGTGGCGAGGTTATTTTGAATGGCCGCGACTTGCTCAAGCTCTCCGAGCGCGAGATGACGCAGGTCAGGGGCGGCGAGATATCGATGATCCTTCAGGATCCGATGACGGCGCTGAACCCTGTGTTCACGGTGGAGAACCAAGTCGGAGAGGCGATCAGAATCCATCAGAAGCTACGCGGTCAGCAGCTTTGGGACTCTGTTGTGGACGCACTCCGAAAGGTGCGAATACCGGCCCCCGAGGTTCGCGCCAAGGACTATCCCCACCAGCTCTCTGGCGGGATGCGCCAGCGTGTTGTCGGTGCTATTGGCATCTCCACCAGCCCGGACATCATCATCGCTGACGAGCCCACGACATCGCTGGACGTCACGATCCAGGCGGCTTACCTGAGACTCTTGCGCCAGATCCAGCGTGAAGCCGGTGTCGGCATCATCTTCATCACTCACGACTTCGGCATCGTCGCCAAGATGTGCGACCGGGTAGCAGTGATGTATGCGGGGCGCATCGTGGAGTCTGCCGATGTACGGACGATCTTCAACTCGCCGCTGCATGAGTACACCAAGGCGTTGATCACTTCGGTGCCGAAGCTGGAGGAGAAGACGGGCAGACTACCTCAGATCGATGGACAGCCCCCGTTGCTGTACGATCTCCCGGAAGGCGATGCATTCGCTCCTCGCTCTCCTTTGGAGTTTGACGAAGAGGATGCGACACACAGGCCCGAACTGATTGAAGTTGAACCTGGTCACTGGGTGCAAATGTCTCGGGCGTCCGTGCGTGACTACGACAAGTACGCTCACTTGCTATCGAATTGATGTTGAGCTGATTTCTACAGCGCGGCTTGTGGCTCGCGCTTCAATGAAACGTCTCGTAAAGGATTTCGCAAATGACAACAGCGACCGATGAGAGAACGATCGCAGATATTCCCGCAGTGCCCGGTGCTTCGAATCCCAGCGACTCGATCCTGCAGGTGAGAGGATTGCGGAAGTGGTTCAACGTCGGAGGCCAGTTCTTGGGCATCGGAACTCCGATCTATCTCAAGGCTGTCGATGATGTCAACTTTGATGTCCGAGAAGGGCGCACCTTCGGCCTTGTAGGAGAGTCGGGTTGCGGCAAGACGACCACGCTCAAGCTGATCCTCGGTCTCGAAGAGCCTACCGAGGGCAGCATCTACTGGCAGGGCGAAGATGTGGCGTCGATGAGCCGTGCGGGACTGAAGGAGTTCCGAAGGTCGGTTCAAGCTGTGTTCCAAGATCCTTGGTCTTCGCTCAACCCCCGTATGCGAGTCCAATCGATCGTCGGCGAACCACTAGAGATTGCGACGACGATGACGAAGCAGCAGATCAGAGACCGTGTCGGCGATCTGCTGACCGAAGTAGGTTTGAACCCATATCAGATGAACCTCTACCCGCACGAGTTCTCAGGCGGCCAGAGGCAGCGTATAGGCATCGCAAGGGCACTTGCACTGAACCCGAAGTTGATCTGCTTGGACGAGCCCGTATCAGCGCTGGATGTATCCATCCGCGCACAGATCATGAATCTGCTGGTCGATCTGCAGGAAGAGCATCAGCTCGCCTATCTGCTAGTTGCGCACAACTTGGCGACCGTGCGATACATGTGCCACGAAATGGCGGTGATGTACCTCGGTGTTGTGCAGGAGATGGGAGATACCGAAGCCATCTTCAACAACCCGCTTCACCTCTACACTAACGCGTTGATTTCGGCGGCCCTGCCTTCTCACCCCGACATTCAGCGGGATGAGATCATACTTCCCGGCGAGGTGGTTTCACCGATAAATCCGCCAGCTGGCGACGTGTTCATGACTCGTACTCCGATCGAGGTGGATCAGGATCATCGTTGGGCGTCGGAGCGTCCTCCGCTCGTGGAGAAAGAAGAAAACCACTGGGTGGTAGAAACGCCTTGGAGTTTGGCTACAGAAGACGCGTTGCGAGCGTCGATCTACGACGAAGATGCCGAATTGCGCAATGCGTGACGAGGACGAGTAGCCTCGCGCAGAAACGGCATCCAGATCATAGTAGCCGGCACTTTTAAGGGATAAAAAGGCGTGTACCCTCGGGTACGCGCCTTTTTTTGGTGGTCGTTGGAGTGGCTCCCAGGCCAGGATTCGAACCTGGATTAGAGGATTCAAAGTCCTCTGTCCTACCATTAGACGACCTGGGAATGAACGCCTAAGAATCAAGGATATATCGGACATTGCCGTACTCTGGAGCGAACCTCTTCTGAATGCAGAACAATCCGCCCGTATTCGGCACAGCGTAGAATCTCTGTAATCACAATTCCCGTGAATCTCCGAGAAACCTTCCGATATGTCTACCGCCGCCTCTAACAGCCATCTTCTGGAGATCTCGGGACTTGCAACCGAGTTTCATACGCGGGACGGGGTGATTCGCGCGGTCGATGGCGTGGATCTCCACTTGGAAGAAGGTGAGACACTCGGCATCGTCGGAGAGTCTGGCTGCGGCAAGAGTGTCATGGCGCTGTCGATCATGAGGCTGGTGCCAGATCCGCCGGGCCGGATAGTGGACGGGTCCGTGATCTTCGAGGGAATGAATCTTCTTGAGCTGGACGTACGGGAGATGAGACATGTGCGCGGAGCGAAGATCGGAATGATCTTTCAAGAGCCTCTTTCGTCCCTCAACCCGGTCCTGAGCATCGGCAAGCAGATAATCGAGCCGTTGCAAGAGCATCTCGGCATGACTAATCGACAGGCCGGGCTGCGTGCCGCGGAGCTGCTCGAGCTAGTGGGTATCCCGGATCCTGATTCTAGGCTGTTCGACTATCCGCACATGCTCAGCGGTGGGCAGCGGCAGAGAGTGATGATCGCGATTGCGTTGAGCTGCACGCCGAAGCTGTTGATTGCAGACGAGGCTACCACGGCTCTAGACGTGACGATTCAGGCTCAGATTCTCGAGTTGATGAAGGAGCTGACAGAGCGGTTCGGGACGGCGTTGATGATGATTACTCACAACATGGGGCTGGTCGCGCGTTATGCTGATCGAGTTTCGGTGATGTACGCCGGCCGGATCCGAGAATCCGCCGCTGCTGAGGAGCTATACGCCAACCCCAAGCATCCCTATACGGAAGGACTGCTGGGCTCCGTGCCTCGTCACGACATGCGTCGCGAGAGTGGCCAGCTGACGCAGATACCCGGTGACGTTCCAGATCCGTTGCGATTGCCTCAGGGCTGCGCGTTCCACACCCGATGCGAATACGCGATGGAGCGTTGCACCATAGATGATCCTGAGCTGGATGAAGTGGGAGAAGGGCATGTGTCGGCATGCTGGGAATGGGAGCGGGTGGGAGGCTGATGTAGTGTAGATGGCTTGCATAGCAGTCGTAATTCCCGCGAATGCAGGAATTCAGAGCAGGCCAATGCACCCGAAGCTGGAGGCGGTAGAAGATGAAGCATTAACGATAGTGGTGGGGAACAGTTAAGATGAATTTGATTCGTCATGCGCGTGAATAGGAGAGCAGCGATGGATTTTGATAAAGCGACAGAGTTGTTCAATGACTTGAAGCGCAAAATTTCCGACGAAAGAGATTACCTGAGCCAGAACGAATATAGAACAAGGATCGTCTTAGTGGATCCCGTGCTACGTATCCTCGGATGGAATGTCGATGATCCTGCGTCGGTTCATTTGGAGTACGAAGTAGGCAGAGAGCGCGCCGACTACGCGCTGATGTCAAACGACAATCCTGTCGCTGTAATCGAAGCCAAGAAACTAGGCACCCAACTGGAAGAACGAGAGAAGAGGCAGGTTTTCAATTATGCGATTACTCATGGTATCCGACATATGGCGGTTACCAACGGTGACGATTGGCTACTGTACGATGTTTTCCCAGGTGAACCGAGACCGAGAGAAGAGTGCATTATTATGGAGTTTTCACTGAGGCAGATGCCCGCTCATGAATGTGTGTTGAAGTCGCTAAGGCTGTGGAAACCGAATATCTCCTCTAATGATGGACCAATTGAAGCACCTGCAACGATAAGTCATAGAAACGTCGTCGAAGCGGCATCTATCCGAGATCAGACAGGAGTCTGGCCTTCATCTGAACACTCTACAGAAGCGGCTATCCAGAATCCAACCGCAAATTACACTGCTATGGCCCCAAGTTCGCGATCACGGCGACCGATGCCACGATCGCGAACTAGAGTCAATAGTCGAAGTGTCAACCGCTCAGATGTGGGGACATCCGATGAGTGGCACTCACTCGGCGATGAGTCTTGGTTCGGTTCCGTTACAGGCAAAAAGCCGCAACAAATCAAGATCGAAGAACAAATTGAGACGGTTCTATCATGGAAGGAATTTGCTCATCATGTTGTTATTTGGCTTGTGAGGTCAGGCAGATTGCAACGTGAAGACTGTCCCGTTTCAGTCACTCGTTCAGGAGAGAGGTCCCTTGTCAATACTTCGCCTGTTCACCCGGACGGTGTACCGTTTTCATATAGCGTAGAACTGCCCGAGGGCATGTATATGTACACGGTTGCAAGTGCGTCTCAACACCTAGGTCAGACTAGGCGCCTTTTGGAAAAGTACGGTGTGGATCCGAGTGTTGTACAACTGCTCTTGCGCTAACTATTACCATCTTTCGCCTGGGCAAGTTGATGCCGCCCCTAGAATCCGAGTCTGCAACTCGTAGGCTCTAGTCGGGACTCATCACGGACTTTCTGCTAAAGATACAGAACGCCTCTTAAAAATCATGCTCCAAGCGCAGGTTCGTCTTGCAAGCTGCACCTGATGCATCGACTTGTACCATCAAGACCATGACGAATGGTACCGCTAGCACTCCGCTCACTTCCTCCACCACATCCGTGTCCGACGCTCCCGCTGCTGATGCTGTCATGGCGATGGGCAGAGTCGATGCTCGCGTAGCAGTCAACCTCGCCGCTGGTCCTCTGCTCTCGGTCAGGGATCTGCACGTCCATTTCCCGATCACAAGCGGATTCATCTTCCAGCGAACAGTCGGACACGTCAAATATCTGGGGAAGATCGTAGAGATCGCGGACGGCGACGAGATCTACGAGAATCCATTGCATCCCTACACCAAGGCGCTTCTTTCGGCGGCGCCTCTGCCAGATCCGGTATCAGAGCGTCGACGCGAGCGCATCGTGCTGACCGGAGATATACCGAGTCCTGCGAACCCGCTCCTAATCGAGACAGCTAAATGGTTGAAGGAAGCAGGGAAATTTGATGATGACGTACTCCCTATGAAAATCCAGAGACAAAAAGATGGTGATGTCTTGAATCTACTGACGCTCCAAGCCCTGAAGGGCATTACCAGAGTATTGGAGGCAGTATATGGGTCTACAAGAATCAGAGTGCGGATACGCTGATAGACGCAGCAAAGGGGATGCTTGAGGAGTGCGGTGTGGATCCCTGTACGGTGCTGGTCGGGTTCGACTAGGGCGTGACTACCCCCGGATCCGAATCGTTGCTTCATGCGTAAAATTCGGAGTGTAGCTGATTAGACTCTGAAGTAAAGATATGTAGAAATCATGGCAACGATGGCGTTTGACACATACAAGGCGGTGAAGGACCTTGAAGAAGTAGGGGTTGATGAGGGCGTGGCTCGCGTGATGGTCGAGCTGTTCGGAAACCCGATTGCAGAAACCGTGGCCACGAAAACGGATATCGCATATATGGCGACCAAGGCAGATATCGCAGACATGGCTACGAAATCTGACTTGACGAATCTGCGCTACAAGCTCAAGGCGGATATTAAAGACCTAGAGTCACGTATGACGGTTCGACTGGTAGGGATCGCGCTGGCCATCGTTGCGCTAACTTCGGCTATCACTGGCGTCCTTAATCACATTCAAGGCTGACGACTTCATCGTCATGACGAAAGAAGCCGTCAGCGTCCCCTCCAACACTTCATCTACCACAGCCGTTGCCGACGCTCCCGCTGCTGATGCCGTAATGGCGATGGGCAGAGTCGATGCTCGCGTAGCTGTCAACCTAGCCGCTGGGCCTCTGCTCTCGGTCAGGGATCTGCACGTCCATTTCCCGATCACAAGCGGATTCATCTTCCAGCGAACAGTCGGACACGTCAAAGCGGTGAACGGGATATCGTTCGATGTGAATCCGGGAGAGACCCTCGGGATCGTCGGCGAGAGCGGCTCGGGAAAGACGACGACGGTCAGGGCTATTATTCAGCTGACCAAACCGACGAGCGGCAGCATCCTGTTTCAGGGCCAGGAGCTGGCGGGCTTGGGCGGTAGATCTATGAGGCAGTATCGACGCCACATGGCGATGGTGTTTCAGGATCCCTATGGATCGTTGAACCCTCGGATGAGAGTGGGAGATATAGTAGGCGAGCCTCTCCGCACTCATAGGCTATTCGAGGAGAAGTCTGATTATCAGTCGAGAGTCGCGGAGCTGTTTCGGATGGTCGGGATGCATCCCGGAGTTTCAAGCCGGTATCCGCACCAGTTCTCAGGAGGGCAGCGGCAGCGTATAGCGATTGCGAGGGCGTTGGCTGCCGAGCCGTCGATGGTTCTATTGGATGAGCCTGTCTCGGCGTTGGACGTATCGATCCAAGCTCAGGTCATCAACTTGCTGGAGGAGCTGCAGGAAGAGCAGGACCTGGCATACGTGTTCGTGGCGCATGATCTCTCGGTGGTGCGTCATGCGGCACACCGAACCGCAGTCATGTATCTGGGGAAGATCGTTGAGATCGCGGACGGAGACGAGATCTACGAGAACCCGTTGCATCCCTACACCAAGGCGCTTCTTTCGGCGGCGCCCCTGCCAGATCCGGCATCAGAGCGTCGACGCGAGCGTATCGTGCTGACCGGAGATATACCGAGTCCTGCGAACCCGCCATCCGGATGCGTGTTCCGCACTCGGTGCCCCATCGCGATTGACGAGTGCGCGGAAGTCGTGCCGGAGATGCGTAGCACAGGATCCCTCTCGCGTCCGCACCAAGTAGCTTGCATCAGGGCTGAGTTTTAGAGAGGTTACCTTCCGACCGATAGAAGGTCGAATGTCCCGTTTCCATGTGAGCAGGGGACGAGATGTCTCTTAGGCGATGGAACGATGCCGCGCTCCATTTGCTGAAGGGGAAGATGAGGTGTAGCATCGTCGCGCCGCCGGTATGCGACAGTCCCGCCAGATGGAAGAAGCACGTTCCATTCAAGCATCATTATTGCCCGAAAATATGCATGGCAGATGTTACGTAGATATGTGAAATTGCGTTAAAATCAACTGCCAAACTTATTTCCCAGTCGTTACATACATGGAGGATTGACATGGCTATCGCGACGAAATCCGTCGCAACGCAATTCCACGAACAGGGATTCGTAAAGGTCAAGAGACTGATTGATCCTGTGACTGTGTTGGATCCGATTATTGAAGAGTACGAAGGTGTGCTTGACAATCTGGCGCGCGACCTCTACGAAGATGGTGAGATCGCGTCGGAGTACAAAGAGCTGCCATTCGATGAGCGCATACTGAAGATCTACCAAGAGACCGGCCGCCAGCACGCCCAGTACTTCGACTTCTCGCTACCGTTTCAGGACGTGAAGTTTGACACGCCTTGCTGGTTCGGTCCCGCGGTGTTCAACGCGTTTGTGGACGAGAACATCCTCGATGTGCTTGAAGAACTGATCGGCCCGGAGATATCTTCGAACCCGGTGCAGCACGTGCGGATCAAGCCGCCGGAGAAGTACCTGCCGAAAAACGAACAGGGACAGCCTTTGATCGGAGCGACGCTGTGGCACCAGGATCACGGAGTAGTGATTCCGGAAGCCGACGACACCAACATGGTCACCGTGTGGTTCTCACTCACCGACACTCCAGTCGAGTCGGGCCCCTTGCACGTGGTTCCCGGTACGCATCGCGGAGACTTGCTGACTCACTGCGACAACTACTCGGGCAACACCACGATGGTCCAGGGACGCCAGATCCCTGAGAAGCTCTTCCCGTACAACACCGCGATACCTTTGCCGACGGAACGTGGAGACGTGATCTTCATGCACAAGAGAACGGTGCACGGCTCACTCGCGAACCTGAGCGAAAACATGAGATGGTCGTTCGACCTCAGGTATCACGACACCAACTCTCCGTCGGGTCGTCCCGCATTCCCCGACTTCGTGGCTCGAAGCCGGTCTAACCCTGACTCAGAGTTGCGAGACCCCGTGAAGTGGCGTGAGATGTGGATGGAGACTCGTAGGAAGATGGCGACCATCAACCAGGGCGGAATGGATGATATGCCGTTCGGTCGCTGGGAAGACGGTCATCCCGACTGCGAAAACTGAATCTTTCTTCTGAGTGCCTAACGCTTCTCCGACGAGAGGCATTTGGAAAACCCTCGTCATTCCCGCGAAGACGGGAATGACGAGAAATACGGCGTATCCTTTAGAGGCGTTGGTTGCGTTCACTGCAACAGCGTCCAGCCTCCCTTCTTTAGTGAACTATGCCCAAAACAGTTTCGGCGGACGGTTGCGCGCGAAAGCTAGCATCACTGCGTCGGCTTTATCTGGACTGCGATTACCACTGCGCTTATTGTTCAGCAATAGCTGTCCTCTGCTCGTAAATGTGTAAGTGATAGACGCAAGTTCGCTGATGAGTTCAGGATCGTTGGGAATGGCTATGGTCCCTTTGTGGAATCTGCTTTTGAGGCCGTCGTAGAGCTCGGCTCTCAAGTTCGCGTAGCGATTGTTGTTGGCGGCTCGGGCGCCCGCGTTGATTCCGGTGGCGAAGTGGCATCCGATCTCTCTCATGCGGTCCAAGACTCCGGCGCCGATCCCCACTTCATCAACGTTGATTGCATCGACATCGTGCAGACGCGCGATGTCGACCGCGCTTCCCGTCGTCGACATGGTATCTGCATTGGGCAGCGTGATGAGAGCGGTCACTGTGTCCCCTCTTCTGATGCAGGCTACGGTTCGGTTATTGCCGAATCTTGCGATGTCTAATCCCATCACGGTGTATTCCGAATCGTCATCGTCTTCGTACGCGATCTGCCTATCAACAGCGGCTTCTATAAGGCGAAGGGGTATCAGAGTGTCGTTCTCGACCTCGGGGAACTCACCGAGCACTCTGATCTGATACTCAGGACTCTCTTCGCCCCACATGTCGCGCGCCTCTTCAACCCACTTCCGCGTGACTAACCCTTCACGCCCGGAACGCGTCGTTGCCGCCGAGAGATTCGGAGTATCGAAGGCGGAGATATGGATGGTTTTCCAGAGTGCTCTGCTTCTGTGAAAGGCATCATAGAAGTATCCGGAGAGATTAGTCGGATTGCCGATAATCAACACCTTCGCTGTCTCAGATGTGAGCGATCCCTCGATCGCTGTGAAGATGAGTTCGTCAACTCCCGATGCCTCATCGACTACGAAGAGCATGTTGGGTCTGTGGAACCCTTGGAATCTCTCTGGCCGGTTAGTTGAGAAGCCGAATCCGACGCGATGCTGATCCAATTCGAGGGATGCTCCGGCGATCTTGCCGCCGATGAAATCGCGATTCGCATGATGGATCGATGCAATCTCACGCCAGAGCAGTCTGCGGACTTGCCGATCAGTGGGCGCGGTCGTTACAGCGGTGGCGCGTGAGTTGCACATCAGCCACCAGATAACCACATGTGCAGCGATGAAGGTCTTGCCGGATCCGTTGCAGGATCTCACTGCGACCCTTTCATGATCTCGGACGGCTTCCAAGATCACCGCCTGTTTGGTCCACGGCTCGCAACCGAGCCTCTCCCTGACGAAGCCGATAGGGTCGTCGCGCCAAGCATCCATAGTCATCCAAGCATCCTCCTCTTCTCCCCTCGAGACGCTAGACGCAATTGCCTCCCAATCGCATCCACACTGAATTTAATGGTACTAATGTCCAATGGGCATCTCTGTATGACGATGTTTTCGGACGGGTGAAGGTGTAGCTAACATCCGATAAGGTGCGATGACAAAACGTTGCGTCATCGCATTGCCGAATCCGCAGCCATGACCACTTTCACGAACCAAGATCTGCTCGAAGGATTGAAGCGTCATTTTGGTTTCGACGAGTTTCTGCCAGGACAGTTTGAGGCGATCAGCCAAGTGATGTCTGGGGGACATGCCGTCGTGCTAGCCCCTACGGGCAACGGAAAGTCGCTGAATTACCAGCTTCCAGCAGTGATGAAGGAGGGAGTGGCACTGGTCATATCCCCGTTGATCGCGCTGATGAAGGACCAAGTCGAGGCTCTACGCAGGCATGGAATCAATGCCGATTTCTTCAACAGTCAACTGGATTATTGGGAGAAAGAGCAAGTTCAGAGAAGACTTCGCGCCGGGATGACGAAGATCCTCTACGTCGCGCCAGAGCGGTTCGCCAGCGACTCCGGATTCGATCTGAGCGGGTTGCCGGTGAGCCTCATAGCGATCGACGAAGCTCACTGCATCTCAGAGTGGGGACATGACTTCAGACCTGAGTATCGCAATCTGAAAAGCCTTTGCGAGATGTTCCCATCAGTGCCGGTAATCGCCTTGACCGCCACCGCGACTACACGCACGCTGAGCGACATCACCGAACAGTTAGGTCTTGCCCCTTCTGACGTCAAGGTGGTGCGTACCAGCCTCGACCGCAAGAATCTGACGTATCGAGTTATAAACAAGCGATCCGAAGCCGAGAATTTGTCGCTTCTCGCAAATCTGCTGAGGGAAAAGGGCGACGAATCTGCAATCGTCTACTGTTTCTCGCGGAGGGAGACGGAGAAGGTGTCATCAGCCCTTAAACACCTTGGCTTAAACGTCGATCATTACCACGCCGGCCTAGAGGAGTTCGAAAGAACACGGAGGCAGGAGATGTTCATGTCTGGCGATGTGAAGATCGTAGTGGCAACTATCGCATTCGGCATGGGTATAGACAAGCCCGATATTCGGACCGTCGTCCATTGGGACATGCCAAAATCAATCGAGGGTTACTACCAAGAGACGGGCAGGGCTGGCAGAGACGGTGAACCGGCGGATTGCGTGCTGATGTTCGAGAATGCCGCCTATGCGCGTTTGAGAAGCTTCGCAGAGAGGGTTGCAGATGACGAAACGCGTCTGCGATCATATGAGAGCTTGAGTGCGATCTACTCTGTTTGCACTACTGGCCGATGTCGACGGCGTCTAGTGTTGGCTCATTTCGGCGAGGAGATCCGAGCAGGAGCGAACTGCGGCCGCTGCGATAACTGCTTGACGGAGAAGACCGAAGTCGATGCGACGGAGATTTCACATCAAATCATGAGTGCCGTAATACGAACCGGCAGCAGATTCGGGGCACGGTACATAATCGAAGTTCTGAAGGGATCCAAGAACCAAAGGGTGTTGAGTAACCGTCACGAAGCGTTGAAGGTTCACGGCGCGGCTCGAGCATACAGCATCGGCGAGCTGCAAGGGATTATCGGAAAGCTTCAGGATGAAGGCTTACTTCGGACTATCGGTGCCGAGTTCCCTCTCCTCGATGTGACTCGAGAAGGTTGGGCAGTGTTGAGAAACCGATCGAAAGTGACTCTCTTCGATGTGAAGATTCGCAGTGGAGGATCTGAAGATACGAATTCTAAACGCTTGCCCCGTAAAGGCGATGAGCTGTTGGATCCCGCTTTAACAGAGCTGTTTGAAACCCTGCGCGGGTTGCGTTTAGAGATCGCTAGGGAAGAAGGCGTGCCTGCCTTCGTGGTGTTCTCTGACTCGACGTTGAGAGAGATCACCGCTTCATTGCCCAGGTCCGAGGAGAAAATGTTGGCGGTGAAGGGAGTGGGACCGCAGAAGTGGAGTCGATACGGTCAGAGGTTCGTGGATGCCATCGATGAGTGGATTGCTACTCGGCGTAAGTCTCGATGATGTCCGGCCTGCGCTGTCTCTCAGCTTCATAAAGCGCGACCGCTGCGCTGACTGAAGCGTTGAGCGAGGCGAGAGCTCCGTGCATCGGTATCGAAATCGTGGCATCGCATTTGGAGAGAGCGATACGTGATACGCCCTTCTCCTCTGATCCGATTACGATCGCGGTTGGGATGGTGAGATCTGCTTGGGTATAGTCCGCATCAGCATTAGCGTCCAATGCGAGCAGCTGCAATCCGAGGGTAGATAGGTACTCGAGGGATCGTGAGATGTTGACTACCCGTGCGACGGCGATGTGAAGGATCGCGCCCGCTGATGCGCGGATCGCGCCCGGCGTCACTCCCGCGGCTCTCCGCTCGGGAATCACAATGCCGTGCCCTCCGGCAGCGTCTACGGTTCTCGAGATGGCGCCGAGATTGTGGGGATCCACTATTCCGTCGAGGACGACTATGAGTGGGGCTTCTCCCTTCTCGTCAGCTTGGAAAATAATGTCTTCGATCGGCGTGTAACGCTGGTCCGGCAGGACGGCTACGACGCCTTGACTCTTTTTGGTATGCGACTGGCGATCCAACTCTTTGCGGGAGCATGTTTGGAGTTCGATGCCCGCAGAAGACGCCCGCTCTTTGATCTCCCTCATTTGAGATCCCATCTCGATTCCGCTGGCGACGAGAAGTCGTTGGATCTTGCGTCCAGAGCGGAGCGCTTCGAGGACGGCTCTGCGTCCTTCAACAGTGTTGGTGTGAACCTTTCGCGCTCTGCTGAATCTGCTCATCGGGGCGGAATGATCGGATTATGTTGGCATAAAATTACGATGGGCATATATGAGTGCCGTTTAGATTTGTGAGCTAACTGTGAACTATCGAGATTCTATTTCAGCCATGAGCGACGCTGAGGCTATGTTGAACCTCATTCGCACGCGTCGGAACGTCAAGGAGTTCACAGATGAACCGGTGAGCGGTGAGCTGATCGCAAAGATCATCGAAGTGGCTACTTGGGCGCCTAATCATCGCCATACAGAGCCGTGGCGATTCATCGTGTTGGAGAAGGGCGGAGATGTGCGTGGCAGAGTCGCTGATCTTGTGTACGACTGGACCTACAGCAACGTCAAGAACCCGACTGAGGCTCGCCGTAGGCAGAGCGCGGCGGCGATTAAGGAAGAGGTGTTGGGCTTCCCCGTGATGCTTTATATCTTCTCCGCGCCGGGAGACAACGAAGAGGTCACTCGCGAGAACTTCGCGGCTACCTGCTGTGCGGCGCAGAACATGCTTCTAGCAGCACACGCATTGGGACTCTCAGTCGGATGGTCGACTGGTCGCACCTGCCAGACCGATGGCGTGTTCGATGCGATCGGGGCAGCCCCGGATTGGACCATCGTTGGAGCCTTCTCGATCGGCTACTCGTCGGCTGCGCGTCCAGCGACCAGGATCCCGGTCGCCGAGATCGCTACTTGGCTCGATTGATGTCTACTCGCTCATTGATGTCGGGAAATTGAATCGCTTTTCATAACGAAGCTGAATAGAGGACGAATTGATGGCAGAGATGCAGACTTATCAGAATTTTGTCGCAGGCGAGTGGGCAGTATCGTCAACTGTTCAACTGTCTCAGAGTGCGAATCCCGCTGATTCAGATGATGTTATAGGTGAG
Organism: Dehalococcoidia bacterium; assembly: GCA_965214735.1. Taxonomy (GTDB): domain Bacteria; phylum Chloroflexota; class Dehalococcoidia; order Lucifugimonadales; family Lucifugimonadaceae; genus Bin127. The sequence continues at coordinate 2,065,006 of OZ243977.1, read as the reverse complement.
TTCCAAGCATCTGACGGTGCCGACGTTGAGAACGCGGTGACTGCCGCGGAAAACGCCTCTGCAGTTTGGTCCTCGATGTCTTCGCTGGCACGAGGCGGATACCTGTTATCTGCCGCCGAGTATCTGGCCGCCAACTCCGAGCGTTACGCGCAAGCGATAACCCGAGAGTGCGGAAAGGCGATTATCGAGGCTAGGGGCGAAGTCGGTCGCGCCGTCGCGTTGCTCCAGTACTTCGGAGTGGAAGGATCGAATCCGGTGGGCGAAGTCGTTCCGTCGGTCGATCCGAACATCCTTCTCTACACGAGACGGGAGCCGCTGGGAGTTGTATCTCTGATCACTCCATGGAACTTTCCGCTCGCCATACCTATCTGGAAGATGGCGCCCGCGTTGGTCTACGGCAACACTATCGTCCTCAAACCGGCATCGGCGACTCCGCATCTAGGAGTGATGATCGCAGAGATGTGGGAAGCAGTGGACCTTCCCGCCGGCGTATTCAACTTGGTGACCGGATCCGGAAGCGCGGTGGGCGACTCCCTCGTGAGCTCCATGGGCGTCTCGGCTGTCTCGTTCACCGGCTCCAACTCCGTGGGCATGGGCATCGCAGCCACGGCGGCACGCAACGGAGTCAGATATCAGCTGGAGATGGGCGGTAAGAACCCGGTCATCGTAATGCCCGACGCGGATTTAGAGCAGGCGGCGCAGGTGACGGTGGATGGCGCGATGAAATACTCCGGACAGAAATGCACCGCGACATCCAGAGCCATCGTCGTAGGGAACATCATCGAAGACTTCACCGACTTGGTGGTCGAGAAGGTCGACGCCTTGCAGATCGGCCCCGGGGCGGATGCCGACGCGGTAATCGTTCCAGTGATCGATGAGTCGTCCAGACAGAACATCGTCAGCTCCGTTAAGAGAGGAGTGCAGGAGGGCGGCAACGTGCTGACGGGTGGCGGATCTCCATCTGGAAACGCGTACGAGAGGGGCACATACGTTCAGCCGACCGTGCTCTCGAAAGTCTCGCCCAGCGATTTCATCGCCTGTGAAGAGATATTCGGACCGGTGCTTGGAATTATTCCCGCGACTGATGCCGACGAGGCTATTGGAATAGCGAACGATGTCCGCTATGGATTGAGCGCCGGAATCTTCACTCGGAATCTGAACGCCGCGCTGTCGTTCGCCGACCGCATCGAGGCTGGGATAGTCAAGATCAACGGAGAGACCGCCGGTGTGGAGCCCCAGGTCCCGTTCGGCGGCATGAAGTCTTCGAGCAGCGGTTCGAGAGAGCAGGGGAAGGCGGCGATCGAGTTCTTCACAGAGACTAAGACGATCTATGTGAACCCCAGCGCGAGCTGAAGACGACGGAGACGCGCCGGTGTCTCCCCATCCTGTGAGCTTTGCATAACCAGTCCGATCTGACGGGTCTGTTCATGGTTCGACAAGCTCACCATGAACGGATGTCGCACGTGACCGCCGAGAGCAGAGCCCTCCCGTTCGCACTGACACCCCGTCCTATAAATCTGTACATCCATGTAAATTAAAAGCTTGGTAGTACTCTTACCTTGAAGAAGCGAGGGTTTGAGAATGGTCTCCGTAAAGGCACTCCGATACAACGAGATAAGTGCCTACCTCATAGAGGAGGCGCAGCAGGAGCTCGATCGCTGCGATCTGATCCAGGCGTCGGAGAAGTGCTGGGGCGCCGTAGCCCACGCCGTCAAGTCGGTCGCGCAGACACGAGGCTGGAACCATCACAGGCACGACCTGCTCAGAGATATCGCGGAGCAGGTAGCCGAGGAGCGGGAATACCCCTATTTGCTAACGCTGTTCAGCTCGGCTGGCGACATGCACCAGAACTTCTACGAGCATGTGCTCCCCTACTACAGTGTGCAGGTTGGAATAAACGACGCTAAGACGCTCATCACCGAACTAGATGCGATCCGCGACGCTCCTCCTCCGCCATTCGTACCCCAGACGCGCGAGCATCACAGACGCCTCCGCAAACTGACCCGCGACCCCGTTCCGCTGGAAGAAGACATCAGCAACCTGCCGCCAGTCAGGCCGGAGCGTCCTTAGGGTCAACCCTCGGAGTCTGTTGATTTGAACTTATCTCCCTCACCCTGAATCAAGTTCAGGGCAGGCTCTGAATCCTCTTCATCGCTGGGGAGATGGGAATACGCTGACGCGTCTTTCGGAGTTTTGAAACAGGCTCCTCGTGGTTGATCACATATCAATCCCATCCTGTGTATCTTGTACATCCATGTCGATTATCCTCCCTCATAACGCGCAGGAAGACGACATATACGACCCGCTTCCGCTACATCCATGTAAATTAAAAGCTTGGTAGTACTCTTACCTTGAAGAAGCGAGAGTTTGAGAATGGTCTCCGTAAAGGCACTCCGATACAACGAGATAAGCGACTACCTCATCGAGGAGGCGCAGCAGGAGCTCGAGCGCGGCGACCTGATCCAGGCGTCGGAGAAGTGCTGGGGCGCCGTAGCCCACGCCGTCAAGTCGGTCGCGCAGACACGAGGCTGGAACCATCACAGGCACGACCTGCTCGGGGACGTGGTGGACCAGGTTGCGGAAGAAAGAGACCGTATCGACTTGGCTGAGATGTTCAACTCGGCAAGCGGTATGCACCAGAACTTCTACGAGCATGTGCTCCCTTACTACCGTGTGCAGGCTGGTATAAATAATGCCAAGAGGCTCATCACCGCACTAGACGCGATCCGCGACCTTCCCCTTCCGCCATTCGTACCCCAGACGCGCGAGCATCACAGACGCCTCCGCAAACTGACCCGCGACCCCGTTTCGCTGGAAGAGGACATCAGCAACCTGCCGCCAGTCAGGCCGGAGCCGCCGGGAGAGCGGTAGAAAACAGCGGGGCTTCACAAGCCGATCGCGCCAATCCTGCTTCTAAAACCGCCCCATCATCCAAATCCAACACCCATCCATGTAAATTGCCCTCGCCAAATCCTGTCTATCTTGTACATCCATGTGAATTAAAGCCTCGTATTACCCTCAATTTGTAATAGGGGGATTTTCAGAATGGTCTCTGTCAAAGCACGCCGATACAACGAGATAAGCGACTACATCATCGAGGAGGCGCAGCAGGAGCTCAAGCGCGGCGATCTGATCCAGGCGTCGGAGAAGTGCTGGGGCGCCGTAGCCCACGCCGTCAAGTCGGTCGCGCAGACACGAGGCTGGAACCATCACAGGCACGACCTGCTCAGGGATGTCGTGAGCCAGGTTGCCGACGAACTGGACCGCCGAGACCTGAACACTCTGTTTAGAGCGGCGGGCTATCTGCATCAGAACTTCTACGAACACGAGCTGGACAACCACGATATTCAGTCCGGCATAGAAGACGCGGCGACACTCATCGGCGAACTGGATGCGATCCGTGAAGCCCCACCACTGCGGTTCGTTCCTCGAACGACATCGCATCGCAGACGCCTGCAGAAGCTGACCCGCGACACCACCGTTTCGCTGGAAGAGGACATCAGCAACCTGCCGCCAGTCAGGCCCGAGCAACCGTAGGGGCAACTCTCGGAGTCGGTTGATTTGGACTTATCCCCTCATCTGAATCCTCTTCCTCGGCGGGGAGAGGAAATACGCTGACGCGTCTTTTGGAGTTTTGAAACGGGCTCATCGTGGTTGATCACATATCAATCCCATCCTGTGCATCCATGTAAATTGAAGCCCACCCCAATCCTGTGTATCCTTTACATCCATGTCGATTACCTCCCCTCATAACGCGCAGGATTCCGACATCTACGATCCGCTCCCGCCGCAGGAGGAGTTCTGGCGTCCGCCGGCGCGTTTCGGATCCATTCCCGTCGAAGCCGAGCCGCTGGGATGGGACAGCCGGCGCAGATTCGAGAAGCACTACCCGCGCGTAAACCTGCCCACCCAGATCGTCGAGCGTGTCCACCTCGGCAAGACCGAACCGCACGATGCCAACCGTCTCGTCTGGGGTGACAACCTCCACGTCATGCGGCAGATACCGTCCAACAGCATCGACCTCATCTACATCGACCCGCCATTCTTCTCCGGCAAGCAGTACAACGTCATGTGGGGCGACAGCAACGAGCTCCGCTCATTCAACGACCTGTGGGAAGGCGGCATGACCGGCTATCTCATCTGGCTCAACGCACGCATCTTCGAGATGAAGCGACTGCTCAAATCCACCGGCTCCATCTACGTCCACTGCGACTGGCACGCAAGCCACTACATCAAAGTAGAGATGGACAAGATATTCGGGTATGAGAATTTTCTGAATGAAGTAGTGTGGTACTACCGTCGTTGGAATATCGCAGGCCGTATGTTTGCCAGAAATCACGATACGCTCCTCTTATATGTAAAGAAGAAGAACGATCACCAATTTAATCAGATGTATATCCCTAAATCGGAAAAATCAAGTGCACAAGGAGAAGCTTGGAAAAGTGTGATTGGTGCTGACGGCATCCGTAGATCAATAAAGACAGGTAAACCGACGAAAGGTGTGCCGATGCCTGATGCTTGGGACTTGTCGATGATAAACCCTGTTGCCAAAGAACGAATCGGCTACCCCACCCAGAAACCTGAGTCCCTATTGGAACGCATAATACGCGCTTCGTCAAATGAAGGCGATATTGTTGCGGATTTCGTAACGGGGGGGGGTACAACGCTTGCGGTTGCGCAGAGATTGGGACGAAGATGGATCGGTTGCGACCAGTCTCGTGTCGCTGTGGCTGTTACTGCGGAGCGTCTCAAGCAGCAGGCGGCTACTCGGGCTCTCGAAGAAGACCCGCCGCCAGACTTCGCCATCGAGCACTGGGGAATCTACGAAGCCGAACGCATGGCGCAGATGGATGCCACCGGGTTCCGCGAGTTCGTGTTGCAGTGCTACGGCGCAACTCGCTTCAAACGACAAGATGATCCGAAGGCGGTTCACGGCTGGCACAACCAGCTGCCGATATGGGTCGGCGCACCCGCGCTAGAATCCCAAGCCACGCACGACGATGTGCGGACGTTCGCCAACGCCATCCGGCGCACCGTCCAGTACAAAGATGCCAACCTGCGCGACGGCACCATGCTCGCCTGGGGATTCACCCCTGAAGCGCGAACCCTAGCCGACCGACTCCGACAGCAGGAAAGCATCAACGTCGATTTTGTCCGCCTCAATCAGATCGGCATCGGCACTACCGAGTTCCGAGAACACATAGTAGGCCGCTCCACCGACCGCGCCGACTACTCCTCGTTCCTCACCTTCGTCCAGCCGCCGGTCGTGGAAGTCGCATACCGCATCCACGGCGGCAGATCGATCACCTTCGACGCCGGCGACACCGCCGTCGTCAATCCCGGTGCCGAGATCATCAACGTCCAGTGGGACTTTCACTACAACAGACGTCGTTTCTCAGCCACGCCCGGCTACTCCTTCCAGCGCGACAAGAAGAAGAAACCGCAGCTGCAAGTCACCCACAAGTTCGACCGATCAGGTCGGTTCAGCGTCGCCTGCCGAGTGCAGGACAGCAGAGGCGGGGAGGGCACCTGGACCGGACGAGTGGATGTCCAGTAGAACCCTCTGAAAAACGCATGTTATTCCAATGGAAACGAGAACGCCGTTGTAGGGGCAGGTTTCAAACCCGCCCGCGCCATCGAGCCAAAGCTCCTGAATAAAGCCTTGTTCCCAACATGCAGCAGCCATGATCAACATCTTCAGCAAGTATGAGAGCGAGTTCCAGCAGTGGGTGCGAGACGGATACCCCGGCGCCGAAGATGCCACCGTCGAATACATCCGCCATCTCACCGATCCCAAGGACGACTCCAAGCCGCGCGACAGCACGTTATGGGAGCATCAATGGGACGCCTTTCTGCGCGCCGTCTACTCTTACGAGGTGAAGAAACAAGGGTTGGCGCAGCCCAACGGCGTCCTCCTGAACGTCGTCACCGGCGGTGGCAAAACCGCCATCATCGCCACGCTCATGGTGTGGCTGAAACACGCCCACAACGTAAAGAAGTTCGTGCTGATATGCCCCAACCTCATCGTGCGCGACCGCTTGGAGGACGATTTCAAGGATGGCAAGGTCTTCGTCGAGCGCGATCTGATACCGTCCAACTCCAACTTCACCAAAGACGACTTCGCGCTGACGGTGTTCGGCGGCGACCGCGAGGGCGGATGGGCTAGCCTCCTGAGTGCCGATGTGGTGCTGGGCAACATCCACCAGTTCTACACCAGCAACCGTAGCGGACAGAGCAATCTGTCGGGTCTGATGAACGGCCCCGACTTCGCGCTCTTCAACGACGAGGCGCACAACTCGCCAGCCGCCGAGTGGGAAGCCACTCTGAAGAAGCTGCAATCCAAGATCACGTTGCGCGTCGATACTACAGCCACTCCGGACCGCGCAGATGGGAAATCGCCGGACAGCAACATGATCTACGAATACGTGATCCAAGACGCGCTGGCGGACCGTCTCATCAAAACACCAGTCGTCTATCAACCCAACATTGAGACGGTGGAGTTGACCTATACCGACGCCATGACCGGCGAGAAGCGCAGTGTCGAAGAGATCGATTGGGCAGAAGTCGACCGCGCGGGACTCAATGCCACTCAATGGGTGACGGACGACAAGCCGATGCGTCAGCAGATGGCGATCGCCATCCAGAGGCTTAAAGAGCAGGAACGCAGAGCAAGAGGACGCTACCAGCCAATCCTCTTCGTGGTGGCTGTCTGCAAATACGATGCCGACCGTGCCGCCAAGACTCTCAACAACCACTTCAAGATCAATACGCTTCGAGTGACCGAGGACAGCTCGGAATCCGAGCGCAGAAACGCCACTGAGCTGAGCAAGACTCGCCGATCGGGCAAGCCCTACAAGGCGGTGGTGAGCGTGCTCATGCTGCGCGAGGGATGGGACGTGCCGGAAGTCGGTGTGGTGGTGCTGCTCAGAAAGTTCGGCAGCAAGGTATACGCCCAGCAGGTCATCGGGCGCGGTCTGCGTCGAGTCCGAGATCGCGGCGTAAATGAAAGCGAACCGCAGATATGCGCCGTCGTGGATCATCCCAAGCTTGAACACGGCTGGCTGTGGGACATGTTCAGCAGCAAGATCAGGCGCGACGTCGGCATCGACGATGAGTTCGACGAAGCCGAAGATCTGCCAGAACCACCGCCGCGGCAGGAACTCATCAACCCCAAGAACCTCATCGATATCCCAGAACCGATTCACGAGGATGAAGACGACTTCGATATCGACATCCCCATCGAAGAACGGTTGCCGATCGAGACTTGGCGCGCGGTGTTGGAAGACTTTGCGTATCCCAGCAGCACGGTGACGATCACCGACCAAGAGATATCAGGAGTCCAGAAGCAAGAGCTGACTACGGACGGGTGGACACATATATTATCTGCGCCAAGTGAAGAGGGTGGGGATGCATCATTGAAGACCGCGCCAGAAGACTTGGCTCAAGCGATACAGAGCGAGTTGCTGGAGATGTCGGAGCGTCTGCTCGGCGAGGCCGGACACTCCACACAGTTCAAGGGACAGATCTACCGAGCATTGCTTCAACACATCAGGATCAAGTTCCTCGACAACGCCTCGCTGGGTTTGGCAGACCCTCCGCAACTGGAAGCGACTTGGCGAATGCTCGAGACGGTGGAGCACAATATCTCCGGCAAGCCGGGGCTGGTGGAAGGGATGGTGAAGTTTGGCGATAAGTAAACGCGGCATCTACGAGAATCCGCGTAAGAGTCCGTGGAGCTTCGAACGCTACGACAGCGAACTGGAGCGCAGGATGATGATGCGCCTAGAGGACGATCCGGAAGTGTCGAAGTGGAACAAGCGCCACGGCATCTCTATCCCATGGATAGATTCCAACGGCCGCCAGCGCAACTACCGTCCCGATTTCCTAGTCGAATACACAGACTGGCGAAAGGTAATCATCGAGGTCAAGAACCCCATGCTGATCGATTCTCCCTCGGTTCAGCGCAAACGTTCTGCCGCGGAATCTTGGTGTCGGAAACGGGCAATGGCGTACGAACTGGCGACCGTGTCGCAAGGTTAGTCTGAGGATCCACGCCTCCACACTCGTAGATGAGACTGTTGAAAACCTCCGGACGAGCGTTGATGTAGCAGCGTTTGGCTGGTGGCGCGGGCTTGGATCCATGAGGATTCCTCGGCTACGCTCGGAATGACATGCCTTTTCAAAGGTTTCAACAGTGTCGTAGCGGTGGGTTTCAAACCCGCCCTTGCAACGTCGCTTGGCAATCAACATTGATGGGGTGCGAACGTGCCCTAAGTGGGCTTCGCATTCCACGCGATCGCGGTGCAGAAGCGCGACAATAATCGGTACGAACCTTGCACGCCTCAATCACAATCGTTAAAATCCCTGTTAAAGTGCACTCATCACCATGATTATCGGAATTTAACGAGGAGATAAGTATGGTCCTCGCACAGACTAAAACCGACTTGGATCTGGTAACTCACCTGCTTCGGCGTGCCGGCTTCGGGGCGGATCGGGACGAGATTGATCGATACGCGGCAATGGACTACGACGAGATCGTCGATGCTCTCGTGAATCCAGAGCGTTTCCCGGAGGTGGAGGAAGATCTGTTGGGGCGGTTCTACCCCCATCTGGCGGCGAACAAGGACAACGGGGCAATCTGGAACGGCAGGTGGATCTACAAGATGATCAACACCGACCGGCCCTTGCAGGAAAAGATGACCCTCTTCTGGCACGGGATTCTGGCGACGGGATGGACCAAGAGCGAGCACACGCCCAGCATGGTCACCCACATGCAGATGCTGCGCGACAACTGCTTGGCGAACTTCCGAACTATACTGCTTGAGTTGTCGAGAGATCCAGCGATGATCTATTGGCTGGACAACAACGAGAATCACGGGAATTCGATCAACGAGAACTACGGCAGAGAGATCCTCGAACTGTTCTCGATGGGCATCGGGAACTACACCGAAGACGACATAAAGAACGCGGCTCGGGCATTTACAGGCTGGACGTTCAAGCAGCCGCTGCCTCTCTATCCGTTCGGCCACTTCGAGGCTCGTTTCATGTATCGCGAGGACGACCACGACCACGGCGAGAAGGAGTTCCTCGGGCACAAGGGCAACTTCAACGGTGAAGACATCATCGACATCATTGCCCAGCAGGAGGCGACCGCTCGATTCGTGAGCCGCCATCTCTACAACTTCTTCGTCGCTGACGAGCCGCAGGTCCCGGCGTGGAGCATCCAGCCGCCCAACGATCCCGATGCGATCCAGATCATGGTGGACGCTTGGTTCGAATCCGATGCCGACATCAGGCACGTAGTGGCGACGATGTTGAAGTCCGACTTCTTCAAAGAGGCTCGGATGATGAAGGTGAAGTCTCCGACGGAGTTCATTGTCAACGTCTTGAAGTCTTCGGGCGAATTCCGCCATCCCGATCCCGGTTTGGGGGATTTCGAGGGGACATTGATCGCGATGGGGCAGAAGCTGATGGATCCGCCTTCGGTCGAGGGTTGGCACACGGGCAAGGAGTGGATAGACGGCGGTACGCTGACTGAGCGGGTTAACTTCGCCGTTGAATCGTTGAACGATGCCGAAAAGCCGGGGATCGAAGAACTTATCGACGGGTTGCGAGCCAAAGAGGAGCCCGTGTCTCCCGAGCAGTTCGTCGATGCCGTGCTCAGGCATCTTTGCCGACTGGACGTAACCGATGAGACGCGATCAGAGCTGATCGAGCACGCGTACGGTGAAGGCGATCTTGAGTTCGGTACCGATCAGCAATCAGAAGCAAGCGTGAAGCGCGTGTTGCAGATGGTTTCACTCGCAGTCGCGACCCGCGAGTATCAATTTGAATAGACGACAGCTTTGATTCGAAGAGTTGGCGCCAACACTGATGGAGCAATTGAGATGTCGATGAACGGCAACGGAACCAACGGCCACCGCAAGGATCCCGTGTTGGTTGTTGTGCAGCTTAGCGGCGGCAACGACTTCATGAACACCGTGATCCCATTCACGGAAGGGATCTACTACGACTCTCGTCCTTTGGTCGGTATGTCGGAGGACAAGGTTCTACCGATAAGCGATACATTAGCGCTGCACCCTTGTTTAGGCCCGTTCCAGGACCTGTATAACGAAGGCAAAGTGGCGATCATCCAAGGCATTGGGTACGAGAACTCGAGCAGGTCGCACTTCCGAGCCATGGATATCTGGCACACCTGCGAACCAGAAACCATAGCGACGGAGGGTTGGCTTGCCAAGGTCATTCGTGAGATCGATCCGGATGGCAGCAACCCGGTGACTGCCGTCAACTTCGGCAGAGGCTTGCCCAGAGCTCTTGCGGCGCCGAACGTTACCGCCACATCCGTGGGCGACCTCGACAACTATGGCCTGATGTCGAGCATCGAAGTAATGGAAGAGCGCGAGGAGAACCTCGACATCTTCAAACGGATGTACACGCCTGCCGTCGGCTCCGGTCTGGTGATGGACTACCTCGGCCAGACAGGCAGGGACGTGTTGAAGGGTGCCGACATACTAGCGGTGGCACCCGAGAGGTACACGTCGAACGTCGAATATGCAGATAATGCGATTGCACAGTCACTGCGAGACGTCGCCAGAGTGCACACTGCCGGACTGGGCACGCGGATCTTCTACACCAACCACTTGGGATACGACCATCACGCGCAAGAGGTCCCGACGCACGCCAAGCTCCTGACGGAGCTGTCCGAAGCCATCCGCGACTTCTTGGAAGATCTGCGAGATCACGATGCCGCCGATGAAGTGACGATCTTGGTATTCACCGAGTTCGGGCGACGGATCAAGGACAACGGGTCCGGCACCGACCACGGCTCGGGCGGCGGCGCGTTCATGATCGGCGAGAAGGTCAAGGGAGGACTCTACTCCGAATACCCGCCGTTGGAACGCTCCGAATGGCTGAATGACGAAGATCTGCGGCACACAATCGATTTCCGAGGCATCTACGGCACGATTCTGGAGCAGTGGATGGGATTGGATCCAGTGCCCATAGTTGGAGGAAACTTCGAACAGATCAACCCGTACGTCGAGACCGCGGTCTGAAGACGAGAGAACAGTTACGCAGGCGAGGAGATAGTCATGACAGCGACTGCGAACGGCAAGAACGGTGCTAACGGTAAGCCATATGCTCTGTTGCGGGCTGGCTTCCCCTTTTATGCAACTATCGGCATGAGGCGTGTGACCACGTATCCCATGGATGTCGTGATCGGTGAAGATGACAAGCTCTATGTCCTGAATCGTAACGACGGCTCCGGGGGGGAGATCCGTCGCACCAACTGGGATGACGATGATCTAGATACTCTGGGCGATGACTTTCTCTGGCCGGTCCAGATGATTCGAGATGAGGACGTAAACCTCTACGTGTCCGATGAAGGTAATCACACGATAACGGTATGGCAGCCTGACAGCGGCGAGAAGCTCGACGAGTGGGGAACGTACGGGAGCGGCGCGGGCCAGCTCGACCGCCCTTCGGGCATCAGCATGGATCTCGACGGCAACATACTCGTAGTGGATGCCCAGAACCACCGTGTGCAGAAGTTCACCTGCTCAGGGGAATACATTTCCGGATTCGGCGAATTCGGAACCGATGACGGGCAGTTCAACTACCCTTGGGGAGTGGCAGTCGATACTACAGATGGGGCTATCTACATCACGGATTGGCGCAACGATCGATATCAGAAGTTCGATTCCGATGGCAATCACATGTACTCAGTCGGCGCGAGCGGCGACGAGTGGGGCAACTTCAACCGCCCGGCTGGGGTAGCAGTTGATCGCCACGGCGATGTCTACATCGTAGACCGGGGCAACAACCGAGTGCAGCAGTTCGATCACACCGGTCGCTACGTAGATCGCTTCATCGGCGATGCGGTGCTCTCCAAGAGCGGCAGGATCTACATCATGTCGAGCGTGACGGTGCTCCGCAACCGCGAGTCTACCGAGCTGGAAGAGCAGCGCCGGCTCCGAGGTCCGGCTTCTGTGCGAATGCATTCGGATCCCAAGCGGGGCGACTTGATGTACATAGCCGACTTCGGCTGTCATCGCATCCAGGTCTATCGGAAAGAGGCGTACGAACTGGACGAGGACCAGATCGCGCCGGTGCCAACCGCGCCCACGCTCTATACGGTTTAACGTGGATTCAGCAAGTAGCGGACGTGTGAGATGAGTGTGCTCTTGACACTTTGACCCTCCAAGATGCAGCTATTTAGGTAGCTCTCTCTCGGGAGCGGTCTCGTCGAACCAGACATCTCTGAACGCCGATCCATGATACCTGGGGAAATCCAAGTCATGAACCCAAGACTGGATCAGCAGGTCGCGATGAGCATCTAGGGCTTGTAGGGGAATCGCCAATGCTTGGTCAAGTATATGTTGCTCAATCTCCTCGTACTTTCGTTGACGCTCCGCATTGTCCAGCTCCGCGGCTGCATCCGACATCATCCGTTGAATCTCTGTAATTTCGGGAGGCGTGTTTCGCTCCCCGAAAGCATAAACGAAGTGTCGTAGCACTTCGTGAGCGACGGGTAACTCGGTGTTACCCGAATTTCGGCGATGTGTAGATCCTCCAGCGGCGGCTTGATACGAGCAACTGACGGATCGTTTTCGTCTATGACAAACTCGAACTCGTGTATCTCAATGTCTACTCCAAGCAGGTCTCTCCAAGCGTCAAATACAGATGAGACATGATTGATGAGCGGCTCAACGTTGTGAAGGACAAAGTGTGAGATGGGTGAAAACTGTGTCGCCCCGCTGTATCTTGAGCGATCAAGGTCGGTTAGCGCCGAAGAAGGACTGTATTCGAACCCAGAAACTGATGAATTCGTGGGTGCTATAGATTCAGGCACCAACCTTTTCAAATTCGTGACTCCTTCCTTTAGACGCGTTGCGTCATGAACATTAATCGACTTCGCCAACGCTCGCCGAAAATGTAAGTCGTCGAATGGGGGATGAGCAGGGTTCAATACGAGAAACTGAGACCACGGCGCTTCCTGCATACGCTGGGTCCTGAGCCCCCTCCCGTCCGCCGTAGAGCGGAGATCGACCTCGCTTCGCTGCACTCCGATGTCTAGCTCCCCAGCATCAAGTGCATGCCTGTGCCTTTCGGGAGCAGTGGCGTCAACCCACAGATCAGGAACGACCTTCGCTATGATCCCATCAAGATAAAGGTCATCGTTCCAGTGATTGGCGTTGCGTTCCAGCACGCATCTCGCTTCGCCTGAAAATCCTTGGAAGGTGTCTTCCAGTTGAGCGTACTCTGTCAGTTTGAACGGCCCGGCGCCTACCGGCAAATTCCGAACGCGCAAGCCCGTGAACCCAATCACTTCGCTTGGGAACACAGGGTCATTTGCCCACACTTCATCCCAATGCGACACGTTTTCACGATGCAGCACAGACGCAACGGGATCTGACAGCAACATGTCAAACGTAGCTCGCGGTTCTGAAAGTGTCACTCGCATCCGACGGTCGTCAATCACGGTCACCCCTGCCAAGTCCTGCGATTCGCCAGCTACGATCGCATCAGCACCCTCGATGATCCCCAACACCTCGTTGGCGCGGCTTTTTCCAGTAGACTTGCGGAGCGACCTCTCCCAGCTCCACTTCACGTCAGATGCAGTCAAAACGCTACCGTCGCTGAACTTCAGATCGTCTCTCAACAGGAAGTCATACACCCTTCCGTCATCACTCACCTCGAAACTTTCCGCCAAGTCGGGCTCGGCTTGGACTGTCCCATTCTCGACTAATCTCGTCAAACCTGCGTGAATTTCACTCACCAACCTGAGGTCCATGGCTTGGTGACTCGACGCAACATCGATTGCTGGATCTGCGATACCGCATGAATCAGTCTCAATCACCATCACACCACCATGCCGAGCCTCGTCTAGGCGTGTTTGGGACTTCGAACTATCATCCTCTATAAGTAGCGCGGGCTCTACCGTTTCAACGGTCCCCACACTAAAAATACCTCCTTTTGTTGTTTCGGCGGGCGAACTGTCTGGAGGTTGCCCTAAGCACGCAGCTGCTAACGTCCAGAACAGAATCCAAGCTGGAGCAGCCAAGAGGCGCGACAGCGAAACAACCCTCGACACATGTGGCGTTAACCGGCCTAAGTTGATGAAGAAGTGACGCAAGATCCTGTCTCAGCAGAACCCGAGCCTCTCCTCGATTCCGTCCAGCACGTCTCCAGCGATTTCCAGCGCGTGTTCCGAATCTTGGCTGTCGTAAGCCTCGACGGGTGCCCCGCCTGGAAGGGTAAGTGGATACCGTGCGCCCATGTAGTGTTTATCGAGGAGCACGGCGATCGATTTGAGAAACTCGATCGATTGGTCGAAGGCTTTCGCGTCCTCGCATAGATCCGCCAGCGCGTGCCCCCAGACGTGCTCCGCCCCTTTTTCGTATAGGAAGGCAGTGACGGCCTTCTCTGCGCTCTGATGGCAGAGGAAACATGCCAACGCGTGGCGGCCGTCCTCGGCATTGGCGGTGGCAGACTGAAGATCGTCTCTGGCTTGTACCATCCAGCTACGGGCAGTGCGGTTGAGTGATGAGTAGTCGGTCATCTTCTGAGGTTTCTGGATATTGCAGCTGAGCTTGCGAGATTGAAACGATGCGCGTGACAGCATCATCCGTATAGGACTTCTCCGTAGTGCTGGGCGCGGATCAGCATCGGGTCATTGTTTTGCTCGTCCAAGAACTCTTTCTCAGTGAAGACGTGGAAGGAAGTTCCGATGGTTGGCCTGAGATGAGTCACCCAGAAGTCGGGTCTTCGGTGGAAGGGCTCATCGGTTTCTTGGACAACGACCAAATCAATGAGATCTTCAAGGCCGGGGTTTCGTCCGGAGACCATATCGCCGATGAGGATGAGTCGCGTCATGCCCAGCTGGGGCATTTCATCCACGAATCTTTGTATCTCGGCTTCGATCATCCGCCGTCGCTGGTGCCCGAAGCCGAACATCATTGGAGCCATGTGGTAACTCTACCCGAGATTTGATGACCCACTCAAGCTGTACAGTGCCCGAAGCCGAACGATTCGTTGCGCTTCAGGGGTTATTCAAAGGTCTCTGTAACGAGAAGACGTTGGTCCCGAACCGGCCCCTGAAACAAAAAAGCGGGTGGCACCACCGGGACAAGGTATGCCTGTCCGGGTGGTGCCACCCGCTCGGAGGTGCCTCGCTCATAAGGTGAGACAACTCATGAGTTTCAACTCATTAATCGGAGGTGATGTTCCGTGAGAGGAAGCATCAAGAGAATCTCGCTCTAGAGCAAGACACCTCTCTTACAGCTAAAAGCCATTGCTTATGCGTCCCTCCTTTCGTTTAGTATCCCGGCACGTGGCACGGTCGCCACGTCCACGGAGTGCCTGATGGCCAGGCTCACCGGCAACTCTGATTATACACAAGGCAACACCAGTTGGAAGGTATGCCAGCGCGCTGAACACTGATTAGAGGTTTGGATGTCCCCACGCGAACGCCAGACAACTGAGTTCAGCCAAGTTCCTTTTCGAGTTTCTCTGCGTCAGCGGCACTGAGGATTCGGTACACTTTGTTGCCCGATGGTGAAGTGCCTGAGACAGCCTTGCGGCCATTCTTCATGGTCTCGATCTTCGGGTTCTGGATCTCGACTTGGGTCTTCTCTTTGACTGAGTACGCAGTTAGTCGCATATTTACTCCTGATTCTCCAAGCGGGAATCTATTCTGGTCTAGTAACCGAGATATTGTAGAAATCGGGCATCGAAGTTGGCGAATATCGGATTAAATACCGATTTGAAAGCCATTTTAGGATGCCAGAGGGGGAAGTAACTATAAGTTTCGACCCTTTATTGAAGCTATCCCGAGCTTCTAGCTCTCGAAAAAGACTTGGCTACGCGATCGGCTGTCTCGTCTAACGCCGCTTCCGCGGCTTGGATCAGCCCTAGTTGGACGTTGAAGCCGTGGATCATCCCTTCGTAGCGGGTAAGCCTCGAATCCACGCCGGCATCAGCCATCGACCGAGCATACTCTTCGGCTTCGTCTCGCAGCACGTCGCACTCGGCTACGATGACCGTGGCATCCGGCAAACCGGCGAGAGAATCTGCGCGTATCGGGCAAACATACGGATTGTCTAGCTCTTTCTTATCAGGCACGTACTGATCCCAGAACCACAGCATTCCCGCTTTGGTCAGACCAAATCCCTCTGCAAACTCGTTATACGAAGCTCGCTCCGGACCAAAGTCTATGACTGGGCAGTAGAGTGCTTGATGTGAGATCATAGGACCTCCGCGGTCGCGTGCCATCATTGCTACTACAGCCGCGAGATTGCCTCCCGCCGATGTGCCGGAGGTAGCTATCAGATCTGCATCACCCCCTAGCTCGTCCGCGTTCTCCGCAGCCCACTTGGTGGCTGCATAGCAATCCTCTGCCGCGCCCGGGAATGGCGTCTCAGGAGCGAGCCGATAATCCACTGAGACGACGACCGCGTCGAGCCTTCGACAAAGCCCTCTGGAGGTCGTGTCTTCGGTGTCAGGGTCTCCAATTACCCAGCCGCCGCCGTGTAAGACCATGACGATGGGACGCGGCTCATCACCGCCCTCCGGATGGTATATGCGAACTGGTATATTTCCGCCCGGACCGGGAATCTCTCTCGTGGCGACCGTGCCTACGGTTTCAACTGCGGGTCTAATGATCAACCGTCGTTTTCTAATTCCTGCCCGCAGCTCCTCAGGGCTGCTCTCTCCCATGACCGGAAGATCCAGTTCAGCGGTCTTCGCCATGAAATCTACTACTTCGGGGTGGAGTCTCATTTCGATGTTCCTCTGGATATCGGTTCTGATTAGCAATGCTTTGGGATTAGAACCAGTTCGCTTTGTCGACGAGATTGCGAAGATGTTCACCCGCCGCGAAGCGCCGCATATTCTCTGAGATCACTTCATATCGTCGTTCTGCCAAGTGCCGACCCTCTTCCGCAGCCACATGGGGCGTCAGAATCGTGTTGGGAGCGTCCCACAGAGGGTGGTCGGCTGGAAGAGGCTCGATCTCGTATACATCTAGTCCTGCACCGCCGATCTCTCCCGATCTCAGTGCCGCGTTAAGATCGTCCAGCTTCGTAGTCATTCCGCGCCCGATGTTTATGAATATGGCAGAGTTCTTCATCACCTCGAATTTCGAAGCATCGAACAGCCCTTCGGTCTGAGGTGTGTGAGGGATCGTCAATATGACGAAGTCGGCATCGGGTAGCAGCGAGTCGAGATCCGACGGATCATGCATCTCATCAACGTGACTCTCGACGCCGGGTGCCTCCCATCGGGCATCGACCCCCACGACTCGCATGCCCAACGCTTTACAGAGCCGTGCTGTTTCCGAGCCGATACCGCCCACCCCGACTATTAGCGCGGTCGATTCGGGCAGAAAGATCTGGTTGTGCTCCGCCCCGCCGAGAGGTTGCCAGTTATGATCCCGTTGATGGTCTCGGTATAAATGGAGGTGCTTCACGAATGAGAGCAGAATGGCGACGATATGCACCGAGATGTGATCGTTGTATATCTCCCTGAAGTTCGTGACTTGCACAGGGTGTGCGATGAGTTCATCGAAGTAATATCCGGCCGGCGGCGCGGCGGCCGGCGCTTGTAGCCAACGCAAGTTGGGCGCGGCAGCTACGAGGCGCGGATTCATCGTTCCGAACGCGGCATCTGCATCCGCCAGCTCCGTGACTGCTGCGTCTTCGTCCGTGGGGGCTACAATATGCGCATCGGGAACGGAGTCTTGCAATCTCTTTATGAGTTCGCGCACGTGGTCGCGGTTGGGTGGAAGGAAGACCATCTTGAATGGCATTGCAGGACTTCAACCTTTCCTAATTCGGTTAGTGGAATCGCTCTTCAAAATTTGTGGAGCTGAAGCCAATAATACAGAGTGACGCGGAAAGGAGTAAGGTTATGTCTAAGGATGACGGGTCGGATCATTCCGACCGGAGAGGGCGGTTCAGGTGTTCCGGCGTGTCTGATTTAAGGAGGATACCTACAAAGTGCGGATAGGCGACTTCCAGATCGATACCGCGAAAGCGAAGCTAGATGATCCTCACTGCATAGTGATGCTTCGCCCTTGGGTGAATGTAGGGAACGTCGGGCACATCGTGTTGAACAGGCTGTCGCGCATATACGGAGCGAAGAAGATAGGGGAGCTGGCTAAACCTGGGAAGTTCTATGACTTCACACGTTATCGTCCGCAGATCTACTTGGCAGGCGGCGAGCGTCGGTTCAGAGTCCCCAACAGCGAGTTGCTGGCCGCTCGAGTGGAAGATGGGCCGGATCTGCTGTTCCTGAAGCTGCTTGAACCCCACTCTTGGGCTGAGGATTTTAACGAGTCCGTCTTGGCGATCATGACTACGCTGAACGTCAAGCGATACGTGTTGCTCGGATCGATGTACGATTCTGTGCCGCACTCGAGACCGCTGAAGATCACAGGATCAGCTCGGGGCTGGAAGCCGATGCACGAGGCGTTGGGTGGCGTACAGTTGTCGACGAGCCGATACCAAGGACCTACATCGATGGTTTCTCAGCTGACCGAGCGAGTACGGACGGATCTGGAGTTAGAGACCCTCTCGATGATCGTGCACCTGCCGCTCTATCTGAAGCTCGACGACGACTACGCCGGCGCAGCGAGACTCTTGGCAGCGATGGCGGATCTTTACGGAGCGCCAAAGAACCAGATGCCGGAGTTGGCGATGGGCGACACGCAGTACAGCCAAGTGAAACAGGCGATGGCAAGCAACTCGAGATTGAAGGAGTTGGTGGCGAAGTTCGAATCCGAGTATGACGCTGCAGACGATGCCGGAGGCCAAAGTAGGTCTGTCGAACTCAACCCTGAAGTCGAGCAGTTCCTCAGCGATCTATCGCGCCAACTCGACGACGACGAGAGGCCCCGAAGCGGCGGATTATAGCTGCCTCTCCAAGCCAAGTCGATTCCTCGTCGTGTCAAAGTTATTGAATTTTCACGATAACGGCTATTCGATTTGCTCCAAGATATCGTCCCCGATGGGCACTGTGTTGCTAAAAGAAGGACAATTGCCATACCGTGGTCAACATGAGGAATAATCGATGACTACCCCCGTGTTCAGCCTCATCCAAGTCACCCGCGACTTCAATTGCCCCGTCGATACGCTGTTCGCCCACTGGATCAGCCCTGAGACCCGCGTCCGATGGGAAGCTCCGCCGGAGAGTGGAATGCGTTATCTCAACTTCGATACACGCGAGGGCGGAGTAGAGCGATTGGAGATAATGCACGAAGGCGAAGTAGTAGGCGAGATGATCCAGCACATCTTGGTGCTATGTGAAAACGAGGCGTTGGTCTCTTCGATCACCGGCGTGTTCGGCGGACAGATCACCATGGCGATGCAGGTGACGATCGGCTTTGAGGCAACTGAGACCGGTAGCCGCTTGTCGGGTACTGGCCAGGTCGTCGATCTGACGGGCCGCGATGTCGAAGATGAGCATTCGGCAGGTTGGAACATGCTCTTGGACAATTTCGCAACCGACCTTGCTGCCAATCCGCTTTGATCGGCAACGTTGCAAAACCTTGTCATTTCAGCGCAGGCGGAAATGACGGGAATTACCCGAAACACACAGGAATGAAGACGGTCGCAAAACCCGCATTTTGAGGCGGGTGCGGCACTTAGCAGAACGACTCCGTATCAGGGCTTGCGAACCTCTACCCCCGCCAGCTGTTCCACGTACTGGAGGATCCCCGAATGGTCGTCTACACCGCGGCCCGAGTTTACGAGCGACGTGAGCACTTGCTGGAGGTTAGCCGTCACCTGTAGAGGCACCTGTAGCTCCCGCGCCGTCTCCATTGCATTGTTGATGTCTTTGTAGTGCAACTCGATCCTGAAGCCGGGAGCGAAGTTGCGCTCGATCATCATCGGTGCTTTGGCGTTCATCACATTCGAGCCTGCCAATCCGCCCTGTATGGCTTCGAACACCGTTTGCGGATTGACGCCCGCCGCTGTCGCCAGCACGAGCGCTTCTGCCAGTCCGTGAATGTTGGCGCCGACCACGATCTGGTTGGCAAGCTTAGTCACGTTGCCAGCCCCGTGCGTTCCACAAAGAACGGCCGACTTTCCGAGCACCTCGAAGAGAGGCGTGGCACGTTCGAAGTCCGCTGCGCCGCCACCGACCATGATTGCTAGATCTCCCGAAATCGCGAATGGCTCGCCGCCCGACACCGGAGCGTCGAGAAAATCGACCTCTTTTTCCGCAAGCCCGGCAGCGAGCTGCTGAGAAACTCCGGGCGCGATGGATGACATATCAACTACCAGGTCGCCCGACGATGCGCCATCTGCAACTCCCGCTTCGCCGAGTATGGCTTGGAGCGCCTGCGGACCGTCTTGCACCATCGTGATGATGATGTCGGTCTCGGCTCCCACCTCGGCGCATGAAGAGGCCGGCGTAGCGCCCTCGCCTGCCAGCTCGGCGACCGGTGCTTCAAATATGTCGAACACTGTCACGTCATAGCCCGCGTTCAGCAGGTTTTTCGCCATGGGCTTTCCCATGATGCCGAGGCCGATGAAGCCGATTTTCTCTGCCATTGTTGTTCTCCTCTCGAAGTCGGAGTAAGTATTAGTTGCTCTATATTTGGATGGCGATTTCGCCATTGCTAAAAGATGGCTCGTGCGATTCTCTAACGACCTTGAAATGCTACTCGTCCTCTTTCCAGAACCGCTCTTCTTCGAAGTGGTATCCAGTGTTTAGGAATCGCTCTTTCACATCTTCAATCATTCCGGGGTGCCCGCAAGCATAGATCACCGTTTCTGCAGGGGCGAGTGCCTTGGAACCCACAAACTCTTCCACGAGCGTGTTTATTCTACCTGTCGCGCCTCCCCACTCGAGGTTGCGATGCTCAGTCGGGCGACTGACGGAGGGGAAGAACTCGATGTTTTCGTGTTCTTCGGCTAGTTGTGTAAATTCTTCGTCGTAGCCAAATTCGTCGAGATAGCTCGCGCCCTCCAAGACGAAGAACTTGTACTCGTCGCGAGGGATCGGGCCGTCGGCATTCCATTCAGGATCGTTGAGGAACTTGCGTAGCATCGATACGTACGGTGCCACGCCCGTGACGGTGCCGACCATCACGTGGTTGCGGAATTCCGGCTTAAATACGAAGATTCCTTTGGCACGCGGCCGCAGCGTTAACACCGTGCCTACGCTTAAGTCGTACAGAACCGGGGTGAGATTTCCGTCTGGCGGAGGTACCAGCTCCACGAAGAGCTCGATCTCTGCTTCGTCGGGTGATGAGACTATCGAGTATGGACGTTCGATGCCTTCGGCACCAATGGTGCAGTACTGGCCGGGTTTGAAGTCGAAGGACTGCGCGGGATTCAGCCAGATCTTCCACAGATCTTCTGTGAGGTCTTCACGGCGCGTTATTTCGCAAGTTGTGAAACGCCCCCTGATAGTCGGTATTTCAGACGATTTTTGTTGCGTCATACATGGTCTCTCATCTCATCATCTGCGTGAATCAGGGTACACCACGCGCACGCCGTGATGTTTCTCGGTTTCAATTGCAGGCACTGGTGATACCATTTCTCTCAACTTTGATCGAGATGCCCTTTCATCGTTAAGCGAGCCGAAACGACGACAGGGTGTTGGGCAAGGAGAACTGACCGAATGACATCGCCGAGTCCCGGCGTCGCATACAGTATCACTGTCCGCGCTGAATATCCGAACAATCCCGGCATGTTGGGGTTGATAACATCTGCGATCGGTAGATGTGGAGGCGATGCCGCCGCCATCGATGTCGTCTCGACTTCTGACGGGAAGATGATCCGAGACTTCACGATCAACACATCCGGCGAAGATCACAGCCGGGCCGTGATCGAATCGATTTCCGCGCTTCCGAACGTCACGGTTAGCAGCGTTTCAGATGCGACCTTTCTGCTGCACTTGGGCGGAAAGATCGAGATGCGCTCCACTGCTCCTGTCACCAATCGCGATGACATGTCGAAGGCGTACACACCTGGCGTGGGACGCGTGTGTATGGCGATTCACGACGACAAAGATGCCGTGTGGGCTCTGACGGGCAAGGGAAACACAGTCGCGGTGGTGACAGACGGATCTGCGGTCCTAGGCCTTGGCGACATAGGACCTGAGGCATCGATGCCCGTAATGGAAGGCAAGGCTCTGCTATTCAAAGAGTTTGGAAGAGTGGATGCTTGGCCGATCTGCCTCGACACTAACGACCCGGATGAGATTGTGGCGATAGTGAAGGCGATCGCGCCCGGGTTCGGCGGCATCAACTTAGAGGATATCAGTGCTCCCCGTTGCTTCGAGATCGAGGAGAGACTCAAGGATGCCCTCGACATCCCAGTCTTTCACGACGATCAGCACGGTACCGCGGTCGTCGTATTGGGGGGACTTATCAACGCGCTGAAAGTTGTGGACAAGAAGCCTGAGGAATTGAAGACGCTTGTTCTCGGGGTCGGCGCATCTGGCACGGCTTGCACAAAGATCCTGCTTTCTTACGGTGTCAGAAACATCGTCGGATTCGATCGACAGGGTGCTTTGAGCAGGGGACGAGACTATGAGGGCCACCCGATGAAGGAGTGGTTCGCGCAGAACACTAACCCCGACAATCTGGTCGGCGATATAGATGACTTTATAGAGGGTGCCGACTTCGTGCTCGGCCTGGCGGGACCCGACCTGCTGACTCCGGAGCAGGTAAGCAAGATGTCTGACGATGCGATAGTGTTCGCGCTCTCCAACCCCAACCCGGAAATCTGGCCCGAAGACGTGCCGGCGAACGTTCGAGTGATGGCTACCGGCAGAACCGACTACCCGAACCAAATCAATAACTCCCTCTGCTTCCCAGGACTTTTCAGAGGAGTGCTAGATGTGCGTGCCGTCGACATCAATGAAGAGATGAAGATCGCGGCCGCGCAAGCAATCGCCGATGTGATACCTGAGAGCCATCTAGACCCTGACTTCATCATTCCCAGCGTCTTTGATCGAAACGTCGTACGCAACGTTTCGCAGCGCGTGGCGATCGCCGCCCAAGATACAGGAGTTGCGAGGCGACGGCGGCGCCAAACTGACGAAGTCTACGCCACGATGCGAAGCGGCAGATAGATGACCAGATCCTTCAGTTGCCTGAACGAGCGATGAATCACGAAGCGATCATTGTAGGCGGAGGCATAAGTGGGTGCGCCGCCGCATACTATCTGGCCAAAGCCGGAGTGAAGCCGACTCTGTTCGAGCGCCACCGAGTGGCGTCTCACGCCTCCGGTTTTGCATTCGGCATGGTATCAGCCAAATTCAAAGCGGGAGCAAGTTCCAGTGCTACAGAGCGTATGCTCGCTTTTTCAGTCGATCTGCACCACTCGCTTGCGGAGGATCTCGCCGATGAGAGCGGAACCCGATACTCCACCAGACACAAGGCCGGCATGTATCTCGCATTCAGCGATGCCGAGGTCGCTCAGCTGAAGCCACTCGGCGCCACCGCCTTTCGCTCAAATAGCTGGGACCCGGCGCGTCAAGATATTCGATGGCTCGTATACGGCGAGTTGAGCCACATTGAGGCACGTGTCTCTCCCGATGTCATCGGAGCTCTCTATGTGGGTCGTCAGCTCGAGGTACAGCCTGCTCAGCTGACGAATGCGCTTTGGGAAGCCTCGAAGCGTATGAGTGGCGCGCAGATGATCAATTCCGATGTCTTGGCGGTGAATCTGGAGGGTGGCAAGGTCGCTGGAGTAGTCACATCCGACGGACTGCACAGTTCCGACGTGGTTATATTGGCGGCCGGTCCTTGGAGCGGCGAGTTGCTTAAGCGCGGAAGCTCAACGAGTCATCTCGATCTACCGGTACATCCGTTGAAGGGTGAAATAGTCAGATTCGACATCGGCGATGAACCCCCGATGCCCGTGTCGCTTTGGTGGGGAGGTGACTACGCAGCCTCGAAACCCGACGGATTGCTCTACGCCGGCACTACAGAGGAGCATGCTGGATTCGACGAGGAAACGACTGATCGCGGACGAAACGCGATTGTGAATTCGGTGCAGCGCGTACTACCCTTCTTGGAGAAAGCGAGCGTGGTTCGGCAGACAGCGTGTCTGCGACCCTCCACCACAGACGGGTTGCCTGTGGTGGGCGAGATGCCAGACGCAGAGGGATTGGTGGTGGCGACCGGAGGAGGACGATCGGGAATCGAGTTGGGACCCGGAATTGGCAAGTTGGCAGCCGGAATCGCTGTCAGAAGCTCCGATCTTGGATTTTACGACTTTGCCGAGATCGGTCCTGCGCGCTTCGCGTGTTAACATCGATTCAGTTGGGTGAGCAGGAGTCTCACCCTGAATATCGGATCACTTGATTATCATTTGATCCTGTAAGCCGACCTTTAAATCAGTCCTGAGTGGCTGGCAAGGAGCAGCTTGACTTTGCACTGTAGTGCGATCTATCGACAGCCACGCGCGATTGCGTGGCATCATCCAGCTTCCAGCACCTGCGTGGCAGTGCCCTCTCTATTCCCGAGCGAGGGCTTTTTCTTCTCTTCGCTAGCAACCCTTGACAGGCAACTCCTCCGCGGTGTTTGAAGAACGAGCAGTCAGCGAGAGGGAGCTTATGAACCGAGTGGAGATGCGTCGCGCTTTGGCACGCATGGCTCACGAGATAATCGAACGCAACGGCGGTGTCGATGAGTTGCTACTGGCGGGCATTCCTACTCGGGGCGTTCATCTGGCTGAACGTCTGGCGGGTCTCATATATTCATATGAGACTGAGCGGCCATTGACCGCTCCGCTTGATCCTACCGAATACAGAGACGATTCACTTCATCGACCTGCCCCCGCGTCGAGACGGCATCTGAATAGCGACTGCAAACGACTAGACGTGACCGGTATGCGAGTGGTGCTGATAGACGACGTTTTTCACACCGGTCGCACTGCTCGCGCCGCTCTGGATGCCCTAGTGCAATACGGGCGGCCGTCTTACGTGCAGCTGGGAGTGCTGGTGAATCGCGGTCACCGGGAACTACCGATCAACCCCGACTTCGTGGGGAAGAACATCCCCACCTCGCGTACTGAACGAGTTCATGTGAAGTTGAAAGAAGTTGATGGAGCGGACGGAGTGATGATCTCGCGTGGCTGGAAGAACTCGAAGAAGAAGGCAAGGAACAGATGACCTCGGCTACTTCGAGGGCAGAAGAGAACATCGCCGATGCACGGGGCGCGACATCCTTGAGACACCTGTTAGATGTCGACTCGCTCTCTCCGGACGAGATCCTGTCGCTGGTGAGAGAGGCGAACAAATGGCGAAAGTCGATGGATGCCGGCGAAGCGAAGTCTGACCTGCTCCGAGGTAAATCCATCTACACTCTATTCTTCGAAGACAGCACTCGAACGCGCGTCTCGTTCGAACAAGCTGGGAAGTCCCTAGGTGCCGATGTGATCAACATCGCAGCATCGTCGAGCAGCGTCAACAAGGGCGAATCGCTGATGAACACCGTCCTCACGTTGAGCGCGATGAAGATGGATGCGTTGGTGATGCGACACCCCCACTCAGGCGCGCCTAACTTCGTCGCCAGATACATACCTGCAACCATCATCAACGCGGGCGACGGCACGCATGCACATCCCACTCAGGCTCTGCTAGACGTAATGACCCTGACGCGCGAGTTGGGTGATCTAAACGGAATCAAGATCGCGATTGTGGGGGATATCGTTCACTCACGAGTCGCACGATCTGCCATCATCGCCTTTCACAAGCTCGGAGTCCGAGTATCGGTCGCCGGACCGTTGACGCTGCTACCTTCGGGTTGGAATCCGGGTGCTGTTGCTTTGGGCAACGACCAAGACGG
This sequence comes from Dehalococcoidia bacterium, assembly GCA_965214735.1. Taxonomy (GTDB): domain Bacteria; phylum Chloroflexota; class Dehalococcoidia; order Lucifugimonadales; family Lucifugimonadaceae; genus Bin127. The sequence continues at coordinate 2,039,196 of OZ243977.1, read as the reverse complement.
TGTCGCGATCGAAGTGCAGGTATGTTCGGGTGTTGAAGAAGCAATATCAAACGCAGACGCTGTGATGGTGCTGCGATTGCAGAGGGAGCGCCAGTCACAGGGGCTCTTGCCGAGCATAAGGGAGTACTCGCGGGTGTGGGGCATCAATGCCCAGCGTCTCTTCTTCGCCGATGAAAATGTGCCAGTGATGCATCCAGGGCCGATGAACGAGGGCGTGGAGATCTCGACCGACGTCGCGCACGGGCGGAGCAGTCTTGTGCAGGAGCAAGTATCGAACGGTGTTGCGATGCGGATGGCGGTGTTGCTCAGATATTGCGGAGCGCAACGGTGATTACGAGATCCTCTCACATCCGACCATTGGCGTTCGTTGGCGGACGAGTGATCGATCCGGTGTCGGAAATTGATCGGATCGCCGATGTATTGATCTATGACGGGAAGATAGAAGCGGTGGCTGATCGAGGCTCGATCGGTCTGCCCGACGGATGCGAAACGATGGATGTATCAGGACAGATCGTCGCGCCGGGTTTCATCGATCTTCACACCCACCTTCGAACTCCGGGCGAGGAGTGGAAAGAGGACTTTGCAAGCGGTTCCGAGGCAGCAGCGCGGGGTGGCTTCACCACGATATGCGCAATGCCGAACACGTACCCTCCGCCAGACAACGAGGAGGTCGTAAAGTCAGTTGTGGCCCGATCTCGGCGCGAAGCCAGCGTTAACGTGCTCTTCCACGGAACGATAACAGCGGGAAGAGCGGGGGCTGCTCTGGCACCTATGCACGAACTCGCAGATACAGGTGTCGTAGGCTTTTCGGACGACGGCGACCCGGTATCTTCGAGTCACTTGATGCGACAAGCCCTCACCTACTCGTCCGACCTCGACCTGCCTGTGATCAACCACGCGGAAGATCGTGATTTAGCGAAGTCGTGGGACATGAACGAGGGTGCTGTTGCTACTCGGTTGGGACTCCGAGGCATCCCGTCCGCTGCCGAGACCTCGATGATCGCTCGAGATATCGAACTGTGTCGATTGGCGGGAGGTAGATTGCATGTTCCTCATGTATCCGCTGCTGGATCGGTAGAGCTAATCCGTCGGGCAAAAGCCGATGGCATACCAGTGACTGCTGAGATTACTCCCCATCACGTTGCAATGACAGATGATTGGGTCTATGGGATGAACGGAGTCGTCCCTGATTTCCTGTCCACTCTCGCGTACGAAACCAATTCTAAGATGGCTCCGCCGCTGCGCTCGCAAAAGGATTGCGACTCGTTGATCGACGCTCTGGTGGATGGGACCATCGACGCGATTGCGACCGACCATGCGCCTCATGCTGATACAGACAAGGTCTGCACATTTACCGAAGCGGCAAATGGAATCATCGGGCTCGAAACAGCATTCTCGTTGCTGCATGGGTACGCCGGAATCGATTTGAACATAGTCATCCGTCGCTTGACCGAAGGCCCGCGCTCAATCCTGAACAAACCGGATCTGGGAGCATTGCTGCGTGGATCAGCAGCCGACCTCGTTGTAATTGACCCTGATGTCGAGTGGCGGGTAGATCATGCCTCATTGGGTTCGAAGAGCAGGAACACTCCTCTCGCCGGTCTAAAGATGAAAGGTCGCGTTACGAGAACGTTGGTTGCCGGCCAAACAGTTTGGAGTTCACAGATGGAGACGGTCGATGTCGGTTAATTCGGCACGAGGTCGAATGATGCTGGCCCTGAGCGATGGCTCGGTGTTTCAGGGTCGCTCGCTAGGCGCCGAGAGCGAAGCCGCCGGCCTGGTTGTCTTCAATACTTCGATGACCGGCTACGAGGAGATGCTCACCGACCCTTCCTACGGCGGCCAGATTCTCGTCCCGACGTATCCTCTCATAGGCAACTACGGCATCAACCTCAAGGATGCCGAATCGAGCAAGATCCAAGTCAAGGCGTTCGTGGTGAGAGACGATTGTGACGCGCCGTCGCACCCTTACTCAGAGATGACAGTCCACGATTATCTGCTGAAAAACGGCGTGCCGGGCGTTTCAGGTGTCGACACGAGGGCTATAACACGCCGCTTGCGGTCTGCAGGAGTGATGATGGGCATCGTGATGCCCGGTGAAGATCCTGCATCGGCGCAACAAGCTTTAGAAAGCGCCGAATGGTACGGCGACCACAACTGGGTCGATGAGGTCGCTACGGCAGAGGAGTACGACTGGGCCGGCGATGAAGCCGACGCGACTCGCTCATCTGAGGAGTTGGGAGTTCGAGCAGCACGTAATTCGATCGCCGAGCAGGTTGAATATCCTCTAGCAACTCGATTGCGCATCGCAGCGATAGATTTCGGCGTGAAACGCAACATACTGCGCTCGTTGAGGGCGAGGGGATGTCTCGTCAGAGTATTTCCTAGCGACGTTGATGCCGAAACTGTAATGGCGTATCGACCGGACGGCGTGGTTCTTTCACCCGGTCCCGGCGACCCCGCGGTGCTGGACGGGCCGGTGGAGACGATTCGACAGCTGGCGGACCTAGAAGGCGATGGCTCAGAATCGACCCCGATACTAGGCATCTGTTTGGGGCACCAACTAGTGGCAAGGGCACTGGGCGCCGACACCTTCATGCTGCACTTCGGGCACCGCGGCGGAAATCAGCCGGTACAGGACATCCGTACAGGGAGGGTTTACGTCACGGCACACAACCACGGCTACGCAGTAGACCCTCGGACGTTGCCGAGACGCGACTCCATTCGCGTGACGCACGTGAATCTGAACGACGACACGGTGGAAGGGCTGGTGGATGAATCGCGCGACATAATGACGATCCAGTTCCACTCCGAAGCATCGCCTGGACCGCACGATAGCGAGCAGATATTCGATCAGTTTTTATCTGCGGTCCGGAAGCGCGTCACCCTTGCAGCGTGATGGATTTTACCGTCGCATGAAATTTTTTCTGAATTCATCGTTTGATGGAAATCGACCAGAGCCAGCGAGGTTAAACCTAGTCTTCGTAATTTCAAGTCAGTTAAATTCTCGTGCTCTGAGTTCCCACATTCGCGGGAATGACGGGAAGCTCGGTAAACGTCTGCTAGTGCTTACAGGAGTGTCGCAATGCCTGTGAATGAGGAGTTGAAGAAGGTTCTCGTGGTGGGTTCAGGACCAATTGTCATTGGACAGGCCGCCGAATTCGACTACGCCGGCACCCAGGCCTGCAAATCTCTCCGCGAGGAGGGGGTTGAAGTCGTGCTGGTCAACTCCAACCCTGCGACGATCATGACAGACGAGGATGTTGCCGATCGCGTGTACATCGAGCCTTTGACGGTGCCAGTTGTGAAACGGATCATCGAGCGGGAACGCCCAGATGGGATCTTAGGCACTCTCGGCGGGCAGACGGGTCTAAACCTGACAGTCGAACTCGCCGAAGCTGGCGCATTGAAGAATGTAGCTGTGATGGGGACTTCGACAGCCAGTATCAAGAAGGCGGAAGATCGCGAACTTTTCCAAACATTCATGGAAGAGATCGGAGAACCGATGTCGAACGGCATCGCTGTCACCTCGATAGCCGAGGCCGAAGCGGCGGCAAATGAGATCGGCTATCCGGCCGTGGTTCGTCCTGCGTATACATTGGGAGGCACTGGAGGCGGTGTGGCGAAGGATGTAGAGGAGCTGCGAGAGATCGCCCAATCAGGTTTGGCAGCGTCGATAGTAGGTCAGGTCTTGATCGAGAGATCGTTGCTGGGTTGGAAAGAGATCGAGTATGAAGTGATGCGCGATGCCGTGGGCAACGTGATCACCGTGTGCAACATGGAAAACCTAGATCCCATGGGAGTGCATACGGGCGATTCGATAGTTGTGGCGCCTAGTCAGACGCTCACAGACAAGGACTACCAGAGACTTCGCACCGCGGCGCTACGGATCATAGACGAGTTAGGCATCGAAGGCGGCTGCAACATTCAGTTCGCGTATCGTCCCGGCACCGATGCCGCGCAGCAGATCGGCTACGGCGCCGGTTACGACGACGATGGACCGATGTACTACGTGATCGAGGTAAACCCGCGAGTATCGCGATCATCGGCTCTGGCCAGCAAAGCGACAGGCTACCCGATTGCAAGAGTGGCGGCTAAGGTGGCGCTTGGGATGCGATTAGACGAAATCCCGAACGTTGTGACGGGCAAGACTCGAGCGGCATTCGAGCCGGCATTGGACTACTGCGTCGTCAAGATACCGCGGTGGCCGTTCGATAAGTTCGGCATGGCCGACCGAACGCTTGGCACGCAGATGAAAGCCACTGGCGAGGTGATGGCGATCGATCGCAGTTTCGAAGCCGCATTGCTGAAGGCGGTGCGTTCACTAGAGGATGGGAAGAGATCTCTCAGATGGGAAGATCCGGAGTGGCGAGAGAACGGCGCAGACTCGCTCGACTTGTCTGCCGATGACCTTCGGCTATGGAAATTGGCGTTCAAACTGCGAACGGGCTCGACTCCAGAAGATCTGACCGCCGAGACGCACGTCGATCCGTGGTTCACTCGAGCACTGGCGCGAATTGTGGCTATGGAGCGTCAGTTGCGTGAAGCGGAGACGCTGTCTTCAAACCTGTTGCTGGCGGCTAAGCGAGTGGGACTGAGCGACGAGGATATCGCGGAGTTCGCGGGTGTCAACCTTGCTGAACAGGTGCGTGAGCGCAGAAAACAGCTGGGAATCGTTCCCGTCTACAAGATGGTCGATACCTGCGCCGGTGAGTTCGAAGCGACCACCCCCTACTTCTACAGCACCTACGAACAAGAGAACGAGGCTGCCCCATCGAGAGGCAATCGAGCTATCGTTATCGGCTCTGGCCCGATCAGAATCGGACAAGGCATTGAGTTCGACTACTGCTCGGTCCACGCCGCTTGGTCGCTCCAACGCGCCGGTGTGCGTGCCATCATGATCAACTCGAACCCAGAGACTGTTTCCACCGATTTCGATACCTCTGATCGTCTCTACTTCGAGCCATTGGACGAAGAGAGTGTTCGCGACATCATCGATAACGAGATGCAGATGCCAGAGGACGACGAGGAAGATGATCCGCCGCAAGTAGTTGTCCAGTTCGGCGGTCAGACAGCGATAAATCTTTCGCAAACCCTCGATGCGGCAGGGATGCGGGAGTTGATCATGGGATCAAAGCCCGAGGTCATCGACAACGCCACGGATAGAGGCCGATTTGAGAGACTCGCGGCATCGAACGGTCTGCCTCTGCCTCCAGGCGGCACGGCGACCGACACAGGTACGGCTCTTGGGTTGGCAGAGGCGTTGGGCTACCCTTTGCTGGTCAGGCCGAGCTATGTGTTGGGAGGAAGGGCGATGGAGATCGTCGACAACCCGCGGGAGCTGGCGAGGTACTTCGATCGGGCGTTGAAGGCGGCACCTGGACAGACGATCCTGATCGATCGTTATCTCCAGGGAGTCGAAGTGGAGATCGATGCAGTATGCGACGGCGAAGACATCCTAATACCAGGCATCATGCAGCACGTCGAGCGTGCCGGCGTCCACTCAGGAGACTCATTTGCCGTCTATCCGGCTCTCCGTCTTACGTCCCGCGAAGTTGATACGGTCGTTAGGTACACGTCGCGGATCGGCCAGCTGTTGGGCGTTCGCGGACTGATGAACATCCAGTTCGTCATAACCGGCGGCGGCACATACCGAGGAATCAACGGCTCTGTCGATCAGCAAGAGTCTCATCATCCCAACAGCCGGACACACATCATCGAGGTCAACCCCAGATCATCACGAACGATTCCCTTCATATCGAAGGTGACCGGTATCCCGATGGTCGACATTGCGATGAAGGTGATGCTGGGCGCTCGACTGCGGGATATGGAATGGGGCACCGGCTTGATGCCGCGCAAGAAACTCGTTGCAGTCAAAGCTCCAGTGTTCTCAATGTCGAAGCTGAAGAATGTCGATACTTTCCTAGGTCCTGAGATGAAGTCCACGGGCGAGGTGATGGGGATAGACAAGGACTATTTCGCGGCGGTTACAAAAGCGCTGATAGCGTCTGGACATGCTCTGAATCCAGGCGATCCGATACTTCTCAGCATCGCCGATGGTTCGAAACGAGATGCCGAGCCTTTGATCAATCAACTCGGCGAGAACGGACACAGCATCTACGCAACATCAGGCACCGCTAACTTCGTCAGGGCATTGGGCTATGAGGCGACCGAGGTCGATCGGCTGCTCTCGTCAGGCAACCGCAACGTCGTGACCGTGATCAACGACGGCACAGTGCGCGGAGTCGTGAACATCCCTACCGGCGATCGGGACGCCGAGCAAGACGGCTTCTACATTCGTCGAGCCGCGGTTGAGAGACGCATACCCTGCTTCACCTCGATCGACACAGCGAGGTGCGCTGTGGAGGCCGCCCAAGCTGATGCTCCTCGACATGCAGAGGGCGACGTCAGCAGCGGATTCAACGTCTTGACGTTGAGCGAGTATGTGAATGGAGAATGATCACCTCGACGGTACGGATCGTCGAGAATAGCATGATCAGGCGATTCTGATGCGAAGACGGAAGATGCCCTCGCTCATCGTTTCGAGTTTTACCGCAGCCTCGGAATGAAGCAGCCTGCGCCTGGGTCCTCAAGCAGATTCGATTTTCAGCTTGCTCGTTTGGCTCTGACGGCAAGCCAGACTCTGGGCACCGTTTCCAAGTCCATCTCTTGGAATACCTGGACGAGCGATTTCTGGAGTGCATCCCTTCCCGTTGAGAGGGGCACTCCAGGCATGATCCCTTCGATCCAGTCGCGAAAACCGCTGATGTAGTGCCAACCGGCGTGAGGAACGTCCACCCGCATCGCCTCTGCTCGGATCTCTTCGAATCCGTTTTCTATCAGCAGCAACGTGTATTCTTCGGGTGTCAGCTGTTGACGAGCACCAGTTTTCTTCGCCTCCTTGTTGGGAGACATGCCGTACTCTCGGCGGAGTGTCCGCAACGAGCGCATCATCCAGCGACGGTAAAAGTCGTGGGTCTCGGGCGGATGCGCGCCCTCGAAGAAAGATGTGTTGAAGACCAGCACGCCGTCGGGCTGCAAGCGCGACCTGATCTGCTTCAAAAGTTTCGCTTTGTCTGGAACATAGTGAATCGAGTTAAGGTAGACGACGGCATCGACTCTCTCATTCACCGAAGTGGCTAGGTTTTGGACTTCTGCGTGGATGAACCTGACTATCGCCTCTCTGCGTCCGCCGATCTCCTCGACTGCGGCGCGCAGCGCGGATGCGGAATGGTCGACGGCGTAGATTACGGTGTCGCGGGCGCCGGTGATCCGATCGAGTATCAATTTGGAGACGCCCCCGGTTCCGCAGCCGAGATCGATGATTTTTCGATAGTCGGCGACTCCTGCTTGATCGATGAGTCTGGCGTTTACACGATGGTAGAACGGTAAATTAGAGAACTGTCGGAAAGAGTACTCGTCGGATTCTGGATATTGCGATTGTTCAGTCATGGCGAAGCGAACTTTGAACTGCCTAGATTCAGAGAAACTGGCAGAATGAATCTATTGATCGATTGTATCAGCGAGCCTGTTCGGCGAATACTGATCTCGTTCGGGTATCTGTGTGTGTTGGCTCTAGTATCGGGCTTCTCCTGGGGATGTTCATCACCTTCGGATGGGGAGACTCCAGTGGTCTTCGCAGCCGCTTCGTTATCAGATGTTCTGACTGAGATCGCGGATGAATATACAGCTGCGTCTGGGAATGAAATTGCACTCAGCTTCGCAGGCTCGAGTCTATTGGCGAATCAAGTCGTGACAGGGGCACCAGCGAGTGCTATAGTGGCGGCGGGCTTCACGCCGATTAAGATACTCATCGACGCTGGCAAGGTCGACGAAAAGAGAGTCAAGCGTTTGCTTGAGAACACTCTAGTTGTGGTCTCGGGGAGATGGACTGCCAACCGTGAAATCGAGTCGCCGAGCGATCTCATAGGGTCAGGAAGAGTGGCGGTCCCAAATGCTGAGACTGCCCCAGCCGGCGAGTATGCTAATGCCGCGTTGGCAGCAGCTGGTGTATGGGAGGATTTGGATGCTCAGATCGTGCCCACATTGCATGCCCGAGCCGCGCTGGGCGCTGTCGCGACCGGAAATACAGAGTGGGCTATCGTCTATAGGACTGATGCAATGTCGAATGACGACGTTTCGATCGCCCACGTATTCGTCGCTTCTTCGCCGAATGCGATTCCAAGTTACTACGTCGCGCCGTTGGAGGGGAACGATTCCGCAGTTCCGTTCATCGAATTCCTCCTCACGAAAAGTGCCGGCGAGATATTCGAACGCAACGGGTTCAATCTAGTTTCTACCGAAACGAGATTATTGACAGCTCAAGATCGGGTGTCGGGCTTTAATTGAATTTCATTGGCCACGAACTTTGAAATAGCGCTGTTGTCTCTGCAGTCGGCATCGGTTGCCACATTGTTGATGGCACCTTTGGCGCTGATCGTTGCTATGTATCTTGTGAGGAGCCGGAGCAGGTGGAGATTCACGATCGATCTTCTCGTCTCCCTGCCATTGGCACTCCCGCCAGTTGTGATCGGCTTCGCCTTGCTATGGCTCTTTGGCCCCGGCGGGCCGTTCGGCGACGCGACTCGAGGAGTGGCGTTCAGCTGGTTCGCGATGTCGCTGGCCGCGGCAGTCGTCTCGTTTCCCTTGGTCGTCCGTTCGTTTGCGGCCGGACTCTCGCAGGTGGACCGCCGACTCGAAACCGCGGCGATGAACCTTGGTGCAGGTCCCGCCAGAGTCGCAGCCACAATCACGCTGCCACTCGCGAAACGCGGCATCGCGGCCGGCCTGCTGCTCGGATTCGTAAGGTCCTTCGCCGAATTCGGGGCGACGATTGTGTTCGCGGGAAATATCCCTGGACGCACTCAAGGCATCCCATCGGCGATCTTCAACCGCATCTCCACCGGTGATCTAGAAGGCGCATGGGTGCTGGCAGCGGTTTCACTGCTGATCGGCGGCATCGCGCTTGCCGTGCACAACCTTCTCGTTTCAGAGACACGATCGAGGAGAGACGAAGTTGAGTGACTCAACATCCGCATTCCTGGAATTCGATATCAATGTGCGTCTCAACGGATTCGAGCTCGATGCTAAGGGCATATTCGATAACGGCATCACAGCGATATTCGGGCCGTCAGGTGCTGGTAAATCGACACTCCTATCGTGTTTGGCAGGTTTGCGCCGACCCGACCGCGGAAAGATCAATATGGGCGGCAAAGCCCTCTACTCGTCTGCTCGGGGGATAAGGATTCGCCCGCAACTTTACCGTTCGGCTCTGGTGTTCCAAGATGGTGCGCTCTTTCCTCATATGACGGTGCGCCGAAACATAGAGTACGGCTTCCGTTTGACGCCAAAGAATCAACGATTCATCGATCCCTCGGAGTTGACCGAATTCCTGGGTATCGATCATCTTGCGGACCGCCTGCCTGCCTCTCTCTCCGGTGGCGAGAAGCAACGAGTCGCTCTCGCGAGGTCGCTCGCTATGTCGCCTCGAATTCTCTTGCTCGATGAGCCAGTCGCATCACTCGACGTGAGGCTCCGCCACGATGTAGTAGGTTATCTCAAACGAACTCACGAGCGTTACGAGATGCCCATGATCTATGTGTCTCACTCGTTGTCCGATGTATTGGCTCTGGCGGATATGGCGCTGGTTCTGGATCATGGCAAGGTGAGAACATTCGGCAACGCGTCGGAAGTGATATTGGACCTTGCTTCGTCGCTCGGAGGACGCAGTGAAGGCATCGATAACCTGCACAACGGCATCGTTGAAGCCGATGATGTGATCAGACTTGGCGAAACGAGGATAATCGTGCCCAGCCTTGCGAGAAGGAAGGGGGCTGATGTGACGATTTCGATCGCCGCTGCCGAGATCATACTCGCCACTCAAAGACCCGAGGGGATCAGCGCGAGGAACGTGCTACCGGGCAACGTGGTTCGAATTATTCGCGGGGAGTTTGCGGTGTTTGCGGTTGTGGATACGGGATCCGAGTTCGTCGTAGAGCTGACATCCGATTCGGCAATCGAGATGGGGCTCGAAGTCGGGAAAGAGGTCTACGCCATATTCAAGACGAGCAGCATCACCGTTACGGATCAGTGAACCCGAGTCCTACTGGGCAGGACTCCGCAAATCCGCACTGACTGCAAAGCGGTTTCGATCTGCAGATCCTCGCCGAGTGGTGCACGATCAATGCGTGATATTCGTTGAAGAGCCACGTGTTGCGAGGCAGCTTCGAATGGAAAAGGCTCTGGTAAGCGGCGTAGGAGTCGTTTTCAGCTTCCCAGCCGAGCCTGTTTAGAAGCCGCTTCGTATACGCATCGATCACGAAAGACGGCTTCTCGGCGCCGTAGAGGATGATGGCGTCAGCAGTTTCGTCGCCGATGCCCCAGATGCCGATTAGGCACTGGCGCATGGCTTGGATGTCCAATTCGAATAGACGATTCAGATCGCCATCGAAGTTGTCGATCAGGAAAGCGGCGAACTCCTTCAGCTTCCTAGCCTTTACATTTCGGAAAACCGATGCGTGGATCGCCCGCTTCAGATCTTCGTCCCGCGCGTTGAGGATGGCTTCAAACGACCAGATGCCGCCGCCGCGCATGGCTCTGAGCGCGGTCTCGACGTTGCGCCACGACGTTCTTTGCGTCAGGATCGCTCCAACTACGATCTCGAATTTACCGCCATGAACAGCAGGCCACCAATTGCGCGGGCCGTGGAGTTCGAAAAGAGAATCGAAGAGCCACTCGAGGTCGGAAGATGTCGGCGCTCTCTTGTCTGATGAGCGTGGCTCCGATCGAGTGCGGCTGAAGCGATCCGCTCCTTCAGTCGGGTTTGTCATGCCTTATATTGGGAATCAACGATGGAAGATGAGCGAAAAAAATCGATGGCATCTAAGCTGAGCGCGGCGATCGCCAGCTCTGGCAGCCATGTCTGTGTGGGATTGGACCCTGATCCCGCACGGATGCCTATTACCGACATCTTCGAGTTCAACTGTGCAATTATCGATGCTACGAGCGATTTAACGGCAGCGTACAAGCCTCAGATAGCGTTTTACGAGGCTCTAGGCATGGCTGGTATGGAGGCTCTGGGCAAGACGATCCGATATATCAGAGAAGCGGCTCCTGGTGTTCTCGTGATATTGGATGCGAAGCGCGGAGATATTGGACATGTCGCCGCCGCGTACGCAAGGGCTATGTTCGAGGTTTGGGACTGCGATGCCGTGACTGTGTATGCATACCAAGGCTCCGATACGTTGAAGCCCTTTCTGGAGCACGAGGGCAGGGGAATATTCGTAGTATGCCGCACATCGAACCCCAGCGCCCGGGAGATACAAGATATAAGTTCAGGTCTGGATGGCGAGACGGTCTACGACGCTGTTGCCAGATATTCCGAGTCGCTGGGCGATGGCGAGAGCGTCGGGCTTGTGGTAGGCGCCACGTATCCGGAAGAGTTAGAGCGAATCAGATCGCGGCATCCGATGGTTCCGATACTGATTCCGGGCGTGGGTGCACAAGGCGGAGATGCCGCACAGACTGCCGAGCTGGGAAAAGAGATGTTTGTCATCAACTCATCGCGCGGGATAATCTACGCCTCGGACGATCCGTTGAACTTCGCTGTTGCGGCGAGAACGGCGGTGATGCAGCTACGTGATGAGATCGCGCTGGGACTGGAGGCAGCGTGAACTTGGTCAAGGGCAGGCGAGAGCGAGAGATCGTGCCTTTCGCAATCGGCGATACGATAACGATGCGCAAGCGGCATCCATGCGGTGGAAACGAGTGGACCATCTATCGAGTCGGCGCCGACATCGGGATGCGATGCGTCACGTGTGGGCGAAGAGTGATGCTCGATAGGTGGGCGGTCCAACGGCGAATGACTTCAAGGAAATCGGTTGAGCAGACTTAAAGTCAGCTTAACGCCCATGAGAAATTCAGCGACTTAGTGTGCTCGGAGTCGTTATAGAGTATTGGTACATTGATGTGGTGTCTAGCCACGTTCCTTCCTGCAAGGTCCACGTGGCGAAGATGCTCCGTGCCAATCCGTAGTAAGGGAGTCTCGTCATGCTCGAGGTGGAGATTCAGCACATCGCAAGTGGTCGCGACGGATCGCCTGAGCGCTTTCTGATTTTGCGGGTCAAGGATCCCTCTGACCGCCGAGTCTGCCCGATAGTCATCGGACACAATGAGGCAGCAGCCATCTTGGCGCCCTCGCGCGACCCCTCTCCCGCCCGTCCCATGACCCATGACCTGCTGATCAACTCGATAAGGGAGTTGGGCGGCCAGATACAGCACATCTACATCAGAGACCTTAAGGATGTGACTTTCTTTGCCGATGTATCGGTGAAGGTCGGAGAGGATATCATCGACATCGACGCGAGGCCATCTGATTCGATAGCCTTGGCTGTCAGGGCGCGGGTTCCGATATACATCTCTGAAGATGTGATCGACAAAGTCAGCAGCGACCTACAGGGCCGGCGCTCAGAAGAAGAATCAGCTCCTCGCAGGCATCCGCGCCGCGGCATGGAAGAATCGGCTTCGCCAGTTACTCAGGAAGAAAGAGAGAAGCTCAGCGCCTACTCTGATTTCATGGAGACGCTGAGTTTGGACGACGATACTCTAGAAGACGCTGAGAGCGGCGAGAAGCCCAAGTAACCTTACCTTAACTGGCCAGACCGCGGCGTTAGGCTGTTGCCGGCACGCCAATCTATTCATCGGCCTTCAGCTATGAAGTCCGCTATCCTCTCGCCGATCACCATCGATGTCACGTTAGTGTTAGCGCGAATGCAGTCCGGCATGTTCGAGGCGTCAGCCACCTTGATGTTTCGCAGTCCTCGCACGTTCCCGTACTGATCCAGCACGGCTGAATCATCGCTGTCCGGGCCCATCTTGCAAGTGCCGGAGGCGTGGTGGCTGGTACTCACTCTCGACATGATGTAGCGAGTCAGATCTTCATCGGACTCAAGCTCTTCATGGGTAGGCTCTATCAGCTCCTCGACGATATCGGCATACGCCCCTTGCTCGGCTATCCTGACGCACAGACGAACCGATTCGCGCATGCGCTCCTTGTCGAACTCGGTATCGAGCAGGTTGTAGTCGAGATATGGCTGAACATGCGGGTCGGTGGACTGGAGCTTAACCTCGCCCGCCGATTCTGCGAGGTACAAGGCGGAGACCATCGATATTCCGAAAGGTTCAGATTCTGATAACAGGTACACCCCTTCTTGAGTGGCACATGAGAGAGGATGTATGAACATGTCGTTCCGCCATCGAGAACCTTTGGTGGTGAACTTCAGATTCACCTGGATCTTAGATGCCAGCGGATCCTGCGTGAACTCCGGCTTCGTCCGCCACGAAGCAGAAACCTGAGGATGGTCCCGAAGGTTCTGCCCCACGTGCGGAGAATCCACCACCACGGGTATTCCGTGCTCTTTCAAATGGAGGCCAGATCCCACACCCGATAGCATCAGTATCTGAGGCGAGCAGAGCGCGCCCGCGCTGAGAACGATCTGGTTGCCCTGAACTGTGAATAGTTCCCCTCCAGATTCGACGTGGGCTCCGCCCGCCCGCACTCCGTCGAATAATAGACGGTGGACATGGCAATCGGCTCGGATTGTCAAGTTGAGACGATGTCGGGATTGAGAAAGATACCCGATGTTGGTGCTCCAGCGAACGCCTCCCGGGTTGTTGAACGGAGGAGGGCCTACGCCTGTGGTATCGGGGTCGTTGGCATCTTCGTAGGTCGGGTAGCCCAGCGCCTGACACGCTTGATAGAACGCTTCCTGATCCTCGTTCCATTCGTCGCGTTTGAACCTTCGGCAGATGATGGGGCCGTCATTTCCGTGATAGTCGTCGCTGAAATCGGCGTCCGTCTCGATTCGTCTAAAGTACGGCATCAGCTTTTGATACGACCACTCATCATTGCCCCATGAAGACCAATCGTCGTAGTCCTCCGGCATGCCGCGCAGGAAGATTTGAGCGTTGACCGAACTCGATCCCCCTACCAGCTTGCCGCGCGGAACGAGCATATCTGGGAATTGCTCGTTCGACTTTGCCACGAAGTTCCAGTTATGGACGCTGTCCTTCCCGAAAGTCCGAGCCCAGATATTCCGATCGAAACCGTACCCTAGCTTGATCTCCATGGGAAGGTCATCGATCGTGGGGTAGTCGGGGCCCGCTTCGATGAGGAGAACGGATGTAGAGGGATCCTCGCTCAGGCGGCTCGCGACGATGGCACCCGCCGACCCCGCTCCGATGACGATGAAGTCGTAGATCATGTGAAACTCCGATGCAGCTTTACGTGGAGCTGGATCCCAACAGAGCGGGATATATTGAATCGTGGGTGAAGTTTACACCTCTTCAGACCGAGAGATTAAGCCTTATCAATCCTGATGGTTGCGATTCGCTCTTAACTATTGGAGACGGAACTGAGTCGAACGATGAGGATATGAAAATCGACGCCGACGCGTATAATGGTGAATTGACGAAAAGGCGGGTTACTCTTCATGCAAAACTCTGATCCCCGTCCTGCTTCCGCTGATGAAGCGGCGAGCGGTGGGGCTGAAAAGGTGGTCAGAGGGTTGAGTTCGATAGCACCCACCTTGGCGCGTCTATCCATCATCGGGTGGTATATTGCCCTGAGCATCAGCGGAGGGGCGATACTCGGATGGTGGCTAGACGGGATCATCGGCAGCAAGCCGTTGTTGCTGGTGTGCGGCATCTTGCTAGGCGTCGCAGTAGCCATGGTAGGTATGGTCCGTATGTTGAACAGCCTAAACAGTAAGAATTGAAGCGACGAGGATTTAACCCGTCCCGGGATCGATGAAAAGATGACAAGGGACATTCGACCAGCATTGGGGATAGGGTTTGTTCTCGTCCCCTAAAGGCATAGCTACAGCGTTCATCTTGATCGCTGTGGCGGTTATTTCAGTTGCAGGGGGTGCCCTAGGTGCCGCATTCGGGGGAGGATTCCTCGGCGGTGCCGTCCCGCATATTCAGATCCCAGCCGAATTGATACTCAATATCGGCGGTTACGACTTGGTCAATACAGTGATCATGTTCGGGCTGGCGATGGTGGTGCTGGTCATAATCACTTTTCTAGCCACTCGTCGCCTCTCTCAAGTTCCCGGTCGGTGGCAGGCGTTGATGGAGGTCTTCTATGAATTCTTCATCAACCTTGCGGAATCGGCAGCCGGTGGCAGGCGCGGCAGAATGTTCCTGCCCGTGGCCACGGCGATCTTCCTCGTGGTTCTATTCTCGAACTGGCTCGGGGTCCTGCCCGTTGTCGGCACCATAGGCCGTATCGAGACTCCCGCTGAATGGTTCACCCACAAATTCGAGGCTAAGCTGGAGAGTGCCGAGTCTTCTCATGCTCACGAGCTCTCGAAGGAGTTGCACTACGAAGCCGATGGTTACGGGTACGAAACGGGCCTCGCGCACTTCATCGAGCACGGCAAGGACGACCCTGAATTGAGGGGTTACTTGGGCAAGGCGTTGGAACAGTACGGTGATCAGGGATTCGTGCTGTTTGACGGTGCTTCAGGTCCGGGCATATTGCCTTTGGGCAGAGGAGAGGATTACAAGATATCCCTACGGCACATCGTGGCTCATGACATCCCAGATCTGAGCAGCATCAGTGCCTCGGAGGCTTTGGAAATCGCACGTCGTTTCGCATCTGGCGAAGCACCTGACGCAACGCCTGACGATAGCCCCTTCTTCGCGGACAACCCACAGGAGTACTCAGGTCTTCACGGCAAACGTGCCGGCATCTTGATTCCGTATCTACGCGGGTCTAGCACCGATTTGAACATGACGCTTGCCATAGCGATTGCGGCTATGCTGAGCGTTCAGTTCTGGGGCTTCAGGACATTAGGAATCGGTGGATACAGCGGAAAGTTCTTCTTCAACCCCATCAAAGCTCCGATAGACTTTTTCGTCGGCATATTGGAGACGGTAGGTGAGTTCATCAAAGTGATCAGCTTCACGTTCCGTCTCTTCGGCAATATGTTCGCCGGCGAAGTTCTGCTGATAGCGATGGGCTTCCTGTTCCCGCTGATCGGGATGATCCCATTCATTGGGCTCGAGCTGTTCGTGGGGTTCATCCAAGCGATCATATTCTCGGTGTTGACGTTGATGTTCGGTGCATTCGCCATCATGCCGCACCACCATCCCGACGACGGCGATCATCACAGTCACGCATCAGAGGGGACGCACTGAGACATGCCCCAGATTGCGATGCGGATGGTAGTTTCGAGGCTTGTACAGCCGCGGCATCCGCACACTTTCACCTCAAACTTAGACATGCAGCGTCTGACGACACGCCGTTTCGCGCAGTCATCAGTCGCATGTAGTGCACGACGAACCTTCACCATGAAGTCATTCGTCACGAAACTGAAACATCTAGACCAGGAGGTCTGATAGAACATGGAATCGGAGTGGGTACCAATTGGAGCCGGGATCGCCATCGGCTTAGGCGCTTTGGGTCCGGGACTTGGCATTGGCATGCTTGCCGGCAAGGCTATGGAGGCTCTGGGCCGCAACCCCGAGGCCGCTGACTCCATACGTCAGAACATGATCTTGGCGATCGCGTTCACCGAGGCGATTGCCATTTATGCGCTGGTAGTGGCGATCATCACGCTGTTCGTGTGATCCTCGCGAACTGTTTCGGCGCGTTGGAAGCGGCTCAGCATACAGCCTGTGCAACTTTGGACTGCTTCAACGTAGCCGACGGATCGAGGTCGCGCCCACGGCGCTTCAGCTCAGCAGGGAGAACGCTATGGATGCATTAGGGATAGACCTGTCGAGACTTTTGACCTTCTTGGTCGGTTTCACTGTGATCGCAGTATTCCTGCGCATGTTCCTCTATGGCCCCATCACGCGGATGTTGGATGAGCGAGCAGATCGGATTCGAGAGAGTCTAGAGGCAGCTGATCTTGCCCGCGCCGAAGCAGTATCTTCTGCGGAACGAGTCGAGCAGGAGCTTGTCAACGCTAGGCGAGAGGGGCAATCGCTCATCGCTGAGGCGAGAGAAGCGGCTGCCAGGTTTAGAGACCAAGAATCTCAGCGTGCCCGCGCCGAAGCGGACGAGTTGCTCGAACGCGCCCGACAAGAGATCCGAAGGGAACGAGCCTCTGCCGTAGAGGAGGTTAGGAGCGAGTTCGCCGGACTTGCTATCTTGGCCGCCGAGAGGATCGTAGAGCGATCGCTTGACGACGCTTCCCACCGAGACCTGATCGATAACGTCTTAAGCGAAGGCCTAGGTGCTGGTAGCGAGAGAACCTCTTCTGCCTCGAGGAACGGGAGTTAAGGGTGCCTACGGTATCCAGCAGGCGGTACGCGCAGGCCGCCTTCGCAGTCGCTGAAGAGCGCGACGCGTTCGAGACTTGGGAGCGTGATCTAGCCGAGGCGCGACGACTGTTCGCCGATTCAGACTTGCTCGCATTCATGGCTGCACCGTCAGTTCCATTCAGCGTAAAACTCAACGGCGTCAACACCTTGCTGCAGGATATCGATCCGCTGGTCCGCAACTTGGTTCTATTAGTCACCGAAAACGGAGACGCTGAACGTTTCGACGCTGTATGTGCCACATTCGGAGGACTTTTGGACGAGCGTCGTCGAATAGGAAGGGCGCTCGTAGTGACTGCGGTTCCGTTGGACGACGGTCGACGTGAAATCCTGCGCGAGCGATTGAGTGCGATGGCCGGATACGACCGCGTCGAGATGACCGAAGAAGTAGACCCCTCGATACTTGGCGGCGTGATCGCCCGCGTGGGCGACCGCCTGATCGACGGTAGCTCCCGAACTAAGCTGAGGTCTATGAGAGAAGCTCTCTCGGAACGCCCGATATCGATTTGAATAGCAGCCGTAAAAATCTAGAGTTACTAGAAACAAGGAAGAGTGTATAGATGACCACCGCAGGTCAAGATATAGCCTCTGTGATAAAACGTCAGATCGAGGAGTTCGGAGACGAACTAACGATGGTTGACGTCGGCACGGTGGTGGAGGCAGGCGATGGTATCGCGCGCATACACGGATTGGCAGGAGTTCGACTCAACGAGATCCTGCAATTTCCCAACGACGTGTTGGGGCTAGCGCTGAACCTCGAGGAAGAATCGGTAGGCGCAGTTGTGCTAGGCGATTACCTGAGGATCAGAGAAGGCGACGAGGTGCGGTCGACCGGTCGAATTTTGGAGGTGCCGGTCGGTGAGACTCTCTTGGGCAGGGTAGTAGACCCTCTGGGAAGACCGCTTGACGGAGGACCATCGCCAAACACATCAGAGAATCTCCCAGTCGAGAAGATCGCGCCTGGCGTGATAACGCGCCAGCCGGTAGATGAGCCGGTCCAATTCGGGATTAAGATCGTCGATGCGATGGTGCCGGTGGGCAGAGGTCAGCGCGAATTAGTCATCGGCGACCGATCCACTGGAAAAACATCGCTCTGCGTGGATGCGATCATCAACCAGCGCGACTCCGACATGATCGGCGTCTACGTCGCTATCGGCCAGAAGGCATCTAAGGTAGCCGGTATCGTACAGCGTTTGGAGGATCAGGAAGCGCTTGAGAACACAGTGGTTGTTGCCGCCAACGCATCCGATCCCGCACCGACCCAGTTCTTGGCGCCGTACGCAGGCTGCGCGATCGCAGAGCACTTCATGGCGCAGGGCCGCGATGTGCTCATCGTATACGATGATCTCTCGAAGCACGCTTGGGCGTATCGTCAGATGTCGCTTCTGTTGCGACGGCCTCCGGGACGAGAGGCGTACCCGGGCGATGTCTTCTATCTGCACTCCCGACTGCTCGAGCGATCGGGGAAACTCTCACCCCAATTCGGCGGCGGATCGATTACGGCTCTGCCAATCATCGAGACTCTCGCCGGCGATGTCTCGGCATACATCCCGACAAACGTCATCTCCATCACCGATGGTCAGCTTTTCCTAGAGCCAGATCTCTTCAACGCTGGCATTAGGCCCGCGGTGAACTCCGGAATCTCAGTGACTCGCGTCGGATCTGCGGCGCAGCGACGAGGAATGAGGAATGTGGCGGGCAGCCTTAAGACAGAGATGGCGCAATTTGACGCTCTCGCCACCTTCGCCCAGTTCGGTGCTGAAGATCTTGACCCCGTGACTCGCCGACAGCTCGCACGAGGCGAACGATTCAGAGAACTGTTGAAGCAGGACGAGAACGCGCCGATCAGCTACGAAAACATGGTTGCGATGTTCCACGTCGCCAATGAGGGCGCACTAGACGATGTCGCGGTCGATAAGGTTCGCGACTTCGAGGCGCAGTGGTACGACTACTTGGCAGCGAACTTGCCGGAGCTGCTCGCGGAAATCAACGAGAGCGGCGAGTTGTCCGACGAAGCCGATTCACGACTCAAGGATGCCGTCGGGGCATTCAAACAGACGGCAGACTTTTCATGAACCTGTTGAAGCGCACCTAGCTCAATGCCCAGCCTGAAAGACATTCGAGACCGGATACGTTCGGTCAGCAACACCGCCAAGATCACGAGCGCGATGCAGTTGATCGCCGCGTCGAGGATGCAGCGCGCTCAGCAGATGGTTCGCAACGGCAGACCTTATGCCGATCGAATGCGCGAAGTCATGGCTCACTTATCCATGCGTCTATCTGAACACGACGCAGTGCCAGATCCGCTGTTGCGAAGACGAGAGATCAACCGCACTCTGCTCCTTCTCGTCAGTCCGGATCGCGGTCTGGCTGGAGCTCTAGTCGCCAACATCATCAGAACCGCGGGCGGAATCATACGTGATTCTGCCGTGCCTGTAGATACTGTGGCGGTAGGCCGGAAAGGCGAGCGTTTTGTAGCGCGAACCGGGAACGTTCTGTCCGCGACCTTCTCTGTGGGAGATCGTCCATCGCTGGCCGACACCCTCGATATTTCGTCTTTCGTGATGAACAGCTACCGTACCGGGCAGGCGGATAGAGTTTTGCTCGTCTACGCCCAGTTCGTGAACACCGCCGTGCAGAAGCCGGTTGCGGTGCAGCTTCTGCCCATCGAACCCGAAATCTCGCCAGAGAACGCCGAGGGACCCTCGATGCACCTCGACTACATATACGAACCATCGCCCGCAGAAGTGCTCTCGACCCTAGCTCCCCGTTACGTGGAGACGGAGGTTTACCACACGATCTTAGAAGCTCAGGCGAGTGAACATTCGGCACGCATGGTAGCGATGCGCAACGCGACTGACAACGCGAATGAGCTGATAGAGGAGTTGACCCTCGATCTGAACAAAGCCAGGCAGGAAGCGATAACCGGAGAGCTGTTGGACATCGTAGGCGGAGTGGCAGGTGTTTCGGCTTAACGTCCGATCGCGTCGTCAGATCCTCTCGATGATTGAAATCAAAAAATGGAATCGCCAGTGATGGCTGAGTAGCCGCCGCGCTTCGCGGAGCTGCGAGCAACAGGAGTCAGAAACAGATGGCAAAAGGAAGCAAAGGCAAGGTCATACAGGTCATTGGCACTGTTGTCGATGTCGAATTCGCGGCTGACGAACTGCCCGAGATATACAGCGGCTTAGAGCTAGAAGTCGATGGCGAGCGCCTAGTTTTGGAGGCCGAGCAGCACGTCGGCAACAACTGGGTGCGTTGTCTGGCGATGGGAACTACCGACGGCTTGGCGCGAGGCGTCGAGTGCGTAGACACCGGACAACCGATCGCGGTCCCTGTAGGCGAGAGCTCGCTGGGAAGAATCTTCAACGTATTGGGTGATCCCATCGACGGCGGCGAAGATATCGCCGTGGATGCGGAGCGGTTGCCCATACACCGTCAACCGCCATCATTCGCGGAGCAATCCGGAACCACTGAGATTTTGGAGACGGGCATCAAGGTCCTTGACCTCATCACGCCATTCCCAAGAGGCGGAAAGGTCGGCGCTTACGGCGGTGCCGGAGTGGGCAAGACGGTGATCATCACAGAGCTCATCCGCAACATCGCTCAAGAGCACTCTGGCGTATCAGTCTTCGCCGGCGTGGGCGAACGTTCTCGCGAGGGCAATGATCTCTGGCATGAGATGCAAGAATCTGGCGTTCTCGGCTCGACCGCTCTCGTGTTCGGTCAGATGAACGAGCCGCCAGGCACCCGAGCCAGAATCGCGCTCACTGGATTGACGATGGCGGAATACTTCCGCGACCAGCGCAACCAGGATGTGCTTCTATTCATCGATAATGTGTATCGCTACATCCTCGCCGGCATGGAAGTCTCTGCGCTTCTCGGCAGAATGCCATCGGCAGTCGGATATCAGCCCACTCTGTCGACCGAATTAGGCGACTTGATGGAGCGAATCACCTCTACACAAGCCGGATCGATCACATCGTTTCAAGCCGTGTATGTCCCGGCAGACGACTACACCGACCCCGGCATCGTGACGACGTTTGGCCACCTCGACGCCAACGTGTCTCTGGACCGTGCGTTGGCTGCACAGGCTCTATTCCCAGCGGTTGATCCCCTTGCATCGAACTCCCGCATACTTGAGCCTGCAATTGTAGGGCAGGGCCACTATGATGCCGCTTCAGGAGTGAAGCGAGTTCTTCAGCGCTACAAGGACCTGCAAGATGTGATCGCCATCCTCGGAATCGAGGAATTATCGGATGAAGACCAGCTGACAGTCGCAAGAGCACGCAAGATACAGAGATTCCTCACCCAGCCATTCTTCGTGGGCGAGGTGTTCACAGGCCTCCCCGGCGTATATGTGAACCGCGAGGACACGGTTAAGGGCTTCCTCGAGATTCTCGAAGGGAAGCACGATGATCTTCCCGAGCAGGCATTCTACATGGTGGGCACCATTGAAGACGCGGTCGCCAAGGGCCGTGGAATGCAGGAGCGCGACGCTGCCTGATCATCACCGACGATAGACGGGCTTAGCCGGAACAGGGTAACAGGCCGGAAGAATCACATGGCACAAATGAGATTGAACATAGTGACCGCCGAATCTGAAACCTACTCAGGCGGAGTGGACTATGTAGTTGCGCCGGGAGCCGAGGGGCAGTTAACGATACTGCCTCGCCACGCAGCTCTCATGACCTCGTTGGCTACCGGTGAAATGCGATTCGGCACCGACGGCGAAGAGCAATCTCTGCTCGTGACCGGCGGCTTCATGGAAGTGATCGACAATCAGGTGATTGTTCTTGCAGATGCCGCCGAACGCGACGATGAGATAGATGTCGAGGCAGCGGAAGAAGCGGTGAAACGGGCTCAGGAAGCCATCGCCGCGCAGCCTGAAGCCCTCGACATGGAGCGTGCGCTGGCAAACCTGAGGAGTGCCCAGATCCGTGCGCGGATTTCTCGGCGCCGTCGATCAAACCGTCAGTCTGGACCGCCGTCCCAGCCTGCTTAATCCTCTCGCAGATGCCACTCTTCGAACCTGAATCAAGGTGCTCCCGGCAATGATTCGCAGGGTACGCCATCGCCATCGCCGTCTAATCCATAGGGATCTGCCTCCGGTCCGCCGGAATCTACGAATAAGCGATTGGCTTGCGTCCAATCATCGAAGTCAACACAGTTTCGTTCCTGATTTCGCTGGCCATCAGCATCACCCTCTTCAAGGAACTTTTCTATAACTCCGTCGAAGTCGTCCATAGAGGGTAGCCATTCGCAGGGATTTCCATCGCTATCAGAGTCGAGGCGGTGTGGGTCGTTACCGGGTCCTCCGTGATCCTCGAAGAAAAGCTTGGCCTCTTCCCGATGGTGGAAGTCGCGGCAAATCACTTCGAATGATTCATCTGCCAGATTGACAGATGACGATTTGAGCATCTCGCACGGAATCTCGTTGCGATTAGAGTCCAATACGCTTGTGAGCTTTGCCGCCTCCTCCAGAGATGCGAAGTAGACTTCTGCCTCCTGCCGACTCTCGAAATCGGAGCAGACAAGACTCGACTGGTTAGAATTCGCAACGATGTCACCTGAAAACGAATCCCAGATCATCACAGTCAACGCGCCGACAGTTAAGGCGATTCCGACTGCCATGACTCCGATGCCTGACAGCAGCTTTGAGGATGGATTCATCTTGCCTCAAGAACAAGAATCGATCTGAATAGAGTTAGCTATGGTTTTCGCGGCTGCCTCAGAATATTCTGAGGGTAGATTCAGGGACGATTAAAATCGACGCGAGAATGTTGTGGCGTAAACGGTCGATCCTCAAGATGCTTCTTGCGGCGGGGGGAAGCATGGAGCGTTTAAGGCTGGTTAAGCTGATGTTCCTCGTATCTGCGGAGAGCAGTTTGCCTTCCCGCTCCCTCTATGATTTCGTCCCCTATCGTTTCGGCCCGCATTCGTTCACGCTCTATCACGATTGGGCCCGATTGGTTCGCCAAGGCTTTGGGGCAGAGACTTCCAATGAAGAGTTCAGTTTAACCGAATCCGGACGTGCTGTTGCCGAAGCCCTGGATCATCGCCGCCTGAAGGCAATCGACCAAATTCACGAGCGGTTTCGCGACATGGACACGAATAGCGTAATTGATCACGTCTACGATCGGTGGCGTTGGTTTACGATCAACTCGGAACGTCAAACAGAGTTCGAGAAACCGCCACGCCCGGAGGCACCCAAGAAGATATACACGGTAGGCTACCAGGGAATATCGGTCGATCTCCTTCTCAACCGCCTGATGAAAGTCGGCATTCAAGCATTAGCCGACGTAAGGGCGAATCCGACAGCTAGGAGATATGGATTCCACAGATCGACCTTGGATCGGTTATGCAACTATGTCGGCATTCGTTACGTGCACGAGCCACGGCTGGGAGTGGGAAGAGAGCATCGAAGGCAATTGTCAACCCACCGGGATTACACTCGGTACATGGAGGAATACCGTTCGGGGTTGAGCCGAGAGCGATCAGTGATTGAGCGAATCGGCTCTTTAATCGCAGAGCTTCCCACCGCCCTCATGTGTTTCGAAGCCGATGATCGACAGTGCCACAGCCTACCATTGGCGCAGGTATTGAGTGCCGATCTTGCGCTTGAAGTCGAAGGTCTCCAGTTTTGAATCAACTCGAGGAGATTATCGTGTTGATCAAGATCTATCCTGTTCCATTCAACTCATGGATTGTAGTTGGTGTCTACTACCCGCCAAGTCTGGTCCAGCCTTAATGCACATCGCGCAGGATAAACTAGCGCAACGTCGAGTCGAAGCCGAGAAAGCCTCATCATGAAGATCGCTAAAACCGAAATCTTCCGCATGCGAACGCCAGTGCATAAGACCGCCGGGACCAACTGGCTGTTCGTCCGCATAACCGCCGACTCCGGCGACTACGGATGGGGCGAAGCAAGCACACAGTACAAGGATGCCGGAGTAGCAGCCGAGATAGAGGACTTCTCCAAGTTCTTGATCGGCAAGGATCCCTTTGAAATCGAGAACATCTGGACATCCCTGTATCGGAGGGTCACGTGGACTGGCGGAGCCGTCACGATGAGCGCCATCAGCGGAATCGATCTCGCGTTGTGCGATCTAAAGGCGAAGGCTCTCGGCGTGCCGGTCTACGAACTATTCGGCGGCAAGGTGAGAGACCGCATCCAAGTCTATGCGAATGGATGGTTCGATCCTCGTGAGGATGTCGATGCCGAAGAAGCGGAGGAATCTCATGAATGGTTCCACGGCGCTATCAGTGTTGACGACCATCGTCGCCGCTCCGCTGAGCTGGCAGACGATGGATGGCGTGCCATGAAGTTCTACCCCTTCAAGGGACCGCAGGTGATTACTCCTGAACGCATGGAATGGGGCGTCGAACTCGTAAAGGCGGTGAGAAGCTCGGTAGGCGACTCGGTGGAAGTGGCGGTAGATGTGCGGGGACGTCTCGATATCTGGAGCGCGAGAAGAGTCGCCTCTGCAATCGAGGAATTCAACATCGCATGGCTCGAGGAGCCCATACTGTGGGACAACATTGATGCCTTGAAGGTCCTGGCACAGAGCATCAACGTTCCGATCTCGACCGGGGAGCAGCTCTACAACAGGTGGGACTTCAGACCCCTGATCGAATCGAACGTAGCCAGCATCATCCAGCCAGACATATGTCATGCCGGTGGAATCACCGAGCTGAGAAAGATCGCGGCGGCAGCCGAGACATACTACATCTCCGTCGCTCCTCACAACTCAAATGGCCCGATCTCGACTGCGGCGAGTCTGCACCTCGACATGACAATGCCGAACGCTTTTATGCAAGAGATATTCGTCAGCTTTCTGCCCGCCTACGAAGCCGTTTTGACCAATATGATCCCTATCTCCGAGGGGCACGCGCGAGTTCCAGAAGGCAACGGCTGGGGCACTGAGATCGATATCGAAGCGCTGGAGCAGTTTCCGCCGTGCGACTACATCACAGTTGAGAGCGAACCCTACCTAGATTTCTGAAGACCATCCTAGGATGTTTCGGGGCTACTCGGGCAAGCGTCGAGGACCGGCGTTCTTAAGATGGTAGGTCATTGACTGAAGGCTCACCACGGGATCGATATTGGTGACTTTGACCTCTGCCGGCACTCGCAGCTGTACGGGCGCGTAGTTCAAGATCGCTCTGATATCAGCCTTGATGAGGAGTCCGACAACGTTTTGCGCAAACTCTCTCGGCACCGTCACGATGCCGATCGCGACGCTCGCTCCGATAACCGTGTCTTGAAGCTCGGAGATGTCTTGCACAGTGATGCCGTTGATCACGTTTCCGATCACTCTCGGATCGCGGTCGAACGCGGATACTATCTTGAACTTGGCAGGTTCGAATCCGGGATAGCTCATGACTGCCCTGCCCAAGCTGCCGACACCGATAACGGCGGCGTTCCAAGTACGATCCAAGCCTAGGATCTGTCGAACTGCATCGCCCAAGTCGTCGATCCTGTATCCTTGCCCCTTCCTGCCGAAGCGTCCGAAATACGTCAAATCCTTGCGGATTTGCGTGGGACTGGCATGCAGTAACGACGCAATCTGTCCGGATTTCGCAAGCTCGAAGCCGTCGCTCTTCAATTGATCCAAGACTCTAAGATACAGAGGCAAGCGTAGCAGGACCGCTTCAGGGACTGTATCTCTGTCGTTTTCCATAACCATCGATCCGAAAATCGTAATAAGCTAGCGCGAAGTGATACGATATCCGTCGCTGGTTTTATTCAAGATTCGCATGTTCGAAATCGCAGGCGGCAGGCAAGTAATCGGAATTTTACATCACCGCCGCTGGCACACTTTTCCGATAATATCGTTCATTCATAGTGTCTGTGATTGATACGAGGCACGACGCGTCGCAAGGGGGCGATTCGATGCATGTCGGCGCAGCAAAAATCTCTCTACGGATCCACGGATCCACTTCATTGAAGGATAGGCGACGCGCCGTGCAATCCGCGCTGGGCAAGTTGAGAGCGCGCCATGCTGTATCCGCAGCCGATGTGAGCGAGCACGACTCATGGCAACTGGCAACCATCGGCATCAGCGCGGTGAGCAACGACACGCGAACACTACGATCGACGATCGATCGGGCCGTCGGCTTCGTCGAGCGCGCATCACCAGAGGCGGAGGTGACGCGCGTTGTCACGGATTTTTGGGCAATCGACGATTACTGAGCGGCAATTAAAGCACCCTCGATAACCGCCGAGGTGCTCAAGCGGCCTTCTCTTCAGCCACCCGCCTCAGATGCATCAAGATCTCCAAGGCTTGGCTCTGAGTCACGACCCTCGTGCACTGGAGGCACTTGAGCATTAGTCCGTCTAGCCCGCGGCCGAACTGCAAATCCCCTTCGCATACAGGGCAACGTCCTGGAAATATCGCTGAAGTTGTCATATTCGCTGCCTCCTCTTCTCTTGGTTTCGATATGTGATGGTCATTGTCAGCAAAAAGCCCCGATCTCTGGACCGGGGCTTTTTGCTGAGAGATTATTTTCGTTACTGCTCAGTTCCAACATGCAACCCCGGTTCAGGCGGCTGGTCGCTCCATCGCCGTCAACAGTTGACGGGCCTGTCGCTGATCGACTTGGCGCGTGCACTGCAAACACTTGAGCGAGGGACCCTCTAGCCGAATGGCGAACAACAGATCGCCACCGCAATGCGGGCATCGCTTTTCGTAGATCATCGTCATTTTCCTCTTCAAGCTGCCTTCTCTATTCCCTTTTACGCCTGTCACCAGGCATCGGATTTCATTCAATCGCTGCTACATGCAACTGATGAGGCGATTCCATCAGCGACCCATCAAGCTACCTAGACAAAGCACTTTACTATGAAGGATATCGTCATGTCAAGCGTTAAATAGCAGAGATTCGTAACTTTCTTCTCCAACCTCGAGAAACGAGACACAGGTCGTATCGAATCTCATTATGCTGATACGCTCCGTATCAATAATAATATATGATAATATCAAGAAAGTGTAATCGGTGCCATGCATATCCTGCTTGGGCATGCCGTGTGGCGAAGCCGCAACGACAACACAGAAGATGAATCGATACGAAAGAGAGCAATCGGAGACGATACCGAATGCGGAGACTTTCGCTCGTCTCGTCAGCAAGCTCGCTTCTGAAGCGGCGAGACGCGAGGCTGAACGACGCTCCGAAGAGGCGCGGCGACGGACGAGACGAATGCGCGCTCGAATGGCGCAACGCGAAGATGCGCTGTACATCATCAGCATCGCCGCTCGTTTGGCTGACATGCATCCGCAGACCCTGCGTAAATACGATAGAGAAGGCTTGGTCAGCCCTTATAGAACCGAAGGCAGCCGCCGCCTGTACTCCGAGAAGGATCTAGACCAATTGCAGGTGGTCAGACGTCTGTCTGAGGATCTGGGCCTGAATCTCAACGGGGTCGGATTGGTCCTCGAACTCGTTCAACAGATGCAGGGAATGTTGCAGGTGTTGGAGAGCAGCGAAGATATAGCCAGTTCCCATTCGACTAGAGCGGTAGCTGAGCAGATCAAGGTGATCTTGCGGTATCTGGGAGTAGAGTGATGGACGGCTCATCGACCGAATCTACATTGGCGGATTCCAATAAGATCCAGCCAGAACCCCTCGATCAGTTTGTCTCTACCGTCCTAAGATCGCTTGTTGATAGAGACAAGTCCCAGCCGGCAGTTTCTGATGAAGTGTTGCGTAACGCTGCAACTGGGTTGGTGAGTAGATTTCAGACAGAGCTTAATGCCGTCCAGAGAAACCGCGACGAATTCAAGACGATTGCTGCACGGGCACAAGCCGACCTCATTAATTTCCGAAGAAGGAGCGAGGCGGAGCGATCCGAGATCGCGCAGAGAGTTCGAGAGACCTGCGCCCTGAAGATATGCGGCGTGGCAGATGAGTTCGCTGCTGCGCTGGAAGTCCAGACTGTTGCCGATGAAGCTTGGTTGGACGGATTCAGAGGGATCTATAAGAACCTGACGCGGATATTGGCTGACGAGGGATATCGCAGGTTTGATTCTCTGGGTTTGCAAGCGGATCCTTATAGACACGAAGCTGTGGCAGTGATAGAGACGACCGAAGCGGCTGAAGGGTGCATCGTGCAAGTGATCAGAGAAGGCTACGAACACGTCTCTACAGGCAAGGTGTTGAGACCCGCGCTTGTGGCGATAGCGAAAGCACCAGCGACTGATGAAATGAATTGAATGTGAAAACGATTCAGGCAATAGAAACCCGAAATAGCACGCTCCGGACGATTCAAGCCGGAGCCAGAGAAACGAAAGGCAAATTTTAAAGATGGCGAGAATCATCGGAATCGACTTAGGGACTACGAACTCGGCGATGGCGGCTATCACGGCCGGCGAGGCAGAGATCATCGAGAACGCAGAAGGCAGACGCACAACGCCATCCGTAGTGGCTGTGAACACCAAGACGGGCGAGAGATCGATCGGGGAAACCGCGCGCCGGCAGGCGATCATGAATCCTGAAAACACGATCTTTTCGGCGAAGCGCTTCATCGGAAGACGTTTCGAAGACGCTTCGGTGCAGGCCGATATCGCAAAGCTGCCCTTCAAGCTGGAGCGCCTTCCGAACGGCGATGCCGGGATCAAGTTTGACGGCGAGACACGTCCCCCGGCACAGATCTCGGCGGTTGTGCTGCGCAAGTTGAAAGACGATGCGGAGACGCGACTGGGAGAGGAAGTCACGCAGGCAGTCATCACCGTTCCTGCATACTTCAACGACGCGCAGCGCGAAGCCACCCAGGTCGCCGGCAAGATCGCGGGGCTTGAGGTGCTACGGATCGTGAATGAACCGACGGCGGCTTCTTTGGCATACGGCTTGGAGAAGACGGGGGAAAAGACGATCGCCGTCTACGACTTGGGAGGCGGCACCTTCGACGTGACGATTCTCCATGTGGGCGATGGCGTTTACGAGGTCTTGAGCACCAATGGCGACACCCACTTGGGCGGAGACGACTTCGATGAACGCCTGGTGAACTATCTTGTCGACAGTTTCAAACAGAGAGAGATGATCGATCTGAGCAACGATCCCTCCGCGTTGCAGAGACTCAGAGTCGAAGCCGAAAGGGCGAAGGTCGAGCTCTCATCGGTCGCCGCGACAGAGATAAACCTGCCCTTCATCACCGCCGATCAGACCGGCCCGAAGCATCTGGTCGAAAACCTCTCGAGGTCGAAGTTCGAAGAACTGGTTTCCGATCTCGTCTCTCGTACCGTCGCTCCTTGTCAAGCCGCGCTTTCAGATGCGGGTATCGCGCGGGACGACATCGACGATGTGGTGTTGGTAGGCGGCATGACTCGAATGCCGGCTATCCAAAGCAGGGTCCAGGAGATATTCGGCAAAGAACCGAACAGATCCATCAACCCTGACGAGGTGGTAGCGATCGGAGCGGCACTTCAGGGGGGCGTGTTGCAGGGCGAGGTCAAGGATGTGCTGCTACTGGACGTGACTC
This sequence comes from Dehalococcoidia bacterium, assembly GCA_965214735.1. Taxonomy (GTDB): domain Bacteria; phylum Chloroflexota; class Dehalococcoidia; order Lucifugimonadales; family Lucifugimonadaceae; genus Bin127. The sequence goes on along the minus strand of OZ243977.1, from coordinate 2,009,390 downwards.
CTCTTACTTGGGGCATCGAGACCCTTGGCGGGATTCGATCGGCATTGATCCCTCGTAATACAACCATCCCGACTACCAAGTCCGACACATTCACAACAGCCGCCGACGGCCAATCATCGGTAGAGATCCATGTGTTGCAGGGCGAACGCGATATGGCAGCCGACAACACTTCGGTCGGTCGGTTCGCCCTTGACGGCATCGCCCCCGCGCCGAGGGGTGTTCCTCAGATCGAAGTAGCGTTCGATATCGACTCGAACGGAATTCTAACTGTCACTGCCAAAGACAAAGCCACTGACCGCGAACAACACATCACCGTGACCGGCAGGTCGGGGATGTCAGATCAAGAGATCGACCGACTTGTCAGGGAAGCAGAAGCTAACGCCGAGTCCGATCGAGTCCGTAAAGAGGCTGTCGAGACCCGCAATACGGCCGAAAGTCTGGTCTATCAGGCGGAGAAGCTCGTGGCTGACGAGGGCGACAAGATGCCTGCCGATGCGAAGAGCGAGTTGACGGGGCGAACGGAAGCTCTGAAACAGCTACTAGAATCAGAAGATGCTGATCTCGAACGGCTTAAGAGCGCGACGGAAGAACTACAACAGGCGCTTCTGAACGCTGGCCAGCAGATGTACTCGCAGGCTGGAACGTCGCCAGGCAGTTCTGGCGCGAGCAGCGGGACACCCGACGACACGGTCGAAGGAGAGTTCAGAGAAGTTTGAAACGGATGAGGGGCATCTGTCCTCGCTTCACAGATTGAACTTGCTGAAGGTCCTCCGCTTCACGTCTTCAATCGCGGTCTGATTGTGCCGCACGATATCCTCGCGAATATCGTGCGGCATGCGGTAACCGGTCGGATCCTCGAAAGTGGCGACGTTGTCCAAGGCGGTGAAGGATGCCGGCGTCTCGTTTGGCAGGTCGATGTCAGCCATAGTCGCGAGGTCCATTGTCCATGCCCGCGCCACTGCGGACATGTCGTAGCCCCCGCCGCCTACCGATATCCATCCGCAACCCAACTCGCTGGCCAATCGGGCGAATTTCCTCACGGCTAAGTTGTGCCCCTGGGTAGTCAGATTCAGATGCGCCAGCGGATCATCACGATGAGTATCTATGCCCAGTTGCGTGAACAAGATATCAGGGCCGAATGCGTGTGCCAACGACGGCACGACACCATCGAACGCTTCGTGCCATAGATCATCGTCTGTGTATGGTGCCAAAGGGACATTGACGCTGAACCCATCGCCATCGCCACGTCCCGCTTCGTTTGGAAATCCCGTGCCAGGGAAGAGCCACTGCCCAGACTCGTGAATCGAGACGGTCAACACACGATCCGATTCGTAGAAACCTGCCTGAACGCCGTCGCCGTGATGCACGTCTATATCGACATATAGGACGCGGATCCCCTTATCGATCAGTTGATTGATTGCGATCACGGCATCGTTAAATATGCCGAAACCGGAAGCCCGGTCGCTCATTGCGTGATGGTGCATCCCGCCAGCGGGTGCGAACGCATTTCTAACTGAACCTGCGACTACCAGCTCAGATGCCAGCAAGGCTCCTCCAGCGGCTAGCGCGGCGTGTCTGAAGAGACCGCGCCGAGGGGGATTGTCCATAGGGCCGAATCCGTACATCTGCATATCAGGCACGATGCCTCCGACATCGATCACTTTCACAACCTCGAAGTATTCGGATGAGTGAAACGTCAGTATCTCATCGTCGGTCGCGATTCTCGGCTCTTCGCATCGGATCTTTGGCGAATCGATCAATCCTGCCGCTCCCATCAATTGGTGCATATGCATCAATCGGATGGGCCGCATGGGATGCGTCGGACTCAGCACATGTTGGGATTGCTCATGAGAGTAAACGAGCGCGGTTGCGTGATCGGGCACGGTCATGATCGATAGATGTTAACTGTGTTTTGACTGTGCGGGCAGTGGGCTTTGTATCCGACGTTAGGGAATCAGCCCTCTTCTGTAAAGAGGTGGTAAGAATCGACGGTCATTTCGACGAAAGCAGAAAGAATCTGATATCAGAGAGTGTCTGCCGCGTTCAAATCGGAATAGATTTTAGACATAGACGCGGCTATGCATATGTTGCTGGTCAGCCGAATCTAGGTTCTAGTTCGTCGCCAAAGCATGGCGAAAACTCCGAGACCGAGCAGTGCGAACACGATTAGCATCGTCGGATTCGGAGTTGGCCACTCTTCTCCTTCGCTCCCTGTGAAGTAGCCGCCGGGAGTAGGGGTTGCTTGAATCACAGTCGGCTCAGGCGTCGGTGCTGTAGTTACGGCCACTTGCGTATGAGGAAGGGCCGTGGGGCGTGGCGTGGCTTTGGCAACCGCCGAGTCTGTTTCAGTAGCGTAGGTGGGCAACCCGGGTATCGTAGGAGGCAACTCATCGAAATTGAATGCTACGGTCGGTTCAGGATTCGGTACTGGCGGGAGACCGTATGAGCTGCGCCAGTCGTTCTCCAATGCGGTGAGATCCGAGCCGTAGACAAACAGCATCGCTTCGTCTATCTGATCACCTTCGTTTAGCCGATGGATCAAGCGGCCCAGCTCCTGCTCGCCGTATCTTTCGGCAAGGAAAGCGACAAAATCTGCCGACTGCGCGTAAAAGACTCCAATATCTCTGCGCCTGCCTGGCACGGAGTTCATTTTTCTGAAGCTCATAATCTCACCCGCTCGCAGGTGAGGAGCGAATGTTGCCCTTGGCTGAGCTCTGGATCCGGTTTCGAAGTAGCTGGCGATGCCTTCATTGAGCCATACGGGCGATCTTCCGCTGAGCGGTGATGAGAACGCTTTGTCGTATATCAGGTGCGTCAGTTCGTGTGTGAGTATCGATACCGACGGCGATGCCATGATCGTCAGATTGTACTGAGCGTATGCGAACCCGCCGAAAAACGTGCCGTCCGTCGCCGCTTCGCTGATCATGGGTCCGTAACGGGCAAGGTCTCGGAAATTGGGGAATATCACGGCGCGCAGAGTCGGTGTTTCACTGATGCCGAGGGCAGACTTGATCCTAGGGAGCCGAGAGCTTGTTTCGGAGTAGAGATGTGTGATGGCGTTCTGGTTGATGCCGTAGTAGATCAACTCGAGATCGTCGCCACCTACGCGTTGCCATTGGCGATCCGCATCAAGATTCTCGACCACGTAGCTATCCGATTCAACGACGGAACCGTCAGATGTCGTGAACTCGAAGTTCAGATCGAACATCGTTCCTGGAGGATAGTACGATGGCGACCTGACATCGATCTCGAACGTGGCGTCGATGCTCTTTCCTGCCTTGAAATCAGGATAGTTGTAGGAAGATATGGTATTGTCGCCATGCGGACGATAGTAAGCTTTGATCGCCACAATTTCGTCTGCAGATTCGGCACTCACAGAAACCGCGATGCTGCTTCCTAACTCGACTCGATAGCGAATCTCTTCTTCAATCGCTGCACGAGGTGCTTGAGCAACTGCCTGGTCCGGGCTCGAGATCAGAATCGAGAGAAGCGCTGTTGAAGCGAACAAAGACATGAAGATGGTTCTGAGACTCGGCGGGCATAGTTGTTTGAGGGAATCGATCATCATCTACGGAAATGGGTTGAGGCTTGTACAAATATACGAACCATCAACTCAAGCCGATTTTCGAGTTGATGTAAAGTTGATGCAATCGGTGATTGTCAGCTTTCAATCGCGTAGATCAGAATCTGAAAATCTGAATACCAAGCGGCCGGTCGCTGATTGATTCCCCGGCTCTGAAAGGCTATTCGCATGCGTTACTACCAGTTCCGTCTAAATGGCGACGTGCACGTCGGAGTTGAGTTGGAGGAGGGATTAATCACGGATCTAACCGCGTTGAATGGCGAAGCCAACTCGACGTTGTCTCTGTTCAAGGCTGCTGCTCTAACCGGTGAAAGCATCGATTCTGTGGCGATGAAGATTGCAGACGCAGGCGGTCACAGTGCGATAGCGGCAGAGGAGCTGAACTCGCCGGATGGCGACATGGAGCTGCTGCCCCCGATATTCGCGCCTGAAGTGTGGGCGTTCGGCGTGACTTATATGGACAGCATGAGAGAGCGTCAGGCCGAGAGCGATTCGCCAGACGTATATGCTCAGGTGTACGACGCGGATCGCCCCGAAGCCTTCTTCAAATCGACTGCCGCCAGGCTGGTGCCGCCTTTCAAGCATGTTGGAATCAGAGGGGATTCCGATTGGGATGTTCCGGAGCCTGAATTGGCTTTCGTGATCTACGCCGGTGAGATCGTCGCTTATACGGTCGGCAATGACATGAGCAGTCGAACGATCGAGGGTGCTAACCCGCTGTATCTGCCTCAAGCCAAGATCTACGACGGCTCATGCGCCATCGGACCCTGTATCGCAACGCCAGAAACAGTGGGTGATCCCCAATCGTTGAACGTTTCATTGACGATTGAACGTGATGGTGAAACGGCTTTCCACGGTTCGGCGAACACTTCCCTCATGAAGCGCAGCTGCGCCTACTTGGCTGATTGGCTGCAGCGTCACAACACTGTTCCCAACGGGACTACGGTTTGCACCGGAACAGGAACGATACCCCCTCCCGAGTTCACTCTGAAAGATGATGATGTGGTGAAGATCGAGGTAGAGAATATCGGGACTCTGGTCAATCCGATAATGACCGTTTGATCGTTAAGACTCTCATGCGATTCAATGTGCACTTGTTGAGGCCGATCAGCGTAGCTTGCTTGGCGGGCTTCGTGGTGCTTACGCTGCTCACAAGCGCATGCGGCACGGATCCCGACGATGAATCGGTAGATATTCTCTCGGCACCTACGATCGCGCCAACACCAACATTCGTCGTGATCGTATTTACCCCGACGCCGGTTCCTCCCCCAACTCCTACTCCGACACCTCGGCCAGATAATCTGGTCCCGGTCGAATTCCCTGAGTATCTGGGCCCGTATTCGCTCAACCCGCCACAAGATGAAGATACGGCAGCGCAGCTCTGGCAGGACTACCTGTCGGATGCCGTCATACTCAGGGACGACGGGCCTCCGATCCATATGTGTGGCGATGGCAGGATGCTGTCCGATGATCAGAACATCCGACCAGGCATGACGTGGAGAGTCGGATGGACCGAAGACATGACGTGGAAGAAGTGGTGGGAGGTGGCGCTTTTCATTCAGAATCAACGGGGCAGGGAATTCATGGCAACGCTGCTAGATGCCACCGATGAAGAGTTTATCGGTGCCATCCCATCGGAATCCGGCTTCGGATTATTCGAAAGCGATGCATGTTAAGCGCAAGGTCATGAGTTCATACATGTTCGAATCTGAGCACCGCAACCAACATTTAAGATTAGAGATTGCTTTTAGCTGTAGGCGCGGGTGGTTTCAGGAACTGAGGTCCTATTGATTAACGAACAAACAGGTTCAACCGCGGTTGAAGATAGCGACCTTGACGTCGAGTTTGTGAGCGAATTCTCTCTGCGCTTGAGAGAGAACGTGCAGCGCGTGTTCGTGGGCAAAGACGATGCGATCGATTTAGCGTTGATAGCATTGCTGGGCAGAGGACACGTGTTGATCGAGGATGTTCCCGGAACTGGGAAGACTACTCTAGCCAAGACCTTGGCCGCATCCCTCGGTTTGGAATTCAGAAGAATCCAGTTCACGCCCGATCTCGTGCCTTCAGATGTCTTGGGAGTGAACATCTATAACGCGGGTGTGCAGGCTTTCGAGTTCAAGCCCGGTCCGATATTCACCCAGATACTCTTGGCTGACGAGATAAACCGTGCCACGCCGAGGACGCAGTCGGCACTCTTGGAAGCGATGCAGGAAGGGCAGGTATCTATCGACGGAGTGACTACTCTGTTGAACATGCCGTTTTTCGTTTTAGCAACATTGAACCCGGTTGAGATGGAGGCGACCTTCCCACTGCCCGAAGCACAGCTGGACAGATTCTTGCTGCGGCTCACCATCGGATACCCCTCCGACTCGGAGGAGTCTGCAATGTTGCAACGCTTCCAAAGCGGAAACGAATCGGTGTTCGTAGAAACTTGCGCCACCGCGGAAGATGTCGAAAAGGCGAGAAGAGTAGTTGAAACCGTGCGCATCGAGGAACACGTTCGACAATACCTCGTCACCGCGGTTCGAGCGACGAGAAACAACGCGCAGATTCGGCTGGGAGCGAGCCCGCGTGCGTCTTTGGCACTGCAACAGGCAGTCCAGGCCCGCGCCGCAATGCATGGTCGGGATTACGCGATGCCCGACGATGTGAAGCTGTTGGCGCCGGCGGTGCTGGCTCACCGAGTAGTGCTGGAACCCAGCATCCAGCTGCGGCGACGAGACGCGGCACAGATAGTTAGAGACGCAGTGGATCAGATCCCAGTGCCGATAGAGCGGTGATTCGGCAAGGCAATAACGCTTTGCTCATTTATCGCGATTCCTTCTCCGGAGATTGAAACTTGGTCAATCCAGTTCTGAAGACCCTCGGAACTAGACGAACCAGCGATCTGCGTTCGCCGGACGTAATCGGCGGTATCTTCATGTTCGTCATGATTGTGGTCGTTGGAATCGGCGCTGGGACTGGATCAGCCCTTACAGTAGCCCTTGGCGCAACCGCATTCGTGGTATCCGGCGGCGGAGTGCTCTGGTCCAAACTCTCACTTGAGCGGGTGACCTATGATGTCCAGCCATCGGACACTCACGTATTCGTGGACGACGAGCTAGAAGTCACGATGACTCTCGAGAATCGCAAGCCACTGCCGATTCCGTGGGTCCAGACTATCGAATTCATGCCCGCCGGCATCCTCCCTTTAGAGACCGATCGCGCAAGAAAACGCGCCTACGCCGGAGGCAGCGAGATCGTCGAAACCACCAGTTTGGCAGCTTATGAGAGAGTCCGTTTCCGTCACCGACTCCGAGCGACTCATCGAGGCTTCTTCTCCTTTGGACCGACCGAATTGAGAAGCGGAGACCTCTTCGGCCTGTTCGGATCAGTTAGACGCGACCCACGTTCATCGATAGGCATCACGGTCTACCCGAAGATCGTGCCGCTAGACGGCTTTCACCTGCCTTCCGCGCGTCCCATCGGAGATGCGTTGAGTCGCAACACCCTGATCGATGATCCATCGAGACCGAAGAGTGTGCGAGAGTATCTTCCTGGCGATCCTATGAAACGCATCGATTGGAAGTTGAGCGCCAAGCAGGGCCAGCTTGCTGTCAGAACGTTCGACCAGAGCGTGAGCAACGATGTTGTGGTAATGCTCGAGTCGGCTACGGTGGACACTGCTTGGCACGGCTATCGGTACGATGTCTTGGAGGCCGGGGTGACCGGTGCTGCTTCTATCGCCTCAAGATGCGTTGATCTGGGCTTCCGAGTCGGTTTCATGGGTAACGGCGTTCGTCCTGGAAGAGGCATCATGTCAGTCATCCCGCCGGGCGATGGTGCGATCCATCTCAGGAACATCCTAGAGGCCCTTGCGTTTGTGCACCCGCTCTCCTTTCTTCCCTTGGAGAAGCTCGCTCTGGAGCGAGGATTCCACGCTGTGCCCGAGGGTGCATCGATCGTGTTGGTCGCTGGTCTGTTGCGGGAAGGCGCAGTGGGATACCTAGCCGAATCCAAGACTAGAGGACACGAGGTGATGGTGGTATGGGTCGGAAGGGAAGCCCCACCTAAAGTGACTGGATTGCGCGTTATCGATATGCGCGCTAGCTTCAAGATCGAAACCGATGTGGACGATTTCCTGTTGTCTGTACACGACGAGGCGGAAGAGACGCAGTCTAGGTACGCGCCGCCCGCGGTGGGCTCATCCAATGTCTGAGTGGCGAAATCAGATAGTTTTTATCGCCATCGCGGTTGCCGAGAGCGTAATAATGTTCTCTATTCTCGGAGTCATCGGGCAAACGTTAGGCTTGGGCGGCTCGCCGCTGCCTTGGTCCACCATCATTCTGCTCTACCTGGCCGGAATGTTCGTCTCCTGGTTCGCCGGCGGATTGCGTGGCGGAATACAGAACCTCGCGCTCCTCTATGGCGCCTTGGGTCTAGCATCGGTCTATTTGGCAGTCGCCACAACCCGGCTGAAGGACGGCTTCAATTTCGACTTCTACTGGATCTATCACGTCTTCGACCGTCAACTAACCGGCGAAGCAGTCGCGGCGATCTTTATCGCTCTGATCGCGGCGGCGATTGTCTGGAGGCGAACCAGCAGAGTCATTCAGGATGATAGGGATGCCCCGGACCATCTCAAACGAGTCTTCAAATTCGGACTCGTGGCACTGGCGGTCGCACTGGTCGTTGAGGAGCTGACGAACGGACAGGTTGGATACGCGCGGCTGTTGGTTCCCTTCTTCGTCGCCACCTTGGCCGGCATGGCAGTAGCGAGATTACCCTACGATTCCCCGGTAGCTGGCCGCTGGACGAGGATCATCTTGGCCGCGTTAGGAGCATTCATCGGGTTGGGTCTCATCGCCGGTTACGCTGGCGGCAGGTTCGGTTCAACTGGCTTGAACATCCTATTCTCTGCATGGGGTTGGATCGTGGATGGGATCATATGGGTGATCAGATGGCCGCTTACAGCGGTCGGCTGGATCATCGCCATAATCATCGAATGGCTACGTTCATTCTTCGATTTCGAAGAACCCGAGCCTGAAGAACAGACCGGCCTCGCAGAACGTCCAGAATTTCCGGAGCGCGAATCTCAAGAAGCGGTCGGTTCCGACTGGGTAGAGGCTGTTCTGGAGGCTCTGCAGTGGCCGTTGACCTTCCTGCTGCTATTCGTTCTGCTGGTGATTCTGGCGCTGGCGTACAGAAGAATAGTGCGCCGACTAGCCCGCGATGAAGGCCTCGAGCGCGAATCGATCAGGGATGAAGTGGATCAAGTCTCGTATCTCGATCTCCTGAAGGGACTGCTACCGGAATGGATGACTAGGCGAGGCCGCCGCCGAAGTCTATGGCGTTTTCCCGATGTGGATGGTATTCGAGAAATCTTCATGCTTTACTTCGAGACTCTTGAGCTGGCGCTGGAGCGCGGAATGGTGTTCAACCCGAATCTTACTCCTGCCGAGAGGAGGGATGAATTGGCTGTTTTCCTGCCAGGAGCACCGATCGAAGATATCACCGCACGGTTCAATAGGGCATGCTACGGCAACATATCGAGCGAAGCAGATGAGGTGGAGTCTCTGCGCACTCAGCTGTACGCCGCAGTCGAAGTGCTGGATGCGGGTTCGGGGGAAGCGGCAGCAACGCCGGCCGGTGCTTGATCTGTCAGCGGTTCTTAGTCGGTGATCTGCTCTGGAACCCTGATGACACGCATCAAGTTAGTGCTGCCCGAGTGGCCTATGGGCAAGCCTGCCACTACGACTATGCTATCGCCATGCTTGGCGTAACCGAGACCTTGAGCGGTGTCTGAAGCGAACCGAAACATTTCGTTCAGGTCTTGCATCGAATCGACTAGCAGCGAGGTGATTCCCCAGCGCATCGATAGTCTAGCCGCGGTTGATGCGCGTGGGGAGAGCGCCAGTATGGGCGTGCGAGGGCGGAAAGCTGCCACCCTTGCCGCGGAAGCACCGCTCTCGGTGAATGTGATGATGGCCTTCGAACGAAGCCGGTCTGCCGTGGAAGCCGCATCGTAGGCGATTATCGAGTCTATTTGGGCGTTTCGGCCCTCCTTCTCGACGATATTCATACGTCGATCGCGGAGCATCTCGGTTTCTAGGAAACTCTCGGCGCGTTTGGAGACGCGTGCCATGAATCGGACGGCAGCTATCGGATGCTTGCCGATGGAAGTCTCGGCGGAGAGCATGACAGCATCGGTTCCATCCCGAACGGCGTTGTAAACGTCCGTCGCCTCGGCTCGAGTAGGGTAGGGGTTATCACGCATAGATTCGAGCATCTGGGTAGCAGTGATTACGGGTTTACCCACCTCGTTAGCCATTCGGATCATCCGCTTTTGAACGGTCGGCACCAGATGCAGGGGCATCTCGACACCGAGGTCGCCTCGTGCCACCATGATGGCATCCGTGACATCTAAGATTTCGTCCAGATTCGCAACAGCCTCTCGGATCTCGATCTTGGCGACCAGGGTCGGGGTTCGTCCTCTATCTGCCAATCGACTTCGAACCGCATTGAGGTCATGTGCGTTTCTGATGTAAGAGAGGCCCACGAAATCGACATCGGCATCGATAGCGAAGTTGAGTGCCTCTAGAGTCTCTTTGGTGAAGTAATCGAGCGTCGAGGTGCTGCCGGGCACAGTCACCGCCTTGAAATCCTGAATCAGCCCGCCGCGTCGGACTGTGCAGTGGACCTCTTCTCCGTCGATATGGCTGACTATCAGCCGGACCGTCCCCTCGTCGATCAGGATCTGAGATCGCTCTTTCACGTCTCGATGGATCCCAGCCGGCCATACCATTGCGCGGCCGTTGGTCGTAGAAACCTGCTCGGAGGTCAACACGAACGGATCACGAGTATCGACTCTCACTCCCAAGCGACCGTCCTCTACCTCCGAGCAAAATGGGTCGGTCTTGCCCACTCTGTATTTCGGCCCGGGCAAATCAGCCAAGATGCCGATGGGCACGCCCGTCTGTTCCGATGCCGTCCTCACTGCTGACACGTATTCTCGGTGCTCATCTGGTGTGCCGTGAGAGAGATTGAGACGCGCCACCGACATTCCTGCGCGTATGAGTGCCCGGACGCGGCTGACTTCACCGGTAGCCGGCCCGATAGTACACACGATCCTCGTGCGTGCCCGGTTCTTGACAAAAGGTGGAAGCGTCTCCATCAAGTTGTCGCCCCTACTATCGCGTTGACTACAGATCTAATCCAATACCCTAACCTTAAGCGCGTCATGCGGATAGTTCATAGGTTGGGATCTTGGGAAAACCCATCTCTTTCCTGTAGATGTTAGGTAATTCCGAACACATCGGGATGCTCAGCGCGGGTGCCGCGAAACGCAGGCGAGGAATCTCACATTAGATGTGAGCGATCCACCATCAACCCAATATTGATACTTCAAAGCGCGCTCTGAGTTTCGCAACGATCGCCCGATGGCAGGAGGTAAGTTTCTGTGCATCCTTTGGGGTGTCGATAAGGTCTCGAGTTGCTAGGAGAAGCGATTTTTGATAGGATCAAGTTAGATACCTAGAGGCGGGTTTAAGCTTTTGAAAGCCGCGAAGGAGTTGTGATATTGAGTACTTTTCAAGCGTTGCTGGAACTGCAGGAAATGGATCAAGACCTGTTGAATCGTCGTCGTGTGTACTCCCAGATCACCTCGGAGTTGAAGGAGACGGTGAGACGATTGAGACAGTTGCGGGACGAGTGTGAAGAGGCCAAAAGATCCCAGACCACTGCTGAAGTCGCTTTGAAACGGCTCGAGCTGGAGCGGGCATCCGAAAACCAGAAACGGGCCGCGGCCGAAGATAGGCTATACAGCGGTGCCCATATGACGAGTGCTCGTGACGTGATACAGATCGAGGAGCAGATTCAAGGGCTGGAGAATCGCATCGCTTTGATCGAAGACCGGATCGATCCGGTCAGAACTCAAGCCAACGATGCCCGAGAGACTCATGAGGAGCTCTCGGTGAAGCTTGCCGAGATGGAGGCGGATTGGGAGATCCAAAAGGCGGAGGGTGCTGCGGAGCAGACTCGCATTTCGGAGGAGTACAACCAAGCTCTTGAGCTGAGGAATGAAACCGCCGATGACATTCCCGACACACAACTTTCAGAATACATACGCCTATTCAAGATCAACGCCGGAAAAGCGGTCGCCACAGTGGCGAGAGATGTTTGCAGCGGCTGTTCCGAGAGACTCTCGATGGGCGAATTGACGAGATTGAAGCACTCGACGGAACCTGTTCTGTGCCATTGCGGCAAGTATCTCATCACTCTCGACCAAGGATGATCCGAAGTGCGTGCAGTCGGTTACGTCGCACGTCCACCGCATCACGGCGCACTAGAAGCTGCTCCGGTTGACGGCGGCTCGTTTTCTTGGAACAGAAATGTAGTTCCGGCCGCCGGTTCGTGGGGAGATTCGTCTACGCTTTCGCGGTCATTCACTCCATACCCTGAGAATCCTGCCGAACAGATAGTCAGATACTGCGAGGATCGGGGCCACAATCTCGTCGCGATTTTCGGCATCGAAGGCGGTACCGACAAGCTCTATGAAGAGTGGGATCTGAACGGAGGCGAAGCATACCGTAATCCATTTGCGTCTCACTTGGGCGAAGGTCAATTCGCAGATCTGATCGAAGCGTTGGCTGGACCGAACGGCCATCCGGCACTAGTTGTGACCCCCGACGCGTCTCACCTCGCAGATGACCTTGAGACTCTGGTCGAACGGTTGCTAATTATTAGACGGACCGGATCGGAGACTCAGTGCACCGACATCGAGATGCCAGATCCGCTTCAGAGCGGCGAGGAGTTGCTGGGACTGCGAGGCGCGCCTGATTGGCTGCGAAAAAAGATCCGAACGAGAGTCATGGAAAAAGCATCCCGAGGCCAAGTTCTGGGCAGAACCCCTTACGGATATAGATGCAACTCCGAAGGTAATCTCGAACCGGTTCCCGCCGAGGCTGAGGTTGTTAGGAAGATTTTCCGTTGGTACGTTGGAGATGATTCTTCATCAGAAGGCAAAACGGACAATTTGAGCGGGATCGGAATGCGTCTCATCTCTCAGCGGCTGACTGAACAAGGTGTGCCCACCCGCTCTGGAAAGCCATGGTCTGCCACCACGATCTCGATCATCCTGAAGAATCGGGTATATATCGGCACCTACTCCAGATTCGGATTTCTCGTCGTCGGGAACCATGAACCGATCATCGGCAGATCTTTGTTCAGGCGCGCTCAAGATGCACTTGCCATGAAACATCGCAAGATGAGCGGGACACGCTTAGGCAGTCAGTTTCTGCTGGGAGGACTGCTGAAGTGTGGCCATTGCGGGCACGGAGTTCCAGGGTTGACCCGAAGGAGAAGTTGGAGGCGGAGGGACGATTCTGTAGCCACTAAAACCTACCACTACTACGAGTTCTACGAGTGTCCGGCGAGACGCCGACAAAACGATGGCTCACAGGCGAACGAGAAGTGCCCCACTTGGCGTGCCGCTGAGTTGGACCGCGAGGTGCGGAGAGTGATTTCCGAGTGGCCCGATTGGTTGCGCAACGAAATCGATCCTAGTGAAACAGGATTGACATTGGAACAGAGGCTCGAAATTGCCGAAAAGTCGTTCCTTCAAGAAATTTCGGACATCTCAGCGGGACGAGGAGACTTGGAACATCTGGAACCGCGACTGATCGAGGTCAAGGCTTTGCGGCAGACGATATCAGATCGAAGCGACTGCCAAGCTGCGAACCAGTCTACTGGTTCGCGCTCCAACGGATCACTGAGGCGAAGAGTCGCAAAGTTGATCTCAGATGCTGTCGAAAGCGGAAACCCGCAACGTGCGCACGACGCGTTGGCATCCTTAGTGGAAGAAGTCGTGGTAACTGACGACTCGGTGGTGGTGAATCCGCGTCTGAAGGTGTGAATAGGCGTTGCGCGGCGGTGTTTTCTGCAGCGATGTTACGCTAAAAGCTGTGCAAGGCGGATGAGCGGCCGCTCCGATTCATCGGGGAGGAAAGTCCGAGCACCAACGGGCAGGAGCGCCTGCTAACGGCAGGGCGGGGCGACCCGACGGCAAGTGCAACAGAAAAGATACCGCCTGTGAAGGTCGCACCTTCCAGGTAAGGGCGAACCGGTGCGGTAAGAGCGCACCGCGCGGCCGGCAACGGTCGTGGCAATGCAAACCCCGCTCGGTGCAAGGCCAAATAGGGGAGCGTCAAGGTCCGTGCCCGTGCCAGCTCCCGGGTAGGCCGCTAGAGGCCATGGGCGACTATGGTCCCAGATGGATGGTCGCAGAGGACGTGGGCACAGGGACGAAGGCTAGCGAGCCGTAAACCTGTGATACGTCTGGACAGAACTCGGCTTATAGTCCGCCTTGCTCGCTTCTGTGGGCTCTTCTCTTCAAGCTTTATAGCGGTTTCTCTTAAGCCAATCTATGTCTGTGTCTTGGCTGTTTTTGTTACCGAGAAGAACGATGTATCTGCTCTTACCCTTGGTGGGACGGTAGTAGATTCGTTCCGTAGGAGTCGGATTTGGCCGTAACTCGATCCAAGGTTCAGCGGATCCCATGCGGTCGCCGCGGACGGACTGAGGCTGGTCGTTGAGCTTCTGCAGGTCATCAAATATCTGTTTCGACGCTGAAGAATCGCTCAGATGTGCGACGCTGCTGCGTGCTAACGTGAGGTTCGGCAGGAGGGATTCGACCAATTGGTACGGACTTAATCTGCCGTTGATGCCCTTTTGCGAAGTGCGCTTTCCGCGCTTTCTATAGTCGCGTCTCAGAGAGTTAAGCTCCCTGCTAGTACGCTTCAATTTTCGTTTGAGGTTTTTCGCCTCTTTTTGAGCAGCACGGCGCCTATCTTTTTCATCTGTTATTCGTTGATCGACGGGTGGTTTATTGAAAATAGATGCGTCTCGCTTTTCACGTCGCAGCTGCTTGATCTCTGCTTCTTTCTCCTTGAGTTGGAGGTGAAGCTTTTGAATTTCTTTTTCGGCCTTGCGACGCTGCTGCCGCTCTTCATACAACTCTTGTTCAGCAGATTGCGGAGTGTCGAATACTTCAGATAGCCACTTGGTCGTGTACGTTTGATCCAACTTGTTTTTTGTTTCATCGAGTTGAAGACGATAGTCCTCGAGTCTCTGCTCTGCTCGGATTCGTTCATCGCGCTCCAAGGCGATCTTTGCGCCCCACGATTCTTCTATCTCTCGACGCGTTCTAGAACGCGCTCTTCGGAGTCGATCTCTGCTTTGTTGTAGCCTTCTTTCGGCTCTAGCGCGCTTTCGTCGTTCGCTGGCTATCTCGGATGCCTGTGCCTTTGCGATACGGAAGAGCTGTTCCACTCTTTCGCGGTATCTGTTTACCTCGGCTTCGGTTTCTTGTCGATGGGACTGCGGGTGGATGGACTCGGATGGTGCATCTGGGTTTGTCATTGGATGGTTTGGAGTGCGGTTATTGGATATTCGTTGTGCAGGATTTTACCAATGCGAAATGCCGTTACCCTTGCGCGTGGCTTAAAGGTGGGGATGAAGGGGCATTACCGATGCCGGTAGGGATACCACTTGAAGCAACTGGTCAGTTATTCGATATCCACTCGAAGTCGAGCTTCTGGCTATTTTTGTTGCCTAGAAGGATGTAGTAGGTGCGATTGCCGGACGCTCTTTTGAAGTAGACGCGTTCTCGTTTGGCAGCTCTCAGCTCGAACCAGCCAGTTACACCTTTGACTTTTTCGCGTTTGACACTTTCAGATCTGTCGTGGATCTGCCGCAAATGGCGGAAAATCGGTTTACGGTCTCTTGATTTCAACAGGTGGTCGGTTGATTCGCCTATGAACTCTAGGCTCGGCAGAAAGTCGGAAACCAAGCCTTCTGTGTTCGCCAGCGTTCTACGCAGCGCAGTGTTGTCGCGCTGGAACGAAGCCAGTTCGGTCTTGGTTCGCTGAAGTTCATCCTCGTATTCTTCAGCGAAATCCTCCCACGCATTTGCTTCACGGCTCTCGTCTTTCAGATCCTGTGTTAGCTTGGCGACCCTCAGCCGCAATGTTCGATTGCGTGCTTCAGTCTCTTCGATGATGCGTCCCCGATGCCACATCTCTATCCAAGGGACGAATATGCAACCTAAGAAACGCAGGAAGCGGTTGATTCTTTCAATGCTTGGATGTTGGGTGGAGTTTGACAGTTCTCGTGGTTGGTTCATGTGTCACAAGATGGACGTGGGTGCTATGGATGCCCGATATGATGCATTTGCGTAACTCGATGTTGATCGGTTCCGGACAAGGATCGGTGAAGAAATCGGTTCGTTTGAACTTGCCCCCTCACCCTTCGACAAGGCTCTCGTGAACATGTCGAACGGCTCAGGACAGGCTCTGAATCCTCTCCCGCGGCGGGGATCCTTCGACGCACCCCGCTACGCAGGGTGGGCGAACGGGAAGACGCTGCGCGTCTTTTGGGGTTGTGCACAGGTATCCGATACAGGTTCAATCCACCACTTCGAGCGACTTGATACGCGGCGCGTGGACTTCGAGGGCGACTTTCAAGAATTGGTAGACGGCATCGGTCATGGGAACGCATTCGGGGCACTCTTCGTTGGTGCCGGCTATGTATTTGACCTTCATGGAGTCGTCGGTGAGTTCGAGCAGTTCAAGTGAACCGCCTTCGCTTCCGACCATCAATCCGATGTTGTCCATAACTGTGTTTATGGCTGCGTCTGCTGTCTTCATTTCGTTTCATTCCTCACTGAGTCGGCGATTTTAATCTATTAGATTTCCAGTCTCACCCGTCTGTCCGTAGGTTCACGGCGGATATCTCTTGCTGTATCTCGCCTACGATTTCGGCGCGTTTTTTGCCCCAGCCGCGGTTCAGAGCGTTGATCATGGTTGCTTCGGCGACGTTTGCCAGGGGTTGCGGCACTCGGTGAGAGCGTCCGATTTCGTTGGCGAGGCGGACGTCTTTGGCTGCGAGCTCCAAGTAGAAGGTCAGTTCGTTCTCCTCATACTCGTCCGGCGGACGCTCGAAGCCTTCGAACGGGCGGTTTTTGCCTCCGGTTCCTTCGTGTATGGCTTTGACCAGCACGTCGAGGTCGCATCCCGCTTTGACGCCTGCTGTCAGCACCTCGAATCTGGCGTGTCCCACGATGGTGCCGAAGAGCTGATTGCTGAGCTTGCAGATGGTTCCAGTGCCGATACCTCCGCAGTGCATGACTTTATCGCCCATGGCATCGAAAGCCGGTTTGATGCGCTCGTAAGCGTCTACGTCTCCGCCGACGTAAACCGCCAAGTCCCGCTTCTGGGCACCGATGACGCCTCCGCTGACGGGCGAGTCTAGAAATACGTTGCCGCGCTCGGCGAACCTCTGGTGCAGGGAACGTACCATATCGAGCCCGTTAGATGTGCAGTCGGCGATGATTGCGCCTTCATCGACTCCGTCGACGATGCCCTCTTCGCCGAAGCAGACCGCGTCGACGTGCGGAGGCATTGGCAGACAGGTGATGACGAAGTCTTTCCCAGCCGCCGCTTCGGCCGGGGTGTCTGCCCATTTGGCGCCGTCTTCTAAGAGATCGGAAGCCGCTTCCTGTCTCAGATCGTGCACTGTGAACTCAGTAGCCGCGGTCATCATGTGTTTTGCCATGGGCTTTCCCATGTGACCGAGGCCTATCCATGCGATCTTCATTATTCCTCTCGCTTTCGTATAGTCGGGTGTTCAGTACTCGTCGGTTCTGGGCTTTGCTCTCGTTGCGACGCGAGCGATGGCATCCAGCTTATCGGTAATTTCAGGATCCATTTCGTCAACGGGAACATGCTCTGCCAATTCGTAGAAATCTTTCTTGTGCATCAGATTCGGCAATTCAAGTTTCCTGAAGTAGACGGCGAAAAGCGGCGTTAGAAAATCGTCGCTGACTTTGGTAGCCGGGCTCCAAGGTGATCCCTTACCTAAGGTTTTCATTGCGCTCTCCACTTCAGCAATGCTTGATCGCATAGCAGCGACTCTTTGGCTGATTACGCTCGGATCAAACAGCGGCCCCATAGAGTTATCTAACGCCGATGCCTGCGCGTATGCCTCAAGCATGGCCGCGGAGCAGAGATAATTCTCAATTTCACGTCGCTTCCAAACTATACATTCCACTTGTGCAGTATCCGGCATCGTTTCTTGGAAGCGATCAAAAAGCACGATGCCCTGCAAATCAGGTAGTGCCTCTTTCAGCCCAGGATAGTGTCCTCTGACTTTCGCGGCTTGATTCCCGACGTAGTGGACATATGGGCGTTCCAACGCGCGGGATGCGGCTTCGTGCCCAAGACGACGAGCGAATGCCTGCAGTATCGCGAGGTCCGTCGGACCTTCCAAATAGAGCACCCAACCGGTTTGTTCAGCCTGATAGTAGTGCTCAAACCCGATCTCCCTGAGCGATTTCAAAACTTCGCTCTCACGGCCATCGACTCTGTGCGGAGGCCCTACGAAAGCGATGAGCATATCTTTGCCTGCGGCTTCGTTCAGGATGACCTCGGAGTGACTGGCAGCGATGATCTGGCTGCCGCTGTCGCGCGCCGCTTCCGTAATCAACCTGTATATCTGGCGCTGTCGAAGTATCTCGAGATGCGCATCAGGCTCATCCAGCATAAGCACAGATCCGGGATTGGCGTACATGTATGCCAGAATGAGCATGGTCTGTTGCAGACCCCGGCCGCTTGAAGAGAGATCGAGTTCGATGCCGCGATCCCGATAACTCATAGCGACCTCGCCCCGCTCCACTATGTACCTGGGCATCTCAAGCTCGATTCCGAATAATCGATCGATATGCCCGACCAACTTTATCCAATCTTCATGTTGCTGCTCGTGAAGGCGATAGCAAAGATTGCGGAGCACTTCAGCGGTGCGGCCTTCTCCCACGCGCACATTCACAGCTCCCTCGTCGAGTCGCGTCTCGGTGGCTGTGAGACCGGACATAGGCGGCAGATAAGCAATTCGTTCGCTGGCCGCCTCTTGAGGAAACGGCATCCATTTACGAGGCTTGCTGTCTCCCAAGCGCAAGGGACGGCAGTAGAGCGACTCCTCGTTGGCGTAGTCAAACTCTAACCCGCAGGTCCACTCTTCTCCTTCTGATACTCCCTGAACTTCAATATCGATCCGCACATTTTGAGTAAGTTGCTTGCCGTCTCTCATTTGAGATTCGCGGACACGAAGATCGCGCCACAACAATCTTGCTCTTGGAACCGGGATCGCTACGAGATCACGGCGATTGATGGTGATGCCTCGTCCCCTGCCGCTTGTGCCCCTGCCCGCCCGTTGCTCGTTCCAACGCTTGGCACCGATGTCCCACAATGCCAACGCCTGCATCGCCGAAGTCTTGCCAGAATTGTTCGGACCGATGAACGCCACCGGGCTCCCCAGCTCAATCTCAACGTCTGGGAACCGTTTGAAGTTACGGATTGTGAGCTTAGTCAGCATTAAGATCAAGTAGCAAAGCAATCGTTGGCTTCACCCGCAAAATGTGTTCATCTGCGGCGCGATAGCGAAATCGTACCATCCGCCGAGTCAGATTACGTCCATACTCAGCCTTCCTCGGGTAATGCTAGACGTATTACTATTCCATATCGCTCTACCTGAGGGTTCAGTCAAGCTGCCTGAGTCTCGGGTCGAAGCGGTCTCGGAACCAATCGCCGAGGAAATTGAATGCCAAGACCGTTAGCATGATCGCCAGTCCGGGGAAGAAGGATACCCACCACTCGGTGTAGATGTAGTTTCTTCCCTCAGCGACCATCACACCCCACGCCGGTGTGGGCGGTGGTATGCCCACGCCCAAGAACGATAGACTCGCCTCGGTAAGTATCAACGATCCGAGCCTCAAGGTAGTCACCACTATCACCGTGTTGATGAGCCCGGGCACTAGATGCTTCCACAAGATGCGCCACAAGCTGGCGCCGGCGATGAAAGCGGCAGCTACGTAGTCGCGGGTTTTGAGACTCAGAGTCTCGGCGCGCGCTTGCCTGGCCACTCCGTTCCAGCTGAACAATGTGAGCAAAATGATGACCAGAGCGAACGATTGGCCATACACGATGACGGTGACGAGCGCCACCAAGATAAAGGGGACAGCGAAGGTGAAATCGACGATCCTCATCAAGACTTCATCTACCGTGCCACCGAGATAGCCGGCGATGAGCCCGATGGCTAGCCCCGCCACAGTGCCGATGGAGAGGACGATGCAGGCGATCAGCAGCGATATTCGTGCTCCGTAGATTATTCGGGCGAGGATGTCTCTGCCGAGAGGATCAGTGCCGAGAATATGCTCCGAGCTCCCACCTTCTTGCCACATCGGCGGAGTGTTGCGCGCGAGCAGATCGTCTTTCTCAGGATCGTATGGCGTCAGCAGCTCCGCAAATAAGGCAGCAGTCAGCAGAGCGGTGATGAGGATGATCGGAACAACTGGCCACGTGCGTAGCACGCGCAATCCACGTTTCAGCAAAGACCGGTTATCGGTTTCCAGCGTCTGCTCCGTCGTTCTAGCGGCGACATTGGTGGAGACATCGTTCACGCCGTCACTCCAGCCTGATCCTAGGATCGGCGATGGCGTAGAGAAAGTCGATGATCAGAGCCATGCCGGCGTATGCCAAGGTTATGACGCATACGATTGCGGTGAGCACAGGAAAGTCGAGCTGCAGCACTGAGATCACTGCCAAACTCCCCAAGCCCGGCCAAGAGAAGATCGTCTCGGTGATAACGGCGCCGGTTATGAGCCCGGCCAGAAGCAAGCCGGCATAGGTCAGAGAGGGCAGCAGGGCGTTGCGTAATGCATGTTTCCAGATAACCAGCGATCTTTTGACTCCCTTCGCACGGGCGAACTTGATGAACTCGGAATCGAGCACTTCCAGCATTGCTGATCGAGTGAGTCTCAAGAAGCTGGAGGCGAACAGCCAGCCGAGGGTTACAGAAGGCAGGATGTAGTGTGTCAAGCCTCCCCGTCTGGCCACCGGCAGCCACTCGAGATTGACAGCGAATATGAGGACTAGAACGATACCGAGCCAGAATACTGGTGCCGCCTGACCTATAAGCGCGAAAGTCCGGCCGATGTAGTCGAGAATCGAACCTCGCTTAAT
This sequence comes from Dehalococcoidia bacterium, assembly GCA_965214735.1. GTDB lineage: Bacteria > Chloroflexota > Dehalococcoidia > Lucifugimonadales > Lucifugimonadaceae > Bin127. The sequence continues at coordinate 1,988,756 of OZ243977.1, read as the reverse complement.
TGCCGAAAGAACGCCTAGCGGTATTCCGGTCAAGACCGAGAAGATGAATGAGCCGGCCGCGAGCTCCAGCGTTGCTGGTATGCGCTCGACTACAACATCCAAGGAAGGACGGCGTTGCCGGATAGATTCCCCGAAATCTCCGGTAAGTGCGTTGCCCAGCCAGATGATGTACTGCTGATAGAGGGGCTTGTCTATCCCGAGTTCTACGCCCCAGGCATCCCATTCTGCTTGCGTGCTCTGCTCGCTGATGAACAGGTGACGAGGGTCGCCTGACTGTCTCGACATTACGAAGACGAATATTGTGGTAGCCAACAGCAGAACGATGCTGTAGGTGATTCGCCTCGCGAGAAAAGTTTTCATGTTCGTGGCTCAGTGTTGCCAGATACCTGCCAGCGTAGTCTCGCGATACCGCCCTTCCATTCAGCGGCTTGTGCCTGCTTTTAAGAGGGAAGGGCGGTTTGGTTTACATCGCGAACTGCGTTTTACTTGTCGAGGAGAACAGTCTCGAACGAGTTGGGTCCGTTTTCGTTGTGACGATACGGCTTCCAACTGAGGATCTCGGGCCCGACCACGTACCACTTGACGAGTTCGACCACCGGGATCTCAACCGCGATGTTTTGGATGTAGTCCTCGATCTCGGTGTTGAGTGCCACTATCTCCTCTCGCTGGCTTCTATCCAATGCCAAGTATCTTGTGTCCCAATCCTTCATCACATCGTACGGCAACTCGCCACCAGAGTTCCAACCCCTTCCATGTCGCCAGCGTCCGTACTTGGAGCCGTAGTGTCCATTCTCGGCACTGTTGATGAAGTGCCATGGTATGTCGATCGATCTATCGACCAGAGTAGGTCGCCTTGCGGAGTAGGCGGTGTTCTCAATCTGAACGTCGATACCGACATCCCGCCACTGACCGGCGATGGCGACTCCGACTTCCGGATTTACGAAGGGGCTATCTGAGGGCACCCAGAACCCCATCTCGAATCCATCTGGGTAACCAGCTTCGGCAAGCATCGCTCGCGCTCCATCAGGATCGTAATCCACGAACCAACGATCTTGCCAGTACGGAGTTCCCTGCTCGTACCCTCCGTGTGTATAGATAGGTTTGCCCAGACCGACCAGGATGCTGTTGTTGATGAGATCCCGGTCGATCGCCATGGACAGAGCCCTTCTGACGGAGTTGGCGTTTTCGTCTTCAGGCCCGGTTCCGATCCAAGGGTGGTCATCGTCGGGTTTGAACCCTGGTCTCGGCTCAATCGGCTCGTCGGTCAGGTGGTTTTGATCGGTCCAGAAGTTCCCGCCGAAGTAGATCGCCTGCCCGCCTAGCCCGGCGTTGATCTGCATGCGACGTCCCCTCGAACGGTTTTCTGTGTTGAGAACGAGCGAGCTGGGGATCTGCGCCATATGGACCTCTCCAGTTGCAAGTGCAGCCGCGGCTTGAGACGCCTCGCGAATCTCGATCACGCGGAGAGTATCCGCCAACGGGGATGCACGCCAGTGGTCGAGAACCGCCTCCGCGACTAGCTCATCGTTACCGACGTGTTTAACTACCTCCCAAGGGCCGCTTCCATGCGGGGTGAGAATAGCTTGCGCCTCTCCTAGTTCGTCGAACACCCGCTTGCTGTGAATGGCGACCTGCCCGTTTTCGTTGCTTATGTTGTAGAAGAAATCAGGGCTGAAACGGTCAGGGTTGATGGTGCACGAAAATGCCCTGTCGCTTATCGTGAGGCAGTCCCAAACGCCGCTGCCGTTAGTCTCGCTGAACGTCGGGGCGCGGGCAGCGCGGCTACCCTCCTTGCCGGCATCGGTGAACGTATGGACAACGTCTTGTGCGGTCAGCGGTCCCCAATCCATGCCAGTGCCATGGAATGAGACGCCGTCACGCATGCTAAACGTGATGGTGTCGCCATCGATGTCCCACCCGGTTGCGATTCCCGAGTCGCCAGGAATGCCGTACGAAGGCGGAGGCTGATCACGATCGGTGCGTAGCAATGTTTCTGTTACGCCCCAGACGTGGAGCTTCCAGTACTCAGGCGAAGGCTGAGCAGAAGGCAGGTACAGAGGCGGCGGCACATAGACGCTCGCCACCCGGATCTCACCTCCGGTTCTGCGGGGCGCCTCCACCGGAACTTCCACCTGCTCCTTGACCACGACGGTTTGAACGACCTGCTTCTCGACTTCAACGATCTTCTCGGTCTCGACCACCACAGTCTGGACGACGGTCTCGCCAGCCACTTGCACCTCTTTCTCGACCACTACGGTCTGGATGACGGTCTCGCCGGCGACCTCCACCTCTCTCTCAACGACGACGGTCTGGACGACGGTCTCGCCAGCCACTTGCACCTCTCTCTCAACGACGACGGTCTGGACGACGGTCTCGCCAGCCACTTGCACCTGCTTTTCAACCACTACGGTCTGAGGCACGGGGACTTCCACCTGCACCTCTCTCTCGATCACTACCGTCTCGACCACGGTTTCAGTGCCGCACGCCAAGAGCACCGCGGCGATCAGAGCAGGAATAGCCAAGTAGATCAAGATCGTCATTTTCTTCGGATTTGGCATGATTTGCGATCCTCCTATCGGAGACGGCTTTAGGCTTGTATGGGTATGTTACATCGGATTCGTCGCCATGTTTGGTTCATGTGTCGAATCGGGCGGATCTGATTGGATGAGTCGCGCTGAATCTTCTAAAGCAGGACGCGAAACGGGGAGTTGCCCCACCGTGAAGGTATATTCTTTAGGCAATTTACGGTGTCTGCCGCTGCTCCTCCGTGAAAAGTAAAGGTTGGTGAGAATCCATGACGTACAAGCTTGAAGTGATTAACCCAGTCGCCCCTCAACGAGGAGATGTGAGCGCGTTTCCATACGCGCCACGGCCATCCAGCTTGAAAAACAAGGTCCTCGGCCTGATGTGGAACGGGAAGGCTCACGGAGACGAGGCGCTCAAACGTGCGGGGGAGCTTATCAAGGCGGCCGAGCCTACTGTGGATGTTCGGTTTTATTCGGGGGCTCTGCCGTTCCCCGACTTCGTGCGCAACCAGGCTATATCGGAGATCGACGTCGCCGTGGGCTGTACGGCTGACTGAGGGAGCTGCACGTCGTGGCTTGTCTACGACATGGTCGAGCTGGAGAAGGCGGGAATCCCTACCGTCGTCATCCTCTCCGACGGCTTCCAGCACGACGCGGATGCGAGCGCCAAGGCGTTCGGCATGGGGCCGATACCGCGGGTCGAGGTGCCGCTCGTATACAACAACATCACTACAGAGCAGACGATAGAGCAGACCGATCCGGTCGTCGGCGAGATAATGTCGCTGCTCACGAAGGGCATCACTGGCGAGGAGATCGAGAATCAAGCCCTGAAGGACGCGCAGGAGAAGCGCTTCAGATTCGCCGGCGATGATCAGTTCGGAGCTTTGGACGTATTCAACAAGGAATTTCTGGACCGCGATTGGGGCGATGGATTCCCGCTGATACCTCCTACTCCGGAGAAGGTGGAGAGAATGCTGGGCGGCACCACCCTCGATCCTGAGGAGGTTGTCTGCACATTGCCCCCGGGCAACGGTATCCTCACCGTTCAAAAAGTGGCGGTGAATTCCGTGATGGCTGGATGCGAACCCGAACATCTGCCCGTAGTCATCGCCGCTTGCAGAGCGATTGCGAGCATGGAGCCGTTTGAAGTCAGAGGATTGCTGATGTCTACGTCGGCGGGGGCGCCGCTCATAGTGGTTAATGGCCCGATCCGCAACGAGATCGGGTTGAACTACCGTCGCGCCACTCTCGGACCCGGCAAGATGTCGCGTGTGAACGTGGCGATTGGACGTGCCTTCACCCTTACGTTGAAGAACGGCGGGCATTGGTATCCGGGCGTGCTGGATATGGACACGATCGGCACGCCTCGAAAGTTCAGCTTCTGCATCGCCGAGAACGAGGAAGATTCACCTTGGGACCCATGGCATGTGGAGCAAGGCTACGCCGCGGAGCAGAGCGTGGTCAGCATATTCCCTTCCGGAGGTGAACACGATCACGGAAACCAAGGAGTCGACACCGCGGACGGCCTCCTGACTTCGATCGCGGCCTCCTGCGACGGGGGAGGGAGCTACATCGCCAACCTGCACGGCGAGTACGACGACTCTCCTGGCGGGGCGACGTTGATACTGCTGGCTCCTGCACACGCGAGGCCGATCGCGGGGCAGGGGTATTCGAAGAACGCGGCGAAGGAATTTTTGCACCAACACGTCAAAGTGCCAGCTAGTAAGATGGTGGCGCACTTCAACGTGCCTGAAAAGGTGCGCTTCGAGTGGAGATGGCTCTACGATCTGCCGCCTTGGGAGCAAGAGAAGGTGATGTTGCCGGGCATGCACGACGCGTCGCGCTACTTCTTGCTTTGCGTCGGCGCGAACGATAGGGCCAAGAACCTGATCGTCGGCTCAGGCACACCGGGAATGGCGGAGATTACCGACAGATCGTGAAGCCCTAGAGTATGCTCACTGTTTTGTCTTCAGATACGAAAACTTCAGACTCCAGTGTCGGGAGCAACGGTAATGCCGCTCGCGACAACTCGCCCGAGACCGCGGCGGCTGTGTCGGTTCGATCTCTATACAAGTTCTTCGGGGGCGATATCCAGCAGGCGATGTCGATGTCGCGTGCGGGAGTGTCTAAGGACGAGATACAGGCTCAGACCGGCGCCGTGGCGGCTCTCACCGATGTCAGCTTCGATGTTTCGGCGGGCGAACTCTTCGTCGTAATGGGTTTGTCAGGATGCGGCAAGTCAACGTTGGTACGGTGCATAAACCGTCTTATCGAACCTGACAGTGGCCAGGTCTGGCTGGACGATCAGGAAGTTACTGCGATGGATGACGAAGAGTTGCGCCAAGTTCGTCGCACCCAGCTGGCAATGGTCTTTCAGCACTACGGTCTGCTTCCCCATCGCACCGTGTTGGATAACGTGGGATGGGGGCTTGAGTTGAACGGTGTCGAGAAGCGCGCCCGCGTCGATGTGGCGCTGGAGGCGATCGAGGCCGTGGGACTCGACGGCTGGGAACGCAGGATGCCCGACGAGCTCAGCGGTGGGATGAAGCAGAGAGTCGGACTGGCGAGGGCTTTGGCTGTGGACGCCCCGGTGATGCTGATGGACGAGCCTTTCAGCGCGCTCGACCCTGTCATCAGGCGAGACCTTCAAGACGAGCTTGTTCAGATGCAGGAGAAGGTGCAGAAGACGATCATCTTCATAACGCACGATTTGAGCGAGGCGGTGAGGATCGGCAATCGCGTCGCCATCATGCGCGACGGAGCGATAGTCCAGATCGACTCTCCCACCGAAGTCGTATTGAATCCCAGAGATGCGTTTGTGCGCGACTTCACTCGTGACGTGCGCCAACACTCTTTGATGACCGCTGAATCGGTGATGAGCGATCCGACGCACGTGGTGCGAGATGAGCGCAGGGCTTCGGAAGTATTGGAGAACCTGATAGAGGACGACCAGAGCTACGCGCTGGTGGTAAATGAAGGCGGAAAATATGTCGGCACCGCGTTGCTTCAGCGCATCAGCCGCGCGGTGAGGATGGGAGACGTGCAGATCGGAGATGTTCCGTTGCAAGTCGATGACGCAGTTATGACAGATACGATATTGGATGCTCTGGTGCCTTCCGGTCTGCGCTCCGATCACTCGGTGCCGGTGCTGGATGAATCGGGAGTGCTGGTGGGAGAGGTTCATCTCGAGACTCTCGCCGCGGCGATGGAATCTGAGATGGAAGAGTCCGATGCCGAGGCGCATCGGGGCGAGCATCATGTTCGCTGAGATGCGATTTTTCAGTAGCTGGAGAAGCTCTCCCCCCTCGGAGACAATTGCAAAACTCCACGAGACGCGCAGCATCTTCCCTCTCCCCGCCGCGGGAGAGGATTCAAGTGAGGGGGATTAAGTTAAATTCAACCGACTTCATCACCGACACAGATCACCGATCCATGTCCGCAAGCAATCAACACCGAGTTTTGCAAGGGGAACCTCTGAACAAGCCATGTCGTTCTCCCAGCGTAGCTGGGTGCGGTGATTGAGCGCATAACATGCGCTCCATTCGCCGCTAAGTGAAGAATCCCATGGATCCAATCGGGACCAGCAGCCAGACGCATCCAAGCGACGGCTTGTTCAGAGCTGCCATAAGGTCTTTCGGAGAAAAGGGGAGAGCACTTCGCACCTGCAGCAAGTGAAATGGGGGCATACGCCGCCTTCAAAGAATCGGCAGCTGAATCAACCCTCTTGGCAGCATCGCGCGCAGTTCCCTGTGAAATTGTCTCGATCATAAGGAGATGAGTAATGAGAAGCGAGTTAAGGACATCAGGGCCGGAGGAACGAACTATAGCAGCGAGCATCGCCGCCGTGCCGTTCTGGACATGGGCGGTGGCGGTTCTCGCGTCGATGACGTTGCTGATCATAGTTATTGACGTGGAATCGTTGCAAGAGTTCCCCTTCAACATCGGTCGCGACATCGGGCTCTGGATCGATAACAGGATTGATTGGATGAACGCCAACCTGGGCTTCATCTTCACAGCGGTCAAGACTGTGGTGACCGGCATCTTCAAACCTGTGGAAGACTTTCTGAAGTGGCTGCCGTGGCCCGTATTCATCGTTGCCATAGGAGTGATTTCTTGGCGCATAGTGGGACCTAAGATGGCGGTGTTCTCTATCGGCGCCTTGATCACTCTCGCCGTGTTCGGTCTCTGGGAGAGCACGATGGAGACGGCATCGCTGATGATCGTGACCGTCACGCTCTGCATCTTGATCGCCGTTCCTTTGGGAGTGTGGGCATCCCAGTCAGATCGCTTGGATGCCGCGCTGCGTCCGATCTTGGACGGGATGCAGACGATGCCGAGTTTCGTCTACTTGGTGCCGGTGATCGCCTTCTTCAGTCTAGGTAACCCTCCGGCGGTGATAGCCACTCTCATCTACGCAGTTCCCCCGGCGGTCAGACTCACAAACTTGGGCATCAGACAGGTGCCGCAGGAAACGATCGAGGCGACCGAATCGTTCGGGACGACTCCGTTGCAGTTAATGTTGAAGGTGAAGATACCGCTCGCCATGCCGACGATAATGGCGGGAGTGAATCAGACGACTCTGATGGCGCTGGCGATGGTTGTGATCGCCTCGCTGGTGGGAGCCAGCGGTCTAGGCGAGGATGTGCTGCGTGGCTTGGGGCGGCTTGAAGCTGGGAACGCATTTCTGGGCGGACTGGGCATCGTGTTTCTGGCGATAATCATCGACCGTAACACCCAGGCCTTCGCAAGAAAGCAACAAGCGTCGTTGGGGCTTGAAAGATCGGACGGATAGCGATGGGGTAAGGTAATCGAATGGCGTTGGGTTTCGGAATGTCATCTGCCTTGTCCGCATGATCAGGCTGGAGTTGGAGGTTGATTGGAGGTGCGTAGCAGGGTGGAGATGCTATGGAATCCTTTCTATTGCGCAAACTCGGAGGGGGTGTTTTTAACTATGAATAGGATCTTTAGCAATAGACGCAAGTGGTTGTTGGTAATGTTGCCGATCACTTTGACGTTAGTTGTCGGGATGATGCTCGGCACGGGGTGTTCCGAAGAAGAGAAGCCCCCCATAGTCTTTGCTGATCTGAACTGGTCTTCTGCCGAGATACAGACCCGAATCGCCGGCTACATCATTGAACACGGATACGGATACCCCACTGAGATGATCGTGTCCGATACGGTGTCGCAATTCCCGGCGCTTGCCAACGACAGCGTGCACATCTCGATGGAAGTCTGGTTGCCGAACGCGCAGGAGGCTTATGACAAGGCCTTGGATACGGGAACGATTCTCGATGTTGGCAAGAGTATCGAGGACAACTGGCAGGCATGGGTGATTCCACAGTACGTCAAAGACGAAAACCCTGGCTTGGTGTCGGTCACCGACCTGCCTGCTCACATGGAACTCTTCGTCACGCCCGATTCGAACGGCAAGGCGAGGCTGGTCACGTGTATTCCGGGGTGGGCGTGTGAGATGGTGAATGCGAACAAGGTGACGGCGTACGAATTGGAAGACACCGTTGAGCTGCTCAATCCCGGCAGCGGCGCCAGCCTTTTCGCAGATCTGGAAGGCGCCTACGGGCGCGGCGACGCGTGGCTCGGTTACCTGTGGGGCCCCACAAAGCCGGCGGCCGAGTTGGATCTCTACAGGTTGGAGGAGCCGCCCTATTCGGAAGAGTGTTGGGAATCCCATCAAGGCTGCGCTTACCCGACCGCAGAGGTCAAGATCGTGGTCACCAAGACGCTCAACGAACGAGCGCCCGAAGTGATTGAGTTCCTTGAGAAATACAACCTAGCCGCAAGCGCTCAGATCACGACTGAAGCTTGGATGACCGACAACAACGAGACCCCCGAGGCGGCCGCCATCTGGTACCTGAACAACTACCGTGACGTGTGGACCGCTTGGATTTCTGACGACACCGTGGAGAGTGTCGACGACGCTCTTGCGGAAGAGGGGTAGAAGCCAGCATCTGTCAACCGCTAGTCGGGTCCGGCTCCGTCGCCCCGACTAGCTAGCGGCAGCGCTACGCCTCAGTCGTCGTAGATGCTGAAGTTCAGCTCTTGCTGAGTGTGGACGTCGATCAAGGCTGATCGTCCGTTCTCGAAGTTCTCGCGGTGCGCCTCCTTAATGGCTGGGCCGACCTCTGACGGCTCCTTCACTGTGATGCCCCGAGCTCCCATGCCCTCGGCGATCATCGCGTAGTCGCCGGTCATGTTGCCGGCGTTGTACTTCTCCATCGCTACCGGCAGCGAGCGATTGTAGCCGCCCATGGTGCCGTTGTTGAGCACGATCGTCGTGATGGGATTGCCGGAACGCACCGATGTCTCGATGTCCAAGCCGGACATCCCAAACGCGGCATCGCCCATGAAGTTGACGCAGAACCTTTCCGGCATCGCCATCTTCGCTCCGATCATCAGTCCGATCCCGTAGCCTAGGTGCGTGCTCTTGCCCCAACCTATGTAGGTGTGCGGAGCTGTCGCCGTGTAGAACGGCATCATCTGATCACGCGGGTGCCCGGCGTCGTGAGTCATCACGGTGTTCTCGTGGTCGACCACCTTGCCGATCTCTTTGAGCAGCCGATAGGGGTTGATAGGCACCATGTCAGAGTTACTCAGGTCTCTCCAATCGTCCATCCACTCGGCTCGTACTTGACTGATGGCTTCTTGGACCGAGGTGTCGCCGCTTCGACCGTCTTCGCCGATCTGCGCCTTCACCTCTTCTATGATCATCTTCAAAGTCTCTTTGGCATCGCCGACGAGACCGATGTCAGTAGCGTATTCTTTGGAGATGTCGGTCGGGTTGTTGGTGCTGTGGATGAGGAATTTACCGGGCGGGATGTCGATGCCGTAGCTCGTCACCGTCAAGCTGGCCCCGATGGCAAGCAGCACGTCAGACTCCCTGAGCCATGTCCATACCGGCTTGGGCGCGGTGCGGTTTGCGGCTCCTAGAGCCAGCGGATGACGTTCGTCGATCGCGCTCTTGCCGGGCATAGTGGTCATCACCGGAATCTGCGCCAGTTCGGCGAGTTCCTTCAGCTCATCAGTCGCGCCTGCGTAGAGCACGCCCTGCCCAGCCCATATAGCGGGCATCCGAGCACTCAACAGCACCTTGACTGCATCCTTCACATCGGATGCCGACGGAGATGATTTGCGCTCCGAGGTGGTCTTGTAGGAAGCTATGCCTCCCGGCACATCGCCACCCATGGCGTCGCGTTGCATCTCGACCATGACGGGGCTGGGCCTGCCGTTTTTCAAAGCCTCGGTAGCTCTTCGCATGATGGCAGGGATGCGATCCGGGCTAGTGATTGAGACTGCGAACTTTGTGATGTGTTCGAAGTTTTTGGGCCCGCTGAAGTTCGGCGAGACATCGGTTTTGTTGTTGCCGGGGCCGTCGGGAATGAATAGGATCGGTACTCCGTCCGCCCATGCCTGTGCAAACCCTCCGAACGCGTTCTCCGTCCCGGGCCCGCCTTGGCAAGCGAATGCGCCATATTTACCCTGCGAGGCCATGAGACGCGAGTAGCCGTCCGCAGCCATGATGCCGCCCCTCTCCTGCCTGAAAACGATCGGGCGAATGCCTTCTTTTGCCACCGCCTCGATGATGGGGTTCGACGGGAAGCAGGCCAGCCACTCATACCCTTCGGCTTTCAAGATTTTCGCGATCGCTTCATAGCCATTCATCGAATGGATTCCTTTTCGTTGGATTGTCGCTGCGTTAAGAAACGGTCACTTTGCAAGCTCCTCCGTTCCACACACCAGTTTATTCTGAATCACGGCGTGCCGAACGCTCTGGAACTAAAACGAATAGATCAGGTGGCATCTAGAACCTCAACTGCATGGCCCGCCATGGCAGATCGCGTTCCAAGTGGTTCGTATAAACTCCTCAAATTTCTGATTCTGTTGCGTTTCAATGCATTGAAACAGGTTTCTGATATGACTTAACTTAAGTGACTAACAGTGCCATGGTCTACGACGCGCCTTTGAACTAGACGCGAAGCTGAGATCAGCACCGAATATTTTCTAAGAAAACTGCAGAAGCAGCACGCCCTGAAACTTTTGAAGGACGGCCATATGTTGCGCGAGATACACGAAGAGTTCGAGTTTCACCCTCGAGTAAGCCAACCATCCGGGATTGGGAGGGTGAACATCAAGGTGGTCGGTGTAGGCGGCGGCGGATCAAACGCCGTCAATCGCATGCACAACCACCCCATTGAAACGGTTGACTATATAGCAGTGAATACCGACGCACAGGTTCTCGAGTTGGCGACCGTGCCACACGTGCTGCGAGTCGGCGACTCGACGGCGCGAGGCATGGGCGTTGGCGGGGACCCTCGTATCGGACGGATATGCCATGAAGAGAATCGTGAAGAGATCACCGAGCTTCTAAAGGGCGGTGATCTGATATTCGTGACCGCTGGCATGGGCGGCGGCACCGGCACCGGCGGCGCCCCTGTCGTTGCGGCGATCGCCAAACAGATCGGAGCCCTCACCATCGGCGTAGTCACTAAGCCTTTCAGCTTCGAAGGTACCCAGCGTATGAAGAAGGCACTCGAGGGAATCGAGCTGCTCGAGAGCGAAGTGGATACCCTCGTGCAGATTCCGAACGATCGATTGCTGGATGCCGCCGCGCCGGACACTACCACCCAGGAAGCGTGGCGGATGGCAGATAAGGTACTCCAAGACGGAGTAGAGGGTATCGCCCGAGTGATTTTGGAGCCGGGCGAGGTAAATGTGGACTTCGCCGATGTGAAGACGGTTATGGCGAACGCCGGACCCGCATGGATGGGTGTCGGGCACGGTACAGATACCGGGCATCCTGGCGAAGGCGCAGTCGAGGCGGTGACTCAGGCGCTGAATAGCCCATTGCTCGATGTTGATATCACCGGTGCCAAGCGCGCACTGGTCAACATAACCGGCGGTGCCGAGATGACCTTGCACAGCGTGCAAGAGATCACCGAGCTCGTTAGGAGCAAGATGTCCGTAGACTCCAACATCATCATGGGAACTGCCAAGGAGGACACTATGCGACGCGACATCCGCGTCGTTGTGATCGCAACCGGCTTCCCGACCGCCGCCGAGAAGGGGATAATGGACAGCGAAGCCATCGAGCAAGCGATCAATGATCCGGCATCGATGGAGCTGCCCCCATTCTTGCGACGCCACGAAGTGGAGCGTCGTAAGCGCACGCGTCTCTAGAGGGAGGATCTGGGCGATTTCCGTCGCGGATGGGGCATCAGCCTACGCGATTGTCGTCGATGTAGTCCCAGTTAAAGTCGAAGCCGAGGCCCGGGCCTTGCGGCAGCAACACGTTGCCCTCGCTATCCAAAGGGTCGCACGGAGTATTGAGGAAGGCTTGAGGCGAGTCGTAATCGAATCCGGGCCGCAACAGTCCTCTTTCGTAGAAGAGGCATGTCTCCTCCGTCGTGGCGCCTAGAATCACCGAGTTGGCGAACCAGCCGCCGTGCATTTCACATTGGATCCCGAACGCCTCGTAGACATCGACAGCCTTCTTGCATGCCGTGATCCCGCCGAAATTGACATCGATGCGACCGATGTCTGATGCTCCTTGCAGGACCCACTCGGCCCGCGAGTAGTGCATCCCGTCGGCGTGCTCCGGCGCGCATATCGCGATATCCAGCTCGTTGCACAGCCGACGATACGGCTCTACTCTGAACTCGTGCATGGGATGCTCTAGGAAGTAGTAGTCCAATCGCTCCAACTCTTTGCCCACGTAGATCGACTCGTCCAAAGTGTAGATCCCCCAAGGATCGAGCATCAGAGTCATCTCATCGCCCACAGCATCGCGAACCGCCTCGCATACTTCGATATCGTTCTTGGGAAATGCGGGCCGCCTCGGAGCGGGCTTATCGTTGATCGGATCCCAATAGATGTAGGCGTGCACCTTGAACGCGGTGTACCCGCGATCCTTGCACTCCAGCGCGAACTTAGCGTAGTCCTCCGGAGTTCCGATATTCGGGTGCGTGCTCGCGTACGCCCGAACCTTGTCTCGAGCCTTGCCCATCAGCTGGGCCGCGGACATCCCCGCGTACCGACCCGCCAGATCCCATAGCGCGGCATCGATGTTACCGATCAGAGACTCGTGGAACGGCTTGTTATCACGCATCAAGTTCCACAGCTTCTCGCGGTTGAGCGGATCCTCTCCCACGAGCAGCCGCTTGACCATCTGTTCAACCTCTTCCCTAGTAGCTCCGCGGAAGTAGCCGCCCATTCCACCCGTGTTGTAACCGCTCACGCCCTCGTCGGTGACGATCTTGGTGATGGATTCGGTCGAGTCGCGAGCCTCGTCTAGCCACTCGCCGTAACCCCATCTGGTGCTGACGTTGTTGGACTTGATCCTGAATGTGATGACTTCGATATCGGTGATCTTCATTGCGTTCCCTGTGAATCCAGATGCCGGTCGTTCGAAACCTTCGCAAACTTAATCGATCGATAGAAATCGAACGGCATCGACAGAGTCGGTCCTCGTCTCCGCGATTTCGGATGGATTGCATTATCCCTTATATCAAGCACGAAGGCAGACTCTGGGTTCATGCCTTCGCTGGGACAAGGAAAATGGGTATCGGATAGCCATTGCACATTTATCGCAGCATCCACTTCCAAATGACTCCACAGATTCGTCAAGGCTCCATGTTCCGATACACACGTAGCGCGCCGGTGACGATGAGCGGAGCGTTGCCGCCCAGCAGAGCTCCGAAGTAGCTGCCTGCCACATCTGAAGCGTTGGGCACGAAGTCGGCACCGAACTGCACGTCTATGAAGAGTACGAAGCCAATGATCGCACCAACCATCGCCAGCCCTGACGAGAGGGCGATGTCTATCGTGCTCAGAGTCTCCTCCGATGTCCCGAACCTCTTCACCATGCCGTATCCGAACGTGGAGCCTGCCGACATGCTGATGAAGAGATTCGCACGCCACGCGAAGACGCTCTCGGGGAACAGAGCCGAAACAACCATGATCACGCCCAGCACCCAGAGCCCGTAACCGGCGAGAGTGGAGATGAATGCGGCGGTGGAAACCTGAACGATCAACGCTCCGATGTTGAAGTGGCTGCGCCATAGGAGATACGCCAAAGCACCGAACGCGATGATCAGCAGCAGAAGCGGCAAGTATGAGATAAATCCTTCGTTACCCATAAACGATCACCCGCGGTGCCGCCCTCATCTGGGTAGCGCGTCGATCACCGAGTTGGATCTCGCAGTCGGACCGTTCAAGCGAGGATCTGCGACGATCTTGAAAGCCTCCGCCAGTTTCTCGACTTGCGAGGCAGTTGCCGGGACGACGTTGAATCTGTAGCTTGAAATGACTTTGTCGAGACGGTCCGCCAAGGGACCCTTTTTGACCCGTTCAGGCGCCGTGCGAGGCGAGGCGCCCAGCTCTGCCACCGCCACCTCGATCCTGAACTCCGACCGCGCCCCGCCGTTGACGTAATCGCTCAACGTCTTAGAGATATTATTCGACGCTTCGATAAATATGGGTTCACCCTCATGGAGCACGGCGATGACACCAGGCTTGCTGCCCAGAAGCCAAATGCCCTCCGTGGTCAACGGCAAAGATTCTCCTTCGAGCAAGGTATGATAGAGTGCCTCCCACTTCCCTAGGTGGCTTGGCGTGAATAGCGGCATCTCGTGCCCCGTCAATAGTCATGGACGACCGACTGCATATCCGTCGTGGGGAACATGGTATCAATCTTGGCGAGCGAGCCGACCGTATGCTCTTCTACTCTACCCGCGCTTCCAAGGTGTCGCAGGTGGTGAGAGCCAAGGTAGATCGATGCCAGAGTCGCTGTAGGCATCGTGATGTCAGGAGACAGATCGGTCGAAGAGCAGCGCGCCGAGCCGTCGTCATCGACTTGGAGAAGATAAGTGCCCTCCGCCCATGGGCAGAACTCATCCACCACTGCGATTGTGACCTCCCCGCTTACCGAATACTCTCTGGCTGCCAGAGCCTTCGCAGGGTCCATGATGCGCAGCCACAGAGCATCGTAAGGTTCGAGTTTGAAACGGCGAGGATCTCGGAGCAGCCATAACAGTGGAGATCGCTTCGGATGGTTCCAATTGACTACTCTCTTCACAAGATCGATGTCCAGAATCTGCCGCCACAAAGCGGCTTCGATGGCTAAAGATGTCCCGACCAACTCGTTGAGTAGAATCTGACTAGCGTTGTCAGGGTCGTCGGGTATCTCCTCGATGCGATAGACCGCGTATCCCTTCAAGATGCCATCCTCGTCGTAAGCGATGAAGAAACTCGGCTTGTCGCTCCGCTTCCAGTAGTAAGGATCGGGAAACTCCGATTCCCATTCGGGTCCTAGCCTAGGGATCATCCCCGGCCGATTCTTCATCGCCGAATCCCAAACTTCGGCTCCCACCTTTCTGATCGTCTTCGTGTCGGAGTATCGCACCCGCCCGCTTGCTCGCGGCAGATGACGGAAATGCGAGTGACGCTTCTCGATCGTCGCCTCTTGGTGCTCTACCGCGATGCCGTATCCGTGGCGGCCGTAGATGATGCTCTGACTGGCCCAAAGACCGGCAAACGCAACTCCGCGTTCAAACTCGTTCCGCAACAGGTGCCTCATCATCTCTGTGAAGATCCCACGCCGCCGATGGGTTGCTTGCACTGTCACCGCGATGATGCCCGACATCTCCGAAACTGCTCCGCCCGGCAACGGTAGACGATAGTCCAGAGCCGCCATTGTGCCAACGACTTCATTGCCATCGAATGCTGCCATGGATCGAGAGAAATCCATGCGCGACGGAACACCCTCCAACACGCCCGGCCGCGGAGAAAAGAGGTGTCCGAAGCCGCGTGCCACTGCGCGCTCGAAGGATACAAGCTCATGACGGCTGATCGGTCTGTACTCGATGCCGTCACGGAATCAAAACTCATGGATGACTGAATGAGCGTCCGTAGTGGCGAACATCGTCTGGAGCGCGGCGACAGAGCCAGGCGAATGTTCGTCTATCCGACCGGCTCGTTGGAGCTGGGTCAGCTGGTGAGCACCTAGATACACGGCAGCCAGAGATGCGATCGGCATCGTCACATCTGCCTCGTCGCTGGTGCGTGAGCAGGTTGCGTCACCCTGTTCGTCGGCATCGAGTCTGAAGGTTCCCGCCGCCCACGGGCAGAAGTCGTCGATCAGCTCGATGGCGAATGTGCCCGGCGCGTTGTAGCTACGCGCAGCTAGCGCGGCGGCGGGATCGAGGATCCGTAGCCAAAGGGCATCGTAAGGCTTGAGAGAAAGTCGCCTCGGGTCGCTCAAACTCCACATCAAGCTTGAGCGCATCGGATGTTGCCAGTGCGTCACCGTATGCACCAAGTCGATATCGAGAACGAATCTCCAGAGTGCCGCTTGGGCGATCGGTGTCGAGGCGATCAGCTCGATCAGGAACAACTCGTACCCGCCGTGCTGGTCGGCGGCGCCGCTTGGCATTCTCTCGATCTTGCCTTCGAGACGGTACTTGGCATAGCCGAGAATCTCACCCTTCTCTTCGTAGACGACGTAGAAGCGATCCTGGCCGCGGACTCTGTTCTGAAAGTCATGCTCCCACTCGAAATCGAGGCGATCAACCATCCCCGGGCTCGATGGCATCGTCTTGCGGCATATCACAGGCGCCGCGGATCGAACTTCCGAGGCATCTGCGAATCTGATCTTGCCGCGGGCGTCGAACGGCTGACGGAATGCAGAGTGGCGAGTGCGGATCGAAGCGACCTGCTCTTGCACCGCCACTCCGTAGCCGAAACGTCCATAGATGATGCTCTCGCTCGCCCACAGACCCGCCACCGGAATATCCAGCTCGTGCTCGATCTCCAACAGCCTCCGCATCATCTCGGTGAGAATGCCGCGCCTCCGATGGCTGGGGGAAACCGTCACTCCCGTCACGCCCGACATCGCTACATTGCTTCCGCCTGGCACAGAAAGGTCCAAGGTATATGACGCGGAAGTGCCGACCATCTCGCCGGCGTCGAACGCGCATAGGGTTCGAGAATTCGATAGGAATCTGGCACCATGCTCCAGACCCTCGGGACTCGCCCGGAAGTGGCCGCCGAAACCGCGCGACTCGGCGCGGTCGAACGCGACTAACTCGTGCGGCCCGATCGGCCGAAACTCGATATCCGCCACCCTGTCTGGTATTTTCGGCAAGTTAAGGGCTTCGATTGAATGAGAAGGTTCTAGAAGTGATAAGGATTCCAGCCCGCGGGCACGGTCTGGAACATCGCGTCGGCGCGCTTCGCGGCACCGGATGACATCGCCGTCTCCTCTGCCAAACCCAGCTCGACCAGCATCGAGAACGATACGGCACCCATGTACGCCGCTGCCAACTCGCTATCCTGCATTACCAGATCCGGCATGCCGTTGGTTCGGGAGCAGCGCGCGCCGTCGGGCCCGCCTTCAAGAACGAGAACAGTCGACTCGCCGCTCTCCGAGTCGCGGGTCTCGATCGTTATCGCACCCTCGACCAAGTAAGTTCTCTCGGCGAGCATCCGCACCGGGTCGAGAAGCTTCAACCAGATCGCATCGGTCAACTCTCTTCGCAGACGCCGAGGATCTGCCAGCATCCAGATGATCGGATCATCCACCGGTCTCACCGGCGCAGTCAGCTCGTTGACAAGCTCTTGATCGAATAGGTGTCGCCAGAGAGCCGCGTGAGAGGCATCCGTCGACGCCACCGCCTCGATCACGTGCAGCGTGCCGGTGAACTCTTCATCGACTGAACGGCGCACCTCGAATCGGGCGTACGCAAGAGGCTCGTCGTCTTCCATGTAGATGAGGAAGAATGAATCCCTACTGTGCCTAGGATGAATTTCATACTGCCACCGCTTGGGCGTGCGAGTGATCATGCCGGGGCGTTTCAATCGCGCCGAATCGTAGGCGCGCTCCATCAGTAGGATAGCTTCGTCGCGCTGCGGCGTCACGAAGCTGCCGAACCACTCCGGCGAGTGGGCGAAGGTGGTGTGATCGAGACTGATGCGCCAATTATGAGCCGGCATCGCGTTGCCATAACCGTATCTGGGGTAGAGAAGGCTTTGACTCGACCACAATATCGCTGCCGCATCGCCCCGGTCGCGGGCATCGTCGTGGATCCGACGCATGATTCCACGCTGGACTCCACGACGGCGATGGGTTGAAGCCGTAGTGATATACGCCACCCCTGCCACCGGCACCGTTGCGCCGCCCGGCAGTGTCATGTCGAAGGAGTCCGCTCCTCCTGTACCGGCGATGGCATCTCCGTCTCGGCAGATGAGCAGGCGATCCAGCTCCACCCGGTGGGCGCGCATGTACATCGTATCTTCTTCAGATACGTGATCTCCTAGATTCATCCTCACGGCGATACGCCATTCAAGGAATTCGTCGTCTGTTACGGGCCTGATATCCATGTACCGAAAAGAAGGGGCGCGCCGATTTCGTCAGCGCGCGGAAGGAAGCGGGAGAGTGCTCGGAAGTGACGATTCTAACTCGAAAACAAGGATCGAGGCAGCTGAGGCAACTTACGATGTAGGGATGCCCCTTGTGGCTCCGCGTGCCCGTTCATTACGATCGATATGACTGTCAGCAGACGAAGCATGCCTCAAAAATGATCTCCGACCTGCGTCAAAGCTTCGCGGGCAGGATCGGCAACGAGATAATCCACTTGAGGCGAACCTCATCCACTCAAGATTTCGCGCGCGATCTGGTTGTTTCCAACACCGCCGCCGAAGGGACGGTCGTGATCGCCGACGAACAAGACTCCGGCCGCGGCAGATTCGGAAGAGTATGGGTTTCGAGAGCCGGAGAAGATATCTTGATGTCGGCGATCCTGGAGCCGCGTGCCAGTTTCGTAAGCCAGATGACAATCATGGGCTCGCTGGCATGCTCCTTGACGGTCGAAGATTATGTGAGTGAGGGCACGGCGATCAAGTGGCCCAACGATGTGTCGGTGTACGGAAAGAAGATCTGCGGCGTGATTGCAGAGGCACTCACCCGCGACGGATCTCAGTTCGTCATTCTCGGAATCGGCATGAACGTCAATCTCCAGCCGAACGATGCTACGTCATACGGTTTCGAAGCTACCAGCATCCGCCAGGCGAGAGGCTGCGAATCGTCAGTGGACCGACTCGAAGTTCTATCGATCCTCCTATCGCATCTCAACGAACTATACGATTCGCTAATACGAGGCGAGGAGATAATTCCCGAATGGAGATCGCGTCTATCGACACTGGGGAAGCACGTAGTCGTGAAGGCACGTGGGGACTCCGATACGGAGATCGTCGCCGAGGGAATGGCAGAAGACGTGGATGAATTCGGACGCTTGATGATCAGGTCCCGAGACGGCCGCCTATCCGCGGTATCATCCGGCGAAGCGACTTTGACAGGCTTCTAAATCTCCACCGCTCCATACTTTGGGAATGATGCCGACGCGTTTACGAGGGCTACGGCTTCAAGCCGAATCTTCTTCTACTAACGGCCCCCAGCCCTCCATAAGATCCGGCCTCCTATGCATCGTCCTCTCAGCCGCGGCTCTGCGTCGATAACGTTCTACTGCCGCATGATCCCCGGTCAATAGCTCTCTGGGCACCCTCAAACCCTCGACTTCGGCCGGACGAGTGTATACGCCTCCCTCCAGCATCCCGCGGTTCTGAAGCGAAAAAGTTTCGCGCTTAGCCGAAGTGTCGTCGCCCAAAACACCCGGCAGCAATCTGGCGACCGCGTCGACGATCGCCATCGCTGGTATCTCGCCGCCCGTCAGCACGAAGTCGCCGATGCTGATCTCTCGGTCGACGGCAAGCTGGATGAAGCGCTCGTCGACACCTTCGTAATGGCCGCACACGATCGTGAGCGCGGGCAGCGATGAGAGCTCCAGAGCAGATTCGTGGGTGAAGCGCTCCCCCTGAGGCGACATGTAGATGACGGGAGGCTGTGCTCCAGTCGGATATCCAGCGTTGATCTGATCCAGCGCGTCAAGCAGCGGGGGTGCCATTATCACCATCCCGGGGCCTCCGCCATAAGGAGGGGCATCGACCGTTTTGCGGCGATCTATGGCAAAATCACGAGGGTTGACGAACCGAGTCTCGATCAGCCCCTCGTCATGCGCGCGGCCGATGATGCTCTCGGAGAATGGTCCGACGAACATCTCGGGAAACAGCGTGACGATATGGAACTTCATTCTGCAACGCGACCACGCATCCGGCTATTAGGGCACAGGGTGTTTGCCATGATGAACGCCGCAGACGATCTCAACCGCATGTGCAATCACCGGCAGCACCACATGCAGCGTCTCTACCGCGCCTTTCGGACTGCCCGGCAGATTGATGATCAGAGTCTGGTTGTTAACACCGGCTTTCGCTCTCGAAAGCATCGCCATGGGCGTTACCGAGAGGGAGGCGGCCCGCATCGCCTCCGCGATACCCGGAACTTCGTACTCTAAAGTGTCGGACATCGCTTCCGGCATCACATCGCGCGGCCCCAAGCCGGTGCCGCCCGTGGTCAGAATCAATTTAATATCATCATCATTGGACCACAGACGCAGCTGGTTGGCCAAGACTGCCCTATCATCTGGCAGCAGAACCCTCTGCCTAAGCTCATGTCCTTGCGCCTCCATGGCTTTGATCACCGCGTCTCCGCCGATGTCGGAGCGGAGTCCTTGGTGCCCAGAGTCGCTGCTGGTCAACACTGCGAATCTGATGGAGGGAGGCATGGAAGGGGATCGATGTGCAATTGAGATCGTTAATCGGTTTCGAATTTATGATACCGCGCCGTGAACGCATGCGGATACGTAGAAAAATGAAGCGTTAAGTTCTTAAAATTCGATACTGACTGCTGTAGTTCGCGAGCGAAACTCGTTTGGACTGATGAGCACGGCGGTCACAAATCGCCGTGCCCAAATAAGTTCTTACTTAGTTTCTAAGCGATTTGATTCAATCTACGATCACATTGATTAACACTCACTCGTTCCTGGCAGAGCGCAGTAAGGGCCATCACCAGCCGGTGATGGCTGAAGAGGTGCTTGACGCACTCGATGTGCAGCTGGGTGGCCGCTACATCGATGCAACCGCCGGCGAAGGCGGGCACACTCGAGAGATTCTTGAACGCTCATCCCCAGGCGGGCAGGTCTTGGCGATTGATGCCGATCCGGAGGCGGTGACGGTGGCTTCGGCACGCTTGAGCCGATTCGGCGATTCGATGCTATTGGTCAACGAGAACTTCGTGGAGATGCGAGCTCTGGCCATCCGTCAAGACTTCTTGCCGGTTCACGGCGTTCTATTCGATCTGGGGTTGTCTTCGCTGCAACTAGATCGCGAAAGCCGAGGCTTTTCCTTCCGCCGGCCCGATCCACTCGATATGCGCTTCAGCATGTCAGGCGGTCCCACGGCATCAGATATCGTAAACGGCTACTCGGAGCGAGATCTTGCCGATCTCATCTATAGATTCGGCGAGGAACGATCGTCGCGTCGCATAGCTTCGGCAATAGTCGCGAATCGCCCGGTGAGAACCTCGATGGAATTGGCCGATATCGTCGCCCGTTCAAAGCGAAGAACGCGACGGGGTATCCATCCGGCTACTAAAACATTTCAGGCTTTGCGCATCGCCGTCAACGACGAGTTGAGATCGTTGGAGATGGCGCTCGAGCAAGCGGTTTCATTGATCGGGTACTCGGGAAGACTGGTGGTGATATCGTACCACTCGTTAGAAGACCGAATCGTCAAGAATTTCATGCGTAGAGAATCTGCCAGTTGCATATGTCCTCCTGATGAACGCGTCACACCTCTCTGCACCTGCGAACACTCCCCGACACTCTCGCTAGTCATCGACGGGGTTGTAACGCCCGGGAGTTCCGAAGTGCAGATGAATCCACGTAGCCGCAGTGCCAAGATGCGGGTGGCTACGAGAATCTGAACTGAAAAACACAAACGGATTGAGCCGAGGGAGAGCCTGCCCCGATGTACCAAGAAGACATTAGGATCGCAATCGACGTGGGAAGCACGAAGATCTGCACCGTCGTGATTCGACGGGACTATTCCGGAGTCCCCGAGCTGCTGGCTCTCAACGTGATGCCGTGCGATGCCATGAACCGCGGCGACCTCGTCGACCGCGCTTTGGCTACGGAGGTAGTCCGAGCCTCAGTGGCAGAAGCTTCGGAACAATGCAGCCTGACGTTCGGGAAAGCCTACGTCGCGATCGGCGGCAAGCATGTCCGATCTTTTTTGGGCACTGGCGAAGCTAGACAGTTCGATTTCGCCGCCGGTGTCACTGAGCACGACATCCTGCATGCTGTCCGCAACGCCGCTGTGTCGAACGTGTCTACGTCCGACCATCTGCTGTACGCAACTCCCGTCAAGTACCGGGTCGATGGCACAACAGAATTTCGTAAACCTCCGACCGGTATGCATCCCGATGTGCTAGAGGTTGAGGCACAGCTCGTGGTTTGCGACCTTGAGCACTATCAAGCGGTTTTCTCGTCTGTAGAAGCGGCTGGAGTAGAGGCGATACACGGGGGAGCCACGATCGTTGCAGAAGCGGAGCATCTTCTCACTTCATATGAGCGAGACACCGGATCTGTTGTGATCGATGTCGGTGGTAGCGACACGGAGATCGCCGTTTATCAAGATGGCAGAAGCATATCCGTCAGCTCTTTGCCGGTCGGCGGCTTCCACTTCACGAACGACATCGCTTACAGCTACGAGATTCCCTTCGAAAATGCAGAGGCGGTCAAGCTCGCCGCGGGAACGGTCAATATCTCTGACTCTGAACAAGACATCGAGATCGATCCCAATGCTCTCACGGGCAACGAACGAGTGGTAGATGTCGAAAGGGCGTTGACGCGAGTCTCAATCTCCCATCTGCTGCGCGAGCGCGTCGTCGAAGTCTCCAAGCTTTTCAAGCACCGCATCCGACAAGCAGTCGGCCTCCACAATGAAGATTTTGTTAACGTTGCGTTCACCGGCGGCGGAGCCAAGCTCGACGGATTCGCCAACGCTGCCAAATTGGCGATGCAAGTGCGCGGGAAGGTGGATGTTCGCAAACCATCCGGAATCAAGAGCCTGCCGGACTCGGTCAGCGATCCGACGATGTCGGGTGCCGTGTGCGTCATGCTGCGTGCTCTTGACCGGATAGAGACTGACAATCACGTCTCTCGCCAGCCGGTGAAAACACTAGTGCCAACGGTTGCCACCGATAGCGGCCCGCAGGAGCAAGAAGGCGGAAGAAGCTGGCGCTCGATTTTCCGTCGATAGTATTCGAACGCCGATTCTCCTCGTCTCTCGATCAATTCATCGAGTAGTAGAGGACGGCGCGCATGGGATTCTGCGATGTGTAGAGTCATATCTATAGCAGAATCAGTAGAATCGGCGCGCTTCGCCTAATAGTCTCGATAGTTAATTGGCGCGCTCGATGTTCGAACCTAGGTCAGGCCATACATCTTGACGTTGCCGAATGTGATACCCGGACAGCGCGGACGAGCTCCGTCTGTGAAGATCAAGGTCGTCGGAATCGGTGGCGGAGGATCGAACGCCGTCACGCGGATGTATCGTAGCCGAATACCGAGCGTGGAGTACATCGCGGCGAACACTGATGCCCAAGCGCTCGCAAACGCCGAAGCTTCGTTGAGACTGCGAGTTGGAGACAAGATAGCCAGAGGTATGGGGGTTGGAGGCAACCCGGATATCGGGAGACTCTGCTTCGAGGACAGTCGAGACGAGATCAGGGAGGTATTGGCCGGAACCGACCTTGTCTTCGTATCAGCGGGTATGGGAGGCGGTACCGGCACAGGCGGAGCACCCGTAGTGGCCAGAATCGCCAAACAGGATCTCGGCTGTCTCACGGTGGGTGTGGTGACTAAACCCTTCCCGTTTGAGGGCTATCACCGCGAGATGGAAGCGCAGAAGGGATTGAATCGTCTCGCCGCAGAGGTCGACACGCTGATCGTGATTCCCAACGAGCGACTGTTGCTGGTCGCCGATCCATCGATGTCTATCGAGATGGCGTTCAAGATGGCGGACGAAGTGTTGCGCCAAGCGATGCAATCCATAACCGACCTTCTTTTGATGCCGGGCGAAATTAACTTGGACTTCGCCGACCTTCGCACAGTGATGAGAGATGCAGGTCCGGCTTGGATGGCGATAGGGAAGGGCAACGGCATAGATCGCTCCAAAGCCGCGATAGCAGCCGTTCTGAGCTCGCCCTTGCTCGAAGTGAAGATCGATGGCGCCACAGGAGTGCTACTCAACATCACCGGCGGTGCGGATCTGATGATGGCTGAAGTTCGCAGAATCTCTGAGACGATCAAACATGTAGTCCACCCTGATGCAGAGATCATCTTCGGAACCACGCAAGATTTCAAGATGGAGAACGAAATCAAAATCACGATCATTGCGACGGGCTTCGAGGAGATTGAGACGATCGATTACTACGACGTGCAGAGGCAGAAGCTAGAGGCCATGCGCCGCAAGCGCGATGAGCCTCTCAAACGGGATTGGCTGGATGATTTCGGCATCGAGATGCCTGAGTTCATGAAGGCTAGAAATAGCGGGGAATCAAGCGCATCCTCTGAATCCCGTGAATCGGACTAAAAACGGTCCGATGAACCAACGCTGATTCCCGATTCTACAGAGCTTGATTCACGCTGTATCCGAAGGCGCGGCGCGATCTTTCCCGACAGCGAGTGCCCCCCTCGAAGAGCCTGCCTCTTCTCGAAAGGGCTTCAAGTACCCAAAGGTTGTCTTAAACTTGGCGAAAATTGTGCGAAACTCCCTTGATTCGACACTGAAAACACTATAAGTTGATATAATTATATCCTCCACACAACATATGGTGCTCAATACCACGCAGGCAAGGATGTCGCCGGCTGTTATCGGGACACGTACGGACGAAGGATACTGCCCAAGGGTTGTAGGTTCTTAAGACCGTACGGCGGAGTTTCACTAGATGAACTGCAACATCTGCGGGCATGGCGATACGAAGGTCGTCGACTCGCGCGAGAGTCGCAACTCAGTGCGCCGCCGCCGCGAATGTCTGTTTTGCAGCGGAAGATTCACGACCTACGAGCGCGTCCACAACCCCCGACTGCATGTACAGAAGCGCACCGGCCGCCGTGAAGTCTTCTCGGCGAAGAAGCTGGCTCGCAGCTTGGAAATCGCTTGTGTGAAGCGCCCGATTCCGCTGGGATCAATCGATCAAATGGTCGAGGAGATCCGAGAGGCGATCCTAGTTGACGGCAGAGAGTGTGTGGAGACTAACCTCATCGGCGAGATGGCACTGTACCGGCTGCGTGAATTGGACAAAGTGGCTTATATTCGCTACGCGTCCGTGTATCGAAACTTTGACGCTCCCGAGAGTTTTGAGGAGGAAGCGGGCAGGTTGCAGAGAGAAGAGAAAATCGACGATCTTCTGCAGGGCAGATTACTGGCATCTGATGCTCTATACGAACTCGGTCGCCGCACGCGGGAACGACATAAGAGATGAAAGTTCGCCGGATCCGAGATGGCTGCATATTCGCCTCATCTAAGGAAACCGATGAGAACGGAGAGATTTGAAAATGACTCAGCTATTTGAACATGAAACCGAAGCTTCAAGCAGAGATGGATTCATCTCGGCCGAAATCTCTGACAACGCGCAGGTGATTTTAGAGAGACGCTACTTCGTCAAAGACGACGACGGCAACGTTACCGAGGATTCCGATGCCATGTTCCATCGAGTGGCACTCGCGATTGCAGAGGGCGACTACCGATACAACGCATCTCCTAAGGATGTA
The DNA here is from genome assembly GCA_965214735.1 of Dehalococcoidia bacterium. Classification (GTDB taxonomy): domain Bacteria; phylum Chloroflexota; class Dehalococcoidia; order Lucifugimonadales; family Lucifugimonadaceae; genus Bin127. The sequence continues at coordinate 1,963,492 of OZ243977.1, read as the reverse complement.
GAAGGCACTGCTGAGAAGTTTTATCGGATGATGGCGAGTTTGGATTTCCTGCCGAACTCACCGACGATGATGAACGCTGGAACCGGACAAGGAACCCTGTCAGCCTGTTTCGTGCTCCCGTTGAGAGACACCATGGAGGGGATAGCTAAGGCGTCGCATGATCAGGCCATGGTTCAGAAATTTGGCGGAGGCACCGGCTTCGCTCTCTCAGAATTAAGGCCCAAGGGCTGGCCCATATCGACCACCCACGGACGAGCATGTGGTCCGGTCGAGACGCTTCGCTACCTCTCAGCTACATCGAGACTGGTGACTCAGGGCGGCAAGCGAGACGGCGCGAACATGGCTGTGATGGATGTGCATCACCCCGACATTATGGAGTTCATCTCATGCAAAGAAGTTGAAGGCGAGATCCACAACTTCAACATCTCGGTCGGCGTAACTGACAAATTCATGGCAGCAGTTGAAGACGGGACCGACTATCCCCTTTACTTCAGAGTTAACCCGGCTGATGAGGCAAGCGAGCTGCAAGAGGTGGGCAGGCTGGACGCCCGCGAAGTCTTTGACAAGATCATCTCTGGCGCATGGCTCAACGGAGAGCCGGGAATGATCTTCCTCGACGAGGTGAATCGCAACAGTCCCGTGAAGCATATCGGAACCATTACCGCTACCAACCCGTGTGGTGAGCAGCCGTTGCTGCCGAACGAGTCGTGCAATCTCGGTTCGATCAATCTCTCCAACTACGTGACGGGTGAGTTCGCCACTGGAGTGATCGAACGGGATAAAGCCCAATCAGAGACCCTGAAGCCGGAAGTTGAGAGTCGCTACTCGCGTGCGAGCGATAAGCTCCCGATAATCGATTGGGATCGCCTCTCCGAAACCATACGCACCGCCACGCACTTCCTCGACAACACCATCGACGTCAACGAGTACGCCATCCCCGAGATCGAAGAGATGAATATTCAGACTCGCAAGATCGGCTTGGGCGTGATGGGTTTCGCCGACATGCTGGTGAGACTGGGCATCCCCTACGACAGCGATGCGGCAGTCGAGGTGGGCAGAGAAGTGATGCGCTTCATCAAGCAGGTCGCCGACGATGAATCGATGCGCCTCGCCAAGAGGCGTGGCCCGTACGGCGGCTGGGCTGGAGAAGAGTCCGATTCTGTTACCCCCCCCCTACGCAATGCCTGCCGCTTGACGGTGGCGCCCACTGGGACCATATCGATGATCGCTGGCTGCTCCAGCGGCATCGAGCCGATCTTTTCACTTGCCTACCGCAAACACAATATCTTGGGCGGTGACACTACTCTGTTCTACGCCGACGCAAACTTCGAGAGAGTCGCTAAGCAACGAGGGTTCCTATCGGATGATCTGCTCAAAGCACTCGCGGACGGCTCTTCACTCCTCGATAGGGACGATGTCCCTGAGGATTCGAAGACCTTGTTCCGAGTGGCATCCGACATCTCCCCGCGGGACCACGTGATGATGCAAGCGGCGTTTCAGGAGAGCGTCGATGCCGGCATCTCCAAGACGATCAACTTCCCGAACGAAGCGACACTGGAAGATGTGGAAGAGGCGTACATGTTGGCGTGGAAGACGCGATGCAAGGGCATCACAGTGTATCGGGCCGGAAGCAGAGAGAAAGAGGTCTTGACCGCGGGGCACACTGAATCTGCCGGTGAGAAAGAAATGATCGACATTGAGCAGCCGTCCCTGTTGGATCGAGCCGATGCTCAGGCACTGATGAAGTCGGATGTCTTCATCACCCCGATGAAGCGCCCCCAGGCGCTGATGGGCAGGACCGTGGAAGTCCAGACCGGCAGAGGCAAGATCTACGTCACTCTCAACTACACCGATAACGGTCGACTGTTTGAGGTATTCACTGCACACGGTAAAGCGGGCGGGAACGACAACGCGATGGCTGAGGCGCTCTCACGCATGATCTCGCTCAGCCTGAGGTCGGGTGTCGCGCCGCAGGAGATCGTCAATCAGCTCCGTCTGATCACTGACGACCCGATTTGGAGCAACGGCATGCAGATCATGTCGGTTCCCGACGCGGTAGCTCAGGTGATATCCGCCCACTCGAGCAACGCACCGATGATCTCCGAATCGACTACGCCTTCCAGAGGAGAGGTCTGGCACTCCTCGATGTTTGGAGCTCCGAGCGCCGACGAGCTGGGCATGCCACAGGCAACAGTCGCTGTCAACAACGGCGAGGCACACCCGGCTTCTGCCGCTACGTGTCCCGAGTGCTTCGCCAGAATGGCGTTCGAAGAAGGTTGCATGAAGTGTTACTCCTGCGGCTTCAGCAAGTGCTGAGGCTCGCCTGAGACCGTCTGGGAAGCTATGGATCCTAAAGTGAGACATCTACCCATCGACAAGCCTCTATTGGCATTGACTCTGGGCGACCCATCCGGCATCGGGCCGGAGGTTGTGGTCAAGTCGTTCATGGCCCCCGAGGTGCGTGATTCAGCGCACATGTTCGCCATTGGCTCGCTCGCTTCTGTTAATGGCGCAGTTGAACAGCTGGGTTCTGACCTCGATGCAGTCCCTATCGATGAGGCAGTTGAAGCCCGAGATATCACCGACGCGATTCCCGTGCTGAGCGTCGGAGGGTATGAGACCGCTAAATTCCCTCTGGGCACGCACTCCGCGCTCTCTGGCAGGGCATCCCATCTCTGGGTCGAATCTGCCGCAGAGTTCTGCTTGGACGGTACGATAGACGGGATGGTCACCGCGCCGGTGAACAAAGAGTCGTGGCAGATGTCGGGCGCGGCGGATTTAGGGCACCAAGAGGTCTTCAAGCGTCTCACCAACAGCGGCACAGTCTATACGATGCTGGTGAGCGGAACGTTGCGTTGCATGCACCTTTCCACGCACAAGTCGCTGATCGATGCGTGCGCCTTCGTGACGACGGAGAACGTTCTCACCGCGGTGAGGATCACAGATGAGCACATGAAGCGTTGGGGATTCACAACACCCCGCATCGCAGTTGCTGCGCTCAACCCCCATGCCAGCGACAACGGCTTGATCGGCGATACCGAGGCTAAGGAGATCGCGCCTGCCATCGCCACCGCACGATTGGAAGGCATCGACGCGACCGGACCTCACCCCGCCGACTCAGTCTTCAACCAGGCGATCGATGGCAGATACGACGTGGTGGTGGTTATGTATCACGATCAGGGCCACATCGCGATCAAGGTACACGGCTTCGAAGAGTCGGTCTCGGTGAACTTGGGGATTCCTTTCATCCGCACCTCGGTCGACCACGGCACGGCGTTCGATATCGCGGGTCGTGGGATCGCGCAGGCGACGAGCATGATCGAGGCGATCAAGCTGGCGGTCGCGCTGGCAACGCGGCGAGGGATGGCTTGAGGTTGAGGAAGCAGCCAATCACATGCTGTGAAGTTGCCGCTCGCTCTTCAGGACTAGGAATCGGAAGATTTTTCAATTCTGACCATTCTTGCCATTGGAACGTGGAGAGTGATTGTGTTGCCGCGCAGCATCTGGATGCCGATCAGAGGGCGCCCTGGAGATTCCCATACCGCGAAGACGTTCTCTTGTCCGTGCCACTCCACTTTACCGAGATAGGTGTTGAAGGGCGTGGTTTGTCCGTTGGCGAGAGTAGCGTATCGTTGTCCAAGATACGCAAATCCGAGCCCTTGCAGAGTTTCCGGCGGCAACATCAGGGAGCAGGTGAAGCCGGTATCGAGCAGCGAGTTGACAGGACGACGTTCGCCATCGGCACCGATCAGATTAATCGTGACCATTCGGATAAAGAGACCCGCGTATATCGTTCATAGTCCCGATGATCATCGCTCAGGCAATCCCTCAAATCCTCCGAAACTCACAACGGCTCTGTATCCAGCCCTCACTCCGTAGATAACGGCGTCTGGTCGCCGCGTAGCGGCTTTCGAACGCCGTGGCAAAAACATGTTAACGCCAGTCGGCAAAGCGTCGAGTAACGCGAGTCAACGCACTCTTCGCCTAATAGCGAACTTCAAACCCGGGATGGGGTTGGCTGTTGCCGCCGTCGCCATTTGCTCGTTTCTGCTCTCTTGCGCTCAGGATGCTGATAATGGTCCCTCTTCGCTGACACACTCCGCCGCCGATGAGAGCCGGTCGAAAGCTGATATTGTCTTCGAGGTCAGCGCGCCGTCCGACAATCTGGAGAGAGACGCTAAGCCCTCATACGAACAACGTTCGGGTCGCGTGATGGCAGTTTTCAACAACGACTGCGGCGTAGCGGACCCCGCGATTGATGAAGCGATAGACGTTCGAGGCGGCTTTTCATTGCCTCTAGTAAGTGAGATTCATTCTGGACTCACGAAGATTGTGGAGGAGGGTGATGAAATCAGACTTGAAGGAGACCTCATGGATCGCTTCGATGTCAGCGCGGACGGGCTCACGTATGACTTCGAGCTGAAGGCAGGGCTGAAATTCAGCGATGGGACTCCGTTGACATCTGAAGATGTCAAGTGGAGCTGGGAGCGATCGTTGACGATGTCCACCGGAAGCAGTCGCGCCAACGACGTCTTGGGGTGGGTCAAGGGTGCCGATGCCATTGTGAAAGACGACTCTGGGGAGTTGGCGGGCGTAGAGGTCATAGATGATCGAAGATTGCGCGTGACTCTTGTGAGTGCCCGGGCGGATTTTCCAATGCTGCTCACAGATCCGGTGGCTTCGGTGCTTAAGCGTGAGAACGTTGAGAAGTGGCGTTATACGTGGTCGAATGAAGGCTATTCAAGTGTCAACTCCGATTTCCCGCCTGATGAGGCTGTGCCTGTGGGTGCTGGTCCGTTCAGGCTTCTAGACTACGAGGCTGGATTGTTCAGCCACAATCAGGACTGCAACCTAGGGCGTGTTAACACTGGCGCAATGCCTCTGTTATGAGTGCGAACATGATGAACCCTGTGAAGATCACGTCCAGCTTCTCGAAGCGTGAGAAGATGCGTCGGAAGCCCTTCAGCCGGCGGAACAGCCGCTCGATCTCGTTGCGCCGCTTGTACATCTCGCGGTCGTACTCCCACGGATCGATCCGGCTCCGGCGCGGCGGAACCACGGGGACGAAGCCCAGGTCCAGCGCCAGCTGGCGGCTCTCGTCGCCCTCGTATGCCCGATCCATCAGCAGCCGCGGGCTTCCGAGCTGCGGGCCGAGGCGTTCGAGCAGCCGGCGACCCTCCGGCGCGTCGTGTGCCTGTCCCGGCGACAGGGAGAACGTCACGGCCGTCCGAGCATCCGCGGCAGCCATATGAATCTTGGTGGTCCAACCGCCCCGGGACTTCCCGATCGACTGGGGTCCGTTTTTTTTAAGGCCCCCGTCCCGTCCGGATGCACCTTGACGATGGTGCTGTCCAAAGAGACCGCCTCCAGCTTGACACGCACTATCTGTTCTCTCTGAAGGTGTTCGAACACCCGGTCTAGAACCCCCTTCTTCGACCAGCGGTTCATGCGGGTATAGATCGTGTGCCAGTTGCCGAACCGGGCCGGCAGCCCGCGCCACTTGCAGCCGTGCTCGGCCACATACAGGATCGCGTTCAGAACCTGGAGGTTCGGGACGCTGACGTTGCCGCGCTGCACAGGCAGGTACGGAGCTATGCGTTCGTATTGAGATTCTGTGATTTCCATGCGGAAAGCGTAGCACAGATCCACACGCTAGTGTTAACACGCCCTAGTTCGGAACGGCTATTATTGGGGGCGGCCTGCGTTTCTGGACGGTGTGATCTTCAACACTTCCATTGTGGGTCAAATCGATGAAACCACCGACGTAAGCCACATCCTGAGCCAAGCGTACTCGGACGAGAAGATTGACTATGATTGGATCAGCGAAGAAGAAGCGGCAGCGGTTAGGGCGGGTAAGAGCTTCGTGCAAGGGAGGATCGAACACACAAGGGGCGGGGTGCACACGATTTTCCTGATCTTCAATCCTGCTCATGCTCCTTTTGACGATGTTCATTTCAGGCGGGCAATAGTGGCGGCATCGGATATTGAAGCGATGTTTGGTCTTCACCCTTTGCCGTGGGAGAGACGTCTGGTGCCTTCAAGCATTACAGTTGAAGGCTCGACACTCGAGAGTTCGGGATTCGATCCGCAAACTGCTCTGTCGGAACTGGAACAGTCAAAATACACAGATGACCTGGCCGATTTCGAGGTTCACTTCATCCGGGACACTTTCGGCACATACACGGACTATTACTCAGAGATGTTGCAGGGCTGGGACAAGATTCTTGGGTTCTCAGTAGACCTGTCCCACACCGAGCATCCGACAGAGTTCGCCGACCTGTTGCATTTTGGCGAGTTGCGTATTCGCGACTTCGAGGTAGATGTGGCGTATCCCGATCCTCATGCGGTGTTGCGGGCATTCATATCACCATTCGGAGAAGAGAATTCATCCAAGGAGCTTGAAGTAGTCGAGGCGATGTTAGCCGAGGCTGCGGCTGAACAAGATGCTGCGGAACGTAGAAGCAAGTACGAGGCTATAGAGGCGCATATCTTGGATCAGGCGCTGGCTCTTCCCATCTTGAGTAGCGGAGCCGAGTTTGAAATCCTCGTTCAGGATTACGTCCACGGTTTCAAGATACCGCAATACCCCGGTTCGGCGTTCTACGATGTCTGGCTCGACGAGACTGCGCCGGAGCGGGCTCTGCCGTAGCCCATCCCCTAACTCCCCGTCGAGAGATAATGTCGCACTCCGAAGTTCCACAGCCGGAGCGATACGAGCAGGAACCCGATGCCTATCAGAGGCGCCACGTACTGGAACCAGATTGGCGATCCCAAGGGATCCTCGATGCCCATAATCGCTATCGGATGTATTTCCGCAATTACCGCAGTTCAGAACGTAACTGCTGATGAAACCGAAAGAAGTGATCTTCGAAGTTACGGAAGCCTCAGATGGTGGTTTTGATGCCCGACCACAGCATGGCGTTCGACATCGCTGTCAAGACGTCGCGCAGGCTACGAGCATGATCGAGGCGATCAAGTCTAGGACAATCATGTTGTTCTTTCTGCTTTGCGCGTCGCTGATAGCCTGCGCCGAGAGTCCGGCTAGTGTGTCTTTCACCGACGTGCCTTCTGTCGTTGGAGAGGAAACTGACAGTCACGTAGAAGTAGTTCAATCTCCGCATCGGACTGAAGATAGCCTCTTGACGAGACCGCTAGACGATGAGTCGCCGCGTGACGGAGGGGTAATGGTCATTGAGGCAGCCGAGTGCGGCATTGCGGATCCAGCAATTGATGTGGCTTCCTCGCCGAGAGGTTTCGAGCTGAGGTTAGTTAACGAGATCCACTCGGGATTGATGAGGGTCGTAGAAGATCCCGAAGTGCGGATCGAACCCGAACTCGCCGAAAGTTTCAAGGTGACCGAAGACGGTAGACGTTACGAGTTTCTGCTGAGAAAGGACCTTAGATTCAGTGATGGCGGCCCTTTGACTGCCGCAGATGTGAAGTGGAGCTGGGAAAGATCGCTTCGAAAATCGACCGGGCATAGCCGCGCGAACAACGTGTTGGGATGGATCGAAGGAGCGGAAGGTATCGTGAGTGGTGATTCTCAGGAGCTGATCGGTGTTGAGGCCGTCGATGATCGGCGCTTGAATGTTTACCTCACGGAACCTCGCGTCGTTTTTCCGATGTTGCTGACGGACCCGGTGGCAGCTGTACTGAAACGTGACAACGTGGAAGACTGGGATGACGTATGGGTAAACGACACCAGCCAACAGGGATTGGTTGTAAATACAGGAGTCAGACCTCGTAGCCTGCCTGTGGGTGCCGGACCTTTCAAACTAACGGAATACACTCACCCGGAGGAATCTTTCGTTGGTTGGTCGGATGACTACCGGTGCGTGTTGGAGCCCAACGGACACTATTGGAGCGGGCATCCTCATCTTGACGCTGTCGTCGTCAACGTGGTTCCGGGCACATGGGAACAGGTTACGCTTAATCAGAGGGCCAAGCTCGACACAGGTAAGATTGATTTCGGGGTGGTATACGGAGAATCAGTGGGAGAAACACAGTCATTAGCGCGTTCAAGCCGGTTGAGGCTAGCTCGAATGGACCTCCCTCCGAGAACGCGCTTTCTCGTTTTCAACGATTCAGTGCCCCCATTCGACGACTACAATTTTCGTCGCGCATTAGCCATGGTGATTGACCGTGAGGCTGCGCATCCCCCGAACGCCAGTTCGAATCTGATTCGTTTGTTACCCGAGTCAGTATCTGGCAATCGGTCCGGGGCGTTAGGGTTTGACTTCCAACCAAAAATGGCTAAGAGCGAGTTGGGGATGTCCAAATACGCTGCTGGCATTGGCGACCTGAAAATCACGTACTACGATTTCCTTAGCTTTGGGTCGATCGACGATTACCTTGCAACCTCGTTCAATAACTGGCAAGAACTACTGGGCGTAGGTGTTGGTATACGGAAATTCGAGTTGCTAGAAGACGAGGATGACCCGGAGAGTCTAAACTTGACCCCTCCGTTGAACACTCTACAGATGAGAGAAGTGCGTTTCTGGTCGGACTTCCCAAGTCCTCGCGATTCCGTTATTTGCAGTTGAATCTGAACGAGAGTTGTTTGTACAGCCGTGGGTTCATGGCCTTCGTTTTCCCAAGTATCACGGTTCTGCTTTCAAGGACGTCTGGCTCGACGAGACTGCGCCGGAGCGGGCTCTGCCGTAGCCCATCCCCTAACTCCCCGTCGAGAGATAATGTCGCACTCCGAAGTTCCACAGCCGGAGCGATACGAGCAGGAACCCGATGCCTATCAGAGGCGCCACGTACTGGAACCAGATTGGCGACCCCAAGGGATCATCGATGCCCATAATCGCTATCGCCGGGAAGTAGCTGACGCATGCCAGCGGTATTCCGAAGGTGAAGAAGCTCCGGAACCACGGGCGGTAGATGTTGATGGGGTACTGTGTCGTCTCCACACCGCCGTAGGTGACGGTGTTCACGATCTCCAGCGTCTCGGTGGTCCAGAAAGCGAGGGTCGCTTGCAGGACGATAAGTCCGGCAAAGATGGAGGCTCCGCCGGCTACGGACGCTATGAGCAGCAGAGCGTTGGGCAATGTCCAGTGGAGTTCCAGAGAAGCGGATGCCCAGATCAAGACGACGAGACTCGGTGCGAGACGGCTGACGCGCCGCAACGTCAATTCTTGACCGGCGAGTTGGAGCGCGGTGGGGCGAGGCCGCGTCAGAAGTCGGTCGAAATCTCCCGATTTGACCATCTCGCCGAACATGTCGAAGCCCGTGGTAAATGCATCAGCAACTGCAAATGAGATATTGACTATGCCATAGATGAATGCGACTTGATAGACGCTCCACTCCAGCAACGATCCGAACCGGTCGAAGAGCATGAGGATGGCGATGAACTCGCCGATGGTGATGACTAGACGTCCCGCCAGCTGCATGATGAACGATGCTCGGTACTGCATTTGAGAGCGTATGGAGACGGCGAGGAATCGCCGATATACGTATAGCGAGTCCAGCATCACTATCCTCCTTGCACCACGACTCGGCGGAGAGCTCTAGACAAGGCAATCCTTCCGGCTATCACAAACGCGAGCGTCCACGCCACTTGATGCGCGAGGTGTTGGGGCAACTCCGCAGCCGGGATGTGCCCGAGGTAGAGCCGGTAGGGAGTATCTACCAGACCCCTGAATGGAAGGGCATTGATGAGCGGTTGGGCCCAGTCCGGGAACAGAGGCAGCGGGATGAGCATCCCGGAGAATATGAGCACCAGACCGAATGTGATCTGAGTGACGCCGTCGCCTGTGATTGTCCAGAGCATGGTTGTGTTGATGAAGGTAGTGATGGCGCTGCTCAGCAGGATGGCGGCGATCATCGAGACCGCGAATGCCGCCGCGGCACCGACTGAGGCTGGCGGTGCCATACCCATCACAAGGATCGCGAAAACTAGCAACGGCGCGGCTCTCATCATCATCGGCGCGGTGCGCCAGGCGAGTGCGCGGCTGAACCAGTAGCTGTAAAGATCCACGGGACGGATTAATTCATAACCGATTCCGCCTGATCTGATGAGTGCCCGCAGGTCAAGGTCGATGTTCCAAGGGAGCGCGGCTAGGAAGGCCTGGCTGAGCCAGATGTAGGTCTCTACGTCGCTCCCGCTGATCGGTTGCTCCGCATTGGTGGATCGATAGAACGCCTGGAAGATCATCACTCGGATGACACCCCAGAAGATCTGCGTCACCAACCCCGCCAACGCCGCCGAGCGATACTGAAGCAGGCTGCGGAACTTGGCGCTCAACACCGCCCAGTAGCTGATCAATGAGACTGTTCCTCGTAGATGCGCGCGACGATCTCTTCAATCGGAGGATTCTCGACGAACAGATCTCCCACGTCGTTGTCGGAGGTCACTTGCGAAATCAATTCTGCCGCGGAGATGCGTTGAGGGTCGAATTGGATGTGCAGCCGATTCCCGCTTCGATGCGTGATGCGTGCAGCGCGGTGGATTTTGGGACTAGCGAACCCCAACAGATCGACAACCAAGAGTCGCTCGGGAGTGATCTGTCGACGCAGATCGTCGAGTGTCCCGTCCGATAGGATCTTGCCGTTGTTTATCACTATCACTCGGTCACAAATCGCTTCGATGTCGTCCATGTCGTGAGTCGTCAGAATCACGGATGTGCCACGCTCGCGGTTAAAGCGTCGGATGAAGTTTCTGAACGCCAATTTGGAAACCGCGTCGAGTCCGATGGTGGGTTCGTCGAGAAAGAGTATGGCAGGGGAATGCAAGAGTGCGGCAGCGAGATCGCAACGCATTCTTTGCCCCAGACTCAGCTGGCGGACCGGGACATCCAAGCATGCCTTGAGATCCAGAACATTGATGAACTCGTTTCGATTGCTTACGTAATCGCTTTTGGGGACGCGATAGATGTCTCTGAGTAGATCGAAAGATTCGATGACGGGCAGGTCCCACCATAGCTGTGTGCGCTGCCCAAACACGACGCCGATGTCGCGCACATGGTCGATTCGGCTTCTCCAAGGGACGCGTCCCAGCACTTCGCACCGGCCCGAGTCAGGAGTCAAGATGCCCGACATCACCTTGACGGTCGTTGATTTGCCGGCTCCGTTCGGACCGATGTAGCCGACCAGTTCCCCGGAATCGATCGAGAACGACACTCCATCAAGCGCGTCGACGGTTTCGTATCTTCGGCGGGCGATGCCTCTGATGGCTCCCCAAACGCCGACATCGCGTTGAGATATGCGAAATCGTTTGACGAGATTTTCGACGACTATCTGAGGCATCGGGCGAGTAGCTAGAGAGCACTGGGATCAATGGGCGCGTCGGATTAACCGTCAGCCAGGAAGTTGAGGAGGCAAAGGGGTTCCGCAGCGGTTCAAAAGCGGGGAATCGTAATCATATAACGCGTATCCTCCCGTATCCTCCTCGGTTAGAGATGAGAGGGGTTCGGCAGCTTCGAGGAGGCTCCGACGTGCTACGGCTGTCCGGCTGTTAGCTGCGTTCGTCGGTGCGCGGCTTCGGCACCGGCGGCTTTGGGGGCACTGGTTTAGCCGGAACTGTCGGATATCCGCCCTTAACGTCGAGCTCAGTTGGCGAATTCGGCTTCGCAGACGTCATATGCTTCCCGTGCGCATCGCTCATTAAGGGCGTTGTCGATGTCGAGCTCGACGCTCGTGACATCATTGAGTTGCTTTAGTAGTTCAGTTGCACGTGCGGAAGAATCCGGCGCATCTTGCTCATGCCAAAGCTGTCTCCAAGCAACACTGAGGTTCTCTACATCTTTTGCTCGTAACGAATGCGATTGTCGATTTTTGGGAGTAATCAGTGTAAGAGCCCCAAATAACGCCGGATGTGACCAATAAGAAGAGGATCGAGGAAATCCACATAGGCAGTTCAGCAAGCAACACCGCAGCCGCTCCCGTTGAGCAAATTGCGATGAAGATGTTCAGACTGCGATGTCGTTGCCGGAATCGGGTAGCCATGACATCGTAGTAGCGGTCCAAACGTTCGGCGCTAAGGATCCCATACCAGATTTGGTCTCTAGGATGTGAAGCTGTCATGATTGCTATGAGGTCTGGCAGTGGTTGTGGTCGATGGGCAAGTAGCTCTGACTCTATCTGCCTTCGTCAGGCGAACGTTTTGGCGGTGTCAGGGCCGAGACCCATTGACTGGCTCTGAGCGAACATATGTCAGCGTGTCGGACCTCACAGCTGTTTCATTCGGTAGAGGATGCGTATAGGTTGCATCACCTCCCATTCCTAGCAGGCTGACAGCTGATGAGAAATTGTTGAAGGGCTAGGAACATATAATCGATGCCATAGTCCAGAACACAGGTTTTGTGTCCGCGAAAGATGCTCCTAGTAGCCAAAATCGATATCGAGTTGAAGTCTTGAACGTCACCTTCATCGGAGGCGGCGTGATGGCTGAGGCACTTATTTCAGGCATCCTAGATGCGAGAGTCTGTGTGCGCATAACTGTGAGCGAGCCGATCGCCGAACGTCGCCAGCAACTAGCCGCGAGCTACGGCATCGCTGTCGTTGGCGACAACATCGCCGGCGTTGAAGCAGCCGACATGATCGTGCTCTCCATCAAACCTCAGCAGCTAGACGCAGTAGCCGACGAATTGAACAGCGGCGATCCAGAATTGCCCGTCGTGATCTCAATCATGGCTGGCGTGCAGTCGAAGACGATTCGGCAGAAGCTCGGGTGCGCGCGCGTTGTTCGAGTGATGCCGAACACCCCGGCACAGATCGGATTGGGCGCAAGTGCCTGGACCGCTTCACCCGAGGTTGGAGAGGATGCGCTGACGTTTACCAAGACGATGCTCGAAGCAGTTGGGGAGCAGGTCTATTTTGAAGACGAGAAGATGGTGGACATCGCGACGGCGCTGAGCGCGAGCGGTCCGGCCTATGTATTCGTGTTCATCGAAGCCCTAGTCGATGGTGCCGTTCAGCTTGGAATGCCGGTAAGTGAAGCGCGAGAGCTGGCGATTCAGATGGTTCTGGGCAGTGCTTCGCTTGCGAAGGAGACTGGCAAGCATCCTGCCGAGTTGCGGAACATGGTCACTTCTCCCGGCGGCACGACTGCCGCTGCTCTGCATGCCCTGGAGTGCCAAGGCTTCCGACGGGCATCGATCGAAGCGGTGCTGGCAGCGCATAGACGCGGCGAAGCCCTCGCCAAGTCGGCGGAAGGATAGTCGAGTCGTGACCGAGCTGCTGTCGCTACTCCAACTCGTGTTGATGGTGGTGGGATTCTTGATCTTGATCAGAGCTCTGCTCTCTTGGTTCCCCTCGCTGCATGAAAACGAGATAGTCCAGCTTGTGATGCAGATAACAGACCCCGTGCTCGAACCCATACGTCGGATTCTGCCTCCGATGGGGGGACTGGATCTCAGCCCGATGATCGCCCTCATATTGATCTATTCCATCCTCCAGATAATCGCCAGCCTCGGTTAACTGATCCTGAAACATTTGAGGCTGGAAAAGCGAGCGGATATACTGATTCTTTAATGTCGAACGGCCGCTCCTAAGGTTGGGTGCCGAGACATGGCTCGTGCCGAGCGGCCTATTAGTCGGCATATCCGAAAATACTGAGGACACTCCTGATGAACGCGCTCGATTTGATCAAGACTCCTATCCAAGCGGAGATAGACGAGTTTCAGCCCGGTGACACGGTCACTGTGAACATGATCATCCGCGAGGGTGATCGGCAACGGGTGCAGGCATTTCAGGGAAACGTCATTGTTGGACGTTACAACCCCGATAAAGTCCCTAACCCGGGTTCGACCTTCAAGGTTCGCCGCGTTTCATATGGCATCGGTGTCGAGCGGATAATCCCCTTTCACAGTCCGACCCTACAGTCCGTGAAGGTTACACGCAAAGGCAAGGTACGACGCGCCCGGCTCTACTACCTGCGCGGGCTGACGGGTCGACACGCCCGCATAAAAGAGCGACGCTGATACACAGCCGCGAAGCCGCGTCGGATCCCGCTCCCGCCGAACGGTTGAATTGCTGACTTGGCATTCGACACATGACCATGTCAGAAGACATGCTGGTAGCGCGTAACCTACGCAAAGAATTCAACGGAATTCAAGCTGTAGACGGCGTTTCCTTAAGCATCAGACGGCAGGAAATCTTCGGCTTGCTGGGACCAAACGGCGCGGGTAAAACCACAACTATCCGCATCCTCGCGACAGTTTTGCCTCCAGACGACGGCGACGTGACTATCGATGGGTTTTCAGTGAGCCGTGAAAGCGATGAGGTACGGAAGGTAATCGGCGTCTGCCCTCAAGAACTCGCTCTTTACCCCGAACTTTCGGCGATCGACAACTTGGTGTTCTTCGGACGCATGGGAGGATTGAGCGGTAGACGAGCCAGAGAGACGGCAGAGGAGCATTTGGAGAAGGTCGGTCTTATAGACAGAGCCGGCGATAAAGTCGAGAAGTTCTCTGGCGGTATGAAGCGACGGGTCAACATCGCTATCGCATTGATGGCTAGCCCGCGGCTCCTTTTTCTGGATGAACCGACGGTCGGCATCGATCCTCAGTCGCGTAGCCACATCTTCGACACGGTGGAGCAGCTCCGCGACGAGGGGCTGACGGTGTTGTATACGACTCACTACATGGAGGAAGCAGACCGCATGTGCGATCGACTGGCGATCATGGATCATGGCAGGTTGATAAGACTCGGCACTCCTCAGGAGTTGAAATCTGAGATCGGCGATGATTCGGATGATGTTTCGCTCGAGGATGTGTTTCTGGAACTTACCGGTCGAACACTTAGGGATTAACTAGGGAGGGAGCAACATTGCTCCAGCCTCTCCACATCGCGCTACTAGAGTTGAAGCGCTACTTGGTGAACGGGAGCGAATTAGCGTTCGGAATCGCTCTCCCGATCGCGCTGTTCGCGCTGATTTACGGTGCTTTCGGAGATGAAGAATCCTTCCACGCTACGGTCGATGTGGTCGACTTGGACCGAGGTGAGAAGTCGCACAACTTGATCGATCGATTAGACGCGCTCGATGAGTTGACCGTGAGAGAGCGTTCGTTGGAGGAAGCGGATGATGCTTTGGACCGTTCGGCTATACTTTTCGCCCTTGTAATTCCCGAAGATTTCACCGAGTCGTTGGGAACGGCGGCACGGGGTGCACCCACATCTGTGATCTTCAAGCAACGCGGGAGCGGCGGAGAAACCGGCCAGATCGTGGCAACGATCACTCGGGACATTTTCGGAGACATGGTGTCTGAAGCACGGATACTCTCGATATTGACACAGACTTTAGACGGCACGGGTGTCGCAGCAGATCGAATCGATGCGGAGGTGGCACGGCAGCTGAGTGAAGCGAGACAGAACCCCTCGGTGGCTCTAGAAGTTAGTCGGTTAGGAGATCAAGAGTCTGACATTCTGGATCGAATGATCCCCGGCGTTGTGGTGATGTTTTTGATGTTCGCGGTTACTCTCGGCGCTCAGTCGCTCGTGGGAGAGAGGCGAATCGGGACACTCGAGCGATTGATGACTACTCGGCTCAGCATCAATCAGTTGTTCCTCGGCAAGTACCTGGCAGGGATTGCTCGAGCGACGCTCCAAGCTCTGGTCTTGTTGACACTTGCCTTCATAGCGCTGAGAGTGGGAGATGTATTTGACTTTCTGCAGGTGATGGCATTCTCTGTCTTGGTGGCATCAGCGGTAAGTGCCGTCGGCCTCGTGATCGGCACCGCAGTGCGCACACGTGATCAGGCGATCTGGGTCGCAGTCTTCTTCACCATGTTCATGACGATATTCGGAGGCACATTCTTTGATGTCGGCACTGGCGGCGTTCTATATCTCATCTCGCAGTTCACCATCAACAGCCACGCAATCGATGCGATGCATCAGATACTCTCCACCGGAGAGCACCTAGGTGAGCAGGGCATGGGCATCGCTGTCTTAATCGGAGTGACGGTAGTGGGACTCGCTGTCGCACGATTGCTGTTCAGAGTATCGGAGGGCGGGCGGTAGATTGGCGATCATCACCATCCGGCAGGCATTGCTCCTGGCCGCTAAAGACACAAAGATATTTTTCAAAGACCGCTTCGCAGTCGCCTTTGCATTTCTGTTTCCTTTCCTCTTCATCATTGGATTCTCGTTGGCGCTAGGAGGCCAAGGACCATCTGACGAGGTGCTGGAGTTTACATTGGCGAGCCGAGAAACAGGAGGATTCAGCAATCTGCTGCTCGATGCCGTGTCAACTGAATCCGATTTGAATATCAACGTGATGGAGCACGACGATGCTCTAGCAGCTGCTGAGAAAGGAGAGATCGCAGGATTCATTGCATTTCCCGCCGATTTCTCGCAGAGACTCATGGAGGGAAGAACAACATCTCTGGAAGTGATCTTAGCTGATGGCTCTCAATATGAAGAAGGTGCTCTGATCGCGTTCGCGAGATCCTTGACTGGTGATTTCTTAGAGACTCAAGTCATAGCAGGCGCGATAGATGCTCTGGTCCCGTCCGACGCTGCAGATCCTCCGGGTTTCGCCTTGGAATTTGAGGATATGTTTCAAGACAGGCCTGCTGAAATCGGGTTTGAAGTCGAAACCGTCGGTGACATCGAGCCGTACAACGCCTCCAACTTCACGCTTCCGGGCTATCTAACGATGTTCGTCTTTTTCGCTGCGGCAATGAGTGCCGAGGCAATTGCCCGAGAGCGACGCGATCACACCTTGGAAAGACTGATGTCTAACGGTACTCGGCGAGATTCGATCATTCTCGGCAAGTTCTTAGGCACATTAGGGATTGGATTGATGCAGATAGCCGTGTTATGGGTCGTCGGAGTGTCTGCATTTGGAATCGATCTAGGCGTCTCGCCAGCAGCGGTTGTATCGATATCAATCTTGATGGTTCTTGCATCGTCGGCGTTTGGGGTGTTGCTGGCAAGCTTGGTCAGCAACATGCGCGCGGCGAGTACTGCGGGCGTATTGTCTTCTCTGGTTCTGGCTCCGCTCGGAGGATGCTGGTGGCCCCTGTTCATCACGCCGCAGTGGATGCAGTCGCTCGCAAAGATCACACCTCACGGCTGGGCCAACACGGGTTTCAACAAGCTGATGCTCTTCGGAGCCGAGTTTGGCGATGTGACGCAGGAGATGATGGCTCTGGTCGTATTCGCTCTGCTCTTCCTTGCAGTCGCCATGTGGCGCTTTCGCCTATCGGCAGTTTGACTCGGCCTCTACGGTTCTCTACGACGCTATTGGTCGATCACATGAGTTTCATGACTCACCACTAAATATCGGGCTTCATCGCATTCTTGACACCGAGATTGAGAGGTCTGCGAAGCGACACCTTAAACTTTGAGCGCAGAATATGAATTCCTTCTTGAAGTGCGGCATTGCTTCCCCAACCAAGACAAACATTCAGAGACCCGGTGCACGGGTACATCGGCGTGTTTGATTGGGAAAAGGAGATAATCGATACTCCCGTCTTTCAGCGGCTTCGCGGTATCCGCCAGCTGGTCCTCACTTCCTTCGTGTATCACGGCGCTGAACACTCCCGATTCGGGCACTCGATTGGAGTGATGCACTTGGCTGGAAAATTCGTTGAGAAATTGCTGAGGGACCCGAGCCTCAGACAGACACTCCGGGAGCGTCATCAATGGTGTGAAGGCGAGTTCGAGTCGAAGGTAGACCAGATAACTTTGGAAGCGCGCTTGGCGGGCTTGCTCCACGACATCGGCCACTCTCCGTTTTCACATACGGGAGAAACGATCCTTTTTCCACCTAATTTGCAACATGAACAGTATGGCGAGAGAATTCTGCTATCCGATGAGATCGGTGTAGGCGGTATGATCGATCAACTCGAAGACGAGCACGGCGTAACTAAGGAACGTGTCGCTGAGATTCTCAATGACAGGGGCATACCGGATAAGGTCAGTATCCCGACGATCAGAATCTTCCCCAATTTCTCAAGTGGAACGACTGGCGCGTGTTGGATGGGATGCATCGCCTCAGCGACAGATCAACACAGAACTTGGCGTGGCGACTCGTAAACAGACATCATCCGAGACCTGTCTACGACTCTGGCGATCACGCCGATCCAATCGCTGTTCAGAGCGCGATAGTAAGGCTGGGTGAAGAAGTTGCAATGAGATACCCTGAATTGAGGATTTGGACTGATACAGCCACGGATCACCCTGAGATGTTCAGATGGGAAGATGAGGCACTTCCCATAAGGGGCGCCACAAGCGGTTGGGAGTCACTCACGAGCCTGTCTAAGGCGTTAGGAGGACTTCAGGAGATCAGGCGGTTCAGGGTGTGCGCCGATGTCCGTAATGATCCTAGTCTGAAAAACGAGATACAACAATTTTGCCGCAATATAGTCGCATGAAGAAGTTATAGGGATATGAAAGACACAGTGCTACTTGCCAAAAGATAGGCTTTCATCAAGAAGGTCGCTAAGCACCCACGCCCAATCGGGAAAACGAAGATCCAGAAAATCGTCTATTTTCTTCAAGAGGCACTCGGTGTTCCGCTAGAGTATCGCTTCAAGATGCACTACTACGGGCCTTATTCCCATGAGCTTGACGGCGTTCTGTCATTGTCCGAATCTCTCGGATACGTCAACATCACACCTGATCAAGATGGATGGGGCTTCCATGTAACTCCGCGTGATACCAGCCGTGGGAAGCTGTCGGAAATGTTTGACATAACTGAAGAATCCCGAATCGAAGCGATTGACCGTACCATCCAAAGGCTCGGCGATCTTGAAACTCCAGAGCTCGAACTTCGTGCCACCATCCACTTCGTAGGCGGACCTAAGACCAACCGATCTGAGCACGACACCGTGAAGATCGTCAGAAGGTTGAAGCCTCGGTTCACTGAAGAACAGGTCCGCTTCGCCTACCAAGACCTCAAAAGTGACGGTCTCATGTACACCGAACCTCTAGACGCTTGTTTGTCCAGACGGCCGGGCACTCGCGCCACCTAACGCAGCATTTGCAAGCCAACGATCCCAAGGCAAGGCTTTTGTGCTGAAAAGTGACGGACTGTACAAAAGATGATGTAAGCGATCTGATCGCAGATGCACTATGAGCCGACGATTGTTCTAGTGCCAACGTGAAGGAGAGCGACGATACGCTAATGTTGTCTCAGATGGTTCTAAGGGCTGGATCGATGTCGTCTTAGTCTTAACCCTAATGCTCGCCGGATGAGGTGTACACCCTTGATTTCGCATAGCTCTCATGGAGGAGCATCAGCAGCTTGTTTCTTGATGTAGCAGTCGATTTCACTACCGACGACAGGCTGAGGACCTACACGTATGCAGCACCCAGCGGGATGGATGTTTCGCCGGGCGATCTGGTGTGGGTTCCGTTTGGGCCTCGGCCAGCTCAGGGCATAGTGATGGCGATGAGCCAGAGTGACGAAGCGAGAGATGTAAGAGAGGTCGAGTCCGTGGTCGAAGGCGGTCCGTTTATATCGGAGCCGCTGCTGCGCGTCGGACGTTGGATCGCCGACTACTATCGAAGCGGGATCTTTCGATCATGCTCTTTGATGCTGCCGCCCGGCGCGAATCGTCAACTGCACATATGGCTGTCTCGATCCGAACTTGCGTCTCAGATCGATGATGCTTTGACCGGACTGTCGATTTCTCCGGAGCAGAAGAAGGTGCTCGAATCAGTTCCTGATCGCGCCAGAATCCGCCGCGACAGGCTCATCAAGAAGGTAGGTCGCTCGAACGAGAGACACGTCGACGCTCTTTCACGGCAGGGAATCTTGAGAGCAGAATCGATTTGGGACACCCCGACTGTGAGAGCCGTCTACAAACAGCGCGTGCGTCTCGCGAAGACCGGGAATCCGCCAAGCGAGGCAGCAAAGTCCTATGAGAAAAGGCGCGCCCCTCGACGAGCTGAATTGACTCGTAAACTGGCTTCGCTGTCCGAGCCTGTGCTCAGGTCTGACCTGAGCAAGGAGTTCGGCCAACATGTCGTGAGGGCGGTCTTGGACGACGGTGTGGCGGAGATCGAAAACGTGCGCGTGGATCGGGATCCATTGGCAGGCTATGTGGTCCAAGAGACGGTCAACCATTCTCTGATACCCGAACAGCAGGCAGCGATTGATGCCGTTCAGAATGCCATTTCAAGTTCGAAGGAGAGTCTCGAGCGTCGCTCGTCGGGGAAATTCCTGCTGTTCGGAGTGACGGGCAGCGGCAAGACCGAGGTATATCTTCGAGCGGTTGAGGCATGCATGGCGGTCGGCAAGCGTGCGATCGTAATGGTTCCCGAGATCGCGATGACACCGCAAACTCTGCAAAGGTTCGCGAGCCGATTCCCGGGACAGATCGCGTTGCAGCACTCCGGATTATCTATCGGGCAACGCTTCGATCAGTGGCATCGGATCAAGAGCGGTAAGTACAAGGTCGTGATCGGTTCGCGGTCCAGCATCTTTTCGCCTGTCGATGACCTCGGCCTAGTCGTGATCGATGAAGAGCACGAGTGGACCTACAAAGAGCACGAGAGGGCTCCTCGTTACCATGCCCGGGATGTCGCGGAGCGACTGTGCGACGAGACAGGCGCCGTCTTGATTCTTGGCAGTGCCACTCCCGATACCGTCACATATCATCGAGCGAGCTCGAACCGAACTGACGCGCATTTGCACCTTCTGAAGCTGCCTCGTCGGATCAACGTCGCTTTGGCAGAGAGGAAAGTTCAAGATGCTAGCGAACGCAATGGCCAATATGGAGTCGCTTCGCATCCTACGCACGCCAAGGTCGATATAGTCGACATGCGAGAAGAGTTGAGGGTCGGCCATCGCGAGATGCTGAGCCGAGCCCTCTTGGACGCATTGCGCAAGAATGTCGAGGATGGCGGCAAGTCGATCCTGTTCATCAATCGCCGAGGTACTGCTTCATTCATCCAGTGCGCGACCTGCGGAGTTATGAAAACATGTCCCAACTGCCACACCACTCTGACGCTTCATAGAGAGTTCGGACGCAGATCGGGAGGCCGGCTGCGTTGCCATCACTGCAGCTACAGCGTGGGCGTGGAGAGAAGATGCCGCAACTGCGGCAATCAGGGTGTCAGCAGGCGAGCCGCAGGAACGCAGGGGGTGGAGGAGGTGGTGCGCGGATTCTTTCCCGGAACTACGGTCTTGAGATGGGACTCCGACACGGCGCGCAACGCCTCGCAGCACGCGAGGATGTTGAAGGAGTTTGAGGCAGAAGGCAATCAGATACTGATCGGCACTCAGATGGTGGCGAAGGGCCTGGACATCCCGGATGTTTCACTGGTCGGCGTTGTAGCGGCTGATGTAGGTCTTGCAGTGCCCAGTTACAGATCTTCGGAGCGCACGTTTCAACTTATTTCACAAGTCACTGGTCGTGCCGGCAGAGCTGAGATGCCTGGCCGTTCGATAATCCAGACGATGCAACCAAGCCATCCAGCGATAGTAGCTGCCGCTGAACAGGACTACGCAGGGTTCTACCGTCAGGAGATCGAGCTTCGACGTCGCTACGGATTGCCTCCTTGGGCGCGCTACGTGAGGTTGGTGTACGGCTCATTCGAAGAGAGAGACACCGAGTTAGAGGCCGCGAGTGTAAAAACTAGAATCGAAGCTGCATCGGATGCCGGACGGATATGCGGAGTCGCTGTGATTGGCCCGTCTCCGACCTTTCCGATCCGATTCAGAGGACAGTATCGCTGGCAGATTCTTCTCCGAGGTGATGAGCCGTATAAGGTGCTGGACGAAGTGCCTTTGGGCAGAGGATGGAGTGTGGACGTAGATCCCATGGATATGAACTGAACCAGAGATTGCTTGCAGAAGAAGGCTTATAGAATCTCACCGACTTGGCTCATGACGATAAGAAAAATACGAATCTTTCCCGATCCGATACTGCGAACAAAGTGTAGGACAGTGCGTCGGATCGACGATGATGTGCGCACGTTGGCGCGTGACATGGTTGAGACGCTGCTGGATGCTGAAGGTGTTGGCCTAGCTGCGAACCAGGTCGGGGCTCTGAAGCGCGTGATCGCCCTCCACTTGCCGGAAGAAGAACCCTACTGGCTGGTCAATCCTGAGATAACCCGCAAAGAGGGCGAACGTACCGTGACAGAAGGGTGCCTGTCGGTGCCCGGATACGAGGGACTGGTGACCCGTTCGGTGCGAGTCACAGTGCGCGCTTTAGATGAAGCCGGCGCGAAGTGGAGAGTCAGCGCCGAGGAACTGCTTGCCCAAGCTCTGGAGCATGAGATAGATCACCTCAACGGGATCATGTACATGGATCACTTGCTAGAGCATGAACGGCTACGTGAAATAGGCGCGGAGGATCCCGAATCTGAAACTCATATGCACGACGTGACGTATGAGATTCATACACGCGACGGAGATGATGCCCAAGATCATGTTCACGACGATTCCGATACTGAACTGCTCGTGGCGAGAGCCAGGTTGAGCGAGGTGACACCCCATCACTCCATGAGCGAATTGAGCTACGATTTGAGCGAAACAAACACCTTGGCGAAAGGCGATCAGCATTCGTCGGAACGGGACTGATCGTGTTTCTACTAGGAGTCTGCGGTGTTATACTCAATTGTGGCTTCGATTCCTGTATCAGCGTCGAAGCCGTTTTTTGTGATTGCGAGATCGACGAACGCAGGTCGATCCATTTTCGTATCAAGGAACTGAACGGCGAGTCGCCTATAAATCGGAAGTGAACACCTCGTCTTGCAGGTGGACACTATTCACGAATCTATAAGTGGGATAAATTGGCTCGCGACTTAAGAGGCCTGATTTTCGTGGCGATACTCGTCGTTATCGCGGCGGTTGTGATCGTTTGGCAAAACCCTAATTTCGAAATCGGCAACTTCGAATTCGATAGGGGCGACGAAGATTCGTTCCTCGGCCTCAGTCTGGGGCTAGATCTTCAAGGCGGCACACACCTCGTCTACGATGTGATCACAGAAGACGGCAATCCGCCTTCGGCAGAAGATATGGAGGTGATCCGAACAATCATCGAGCGACGGGTCAACGAATTCGGCGTCAGCGAGCCGATAGTCCAAGTATTGGGGAATCCTCCAGACCGAGTACTGATCCAGATCCCCGGCCAGAGCCAATCATCCCTTACTGTAGCCTTCCAATCCAGTTTGACCACGGTCGACGATCTAGCAGCGTTTTTCAGGGATGAATTTGCGAAGACAGGAGTGGAGGCGACGATCAACGAAGACGAATCGATGACAGTCCGTTTCGACGATTTCGATGGTTCTGATGCTGACGAGTGGCGGGAGGCGGCGCAGAAGGAGTTTCCAACGACCCTGACCGCCACCTTCGCATACGAGTTCGTGGATCCGCCGGCAAGCATCGACGCGACCGCGGACGCGACGGCGATTGAAGGAGAAGACGGGGCTGCGATGACGGATGATAGCGACGATGCCGCTCCTGACGACGAAGCCGAAGCGAGTAGCGATGACAGTGTCGAAGGAGAGCCCTTCGAGCCGATCCGCGTCGCTCCACAACGTGAAGAGGTTCAAGCCGCTTTCGATGCCGCGGGCTTCTCGCAACTAGAGGTGAGCGAAGGCACAGATACGATTATGTTCGCTCCGGGCGAGTCCGGCGGCCTGCAACAGATCGAGGCGATACTCTTCGAGGCCACATTTGACGGCCGATTGGCCGAGCGATCTTTCGACGATGAAGGAAACATTGTTGCTTCGGATGTGGAGAAGCTGACACGCGAGCTAGTCGCCGTGGGCAATCTGGCATCATTCAGAACGTCGGGCAACATCACGCAGTGGACAGTGGCAGGCGGGGTGCAGGAAGCCAAGGCGTTGATCGGATCAACAGCTCAACTCGAATTCCGCGAGCGAAAGTGCGGGCCGTTGGTCAGGCCGGCAGACTACGAAGGCGAGACTTGGCCGCCAGATGGTTTGTCTGAACTGGAGTGGCAGTATTTACGTTGCTCCGACCCTCACTACTTCGTGGAGCAGGCGACCAATATCTCGGCCGATGACTTGGCTGATGCGTTCCCATCCATCGAAGGAACTCCGCCGGAGCCAGTCGTTACCATCGTCTTCAACGAATCGGGGCGCGATGCCTTCTTCGAGGTCACTGGTCGTGTTGCACGTAACCGAGACGTGTTAGCGATCTACTTGGACAACGTGGAATTGGTCGCGCCGACGGTGAACACGCCAGGCGGCGAGGGGATTCCAGATGGTAGGGCGATCATTTCAGGCGGAGACTTCACCACTGAACGGGTGCGAACACTTGCGATCCAGCTTCGATCTGGTGCCTTGCCGGCTGAGCTGGAGTTGACGGAAGAGCGGAATGTAGATGCGATCCTAGGAGCCGATTCGCTCAGACGCAGCATGATCGCCGGCGCGATCGGCTTGGTGCTTCTGGTGGTCTTCATGATCTCTTACTACAAGCTCCCTGGAATCGTAGCCAGTGTATCGCTGGTCGCCTACACCGTGATGCTGCTGGGGATATTCAAACTCGTGCCAGTCACTCTGACCCTCTCCGGCGCGGCTGCGGTGATACTGTCGCTTGGTTTCGCAGTCGACGCGAATGTGCTGATATCTGAACGCGTCAAGGAAGAGTTGCGGGCCGGCAGAGATCTTTTGGCGGCCCTCAACGCCGGTTTCGATCGTGCTTGGCCATCGATCAGAGACGGCAATATCTCTACGATCATCACGGCGTTGGTGCTCTTCTGGTTCGGCGACCGATTCAGCACTAGCATCATGCAGGGATTCGCGTTGACTTTGGCGATCGGTGTGATCCTGAGCATGTTCACGGCATTCTTCTCGAGCCGGTTGATGTTGCGTCTCGTCGCTCGCTCG
Source organism: Dehalococcoidia bacterium (assembly GCA_965214735.1). Classification (GTDB taxonomy): domain Bacteria; phylum Chloroflexota; class Dehalococcoidia; order Lucifugimonadales; family Lucifugimonadaceae; genus Bin127. The sequence goes on along the minus strand of OZ243977.1, from coordinate 1,938,733 downwards.
CCTTTGGGCAGAAACACGGGCATGTTCGTACCGGTCTCCGGAGGAGTCGCTGAGCAGGAAACTGCGGTGGGAAGGGCTGTGCGATGAACTTCGTGGCGTCACGCCGATTCTCATTGCCCATCTCGGCGGCTCTAGTCGTTGTATCGGCGATTCTGCTGTTCGTGCCCGGCCTCAATCTAGGCATCGACTTCGTATCCGGCACCAGCATCACATATGAGTTCCGTGATGAAGATCCAGGCACCGATGCAGTGACCGCTGCGCTGGTGGCTAGTGGTCATCCAGAAGCGATCGTCCAGAGCATCGGTAACAGCCAATACTTCGTACGAACCAAGGATCTGGGCAACGAAGGCAAGGACGTTGTTGATGAAGAGCTGATAGCTAGGACAGGGCAGGAACCAGTCACTCTCGAAACGGTCACCGTAGGCTCTTCAGTGGCTCAAGGCACTGTGCGCAACGCAATCACCGCAGTGGTAGTGGCGGCAGTCTTCGTGATGTTCTATATCATGTACGCGTTCCGCAGCGTTCCCGGGTCCTATCGTTATGCCATCGGTGCCGTCATCGCGCTGACACACGATGTCTTGATAGTTTTGGGTGTGTTCTCGGTTCTAGGTGTGGCGATAAACGCCGAAGTCAACGCGATCTTCATCGTCGGCATCTTGACGGTCATCGGCTACTCGGTCAACGACACGATAGTGATCTTCGACCGCATTCGTGAAAATGTGTTGCTGGTACCATCGCGCGAGTTTCGACTGACTGTGAACGCTTCGATCAGAGAGTCGATAATCCGCTCTCTGGGCACAAGCGTCACGACCAGCACGGTGATATTGGCGATGCTTCTGTTCGGCGGTCAGAGCCTGCGCGACTTCCTGATCGTGCTGCTGCTCGGAGTGATCGTAGGGACTTACTCGTCGATCTTCATCGCCGCCCAAGTATTGGTCCTCTGGGAGCAAGGCGGGCTGGGGCGCTACTTCCGCTTCCTCCCGCGCTTCCGCCGCCGCGAGGCAGAAGCATAGAAGTTCAACCATCCGTATCTTTCCGTTTCAAAAAGCTTCTCGTGAGTGATGGTCCGTACAAACTCACCGAATTAAGCTATCTAGGGCGTGTTAACACTGGCGCAATGCCTCTGTTATGAGTGCGAACATGATGAACCCTGTGAAGATCACGTCCAGCTTCTCGAAGCGTGAGAAGATGCGTCGGAAGCCCTTCAGCCGGCGGAACAGCCGCTCGATCTCGTTGCGCCGCTTGTACATCTCGCGGTCGTACTCCCACGGATCGATCCGGCTCCGGCGCGGCGGAACCACGGGGACGAAGCCCAGGTCCAGCGCCAGCTGGCGGCTCTCGTCGCCCTCGTATGCCCGATCCATCAGCAGCCGCGGGCTTCCGAGCTGCGGGCCGAGGCGTTCGAGCAGCCGGCGACCCTCCGGCGCGTCGTGCGCCTGTCCCGGCGACAGGGAGAACGTCACGGCCGTCCGAGCATCCGCGGCAGCCATATGAATCTTGGTGGTCCAACCGCCCCGGGACTTCCCGATCGACTGGGGTCCGTTTTTTTTAAGGCCCCCGTCCCGTCCGGATGCACCTTGACGATGGTGCTGTCCAAAGAGACCGCCTCCAGCTTGACACGCACTATCTGTTCTCTCTGAAGGTGTTCGAACACCCGGTCTAGAACCCCCTTCTTCGACCAGCGGTTCATGCGGGTATAGATCGTGTGCCAGTTGCCGAACCGGGCCGGCAGCCCGCGCCACTTGCAGCCGTGCTCGGCCACATACAGGATCGCGTTCAGAACCTGGAGGTTCGGGACGCTGACGTTGCCGCGCTGCACAGGCAGGTGCGGAGCTATGCGTTCGTATTGAGATTCTGTGATTTCCATGCGGAAAGCGTAGCACAGATCCACACGCTAGTGTTAACACGCCCTAGAACGAATCACCGGAGACTCTATAACTTGAAGCCATGCTGCAAGCCGCCGCGGAGTTGGATGCCGCGACCCGCTTGCAGATGTACCGAGACATTGAGGCGACCACATCGTTGATCGCGCGCTGGTGCTACCGCTGTTCTGGGACAGCGGTAGCTCATAGCACGCGGTCCAGGAGTGGATACATGGCTTCGAGATACCCAGAGATGGCAGGACCCGCTTCAAGGATGTTGTGGATAGATACTTCGCATCCGGCGTACCTTCAGACCATTCTGTGGATTAGCCCCTAGGCGACTAGATACACTTGTGTTGTGCGGGACGCGTTTCAGCGAATCATTGTTTCGGATCGAATGGAACGGAGTGAGAGCCGATGTTAATAGGTGCACATGTTTCTACCAGCGGGGGAGTGGGGAAGGCTATCGGACGTGCTGAAAAGATCGGTGCCGAGTGCATCCAGATCTTCGCGGCATCGCCTCGCATGTGGCGAGTGCCGCCGATCAAAGAGAAGCCTTTGGCGGAGTACCACGCCGAGATGGAACGCTCCGGCTTGGGACCGACGATAGTGCATGCGAAGTACCTCACCTCGTTGGGCTCTCCGAATCCGGATCTGGCCAAGAAGAGCCGCGTCTCTTTAGCGGCGGAACTGACGGAGACAGTCAGACTCGGTGCCCTCGGACTAGTATTTCATCCCGCTAGCCATCGAGGAGCCGGCTTGGAAGCGGTGTTCGACCAGTTCGTCGAGGGAGTGAACGAAGTTTTGGAAGCGGCGCCGGGTGAAAGTCTCCTTATGCTGGAGACGAGCGCCGGCTCGGGCAATCATATTGGGTCGAAGTTCGAGGAGTTGGGAAGCTTGATCAAGGCGATAGATAACCCTCGAGTTGCGGTATGCCTAGACACCCAGCACGTGTGGGCTGCGGGCTATGACATCGCCAGCAGAGAAGGTCTGGAGGCGATGCTGGAGGAGTTCGACCAAGAGATCGGGTTCGACTTGCTACGTACCGTGCACGCCAACGACTCGATGCGAGAGCGAGGATCGTCGGTCGACCGCCACGACAACATCGGCGAGGGACTGATCGGTACCGAAGGCTTCACGAATGTGATGTCCCATCCAGTGTTCGCAGATGTTCCCTTCTATCTGGAAGTGCCGGGATACGGTAAGAGCGGCCCCGACAAGCCGAATGTGGATGCTTTGAAGATGATTCGCGAGGAAGTGAGCGGGTAGGAAACTCGCACACAGGTGCATGCCGTTCCGAATATCACCTGATGAGTTCGATGCTTTAGTCGAGCGCGCAGTCCTGAATCTGCCCAGCCCATATCTCGAACACCTGCGGAACTCGAACGTAGACGTCGTTGTGGAGACACGTCCGTCGAGGCAGCAGCTGGAGGATTTAGGGATGAAGCCCTATGAGTCGCTATTCGGGCTTTATCAAGGCGTGTCGTTGCCGGAGCGAAGCAGGTATGGCGAAGTATTGCCGGACAAGATCACAATCTTCCAAGAGCCGATGGAGTCGTGGGCAAGATCGCTGGAGGATCTGGAGCGTCAGATAGTGACGACGGTTCGGCATGAGGTGGCTCACTTATTCGGATTCGACGACGATGAGATCCACGAGATGGGGCTAGGTTGAGCCTCGGCTAATCATCTGCAAGCGAGAACTCATCGTTCTCCAATACGATCTTTCGGCTTCCGAACGCAATTGTCGCTGAGCCGATCGTTCTGAGTCCGGAGATGAATCGGCTCATTCTTTCATCTAGCTCCTCGTTATATACAGCACTGGCCGGAGAGCCCCAGAAAGAGTGTTGGGAGCCGCGATTCACGCACTTCTCCAACTCGTCCAGCGTCCGTTCGAATACATCCTCAGATGTTTCATAAATGGGTTCGTTCTGACGATCCACGAACCAAAGCAAGAGCTTCAAGCTTCTTTCTGCCGAGCGGTCGACCTCGGCGACCAGAAACGGTCCGTCTTGCAGCGAGAAGAAGCTGTCGATAGGCACATTTCCAGCTGCGGTTTCACGCACTGCGGCTTGAAGAGATCGAAACAGCGATGATAAAGCCGATACCTTGTGTGGTTCATTGCCCAGCGCGAGAGTCAACTTGTGGCTCGTGGCACTCATCTCAGCGTTCTGAGGTCGCCATTGCGCATCGTCACATTTTCGCGATCCAGCTGTTCGAGCAGCGCCAAGGAGTATTTTCGACTCGTTCCCAGAAGTTCTCGCACATCGTTGATCGATATTTCACCTTGAATCGTAGCTAGATCGATCACTCGGCTCCGCATCTCATCATATGCCTCAGCGATGAATACGACATCGGGACCCGCTAGCACTACTTCTCGTCGTTGCGCCAATGCCGTCAGCAACTCGCCTTCAATCGTGTTCCAAGCCGGTGGCGAGTAGCGATGTTCGCGGAGAACATTGAGGTAGCGATCAGCTTCAATCTTCTGCTGCGAGCTAAACGTTACACGGTGTTCGGGAAGCTTGACAGTCGTGGCAGATACCGTGACATCGCTTTGTTCCTCCATGAGTTCAAGCACCGCATCGTAGACGCCCGAATCGATGACCAATCGATTCCGCAGCTCTTGGAGGGGCATCCCAACCCTCAGCGGATAACGTCGGTGATATTCCACCAGCTCTCTCCGGGCTCGTGCCTTCAACCCATCCCAATGCTTGCTTGACACGTACCTGGCGGATCGAGATTCAGGTCCGAACTTCAAGACTTCTCCGCTCTCGGTGAGTGTTGCGAGAGTACAGTCGATATTCGTTTGCCCCAAGTTCGACAGAGTCGCTAGATCCCGACTAGTTATGAATGGGTTAGCTTCGAGCCAGTAAGCGGCCACCTCGGCTTGAGAGCCCTCCGCCAACACGCGTAGATGTTCGAGCAATATGGGGTCGTTACGTCGGTGTCTGCCCGGCTGCATCACTAGAGCCACACCTCCGCCCAGGGTGTCGTTGCTGTCTCTAACGACAAATCGATCACCGGGAGAGACCGGACGGGCGCCAGCGAGCTTGATCTGAGCGTAGCCGCTGCCGCCAGGCGCGAGTCGATTGCCCGACAGCAGGCGCAAGGTGGCTGGTTCTTCCCAAGTTCCCGAGTAGATCGTGACGTGATGATTATGTTTAATCGAGCGAGGGGAGCTTTCAATACCCCTCAGCGAGGCGTCGAAAATCGTCGTGAGACTGAATTGACCTCGCTTGCAAAGGGCATCTCCCCGCTGGATGTCTGAGTGACTGATCCCGGATAGACTGACTGCCACTCTCGATCCCGGATGAGCGGTTTCGACGGCGGATTTATGGCTCTGCAAACCTCTAATCCGAGCAGGATTCTTTGAGGGCAGGATTTCAACTTCATCGCCCAATTTGAGCGTTCCTCCGCCGAGGGTTCCAGTGACGACCGCGCCGAAGCCTTGGACGCTGAACGATCGATCTATGAAGAGACGTGGGCGAGCAAGTTCGGTCCTAGGAGGGACGCTCTTCAGAGAATAGAAGATCGTATCTTTGAGCTTATCGAGACCATCGCCGGTCTCGGCAGAAACAGCAACGAATGGGGAATCTTCCAACGAAGTTCCGACTATCTCTTCAGCCACCTCCAACTCGACGAGTTCTACCAGCTCAGCGTCGGCTGCATCGACTTTGGTTATCACCACAATGCCATGCTCAACGTTCAGGAGATCCAAGATGGCCAAGTGCTCGCGAGTTTGTGGCATCACCCCTTCATCGGCGGCGACGACGAGGAGGGCAAGATCGAAACCGCCTGCGCCCATCAACATGGTTTTGACGAAACGTTCGTGCCCTGGCACGTCGACGATGCTTATCTCGTTCCCGTCCTGCATCTCCATCCAAGCGAATCCCAACTCGATCGTCATCCCCCGCGACTTTTCTTGCTCGAGCCGATCGGGATCGATCCCGGTCAAGGCTTGGATCAGTGTAGATTTACCGTGGTCTACATGCCCGGCGGTTCCAGCGACATACATTGCATAACTCGATAGTCGGTCGATACATTGCATTATCGAACGAATCTGCAATCCGTCGAAACGACCCGCCCATCGCCAAGCTCAAGAAGAACAACTAGCCATCGTGCCAACAGACGAGATGGTAAGACACCTCAAAGTTAACATCAGTGATAGCCATCCCAAATTCTTCAAACAGATCGTGATCATCGCGCAGGCATCACAATCTTCCTCTGTCGAGACGGCAGACTTTTTCAGGATCGATGCATCGACCAGACTAGACTACGCCACGCGGAGTCGCTTGGGGCAATACATGACTCCGGCTCCCATCGGACGTTTCATGGCTTCCTTGTTCTCGAATTTCCCTGCACATCTCCGACTCCTCGATCCCGGGGCGGGAGTGGGCTCATTGACTGCTGCCTTTGTTGAGAGGTTATGCGCTGCCCCCTACCGCACAGAAAACGTGTCGTTCGTTTCCTACGAAATAGATCCCCTGCTAATCGACTATCTGAGGGAAACACTGCGCAATTGCGTTGAGGAGTGCCGTTCTTCAGGCATGCAGGCAGAGGGCCTTCTCATTCCATCAGATTTCATTCAGAGCTACTCTGATTCGTTGCAACGAGAGCTATTTGATGACGAATGTCAACAGGTTCATAGTTTAACTCACGTCATCGTGAATCCTCCCTACAAGAAGATTCACTCATTTTCCGAGCAACGGGCTTCGTTTCGTCGGGCAGGGATCGAAGCAACCAACCTATATGCCGGTTTCCTTCTAATCGCCTCCCGGCTTCTTCAACCAGACGGCGAGATGGTCGCAATTGTTCCCCGTTCATTCTGCAACGGCACATATTTCAAGGCGTTTAGGAAGCAATTCTTCTCGCTCATGGGTATTCATAAGATCCACGTATTCGGTGAGCGCAACTCGGCTTTTGGCGACGATGATGTTCTTCAGGAGAATATGATCATCCATGCTGTGAAGGGGGTGCAACCACCGAAGCTGAAGATATCAACTAGCGCGTATGGACACTTTGAACTCGATTCGTGTTCAGGAAATTGGGTTACATCGGATATGACTCAACGCATCGTCGATCACACCTCGGTCGTCGATCCGAATGACACAGAGCGCGTCGTCCACATCCCTGCAACAGGGCTTGACCAACGTGTTGCTCAACATGTGCGGAGATTGAAGACGACACTGTCCGAACTTGATATCGAAGTCTCGACGGGACCGGTCGTAGATTTTCGTTTGAAGGAAGAATTACGAGATCATCCCGGCGACGACACCGTGCCGTTGCTTTACGGAACTCACTTTTCTGGCGGCAAACTAATTTGGCCGAGGGAAACGAGTAAATCCAACGCCATCCGAGTGACAGACCGTAGCCGTAAGTGGCTATGGGATAATCATGGGTACTTTGTAGTGACCCGACGTATGACTTCAAAAGAGGAGCGTCGGCGTATCGTTGCCTATGTCTACTCGTCTCAGCTGCCAAGCAAGTTCATCGGATTCGAGAACCATCTCAATGTCTTCCATTCCCGGCGGCGCGGTTTATCCAAAGATTTGGCAGAAGGTCTTTGCATCTACCTGAACAGTAGCCTGATTGATCGATTTTTCAGACAATTTTCGGGGCACACACAAGTCAATGTCAGCGACTTGCGGAAACTTCCATACCCCGGCCGAGAAATTTTGATGCGGATAGGCAGAACATTCGGCTCACGCCAACTGATCCAGCGAGAGATCGACGAGATCATACAGAGGGAGATCACTCACATGGAATCCGGAGACGACCCGATACTTGCTCAGAGAAAAATCGATGATGCACTCGAAATTCTTAAAGCCTTCGGTATGCCTCGCGCGCAACAGAACGATCGGTCTGCTCTTACCCTTCTGGCTCTATTGGATATCAAGCCCTCAGCCTCATGGAAAGACTCAGATCAGCCTATGATCGGTATCACGCCGATTATGGAGTATGCGCGCCAGCATTACGGTCGCGACTACGCGCCAAACACCCGAGAGACGTTCCGACGGCAAACCATGCACCAATTCGTACAAGCAGGAATCGCCATCATCAACCCAGACGAGCCGGATCGACCAATAAACAGTCCAAACACTAGATATCAGGTTAGCGACCTTGCGCTTCAAGCAATCCGAGCCTTTGGTACAGAGCAATGGAAAGTTAATCTCGACCACTACCTGCGTGAGCATCAGGCTCTAGCCGAAAGGCATGAAAGCAGACGGCAGTTGCGGATGATACCCGTCCAACTGCCACAAGGTGCGAAGATAAACCTGACCCCGGGCGAGCATAGTGAATTGATTGGCGAAGTCATCTCTGGATTCGCACCCAGATTCGCACCCGGCAGTGCTGTCATTTACGTAGGCGACACAGGAGATAAAACTGCATACTTCGAGCGACAACGGCTTCGAGATCTAGGAATAGTTGTCGATATTCATGGGAAAATGCCCGACCTCATTCTCCACTATCCAGATAGGAACTGGATTATGCTCATCGAGGCAGTCACCAGTCACGGACCAGTTGATCCGAAGATGCACAATGAACTTGCAACCCTATTCGCTGCCGCTACATCTAACTTGGTATACGTATCGGCCTTTCCTAATCGGTCGATGTTGGCACGTCATCTAGGAAATATTTCATGGGAGACAGAGGTATGGTGCGCCGACACCCCCGATCACCTCATTCACTTCGATGGCGAATCTTTCTTGAGTCCCTACAAATCTTAATTGCACCCCGCGTTTCGCAGCCGCACGATTAGCACCTGAGGCAATTCAGCGAAATGGATGCTGGAAAGAGACAATTTGTGCTCGGTAAATGCTTCCGGAGGCAATTTGGGCTCCAAGAACGCGTCGAGGGTCATTCCCTGTTTCAGGAATAGTTCGAGAAGCGCGGAGATAGGGCGGTGAAAGTATCGCTGGGGACGCGGCTGCCCGACGATGCCGGTGCCGAGTGATGACCTTATCTTCAGGTAGTCAGTAGCGCTGGCAGCGTATCTAACGGTGATGCCTCGGGCATCGTACTCTTGCTCGGCGACCATCCTCGAGCCGATCGAGTTGAAGATGGGGTGGCAGATACTGAAGACGAATCTGCCCTTCGGCTTCAACAGGCGAGGCAATGCCTCAGCGAGCGGAGTTATGACAGCCATATCCATGATCCCCATCGTGCAGACAGCTGAGTCGAAGCGTTCCTCGGAGATGCTGGCAAAGACATGGGGATCTGCGGCATTTAAGATTCGGTACTCGATAGAGGAACCGTATCCGGCGGACCGTTGACGCGCGCGGTCGATGAACGCCCGCGAATGATCGAAGGCAATGATTTGTGCGCCTGCGTCTGCCATTCTCCTCGTGAATCTGCCCGCGCCACATGCGATGTCCAGTATCTGATCTCCCGCCGTGATTTCGAGAAGATACTCCTGATTCGGTTCCACGAGGAAGTTCTGAGTGCTATTGCCATCGCCTATGCGGTCGTCCCACCACTCGGCAATGTCGTCCCAGACCTCGACCGCTTCGTCGATATATTCGGGAAAGTCTAGGGAGCCGTGGATCTGGTCAAATCCCTCATGAGGCTGGGTTATCCGTAGCTGCTCCTCAGACAAGAATGAACCTCTCGAATACCTCGTTACCCAGAAGCTTTCCTCGGCAAGTCAGGGCGATGCCTTCGTCATCCCGCTCTATGAGGCCCAAACTGAGCATGGAATCTACTTCATCGCCATAGATTTCATCGATCGTGTTTCCGAATCGTGCTTCGAAGTCCGCGAATCGGATGCCCTTGGCAAGCCTCATGCCCAGCATCATCGTCTCAGACATCGACATCGCTTCTGTGGTGGCTTCGACGAAATCGATAGCCATCTCGCCTTGGCGAATCAGGTGCTCCACGGAGCTCGAACGGTCCCACATTTTGGATCCGTCGATGTAGCGTCGAGGCGACTTCAAGTTTGAGAATCGCATCCCTCGCAATGAGGAGTGGGCACCTGGACCGACGCCCAAGTAAGGCTGATTGAGCCAATATATCAAGTTATGCCGCGACACCGCGCCGTTCATTGCCCAGTTGGAGATCTCGTAGTGGGAGTATCCGGCATCTCCCAGCATATCCATGGCCAACTCATACATGTCAGCGGCGAGATTATCGTCGGGCAATGGTATTGCACCAGTTGCGACGTTGCGGTGCAGAGGCGTGCCGGGCTCGATCTGCAGGCCGTAGAGAGACATATGGTTCGTATTCAACGAAATTGCCGTTCGGAGCGACGCGCGCCAGTTGTCTACAGACTGGAGCGGCAAGCCGAACATGAGATCGATGCTGATGTTGTCGAAGCCCTGTTCTCTGGCAAGTCGAACGGAATCTTTCGCAGCGAGAGAATTGTGACGCCTGCTCAAACTCAATAGAGTCTCATCGTCGAACGATTGAACGCCGATGCTGATCCGATTTATCCCGCCTCCCTTCCAAGCCGCCAGCTTTTCAATGCACACGTCGTCTGGATTCGCTTCCAGCGTTATCTCGGCGCCCGCTTCTACGGGATACTCAGAGAAGATGGTAGAAAGCAGCCTCTGGATGGACTCTGCCGGTATGTAAGAAGGAGTTCCACCCCCGAAGAAGATGGACGAGATGATAGGTCGGTCCAGTCTCTCTGCCCAGATCGATATCTCCCGTTCAAGAGCATGGACGAATGAAGGGATGAGTGCTGAAATCCCTTCGTAGGTGTTGAAGTCGCAATACACGCACTTAGAGAGGCAGAAAGGGATGTGCACATACAACCCGATGCGACTGTCTCGCGAGATGGTCAGAGCTTGAGATGAATCTTGGCTCAGGGCGGTGTCCATAATCCGCTGGACTGTTCGTCAGCAGGGGACCGTTGGGCTTGCGGTGTCTCGCGGGCGCGTGCCTCTTCGGCAAATTGCCTTCTTGCCTCTTCCACCTTCTCTCTCAACCATCGTTCCAGACGGTCCAGTTCGGGAGGAGAGATTATGTATCGCTCGATGTCTCTCGGCAACGGGAGAGATTCCGAGATGGTAAGTATCAAAGCGGCTTCGGCAGATCCTATCGCTTCATCGAACCTCTTAATCATGTGTTCAGTGCGAGCCGCTGATGCCTCCGCATGCCGATTTTGGACGATCTCGCGCACCTTAGGCGACATCAGCTGCTGGCTTGCACATTGAGACCAATCGAACAGCTCCTGAAATATCTCATTGTCCTCAAGGTCCTCAATAACAGCCCCGGATGCGACAAGGCTTCTTGCGAGCTGATGAGCACCGGGATTGGTTTGCTGCAGCATCAACAGAGCATCATCGCCACGACCAATTACGGTCTCTGCGAAGATTCGATTGATGGGGCCGATGGCAGCCTCCTGACGTTCTAGATGCGTCTTGACGGCCGCCCAATAATCGGCAAGGGGCTGCTCGAAGCCCTCGAGTTCAGATATCGGCTGCACCAACCGAACGATGTACGCCTTGCGTGCAAGCATCCTTTCGTTGGTTATTCCGGATTGGGAGGTGCTCATATCGAATTCTTTGTAAGAAGTGTCTATACAGAGAAAAGAAAGAGCACGATATCACCATCTGCCACGAGATAATACCTGCCTTCTCGGCGTAATGCACCTCTTTTCTTAGCTTCTTCCATGCTACCGCACTCCTTGAAATCGTCGAATGCAACGACCTCGGCGCGAATGAAGCCTCGCTCCATGTCGGAATGCACCAGGCCTGCAACTTCGGGAGCGGTTAAGCCATCGGAGTAGTGCCACGCCCTGACCTCGCGTTCCGACTCGGTGTAGAAGGTGCGGATGGATTGACTGGCCAGACAGGCATTCATCAGCGCCTCGCTATAGTCGAGTTGCAGCCCGAACTCATTCCGAAGTTCATATGCGTCTTGTTCGTCCATCGTTCTCAGCTCTTCCTCCAGAGAAGCACAGATCGGGACGATATCGACGCTTGCACCAATTAAAGACCGGTCGAAGCTCTCTTTGAAGTCGGAGATGAGAGCATCGGCTTCAAGATCTGCATCGTTTTCAGCTACGTTAACGGCTATGACAAGGGGTAGCGAGCTGAGAGTGAATGTGCCCGACAGGACGCGGCTTTCGGCTGCATCGAGCTGCTTGGATCTCAACGCGATGCCGCTTTCCAAGTCAGATTGAATTCTCTTCAATACCTCGATTCTGTGATCGGCGTCTACTCTTTCAGACGATTTGAGAGCCTTCATGCTCTGAGCGACGCGTTCGATGCGTCTATCGATCAACGCAATGTCGGCGAACAGAATCTCGAAGGCTATCTTTTCAAGGTCACGTGCCCAGTCGATCGATCCGTCGAGATGCGGCACTGCCGGATCCTCGAAAGCCCTGACGACTGCGAGCAACGAGCGGGCGTTTTGCAGCGAGTTTATGGTCTCCCCGTTGAATAACGTTCCGGACGCGTAGTCAGAGGGGATATCCCAAAACGTCATCTCAGCATTCACCTTCCTCCGAGGTTTGATCACCTGGTTGAGGTGTTCGAGACGTGCATCGGGCTTCACCCCGATTCCGATGTTCATAGATTTCGCCGCGCCGTAGCTGCCTTTAGGAGATCTGCCTCGAGTGAGGGCGTTGAAGACGGTTGTCTTCCCTGAAGATGCCAAACCGATGATGGCGGTGGACACTGCGCGTCGAAGTCTACTACTGATTAACGGGTCAGATTCCGATTATACGAAGGGAGGAAGCTGACCGAATCACACGTGAATATCGTCGTCAGTTAATCTGGTCAACATATGATTCGAGTAATTCACGGCGACGACGAGTTCGCAATCTCCAACGCGTTGGATTCTTATCTGGCCGCATTGGGCTCTCCCGAACTGAGGGCGCCTAACCTGACGATTTTCGAGAGGCCCGGAATCCCGCTGGGCGAGATCATGGCGGCAGCGAGAGTGATTCCGTTTCTGACTGATCGACGGGCGGTGGTTGTGAAGGACATGCTCGCCCCACTCGAAGCGCGAGGGGGCAAGCCGAGGGGTGATTGGGCTGATTTCGGAGACATCATCACTCGTGACGGAATCTCAATCGTGAACGATCTATTGTTCGTCGAGCGAACTCATCTCCGCATGACTAGTGCCGCTTTGAAATCCTTGGCCGCCATCGCAGAAGTAGAGGTACACAACAAGCCCAAGCGAAACGAGATGCTGGACTGGCTGAAAGAACGTTTCCGTCTGCGCGGTGCTCGTATTTCGATGGATGCTCTTCAGCATCTGCAGTACCTGGGCGGCGACGACACGAGAAGGTTAGACGGAGAGATCGAGAAGCTGGCTCTATACGCAGGCGACCGCATGATCGAGAGAGCCGATATCGATCTCATGGTTTCGGCAGCTCGTCAGGAAAGCATCTTCAGAGTGATCGATGCCATTATCGATGGTCAACCGCCTCGGGCGTTGAGCGGGCTTCGTAATCTGTTGGACAACGGCGAATCGATAGAGGGAGTGTTTGCGTTGCTGAGCCGCCAAGTGCGATTATTGATATTGGCGAAACACCTGATGAGTGCGCGAGTGAATCGCGGCGACCTGCGTCGCCGCCTACGCATAAACAACGATTGGGTGTTGGACAAGACTTGCCGGCAGGCCAACAGCAGAAGCATGGACCAACTTACAGATATGCATCGTCAGATGTTGGATGTAGACATCCAGATCAAGACGGGAAGAGCGCATCGTCACGTCGCCATCGAGACTTTGATTGCAAGATTGTCGGGAAACCGAATCGCGGTTCGGCGATGATTATCGAAACTGTCTTACGTCGATTCACGTATTGAGTAGTGATGGATTCAGTCAGGAAATTCGTGCTTCTGGGAATGGTAGCGTTGCTGCCAGCGGCGACGATCTCAGCTTGTGTCGGCTCGGATACGGAGCCTTCGCCAACACCGACGGCAACCGCGGCTCCGACATCCACCCCGACACCGTCTCCCACGCCTTCACCTACAGCTACGTCAACGCCGGTTCCAACATCAACACCTACACCTTCGCCGACTCCGCCCCCTGAACCGACTCCCACACCTACCCCGACGGATCGGAAGTCGATCAATATCTACACAGCAGCGCACAGGTTGATGGACAGGAACGAATACGCAGACGCGCAGCGGCGATTCTCAACCGCGATCGAGATCGAGCCGGAGTTCGCGAGGGCATGGGATGGACGAGGACAGGCCCGCATGTTCCAAGGCAAGTTCGAGGAAGCAATGGTCGATTACGACCATGCGGTGTCGCTCCGACCGAATGTCGGCAGCATCTACGGCCATCGGGCGCTGGCCCGAGTCGGGATGGGCGACAACGAAGGGGCTAAGCGGGATGCCCGGCGCGCTCTAGAGTTGGATGATGAGCTGGTGGATGCGCATCTGGTGCTCGGGCGCGTCTTCGCCCGCGAGAACGCGATCGATTCGGCGATCGAACACTTCAATACCGCAGTAGCGTTGGCACCGGGCGATGCCGGTACCTATTGGTGGCGCGGACGCTTCTATCGCGATACTCTGCGCGACGGCGGCGCAGCGTTCTCAGACTTCAACACTGCGATCTCCTTTCAGCCGGCACAGGCTTCGTTTTTCCTCGATCGAGGAATTCTGCTATACCAGTCAGGCATGTTTGCGAAGGCGAAGTGGGATATGGAAGAAGCCATCTCGCTTTCACAAGACCCCAAACTGCCGAGTGTGATAGAAGCGGCAGAGAGTTGGCTGGAAGCGATCGAAGAGCAAGCACCCGGAGTAGAGCCGGAGCCACCCGTCCCGCAACAGTGAGCCAAGAGATCGGAATGTGGGATGTTAACGTCTCGCATTCCGATCAACTCTTCGGAGAGTGCTCCTGTTGCATAGCCGTTAGATATGCTCACGAGAGCCTTGCCGAAGCGTTCAGGACGATACTCAAGGTTATGCAAAGATATGTCTGCATAGCGGATAGAGGCCTATGCCGGCTTGCAGATGTAGATCATTTCGTCAAGCTCATCGCTTAACGGGGAACGATCAAAGTCGCCGTAGATCTCCTTCGCTTCGACTCCCGCGGCAGACAGCATCGCCAAAACCTGATGATGGTGGAGGTAGCGCGTCATAACTGCGAGCTCTTCCCGATCAACAGTCTCACCGTCCGACGAGAGCGTCTCGATGATTTGCGTGCATTGATTTATCTGATTTTCGTTGTCGAATCTGTTGATGCCGGTGAGTACATGCCGCAGATTCATGTCCGGACTGTCCACAACGCCGATCAGGAACTCATCTTCGGAGTCGTCGTAGATCATGTCAGGGGTTGGATTGTAGATGTTGAAGATCAGCGCGCCGTCCGGAGCCATGTGTGCCGCGGCGCGTTTCAGGGTCATCTGTTGCGCCGCTTCGTCTAGTGCCAATGCGAGAGTGTTGGCTGGGATGATCACGGTCTCAAATTTCGCAGGCGCCAAGTCGAAGGTCGTCATATCGGCTTGGATCAGATCGATTGAGTTGGAGGGAAGACCTGCAGCGGAGATGTTTGCCCGAGCGCGTTCAAGCATCGATTCGTGGAGGTCGATTCCAACGACTCGATGCCCTTTGACTGCCGCGGGAATCGCGATGCGGCCCGTCCCAATCCCGATTTCCAGAACTGTCCCGCCGAATCTTTCGATGGCATCGATATAGAACTCCACTTCACCTGCAGGACCAGATTCGTAGAAGATGTCGTATCTTTTCGCCCAGCGATCGTAGTTCATGCCGAGTAAGTTTAAGGTGGCAGGATTCCGTTATCCTTGATTCTCACCTAGCACGACGGTTCGATGTCCGACGCATGAACCAAGGTTCCACCTTAGTGCATCCAAAGATACAGACTCGTAGGATTCCACGCATTGCCACCAAGACTTGCATCTCGACAAGACCGTTTGGGGACCGAGACAGCCTTCCTCACGCTAGCGCGTGCTCGTGAGTTGGAGGCTCAGGGACGGCACATCGTCCATTTGGAGATCGGCGAACCGGACTTCGATACGCCGGAACACATCAAAGATGCGGCAAAGAAGGCGCTGGACGATGGGTTCACCCATTATGGACCTTCCCCGGGAGAGATGGTTGTCCGAGAGGCGATCGCCCGCCATCAGACGGAGAGGCAGGGATACGAAGTTGGTGCTGATCGAGTGATCGTGACTCCGGGCGGCAAACCGGTCATGTTCTTCACCCTCCTCGCCCTGATCGAAGAGGGCGACGAAGTGCTGTATCCCAACCCAGGATTTCCTATCTACGAGTCGATGATCAACTACTCTGGGGGTGTTGCAGTGCCGATCCCCTTGGAAGAGCGTTTCGATTTTTCGCTAGATGTCGATCGACTCGAGGGAATGATTACGGACCGCACGAAGCTCATCATCATTAACTCGCCCAACAACCCATGCGGCAGCGTGATTGCAGATGGAGACTTGGAGCGCATCGCCAAGTTGGCAGTCGAGAACGACCTGATCGTGCTTTCGGATGAGATCTACAAAGACATGTACTACTCCGGCTCGCATACCTCGATCACCAGTTTCGACGGCATGATTGAGCGGACTGTGATTTTGGACGGCTTTTCTAAGAGCTACGCGATGACTGGGTGGAGACTGGGCTACGGTGTGTTTCCAGAATTCATGCTTGATGCCGTCACCAAGCTGATGACCAACAGTATCTCCTGCACCTCAGTGCCGGTTCAGATGGCAGGTATCGCCGCCCTTGAAGGACCGCAAGATTCCGTTGCAGAGATGATGACGGAGTTCAGAGTCAGACGTGATCTAGTTGTTGATGGACTGAACGGGTTGCCTGGAGTGAGCTGCAAGGTGCCGGGAGGCGCATTCTACGCATTTCCGAACATATATGAGACGGGCCTTTCAAGCCGAGATTTCGCAGAAAAGGCGATGGATGTCGCAGGTGTTGCCTTGCTTTCTGGAACCGCATTCGGGGAGTATGGAGACGGCTATATCAGAATATCTTTCGCCAACTCGCAAGACAATCTGAAACAAGCGGTCGAGCGATTGGCGGAGATGCTGTCATAGTCGTTTCATCTCTCCAGTTCTTCCCGTCACATCCGCCGATGTTTAGAAACCGTCTCGATGATGTCTATGGGTAGGATATAGGTCCTTCGATACAGCTCCTTAGTTCTCGTCCACGATATCGTTTCGACGGAACGGTATACCTCTCACCTTCATCAGGTCGCGGGTGTTGGCTCTTGCGATGGCTCGTAACACTCCGATGGTGTTGCGACGGATCTGCTTCGGCACGGCTTCGACTACGGCGCTCGGCGATTCATCCAACAGTCCCCAGAACGGCGGCAATTCAGAGTTGGCGATCAGATCCCTCGGAGTCATGAGGTAGTGGTAATCACCACACGCCAAGAATGCAGGATCGTGGAATTTGGTCGAAAAAGTCTCGATCTGACGATCTTTGGCTTCAACTTTCCTGACTGCCTCGTCGTGGTCTCTCAAGGCGTGTCTGTACGCTGGTGCCTCGGTCCAATCTTCGCCGTCATCGGAACCCTCCACGGCGATGCGACGAGCGTCCTCCAGGATCCTCGAGGTAAGATCGGCGGCATCCTGAAGAGCCGCGCGCTGCGTTATGATGCGCTGATGATCGTACGCAGTGTGGTCGTCTCGTCGGAGATCGTTGCGGCTCGATTTCACTTCGACGACGTAGACGAGGTTCCGTTTCCCGATTCCAACAACATCGATGATCCGGCCGAACGGCCCCTCCAGCCGCACCTCGAATCCGATGGCACGGCACTCGGCGACCTTGTATAGCCACTCCCAAGCGGCCCACTTGAGTCGGTGAGTGACCTCCGACTCATTACGCCGGTGCAAAGGAGCCGGAACCGTGTGATCTGCCTCTCTTCCCCTGTTTGCCTCCGCTCCGTTCGAGTTTCTTTCGGACATGAGTGGGAATCATATAACAAATGTTGTGAAATGCCGCGGAAACCCATTGATTCATTGAACAGGTGTGCTATTCTGATTATCGAACAAAATTTCTAAAAGCATGGACAGAGCTTAGAACAGACGGAGTGAATCATGCCCATCATGAAAAGTTCAGCAAGCGATTCGAACGGCGACGAATTTGTAGTAGTCGGAGTAGGTGGCGCGGGTTCGCGCTTCGCGTCCGAGATTTCCCGGATACTGCCCCCGGGCGGTGAAACGATCTCAGTCGACCGATCGATAGAGGACTTGAGTCAGATTCGCCAAGGCAAACGCATCGCGATCGGTTATCCGATGTACGGGATCCGCGCCGCGAACGAGAACAGACTTGACGGTGAATTGGTAGACGAGAGCGATCTCCATCGTTTGAAAGCGGGAATCGGCAAGCCTTCTCAGGTGTTTGTGGTCGCTGGCCTCGGAGGAGAAGCGACCAACGAGTTGATGCCAACCGTTATTCGAACTGCGATGTTGAGAAGCAGGTCGGTATTAACGATCGTGACTCTTCCCTTCACATTTGAAGGGAGGCCAAGACGAAATTTGGCAGCCACAGCTTTGGAGCGTATTCGCGCCACAGGCTGCCCTGTAGCGGTGATCAATGCTGATAAAGCACTTTCGAACTCGACTCGGATCGGTAGCATTTGCGATGAACTCTCAGCAGTTCAGGCAAGAGCATTGATGACGGTGCTGACCTCGACTGGTGCAGGCTCGGCTGGTTCGCTCTCGAACTCGGCAGAGATGTTGCAGTGTCTATCCGGCGCTAAAGACGCTTTCATATCTCATGCTGCAACTCAGGAGCTGGATTCATTCCGCAAAGCGACTCGGGAGGCGATGAACGCGCCATTGACGACAGGAATCGAGTTGAGTGAAGCTCAGCATGTGGAGCTTGTGATTACAGGTCCCATCAACCTTCCCATGAAGGTGTTAAATGCGACAGTCGGTATCGTGGAGAAAGGATTGGCACCAGATGCTTCGTTGACTACATCGTTTGTCGCGATCCCAGATGGGGATGCCCGCGCGAAGTTCAGGATCAGCATTTTGGGCGGTGGTGGCGTGATTGACGATACGCATTGCGCCTCAGAAGAAGCCTATCCCTCTGCTCGTAGGGCAGAGGCGCGGATGAGGAGCGTAGATGAGGAGATCTCTGCCGAATTGAATGTGGTGCCGTTGCTGCTCGAAGTCTCGCAGAACGGTGCTGCTGACGAGGTTCTATCGCCCGCGCTGCATTGAAAGAGGAGACTTCTATTTTGCTGGCTCACGATCGGCAATACGTGGGTCGAGTTTACCTAGGACGGAGAGGGAAGCATCGGCATAGCTACCGACGACAAGGCTCAAGACTCCAAGCCTCCTTGTCGGGCCGGAAACGTCGGGCCGTTGATGCACCCCTCCGTCAACTAGGAATTATCAAGCACCCACCTTGCCAGGCCCCGCGCTCGATTCACCAGTCAGATGCTTACGTATCGCCTTAGCGAACTTGATCTCCGAATCGTCTTCCGGCTCGTAGCCAAGAATGTTCCTCGCGGTCTCTAGCGACCAGAACGCGCGGGCGTTTGCGCTGATGCCGTACACGATGAGCCAAGGGACGCCATGCTCGTTTTCGATGTCGGAAGTCTCGATCGCCTTGCTGAAGAGTTGGCGTAGGTCGCGCTGACTGAAGTGCGCGCCCAAGCCTCGTTTGTAAAGCGCTTGGCCAGTGCCTCCGTGTTGCGGGGCACTCCCGACGAGAAGCTCATCCGCATCGGTCTCCCTCGGATTTCCGATACGGACTTGAACCACTTCTAACTTCCTGCCGAACGCTCCGCACGCATACGGATGTGCCAACAGTCCGTACGCCGCTTTGGACCAGCCGTAGAAGTTGTCTGAGATCGGTAAGTCTTCAGGAAAGACCATCTCTTTAACGCGGTTGTGTATCAGCGAATGTTCGTACCAGTCGGCAGCGTGATTCGAGCTAGCCACGACCATGCGCTTGACACCGCCATCGTACGCCGCTCGGTATACGTTGTTGGCCATCTGGACATTCTCCAACTCGGTCGCGAAACGATCGATTTGAGGAATCTCCGAGCCGTATACGCCGCCTTCGCTGGAGCGTTTGTATGCCAGATGGATCACAGCGTCTTGGCCGTCGAAGATGTGCTGGTATCTGCTGCGGTCCGTGTCGATCAGGTCTGCGACGTTGATGTCGTCGATGGGGTTCCCATCGCGGTCGGTATCGACGCTATCCACAAGCGTGAGTTCATAACGTTCCTGGTACTGAGGAAGCATCTGCGAAGCTATGTATCCGCTTGCTCCTGTGATTAGGACTTTGAGTTTGTCAGGCATGGCTTCTATTTCCCTGAGCGGTCGGACGGGCATCCGTTGCGCGTGTCACTTGTTGGAAGAGATTATCTGATGGGGGATTCATCAGATTTTCTTGCCTTCACCGGATATGTGTCGGCGATGAGATCGTGGAGCGTGCGATTGTCAGATCTGAAGAGGGCGAAGATGAATCCGAAGTAGAAGAACAGGATCGAAGCGAACATGGGGATCGATCTTGCGAATGAGCGGGGCATGCCCATGATCCTGCCATTCCGGTCGAGGATGTAAATGCTCATGAGTTTTTTGCCCGGAGTAGTGCCGGTGATGCCGATCAGAATGGCTTGGTACAGGCAGAATAGGATCGCATTGATGAAGGAGGCGAACTGGAGATTCGCAAGGGCATCGGCGGCCCGCTCGGGCAAAGGCGGTTCATCGGAAGCGGATGTCGGGGAATCAGGCTCGTTTGCGGCCTCCTCGATAACTTGCCCAACATAGTCGAAATACTCGTTCAACCCGTCGATGTCGATCAAAGGTCGGTCCAGCGCAACGGGGAATATCAATGCCAACGCGATGATAACGATTATCGAGTCGATGATGAAGGCGACGAGCCGTCTTCCGAAACCGGCAGGGGTGCCAAATTCGGCTACTCCTTCCGGGTGCTTGGCGAAAGTGTCTTCTATCGGACGGCTTTGCGTTGTCGCCATACCGCAACTGGGGCAGTACGAATCACTTTCGTCTCGAACGGCGCCGCAGGTGTCGCAGGTGTCGTACGCTTCTTGGGTCGAGGTTTGCCGACGAGACGGCTCGCTATGCTGCCACGGTTCTTCTTCTCTCTCGATGGATTCTGCATCCGGCTCTACCCAAGTTGCTTCGGAAGCACCCTGAGTCGGTGAATCCCACTCGTCGCGAGATATTGAAGGATCTTTAGGTCCACCGATCAAGAGAGTGCGAAGATCATCCGCTCGCGGCGGCACAGTTTCGCGTCTGTCGGCAGATTCGTTCTCGTCTGGCGAGTTAGTCATGTATCCATTATGCGCGCATCACGCGTGTCCGAAATGCGATCGCGGATTCTTCTGCGATCTTCGTACTGCGTTGATGTAGTAAAGAGTGCCAATTGAAAGCCAAGAATGAAGGCGTAGAAGTCGACATCGATGCAATCCGCGATGATTGATTCACCTACAGAGATGATACGGCTCGAGTTAATGTTAGTGTCGGCTTGTCCCGGGAGCAGAGTATGTTATGAAACAATCAAGGTTGACTTGATGTGTGTTCATGAAGGGAGTAATTGAGTTGGCAGGCAGTCGGACTTCATTTGCAGGCAAAGTGCGTGCGCCGGAATTTCCAGATGGATTGGATTGGATAAACGCTTCAAAGGCGGTGAAACTCGAAGACCTCAAAGGAAGGGTGGTAATTCTGGACTTTTGGACCTACTGTTGAATCAACTGCATGCATGTACTTCCGCAGTTGCGGAAGCTGGAGAAGAAGTACGCCGACACGCTGACGGTTATCGGTGTTCATTCCCCTAAATTCGATGCTGAGAGATCGACCGAAAGCTTGATCGCCGCGGTGCGTCGGTACAACGTCGAGCATCCGGTTGTTAACGATGTTAGTCATACGGCTATGAGTTCGTTCGCCGTTCGCGCATGGCCGTCATTGATGTTCATCGACCCCGAGGGGCGCGTCATCGGCAAGCATGAGGGAGAGTTCGAGTTCGCAGCTGTTGACAGGATCTTGGGACAGATGATCGAAGAGTTCGATGAGAACGGCGTGTTGACTCGCGGTGCCCTGACATTTGAAGACGAGGCAGTATCTGCTCGATCGGGTTCCTTGTCTTTTCCCGGAAAGGTGTTGGCGACGGATGATCGGCTGTTCGTGGCAGATTCTAACCATCATCGAGTGATCGTGAGTTCGCTTGATGGCTCGGTGCTGGATGTGATCGGGGATGGCGAGAGCCCGCTGGCACTTGAGTCCTTCGATATTCCCGAAGGGATTTTGAATCCGGTTGGATACGAGTCCGGTTTTGATGGGACGATATTCGATAATCCGCAAGGTATGGCGTTGGACGGCGATGTGTTATATGTGGCTGATGCAGGCTCCCACACCATCGTGAAGGCGGATCTGGCGGATCGTAAGGCATCTGTGGTCGCTGGAACCGGCGAGCAAGCGTTGTTCAGACACTCTGGGGGTGCTCCGACCGCACTGCCGTTGAACTCTCCGTACGCGTTGGCGTTTCATGACGATGCGCTCTACATTTCGATGGCCGGTTATCATCAACTCTGGTCAATGGATCTAGCGGCTTGGAAGCTGGAGCCATTTGCTGGAACCGGAGGTGAGAACATCGTGGACGGTCCGAGGATGGAAGCCTTGCTCGCCCAGCCTTACGGCATGTCGTTGCAGGGCAATAATCTCTTCTTCGCAGACTCCGAGACCAGCGCGGTCCGTGTCGCGAAGCTGGGCTCTGGTGGAAGAGTGGTCACTTTAACAGGGACCGGCTTGTTCGACTTCGGAGATCGTGATGGAATCGGCAAGGATGCCCAGTTGCAGCATCCTCAAGATGTGGCAACGGCTCCCGAGGGGGGCTATATAGCCGACACCTACAACCACAAGATAAAGCTTATGGAATTGAACACCTTAAGGGTGAAGACCATCGCCGGCAGTGGGATGGAAGGGAGCCAAGACGGCGACGCTCTAGGTGCTCGATTCAATGAGCCTGCGGGGATCTCCTACCTTGATGGCTCTCTCTATGTTGCTGATACGAACAACCATTTGATCAGACGGTTGGATGTGAATCGCTCAGTAGTAGAAACGATTGAGCTGAAGGGTTTGTAGTAGGAACGACGATGCAAGTGCTGATGATTAAACTCGTGGAGGTGTGTTGATTGGCTAATCGTCTGGCTAACGAAACTTCCCCTTATCTGCTGCAGCACAAGGACAACCCGGTGGACTGGTATCCCTGGGGCGACGAGGCTTTTGGCGCGGCGCGTGAATCCGACAAGCCGATCTTTTTGAGTGTCGGCTACGCGGCTTGCCACTGGTGCCACGTGATGGAGCGGGAGTCGTTCGAGGATTCCGAGATCGCGGAGTTGATGAACGAGCTGTTCGTGAACATCAAGGTGGATCGGGAAGAGCGGCCCGACGTGGATTCGATCTACATGTCCGCAGTGCAGTCGATGACCGGCCACGGCGGTTGGCCGATGTCCGTGTTCATGACCCCTGATGGTGTCCCTTTTTATGGTGGGACGTACTTCCCGAACAACGATCGCGGAGGCATGCCCTCGTTCCCCCGCGTGTTGCTCTCAGTGTCGGATGCATATCGAGAACGACGCACCGATGTGATCGCCAACGCTTCCAAGGTCGTTGATGCGATTGAAACGCAGACGCGTCCGCGCCAGAGCATCGAGCCGATCACTCGATCGCTGTTTCAGAGCGCTTATCGTCATCTCTCACCGCAGTTCGATTGGCAGCGCGGCGGCTTGGGTTTGCAGCCTAAATTCCCGCAACCGATGCTGCTCGAGTTTCTGTTGACGCATGCCGAGTTGCAGAGAAACTCGGAAGCTGCTGACTTCGTGTCTCTAACTTTGCACAGAATGGCGAAGGGCGGGATACGCGATCAGGTGGGCGGAGGCTTTCACAGATACTCCGTCGACTCAGTTTGGCTGGTGCCGCACTTTGAGAAGATGCTCTACGACAATGCCCAGCTTGCGAGCCTGTACATGCACGCTTGGCAATCAAGCGGAGATGGTTTTTTCCGCGAAGTGGCGGAGGATACGCTGAACTATCTGGCACGCGAGATGCGTCATCCTTCGACAGGAGCCTTCTACTCGGCGACCGATGCCGATTCTGAGGGTGAGGAGGGCAAGTTCTTCGTTTGGCTTTCATCCGAGTTGCAGGAAATTCTCGGCCCCGAGCTAGCGAGAACGGCATCTGAATATTGGGGTGTGACACGTGACGGCAATTTTGAGGGACGGAACATCCTGTTCGTTCCGCGCGGGGATGAGAGAGTGGCTAGGGACTTGGAGATATCTGTTACGGAGCTAGAAGAACGGATATCAGAAGCTCGGAACCTGCTTTATTCGGAGCGTATAAAGCGAGTGCCGCCGTTGACAGATGACAAGATCATCACCTCATGGAACGCGCTGACGCTGAAGGCTTTCGCAGAGTGCGGAGCTAAGCTTGATCGGCAAGATTGGGTCGATGTTGCAGTTATGAATGCGGAGTTCATTCTCTCCAGACTGATCCGAGAGAGCGACGGCAGGTTGATGCGGACCTGCAAGGCCGACAGCGCCGAAGCGCCGAAAGTAGTCGGTTTCCTCGAAGACTACGCCTATTTGGCTGATGCTCTGCTCTATCTCTACGAGGCGACTTTCGAAACTAGGTGGATCGACGAATCGCGAAAGCTCTGCATGGAGATGGTGCGGCTGTTCTGGGACGAATCTGATGCGGTGTTTTACGATACAGGTAGCGATCAAGAGTCGTTAGTCGTGCGTCCCCGCGATGTGTTCGACAATGCTCAGCCAAGCGGGGGAGCCGCTGCCGCCATGGCTCTGTTGCGATGCGCAGAGTTCATCGGCGATGCGGATCTGGTCCGGTACGGCACTGCGGGTCTGCGATCTGTGAGGGAGCTGATGGAGAGGGCTCCATCGGGATTCTCCTCGTGGCTGCAAGCCGCTGAATTCTACGGCAACCCGGTAAGGCAAGTGGTGATTGCCGGTGATGCTGAGAGCGACGACACTCGAGCGTTGTTGGCGACCGCTCGCCGCCGGTACATGCCGGATGGAATCATCGCCTGGTTCGATCCCGAAAGTTCTATCGATACGAAGTCGGATCTGCCACTGTTTGAGGGGCGAACTTTGATCGATGGCAGACCTTCCGCATACGTTTGCTTCGATTATGTATGCAACCTGCCGATTACCGATACCAATGAATTGGCGAAACAGCTTGATAGGACAGCTGGTTAATCGGAATCTTGACGCTGGTTGCGGCGCGTGCCGATTGGGGAATCTGGCTTTTGGTCCTTTCGTCGGACCGCTTTTTCGAATGCTTTACGGTCGCGCAGCATGTCCCAGTGCATTCGCATCAGCGCGAGCACCGAAGCAACACTTGTTCCAGCCAGAGCCGTGAACATTTCAGTGGACGATCTGCACATATTTTCTGATGGCTATCAGCGAAGATCGCGAGCGTCGAATCGTCGGGAAGCGACTATGAATGAAAAGACAGAGATCGCTGCTAGCACTGCCGCGTGCCAATAGTTGATTCCGTTTAGGAATGGATCTCCGCTGACATAGTAGTGCATTACTGAGATGTAGTCGGCGAACGATAGCAGATCGCTGCTGGGTTCGACGAAGTCGATGAGAAATCCATACGCTGCGACCGTCGCAGGCACGGCGAATGCGATTGAGTTCTTGCCGGATGCAGCACCGGCCGCGATTGAGATAAACCCGATGGCCCAAGTCACTAATAGCAGACTGACGTGCATGTGGATCAGACCGCTTATGTCGATGCTGAAATCTGCGACGGCAGCACCGATCAGCAGGGATAATGCCAAAGAGACCACTAGAACTGTGCAGGATGTCATCATCGAGAGGGATTTTTGGACGATGACTTCGGAGCGACTGACTGGATTGGCCATCAACTGGTCCAACGTGTGCCCTTCCTCCTCTCCCGAGATGGCAAGCATTCCCCTTCGGATTGCGAAGCCCATCGTAATCACCGGTGCCGTGAAGCTGAACAGCTCGATAGTGAGATAGCCCTCGGGAGTATCGCCGAGGTTGAAGTCGCTGACGAAGTTGCTCAGGAACTCAGGCATAGCCTCGATCATCTGAGCGTAAGTATCGTGGATGGACGGGTACAGGACCGTCATTAAGAAGCCGCACGCGAAGAGCCCGAGCGAGAAGAAGAACGTGCCTCGCCTGCCGTCGCTCAGGGTTTTGAAGAACACATTCCTGTAAATAGCCCCAGAGCGCGAGGCTGTGACGCTCTTTGCTGACGAATCACGTCGGTCAGACCTTCTGACGTGAGAAATTTCAGAAGTTTGCATGATCCAATCCGATGTCTTCGCGTCGAATTCGGCTTCAGAGCTACGATTCCGGTGCCGCAAATAGACACCTTAATCTCCAACCGTCAATTCGAGCGAATCTCAGTGGAGGTCGCGATTGTTAAAAGCATACAGCGCCACTGCTAGCGATACGACAGAAATGGCGAGCAACACCCCGGCATGCCAGTATGTGATGCCGTTGATGAATGGTCTATCTCCGATGTAGTAGAACATCACCGAAAAGTACCTGGTGAATGAGATCGCGTCGACCAACGGGGCGAGAATGTGGATCAGGTAGCCTATCGTCGCGATGGTAGCAGAAACCGCAATCGCAGTTGACTTTGAGCCGGTGGCGGCTCCGGCGGCGAGTGCCACGAATCCCATCGACCATCCCAGAAGCAAGAGGCTGACCAGCATTTGCACCATGCCGCCGATCGAGAAGCTGTAGCTCATTATCATCGCCCCGCTTAGGAGCGAGGCGCCGAGAAAGATGCTCAAAACCGTGGTTGATACGAGCATCGCGATGCTCTTCTGTAGCAACACGGAGGTGCGGCTCACGGGATTAGCCATCAGTTGATCGAGAGTGTTGCTCTCCTCTTCGCCGGATATGGCTCCCACTCCTCGGTTGATTGCGAACGCCATCAATATGATCGGGCCCAACACGCCGAAAGGCTGGGTCGAGAAGAAGCCTTCGGGGGTAGCGAACTCAGCGGCTTCACCTATGATGCTCTGAAGAAAGTCGGGGAAATCTTCGATCAAATCCGCGAATGACCCGCCGACATCGGGGAACAGAACCGCCACGTAGAGACCCAGCAGAAACAGACCGATCCCGACTAGCAACGTGCTTCGTCGGCCGTCTCTCAGCGTCTTCCAGAGTACGTTGCTGTACATGCCAACAAATGTGATGGGACTGCTTACTCGTCGCCCGAGTAGAACTGCAGAAACACGTCTTCTAGCGTCGCGTGTCCGCTCTCGAATCTTCTCACGGTGTGTCGGCTTGCGGCCTTGACTACCGAATCGAGCGCGTGCTCCCCGTTCGCAGCAAGTCTCACAGTTGAGCCGTCCGCATGAGAAACGTTGACGCCCTCCAAATCCTCGAACAGGCTTGCAGGTGGAATGTCGGCGAATTCGATGTTGACCATCCACACGTTCAACGCCGTTAAGTCCGATACGGTCTCGAGGGTGACCAAGCTGCCTTCGCGGATGATGCACACGCGGTCGCAAGTGGCTTCCACCTCGGACATCACATGGGATGAGAGGAAGATCGTTTTGCCTTGCTCTTTTTCTTCTCGCACCATCTCTTGAAATTCATGCTGCAACAAAGGATCGAGCCCGGAGGTCGGTTCGTCCAATATGAGCAGATCCGGATCGTTCATGAACGCTTGGACTAGACCGACTTTTTGGCGGTTCCCCTTAGAAAGCTCTCGGATTCTTCGAGTGGGGTCCAGATCGAATCGCTGGCACAGCTCATCCATCTTGACGGCTTCAACCCCGCGCAGATTGGTGAAGTACTCTGCGACGTGTTCGGCGGTCATGTAGTTGTATGTGACGAAGTCGCCTGGGAGATATCCGATTCGACGGCGGATCTCGACGCCGTCGGCTTGAGGATCCATGCCGAACACCGTGGCACTCCCGGAAGTGGGCCGAATGAAATCGAGCAAGAGGCGGATCGTCGTGGTCTTGCCGGCGCCATTGGGTCCCAAGAGTCCGAAAACTTCACCCTCATTCACCTCCACCGACAGGTCTTCGATTCCGACCACCTCACCATAATGCTTCGTGAGGTTGGTCAGCTCAATTACAGGTTGAGAGTTCGTCTTCATCCCGCTACTTGGAGCATCCTCTCTACAGCGACCAGTGCATCCTTCTTAGCCTTATGATCCACTTGAACTACGTTAATCCCCACTCCTGCCATTATCCCCTCCAGCACCCAGAGCACGTAGGCCGGGTGGATACGATACATCGTTGCGCAAGGGCAGACCACTGGGTCGAGGCAGTAGATCTTCTTGTCCGGGTTTTGATCGCGCAGACGGTTGACCATGTTGATTTCGGTGCCGATCGCCCAAGTAGTGCCAGTCGGCGCGTCTTCGACGATGGTTCGAATGAACTCGGTCGAACCGTAGCAGTCCGCAGCATCGACGACTTCGCGCACACATTCCGGATGCACAACGACGTTGACACCAGGATCGTTGCGTCGCGCTTCTTCGATCTGCTTGACGGTGAACCTCGTGTGGACAGAGCAGTGGCCCTGCCAGAGCACGATTCTGGCATCCGACAACTGCGTTTGGGTCAATCCGCCTAGCGGCTTGAAGGGATTCCAGACCACCATCTCTTCTTCACGAATGCCCTTGGCAAGTCCCGTATTCCTGCCGAGGTGCTGATCGGGCAGGAAGAGGATGCGCTTCCCGCGTTCAAAGGCCCAGTCGAAGGCCTTGTCCGCGTTGGACGAAGTGCACACCAAGCCCCCGTTTCTTCCGCACAGGGCCTTGATGGCGGCGGTGGAGTTCATGTATGTGACGGGCACGATCTCCGGGTTGGCGCCAGAGTTCGCAAAACCGAGCGCATCAGCGATGTCGTCCCAAGCATCTTCGACATCGTCAGTGGCTGCCATGTCTGCCATCGAGCAGCCGGCCGCCATGTTTGGGAGGATCACGTGCTGATCGTCGGCTGTGAGGATATCTGCGGTTTCTGCCATAAAGTGGACACCGCAGAAGATGATCCACTTAGCTTGTTCGGCACCGGCAGCTTGCTTCGAGAGCAAGTATGAGTCGCCGCGGAAGTCAGCGAATTGAATCACGTCCTCTCGCTGATAGTGATGGCCTAGGACAATGGCTTTCTGGCCGATCTCCTTGCGTGCGTAGCGGATTCCTGATTCGATCTGCTCAGGGGCCATCTTGAGGTACCGAGTGGGCACCTTTTGCCATCGGACTCCGGCATGAAACTCCTGTTCGAGAGTCTTGGTTCTGAGGTTGCCCTCGACTTGGCAGAAAGCCGACTGCTCCAATTCTGTGATCGGTATGATGCTTCGGTTCGTGGTGTCTGTGAAGATCATGGTGCAGCTGCTCCAATCATGGCGGTCGCGGTGCTATAGACTGGTTCGCCCTCCAGGGACCAGGCTGTCGCCCCGGTGATTCGTACGCTCAAGGTGTCCCCGGCTCGGATGGAGGATCGATACCGTTCGTCGGTGTTCAGATATACGAGCTTGTCGGTCTTTGACCTGCCGAATAGTCTCCCCCTCTTACGTCCTTCGACTAACACGTCGGCTTGGGAATTGACGAGCATCGAGTGCTTCTCGGCTTGGATTTCATATTGTATCGCGTCGAGCCTGCGATGACGCTCCTTCTTCTCGCTAAGATCTACGGTATCGGGCATATATCGTGATGCGAGTGTCCCGGGCCGTTCAGAATAGGCGGCAGAGTGCACTTTGTCGAAACGCACCTTTTCGATGATGTCGATCGTGTTCTGGAACTGGGATTCGCTCTCTCCAGGGAATCCAACGATCACATCAGTCGTTAACGTCGCGTCGTCTCCTAGAACGGTGCGAATCTCGTCGATTTTGTCGAGAAACTGCGAGCGGGTGTATCCACGGCGCATATTGGATAGAACCACATCGTCGCCAGCTTGAAAGGGCAGGTTCACCACTTCGCAGACTTTGGGCAGGTCAGCGATGGACTGGATGATACGGCTCGACATGTCGTTCGGATGCGAAGTGAGGAATCTGATGCGCTCGATTCCATCAACCTCTTCGATGGCTTCCAGAAGATCTGCCAGATCCTGTCGATCGTCGAGGTCGTGTCCGTAAGAATCGACGTTTTGCCCGAGAAGAGTGACTTCCTTGACGCCTCGTTCCACCAGCATCTGCGCCTCATGGATCAGTTCTGCCATCGGCCTGCTCGTCTCTCTCCCTCGACGATAGGGGATTATGCAGAATGTGCAGAACTTGTCGCATCCGTGAGTGATGGGCACAAAGGTCGCCACTTTGGGATCGTCAGGCGCTAGGCTCGCTAAGCAACCATCGATGTCAGGGCTGTTGAATCCGTTGCGCAACGCCGCCATCTCCAAGATGGGTTGGAAATCTTGAGGCCTCGCCCAAAGATCGACTTGTGGGAAGCGTCGTTTCAGATCAACGTCCGAGGGGCCGACCATGCATCCCATCACTACGATCATGCGGTCGGGATGATCTTTCTTAACAGCTCGAAGTTTTCCGAGCATACCGGTAGCAGTGTCCTCAGCCGATTGCCTCACCACGCAGGTGTTGAGAACTACCACGTCGGCACTCTCGGGAGCATCGGATTCTGCGAAGCCGACATTTTTCATGCCTGAACTGAGGCGTTCGGAGTCGGAGACGTTCATCTGGCAACCAACTGTCCAGACGTGGAATGAAGGCATGGGAAGGGTTGGATGGTTGCTAACGAGTTGCTAAGGGATACGCGGTTGGCATATCTGTTTAGATTTTATCGTTTCGCGTTGTTGGCTCACTGGTGCAGTCGCCCGTTCTAACCGAGAGTTTCGGAATTCGGTATAGCATTACGGGAGCCGATCTTCAATTCGCGGGGAGGTTGTCTTTGATCGCTGTAGCGGCAGTTTTCGCGATTTTCGTGCTTTTGGCAGGACTGCTTCTCGCCTTTGCGGGTATTGCATGGTTCCCGTTTGGAGCGTTGATCTGTGCTCGACTGGCAAGGTCGAACGGGTTGGATCCGTTGGGATTCGCGATTCGCGGTGCATTTTATTCGTTGCTGGGGGTGGTGCCTTGGATATTGCTGCTGGTTCGGATGCATGGGAAGCGCATCTATCAACCCGTGGTCGTTGTTGGCTACGGCATTTTGTTCGGTGGTTGGTTTATCGGGTGTGGGGTTCTTCTCGGAATTCTAGCCAGCAGGACGCCTAGCGGCAAGTTTCCTGAAGCCCTCGTGCTCTTGTCGGGTTTCGTCATGGGGAGTATCTCATTGCTGTTGCTTATCCGCCGTAATCGGCTGGAGAGGAGACGCGACCGTTGGGATCCCGACGAGGATCGAACGCTAGATTTGGCGTATGCATCGCCGTTCGCCTTTGCACTGGCTTGGCTGGGAATTCTCACTTTTCCGCCTACAGACGGTTGGGCATGGGCTCTGTTTTTCTCTACATTGCCGTCAGCCATATTCGTTTTGGCATGGCCGGTGGTTGCGGCGTTGTCTCGGTATCGAGCGAGTTCGGGAACCGAAGCAACGAATCATCTCGCTCATTCATCTGAAGACTCATGAGCGTGTCTATCCGGCGCGGTTCGGCATCACTGCTGGACGCGTTGGATGTCGGGTGCTAAGTTCCGGCTGCTCGGAGTCTGGTTCTCTCGCGGTTGCGTATCGCGTATAGCACTTCGTCTACGTGCATTCTGCCTACTGGTCCGGATGCGTATAGCGAACCGAAGATTACGCCGCCTCGCGTGATCAGCAATTCCGTGGGGTGCATGTACCGACCGTGGTGGTCGGTAGTCCACCACGCTCCGATCCGGGCTAGGTCGCTCTCCTTGATGCCGTAGGCGACGGGGTAGGTGAGACCGAGTTCGTTGACCATCTCCTCGACGGCATCTTTCTCGTCGGAGGTTGCTGCGACGACGCTTGCTCCGAGTTCAGCAAGTTGGGAGAGTTTTTCTTGGTAGCTGACCAGCTGCCTGCGGCAGTAGCTTCACCACGCCCCGCGGAAGAAGAGCAACGCCAAGTATCGGCTCTCCATATCTTCGGGCAGAGTGAGTTGCGAGCCTCCGACCAGATCGAATCTCAGTTGCGGAAGCCGATCGCCCTGGATCAGTTTTTCAGACATGGTGATTCCCTTCAGTTCTATGTTCCGGAGTTCAATCGAGGTAAGATCGCGCCCACCCCAAGGATGCTGTGGTTTCACCAGATGGCACGTACTCGGCGCCGATCCAGCCGTCGTATCCGCTGTTATCGATGTGTTGGAAGATGAATGGGTAGTTGATCTCGCCGGTGCCAGGCTCGTGTCTTCCTGGATTGTCGGCGATCTGCACGTGATGGATCAGAGGCAACAGTGCGGTGAATGAAGGCGCTAGGTCACCCTCCATGATCTGGGTGTGGTAGACGTCGAACTGAAGCTTAACGTTGGGCATGTCGGCGGCTCTGACGATTTCGGCTCCGTGTACCGACGTGGATACGAATGTGCCTGGCACATCTTTAGTGTTGAGCGGCTCTACGAGGATCGTCGCTCCAATGTCGGAAGCGGCACGTGCTGCGAAACGCAGGTTTTCGATCATCGTCTCTTGAGAGACATCGCGGTCGTCGGCGATGTCGGGTATGCCGGCCAGACACGTCAATCTCGTGCACTTGAGAGCTCGGGCGTACTCAATTGCTGTTCCAACCCCGTCTTGAAACTCTCCGACGCGTTCCGGTTGAACCGCAATACCTCGATCCCCGGCCGCCCAGTCGCCAGCCGGAAGATCGAACAGCACTTGGGTCAATTCGTTGGCGGCGAGACGTTCGGCGATCTCATCGGCCGAGTAGTCGTATGGGAATAGATACTCGACGCCTTTGAAGCCACACTTGGCCGCCGCCTCGAATCGATCTAGAAAGTCGAGCTCGTTGAACGTCATGGTGAGGTTTGCTGCGAGTTTGATCATTTGGCTGCGTGCTCCTATTCAAGGCGCGATCGATTCGGCTTATCGTCTCAACCCTATATCGAGAGCGGTCTCGACAGGATAGATGCAGGGATCTGCCAAGCGCTGGTACCGCTCAGGAAGCATAGATATCTGACTCCTGACACGGGACCTTGCAGTTTCAATAGATTCGGAGCTGGTCAGCCTGAATCCGTTACGCATGAGAGCGAGCATCAGAGGTTCTGCCGATGCAGTAGGAGCCTCGGCTATCGCCCTTGTGATCACATCTCGCTGCATGGTATGACCTTCGATGATCCGATAGACCTGTTTAGCCCACGGAAGAGTCTCTTTACCTTCACTGACCTTGAATATCGGCTTGCCATTGAGTTCGACTAGTTTGTACACAGAGTCGATGTATGGCGCATCCGCGGATGTTGTCAGGCGCGTGCCTACTCCAAAGGAGTCGATGGGGGCCTCCGCCGATGTCAGCTCTGCGATGGTATGTTCATCGAGACCTCCGCTGGCGATGATGCGAGTATCAGTCAAGCCTGCGGCATCTAGGCGAATTCTTGCTTGTCTAGACCAATATGCGAGGTCTCCGCTATCTAGTCTTATCGCGACGAGGTTCTTCCCTTGTCTCTTCAGACGGATTCCGACGCGAATCGCGTTGCGGATTCCCTGAGCGATGTTGTAGGTATCGACTAGCAAGGTCGTGGAATCGGGAAACTCTGAAGCATATGCCTCGAATGCTTCAAACTCATCTTGGAATGACTGCACAAACGAGTGAGCCATCGTGCCAACTACGGGAATGCCGAATGCCGCCGAGGCGTTTACGTTGCTTGTGCCGTCAAAGCCCGCGATGTATGCCGAGCGGGCGGCTATGTTGGCTGATTCGGTGCTGTGGGCGCGACGGCTCCCGAAATCGACGATGGATCTAGATGCCGCCGCTTTGACTATTCGAGCGGCTTTGGTGGCGAAGAGAGAGGCAGAAGTGACGATGTTGAGGAGCATAGTCTCGACCAGCTGCGCTTGGATCAAGGGTGCCGTCACCTCGATGAGGGGCTCATCCGCGAACACGATTGTGCCTTCAGGCACCCCACGGACCGAGCCGCTGAACGTCAGATCGGCCAGATACTCTGCGAAGTCAGGGGCGAGCGACAGATTAGCCTTCAGGTGTTCGATGTCTTGATCCGCGAAGCGAAACTCTTCTAGATATCGCAGGGCTCTATCGATGCCACCAGCGATATAGAAGGAGCGGTTGGGTGGATAGCCCCTGAAGAAGAGGCTGAAAGTGGCACTCGTGTTGATTCCTCGTCGTAGATAGACCTGCGACATCGTGAGCTCGTACAGGTCTATGTTTAGGGCTTGGCTCGAGTCGCTGAACATGACAGGGGCTTGATTTCAATGGCTGACGGTTTACGGAAAAGAACTTCCTCTGCGTTGCCACGCGGTTAGTGCATACTTTATGTTGCGCGATGAGACCTCGGCGAAGCAGGTCCATCAATTGATTGAGCAGGACTTGAGATGCCAGAGAAGTTCGAAACCGCATTCGCCATGGATGCCGCGAGCATCAAGTTCGGATTCGGAGTCACCGCAGAACTCGGATTCGAGTTGAATCGCTTAGGTGTGAAACGGGTGATGGTGCTCACGGATGATGGCATGTTGGAGTCTGCCGCGATGTCGGTTGCGATGGATTCGCTATCGGAGAGCGGCATCGACGCGGTTGTTTACGGCGACGTGAGCGTGGAGCCGACAGATGCGTCATTCATCGATGCCATCAGATTCGCCGAGAACGGTGATTTCGAGGGATTCGTAGCTGTCGGCGGCGGCTCGGTGATGGACACGGCGAAGGCCGCGAACCTGTACGTCACCTATCCCGCGGATTTATTAGAGTTCGTAAACGCTCCGATCGGCAAGGGGACACCTGTTCCCGGACATCTAATGCCGCTAATCGCGATTCCAACCACTGCCGGGACCGGAAGCGAGACCTCGGGTGTGGCAATCTTCGACATGAAGGAGTTGGGGGCGAAGACCGGGATTGCCAATCGCGCCTTGAAACCGACGTTAGGGCTGGTAGATCCTGCGAACACTCGTTCGATGCCGCCGAATGTGGCAGCATTCAGCGGTTTCGACATCTTGTGTCACGGATTGGAGTCTTATACCGCCTTGCCTTACACGATGAGAGAGGCTCCAGCTGATCCGGCGCACAGGCCCGCCTATCAGGGGGCCAACCCCATGAGCGATGTTTGGGCCGCTAAGGCGATTGAGATCGTTTCCGCTAACATCAGACAGGCGGTTGCAGATAGCGATGACGATGAGGCACGCGCTAACATGTGCCTGGCAGCGACCGCTGCTGGTGTGGGATTCGGCACCGCAGGAGTGCATCTGCCGCACGGGATGTCTTATCCGGTATCGGGCAATGTGCGCGATTTCCATCCGCACGGCTATCCAGACGACAAGCCGATCGTGCCGCACGGCTTGTCTGTCATATTGAATGCTCCAGCGGTGTTCAGGTGGACATCCTCGGCCGATCCGCGACGTCATCTGGAGGCGGCGCGACTGATGGGAGCTGATGTCGAAAGCTCCGATGAATCCGATGCCGGCGAGATCCTAGCGCAAGAGATCATCCGGCTTCTGCGCGACTTGGAGATGCCTAATGGCTTGGCGGCGATCGGATATGACGAAAGTGATGTGGACACCTTGGTTGCGGGGACGATGCCGCAGCATCGTGTCACCAAGCTGGCACCTAGACCGGCGCAAGAGAAGGATCTTCACGATCTGTTTTCCAGCTCCTTAGAACTGTGGTGATCCTCTTCATCGCTCCAGCCTCTCATAACCCCGCATCTGTGATCGTCGCGGATACATCTCCGTGCTAAAGAAGACCGGCTTGAAGTCGGCTCTGCTGGTGTGGGGCGGATGGCAGGGGCACTCGCCTAGAGAGTGCGCCTACATATTCGCCCCTTGGCTCGAATCCCGAGGCTTTGATGTCGAAGTATCCGATACCCTCGACGCATACCAAAATGCCGAGAAGTTGAAAGATCTCGATCTGATTGTGCCCATCTGGACACAGGGGAAGATCACACGAGAGCAGGAGAGCAACTTGCTGGCTGCAGTTGCCAGCGGAGTGGGGATCGCCGGCTGGCACGGCTGCATGGGCGACTCGTTCCGAATGAACACCGACTACCAGTTCATGGTGGGCGGCCAGTGGGTCTCCCACCCGGGCCGCCTGATCGACTACGAGGTCAACATAGTCGATCATGATGATCCGATAACGAAGGGGCTCGACGATTTCAGGATGTGGAGCGAGCAGTACTACATGCATGTGGATCCGAGCAATGAAGTGCTTGCCACTACTACCTTCAAGGGAGATCAGAAGATCAGCGCAGTAGCACCATACGAATCTCCTTGGGTAGCGGGGTGTGTGATGCCGGTTGTCTGGAAACGCATGTGGGGGAAGGGACGCGTATTCTACTCGTCGCTGGGCCACAAGCTGGACGATTTCGATGTGCCGGAGGTGATGGAGATCACCAAGCGCGGGATGCTCTGGGCTGCCCGTGAATGAGCCGGACACTCCATTCAAGGTTGGCGTTGTGGGGTGTGGCACGATAAGCCCGCGCTATTTCGAACACTTGTCGTCGTACGACGACATCGAGGTAATCGCTTGCGCCGACCTCGATCTGGACCGAGCAGAGTCGTCGGCAGAACGCTTCGAAGTTCCAAAGGCTTGCAGCGTGGACGAATTATTAGCCGACCCCGAGGTTGACCTCGTCTTGAACCTGACGGTTCCGCAAGCACATGCCGAAGTCAGTCTCGCGGCGATAGACGCGGATAAGCATATATATTCAGAGAAGCCGCTGGCTGTAGAAAGGGCGGAAGGCGCGGCAATCGTGCGCGCCGCCGCTGAGCGAGGTGTGCTGGTGGGGTGTGCGCCGGATACATTCCTAGGAGCCGGTATTCAAACGAGCCGCAAGCTTCTAGATGAGGGGAATATAGGAACACCTATCGGAGCCGCCGCGTCGTTCACGAGCCCCGGGCATGAGCATTGGCATCCGAACCCGGGGTTCTACTACCTTCGCGGAGGCGGTCCCGTTTTCGACATGGGGCCGTACTACCTCACCGCTCTGGTCGTGCTGCTGGGACCAGTTAAGCGTGTATGTAGCTCCGCCATGATGCCACGCGATGTGCGCGTCAGCGACGCTCATCCAGGCGTCAAGTTCCCGGTCGGGGTGCCGACCCATGTGACGGGCTCGCTAGATTTCGCCGACGGAGCTATGGCATCGATTACCATGAGCTTCGATGTGTGGGCGTCGGAGGCTCCGAAGATAGAAATTTTCGGAACGCGAGGTACGATGAGCGTGCCTGATCCGAACACCTTCGGCGGTATAGTCAGGATCAAGCCTAGTCATGGCGAATGGACGGAGATGCAGCCGCAGTTCAGGGAAGGAGGCCGAGGTATCGGAGTCGCAGAGATGGTCTCCGCCATCCGCTCCGGTCGGAGCTCACGCATCGATGCAGTCCTCGCGAACCACGTTCTAGACGCGATGCACGCCTTGCACGAGTCCTCTGACGAGGGCCGCCACATAGACCTCCGGACCACCTGTGCTCGACCAGATTCTCTGCCTGCATCTGGTGTCATGTGAACCTCGGAGATGCGGGCCGACTATGCTACATTCGGGGCACTATGGACCGACAAACCGAAGCCCACAGCGTACCCGACGAAGATGTCTTAGATGCATTCAATCCATGGGTGGCTGAGTGGTTCAAGTCGACTCATCGCGATCCGACGGAGTCGCAGCGGCAGGCGTGGCCCCTGATACAAGCGTCTCGCAACGTCTTGATACACGCGCCGACCGGATCGGGTAAGACTCTAGCCGCATTCATGTCGGCACTCGATACTCTGTTCGCTAAAGATAGGTCGGATGGACGAAAAGGGGTGCGGGTTCTATACATCTCACCCTTGAAAGCACTCAACTACGATATTGAGCGGAATCTCAGGGATCCGTTGCGAGGAATCGCGGACGTTGCGGAGAGATCGGGTGAGAGTGTCCCTGAGGTGCGGGTAGAAGTCAGGACGGGCGATACGCCGCCCTCCGCACGGGCGCGGATGGTGAGAAATCCGCCGGAGATATTGATCACAACTCCAGAATCTCTGAACTTGATACTCACCTCGGTTCGCGCTCGTGAGATTCTGCGGACGGTTGAGACGGTGATCGTTGACGAGATACACACCCTTTGCGCGAATAAACGAGGAGTGCATCTCTCCCTATCTTTAGAGAGGCTGGAGAAGCTATCCCCGAACTTTCAGAGGATCGGTCTCTCGGCTACACAGAGACCGTTATCTGAGGTCGCTCGTGTTCTGGGCGGCCAGAGAGTAGCGGGTAGCAGTGCGGATCCTACCCGCCTCAAATCGACTCCCAGGCCCGTCGAGATCGTGGATTGCCCGGGAAGCAAGGAGATGAAGATCAAGGTCATCGGGATGCCGGAGACCGAAGATGCTACGGCACCTGATTCGATCTGGCCGCGCTTGATCCCAGAGGTCTTGAGTGACATCGATGATCACGAAACGACATTGATCTTCACCAATAGCAGGAGGCAGGCAGAGAACGCGGCGGATCGTTTGAACAGCGCGTATATCGCCCGCGAATCTGATGAAGCACCTTCGGCAGCCGTCGGTTCAGGCGAGCGCGGTTCGGGAGTGGTAGAAGGTCCGTTCATGGCTCATCACGGCAGCATCTCGGATGACATGAGACGTGAGATTGAGAGGGACCTGAAGGAAGGCAGATTGCCGGCGCTGGTAGGTACGAGCACCTTGGAGTTGGGGATAGACATCGGCAGCATCGATTTCGTAGTGCAGGTCCAGTCGCCCAAGTCGGTGATTCAAGGGCTTCAACGCATCGGCCGCTCTGGCCATTCCGTGGGGGCTACCAGCAAAGGCAAGGTTTATGCTA
Source organism: Dehalococcoidia bacterium (assembly GCA_965214735.1). GTDB lineage: Bacteria > Chloroflexota > Dehalococcoidia > Lucifugimonadales > Lucifugimonadaceae > Bin127. Next base: position 1,900,146 of record OZ243977.1, on the reverse strand, counting down.
CCCATGCCGAAGATCTGCTCGAATCAATGGTCGTTGCGAAGGGGATGCTGGACGGTGAAGTCGAGGCGATGAGGTCGCCGAGAAATTCTTTGGACGTTTTGGCGCAGCAGATAGTCGCTTCAGTCGCGGTGGAAGATTGGGATGTTGCGCAGCTGTTCCGCATGTTCAAGGGTGCTTATCCATATGAGGATTTGAACTACAGCAGTTTCGAAGGCGTTGTGAAGCTCATGTCGGGACACTATCCGAGAGAGTTATCCTCTTCGCTGCGCGCTCGGGTTCACTGGGATCAGGTTCGAAACAGGTTGGAAGCTTTGCCGGGCACGCGAATGTTGGCGGTCAGCAATGGCGGGGCGATAGTCGATCGAGGGGCGTTCTCTGTATATCTGCCCGATCGGAAGACACGAATCGGCGAATTAGATGAAGAGTTCGTGTATGAGTCGGGCGTTGGCGATGCATTTGCGCTGGGGAGCCAAGTTTGGCGGATGACGAGCATCGATGACGACCGAGTAGTTGCGGAACCGGCTCCCGGCGCGCTGCCTCGGATGCCGTTCTGGCGTGGAGATTTCCCGTGGCGTGCGTTCGATCTCTCGAAGCGGGTTGCGAAGCTGCGTTCAGAGTTGGCGAAGCGATTGCGTAACGACTGGCAGGAGGGGTACGACCCTCCTGAGGTGATCGAGTGGCTGCGATCGGAGTATCCCGTTGACGAAGCCGGTTCGCGGCAGGCGGTTGCTTATGTTCGTCAGCAACTCGAATGGGGCGATGCTATTTCATCCGACGTGACGATCGTGGTGGAGACGTATCAAGACCAGATCGGAGATCGGCGGATTGTGGTTCATTCTCCATTCGGCGGCAGAGTCAACGGACCTTGGTCGGTAGCGTTGGCAAGGGAGATCACAGAGAAGACGAAAGTCGAGCCAGAGGTTCAGGTTTCTGATGACGGGATCATGTTCAGATTGGCAGAGGCAGATGGACCGGCGCCGATCGAGATCGTCAGCGAGATGACAGCGGCTCAGGTCAAGGAGCGAGTGCTGGCGGGAATGATCGACTCGCCCTTGTTCGGCGCAGTGTTCAGGCAGAACTCAGCGCGCGCGTTGCTGCTGCCGACTCCCGGACGCTGGCGGAGGACGCCTTTTTGGCTGCAACGTCTCAGATCAAAGGATCTGTTGTCGGTTGCCAGGTCGTTTCCCGATTTCCCGATGGTTCTGGAGTCTTACCGAGACGCTTTGGAAGATTTCATGGATATGCCTAGCCTCGAAGAGGTCATCGGCAGGATTCACGCCGGAGAGATCGATGTCGTGCACGTGAATTCCAACATACCATCGCCAGTTGCCCGCGCCTTGGAGTTCCAGTTCGAGGCGTACTGGATGTACGAGTGGGATATGCCCAAGGCCGAGCGAGGTCTACAGGCGTTGAGCGTCGATCGCGTCGCGTTGGCAGAACTGTTCAGGAACCCCGAGTCGGCGGGTCTGCTCAGACAGGAGGCGATAGATGATGTAGCTTCTCGAGCTGCGAGAAACGCCGGTGGGATGGGAGCTCGTAGCCTCACCGAGTTGGCACAGTTGCTAGAGGAACTAGGCGATCTAGCGGATCACGAGATCGAAGATAGAGTCGCGGGGGAGTGGCGGGATTGGATCAGCGAGCTATCGGCGCAGGGACGCGTGAAACAGCTTGAGTTCGGGAGTAGAGGGAGATCTGAACTTCGATGGATAGCAGCGACGCTGTATGACGAGTATTCATCAGCGTTAAGAGAACCACTGGACTATGGCTCGGTAAGGAGGGTAGTGGCGAGGTTCCTCGCACGTAGCGGTCCGGTTCCGCTGACTGTATTGCAGAGTCGGTATCCGATCCCTCTGGACGCGCTTCATGAAGCGTTGGACGAGATGACTGCAGGTAGCGAGGTGGCGAGCGGTTACTTCAGCAGTTCGGGCGAGGTCGAATGGTTGGACCTCGCGATGCTGGCGCGCATCCAAGAGCGCACACTTTCGATACTTCGATCAGAAGTTGAGCCGGTCAACCCTCTGCGCTACCAAGCTCAGATGCTGAATCTGCACGGTGTCGGCGGTGGCAGGGGTAGAGAGATGCTTGCGGATGCCTTGGAGCAGCTGCAGGGAATAGCGATGACCCCCGAAGATTGGGTCAAGAGCGTGTTGACTACGCGGATCCATGGCTTTCGTCCCATGGATCTTGACGATATGATCGCTGGCGGCGATTTCAGTTGGGTGTTCTGTCCGTCGGACGAAAGCACAAGCGCCAAAGTCACCCTCATACGAGAGGGACAGGGAAGAGCTTTTCTGCCATCATCGACCTTGGATTCCATCGAGTCTGCGGTGCCTGATCTGCAGGATCGATTAGGAGATGTCTTCGAATTCATATCTTCGGAAGGCACTTGCTCCACTGAAACGATAGTGGCTGCCCATCCGCATCAGAGCATTTCGAAAGTTGCTGAGGCTGTGAGGGTTCTAGCCTTGCGCGGGCTAGTCACTTGCAACTCGTGGGTTGCAGCTATGTCCATCGCTTCCGCTGATCGGCAACGTGCAGCGTTTCCGAGCAGAGAGCCGAAATTAGCGATGCGCGGACTATCGGCGAGAGAGGCGCGTCAGCAGTTCGGTCAACAGATGCGTAGAAACTCGAGTCTCTTGCCTCAAGGGGCGATGTGGTCGACTACGCGAAGATTCAGCCTTCTCGGTCCGTCGATTAACGACGCAGAGCTGGGCGCATCAAGGGCCCGGCTGCTGATGGGGCGTCACGGAGTCGTGACTCGCCGGGCGTTGGAGTTGGATGGCACATCGTGGGATTGGCGCGGTATATATGAAGCGTTGAGCTTGATGGAGTTGAGGGGCGAGGCTCGTCGCGGCTACTTTGTCCACCACTTGCCGGGTGTGCAGTTCGGTTCACCCGATTTTGTCGAAAAGATGAGAGGCGCGATAGGGGACGACGGATCCTCGTCAGAGTATTTAGCGGTGAGGCTAATCGATCCGGCCTATGTGATGGACCGAGCATTGGCGAGTTCGACAGATTCTGGCGATTCGGAGCTGTTGGCAACCGCTAGGAGTTCAGGAACCGTGGCGGTGTTCGAGAATGGCATTCCGATCTTGATGGCGCACGGAAACGGGGATCGAATCGCGACCGCAGAAGCGTCGAATCCGCGATTGTTGAAGGCGTTGTCGGCTCTAGTGGAGTTGTTGAGCACGGGTTCGACATCGCGTCGATTGGTGGTCCGTGAGTGGAACGAATGGGCTATATTGGGTAGCCCGGGTGCTGAGTTGCTGTCGGCAAGCGGTTTCCGGCGTGATTATCCATACATGGCTATGGAATTGCTGGGCGCACGTCCATTAGTCTTGAATCGTTGATAAACATGACTGTCTAGAGAGGGTGAATAGATGTCGGCAGAATTTACATATCGGATTCAGGGAGATGACATGCAGATGTTGGAAGTGAGGCTTTCGCCCGGGCAGGAGATGACAGGAGAGGCGGGAGCGATGATGTATATGGAGGAGGGCATCGAGTTCGAGACCAAGTTCGGCGGAGGCAGCGGGGGCGGCATCATGGGAGGATTGATGAGCGCGGGCAGACGTATGCTAGCTGGGGAGAGCGCATTCGTCACGCAATATATGAATCGGTCTTCAAGCGAACGAATAGTCGCCTTCTCGTCCGAAGCTCCGGGCAAAATCCTGCCATTGAATCTGCAAGATGTTGGCGGCACATTATTAGCACAGCGAGACGCGTATCTCTGCGCTTCGCCCGACGTGACTGTGACGATCGCATTTCAGCGTAGCTTGGGCAGAGGGTTTTTCGGCGGCGAGGGGTTCATACTGCAGAAGATCGAGGGAAGCGGCCAAGTTTTCCTGTCGGCAGGCGGGATGATCATTGAGAAGGAGCTCAGAGGCGAGCGGGTGCGTATCGACAGCGGGTGCATAGTGGCATTTGAAAGTCAGATCAACTACGATGTCCAACGCGCAGGCAACCTGAAGTCGATGCTGGCCGGCGGAGAAGGTTTGTTCCTCGCCACTTTAGAGGGACATGGCAAGATCTGGCTGCAATCGATGCCTGTGAGCCGTCTCGCGGGGCACATCTTGTCGAAGATACCGTCCAGCCAGTAGGCTTCCAACTCAGCTCCGCGCCATCTCGTCGTGGAGGATGCGCATGATCTGATGATGGCTCACGTCGTCGTCTCTGAGCTGCGAGTAGCGGGCCTCGTCGATATTGCTACGGTCGAGGAAGCCGCGAATGTCGTATCGCCCCTCCTGCTCGATGGGCAGAAGCCCTTCCTCGATCATCAATTCGAGCGGGTACTCCATCTCCTCCATAGGAAGATGGATGAGTCTGTTTCGGCGGGCAGATTCATACATCGCCATCATGATTTCGACGGTGTCCCGTGCGATATGTCCGGCGTTGCGATGTTCCGGTCCTCCGTCGAGCCATTCGACGAGTTCACGGACCTGCTTGGCATTCATGTTGCCGCCGATCGCTTGATCGCCTTCTTGGATCTCTAGCTCTACACTCTGCCATCCTCCGGTATAAGCGTTGAATAGCTTCAGCTCCGTCTCCTTGACGTGGAGCATGCCCTCGGTTCCGCGAATTAGGAACTTTCCGGCATCGCACTCGTTATCCCAGAGATCGGACTGGATGAAGAACTGCAAGGGGTCGTCGAACATCACGAGTCCGATGCAGGCGTCTTCAATCGGCGTATTGCGCTCGTAACGGTCGGTCGTGCGTTGCACGGCGCCCATCACCCATCGCGGACGCGGGTCGCTCAGCACAAACTTGGCACCATCTATCGAGTGAGTCGCCCAGTTGGCAAGCCCCTCTTTGACGCGTATATCTACTCTTAAGGGGATTCCGATGGCATCATCGGAGATCAGCTCCCTCGCTTTTTCCCAACCCGGGGTGAAGCGTCGCTGATGGCTGATAACCAGCTTAGTGTCGTTGGCATCGCAGGCTTCGACCATGCGGTTAGCCCGCCCCATGCCTATCGCCATCGGTTTTTCACAGATGACGGCTTTAATCGAGGAATAGCCTGCCGCCTCGACAGTTAAAGGGTCGTGAAGCAGGTGCCAAGTGCACACGCTCACGATATCAGGCTCGGAATCATTAGCGCACTCTTCGAGCGTGGCGTACGAGTTGGGAATCCCCCAATCATCCATGTACATCTGGCGCGCTTCGGGGATGGGGTCTACACATGCGACGACTTCGACGTCTTCGATCTGTGAATAGCCTTCCATATGCGCTCTTGCTATTCCCCCGCAACCTACAATTGCTGCCTTGTATCGTGACGACATCTCACGTGAGCCTTTCTTTACGTACGGCGAGCTGGCCGCTCTTTCGAGAGTTACTGCGAAAGGATATGCGAAACTAGTGGCGACGTGGCAGTTAAAGTCGAATATTCGGGAGTGATCTGATGAAGCACGAAGCCAGAGAGGCGTTGATAGTGGTTGATGTTCAGAACGACTTCGTCGATTCGGCAGGTAGCTTGTACGTGAGTGGGGCAGAAGATACGATTTCGCCGATCAATGCGAAGATTTCCACTGCGCTTGAGGAAGGGCGGTTGATCGTCTACACACAGGACTGGCATCCGGAAGTGACTCCGCACTTCGAGAAGGACGGAGGCATTTGGCCGGTGCACTGCATTGGCGGTACTTGGGGCGCGGAGTTGCACACGAAGCTGCTCAAGACAGACATCTCAGAGACTGTGCGCAAGGGAGTCGATGGCGAGGATGGCTACTCTGGATTTTCGGTTCGAGATGCCCAAACCGGGACAGAGAGTGCCACGCGTCTCGAGGGACTGTTGCGGAGACGGGGGGTGAAAAGTGTGACAGTGGTCGGGATTGCGACTGATTACTGTGTGAAGGAGACGGCATTGGACGCGTTGAGGCTGGGTTTCGAGACGACTGTGGTGCGCTCGTGTATGAGAGGCGTGAATCTTCAGCCCGGTGATTCCGCAGCGGCATTAGATGCGATGTTGGATGCCGGCGCCAAGGTGTCGGACGCTTAGGAGGGCTTTCGAGGCTGTGAGAGTCTTTTCAGCATTCGAAGATAATCTCTCATCCGTCGCGGCGGAACAGGCTGAAGAACCTCTGCTGGTACTCTTCAAATATCCCCCATCGCACGAGTTCATCGTGAATGTCTGAAGGGTCCAATGTGCCGCGCTGCGCCCTTGCGAACATGTCATCGATTTGAAGCCTGACCTCGTGCGGCACGCCACCGTCGTCTTGTATCAGGCCTCGGTTGCTGAGCTCGTTGAAGTTGGCTTCAGATGAAGCTGATGTGAGTTCGTAGATGAACTTTATCAGCGAGACGTCCCACAGTTCGTCGACTCCGAGGATGACGGCGTGCAGCGCCAACTCTTTGCGGTTAAGTTCGTCCCGGATTTTGGCGGCGACTTGTGCCGGTTCCCCGGAAACGGTGTCGGTCGATCCTGGTTCGTTGCGGTACTTGTAGAGCAGCCCGGGCGCGTTGCTGCCGAAGTTGTTGATCAGGTAATCGAGATATTCGGACGCTTCACGCCCGAATCCTTCAGAGCGCAGAAATCCGGGGGTGACGATTTTCGGCTTGTCGGCCTTGACGACGCCGTGTCGAATCACGGATTCAGACGGTTGATCGTCGAAAAGCCCTTCGTAGATCGGCTGTGAGACAACATGGTAGTCGACCACAGTAGAGCCGAATGTGGAAAGGGTTTGGCGCGGATGACGGATGATGCGCGTCATCGCGATGGCGCGCATTAGTTCTGGTTCGAGTCGGTTGGGATTCATGTGAGTTCAGGAAAGATACGGATTAGGAGCACTCGTACGGATCATTGCTCGTACGGTTCCCCCTCGGCGACGGTAATCAGCTGGTTGGGTTCCAAGTTTTCTATGATCTGCTCGGTACCGCTGGGCCACTTGATGGTGATTTTATCGATAGCTTCTGCATCAGAGACTCCAAAAGTCAGGTCAAGGCTGTTCATCGAGAGGAACGTGGAGCTTCCAAGGAGTTCTTGCACCTGCTTGGAGATAGAACCATCGGGATGACGAGCATCAACGAACACTCTAGCGCCTATTCCATCGGCGTTGCTGCCGGTGTCGCCATTTGCCATGCCTCCGACTAGCCGCACGGATATCCAGTTTCTATCGCCGCCTGCATTCATCCACAGAAATAGCGGACCCGCTTCCCAGTCGCATTCCGACTGGCTTCTCAAGCGGCATCCGTTGCTATTGCTGCCGATGAGATCGACATAGCCATCGCCGTTCAGATCGCCCTTGGCGAGCCCCTTGCCGTTTTCGTGGAATGCCGGGCTGATGCGCTGTTCGGCACGATCGAAGGCTGGATCTTCGGGATCCAAGATGGAGTAGTCGACTCCGAGCACATCGAGGAGCCTCGATTCGACGGTGATGTCTTGGAAATCGCCGGATCCGTTGCCGCGCAGCATTCTGCCTGCTCCAGGAAAGAGGTGACCCGTGGGAGCCTCACCACGATCTGACATCGCGCCGAGCCAGTAGAGGTCTTGGTCACCATCGTTTTCGTAGTCGAAGAAGACAGTGCCGAATCCGAAATCGTATGCAGCGAGGCCGGTCGGCACTTGCCACTCTTCGACGATCTGCGCGGGATCTAAGGAGACGGGAGGCATAACTGCGCTCGGCTCCACGAACGTCGCTCCCGCCGCATCGTTGAATTCGCCGACGATTCCGATGCCGGGCACCTCGCGGATACCATCGTTGCGCAACAAAAAGTGGAAGCAGGTTCCCCAGCCGTACTTGTGCCCATACGCGCAGTCGCCGGATGGGATGTCCGGTGCTTCTCGAGTCAGAGGGTGGAAACCGATATTGGTGATGAATATATCTAGGTCAAGGTCGCTGTCGTAATCGCCGAGGGCGAATCCCATCCAAGCACCCATCTTGTCTACACCCATCGCCCGGCTTATCTGGGTGAACCTCACATCATTCTCGGACGAGTCGTTGCGGAAGACTTTGAGACGGCTTCCGTCGTCTGCCAGCCATAGGTCCGGATCGCCGTCGTCGTCGTGGTCGAAGAACAGCGCCGCCAACGTCTGACCCGTAGGCTCGCCAACTGGCTGGCCTGAAGCGTCGAGCAGATTCGGGTTGTAGCCGGGAATCATCTCGCCGGTGACTGGATCTTGCCACGCGACATCGGCGCCGAACGGATCTCTCATCACGATCGGTCCGTAGATGAGGCCTGCTCGTTCCGTCGCATCGTCGAAAGTGTTGTCTCCGTTATTGATGTAGAGCACGTTGTGATGGCCGTGGTGATCAGGCCGATTGAACCAGAGGAAGTCTTGATCTATTCGGTTTGCGACGAAGATGTCGATCCATCCGTCCCTATTGACATCGGCACACGAGACGCTGAATCCGGATCTGATATTTGCGGCATCGCCAAAGGCTTCATCAGTGATCTCGGTGAAAGTGCCGTCGCGATTGTTGATATATAGACGATCTTTGATGATGTCCGAGAGACCGGAGTAGTATCGTGCGGCGCGGTAGTCCAGTCCATCTCCTATACGCCCGTAGGATGCGACGTAGAGGTCTTGGTAGCCATCGTTGTCGATATCGCAAGCAGCGACGCCGGTGCTGTTGGCGATCGGTAGGTCGACTCCTGCTTCTTCAGCGACCTCGGTGAAGACGTTGTCTCCGTCGTTGCGGAAGAGCTTGTTCGGCCCTCCGGTAGTGTCGGGAAGGAGTGCCTCTGACTCCGCGGAAGTGACGTAGAAGTCAAGATCACCGTCTCTGTCATAGTCGAATATCGCAATGCCGGGATTCCGATTCTCGATCAGGAAATCTTCTCCGAGCACGACGGGTGCGATGTTGGTGAATGGTGCCACGGGCTCGGCGATCATCTCCTCGACGTTGGCTCCAAGACCGGCTGCCGAAGATGGAGCAGCAGGCGTTGGCTCCGAAGGTGTAGGAGCAGGTGTCGGGGTTTCCTGAGAGCATGCCGTTGACAGAAGCAGAATCAGCCCGAGAACAACGCTCGATGCCCATCCGAGTCTGAGTAATGATTTAGGTTTGTCGCGTTGTGAAGCCATTGATGAAATCGCGCGTCGCGGGTAGGTATTAGAAACTACGGATGAGACGTTACATGAGGATTTGCGTTCAAGCATTGCCCTCCTCAATTTCAGCGTATAACAGAGCCTCGAATTGTCCTCGAATTGTTGAGGTGTAAGAACATCGAGAATTCGAGTTTCGGGTGGTGGAGAATACCTGCCGATGAACGGATAAATTTGACACATAATCTCACATTTTGTAGATTTAGCATCCAGTTCAGTCGCCGCGCATCGCGTTGCGCGCGGCTTCATTTCCAACGTCGCCGATCACACTTTTTCAGATCGTGACGATATCGAAAAAGGAGTAGTCAAATTGATTAAGAAATGGAGACATGGCGCCAGCGCGTTCGTTGTGCTGGCACTGGCCGGCATAGCCGCGATCGGCGTGATGGCTTGCGGTTCGGATGACCCAGAAGTCGTTGTACAGACGGTAGTGGTCGAGCGTGAAGTCCAAGTTGAAGTGCCGGTGGTGCAGACTGTAGAAGTTGAGAGAGTGGTCGAAGGCGAGACAGTTGTGCAGACAGTGGTAGTTGAGCGCGAAGTGTTGGTGGAAGGCGAGACCGTCGTTCAGACCGTAGAGGTCGAAAAAGAGGTTGTGGTCGAACGCGAGGTGCAGGTTGTTCAGACCGTAGAGGTCGAGAAAGAGGTCGTGGTCGAGCGCGAGGTCGAGGTAGTTTCAGGTGTTCCGCGCAACCGTACAGTAGTCGTGGGCACGAGATTCGGTGGCGGAGTCAGCCTTCGTATGTGGAGCCCTTACGCCTTGGGCGGCACTCACCAGAAAGGTGTGATTTTCTTCCACGAGCCTTTGTTCTACGCTGACAGCCTCAATGGGAACAGCTACCCATGGTTGGCGACCAGCGCATCCTATAACGATGCTGCAACCGAGTTGACCTACACGTTGCGCGAAGGGGTGGCTTGGAGCGACGGCGAAGAATTCAATGCTGACGATGTGGCATACACATTCAATACGCTCGCCGAACTGGGCAGCGAGGTGCGTGGCGGCGGAGTGTTCCAGACATTCGTCAAAGAGGCTAGAGTTGTTGATGATTACACAGTGACTGTCGAGTTCAACTTTCCAGCGCCGCGCTTCCACGCAGAAGTCGTGATCTATAAAGGCGACTCGGGCACGTACATCGTTCCTGAGCACATCTGGAAAGATCAGAACTGGGCAGAATACGATGCCTACAACAATGGCGCCGGCCCGGTATCCACGGGTCCATGGCGCCTCTCGTACTCGGACAACTTCCGCCGCGTGCTAGACCGCGTGAAGAACTGTGGCGACTACTGGGCGTGCGACACCGGATTCGCATCGTTGCCGCAAGTAGAGCGCTACGTGCTATACAACATCGACGACGACACGCAGTTCGCACAGGCGATGATTACGAACCAGATCGACGAGACGCATGACTTGCGTGTCGACACAGTAGACACGATTCTTCGCGAGAATCCCGACACGACTACTTACACGGGTCGAGATCCAGATGGAGAGTACGGAATGGTTTCGTGGTGGCCCATCTCGTTGCACCTCAACAACTTGCAGCCGCACTTGGACAATGCGAACGTCAGGAAAGCGATCAACAAGTACATCGACCGAGACCGTCTCAATGCTCAGGCTTACCTCAACAAGGGCCGCATCAACAACTGGCCCTGGCCGCAATACGCAGGCTTGAGGCACGTCAACGAAGCGATGGAGCCGCTGGCTCAAGAGTTCGGAGTCGGCCAGTACGACAAAGATGGTGCCGATTCGCTTATGACAGCAGCGGGTTACTCGAAGAACTCAGACGGCTTCTGGGCCAATGCAAACGGCGATACGGTCAAGTGCAACATCATCAGCTCGGCGCACTTCACGGACCTCGGCCCGGTGGTGGCTGCGCTGCTTGAGCAACACGGCATCGAATCGTCATGGGCGCAGCCGCCCGACGTTTGGGCTCGCAACGGAAAAGGCGGCGACTACGAGTGCACACTAGTAGGGCACAACGGGTCGCAATCCGGAGATGTCTATCGAACCCTGTTGGCTTACACCACCGACAGCGGGGCGAACCGCTGGTCCTACTCCAATCCCGAGTTCGATGCTGTCGTAGCCTCGATGGCGGAGGAACCAGATGTGGACAAAGTCCTCGAGCTCACCGAGCAGGCGCTTCGCATCTGGTTGGACGACCAGCCAGATGTCCCATTGGTAGAGTTCTTCAACCGTGTAACGAGAAACGAACACTATTGGACGAACTGGCCAGGCGATGCTCCTGGCTACACGCCATACATGAACGGGATTCACCCCCATACCGGCTTCCCTTACATATTGAGCAAGTTGGTTCCGACCGGCACTCAATAGATAGCTAGCAGAGTTTGGGCAAAATAGTTGCGGTGCCGAATTGCGGGCGTAGGTACGTCTCTATTCGGCATCGCAACGTTCGAGAACCTTTAGAGGTTGAGTTGCGCCTTCGGTTCTCAAACATGAGTCTCGCCGCGTATCGGACACGGCGAGACCGCTCACCGCAGAGATGACGATAGATTATCTAGCCAGACGGATCGGAATGTTTGTGGCGGTGATCTTCGTAGCCACATCTTTCAACTTCTTTTTGCCCAGGTTCACTGGCCAGGATCCCATAGCTACTCGTTTGGAGATGCTGGCGGCTGAAGGCGTAACGACTAGGGCTGAAGACTACAAAGCCTTAATCTCGACCTACAACGAGAAGTTCGGGCTTGATCGGCCCTTGATTCTTCAGTACCTGAACTACCTGTCGTCAGCGGTCAGATTCGATTTCGGCAATTCGATCACCAAGTACCCCACGCGAGTCAGCGAACTGATCAACCAAGCCATGCCATGGTCGATCGGACTGCTGGTCACATCTACGTTGCTCGCATTCGCTGTAGGTACCTTGGGAGGTGCCGTGCTGGCGTGGCAACATGGACCGAAGGCCGCATTCGAGCTGATCTTGCCACCCTTCTTTTTGCTCGCTGCGGTCCCGTACTATCTGCTCGGATTGATTCTGATCTGGCTCTTGGCATTTCAAGCTAAGTTGCTGCCTCTAGGCGGAGGCTACGCGCCGACGACCCTGCCCGATTGGAGTGATTTCGGATTCCTAATAGAGGTGCTCAGGCACTCAGTGCTGCCCGCTCTGTCGATCGTTTTGGCGTCGATCGGGTTCTGGGCGCTGGGCATGCGGTCGATGATGATCACGATGCAGGGCGAAGACTACATGCTGCAAGCCGAGGCAAAGGGTTTGACAAAGGTTCGGACCTTCTTCCGCTATGCTGTGCGAAATGCGGTTCTGCCTCAGACCACGGCATTGGCGCTCACGTTGCCGCACGTAGTATCAGGAGCAATACTGGTCGAACGAATATTCGGGTATCCGGGAATCGGGCGAGTTCTGTACGAGGCGATCACGGGCTTCGACTACTTCGTAATCCAAGGAGTAGTGTTCATCATCGTGCTTGCCATCGCTTTTGCGATGCTAGTGATCGATGTGATCTATCCCCTGCTGGACCCAAGGATCAGTTACAACGCCGCGTGAGCGTTCTTAACGGCATGGCAACTGCAGAGATAACAACGGACGCTGGCGACAGTACGGCACAGGCAATCGCCGATCGAGGGCAAGGGCTGTGGCGATACATGAAGCGAAACCCTTCGATAATCGCCGGATTTTCCATGATCGGCTTGATTATCTTGTTCTGGGCGTTCGGCACCATCATGACAGCACCTGAAGACGCGAAAGACTTAGCTTTTGCGCCTCCGAACAACCGACCTTCTTTTGAAAATCCTCATCCCTGCTATACGTCCGAAAATCCACGTGAGAAGTGCTTCGGATACGACGGCGAGCAACGCCAACATCTACTCGGCACAGACCGCTTGGGAAAGGACATTTTGGCTTCATTTTCCCAAGGCATACCTCAGACAATCATGATCGGATTGATCGCCGGCTCAGTCGGAACTGTGGTGGGCACTCTGCTGGCATTCGTCGCCGGCTACTACGGTGGCGTACTTGACGCAACGATCAGATTCATAGTGGATACGCTGCAAACGATCCCTGGAATCTTGATACTGATCATCATCACGATAGCTTGGAGGGACGTAGGAGGCGGAGAGATGACGTTCATTCAGCTGTCGCTGATCATCGCGATGCTGGCGTGGCTGGGGCCGACACGGGTGATTCGTTCGCAAGTCCTCGTGATGAAGCAACGCTCCTATGTGGAGATGGCGCGACTTTCGGGGATGAGTGGGCCTGAAGTGATCGTGAAAGAGATGATGCCAAACTTGATGCCGTTCATTGTTGCGAACTTTGTGCTGGCAGTCTCTTCTGCGATTCTGGCATCAATCGGACTCGAGGCGTTGGGACTGGGCGATTTCTCATCGAATACGCTGGGGATGATGATCTATCACAACATCTGGTACGGCTCGCTCGTAAACGGATGGTGGTGGTGGTGGTCGCCGCCGATCGTGGTGATCGTGATACTCTTCATCGGACTGTTCATGCTCTCTCGAGGCATGGATGAATGGGCGAATCCGCGGTTGAGAAGGCGTTTCTAGTTGCTGATAAATGCCACAGTAGCGACTGAATCTCCTCCGACCAAGATCGAGGAGCTGCGAACTCGGGGACGAGGCGACTCTTCATACCCCGCACTGGATGTCCGAGACCTGCGGGTCTACTACGACTCGGAAGCGGGGATAGTGAAGGCGGTCGATGGTGTCAGTTTCGTGCTTCAACAGGGTGAACGTTTGGCACTGGTAGGCGAATCTGGTTGCGGCAAGACGACGCTCGGGATGGCGTTGATGAGACTGACGAAGCCACCAGGGTACATAGACGGTGGCTCGGCACGGCTAGGGGGCAGAGACTTGGTCCCGCTCGACCAAGACGAGATGCGACTGGCACGCCTCGCCGAGATCGCGCTCGTAACCCAATCCGCGATGAATGCGTTGAATCCAGTTATGCGAATAGAAGATCAGATATTCGATGGCTTGATCGATCACGGCATACAGGACACCAAGCAGAACATGCGATCGCATGTTCACGATCTTCTGCGTCGGGTAGGACTCCGTGAGAGTGTGGCGAGAATGTATCCGCACGAGTTGAGCGGAGGGATGAAGCAGAGGGTGGCGATCGCCACCGGCACGAGCATGAATCCCAAGGTGATCGTGGCTGACGAGCCGACGAGCGCGTTGGATGTAGTCGTGCAGCGTCAAGTGATGATGACGTTGAGCCGGGTTCAACGAGATACAGGCGCGGCAGTGATTCTCATCGGACACGACATGGGCTTGGTAGCACAGTTCGCAGATCGTATCGGAGTGATGTACGCGGGCAAGTTGGTCGATATCGGTTCGGTTCAACAGATCATCGAAGAGCCCAAGCATCCGTACACGAGACTGCTGATCAACAGCGTTCCGGATCTCGAGGAGAAACGCGAACGTTTGGAGGGTATCCCGGGCATCCCGCCTCCGCTGGTCGATCTGCCGCCCGGCTGCGTATTCGCGCCGAGGTGTCCCTCGGCGGAGGAAGTATGCCGCGAACTGTCCCCGCGAGATGTCGATGTCGGCGACAATCGCTGGGTGCTGTGTCATCTTTTCGATCATGAAGTTGAGATGGCGGGTAGCGCAGTTGGCTAATCTCCTAGAGTTGCAACGAGTCACCAAAGTCTTCGGCGGCGGCTTGTTCAACCGCTCCAACGTGACCGTGGCAGTCGACGATGTATCGTTTGCGATTACATCTGATCGGCCGTCTATCACCGCGGTTGCCGGGGAGAGCGGGAGCGGCAAGACAACACTGGCGAGGCTGTTGCTGGGTATCATCAAGCCCACGAACGGGAGCGTGATCTACGACGGCCGCGACGTGTCTAGGATGTCGAGCCGTGAACGTCGGGAGTTCCGCCGTGAGGTGCAACCGATCTTTCAGGATCCGTTCGAGGTCTACAACCCGTTTTACAAAGCGGATCACCTGTTGCACGTGGCGATCGACAAGTTCAAGCTCGCAGATTCGCGAGAAGAGCGGATCTCCTTGATCAACGAAGCGTTGGAGACTGTGGGATTGCGTCCGGAAGAGATGCTAGGTCGTTATCCGCACCAGTTGAGCGGGGGACAGAGGCAGAGGATGATGGTGGCTCGGGCGTTGCTCCTGAAACCTCGAATCATTCTGGCTGATGAGCCTGTATCCATGGTGGATGCTTCACTGCGGGCTACGATTCTCGAGAGCATCCGGACCTTGAACCGCGATCTCGGCATATCAGTCGTCTACGTCACTCATGATCTGACGACGGCATATCAGATCTGCGATGACATCTTGGTGATGTACAAGGGTTCTGTCGTTGAACAAGGCAGTGTTGAGCGCGTGATTCGCGATCCCAAGCATCCTTACACTCAACTGCTCGTGGAATCGATTCCCCAGATGAAGGTCGATCGGGCGTGGGATGATGATGCTCGGGAGATGCTGTCGATCGATGATACCGGCGAAACCACTGGATGCAAATTCGCAGACCGATGTCCGAGCGTGATGGATCGCTGCCACACGGCACATCCGCCTTCGTATCAGATCGACTCAGACCGTGTTGCGAGCTGCTACATGTACGAAGGCATGCCGCAAACTGATGTCGATGCCGCGATGCCCGTCGCACCGCCGCCGAAATAGGCTGCAGAAGCCCGTTGCAAAACTCGTCATCTCCGCGAAGACGACCGTCATAGTGGATTGGAAGAACTACTCCGATAGGAGCGGCCCCTGTCCTTGAATGACAAGGGGACTGCACAACAGTACTGCTACACTTTGCGCCGAGCCTTGTATATGGCTGGCACACACGAGGATGACGAATGGATTTAGAAATGAACGTCGGAGAAGCTAAGCCCAACATCGTCTATATCCAATCCGACCAGCACAACCCTAGGGTTATGGGCTGCTCCGGCGATGATGTCGTTGAAACTCCGAATCTGGATCGACTAGCGGCAGATGGGACGACGTTCACGGCGGCGTATTGCGGATCGCCCATCTGCGTTCCTTCTCGCATCTCGCTCGTCACCGGCCGCTATCCATTCGAGACCGAGATCTGGACAAACGACCAGATATTGAGTTCTTCAGTTCCGACCTATGCTCACTCATTGGGCGCGGTCGGCTACGATCCGGTGCAGATCGGTCGAATGCACTACAACGGACCGGACCAGCTTCATGGATTTTCACGGAGATACGTCGGGGACCATGGGCCGAACCATCCGGGCAGTCCCCGAGGCGTTGATCACGGGATGCTGCACGGCACTGCGGGTCCGGCTCGAGTCAGCTTGGAGCTATCGGGGCGGGGCCAGAACGCATACGAGGTGCACGACGAATACGTGACGCAGTCGGCGGTCGATTTCATCAACAACAAGGGCATCGCAAAGAGATCTGGCATAGACGATGAGCCTCTGTGTCTGTCGATCGGCTTGATGCTTCCACACCAGCCTTTCGTCGCACGTCCAGCTGACTACGACCGTTATGTCGGCCGAGTGGGCATGCCGAAGATACCGGCTGAGCCGATGGAGAATTGTCATCCATACATTCAGTGGTGGAGAGAGCGCACCGGGATTGTGGGGGTTTCCGAAGAGGAGATAATTCGGGCACGGACCGCGTACTGGGCTTTGGTCGACCGAACAGACCAGCTGATCGGCGAAATTCTCGACGCTCTTGAAGCCAACGGATTCATGGATAATACGATCATCATCTACACGTCAGATCACGGCGAGCAGGTCGGCGAGCACGGGCTGTGGTGGAAGCAGACTTTCTACGAGGATGCCGCCCTCGTTCCGGCGATAGTTTCTTGGCGAGGCAAGTTGCCGGGCGGTAGGGTGATCGATCATCCGATTGATCAGTTCGATCTGGCCGCCACGATGCTGGACGCAGGTAACGCGCCAGCCCTCCCGAGATCGCACGGAAGGAGTCTGGTCGATCTGATCAAGAACCCTGAGACCGCTAAGTGGAAGGATGCGGTTTACAGCGAATACTGCATGAACGATTCTGCGACTGGAAGCGATGAGTCGCCTAACTTAGGCGGCGCAGATGTTCATGCTAGGCCTGGCGGAGTGCAGAACAGAATGGTCAGGAGTGGCACTTGGAAGCTGAACTACTATCACGGCTTCGATCCTCAGCTGTTCGACCTATCCGAGGATCCGTCGGAGCTGCACGATCGCAGTGGCAATGCATCTTGCAAGGGCGTCCTCGATGAGATGATGGATCGGGTGCTCGACGACTGGGACCCCTCTTGGGTGCAAGAGCGGATGCGCGTGCTGAAGGAGGAGCAGGATCTGATGGTGCAGTGGGCGAGGAACGTGGACCCGCCTGACACGCATCGGTGGGACCTGCGCCCCGAGATGGACTATGTGGAGCAGAAATGAGGGCTGGCTATACGATTGCCCGTCTCGCATACCCGTAATTCCAATGTAACCCGACACTAATGGGAATGGACGTCCATTCAAGCTCTACCTCATTCCCGGCCCCGTCATTCACGCGTCCGCACTAGGGAGTGCCTGATCGTATCGGAGTATTCTCGTAAATCTTGCCCAAAGATTACCACCGCACCATGAACATGCATGTGCTTCACCGAGACAAGTAGCCGCGGTGACGATGCTGCTTCACCGCGCGTTTCGGGGGAGCGTGGGAAACGTTGCGCGTCGGGTATGCTAAACCGTATTCAGTCCAGCTGCCGCAGGTTGGGGTCGAAGCGGTCTCGCATCCAGTCGCCAAGGAAGTTACCCGCCATTACTACCAAGAAGATCGCCATGCCCGGCACTGCGGACAGCCACCAAGAGTCGCCGATGTACTCTCTGCCGCTGGCTACCATCGCACCCCACGCTGGGGTGGGCGGCGGGATTCCCACTCCGAGGAAGCTCAAAGTCGCTTCAGTGAGGATGATTCCTCCGATGCCGAGAGTGGCGCTGACCACCACGATGTTGAGCACTCCGGGAAGTATGTGCCTATAGAGGATGTGAGGAGCCGATGCCCCGGCGATGCGTGAGAAGGACACGTAGTCCGCCTCGCGCAGGCTGAGAGTCTGCGCTCTGACGAGCCGTACCGCTCCGGGCCAAGACAGGAGGGCCAAAAGCGCCACTAGAATCTTGAAGTCTGTTCCGAATATGCTGACCACGATCAGCGCGAACATTATGAAGGGCAGCGCGGCCCAGACATCTACGATTCTCATGATCACTTCGTCTGTGTGTCCGCCGAAGTAGCCCGCGATCAGGCCTAAGGTGGTACCTACGGTTACACCGACGGTTAGCGAGGCAACCATCACCAGAGCGGATACGCGTGCGCCGTGGATTATTCGGCTCAATATATCTCTTCCAACAAAATCGCTGCCGAGGATGTAGTACTGCCCAGATTTACCTATGCTTAACGGAGGTGTATTCCTGTCAGTTAGGGTGGAGAGATAGGGATCGTAAGGTGCGACTTGATCCGCAAATATCGCACAGAAGATGAGGATGAAAATGATGATGGCCGGGATGATCGGCCAGCGCCGAAGGACATAAAAGCCATATCCAAGCCAGCCCAAAATGTGCCTCCGATGGACGTCAACGGGTGTTGCCGCCGCGTAACTGTCGGTTTCTGTACTCGTAGACATGGTTGGTGATCAGCCGTATCGGATCCTCGGATCAAGGTAGGCGTAAAGCACGTCCATTACAAACACGATGACGATGTAAAGAATCATCGTCAGGAAGGTGATGGCGGAGATGAGCGGGAAGTCGTTCCCTTGCACTGCTTGGACGGCGACTCGCCCTAGCCCGGGCCAAGAGAAAACAGTCTCTATGACGACTGTTCCGTTGATGAAGCCGATGAAGATCAGTCCCGACAGGGTCAATGGAGGAATCAAAGCGTTCCTGAAGGTGTGCTTCCAGATGACTTGGTTCGAATCGACTCCTTTGGCACGGGCGAACTTGACATATTCCGTTTCGAGCACGTCTAATACCGCCGACCGAGTCAGCCGAGAGTACGAAGCAGCGGGCAACCAACCCAAGACGATGGCCGGCAAAATGTAATGTTCGACCGAAAAACCGTCTCCTCGTGTCCCTGCGGGCAACCACTCTAGAATCCCCGAGAAGATGAGGATCGCCATGATTCCAACCCAAAACGCCGGGGCAGCTTGTCCCACGAGTGCTAATCCGCGAGCGAAGTAATCAAACGGACCTCCCCTTTTCACCGCTGACAGGACTCCTAATGGCACTCCTAGCAGTGTCCCAAAGATCCATGCCGCTACCCCTAGCTGAATCGAGGCCCAGAACCTCTCTTGGATTACGGTTATGACTGGTCGCTGATGAATCAGGCTATCGCCGAACTGCCCCCGAGCATACCTGCTGACCCAGATGAGGTACTGGACAGCCACATTGCGGTCTAGCCCCAGTTCTGCACGTAGCCGCGCACGGGTTTCTTCGGCAAGCGCACCTCCGTATTCGTCGAGGAAGAGGTCCAACGGATCGCCGGAGAGTCGCGAGAGGATGAAGATGATGAGCGTCGCGCCTAGTACCGCGATGAAGGCGTAGACGAGTCTTAGCGATAGGAATTTCCGCATCGACGCATTAAGCGTGACTTAGTGTGTTGCAAAGCCGCCCGTCATCCCGAGCACATGCCCACCGAGAGCATTATTGTAGGGGCGGGGTTCAAACCCGCCCCTACGGTCTGGATTGACCTCGTGGCTGTGGCGGCGATTCACACGCTCGGTTGAGAACGTTGCGAATCGTTTGATGGGTCGCTCAGTCCGTTTTCACGGTACCCAGTCGACTTCCTCCAAGTTGAACCAGCCACAACCGCCGATGCACATCTGCGGGGGTATGGGCCAGCTCCTTATCTTGTCTCCGTCATAGGTGTTAAACGCCGGCTGCTCTACGACACCGACTGCGATAGCAGACTCGCGAGTGTAGTCGAAGAATTCGACCGACAACTCGGTACGTTTGCCGCGGTCGAGTTCGTTAGACATCGCCTCGAAGAGCTCGTCCCACCTCGGCAGCAAGCTGGCGGCGCAGATCGTACCGCCCAGTTTGTGAGTCGTAGACTCGTTCGACTTGGGCAGATCCACGCTCAACGCAGAGAAGCTGTCACCGCACGTGCGGTACTGCAGTTGGTTGAAGGAGAGGTTGACGAGGTTAGGCCGGTGCTCGGAGTAAGGGGAGAGGTCGAGACTTACGTTGATGTTCAACGTTGTCAGCCACTCGGCGGCAATCGCAGTGGAGATCTCCTCGAAGACACCCGTTCCAGTCCATAGCGTCACGTCGAAGCCCTGACTCCAGCCGGCTTCGTCCATCACCTGCTTTGCGGCATCGCGGTCGAAGTCCCATGCCCAGCCATGTGATTCGGCACGATCTGCCCAAGTGGACGAGTTGACCGACAAGTTGGTGATGTGGTTGACCCAGCCGAGACCGTCGAGTATCGCATCGTTGATGCCCTCGCGGTCGATAGTCATAGCCATCGCGTGTCGGACCTTCTGTGCCGACTCCATCGATGCATCGTTGCCCCATTCGCCTACCCATGGCAATGAGGTGTCGTAGCCCTTACGGTCAAGTTCGGCGCCGTCGGTGATCGAGTGAGTCACCCAGTAGTTGCCGCCGAAGTAGATGCCGTTCATTCGAGCGGCAGTCGGTTGAGCAGTGTATCCTGCTGCCTCAAGCCCTGGAATGTCCTTCAAGGATATGTTGGCGGCATGTGCCTGGCCAGTCTCGAGCATCGTCTTGCGGACCGCGGCCTCGGGCACAGCCAGAATCTCGACACGCGCCATCTCTGGGACCTTGCGCCAGTGAGAACTGAGAGCATTCAGAACAGCACGATCATCGGAACTCCAAGTCTCGAACTCGAACGGGCCAGTGCCGATGAATACATCGACCATCCCTTCAGGTCCGAACTCGTCGAAGACCTTCTTGCTGTGAACGCCCATGCTCTGCCAGTAAGGGCTGAGGTTCCGTCGGAGAACTCCGACCTCCCATACGTTGACGTGCATGCGCACCTTGGAAGGGTCGATGACCTCCATAGATGTCATCATTCCTCTGAAGTCGCCGGCCTGGTCGTGACGCGAGTCCGGGTTAGTGTGCGGGTTGGCGTTGTTGAAGCTCCATGCCACGTCTTCGGCTGTCATCTCGCCGTAGCCGCCGTGGAATTCGACTCCTCGGCGGATGTCGAAGTCGACCCAAGACTGGTCATCGGCAACTGTCCAATCGGTTGCGAGCCGCGGAATCGAGTTCGCACTGTTGTCGAGGAAGAGCAGAGTCTCATATGCGCCCATGCGGAACTTCTGGTTTCCGCAACCGGGAACGCACTGTTCCGGATATCCAACAGGAACTCCGACGCCGCCCTCGGCAATGATCAGCGTTCCCTGAGGGTTGCCGGTGACAACCTGTCCGCTAGGCGCTTCAGCTTCGCGCTCGACGATCACGGTTTGGACGACCGGAACTTCTACCTGTTCTTGCACGATGACGGTCTGAACAACGGTCTCGCCCTGAACTTGGACTTCCTTCTCGACGACGACAGTCTGAACAACAGTCTCACCCTGAACTTGGACTTCTTTCTCGACTACTACTGTTTGGACAACGGTCTCACCCGGGACTTCCTTCTCAACGACGACGGTCTGAACAACAGTCTCACCCTGAACTTGGACTTCCTTCTCGACCACCACTGTTTGGACAACAGTCTCACCCTGAACCTCACGGACCACTTCTCTTTCAACCACGACGGTCTCGACGACTGTTTCGCCACACCCAACCAGCCAAGCGGTGGCAAAGACTGCCGGTATCAGAACAAGTGCTAATCCTCTCCAACTGCGCGTTTTGAAGGACATGATTGGTGCCATGTAACACCTCCTAGTGTTCTTGATGCTGCCAGATCCGGAAGATAAGTGATCGTGCGGCAGAGCATATTCAGTCTGACGGATTTCCGTCAGCTTGGCAGTCATAATACACCAGTTGGCCGAAGTTGGAAATCCAGAGTACGACGGAGCATCCGATTCGAACCGACCAAGCACTCTTACCTTCAGCAGTCTCAGCACAGGCTCCGACGATTCCTGTCCATTGCGATTCGACCAATCACGCGTCGCATGTGAGACGCTCTCACATCAGTACTTGCTCAAGGGCATTCCAACAGTTACGCCGCGGGAGAGGGAACACGTCCCGCATGACATATATGGGGTTTTCAACTCACTGCGGAAGTGAGGCTAAATGAGTCATAACTCCGCCACCCGCACGCTGTCGAAGTAGTCCCGATCCCACACCGCGCCCCAGCCGGGCCTGTTCGGAGGTGTCACAAATCCGTTCTGCGGCATCGGCGGGTTGATCAGACCTATCTCGCGTCCAAGTTCGTCTCGGGTGCCTCCGGGGAAGTACTCGTAGTAGGTGGTGTTTTCGACAGCGCAGATGAGGTGGGTGTGGGCGCGACCGATACACCGAACTGGCTTGACCCTCTCGTCAGCTTGCCTGGCCGTTCCAATTCCTAGATGTCAGGCGCGCACCACCTGCGAATCCCAATATCGCTCCCACTGAGGACTTTACCATCCAGTCAGACATCACCAGCAAGTTGCGGTAGCCCTGAGTCATCTCTTCATCAGACACGTCAGCCACCCAAACCGTGATACCTACGCCGAATATCAGGATGAAGAACAGACTCAGAAAGATAAAAAGCGCGGGTACGCCTCTTCCTCCGCTCAAAACACCTGCCTCCCTTCTGCTCAGGCTTGACGCGTTCGGGCGTCACTGCCATCGTTTGATCCCTTGGATTGATTCCTAATCGACCATCTGGCAAACGATACCACCGTCGCAATCAAACCGACCAACCCAACCGACATGATGACTAGTCCGACAACCTGTGTTACGGAATCCATCTCATACCCTCCGAATTCCATCAAGATATCTCAATCTTAAAACCAACCTGTGCCCGACATCTTTCTCCAACCCTGCGTATCGGCATTAGTTGGCTCTAGATAGACGTCGGTTATCAGACACGACAGCAACTTACAGCTCCGCCACGCGCACCCTGTCGAAGTAGTCCCGATCCCACACCGCACCCCATCCGGATCTGTTGGGCGGGCTGACGGAGCCTTTTTGCGGTACAGGAGGGTTGAGCAGGCCCATCTCGATGCCGAGTTCGTCTCGGGTACCGCCGGGGAAGTACTCGTAGTAGGTGGTGTTTTCGACAGCGCAGATGAGGTGGGTGTGGACTAGCCCGAAGAGACCTCCGGGCCCGTTCATTTCGATGTTGGCTCCGCGTACCCGTGCGTACTCTGCGATGTCGAGCAGGGGAGTAGCGCCGTTTCTAGCGTTGGCTCGGACTAGGTCGCACGCTCCGTTGTCGAGCCAGACCTTCGAAATTTCCGACTCGTGCATCATCGTCTCCAGCGCCATCACCGGAATCTTCAACTCCCTGCAAAGAGTGCGGAGGTCGTTGAAATCTCGATCCGGAAGGGCTTCTTCGAACCATCTATAGCCGTGCTCTTCCAGTGCCCTGCCCGCTGCCATTGCGTCGGCGAGGTCGTATCTCGCGCCTGCCGCGTCGTGCATGATGTCTATGCGATCACCCACCGCCCGGCGTATCTCTCCGAACCAGTGGATGTTGTCGTCGACAGGTCGGCTGAGATGGTCTTTGACCGCGGTGAAGCCCAGCTCGAGAGCGTGGTGGACATCATCGATCGCTTGGTTGAGCGTGCCACCGCCACGGTAGTTGTAGTAGGCGGCGGCGCGGTCTCGGACGACACCGATGAGTTTATACACAGGTTCATTGGCGACTTTGCCGGCTATGTCCCAGAGGCAGTTGTCGAACGCGCCGAACCATCCGGGCATGGTGAAGACGTGTCTAGTCGCGGCGGAGAGCTTGGAGTTCAATCGTTTCCGATCCAATGGGTCTTCGCCAATCGCCAAATGACGCAGATGTTCGAGATCGATGTGCCGCATCGTCGTGTATCGAGCATCGCCGACGGTGCAGATTCCCTCGATGCCTTCATCAGTCAGAACGTGAAGGACGTGATACTCGTCGGGGTGGGGTGTCGACGGAACCGATCGCCAGACTTCGCGATTGCCCCATGGCTGTCGCTCCAAGTTGAAGAAGGGAGTCTGGGTCGGTAGCTGAAACACCGACAGCTTGATATCGGTGATCTTCACTGGTTGGGAACGGGCTTAGGCTCGTTCACGGAGTCTGGGGTTAGCCCACTCGTCTAGGCCGATAGAGGCGATGAAGAGCCCGGCGAAGAGGATGATGAAGATGACGATCGGCGATCCCCACCACCACCACATGCCTCGTACTACAGCGTTGTAGAAGTTTTGCCAGTAGAGAATATTGCCGAGGGTGGAGATATGAGTGGGGCCCAAACCGAGGAATTCCAGACCGACGGCTGCCAGAATTGCCCCGATGAGTGAGCCGACAAATGCGGCAAGCAGGAATGGCATTAGGTTGGGCATGAGCTCGAAGAAGATGATGTAGAACCCTTTCTCACCAGACATCCTTGCGATTTCGACGTACTGCCTCTCTCGCATAGAAAGGACCTGAGCTCGAATGACTCTTGCGGCCCCCATCCATGCGAAAAGGGCGATCACCAATGCCATTAGTTCTAACGACAGGACATCGACTAAACTCGCCAGGACGATCAACACCAACAGACCAGGTATGGATATCCATATATCGGTGATCGTCCTTATCACGGCATCGATAAGTCCGCCGTAGTAACCCGCTACGAATCCAGCAACTGCACCGATTAATACGCCCAATGCTCCAGCCATCACACCGACCCTCAGCGAGTCTGGAGTAGCGTCTATGAGCCATGCGAGCATGTCGCGGCCCTGAGCATCGGTGCCTAGCCAGTGCTCCGATGAGGGAGGCTGGCCAGGTGGGAGAAACGAGCCGACCTCCGCATCCTCCAGATCTACGAAAATGGGACCCGCGTAGCCGAACAGCACAACTATCATGACCAGTGCCACGCCGATAGTTATCTTTAGGTTTTCACGACCGAATTTGTAGATGCTTCGAAGGGAATTGATTATCAACTTGTACGGGGATACCCGCTCTTCGACGGATACATTCGATTGATTGCCAGAGCCCGACACATTGCTGTTTGATGTTGTGGTCACTTCAGGATTTCCGATATGAAATGCGCGGGTCGATGAAGGGATAGATAAGGTCCATGATGAACAGGGCAATGGCGATGGCCAGTATCGCGATGAGTGCTACACCTTGGATCATGAAGTAGTCGCTCTCTC
The DNA here is from genome assembly GCA_965214735.1 of Dehalococcoidia bacterium. Lineage (GTDB taxonomy): Bacteria > Chloroflexota > Dehalococcoidia > Lucifugimonadales > Lucifugimonadaceae > Bin127. The sequence continues at coordinate 1,874,950 of OZ243977.1, read as the reverse complement.
CGATGGCGTTTCTGAGCAGAAGGCCTATTCCGGGGTAGTTGAAGACGATCTCAACTAGGAGCAGACCGGCGACGACGTTAGCCAGCGCGAGGGCAAAGCTGGTGGTTTGCGGTAACAACACGTTGCGCACGGCGTAGCCGAAGAAGACGCGGTTCTCTTTAAGTCCCTTGGCATCACCGAGGACCATGTAGTCTTCCCCGATGGTAGTCACCATCATGGCGCGCATCCCCAGTCCCCAAAGCCCGGTGCTGGCGATGATGACTGCCCCTGCTGGGAGAATGGCATGTTCGAGGAGCTGCCATGCGGTTTCGATGTTCCAGCCGAGCAGAAAACCCGGGTCCACTCCGAACGCTATAGGCAGGATTTTCCAATGAATGCCCATGAAGAACTGGAGAACCAAGCCGAACAAGAAGAAGGGGACCGCCGCTGTGATCATCAGAATCGGCAGAAGCGCCTGAATCAATCTAAACGACTTGCGCCATGCGATCAGCGCTCCGACCAGAGAGCCGAAGAGCATCGCTATCACTGTCGTGACGATCGCCAGCCCGAGTGTCCACGGCATCGCAGCGGCTATCTTGTCGGCAACGGTGGCGGGGTAGTTGGTGAGCGAGTATCCCATGTCGCCTTTGAGAAGATTGCTGAGGTAAGTGATGTATTGGACGTGCAACGGTCCGTCGAGCTGGAACTTTTCCCGGTACGCTTCGACGATGGGACCGATGTCGCCGCCAGTGTTGCCGGCCTGTGCTTCAAGTGCCAGCACTTTGGCTTCTAGGGGATCACCGGGTGCCAAACGAGTGAGCAGGAACACGAGGGTCACACCTACGAACACGACCAGAAGAAAGAGTAAGAAGCGACGTGCTATGTATGTGAGAGTCATGCTTTCCGCCGTTGACCGAAGATAGGTCCCTAACTTTCTCCAGGATGTCAGTTAACTTAACCGCGCGGCGGCGATTAGTCAAGCGGCGGCGATTCTGGAGAACCAATCCATCCGTGAAGATGCTTCTCAGCCGAGGTAGCACCGGGCACCCGGGTCGCGGTGCTTACCTATAATCGAAGTTGAAACCGCATAGACGTGAGCGCCCGCACATGACCACCGTCCAAGCGCCCGCACATGACCACCGCCCAGAAATACCGAGCCACCTCTGCCACGCTGTACGACCAGGCGCTTGTGGAGCTGGAGGCCGGCGACCTGATCCAGTCTTCCGAGAAGTTCTGGGAAGCCGCGGCGCAGTCGCTCAAATCCATCGCCGAGCGACGCGGATGGGAACACAACTCTCATGCGCACTTCTTCCGCATCGTGCGTCACCTCGTAGATGAAACGGGAGACCGGGAGATCAGCCGGTTCTTCGTCTCCGCGAACGCGCTTCACGCCAACTTCTACGAAAACTGGATGGACGAAGTCGAGATCCGCGAACGCGCCGATCACGTCCGCCGCCTCACAGAGCGGCTGTCCCTAGTCCCGTAGCGCACAACCTCCGGCTATCCCTGCCGATTTGACACTCCGCACAAGTTCGGTCGCCTCATCCCCTTCCGGCGAATCGTATATACCGACGCGATTCGGAATCTTTGCAGTCCTCAACTGTTCGTCGCGTAGAAAATTGCGCTATCATTCGCCCTAATCCGTTTGATTCATCGGAGGCGAGGTAGTTATGCATTTGAGAAAGTTTAGGGTTGCGTTGCCGGTGCTCGCCGTATCCGCGGTTCTTGCCATCGGTGTAGCCTGTGGCGGAGAAACCGAGACCGTCGTCCAGACGGTTGTGGTGCAGCAACAGGTCGAGGTGCCGGTTGTTCAGACAGTAGAGGTGGAAAAGGTCGTCGAGGTGCCGGGCGAGACACGGATCCAGACCGTTCAAGTCGAGGTTACGCCCACGCCGGATCCCGCCGCTCTCAAGGATGTTCCGCGCAATCGCACGGTGGTATTTACGCACTGGAGCGGTTCGTATCGAACACAGCACGACAACGTCGAGAACTTCAACTGGTGGTTACCTGGCAACTCCCATGCTAGACACGCGTCGGAGAAGGGGTTGTTGGAGTTCATGTTCTACACGAATCTGAACACTGGCGAGATCATTCCTTGGCAAGGCGAATCGTTCGAGTACAACGACACTCTTGACGCGATCGACGTAAAGATCAGGGAGGGTGTAAAGTGGTCGGACGGTGTTCCATTCACCGCTCACGATGTCAAGTTCACCATCGATATGGTGATTGAGAACGCGCCCGACTTGAACCGTTCCAACCTCTGGTCGGAGAAGATCGACCGCGTGGAGGTGCAGGACGACTTCAACTTGACCGTCTTCCTCACCGCGCCGGATCCTCGATTCTTCCAGGAACAGTTCGGATTCGGCTGGGAGAACCACACGCCGATAGTTCCGAAGCATGTCTGGGAGAACGAAGACCCTCTAACCTTCACAAACTACGACCCCGACAAGGGCTGGCCGCTCGGCACCGGCGCGTTCAGGCTGTCTCTATCGACTCCGGAGGTGCAGCTATATGACCGTCGAGACGATTGGTGGGCTTCGGAGATCGGATTCCACGACCCTCCAAAAGTGGAACGATTGCAGTACATTCCGATCGCTAACGATGACATTGCGGCACAGCTCTATATCAACAACCAGACTGATGCCGGGGTTCCACTGCTCAAGGGAACATTCGAGGCGGCGAAAAGCTTCAACGAAGCTCTGAGGTCGTGGAACTTCGAAGGCCCGGTTTGGGGTGCGCCTGACGGTTGCAACTTCGTGCTCATTCTCAACAACCAGAAGAAGCACTTCAGCGATGTAAACGTAAGGTGGGCCATAAACCATGCAATCGATCGGCAGGAGATAACGGGGGTAGCGTATGAGGGCGGTGTGCCGTCAGTCGTTGTGCCCATTTCATCCTATGGGGTGAAGCAGTATCTCCCGTTGATGCAGGACATCATCGACAAGTACAACCCCAACGATCCCGATCCGGCGAAGGTTGAGGCGCGCATGACGGCGTCCGGCTATTCAAAGGACTCGGAGGGGTTCTGGACCAAGGATGGGGAACGCGTCGAGATCACGTTAGAGATACCGTCGTGGTTGCGCCCTCAGGGTCCCTTCTTGGAAAAGCAGCTGCTTGAAGGAGGATTCGATGCCGTGTTCAAGCAGGGAGAACCTGCCACCATCGGCGATCGACTGCGGTTGGGCGAAACGGAAGTCGTATGGGTGCAATGCGGATCGATAACCGAGCCGTACACGACTTTCAAGTCTTATCACTCGAAGAACTCTGCACCTCCGGGCGAAAACTACAAAGGCGCGGTGCAGGGCGGCAGATACGAGAACCCGGAGATGGATGCCATATTGGATGAGATGGAAGGCATGCTCCACTCGCCAGACGACCCCCGCTACGTCGAGCTCGCAAGAGGCGCGATGGAGCTGTTTTTGCGGGACATGCCGGTTATCCACATCGCCGAGGAGTTGCACGTGATCGTGCATAACACACGGTACTGGACCGGATGGCCGGGCGTTGAAGACCCGTACGTCGCACCCTATCCTCCGTGGAACGGCTGGTACCTGATCACGCTGAACCTCGAACCGACCGAATAGACGGGGTAAGCGATTAACTTGAGGGTTGCGACTTACAACGTCGCAACCCTCAAGTTCTGTGTGATGCGGAAGTGTTGATAAGCCCGGCATTTAGAAGATCCGTTTCATTGATTAGTGCTGTGCGGGAATCTGCTTCTACATAGACGGCTTTTCGGTGCTGGTGGCTCTTCGCTGTGCTTGACTCTCACCATCAAGTCGTTTAGTCTTTTCGCGTCGCGGTAACTGGGCGCGGACGATGCGGGTTACGAAATCCGTAATGTTAGTACCGTCCAGCAATCGCTGGCTTTAGAAAGTTCCTACTTTCAAGATCGACTTCGTTTGAAAGCCGGAGGTGATACGAAGATCATGAATTTGAGAAAGTTCAAGCTGCCGATAGTGGCTATAGCGGCGATTACGACCCTAGCCATTGCCGTGGCATGTGGCGGCGAGACTGAGACGGTTGTCCAGACTGTTGTGGTCCAGCAGCAGGTAGAGGTGCCCGTTGTTCAGACCGTTGAAGTGGAAAGGGTGGTCGAGGTTCCTGGCGATACGAGGGTTCAGACCGTTGAAGTCGAAGTTACTCCTACGCCGGATCCCGGTGCTCTTAAAGATGTGCCGCGCAACCGCACTCTGGTGATAACTCACTGGAGCGACTCGTATCGTACGCAGCACGACAACGTCGAGAACTTCAACTGTTGGTTGCCGGGCAACTCTCACTGCCGGCACTTCCTCGAGAAAGGCCTGTTCGAGTTTCTCTTCTACACGAACCTGAACGAAGGCAACATAATCCCGTGGCTCGGTGAGTCGTTTGAGTACAACGATTCGCTGGATTCCGTTGAAGTGAAGGTTCGCGAAGGCGCCGAGTGGTCGGACGGCGTACCGTTCACCGCCCATGATGTGAAGTTCACGATCGACATGGTCAAGGACAACGCACCAGACCTCAATCGATCGTCTCATTGGAACGACATGATCTCGGATGTCGTGGTGAACGACGACTACAACCTGACGATCAATCTGACTCGTCCCGACCCCCGCTTCTTCCAAGTGCAGTTCGGCTTCGGTTGGGAGAACCACACTCCGATCATGCCCAAGCACGTCTGGGAAGACCAAGACCCCCTGACTTTCAGCTACTACGATCCCGAAAAGGGCTGGCCGCTCGGCACCGGTGCTTTCAGGCTCTCTCTGTCCACCCCTGAGGTGATGATGCTGGACCGGCGTGATGACTGGTGGGCATCAGAGATCGGGTTCCACGACCCTCCGCAGGTTGAGCGCATCCAGTACATCCCGGTTGCCAACGACGACATCGCGGCGCAGCTGTACATCAACAACCAGCTGGAAGTGGGGCCGCCTTTGCTGAAGGGCACCTTTGAAGCCGCCAAGGGGTTCAACGACGCATTGAGGTCGTGGAACTTCGAGGGGCCGGTCTGGGGCGCTCCGGACGGATGCAACTTCGTGCTGATCCTGAACAACCAGAAGAAGCACTTCTCCAGTGTTGATGTGCGATGGGCGATCAACCACGCCATCAATCGAGATGAAATCACCGGCGTTGCCTACGAGGGCGGAGTTCCGGCGGTCACAGTTCCGATCTCGTCCTACGGTGTGAAGCAGTACTTGCCATTGATGCAGGACATCTTCGACAAGTATCAGCCGAACGACCATGACCTCGAAAAAGTCGCGGCACGTATGGCGGCGGCGGGCTACTCCCAAGATTCGGAAGGCTTCTGGACCAAGGACGGCGAGCGAGTCGACATCACGCTAGAGATCCCGTCTTGGATGAGGCCCCAGGGACCTTTCCTTGAGAAGCAGCTGCAGGAAGCCGGTTTCGACGCCATCTTCAAGCAGGGCGAACCCGCCACCATCGGCGACCGATTGCGGATGGGCGAGACCGAAGTGGTTTGGGTGCAGTGCGGATCCATCAACGAGCCGTACGACACCTTCAAGTCTTACCACTCCAAGAACTCGGCACCGCCAGGAGAGAACTACCAAGGCGCGGTGCAAGGCGGCAGGTACGAGAACCCTGAGATGGATGCGATCTTGGACGAGATGGAGGCTATGCTCCACTCGCCAGATGATCCTCGCTACGTCGAGCTAGCAAGAGGTGCTTTGGAGCTGTTCCTGCGTGACATGCCGGTGATTCACATCGCTGAAGAGTTGCACGTGATCGTGCATAACACGCACTACTGGTCTGGATGGCCGGGCGTTGAGGATCCTTACGTGGCTCCTTACCCGCCTTGGAACGGCTGGTATCTGATCACTCTGAATCTTGAGCCGACCAATAGATAGGCTTCGGTTCAGAATTAGGGCAGAAGTTATGGCGGGATGCGGCTCTTGGCCGCGTCCCGCTTTTTAGTTGTTACGATGCAGTAGTTATGTCAGACGCGAATGAGTTTCCAGTGCCTGAGAACCTAAATATGAAGCGAAGATTAGCTTGGCTTCTCTCGATCACGGTTGTGGTCTCTGCGTCGCTGTGGCTCGGATGCCAGGGCGGCAATGATGAGGGCGAAATTCCAGAAACCGAAGCAGCTGCGACGGTTGCGGGCGAAGTTGAAGCGATTCCAACTGTCGGAGTCGCGACCCCACTTCCGACTCCGAAACCGGTGGTTGCCGCGGGTATGGAGCCGGTTGTGCCCTTCACGAATATGGCACGTCGCTTGTTAGGCGACAACGCGTTCGTGAATAACTGGCATCCCGGATCAGTCTTTTTCGACTTCGACCGTGATGGCGACATGGATTTCTACGTTACTCAGGCGAATGGCGATTCTGAATTGCCCGAGGCTCCGGGTGGTCCCAACCTCCTTTTCCGGAATGACGGAGATGACGGCTTCACCGAAGTGAGCGTTGATTTGGGCGCCGATGCCACTCTGTCGAACAGCTCTGCCGTCGCAGCTTGCGATTTCGATAACGACGGCTATCAAGATCTGTACGTAGCGGGATACGGACTGATCGGAGACGAGTTGGATTTCCGATCGGCGGAAGGCGATGAAGCGTTGACGAATGCGATCAAAGATCGGTTGCTCAGGAACAACGGTGGCAAAGGATTCGATGATGTCACTGAAGCCGCGTTCGGCGATGAGGTCAATATCCGTTCCGCGATCAGCATCGCTTGCGGGGATGTGAACAACGACGGATTGCTCGACGTATTTGTCGGCAATCGGCTGGATCAGGACTTTATCAGGTTCGACGATCCTCGCCATCACGGTCACTACAATCGGCTCTACATCAATAAGGGCGGACTGAAGTTCGAGGATGTCACTGAATCGGCTGGGTTGCTGAGCCCGAATATCAAGATGCTGAACCCCGAAGGCGAACCGATGACTTGGGTCGATCCTGAGAGCGGCGAGGAGACGGTAGGTTACGATCCGAGTTTGTTGGACGCGCGCGGGAATAGGATAGGAGAACCGACGGGACAGACGCTGGCGAGTCTGCTGTTCGACCACGACTCTGATGGCGACCTGGATCTTTGGCTGGCGGATGATGGCGACGTGTTGAAGGTCTACCGGAACGACACTGAAGGCGATGACGTGTCGTTCACATCGATCGGAGAGGAGATGGGAGTGGATAGCGTCGGCGCTTGGATGGGATTCGCAGTTGGAGATTACGATTCCGACGAGGATCTAGACGTTTTCGTCACGAATATCGGTTACCACTTCCTGCTTTATGAAGTGCCGCCGGTGCCTTCGGGCGATTGCGCTTACAGCCACAAGTACGGTTGGGGGACGTGCTACCACTTTTTGCTACGCAACGATGGTGTTGATGAGCATCCCGAAGTTGGAATGATTGGCAACTTCACGAATGTTGCGCCTGAGACTGATGTGATGCCGAGCAGAGCGTTGCCGCCGGAGTCGCTGGACGAGGAGATGATCCTTCCGGAGTGGTCGCGCGCGCAGCAGCCTACTGGCTTGGCGGCTTATGATTTCGGGTTCGGGACGGCGTTTTTCGACTACGAGAACGATGGCGACCAAGACCTCTACTGGCTCGGCGCGATGGGGGGCAGAGGCGAGGGACCCAACGGCTGGAAGTACACCGGTTCGGGCCGCATGTTGCGCGGGGATGGCGGCGGATCTTTCGAAGATATTACAGTCGAGGCACAGCTACTGGATATCCAAGGCGTGAACTACTCGGTTGTCGATCCGAATGATGAGGAATTCGACTCCGACCGGCAACGGATCGATAGGAAGTTCCATGAGAATGGCAAAGGCTTGGCAAAGTGCGATCTGAACGGGGATGGTGCAGTGGATTTGCTGGGCACGAATAGCAACGGTCCGGTCTTCCTCTCAGAAAAGACGATCGATTTCTTCCGCGGTCCGCTGTTCCTCTGGATGAGTAACGCGAGCGATGCGAACTGGATCTCGTTGCGGTTGAAAGGCCGGCAGGCGATAGATGGAAGCGGAAGCAACGCCGATGGCATCGGTGCCCGAGTAAAGCTAACCGCGGACACAGACGGATCAGGAGAGCCGACGACACAGCTTCAACACGTGTTCGGCAGTTCGACGTTCTTGAGCATGAACTGCTTGGACCTTCACTTCGGCTTGGGATCCGCCGAGGAAGCCGAACGGATCGAGGTCCAATGGCCCAGCGGCAGGCAACAGATTGTCACCGGCGTGGCTGCGGGCAGCGTATTGGAGTTAATCGAACCTGATGAGTAATGCCCAGTCTGACTAAGTGGCATAGAACCCGCTTCGATCCTTTGATGAGCGACTGACCTACCTGTTCAATCGATGATCTTTGCGACAGCCTCTAAGTGGCGACGGGAATCTCTTGAGTGTCGATTGTCGACGAGATCGTCGGATATTCGAATGAAGCACCGATGTCCGGCTCTTCAGTCTCTGGCGAATCTTCGAAGAGGAAGCAACGTGTGAGTTGGTTGTCGTGAGTGACATAGAGGGGTGGCATTGACTGTGTGCACTTGTCCATGACGTAGGGACAACGAGAGGCGAACTTGCACTGATCTGTTACCGCGGTAGCCTCGTCTAACCGCTCTTCATCGGTTTCATCGTCTCCCCAGGCGATTTTGGGGTCTGGCTGCGGTACCGAGTTGATGAGGAGTTGAGTGTAGGGATGTTGCGGGTTCCTGATGACTTGGTCGACTGATCCGGCTTCTACAACTGAGCCCCGATACATCACGATGATGTTGTCGCACATCTGGTAGGCGGTGGTCAGGTCGTGAGTGATGTAGATAACGGAGATTCCGAGTTCTCGGTTCAGGTCTCTGATACTGCTGAGAATGGTTGCTCGGAGGGATGCATCCACCATCGAGACGGGCTCATCGGCAAGGATGATGCGCGGTTGCAGCACAAGGGCACGCGCGACCATCACTCGCTGGCGCTGTCCGCCGCTGAGCTGGTGCGGATACCGGCCGAGAGTCTCTTCCGGTTGCAAGCCGACGCTGCGCAAGGCTTCGCTTATGCGTTCCTCGCGTTCTTCTCGGTTCCTGCCGATCCCAAAGTTGCGGATGGGACGGTTGAGGACGTGATCGACAGTGTAGAAGGGGTTGTACGACTCGAAAGGGTCTTGGAATATCGGCTGGACTTCACGCCGGAATGTGATCCATTCGCGACGACCCATCTTTTGGATGTCTTCGCCCTTATATGACACGGATCCCTCAGTAGGCGGCAATACGCCTAGCAGGAGACGTGCAAGGGTCGTTTTGCCGCTGCCGCTTTCACCGGCGACCGCCGTTATGGAGGGCCTCTCTTCCGGTATGGCAAGCGTGACGTCTTGGACGGCGATGGTGATGTTGGACCTGTTGAACAGTCCCCCGCCGAAGATTTTGGTGACGTTTTCGAGTTCGAGCAGATTAGCCATCTGAGGATCCATTGGTGTGCAGATGGCACGAGACTCGCCAATCTGGTTGTATGAATTCGTCAACTGGGTCAGTGTTGGTACAGGTCTCCATAACCGAGGGGCATCGAGGTGCAAAGGCGCAGCCCACGGGCAAGTTGATGAGTCGCGGCGGCATGCCGGGGATTCCGATGAAGTCCTTCTTCTCACTGAATGACGGGAGGCTATCGATCAGCAGCCTTGTGTAAGGGTGCTGAGGGTTTTCGAAGATCTGGCCGACAGGTCCCAGTTCGACGAGCTTGCCGGCGTACATGACACCGATGGTGTCGGCGAACTGCGCCACGAGTCCCATGTCGTGTCCGACTAGGATCACAGCGGCATCGATGCCGGTTTGGAGTCTGCCGAGCGTGAGCATGATCTGTCGCTGAACTACGACATCAAGGGCACTGGTCGGTTCATCTGCGAGTATGACTTTGGGACTCAGGCAGGTGGCGATTGCGAGAACTGCCCGTTGCTTCATGCCACCGCTGAGTTCATGCGGGAACATCCGCGCAACGGAAGGCGAGAGTCCGACGTTGGTGAGGACTTCGGCGACTCTGTCGCGTAATTCGGATTTGGTGGGCTTGCGGGCCGGATAAGATGCCATCGAGCCATCGGATGCGCCTTGGACGCCCGACAAGTCTCTAGTCTCTCCGACATGGTCCAATATCCCGTCGATGATCTGCTTCTCGATCCTCGTCACGGGATTTAGCGAGTTCATTGCGCCCTGAGGCACAAGAGCGATCTCGGCTAGACGAGCGCGCCGCATCTCCGCTTCATCAACTTGAAGAATGTCGCGTCCAGAGAGGATGACAGACCCCGACATGATCTTTCCGGGAGGCCTAGTCATGCGCATCAGAGCGGTCGCCATTGTGCTCTTGCCGCTCCCAGATTCACCGACTAGGGCTAGTCTCTGTCCTTGGTGCAACTCGAACGAGACACCTTTAACAGCCTCGACCATTCCGGCTTGAGTCTCGTAGTAGACGTGAAGGTCTTCGACCTTGAGCACCACATCTGAATCGTGTCCGCCTGAAACGCTTTCCGAAGAAAGTTCAGTAGCGGTTTCTGCGATAGTCGTCATCATTTGCGAATTTGCCACGGCTAATCGTGACGCGAGAATGCTTCACATTAGCGCAGTATACATGTTGGAGTTAGATTTCGTGGCTCCGAGATACGTTGTGTATCCGAGATGAGTGTGGGATATGATTTATCTTCATCGAAGTTAAGCATGAGTAACCTGATATTTATATGAAGATCCCTCGCATACCGAATGATTTCATCGAGTGGCTGGTCATCATTTTGGGCGTGACGGTCGCCGGACTGTCCGGTGCCGGAGTGAAGAGTTGGCTGGACAACGTGTTAGAAGACTCGAGTGCGGTCGGTTGGGTCCCCGGCCTGGCGGCTCTGGTCGTGTTCTTCGTGCTCGCGGCACCCATGTATCTATGGGTGAACTGGAGCGCGCGTCAGAGTAGCGAGCAATCGGATGACGTTAGCGCTGAATGAGTGTTTCGGGGTGCGATTGCACTGAATTGGTCTCAAAGATTTAGGCAAAGGCGGCTATTGAAATGTCTGAGTTGACGAATCTGCAGTGGACGTTGGCCAATCGGCCTGAAGGTTACCCTGAAGAGAGCGACTTCGAACTGGTTGAAGCGGAAGTCGATGATCCACGGCACGGAGAGATATTGATACGCACGCTGTACCTATCTTTGGACCCGTATATGCGGGGCCGAATGCGGGATCGAGCTTCATATGCTCCGGGAGTGATGATTGGCGGCGTGTTGGTAGGCGAGGTTGTTGGACGGGTCGTGCAGAGCATGTCTGACGACTTCGATTCGGGCGACATCGTGGCATGCAATATCGGATGGCAGTCTTACGGAGTCGCCCCAGCGCACATGGCGCGCAAAATCGATCCGGAAGTTGCTCCGATCTCGACTGCTCTAGGAGTTTTGGGTATGCCGGGTTTGACGGCGTATCACGGCTTGTTGCAGGTCGGTAGACCCAGACCTGGCGAGACGGTATTGGTTTCTGCCGCTTCGGGCGCGGTGGGCGGCGTTGTCGGCCAGATCGCCAAGATGAATGGCTGCCGAGTGATCGGGACTGTCGGTTCGGATGAGAAGGTTGAATACATATTGGATGAGTTGGGGTTTGACGGTGCCATCAATTACAAGACCGAGGATGTTTCGACCCGATTGGCAGAGATGGCTCCCGATGGGGTCGATGTCTACTTCGACAATGTGGGCGGCCCCGTCACGGATGCCGCGATCGACAATCTGGCATTCAGGGGACGCGTTCTGGTTTGCGGTCAGATATCGCAGTACAACCTTGCAGAGCCGGAGATGGGACCACGCAATCTTTGGAATCTGATAACGAATCAGGCTCGCATCGAGGGATTCCTAGTGTTCAACTTCGCGAACGATCACGAGATCGCCAGAGCTAGGATGACAGACTGGGTGAGAGACGGTTCGTTGAAGTACAAAGAGGATGTGGTAGAAGGGTTAGAGAATGCTCCGAGAGCGTTTATCGGATTGATGAACGGCGCGAACTTCGGGAAGCTGCTAATCAAGGTTTCCGACTAGGCAGTAATCTTGTAGTAATCGGCGATCATACCCGAGGTTGACCGCTTCGGCAGATTCGTTGCATAATACGGATACGTTCGCGGAAGTAGCTCAGCGGTAGAGCATCTCCTTGCCAAGGAGAAGGTCGCGGGTTCGAATCCCGTCTTCCGCTCCACTCCGTTCCTCGCATCTTTCTGACGATGCAGTCTCTTTTGGAGTATAGACACCATGTGCCGGAGGAAGGCTTGCCTTACTCCATCCGTGGAACGATGCCGTTAGCGGCATCTTCAGCGATCTCCCTTTGGAAGTCGGTGAACGCGTCGTTTTCGGCTATCCATCGCAGATAATCGGGCTGGTGTTCGTGCAGGTCGTATAGGGCATGTCCCCGGAACTTGCCGAAGTTTATGATCGCATCGCCCTCATCAGTCCAGATGAAGCGGCCTTCTTCGTCGATGAACCGCTGATCAGCAACTCCTCTTATCCAGCTGTCGATAGCTGAGGGCGATTTAGGGATAGATTGCTCCGCTGTCAGCTGGCCATTGACGATCTGACGGACAGCGTCGACCCGATCTTCGATATCACTCGATGGGATATAGTCTCTTCCGACGAATCGGCGATATGCGGCGGGCATGTCGCGAGGCTCGAGCTTGTGGAATATCTCCATCGCATCGACGATGGCGACTCCGCTCCAATCGAACTTAATTCCAGCCTGCAGGAGCTCGGACTCCAGCACCTTGAGGTGGAAACGCCTGATGCCGAATCCCGCAAGGTCGCATCCAGCCAAGTATGTCATCAGTGCTCTTGCGAATGAGGCGAATGTGGGCTCGTCCGCGACTTGATCGTCAGTGATCCCGTGTACCTCCGAGGCGCCGGGAGAGATCGGAGCCAAGGGATTCAGCAGCTTTGATTTGAACTCTTCAGTGCCGTCGGGCTCGATTCTCAGAGTAGAGAGTCGGACGATGCGCGCCGATCTGGTGTCCAGCCCGGTCGTCTGGATGTCGATGAAGATGAGGGGACGTTCCAGCTTCAACGATATGGGCATCTGCGGGGATGGCTTCATGCGCGTAGGGTAACAGCGTTGGACGCTTGTCTTTGAGAGCGATGGCACTTTGCTCTCTCCTCGCCCGAATTTCGAGATTTCCAAGTTATCAACCATCTCGCTTTGAATAAGGGATTCGCGCCATATGCACGGTGAAGAGAATGCAGTCATTAGAATTGAGTTATTGAGTTGCCGAAGTGGCGGAATGGTAGACGCGAAGGTCTCAAAAACCTTTGGGCTTGGCCCGTGTGGGTTCGACTCCCACCTTCGGCACCACATGATCAGGTTTTAGCGGTAGTGCCGAGAAGCTGCTCGAGATGACGGAGCAGCGGGTTGTTGCTAGAAGGGCGAAGAGAAGCATGGTGCCGAGGGGCGGACTCGAACCGCCGACACATGGATTTTCAGTCCATTGCTCTACCAACTGAGCTACCTCGGCATTGAGGTAGATTTATCTATTTTATCGATGTACGGTGTGCAGTTGGTATAATCCTGACTCGGTTGTGCTGTCTTGGCTGTAGGTTATCCCTGAACAGTACCAGCCGACTCTTTTCATGCCTGCCATAATTATCTCTTCGATCAGCGAATCCGCCGGTAAGTCGACGGTCGCCGCCGCGTTGGTCGCGCATGTTCGAGATTCGGGCCGGTCTTTGAACGCGGCTGGCGGGTTTGGCGGGTTGTTTGACGATGATGCTTTGGTTTCCAAGTTAGATGCCGCTGAAATCGAAGCCTCGGACGATGCCGTTTCGATAATTGAGGGATCATCTGGCGACGCAGCTTCGGATCTGGAACTGGCAGAGCGAGCCGACGCTAGCGTGGTGTTGATCGGAACTCTCGAAGATGACATCGAGATGAATGCCCAAGAGTATGGCGATCGGTTGGCAGGAGTGGTCATTAATCGAGTGACCAGGTATCGAGATGTTCATCTCGGACGAGTGATCGATGATCTTGATGCGGCTGGAGTCAGGTGCTTGGGTTGTATTCCGGAAGATCGGAGGCTGAAGGCACCCACGATTGCTACCATTGTCGACCAACTGGACGGTGAGGTGATACTGGACGGTGAGGGGCTGGACACACTGATCGACAACTACCTGATCGGCGGTTTGGTCCTCGACTGGGGCCCCTTCTACTTCAAATCCGAAGAGAACATCTGCGTCATCGTGAGGGGCGGACGTCCGGATGTGCAGATCTCTGCTTTGCAGAGCGAGACGACTCGCGCAGTGGTCATGACAGGCGGCGAACGTCCGATCGACTATGTCTATTACGAAGCTAGGACGAAGCGAATCCCGTTGATAGTGGTGGCTAGCGACACCGAAAAGGCGATGGAAAGACTGGATGCGCTATCTAGCGGCGAGTTCGCGCATAAGGACAAACTCTCACGAATCAGAGATCTGATGAACGAAGGTGCGATGCTCTCCCAGATTGCGGATCTGTTGGCTACCCCCGCCACTCGCTGAATTCAGACTTTCGACTGAACGACTTATCCCACGTCTTAGCCAGTAATCACTCTTGGTGGTGCCTGATCGAGTCTTGCAAAGTTCTCTTCAAAGGGACTTTGCAGCATAGGACACGCGGAGTGCGCCATTCGTGGGAGTGAAACACTAGATTGTCGCTCGCAGAAGGGAATGGATGTAGATGTGCGACACTTTGGTTAAGTTTCAGTTGCTGATTCAATGTCGATGAGGAGCGATGAGCACGCTATCGACGGCGGAAAGAGTACTTGAGGGCCTTTCAGAGGCTCAGCGCGCGGCGGCTTCATATCTTGAAGGTCCGTTGATCATCGTCGCCGGCCCAGGTTCGGGCAAGACGCGCGTCATGTCCCATCGGATGGCTTACATTCTGGCGAGCGGCGTTCCGGCGTGGCAGGCATTGGGCGTGACATTCACAAACAAGGCTGCGGCAGAGCTGCGGCAGAGATGTGAACGCCTCGTTGCCGCGCACGTGCCCGGCTCGGAAGACGCCAACGTGAGCACGTTTCACGCCTTCGGAGCGAGGTTTCTTCGTCTGCATCCCGACTCGGTCCAGCTGAATCGTGATTTCTCGATCTACGACCGGGACGATCAGCAGAGATTGGTGAAGTTGCTCACCGATCAGATGGATATAGAAGATGTGAAGGTCAACGAGGTGCTGGCTGCGATCGGTGCCGCTAAGAACAATAACCAGAATCCTGACGATCTTGCTGCGACGGGAGCGGACTACAAAACCGAACTTCATGCGGAGATTTACGCTCAGTACGAAGCGAGTCTCAAGTTGGCGAACGCGGTTGATTTCGACGATCTTCTCTTGTTGCCGTATCAAGTCTTGGCGAGAGATGACGCGTTACGGGCGAGATACCAGAATCGGTATCAACACATCATGGTGGACGAGTTCCAAGACACGAACTCGCTGCAATTCGAACTGGTGCGGTTGCTGGGGGATGTCCACCGCAACGTGTGCGTTGTGGGCGATCCTGACCAGTCGATCTATTCATGGCGCAATGCGCGGCCCGAAAATATGGGTCTTTTAGCGGAAGTGATGGAGGGTTGCAGAATCTTTCATCTGAGCGAGTCTTATCGTTCCACAAAGACGATCATCGAGGCGGCGGACAAGCTGATCAAAAACAATGGCGATCGATTCGAGAGGACGCTGTTCACTAACAATCCCGACGGCGAGAAGGTGAAGATAAGCGTTGCAACCGACCCTGAGCATGAGGCAGTCTTGGTGTTGGATGCGATCGAGGAGGCGACCGACGGCGGGTCACGAGGGAACGGTAGAAGCGAGACGGCACATTCCGCGGCGTTGAACGAGATAGCGATTCTTTATCGAACCAATGCACAGTCTAGAGCGCTGGAGACCGAGTGCAGTCGCAGAGGAATGCAGTACCGATTGATCGGTGGAGTGAGGTTTTATGAGAGACGAGAGATCAAAGACGCTCTAGCGCTGCTCAGGATCGTGGTCAATCCGTCAGACGAAACATCGCTGCGTCGGATCATCAACGTGCCTCCTAGAGGGATCGGACCCGCGACGCTGACGAAGCTGGAGCAGTATTCTCACTACCAGCAGGTGAGTCTCCTCGATGCCGTGATGCTTGCCAACGATCCGGTGGCTTCTGGTGAACTAGGCTTGGGTAGATCTGCATTGCGGAAGGTCGGGACATTCGCAGAGTTCGTTTCGAAGATGACGCGGAACTCGCAAGAGTTGCTCCCCGACGATCTACTCGACTTGGCTCTCAAGGGAAGCGGATACTTGGACTGGATCAGACGTGACGAAGCGACACGGGTTGAGCGAACGGAGAACCTGGACGAGTTGAAATCCTTGGCCGAAAAATACTCGAACCGGGAGGAAGAAGCGGATCCACGACAGGCGCTGTCTGAGTTGCTGGAACATGCTTCGCTGTTCACCAATGTGGACGACATGGACATTGGTGCCGGATCCTCGGAAGGCGAGAAGGCGCAAACATCCGACTTTGATGGCGGCGCAGTGACTCTGATCACGCTTCATCAAGCTAAGGGACTAGAGTACGACCACGTGTTTATCGTGGGCGTGTGCGAAGGGCTGCTACCCCACTCAATGGCACTGGATGTGGCGGACCAAGACAGGTACGAGGCGGCTTGCGGCGAGGAGCGCAGGTTGATGTACGTCGGGATGACGAGGGCTAAGCGCAGGCTGCATCTTCTTTGGCCGAGACAGCGATTCTGGGGTGGTTCCGAGAACAAACAGTCGCGTTTCATAGCAGAGATTCCTTCGCAGTACGTCGAGGTCGTGAATCGTGCTGCTATCTCGGTACCTGCGGCACCGTCCCCGGTGGCATTCTCCAGCGGCTTGAACGGCGACCGATCGCGCAAGGTGCCACGTCGAAAGTTCACAGAGGTCGGGCTAGATGACTTGCCTGAGGAGCTGCGGTACAAGGCAGGAGAGCGGGTTAGCCATGCCCAGTTTGGGAGCGGTGTGGTGGTGAACTCGCGGCCGGTAGGTGATGACGTGCGCTTGACAGTCGCGTTCGGCGAAGCGGGAGTAAAAACTCTGATGGCAGGTATGGCTAACCTCGAGAGGATTTGACCCTCATCGGATGTTGAATCGTTTCCCAGATCGGACCTTTGTTTTCGCCGTAATCTCGCTATTGATGAGCTTGGCTGCGTTCGGATATCTGACTCTTGGCTCCGCAATCGAGATTGAGGTGGTGGACAACAATGGGAATCTTAGAGTCGAACGAGAGAGCATCGGGGAGTCGTATGGGATTTGGGGAGTAATCTTCGCGCTGGTGCCGGTGGTCTTGAATCTTGGCTCTCTGCTTGCCATACCTACGAGCGGGAAGACGGAGAGACGGCATAAGTTCAACCTGATATTCGGGACGGCGTTGATGTGGATATTCATCGGCGTGTTCATGCGCGGACTGGGACTTTTATATGTTCCTGCAGCGACAATGCTCACCTCGGTAGTGGTTCTAGCGTTCATCAGGGAGAAAACTTGGGCTCGGAACGCACCTGAGGAGCAAGACAAGCCAACTCGTCCGAAATCGTCGCGTGAGTTGAGAGCGGAAGCCGCGCGTCGGCATCGTCGATCCAGAAACCGAGTCGGGCGGCGCCCGCAGCGTCGTTCGAGGATCAATCGATGAGTCGATTCGATAGACTCATGACGTTCGGACCGTTATCTAAATCATCCAAAACTGAGAATTGAGCGAATCCAGCCAAAGCGTGGTTACAGATGCGATGCGTTCGTTCATCGGTGTGGAGAGCGAGCCGGTGACGTACCAGATCACCCATCGGGAGATAGCTCGTTTCAATTCTTCGATCGCGGGAGAGTTGCCCCCGATCGAAGACGATCCGGCCGCTGATACAGATAAGGCACAATTGAAGGCCCTGCCCACAATCGTGCGGTCGCTGCTTTCGGGTCCGTTCGATCCTCCATTTCCGGAGCCGTTCCACGATATTCTAGACGGCGGCAGCTCATACACTTTCTATCGAGACATTGTTCCTGGCGATCGGATAACCGTTGTGCGGAGATTGAAAGATGTCTATGAGAAGTCGGGCCGGCTAGGTCCGATGCTGTTCAAGATCTCAGAGGTTAGCTACACCGATCAGAATGGCGAGCTGGTAGCGGTTCAGCTGAGTACTACGATCACCTATGGCAGGCCTTTCGGCAGCGTGCGAGGAGATGGCGGTTGAATAGAGTTGAATTCAATAGTGTCAGGATCGGAGATGGTCCCGGTCCGATCGAACGTATCGTGACGACTCGGCAGCTGGTACAGTACGCAGGAGTTTCTGGCGACTTCACTCCGATCCACTACGACAAGGACTACGCACAAGCCGCCGGTCATGAGAGAGTGATTCTCCATGGCGCGTTGAAGACCTCGATGCTCGCCCAGATGCTCGCCGACTGGATTGGAGACGAGGGTTATGTGTTGGAGCTAGAGGCATCGTACCGTGGCATCGACTATCCAGGTGTCCCCCTGACGTGTTCGGGCACGGTCAACAAGAAGTATGTCGCAGACGGGCAGGGTATCTTGGAACTGGATATCGAGCTTCGTAATCAAGACGGATTCGTCACTACGCCGGGCAAAGCGATGGTAGCGTTGCCTTTAGAAACTAATAACCGATAGGAGAGTCGCATTGCATCTTGAGGGTAAGGTCGCCGTAGTCACTGGTGCCGGCCGGGGGATAGGAAGAGCAGTAGCGGAAGAGCTGGCAGCGAATGGCGCGAGTGTGGTTGTGAACGACCTCGGCGTGGAGCTGGATGGCTCGGGCAGCTCGGTATCGATCGCTCAAGAAGTGGTCGATTCGATCAAGGCCTCTGGCGGCAGCGCCGTGGCTTCAACAGATTCGGTCACGACTTGGCAGGCTGGTCAGCGCATCGTCGAGACAGCTTTGGACAACTTCGGTCGGATAGACATCGTGGCGACTCCGGCGGGCATCCTGCGTGATCGGATGATCTACAACATGACTGAGGAGGAGTGGGACGATGTTATTTCGGTGCATCTCAAGGGAACGTTCACAGTCTGCCGGCACGCCGCTCCGATCTTCAGACAGCAGAGGGGCGGACGGATCATAACGTTTTCCTCGGAGTCCGGGTTGGTAGGCTATATGGGGCAGTCGAACTATGGAGCTGCGAAGTCAGGAATCGCTGGCTTCACGAAGGTGCTGGCGAAAGACTTGGGCAAGTACGGGGTTACGGCGAACAGCATCGCTCCTCGTGCCGAGACTCGAATGATCGAGTCGATACCCGGTAACATCCGTGAAAACATGACGTTGGCAGGAGGCCTGCCTCAGCCCGGGGAGCGTGGATGGAGTCCGAGCGATGTGGCACCCTTCGCGACATATCTGGCGAGTGATGCGGCTGGACACATCAACGGACAGATCTTCTTGGTCTACGGAGGCAACGTCACCCATCTGGCTCTGCCGCGACGAGTCAATACGATCTACGCTCCAAATCCTCCGGGATATTGGGAACTGGATGATCTGGATGTGCTTGCACCCAGAGTATTGCTTCGAGGATCGCGCAGCGCGAGTGCAGGAAGCTCGTTAGAGCAGGTGAATCCTGGCACCGGCGCGCCCGCGCCCGCAGTTGCGTCGAGTCGAAGCGGGAAACGTCTCGAAGGGAAGGTCGCAGTAGTCACTGGCTCAGGTAGAGGAATCGGCAGAGGAGTGGCTAAGCTGCTGGCACGCGAGGGTGCCAGCGTCGTTGTAAACGACATCGGCGTTGCGCTTGATGGTCAAGGAGAAGATTCGACTCCTGCCGCACAGGTCGTGGAGGAGATCAGCGAGCTGGGGGGCAATGCCGTAGCTTCCTACCACTCAGTCGCTACGGCTGAAGGTGGTGCCAATATAGTGCGTCAGGCGATGGAGGAGTTCGGACGGTTGGACATCGTTATCACTCCGGCCGGCATTTTGCGTGATCGCATGGTGTTCAACATGACTGAGGAGGAATGGGACGCAGTGATAGCGGTGCACTTGAAGGGGACGTATTCGGTGGTCCGTCCGGCGTCGGAGATATTCCGTGAGCAGGGGAGCGGCAGGATAGTCACCTTCTCATCGGTTTCCGGGCTTTACGGTCAGGGCGGGCAGTCGAACTACGGTGCTGCTAAGGATGCGATAGCTGGCTTCACCAGGGTCGTCGCGAAGGAGCTGGCACGCTACAACGTGACTGCTAACATCATCTCGCCGGGCGCCCACACTCGCATGACGGAAAGCGTCCCGGACAGCACTCGGGCGATGCGTGCGGGTCCGTTCCCGCCGCCGCCAGATGGAACGTTGACGGATCTCCCCGACTATGTGGCGCCGATGGTCGTATGGCTCTGCACGGATGCCGCGGAGGGTGTTTCCGGCAACATCTTCCACTGCGCAGGCAACCGGGTCAGTCTGATGAATCATCCGGTTCCCCATCGCTCCATCTACAAAGAGGGCCGCTGGAGCGTGGACGAGTTGGCAGCGGTAGTGCCGGAGACGATCGGGATGGATCTGATCAACCCCGCACCTCCGCAGAACTAGCGGCTGGGAAGCTCTGAACGAGCTCTTGTCTGGAGGCGTCTCACTGCTGACGCTTGCCTGAATCCATTCCGATTCCTCGGCGGAGCCTGTGCTGAGCTTGCCGAAGTGCTCGGAATGACATGGAGTTTCGCAACGGTCTCAGTTCGTGATAGACAACGCCTTGCCGCTCGCGCTGAGCAACATCTTCCCGTTCGTGGTGAGCTTGTCGAATGGCTCAGGACGAACGGAGAAAGACCTAACAGTCTTGAACAGCCTGATCCGTCATTGAAGCGTCCGCTGTGGTGCGCTATCGTCGAGCCAAACATTATGAAACGCGGAGCCAGTATATTTTCGAAACTCCAAGCCTTGGACCCATGGTTGGACTAAGACCTCAAAGTTGAGTTTCTGTATCTCTAAGGGGAGCGCGAGGGCATCATCCAAAATCTTCTGTTCGATCTCCCGGTACATCCTTAACTGGGTGACTGAGTCCTGCTCTGAAACCGCCTCCGCAAGCAACGCTTCGATCTCCATCAACTCGACCGACGAGTTGCCCTTGCCGAATGGCGACGCGAAGGAGCGCAGCACCGCGTGCGGATGCGGGTATTGAGGCGCTTCGTAAAATAATCGCATCTGGAGTTCACCTGACTCGAGCAATGAATAGTAGTCGGTGTCCATGCCTCGAAGATACTCGACATCCACTCCGAGCAGTTCGTGCCACGAATCTATGATCTTCGTTATGTCGTCGAAAAAACTTCCGGGCTCATTGATGCTTAACGTCCTCTCACCAGAGTATTGAGACTCTGCCAACTCTCGCTTAGCAGCCTCAGCATCTTGGCTGAATCCCGTAACTTTGGACTCGCCGCTCAAGAGGCTGAGCGGTATTAGCCTGGGCCCGTACTTCGCCCCTCTAGGCCCGAAGCCTGACAATCCCCCTGATGCGAAGACCAGCGCGCGTCTGAAACTTGAATCGTCAAACGGCGGCTGAGTCGGATTGAAGACGAGATAATGTGTAACAGGTGCTCCGTCAACCTCTGACAGCTTTCCATTTATGGCATCAAGGGAACCCGCTCGAACCTTTTCTGCATCCTCGGGACTAGGCAATATGAAATCCACTCGTTCTTCTTGAAACGCGTGGTATGCGAAAGTTCCTGTCTCTTGGTACTCAACGTCGGGATCCCACAAGTCGGTTACAGCCTTTACGCCATCAAGATACGCAGGCCTTCCCCAGTAGTGATCGTTACGCGTAAGTGTGCATTCGACAGTGTGTGCATAAGGGACGTATGCAGACAATTTGAATGGGCCTGCGCCGACTGGAACCCCGGTTTCCTGAAACGGTGTCTCGGTCTCGTAGGTGTAGGGGCCGTTCGTCCATTCGAATCCCCACTTTTCCACGTTTTCTCGTTTCAGCACCGAAGCGATAGGATCTGCGAGGAGCATAGGAAAGTCTGCGCGAGCACTCTTCAAATTGACTTTAATAGTGCGTTCGTCGATCACTTCTACGCCTATCAAGTCTTCAGTGTCGCCTGACGCAACAGCTTCCGCGGCGCGGATCCAACCAAGCACGTCGTTGGCGCGGCTCGAGCCAGTCGATTTTTTGAGGGCACGTGTCCAACTCCACTTCACATCTTGGGCTGTGAGAGCGCTACCGTCGCTGAATCTCAGATCGTTCCTGAGCATGAATTCGTAAGTGGTTCCCTCGTCCCGCAGCTTAAAACTTTCGGCAAGTTCGGGTTCGGCGCGAATGTCGCCGTCTTCAGCAATTGTTATTAACCCGGCATGTATCTCGTTCGGCAGCCTCATGTCCCAGATGCCGATTGCCGCGCTTGCATCGTCTATCGCTGGGTCAGCTATACCACAGTCGGGCGCAGGCACCATCAACACTCCTCCGTTTCGAGGGTCTTTAGTTTCATCGGTTTCTTCGCCTTTGGCATCAGCCTCCGACGAGGAATAGACCTGCTCGACTGCGTCTTCCAAAGACGCAGGTTCTGTGCTTGAGGTCTCTGAGCTGTTGACGCATCCGATGGCGAGCGACAGTGCGAAAATGGTTGCAGACAACAAGCCAGGGACACCGTTAGGTTGCCAGCGGCTCAAGCCGAAAACCCACGGGAATCCAAGCCGCCGGGTCGATCTATCTAGGCTTGGAAATCTAACTGAGTGGTACACTGCAAATCCTTTCCGGACTCGACTCTCCCAATGTTGACGCCAAATCGGACGCGACATCGTTTGCCGCTCAACATATGATCGATGACTGCGTACCCGCAGTTCGGAGCGGGATTTCAACCTTGCCGCCGCCACTAGTCCAACTTCCGGAAAGCAGGATCCACGCAGGACATGAGACATTGGAGGACTCTGAGACCGTCCAACCGACTTGCCGACGGATAAAATATCGTTGCAACAGGTGGAAGGTGAAGACCGTTGAGCTCCCTAATGGACGAACTGATACGACTATAACCTGCAGAGAGTGGGAATACAGGTGGAAGTGCTACTACTAC
Organism: Dehalococcoidia bacterium; assembly: GCA_965214735.1. Taxonomy (GTDB): domain Bacteria; phylum Chloroflexota; class Dehalococcoidia; order Lucifugimonadales; family Lucifugimonadaceae; genus Bin127. The sequence continues at coordinate 1,852,063 of OZ243977.1, read as the reverse complement.
GGCTAAGAGGGTAACCCTTCGGACGGCGTACTGTCTGTCTGATAACCGCGCCGAGATTCCGTTCAGGAAGTGAGAAACGGTTGGATTGTCGTACTCTGGATGGATGTTCCATCCGCTGAAGCACCCGCGTTTGCGGGAATGACGGGGTTATGAAAAGGTCTCGCGGCTCGGCGAGCGGGTTTGGATGCGTCGAGGTTGTCGCCCTTTCGAGAGACCGTTTCAAAACTCTCGTCATTGCGGCGAAGGCCGCGATCTAGACGGCCGGTAGCGTTCACGTGGTTGTGGCTTCAGTTGGAATCCATACTTATGACGGCCTGCCCCACCCCAGATCCTTCGACAAGGCCTGTGCTGAGCTGGTCGAAGTGCTCAGGATGACACGGATTTTTGCAACGGTCCCCTCCGGGTGAGAGGATTCAGCACCTACCCAGCCACGTAGTCCACGCTGTTTCGGATGAGTTGCTGGAACTGGGGATGCAGCTGACTTGAGCCGGCGTGCCCCAGCGCGATGTTAGCGACTGTTCCTTCGCCGTACACGTGCGACCAGCCGAGAGGCTTCTCTTCTCCTTCGACTACTCCGTACATGAATACGTCGATTCCGGGCTGGATGTCTAAGCCGCAGTAGCACTCATCGTAGGTCCAGAACGGGGTCACGTCTTTGGCGAGGGGGTGTTCAGGATTGTTGAGGTGCACTTGGAACCAGCCGAAAGGCGGGTGCCAGCTCTCGCCGAGGATCCATCCGCCGCCCGTCATCTTCTTCATCTCCGGCCAGTCCGGACATGAAGCCGCGGATATGTGCACAGATACCAGCCCCCCGCCGGTCCATGTGTAGCCCATCAATCCGTTTCGCTGGTCTTCAGTGAGGTCGTTGTCGGACGCCTCCTGTCTGAGGGTGTTTAGGACGATGGCATCGTAGTTCGCGGACAATCCCGACTCGTCTTCTAGTTCGGTTGCGGCTTCTGATACGTGTACCTCGTGTCCCGATTCAGTCAGGAACTCGGTCATTACAGGCGTAGTTTCCTCGTAAGGATGACTGCCCCCAGTGATTAAGAGGAGTTTGGCCATGAGGCGAACCTTTCAGGGCTATTCACGATGCTGGTTAGCTGTTGTCGATACCTGAATGATATTCATGAGTCGCTTCAAGCATCAGTCCGCATCCAGTCGTCTGCGTAGATTTCCATCTTGTAAAAGTCCAATCCGGCGCGGCGGATTTGGCCGCACTTCACGAATCCTGCGTTTCTGAAGGCGCGCTGGGCCCGTGCGTTGGTCTTGAGAGTATGGAGGTAGAGCCTCTGAATGCCGGTGTTGCGGAATATGTGATTGATAGTCGTCTTCGCCGCGTCAGTTCCGTACCCTTGGTTCCAGCGGCTTCGATCGCCGATCATGATGCCGAATTCGGCTTGTTGTTTGGACCTGTCGATGTCGTAGCACATGCAGTTGCCGATGTAGTTTCCTTTTTCGTCTTCGATCGCGAAGCGCATGGACCTGGAATTAGAACGTTTCAGATCGTCTTCGTGGTAGCGCTGGAACTCGGCAAAGGTCATGGCGAGGGGAAATGTGGCATCGAGTCTCGAGAGTTCAGGATCAGTCCGCCAGCAGTAATCGAGCCAGGCGTCGGTCTTTCGTTTCGAACGCACGGTGACCTTCTCGCCAAGCAGACGGATCATATCTGGAGTCGAACGGATTCGTTTGAACATCGCGGCCGCTTTTTCAGCGACCTTAGCTTCGTTTTTGAATGTGAATCTCCCGACGGCTTCTCCAATTTCGACCCATTCGACGATGTCGTACTCATCATCGTGACGCGAGAAATCGCCGCCGATCGACTCCATCAGGTACCAGTGGACGGTCTTGCGGACCCTGACATTCTTCCTCGGGTCTTCCCTTAAGCTACGGGTGCGGTCCCTGATGGAGCGCACGAATGAATAGCGAGTGTCTTCGATCGGGACGAGAAGATTCACGATAAGCCCAGTCTCCTCTTGCACTTCCCTGATTGCAGTGTGTTCGACCGACTCGCCAAGATCGGGAGTGCCTTTGGGCAATGCCCAGAGGTTCTCGGCTGTGCGGCCGATCATCACGACTTCGATGTCGCCATCGGATCCTTCACGGACTACCACACCACCGGCAGACCAGCGTGAAGTTGTCTGCATGGCATATGGCTTGAGGATGTTCATGAGTGGCGACGCGCGTGAATCCTGCCCGATCCCGATTTATCGGGAATCGGTGTCGGTTTGCGGGAGCGCACGGAAACGCGGCTAAATTTTATCGATGGTTAGCGACATGGTCAAGACGACTGGTGTCGCTGCGTTGTGCGAAGGGGTATCATTACGAATAGCAATTCATGGAGAGGCTTTGAACAATGCGCGCGATCGCGGAGATGGCAAGCGTCGCGCCGGGAATAGTTCACATAGATGTCTAACTCGCTAAGTCACGATTTCGTTATCAGGTTTGCAGGCGAAGGTGGTCAGGGCCTAGTCACATCGGCTGATGCGATGGCTCGTGCAGCAGCGAACGCCGGATACTACGTATCCACGTTTTCGACTTTTCCTTCGCAGATCATGGGTGGTCCCGCATCTTCTCAAGTGCGAATCTCTACTACCCCGGTTCTATCTTCTGGCGACAGCGTGGATGTGTTGGTCGCATTGAACCAGTACGCCTATGACAACCATAAACACGACTTATCTGAGAATGGCGTCGCTATCTATAACGCCGAAGATTTCCAACTGCCGGAGGGCGGTCAATATTTCGGGATCCGGGCTGACGAGATGGCGAAGTCGACCGGCAACGCCAGAGCCGCGAACATGGTCACGATCGGCGCGGTTGCGAATCTGATCGGGTTCTCACTGGAGGAGATCGACGCCTTCATCACAGCGCGGTTCACCCGTGGGCGTCCTGGGGATGAGGAGATTATCGAAGCGAACAAAGTGGCGATTCGTTTGGGTGCGGACGTTGCTGCAGATAGCGGATTCGCGGTGGGTCAGCTGGCTTCATCTGTTCCTCCGGAAGGTGAACAGATCATGATCACCGGCAACGCAGCGCTCTCTTTGGGCGCGGTCGCATCAGGATTGGAGTTTTACGTCGGCTATCCGATATCGCCGGCGACTACGATATTGGTGTGGATGGAGCAGAATCTGGTCGGCCCCGGCCGGTTCGCCTATCAAGTTTCTTCTGAGATCGAATCGATCAACGCGATTGTGGGTGCCGGATACGCCGGCAAGAAAGCGATGACAGCTACAGCTGGACCAGGACTGTCGCTGATGTCTGAGGGATTGGGATTGGCGTGGATGGCAGAGATTCCATGCGTGGTGGTTGACGTGCAGCGGGGCGGCCCATCGACAGGACTGCCCACCAAGTCTGAACAGAGCGATTTGATGGCATGCCTTCATCCCGGTCATGGTGATATGAGCATCCCGATTCTCGCTCCAGGATCGGTTAGGGAGTGCTTCGATGCCGGGGCATTGGCTCTGAACTGGGCCGAAAGATACCAGGGTCCAGTGATCGTGATGAGTGAGTTCGGGCAGGCCGAGAAGGGCGAAAATATAGCGAAGCCCCATCTATCTGGTCTAAACGTAGAGGATCGGAAAGTCTACACCGGCGACAACGGATATCGCCGTTACGAATCGTGGAATATGGATGACGGACTTTCCCCGATGCCCATACCCGGCGGCACCGGAGCCTATGTGGCTAATGGATCGGAGCACGATGAGATTGGAGACACTACTCACCTGCCGTTGCATCACGTTCGGTTGACCGAACGTAGATTCAAGAAGCTGTCGCTGTTAGATGATGCGCATTACGAAATTGAGGATGAAGGCAGCCAGATGATGATCATGCCTTGGGGATCGTCCAAAGGTGCTGCCCGCGAAGCTTACGAACGATTGAAGGCAGAAGGAGCAGATATCGGCTGGATCTACTCGGTTGCATTGAATCCGCTGCCAAGCGAGGTGAAAGATGCGCTTTCGAGGGCAAAGTTGACATTGGTGCCGGAACTTAACTTTATGGGGCAATGGTCGTCGGTTTTGCGTTCACATGGCTACAGGGCTGAATCGATCACACAATACACAGGTCTGCCCTTCAAGCCCGAGACATTAGTGGAAGAGATCGGCATTCGTCTAGAATCACTGCGTTCTGAGAAAGGAGCAGTTGCGGCGTGAGCAAACGAAATCCAGAGTACGACTTCGTGTGGTGTCCCGGTTGCGGGGATTTCGGTGTTCGCCGTGCCTTGGAGTGGGCGTTGGAGAGACACGTCGCGGAGCACGAGATACCGCAATCCAACTATGTGATTGTGGCTGGAATCGGGTGTTCGGGCAATATGGTGCACTTGATGGAGGGCGACCAGCCATTTGGTCTGCACGGAGTCCACGGCCGGACATTACCGCTTTCGTTCGGTGTGAAGATGGGCCGTCCCGATCTTCAAACGGTCGTGGTAGCAGGCGATGGTGATTTTCTCTCCATCGGCGGAGAGCACATCGGGCCGGCGGCGCAGCGCAACTTAGACATCACATGTGTAATCATGGATAACGCTGTATATGGGTTGACCAAAGGGCAGTCCTCACCCACTTCGGATCTGGGCATGAAGACAAGTTCGACTCCCTACGGAAAGATCGAGATGCCGCTGATGCCGTTGCAGTTCTATCTGACAGCCGGCGTTTCCTACATCGCATCGCACTACTCGAGCAAGCCCCGAGACTTGGCGAAGATCATCCAAGACGCGATGAACCACCCCGGGTTTGCGATAGTTCATGTTCAGTCGCCTTGCACCACCTACAACGACACTTACGATCTGCTCAAGGGGAAGCCTCGGCAGGGCATACCGGGGATCGCTTGGGAAGTGCCGGATGACCATGATCCTACCAGCCGTCAATCGGCAGAGGACCTGTTGGATCGTCCGGGAATTCCGTTGGGCCTGATTTATCAAGACTATCGGCCCACGTTGCAGGATCGGGTAGATGATGTGACCGAATCAGCACCGAATCGGACTGCTGAAGAGATGCTCGCGTCATACGCGATATAAATCGGGAGCCCGGCCACGCATACGAGCGATCGCGGTTCATGGTAAGGGAAGCCGAATCGAGAATTCGCCCGATCGATCAATGCGATCACATTGAGTGGCATCAGTGTCTGACCGCCCAAATATCCTCCTGATCTGCACAGATCAGCAGAGACGGGACACATTGCCGTGTTACGGCAACGGTTTTGTTCATACGCCGAACATCGATGCGATGGCTGATGAGAGTTTCGTATTCGAGAACTGCTACGTGACGGTGGCGGTATGTTCGCCGGCTCGGGCATCCTTGATGACCGGCTTGTACCCCCACTCTGCCGGAGTGATCAGGAACAGTGTTCAGCTGCCCGAAGAGTCGTTGACAATCGGCGAGCTGGCTACGGATGAATACCTGACTGCCAAATACGGGAAGTGGCATCTAGGAAGCGATCTGGTCAGGCAACATGGCTTTGACAGCTGGCTGGCGACAGAAGACGAGCACGAATCGAATCCTACGCATCTCGAGCGAGAGGATCGTTTCAGACAGTCGGAGTACTTCGAGTTTCTAGGGCGTGTTAACACTAGCGTGTGGATCTGTGCTACGCTTTCCGCATGGAAATCACAGAATCTCAATACGAACGCATAGCTCCGCACCTGCCTGTGCAGCGCGGCAACGTCAGCGTCCCGAACCTCCAGGTTCTGAACGCGATCCTGTATGTGGCCGAGCACGGCTGCAAGTGGCGCGGGCTGCCGGCCCGGTTCGGCAACTGGCACACGATCTATACCCGCATGAACCGCTGGTCGAAGAAGGGGGTTCTAGACCGGGTGTTCGAACACCTTCAGAGAGAACAGATAGTGCGTGTCAAGCTGGAGGCGGTCTCTTTGGACAGCACCATCGTCAAGGTGCATCCGGACGGGACGGGGGCCTTAAAAAAAACGGACCCCAGTCGATCGGGAAGTCCCGGGGCGGTTGGACCACCAAGATTCATATGGCTGCCGCGGATGCTCGGACGGCCGTGACGTTCTCCCTGTCGCCGGGACAGGCGCACGACGCGCCGGAGGGTCGCCGGCTGCTCGAACGCCTCGGCCCGCAGCTCGGAAGCCCGCGGCTGCTGATGGATCGGGCATACGAGGGCGACGAGAGCCGCCAGCTGGCGCTGGACCTGGGCTTCGTCCCCGTGGTTCCGCCGCGCCGGAGCCGGATCGATCCGTGGGAGTACGACCGCGAGATGTACAAGCGGCGCAACGAGATCGAGCGGCTGTTCCGCCGGCTGAAGGGCTTCCGACGCATCTTCTCACGCTTCGAGAAGCTGGACGTGATCTTCACCGGGTTCATCATGTTCGCACTCATAACAGAGGCATTGCGCCAGTGTTAACACGCCCTAGTTGAGCAAGGCTATGAGCCTCATCGGAGAACAGACGACGGACTGGCATTTTCGCAGCAGCAGCGGAGTATGCTGCCTGAAGAGCACACGATGGCGACGTTTCTGGGCGACAATGTGGCGCGTTTCATTCGCGAGAACACGGATCGACCATGGATCATGTGCGCCATGTTCTTCGAGCCACATCCGCCTTACAACGGACCGTTCAACGATATGTACGATCCTGCGGAAATCCCTGACGGGCCTCTTTTTCTGCGGATGCCGGATCCAAACACGCCGCTGTGGCACAGACGCCGTGCCGAATATCACTTGAGCGGCAATGCCACCGACTATTTTCAGATTGATGAAGACGGTGCCTACGGAGTGGGAACGACACCCGACAGCCGGCCGCTTGCCAATGCAGACGATTGGCGCGCGCTGAGGGCCAGATACTACGGCTTGGTCACGCTGATGGATCGCGGCGTTGGAAAAGTTCTGGACGCTTTGGAGGAGAGTGGCCAAGCTGATAGGACTGCGATTTTCTTCACCAGCGATCACGGCGATGGCTTGGGTGATCGCGCGATGCTGGGCACCAAGAGGGCGTTCTATGATGAGATTGCGGGCGTGCCTCTACTGGTGAAGGCTCCTTGGCTGAACCGTTCGCAACGGCGCGTGGACGGCAACATCGGCCATGTTGATCTGGTTCCGACTATGCTGGAGCTGATGGGTGTCGACCGAGAGGAGCTGCCTAGTCATTTGCAGGGCGAGAGTCGCGCGAACGTGTTGCGAGGCGAGTGTGAGCTGACCGGCGATGTCTTCATGCAGTGGTACGGCCACTCTCCTACAGTCCCGTTGGGAAATGCAGATATCGAGCGGATGTCGATGATCTCTTGGCGGTCGGTCGTGACTCAGGATCGCTGGAAGCTGAACCTGAGCCTCGGCGATCAGTCCGAGCTATATGATTTGAACTCAGATCCATTCGAGATGACGAACCTGTTCGATGATCCCGCGCATCGGGATCGCATAAGGGATATGACGGCCCGCATCCGCATCTGGCAGGACGCTGTGGGCGATGATCTCACTCTCCCCGCTGTCTAGCTATCAGGGCTTTCTGAGACCGTATCGGACGGTTCTTCTATGAAGTATTCTTTGTGCCTCAAGTGGAATATCACGCTGTGCAGCAGGATTGCGATCGCCATGACGCTCAAGCCGCTGAAGAGAGGGAGTTCATCGCTTTCAGGGGTGCTGTTTCTGAGCAAGACGACCAGGAATGCGACCCATGCCACAAAGCCTGCCCACAGGGACGGATGCGCGAACTTGAGGCTGAAGAGACTGAGCGAGATGGCAAGAATTATCATTGGAACCAGCGAGAGTGCCCCGAACAGCCCGATGGCGATTCCGCCGAGACTCGCCACTCCGTCGCCCCCTCGGAACTTGGTCAGCGGCGAATTCCAGTGCGCCACAATCGTCGCCGACGGTGGCAGCAGCACCCACACCCCGTCTAGTCCAAAAACTTGGCGAGCGATGTAGATACTTGCGAACCCTTTTGCGGCATCGATCAGTAGAACTGCTCCGCCGGCGCGCCGGCTGACTCTTCTCATTACGTTAGTAGCACCGGCTTGTCGGGAGCCCACCTCGAATATGTTGACGCCGTGGCGCCTCGCTATCAAGTAGGCGACAGGTATGCTTCCAAGAATGAATCCGACGACGGAAGCGAGGACGATATTGGTGATGGACGGATCAGTTGCCATTGTCTCTAATCGCAAGTATCTGAGATTTCATTCGTTCGTTTAACCATGACACAGATGATGCGACGATATGAATTTTAGCCGACGCGTCGTGCCGGGAAACTCGCGCCGCCGTCGAGTCGGAGTTGCAAGGATCGAGCAAACACTCGGATCACTGGAGCTGCGAAAGTTCTTGGCGGGCACATTTGCATGGGGCACCGCACACCAGATGGTCATCGTCGCGCAGACGTACGTGATCACGGAGCTGACAGGCTCGACACGAGACTTGGCGATATTGGCGGGAGTCATCGCGCTGGTTTCGGTTTCGATGGGATTCATCGGGGGGATTTTGGCGGACAGGGTGAGCCGACAAGCACTGTTGATGCTGGGATCAGTTGCCACATCAGCGGCGATGCTCGCTGTCGGAGTGCTGCTGGTGGTTGATCGGATCGAGCCATGGCACATCCAGTTGGCAGGTGCTATTCAGGGAGCTTCCTTAGCTTTCGATTGGACTGCTCGATTCGCTCTGCTACCGAATATGGTGGATCGAAAGATACTGCCGCGTTCCATCTCGTTCGATTTGACCATATTCAACCTGACGCGGATCTCAGCGCCCTTGATCTGGGGATGGATCATTATCTTGTCGGATGCTGAGTGGCCCTACTTCGTGATGGCGTCCTTGTTTTTATGCAATGTGATCCTCGTGTGGAGTTTCAAGCCGAAGCCTCAGGCTAAGAGATCTTCGCATCCGCCGATCTGGGAAGATGTGTCGGAAATCGCGGAAATTGTGACATCTAATCCGATAGTTGCCGGCAATATGATCTTTACCGCGGTGAACGCATTGCTGCTGGGCGGGTTCGTGTATCTTCTGGCGCCGTTCGCCAAAAATGTTCTGACGATTGGCCCAAGCGGGCTCGGGCATCTGTTCACCGCGATCGGAGTCGGGGCGTTCGCGGGCGCGCTGACGCTCGGGATCAGCGGCGGCGCACGCAGGATGGGCTACATGCTATTGATCACGAACATGTTCGTAGCTGGCTTCGCGATGCTGTTCGCGCTGGTCGCGGAGTTCTACCTCGGCTTGGTTATAGCCCTATTGTTCGGGATGTTCAACGCGATCCATGTAGGTATGGGAACGATCTCTCTTCAAGTGGCTGTGTCGGATGATGTGAGAGGCCGGTTGGCGGGAATATACGAGATTGCATGGGCCGGTTTCCCGCTCGGAGGCTTCGTATTTGCTATTCTGGCCGGATTCATCGGGATATCAGAGGCGTTGCTGATAGGCGGGGCATTCGTGGCTTTGGTGACACTGATGATAGGCCTGTTCAATAGCTCCTTGAGACGATTTACATACCGCGGTTGAGGCGATGGGAAAGATCCGACAGATCTAGGCGATGCTTCCTAAACCTGCCCTTCCTGCTGCTGCACGGGGGAGCGCATGACCTTCCATTACACCGTGATAAGACAAGACATTCGCTTCGAGAGCGGCTGAGTTTGTCAGAGCTGCTTGACGGCGGCTCTCAAGGGTATCGTGAAGCTTCCTTTTCTGCCGATGACGATGCGGTCGAGATTGAGCCAAGCAGCCATTTCTCTAAGTTCGACTGCGAGTTCGTGTGCTACGTGATCAGCGTCCCGCCCCTCTTCTAGAAAGGCGCTGGGAACTCGCAATACTCTCTTTCTTCGATCAGCCTTGAGGTCCACTCGGGCAGCCAGCTGTTCGTCAAGCAGGAACGGGAGGACGTAGTAGCCGTATCTTCGCTTTTTGGCGGGAGTGTAGATTTCGATGCGGTATTCAAAGTCGAAGAGCCACTCCAGCCTTTCACGGAACCACACGAGCGGGTCGAAAGGCGATAGCAGGGATCGTGCCTTTATCGCTTTATCGGAGATTTCAAGACCGCTTTTGGCGAATACCGGGCGGCGCGCTCCCTCGACTTGCACCGATTGGAGCATGCCTTCTCTGACTAGCGGCTGTATGACATCATCGGCTTCGCTTCTTTTGAAGCGGTAGTAGTCGGCGATGTCGGGAGCGGTGGCGATCCCCATCGCGTCGACCGCCCGCATCACCATGGCGCGGCGAGCCTCCATCTTGCTCATCGCCGGGCGATTGAGAAGTTCGGCTGGAGCGACTCTCTCTGTCAGATCGTATTGGCGTGCACCGTTTAGACGTCCATGGATAGCCAGTTCACCTCGGCGGAGCATCGTCTCCAGCACCAATTTGGCTGGCGTCATGCCCCAGTGACCGTATCGTTCGCCCTTTTCTTCGATCTCGGAGACAGTGAGGGCTCCGTTTCTGCGGATCTGGCTCATCACCGATTCTTCAATGCCGGGATGACTGTCCATGAATCGTCGCCAAGCCTTGCCCGCGCTCCACTCGATCATTCGATGCCTCAGCATCGGCAGATGATCAGTCGGGATGAATGACGCTTGGTGTGCGAAACATTCGTACAGCTTCCTATCCTCATAGGCGAAGCGCTCGAAAAGATCCAGAGAGTAAGGCCCCAGCCGTGAGAAGAACGGCATGTAGTGGGCCCGCACGAGCACGTTTATCGGATCGATCTGGACAATCTTCACTCTTGAGATCACGTCGTCGAAGTCGTTGAGATCGACTGGTCGGTCGATTGGCCGCGGGCGATGGAAGCCCTGTGCGGCGAGAGCTATTCGACGGGCGTCTTGGATGCTCAGCGAATTCATATCATCGGCCAAGGCACGTTCCAATCGGGATCGAGAAGCGGAAAAGTGCCGCTCTCAAGCATCTCTTCCCCTCTTCGAATCAGGCTGTCTACCTCTTCCATATCTAACATTTTGGAGACTGCGCCCCGGAGTTCCGAATCTTCGCGTCGGAGTTGACAAACTGCATCGCTGAGGCTCGGCATGAGAGCCTCGGGGTACGGTTCGCCGTTGAACTCGAACATGACGGTTCGCCGTCGAGCGAAGGGATTGAACGTCAGTCCGTGATCCACGGCCCAGAGCTTCCCACGTGAGTCGACGAGGCAGGCGCCGCCCTTTCTATCGGCGTTATTCACGAATACATCGAACATCGCGACGGGCGCGAAGTCCTCTAGCCGATCTTCACGCAGATTGAAGTAGTGGCGGGTAAAGTCGGCATCGATGAATAGCTGGACGCTTCCGATGCCGTGAGGACCTTCCCTGATGACGGTAGGCGGAATCGCGGGCCAACCCAAAGCCTCTGCCAACGCGGCGGCGCACCATTCCCGATTGTGAAGAGTGCCATAGGGGAAATCGCGCAGGGGACGCTCGCCTGATGCCGGCTTGTAGATGCCGTATAGCTCTTCTTCATCTTCCTTCAAACGAACGACGAAGACGTAGTTAGAGCCTCCTGGATGCAGTCCGATACCCGTGATCGGCCACTCCTTCAGCCTACGGCACAGCTCCGCTCGGTCCAGATCCTCCGAGTCGTCCGGCTGAATCATCGTTAAGAGTTCAGATATAAAGGCAGGAGCTTCGAGGACCGGCGCGAGATGCTACTCTTCCAACTCGTCTATCGCATCTAGGATGGATCCGCTAGCTTCGATGCTGTGTCCGTTCCGTCGGTGGCATACGTGAGTTTCGCCTTGGTCGATAGCGTTGCCGCAGTAGGGGCAGATGGGCCTCCCGGCGGCAACGATCTCCATGCCTTTAGCTGCGAGCTCGCTAGCCTGTTCGTGGGAGAAGGCGAAGTGCAGCATCAGGGCATCCGGATCGTCGCCACGATCTCTCTCCGGCACGTCGGGATCGGGGCCGGCGGCAGCGAATACAAAGACTCGTCTTCGCTCGTCGTATTGAAGTGCGATCTGCCATGCTTTGAATTCGATGTGGCTGCCCGGTTCGCCTTCGTCGCTCTCGTCGAACTCCCCCGCGTCATCGCTCGGCGCAGGTGCCGTGTCAATGAGAATCAAAGCGCTTCCCAACGACTCGGCGATACTGTAGAGTTGCTCCTTCTCTAGCCAAACCGTCCCTGAGCCACGCTCGCTCTCGGCAGTGACGTTGAATGTGCGTTTACCCGGCTCGCCGTAGGTGATGGGCTGCACTACTTCTGCCAAGCCTAAGTATTTCCTACGTGCCAATTTGGCTCTCCTTCCGCATCGACGCGAAGGCAGGCGATGAAGATCGGAACATCAATGTTCCGTCTCATTCTAAACACTGGCGATTCCAGGTGCTTCAAGTTGAGGAGAACACTACCCCCTACCAACTGCTAGTGAGGAATAGGACATCCATAAGGAGAGCATTTCAAAATCGACGAACGCTTTTCAGCACAACAAGCTACTCTCCAGTCAGTCGCCGCCGCATCGTGCCCGTTGGTGTTAAATTAATCACCGATGCCTACCCTCGACTTCAAAGGCAAGCAGCACATCTACGCGCACCACCTCTCTGTGCCGTACCGGCCGCTCATTCCCGATGCCTCGAAGTCGATTCACCCCCCCCCCCATTTACAATACAGACGTTCTAAAAACAGAACGTTCACACTCGCATCTCGCTGACTCGAACCTCATCATCCACGGGGACAACCTGCACGCGCTGAAGGCGCTCCTGCCCATCTACGCCGGCAGAGTCAAGTGCATCTACATCGATCCGCCTTACAACACCGGCAACGAAGGCTGGATCTACAACGACCGCGTCAACAGCCCCTTGATGCGTCAGTGGCTCGCCGACAACAAGCCTGTCGATGGCGAAGATCTGGAGCGTCACGACAAGTGGCTGTGCATGATGTGGCCGCGCCTGCACCTTCTGCGCGAGCTGCTGTCTGAAGACGGGGTGATCTTCGTCTCCATCGACGACAACGAGCAGCACCACCTGCGCGCCGTCATGGACGAGGTGTTCGGAGAAAAGGCTTTCATTACTTCAGTGACGTGGAAGAAGCGCGGCGGACCTCCAAACGACCGAAGGATAGGGAATATCCACGATTTTGTGCTGATCTATGGTTCTGAATCTGGAATGAATCTCCGCCCGCGTACCGGAAATTCAGGATTCACGCAAGACGATGACGATGGTAGAGGCCCTTGGAGACTCGAACAGTTTCACGGGAACACTAGAGGCGGGAGATGGGTCGATTCTCTCTACTATCCGATTATCAACCCCACTACCGGCGAACAGCACTACCCGCCTTCTCGCCGCAACTGGGTCTACAACCGTGAGCGTGTCGCTGAGATGATCGCAAACCGAGAGATAGTTTTCGGTAAAGACGGTAAATCCATGCCGCAACGCAAACGATACTTACGAGATGCCAGGCCCGGGCTGACCTGGCCCACCATGTGGCAATCCGACACTCACAGCAAGTTCCCGATGAACCATAACGGAAGCTCGGAGTTGGCAGATGTATTCAATGCTCCCGCAGACTTCGACAATCCGAAACCAGTAGGACTCATCGACCGCGTCCTCCGCATCGCCACCGGCCCCAACGACATCGTCCTCGACTCCTTCGCCGGCTCCGGCACCACCGCCCACGCCGTATTAGCACTCAACAAGGAGGACGGCGGAAACCGCAGGTTCATCCTAGTCGAGTGCGAGGACTACGCCGACGCCATCACCGCCGAGAGAGTGCGGCGTGTCATCAACGGCGTTCCGACCGCCAGAGACTCGGCACTTAGCGAAGGGCTCGGCGGCGAGTTCACATACTGCACGCTGGGCGATCCGATCAGCATCGAAACAATGCTCAACGGCGAGAATCTTCCCAGCTACGCATCTCTAGCGACCTACCTGCTTCACTGCGCCACCGGCATCGCCGCGAACCCCAGCCACCTAGCCGCCAATGCAACCGTGAGTGACGACACCGGCTTCTTCTACGAGAGCGATCACGTGCGCTACCACCTGCTGTATCGGTCTGACATCGAGTGGCTGCGTAGCGAGAAGGGCGCGCTCAACTCCACCCGCGCCGAAGCCGTATCGCAAGCCGCCCGAGCCGTCGGCAAGTCGGCGGTCGTCTTCGCGCCGCTACGCTTCATCAGCCAGGGCGACCTCTCAGCGATGGGCATCACATTCTGCCAGCTCCCCTACGAGCTCACCGCATCCCGCGCTCAAGCACTCGAAGTCTGATCCGCGATAAAATGTCATTCGCTTTTACGTCCTACTCACCATGCCCACGCTCGACTTCAAAGGCAAGCAGCACATCTACGCGCACCACCTCTCGGTGCCGTACCGGCCGCTCATTCCCGATGCCTCGAAGTCGATTCACCCCCCCCATTTACAATACAGACGTTCTAAAAACAGAACGTTCACACTCGCATCTCGCTGACTCGAACCTCATCATCCACGGGGACAACCTGCACGCGCTGAAGGTGCTCCTGCCCATCTACGCCGGCAGAGTCAAGTGCATCTACATCGACCCGCCTTACAACACCGGCAACGAAGGCTGGATCTACAACGACCGCGTCAACAGCCCCTTGATGCGCCAGTGGCTCGCCGACAACAAGCCTGTCGATGGCGAAGATCTGGAGCGTCACGACAAGTGGCTGTGCATGATGTGGCCGCGCCTGCACCTTCTGCGCGAGCTGCTGTCTGAAGACGGGGTGATCTTCATCTCCATCGACGATAACGAGCAGCACCATCTGCGTGCAATCATGGATGAGATCTTCGGGGAATCGAACTTCGTCGAGACTCTGGTCTGGAAGAAGAAAGGAGGCGCGAGCAATAATGTAACCGCAGTAGGCGATATCGTGGAAAACATACACATGTATGCCCGTGATGTCTCAAGATTAGAAACAAATCGGAGAGTCGTCGAATCGGCCAGATACCCGTATCGCGACGATGACGGTTCATATCGACTGCAACAGATCGTCAAGACCGATGAAGGGATGTATCGACGTGACACCATGAAGTTCGGCATTCCTATCCCCGGATCAGACGAACTGGCTTATCCGTCCGAGGGGCAAAGATGGACATCCGGTCATACATCTGTAATGGAGATGCTGCAAAACGACCTTCTGCAGTTCGAGAAATCCGACCGTGGGTGGAAGGTTCGCCGCAAAGATTATTTCGACGAAAACGATCCGCGGACCGGCGTGTATCTCAATCTGCTACTTGAAAGCGGAAGCCTCAGAACCGCAAAGAATGAACTCACTCGGATCGGATTCGCACGTGAAGCGTTCGAGACTCCCAAACCGACTACATTGATCAAACAGTTGCTCCGCATCGCCACCGACCCCAACGACATCGTCCTCGACTCCTTCGCCGGCTCTGGCACCACCGCCCACGCCGTATTAGCCCTCAACAAGGAAGACGGCGGAAACCGCAGGTTCATCCTAGTAGAGTGCGAGGACTACGCCGACACCATCACCGCAGAGAGAGTCAGAAGAGTAATCAACGGCGTTCCGAATGCCCGCGACGCAACGTTGCGCGAAGGACTCGGTGGCGAGTTTACATACTGCACTCTCGGCGATCCGATCAGCATCGAAACCATGCTCAACGGCGAGAATCTTCCTAGCTACGCATCTCTAGCGACCTACCTGCTTCACTGCGCCACCGGCATCGCCGCGAACCCCAGCCACCTAGCCGCCAATGCAACCCTGAGCGACGACACCGGCTTCTTCTACGAGAGCGAGCATGTGCGCTACCACCTCCTGTATCGGTCGAACATCGAGTGGCTGCGTAGCGAGAAGGGCGCGCTCAACTCCACACGCGCCGAAGCCGTATCGCAAGCCGCCCGCGCCGTCGGCAAGTCGGCGGTCGTATTCGCGCCGTTGCGCTTCGTCAGCCAGAGCGACCTCTCCGCGATGGGCATCACCTTCTGCCAGCTCCCATACGAACTCACCGCATCCCGCGCTCAAGCACTCGAAATTTGAATCTTGATGTCTCCATTTCCATTAGTGAACCCGAATCCTGCGGTACAACGTCATTCGTTTTTACGCCCCACTTGCCATGCCTACCCTCGACTTCAAAGGCAAGCAGCGCATCTACGCGCATTGATAGTTATGAGTAAGGCGCGCAAACCTGGATACAGTAGGGCGTTACTGGCATGAGTTGGGCTTCGAGTGAAGTCGTTTCGGTGCTGACGTTCCTGCTCCCGGGATTCGTGTCCGCTGCCGTCTTGTACTTGTTCACGTCTCACCCCAAACCGAGCGAGTTCGGAAGCGTCGTTCAAGCCCTGATATTCACGATGGTTGTGCAAACCGCTGCTTCCCTTCTGCACCTTACGGAGTGGTCATGGCTGAGAGAAGTGGATCTCGCTGTCTCTCTCGTGTTGGCGGTGGCTGTCGGTTTGATCGCTGTCTTGGTATCCAACCACGACACTCTTCATCGGCTGTTGCGTCTAGTCCGATTGACTCGGGAGACTTCACACCCATCCGAGTGGTACTCCGCATTCGCACATCACGACTGTTACGTCGTTCTTCACATGAAGGGGGACCGCCGGCTCTACGGATGGCCGGCTGAATGGCCCAGCAACCCTGAACGAGGGCACTTCAGAATCACCTACGGGGAGTGGCTGTCAGAGGACGCTTCGCAAGGCGAATCGGAGGCTTACGAGCTTCTGATTCCCGTATCAGAAGTTGAAATTGTAGAATTCGTACGCACAAAACAGCATGACATAAGATCGGAGTAAGCGATGGCCAAGGTACCGACATCCCCACCAGAAACGCGCGGTGTTTCACCTAAACCCGCAAGCGTGAGCAAGCCGCCCGCGCCACCACCACCGCCACCGAAGAAGAGCTAGCAATAGCAGAGTGCACGCCGCATCCTGCCCATTGATGTTAGATTAATGCTCCATGCCCACGCTCGACTTCAAAGGCAAGCAGCACATCTACGCGCACCACCTCTCGGTGCCGTACAGATCGCTCATTCCCGATGCCTCAAAGTCGATTTACCCCCCCCCCCATACAAATGTTCTAAATTGTGAAGATTCGAACCATGCTTCTTCTTCATCGGGGCGGTCCAGCGGCAACCTCATAATCCACGGCGACAACCTGCACGCCCTGAAGGCTCTTCTGCCGACTTACACCGGGCGGATCAAGTGCATCTACATCGATCCGCCGTACAACACCGGCAGTCAGGCGTGGGTTTACAACGACAACGTCAACAGCCCGCTGATGCGCCAGTGGCTCGCCGACAACAAGCCGGTCGATGGCGAAGACCTGGAGCGGCACGACAAGTGGCTCTGCATGATGTGGCCCCGCCTGCAACTGCTCCGCGAGTTGCTAGCGGAGGATGGCGTCATCTTCGTGTCTATCGACGACCATGAGCAGTGGAGATTGCTCGGGCTGATGGAGGATGTGTTTGAGGAACGCAACTTCATTGACACTTTAATCCTGATTCAAAACGCGGGTGCCGTTTCAGGAAGATATTTGCGTGAGGTCAACGAATTCGTTCATGTGTTTGCCAAAGACATCGATACGGTCGGCATGGGGCTGTTCCGAAAGAAGCCACCGAGAGGCGGATGGGATGAGGACGAAATCGGGAAGTACCGATTAGGTAGTGGATTGATTCGCATCGGCTTAAGCGGCACCCCTGCTGATCGGCCAAATCTCTACTTTCCTATATTTGTGCGATGTGACGGCACTGTTGGCATCAATCGATCTCATGAGACTGATGTCGCGGTTTATCCAAGTGATGGGAACGGCGATCCCGCTGTCTGGCGCTGGAGCAAGCAGAAAGTCGAAAGAGAGCCGTTCAACCTCCTCGTCAGACCCCATAAAAGGATGGGCTATCAGTTCACTATCAAGATTCGCCCCGATATGGACAGCGTGTTCAAAGAAAAGCCAACATCCCTCTGGAATAAACCCCAATACTCATCCGCTAACGGCACCAACGCCGTTAAAGCAGTGTTCGACGGTAAAAGAGCCTTCGATTTCCCAAAGTCAGTTGCACTCATAGCAGACATTCTCAGATTCGCCGATGTAGGCCCCGACGACATCGTCCTGGACTCCTTCGCCGGCTCCGGCACCACCGCCCACGCCGTATTAGCACTCAACAAGGAGGACGGCGGAAACCGCAGGTTCATCCTAGTCGAGTGCGAGGACTACGCCGACGCCATCACCGCCGAGAGAGTGCGGCGTGTCATCAACGGCGTTCCGACCGCCAGAGACTCGGTGCTGCGCGAAGGACTCGGTGGCTCGTTCACCTATTGCACCCTCGGCGATCCGATCAGCATCGAAACCATGCTCAACGGCGAAAACCTGCCCGGCTACGCATCTTTAGCGACCTACCTGCTTCACTGCGCCACCGGCATCGCCGCGAACCCCAGCCACCTAGCCGCCAATGCGACCTTGAGTGACGACACCGGCTTCTTCTACGAGAGCGAGCATGTGCGCTACCATCTGCTGTATCGGTCTGACATCGAGTGGCTGCGCGGCGAGAAGGGCGCGCTCAACTCCACCCGCGCCGAAGCCGTATCGCAAGCCGCCCGCGCCGTCGGCAAGTCGGCGGTCGTATTCGCGCCGCTGCGCTTCGTCAGCCAGAGCGACCTCTCCGCGATGGGCATCACATTCTGCCAGCTCCCATACGAGCTCACCGCGTCTCGTGCGCAAGCGCTTGAAGTCTGATCCGCGATAAAATGTCATTCGCTTTTACGTCCTACTCACCATGCCCACACTCGACTTCAAAGGCAAGCAGCACATCTACGCGCACCACCTCTCGGTGCCGTATCGGCCGCTCATTCCCGATGCCTCGAAGTCGATTCACCCCCCCCCCATTTGTGATACAAACGTTCTAAAAACAGAACGTGCATACTCTTCACTCCCTGACTCGAACCTCATCATCCACGGCGACAACCTGCACGCGCTGAAGGCGTTGCTGCCTACCTACGCCGGCAGAGTCAAGTGCATCTACATAGATCCGCCTTACAACACCGGCAAAGAGGGTTGGATCTACAACGACCGTGTCAACAGCCCATTGATGCGCCAATGGCTCGCCGACAACAAGCCTGTCGATGGGGAGGATTTGGAGCGTCACGACAAGTGGCTGTGCATGATGTGGCCGCGCCTGCACCTGCTGCGCGAGCTGCTTGCTGAAGACGGGGTGATATTCGTCTCCATCGACGACAACGAGCAGCACCACCTGCGCGCAATCATGGATGAGATCTTCGGAGAGGAGAATTTGGTCGGCTGTATTCCTTGGGAGTCGGGTGCTCCGAAGAACGACACCGACATCTCAATCCAACACGAATACATCCTTGCATACGCTAAAACGAGACGCCGAAATAATCGGAGGTTGAAGCGTACAAACATCAAAACATGGTTTCAGGAATCTTCCTTTGCAGTGTTTCCTGATGAGTTGTCAATGGACGGATTCTCTAATCCAGACAACGATCCTAGAGGTGCGTGGAAACTACAAACTTTCCATGCACCCAACATACGTCCTAACTTGACATACCCGATCATCAATCCTGAGACGAAGCAGGAATTCTGGCCACCGGAAGGACGATGTTGGCGGATGGAGGAAAAACACTACAGACGCAACTTCCAAGACAACAGAATACTGTTCGGACGTAGAGGAACCAGCATGCCTCAACTCAAAGTGTTCCATGAAGAAGTCAAAGTTTTTGGAGTAACACCGCAAAGCTGGTTTACAAGGAGCATCGGGGACAATGCTGAAGGTACTTCGGACTTCAAGCGAATCTTTTCTCCAAGCGTGAAGTTTGATCATCCAAAACCTAAACGGATGATTCAACGTCTACTTAAGATGGCGTCTCGTTCCGACGACATCGTCCTAGACTCCTTCGCCGGCTCCGGCACCACCGCCCATGCCGTATTAGCACTCAACAAGGAAGACGGCGGAAACCGCAGATTCATCCTAGTCGAGTGCGAGGACTACGCCGACGCCATCACCGCCGAGAGAGTGTGGCGCGTCATCAACGGCGTTCCGACCGCCAGAGACTCGGTGCTGCGTGAAGGATTGGGCGGCGAGTTCACCTATTGCACCCTCGGCGAGCCGATCAGCATCGAGACCATGCTCAACGGCGAGAACCTGCCCGGCTACGCATCTCTAGCGACCTACCTGCTTCACTGTGCCACCGGCATCGCCGCGAACCCCAGCCACCTAGCCGCCAATGCAGCCCTGAGCGACGACACCGGCTTCTTCTACGAGAGCGATCACGTGCGCTACCACCTCCTGTATCGGTCTGATATCGAGTGGCTGCGGGGCGAGAAGGGCGCGCTCAACTCCACCCGCGCGGAAGCGATCGCTGCGGCTGCGAAAGAAGCCGACAAGTCGGCAGTCGTATTCGCGCCGCTGCGCTTCGTCAGCCAGAATGACCTCTCTGCGATGGGCGTCACATTCTGCCAGCTCCCATACGAACTCACCGCATCACGCGCTCAAGCACTCGAAGTCTGAATTCTTGACGCCTCGCCTTCCGCCCGTGAACCTTGATACTGCGGTAAAATGTCATTCGTTTTTACGTCCTACTCATCATGCCCACTCTCGACTTCAAAGGCAAGCAGCACATCTACGCGCACCACCTCTCGGTGCCGTATCGGCCGCTCATTCCCGACGCCTCAAAGTCGATTCACCCCCCCCCCCATTTACAATACAAACGTTCTAGAAACAGAGCGTGCACACTCTTCACTTCCTGACTCGAACCTCATCATCCACGGCGACAACCTGCACGCGCTGAAGGCGTTGCTGCCGACCTACGCCGGCCGGGTCAAGTGCATCTACATCGATCCGCCGTACAACACCGGCAACGAGGGCTGGATCTACAACGACCGCGTCAACAGCCCCTTGATGCGCCAATGGCTCGCCGACAACAAGCCGGTTGATGGCGAAGATCTGGAGCGTCACGACAAGTGGCTGTGCATGATGTGGCCGCGCCTGCACCTGCTGCGCGAATTGCTGACTGAAGACGGGGTGATCTTCGTCTCCATCGATGACAACGAGCATCATCATCTGCGCTCAATCATGGACGAGGTGTTCGGAGAAGAGAATTTCATCGCCAATATCATCTGGCAGAAGAAGTTTGCCCCGACCAATGATGCTCGATACCTTTCCGATAATCACGACTTCGTGTTGCTTTACGCCAAGAACAAGATCATTTGGCGACCTCACCTTCTCCCTCGAACCGATAAGCAAAATAGCCGTTACTCAAACTCTGATAACGATCCTAGAGGAGCATGGGATTCCAGCAGCTTGGCAGTCAAGACATATAACAAAGAATACGATTACTCAATTACAACGCCTTCGGGCCGAGTCGTGAATCCTCCGCTGGGTTCGTGTTGGCGATATAGCAAAAAGCGTCTGGATGAGTTAATCGCAGATAACCGTATTTGGTTTGGATCAGATGGCAACAACTCTCCTCGGACAAAGCGATTCTTATCAGAAGTGAAGCAAGGGATCACCCCTATGACTGTGTGGCTACATGAAGATGTCGGTCACACTCAAAGTGCGACACAAGGACTCAATGCTCTGGGTGTCATCTTCCAGAATCCCAAACCTCACACTCTTATACAGCACATCCTCCGCATCGCCACCGATCCCAACGACATCATCTTGGACTCCTTCGCCGGCTCCGGCACCACCGCCCACGCCGTGCTTGCGCTGAACAAGGAAGACGGCGGAAACCGCAGATTCATCCTAGTCGAGTGCGAGGACTACGCCGACGCCATCACCGCCGAGAGAGTCAGGAGAGTCATCAACGGCATTCCGAACGCCCGCGACGCAACGTTGCGCGAAGGACTCGGTGACTCGTTCACCTATTGCACGCTGGGAGATCCGATCAGCATCGAAACCATGCTCAACGGTGAGAATCTTCCCAGTTACGCATCTCTAGCGACCTACCTGCTTCACTGCGCCACCGGCATCGCCGCGAACCCGGACGAGCTATCGAGAAACGAAGACTCCAGCGACGCCACCGGCTTCTTCTACGAGAGCGATCACGTGCGCTACCACCTCCTGTATCGGTCTGACATCGAGTGGCTGCGGGGCGAGAAGGGTGCGCTCAACTCCACCCGTGCCGAAGCGATCGCTGCGTCTGCGAAAGAAGTCGGCAAGTCGGCAGTCGTATTCGCTCCGCTTCGCTTCATCAGCCAGAGCGACCTCTCCGCGATGGGCATCACATTCTGCCAGCTCCCATACGAGCTCACCGCATCACGCGCTCATCCCCTAGAGAAATGAGCGACACGCTGTCCGACATCTGTTGGGGTAGCACTTATGGTTGCCCATCTGTAAGTCATTCCCGCACAGTGCACGGCATCGCAGATTCACTAAAGTCCTGATCATCCCCTAATAGGCGTAGCATAACCTCATGCAACTCAAGGAATATCAGCAGGAAGCCATACAGAGCCTCGACAGATGGCTGGAAGCAATCCACGAAGCCAAAGCCGAGATCGACCGAAAGGCCGAGGATCTCGAATCCATCGGCTACCAGATCAGCAAAGACGAAGCCAACTTCCCTAAGCACGCATGGCAACATCTACAGCAACCATCCGAATACGTCTCTCGAACCACTGACAGCGACGAACCCATACCCCACATCTGTCTCAAAGTGCCCACCGGCGGAGGCAAAACGCTTCTCGGCGCAGCATCGGTAGAGCGAATACTGATGCACTCCGGAGAAAACACCGGACTGCTGCTGTGGATAGTGCCGACCCGCGCCATATACGAACAGACCAGAGCCACACTCTGGAACCGACAACACCCATATAGGCAGATACTCGAACGCGCATGCGGCGGAAGAGTCAAAGTCATGGAGAAAGACGATGCCCTGACCTCAGATGACATCCGAAACTACCTCTGCGTGATGCTACTCATGCTGCCGTCGGCGAATCGGCAGAAGAGCAAAGATTTCCTGCGTATGTTCAGAGATTCCGGCAAATACCCCGGATTCTTCCCTGAAAACGACCACCCGTTGGCACAAGGCGAGTTTAGAGAGAAAAATCCCGACTTGGAACGCGAGCCGGATCTGGACGGAATGCCAGGGATCGTCAAGCAGAGCCTCTTCAACGTCTTCAAGATATGTCGACCAGTCGTGATACTCGACGAAGCGCACAAGGCATACGGCAAGCAGCTCAAGAATCAGCAGCAGTACGCACGCGCCGTCAACCGCATGAACCCCGGCATCGTCATTGAGCTGTCTGCCACTCCCAACCACCGAATCAGCAACGTGCTCGTCGACATCCGAGGTGCCGCGCTACAGGCCGAGGAGATGATAAAGCTACCCATAAACATCGAAACTCGCGGCTCTGCACACGACTGGACGCACACTCTGGAACTGGCGCACCAGAGACTCGAAGACCTGACCCGCGATGCCGAGAAACTCGAAGACGAGAACGGCAGGTATATACGCCCTATCGCAGTAGTGAGAGTCGAGAGAACGGGGAAGAAACAGCGAGATCACATCAACATCCACGCTGAGGATGCGCGTGATCATCTCATCAGCATCGGAGTCCAACCCGATGCCATCAAAGTCAAATCCTCCGAAACTGATGAACTCGGACGCGAAGACCTGATGAATGAGCGAACCCGCTCACCAGTCAGGTGGATCATCACCAAGGACGCGCTCAAAGAAGGATGGGACTGCCCATTCGCATACATCTTGGTTCTACTCGACAATACTCGAGCCAAAACCGCTATTACACAGATGGTCGGACGCGTGCTGCGAATGCCGCATGTCCGACTCACCGGCAGATCGTCGCTCGATAGTTGCTACGTCATATGCCACAATGCCGAAGTCAGAAACACCGTCGACTTCGTTCGCAACGGTCTCGAAAACGAGGGAATGGGAGACCTGGGTGGATACATCGACTATGCCGGAGCACAGACCCACATCAAAAAGGTGATCCGACGCACAGCCAGATTCCGCGGGAAGAAGATCTATCTGCCCAAAGTGCTTCACAAGGATGGAGACGGCGGATGGCGAGACCTCGACTACGACCGCGACATACTTGCCGAAATCGACTGGAGCATCCTCAAGATCGACGAGGTGCAAGCGCGCAATATCCTATCATCCACCAGCGGTATCGCCAGCGTAGGGATCTCAGGCGAGCTCGAGATACGAGACGACATAATCGTTGAACTGGACGATACCATCGACATCGCATACTTCGCACGTCGTATCGGGACCATCGTACCAAACCCTTGGCGCGCCGCTCATCTCGCCCAGCAGGCGATCGATGCCCTGCTCAACAACAGCAGCATCGACGGAAGGTCCATCAACGCATCCAGAGCGAGATACGCCGAACAGTTCAGAGCGATCCTATCCAAACAGATAGACCAACTCGCGCAGAATCTCTTCATCGGCAAGTTCGACCTCGGCGATGTGCGGTTCGATCTGAGTGCCGACGAGGGCAACTACGAACTGGGCCATAGTTACGAAGACTTAATACCTGAGAACGCACCGATGCTCCAGCAGTACGCTCAGCCAGTCCAGAGAACGCTATTCGAACCCGCGCTGGAAAAGGACTTCAACTCCTTGGAGCGCGACTTCGCATTCTACTTGGACAGCAAGAACGCGATCCTCTGGTGGCATCGAGTGGCGGCACGCCAGCGCGGAAGCTACTTCCTGCGCGGATGGCGACGCGACCGCATATTCCCCGACTTCGTAGCCATCGCATCTAAGGGCGGTATCGACCAATACGACCAACAGCTCCTCCTGTACGAGACTAAAGGTGCCCATCTGAAAGACAGCGAAGACACGCGATACAAGAGCGAACTCTTAAGCTTTCTTCAGAAGGCGTACAACGGAACCCTGACACCTAGAGGCACCATGACCCTCAGAGACGGTGTGCCAAACGGTGTCTTCAGGATGGTTTTCGAGGGAGGCGTGGAAGATGCGCTTGCAGGAACTTTAGCCGATACGTAAAGGGCTGCGAATCGCCTTCTTTGCGATCGGATCATGCTAAATGTTACGATTCAAGCGAACAACTAGGTTTGAAAAGCGAGACGGTGGAGATTTCGCCGTCGCACGGAGACAAGTAGCCGCTAGCTGATCTTCTCTACTGTAGAGTCGCTGGCACGCGAAATCACTCCGGAGCATCCGAAAGAAAGCCGATGTCCGATCACAGGGACCGCGGCGACTAGAATCGGGCGGTTGCGTGCCGTTATACAGCGCAGGTCGCCAGATGCCAATCTGCGCAACCGGATGAGTGGCGTGACGTGTCATCGAGGTTTGACATGGCCGACGCAAGATGGGTGGTACCGCGAGCAGTGAATTTACGATGCCCAGATTCATTGAACTCGTCCCATCAAGGGAACGGTTTCGATTGACGATTGTGCGACCGACTTCGATGCCCGCCCCTGATTGAGACGGGCATTTTGATCTAGATCACGAAATATGGCAACGAGAATGTCTGACAACGCGCGCCCGGTGGAGCTATATGACACTACCCTCAGGGACGGAGCTCAACAGGAGGGGATTTCACTCTCGGTTGAAGACAAGCTTGCCATTACGAAGTTGCTCGACGAGATCGGTGTGGATATCGTCGAAGGCGGCTACGCGGGTGCGACGCCGAAGGACGACGAATATTTCGAACGAGTCCGCGGGCTTGAGCTGAGCAGAACTCAGATCGCAGCTTTCGGCAACACTCGTCGTGCCGATTCCGAATGCAAAGACGATGCCACTCTGAACGCTCTTCTGGCTTCTGAAGCGCCGATCGTGACGCTGGTGGGCAAGGCTTCGGAGTTTCAGGTGCGAGAGATTCTGGAGACGAGCATCGAAGAGAACCTAGCGATGATCGCCGATTCTGTCTCGTACCTCAAGGCTCGGGGCAGACGGGTGTTCCTAGATGCTGAACACTTTTTCGACGGCTACAAGGAGCATCGCGAGTACGCTTTGCAGTGCCTTCGAGCCGGTTTCGAGGCCGGAGCCGAGAGGATAGTCTTGTGCGATACGAACGGCGGCACGCTGCCCCATGAGATGGGAGAGATAGTGAGGGAGGTGAGGCAGGCTCTCGGCGAAGGAGCGGTGCTGGGGATTCACACTCACAATGACACCGATTCTGCCGTCGCGTCGGCAGTCGAGGCGATTCGGTGCGGAGCGTACCAGGTGCAGGGCTGCATCAACGGATACGGGGAGCGCACAGGGAACGCGAACCTCGTGAGCGTGATAGGCAACTTGAATCTGAAGCTGGGCATCGAGGCGATCGAAGCTGAAAAACTGCCGAATCTCACCAGCCTGTCGAAGATAGTTGCCGAGATAGTGAACCGCCGTCCGTTCCCGTTCCAGCCGTACGTGGGCGTCAACGCGTTTACCCACAAGGGTGGGTTGCACGCGGCGGCGACCGAGAAATCGGCGGCGGCATACCAGCACATAGACCCTAGCTTGGTGGGCAACGACAATCGGGTCACTGTATCGGAGTTGGCGGGTCGCGGGAACGTGATGCGATTGATCCGCGAGTTGAAGTTAGATGATCGGCTGGACCGCAATGACGCTCTTAGGATCGTGCAGCAGATCAAGCAACAGGAGGCGCTGGGATTCGCATACGAACGGGCAGACGCTTCGCTGGAACTCTTGATCCGAAGGAATCTGCCGAACTATGAGCCGCCGTTCGAACTGATCGACTTCATGGTGGTCGTCGAGAACCGACGGAGATCGTCATTCGGCACCGGTTGGCGGTCAGATGGAGCGCAGCATCCGGTACTATCGGAAGTGAC
The DNA here is from genome assembly GCA_965214735.1 of Dehalococcoidia bacterium. GTDB lineage: Bacteria > Chloroflexota > Dehalococcoidia > Lucifugimonadales > Lucifugimonadaceae > Bin127. Next base: position 1,825,490 of record OZ243977.1, on the reverse strand, counting down.
TATCAAAGTGCGCGTAGAAGATGAGGTCAGGCACGAGGCGGCTGAGGGGAATGGGCCGGTCGATGCGTTGAATCGTGGACTCCGCAAGGTAGTCGGCGAAAAGCATCCCGAAGTTAACGATATTCAGCTCACCGACTACAAAGTTCGGGTCGTGAATGAGACGCTGGGGACCGCCGCCGCCGTGCGCGTTGAGATCGAATCCGCCGCAGCAGGCGAGATCTGGTACACGGTAGGTGCCTCGACGAACATAATCCAAGCCAGTTGGATGGCGCTATCAGATTCAATCGAGTACTGGCTGAACCGAGAACTGTCCGCTCGCTAGCGCAACCACGGCAGAAGGTATTGCAAGCCGCTCCGTCATCTAGGCAAAAGACGGGATCTAGGGGCACCGTAACGAGAACAGCTATTGAGTTCATTGAGATGGGCAGATGCACCATCTCTGAATAACTCGGTCCTCCATCCACACAACTCCGTCATTCCCGAGAAGGCGAGAACTCAGCCCCCATCCCTCGCATCCGCAGTCATGAGGCCCTTGGCGATTCCATCATCCTCGGTGCCTGTGTCCGTTTAGCAGGCGCATCTGTCGGAAGCGGCGGGTAAGCCGGTTCAGTCTGCTTAGTCGTCGAGGTTTCAGGTTTTCAGCGAGGAATTTTGCGGTTTCAGGATGCGTCGCCATTACGATGCCGCGCCAGTCGCGCATCTTCTTGTAGGTGGCTTGATCATTAGAGTAGGGCTGAGCCCACCCCTTAAATTCTTGCCAGCCATTTTCGGGATGAGCTTCGAGAACCACCCCACCTGCTTCTCGGACTATGATCGTCGCGGCGGCAAAGTCCCAACATGCTGCGGCTCCCATGATTCCGTACTGATACATTCCGGTGGCTACGTGAACCATTTCGTGAGAAGCGCTGCCGGTGACTCGGTAGTCGCCAGCGTGCCCTCTCATCTTGTCGCTGAACCTGAAGGCGAATCGGAAGTTGCTGGGCAGTATCGATAATCGGCCTGCGATGGGTCTGCCGAGGTCATCGGATGGAGTCGTGACTTGAATATCTTTGCCGTTCCAAGTCGCCCCCCCGCCGAGGCGGCCGTGGATTACAGTGCTATTGCTATCTGAAGAGGCCCAGGGAATCCATACCGCGCCTGCGATCGGCACCCCTCGATACAGAATCCCGACAGAGACTGCGTACGTTATCGAGCCGTTGACGTAGTTCGCGGTTCCATCGATCGGATCCACAGCCCACACTATGTCCTTGGCAGGCTCCACGTTGTCGCTCTGGTCCTCCTCGCCCAGAAGCTGATGATCCGGGAACCTCTCTGCCATGACTCGAGCGATCATGCGCTGAGATTCTCGGTCTACATCCGTGACCAAGTCTCTGCCAGGGATCGCAGACTTAGATCGAACATCCATGTGTCCCATGAACCGCTCGAGTGCGAAATCGCCTGATTGCTTCACAGCATCGATGGCAGCTCGCTCGAACTCAATCAGAGAATCATCATCGATGGGGCAGTCGTAGGTGCGGTTTATCATAGAGAGGGAGGTATCTATCGCTGGTTTGGGATCTGAGGTTGTACAGACGACGTATCAACTATTGCAATAGACTGAATCTTAATCATTAAGTAATCGAAGCGTAGCTTGAGAGGTTGTCTCGAGCAAGTGGATCTCAATTCATAAGGGTACTGTCAGGTGAGTGCCATGCAAGGAGTCAGACGGTTCAAGAGAGACAGCGGCATCGTGTCGCGGATGTACTTCACGATGGTGTTGTTGGGTGTCCTTTACGGCATTTTCGCCTTCGTCCTGATGCGATTGGGAATACCGATCGTGCTGGTGTCTGGTATCGTGCTGGTGATAGCGGTGATCCAGTACTTCATGTCCGACAAGATGGTGATGTGGACCACTGGTGCGAAAGAGGTGGCTGAAGAAGACGCGCCAGAGCTGTTCGAGATGGTGAGAGAGCTTGCAGATCGGTACGAAATGCCGATGCCGAAGGTTTCGATAATCGACACTGAGGTGCCGAACGCATTCGCTACCGGGAGGAATCCTCAAAACGCATTGGTTGCAGTCACGACAGGGATACTACGAAGATTGACTAGGCGCGAGCTTCGAGCGGTGTTAGGCCATGAATTGGCTCATGTCGCCAATCGGGATATCAAGGTGCTGGCGATCGCGAACTTTTTGGTTTCCGTGACGAGTTTCTTGATGACGATGTTCTTCTTCAACATGCTGTTTGGGGGCAGGGGCAGAGATGGCGGTAGCGCCCCGATTTTCCTCGCATACCTAGTGACCATGATCGTCTACTTCGTCGGAACGTTGCTGGTCTTAGCTCTCACTCGATATCGCGAATACGGTGCCGACCACACCGGTGCCGAGATATCGGGCGACCCTGGAGGATTGGCCAGTGCGCTGGCAAAGATTTCGCAAGGTATGGAGTACATTCCCGACGAAGATCTCAGGAAGCTACAGACGGCTAATGCGTTTCTAGTCATTCCGGCTTTGAGAGGCGGCGTGGGAAACCTCTTCTCGACCCATCCGCCGATCGAGAAGCGGATCGAACGACTCTTGGAACTTGAGCGCGAGATGCGTTACGGATTTCGCTCCTGATGGGCTGGTTCTTCGGTCGCAAAACCCGTCGCGACACGCTTTGGGATGCCATGTCGAGCGTGTCGACGATGATAGAAACGTTCCGCAAGTCGGGCTCTTTGGTCTCACCAAGACGCCAAGCCGGAGTAATCTTCAAGCCAGACGATTCGATTCCTTTTCTAAAGGATTTGGATAGTCACATGAATGAGATCTTGTACGAGGGCGAAGGTGCGACCAAGACTGCATACGACCTAGTTGATGACGATCACGGGATGCGCTGGGCGATCTTGGATGATGGGGACTTCGGCGATCTTCTGAGCTCAGCGTTCACAATCGCGAATGCGATGAAATTCAACAATGCTGGCGATAATCTTCTTGCTGCCGTGTTCAACCTCGACTTCGCCGGTGACGTCGTGCAGAACAACTCCAGCGTCGGCACGCAGTTTTTACGGTCATACCTGATATTCCGCTTCGATCGCAACAGCTACTACCCCTTTATCCCCAACGACGACTCGGAAGGAAGTAGGGACCGGGAGGTTGAGCAGAAGTTGGGCGGTGCGATGCGGAGCCATGGACTGAAGACAGAGGATTCACTCTCACAGTGGCTGGGCTTGTGGGGAATTCCTTTCTGAATTCCCAAGTAGAACCGTGATAATGTCCAAGATCGGTGTTCTTCACCCTTCTTCATCCGCTTCAGAAGACACCATCTCGGGGTTGCCGTTTGCCGATCTGGTCGATCCACAAAGGTTCGAGGCTTGCACTGATGGACTGCCTCCAATGGCATCGGGACTGTTAATCGTCGGAGCTGAGGAAGGGGAGTTTCCAACTTTCTCCCACAGAACTATTGGTGAGGCGCTGCGGAGAGATTTGCCGATTCTGGCTTCCGGCCCTGGGATGCACGCATTGAATGCCGCGTTGGGTGGGGGAGAACCGATTCCATCGTCTCATGGCGATCGGGATCCTTCGGGAAGCAGCAGAAAGGTATCGACTTCAATCTTCTTGGCGCCGGGCGCAAAGACTTCGTCGACGATAGGAGGGTCGGGATGGCTCTCGATCAGATGCGATCACACTCTGGCGATCGAACAGGGTGCTCTATCTCCCAAGTTGATGGCAGCGTGCATTTCCGATGACCGCTTCATCGAAGCGTTCGAGATCCCGGGGCATAGCTGGGTGATCGGTGTGCAGTGGGATGTGAAGAACGCGGAAAAGCTCCCGAGAGGATTCGACAGCATCTTATTAGCGTTTCTCGAGCGGGCCGTGTAATCCCGACTCGATACGCGCGTTTCAAGGCTTGAATCACCTCAAAGATGTCGATTATCTGGGTCTATTGGTCGCCAGATTCGAGACTCGTTGAACTGGGAAGCGGTAGAATCAGGGGAGATGCGGAACGCAGTTCGCCACCCTCTCATAAGCAACCGATCAGCGACTCGTTTTCTATTCATTTCCGGTGCGGGTTCAAGGGCGATTAAAGCATGGTGACTGGCTCAGAAGCAGGCGAGATCAGGACAATCAGCATAGAAGACGAGATGCGCTCGTCGTATCTCGACTATGCGATGAGTGTGATCGTCTCGCGGGCGTTGCCAGATGTGCGGGATGGACTGAAACCAGTCCAGAGGCGGATCCTGTACGCGATGCACGACCAAGGCATGCGCCCCAACTCTTCTTACAAGAAGAGTGCTCGGCTGGTGGGAGATGTGCTCGGTAAGTATCATCCGCATGGCGATAGCGCCGTGTACGAAGCCCTTGTTCGAATGGCTCAGCCCTTTTCGATGCGCGATCCGCTAGTCAATGGCCAGGGGAACTACGGCAGCGTCGATGGAGACCCTCCGGCGGCTATGCGCTATACCGAGTGCAAGCTGGCATCGATCACCGAGTTCATGCTAGGCGACATCGAGCGCGAGACCGTTGATTGGCAGGAGAACTTCGATCAATCCTTGACCGAGCCCAGTGTGTTGCCGGCCAGGCTACCCAACCTGCTGCTGAACGGAGCCTCGGGGATTGCTGTCGGCATGGCGACTAATATCCCACCTCACAACCTTTCAGAGCTGTGCGACGGCATCATCATGCTGATTCGCAATCCGAACGCTACGGTTGACGACTTGATGGCGTGCATCAAAGGACCCGACTTTCCAACGGCCGCCCATATCTGGGGACAAGAAGGAGTGCGTAACGCCTACGCCACCGGCAGAGGCCGGATCATAGTTCAAGCGACTGGTGAGATTGAAGACGTACCTCGCCAAGAACGAAAGCGGTTGGTCTTCACCGAGATCCCGTTTCAGGTCAACAAATCAACACTGGTGAAGCGGATCGCAGAGCTGATAAAAACCCGACGCGTCGAAGGGATATCTGAAGTTCGGGACGAGTCAGACCGTCGCGGAATGAGAATCGTGCTCGAGTTGCGTCGCTCGGCGACCCCGGCGATCGTTTTGAACAATCTCTACAAGCACACCCCGCTCAGGTCTTCATTCTCTGTCAACATGATCGCATTGGTGCGAGGCGCGCCGCGAGTTCTGACGCTGAAGCAGGTTCTACAGCACTACATCGAGTTCCGAGAAGAGGTGGTGCGCCGAAGGGCAGAGTTCGATCTGAAGAAGGCAAAAGCGCGTCTAGAGGTGCTTGAAGGTCTGCGGATCGCCATCGACAATCTCGATCGGGTGATCCAGATCATCAGAAGCTCTTCAGATGTAGAGGATGCCCGAAACGGTCTGATTGCGGAGTTTTCGTTCAGCCGAGTCCAAGCGCAAGCGATTTTGGATATGCAGCTGCGCAGGCTCGCAGCATTAGAGCGAGAGAAGCTGGAGAACGAATACAAAGAGCTTACCAAGCAGGTCGAGAAACTGGAGGCTCTGCTGGCCGACCCGAAGAAGGTCTCTTCGGAAGTGATCCGTGAGACTAGGCAGATGCAGCGCAAGTACGATTCGCCGCGGCGAACCGTTGTGCATCCAGAGGAGCTGGGCGAGTTCCGCAGGGAAGATATCGAGCCACATGAGGACGTTGTAATCACCCTTACACGCAACGGCTACATCAAGAGGGTGAAGCTCGACACGTATCGCAAGCAGCATCGAGGCGGTAAAGGAGTCAACAGTCAGCGCTTGACCAAAGCTGACGACATCACCAGCTTCCTTCAGGTTGCGGATACTCACGACACCCTGCTATTTTTCACCGACTACGGCAGGGTCTATTCGATCAGGGTATATGAGCTTCCGCCCGATCAATCTCGGCAGTCACGCGGTGTTCTGGTGCACAACTTGGGTTTCAGCATAAACCCGGGTGAAGCTGTGATGCAGATGATGGTGGTGCCGAGTATGGATGAGCCAGATGCCTACTTGGCATTGGCGACGAAGCACGGCGATGTCAAACGGATGAGTATAGAAGATTTCAAGAGCATCAATCGGGGTGGCCTCAACTGTTACAAACTTAAGCCTCGTGAAGCCCTGATCTCTGTCGCTATGGTGCGCGAGCACGAGGATCTGGTACTAGCGACTAAAAAAGGCCAATCGATCCGATTCCCGAGTAGCGATCTCCCGCAGAGAAGCCGATACGCTGGCGGTATCCGCGGTATCAGACTGGACGAGGGTGATGAACTCGTGGGGATGGATGTAGTAGACCCGAACGGATACCTACTCATCATCGGGACGAAAGGCAGGGGCAAGGTCTCTGCTATGAGGCACTACCGTGTTCAAGGTCGTGGAGGACGTGGTGTCATCACGCTCAACATCACTCGGAACACCGGTGATGTCGCAGCAGCGATAACTATCAACGAAGCGCTCCGTCGCGACGATACCGGCAAGCTGATGATTTTGACATCGAAAGGCCAGATCGTGCGCACTCCATTGGCTGAGATACGTGAAACCGGCCGATCAGCTCAGGGAGTGAAGATCGTCGCATTAGATGAATCAGACAGGGCTGCGGCGATCGCGGTAGTGGAAAGGCAACAGATCACGGCAAGGCTTTGATCTGGCAAAGCCCATCCCCTCGCTCCGTAGGGTCATCTCTCGAGTTGGCGGCTTCGCCATCTCAGATACTCCACCGCTGGAGCGGATGGATATATCGACATCGATTAGCCGTAATCGCCGCTTGGGCCCTGGCTCTAGCGGTGATGCTCCCCGTAGCTCCTAAGGCACAAGAGCGGCTGGTCGCGGGCGGCTTCACAGATGACGGTTACCCTTCCGCCGAGGCATATCGGATTCTTCAGCAACGGTTCGAATTGGGAGGGTCGGGCATTGTTCTCGTCGTCTCACATTCCGAGTGGAGTCCTTACTCGACAGAGTTCATCACCGAGTTGACCCGAACGATCGAGCCGATAATCGAGCACCCCATCGTCGAACGCGTCGAGACTCATCTGGACGATCCTGGTCTTGTTGCCGAGGCGGGCGACTTGGTGATGGTCGAGATTGTGATGGCACTCGATCTTGAAGAGTCGCTCGAAGTATTGGAAGAGATATCGAATCTGATCGATCCAGGCGAGTTATCTGTTTTAACGACGGGCGGACCATCTCTGTACAGGGACATCGTAGTGGCGAGCGGTGCCGACCTCAGACGCAGCGAGACCGTAGCGTTTCCACTCGCCACACTCACACTGCTCGTCGTGTTCGGAACACTCGTCGCCGCGATCATGCCAGTTGTTGTGGGAGGCGTAGCTGTCGCGATCGGTCTTGGCGCGGTGTTCTACCTCGCCGGCTGGAGAGACATGTCAGTCCTCTCATTCAACGTCATCACACTCTTGGGAATCGGGATGGGCATCGACTACTCGTTGTTTTACGTCAGCCGATTCCGCGAGGAGTTGAGTGAGGGAATGACGGTAGAGAATGCCTTGGCATCATCGCACTCCAGAGCGGGATTGGCGATTCTATTTTCAGGGCTGACAAGCATCATCGGGCTTGCCGGACTATTGCTGTTCGATCTACAGGTGTTCGACTCGGTTGGAATAGGCGCCGTGTTGGTCATCTCGGTTGCGTTGCTATCGGCTATAACTCTCATGCCCGCGATACTAGGCGTGATCGGTCATCGCGTGAACCGCTTACAGATATCGCCGGCCAGACGAATATCTGATGGTTTCTGGCGGCCCGTGGCAGGCAGAGTGATGCGTCGTCCGATGCTCGTGTTAGTGCCGACTATAGGATTCTTGGCACTGCTGACTCTGCCGATTAAAGACCTTCGCTTGGGATCTGTGGACGGAAGCATCTTACCAGCGAAGTACGAATCGCGGCGCGGTTACGACCTGCTGCGCGCAGAGTTCGGATGGGATATTCGGACGGAACTTCTGGCCGTGTTGACTTTTGAGGGTGATCCGCTGCTTGACGATAATCTGTCTCGTCTATACGCCTTTGGAAGGAGGCTCGAGGGATTGGATAACGTCGAGCGCGTGACGAGCGTAGTCAACTTGAGACCCTCTCTGGGACTGGAAGACTACAAGAATCTGTATCGCCGCCCCGAATCGGTCTACGACGGTGCTGCGTTGCGCTTGTTGAACGAGTCGCTCCGCGACGGTGCCGCGATATTCTCGGTGTCGAGTCCTGTTTACCCATTTTCTCCACAAGCGCGAGGGATAGTCTCCGCGATTCGAGAGCTCGACACATCGGCGGATTACCGGGTTCACGTCGCCGGCGCCGCCGCCTCCCTCAAGGACCAGATCGATTCTCTGTATGGCCGACTTCCATTTATCGCAGCGGGCGCTATGCTGCTGACTTTTCTCTCTTTGATGTATCTCTTCAGGTCCATAGTGATCCCGTTGAAGGCAGTGATCCTGAACGTGCTCAGCATCTCGGCGAGCTACGGAGCATTGGTCTGGGTGTTTCAGGAGGGGAATCTAAGCGGAGTATTGATGTTCGATCCGTTAGAGACGATACCAGCAACGATACCGATAATACTTTTGGCGGTGCTCTTCGGACTGAGCATGGATTACGAGATTTTTCTGATCTCTCGCGTCCGAGAGGCTTACCTTGAAACAGGCAGCAACCGAGAGAGTGTCATGACTGGCCTGCAGAAGAGCGGCATGATAATTACCGGCGCCGGGGCGATCCTCGTCGTGGTCGGCGCAAGCTTCGTGCTTGCCGATGTGGTGACTGTGAAGATAGTCGGACTCGGCTTGGCGCTGGCGGTGTTCATCGATGTGACGATCGTGAGGATTCTGATCGCGCCAGCGTTGATGAGCCTATTCGGACGTTGGAACTGGTGGTTGCCCAGCTGGCTCGACAGGCACTTGCCGAGGTCGGAGTTTGCAGGATGAGGATTGTAGTCCTCGGACAACTGGTTGCGATTGCCGTGGCAGTCTTAGCTTCGCCAGCGTGCGGAGGGTCCGCCGGCGGCAACACCGAGCTCGATTCGCCTATGACTCCCGAACCTACTCCCTCTCCCCGCGAGTTATCGTTGCCAAGCGACGACGCTCCCCACGATGCTCCCATCGAGTGGTGGTACTACAACGGACACCTCGAGAGCGAGGGAGGACCTGAGTTTTCGTTCCACTACGTCGTGTTCCGCTCCTTCGACGAACAAAGTGGGCGCGCGGCAGAGTATGCTCAGATGGGAGTCGTCGACCTAGTCGAATCAGAGCATCGCCATCATGGTTCGGCAACGGTTTCAGACGCAGCCCAAGGTGCCCCAATCAACTCTGCTCTGTTGGTGGATATCGACCTGAACGATTTTCGGTTGCAGATCGACGATGAGGGTAATCACGTGATCATCGGCGCTTTACCTGACGAAGGCGATTACCTAGAGTTACAGTTGAGCGGCTCCGAACAGGCGATGCTGCATAAAGGGATCGGCTGGATGGATTGGCCCTTCGGCTGGACCTACTACTATTCATATCCCCGTATGAAGGCAAGCGGAACGATCGTTTATCAAGCCGAACATCTTGAGGTCAGCGGCGAGGTCTGGTTCGACCACCAGTGGGGAGACTTCTTCGTCGTGGGCAAACCCGCCGGGTGGCAATGGTTCGCGATTCATCTCGATGATGGCGAATCTCTGATGGTTTCTGAGGTGAGAGGAGCCGATGGAGCAGTTATCGCGACGGACGGCACGTTGATGAGTGCTGCCGGGGATCAACAGATCTTGGAAGAAGGATCAGAATCGATAGTCATTGAAGTATTAGATCATTGGATCAGCCCACATACAGGCGGCAACTATCCGTCAGGTTGGCGTATCTCTGTGAAGGAGAACGGTTTGGACATGTTGTTGGAGCCGGTTATAGATGACCAGGAGATACCAGCAGCCCCGTTTGGCAACCAAGCCGCCGCATATTGGGAAGGGAGAGTCGATGTGTTCGCCTCCGAGTCTGGAGCGATGATCGGGAAGGGCTTCGTCGAACTGTCAGGCTACATAGACCCCAAACCGTTGATCTGGCGAACCTCGAACGATTGAAGGAACCCCGACGAAGAGATTGTTACGCGAAAGGTCGCCAAAGGCGGAGATCCAGGACGAATGAGAGGCTGAGACGCATCGATATTTCAGCAATCCAACGAGGCTTTGCATGAGTCTCTTCGAAGAGAAAGAAGATCAACCTATAAACTTGCTTGCATCTATTTTTGGAACTCCGAAGTGAGATCTCAACTCGTCACATCTGATCTATTCCGCCGTGCTTGGTCGAACTTCGCGACTGGGGTGACGGTGATCACCACTCGAGACGGTGAGAAGATACATGGCATGACGGCAAACGGAGTTACGAGCGTATCGCTGGAACCGCCCCTCGCGTTGGTCGTTATCGCCCATGAGCGAAACACTCATCCATTAGTGATGAAGACCGCACGATTCGGAATCAGTGTATTGTCGAGTCGCCAGCAAGATGTTGCTCGGTACTACACCAAGCCCGCAGAAGAACGTTTGGAGCACAACGCCCCTCAGACCGAGACGTTGGGGCGCATCCCCGTGATCGCCGATGCCTTAAGCAGCATGGATTGTCGAGTCGTCGACTCGATCGAAGCTGGAGATCATACCATCTTCGTAGGTGAGGTCGAGAAGATCGAGCTAAATGAGGGAGAGCCGCTGCTTTACTACCGGAGCACCTTCCGCGGATTGGCTCGCTAGTAGGCATACATCACTTTCCCGTCTGCGTCGGGCTACATCTCGTCATAGATCGCCAACTGAGATGCGATTGATATCGATTGACCGCTGGATTATCATTGAGTAGCTACGGCAGAATCACATTTCGGTCCTTTTGGAAAGTCGTCAATGTCTGAGAACTACGCCATCGTTTCTACTGGGAGCAAGCAGTATCGTGTGCGCCCCGGAGACGTGTTGGATGTCGAAAAACTAAATGAGATCGAGGGAGATACGATAACTCTCGATGAAGTGCTGTTAACTTGCGTGGACGGCGAAATCACCACCGGGACACCCACTATCGATGGTGCACAGGTTGTGGCAGAGCTACTGTCGCACGGTCTCGACAAAAAGAAGATCGTGTTCAAATACAAGAACAAGACTCGATACCGCAGAAAGCGTGGGCACCGACAACATCTTACTTCTCTGCTGATCAAAGATATTGAAGTTTGAACGGTTCTTGAGAATATAGGAGACTCAGCCATGGCACACAAGAAGGGATCAGGAACATCTCGCAACGGCCGCGATAGCGCAGGCCGGAGATTGGGCGTGAAGGCATTCGGTGGCGAGTTCGTGACCGCTGGGTCGATAATCGTTCGGCAACGAGGCACGAGGTTTCACCCAGGTACCAATGTCGGAATAGGCAGGGATCACACGATCTATTCATTGGTTGATGGAACCGTCCGATTCGACTACGTTCGCCAAGACAAGCGGCGAATCAACGTAGATGCGTTGCAGGCATAGCTCATCAAGAGAGAGGGTTCGACGTCAGATATGAAGAGCGGCATCCATCCCACCTACTATCCTGAAGCTAAGGTCATCTGCGCTTGTGGCGCGGAAGGCGGCATGGTGACGGGATCCACGAAACCCGAGATCAGGGTTGAAATCTGCAGTCACTGCCATCCTTTTTGGACCGGCGAGCAGCGCATTGTTGACACCGAAGGGCGTGTCGAGCGTTTGATGCGTAGGTACGGCATGTCTATGCCAACAGAATCAGGCTCTGCCAGCAACAGCTAGACCATTGCGCGTTGCGAATCGAACTTTACCCCGCTCTCCACATGGTTTCTGGCTGAAGCAGAATCAGACTGCGCGCGGAGAGGCAGAGTACCACCCGATATGGCATTGATCGATAAATCCGGTCATGCCCTTCCCATCGCTATTGTCCGCCAACCGGTCGTCCCGAGCGAAGCCGGTGCCGCGATGGGTGTGAGACCGGCTAGACTGTGCAAAAGTTCCTCTATAGAGAGGAGGATATTTGACCTTCCGGCGGATTTAGGATTGCGTGAAGACTCTAGCTTCGGCGCAAGATTCGTCGATAGAAGTTCATCGATAGGATCAAATGTCTGATCAATCTTCACCGAATCACTCTCATGGCAGCCCGATCTCGCTTTACGGTGGGCAGGCTGTCGTCGAGGGCGTGATGATCCGCGGGATACGGGGCTGTGCAGTCGCCGTGAGACGGCAAGACGGAACCATCGTTGAGCACACTATCTCCCTGCTAGGCTGGGCCAACGGGGGCTTGAGGAGAATTCCGTTGGTGAGAGGGGTTGTGGTGCTGCTGGAGACGCTGATCATCGGTATGAAGGCGTACACCCTGGCTGCCAACGAGCAGCTCGCTGAGGAGGATGAGGAAGAACAGACCGAAATCGGGGCCGTCGGCATCGGGTTGTCGATGTTTATAGCGCTGCTGTTGGGAATTGCGATATTTTTTCTCGCGCCTCTCTTTCTCTCTCGCGCCGTCGAGAGTCAGTCGCATTTCTTGGCGAATGTGGTGGAGGGATTGGTGCGACTAGTCTTTTTCCTGGCCTATATCTGGGCGATCGGACTAATCAAGGACATCAAGCGGATGTACGGCTATCACGGCGCCGAGCACATGACGATTCATGCCCACGAGAACGGCCGAGAGTTGAAGCCTGAAGAGATTCGACGTTTTTCACCGGCTCATCCCAGGTGCGGCACGTCGTTCTTGCTGACTGTGATCGTCGTATCAATCATCGTCTTCATGTTCATCCCCCGTGAGCCGATGTGGTTGTTGATCGGATCTCGGATCCTATTGATACCGGTAATCGCGGCGATGAGCTATGAATTCATCAGATTCACCGGCACAAAACCGGATATGACATTGGTGCGATGGTTGGGACAGCCGAATCTGTGGCTTCAGCGACTGACCACCAAGCAGCCCGACGATGAGATGATCGAGGTCGCAGTGACGGCTATGCGCCATGCACTGCGGTTGGACGCTGAAGAGTCGAGCTCAGGGAAAGAGGGAAATGGGCAGCGTGGCGCATCGGTGAACGGCTGAAACGCTAACGCCTTCGCTTCGCCAGTTCTCTCCAAACTTCATCAACCGATACATCAGCTGATTCGAGCAACACCAGGCAGTGATAAAGCAGGTCCGCCATCTCAGGCGCGATTTCGTCTGAATTGCCGACCGCCGCCGCCAAGCCGGTTTCACCGGCCTCTTCAATGACTTTTTGCGCCACTCTCGTCACACCCTGCCGCAGCAGCTCCGTAGTGTAAGACCCTTCCGGCATCGATGTTGCGCGATCATGGATCAGTTCGGACAGAAGCTGAAGGATGCCCGGCCCCGAACGATTCTTCGAAGTTCCTACTTCGTCGATCTCGCGATGAAAGCACGAATCTTCGCCGGTGTGGCAAGCAGGCCCTTCAGGGATTGCCTTCACAAGCAAAGCATCGCCGTCACAGTCGATTGCTAGCCCGCCGAACTTGAGGTAGTTTCCGGATGTCGCGCCTTTTTCCCACAGTTCGCCTCGGCTTCTGCTGTAAAACCACACGTGAGGTCCAGCCAGCGTCTTGGCGAACGCCTCCCTGTTCATATAGGCGACCATCAAGACATCGCCAGTGCTGGCGTGCTGAACCACGGCGGTGATCAGACCTCTATCATCGAACTGGATCATGGCATCCCTGTGCTCACACTCAATGCCGGCTCGACATGCCGAACAGGCAGCCCCGACTCGCCCATATGCGACTTCACTTCGGATATCCTCAGATCGCCGTAGTGGAAAAGAGATGCTGCCAATACGGCGTCGGCGCCTCCAACCTTTATCGCGTCGCTGAAGTGCTGAAGCGTGCCAGCCCCACCGCTCGCGATGAGCGGTATCCCGACTTGATCGGATATCGTACGCAAAAGTTCGCAGTCGTAACCGGTCTGCTGTCCGTCGGCATCCATGCTCGTCACTAGCAGCTCGCCGGCACCAAGCTCTGCTCCGATACGGGCCCATTTGATAGCGTCTAGGGCAGTGGGAGTCCGTCCGCCGTGCGTGTACACCTGCCAGAGGGCCTCCGCATAGTTGACGCTCCCGTCCGACATGGTTACGAGAGCCGGATTTTCTACTCGTTTAGCATCGATTGCCAGCACCACGCACTGCGACCCGAACTCTTTCGCGCACTCTTCGATGAGGTTGGGATTGGTCACTGCCGCAGTGTTTACGCTCACCTTCTCGGCACCGGCTTCTAGCATCCGTCGCATATCTTCGCTTGATCTGATGCCTCCGCCCACAGTCAGCGGGATGAAGACCTCAGCCGAGACTCGCATGACGACGTCGACCATCGTTTCGCGGGCATCTGAAGAGGCGGTAATGTCGAGAAAGACCAGCTCGTCGGCGCCTTCGGCATCGTAGAAGCTTGCCAATTCTGCGGGATCGCCAGCATCGGCGATGTTGACGAAGCTAACGCCTTTGACAACCCGCCCCTTATCAACATCGAGGCAGGGGATGACTCGTTTGGTCAACATCTTGGGTATCTCATATCGATGATCGCCTACCGTCTCTTGCGATAGACGTGGACATAGCGGTTCAAACCCAGAATGCGTCTGGTGATGGGAACCATATCCACCTCTGACGCCCATCTGATCGCCTTTTCCGGATCGACCCTGTAAGATCTGGCAGGACCGTCATCCGTTTGCTGATCCAACGGCAGCCAATCGATGACCAGCATCCATCCGCCTGGCCGCACCATTCTCGCCGTCTGAGTGAACAGCGACTTGGGACTGGTAGTGGCGTGCAGAACATCCGGCAGCGCCGCACCGTCGAAATCGACTTTCGAAGTCGATGGCCCGGACTTTTCACATTTGGCTTGCGAGACGTTGGTGAGGTGGAGCCTGGCAGTTTCCATTTGCAGAGCGTCAAGCTTCTCTTGATCGATGTCGAAAGCCACCAGCGAGCCGTCGTAAACGTATTTGGCGATTGGAATCGCGAGGCCATCGGGAGATGCTCCCACCACCGCGACTCTTTGCGAACGATGGATCGGGAGTATCGAGATTAGAGCGTGCGGATCTATTCGATCGTTGAAAGTGTTCCAGTTAGCGCTCTGCGTCGTCGTCAAAAGAAGGGCTCCCTCATTGAACCGAGATTGGTTTCATCTATTTTCGACGGCGTGAATCGCAGCCGCCAGATCCATGGCGCCAGTATAGATCGCCATGCCCGTTATAGCGCCAAAAGCACCTATCTCTCGAAGTTGCAAGAGGTCGGAAATAGTGGCGATTCCGCCGGCGACTATAACCGGGTATTTTATCGCCGACACGATCTCGGCGACGGTCCCGAAGTTAGGGTGGGAGAGCGTTCCGTCGCGCGAAGTGTCGGTGTATATAAAGCGGCGCACACCTCTTTTGTCTGCCATATCGTTGATCAGGTCGAGCGCCTTCAGAGTCGTGCCTTCCAGCCATCCTCTTGTTCGGACCTTGCCATCTAGGGCATCGACCGCCACGCAGACATTCTCTTCACCTAGCTGATCAACCGCGGCTGCCACCTCGTCTGGCGCTTCAACCGCGGCGGTCCCGAAGATCGCTGTCTCTGCGCCAAGCTCTAGCACCTCCCGAGCATCGTTTGCGGAGCGTATTCCGCCGCCGACTTGCACCGGGATATCGACTGCTTCGATGATCCTTCGCACAGCAGGAGCGTTGACTCTGAAGCCGTCTTTGGCTCCGTCTAAATCGATCACGTGGAGACGCTCGGCACCGATATCGACCCATCGCAACGCGGCATCGACGGGATCATTGTCAAATACCGTCTCCTGCTCGTAATCGCCTTTGAATAGACGCGCGCATCTGCCGCCTCTTATGTCTATGGCAGGAATGACCTGCATCGGGTGTCGATTCTTCGGATCGATAAGGCTCAATTGGCGGCAGCGAATCTGAGGAATTCAGAGTAGATCTGAACTCCCACGCGTCCGCTTTTCTCAGGATGGAACTGGGTGCCGATGACGTTGTCTCTCACCACCGCGGCTGTGACTTCAACGCCGTGTCGGGTCGTGGCGGCGATGACAGAGCTATCGAGCGGAACGCAGTGGTACGAGTGGACGAAGTAGAAGTGGGTGCCCTGCTCCAGATTCGCAAACACAGGATGCCGAGCAGACGCTCCGTTTGTGAAGTTGACTCTGTTCCAGCCCATGTGAGGAATCTTCAAGCGCTGTCCGACATCGTCTGGCACGCTCTTCGGCAGCTTGACTACGGCGCCGGCGATTATCCCGAGCCCGGGCAATTCCCCCTCTTCTGAACTTTCGAAGAGCACCTGCATGCCTAGACAAACGCATAGCATCGGACGTCCCGATTCCGCGAATTTACTGATGACGTCCGGCAGACGATTGTCGTTGAGATGCCTCATCACGGCATCGTTGGCACCAACGCCGGGAAACACTGCTGCATCGGCCGAGTCGATCACTTCCGGCGAGGTTGTGACGATAGGATCGCCCCCTATGCTTCGGATCGCCTTTGCAACGCTGTGGATGTTGGCGGCGCCGGTGTTGATCAGTGCCAGTTTGATAGGCCTCATTGCTCCCGCCTCGTTCCGGTTACTGCCTCTTCGGGAAGATCGCGATCCACATATCTAGCCATCATGAATAGGCAATCCGAGAGTCGATTGAGCCAGTGAAGAATCTCGACATTGTGCAGTTCATCATCATCTTTCAGCCCCACTGCCTCGCGCTCTAGACGTCTTACGACCGTGCGTGCGAAATCCAACGATGCCGATGGCGCAGAAGATCCGGGGATTATGAAGGATTTCGACAGTGTAGTTCTGGACTCGAGCACTGCCAATAGATCGTCTAGCTCTTTAGTGTGTTCCGGTCCTATGGTCTGGAAATGCTCTACGAGTTTCGAGCGTTGATCGTAGCTGGTGGCGAGTTCCGCATTCACGAAGAAGAGGAGTCTCTGCATCTCTAGCAGCTGGCTGCTCAGCCACTCGTCTTGGCACTGCGCTCTGGCGATACCGAGCACAGCAACGGCTTCATCCCCTACTCCACACGCCACGAGACGGCGGTCCGCCTTCGAGACGCGTCCGCCGTAGAGGAGCGAAGTCTCTCCTTCGTCTCCGGTTCTTGTGCTGATCGAGGGCAAGCGAATCTCGGCGGTACTGATATATGATGAAAACACTCAGATATTTTCGATTCTACGTGTGGAAACGGCTACGCCAAAGTCCCTTTCTCAGCTTCATCGTTGATGGCGGCATAAGTAATGATCACAGCTAAGACTCGAGACGCCGTGCCGATCAATACGGTGCGCGTCACGGAAAAGGCGGCACAGAAGGCGCTCGAATTCGCTGCGAAAGAGGGACGCACTCGGTGTGGTCTGAAGATAGCCGTGCAGGGAGGCGGATGCTCGGGACTTCAATACGTGCTGGAACTTGCAGACGGTCCGAAAGACACCGACAAGGTGATCAGCGAAAACGGCATCGAAGTCTATATCCCCAAGCGAGCTTTCATCTTCTTGGCCGGCACGATATTGGATTTCTCCGACGGGCTGAACGGCAGAGGTTTCGAGTTTCACAATCCCAATGCGAAGAGAACTTGCGGTTGCGGCGACTCCTTCGCCGTCTGATGCAGGATTGTAGTGCCACCGATGGCGCAACAACTGACACTGACGGCTTCTGCAGATCTAATTTCAGCTCATGACGCGCTGAATTCACGCGGCGCAGGCTACTTCGCACGCGACGACGGTCACCTCTTTCTACATACGGGACCCGACGCGCTTGATCTCCTTCATAGGATCACAACCAACAGCTTGCTCGACCTAAAGCCGGGATCAGCCAAGAGAACCGTGTTGACGAGCGAGATCGGCAGAGTCATCGATGTCGTGTGGGTAGTGATGCTCAAGAGTGATGAGCTGCTTGTGGTGTCAGATTCCGCCGACCATACTCGGACGCAGCGTGGAATTCTGAAGTACACGATTATCGAAGAGGCATGCCTGCACGACCTGACGAATAGCCACGGACGTTTAACACTGATAGGGGATGGAGCGATAGACGTTCTCGAGGAGCTGGACTTCGAGATTGATGACGGTGTGAATCTCAACGCGGTCGGGACGGTTTGCATGAAAGACGACTCAGAGAATCAGGCAGTAGCGTTCAGGAGCGACGCGTTGGGAGTCGCTTCATGGGAGATAGTTGCGGAGCGCGATCGGATTTACCGAACAGTCTCAGAGTTGGAGTCGCATGATCTTCCGAGACTGCCCGGAGATTTACTGCACTCGATCCGACTGGACAACCGAGTTCCTTGGCCAGGGATTGAACTGAACGAACGCGTTAACCCGCTAGAAGCGGGCATTGGGCATCTGGTCGATTTTGACAAGGGCTGCTACGTGGGGCAAGAGGTGATCGCTCGGCTGGATTCTTACGACAAGGTCCAACGCAAATTAGTGGAAGTGGAACCTATTCTCGATGACGAGTCGGTGTCCGAAATCGAAGCGGGAATCGATCTGTTTGCCGAGGGAAGCACCAGATCAGTGGGCTGGGTCACATCCGTCGGCTTTTCAATCGATGCCCGTAGCATCATGGGATTAGCCTTTGTGCGCAAAAGCCACTCAAACCCGGGTAGCAGGTTGTTTACCAGTGCCGGCACCCAATTCAAGGTTGCAGATTAACCGTAGCGATTGAGAATGTCATCGTGCCCGACACGATGGACAATGCGGCACGCGACAGGTAGGGAGAGCGGTGGAGCGGGAGACGGGATTCGAACCCGCGACACCCTGCTTGGAAGGCAGGCACTCTACCACTGAGTTACTCCCGCACAGTGTGAGTTTCATTGTATCTTGCACCAGATTCCTAATCTGCTCCGCTCCAACGATTAGAATTTCTATGGTTGAATCTCCCAAATTGCGAGAAGTGATATGAAGACGACTGGTTTCCGCACCTTGGTTCTAGGAACTCCGTGGCGGAACCTTACATACTGCATCATCGAAACTGATGCCGGAATTACCGGCGTAGGAGAGGCGCGCGTGTTGGGGAAGACTCACACGGTCAGCGAATTCTTAAAGGATGTCGAACGCCACTTCATCGGGCACGATCCGTTCGATATTGAAGCTTTGTACCGTCGGATGACTCTCCTCGATTTCGGCAAGCCGGGAGAAGTTGTCCACACTGGACTGGCTCTCGTGGAGCTAGCCTTCTGGGACATCATCGGAAAGGCATGCAATCAACCGGTCTATAAGTTGCTGGGTGGCAAAGTGGCAGACCGAGTGCAAGCCTATGCCAATGGCTGGTACACAGTTGAGCGTGAACCCCAACACTTCGCGGAGGCCGCTGATCGAGTGATCAGACGAGGATATCGTGCCATGAAGTTCGATCCCTTCGGCAATGGCGATCTGGAGTTGGAGCGGGAGGAGTTTTACAGATCGTTGGACTTGATCGAAGCAGTCGCATCGGTGGCGGGCGCTACAGCGCAGATCATGATTGAGATGCACGGCAGATTCGCTCCGCATCAAGCCAGAGAGATCGCAAGGCACATCGAGAGATACAACATCGGTTGGATCGAAGAGCCGGTCCGACCCGGCGATGTTCCCGCTCTGGAATCGGTGCGAAGCCACACCTCGCTACCGATCGCCACAGGCGAGAGGCTCTATGGAGCTCCTGAGTTCAGAGAGATTTGGGGATGCCAATGCGTCGATGTGATCCAACCCGACATCACGCAGTGCGGCGGGATCTTGGAGGTTAAGAAGATCGCCTCTACCGCCGAGACTTACTCCATCATGGTTGCCCCTCATAACGTCGGAGGGATCATTTCCACAATGGCGGCACTGCACCTATGCCTCACCTTGCGGAACGTCAAGATACTTGAGCACTTCAACGACTTCGCGGATCCGCATGTGAAGAAAGCGGGAAGCGGTTACCCCATGGTCGAAGACGGATACTTCCCAATCCCTGATAAGCCAGGTTGGGGTATCGAATTGGATGAAGAGTTTATCAAGACTCACCCGCCAAGCTATACCAGGTCCGGAGTGATCGCCGATCCTGGGCTTAACATGTTCGAAGAAGTGGATTGGGCCAAACGAGGCCAAGACGATTGAATCGAGAAACTGATTTCGAATACCAATCTTGAACACAGAAAGCAGCATTTATCGATGGCAATCACGATCGCAGAGACTGCAGAAGACGGATTGATACGCCCCCACGGGGGCGTACTAGTGAATCTCCTCGCCGATGACGACCGTCGGATCGAACTGGAGGCGGAAGCGCGGGAAATCCCGAAGTTGGTGTTAACACCGCGCCAGCTTTGCGACATCGAGCAGCTGATCAACGGGGCATTTTCGCCGCTCACGGGATTCATGGGACAATCCGACTACGATTCTGTTTGCGAGGGGATGAGACTGGCGGATGGTACGTTGTGGCCAATGCCGATCGTATTGGATTTGCCAGAGAGCAGCAGTCAGAGCCTCTCATCGGGAGATCGACTGGCGTTGATGCATCCAGAAGGCGTGTTGATCGGGATGCTCAATGTGAGCGATGTCTGGGCTCCTGACCGAGAAGCTGAGGCGTTGAAGGTCTTCGGATCGACAGATACCAATCATCCCGGAGTCAATGCGACGCTGCATCAAACGAACCCGATTTACGTTGGCGGGAGTATCGAGGCGCTCCGTGCATCGCAGCATCACACGTACTCTCATCTCAGACACACCCCGATAGAGCTGAGGTCGGAGTTTGAAGCTAGAGGTTGGAGCCGCGTAGTGGCGTTTCAAACGCGAAATCCGATGCATCGGGCACACGTTGAACTGACCCGCCGCGCCGCGTTAGAGGCCGATGCCAAACTGCTGATACACCCAGTCGTAGGATTAACCCGCCCAGGCGATGTCGAATACCATACTCGCGTCCGCTGCTATAGGGCAGTGATCGACGGATACCCCGATTCCAGCGCCGCGTTGAGTCTTCTTCAATTGGCGATGCGAATGGGAGGCCCGAGAGAGGCGGTATGGCACGCGATTGTGCGGAAGAACTACGGTTGCACACACTTTATAGTCGGTCGGGACCACGCCGGCCCCGGAAATGATGCCGACGGCAACCCGTACTACGGTCCGTACGACGCGCAGGACTTGGTCGAGGAGCACCGCGAAGAGCTGGGCATCGAGGTCGTGACATTCCAAGAGGTCGTGTACGAGGCGACCACCGACCGCTACATGACGCGCGAGGAGCTTCCTGACGGGGCTCAGGTGATGAATCTTTCTGGCACTGAGTTGCGGGATCAGCTGCAGAGAGGCACCGAGATTCCGGAGTGGTTCTCCTACCCAGAGGTGATCTCCGAGCTGCGGAAGTCATATCCGCCGCTTGAGCAACGAGGCTTCAACCTTTTCATAGTTGGACTTCCCGGTTCAGGGAAGTCGACGCTTGCGCGAGTGTTGCAGGAGCAGCTTTTGGAATACGGAACCCGCCCAGTAACCATGCTCGACGATTCGGCTGAATCATCGACAGTTGCACTCGTAGGTCGCGAGGTTGCTAGGAACGGTGGGGTTATAATCACATCTTCAACCGAGTCGTCGGCCGCCAATCGGGAGGAAGTTAGGGGGGATATCGCGTCGGCTGGCGTATTTGTGGAGGTGCATCTATCGACCGTTGCGTCGATCTGTGATGCCCGCACAGGCGGTAAAGTCGCTAGGGAAGCTGAGAGCGAATTTGATCGTCCGACTTCAGCTGAGATAGAGCTGGATACGGGATCGGTTTCGCCAGGTGATGCAGCAGCCCAAGTGATGGACTATCTAGAAAAAGCGGGATTGATCACCGTTTGACACCATGCGTTATGTAGCGGTTTAGATTGTGTACATTTGACGGTTAACGTCGATCTCATAACAGTGACGAGGAATCTGATGAGAATTGAAGAGGTCTCTTTGCGAGAAGTTCAAAAAGTGTGGGAGGCCAATCTACGTGCAAGAGGTAGAGCGCGCTCTCCAGAAGTGCTGAGACTTATCGAGGTGATCTCGGAGTTGGAGCCGGGCGAGGCCAAGGCGATTAACTTGAATCAAGGTCAATCAATAGCAAACGTGAAGTCGCAGATTTCGCGGGCTGCCAAAGCAGTGGGCAAGAACCTCGAGGTCGTCGCAGACGAACCGAATCATCGAGTGATGTTCGCAATCTCCGACCGGCCGCCCAGACGCCGTCGTGCCAGCCAGCCCACTTGAGTTAACCGCGAGCTTGGCGGCTTCGGTTCGCGGTCACAATAGATTTCCCACTGCGGCACCCAATCCATATGTGATCGTTGCAGCCGCGCCGCCGAGCAACAGCATTCGGAGCCCCGCCTTCGCAACGCCGGTACCCGTCATCCAACCGAGTCCGCCACCGACCAGAAGGAGAGACAACGCGCTGACAGCAACGCTGGTAGCGATTGCTTCAGTTCGGCTTATATCGAATATGAATGGCGCGATCGGGATCAGTGCTCCGGCGGCGAACGTGCCGAACGATGTTATCGACGCCACCCACGGCGAGCCGCCCAGATCGTCAGGGTCGATGCCCAGCTCCTCACGGACGTGAACATCGAGCGCAGTGTCGGGATCGCCCATTATTCTGGACGCGACCGTTTCCGCCTCTGACCTTTCAAGTCCCTTCTCTTCGTAGATGCGCGCCAGTTCCTCTTCCTCCTCTTCATGCCATAGAACCAACTCGGCGCGTTCCCATCGGACTAGATTCGCATAGAACTCCCGCTGCGAAACGACGGATATATACTCTCCCGCCGCCATCGAGAGCGCGCCGGCGATAAGACCTGCCGAGCCCGCCAGCAGGACTATAGAAGGATCGGAGGTGCCTGCAGCGACTCCCATTGCCAGACTGAAGTTCGAGATCAATCCGTCGTTTATACCGAGAACTCCGGCCCGTAACGCGCCAGACTCGCTTGCCAGAAATCCATGCTCTTCATGTCCGTCTGAATCGCTCTCGATTTCTGATAGCTTCCGCAAAAGCTCCGCACTCTCGACGGCGGCTGGTTGAAGTCCGTGTCGTTGAATCTCTTCCGATGACGCGATGAGCGAGCGGCGATGTCGGACCCAGAGCAGACGCGTGGCGACTCGAGGACTGAATACCTTGTCAGCGATCTTCAGCAGTGCCAGAGAAACTGAGAATCTTGGTCTTGACGCGGCGAGTTCAGAAGCCCCGGCGATCTGTGCCCACCTTCGAGCAACTTCATTTTCGATATCTCTCAGACGCGCGTAAGCAGCAGCCCGATCGCTGTCAGATTGGGAATTCGAGAGGGCGTCGTAGATCCGCGCGTTCAGCAGTGAAGACTGAACATAACTTCTGGGGCTGCGTCTAGGTTCAGGCGGGCTGCTCGAGTCCGTATTCGAACTCAAAGCGCACCGTCGAGAATCACATCCACAACCGCCGGTCCGCCAGACGCGACAGCATCTTCGATCGCCGGTTTGATGTCGTCCGCATGTTCCACTCGAACACCGAAAGCCCCGTAAGCCTCGGCCTGCGCTTTGAAATCGAACGGCGTGGGAAAGTCCATCGCTGTATAGACCTCAGGAGCAGGCAGATCGTTCATCTCGTGGTAGACGTTCATGTTTACCTTGAGAATCCGATACTGCGCGTTGTTGCAGATGACATAAGTTGCCGGGATGCCGTAGTTGACGGCGGTCCACAATCCTTGGACGGTCATCATGGCACTTCCATCGCCAACTATCCCGATAGTCGGGTTTTCCGGATCTGCGAGCGTCATGCCCATCGTCGCGCCCATTCCCCATCCGATGGCACCCCCGCGGGCTCCCATCATGGTCAGGTCGGATCGATGCGCAACGCCGGCGTTGACCATTGCTGCTGACGAGATGGAGTCGTTGAAGACGTTGGCATTTTTCGGAATCGCATCGCCCAGCGCCTTTCCGAAGGATGCCGGAGGAATCGGAGTTCGATCCCATCCCGCTGCTGCCAACTCCTCGAACGCAGCGGTTCTGGCTCGGTTTTCTCGGGCGGCCCTTTCTCGGCGCATGCTCGCGGCTTCGACTGCGTCATCGTCCATCCGGAGGCGCAACGCTTCGTTCAGCTGAGGCAATGCGTGTTTAGGAGAAGCCCAGATCCCGATATCGGTCGGCTCCTTCTTCCCGATCTCGCCGCTATTTATATCGATGTGAATCAGCTTGGTGCCCGAAGGCACGAAGTCGCCGCTTTGGTAGAAGAAATCCTCGAACACCGCGCATCCTACGGCGAGAACGACATCAGCATTTTGAACGGCGTCCCTGCCTTCTTGCGTCCGAAACGATAGAGCTCCGCACCATAACTCATGGTCGGTCGGAAAGTTTCCATGACCACCCGCCACGCCATATGTCTTTGCGGCAAGCGTATCCGCCAATGCAGCGGCGTCATCCACCGCTCCAGAAGCGAAGACGCGATCGCCGACTACTAGCAAGGGATTCTTCGCCGCCGCCAGAATGTCTGCCGCTTCATCGATAGCCTTCGGCTCGGGAAGCGGATCGGCGTAGACCGAGATCGAGGGTGAGATGTCGACCTCGGCAGAGTCGTCGAAAGCATTGGTGGAAACGGCGACGAACACAGGCCCCGTAGGAGGGGTCCTGGCCTCTTGGAACGCCCGTCGCATGATCGTCGGGATCTGTTCAGGATGTGTGATCTCGGCGCTCCACTTGGCGAACGGTGCCGCCATGTCTGCCAAATCGCTTCTGCCTGCTGCCAAGTGGCGAATGTCTTTGTTCCCAGCCGTGATGACCACGGGAGACCCGGTACGCTTCTGGTCGATCATCAAGCCGAATCCGTTGGCCAGCCCGTTGTCTATGTGAAGACTCACGAACCCCACTTCACCCGTCGCTCGCGCATAACCATCCGCCATACCGACAGCCACGCCTTCTTGGACGACCATCAGGTACTCCAGATCCGGATACTCGTGAAGGACGCTGATCATGGGAGCTTCACTGGTGCCGGGATTGCCGAAGATGTAACGCACTCCCTCAGATCGAAGAGTCTGCAAGAAGGCATGTTTGCCTTGTATCTGGGAGGGCATGGCTGAGCTCCTGCTTCCGTGAGTCATTAACCGCTAGATGCTTCGATGAGCACGCGGCGTAGCTTATCGGCGACGATGTTTATGTCGTCGCCCTCCAAATTTAGGGGATCCACCCAGAAATCGGGAATCTCTTCGAGGAACGTTAGGATTACGACGCGGTCGGGCGCCTCCATCATGCGTTCGCCGATCACCATCTTTGATGGCCCGCGCCACTCGTCATTTAGACGCAGAACCGCATGGGGGATGTAGTGGTTGTAGTCGTGCACCACCTCGGCATCGACGCCCGGAATCTCGATCACCTGGTCGACGATCATCTGCATCTGTCTCGTATAGCGAGCGTTTTCCTCATCTTCGTCTTCGTTGACGAAGACCTCGACCGCGGCGAGGATGCCAGCGATCTCCTCTTTCGACACTTTTTGCGCCCGGGCGACGGTTGCATTAGGCGCATTGTTGAGTCTGGCGTACTCGACCCACTCTTCGCTTCCCAAGATCAAACCCGTCCCCTGAGGCCCACGAATACCCTTTCCGCCGGAGAATGAGACCAGATCCGCTCCGGCTTCTACGAACTTGGTGAGGTTGGCACGTGGCGGCAGACGAGATGCCGCATCGCACATCAGAGGAAGTCCGTTGGTATGGGCGATATCTACCAGTGTCTCGATAGGTAACACGTTCTCGCCGCTGTAAGGCGATTCGAGGTGAATGATCGCTGCTGTTTCATCTGTGATCGCGTCTTCAACCTCTTCGGGAGTACATCCGCTTTCGTCGCCTACCTCGACGAATCTGGCTCCCGGAGTCAGATACAGGTGGTCGTACCCGAAGCGATGGTTTTTCTGGATTATCAGCTCGGTCGGAACACCATCGGTAATCGGCAGCTGGAAGATCAGTTCGGGATCGCCCTTCGCCATTGCCGCCGCGGTTTGGATCACAAGCCCGCCCGAAGCACCGCTGGTGATGGTTGCAGCCGGAACACCGACCAATTCGGCGATCTTGGCACCAGCGGCGATCAGCAGCTCATGCATCTCCACGAAAGGATGAGACATCGCGCTCATCGCCTCGACAGCTTCGGGTCTAGGTCTGGTGCCCGAGAATCGAGTTACCGGGCCGGCAGCGTTGATGATGGGTGTCACGCCTAGCTCTTGGAGTATCTTTTCGCCGCTACTGTAGTTCATCATTCGTTCGTACCAGTGCCAGTGGTCCTCATTGCTCGGTGCGATTTCGATAACATCATTATCCCTGAAATCGCGGTTTGGAAGAAGGGAAGATCAAATTTCCAGAGTAGCAACGCGATGCTTAGCGATGAATCGTTCGTCGAGACGGAATCCCAAGCCCGGTTCAGTTGGAGCTTCGAGGACGTTTCGCTCGTTGACGATGATTTCTTGCTCCAATCCGAACTGCTGTGCTTCTAGTGGCATCCAATACTCGTAGAAGCCGCAGTTCTTCACCGACATGATGACATTCAGGTTCCCGGCGTTTAGAAGCGAGTTGCCAGCGGTGCCTACTTCGCAGTTCGTGCTGAAACCCTCAGCCATTCCGCACTGCTTCTTCAACCCCGTAATGCCGATCTTGCGTGTGGTGCCGCGAATCGTCTGCGGATAGCCTTGCTCAAGGCTTCTGGCAGCCTCGTGCAACAGGAACGATGCCGAATCGCTCATGTTGAGCGGCGTGTCGAGACCCTCTGAGAGAGCTCTGATCGTTCGGTGATCCTCCCAAGGAACCGGATCCTCGAACCAGTGGAAGCCATTGTCATCTAGCGCTCTACCTATCTTGAGCGCGGCGCGAAGATCGTAGCCGTTGTTAGGGTCCAGCATCAGTTTCACATCATCGCCGACAGCCCTTCTGACTGCGCCGACCATCTCGACGACCTTGTTAGGCGGCATCGCTCCGGGATGAATCTTGTACGCTCGAAAACCGGCAGAGATAAGCTCTTCAGCCTCGGCAACGTATCCATCGACCGTCGAGTTTCGAGGCGGATAAGTTGCATACACTTCTGCCTCGCGTCTCGCAGTGCCCAGCATCTCGTGCACCGGCATGCCCGCGGCTTTTCCTGCCGCGTCCCACATCGCTACGTCTATGTGCGACCAGAGGGCATGAACGGAGACGCCATGCCCCGCCATCCTAGGCAGGTTCGACCATAGTGCTTCTCGATCGGCGACTCTCATCCCAACGACGCGATCGGCGAAGGTCTGCCAGAAAGCATCGATCGTCTTCGCGCCACCTCCTCCCCGATCGCCGATGTGCGCGTTGCCCTCGATGCCAGAATCGGTGATAAGCCTCAATATCCCGGCGGTCAACTTTCCACCCATCGAACCTCGCGCATCGTTCACGAGCGTGACAGGAACCTCAAACTCGATGACATCGACTTTGATATCAGTGATCTTCATTGCGTTGATGCCCCTCATCAGGGAGGACTGTGACAGGAATCCCTGTTGCTCCCGCGATTCGAGTGACGACTAAGGTCTATTCGCGGAAACGACGAGGTTTTCCATCAGTGTCTAGGTGCGGTGACTCGAACGATAACATTTAGGTTTGCAGCGAGTTCATCCCTGTTTACCTGATATTCGCGCCGACTCCGACGAAGAATTGTAAAGATGTCAACTAAAGAAATCACGGTACCCGCTTCGATCTGGGAGGACCACATCGAAGGCATCCGCGTTGAGAACGGAATTCCAGCTATCGCTGCCGCCATCGTGCGTGAAGGCGAAATGCTGTGGTTCAAAGGCTTTGGCGAGACCGCGATTGGCAACGACACAGCTCCGCACGAGAGATCGGTCTTCCGCGTCGCCTCGAACACAAAGACCTTCACCGCCACGAGTCTCATGATGTTGCAGGAAGCCTCGATGCTTTCGCTGCAAGATCCCCTGCTGCTCTACCTGCCGGAGTTCACCTCCGCCAACGGGGACGCCGGCGATCTGGAAGATGTGACCTTGAAACGCATGGCGACCCACTACTCAGGGCTATCCACTGAACATCCCGCCACGGATTGGGAATCACCCGAATTCCCGACCCTCGAACTGATGCTGGATCGGATCGACGAAGTGTCGGTGGTCATCCCTCAGGACAGCCAGTGGAAGTACTCGAACATGGCATACGGCTTCTTGGGAGAGATCATCGCACGGCTCTCCGGCAACAGCTACCGTCAATTCGTCCACAGCGAGTTGCTGGAACCGCTGGGCATGTCTGGCACCACGTTCGATCAGAACAATGTGGCAGGCGAAAACAAGGTCGTCGGTTACAGTCCGCCATCTCCCAACTGCGCCGATCTGCGAGTCGCGCCGTACGGTGATCTGCGAGGTCTAGCCTCGGCAGGGCAAATGATGACGAACTGCGCCGATTTGGCGAAGTGGCTCGATTTCCACATGAAGGCTGGAGCGGCTGGCGAGAAGGGCATATTGAGCCAGGCGGCATTGAGGGAGATGCACCACCCGGCGTATCTCGATCAGCATTGGACGGCGGGCCAATGCATAGGTTGGCGAGCGACGCGACGCGGCGACAACGTATTTCTGGGTCACGGCGGCGGGATTCACGGGTTCGGAACGCAGACTCTGTT
This sequence comes from Dehalococcoidia bacterium, assembly GCA_965214735.1. GTDB lineage: Bacteria > Chloroflexota > Dehalococcoidia > Lucifugimonadales > Lucifugimonadaceae > Bin127. Next base: position 1,797,120 of record OZ243977.1, on the reverse strand, counting down.
CCACGAAACCTCGAAGACGGGCGCAATAGTCTTGACGAACCTCTGGCCTAACGTGGCAACGGCGGGACTAGCGATTGATCTGCTCGAGATGGCAGTCACCGGCGCAGACGAGCCCCCGACGCCAGCTGAAGCCACAAAGCACACTCCGGTAGAAGGTGGACGATCACCAGATTTGGCGTCAATCGAGGGGGAATACTTCGCCGAACCTGGATTCTGGATTCATCTCGCCGCGGTCTCCGACGATGCAGTGCACTTGGGTTCGCATAAAGCCTCGCCGTATACGCTGCATGCACCTGCCAAAGCCCGCCGGACCTCAGGCCATAGCTTCAAAGTGCAGGAGGGGAGAGGTGCCGGCGAAGTGATCGAGATCTCCGACCGGGGGTTCGATCTGGGCGGCTTCAAATATCGAAAGTTTGGGTGAGACTGAAGGCGGGGCTAGTTGTTGACGCTGCCGATCTTCATTCCCCCTGTTTGCAGAGACCGTTGCAAAACTCCATGTCATTCTGAACGGAGTGAAGAATCGCTATGGATTCAAGCACGCTCCGACGGCAGGGCGCTTTTGGATTCCCGCCTTCGCGGGAATGACGGATGGTTTTGCAATGGTCTCTACGTGCAGGGCGAACCCTCGCGCCTGCCGCAAGGAAAAGGGAGTCTCCGGCGCGAACCGATTTCGTGCGGGATGCACTACCCGCTCTTGCTCGACCTTCGTCTAGGGTCTCCGGCTTCCGAGAGAGACCGTTGCAAAACTCTCGTCATTGCGGCGAAGGCCGCAATCCAGACGGCCGGGAGCGTCCACAAGGTTGTGACTTCAGTTGGTACCCATGTACCTGGCGGCCCGCCCGACCCAGATCCTTCGACGGGCTCAGGATGACATAGGGTTTTGCAATGGTTTCTGTTTGCAGGGGGAAACCCTTGCGCTCGTCGCAAGGCCTGCCCTGAACTCGATTGAGGGAAAAGGGGGTGAAAGGGCATGCCGCCCCCAGATCTTCGACAGGTGCCGAGTACGCGCAAACGTCGCCGCAGTCCTATGCGCGAGGAAGATGACATGATCCCGCTTCCGGTACTGGCGAGCGTTAGCGGACCGAGGCTGCACCTATTCGTCAACGCTGCCGACCGGCCCTATCTCTTCGGAGCCGGTTTCGATGGCATCTCGCAGTTCTGAAAACGTGAACGTAGTTCCTTCCGCGAACATGCTGGGGCCTGTGCCTCGGGGCGCGAAGATAGTATGATCGTTCACTCTGCTTAAAGCCCCCGGCTCGCCCGATGGCAATGCATCAAAGACTCCGTTATCGAAAACGTGAGGAACGTACACCCGATCCGACACCGTCACTGAAGATGCTGGGTTCGCTGACACTTCGGACATATAGAGAGCGAGAGTCTCTCCCTCTGCAAGTCTGGTAAGCGAGGCTTGGGGATATGGCTCTGGATCGCTCCTGAACACGTAGATAACGGCATCTACTTCTCCCTTCAACTCCGTCAGAACGTCGACGGCGTAAACCGTGTATGGAATCTTGGCGTCGATCCCCGTCTGTGCGATTCCCTTCACAGTGCCAATGACAACAGCGTCTGAGTCATCAGAAAGTTCTCCAACTGAGGAGTAGGATTTCAGAAACGACGGCGTGCAGCATATGATTTCTTTTACTACCGGTTCTCGCCGCGAATTTGCCGTCATTACCGTCCATGTGAACCAAGCGGCAGTCACCACTAACGCCGTTGCGCCCAGCAGAACGAGCCATTTGCTGCGTCTTTCCATGACGATCCGATCCCAACGGTGGATGCCTCATTCTAGACGGACTTGGTTCCGACGACCGGATGAGAGATGAAATTCTAGTTAGTTGTCCACGCTGCCGACCGGCCCTATCTCTTCGGAGCCGGTTTCGATGGCATCTCGCAGTTCTGAGAACGTGAACGTAGTTCCCTCCGCGAACATGCTGGGTCCCGTGCCCCGGGGGACGGTGACGACATCGTCATTCACTCTGCCAACGGCTCCCACATCGCCCGGCGACAGTATGTCGAAGACCGCGTTGTCCCACGCCACCGTCACATAAAGGACATCAGTCACAGTTATCGTGGGCACTAATTCAGCGGAACCTTCGTTAAGGTAGATGATGACGGTCTCTCCCTCCCTCAGCCTAGAGAGCGGTGCTCTGGGAGAGAATTCTGGATCACTGATGTAGACGTAGATTGTTTCATCTGCCTCTCCCTTCAACACTTCCAAGACTTCCACCGCGTAAAGCGTGTATGGAATGGGTGTGATGAGGGAACTATCACGACCACGATCCATTCCTGTCTGCGCCACTCCACTCACTCTTCCAACGACTATTACATCAGCGTCATCTGATAACTCATCGATGGAAGAGTAGTACTTCATCATCAACGCCGAACCGCCCCTGACTGTTGCGACAATCTGAGGGCGCGCAGAATCGTCCATTAGCGTTGTCCAACTGAACCAAGCGCTTGCTGAAATCGCTGATACCACCACTGCCGTGCCAAGTGGAACTAGCCAATTGTTGAATCTCTTCATCGCTTCTTCCTCGTTTCTCCATGCTTCAGGGATAGAGAGCGGCGACACCGGCTAGATCGTCGGCGGATGGCATGTCTGTGCCGCAAGAGTTGTAATCGTTGGTGTGTTCACGCATGAGACGGCACCCGCTGGTCACATGGTCGATACCATAAGCATGGCCGATCTCGTGCATTGCGACGAGCTTTTTATCTGCGGCAGACAAACTGGCCATCGTTCTGGTGTTGAACCGAAGCTCGACTTCGTTGCCGGTGTAGTTGCCAATCAGAGTTGAATCAATCGAAGGTGAACTCGGATAGATATCACAGTGCCCGTCGACTCGTGCCCCCCACTTGTCATAAAGAAAGTCGTCAGTAACGTTGATTTCCGGATCGAAGCTCGCGGACTGCTCTTGGAAATATCCGGGAGCAGTAGTATCGTCCCACTCCTCCTCCGCTTCTTTGAACGCGGTCTCATAATCCGAGCCTACGGAAAAGAAGCGATATGAAATCGGTTCGATGGAATCGGGATCGTATCTGCAGCCGGAGAATGTGTAGTAGGGATCTGCGCCACGTATCTCGACAGGACCGACGATAAGTGTGAGAAACGTGAACGTGAGCAAAGCGGAACTGATCCCTGGAACCATCACCCGCCAAAGAAAACCTATTTGTTTAGACCCATTCACGGCAGACCTCCTTTTGGGTAGTTCTACTACTCCACCGGTGTTTTGCCGAGATTGTATCGGTAAGTTGAGCAGCCGGATCGAGGTGCCTGTCCCGTACTTTGACTGACCCCTGCCATCGGGTTACTCGTTGTCGGTTTTCGTTATCATGGCGAAAACAAATCCGAAGTCCCAGAGGCAGGCAAAAGTGTCAAGAATTTTCCAGATCGCAGATGGCTACGTCGAGACTTTGGCGCAGATGGATCCGATAACCGCCACCTATCTGGGCGTGCCCGGTTTCGACCATCTGATGACCGATTACTCCCCCGAATCGGCTGATGCGATGGCGCAAGCCGAACGAGAGGTGCTGGGCGGCATCTTGGCAGAAGAGCCGAATGGTGTGAGGGAGCGGCGATGCCGAGATACGGTCGAGGATGAAATCTCGGCATCGCTGGAGCGATACGAGGCAGGACTTCACTACAGCGGCATGAATATCCTGCATTCTCCGGTTCAGTCGTTGCGCCAGATATTCGACATGATGCCGCGCCAGAGCATCGAGGATTGGGAGAACATCGCGTCTCGAATGGAAGGCATCAGCGAGGCTCTGTCGAACTACGGCAAGACCCTCGACGAGGGTATTCGCAAGGGACTCACATCATCCCAGCGGCAAACTAGAGGCTGCATCGAGCAGGTGGAGACTTGGATCGGAAACCGTGACGCGGCTCCGTTCTTCTCGGAAATCGCCCAGTCCTACGGCGAAGAATCGAGCCTCGGGTCGCGTCTAGAAAAAGCAGCCGGAGCCGCGAATGCCGCCTACGCCGAGTTTGCAGATTACCTGCGGGACGTCTACATGCCGGCGGCTCGCTCAGCGGACGCGGTCGGCGCGGATCATTACGCCTTGACATCGAGGTCTTACAACGGTGTCGACCTCGATGTCAGAGATACCTATGAGTGGGGCTGGGAACAGCTGAGGTGGGTCGAGTCGGAGATGCGGTCAGCGGCCGATCGCATCGAGCCCGGCGCCTCGGTTGATGAGGCGATTGAGTTGTTGGAGAGCGATCCTCAGCGAGCGATCCACGATGTGGACGAGTTCCGCCGGTGGATGCAGGAGTTGCAAGATAGGACGATCGAGGATCTCGACGGCACACACTTCGACATCGCGGAGCCGGTCAAGACCATCGAGGCGATGATCGCGCCGCCCGGCGGTGCGTTAGCGATGTACTACACTGGACCTTCAGAGGATTTCTCCAGACCAGGCAGGACTTGGTACCCGACGGGCGGGCGGACATCGTTTCCTCTGTGGAGAGAGGTCTCGATCGCCTATCACGAGGGAGTGCCGGGGCATCACTTCCAGATCGCGACGACTATGTGTTTGTCCGATCAGCTGTCACGCTATCAGCGCTTGTTGGCGGGCACTTCGGGCTATGTCGAGGGCTGGGCGCTGTACGCCGAGCGGTTGATGAACGAGTTGGGCTACTTCGAGAATCCCGACTACTACATGGGATTTCTCGATTCCCAGGCACTGCGATCGGTTCGTGTGGTCATCGATATCGGGATGCATTTGGAGTTGAAAATTCCAAGCGATTCTAATTACCACCCTAGCGAAGTGTGGACTCCCGACTTGGCGTTGGAGTTCATGAGAGACAGAGTGCACTTCCCGGCCGACTTCGTTGCCAGTGAGATCGACCGCTACTTGGGGATTCCGGGACAGGCAATCTCGTACAAAGTGGGGGAGAAGGCGTGGCTAGATGCACGTGAAGATTCGAGACGCGCCGACGGGGCGCAGTTCGATCTGAAGCAGTGGCACAATAACGCTCTGTCGTTGGGTCCCATGGGGCTGGGCCAGATGCAACGCGAGCTGGCGCGAGATTAGAGCCATCGTTTGCAGCCGATCACCTTAAAACCGCGTCAGATCCACATACACGCAGATCGACGGCTGGTGTTTCAGGTCGTTTCTGCATTCGGACATGAACAGCTCGAAGGCTATTCGTCGAAGATATTGGAAGATCACGGAGATCGGAAACTAGTGGAGTTCCATACACCTTTGTCGGTTTTCGGGAAACGAGACATTCGGAGAAGCGTCGAATGGGTGCACCTGCATGAACCAGAACGTATCGACTTTTCGCAGGCTTATTCCCTTCCCGAGGACAAAGTGTTTGCTCTATACATTCTCGAAGACAGTTTCGTGATGACGGAGAATGGCAGTTGCACGCTCTTCCGCTACGAGAGCAGATTTGCGGCTAAAGCACCCGTGATCGGGTGGTTGCTAGCCAACTTGCTCATGCGCCGAGTAATGGGACGGCACATGGACGAGCATGTGTTGGAGATAAAGGAACTGTGCGAGGCGCGGGCGAGACGCAGCAGGTTGTTTCCGCAGATGGAATGCGGGCATGGAGTCGTCTGAACAGCAGTACATCCTCGCCAAACAAGGATATCTTGCCGTTTCGCCGTTTCTATTTATCAGCTACCCAGACTGCCCGCAGCATTGTCGGCGTCGGTGATGCGATAGCAGTCTCTCAGATGTCCATCTTCATCAGCTCTTCGCCGAAGATGATCTCTCCGCCATAGATCTCGCGAATGTCGCCGATGCCCTTCTCCAGCGGTCCGTGCTGAGATATGTGCGGCCCCATGTGAACCAGCACTAGCTTCTTCACGCCTGCTTCCTGCGCCATCCTGCCCGCGCCAGTAGTGCCGCACTGCCCACCCGCCTCGCCATCATTCTCCATAACGGACTGATCGTCCCAGCACATGCAGAGCATGATGTCAGCGTCGCGGGCAAGCTCTACCACGGAGTCGCAGGGCTGAGTGTCGCCAGTGAAGACGATCGACTTGCCGCCCACCGTGTCGAGTCGATATGCCAGCGAGTCGAGGTAGGGCTGGACATGCTCGGCTGGAGCGGCGGTGACTTCCCACCGCTTCGAGGTAGCTATAGTGCCGGGGAAGATGTCTTTGGCATTCACCACTGGCGGCTTTCTAGGAAGTGTGCCGCCTCGGTTTTGATGGATCTTCTGGCTGAGCGGATGGTTGACTCTGGCGATCCAGTCGTGCGCGAAGATGCCCTCCTCCTTGTCGAGAACGCCGTGCGTAATGCGCTCGGTAAGGGTCGGACCGTACACATTCAGCGTGTTCTCTTTCCCGATGCTCTGATCCCAGCGGCAGAGCAGGAAGCAGGGATAGTCGATATCGTGGTCGAAGTGGTGGTGGGTGAAGAAAAGGTTGTCGATCTCGGTCGGCCAGAGTCCGGCTTGGACAAGTTTGTGAGTGGTTGCGGGGCCGCAATCGAACATTATCTTCTCGCCGTCGACATCCGCCACGTAGGCAGATCCGAATCGGGTCGGCGTAGGCGTCGGAGTGCCGGCACCCAAGATGTGGAGGGATGTGGAGGGATGAGTCATGGAATGTGTGGAAATTATGAGGATATGGGGTAGGGCGTATGCGCAGAGTGGAGTCTATCGCCTGTTACGGCATGGCATTGAATTGAAGGAATGGTGACCACTTGATCAAGCTTTCGATGCTTCTATCGACGATCTTAGTCGCCGCCATTGCGACAGCGTCGCTTGCCTCGACTGGATGCTTCACGACGGAAGGCGGTTCTGAAGAGCATGCTTCTAGGGAAGGATCAGAGTCGGGTGAACGCAGCAGTAGTGGAAAGCATGGTAGCAGTGAAGTTGGAGAATCGGGCGAGCATGGAGAAGAGTCTGGTACTCAGTATGGGTTGGATGATAGGTTCGACGAGGTCTGTGCCGGCGCGAAGCTGATGCTCGCTTACGACTCATCTTCCAATGCATTCACAGGGAAGGTGGAGAACACGACGGAATCGATGCTGAGCCGGGTCCGGGTTGAAGTTCATCTCTCAAACGGGGTTGAGCCGGGTCCGACGGATCCGATTGATCTGGGGTCTGGTGAATCTGTGGGTGTTAGCCTTCCTGCTGGCAGCAAGCCCTTCGCTACTTGGAGCGCGCATCCTGAAATGGGTGGAAGTAGTGAGTCTGGCGAGCACGGCCAGGGTGCTGAGAGAGGAGAGCATGGTGGTGGGGGAATAGGGAACGGAATTAGTTTCTGTGAATCTCTTCCCACACATCGAACCCTGAAGATACGCGTTGTGGACGTATCTCCGACTCGATCACTTGGTCTATAGTGATTGTCTGACCGAATAGACCACCCCAGTCGATCGCCGCCATTACGTAGACGGTCTTCACTGAGTAGTCCGCGAGTTCAATTTCACACTCTCCAATGGCGCGTTGCAAAATCTTATATGAAGAATCAAGTTGCGTGATCGCTTTAGCTTCGTAACCTTCATCATCTGACAAACCACCTTTAGCTTCTATTAATATGATCTCGCATTGATTGCCGTCAAGGGCGAACACGACGTAATCACAAATCGAAAGACGTTGTGAATGATGCGAAGTGATACGACCGACGTAGTTATCGTTTTCTATGAGTTTATCGACATCCAACACAATTGAACCAAGCGGCAGTCCGTTGAAATTGAGTTTGCAACCTTCAATGTCGAAGTATTTTCGATTCTCAAAGGCCTGGCTACCCTTAAATCGCTCGCTGATTTGTTCGATAAAGGTCAATTATCTCTGAAATGTGCCCGTAACACTCGCGTGTTTCGGTTGAATTGATCACTCATGGCAGCGTTGTGGTCTTCGGGAGTGTAGCCATAACGCTCATGGAAGTGTACACGCGATACGTGCGTGGTATCAGTTTCTACTTCAGGAAGGAAACTGTAGATAGCAACTTCTTCTTCGTCTAGATATATGTCTTCTTGATCTAATTCACCTTCTAGTCGGAGTTCCGATTTTCGTTGTTCAGGTTGCAACAACGATGCCCTGACCAGAGTGCTGATTTGCTCCACCATGTAGTGGCTGTGGGTTGTGATCAGGATTCGAAGTCCACGACGAACCATATAAGCGAGAGCGGCTGCCATATTTTGTTGAGCTGCCGGATGCAAATGAGCTTCTGGTTCTTCAATGATTAGCAAGTCGCCTTGTTCTATGAAATTCTTCAAAAGTAGAACAATCGGGGCTAATTCAGTTACCATTGACGAAGACCTTGTCATCGGAATGTCGTTGCTTTTATGTGAATATATGAATTCTGGTGGGCCAAAGCGTGCCTTTTGGACGTTAATTGATCCTTGCAAGAGTGAACTCTCTAGCACATTGGCAATCCGAGTAACAGCACTGTTTTCGCGACGATTGTTGCGTTGGGATGTTAAGTTGCTTGTTTCATTAAGTTGTACCAGTAAACTTAGAAAATCTCGAGCAATACGATTGTACGGTATAGTTTCATCTTTTTCAAATCCATACCGAGGTGCATTAGCGATTAATTGATGCGTTAGCATACGATGGCTATTAATAATACCAGTCCGCGTAGCTGGAAAGTACACAGAATCTGTAAAATCTTTCAATCCAAATAAAGTGCTCATTCGAACAAATCTATATAAGTTCATGAAATCAATAATACGTCGGCTACCATTATTTTTCTGGCTCTCATTAACAGTGGACGAAAGCAAATTCTCAGGAATAGCAACAGGGAGCGAGTCGAAATCAATGACGCAAGTATCACTATCGAATGCCATCACCCATTCGCTGTCTACTGATTGTATAGTAATGCTAGGTTGTAACTTCTTGTGTTCACTACCTGAATTCAATTCTCCAATATCTGTTACTTCAAAGAAATCAGAGGTTGAACTATTAAGTTCATTAATTAAATCATCTCGCCACTCGTCTCGGATATCCTTAACCAACATCTTGGATTGTGCTGACAGAGCATTTAATTCGATTGTGATAAAACCATTCAAATCGTCTTCATCGTTTATTATTTCGGTTTCGTTGATATCCTTGAGGAAGGTTTCATATTGTTCTAGGTGACTCTGTACATGTTGTACCGCCCTTTGCCGGGGAAGTATGGTCAAGGCATCTAATGCTTGCAAGACTGAATGCAACAGTATCGCCAGATATGACTTCCCCGTGTTGCTGGGGCCCACGAAGACGGTCATCGGCCTGATCTCGATGTCCTTGGCGGATGCGATGGGGCCGAAGTTTTCGACGTTCAGGATCAAGTTATGGTGTTTGCTATCAGGCATGAGATGTTCCTAGTGATTAGTTTAGCAATCGGCGGAAATTTCTTTCTGAAGCATGTGTGAGGATTTTTGTGGCTGTCTCGTTAAGGTGGTATCAAGCGTCTCATCTGCTGACTGGTGCTTGAGGCCATGGCGATTCCTCGACTTCGCTGCGCTCTGCTCGGGATGACATGGTGGCGTGGATGGCGGGCTTGCGCCGGTTGGATGAGAGCGGCGTCGGTTAAGATGGAGTTTGAGATGCATCAGGAGCTTATCCGCAATTTCTGCATCATTGCTCACGTCGATCATGGCAAGTCGACGCTCGCCGACAGAATTATCGAACTGACCGGCGCAGTGTCTGAACGCGATCTCGTCGATCAGCACTTGGACACGATGGATCTGGAGCGTGAACGCGGAATCACCATCAAGGCGCAGGCCGTCAGGCTTCGCCACATCGCCAGAGACGGCAAGAACTATCAGCTCAACCTGATCGACACGCCCGGACATGTCGACTTCTCGTACGAGGTTTCGAGGAGCTTGGCGGCTTGCGAGGCGGCGGTGCTGCTCATCGACGCGTCTCAAGGCATTCAGGCGCAGACCGTGGCGAACGTCTATCTCGCGCTGGAGAGCGATCTCGTGATCATTCCGGCGATCAACAAGATCGATATGGCGAACTCGGACCCCGATCGCGTTGCAGCAGAGATCACCGAGTCGTTCGGATTCGGCGATGATGAAGTGCTCAGAGTCTCAGGCAAGACGGGCGAAGGCGTGCCGGAGCTGCTGGAGCGCATCGTAGAGATTTCGCCTCCTCCATCCGGCGGCAGCCAAGAGCCGTTGCAGGCGCTTGTGTTCGACTGCAAGTACGACTCTTTCAAAGGCGTGGTCGCGTACGTCCGCGTTCTCGACGGATCGATAAAGGATCGAGATCGGGCGATCTTCATGGGTAGCGGAGTCCAAGGCGAGGTACTGGAGACTGGTTATTTCACCCCTTCTCCAGTGAGGGCCAGAGATGGACTGAGAATCGGGGAGGTGGGATATATAGCGACCGGGATCAAGAGAGTCGGCGGAGTAAGAGTGGGCGACACCATGACGCTGGCCAAGCGTCCGGCGCTAGAGCCTCGCATCACCTATCTAAACCAGAAGCCGATGGTGTTTACGGGGCTCTACCCATCCGAGAGCACCGATTACGTCGCGTTGCGTGAGGCGTTGGGGAAGTTGAACCTAAACGATGCCTCGCTGTTGTTCGAGCCGGAGTCCTCGTCTGCGTTGGGTTTCGGCTTCAGGTGCGGCTTTCTAGGCTTGCTGCACATGGAGGTGGTGCAGGAGCGGCTGGAGCGGGAGTACGAGTTGGAACTGATCACCACTGCTCCGAGTGTAGAGTTTGAGGTCGAGCTGACCAGCGGCGAGATTCTGCATGTCGACAATCCATCGAAGCTTCCAGATCGACACCAGATCAAGGAGATACGTGAGCCTTGGGTGGATCTCTCGGTGATCGCGCCTTCGAACCACATTGGAAGCGTGATGGAGCTGGTGAACTCGAAGCGAGGCGCGTTCAAGCGCATGGAGTACCTGCAGACCCGCCGAGCCAGGAGTGACGGCTCAGACAACGGAGATTCAGGCCGAAACTTGCGTGTGCTCTTGGAGTTCGAAGCTCCCTTGTCAGCGATCCTAGTCGATTTCCATGACAAGCTGAAGTCGGCCACGCAGGGCTACGCGTCGATGGACTATCAACCATTAGGCCATCGTGCCGCTAAGCTGGTGAAGCTAGATATTCTGGTCAATCATGAAGTGGTGGATGCATTATCGAGCATCGTCCACGATTCGGAAGCCGCGGTGATGGGTAGAAGGCTCACTTCGATGTTGAAAGAGTTGATACCTCGTCAGATGTTCCAAGTGCCGATCCAAGCCTCAGTGGGAGGCAAGATCGTTGCGAGGACGAACATCAGTGCTCTGAGGAAGAACGTTTTGGCAAAGTGCTACGGCGGTGATGTGACGCGCAAGAGGAAGCTGTTGGAGCGTCAGAAAGAGGGGAAGCGTAGAAGGGCCAAGATGGTCGGATCGGTAGAGGTGCCTCAAGAAGCATTCATGGCGGTGCTACAGCTTCGCGGCTAGTCCGAGTTACCCTCATTCCGCGGAGCATGCCCCTTGCTCAGATATTGGGCAGGGATCTTAAGGCATCTAGAGGCAAGTTAAACCCGGCCCTTACGCATCTCGTTTGGAAGAGCGTCGCCCACCCGAGTTTCGTAAGAGCCTCTGAAAGCGGCTATCTAGGACCGCGACGCAACAGGATGGGTAAGGTGGTCTGGCACCGAGCCCAGCGCGAGTTCTGAATCGCATCAGTTGGCAGCGGCCAGCTTTTTTGCCAGATCGATGATCATCTGCCTCATCGTGGCGTTTTTAGATGCTTCGTAGAGAGACGCGCCGAACATGCCCTCAGGAACTCCGGCGTCGAAGCGGGCACCCTCGATTATTGAGCCATAGACCGAAAAATCTTCCATGCACTCAACGATGGCATCCGTGAGCTGAATCTCGTTCCCGACACCCCGGGAGCCTCGGCGAAGGTGATCGAAGATCTCCGGACGAAGGACGTACCGACCCACGATCGCAAGGTTGCTCGGGGCTTCCTCGCGAGACGGCTTCTCAACCATCTGATTGATAGCGATGACGTTTTCCTCGACCTCTCGACCCGCCACGATGCCTTTCGTATGGACATCATCCCAAGGAGTCTCCATAACGCCGACGACGTAGCCGCCGTAACGGTCTCGCACGTCGAGAATCTGCGCGACGGAAGAGTAGTCGCTCCACAACAGCTCATCAGGCAGTATAACCACAAAGGGCTCGTCGTTGACGAAGTTCTGTGCCAGCCCAACCGCATGCCCCAGACCTAGAGGCTCAAGCTGCTTGATCGTCTCGATCCTCGCCATGCCGGAGATCCTCGACTGCTGGTCGGCGAGATCCCCCCGTCCACGATTCCTCAACTCATGCTCGAGTCCCGGCATTGGATCGAAATAGGATGCGACGCTGCGAGCGTCTTCGACGATCGCGATCTCGGTTATGCCGGCCTCCACTGCTTCTTCGACCGCGTACTGGACCAGAGGCTTGGAGAGGACGGGAAGCATGGCCTTGGGCACGGTTCTCGTGACCGGGAAGAATCGAGTGCCCAAGCCAGCTACAGGGATGACTGCTTTAGTGATATTTGCCCGACCTTGAACCATCTTTAATGAGTCTAAACTACCAGCATCAAGGGACGCTCAGATCTCGTCATGGAGCGTGCCATCTCCTCCGCGAGAATGTTGAACCCACTCAGAAAGCGGACCATCTCGTAAACAGGCGCACTAGATCAAGTCTAGGTGAAAAAGCGAGTGGGCTATATGTTGCGCTGCCTCAACGCTGAATAGATTGAGTTACGATTTAACTCAGCGGTCGTGCCAAGCGGGGAGCTAGCGGTGCCCTGAACCTGCAATCCGCTCAGCAGGGCCGGAAGCCTCGCCTAGGTCACGGTATGCGTGCCTCTGAAGGTCGGTTATCGGTGCTGAGAGTCGGGTTCCTGCGCGGCGTGGTCCCGTGAACCCCGTCAGGTCTGGAAGGAAGCAGCGGTAAGCGGACAGCTACGGGTGCCGCAGGGTGATCGGGCTCGAGCCGAGCCGATTTTCAAGCGCGCTACTCGAACGAAGCGAGGTGCACGGCCGCAAGTTGCCAAGGAATCCTCTGGCGCATGCCGCGAACAAGACTCGGACAGCATTTTTTGCGCGACCGCTCGATCGCCAGACGGATCGTCGACGCGGTCGGTATTCGTGAAGGTGACGTGATCGTCGAGGTGGGACCCGGTAAGGGTGCTCTGACGGATCACATAGTGGAGCGCATCGACGGCATTGCTGCTGTTCTCGTGTTGATAGAGATCGACCCCGAACTAGCGCATTTGCTCGGGAAGCGTTACCAAGGCAGAGACGATGTCGAGATCATCTGCGCCGATGCTCGAAACTTAGACTTGGCATATATTCCCGAGACTAGAAGCAGATTCGGTTACAAGGTGGTCGCGAATCTGCCCTACTACGCCGGAACGCCTATCGTGCGCCGATTCATCGAGCAGGAACAGGCGCCATCCGAGCTTGTGGTGATGCTGCAACGCGAGGTGGCTAGAGAGATGTGTGCGAAACCAGGCGCTATGAGCCTGCTTTCGCTAGCAGTGCAGATCTATTCGCAGCCACGCCGACTCTTTGACGTCGGCCCTGAAGCCTTCAGACCGAGACCTGAAGTAGCTTCTCGAGTCGTGAAGCTGGAAACTCTGGATAATCCCCAAGTCGAGGCAAGTGATCTCGATGATCTTTTCCGCCTAGCCAAATGGTGTTTCAGAGGCCGACGCAAGCAGCTTCACAACTCGCTGGCGAACGGCATGGGAATCTCTGCCGCGGAAGCGAAAGAGATCGTCGCTCGCGCCGACATCGATTCGACCAGACGCCCGGCAACGCTGTCTCTCGACGAGTGGAAGGCTCTGCTACTGGTGTGGCGTGATCACGACGGACGGACGACAGCTGACAAATGTTGATCGAACGGGCATATGCCAAGTTGAATCTGACGCTGGAAGTGTTGCGGAAAAGGAGCGACGGCTACCATGACATCGTCTCGATAGTTCAGATGATCGATCTCTTCGATACGCTGCGCTTCACCCCATCCGACGACTTGACGCTGGATTGCGATGACAAGAGGTTGTCAAACGAATCGAACCTGGTCATGCGCGCAGCCAGAGCGTTGCGCGGCGCGTCAGATGTCGACGATGGAGCCAGCATCAGATTGGAGAAGCGAATCCCGGTCTCAGCCGGCTTGGGCGGCGGATCGGCAGACGCGGCGGCGACTTTGAGGGGGCTGAACAAGCTGTGGCAACTCGGATTGAGTGCCTGCGAGTTAGTCGAGATAGCCGGCTCAATCGGCGCCGATGTGCCATTTCTCGTTGAGGGCGGCACCGCTCTGATGCAGGGCAAAGGCGAAGAGTTGGAGAGGCTGCCGGCTCCACACTTCGAGCGCATAGTCGTCGTAATCCCCAATACGAAGCTGGTAGCAGGCGCTCGGAGCGAGACGAGCAAGACGGGGGCGATGTTCGATGCGTTGGGAGAAGGACTGCATACGACCGGCAGTTTGAGTCGCAAGCTGGCGGCACGGATGAATGGAGGCGGAGACTGCCATCCGGCGTTCATGTTCAACGTCTTTCAGCAGCTGGCGCCAGCCATGTACTCGGGTTGGCAGTCGGCTCATGACGCGTTCGGGGTGCTAGGCGCCTCCGACATCACGCTGACAGGATCGGGTCCAGCAATGTTCGCGCTGGCGCCGAGCAAGGAGATGGCGACCGCCTGGGCGATGCTGATGGAGAGAAGGGTCCAGTGCAAGGCGTTTTCAGCGTCGATCAGCACCGGATCGAATTGACTTGCCCCGCTGAACCGACTAACCAGCCGAGACGCTACTCAATCGCGCAATAGTTCGATTGAAAATTCAAAGGGCGGATCGAAAAAATTCGGATCAGCAAAGGTTTCCGCTTCAGTCACGGTCTTGGGAAGCGAGGCAAGATTGTTGCAATAGGCAATTAGATCCCGCGGTCCAGTCCAGACGTAGCGATCATGTCCTTGGATATCAGGAAGCGGCATCTCATTCACGTTGACGGGCCAGTTGCTCCAAAAATCCCCACCGTTAAGGGCTTCGAACAGGGGAACACAATCTTCCGGGGGCGAACCACCCCCACTGTCAGGTGCTAAGAGGCGTACAATCGGTCCGACAATTGCGTGCGGGTCTTCATTACAGCCAACGTACTGGGATTCACTGCCAATCCAGCGGTAAGTCAACTCACCAGACCCTGAGTCGTAGTTCCTAGTCCCGAAATCAATATACGGCGCGCAAAGGTCTGACCATGACGCGTATTGATGAACGAATGCTGCAACCTCAGGAGGAGCCGCGGGCAACTGCTGTTCTTCCTCGGCGAAGACGACTTTCCCTAGAAGAACAACTCCACCGAAAAGAGATAACAGAGCCAAGACGTATGCAGGATATGCCAATCGCTGCAATATCGCAACCCGAGTGAAGAGACGTAACATCATGCCAGCTCCTTGATTTGGTCAGGTTATAGGACAATGCACCCTGCCCAATTCCGCAGAGGAGAGGAACAGGATGCGCTGTAGCCTAATTGCTAACAAATACCAACCAAATTAGACTTGCGTTTACAGTATTTTACCTTTTCCAAGTAAAATACCCTGCATTGGCAATCATTGTCATAGTACCACTTCAATCTCCACTTATAACCCCACTTGCAACATCGCCAGAATTTTGGCTGGGCGGTCATTGAAGTCCCGTCTGCCATAAGCCATGCACTAGTTGAGCCATTATCGCTGTTCTCATCTTCATCAGGAGGGGAACACTCAACATCGTCATACGAAGTATTTTCGCCGGTGACCCTTGAGGTTGGTTCTTGTCCAGTGTGAGAGTCGACCTGATCGATTACATCGAAATGGGCACCAGCCATTTGGGAATCGCCAAATACCGGCATCGCTAAGAATACTCCAACAGAAAGAACGAAACCCAACAGTACCCTCCGCAGATTGCTTCCTAGATTCATCTCACCCTCCTGGAAGGAACCTTACCAGATCTTCATTAACGTGTCAACGAGGTGTCATTTTCGTCGTAGTCCATCGATTTCACCTGCTCTGGTTGCCATGTTCGCGCTGGTGCCGAGCAAGGAGATGGCTACCGGATGGGCGATGCTGATGAAGTTGAGAGTACCTCGCGTCGCCTTCGCGGTCGAGACGGTTGCGAAACTCCAAAAGACGCGCAGCGTCTTCCCCTCTCCCCGCCGCGGGAGAGGATTCAGGTGAGGGGGACAAGTTCAATTCAACCGATTTCGCCGCTCAGGACCACTCGGAATCCAGAGCCGTTACCAGTTTTGCAACGATCTCTCGCGGTCGGGTTGGCTTCACGAGCGAGCGTGTAGAGTATTAAACGCACACGATGACAATTGCTTTAGACATATTGGCGGGACTGCTCGGCGGGATGATCATGGGAATGGCATTCGCCGGACACTCTGCGGTTCTGTTCACGTTCAACCCTCCGCGCGCGCTGTTGAAGCGGATCGAGCAGGGCCGGATCGTCAACTTCATCGTGGCGCTCGTGGGCGGCGCAGTGTCGCTGTGGACTCTGCTGGGAATCGTCGGCGCCATCGTTGCCGATGCGTTGATCGAAGAGAGCGCAGAGTTCAAGCTGGTCCCCTCGACGGCATACATCGGCATGGTCATTGCCGGAATCATCATCGTCGGACTGCCCGTGTTGCTCCTGATGCGGGACCGATGGCAACACGTCACATTTTGGCTGCTGCTGGCTTTGGCTATCTACGGAGTGCTGATTCCCAACCTAGTCATCGCGTTGCAGAGCCGAGCCTAGTGCTAACCGGTCATTGAGAGTAGTGACCGACTGCTTAGATCAAGCACCTGCTACCGTGTCTCGTTGATCCCCTGCGGTCTTGCCATGAAACAATGAAATAGTGAGAGAAAGTGCTAATATGCATTGATCCAAGCTCTAACGATTACACTTGGCACTCATCGATTGCCCTCGAAGCACGTCCACGAAATACGCGATCCTGTCCACATTTTCATCAGACTGGACAGCGATGAAAGACGGGTTCTCGACTCATCTTCGGTCCAGCGCCTCAGGCACATTCATCAGTTGGCGCTTTCCTATCTGGTATATCCCGGTGCCACGCACAAGCGGTTCGAGCACAGCATAGGAGTCATGGAGTTGGCTGGACGAGTGTTCGATGTCGTCACATCCGAAGAGAATATTCATGAGGCTGTACGAGACGACTTGAGTGAAGAGATATCGCAACAAGACCGGAGACGTTACTGGCGCAAGGTATTGCGTATGGCGGCGTTGTGTCACGACATTGGTCATCTCCCTTTTTCTCACGCCGCGGAAGAAGCCTTGTTGCCCGACGGTTGGAATCATGAACGCATTACAAAGGACGTGGTCCAAAGCGATGAGATGTCGGAGATTTGGGATTCAATGGTCCCTCCTATCATGCCGAAGCATGTTGCGAAAATTGCGGTTGGTCAGGAGAAGATGCCAGATGAGAGGTTCTCGAATTGGGAAGTGCTATTGTCGGAGATCATCACTGGAGAGGCGTTCGGCGTAGATCGGATGGACTATCTCTTGCGAGATTCTCATCATACCGGCGTGGGGTACGGACGATTCGATCATCATCGGCTTGTGGATACCTTGAGGATTTTGCCAGCTGGTAAAGAATCGGACGAGCCTACTCTGGGGGTAGAAGTAGGTGGTATCCACGCCGCGGAGGCGCTGTTGCTTGCTCGTTACTTCATGTTTAAGCAGGTCTATCTACACAGCGTTAGACTCGCTTACGATATCCATCTCGAAGAGTTTCTCAAAGCATGGCTCCCCGTTGGCCAGTTTCCTACAGATTGTCGCGAGCATCAACAGATAACTGACAACGATGTGCTTTCATCTATGGTCAAGGCCGCGAATAACTCCTCCAAACGCGGTCACTTAGAAGCCAAGAGAATATTGAATCGAGAACATTACCGCGAAGTGTACTCGCAGAGACTCGATGACAAGAGGCAATTCGAGAATCCAGCATTTACTATAGCAGATCACTGCCGAAATAAATTTGGAAAGCAGAAGGTTCGTGTAAAGACCTATACTCAACCAGAACCTGTTACTAAATTCCCAGTTAGCGCTTCCGATGGTAATGTGATGTCATCACTAGAGATTTCCGAAACATTGCAGCATTTACCTGCTGTGGACGTAGGCACTGTATTAGTCGATCCTGATATCGCAGAAGATACCAAGATATGGCTCAAAAATAACCGAGAAAATATCTTGACATATGAACCAATTGGAGAAGAATTTGAAGACAAGAATTGAGGAAAAAGAACGGAGATCATTGATCTGTAAACTCATCGATAGAATGCGAAAAGATGATAGTTGGGCCGCTGAGACACAGATTCAGAAGACTGTACTGTTTCTACAGGAACTGATGGGTGTACCGCTGGGATATCAATTTGTCCTTTACAAGCATGGCCCGTACAGCTTCGATCTTCGGTCAGAATTGGCTGTGATGAGGGCTGGCTTTGAGTTGGATGTTGAGTTGCGGAATCCATACGGGCCTTCGTTCGTAGTAGGCAGTCGAGGACGTCGACACACAATGATCTCTTCGACTTACGATGCCGCGATCGAATTCATCAGCAAAGAAGTATCGACTAAAGACACTCGTTCACTTGAAAGGCTGTCGACGGCGTATTTCATTCAAGAAGAAGACGAACATGACGGACTAACAGAGATTGAGATAGTGAATCGAATCTGCACGATAAAACCACACATATCTCAAAACCAGGCGCACCAAGCAGTGGGTGAAGTCGAAGATCTTCGTCAGAAAGCTTCAACGTTGCAGGTATGAACTCGTGACGATCGAGTAAGCAACAAGCATGAAAACCATGTCCAGGATCAATACAAATAGGAAGCCGACCTATGCCACGTGAAAACAGATTCGAAGGCAAGGTCGCTTTGCTCACAGGTTCGGCATCGGCGAATCGACATCGGCAGATGGGCTTCGGAGGTTGCACCGCATGGACGATCCTGGAGGAAGGCGGAAAAGTCGTCATTTCCGATGTTCAGGATGAGATCGGATTAGATGCGGTCGAATCGATGCGGACGGCAGGTTTTGAAGCCGAGTACTGCCACTTGGACGTTACGGATGAAGAGCAGTGGAGCACCGCAGTTAGGCGAACTCTCGATGTGTTCGGACGTCTGGACATATTGGTCAACATCGCAGGCCTCTCGGATCGCGACACTCTGTACGACGTGGACGTTGATGAGTGGAGGCGAGTCATGGAGATCAGCACTACCGGGATTTTTCTCGGCACACGTGCAGTGATATCTGCGATGCGTGAAACGGGTGGCGGTTCGATAGTGAACCTCTCGTCCATGGCTGGCAAGTTTGCCGGCGAGTACGGATCGGCTTACGCAATGTCACGCGCAGGGATGCTCCACTTCACACGCGCTTCCGCCATCCAGCTGGCGAAGTTCGGGATCCGATGCAACTCGGTGTTGCCCGGATGGGTTCACACTCCGTTTACTAACAACATTTTCAGAGTCGATTCCGAGCGTGAGTGGCGCTCCGAGCGGGTACCCTTGGGACGCTGGGGCAAGCCGCACGAGATAGCAACGGGCATCTGCTTCCTAGCATCAGACGAGGCTTCGTACGTGACCGGCGCAGAGCTGTTGATCGATGGCGGTGTGACGGCGGGATTCAAGGGCAATACCACGCCGCCGAACGATTGAAAGAGCACAGCGCCGATGTCTACGGCGCCTCATGCATCCCCAGAGTGCAGGTTTCGTCATCCCTTTTGCATAACCCTGCCATTCCCGCGAACGCGGGAACCCAGAGCCTGCACGCCCCGATACGGGACGGAGTGCTAGCGGGACAGATGTTGCAACGAAGACAAGCTGTCGGGATACTTAATGCCTAAGCCGAGTCTGCGTCGACGCTGATTTTCGGCAGACGTCTATCGAGCCAAGACGGGAACCACCACGCCGCTTCGCCGAACAGGTGCATCAGTGCCGGTACCAGCACCATGCGGACCACGAGCGCGTCGAACAGGATCGTGACTCCGAGCCCGTAGCCGAACTCTTTTATGACACGAGTGTCGGACAAGCCGAAACTGAAGAAGACCGAACTCATGATGAGAGCAGCAGCGATGATGACTCGGAATATGAGTGCCTGTCCGCGCTGCATCGCGGCTGAGGCATGACCAGAGTTTTGATGCTCCTCCTGCACCCGGGTGAGCAAGAACACTTCGTAGTCCATCGAGAGACCGAAAACGATCGCGAATAAGATCATCGGCAGAAAAGACTCCACCGGGCCGGTGCTGTCGACACCCAGCACTCCTCCGAGCCAGCCCCACTGGAAAACCGCGGTCACCACGCCGAAACCCACTCCCACCGAGAGCAGAATCATCAGTGCCGCCTTGATAGGCACAAGGATGGATCTGAACACCACCGCCAGCAACAGAATGCTGAACCCGATCACCGCCGCAAAGAAGATAGGCATGCCGTTCGCGATCTTATCCGCAACATCGATGAAAGAAGCGGTCAGCCCACCAACATACAGAGCCAGATCCGGAGAAGATATCTCCGATGACAAGAGTTCACGAATGTGCTCCACCAACTCCCCCGTCTCTTCATCTTGCGGAGCGCTCGTCGGAATGACGGTCATGATCGCAGTGTCTCCGGCGGGATTGAAGATCGGAGGCGACGCGAATGCGACTCCCTCCTCCTGAGAAATGCGAGCCGGAAGTTCTCCGACTGTGGCTGCAGCGGCTTCACTACGCACATCCATGGCGATCAAGATGGGGCCGTTGAAGCCGGGGCCGAACCCCTCGGAGAGCAGGTCGTACGCCCGACGAGTCGTCGCCGACTCGGGATTAGAGCTGGCATCGGCAGAGCCCAAGCGCATGCTGAGAATCGGAGCACTGAGGGTGAGCATCAAGCCCAGCGAGAGAACTAGGAACAGCACCGGGAAGCGTTGAACCACACGGCTCCAACGGTATCCGATGCCGCCTTCTCCGCTGGTGTGACGGCGAGCGATGAACGGTATTGAGAACCGATCTATGTAACGGCCGAGGAGAGCGAGAATCGCGGGCAGAACCAAGAGTGCCATGATGACGAGGATCGCCACGATGATCGCGGCGGCGGTTGCGATCCAACCGACGAAGGGAATGCCGCTCGCCCATAGCCCGAGCAGGGCGATGACAACTATTGTTCCGGCGAACAGCACCGCTCGGCCGGCGGTTCCCATTGCCGTCGCAATCGCATCTTCCATATCCATCCCTTCTACCCTCGCCTCCCGGAACCGAGTCACGATCAGCAGCGCATAGTCGATACCTACCCCGATGCCGATCATCGCCGCGAACTGAGGAGTGAATGATGCTATGTCGACGAAACGCGACACGATTCCGATGATTATGAATCCAGGGATCAATCCACCTAGGGCAGTGATGATCGGAAGACCCATCGCGACAACTGAACCGAAGGCGATGAGGAGGATGATCGCAGCGGCTATCAGGCCGATGATCTCTGATTCTCCAGGCTCTTCCTGCTCGCCCACAAAAACCACCGGACCAGTCAGTTCAACTTGGAAATTGTCGGTAGATCGTTCCTCACGCAACTCGAAGAGCTTATGCACGGCATCTTCTTCTAATTCGAACGCCGGTAGATCGTACCGGGCATCGAACCGGGCGATAGTCCCGCTGGGAGAAATTAACCCCGGAGTCTCGAAAGGAGATTCCACATTGACGACGTGTGGCAACTCTGATATCGCCGCGATGAGATCGTTGACGGCAGAACGGGTCTCTTCACCCTCAAAACCGTCGGCCGAACGCACCACGATCGTCGCAGCATCTCCGGCCTGTTGCGGGAAACGATCCTCGAGAAGCTCGAACGCCAGTTGAGAATCCGCACCAGGTATCGAGAAGCTGTCTACGAACGCCCCGCCCGCGAGGGTGTTGATGATGACGAGGGCAAAGACTACAACGAAGCCTCCTATCAGAACCATCAAAGGGTTCTGAGCAGCAAAGCGTGGCCAGCGGTCGAAAAGGATGGATCGGTGAGAAGACATGGCGGCTCCAGCTGCTCAAGAAGGGGTTTAGCTCAAGTAATGAGCAACGAAGGCCCACGGGGACGCGAGCCAACCAACATTGTTATAGCACAGCATCAAACGTAACTCTCTAACCTGTCACAACATCATCGGATCCAAGTCCCCACGTCCTACCGGCATCGGCAAGGTCCCATCATGTGCTCGCTGGTGCTATCGCCGCGCACTCGGCACTAGGAAATGGGGAGTCCGCTCAATAGGCGGGTGCTAGTTCCGCGGGCTTATTGTAGATAGAAGCTCTCAGAGTGCTGCTACGGCTGCGCTCACTTCTTCGTATGGAGGTTCGTTAAGCGGCGAATCTGAAATCCAGCTCCATCGGACTACGCCGTCGCCGTCGATCACGAAAACCGATCGCTGAGCAACTGTGTAGCCTTCTATGCCGGCCAGATCGTGAAGCTCGACCCCATAGGCAGACGTTGCCGCTCGATTGAAGTCGCTCAACACCGGGAAGTTGAGTTCGTTTCTGGAGGCGAATTCGGCTTGCGAAAATGGTGGGTCGACGGAGATCCCGAAAACCTTTGCGTTCATGTCGTTGAAGGACGAAAGTGAGTCTCGGAAAGTGCAGAGCTCGGTTTCGCACACCCCTGTGAATGATGCCGGGAAGAAGGCTAGAACCACGTTGGAGCCGCGCTGACCGCTGAGGCTGGTCATCTCGCCATCGTTGGATCTGAGGTTGAAGTCGGGGGCTTGGTCGCCCACATTCACTGCCGCCATCGGTTCGCTTCCTTAAGTTTTTATGGTGAATCTCGGATGTCGGAGCCAGCTTCGCGAATGATCTGCCCGACCCTTGAAGTTTACAGTCCTATTAGATGATCGTGTTCTTTCTAGTTATCGTTATCGCTGTATACACTACGGATGCGGCTCTGACACTGATGCCACGGGCCGCTTGAGGAGGTCGGAAGAATTGGATGAAAAACGCATATTGATAGTCGGGGCCGGAGCGGTTGGAAGCTACCTGGGAGGATGGCTCTCACACTTAGGCCACAGCGTAGTTTTCGCAGATTCTTGGTCCGAGCAGGTCGAGACGATCCGTCGCTACGGACTGCGAGTCGAGGGACCGCATGACCCGTTTGACGTTTATCCAGATGCCTTTCACCTCCACGAGTCGCAGAAGCTGGCTCTAGAACCCAAATTCGATATCTGCTTCGTGGCAGTCAAGGCATACGACACGTCTTGGGCGGCTCGATTCGCACATCGCTTCGTGGCTGAAGACGGCTACTTCGTCTCATCTCAAAACTGCATACCCGACGACGATATGGCTGAGGCGGTGGGAGCAGAGAGGTGCGTCGGTCTTATCATGTCGTCGATCGCAGTGCGGCTATCAAGGCCGGGTCTCTCTCAACGCGCTGGAACCCAGCGACGCAGAGATTTGGGGCACATCGTGTTTAGAGCCGGCGAACACGACGGCAAGGACTCGAAGCGCATAAGAGACTTGGTCTCTATGCTCGATCCGATCGATGGAGGCAAGACTACGGTTAATCTGCGCGGCGAAAGGTGGGCGAAGCTATGCCAGAACAGCATGAGCAACCCGGTTGTAGGTATCTCGATGTCAGGAACAGCTACACTGGCTTCCAACCCCAGAGCGCGAGAGTTGCAGATCAGGCTCGCCTCAGAGTCGGCACAGGTCGGCATGGCTTTGGGACTGAACGTCGTCGCGTTCGGGGGTGCGGCGCCGGAGAAGTGGGCGGCGGCTTTGGCAGACGGCGAGGTTTATGAGGAGCTAGATGCTCAGATAACCCGTTCAGCCGGCGGTGGGAGCGGAGATTGGCACCCATCGATGGGACAGGATGTGCAGAACGGGAGGCCTTCGGAGATCGACTTCATGAATGGCAATGTTCTGGAGATGGCGAATCGAGTCGGTGTCGAGGTCCCAGCGACGGCGGCGATAGTGAATGTGATGCGAAGCATCGACCGCGGTGAGTTGAAGCCTAAGATATCGAATGTGGACCTCGTATTGGACAACGCCGCTATTTGATCCGAGGGCCCGCGTTCGGATGGTTGCATAATTTCGATATGTGTCTTTTGAATCCTTACGCCCTGAATTGAATCCCGAAGCCGCTTTTGCCATCAGTGCCGTTTCTCCTCGCGACGAGGTCTTAGTCGCTTTGGATCTGGAGACTACCGGCCTGGATCCATCGTCGGATCGAATCATAGATATCGGCGCCGCCAAGTTTCGAGGCGATGAGGAGATCGAATCATTTCGGACCTTGGTCAATCCCCGCGCAAGCCTGCCGCCATTCATAGTTTCTCTGACTGGCATCACTCAAGCACAGGTTGATAACGCTCCCGATTGGGACGAGGTGATGCCAAGCATCGAGGAGTTCATACGTGGCCATCGGATAGTCGGCCACAACATCCGCTTCGATATCAGATTTCTTCGCTCTCATGGAGTGCAGACGGCACCGAATCCGTACGACACTGTAGAGATGGCTAAGGTGGCATTGCCTGCCGGTCCCGAGTTCGGATTGGAGCGCTTGAGCGAGCGTTTCGGGATCCGCCACGACGACCCCCATCGCGCGCTTTCAGACGCATTGGCAAGCCGCGACCTGTTCCTGATACTTCTCTCGAAGTTCGAAGCGATGCCGAAACAGGCCTTGCTACGCATGCAGAGTCTGGGTGAAAGGTCAGGATGGTCGGTGGCGAACCTCGCCCGCAACGTGGCGGCAGCCAAATCTGAAGATGAGACCGGCGCCTCATTCGGACACTTCGGCTTCGACGACGATGATCTGCGTAAGCGCATCGGCACCTTCGAACGGCCATCTTTCACTGAGCGCACCTTCGAAACTCTGACTTCGTCAGAAGCAGCCTCATTTCTTTCGGAGGTTGACGATCTGTTCGCTACCGTCGGTGCATTGTCGAAACATCTGGAGGGATACGAGCCGCGCCAAGGGCAGCGGAAGATGGCGGTTGCAGTCAGTCGCTCATTAACGAGCGGCAAGACGCTCATGGCGGAAGCTGGAACCGGCATCGGCAAGTCTCTGGCATATCTTCTTCCCGCAGCACTGCACGCCGGGAAAAACAGCGGCAAGATCGTGATTTCGACTAACACGATCAACTTGCAAGAACAGCTGCTGGCGAAGGACTTCACAACAGTACGGTCGATCTTCAAGGAAGAATTCGGGATCGATCTGAAAGCTGCACAGCTCAAGGGCCGCTCGAACTACCTCTGCTATCGGCGGTGGTCGGACGGGATGCGCCAATCCACCCAATCAGAGACCGATGCGCGCGTCTTGTCCCAGTGCCTGACTTGGCTGCCCGACACCGACAGCGGAGATCGAGCAGAGCTTGCGCTGGGTTGGGACACTCCGACTTTCCTGAGATATTCGGCGGAAGGATGCCCCCCCAAGGTCGACGGTCAACGCTTCTATCCGTGTCAAGGCCCGCCTTGTTTTCTGTTGAAGGCTCGCGCAGAGGCTATGTCTGCCGACATTCTGATAGTGAACCACTCGTTGCTGGTGACTGACATGGCGAGGGGAGGCGGCATCATACCGGACTACGACGCGCTGATCATCGATGAGACTCATCATCTCGAAGCCGTCGCTACTATGCAGCTCGGTTTTCAGCTGCGAGAGTCGGCGTTGATGGACGACCTCAGAGAGCTGGCGACGAACGACGGCATGATGGGACGCCTAGTCAATCTAGTGATGGCTAACTCGACTGGAGAGCACGCTCTGTCTCCTGTCCCGGGAGAGCAGGAGAAGATCGCACGTGGCGTGGACGCATCGATTCGATATGGCAGAACGTTGTTCGACGCAATCCGAGAGCTAACCTCATTCACAACTGCTCGTGAGCAGACCCGCGAGCTGCGCGTGCAGGGCGCCACTAGGATCACCAGAGAGTGGAGACCAGTGGCTGAAGCGTGGGCCGAATTCGCACCTCCATTCAGAGATTTGGCTTCAGGCTTGCGGAACTTGATCGAGTTGGCAGGATCGTCGGCAGAGGATGATGCCTCATTCATCAATGCAAGCTCCGTCCACGAGAACTTCAGCAACGCATACGATTGGCTGATGCAGGTGATTGAGAGCCCAGATCCGAACTTCGTCTACTGGACAATGGTGAACACGCGTCGAGACCAAGAAGTGGAGGTGCGCGGCGCGCCTCTGGATGTATCTGAATATCTGCGAGAAGGACTGTTCAGCAAGCCCAAGAGCTTCGTCTTAACCGGAGCGACAATGACGACCCATGGCGACTTTGAGCGCCTCGCGGCAAAGGTGGGAATTGACGATTGGCGAGAGCTGAGGTTGGGTTCACCCTTCGACTTCGAGAACTCGACATTGATCCTAGTTCCTGAAGACATGCCAGAGCCGGGCTCACCAGGTTACGCGTCGGCGGTGGTCTCAGCAGTGCACGACATCGCAGTGGCGACATCAGACCGTACCCTGGCTCTCTTCACCGCCAACTCGGCGTTGAATCACACTCGAAACGAACTGTTCAACCGATTGCGGAACACTAACATCAAAGTGTTCGGCCAGGGAAGAGACGGCCCACCAGGACGGGTGTTGAGACTCCTGAATGATGAAGCTAAAGCTGTGGCGCTGGGGGCTATGAGCTTGTGGGAAGGCATCGATTTGGAGGATGCATCGATCAAGTCGCTGGTGATGACTAGATTGCCGTTTCCCGTGCCTTCGGACCCTATTCACGCCTCACGATCAGAGCTGTGCGACAGCCCGTTCTACGACTACTCGATTCCCGAGGCAGTGATCAGATTCAGGCAGGGTTTCGGACGTTTGATCAGGTCGCAAAAAGATAGAGGTGTATTCGTGGTGCTGGATCGACGCATCATCTCGAGGAGATATGGCAGAGAGTTCCAACAATCGATCCCCAAGTGCACCGTGAGGAGAGTGACGCTACGCACTCTTCCCGAGCACGTTTCAGATTGGCACAGCGCCTAGCGTAAGAAGACCTACGACACGAGACCAGGATACGCCCTTCCACATGCCCGCTGTTGACTCTGATCCCGTCGAAGATCCAAACTCCGCGTCCGGTCCCACGACTCTAGGCATCGGCGAAGTAGATCTGGATCAAACGCTGGACGGAGGACAGGCCTTCTTGTGGCGGTTGCAGCCGTCTGGCAGATATCGAGGAGTCTTGGGCTCAAGAGTGGTGGAGTTCTTCGATTGCAACGGCGATGTCGGTATAGAGAGCCGATTCGATCCGATAGACGCCGATGCCGTATCCAACGCTAGAGACTACTTTGATTGGCGACTGGATATCGATGAATTGAGAAGACGGCTAGCAGAAGAACCTCACTTCGGGATGGAGTTGAGCGAGGGGCCTGTTCTCAGAGTATTGAGGCAGGACCCATGGGAGTGCCTGATAGCGTTCATCTGCTCTCAAAACTCGAACATCCCGAGAATAAAGACGATGATCGCGGCGGTAGGCAGCTACGGAACGCAGATCGGTTCACATCCGTGGGAGTTCGTATTTCCGAGTCCTGAGCAGGTTGCCGATGTCGGCGAATCTAGGTTGCGAGAAGCCGGATTGGGCTACCGGGCGAAGCATCTATCTCAGACGGCAAGCGTGGTCGCAAGGGAAGGTTTCGACTTGCACGCTCTGCGAAGCGCAGGTTATGAAGATGCAAAGACCGCGTTGATGTCGCTGCCGGGAGTCGGCCCCAAAGTCGCGGATTGCGTGTCGGCATATTCACTCGACAAACGAGAGGCATTCCCCGTAGATGTACATGTCCGTCGCGCAGTGGAACGATTGTACGGCTTGAAGGAGGGGATGAAGTATGACGATATCGGCGAGTGGGCCAGGGATCGTTTCGGCAAATGGGCAGCTATTGCTCAGCTATATCTGTTCCGAAACCAGATCAATCAGGGACGGATCTCACGGAGCTGATCACTCTTGCATTCGGGATCGAGATTGTTGCACAACCCTCTCTTCTCCGACCTAGCAATGGCGAATCGCCCGCGCACGTAATCAAGCTCATCGTCTTTGTCGCGCAGACTGCCGTCAAGTCTTCCATCCCTCAGCTCTTCGAGCAGCTGTCCGACCAAAGGGCCGGCTGGAATGCCGCAGTCGAGAAGGTCGTTTCCATCGCAGGAAGGGCGGATGTGCCTCAGATGGATCAGGAATTGTAGCAACCGGCTCCGAGCAGCTTGGCTCGATGCTGCCAAAGATGCTGCTTCAATCACTTCAACGTTGTAAGGCGCCAAGAGTTTGAAAGTGTCGCTGTTGCTGATTTCACGATCAGAGATCGTATCGAGAATCAGAGAGATATTCGCCGCCTCCTTGGACGTTTCCCTCCAGCGGCGAGGCATTCGCATTCGATCAGAAAATGCAATGCCGTTCGTAGGTGATAACCCAAGAGCGATGACAGCGAATCGGGTAATCTCATCCAAGTTCTGCTGGTGTCTAACCAGCACCCTCGACACGGCGGATCTAAACTCGACTTCCGGAGCCACTTCCTTGAAGATACCCAACTCAACGGCAATCTGCACTATCTCAGCAGTGTTTTCTCGAATGGAGAACCACAAACTGAATTCGCGAAACAACCTCTCGGGCGAATCGGTCGAGAAAACTCTCAGGCGCTTAGCGTCTCGAAGCATCAACTCTCGTGTCTCGGGAGAGAAACTGAAACCGAGTCGAGCCGCAAGGCGCACACCTCGCATGATGCGCGTCGGATCTTCTATCAATGAGTCGCTGTGCAAAACACGCAGGACACCAGATTCGCAATCACTCGCTCCTCGGTATGGATCAATGAGTGCGCCGAAGCCATCCTCGTTGATCGATACCGCCATGGCATTGATCGTGAAGTCGCGCCTGCCAAGGTCGCGATCAATGGAATCGACCAAGCTGATCCGCGGCAACGAACCCCAAGGATCGTAGACATCGCTTCGAGCGGCGGCGATCTCTGCCGTAATGCCGTGAATCCGAATCTTTGCCGTTCGATGCTCTGAATAGGCGAGGATCTGCATCCCATCAGGATCCGAGGCTCTAAGCGTCTCTACGAAAGCCCGTTCATCTCCAACCACTGTGAGGTCGAGCTCCGAGTCGGTTATAGGACGTCCGATGACGATATCTCTGACGGTCCCGCCCACGAGGTAGACGCATCGAGAAAACTCTGATGCCGCGACACCCACTAGCCTGAGCGCGCGGAGGTGATTCTCGTGAAGACGGTCTTCGAGTTCTATATCCCGTACCAATTTGGTAAAAGTCGCTGCTGCGAGACAGATTGAATCTTACCTATCGTGGCATGAGTCTCTTGTCAAGAGTGCCGTCTCTGTCTGCTGATAAGATTTCTAGAAGTTTGCAGTACCCGTTTCAACTTCGATTCCCTTACCGAAAAGGCTACGCTTCAAGGAACGAAAGGTTTGGACAATCATGACTAACGACACTCCGATCAAAGTACAAGTCTTTATCGACTACACGTGACCGTGGGTACGTCAGGCGGGCATGTGGCTCGCCCGTGTGCAGAAGCAGATGGGAGACAAACTCGATCTCCAATACCGAAGCTTCGTCTTGGAGCAGGTCAACTCTGAAGAAGGAGACGATTGGAAGGCGTGGGAGCAGGGTGAAGATTATGTGAGCCGGGGATTGTGGTCGCTGAGAGGCGGCATCGCCGCTCGGATGCAAGGGCATGACGCCCACGAAAGATTCATGGCCGAACTCCAACGCTTCAAGTTCGTCGAGCGCGGTGATATCCGCGACCGCGAATCGGTCGTTGCCGCCGCCGAGAAGTCCGGTTTGGATGTGGCTCGATTCGAGAGCGACATCGATTCTCCGGATCGATTGCGTGAAATTGGCGAAGACCATGATGAGGCACATGCGATGGGCATTTTCGGAACCCCCACGTTCATTTTTGAAGATGGCAGCGCGGCATTTTTGAAGACCTTCACCCCTCCTGAAGAAGAGACAATGCAGGCATGGGAAGGGTTGCTGATGATGGCACGCAATCGACCTTACTTCGGCGAGTTGAAACGCCCGCAGCCGCCTTGGCCGCGCGGTGTCGAGGTTTGATGGTTGCCAACCCGTATACATACCGACTCTGAGCTGCTGGAGCTGCAGCACGAGTTGGGCGTTGACTTCTCCGATCGAGGTCTGCTACGGCAGGCGCTGACCCACGAATCGTTTCTCAACGAGTGGAGCAGCGAAGAACTGAGCCGATTCAGCGCCGAGTCGAACCAACGACTTGAGTTTCTAGGCGACTCGGTGCTCAACTTCACCGTCGCAGAGATACTCTATCGCAGATTGCCGAATGCTGACGAGGGCACGTTGTCGCTGGCCCGATCTCACGTGGTCCGCAAAGAGACCCTGGCTCAGGCCTCTCGTCGAGCCGACATCGGCAAGCACATCGTGTTTGGCCAAGGCGAGTCGAGAGGCGGATTGGCTGAGCGCGAATCTGTATTGGAAGATGCATACGAAGCACTGGTCGGAGCGCTGTTTCTAGACCGAGGAGTCGCGGCAGCCGAATCCTTCATCGCAGCAACGTTGGGAGACGTGATCGACAGAGTCTCTACAGAAGGGGTAGAGAAGGACTCGAAGTCTACGTTTCAGGAGTTGGTTCAAGCAGAAGGATTCCGCAGCCCGAGATACAGAACCGAGCAGACTCACAGCTCCGATGATTCCGAGATCCGCTACACCTCCATAGTCACTGTTGCCGGCCACATAGCCGGACAGGGCGACGGCACCAGCAAATCGAAGGCTGAACAGAATGCCGCTCGAGTCGCTTTAGAAAGCTTCTCAGATGGGATCCCTGCCAACTTCAGAACTATTAAGACATCTGACGAGGAGGAAACGCGAGTCAATCGGACTCCGAACCGTCGTCGCATCCACAGCAGTGTTGGGAAACCAATAGAGGCTCGAATTGATAGAGATTCTGATCGTGGACTGGTTTCGATAATGGGGCGAGCACTCAATTTCGGAGCGCGAGGATTGAGCTGGGCCAAGACATCGCCGGCGAAGAGAATCGAATGATTCGGCACGATGTTTAAACTGCTTCGACGGCAGAAGAAGACTGCTGATTCATCAGAGACCACGGGACGTTCTTGGAAGCGCGTCTTCGGAGGTGTGTTTAGTCGAGAGCGACTGAACCCAGAGTTTTGGGACGAGTTGGAGGAGGGCTTGATCGTTTCAGATGTCGGTGTCCGCACCTCGATGAGTCTGGTCGAGAAGCTGAGAGATAGAGCCGATAGTGGGCGCGTTCGTGATCCCGGGGCGGTCAGGGCGATGATGCGAGAAGAGATGGTCGGTATGTTGCGTGGAGGCGGGGGATCGAACGTTCTAACGTCTGAAGTCCCGGTTGCGGTGATGATCGTAGGTGTGAATGGTTCGGGCAAGACGACGACTATAGGCAAGCTAGCGCACGCCGCGCGAGCCGAATCGCGTTCGACCTTGATAGCTGCCGCGGATACATTCAGGGCGGGCGCGATCGATCAAGTGAAGATCTGGGCGGAACGGAGCGGAGCGGATTGCGTCGCGGCGAGCCCGGGTTCCGATGCGGCATCAGTGGTTTTCGACGCTCTGCAAGCCGCCGTCGCCAGAAACGTGGATGTCGTCATCATCGATACCGCGGGTCGTCTCCACACATCGAAGAACCTGATGGAAGAACTCCGTAAAATGCGGCGTATCCTCGATCGGTTTTCCAGGCATCTCGAGATTCGTGTCTTGCTGGTGATGGATGGGACGACAGGCCAAAACGGATTGACCCAGGCAAAGATGTTCGGCGAGGCGGTCGGCTGCGATGGAGTCATACTGACGAAACTCGACAGCACCGCCAAAGGCGGTGTCGCACTGGCGATCAGTGGCGAGATGGGTTTGCCCATCTGGTACATCGGAACTGGCGAGGGAATAGACGACTTGGCAGAGTTCGACGCCGAAGAGTTCTCGGAGACTTTACTGCCGGCATCCGACTAGCGAGGGATGATGCTAAGGCAAAGACCGCTTCGGCACCCTTTCATCAAGCCAAACATTGCGGAACACCGATCCGCCGAATCCTGAGAATCGCAAGTTGTCAAACGGTGGATGCGCTGTGTTCAATATGAGGAAATGCGTCCAAACCGATTCCTCCACACGGATTGAATTGCCAACCAAGTTGGACTGACGATCTTCGTCGGTTAACTGTGGAGAGAAGAGGTAGTCGATAGTGCCAGCTGAGTAGGCGACGTGTTCCATTGCATCCCGCTACCGTGAGTCACGATGAAACGCACATAATCAGTACGATCATGGGCAAGTGCCCAGCGGTAAATTTCGCTTTAACTTTAGTCCTGAGTCCTGACCAGATGCTGAGCAGACGCGACATGGCGATTGCCAGAGCTTGATAGGCTCCAAAATCTGAGCTTGACATCACGACTCCTTCTTGATGGTATGTTGACAATCCGGGGACTACACGCTACCATTTGGCAATATATAAACCACAAAAGGGAACAGGTTAGTGCATTAGAGGCGAGTAGCCTCCTGATTAGCGCGCCGAGATATTGTCAGATTGAGCGGACCGCTGATCAGTTGTACCCACTACTACCCTTGACTCTGAAGTTGCATCGACGCTTATCATCTTTATCGATCTTGGTAGCAGTAGGTTGTTAAAGCGGTGCTACTTGTGGCGGTAACGAGTCGCTCTGGACGAGTTATTGAGAGACGGGGTTGTGTAGGGGATAAGGTCGATGCTTGATCTACTTCAATGGTTGATGGTTTCGTCCGTGTTGGGCGTTGCCGTCATGCCGTTGCTCTTCGTCGCGTTCCCCAACCTGACCGATAGGGGTTACGGATTCGCTCGTGCCTTGGGACTGCTAGTTGTCGGGGCTCTGGTCTGGTTCTTGAGCCTGCTGTACATCGTTCCAAGCGATGTTTGGAGCTGGTGGACGATAACAGCTGTCGTGGGTGTCTCGGGATGGGGCTTGGCGCTGAGTCGGCATCGAGACGAGATGATGTCGTTCCTGAAGCGGCGATGGATCCACATGCTGACGACAGAGGCTCTATTCCTGCTGTTCTTCTTCGGCTTCGCTATCTACAAGTTCCACGATGCAGATGTATTAGGAACTGAGAAGCCGATGGACCTCACGATGCTCAACGCCGTGATATCTGCTTCATATGCGCCGCCGGGCGACCTTTGGCTGAGCGGCTTTCCGATCTCTTACTACTATTTCGGATACTGGATGTTCGGCGGCTTGACGCAGATGTCGGGCGTTGCCGCAGAGGTAGGATTCAATCTGGCGGCCGCGTCGATCGCCGGCATGGGTTCCGCAGCCATCTTCTGCCTGACATCGAATCTGGTCCGACGCGACGGAGGCTCGACGGGACTGACCATCGCCGCCGGCGTAACAGCCTCCTTCCTGCTCCTCGCAATCTCTAACCTCAACGGATTCTGGGAGCTAATGTCGCTCTCGGGAATCGGCACCGACGGCTTCTATGAGTGGCTCGCCATCAATGGCGTGGACAAGAGTGACCCGGGTGCCGGCTGGCGACCTTCGGGTTTCTGGTGGTGGTGGGCATCGTCGCGAGTGATAAACACCTTCGATACTTCGGGGGAAGTAACTCAGGATCTGGACTTCACAATCCAAGAGTTCCCTTTTTTCAGCTTGATGCTAGGAGACCTACACCCCCATGTGATGTCGATACCATTCGTAGTCGCGGGCTTGGGGATGGTCGCCAATGTCTACTTTTCGCAGATTCCGTGGGGTATGTCTTGGCTCAGACGCAACCGAGTGTCCACTCTGCTCCTCGTGCTGATGGTCGGCGCCTCAGGCTTTATCAACGCTTGGGACTTGGCATTGCTGGGGTTGATACTCACATTGGCTGTGTTCCTGAAGTCGTATCGAGAGAACGGAAGAGACCTTCGACGCGCGCTACAAGTAGCGATCTTGCCCGCGTCGGCGATCTTCGCGCTGGGAGCTGCGTTTTTCTTCAACTACTACTTCGTGACTCTCCAGAGCCAGATCCAGTGGCCGCCAATAGCCCCGGCGCGATTAGGCACGAGACCGATCCACTTTCTGACCGTCTGGGGCGGGTTGATGTCTGTCGCAATCGTGTTTTTGACAGCTTACGTAGCACCGATGATGCTGCGCGAACGAAGAAGATTCGCTGCCGTCAGAGCGGAGACGAAACATCCGCTGCTCAGGCACGACTTCACTCCATGGATCATCTCGGGCTTGATCGTCGCCGGAACCTATCTGCTGTGGATCATGACCCACTACGGCAGCGATCGATTTATCGACGAGACAGATCTATACAGGCGATTAGTGTTGGCGGCCCCCTTGGGGATCGTATTCATGGCACTGTTCGTGACTACCTATAACCGTGGCATACGGGGTGCGGACGACGGCGCAAACGTTGCTCTGCTGCTTGCGACTTACGCCTTTCTGGTCATATTCGGGGCCGAGTTATTCTTCGTGCACGACTTCTTCGCCAATCGGATGAACACGATCTTCAAGTTCTATTACCAATCGTGGATCATCCTCTCCGCAGTCGGCGGCTACGGGGTCTACCATTGGTTGCGCAACTACCCCTACTACACGGGATATCGAAGAGCGCTAAGCGGCGCGGCAGCCATGATCGCCCTGTTGCTCATCGCAATGTCGCTCTACTATCCAGTCGCAGCTTCAGTGACGAAGACGAACGAATCGCATACCAGAGCCTCGCTCGATGGCTTGGCATTCTTGGAGAATAACGATCAAGGCGTGCGTGACGCTCTGACGTGGATTCGAATCAACATCAACGAAAACGAAGTCCTGATCGAAGGAGTCGGAGGGTCCTATTCCGAATTCGGTCGATACTCGGGATTCACAGGTGCCCAGTCGGTCCTAGGCTGGACCGGCCACCAGAGACAGTGGCGCGGCGGCTCCGATCTTTGGAAGGAGAGAGAGGAAGACATTGATTGGCTGTACCGGGAGGGGCGCGGCGATGAAATCACTACCATTGCAGATCGCTACAGCGCCGATTACATCGTTGTCGGGCCAGCCGAGCGCCGAAAATATACTGGATTAGATGAGTCGAAATTCGATCAAGTCGCTGAACGTGTCTACGAGAACGAACAAGTGACGATCTACGCATTGGGAAAGTAGCTTGACTGCCGAAGCCACCGAAGCCGCAGACGCAGATTCCGAAGCCCAGTCCGAGGAGGATTCCGCTACATTCAACCACTCTCGGGGCAAGTGGATAGCGGGGGTGTGGACACCGCTGTCTGAACTGGGAGCGCGTGGTCGGCGCGTGGTCGGCGAATCGATTATCTCTCCGAAGCTCGAGTACGCGTTCTACGCGGCTTTGTTCGTCATCGCGCTATTGATGCGACTGATCAAGTTGGGCGACCAAGCCGTGCACCACGATGAGAGTCTGCACGGATTCTTCGCATGGAAGGTTTCGATCGGTGAAACGTACGTGCACACCCCATTGACCCATGGGATGTTCTTGTTCGAGATCATCGCCGCCACATTCTTGCTGTTCGGCGATTCCGAGTTCACTATGAGGCTCTCGATGGCGATCTTCGGATCCGCCCTAGTGCTGCTTCCTTGGCTGTTGCGCAGCCACTTGGGGCAGGTAGGCGCAATCTGCGTAGCCGTTCTACTAACCGTCTCGCCCGGCCTCTTCTACTACAGCAGATTTGCTCGGAACGACATCTTCATAGCGTTCTTCACACTGCTGCTGGTGGTGGCGATGTTCAGATACCTAGATGAGCGCCGGATGCGCTGGCTGGTCATCGGCGCAATCGTCTCCGCGCTGGCGCTGGCTACTAAAGAGACGACATACATACTGATGGCGATACTAGGTCTGTACCTGCTTCTGCGCGGACGGGAAGAGATCATCGGGGTTCTACTCGGATACCGCCGATTGAGCGATGTCGGGCCAGCCGGCGAGTTCCTGATAATGCTCGGCGGCATCCTATTGCCGTTTGCCGCACCCTTGATGAGTGTCTTCCAGAGCTTCATGGGATTGACTCTAGCCGCGCATGAAGGGACACCCAATGTATCGGTAGGCGTTCCCGACGGTACCGTGGCGTATGTAACCGCCATCGCTGTCACTTTGATCCTCTTCGCTATCGGCACAAGTATCGGATTCTTGGTCTTGGGCCGACGATTCTTGCTGCTGCTCGCCGTTTTCTGGTCGATCTACGCGCTTGTGATGACCAGCTTCGGAGCCGCCTATTCGGGCATACCGACCGGCGTCTGGCAGTCAATGGGCTACTGGATCGCTCAGCACGACGTACGCCGAGGCGATCAACCCTGGTACTACTACTTCATGTTGATGCCGGTGTACGAGTTCCTGCCCCTCATCTTCTCATTAGCCGTGACGGTCTACTACGCGATCAAATCAAGAGGCGCGTCTATCGGCCTGATCCTGATCGGTGCCGTCTCGCTCACGATTGCGACCACTCTGTTCTTCAGCGCCTACTTCCAGGCTCCGGCCGACGAGGCACCTTCGCCGCTGTTTCTGATGCCGTTCCTCATAATCGGCTTCGCAGCATTACTCTGGATGCCATTCACTCTCGACGCACCGCGCGTCACTCAGTTTCTGATTTTCTGGATCATAGCCTCTATCATCGTCTATTCCTGGGCCGGCGAGAAGATGCCGTGGCTATTGGTGCACCTTGCCCTGCCACTAGCAGTGTTGGGAGGCAAGACAATCGGTCAGGCGCTAGTCAATGTCGATTGGAAAGTGGTTTGGCGAAGAAGAGGTTGGCTGGCATTCCCATTGGTCCCGCTGTTATTAGTGGCTCTTTGGCGTTTGGCGATGTTCGATTTCGGCCCTGAATTTTCCCTGTCAAACATCTCAGACTTGGGGCGGTTCCTCGCGCTATGGGGATTGATCGCATTTGTCGGTATTCTGGTGCTGACGTTCTTCCAGTACGGGCAGACATACGGATTCAAACAAGCCGGTTCAGTCGTCGCGGTCAGTTTGGCTGTTCTGCTCCTGGCTTTCACTTTGCGGGCATCGGTGATCGCGGGATACGTGCACGGCGATGTGCCGAATGAGATGCTGATCTATACGCAGACAGCTCCGGATCTCCACGACACTGCGCAAGAGATATATAACTCGAGGATACTGGTCTGGGACGAATCGCTTAACGATTTGAGAGGATTGCCAGATCAATTCGACAGTGATGGCGCGCTGATCCTACCGCCTCCCGGCCTCAGCGTAGCTATCGACACGCGGGACGGATACGCTTGGCCCTGGCAATGGTATCTGCGAGGACACGAGAATATACATTACATTTCACTGGAGGCTGAGGGATCTGTCGTCGGCGATAATAGAACCATTGCCGTCGTCAATGCGAAGAACAATGCTCGTGCCGCCGAGTCGATGCCCGAGCATTTCGGCGAAGGCAGACACATGATTCACCGTTGGTGGTTCCCTGAAAATTACAGAGGCATCACTCCGGGCAAGGTCTGGGATGCGATTACAAACCGCGATGACTGGCGTAAACTCGCAGATTTTTGGCTCTATCGGAAACTGCCTTCGCCAATCGGATATACCGACTCGTACGTTTACTTCAGCGAAGATTTGCCAGATGCCCCATTGCGTTAATTCTGTAATCCCGGCCTGTTGCCGCGACGACGGAGCAGAGCAGCGATGACATCGAGTCGAGCGTTCTGGTTCGGGCTGCTGGGCAGCGTGGTGTTTCTCGCCATTTTCTTGGTGCTGGTCGTGCGCGATTTAGAGCGAGTCTGGGAAGTCTTCAAGTCAGCGAACTATGTCTACGCAGTCCCGGCGCTGGCGTTCTACGTTCTGTCGCTCTGGTTTCGCACTTTGCGATGGCGGTATTTCTTGAGACGCGTGATGGATGGCGAAACGAGCCGAGCGTTGTTTCCAGTCGTAGTCGTCGGATACATGGCAAACAATTTGATACCGATTCGCATCGGCGAAATTATGCGCGCCTACTACCTCAGTCTCCGCGAGAGGATCGGAGTTTCGGTCGGTATCGGCACTGTTGTGCTTGAAAGGGCATCCGATGTCGTTGTGTTGCTCCTGCTATTCGGTTTGGCGGGATTAGTTGGAGCAGTGGGAGTCGGCGCGGCGCTGAGCGATGTCGCCGCAAAAGTTCCAGGAGGCGCGCCGGTGCTCGCAGTTATAGCAGTCGCTCCCTTCCTCGGCGTACTGGCATTGAGCGGACTAGTCATATTTGCAGATCCGCGAGCGATACACCGAAAGCTGGACCGGATTTTCGGATTGTTATCAGATCGCGTCCGACGGCGAGTGATCGGTGTCGTGCTGAACCTGCTCATCGGCGCCACCGCGGTGCGGAATCCTTCGGGATTGATGGTGGTGTTGTTCTATTCGCTCTTGATCTGGCTGGCTGAAATCGCCATGTACTATGTGATCGCTCTGGGATTCGAGCTTCGGCCGGAGTTTGAGAGCGAGTACCAGTTCTTGGCAGCGATAGTGGTATTCGGATCAATCGCCAATCTTGCCGGTGTATTCCCATCCAGCGCGGGCAGCTGGGGACCGTTCGACTTATTCGGCACCGCGGCTCTGGTAGCGCTGGGAGTAGAAAGCGGGATCGCCGCCGCATACGCGCTCACCGTTCACGCAGTGCTTTGGGCGCCGGTGACCATCGCCGGCATAGCGCTGCTGCTCGCAGACAAAACCTCAATCGCCAAGCTGGCCCAAGGCGCCAGAAGCGTTGCACAGAAGAGAAGCGCCGATCAAGAGAGAACCGTACCCGGCGCGGATGGTCAAACATGAGAGTCGCGGTCGCAGGAGCCGGAGCAGCCGGACTGGCCGCGGCTTACGATCTGACGCGCGCTGGACACCAAGTTGTCGTCTACGAGTCGGCACCTTTCATCGGAGGTCAGGCCTCGACAATACTCGTTGGGGGGCACCCGCTCGAACGTGGATACCACCACTTGTTCACCAACGACGAAGCGATCCTCGAGATCATGGAGGAGATGGGAATCGCGGATGCGATGGAGTGGTATCCGTCAAAGGTGGGAACTTACGTCAACGGCAGTGTGCATCGGACTACCACAGCCCTCGACCTCCTGCGTTTTCGGGCGATATCCCTGTTCGAACGAATCCGAATGGGGCTATTCACATTGCGGATAAAGAGGATCAAGAAATGGGAGAATCTGGAGGAGTTCACCGCCGATGAGTGGTTGCGGAGGGAGTTGGGCGGCAAGGCTTACGACATCCTCTGGAACCCGTTGCTGCGAGGCAAGTTCGGACGGTTCTACGACCAAGTCGGGATGCCGTGGTTCTGGTCTAAAATCCAGACGCGTTTCGCATCGCGCCAAGGAGGACTGTTCGCGAAGGAGATCCTCGGCTACCCGACTGGAAGCTTCGACGTCGTGTTCAACAAGCTCGCCGGAGCGATTCATGCCTCGGGCAGCGAGGTCAGGTTGTCTAACCCGGTGAGGAAGATCACACCACTCCCAAGAGAAAACAGGGTGGAAGTGGAGGCTTCCGAGGGGCATCGACGATACTCAGATGTCTTTGACTGCGTGCTGGCTACCGTGCCATCATTCACCGTGCCGAAGATCTTGGATGACATCCCTCCTGATTATCTAAACAGGCTCGAATCGGTGAAGTATCTCGCCGCAGTGGTCGTCATTCTCGAGCTGGACCGTCCATTGACCGAGTTCTACTGGATGAATATCGCAGACGACGACGTTCCCTTCCTTGGAATAATCGAGCACACCAATATGTTGCCGAGAGAGTGGCACGCCGGCCGGCACGTCGTATATCTGACCAACTACTTGGACCGAGAAGACCGTCTGTTCAACCTTTCCGAGGATGAGTTGGTCGAGGAGTATCTGGCCCATCTCTACAAGTTCAATCAAGGCTTTCGCCCATCGTGGGTGAAGGAGGTGCACTATAACGCGGTGAGCGCGGCGCAACCGATAATAGGCTCCAGATACAGCCGACAGAAGCCTACTCACAGGACTCCGTTCGAACGGGTGTATCTCGCCAACACAACGCAGATCTATCCCGAGGACCGCGGAACCAACTACAGCATCCGCATGGGCAGAGAAGTTGCAGAGATGATGATGAAGGACCATCGCTTCGGATGGT
The DNA here is from genome assembly GCA_965214735.1 of Dehalococcoidia bacterium. Classification (GTDB taxonomy): domain Bacteria; phylum Chloroflexota; class Dehalococcoidia; order Lucifugimonadales; family Lucifugimonadaceae; genus Bin127. The sequence goes on along the minus strand of OZ243977.1, from coordinate 1,757,249 downwards.
CGGTGTGGCCCTCCGGCTGAGGAATGACTCTTCTTTAGAAAGACCCCCGCATGGATACGGGATCGGATGTATTCTCATTACTCGTAAGCGATGAATTTGGTGAGAGGAGCTTGATCTAATGGACGTGTTGGACGGCAAAGTGGCGATAATCACCGGTGCCGGCACAGGAATCGGCAAGTGCACCGCGTTGATGTTCGCCGAAGCAGGCGCGTCTATGGTTTTGGCGGGACGACGGGAGGCACCGCTGACCGAGGTCGCACAGGCGGTAGGGGCGCTGGGCGCGAAGGCGGTTGTGAAGCCCACCGATTTGGAGGATGGAGACCAAGCAGCTGCTCTAGGAGCATCGACCTTGGAGGAGTTCGGGCATGTGGACATATTGGTGAACAACGCGGGACACAGCAGTCGAGTACGCTCGATGCGTTATGTGGGAGCCGAGGAGTGGGCTTCGGTCTTCAAGGTGAATGTAGAAGGGGTGTACCGATTGACGCAGTCAGTTTTGGGAAACATGATTGATCGTGGCGAAGGAACTATCATCACAGTCTCTTCGATGGCGGCGCTGACGCCCGGTCTGCTGGGAGGCGCGCCCTACTCCGCCGCCAAGGCCGCATCGTTGAACATGATGCGTGGAATGAACACCGAGCTGGCGCGGCTAGGAATCAGGTCCTGCGCCATAATGCCTGGCGAGGTGGACACTCCGATTCTGGAGAACAGGCCTCGACCGCCAGACGCGGATGATCGATCAATGATGATGCAGCCAGAGGACATCGCAGAGGCGATACTCCTCTGTGCCGTGATGCCGCAGCGAACGATCGTGGAGCAGATCGTGATGATGCCGACGATCCGCCGCGACACTTCAGAAGATATGAAGGCTGCTGAAGAAGCCGGTTCTCCCGGCTCGCGTGTTTCAGAGAGACCTCAGCGATTGAGTGCGAACGACTAACATTGCTCTGATACGATTTCTACTAACCTGATTAACTTTGTCTGCTTCCCCGCGAACCGAGTATGAAGGCCGAAAACGTATTGATGCGACAGCGATCTTGACGACGACCCAGAGCAATACCGACAGCGAGCTCAGAGAGCGCATTCGTGCGGCGTTGGAGAGTCAACGCTCGGAGAACGGTCGGCAACCCAGCATAACCGTGCTCTCCTCGTTGCTGGCCGTTCAAGACGAGTTGCACTACATCCCGGATGAGGCGGTGGAGGAGACGGCGACCTTTTGCAATGCAACCATCAACGATGTCTGGAGCGTGGCATCGTTTTACACCAACTTCAGATTCACGCCGCCGGGCAAAGTCACTCTAGATGTTTGCTGGGGACCCACCTGCCACTTGATGGGTGTTCAGCAGATCTTGGGGATCATTCACGATGTGTTGGGAGTGGAATCCGAAACAACCACTGACGACGGCAAGATAACGTTGCGCTACAGCACTTGTCTAGGTGCTTGCGCCCAAGCTCCCGTGATCGCTCGCGACCACAAACTGACTGGCAGAATCACTCCCGAATCTGCGAAAACCTACATAACCAATCTGCAACAGGAACTGGACGATGGTCTCTCGCATTGAAGTCCATGGCGAAGAGTTCGTCCAGCGCGAGACAGTCTACTCCAACTTGCGCGCTGAGTCTATCCGCCGTTGGCGTAAACTTGTCAACGGCGATGTCCCTTGGTTCCGAGTCGGCTTCGGAGCATCCGGCCAAGCCGCCGGTGCTCAAGCCGTATACGATGCCTTGAAGCCTCACTCCCAGCGTGGCTCGGGAAAGATCCACTTATCAAAGGTGGGGGCTCACGGCTTGATGTATCTAGAGCCAATCGTGGATGTCCAGATACCGAACAGGGATCGCGTTTTGCACGTCAAGGTGTCACCCTCTGATGCAGCCGAGATCGTTGCTCATTTCACTGAAGATAGAGACACCCATCCGCTTCCCGAATCAGCGTACGCCTTTGCCGGACATCCCGATGATTACACCTTGCATCTTGATAATTGGGACAAAATCCCGACAAACGCCCTTCAAACGAAAGTCCTGACTCGGAATTTCGGGATCATCGATCCTCACGATATCTACCAGTACATCGCGCATGATGGATACTCGGCGTTGAACAAAGCGATATTTATGATGTCGCCGGAGGAAGTGGTGGAAGAGGTGAAGAGTTCTGGATTGCGAGGGCGAGGCGGCGCCGCATTCCCGACCGGGTTGAAGTGGTCGTTCCTAGCTCCGAGCAACGCGCTGGTCAAGTACGTGCTCTGTAACTGTGAAGAGGGAGACCCCGGAGCATTCAACGACAAAGGGATTCTCGAGAGCGATCCGCATCGGTTGATCGAAGGTTTGATCATCAACGGCTACGCGACTAACTCGACACACGGCATCGTCTTCATAAGACAGGGCCATGAGTTGCCAATCAACGCCACCCGCGATGCGATAGATCAGGCGTACCAAGTTGGATTGTTGGGCGAAAACATCCTCGGAAGCGACTTCTCATTTGAGATGGAGGTCTCCTTGACTGGAGACTCATACGTGGCGGGAGAAGAGACTGCCATGATGGAAGCGATCGAAGGAAAACGGTCGACTCCTAGATACAAGCCTCCCTTCCCGGCTCAAGCGGGTCTGTTCCAGAAGCCGACGAATATCAACAATGTGAAGACGCTGGCTTATGTGCCTGATATCGTGGCTGACGGCGCAGAAAACTTCAAAAGGATCGGAACCAAATCTTCTTCAGGAACAGCACTAGTATGCCTGACGGGCAAAATAAGACGCCCCGGAATGTACGAGGTCGCGATGGGAATGACCATCCGAAAGGTGTTGGAAGATATAGGCGGCGGTCCCGCGGAAGGAAGTGAGACTATCAAACTCCTCCAGACCGGGGGACCATTGGGCGGCGTTCTCGGCGAGGCAGCTTTCGACACCGCCATCGATTTCGATGAAATGGCTCAGACAGGTGCCATATTGGGGTCGGGAGGGATCATAGTGGGCGACGAGACGACGGATGTCGTCGATCTTATCCGAAACCTGATCGCCTTCAATCAGTTCGAGTCTTGCGGCAAGTGCTTCCCTTGCAGACTGGGCAACACGCATATGCTTGACGTGTTAGACCGCCTGTGCAAGAACGAGGCGAGAAGAGGCGATCTGGAGCTGATGGAGACTGTGGGCAATAATATGAAGATCGGTTCGCTGTGCGGCCATGGACAACTCGGCTATAACCCTATCTCTTCCGCAATGACGTACTTCGGCGAAGAGTTCCAGCAACGATTCAGAGGCGAGCTTGAAAAATCCGGCCCCTTCAGAGATGGGTCGATGATAATGCCCAGTCGAACCCGCCCTTGATGCTTCCAAGATATCTCCAGCGGAATGAATAGATGCCAGACAATATAAAGTTCACGATCGATGGTCAAACTGTAGAGGCGGCTCCGGATCAGACGATCCTTCAAGCGGCGCTCGATGCAGGCATCTATATCCCGTATCTCTGCTACTTCCCGCACATGAAGCCGTACGGCGCATGCCGTACCTGCGTCGTCGAGACCGAGGCGAACGGCCGTCGCATGACAGTTGCATCGTGCACTAGCGGTCCGATGCCGGGAATGGTCGTCGAGACGAACAATGAATCGGTAGGGGAGTTGCGTAGAGGCATCATCGAACTCCTGATGTCAGAGCATCCCCATGGGTGCCTCACATGTCATCGGATCGAGCTTTGCGGACCGCAAGATGTCTGCCAGCGACACGTCGCCGTGACGGATCGATGCACCATCTGCCCGAAAAATGAACGTTGCGAATTGAAGGACACCGTCCGATCGGTGGAGTTGGACCTACGCACCCCCCTCAACTACAACCGTCGCGATCTCCCGATCCATGCCGATGACCCGCTTTATGACCGCGACTACAACCTCTGCATAGTCTGTGCAAGGTGCGTGAGAGTTTGCGACGAAGTGCGCGGCGATGCCGCGATTACGCTGGTATCGAGATCCGGAGTCTCTCTGGTCGGCACTTCCCATGGAACTTCACTCATGGAGTCTGGTTGCGAGTTTTGCGGCGCCTGCATAGATGTATGTCCGACGGGAGCATTGGTCGAGCGCGACTACAAATGGGAAAAGGCGCAGCATCAGGTCGTGACCACCTGCACGAACTGCTCGGTTGGTTGCCAGATGGTCGCAGAGGTTAACCAATTCGACAAGATGATCCGTTTCCGCGGCGATGTGCATGGAGAATCCAACAAGGGCCAGGCATGTATCAAGGGCAAGTTCGCGTACGACTATCCGAACCATCGCTCGCGGTTGAAGCGGCCCTACGTCCGTCGAGACGGCATCTTGAGAAATGTGCCGACAGACCAAGCGTTTTCTCTAGCGGCCGACGCGCTGTCCGGTTACAAGCCCGATGAAGTGGCAGTTATCGCTTCCCCGCGCGGCAGCAACGAAGACAATTTCGTCGCGCAGCAATTCGCACGCACAGCTCTGTACACCAACCAAGTGGATAGCGCACACAACTTCGTCAACGATATCTTCGATCACGTCGAGAGTAAATGGAATATCGCAGACACCGCACATTCGATCTGGGAGATCGAAGACGCGAAGTCGATACTCTTGATCTCCGGAAACCCAACCGAAGAGCAGAACGTCTTGGCAGTTCCGATGAAGATGGCTGTACGTAACGGAGCCGGCCTAGTTGTGATCGATCAACGCCAGACTGAGATGACGCGTTATGCCGATGTATGGCTGAAGCCGCGGATCGGAACCGAGCATGTATTGATGATCGGGATCGCTCGAGCAATCGTCGATTGCTCGCTGGAAGATCGTGGCTTCGTATCTCAAAGCACAGACAATGGAGACGAGTTCCTCCATAGCCTATGGCACTACGACATGGAGCGCGTCTCCAGGTTCTGCGACATTGCGATAGATGACATAGTCGCTGCGGCAGCCGCATTGGGGGCTGAATCCGTAATGTCAGTGCTTCTAGGCGTGGATACTATCGAGCCATCGAGACGCGATTCTCTAGTTGACACTGTGATGAACCTGAGGTTGTTGAACGGTAGTGCCGGAGGCCGGTCCAGAGGTCTCTATCTGCTCTACGAAGGAGCGAATACTCGAGGATCTCAGCTGGTCGGTTGCGCGCCTCACGCCTTGGACTCTGAGACGATGGAGCCGCTTAGGAGGGAGCGCCCCAGAGGCATCGCCTCCAATGATCCGAAAGGTATTGCGGAGATTCTCGATGCCATGCGTGATGGCACGATCAAGGCCGCTGTCGTAATGGCTGACGGCATCAACCCCCAAGCGCCAGAGCTGGGAGACTTTGTCGAGACGCTCGGAAAACTTGAGAGGCTAGTGGTTTCGTCGGTATTCGACAGTGAGATCACAGCCAAAGCCGATGTTGTGCTGCCAGCAGCCACTTATGCGGAACAGACTTCGACAGTGACTAATCTTGAGTCAAGAGTTCAGCTGGTAAGGGAAGCCTGGAAGCCGAAGAACGGCGAGTTGGCGGGTTGGCAGGTCTTCGCCGGCATCGCAAATGCCATGGGCTTCAGCGGATTCGACTACGAATCGCCGCAAGATGTCTTTAACGATATCGCCTCGCTATGCCCTGCATTCAAAGGCATGAGCTACTCCGGAATCGAGTCGGGCGATGCGATGGCTCGGGTTGGCAGCGTCACAGATAACGCTCTACGCTCGTTTGATATCGCCGAAGGATACATGGAGGAGCAGGTGCCTCCGAGCAACGGACTGCTATTTGCTCCCGGCCGTGTTCTGCATCAAGCCGACAGAGAAATTACGCTCTCGCAACGGAACCATCTCAATGTTGTTGACCGCCAAGAAGAGTTCTCAGTCCATCCCGATGACGCGGCAGCCCTGAGCATTGCTGAAGGAGACATCGTTGCGGCGCGTGACGAAGCGGGAGAGATTGTCGCCTCCGGTCGAGCAGTGTTAGATGGAGATCGGCCAGGATTAGTGAGCGTTACGACCCTCTTCGCCGAGCTGGCGACTTACATCGAGGAGAGTGAAGATCCGGACCCATCTCCAAGATTCCCTACCATAGAGTTGCAGCCAGTTACCGTCGAGAAGGTTGAAGCCGCTGTGGAACCAGCGGCTGTTGCAGTCTGAATCGGCATCTCCGATAGTGCCATCCAAGTCGGCAATCTTACCTGTCATGGTAAGATTGCAAATATCGAACGATTCAGTTCGAATGTGGTTTCGCAGTTGCGATCGGGGATATTCCCCATAAGAAAGGCACGTTTCAGATGGCACATCCTATTGATGTCAATGAAGCCGAATTCCAAGCGGAGGTTCTTGGATCGAACGTCCCGGTTCTAGTTGATTTCTGGGCCGAGTGGTGTGGTCCGTGCAAGATGGTGGCACCGGTGGTGGAGAAGCTGGCGGGTGATTACGACGGCCAAGTCAAGTTTGCAAAAGTTGATGTGGACGTCAACCCCGGCCTCTCTTCGCAGTATGGAGTGCGCAGCATCCCGACGCTGCTGATCTTCCAAGGTGGAAGTCCAGTGGAGCAGGTGGTTGGCGCAGTTCCTGAAAAGATCCTCAAGGACAAGCTGGACAGTGTGCTGAACTAGCCACTCAGGATCGGCTCACAGATCACACGAAACGGGACGGCGATAAAGCCGTCCCGTTTCGCGTCAGCGAGCCGGTGCGGTTTCGTTCAACCACACGTTTTTGAATATTGAACCGGAGTGATAAGCGTACATCTCGAAGTCTTCAACCCACGGCTGTACCCTGATCAGACTGCCATCGCCGGTCAGCGTCCAGTACAGCGGGAGTACGAGGGCCTGTTCGGCAATATACCTGTCTATCTCCTTGTACGCGTCAATCAGGTTCGCGGCATCGGTTTCTTCGGTTGTCTCCTTCAACATGCTTTTGATCTTCCGGATCTCGGGTGAATCGTCCCCATTGCTGAATGTCCCCACGAATTGCTCTAGAAATTCGTGCTGTGACGGATACGATGCGTGGATATCGCGATACGCCATCTGAATCTCGCCTGCCTGCATCGCTGATCGGTAGACTGTTTCGCTAGCCACCACATGAACATCGAACATCAGGCCGAGAGTCTCTCGCCATCCCTCGGCTAGCGACTCGAACCTGTCGGCGAAAGATACGTCTCCGAAATCATGGAAGACGAGCGGTTGACCATCTTCGTAGCTCGACTCGGCGAGCAACTGCTTGGCGACTTCCGGATCGTATGTCAGGGCGGTCGTTTCAGGATCAGATCCCGGCAGTTCGGGGTTTAGTAGGGCACCCGCTTGAGTCCGCAAGAAACCTATCCTGTGACGGTCCGCAGCCGCGAGTAGCGCGCGTCGGAATCGAATGTCGTCGAAAGGCGGAACCGCGCTGTTGAAGGCGATGAACGCCGTTCCAGGTGGTTCGGGAACCGGCACGATGGCAGATCCGCCGCTCGTTGCCGTCAGCAGATCAGGGAAGAATGGAGTTATGTCGACCTCTCCAATCTCGAATAGATCGACACCTTCGACGTTGGTCGTGACGAACTGCACCTGATCCACCTTCGCGGGTTCCCCGTAATAGTGATCGCTGCGGGACATGACTGCACGCCCACTCTCGAAATCGTATTCGTCAAGTCTGAACGGCCCTGTTCCAACTGGGAGCTCGTCGAATTTGAAGGCACGCCAGTCCTCGGTTTGTAACACAGAGAAATCCACGCCCCAGTTCGCGACGTTTCCGGGTTTCAGCACTGAGGCGACGGGATCAGCGAGCGCCGCGAGAAAGTTAAACGCGGGATGCTCAAGCGTCACCTGCAACGTGCGTTCATCCACGACCTTGATGCCGGCAAGCTCTTCCGTCGATCCATCGGCCAATTCACGCGCTCCAACGATCGTCCCGAGGACGAGTGGGGCGCGTTCAGAACCCGTGCTTGGATGGAGCGCGCGCTTCCAGCTCCAAGCCACGTCGTGAGCAGTGAGCGGGGTTCCGTCGCTGAATTTCAATTCTTGGCGCAAAATGAACTCGTAGGTTTTGCCGCCGTTCGAAACCGAATACGTGGCCGCCATTTCTGGACGCAGCGGCGCACTCGGATCATCAACTATGGAAATCAGTCCGGAGAATATCTCGGCGTGGAGCATTGATGAAAACTCGCCGTAGTCGAAAACGGGATCTGGAACAATAAAGTTCAGAGTCTCCACCCGGAGCACACCGCCTTGGTGATCGTCGATCTGCACTGCTTCGTTATCGAGATTCATCGAACGCACATCGTCGGTTGGGATCGCTGTGGAAAACCCCGTCGAAGCGGTCGGCGTGACGGTGCCGCTAGTGCAAGCGCCAACCGCTACAAGCAATGCGATCGCCGCTGCCCCCGACCATCTGTTGATTGTCCTAGTTTTCATTCTTTCTAACCTTTTTGCGATTTATCTGCCGTGGAACAGCACTGTAGGAAATCAAATGCCATATTCTATGGGTCGTAGCGAGTAGATTGTCAGGAGGACAAACTCATGAAACGCAATTCGGCTCAGGTGAGCCGACTCTTTGTTTTAACGGTTCTAGCATTCGCCGTCGGCGTTGCGATGTCTGTCGGTACTGGCGACATACGCGCCGAATATTCGCCGTCTTTGGGAACTACGGTAACCGAAGTTGATCAACCTCTAAAGAAGCTGGTCACGGCCGATGGCGGCGCCGGAGACGAAACAGTTCATGGCGACCAGTGCCGCGATGTCGAATGCTACCAGAAGCCCGTCTACGGCTACAAATGGATCACGAGACAGCGCGCCGACGGCACGAGCTACTTCGTGAAGCAGCGCTACATCAAGTACTACAGGTGGAAGTGCAAATACGTAGGGCCTTGGTACGACTGCTAACGATCAGTCCAGATCGGCTCATAAATCACGGAACGGGACGGCGATAAAGCCGTCCCGTTTCGCGTCTGGGTGGATTTCCTACGAGGATTGTTGGATTATCGTTAGATTGTGTCTTGATGCGTGGGAGTGGATGGGTCCCGGTGGACTTCGCGGACTTCAAATCCGTTGGCGTGCATCCTTCGATGTGCGCGGAGGGTTCGACTCCCTTGCACTCCCGCCAGCTTGAGACTGTTGCAACCCTCCAGAGACGTGCAAGTGTCTCTCTTTACCATTGCTCGTAAGGGAAGGGGCTTCGTGCTTGTAGCAAGGAAAACGGGGTCTGATCCGCCGGCTGACCGCGGGCGCGTCGCCCTTCCCATCGCCTCTCTGCAGACGTTCGACAAACGTCCACAAAGGTTTTCTCCCTCGGCGAAGACCTTTGCGTAACGCCGGTCATTCCCGCGAAGCCCGCCCCGCATTCCGATTGCGGGACGGAACGTCCATCCAGAGCGATTCATCCTGCCCTCGTGGGAGACACTAGGGACGATGCAACCGATCTGAACCGGGTGAACACTCCTGCCCGTCTGGATTGCAGCCTGCGCCGCAATGACGAGTAAGTTTCACAAGGACCCTCCCGCCTGAGAGATTAAGATGCTGTGCATCCGTGAGGTTTGCAACACTCTAAGGTTGGGCGTAGCGACAATAGATTAAAGGCAGTTCAACGACAAGCTCGCCGGACTAGCCTAGAATCTTTCTGAAGGAGAGATAGGAGATGCGGTACACGACTTTAGGAAATAGCGGCATCGAGGTTTCCCAGATGGCTCTCGGTTGCTGGCCCTTCGCGGGCGGTTCCGTGTGGGGCCCTCAAGACGATCAGGATTCCATAGCCGCGGTGCACGCATCGCTGGATGCGGGCGTGAACCTCTTCGACACCGCCGAGGGGTACGACGATGATTCCAACTCGGAAGCAGTCTTGGGCGTCGCGCTGGAAGGCCGTCGGCACGAAGCCGTGATAGCGACGAAGGTCAGTCAGACCAACCTCCATCCCGATTCGGTGGTCGAACACTGCGACGCCAGTCTGAAGCGTCTGCGAACCGACTACATCGACCTCTACCAGATCCACTGGCCCAACCATGACGTTCCGATTTCGGAGACGATGGGCGTGCTATTGAAGCTGCTTGACGCGGGCAAGATAAGATCGATCGGAGTCTGCAACTTCGGCCCCATCGATCTAGCAGATATATTGAAGTGCGGCGATATCGTCACCGACCAGCTCCCGTACAACTTGCTGTGGCGGGTGCTTGAGTTTGAAATCAAGTCGACATGCGTGTCGAACAGCGTAGGAATCATCTGCTACAGCCCGCTGGCGCAAGGCATGTTGGCCGGCCGGTACTCCTCTGCCGATGAAGTGCCGCCCGGATTGTCGCGCAGCCGCCACTTCAGCAGCGAACGTGAATTAGTGCAACATGGCGAAGATGGAGCAGAGGATGCCACCTTCGAGGCGATACGCCGAGTCGAGAAGATCGCGGAGGGACTGGAAGAGCATCCGGCAACTATCTCATTGGCTTGGCTGTTGAAGCAAGAGGGAGTCACATCATTGCTGGTCGGTGCTAGGAACGAGGGCGAGGTGGCTTTGAACACACCAGCGTTCGACTACGAGCTGCCCGACGATGCGGAGAGGGAACTCTCAGCCGCGACATCGGACCTTAAGGAGGCGTTGGGCGACAATGCGGATATGTGGAACTCACCCGGAAGAATGCGCTAGTTAGCGGAACGCAAGGTTAAATTGGCCCCATCGATGCAACGCAATATGGTTACGGAATACGGTAAAACCCAAGATCGGACGGACGACTTCGCACCCCTCAAGCCGTTTGCCGCCATGAACGTCGGTTACGCAGCCGATCTTCTAGCAGACCATATCTTCGAGCCTGTCCCAGACTTCGATTCTGAATCGGCTTCTTACGTCTCGGATGATTCGAGCGGCGGTTTGAACATCTCGAACGGCGCAACGCTTGAGGATGCCTTGACAGAGCCCGCTTTGTCGCCGGAACAGCTCCTCAGAGTAGAACGCTTAGTGGCGGCGATAAGGCGCGACGGACATCAGGCGGCGAATATCGATCCATTGGGTTTGCGGCATCGCAGAGACGAACACCTGTGTCCGGAACGCTACGGTGTAACGGACGCGACTCTCAACCAGTCTGCTCGCTGGCTAGTCGAGGCGCATGACCAAGAGTTTCCATGGCTCGCAGCGCGCTCCATCGGCGATGCCATCAATGAATTGAAGCGGCACTATTGCGGCTCGATCGGCTTCGAGTTCGATCACATCCACAACGTCGAGGAGCGGATCTGGCTGCGGGACCAGGTAGAGAAGCAGTCGGCCATGTCCTTCATGGCAGATTCGCAGAAGATGTATCTCCTCGGATTGCTGAGCCGGGTAGAAGCTTTCGAGAAATACTTGCACTCCGCATTTCCCGGCCGTAGGTGGTATGGAATCGAGGGAATCGAATCCCTCGTCGCACTCATCGACCAGATCATATTGCAATCGACCTTCGAAGTCGATCAGATAGTTCTCGGAATGGCGCACCGCGGGCGATTGAATGTCTTGGCGCACATCTTGGACCAGCCTTACGACCAGCTCATCAGCGGATTCTTGGAGGGTAGATTCGCCCACCTAGCGGAGTTGGAGGCATCGGGGTGGATGACAGATGTCAAGTATCACCTAGGTTCTCGAACCGGGCGCGATGTTGATCGTGACGGCATTACAGACATTCAGCTGAGGCTGCTGCCCAATCCGAGTCACCTTGGCATGGTGGTGCCAGTAGTCCTCGGCGCAGTGCGTTCGATCCAGGACCGAGCGTTATCTGAAAGCGATCCTCAATTAGCTGCGATGGGCCTGATAATCCATGGCGATGCAGCATTCGCAGGGCAGGGCATAGTTCACGAGTCCCTGAATCTCACGAACCTCGAGGGCTACACCGTAGGCGGCGCGATACACATCATCGCAAACAACCAACTCGGATTCACTACAGAGCCTCAAGAATCTTACTCAGGAGATTACGCGTCGGATGTAGCTAGAGGCTACGAGGTGCCGGTCGTGCACGTGAATGCGGAAGATATGGAAGCGTGCATGCTGGTCGCCAAGATGGCAGTCGCATACCGTCTACAGTTCCGAAAAGAGTTCGTGATAGACCTAGTCGGCTATCGGCGCCACGGCCACAACGAGAACGACGAACCCACATTCACACAGCCGACGATGTATCGATCGATCGTGGACAGACCATCGGTTAGGGAGCAGTGGACGGACCGATTGATCGATGAAGAAGTCGTGACTCAAAACGATACGGACGAGATGTTCACATCCACGATGACTGAGCTTCGCGACGTGATGGAGACAATTGAGAGCTCGGGAGTCGTGGGGCGACAAGAGGCTCCGTCAAACTTGGATCTTGCGCCGGACCCTCTGGAGGGCGTCGAATATCCCGACACCTCGGTAGACTTGGAGCGTCTCACAGAGCTGAACTCCAAGATCACCGAGGTACCATCGTCTTTCGCTCTGCATCCAACGGTGAAGCGTGTGTTCGAACGCCGCAGAAACGTCTTTAGCAATGACAGCGATGAGATTGATTGGGCTCATGCCGAAGCACTTGCGCTAGGCTCCATACTGCAAGATGGTGTCAGCGTTCGACTCACCGGCCAAGATTGCGAACGCGGGACATTCAGCCAGCGTCACGCGGCGGTCGTAGATGCGAAAAACGGCGAACGATACGTGCCCCTGACGAAGACAGAAGGTGCGCCATTCTGGATCTATAACAGCCCGCTGTCGGAGTTGGGACCCCTCGGCTACGAGCACGGGTACAGCGTGATGTCCGAGAATACTCTGGTGCTGTGGGAAGCGCAGTTCGGCGACTTCGCCAACAATGCCCAGAGCATAATCGACGAGATGGTCGTCTCCGCCTTCGAAAAGTGGGGACAGAGATCGAATCTAGTCTTGCTTTTGCCCCATGGATACGAGGGACAAGGGCCAAACCATTCTCACGCCTACATCGAGCGATTTCTTTCGCTGGCATCATGGGGCAACGTGAGGGTTACATACCCGACTAATTCAGCTCAATACTTCCACCTTCTAAGAACTCAGGCATCTTCCTTGAATGATCCGAAATACGCTAGACCTTTGATCGTAATGACACCTAAGAGTCTGCTCCGCCATCCCATGGCAGCATGTTCGCCAACAGATTTGACAGAAGGGAAGTTCGACCCCATACGACGTTACGTGTTTTCCGATGAAGCTCCGCATGAAGTGAAGAGAGTCGTGGTCTGCTCGGGAAAGATTTTCGTGGACTTGAAGTCTCATCCGCAGATAGGCGAGGCTTCGGGAGTCGGTGTCGTAGTTCTTGAAGAGCTGCATCCTTTTCCCGACGATTCCCTCATGGACGCGCTCGAATACTTCAGCGGATACGAGGAAGTCGTCTGGTTGCAGGAAGAACCTATGAACAGAGGCGCATGGGAGTATGTGAGAATGCCGATCTCCGCTCTGGCAAGAAAGACGCTGCGCTACGTAGGACGTCCGAGGAGCGCGAGCCCGGCTTCCGGCTCTAACTGGCTTCACCGATTGCAACAGGACAGATTGATACGCTTAGCATTTGGTCTCAGTTCGAACGAATGACTTGAACGAGCGATAGATATCGGAAGGGTATCAACGCGCAGTGAAAAGGATTAGGAACTAAATGGATTTGATCAAAACGCCCGAGTTTGGGGAATCGGTATTCGAGGCATCCGTAGGTGCTTGGCTCAAGCGCGAGGGCGACGAGGTAGCCGAGGGTGAAGCAATCGTCGAGCTGCACACCGATAAAGCCGTACAAGAGATAAATGCCCTTCGAGATGGAGTGTTGGTACGAATATTGAAGGCCGAGGACGAAGTGGTACAGCCCGGCGACGTTTTATGCGAGTTCGATTCGGGATCCGACGATTCCGACGACGAAGTAGAAGATATGGAAGAGGAAACTACGGTTGAGCTTCTCGACCAAGAGACCGTTGACGAAGAGCAGGGTGAAGAACCAGTCGCGATCGATCCAGCGTCCGAGATCATTGAAATCAACATATCTCCAGTATCCGAAACTGCTCAAGAGAGCTTGGACAAAGAATTACACACACCGTCCGACGAACCCACGATTGAAGTTCAGCCATCTCCTCAAGAGGAGGATGAAGATGAGCCTGAGGCAGAAGATGCGGACGAACCCGTCGTCGAGACCCAACCATCGATTGCGGCATCATTGGCAGGGATTTTGGATGCCGAAAGTGAGCGACCAGCAGAAAGAGTGAAACTGTCGAGACGCCGACTGACTACCGCACGGCGGATGGCGCAAGTTCAGGCAGAATCAGTGATGACCACCACCTTCAACGAGGTGGATATGCACGAGGTGATGCGGATCCGCCGCCAACATGGAGAAGCATTCATCGCCAGGCATGGAATCAAACTGGGACTCATGTCCTTCTTCGTCAAAGCAGTCATCTCTGGCCTGCGATCTTTCCCCGTGCTCAACTCGGAGTTGGACGGCGACGAGCTGATTTACAAACGTTACTACGATATAGGCATCGCAGTCGCCAGCGAAGAAGGGCTCGTAGTTCCTGTGTTGAGGAACGCAGACAGAATGTCGTTCGCCGAGATCGAGAACGGAATATCGCAGTACGCCGCAAAGGCGAAGAGCGGCTCCTTCTCGCTAAAGGACCTGCTCGGAGGCACTTTCACGATCACGAATGGCGGGGTGTTCGGATCTATGATGTCAACCCCGATCCTGAATCCGCCTCAGGTCGGCATCTTGGGCATGCACAACATCGCACAGCGCCCGGTAGCCGTCGACGGCGAGGTGATGATTCGTCCGATGATGTATCTGGCGGTAACTTACGACCATCGCGTAGTCGAGGGTGCTCAAGCCGTGCGATTCTTGCGAACAGTCAAAGAATCGCTAGAATCCGCCGAGCGTCTCCTGCTCGGCACCTAGTTGTGACCGAGTGGGCGGGTTTCAAACCTGCCCCCGGCCGCTCTAGCCGTTCCGCTCAAAACATCATGCAAGTTTGCGAGGGTCTCGACGACGAGGACATATAGCCTGAAGTTCGCTTCGGTGATGTCGGCATTGTGCAGTTGCCGATCACTAGAGACGATGTGCGACACGCCGATAACGCGAAAATAGCAACTAGCTTGATCCAGGTCACGAAACTCCTCCCGCTAATGGTGGTGCTGTTGGTGTGTTTGTTGGCGACTTCCTGTGCGAGACCAGCTGAAACGGCTTCGCGAACTGAGCCGGAACTTGGAATTGAACAGGAACCAAGCCTGAACGAAGATGTGAATGTGTTGGCGACAACCGAGGGACAAGCGACTGGAAGCGAATCCTCGTTGAACGAGAGCACCCATGGCCTCGGAGGGGTATTGAATCTCGACAGTCCGTCTTGCGGTATCGCAGACCCGGCGATAGATGTGGCTGCGAGCAGGACATTCGGCGTCAGATTGGTGAACGAGATTCATGCAGGTTTGACGACAATCGAGGAAGATCCGGAAGTTAGGGTTGAATACGAGCTCGCCGAATCGTCAACGTTGCATGAAAACGGCACGAATTACGAGTTCGCTTTGAGAAAGAACCTGAAATTTGGTGATGGCAGCCCTTTGACAGCTTCTGATGTCAAGTGGAGCTGGGAACGAGCACTCAAAAAGTCCACAGGCACGAGTCGTGCCAATGATGTCTTTGGCTGGATCGACGGTGCTACCGAACTGGTTTCGGGAGTTTCGTCTGAATTGTCAGGCGTGAAAGTAGTTGATGACCGTCGGTTAACGGTTCACCTCACTCAACCCCGGGCAGAGTTTCTTATGTTGCTCTCCGATCCCGTGGCATCAGTATTGAAACGCGAAAATGTAGAAGGATGGGGGGAAGTGTGGTCAAATGAGGTTTTGGGGTTGATTCCATACCCCAAATCTGATTTTAGCGGTCTGCCAGTAGGTGCGGGACCTTTTAACTTAGTGAAATACGCACTACCGGGATTAGTTGAAGTGATCCCCGGGGAAGTGGGGTGCGTATTAGAACGAAACGACCATTATTGGGATAGGCCATCCTTTCTTGATGGCGTAAGCGTAACTTTATTTCCTGGTATGTGGTTTGATGAACATACCCCTACTAGACAATTGCAGCAATTGGAAGCGGGAAAGATAGATTTTGGGATCGTAAATCGCGGAACGCAGGAATTCAAGCCCCATGAAGGCGAAAATCAGAACACGAAGCTAGGGCGTGTTAACACTGGCGCAATGCCTCTGTTATGAGTGCGAACATGATGAACCCTGTGAAGATCACGTCCAGCTTCTCGAAGCGTGAGAAGATGCGTCGGAAGCCCTTCAGCCGGCGGAACAGCCGCTCGATCTCGTTGCGCCGCTTGTACATCTCGCGGTCGTACTCCCACGGATCGATCCGGCTCCGGCGCGGCGGAACCACGGGGACGAAGCCCAGGTCCAGCGCCAGCTGGCGGCTCTCGTCGCCCTCGTATGCCCGATCCATCAGCAGCCGCGGGCTTCCGAGCTGCGGGCCGAGGCGTTCGAGCAGCCGGCGACCCTCCGGCGCGTCGTGCGCCTGTCCCGGCGACAGGGAGAACGTCACGGCCGTCCGAGCATCCGCGGCAGCCATATGAATCTTGGTGGTCCAACCGCCCCGGGACTTCCCGATCGACTGGGGTCCGTTTTTTTTAAGGCCCCCGTCCCGTCCGGATGCACCTTGACGATGGTGCTGTCCAAAGAGACCGCCTCCAGCTTGACACGCACTATCTGTTCTCTCTGAAGGTGTTCGAACACCCGGTCTAGAACCCCCTTCTTCGACCAGCGGTTCATGCGGGTATAGATCGTGTGCCAGTTGCCGAACCGGGCCGGCAGCCCGCGCCACTTGCAGCCGTGCTCGGCCACATACAGGATCGCGTTCAGAACCTGGAGGTTCGGGACGCTGACGTTGCCGCGCTGCACAGGCAGGTACGGAGCTATGCGTTCGTATTGAGATTCTGTGATTTCCATGCGGAAAGCGTAGCACAGATCCACACGCTAGTGTTAACACGCCCTAGTCTGGGTGGATCTGCCTCCGAGAACGAGATTCCTCGCGTTCAATCCATCTCACGCACCATTCGACGATGTTTTTTTGCGCCGTGCGATCAACAAAGCCACTGAGATTAGTCCTTTGGTACTTCCGAATATCGTCTCAAACGAGAATCGGTTGGTTCCGTCGTCATTGACCCACAATGAATCAACCGTATCTGGATTGGACTTTGATCTAATGGAAGCTATTAGAGACCTGAAAAGATCGTCATACGAGGGCATGTTGGATGGGTGGCAAATCAACCACTATGTGCTTCCACATACTCAATGGAGTGATGAAGCTTTGCCAGGGATCTTCGCTGACTGGCAAGCATTTTCGGGATTAGAGGTGAAATTCCACGAATTTGAAACAGTTGATGACGACGGCCAGGTGTCGAGTATCGAGTTGAAACCGAAATTAGAAGATCTCCACCTGACCGAAGTCCGACATTGGCCGAATTTCCCAAGCCCTCACCAAGTGTTGAGAAAGTTCGTGACCGGATTCGGCTCGACAAGACAATCTGGAGAGTTTGTCAAGATACAAAACATGCTTTCTGATGCAGAAGTCCTTCAAGACGACGCGGATCGGCTGCTGAGATACGACATGATCGAGCAATTGATCCTTGACGATGCGCTGGCGTTGCCGTTGTTGGCAGTCGAGTCACAACGACAACTCTTTGTTCAGTCATGGGTCCACGGCTTGAGGTTTCCGAAATTCCATGGGTCCGTTTTCCATGATGTTAGGTTCAACAGAACGGCACCGGAGAGGGTTTTGCCAAAGTAGCTGCTCTCGGCTGGAGTTGGAATCCACTCGCCGAGCCTGTCTACAAACGAAGTCATCCCGAGTCAAAAGGCGAGCTCAGAGTTTCGCATGCTTGATGTGGATAAGTTGTGTTGCCTTGGACGGACGTTCCGTTCCGTAACCGCTTGGTTTCCGCCAGAATGACGATTGGAATGAGCGCAGGAATTGGACGCAGTTACGAAGCGGCATCCGCGGGGCTATAACCTGAAGTTAGCCTCCGCTATATCCGCGATGTAGTTACCGATCACGAGAGACGATGTGGCACCGGGCGATGGCGCGTTCAAGACATGAATCGCCGATTCACCCTCGTCGATCCTGAAATCATCGAGCAACGTTCCGTCTGGATTCACAGCCTGAGCTCTGACGCCGGAGCCTCCCGGTGCCAAGTCCGACATCTCGAGTTCAGGCATCAGACGTTGCAGACTCTTCAAAAACGCGCTCTTGCGGATCGAACGATGCGTTTCCCAGACACCCACTTTCCAGTTGTTCTTCGCCATCTTCCAGAAGCCTGGAAACGAAACCGTTCTCATAAGGTCCCTCGCTGAGAAGTCTCGCTTACGATACCCCTCACGTTTTACCGCCAGCACAGCGTTCGGACCCGCTTCGACCCAGCCTTTCATAGTTTGAGTGAGATGGACCCCGAGGAACGGGAATTGAGGATCCGGAACCGGGTATATCAGACCCTTGACCAGATGTTCTCGGGATTTCTTGAGCGTGTAGTACTCCCCTCTGAAGGGGATGATCCGTAGCACTGGATCGATGCCCGTCATCTTGGCGACGATGTCGGAATGAAGCCCGGCGCAATTGATGATGTTCCGAGTTTCGATCTCTCCCTGCGAGGTATCGAGGATGTGTCGAGCCACCGAACCGTTGCGGTTCTGGACCCCGTTGAGCTGAGTGCTGAAATAGATGTTGCCGCCTCTCGATCTCACCTTCTCTTCATAGACTCTGGCGACATTCCTGAAATCCACTATCCCCGTCTTCGGCGCGTACAGGGCGCGAGTACCGACTGCGTGAGGTTCGATCTCTGCCATCTCCTCTGGCCCGACCATGCGAAGCCCCTCTACATTATTGGCAGTGCCGCGCTCCAACAGATCCTCGAGCCGCGCCTCTTCTCGCTCATCGGTGGCGACGATGAGTTTCCCACAAGTCCAAGTCGGAACTTCATTCTCCGCGCAGAACCGAGTCATGGTAGCCCTGCCTTCAACGCAGAATCGGGCCTTGAAGGAGCCGGGTTTGTAGTAGATGCCTGAGTGGATGACCCCGCTGTTGTGACCAGATTGTTGCGATGCCACCGAATCGGCTTTTTCGATGACTGAAACCTTGAGATACGGCTTTCGCTCCAGAAGCTGCATCGCCGTAGAGAGCCCGATAAGACCTGCTCCAACTACGGTTACGTCTTGAATTCCGCCGTTCATCACTTGCTGCCTCTGTTTCTTGATAGCCTCTGGCGAATCGATGGCTAGTTCAGGTTTAATTGCCCTATACCGAGCATCCTCAAGTCTAAAACGTGTCCACAGCCCAAGTTTTGAGACATTTGCAAAACGCCCATGTCATCCTGAGCACTTCGACAAGCTCAGCACAGGCCATGTCGAAGGATCCGGGGCGGAGCTAGCCGTCAGAAGTACGGATTCCAACTGAAACCGCAACCACGTGCACGCTCCCGGCCGTCTGGATTGCGGCCTTCGCCGCAATGACGAGTATGTTTTACAACGGTTTCTCCGCTGGGATAGCGTTATCCTGAATGTTGGTATGAGCAGCGAAGCCCAAGACCCGCGTCGTGTCAATCTATTCGTCACGTGCCTAGTCGACCAATTCGCGCCCGAAGTGGGCGAATCCACAGTCGAAATCCTAGAGTCTATCGGCATAGAAGTTGAATTCCCCGCCGACCAGACCTGTTGCAGCCAACCGGCGTTCAACAGCGGCTTCAGGAAGGATGCCAAGATAGTCGCGAGCAGGTTTCTTGATGTGTTCGAACCTACTTCAGGACCAATAGTATGTCCTTCAGGATCGTGTGTCGCAATGGTCAGGAACTTCTATCCCGAGCTATTCCGCGATGATGCCCACGAGTTGAAGAGGGCCGAGTCTGTAGGTGCGCGGGTATACGAGTTGAGCGAGCTCATCGTGGATGTGATGGGTATCACAGATCTGGACGCATCATACCAAGCAGAAGCGACCTATCATCGATGTTGTCACCTGCTGCGTGAATTGCATGTGGACGAGCAGCCATCCAAGCTGCTCGAGGGCGTTAAAGGGCTGAATCTGGTGAAGATGGAGCGAGACGAGGTCTGCTGTGGGTTTGGGGGATCATTTTCAGTAAAGATGTCCGATATATCGACCGCGATGTTGGATGAAAAGCTCGACAATATCGCCGCCACGGGCGCGGAGACGGTGATTGCGGGTGATACGGGATGCATCATGCACATGCAGGGAGGTTTGCGGAGGCGCGGCTCGGATGTGCAGGTCGTGCATATAGCTGAAGTGTTGCGCGGCAATGGCTCTGGTCGAGGCGCTGAAGAATGAAGGTTCAGACAGCCGAATTCGAACGGGCCGCCTCAAGAACCATGGCTGATGAGCGGCTTCAGACCGCTCACGAAGTCGTATACCAAGGTTTTCACTTGAGACGTCAACGTCAAGCAGAGGCAACCGAGAACTGGGAAGCGCAAAGAACCCATGGCAAGGCGATCAAAGATCACACGATCGCACATTTGGACTACTATCTAGGGCTACTTGCCGACAACGTCGAGCGGAACGGAGGCAACGTATTCTTCGCTCGGGACTCCGAAGATGCGAACCGATACGTCGCCGCACTAGCTCAACGGAACCATGTGAAGACAGTCATCAAGAGCAAGTCGATGGTCTCGGAGGAGATGGGACTCAACCACGTGCTCGAACATGACGGTGTAGAGGTCGTAGAAACCGATCTCGGAGAATACATCATCCAGCTAGCAGGTGAAACTCCGTACCACATAATCGCTCCTGCGATACATAAATCTATAAGCCAAGTTGCGGACCTGCTGTCAGAGCGTGACGGCATGGAGCGAGATGAAGATGCCGAGAATCTGACACGAAGAGCCAGAACACAGCTTCGGGAGATCTTCCAACGAGCAGATATGTCGATCACAGGCGTGAACTTCGCAGTCGCAGAGACGGGTTCTATCGTTCTGGTGACCAACGAGGGCAACGGCAGAATGGCGACTTCGATGCCTAGGGTTCACGTCGCGGCGATGGGCATGGAAAAGGTGATACCTTCTGCCGCCGATCTGAGCACGATGCTGAGAATACTGATCCGATCTGCCACCGGTCAGCGAATCTCATCCTACGTGACGATGGTGAACGGGCCCCGTCGTGAAGATGAAGAAGATGGACCAGACGAGTTTCACCTCATCATCATGAACAACGGCAGGGATCGACTGCTGAGAGATGAGACCCTGCGGGAATCTCTAAACTGCATCCGATGCGGCGCCTGCATGAACGCCTGCCCTGTATATCGCAAAGTGGGAGGGCACTCCTATGGCTGGGTCTATCCAGGTCCGATAGGAGCAATCGTCTCCCCTGTGCTGACGGGACTGAAGGATGGTTCGAAACTGCCGGCGGCTTCGACCCTATGCGGAGCGTGTCACGAGGCGTGTCCAGTGAAGATCAACATTCCACGAATGTTGCTCGAACTGCGCGCCCAAGCGGCAGAAGGCGAACCCGACTCCACACAGCGGTCTTCAAGCGCATCAGAGCGATTCGTCTGGCGAATGTGGCGGCGCGGAATGATGAAGCGATCACGATTCGATATGGCATCCAAGATCGGTCGCTGGGCGTTGGCTCCGTTGGCGCGCAAAGGATGGACCGGCAAGGTGCCACCACCCATATCGGGATGGACGAAGAGCCGAGACTTTCCCAAGCCGGCGAGCAGGACATTCGGGCAACGGTTCGCAAGACGCAAGAGAGACGCGGCGTAGCAATGGACCGTGCAGAATTCATAGCCGAGGTAAGTGCCGCGTTAGAAAGACCACGGCCTTCGGCACCCAGCGAATCACCCAGTCGTTACGCAGATCTGGGCGAGGCGATGGCAGAGGCAGAGGCGATCATAGAGGATGTCGAAGCGAGATCATCGCAGCTGCTCGACGAAGCTGTGGAGGCGATGACAGCCGCGGACTGGAACGTACATCAAGCCGAGACCATCGAGGATGTGGCAGAGATAATCGCTTCGATCTGCCGAAAGTCTGGCGTCTCGTCGGTTTTGCGATCTGGGCACGAGATACTAGACGAGGCTCGCGTAGATCGGACGTTGACTGAAACGGGAGTAGTTGTGCGCGATATGTCCATCGAGTCCGGCTTGACTGATTCCGAGCGCGAAAAAGCCCGCACTGCTCATCGCAGGGCAGTCTTTTCCGTCGACATGGGCATCACAGGAGGGGACTACGTCATCGCCGAGACCGGCACTCTAGTGATTCATCCCCAAAAGGGCGTTTCGCGTCTAACCTCGCTCGCCCCTCCGATCCACGTCGCCGTCATCAGGCGTGGCCAAGTCCTGCCGTCGCTGGACGAGCTCTTTCTTCTGGAGCACGTCGCGCTCAAAACGGGCATCCGAAGCGGATCTATGAACCTGATCTCAGGACCCTCGAGAACAGGCGATATCGAAGCCACGATCGTGAAGGGAATTCACGGACCTATCGAGGTCCATGCAGTGCTGGTGGGTTGAGGGCAGATTCTCTTTCCTAGAGTCGCGATGAACCCAAACGCGCCGAGGCATTGTTATCCCCACGCAGTGAGACTATCCGGCCAGCGTCAAGTCGATCGCCCGGCATGCCTGTTCCGTGGAATCTGCGACAAAACGAGCCGTGTTCTCCATCGCCTCGGTTAGAGACATCGGGCAGCTTATCACGCTGAACACGGCATCGATCCCGTGTTCTAGAACCTGCTCGTAGCCTTCTCCGAGGCTTCCCGAGACAGCGATCACCGGGATACCTCGCTCTTTGGCGAGTCGGGCGAGTGCGATAGGAGCTTTGTTGAAGATCGTCGAGCGGTCAGTCTGACCTTCTCCGACGATGGCTAGGCTCGCATCTTTGAGTTTTTCGCGCAACCCCACCGCTTCAATCACAATCTCAGCACCGGATCGCAGTCTTGCGTTCGTGAACGCCATCAGACCCGCTCCCAGTCCGCCGGACGCACCCGATCCCGGTGTATGCATGATATCTTTGCCGACATCCCTAGCGACTATCTCGCCATATCTGCGAAGGGCATTGTCAAGAAGGTCTATAGTCGCGGAGTCAGCCCCCTTTTGAGGCCCGAAAACAACTGATGCCCCAGTCTCGCCGCAGAGCGGATTGTTGGTATCGCAAGCTACATCGATAGAGGTCTCGTCCAACCGCGCGTCGATTTCAGATATATCGATCCGTTCGAGTGAAGACAAGGCTCCTCCGCCTTTCGACAAGTCATTGCCATCGGCATCCAGAAGCCGTGCTCCCAAGGCTTGCGCCATGCCGGCGCCCCCATCGTTCGTCGCACTGCCTCCGATACCGATGATGAAATGTCGATAGCCCTGATCCAGAGCAGCGAGCATAAGCTGCCCAACGCCGTAGGTAGACGTGATAAGAGGGGCGCGCTGCTCAGCTGTGAGAAGTGCCAGCCCGGAACATCGTGCCATCTCGATCACAGCAGTCTGTCCATCGCCGAGAGCACCCCATTCGGCTTCAATCGGTTCGCCGAGAGGGTCTTCTACGACTGCGGTCTTGACACTGCCATTTGAGGCGTCGACAAGGGATTGCAGCGTTCCGTCTCCGCCATCTGCCATCGGCACCAGCTCCGTATAGGCGTCGCGCCAGACGCGCTTCACGCCGCGCTGCATCGCAACAGCGATTTCAATACCTGTGAGGCTCTCCTTGAACTCCTGTGGCGCTATGACTATCTTCATCATCTGAGTGGCTGTGGCACAGTCGTTAAACATTCATTTTCCGCGGTGGAATTCGCCGCGACTCTTCTTCGATAATAGCAACGACTTCCTCAACTGCTCGATCGAGCCTTCCTTCGTGGTTAATTATGAGGCTGTCGAATCGATCGGCGTGCCGGATTTCATACTCTGCAGCATCGAGACGTGTTCGCATATCTGACTCGCTGTTGACGCCTCGGCGACGCAACCGATCGACCAAGACACGCATATCAGGAGCATTGATGAAGAGCATTAGCGCGTCGGGCACGATCTCTTTAATTCTCATCGCGCCCTGCACATCGACCCTCACTATCACGTGCAGTTTCTGCTCCAGGGCATCTCGAACCTGTTGCTTCGGAACTCCGTAGTAGTTCCCGTATACGCGCGCCCACTCGAGCAGTTCGTCGGATTCGATCAGAGTGTTGAACTCGTCTTCCGAAACGAAGTGGTGATTGACTCCCTGAACCTCGTTGGGCCTAGGGTTTCGAGTCGTCGCAGTGACCGTGAAGTGAAAATCCTGCCTGAGAGAAGCCATGCGTTCGATCAGAACATCCTTTCCGACTCCAGATGGACCGGAGATCACGACGATGAGATGAGTCTCAGAGCCGGTCGGCGTATCGTCCTCAGCCCTGCTCAACAGAGCCGCCTACGGTTTCTATCTCTTCCCGGAAACTTAGATGCTTGCCGCCCCTGCTTCAATTTTTCAGACAATCCCGTCGCCGCGGCTTCGCATAATAAATTCTCACAGCTTGCGGCGATCATACTTCGCCGGATCGTCTTTGTCTTTATCGCCGCGGAACATCCTGTAAAGGTACCGCCCGGTGAAGATCGACATAGTCGATTCCCCGCTTGAGGGCAGCGGTTCAGGTTCCGGCCTGGCGGATGGACGGCTTGGCTCGATGCCGAGTTCGAGACGCAATCGGTTCTCCCAAGCGTTGACCAAGAGGTTTGCTAGCGGCCCATCAGGGTCCCCGAGAGCCTCCTCATCTTCCAGCGACTTCTTCATCTTTGCGAGTTCGAGGCTGATCTGATCGATCCAATGCGTAAGCATGTCGCGATTCGTGATAGCCATTCCATTTACCCATGCAGGATCGTTAGACATCGGTTGGCTCATGTTGACGAAGTCTCGCCCCACAAACTTGCTGATCTCGTGCCAAGACGGGCTCAAAGAGGCAGCATTGAGCGCGGCAGCGGCTACGAGGGCGGGAACTCCATCGACCGCTGCCGAGAAGCTGTCGTGTTCAGCGGCATCCATGAATAGCGCTCTTCCGCCAATATCTTGGCACAGAGCCTGTACGTCGTTGATGGCTTTGGGAGTGCTATTTGCAAGAGGTACGATCACATACGGCGATTGTGCGAATAGATAGGGGGAAGGCTCGTCGTTGGAAGTGGCGCTTCGCTGGACCAGCGGGTGCCCGCCCACGAAAGAAGCATGAGACGGAAGCAGCTCCCCGGCCCAATGCAGGATCGATCGTTTCGTCGAGCAGGTGTCGGTTACCGTCGCTCCGTCTTTGAGGTAGTGCGAGATATTGTCCATGATGTCGTAGGCGCCCGAGACGGGCGTTGAGATGACGACGATATCGGCATCTCTGACCGCGACATCTAGATTCCATTCAGACTCGTGCACGGCTCCGATCTTTTCTGCTCGCGCGTGAAGATCTTGATCACTGTCGTATCCGATGACATGGTAGTCGTTGGGATGGTCGACACGAAGCGACATCCCAATCGATGCGCCGATCTGCCCCATGCCGATTAATGTGATTTGCTTCATGACTTATTCCTAGTAGCGGGTTTACATCTATTCAATTGGAGCCCCTTTGCATAACCGTCATCGCGGCAAAAGACGGCACTCTACGGGATGGAACGTCCATCCAGAAGCGTCTGGCAACCGTCTCTGATTAGTGCCATTGAGATTCTTCACTTCGTTCGGATATGAAATGTAGTTTTGCGAGGGTCTCCTTGGCAGACGTGTAGGCTAATTAGAGTTGCCACGACTTGACGACTCATCGCCATCATCGATCCCAAATCCGCGATTACGGAGGAAAGCATCAAGTTCGTCGATTGCTTCAGCCGGTCCCGGATCTTCCGCAACTGTCGCTTCAGAGTCGTATCGCTCCTCCAGCGTCCTAACATACTGAAGCACGTCTGGTTGGTTCTTAAGCGCCGCGCTGATCTTTCTGGTGAAGTCTATCGCGTCGCGTTCAAGCTCTTCGGTGTCGATGTTGAGCGATGCGAAGTTGCAGATTTCCCGCACGATAGCAAGGGTTATCGCCGGGTTATGCGCCACTTGCAAGTAGTGAGGAGCATGTCCCCAGATCGAAACCGCCTTGATGTTTCGCCTGTCGAAGGCATCGATTGTGGCAGAGGTCAATCCTGAAGGACCCTCGTAGTTGGGTTTCGGGTAGTCGATGTGCCGATATCGAGATCCAAGATCTTCGTGGACCGTAGTGCAGAGCACCCTCGGACTTCTGGTATGGGGAACCGAGTCGAGGAGCGCGCCTACGGTGGCGAGCATCGTGACTCCAACAGCTTTGGCCAAATCAGCCACAAGATCGGTATATCCACGCCACTTGAGGTTAGGCTCCTCCCCGACGATGACCACGATGTCGGATGTTGACGCGCTGTATGACTTCCAGTAGAAGAATTCGTTGCTGGGCCACTTCAATTGACGGGAGCCGTCTCTAGCATTGCGGACAACCGGCCTCTGATCGGTGAATACATAGAAATCCTCAGCATCGATCTCTGCGAACTTCGTCGCCCCCAGATCACGGATCATGTGCCTCAAGGCGCGAGTCGCAGCTTCAGCGGCGTCGGACCAACCCGACCAAGCTGCAAGCAGGAGAGCGTCGTCGAGTTGCGGCTGTTCGTGGATTAGAAGCTGATCGCTCAATAGACGCGTCCTAGAAACTGACTAGCTGGCAATAGGATATTGCGAGTCTAGCGCTAGCCAACGAAGTTAAACTTAACTTTAGGATCCCGAACCCTTCTTGGTCGGGACAATCTCTCATCTGGTGGGGCGGTTGAAGCAACACCGATTCCGCACGAACCCAAATTCTCAAGGCAGGGCGGTATGAACAACGGTTCAGAGCATCTTCTCAGGGCTGGGACAGTCGATGAAATCCGTCAACGCGGCTGCACAGTCGTAACCGGAGCGGGCCACACAATCGCAGTCTTCAAAAAAGGCGAGACCTTCGCAGCCGTCGACAATCGCTGCCCACACATGGGATTCCCACTTGATAGAGGCACGGTGAAAAATGGAATCCTCACCTGTCACTGGCACCACGCACGATTCGACCTGGCAAGCGGAGGCACTTTCGATCCATTCGCCGACGATGTGCGATCGTTCCCAGTCTCGATTCAAGACGGAATCGTATGGATCGATCCACAGCCGCCTGAACAAGATCCTGTAGAACGATGGTCGAATCGACTTCAAGAAGGCATGGAAGACAACATAAGGCTCGTAATCGCCAAGTCCGTACTAGGTCTAAACTCTTCGAACGCCGACTACCGCATCCCCCTCACCATCGCCGCCAGATTCGGAACAACCTACTCACGCGAAGGTTGGGGACCCGCGATGAGCATGATGACATGCACCGCCAACTTCCTGCATCTGCTCGATCCTGAAGATCGACCGCGCGCCCTGTACCAGGGCATTCGTCAAGTCGCCTCCGAGTGTGCAGGCATGCCTCCGAGATTCCTAGTCGAGCCGCTACCAACGGGAGAAACCCGCCCCCAAGTGTTCAAAGAGTGGTTCCGAAGCTTCATCGAAGTTCGCGACGATGAGGGTGCCGAACGAGCTTTGAGGACCGCCATCGATATCGGAATCTCGAAGCGAGACATTGCAGATACGATATTCGCAGCCGCCACCGACCGCATCTACCTAGACGCGGGACATGTCCTAGACTTCTGCAACAAGGCTTTCGAGCTACTCGACCACATCGGATGGAGACACGCAGGCCAAATTCTGACCAGTCTTGTCCGCGGGATGGCGACCGCTCGCCGCAGCGAGGAACTCAACTCCTGGCGAAATCCCATCGACCTCGCATCGATGGTATCGGACGCCCGCAACGCGTTGCCTCGGCTTTGGGAAGATTCCGCACACGAACGCGGCAACTGGGACGAAGAAGATGCGCTAGCAGATATCATCCTAGAAGATGATCCGGCAGCCACTTTGTCCGCCCTGAAAGACGCCATAAAGGACGGAGCCACCGCCGAGCAGCTGGGAAGTGCCGTGGCGTACGCCGCATTCCTCAGAATGGCGAGATTCCACACTTCCAACGAGTTCGGCGACTGGGACACCGTCCACAACACTCTCACCGCCGCCAACGCGCTTCACCAAGCGTTGAAGCGAGCACCGTCCGTAGAACTGATCCGTGCTGTATTCGATACCGCCATGAGCATCTACCTCGATCGCTTCCTCAACATGCCTCCGCAACGTATTCCAGATCCGTCTGAGAACGGCGATATCGATAGAGACCCCAAACTCGTCTTGGACGCGATGAATTCACAGCAGCAGGTCGAAGAGTCGGCACGGCTCGTCACGAACTTTGTAGCCAACTCCGCGAATCCAGACGGCATCGTGCCCGTACTGGCACACGCCATGCTTAGGGAAGACTCCTCGTTCCACCACTTCCAGATCGTAGACGCGGCGCTGAAACAGTACCGGGAGCGCAAGGGATCCGAGGCGGCACGCCACTCAATCGTGGCAATGACAAGATTCCTAGCGGCACACTACCCGACTCCCAGAGCCATCGATCAGACTTACAGCATCGCCGTGAGACTCCAACGGGGCGACGAGATATTCAGGGAAGAGTAACCTCCGCCAGCAGATCGAAGAACGCCCGCTTACGCGGCGTGTTGATGCCCCAGTTAACGGGGATGTTCTGATATCCGTCGCAGTAATCGCCGAATGCCACCGTGCCGCCAGCTCCTTCACCAGGGTCGAAGTAACCCCAAGACGCGTAAGCAGAAAGAGCAGAAGTGAAGTTGTTGACTGGATCGTCGAAATCGAAGTGATCGTCTTCCGTAAACATGATCGGCTTAGGCTTGAAACCCGACAACGCTCGAGTCTCTTCGACCATCCCCACTATCCGGTCCGGATCGCTCACGCCATTGCCATGCACCATGATGAAGTCTGATGAGTTCGCGACCTTAGCATCAGGCACACGACCCCCTCCGTACGAAGTTCCAACCAACAACCTTCTCTCGTTCAAACTCACCATCTTCGCGTGATCGATAAGCTCGTGAACCCGGTGAGGCTGAAGAATATCGTGCTCATAACGAGCGATGTTCGCCTCGTTATTGATCTCGATCAAGACATTCGCGTGTCCGCTCTCCAGCAGCCACGTCATCGTATCGTCCACAGCCCTATAAATCGATGTCTCATCAGCCAGCCGCTCGTCCTGTCCGAAGTAGAACAGCCCCAGTATGACGATCATTCCCAACTCGTCACAAGCTTCGACCACCCTTTCAGCGCGCTTGACAAAACCACTCTTCAACGAACCGTCGGATCGGAAAGCAGAGTTGTGCCACGGCTGAGAAGCAGGCCCCGGCAATCCCGCCCAAATCTCCCCATCCCTTGCCGTAATGCCGCCATCACGCATCAACGATCTGAAACCCCTTTCTCGGTAATACCCTGTCGGGCTACCGCCCTGAAGGTTCACAGTGACCGCCAACAAGCCATGAGAACGATACTCCGGCAACGCCGCGATGAACTCCTCAGTGTTACGATTAGCGTCCCACTCACCCGTGTCTGGATACGCCCAAAGAGGACGCGTCACCGGATTCTCATCGTCGAACAATGCATTCGTCATCCGACTGTTCAGCAGAAGACCCTCGATCTTCCATTCCCTGTACCGCCTGCCTCTGTAAGTCGGATCGCCATTGATCAGCCAAGCATCCTTGAAGATCGAAATCTCAGTCTTGCCCATGTGAACCGCTCCTAATCGTCCATTAATTCTGTCGCATGCGCTGTTTTAGAATCGGGTAAGCAACGAATCCTCATTTACACCTGCCTGCATGACAAACAACGGCGACTGCCAGAATAGCGTACCAACTCCCCTTAAAACAGTCTTCGATCCAGTCTTGGGAGAGAGCGAAGTAGACTTCGTTGCCAACGAGAACTGCTGGGTCAAACGATGGTACACACCAGACGAAGAAGGACTCTCGATCGTCGATCGCTACCTGACTAAGAACGATTCGGCATCTCGAAACTACTCCTTCATCGACGGTCCAATCACCGCCAACAACCCCATGGGAGTCCATCATGCATGGGGCAGAACCTACAAAGACCTCTTCCTGCGCTTTCGCAACATGCAGGGCTATCGCCAGCGATTCCAGAACGGATACGATGGACAGGGCCTATGGATAGAAGTCGAAGTCGAGAAAGAGAAGGGATTCGCATCCAAGCAGGAGATCGAGACCTACGGCATCGGAAAGTTCGTCAGCGAGTGCAAGGCCAGAGTCGACCGCTTCGCAGATATCATCACTGAGCAATCTAAACGCCTCGGCTACTTCATGGACTGGGAAGACTCGTATCACACCAAGTCCGACGATAACAACTACGCAATCTGGGCATTCCTGAAGAAGTGCCACGACCAGGGTTGGCTCTACAAAGGCAAAGACGTCATGCCCTGGTGCCCTAGGTGCGGCACCGGAATGTCGCAGCACGAAATCGCAACCGAAGGCTATGCCGAGATCGTCCACCCCGGGCTCTTCATCAAATTCCCGCTCCTCGACCGTGAAGGCGAAGCATTGCTCATCTGGACTACCACGCCGTGGACACTCGCCGCAAACGTCGCCGCTGCGGTAAACTCCGAGCACGAATACATCAAGGTCCGCAACACTACTGAAGATGGAGACACCCACATCCTCTGGCTCGGGGCGAACCGCCTCAGCGTCCTCGAAGGCACACACGAATTACTCGACCGCTTAACCGGCGAGCAACTCGAAGGATGGAGATACCGAGGCCCGTTCGACGACCTACCTGCTCAGTCCCAAGCCAAAGATGAACACCGAGTCGTACTTTGGGAAGATGTCGGCGATGAAGAGGGGACCGGCATAGTCCATATCGCCCCCGGCGCCGGTTCGGAAGACTTCCAACTCGGAGACGAGCAAGGGCTGAGCATCATCGCACCGTTAGACGAAAACGGAGTCTACGAAGAAGGATTCGGCGAACTTTCCGGCCGATCCGTCGACAGCGTGAATGACAAGATATTCGAGCTTCTAAAACTTAACGGCACCTACTACAGACTCGAAGAATACCCCCACCGATATCCCATCTGCTGGCGCTGCGGCTCCGAGCTCGTTTTCAGACTGGTAGACGAGTGGTTCATCTCCATGCATGATCTGCGCCAAACCATGATGGAGGCCACCAGAACCATCAAATGGATACCCTCATTCGGAGAAGCCAGAGAACTCGACTGGCTACGCAACATGAGCGACTGGATGATCTCCAAGAAGCGATACTACGGTCTTGCACTGCCAATCTACGACTGCCCAGATTGCGACAACGTCGATGTCATCGGCTCAAAGGCAGAGCTGAAGGAGCGCGCCACCGAAGGATGGGACGAATACGAGGGGAATTCGCCGCATCGGCCATGGATCGACTCGATAAAGATCCAGTGTTCCGAATGCCATGCAGCAGTCCCTCGAATCGCCGATGTCGGTAATGCCTGGCTAGATGCCGGAATCGTCACCTTCTCGACCATCAAATACAACGACGATAAAGACTACTGGAGAGAGTGGTTCCCCGCCGATTGGATCTCCGAGTCGTTCCCCGGACAGTTCCGAAATTGGTTCTACTCCCTCATCTGTATGGCGACGGTGCTCGAAGGTGCCGCACCTACCAAGACCGTCTTCTCATACGGACTCATGCGAGATGAACACGGCGAGGAGATGCACAAGTCCAAAGGCAACGCAATCCCATTCGAAGAAGCCGCCGACAAGATGGGGGCCGACGCCATGCGATGGATATACGCTCGCCACATCCCCCAGAACAACCTAAACTTCGGATACGCAGGCAGCGACATCGTCCGCAGACGATTCATATTGCCGCTGTGGAACATCTACTACTTCTTCGTCACCTACGCCAATATCGACGGATGGAACCCGAACGACGCGAGCCGACCGAAATACGATGATCTGAGTGAACTGGATCGATGGGCTCTATCAGAACTTAACTCAGTCGTCAGATCCGTATCCGACGACCTCGAGAACTGGCGCATCGAGCGAGCCGCCGAGAGACTCGAAAACTACGTCGAGAGACTCTCGAACTGGTACGTCCGTCGCTCACGACGGAGATTCTGGAAGAGCGAAGACGACGATGACAAGAGCAACGCCCACTACACGCTATACACATCGCTCACGACGCTATGTCGACTCATCGCGCCCGTCACACCCTTCCTCGCAGAAGAGATATTCACCAACTTAGTCAGCCGCCGAGACCCATCAGCACCCAAATCAGTTCATCTTGCCGATTGGCCAACGCCCGATGAAGAGATGATCGACAGTGCTCTGTCTCGAAGAACCGATCTCGCCATGCGTGTCGCATCGCTAGGCAGATCCGCCAGATCCGCCGCTGCATTGAAGGTGAGGCAGCCCCTTGAATCGCTCGTGGTTGAAGTCAGTGCTCCCCAGGAACATTCCGATCTCCCCGTCATAGCGCAGCAGCTCAAAGACGAACTCAACGTCAAGCATGTCCTCGCAGCTTCCGGCACTGAAAGCCTAATGGCATATCGTCTCCGCCCCAACCTCCCCATACTAGGACCCAAGTACGGACGCCGAGTCAACGAGATTCGCTCCATGCTTCAATCCGCAGACGCCGCCCAGGTCGCCGAATCCGTTCGCGCCAACAAGATCGTTCCCCTCGGAGAGTTCGAGCTCAAGCCTGAAGAGATCTTGGTCGACAACATAGCCGCCGACGGATACGCGGTCAAAAGCGACGATCAATATACGGTCGGAATATCCACCGCTATCACCGAAGAGCTACGCGCCGAGGGGCACGTGCGCGAAGTTGCCCACATCGTGCAAAACATGCGCAAAAACGCCGGCCTTGAGATATCAGACCGTATACACCTATGGATCGATGTTGATCGAGAAGGCGCAGTGGCAGATGCTGTCAGCAACAGCAGGGAATACATCGCAGAAGAGACATTGGCACTCTCTCTAGAGCTCTACTCTCCTGAAGTTGAACCTTCAACTTTCTCCGAAGCCCATGACATCGAAGGTTCTGAACTACGAATCTCCCTGAAAAAGGTGCAACAACAGTCAAGCTGAACAAAAGGGCAGATAGCACCCCGCGCTACCGTCCCCCCTGACAAGGGCATCGCAAAACTTCGGGAGACGCCGCGCAGAATAACGACCCCGCCATCAGATCCGTCGTGGCAGCAAGCTTACCCTGCTCCGATTGCGCGCGGCTTCGAGATCGCGCACCCGTGGGATAGGCTACGCTTCTTCGTCGATCTCCAGCAGCTCTTCGGCACCCTCGCGATCGTCCACCGCGAATGCTATCCTCGTGTAGCCGTTGCTACTGTCGAGAACGTGCAGGCTCTGGATGTTTATCTTCGCATCTCTCAGCTTGCCCGCCACCTTGGCGAGTGATCCGGGCTCGTCGCGTAGTTTAAGCACCATGGCATCGTAGGTGATGATCTCGAACTCGGCATCTCTCAGGGCTTTCATGGCAGTGTCATACTGGTCCGTCGTCAAGATGACGACACCTCTATCGCCCCATCCCTCTACGCTGATGCTCTCTATGTTGATGCCCTGATCGGCGAGAGTCTGACTGATATCTGCGACGATGCCGACCTCGTCGTTCACTGCTATCACGATTTCCCTCATGTAGATCTTCTTCAGGCAGAAGATGCCTGAGCTCCTTTCACACAGTCATCTACGATCTCATCCACCATCTCTCTCGTGACGTGCGCCATAGTGATGATATGGGCTATATCGCCTTGCGGCGCCATCTGCCACTTGTGAAGCACTTCGTCGGAGGGCCTGGGAAACACCACAGTCACGGAGTTTCTGTTGCGCCACGCTGGGATGCCGCGGCTGTTGAACAGCTGGACAGCGTACTCCGCCACCGCCAGCATCTCGCTCACGATCATTCGGTACCCCTCCAATCCGTGATTCTGGAAGGCGTACCACAAGATGAGAGGAGTGATTCCATTACGAGAGCCGGGCAGTGTAGTGTCCATGATCCCAACGTACTCGACGGCTCTTGCGACTTGAGCCACGTATTCGCGTTTGGTGAGCACGACTCCGCACGGCACAGGCGATCCGATCAGTTTGTGGCCGCTTATGGCTACGCTGTCGATTCCCGCATCGAAGCCATAGGGCTGGGGACAATCTGCGAAAGGCAGTATCATGCCGCTGAGCGCGGCATCGGCATGGATGTAGCGCCTATTTATCGAGAGATCGTCGAACACGGACTTCACCTTCTCGATGTCGTCTACTGCTCCTTTCATAGTAGTTCCGATGTTCGCCATGAAGATCGCTGGAACATCTCGATATACTCGCATCGTTTCGTGGAGCATGTCGTAGTCGATCTCGCCGTTTGGGAGGCTATTGATCATGATGTTTCGCACGTTGAGCACCCGCACGATCTTCAGGATGCTGTAGTGCGTATCCTGCGAGAAGTAGATAATCCCATCGGGGTGCAGCTCACGCGCTAGAAAGAGACCGTACATGTTGCCTTCGGTTCCTCCGTTGGTCACGTATCCCCAAGCATCTGACAACTCGATATGCATCAGGCCTGCGAATCGAGCGATTACCTCTCGTTCGATTTCATGTGTGTTGCTTTTGTAGTAGCTGTCGTGGAAAGGATCTCCAACGTTGTTGATGACATGTCGTAGAAAAGGCAGCAAGCGCGAATAGTCGAAGCTTTGATTGCTCGGATATCCTACGCAGTTGACGGCAAGTTCCCCGAAACGGCTCTGCAATTGGTCGAGACGTGCTTGAGTTTGGGAGCTTGGAGTGTACACGGAGGCGATTTCTTAGCCTCATTTTATTGGTTGCCAAGCTCCGCAAACCGTATAAGAATCACCAAAGACCCGCAACATCTCTCCAATCCACCCGTAGGGAACCTCGTGGGTGTCCGGCCCTCTCACGCATCTCCCACGAGAGGCGGACGTTTACCGATCCATGGGCTTGCCTCTTCAAAGGCAGCAGAAGCCGCCAGAACCGTCTCCTCGTCGTATTTCCGACCAATGATCTGCAAGCCCACTGGCAGACCGTCGGGAGTGAAGCCGACAGGCACCGAGGCAGCCGGATTGCCGGTCGCGTTGGCGTGCATCGTGAAGGCGCCATTCCAATACTGCTTCGGGTACGACGATGTGCCCCTGATCGTCCCCGGGAACTCTTCGTTGCGGAACGCGGGAAAACGTGCCACCGGCGCAAGCATCAAATCGTAGACGTAGAACACATCGGCGAATTTCGCCTTCAACTCGTCGATTCGACCTAGAGCCGCAATGTATTCGCCAGTCGTTACTCTCGAACCTTTCTCGATGAAGAATCGTCCGAAGGCAGTCATCCGATCCCCGAAATCCTCGATATATCTGCCGAACCGATCGTAGGCGCTCGCCGACTGAATCGGGCCGAACGAGTCGTAAGGCTCCAGCAGTTCGATATCAATCTCTTCGACCGAGCACCCCAGATCCTCGAACACCAATGCCGCACGACTCGTGAGCTCCGCGATGTCGCTGTCCACGTCTGCGAACCCGAAATCCGGGCTCCATGCGATGCGCAGTCCATCAATCGGTCTTCCCGCCGCCGCGACGAAGTCGGGAACTTCCGCTCGCAACGATATCGGATCTCTGCGGTCGAAGCCTGCCATGGCACGAAGCAGCAGCGCCGCATCTCGGACAGTCCGGGCTATCGGACCCGGCTGCGAAAAGAAGTTTGGGGCAGGAGGCACAGCAACTCCCGTGTATCCGGACACCCGCCCCAGAGTCGGCTTGATCGCGTATACGCCGCAGAAATTCGCCGGTATCCGAAGCGACCCTCCACCGTCTCCCCCTGTCGCCACAGGACACAGATACGCCGCCACAGCCGCCGCTGCGCCCCCGCTGGAACCGCCTGGTGTTCGATCAGTATCCCAAGGATTACGACCAAGAATACCCAGCGAATTCTCACACGTTCCTACGAATCCCAGCTCCGACGCATTCGTCTTGCCCAACAACACACCGCCGGCCCCGAGCACTCGATCCACTATGGCGGCGTTCCGCTCAGGAACCTGATCTTTGAAGATCACTGATGCCATGGTCGTGCGGACTCCGGCGGTGAGCTGCGTGTCCTTTATCGGCACCGGCAGACCATGAAGAGCCCCTACCTCCTCACCCTTCACCAGCGCATCCTCCGCCTTTCGCGCCTGCTCCATAGCCAAATCTCCGGTGACTAGCAGGAACGAATTGAGAAGCGGATCGATGCTTGAGATCCGTTCCAAGAACGACTCAGTTAGATCTATCGGCGAAACCTGTTTGGACTTGATCAGCCGAACCAGTTCAACCGCGGACTTGAAAACCAACTGCTCATCTGTCATTTCTGGAGCCCCGTATCTCGTTGAAAATCGAACGTTTGCTATCCTAGAATTTACGTTGCAATCCTGTTGCAAGAAGCGGCGAATTCAGATGTCATATAGTTCAATCCGACGCTGAACCGAATCATGAGCATTAGGCACGCGCAATACACAACCATCGGCGAGGGCGACCCTTCACGGCGTCGCACCCTCACTACGATGGCGCGGACCTGATCATTCTTGGTCCGCGCCCTTACTCGATAGTGCCGCGGTCCCATTTATCGGCAGAAGCAATCGCTTCACCATGCCTCGTCAGCCTCGGGCAGGGTATTCGTCGGAAATGGCAAACCGCCAATAGCTGTCGACTCATCTCGATGCCGAATCATTCACACCATTGAAGATAGAACCATGTCTGAATCCCCACAACAACCCTCATCTGTATCCAGTAAGAAGCGTCGCCGTCGCTTCCGAGATCTATCGCCTGAAGAACAGGCCGAACGACGCGATAACATGCGACACTCCGCCGCACACGTCCTGGCGGAGGCTGTGTTGAAGCTCTTCCCCGAAGCGAAGCTCACCATCGGGCCTCCCATTCGAGACGGCTTCTACTACGACTTCCATGTCGATCGACCATTCACGGCTGAAGACCTAGATGCCATCGAAGATGAGATGAGGCTCTCCATCCGTGCCAACACCGAGTTCGTCGAGCGCGAAGTCGAACGGGACGAAGCGAAGCTGATTGTCGCCGACAACCCGTTCAAGCTCGAGATACTACAAGGCATCCCCGAAGGCGAGAGAGTAACCTTCTGCAGCCATTCGGATGGCTCGTTCGAAGACCTCTGCCGCGGAGGCCATGTCGAGCGAACCGGAGAGATCTCGGCATTCAAACTCCTGTCGTCCGCCGGCGCATACTGGCGAGGCAGCGAAGCCAACCCCATGCTCCAACGCATCTACGGAACCGCCTGGGAGTCTAAACACGCTCTTCGCACGTACCTCAAGCAGCGGGAACTGGCAGCGCAGCGCGACCACCGCAGATTGGGAGCCAGGATGGGCCTCTTCTTCTTCGATCAGGCGGCGCCGGCAAACCCATTCTTCCTACCAAAAGGCGTATTCCTATACAACTCTCTTGTCCAATACGTCCGAGGTCTCTACGAATGCTACGGATACGAAGAAGTGATCACGCCCCAGCTCTTCAAGACCGACCTCTTCAAGACCTCTGGCCACTACGACAACTTCATCGAAAACATGTACATGCTTGAAATCGATGAGCAAGAGTATGGCATGAAGCCCATGAACTGCCCGTCGCACGCCATCATGTACCGCAAGTCGCTGCACTCATACCGCGAACTGCCGATCCGATACGCCGACTTCGGACGATTGCACAGATACGAACTATCAGGCGTGACGCAGGGGCTGACTCGCGTCAGATCGTTCTCGCAAGACGATGCCCACATCTTCTGTACCGAGCAGCAGATAATGTCAGAGGTAAACGGCTTCATCGACATGCTATCCGAGAGCTATGATGTCTTCGGATTCAACCAGACTCGATACGTCCTATCCTTGAGACCGGAGAAACGAGTCGGCTCCGATCAACAGTGGGATGCCGCCGAATCGGCGCTTAGAGCCGTTCTGGAAGAACGCCAGCTCGATTTTGAAGAAGCGCCAGGCGAGGGCGCGTTCTACGGTCCCAAAATCGATATGTTCGTCCCTGATGCCATCGGACGCGAATGGCAGCTAGGAACAGTCCAAATAGACTTCAACCAGCCCGAACGATTCGAACTCGAATATATCGACTCCGAGAGCGAACGTCAGCGGCCAGTTATGATCCATCGCGCCATGCTCGGGTCACTAGAGCGATTCATGGGAGTACTCATCGAACACCTCGGCGGGAACCTCCCCCTATGGCTGTCTCCCATTCAAGCCACATTGATACCCATCGCAGATCGGCACAACGACTACTGCCAGCGTATCGCCGACCAGATGCGAGACAGAGGTCTGAGAGTCGAGGTCAACGATGCCAGCGAACGCATGAACGCAAAGATTCGAGATGCCCAATTGATGAAGGTCAACTACATGCTGATAGTCGGCGACCGAGAAGAAGAGGCCGGTGCCGCATCCGTTCGCACACGCGGCGGGAAAAACTTAGGACCAATGCCCATCGATGAGGTAATCGCCAAACTCGCCGCCGAAACACGAAACCGCACCCTAGATGCCTTAACCGATTAGAAACACCGCCAAAGCCACCGGTAATCAGTCAGACGAATCCCCAACCAGCCCCATCCTCTACATCCATTCTTGGTGAGATGCGTCAGCGGTTAAAGTGATACTGATCGGGATCTATGGCTATCTCCCGATTCTCTGTCATCTCAACCACCTAGCACGCAAAGGCATGCCACATCTTGACGACCTCATACAACATCGACCAAGAATCCTTCAGGATGCGCCGACTGTGGCTGATTGATGGCGGATACCTCTACAACGCCCAATCCACTGTGCATCCTAACTACAACTTCGATTATCTGAAGCTCAGACGGAGACTTGAATCGATGGGTGGCCCCATATGGCGCGCCTACTATCTCAACGCCGTCGCCCAAGACCGCGAGAACGGTGGCGGAC
Organism: Dehalococcoidia bacterium; assembly: GCA_965214735.1. GTDB lineage: Bacteria > Chloroflexota > Dehalococcoidia > Lucifugimonadales > Lucifugimonadaceae > Bin127. The sequence continues at coordinate 1,718,529 of OZ243977.1, read as the reverse complement.
AGGATCGATTCCACTCTTGGCTTCAATCCGCACCGCCCAGCGGACCGAAGATAATCACCATGCTGTACCAGCTACGCGATACCGATGTCAGCTACGCCTACTGCAAAGAGTGTGGATCATCCATCAACCTCCACTGTCCCAGAGCCCATCCCGCCGAGAATCACACTCTGTCCCGACGCGTCCAGAAGGGCGTCGATGTCGGATTGGCATCTCTCGCTCTGACCCAGTTAAACGCATACGACACTCTGCTTCTATCTTCCGGCGACGGCGACCTGCTGGATGCAATCAAATACGTCAGCAACTCGGGCAAAAACGTCGAACTTGCAGTGTTCCACTCTGGAGCCGCTACCGAGCTACAGTCATGGGCCGATCGCATCTACTGGATCGATGACTTCGCCGACGAGGTCGAGAGAGAGTAGCTGTACAGTGCATGCTCTACAATATTGGGAAACCAGCGGTAACTTTTCGAGTTCACTGTCGCATGACCCCTGAACATCGATAAAACCCCGCGAAAAAGCTCCAGACACTACTTCGAAATCAGCGGCTTCATGGCGAGAAACAAAGACATCAAGATACATCGCGGATTGATGGGCGTCTACTTCGACCGCACCAAGACAACCTATATCGACGGCAGAAACGGTGTCTTGGAGTACTGCGGTTACTCGATTCACGATCTGGCGGAGCACTCCACTTTCGAAGAAACCGCCTATCTCCTACTTAACGGAGAACTGCCCACTCAGCCTCAACTAGACGACTTCGATTCACTGCTCCGATCTTCGCGAGAGCTGCCAGATCAGATCCACTCACTTATCCATGCCGTCAAGGACGCCCACCCCATGGACGTGCTACGAACCGCAGTTTCGGGATTGGCAGCTTACGACCCCGATGCCGATGCCGCAATGGATGATGTCGAAGCCACGTTCCGCAAAGGCATACGGATGACCGCACAAGTGCCCACTATCGTCGCCGCGCACTACAACATCCGCCGCCGCAGAGACCCTATCCCTCCCAACCCGGATCTCAATCATGCCGGAAACTTCCTATATATGCTCGACGGAGCCACACCCTCCGAAGATGCCGCTGGCTTGATGGATAAAGACCTGATCCTGCACGCCGACCACGGTTCTAACGCCTCGGCATTCACAGCACGAGTCGTCGCAGGCACCAAGGCAGACGCTTACAGCGCCGTCACCGCCGCGATCGCCGCGTTGGCAGGCCCAGCACACGGCGGAGCAGCCGAAAACGTGATGCAGATGGCACGCGAGATCGGTGCCCCCGAGAACGCGAAAGAGTACATCCGTAATCTCGTCCGGAACCGACAGCGTGTGATGGGTTTCGGCCATCGGGTATACAGAGCCGAAGATCCGCGCGCGCGCCATCTCAAAGAGGGCGTCAAGCGACTCAGCGAAGAGAAGGGCCAACCCGAGTGGTACAACATTCTGGTCGCTGTCCAAGAGGAGATGGCACCGTACGCGCGTCGCGGCATCCACGTCAACGTAGACTTCTTTGCCGGAGTCATCTACTACCTCAATGGAATACCCCAAGACCTATTCGTACCCATCTTCGCCATCGGAAGAGTGCCCGGTTGGATCATCCAAGCAGTCGAACAGTACAGCCAAAACATCCTCATCAGGCCCTTGCTGCAATACACCGGGGACCGAGAGCAGAACTACATCCCAATATCAGAGCGGGAGTAACTGACCCGATCGACCGATCGAGCATTCAAGCCGACACATCAAATAGTTCGGCGCACAAATCCCCGACGTTCCTAGCTGTCCAACGAGAGATCCGCGAGTCAGGCAGAATCACATTCGCTCGCTTCATGGAGATCGTCCTCTATGGCGATAGTGGTTACTACGCAACCCCGCGCGACATCAGCCGCGACTACGCCACATCGCCACACGTTCACCCGGCATTCGGTGCGCTGATAGCCAGACACTTGGCGACCATGTGGCAAGCACTCGAAGAGCCGACTACATTCACCCTGATCGAACTCGGTGCCGGAGATGGCTCTTTAATGCTCGACATCCGAGGAGCCGTAAACGCCGCAGCATCGAAAACCGACCTGTTAAGACGATTCAAAGCCGCTCTGCGATACTTGCCACTCGACATCGCGCCAAGAAACGAGAATGTGAGCCCCGACAACAGCACATCTATCGCCGATCCCGGCTGCGTCTTGAGCAACGAACTGTTAGACGCCTTTCCAGCACACAGATTCATCATCAAAGACCGCAGAATACTAGAACTCTACGTGACTCTCGACACTCGAGGAAACCTCGTCTATGTCGAAGATCGCCTATCCACGCCGTCCATCGAGGAACGAATCGGTCAGCTCGTCGAGATCTTGCCCGATGGATACTGCGGCGAAGTCAATCTCAACATCGAGAGATGGGCAGACAACGTCGCCGATATGTTGCGACGGGGGTATGTTCTCACCATCGACTACGGACACCCTAGAGAGATCCTCTATCACCCGAATCGTGCCGAAGGCTCGTTGAGATGCTACAGGAATCACATCCTCAGCCAAAACCCGTTCCGAGAAGTTGGCCGACAAGACATCACAACCCACGTCGACTTTACCGCCGTCAACGATGAACTAAGCGTACGAGGATTCAATTCAGCTGCACCATCATCGACTCAGCGGGAGTTTCTCCGACAAATCGGAATCAACTGCTACACCTATAAGGCGAGGAGAGAGCTATCCGCCGCGATCACTCAAACAGAAGCAAGCGACGGTAGGGCAGGACTCGCCGCGCTGAACGCACTCATCGATCCTCGGGGATTAGGCTCGTTCCAAGTCGCTCAGCACAGAATCCATGCTCCCCCTCTGCCCATGCACCAGAGCCGCAACACCATCGAAATCCCGTTGCCGAAACCCAAAGATAGACACCTAACCTACGCCTAAACCCATCGAAGCGATGAAACGTACCCCGCTCTACCACACCCACCTTGCCGCCGCCGCGCGCATCGTGCCATTCGGTGGTTGGGATATGCCTGTCCAGTATCCGCACGGCATCCTACACGAAGTCAGGCAAGTCAGAACCAACGTCGGCATATTCGACGTTTCGCACATGGCTCGTCTCGAACTATCAGGCACCGGAGTCGGCGATTTTCTAGACACCGTGCTGAGTGTTCGCGCCTCGCGCCTGCGACACGGCCAAGCCAGATACCACGTGATCTGCAACAAAAACGGCGGCATCATCGATGATGCAATCGTCTACAAACTCGAAACAGAGAGATATCTGCTCGTGGTCAACGCGGGCAATGCCGATGACGATCTAGCATGGCTTATACCCAAACTCGATAGCTTCAACGTCAGCAACGACTCGAAGATCGCTCTAAATGACTTGACTACCGACATCGCTATGATCGCAGTTCAAGGTCCGAACGCGGTAGCCACTCTCGATTTCCTCAGCCGCGGCGATGCTTCACAGATACTGCGTTTCCACGCCGGAGAACTTACCATCGACAACGAAAGAATCCTCGCCGCCCGAACCGGATACACGGGCGAGGACGGCTTCGAGATAATGAGCGATTCACACCACAGCCAAACCCTCTGGAATCTGCTGATCGACAACGGTGCCGCCCCTTGTGGCTTAGGTGCGAGAGACGTGTTGCGACTCGAGGCCGGTCTGCTGCTGCACGGCTCCGACATGACGGTCGAAAACAACCCCTACGAAGCAGGATTGAGTTGGACTGTACAAGCCGACCGCCCTGAATATATCGCCGGCATAGCCCTGCGCGAAATACGAGATGTCGGCATTGAGAAACGCATTGCCGGGTTCAAAGTCACAGGCCGCGGCATCGCGCGCCACGGGCACACCATCCTCTACAGTGGAGAAGCTGTCGGCATCGTAACCTCGGGCACATACTCTCCCACCCTCGGAATAGCGATAGGGATGGGTTATCTGCCCATCGAGTTGACTCGACTAGGAACCTCGATAACCATCGACGTGCGCGGCAGACACGTCCCCGCCGTAATTGCGCCACTCCCATTCGTCTCCAAGAAGCCGAACTAAACTCGCATCTGGTATGGTGAAATCGGTTTGAAACGTCGATTCCCAAGGAGTTGATCCGTCTTGTATCCAGACGACCTCAAATATTCCGACGAACATGAATGGGCTCGAGTCTCATCTGACGATCCCGACATCGTCGAGGTTGGTGTTACGCACTACGCCCAAGACTCACTCGGCGATGTCGTGTACGTGGAGCTGCCCCAAGTCGGAGATGCTGTGACACAGTTCGGAAAATTCGGCGAGATCGAATCCGTCAAAGCCGTCAGCGACCTCTTCTCGCCACTCTCCGGCGCTATCGTCGAAATCAACGATGCCCTCGTCGACTCACCCGAGAAGGTCAATGATGAGCCATATGGCGATGGCTGGATCATGAAGATCAGAATCTCCGACTCGGCGGAGCTTGACCGACTCATGGATGCCGCCGCCTACTCCGCGTCCCTCGGATAGAACCATTGAACGGCGCCGCTCCATCCCCGCACCCCTTTATCCCCAATACGCCTGACGAGCGCGCAGAGATGCTCGCAGCTATCGGCGTCGCGTCATTCTCCGATCTAGTCCAAGACATCCCCGAAGAGCACAGATTCCCGAATCTGAGCCTTCCCGTCTCACTCGACGAGCTATCTGTCGCTCAAGAGCTCTCGGCTTTAGCTTCGAAAAACATCGATCTCGCGACACATGCATCGTTTCTAGGAGCCGGGGCATACCGACACTTCATCCCATCTACCGTCAACGCTGTACTGCAACGCGGCGAGTTCGTCACTTCGTACACGCCTTATCAACCCGAAGCATCTCAGGGAGTCCTGCAAAGCGGCTTCGAGTTCCAAACCGCAATCGCACAGCTACTAGACATGGATGTCGCAAACGCCGGAATGTACGACGGCCCCACAGCCTTCGCCGAAGCCGGCTTGATGGCTGCCAGAGTCGCACAACGCGATCGGATACTCATACTCGACTCCGTTGATCCAAGGCTCATCGATGTCGCAAACGCATACTCGCATCACCAACAGGTCAACGTCCAGGTCGTATCACGCCAAGACATCCTCGACGGGGCAGCAGATGACTCCGCCGCCTGCATCGCATTCCAATCTCCAAACTTCCTAGGCGGAATCGAAGATTGCCAAGCATTGGTCGATGCCGCCCACGATGTCGGCGCGCTGGCGGTAATGCACACTTACCCCATCTCGCTCGGACTCCTGAAGCCTCCCGGCGCATACGGAGTCGATATCGCCACCGCCGAGGGACAATCGCTCGGAGTATCCCTCTCATACGGCGGCGCATATGTCGGACTCCTCACATCGCGGAACCGATTTATCAGGCAGCTCCCCGGCAGAATCATCGGACAGACAATCGACACTGACGGTGCTACCGGCTACACCCTCACTCTCCAGACAAGAGAGCAGCACATACGCCGTGAGCGCGCCACGTCTAACATCTGCACAAGCACCCAGCTCATCGGCCTGATGGTCGCCGTATACGTGGCGACAATGGGGCCAAGCGGCATCAGAAGAGCAGCGGAACTCTCGTACCACAAGGCACACTACCTCGCCCAACGCATCGATGCGCTTGAGGGATGGAGCTTGGTGATCGATTCGTCAGACGGCAGCGCCTTCTTCAACGAGTTCCCGATCACATGTCCGATATCCCCATCAGAGGTGAACGAAAAGCTGCTCGAGCGAGGCATCATCGGAGGACACGATATCAGCCACATCGTCCCTGACGGCATGCTTCTATGCGTAACAGAGATGAACTCGAGAGAAGAGATCGACGCGCTGCTGACGGTGCTGGAGAGCCTTTGAACACTCATCAGTTGATATGACGCAGTCGTGATCAAGAGAGCTATGTACACCCATCTAAGTTCAAAGTCGCAAGTAGATCCACTGGCTGAGATCTCCGAGGAGACTGTCTGATGCCCGACACTGTGAGAACACAGACCAGCGTCAGCGACATGATCGATCGAAGCCTGCTCATGGAACGATCTGTACCCGGACGCATGGCGGTACAGATGCCGACTCCAGATGTGCCGCTCTCTGACCTTCCAGATGCATCGATGCTAAGGGACCAGGAGAATCTCGAACTTCCCGAACTCTCACAGCTAGAAGTCGTTCGCTACTTCACGCTACTCAGCCGTCTCAATTTCTCCATCGACACGAACTTCTACCCTCTCGGCTCGTGCACCATGAAGTACAACCCGAAGCTGAACGATGCCATGGCATCGTTGCCGGGATTCGCCCAGATCCATCCCCTTCAACCCGAATCCGCTGCCCAAGGCGCCCTCGAACTAATGTTCGAACTTCAGTCGTGGCTCGCCGAATCGACCGGCCTCCCCGGCATCAGTCTCGCCCCCTTGGCAGGTGCCCAAGGCGAATACGCCGGACTCTTAGTCGCCCGAGCCGCAATGATTGAACGCGGAGAACAACATCGCGACACCGCCATCATCCCCGACTCCGCGCACGGCACGAACCCTGCATCAGCAGCGATGGCGGGATTAAAGGTTGCAACCGTCAAAACCGACGATAACGGCAATGTAGACCTTGAAGACCTGCGAAGAGTCGCCGACGATAACACCTGCGTATTCATGCTCACCATACCCAGCACCTTGGGACTCTTCGAACCCAACATCGTCGAAGTAGATCAGATCATCCACGATGCCGGCGGACTGGTCTACGCCGACGGTGCCAACCTCAACGCGCTGCTAGGTCTCGTGAAACTCGGCGATGTCGGAGTAGACATCTGCCACTCCAATCTCCACAAGACCTTCTCCACGCCCCATGGCGGGGGCGGCCCCGGTGCCGGTCCCGTGATGGTGACAAAAGAGCTGGCGAAGTACCTCCCCGAGCCGGTAGTGCAGAAGTCCGAAACCGACAACGGTTCGTCATCTTCGCAGTCACACGAACTCGACTACATATCGTCTTTCCCGCGCACGCGTAAACCCGGAGAACGGACTGAGCAATCGGCAAAACCCCGATTCCGCCTCATCCGTCCCGCAAGCAGCGTCGGCAGAATCAACGGCTTCCACGGCTCATTCTCCATCCTCGTACGCGCCTACACCTACATGAAAACCCTCGGGGGAGACGGACTCAGAGCAGTCTCTGAAAACGCCATCATCAACGCCAACTACCTGCAGGTCAAGCTACAAGAACGCTACGACCCAGCAGTCGATCGCGTCTGCATGCACGAAACAGTCCTCAGCGGCAAACGACAAGCAGATCGCGGTGTCAAAGCCCTCAGCATCGCCAAACGTCTACTCGACTACGGAATCCACGCTCCGACGATGTACTTCCCCCTGATCGTACAAGAAGCATTGATGGTCGAGCCCACCGAAACCGAGTCGAAAGAGACCCTTGATCGCTTCATCGAAGTGATGGAAGCCATCGACGACGAGATCGAATCAGATCCCGAAAATGTGCTCACAGCACCACACACACTCCCCAACAAGCGCCTAGACGAAGCCCGAGCCGCCAGGCGCCCAGTGCTGAGATGGCAGGGCAGAGGATAGGTACCTCGCACGGAAGGGACCTTTGTGTATTCTCCCAACCCACTCAAACGCTAGGTACCTTCTCCCTTGATGAGACCTTTGCGAAAGCGGATCCGTGCGGGCAACGCGCGTATCCCTCTCCGCTTTGCAAGAGACCGTTGCAAAACCCCATGTCATCCTGAGCCTGTCGAAGGATCTGGGGTGGAGCGGGCCGTCAGGTATATGGATCCCGACTGAAATCACAACCATGTGGACGCTCCTGGCCGTCTGGATTGCTGCATTCGTCGCAATGACGAGAGTTTTGCAAAGGCCTCTCGATGGCAGAGGCGAGGGCGAAGTCGGCGCGCCGCGAATCTCCTTCAGTCGATGAACCGCTCCACCAGCAAGCCGAAAGAAGACGCCAGAGCCACCGCTGCGAACATCATCCCAACCATCCACTTCACCAAGCGCGTCTCCATGTTCGCCAGATCCTCTTTACTGGCGTAGTGTCTGAGCTCCTCGCGCAGCTCCGCTCTGGTGATCGGGTGTTCCACTGTTGCCATTTTTCGCAATCCTTGAGATGTCTCCATTGTCGCACGAGGTGACTCCGCTGATGGGAATGTACATCATCGTCAGGTTTTCATTCACGTCCGTGTCACAAGGGATGCGGCGGCATGCACCGGATTGTAGCGGTCGGGGTGTTCAAAACTAGAGTTGCGAGTTGGGTGCTGTTCTAGAAGGACTGGCTTTGACAGCTAGGGCGAGCACCAAGTTACTCCAGAATGTGCCCTGTTTGTGAAGGGCGTAGATAACTAAGTATTCGAACACATTGCCACTTACCAGGCGACTAGCCTGAGCGTTCCTATCTGTATCTTGGGCGTACAGCTGGTAGCCGGTGCGCACGAATTCCCGTACCCTCCGAGTCATCTGGGATCAGCGGTGCGACCTTGCCGTAAGCGATGGCTGTTTTCGAGCTAGGATTTTGAGGTAATTGGAGAGCGATGCTCTTCATTCTGGGGAATCCTCGTGCTGAGTGCCTTATGTTCTTGGCTCATCTCAATCCCGCGGAAACACACAAGGAAGTCACGCGCCAGATCAAGAAGCTGAAATCGAATCTGGACGCTTTGCAGAAGCAGTCGGCGATCAGTGGGTGAAGCGGAAGTTCACGCCAGTGGGGTTCAAAATTTACGAGATACTGACCGATGAAGTGAGGTTTGAACCTGTGGACCTGATATTTGTGGCGCGTCGCAATCAGATCTCGAACACTGGGATTTGGCATTACAGGGCGGTGAAGCACAACTTTTTCTTGCGTGGGTTCAAGAACCTGATCATCGTGCGCAAGCCCGAGGACGGCACCGCGGCGAGAAACGGTGCCTCCAAGCATGATTGGCAGAGATACCGGCGAGGATCGCACTTGGATGCCTATCATCTGCGATAGTCTATCGGACGAGGCGTAGACTTGACTCATGCTTATATGCTCCTAACAGCGACCTTTTCACATAGCAGTTCAGACTTTCCAGCAACTGTGGCTATGGGCGACAGCCTTGCCGAACTATGAACAGGTACGTTTACCTTAAGATGACATGCCGAAATCCATGCAACAGGACGCAATTACGGAGACACTACACTTGGCGAGCCCAACCTAATCCGGAGGTAGCACCTTCTGCGCTTTGTGCCTTCTCCCCGCTCGCGGTAGAGCCTATCACCGCACGCGGTAAGCCTGACGCCCCTTGTCATTACCGAGCTGGGAACCCTTCACATGACCATCCGTCATTACCGCGAAGGCGGGAAGCCAGAGAAAGACAATGCAACAGATTGAACTTTCGAGAATCTGACTTTACTCATAGAACCAGATTATTTTTGCTTACCGCAAGCCATATAAACGCATCAGAAGGCGGGAAGCTACATAAATATACTCCAACCGATAGTAGCGATCATATCGAAAACTCCGCTCGCTATTAGATCGCCGCTTCATTCCATACGAACCGCTTCTTCAGGTGAGAAAGACGATTGTAAGGCAGTAATTTCTCATGGTGCAGCCGTCCGACTACGATCCCGACATCCACACCTATCCTCGACGCTAACCCACACACCGATGTCTCGTCAAACATCCTAGCATTCACAAATCCGTCCCAAGAATTTGGAGGTATCAGAATATCTGCGGCAAAACGGTCCGCCTCTTGCTCATCTGGAGAATCTATGTCGTTAGTGCCAACGTGCACAAAACCCGCGCGCTTGTGCCGGAGTACATGCGCTGCCTCGTGGAAAAACGTGAACCAGAACACGTCGGCCCACCTCCACTTCAGGCTCAGCTGAACCAAAGCCTTTTCTGGTGTCAACCATCGAGCTACACCGTTCGCTCCGCTCCTAGGCAACTCTGGAGTGGCAACCAAAACCACGCCAGCCGAAGCACACACTTTCTTCATCTCAGGCCAAAACTCCCGTGGGCTCTTGCATGTGTATTCCCTGATTTGTTTCACCACATCCGCGAAACGATCACGATCATATGGATTAGTATCGATCTGCGCAGCATCCAGCTGCCCCTTTCGGAGCCACGCGGCGAGCGCATTCGGAGAATAGTCTCTCCTTCCAGTGACGCGGAACGCAACGGCGTTCACCCTCTCACAATCCCTCAATGCCGCAATCCCGAAGAACTCACGCAAAACCCGAACCTTCTCCGTCTTCTCTTTCTTGCGCATAATCCACCCCCTCCTCTCAAGTTCCCTCACCGGAAAATCCGACAGAAGTGCCACCTCGTTCTCTAAACCTTCAAGCTCTTTGTTCCGAGCCAGAGTCGTCTCATAGATTGTCTGCAAATTGGTCCAGAATTGCACCGGGATGCCTCAACACCGCTTCCAACTCAAGCGCAGTCTCTGGCGTGACTGCCTTTTTGCCACGGATGATCTCGTTCACCACCTGCGGAGGACGCCCCATACGAGTCGCAAGCTCCTTCTGAGACATTCCTCGAAACCTGATCTCCTCCGCTAACGATTCACCGGGATGGATAACCAGATTCGACCAAACTCGGTTTGTGGTGCTAATCGCCATAGCGATTCGTGACCTCCCATACGACCACTTCTTCGGTAGTCTTACTCACCTTAACGGTAAACATTCTCTTCCTACACCATGTCATTTCCTCCTCTTCAACCAGTCGACCTGCAATCCATGATGTCTTCAAAATTTCAAGTTCTACGCATCCCGAGTAAACTCCCATCCCACACATGGTGTATATTCGCCCATCATAGACACCACGAGGGCGCTCGCATGCCCAACTACAAACTAGGAATGGAGCACAAACATGTACGTAGGCACCCAAGTCGGAGCTAGAGACGATGTCGATCTCAGACAGTGGGCACAGCTCGGAGTAAACAACATCTGTGCCGACCCACGAACCGGCGACGCCACAACCTGGACACAAGAAGACCTCGAAAGACACCGCGAGCATGTCAACTCGTTCGGCATCGATCTCGATATGATCCAGCTCCCCCTCTCTTCAACGCCCGTCGAGATCGCCCAATCGCCCAACATCATGCTCGGAATCGACCCAGAGCGCGAGAAGGAGATCGAGATAATCCAGAACCTCATCGTCAACTGCGCCAAGACGGGCATCCCAGCTGTCAAATACAACATGTGCATCATCGGAATCCCACGATCCGAGCGAGAATCCGGACGTGGAGGATCCAGTAACTCGACCTTCCGATACGAAAAAGTCAAGCACGAGAACCAGCCCGGACTCGCGGGCCAAGTGTCTGAAGACGCATTCTGGGAGAGAATCGACTACTTTCTGGAAAACGTCGTGCCCGTCGCTACCGAGAACAAGGTGCGGATGGCATGCCACCCCCACGATCCACACACACCTCCCGGATACCGAGGCGTCACCCGTGTTCTAGGCACTCCCGACGGCTTGAAGAAGTTCGTGCAGATGCACGAGAGCCCATACCACGGCCTGAATTTCTGCCAAGGAACCGTCACCGAGATGCTCGACGACCCCGGCGAGGAGATACCCGACATAATCCGCTGGTTCGGATCGCGAGAGAAGATATTCAACGTCCACTTCCGCAACATCCGCGGCCACAAGCTCGACTTCATGGAAGTCTTCCCAGATGAGGGAAGCATAAACATGTTCGAGTGCATAAAGGTATACCAAGAAGTGGGATACAAGTACATGCTCATGCCCGACCATGTCCCACACATCGCGGGAAGAGACCCTCAGGGCACTGCCTTCGCCTTCGTCTACGGCTACATCACCGCGCTGCTCCAAGCCATCGGAGAGCCGCGCAAGCAGCCTTGGGTGACTAAGGGACCCTGAAAAGGCATCCTCGCTTCAACCTCCTAGCGCGAAGAGGCCATTGCCCTCCAGATCCCGACCCCTTAACCGGAGATGTCGGAACAACGGCGTATGCCTGAACGGGAGGGCAACAGCCTCCGACAACTAGCGATCATCCCGAACCTATCGAACGATCTGGGGAGGGATAATAGGAGAGCCCGGGCATGTCAGAGTTTGAGTTCCCTCCCATCAAAAAACTCTCTACTTACGCTCCAACTTGATTGAGCTTCTAGGGAATTCGATAATGAATCAAATCGCCCAGATCACATCCCAATCTAGACCAAGATAACCACTCGGAATGCCCGCCGATAACGAATACATTTTCGCGATAGTTGTCGCCGTCGCTACGGCAGTGATTGCGATTGCTCTGCAAATCGTCCTCAAGATTGTCAAACCCCGCATCCGACCGCCGGACGAAGACACGCCTCCAACCGCGAAGTTCCTAGTCATCGACGCCATCGACGGACCGGCCGTGCTCATGTTCATCTTGGCCGGGTTCACCGCCGCTGCATCGTTGGCGTTGGCTCAATGGCAGATGGAATCCAACATAGGTATCGATCTATCCCTCTTGGCCCGGCAAGTGGGGACTGTCCTCGTGATTATGGTCGGCGCCTATGTAGCATCCCGAATCGTCTCCTTGCTACTCGATTGGTACGTCAATTTCATCGCACCGGCTACCGGCACGGACCTCGACGATCAGCTCGTGCCGCCGATAAAGCGGATGATGCCGATAGTCATCTACTCAATCGCTGGACTTTGGGCGCTAGCAGTGTTCAATATCGCGATCAGTCCGCTTCTAGCCACTCTCGGCATCGGCGGCATAGCCATCGCGCTGGCGGCGCAACCTACGTTGGCAAACTACTTCGCCGGCACCTACGTCATATCAGAAGGAGAGATATCAGCCGGCGACTTCATCGAGATCGAGGGCGGACCATCCGGATTCGTCGAAGACATCTCGTGGCGCAGCACTAAACTCCGATCACGCTTCAACAACCTCATCATCATCCCCAACTCGATGATGTCCGAGAACATGATCACAAACTACTCCAGACCCGCTCTCGCGATGAATGTGATCGTCACCGGAGGCGTCAGCTACTCATCCGATCTTCAGCAGGTACAAAATATCCTCATGGATTCCGCCGAAAAACTCGTGGTCGAGTCGGAGCACGCCGTGACCGAAACCGATCCGCGATCCGGCTTCAGCCAGTTCGGCGACTCCAATATCGACTTCTGGGTATTCATGCAGGCAACCGATCGAGCCGGATCTTTCCAGCTGAAGAGTGAGCTCATCAAACTGATCCACGAGAAGTTCAACGAAGCCGGAATCATCATCAACTACCCGATAAGACACCTTGTCGTCGATGGGGCAGAAGAAGACGAGACAGATGCGTCAATACCGCAGAATGTCGTCGATATCGTCCGTGCCAACAATAGTTGACCGGCTACGGCTCAACTCGTCAGCCACTCCGAGAGTCGGCTAACTTCCCGCTCTCGCATAGCGACGTTGACCGACAAACGCTCCAAGTGCTGCGCAAGCGTCAACTCACCAGTTGGAACCGAGTGAGTAGCGAAGAAATCCTCTATATCACACGCCAGATCTCGCTTCGAAAGCGATCGGATACCACCGACCATCCTCACGATCGAGTTATCAGGATACTCCCGTAGCATCTCGTCCCAATTCTCCTTGACGAACTCCCAAGCGACTTCGCCTTGGTTGCGATTCGTCAGGCAGGCACCGACCAGATAAGGCGAGTCTTGCGTTCGCACCTCGCCGTTCAGACACATAGCGAGCGTTCTTCGTATCTGCTCCTCGCCAGGGAAAGATGCCAACAAGCCTCTATACCGCCGCTCATCCTGCGGAGTGGAGGGATCCTTGAATCGGGCGACGAAAACATCGTAATCTCGGTCGTCGCCTACAACGGCAACCGCGTTAGCCGCTGCCGCCGCCAGATTCGGCTCCACGCCATCTCCTCTCAAAAAGGCGTCGTGCAGTTCACGGGCACGACCCAGCGCGGTCTCATCGCGCGCCGTCACAGCTAACGATCTAGCCAAGACGCCTCGCAACTCCAAGTCTCTCGGTGCATCGTCGCCTCTAGGCTCCCAGCCCAATCTTGCAAACGCCGCTTCGTATAGCGAAGCCAAGCGGCTACGCATGGCATCTCTGGAGACCGAGTCATCCAGCATCCGTTCCAGCCCAGCCAAATTGCCGCAGAGCAGAGTCCAAACATCGAGGTCGATCTCGCCGCGATACCCTTCCGCCAACTCCATATAGTCGATGCTGCTCGAATGTCCAGCCAGCATCGCCGACCACTGATCATCGGCAAGCCCGTATCTCTCTATCGCCGCCAGGCCGTCCAAGCGATCGCGCAGCGCAGCGAGCAGCTGAGGAGAGTAGCGGACGCGGTAGAAGCCGTGACTGCCGGCATTGGCAACTAGCCAACTTGCTCCGGCCAGTTGCTCTAGCTCCTCATCATTGGACGTCATCAAGTGCTTCAGCTCGCGCTCATCCCCGGACGCGTCCATGTATCGAATGCCCATCGGGACCGGCCACACGGTATCACCTACCCCATCTTCAGGAGGAGCATAGAAGAAGCGCTGCTGCTCGAAGATCGTCTTGTCGCAGCCGTCGCACTGCTTGACCGACACGATCGGATACCCACGCTGATAGATCCACGCGTCCATAGTGCTACGCACTGGAGCACCGGAAACCTCCTCCAGCGCGTCCCAAAGATCCGAAGTCTCGGTGTTGCCGTACTTGTGAAGATCCAAGTAGTAGCGGATGCCATCGCGGAATCTATCCGGCCCAAGGTGCTGCTCAAGCATCCGCAGCACCGAGCCGCCTTTCTCATAAGTCAGCAGATCGAACATACCGTCCGCGTCGGCGGGCGAGTGGACTTCGTACTCGATAGGCCTAGTCTTCTGCAGAGAATCCACGTCAAATGCCGCTGACCTCTCCAAGCTGAACTGATCCCATCGTCTCCACTCGGGATTGAAGGCATCCGTGCACATGGCAGCCATAAACGTGGCAAATGCCTCGTTCAACCAGATCCCGTTCCACCAACTCATCGTCACCAAGTCCCCGAACCACATATGAGCCAATTCGTGCGCGATCACATCGGCGATTATGAGCAGCTCGGGCTGAGTAGCCTTATCGGTGTCTACCAGCAGTATCGCTTCACGAAAAGTGACGCAACCCAGATTCTCCATCGCGCCGAAGGCAAAGTCCGGAACCGCCACCAAGTCGAGCTTCTCGCCCGGATACCGAATCCCGTAGTAGTCGGTGAAGAAACGCAACGCGAACGCACCAGATTCGAGCGCGTAGTCAGTGAGATGCCCCTTGCCGATCGGGTGGATGATACGCAACGGCACCCCATCGACGTCCACAACCCTGCTCGCCTCGAACGGACCAACGATGAACGCAACAAGATAAGTAGACATCTTGATCGTACGTCCGAATTTGACGGTCTTGACAGATCCGTCAGCGGTTGTTTCCTCCGACACTGCAGGGCCGTTAGAAGCGACGAACAACTCAGAAGGTACGGTCAGCGTCACGTCGAACGAGGCCTTCATCGCCGGTTCATCGAAACAGGGGAAGGCTTGGCGAGCGTCGGTGCTCTCGAATTGAGTGGTGGCGATCTTGTGATCGATGCCATCTTCGTCGCTGAAGGTAGAGATATAGAAGCCCGCAAGCTTACGATTCAGAATGCCATTGAACTCGATCTCAAGCGTATACTCGCCCGGATTCGCAGTTCCGCTCAGCTTGAGAGTCGCACGCTCCGTCTCCTCGTCCAGCAGCGTCTCGTTCACCATAATGACCGACCCATCGCCCCGCAATGTCGCAGCTTCTATCTCCAACTCTTTGGCGTTCAGAACTATCTCGTCACACGCCTCATGGATCGCCAGATCAATCGAAACCGCCCCTTTGAACGCCTCGGCATCTAGGTCCGGCTCTAGATGCAGGTCGTAGTGCGACGGTCTGACCGATGTCGGAAGACGATAGCGGTCTTGAGTCTGCGTTTCGTTCATCTTTGTCTGCCCCTTTGCTCTGATTTTCAGTGTAAATGCCGCAAACAGAATCCGAATCGAAACTCAATGCCCGGCATCTGCATCGCTCTTAACCAGATGCGATCGTCGGGCGCGCCGCGATGTTATGCTGATTACCGTCTCGGCGCATACTCCGACGACGAAACCGAAATCAAACACTTGGGAGCCGCTCGATAATGCCTTATCTAGTCAACCATATTCACCTGAAGTCAACCGACCCGCGGAAGACAGCCGAGTGGTTCGTAGAAGCATTCAAGGTGGAGATACTTTCCGACACCGTTCGCGACTTCGGCGATCGATTCATCATCACTCGCACCGAAGGCGGACTCGCCATCAACATCTCCAACGAACGGACTGGCGAGATGCTAGGTCCCGGCGATGCCAATGCCCACTACGGTCTGGAGCACTTCGGTTTCGACACCGATGACATGGAAGCCGACTTCAAGCGGCTAGAGCAGATGGGCGCAGAGATAAAAGAGGGACCGATCAGCCTTCCCGACGGCCGAAAAATCGGATTCATCGCAGCACCCGGCGACATCCGAATCGAGCTGATCCAACAACCGAGCTGATTCCGCCCGCAAAGGCTGGTCCTGCTCTTAGATGCATGACAATGGATGTTTGAGTCCATCGGCATCCCGCGTCTGCGCTCCGCCAAGCCTGCACCGAACCGTTTGACATGCTCGCCACAGCCTTGCCGAAGCACTCGATGGCATCTGCCAAGGGAGTTGCTAGCCTACCCTTCCTCTGGTGCAAGGATGGAACCTCATAATCGCCGCATAGATAGATAGGCAGCCGAGTGTTTCTTAAGCAAGGGTTAATGTTATGACGATGTTACGCTATGCCCGACGCTATATTGCGATATGGGACTGGCCGCTCTTCATCTTTATCTTCTTGTTTCTGGGATTGCCGAACATCTATCAGATTTGGCGCACCTACCTTATCGGGAACAAGATACCCGATCCCGGAAGTCTAGCTATCGTGTCCCAATGGCAGTTCGTGGGACTGATTGTCGAGGTGTTCCAAGAAGCCACAGTACTGGCTATATTCTTCTTCCTCGGTTCGCAGATACGCAGTGCAGCGGCGATTCAGATCGACCGGGCGAAGAGTGTGTTCGTATTCATTTTCATTGCATCGCTTGTATTCTCTATAGGCGTGTTTCTGTTCCGCGACGTATTCATCACGTTAATAGGTACATCGACAGAGATTCAAGAACAGACACGCGGCTTCCTAGGCATCAGTATATTTAGCATTCCTTTCACCCTGCTTGCCGCTGCCATCGTAGTGCTGTTTGAGTCTCTCGGACTGAGGCGGTTAGTGTTCGCAATGGCGATTGTGAATATAGCGTTGCGCTTCGCGTTTGACAGCCTGTTCTTCGGAGGATATGCATTTTCTCTTCAGGCAGATGTTCTTGGAGTGGGTTGGTCAACCTTGCTGGCAAGCGTAGGACTGTTCGTGACCGGCATCGTGTTTCTCGTCTTCACGCGAAAGGTGGGAATCGATGCATTCAACACACTCCCGTCGTTTACAGATATGCGTGAATACTTACGAGTCGGCATGGGTAGTGGTGCAGACAGCCTAATCCGCAATGTAGCGTACTTCTTTATGATAATACGAATTGTCAACACAATCGGAGCGGCAGAAATTGGCGGCTACTATGTTGCCATACAGATACTGTGGAGTTTCATGTTGGTGCCAGTCCTCGCTTTTGCTGATTCCGCAAAAGCACTGATTGCCAACGCATCCGATAATTTGCCAAGAGTCAAAGCACTTTGGTACGCCTCTATGATCATCACAGCCGGCATTATGGTCGTATGGATAGCATTCGTGCCGTTATTCCCTGCAGCGGCTCGCGCTATCACCGACGATGAAACTACTCTCCGATGGGCAATTACTGCATTTGGCATATTATTCGTGCCTTATGTCCTCTTTTCATTCAACACAGTGATAGACAGCGTATTCTATGGCATTGGCAAGACTAAGTATCTCGCATATCAAGCCATCTTGACCAACGGCAGTGTGTATCTTGTGGGCTTCCTATTGTATGTATCTAACATATGGGAAGTAACTTTTGAGGGAGTGATGCTGCTGTTCGCACTTGGCATACTGGTCGATTCGATCTTGACTTTGACATTCCTCATAAAAGTGCTATACATAGACTCGACAGAACGAACAACAAAAGTAGAAGCAAACACAGCAAAGGACACAACCAGCTCCTAACTGCAATATGACCCCGACGTGCCGTTCGCAGACACGCAGTTCGGCATCTATCGCAGTGCAGATTGAGGCGAGGACTGGGACATGCTGAATAATCCGCCGGACGATCTGTGGTCGATGCCCTTTCTCTCCGCCACCCGAATGTGATGTGTATCTGACTACGAGCCTTGCCGAAACGCTCAGGATGACATGTGCCAAGGCGTTGCTATTCTACTCCTGACTTGGTATCAGGTTCAGCTCCGTCGTTATCTCGATGCAGCCTGCGATGCTCTTGTGCACCGGACAGGCATTCGCGTGAACCCTCAGAACCCGATCGATCGCGTCGCGCTTCTCTTCAAGCAGATCCGGGCTGATCTTCAAGTTGTATCTGATGTGGATGCGCTTGATGACGAGAACATTGTTCTCTCGTTCAATCTCGCCCACAGTGTCGGAATCGAGATAGCTCTCGCCCGCCGGAATATCGCGCGCCTCAAGGGCACCGCCGAAAGTTCCGGTCATTCAACCTGCAGCAGCGGCCACTATGTAGTCGAGAGTAGTCGCGTGCGGCTCTGACACGTCCGCGCTCACCCCGTAGTGCTCGGCGACCTCCGAATGGACTCCGAACTTCGTAGCCCCGTCAACCGGTAGATGAGCGATTCGCAGCGGACCTCGAATCCGTTCCAGCTTGATCTCGGATCTGTAGACCACCGAATCTGCTTCTGACATGTGCCGAACCTCCGTTCTCCATAGAATCGTCTGATCAAACTAGCATATACAACAGCAATCTATCTCCAAGCATCATAATTTCTCGATAAACATAGATTCATGCGCACGTTGCCGCCACCGGTTTTCCCTCTTCTCTTCCTGCTCATCGGAGTGGCAGTCCACTACACGGGATGGCATGCCGAGCCTCTGCCGCAAACATGGAATCTAGTCATCGGTGCCGTGTTCTTGTTGCTGGCGATAGGGCTGGCAGTAGCAGCCTCGAGGGCATTCAGCAGTCATGCCGAAAGCCTTGCCGTTCACATTCCCACCGCGAATCTCGTATCCAACTCCGTTTACGAACGCTCGCGAAATCCCGTATATCTCTCTTTCTTGCTGCTCATCATCGCTATCGGCTGCGCCCTCAACTCGGCAGCGGTGCTGACTGCCACCGTCCCGGCATTCATCGCCCTCAACTGGTACACCATCCCGCGCGAAGAGCACTATCTACGCCGCAAGCTAGGACGAGATTACGAAGACTACACCAAGAAGGTCAGACGCTGGCTATAAATCCCAGCTGACTCGGTTCTCTACCTGAGCAGAGATCTGTGAGTAGAGGAGACATCCTTGCTCAACGCCGTGCTGTAAACACGTCCTCGGCCCTTGCCGCTGTTGATTATCTTCGGATTTTTGAAGTCTTTTTGCAGGAGTTGGTCGTTGCTGAACAACAACCGTGCACCGCTGACTAATGCTAAGGCCAGAACATGCGAGTCGTCTGATTGGTAGACAGCTTGGGTTTCTAATTTCTTAACCTCGATGTCCATTTTGTCGTCTGGTATTCTTCTGGCCCGTCCCAATCGTAACGCCTCGGCAAACCATTTTTGAAAGTCCCAGCCCCATCCAACTCCTTAAGTACCAAGCCACCAGCCACGAGCGTTCCCTTCCCACTGTTCAGCCAATCGAAGAAGAACTGCCCTGCCGGGGATCGATTGTAGCCGAACACATCATCTCGTACGCTGTTGTCAACGATGGACAGCATTCAGAGACCGATGGATCGGGTTACCTCGTCCATGAAGAACTGCCCATACCCAGGCGGGGCATCCAAGACGTTCCCCTCTTCGTCGATTCTGAGCGAGTGAATGTTCACATCAATTCCACTGCGCTCGAAGTAGAGGATTGATACATCCTCAGGCTTCAGCTCACTGCTCCCGTCTCGTATATTCATACGCACACGGTCGATGATGTAGTCGCTGTGGGTCTCGACGATCAGTTGTCGCTCGCGACTCGCAATAGAGCAGAACAAGCTGCCAAGTGCCGCTTGCGCTTTCGGATGCAGGTGAACTTCAGGCTGTTGCAGCAGTAACATCGAAGACGCATCTTCACGCAGCAGCTCAGTCAAAACGGGAAGCACCTGACTGACGCCGTATCCCACGTCGATCAAGTTTCGTTGAGCACCTTTCCGTCCCTCGGTGGCTTTGCGGATCTGCACTTGGAACGGCGATCCCTCAGTTCTGCCAAAGTGTTTGATAGAGATTTCATCGAACAATCCTGAAGAGCGTCCGAATTCGTTGAGAGACCTCTGCAAACGTTCCCACTCTTCCTCCTTGCCACGCGATACGTTCGCAAGATAAGTGGGGATATATTCCCCTTCAGGATCTCGAGAAGGGCGAGACGGATCATAAGTCCGATGCGGACTCGAGCGAACCGGCGCGCCTGCAAATGGGCGACTTGCCATACGTTCAGAATAAAGCCAAACGGAGAAAAACAGATCTCGTAGCTCGTCTAACGGAACATCGTCAACCCGATTGATTTCAGCTTTGGAACTCTTTGCGGCACGTGTCTCTTCTTCAACTAGACCGCGATCACGACGAATCTCACTCAGCAAGACTTCAAGAGGGACGAGTAGGACTTCATCTAGCAAGACGAGACTAGATTTGACACGCGATTCAAGGCTGTGTTCCTGAGCATCTTCCGGGTCGCCGAAACGGATGACATGCTCTCCGTTACTCGTTTTCCTCACCTCGAAAAACAACCGTTCGCTAGCGAGGTAGCGCTTCGTGGGGAACGGGATTCCATCTTGATTTTCGAACGTAAAGTGGAACGAATGCCGATCGGTACGCTGATAAGTAAAACCTGCTTCAAAGGTTTGAGATTGCCCGCCCCGTCCTCTACGGTAGTGTGCTATGTCCCGGAAGGTGCCTAGATCGTAAGGAGGTTCACGGAAATCCGGTACGATGTTGCGGAACGCTACATCCCAAAGCGCGCGTATCAGTGCAAAGAAGGATGTCTTACCGGTGCTGTTTTCACCTACAAGAAGCGTCAGAGGCGCCAAACGCGCGACCTGCTTTTCGCTAAAGCATCGGTAGTTCTGAAGCGTCACAGCCTCCATGACAGGATTCTAGCAACTAGCAAGGCCGGAACTACAGAACACCCCCTCACTCGACACCCGATGCTACAGGGTAAGAGCCCATCACCTTCACGAATGAGGCGATCTCACCCAGCTCCGATAGCGCCTCTTCGATGTGCGAGTCGGTACGATGTCCCTCGATGTCCATCAAGAACACGTAACTGCCCAACTCTTCTCCAGTAGGCCGCGATTCGATCTTTGCAAGATTGATCTCTCGACGCGCAAACGGACCCAGAGCTGAATGAAGCTGCCCCGGCGAGTCGCGGTTCATGAAACTGAAGACGATGCTGGTTTTGTCGTTACCTGTCGGTTCGTGATCCGCATTCGCCAGTATCACGAAACGAGTCACATTGTTTCCTCGATCCTGAATGTTATCTGCCAAAATCGGCAGGACAGCAAGCTCCGCGGCGCGGCGCGGCCCGATCGCCGCCCTCTCTATTCCACCCGACTTGACTCTGGCGACAGCTTCGACTGTACTCGGAGCACCGATCCTCGCCGCGTCGGCGAGATGGGCGTCTAGAAAGAGTCTGCACTGCGACAGCGCCTCAGGCTTCGAAAAAACAGACCGAATATCACTTAACTCGACACCCGGCTGCGCGATCAGACACTGCTCAATCTTCAGCAGCAGCTCACCCTTGATCTTGGCGCATTTCGACCGCACCAAGAAATCGACGATGTCGATCACCGCTCCTCCTACACTGTTCTCGATCGGAACCACAGCTTCATCAACCTTGCCACTCTCCAGAGCACCCACCACAAGATTCATCTCCATATAGGGAACCCGTTCAACACCATCCGACGCATAGACGTGCGCGGCATAATCGGTAAAGGTGCCTTCAGGCCCCAGATAAGAGATGCGTTTAGACGACTCGGGCTGCAAAACTCAATCCCGTGAGAGCGTACGAAAGCTCATTGAGCGATTCAGAAGGGCAGGTGGCAATCACCTCTTCTCCGCCCATCAGCACGGTGTCTTCGCTCGGAACGAACGGAGCCCCAACTCTCGATATCACCAGTGGAATGATGATTCCGTAGGGCAGTGGAAGATCGCCTATCCGCCTCCCCACTGAGTGGGCGTTGCGAGGCACCTTCATGGTCACCAGCTTCTCGTTGCGGTCATTTATGAGCATCAGCTCCGCCATCGGATGATCGAGCAGAGTGCCAGCCAAGTTAGCCAAGATGACATCGGTGCGGCTGACTACCGTATCAACGCCTGTGGCGGCGAAGAGATCCGAATTGAGACTTTCGTTGACTACCGAAATCACTTGGTCAACATCGAAGGCAAACTTCGCCAGCTGGCACGAAGCCAGATTGGTTGCATCGTCCCCCGTAGTGGCGACGAACGCATCTGCCCGCCTTATCCCAGCGTTTACCAGCGTATCCGCCACAGTCGTGTCGCCCAAGAGAGCCACATTTCCAAGGCTCGACTCGACCTTTGCGATGCGTGCCTCATCGGTGTCTACCACAAGAACCTCGTGTCCAGACGATATTTGAGAATAGGCGAAACGCGTCCCGATTGCGCCGCCCCCTGCAACTATGACATACATGGCTATCTAGATTCGCATTTCACTACGTGTCGATCTCCGCTTCTGTGGCATCTATCGCTTGCAACGCGTCAGCCAAACTGTTCATCACCAAACTGTAAGGATTGATCGTGATCACGCCGAAGCGAGGATACACTTCGGAGAGCGAATCATCGGTCACAACCGCCGCGACCCGGTCAACCTGGTATGAAATCTTCGCCTTTAACGCGGCCAGTCCGTTGGCCGGACCCGAACGCATCGCCGCGATGAAGATATCGCATCTACGAATCCCCATCTGAAGCATCGTCTCATCAAGGACCGGATCCGCTTCTAACAACATGACGTTTTCCCGGCCCGTCAGATACTTCGGCATCGAACGTAAGTGGTTTCCTTCAGACTCGACGATCGAGACCTGGTGCCCGGCTTCGCTCAGGATTCTGCCCATCACAACGCCGAGACTATCGTGACCCGCAATTATCACATTCATCGCGCTTCTCAATTCTTAGTCGGATATCGGCCTGACAAATCTATCGACATAACCAGATTATCGAAACTCGGCCATCCTCTGCAGACCCATTGAAGCACCGTCCTGATCGAATCCATCTAAGGGTTCTCGCACCAACACCAATGCGCAAGGCGTGTTGGCGATCAAATAGTCGGCGTCCCTGTCGAGAGTCCTGGCGCCAAGCACAGACTTCATCTTGACAGACGTGACGACCGCCCCGACATTCTTCTCGAACGATTCGTTGACGATGGCGGGACCTAGCGACCGGCCCTGTAGAATTTCGCCCTGCACCTCATCTCGGCCAAGCCCCGAGTACGACTCCGCCTCCGACAATACTTCCTCTGCTCTAGCAATCTCCTCAGGCATATTGGCATCTAAAGG
Organism: Dehalococcoidia bacterium; assembly: GCA_965214735.1. Taxonomy (GTDB): domain Bacteria; phylum Chloroflexota; class Dehalococcoidia; order Lucifugimonadales; family Lucifugimonadaceae; genus Bin127. The sequence continues at coordinate 1,694,980 of OZ243977.1, read as the reverse complement.
CAACTGCCGGTCCACCAATATCACATATGTGATGTACAAGCGGCGCTGGCCCCCGGCCAAGAGATCGACCGCGGTGTCTAAAGCGACGCTATCAGTATCGTCGCCCTTGACTACGCACAGTACCCGTCCAGTCCTCATCAGGTGAGATTGTCCACTAGATCTTTTTCGCCGGCAACCACAATCTCATCATCGGTCTGCAGCCGTTCGTCCAGACTCGGATTCAACCGTGCTGTCTCACCTCTGATAAGAGCCATCACCGAGAGCCGATATCGTTCGCGAGAATCCGTGAAACCCGCCTCCCGCAACGTCAGATCGTTGAAACGAGCAGGCAACGGCATTTTGCTGAATCCAAACGTCGACCCTAACGACATGTACTCCGTGACGTTCGGATCGAACAGCGTGTTCGCAAGCCGTGCACCAGCATCTTCTTCAGCGCTTATAATGCGGTTGCACCCGATACGAGTCAGCGTCTCGTCGTGTAGACGGTTCCTCGCTCTTGCCACGATCATCGGAATACGGAACGAATTGAGCAGCACCGCCGTCATGATACTAGCTTCCACGTTTCTGCCGATACCCACGATTGCCACATCGAAATCCTGCACGCCCAGATCTCGCATCAACGTCTCGTCCGTCGCATCGCCAGCGACTGAATAAGTCACCTTGCCTATCAGATCTTGAATCCTTTCTTGATCTCGATCTATCGCCAAGACATCGTGTCCCAGCTGAAAAAGAGTCAATGCAGCTTCCGAGCCGAAGCGACCAACCCCGGCGACAACTATATTTCTACCTGGCATATCTTCAGTGTTCGCTATCAGTAGCCAATGCGAAGCCCGAACGGCAACCCGTCAGCCGATTCTAACGTCTTCTTCAGGAAACGAATATCGATCTTCAGTTTGCTGACCAGCCATCAGCAAACCTAGTGTAAGCGGTCCGAAGCGACCGATGAACATCGCCACAATGATCACGATACGCGATGCCGTCGTCAAATCGGGCGTGATCCCCGTCGAAAGGCCTACAGTGCCGAAAGCAGACACCGACTCGAATAGCACGTCACGAAACAAAGCATCGTCCTGAGTCTGGCTTAGCGCAAAGATGATGCCCACCATCAAAGCCACCGAAACGAGAGCCACCACCAATCCACGCTGAACCGTGAAAGACGGTATGTTTCGACCGAAGGCTATGACCGATGAGCGACCGGTAAGCGTGAGAAATATAGCCAGTAAAACAACCATGAAGGTGTTTATCTTGATCCCTCCAGCGACCGATCCGGACGCGCCCCCAACGAACATCAACACCTCGGTCCAAAGGTCGGTTGAAGCAGCCGCAGGAGCGTAATCGATTGGAGCGAATCCCGCAGTGCGGGTCGCCAGGCTGTGGAAAGCAGCATCGATGAGCTTCTGCCTAACACCGTCGCTACCCAAAGTGTGCGGATTCGACCACTCCCCGAGCAAGAATGTGACGACCCCCAAAGGTATCAAGACCGAAGCGCCTATCACGACTAGCTTCGTGTCGAGCCTCAACCACTTGAAGCGCCTAGCCCTCCAGATGTCGCCCCAGACTATGTACCCGGTTCCACCTAGAAACACGACCAGCATGGTGACGATCATCAGCACGTGGTCAGACCTTAAACCGGATATGCTCGCGCCACCAATCTTGTCATCCGGCAGTATATCGAAGCCCGCGTTGTTGAATGCTGAAACCGTGTGGAACAAGCTGTGCCACATCTTCTCCTGAATAGTCATCCCATCCCACGGAGGATTCCACAGGCTCCAATACCCGAAGAACAGTACCAACGCGATTAGCTGGGCTATGATCGAGAACAGCGCGATCCTCTTTACCAGCGTCGTTACATCCCCAACCTCCGTGTCTCCCAAACCCGAGCGCACCAGGACCCGGCCGCTTAGCCCCAGCTCTTGACCGAAGAGCATCACCAAGAATGCGGCTCCTGTCATGAAACCCAAGCCGCCGATGAACATCAAGGCGATTATCACTGCCTGTCCCCATGTGGTCCAGGCAACGTCCGAATCAACTACCGTCAGGCCAGTCACCGTAATCGCCGATGAAGTGGTGAACAGCGCAGTCATAAAGCCCGCAGAGCCTGGCTCGACACTCGATATCGGAAGCATCAGAAGCGAGGTCCCGATGAGGTCGACGACTATGAAGCCGTAGATGACTGACATCGGAGAGGTCAAACCTCTGACCGAGATGACCCGCGGAGGAATCGGTATGTCGACCGATGCGATGCTCGCATCTCGTGGCACGCGTACCGGCCGGTCAGCGATCCGTTCTTGTTCGCGCTCAGTGGTCATTGACAAGCGATCACGCCGCTAGAGGGACACATCATTTTCGCAAGCGACTGGGCATAAGTTAAGATCGATCCGATTTTGACAAAACAGGCACTGTCAGCTTCAGCACATTTTAGTACAGCGATACAATCGTCGCGCAATTCAAGCCCGAAAGATTAAGAAGCTCGGAAAACACCGCCTCGAATCGCATCCTCCGCCCGTTCTAGATTAGATGAGTGGTCGTAACCATCCAAGTAACAGCGGAGCCTCGCATCATCGTAGCCTTTTAGCTCATCGACGCGTCGGGTAAGAAGGGGAAGCGCGCGCACAACGTTGTCGACTATCGTGATCGTGGCATCCATTGCAGTCCGTGACAGCGGATTCAGATCTACGGTTATCACATCTTTGCCCCAAGCTCTCAACGCCTGACACCGATCGCCGTCTTCTAACGGAACGAAAACCACATCCGAGTTGGCCACGCCATCGCGATTCGCCAGCCGCCTTGAACTGTCCAATCCCGGAATAGCCGTGCCCGATTCTGGCATTAAAACCTTCTCCGCCCCGAGCTCAGCCAGGTGATTCGAGATCGCTTTCACTCTCTCTTCACTGTGGTGGAACAGATTCACCTCGATCTTCGCACCTGCCGATATGCTCAGAAGAACCGCCTCTTTTCCCATCAACGCGGCGAAGTTCCCGTTGACTGAGATCACCGGATTCTCAGCCAGCAGCAGAGCCGCCGCCGCGGCGCCGATAGCCTCACGCGCGAAATCATGCGTCATCTCCCCCAGAAGGTAGTCGAACGCCTCGCCGCGGCCATGCGCGACAAGTCCGTGAGGCGAAGTGATCCCTGAACGAACACCATCGACGATCAACTCCCGAATACGGAGCGATTCGCGGCGAGGATGAGTATCTGGGATTCCGCGGCTATCCACCGCCATCTTCTAGAGCTCTTTGGAAAAGACTTTGAACGATCCCGACTCGAAGCCGCATCGGCCGAGAAAAGCAGCATCTCGCTCATCTTCGTTCAACAGAACCGAGAATATGCTGCTCACACCCTCAGACTTCGCCTTTTCCCCCAGCGTTTCGAGAAGACGAGTCCCGATATGCTGGCGACGATGCTCCGGATCCACCGCCATCGCAACGATCCTCACTCCCGGAGGAAGCCCATACGTCGCCGATTGACGCTCAGACATCAAGAACCCCACAATGCGGCCGTCTGAATCCGAATCGGTAGCCACGAAGCATCCCCAAGGCACATATTCAAGCGAGTCAAGCGCCACCACCGACAGCAGCCGCTCAACGTATCGGTCCCAAGTGACAGACCTATCCTCTCCGCGAATCCTCTGATCCAATTTGAGAACATGCTCGGAATCGCCTTGTCGAAGCTCTCGGATCTCAATCATCTCAATTCACCACGTTTATCGGGTCGCCGCTCAGATAAGCCAAGGTATTCTCCACAACCCCCTGATTCAAAAGATCCAAGCCTTCAGGAGTCATATCCGCGATATGAGGAGTGAGAATGACTTGCTCGCACTGAGCGATCGGGCTACCCTCGGGCAAAGGCTCATCTTCGAACACGTCGAGTGCGGCGCCCGACAAGTGCCCTGCGTTCAAAGCGTCCACCAGCGCCGCCTCGTCCACTATCGGGCCCCGAGCCACATTCACGAGGATCGCATCCGGCTTCATCATCGCGATCTCACGGGTGCCTAGCAAGTGCCGAGAATCGTCGGTCAGTTTCGTATGAATAGTGACGACATCAGCAGTCATCAGCAGTTCGTCCAAGCTGACGAAGCGAACGCCCAGCCGACGAGCTCGCTCATCCGAAGGATTGAAGGTGTAGGCGATGACCTCCATACCGAACCCGTTGCACATACGCGCCATCTCTGATCCGATGTTGCCAGTACCTACGATCCCGACCGTCTTGCCCGTCAAGAACACGCCGTCCTTTTTGACCCACGCGCCCTTTCGAGTCATCTCGGTATACCAAGCGGCTCGCTTAGCGGCGGCGAACATCAAGCCGAAGGCATGCTCGGCAACCACCGGCGCAGTCTTGCCGGGGATGTTCGATACCGTGATTCCCCGCTCGCGGGCAGCTTCCAGATCAATCGAATCGGTACCGATACCGCACACCGAGATGAAGCGCAGATGAGGCAGAAGATCGAACGCAGATTCTCGCCATTCCAGATAACTGCGCGAGTTGATGATCGCCGTAGCATCCTGCGCGCGTTCTATTTGGATGTCGAAATCAGAAGCCCGCGTAGCGAAAATCTTCAGATCAGCGACCGCTTCGAGCTCCGCCATCCTCGGCGACCCCTGACACTGAGCAGGGTCGTCGGATGGCACAACGACTAGCGGTCTGGCTTCGGAAAACATAGCCGTCAATCCCGTCCTCGAGAGTTTTGCATAACCCGCAACCTTCACGCAGAGCAACAGCCACTGCAAGTCGCTACCGGTTGAGATGTGGAATGAGTCGCCTACCCAAGCCAGACGTTTAAGAGTGAAACGTCCATCCAGAGCAGGCGACGAAAGAGAACATGCCGAACCGAACTTGCCCTCTAATATGAACCCGCTCGCACACGGAGCAGAGACATCCGAGTGTCTCCTAGGGTTGCGAGAGCATCATCCGCAGACAGCCCTCTATCTATGCCTTCTCCTCTTCGATCGGCTCGGATTCTCCGGACGTCGGGCTGATGCTGGCGACTCGTTGGCGTATCGTCTCAGATGCGCGCGTCGCCTCGTCTCGCAAATCGTCGAGACGCTCCTGTGCGCTCTCCATTATCTCGTCGAGACGGTCTCGAGCTTCACGGGTACTGTCCCAGATCTGCGTTCTCGTCTCTTCGCCAGTTTTCGGCGCGACCAAAATGCCTACCACAAGGCCTGCGAGCCCGCCGATGATAAACCCGGCCAAAAAGCCGCCGTCTGAATTGCCGTTTGCCATATCTTGAACTCCTTTATCCGTAATCTGTACTTTAATCTAGAGCGAACCGAAAATCTCAGTGATACTGGTTGTTAGTTGCCAGTTCAGCCACTCTCTTTCTTTGAGCCTCTTCCACTACGGAAGATTCGTCTGAAGACGTAGGCTATCGGCCCAAACAACGAGATAGCAGAAACACCACCGCCGGCTCTGCCGTTCGAAGAATTTACAAGGTTAGACACCGCATCACGAACCATATTCCCAACCTCTAGTATCCGCTCCACTTTGGAGAGCGCATCGTTAGCGCGATCGATCGTCAACCTTGCCTGCTTGGCAACCTTCATCGCCAAGACCGTGATGATGATGAAGCAGACGATACCGACGATACCGAAGAGGATGATGGCAATGTCACGAATAAACGCGACTATGTTCTCTGCGTCGCTCACGGTCTCGATTCTTAGGGATCAGGCTCCCCAACTCCCAGAAAAATACGCTCCATGCGGTTTTTGCCAATTCTATATCAGCATCTCCAACCACCTTCGCAGCCCTAACCGAACATCGTCCCGGGCTGGCAGTTGCGGCAGAAATTCGTCTCTCTTCGTCTCGCCCTGACCGAGCTGATACGAGTGCCGCATCTCGGGCATGGGGAGCCCCTCTTACCATGCACCGAAAGGAACCCTCGCTCCTTGCGAGGGCCTTTGCCACCTTCCGCCAATATCGAACGAAGTTCGTCAACGGCAGACATCGGCACCGAGTAGAGCGACGCGTGCAACGCCGCCATCTCATCGCCGCTAAGCATGCCAGCTTTCTTGAAAGGGTAGACCCCAGCATCCCACAGAATCTCATCAGCATAAGCGTTACCGATCCCCGCGACTAGACGACCACGCGTCAAAATGCCCTTGATCTCGCCTCTGTACGGCTTCATACCCTCAATGAACTGAGCGAGCCGCAAAGGCTCATCGAAAACATCCGCTCCCTGATCTCCTATACGTGCAATCTCGGATACTCGCTCCTCTGGAAGCAGGTAGATCTGCCCCATCTTCTTGGGATCGATATAGCGCAGTCCTACGCTATCCTCAAGATCCATGATGACGATAGTCGACTTGAGAATCCGTTCAGACCGCATCTGGAGACGCAAATCTCCCGTCAGCATCGGACTGACAACCATAGCCACATCCCCAGAAAAAGACAACGTGATCAACTTTCCCTTGCGGCTCACACCTCGGATCGATCGTCCGGCGACCTCGTCCACGAACCTGCCCTCAAGCATGTTCCTCACCACCAGCGGGCGTAGCTCATCTACCCCGACGATCATCTTACCGATGATGCGCTCGGCGAGATACTCCCTCAGCAGGAACAGTTCGGGCGCTTCTGGCATGATCGGATTCTACGAACGCTGAGTGTCTCGCAGCCCCGCACCTTCACTACTACCCATCCGTCCATGTGAAACAGTCTCGCTGTAGGCGTAGGCACCGCATCGGGGCTTATACAACTTGATTACCACTGCGCGGGTTGGGCGCGGCATTTCTTGAATATCAGTTCAGTACGAGAATAGGGTTCATCAGATCGAACCGCGCCATGCGCTAGAGCATGAACTGCTATAGATTCAATCCATATTCACTTGAAAATCCACGCGCGATTAGGACAACGGACTCTATGAGTCGACAAGAGGCGAAGCAGCAAGAGAGAATCGTCAACGGGGAGCTCGCACGCCTGCTCAGAGAGCGATGCAACCTCGATGCCCAAGCAGAGACGATAGTTGACGGCAGACAACCCGACATTCTGATCGAGAGAGCTAACGGACCGGTCATCATCGAAACCGAGTTCGCGCCGGCGTACAGCGTAAACGACGACGCGCTCGCCAAGCTGGGACTCGAATATCGCGGAGAGCCGGCCGGCATCACCTTCGCAGTCACGATCCCAGCCGAACTGAAGGCGACGCACCAGCAGCATCTCCAAGATAGACTCGCCGCCGCTACTCTCAAATGGCAGCCTTGGCGCTCAGCTTACGAAACCGGACTGCCAAGCACAGGAAACTTCATCGAACTCTCAGAAGATGTCGCCCGTGCCGAGACTCGCACAGATGACCTCGAGCAAGCCGTGGAGAGGCTTGCCCAAGGCGCACAGACCGCCGGCTCTAGGCTCTACTCCAAGCTCGGATCCATGGCAAGAGTCGCACTAGTCTTCGAACGCGACATCAGCGACGAAGTAGCGAACATGGCAGCATTGATGGTCATCAACGCAATGGTGTTTCATGACCGTTTGGCTAGTGCTTCAGTCGCCATTACCCCCCCCCTGCTACGAATATCGTAAATAATGACTTCGTAAACGATCTGAAATCGTCATGGATTGAAATTCTCAAAAGAGATTACTATCCCATATTCCGCAGACCACTCGATGTCGTCGAAGCACTGCCGATACAAGATGCGATCCCGTTCGTCGCTGAATGCCGAAAAACCGCCGACTCCATGGCGAGCTACAGAGCCACTGGCCGGCACGACTTGGCAGGGCAGATATTCAATCGGCTGGTAGCTGACCGCAAGTTCCTGGCCGCATACTACACCAGTATTCCCGCAGCCACGCTGCTAGCAGGCTTGGCATTGGACCCCAATCGATGGAAAGATGTCGATTGGTCAGACATCGAGCAGATACGCAGCTTCGTGGTATGCGATCCCGCCTGCGGCACAGGCACGCTGCTCATGGCAGCCTACCAGCAGATCGTCCAGAACCATCGAGAAGCCGCATCAGGTTCAAACCCTTCATCAATCGCAGGGCTCCATCGCGCCCTCGTCGAGGACAGCATCCACGGCGCAGATGTAGTAGACGCCGCCATACACCTCACAGCATCGACTCTGGCAGCGATGGCTACGAATGTGGAGTTCAAGAAGATGAACGTGCACGTCTTTCCACTGGACAACGACGAAAAAGAAGGCGCACGAGTCGGAACGCTGGAGTGGTTGCAAAGACAAAATACATGGGCAATGTTTTCAGGTGCCACTCATTCATTGACTCCAACAGGAGAAGTGGTGTCAAAGTCGATACCACGCCCAAGGTCCGACCTCTCTATCCTCAACCCGCCATTTAGAAGACACAACAGCGGCACTGGTGAAGGTAAAGCCAACACCCGTGTCTTCGGGCACAAAGGTTCAGATGAGGGAAGCTTGGCAAAACGTATGTCTGATCTGCTGAAAGGCACCCCGGGGAACCAAATCGCAGGATTAGCCTCCGCATTCCTAGTCCTTGCTGACCGAATCACCAAAGAACAGGGGCGCATAGCCTTCGTCTTGCCTGCCACATGTCAGTCAGGCACATCATGGCGACAAGTGCGAAAACTGTTGTCCCAGAAATACCATGTCGAATACGTAATCTCTTCTCATGATCCAAATGCTCCATCAATGTCCTACGACACCAGCATCGCCGAGATCCTGTTAGTCGCTAGCAAACTTCCCAGAAAATCTCCGGAGCTAGGACGCGGTAGATTCGTCAACCTATGGAGACGTCCAAATACGCAGACCGAAGCGGTTGCTCTTGCGAGAGCTATTCGGCGAGCCCCTGTACACCTGCAATCTATTGATGAGCCGCCGGTCGGCGGCTACGACTTGATGCTGGGCAATGACAAATGGGGTGAAATCGTGGAAGCACCGTTGGGAGAGGCGCAGTGGATTGGCAGTCGATGGAAACACGCAAAAGTTGCGCAATATGCCATCTCGCTTCTAAAGGGACAATTATGGGATGCAGATGGCACATCTGTAGTTGCCTCATTGTCGATACGATCCCTGTCCAGCATCGCGGGTATCAGCCCATACCACCTCCAGATAAAGGGCACTAGCGGAGCTTTCGACATCTCAAAGGGATGGGATTCATCTGTCCAGCACCCTTCTTTATGGCATTGCTCCGCCAAAATCCATCGTGGGATCATCAACGATCCAGATGCTAGGCTTTCTCCGAAACCCAGAACCAACCACCAAGAGTTATGGTCTCAATCCGGATACTTGCACATCACTCCGGACGTGGGCTACGGGTCGCAACGCATCCACGCCGCGACTACGCGCATCCCCACATTGGGCGTCAGGTCTTGGCACACTCTCCAAGTACTAGACGATGATGAGACGAAACGACAGAATCGAGAACTCGCCCTCGCTCTATGGCTAAACTCCACATTTGGTATGCTCTGCCACGCGAACCATTCCAACCGATCGCAGGCAGGACGAGGACTCGGAAGCCGCACCATGCTAACCACGCTCCCGACTCTGGATGTGCGCCAGCTTGATGACTGGCAGCTTGCCGCGGCCGAAGAGGTGTTCCGCGAACTCCGCGAAGTGCAGTTCGAGCCGTTCTACAGGCTCAACGTCGATAGAAACCGCATCCGACTCGACGAACGGCTGGTGCGCGAGGTGCTAGGTCTTGACGAAGACGCGCTCGAGGCAGTGGCGCGCATCAGATCGCTACTCGCCAGCGAGCCATCAATACACGGCAACAAACAACCCGCATCAGGACATCGCCTTGGCTAGTTCGACAACCCTGAATGTCGAGTGCTGATGAAGGAGTGATGCAGACACTCGGCATATCGAGCTACCGCAAGTACGAGCAACCCTAACTGGGGCTTGAAGATCCGCTCTATGCCCGAGTGACGTATAGAAAACAGGTTGCCTGCAGTAAGACAGAAACCGATCTCCGCTGTATCGACCGCCACAACCGCGGCGATGAACTTACCCGCCGCTACCAGCCGCGCGAGTCTGATGATCCGTCACAATAGTGGATAATTCACCTACAGCCACCCGGTATGAGCAGTAGGGCAGCATAGTTGAAGCCCGATTTGGCGAATGCCCCAGAGTGAGGAGGCAGCTTTACTTCCCAGACATGAATCGAATCCACAGGATCGACTAGGAGTGACGGATGTTGATCACTCTGATCGAGTGGACGGGGCGGCAGGATCCGATATGAGCCGCTGGCGCAACCTTCGCAGGTACTCGGCGTGGTTCACAGCCGCCGCATTCGGTGTGGTGCTCTTGCTTCTCGCAGTGCTGCTATGGAGAACTTTCCAGATCGATGATGAACTGGTGGAGACGGTGAACGTCGAGGAAGCCGTCGCCGAGATACTGGCTATGGCAACACCGCCGCCCGCCACTTCGGCGCTGGTATATCGGACCATCATCCCCTCACTGGTCATCGTTCAAGCGACTTCATCCAATATGACGGGCGAGAACGATCTCGGCTTCGGCGCCGGGGTAGTCATCAACAACAACGCCGATGTCCTCACCGCGCTGCACGTCGTGGAGGAAGCGGCAGAGATCCAGATCTACTACTCGGATGGCTCTCAGACATCTGCTTTCGTGACGAATGCAGACCCCGACAACGACATCGCGGTTTTGACGCCATACACCCCGCCCGGACTGGTTGTGCCCGGAACCATCGGAAACGCCGACGCGATAAGGGTCGGGGATGAAGTGTTTGCCGTCGGCCATCCTCTAGGATTGACAGGCTCCATAAGCGCAGGAGTGGTTTCAGGGCTAGAGCGCGAGTTCATGCCTCCGGAAGGTGAACAGCCTATGAGGGGACTGATTCAGTTCGATGCAGCCGTCAATCCGGGAAACTCCGGCGGCCCATTGTTGGACCGTAGAGGCCAAGTCGTCGGAATCGTGACCGGGGCGATGAATCCGACAGAACAAGAAGTGTTTATCGGCATCGGATTCGCGGTGCCCATCGAAGTAGCAGCCGGCGCCGCCGGCGGACCTGAGCAGTAAACGGACGAGACGATAGGAACACAATCACAATGAGGAACAACGGAAACATTCAACCGATGGAACGAGTTCTATACGAGGTCAAGAAGGTCATCGTCGGCCAGGACCACCTGTTGGAGCGGATGGTCGTGGCACTGCTATCTCGCGGCCACATCTTGGTAGAAGGAGTGCCCGGACTAGCAAAGACGATGGCAGTCAAGACGCTCTCTCAAGCGATAGGAGGAGAGTTTCAACGCATACAGTTCACACCCGATCTCATGCCGGCAGACCTCATCGGCACTCGCATATACAACCAGAAGACCGGCGAATTCAACACATCGCTAGGGCCGGTATTCACAAACCTGCTCTTGGCAGACGAGATAAACCGCGCACCCGCAAAGGTACAGAGCGCACTGCTAGAGGTGATGCAGGAGCGACAGGTCACCATCGGGCGAGAGACACATCCGGTGCCGCAGCCATTCTTGGTGATGGCGACCCAGAACCCTATCGAATCAGAGGGCACATACCCGCTGCCCGAGGCTCAGGTAGATCGATTCATGCTCAAAGTACTCGTCGGATATCCGAGCGCGACTGAAGAGTTCGTAATCGTCGAGCGCATGACCGGGATTCTCCAAGAGGTCCAGCGAGTCTTCGACACTGAGCAGCTTCTGCGATTGCAGCAACAGGCAGACAAAGTCTACGTGGACCCATCATTAGTCGATTACTCCGTGAAACTCGTGACCGCCACACGCCAGCCAGAGCTGTGCGGACTCGACGAATTGAAGCCATACATCTTGTTCGGCGCCAGCCCGCGAGCGTCTATCAACTTGATAATGGCGGGACGCGCATTGGCGTTCGTCCGAGGACGCTCCTACGCATTGCCGCAGGACGTCCGAGACGTGGCACTAGACGTCATCAGACACCGATTGGTGCTCTCATACGAGGCACTCTCGGATAACGTCCAAAGCGACGACCTGCTGGAACGATTCATAAACGTCGTCCCAGTGCCAGAAGTGCCTCTACGCGAATATGCAGGAAACCGTGCTGACCATTGATCAGGAAGCTCCGGAGCGGCTGCTGCATCGACTCGATTGGCAAGTTGTCAGACGGCTCGACGGCATCCTCCAAGGCGACTACAGCAGCCTCTTCATGGGAGGAGGTCTAGACTTCGCCGACCTGCGAGAGTACCAACCGCCTGACGACATACGCCACATCGATTGGAACGTGACCGCGCGAATGGACGCGCCATACGTCCGTAAATACATGGAGGACCGTGAGGTCACGGCGTGGTTCCTGCTGGATCTGAGCCCATCGATGGCATTCGGCGCATTGGATCGCCACAAAGAGTCTGTAATGCTCGACTTTGTGGCGGTACTGGCTCGAGTCCTCACTCGAAACGGGAACCGTGTGGGCGCTATTTTGTACGACAACAACGTCGAAATTCCGATCCCGCCCCGAGGCAGCCGCACCCAGGTGCTACGTCTCATCAGCGAGATACAAAGATATGGTTCATCTCCCAGTGGCACGATGACCAATCTCGCAAAACTGATGGAATCGGCATTCAACAGCATCAAGAGACGCTCTCTCATATTCCTGATCTCCGACTTCATCTGTACGCCTGGATGGGACGAAGCGATGGACCGCCTCAACAGAAAGCATGAGCTGCTGGCGATCCGCCTCTGGGACCCGCGCGAAGCCGACCTGCCCGACGTCGGAGTGGTACTTGTCGAGGACTCGGAGACGGGCGTGCAGTTGAGCGTAGACACCAGCGACAAAGGTTTCCGCCAAAGATTCCATGAAGCAGCGATGCGACGAGAAGCAGAACTCTCGCAGACCTTCAAACGAGTCGGTGTCGACCGACTGTCGCTCTCAACAGATGAAGATTTGGCGCGTGCAATCCTGCGATTCGCATCCCTTCGCAGCCGGGCGCGGCGAAAGTAGGTAGATGGATCTTGACATTCATCTGGCCATGGATCCTCATCTCGCTGCTGGCAGTGCCACTGTGCATTTTCATCTACATCCGCATGCAACGAAGGCGTGCACGAAACGCTGCCGACCTCGGCACATTAGGATCGATTCAGGGCAGCCCATCTCCTCAAGCAGGAACGCGTCGCCACATCGCACCGATCCTCTTCCTCATCGCACTCTCACTTCTGATCGTGGCTTCAGCGCGTCCACAGCTGACTCTGCCACTGCCTAAGTTGGAAGGCACCGTCATGCTGACCTTCGATGTCTCAGCCAGCATGGCAGCAGAAGACGCAGAACCCACTAGGATGGAAGCAGCCAAATCAGCCGCCAAGGCATTCGTAGAGCGGCGAACAGACAGCACCAAGATCGGAGTAGTCGCTTTCGGAGAAGGAGGATTGGTGGTGCAACCTCCGACCGACGACATCGATGCATTGTCCGCGACCATCGACCGATTAGTCCCTCAGAGCGGTACATCGTTGGGAAGAGGGATAATGACCGCGCTCAACATCGTCGCTCCGCCGATCAACCCCGAACCCCAAGACGGGATGGGCCCTAGCTTGCCGCAGTCCTTTGAGCCTCCGGCGCGCACCGCATTCGCCCCGGCAGTTATCGTCTTGTTGACTGACGGTGAAAACACCGACCAATCCGATCCGATGGAAGCGGCGCAAACAGCTATCGATCGCGGCGTGAGGGTGTACACAGTCGGCGTCGGCTCGGTCGAAGGCTTCACGCTGGAGATCGACGGCTTTTACACCTTCACCCAGCTGAACGAACCCGTTTTACGGGAGATCGCATCACTCACAGAGGGCTCCTACTTCAACGTCGCGACTGCCTCAGATATCCCTTCGATCTATGAGAAGCTGGAAAACGAGTTCGTGGTCGAGCCTAGAGAGGTTGAGATAACGGGAGTGCTGGGAGGATTGAGCGCGCTGATTCTGTTAGCAGGCGCAACCATGTCGCTCTTCTGGTTCGGACGCGTTCCGTAGTTTGGAGAATATCGATGGGACTGTTTTGGCCGCTCTATCTGCTGCTTTTGATCGCCATACCCTTAGTCGTAGTGGCTTACATCTTGGTGCTCAGGCGACGCAGGCGGTTCGCCGTGCGTTACTCGAGCCTATCGCTGATACAGCAAGCTATGCCCGGCCGACTCCGTTGGCGACGCCACGTGCCATTCGCTCTGCTGATCCTCGCCCTCGTGTTACTCATAATCGCCCTGTCACGCCCCTGGGCCAACATCAGCGTCGCATCTAATCGAACCACTGTAATGCTGGCGCTGGACGTGTCGCTCAGCATGTGCGCCAACGACATCGCTCCCAACCGTCTCACGGTCGCCGGAGAATCCGCCGAAAAATTCATCGAGAGCCAATCCGCCGATACACAGATCGGAATCGTAGCATTCGCCGGAATCGCAGAGCTGATCGTTCCTCCCACAACCGACAGAGATGCATTGTTGGAGGCAGTCGCAAACCTCACCACGGCACGCGCCACCGCGGTAGGCAGTGCCATCGCACGCTCCATGGATGCCCTTTCAGAAGTTAACCCGGACATCCCGCCGATGGACGTTTTCGTCAGCTCTAGAGCAAACCAATCGAACTCCGATCTCGAAGCGACGCATCAACCCGACGTCATAGTTCTTCTGACCGATGGCGCCAGCACCCGCGGCGTAAGCGCCTTGGCAGTGGCTGAAGCAGCCAGTGACCGAGGCGTTCGAATCTACACGATCGGTTTCGGCACTCCGCAGGGCGCAGAATTAAGGTGCACACCAAGTCAACTCGGAGATGACCAGCTGGCGAATCGCATCGGGCGAGGAGGTTTCTGGGGAAGAAACTTCGGACGACTGGGAGGTGGCAACCCGGTTGCACTCGACGACTACACCTTGAGGCAAGTCGCCGAAATCACCGACGGCGAATACTACTTGGCAGAAAGTGCTGACGAGTTGCTCCAAGTTTTTGAAGAGATACCGATGCACATCGTAAAGAAGAAGGTCAGAACCGAGATTTCCGCTTTGCTGACAGCAATAGGCGGCATCTTGGCGCTAGCCGCCGTCGCGCTCGGACTGCGCTGGAGCCCGCTACCCTAAGACTGCCCCGAGTCGCGCTGCCCGAGATTTTTCAACCCCCGAGTTTCTAGGTGCCACCGCTCGGGGATGAAGAAGCCAAATCCCCAGTTAAGGTGCATGATTGCCAGAGCTACGGGAAGGAGAACAGCCGATGAGTCCCGCCGCCGTAAGCCCACGATCGCCGATCCGACCACGATGGTCGAAATGTAAGTGAATAGCAGCGCCACCAACGGTAAATGAAATCCCACAATAGCAAGTACCGTCCCAGCCGCCAGAGCCAGCACCAGTGCAGGAGCAGCAAGGTGGCGAGCGCGAACCGATCTCGGATGTTTCAGCAGCATCGCCGACTTTCCGCGGCCGTAGCGGAAATACTGCAACGCCAACGCCCATAGTGTGCCACGAGGCTTGTATTCAACCACTAACTTGGGATCGAACCACACCGTCTTACCCTGTTTACGCAAACGGTAATTGAACTCGTAGTCCTGGTTCCGTGCAAAATCGGCATATCCTCCCTCCATATCGTCCAGCGTATCGCGCCGGAACGTACCCAGAAAGGCAGTATCGGCATCTCCCTCTTTACCGCCCAGACGGTGACGAGCATCGCCTACCCCTAGCGGGGTGCTCATCGCCAGTGCCGCAGCTCGTTCAAAAAAGGTAGTACCCGCAGCTAACTGTCGTCCACCGACGTTTGCCGCCCCAGTCCGCTCCAGCGTTTCTATGGCGTGGCGCACATAACTGGGCGGAAACTTCGTATGGGCATCGCAACGCACTATGATCTCCCCGCTCGCCACCCGAAACGCCGCATTGGCTCCAGGCGCCACTGCTTTTTCTGGATTGGGAATCACCCGCACAGACGGGTGGAATTGACGGATAGCCTCTGCCATAGCCGGGTTATCGTCGCCATCGGCGACGATAACCTCAATCGTCCCCTCATAATCTTGAGCCGATATCGCATCGAGGGTTGGAATGATGGTCTCCAACGCACCGCGCGCCGGAATGATTACCGAAACGCTAGGATATGCAGAACTAGGCATTTTTACCGCTCGCAAAGACCTTTGCAGAACCACAGATAGCAACAGCCATGATAAGTCTCTAACGGCTAGGGCATCGCTAACAGCTGCAACACAGCGTGAACTCTTGCACCTCGCCGCGTATTGAAAGATTGAGTGAGTATTAGCTAGGTCGCTCGAACGATGCCGTGTCGGTATTCACAAACGATCAAAGCCCCGCCAGCCCGGTATGGCAACCGCCTGCAGGACCCATTTTTCCATCTGCTCCTCGTCGAATTCGCCCTCGTAGATGTCGATCCAGCGCGAGTCTTTGTCCTTGCCCGAGCCGGGCGGGACCGGACGCAGCGACGCGCCGCTCAAGAAGGTCACTTTCACGTAACGAGTGAAGACATGGTAACTCAGGAACCACCCTTCTCCTTCAATGCCATACCAAGGCGAATTCCACCTCACCGCCTTCCGCACGTCGGGCACAGTGCGCACGATGAGCGCGTCAAGACGCCGACCGACACCGCTTTTCCACCCCGGCATGGCCGCGATATAAGCCTGCACAGGGGCATCGCCATCGGCCTTAGCGATCTGAGGGTTGCCTCCTGAGAGTAAGACAGGCTCGGCCATCGCCTTCTTTGCAGCCTTGCTTGATTTATTGGACATCTTGCCGGCCATTGCATTCAATCCCGACTATGTTTCACGCGTCATGTTTGAGCGGGAAAGAATACGACAGCCAAATCGGATGACACGCGGTCTTCGTCATCTCGAACCTCCCCATAGGCTGAGGATTCTCGGCTTTACGTAGCTTGGTGGGCGATGGAGGACTCGAACCTCCGACCTCGTCGATGTCAACGACGCGCTCTAGCCAGCTGAGCTAACCGCCCCCGAAGTCGAACCGCTTCCAGCCGATCATGATTGCACTCGCTTGAAAGTCGGTGCGGTGCACCAGATTATACAAATCGACGGAGTACCGCTTGAAAGAGCAGAAAGTGGCGCGCTTGGCGGGATTTGAACCCACGACCTCAGCCTTCGCAGGGCTGCGCTCTATCCGCTGAGCTACAAGCGCACTATGAATAGCTCAAGATTAACATCCCAAAGCCAGACCCGAAGAGACCGCCGAAAACGGAAGCTGCTACAACAATCTCCCTCCTACTTGGCAACCCCTCGCAACCCCGTCATTACTGTGAAAGCATGCCGCACCAAGATTCAACAGAAGAAAAACTGGTGCCGAGGGTGGGATTCGAACCCACACGTCCTTGCGGACACTACGCCCTGAACGTAGCGCGTCTACCGTTTCGCCACCTCGGCATCTCTTACTTAAATGGTAATTTAGCCTCGCAGCAGCTTGGCGGTTTACCCGCAGATCTCCACAAGCCGCTCAGTCCACGCCCAGAATCTCCAACGCGTCGCGGTGGATTATCCCCTCGATCTCGTCCTCCGGTATGCTCGGTAGATGATGGTCCTTTGCGAACTTGCTGAGCCCGCGCAGATGATCGATGTTGTCTTGCGGCTTAGTGACCGGCCAGTCAGACGCGAACAGGATTTTTTCAGTCGATCCCCATTCGTAGAACTTCAGCATCGCATCCCAGAAAGAGTACGGACGATAGAACTGCGCCGATACGTCGGCCCAGACGTTCGGGTGCTTCCTTATGACTGAGATGCAATCCACCTGCCAAGGATGAGCCAGATGCGCCAACACCATCTTAAGCCTCGGGAACGCCAGCGCCACCTTCTCCGTAGTCAATGGATGAGCGTACGTAAGCGGCGCCTCCTGCATCGGAGATGTACCTTGGTGAAAAATGATCGGAATGCCATCCGATTCCAGCCTCGCAAAGAGTCGGAAAGCCTCCGCAGACGTCGGATCGAAGTCCTGATAGTTCGGCCCCAGCTTGATACCTTTGCAACCCAAGTCACCCATACAGCGATCGTACTCATCCTCCCAGTTCGGATCGAGCGGATGCAGCGACATGAATGGAATCGCCAAACCACCCGATCGCTGAGCAGTCAGCGAGGCGATGTCGTTGTGATTCAGCGAGGCATCCCAGCCGCCGGTGCGCAACACCCTCTCATCCGGCCGCCAGGGACGCGGCGCGATCCCGAAGATGAACGTCTTATCCACCGGCGACATGTCACGCACATAGTCGTCGATGCTGTTCGTCAGCTGTACCGTCTCGCCTGAACGCATTACAGATTCGGTCAGCATCTCATCATCCGGCACGGTATCGGGATGGCTGGGCAAATGAGTATGAACATCAACGATCATGGCGAAATTCCTCGAATACAAGCTAGGGAAGCATATGATGGGCAACAATTAACATTCAGTTAGCAAGTATAGGGCGTTGGCTGCTCGTCAGAAACATAATTACCGAAGGACAGATTTATGGATCCAATAGGTCTCACAATGCTGATAATTGCAGCAGGTTTGGGTTTGGGTGCCCTAATCTTCGCTTTTAGGAGCCAGAGCGAGACCAAAAGTTTGATCGCCGAGCGCGCCGATCTACAGAACCGGCTCGCATCGACGCAGGAACAGTTGGAAGCATCATCTTCGGAAGCCGAAAGTGCGCGCGCATTGGAGAAGGACAACGCGGCGCTACAGACGAGGATCCAAAGCTCAGAGCAACGATTCGATGAATTGAGGGCTAATCACGATGCTTATGAGAACCGGATAGAGAAGTTGCAAGAGGAAATCCGAAAGCTGGAGGGAGATAAGACCCGATTCGAGACGGATTTCAAGAATACCCAGAAAGAGTTGGGCGAGCGGGCAGACTTGATCAAACAGGCCAGCGATTCCTTCAAAGTCTTGGCTAATCAGACCTTGGAGCAGCAACGTAAGTCGTTCATGGAGAGTGCCGACGCATCATTGAGGCAGAGGGAGCAAGCAGTGGAGAAACTGGTCAAACCTCTCTCGGAGAAGATCGATTCTCTCGAGAAGGCGCGATCAGAGTCCACCGGCGAATTGCGGCAGCACATAGAAAGCCTTTTGAAGTCAAACAACGTGCTCACATCGGAGACACGCTCTTTATCCTCCGCGTTGTCTAAGCCCCAAGTTCGTGGGCAGTGGGGAGAAATGCAGGTAGAGCGCGCGCTTGAGCTATCGGGTCTGACAAAAGGCATCCACTACAAGACTCAAACATCCGATCAACAGGGAGGGCGTACGGACTTCATCGTGCACATGCCGCATGATCGAGACATCATCATCGACTCCAAAGTGTCGCTAGTAGGCTACTTGGACGCGGAGAGTGCCACATCAGATGATGAACGCGAACGTCATCTGGCACGTCACACACGTCATATGCGGAATCACGCAGACAGTCTGGCGAGCAAGGAGTATCAGCGCGGCTTGCCCAATAGCGCCGATTTTGTGGTGATGGTAGTGCCCGAGTTCGCATTGCCCCCCGCCGTTGAAAGAGACCCGGATCTGTTGGACCGTGCATTGCAAAAGCAGATCGTCATCTGCACGCACTCTACTTTGGTCGCACTCCTAAAATGCGTGGCGATGGGCTGGCAAGAGCGAAGAATCGCAGATGAAGCACTTAAGATAGGCGAACTAGGCCGCGAGCTACACGACCGATTGTCGGTCTTTGCCGGGCACATTGCTGGTGTTGGTAAATCTCTGGAGACAGCCGTATCCAGATACAACAGCAGCGTCGGATCATTCGAGTCGCGGGTTATGTCCCAAGCCCGCAAATTCCCAGCTCTTGGAGTAGAAACCCCCAGAGAGATATCCGAACCCAAGACCGTTGACACAACAGTCCGTTCGTTGCGGAAAGCACCAGAAACGGCACTATCTAGTCGGAGTCAACGGCGGTAGCAGGAGAGGCAGCTTCACTGTTGATGCGGAGGTAGAAGAGAAATCCCTAGTACCACCTCGTCTTATCCACCACGTTCATCAGCCCCTCGCCCCTCGCGAAGCGACGCGCATTCTCCAAGACGATCTGGAAACGTCGCTCCGGTATATCATCCGCGTCTCTCACCGCCACGTGCGGAGTCATCAGCACATTCGGCAACCGCCAAAGCTTGTGATCGAATGGCAGCGGCTCGACCTCGAACACATCCAGACCGCAACCCGCAATCTCACCCGACTCGATCGCATCCGCCAAGTCGTCGATCTTGCAGACCATCCCTCTCCCCACATTGATGAAGTAGGAACTCGGCTTCATCAAAGAGAACCGTGCCGCGTTGAACATACCCGCGGTCTCCGGCGTATGCGGCACCGTGGATATCACAAAATCCGCTTCTGGCAGCCATCGATCCAGCTCCGCGGGCAGATAGACCTCGGCATCCCCCGCATCCCGCTCCAACCGAGGATCGATCCCAATCACGCGCATCCCAAATGACGCGCACATCCTCCCGGCCTCTGCTCCGATCCCTCCGAAACCGTTTATCAGCGCAGTCGAATCCGGAAGGTTCATATACCCAGACTTACGCGCATCTTTGTCCCATCGCCCCTCGCGCTGAGCGTCGAAGTACCACGGCAGCCCTCTCGACAGTGCCAGAACGAACATCATGATGTGGTGGCTGATGTGGTCGAAGTAGATGCCGCGAGGATTCGATATCACCACCGGATGATCGATCAGAGCATCGTGGTAGTAGCCGTAGAAAGGACCGGCATCAGGATTCTGAAGCCATCGAAGCCGTGACGCTGTAGACAGCGCTTCAGGCGACACCCATCCAAATGCGGCATCAGCGTCTCGCAACTCTTCAGTCGCCTCATCATCAGTTTCGGGCGACACCACCCTGTACTCTGCCATCGAGTCCGAAAGCCGACGAGCGAACCATCGCTTCAGGTCGTCCTGCGGAGGCATGAAGACGAATTTGATAGTGCTGCACATGAGATTGCGGGAACTTTCCAGCATCGAGTTGCATCCTATGCTACAGCGAAATCAGATAGTCGCATTCCGAGCGAAGTTAAAAGACTATATCAGGCTGCTGAAAACAAACGCGCACCCCGTTGCCCATCTAGAAAAGACAATTCAATCGATTCATCGTCATGAATGCAATGTGGATAGACCGCGGGAGATGAAGTTTGGTTGCTCGGAGGATACAGACGAGTTAATCGCCACACATTTCAAGCAGATGCCTTCAAGATATCTTCCAGCTCTTCCCGATTCGACCATCGAGCGATATGAGAAACATTCTCAAGGAGTCTAAAGTCATAGGGCTGCCAGACATCGACGCTGTCATCAAACAACGAGACAAACTCGTGGCTGCTTGCTACCGACTCGGCATTTTTTAGATCTACGCATCCGGTAAACACGCGTTCGGTGAGGCGTCTTGTCGCGGCTTTAGAGCCAGTGCTAAGCAAGAAAACTAAAGATATCTGCGACGGTGTTGATATTTTGTAGTCAACGGTCCGTTGCCGACCTGATCTTCCCCTAGACTTGAATCTCTTTTCGAAGCAGATCTCCCTTTCTCTGAGCCAATCATCCACTTCATCCGCCACCGTCTCTAACGTCCGAGTCTGGAACGTGAACCAGAGATCCGCCACTCTTACAGCCGCCTGTCCCACCAGCTGCACCGAACTAGCTAGATCGTCAAGTTCAGTGCATCGGTGTCTGATCTGTCCTCCCTGAAGTCCGACCCCCAAAGTAAGGCTTATATCGTCGAGCAAGCGACGTTGCCGCGGTCTGAGCTTGCCCCTGATCGTCTGATTTCGCAACCAGCCGAGAGCATCCCCGAAGTCAGTCACCGTGTAGCCATCAGCATCCTCAACCACGAAAACGTCCACGATCCCACCGTCAGGATATAGAAAAGGAGTCCGGATACGGACTCCTTCCTGAGGTGCAGGAGAGCACTGATACAACGCCGAGAGGCTGCTACGCATGGTGTCGCAAAGACCTGCAGGAGAACTCAAATTAATCCTCCTTGAACTTCGGGGTACCCGAAGCCACCATGGTGCTGGATATTGGATTCAGCGCAAATTGGCTGAATCTGAAAGGATGTGTCTGAATTCGTCTTCGGTAATCACGCGTGCTTCAGATTCTGAAGTGGCTATGGAGCGAGCCTAGCCAATGAGGCACGGCTCGTACACTTCGACTCGTCAAATAGTTCTAGGCGCACGTCAATCTCTGAACTATGGCATCTACCGCAAAGCTCTCCCTACCTCAATTCACACTCCAAGCCCACCTCAGCGCAGTGCGACTCGAACCAATCGATAACCTCCGTGTGATACGGAATACCCGTCTTCGTCCGCTTCTCGATCTCTTCCGCCTCTAACAGACCAGGATACACGACTCGCTCATGCCCCTTCCCAGGCGGATGTTCCACTACCGCCTTGAGCAGCGAGTCCATGTCGTCCAAGAACTTCTCCTTGTCCGTAAACGCCTCGATGTCGTACACCGTGAACAGATGACCGCCCTGATGGCCAAGCAGCGGACCAGGACCCAGCCCCGTCAGCTCGTTGCACATGATCTCGTTCATCAAACCGAGACCGAAACCCTTGTGCGACCCATTCTCACGGGTGCCGCCGATCGGTAGCATCCCGTACTTGCCTCGCGTTTCAGGACCCGGCGCCGCCGTCTCTTCCAACACCGGTTCGTACTCGGTATCCGTTATCCATCCCGGCAGAACCGTGGCTCCCGTTCGTCTCAACAGCCAGATCTTGTTCGCCGCGACCTGTGTAGTGGCGATGTCGAGCATATACGGGGGCATCGTGCGTGCCGGCGCGCCCCACGCCAAAGGATTGGTGCCTAGAAACGGTCTCGAGCCCCAAGTCGGAATCGTTATTCCAGCGCCTCCCGCCGTCATCGTGTGCCCGATCATCCCAGCCTCCACAGCCTGCAAAACATAGTGGCTGCAACCTGCCAAATGCCCGGTGTTGAACACTGTCACAACTCCCACACCATGCTCATCAGCCTTCGAGATCGCCATCTCCATTGCAGGGGGACCGATGTGAATGCCTAAAGCGCCATCAGCATCGATGTTGGCGGTAGTGCTCGTTTCTCGAACGACTCGCCAATCGGGTCTAGGATTGAGCTGGTCGGCAGCATAACCTCGAACATACCCTCTCAGACCGTTGGATACTCCATGAGACTCGTTGCCTCGAAGGTCGTTTCCGATCAGCACATCCGTCGATGCAGTCGCACCCTCCTCATCCAGCCCGATCTGTCGGAAGATCCGCTTCGTAACATCGTGCATCGCATCGTGCTCCACGTAAACGCGATCATCCTCAGGCACCTTGAATCTCTCAAGCATTGTCCCTCTGGCTCCCTGATATCCGTATCTTTATCTTTCAGACTTGCGAACTGTCGCTGATGATATACGCCAGCAAAGAACTCGTCACGCATAAAAACCTACGCCATCAGAATCTTCTACTAGTACCGCTCCGCATGTCGCGCGGTTAGAATTGCGGCACAGAGTTCAAAATTTCAAAGAACCATGGACTAGGAATTGAATGAGATGAACCTCCGACCGAATCGCGCCAAAGAAAAGATCGAAAACGGTGAGCTCGCCATCGTAGTTGGCGGTATCACACACGCCGACGACATAGACTCGTTCGGCCCCGTTGCACTAGCCCATGGCTACGACGGCATCTGGCTTGAAGGAGAGCATGGAGGCGTCGATGCCGCCGACTTGGGAAACCTCACCCGCGCATGCGACTTATGGGGAATCACGCCAGTAGTGAGAGTGAATGCAAATCATCAGGGACTGATCTATCGGACGCTCGACCGCGGAGCACAGGCAATCGTGGTGCCCCACGTCAACACCGCGGAAGAGGCACAAAATGTCGTCGATGGCGGAAAGTTCCCTCCCATCGGCAAACGTGGAAGCTACACCAGCAGGCAAGGCTTCGGAGTGCCCAACTTCATGGAAGTAGCAGACGATAACTCCCTGCTGATAATCCTCATCGAAGATATAATCGCCTACGAAAACCTAGATGAGATCTTGGAAGTAGACCACATCGGCGTCTTCTTCGTGGCACCAGGCGACTTTTCTGCTTCTATGGGCTACAAGGGACAACCCGGACACCCAGAGGCGAAAGCCGTTATGGAAGACGCATACAAGCGCATCGTGGCGGCAGGGAAGACCGCCGGCGCGATCTGCACCAGCGACGATGTTCAGTACTACGTGGACCTCGGAGTCCAGTTCTTCTTGACGGGGACCGCACCTTGGATCAACGAGGGAGCAGCTAAATTCATGGAGTCGGCCAAATCCAAGTAGGGCCGAGCATGTTGAGAAGGCGTAGCTCCTCGACCCTTTATTCACCAGCGCCCGAGCGACGGCTCGCGCGTCTGTCGCGCATGGTGCCAATCAGTCCTGCGCTAGCAGTCTTCGCGCTCGCTTTTGTCGTCGCAAGCACCATCGCCGGGTGCAGAGGCGGAGGCGCAAATCCAGGTGAAGAAGACCTCGTCATCCCATTCGTCGAACCGACAACTTCACAACGTCTGTGCCGCAACGACGAATACCCGCCAGACGCGCCGAAATTCGAGGAGGCATCAGATTCCGATTTCCGCACCGCCACCAACGGATTGGGACACGTAGTCCTCGAAGAGGGATCGGGACCCTCTCCACAGCAAGATTGGCAAGTTACCGTTCACTACACCGGATGGCTCGAAGACGGGTGCATCTTCGGCTCTACCTACCTATTGGAAAGCGAAGCATCATTCTTCGTGCAGGGCGTCATACCCGGGTGGCGAGAGTCGATCATAGATATGAAGGTAGGGGAGCGGCGACGAATAAAAATCCCACCCGATCTCGGCTACGGAGCTGCCGGATCTCCGCCCAGGATACCAGCCAACGCCACCCTGATCTTCGACGTGGCGCTTTCAGACGCCATCTCCGGCGACGATGCCTGGGCAACTGCCACCGCGGCAGCCCAATCTGCCTACGCCACCGCGACTGCCGTCTCCAAAGAAGTCGCAGCCACCTTCACCGCCATCGCAGAAGAAGCGACAGCTGAACCCGATGATTCCGAAGCCGAAGAGTAATCTGCTCGAGTCTCAACGCAATAACTCCATTTGGCTTTCCTGCTGCCAGATAGAGATGAGCGTATCGGCTCGCACCCCGATCAGCACAGTTTCGAACTTGCGCCGATAGTACCATTGAGTAGCGGATTCAGTTGGGGCTGTAGCTCAGTCGGGAGAGCGCTTCGTTCGCAATGAAGAGGTCGGGGGTTCGAATCCCCCCAGCTCCACCATCATCGACAGAATCAACGCACTATTCGCACTTTGCCCTCCGAGAAGATCGCCCTTCGCTCCCAATGTTTTCCGCGGCGAAGGTTGTTGCTATCTGCTCGTCCAGATTAGGATAGGTTTCGTACGAAGCAATCGGAACGAAAGTGGAGAAGACGGTATGGCACACTTGCGATTCGGAGCGTTTCTCGCGCCGCACCATCCGATAGGCGAGAACCCCACGCTTCAGTTCCAGAACGATCTCGAATTCGTCCGACAGCTGGATCGATTGGGATACGACGAGTTCTGGTGCGGCGAGCATCACTCGACCGGATGGGAAATGATAGCGTCGCCCGAGATCTTTCTCGCCGCCGCGGCAGAACGAACCCATCGGATCATGCTGGGCACCGGAGTCGTGTCGCTACCCTACCATCATCCATTCATGGTGGCTCAGCGGATCGTCCAGCTAGATCATCAGTCCAGAGGCCGAGCGATATTCGGATCCGGACCCGGCGCGCTACCATCCGATGCCCACACTCTAGGCTTCGACCCGATGACGCTGCGAGACCGACAGGACGAGGCCATGGGTGTCATTCGACGACTCTTCGAAGGAGGGGAACGCTTCACATACGAGGCTGAATGGTTCACGCTACGGGATGCGAAACTGCAGCTGAGACCGCTTCAGAGAGACTTGGAGTTCGCGGTGGCATCAATGGTAAGCCCATCTGGAATGACCCTGGCCGGCAAGCACCAAGCAGGTGTCCTCTCGATCGGATCGATGACCAAGGCGGGAATGCAGTCTCTGCCGCTCCAGTGGAGCTTCGCCGAAGAGTCCGCTGCAAAGCACGGCAACACCGTCGACCGTAAAAACTGGCGTATCGTACTCAGCTGGCACATCGCGGAGACGCGGCAAGAGGCTCGAGAGCAGGCGAAGGAAGGGCTGCTCAGACACAACAACCTGTACACAGTGGGAACTCTGGCGGCCGGCGACGGACCAATCTACGAGACCCCAGATGAAGCAGTGGACGATGTCGCATTCTCCGACACCAGCACAGCGGTGATAGGCACTCCCGACGACTTGGTCGCCAAGATCCGAGAGATGATGGAGTTGACCGGCGGCTTCGGATGTGTCATCGGATTTGCCCATGACTGGGCTAATCGCGAGAACACGCGCCGTAGCTGGGACCTGGTATCCCGCTACGTAGTCCCGGAGATCAACGGCATGCTCGACGACTATCGCGAGTCGTACCGCTTCGTAAACGAGAGCCGTGAAACTTGGAACCGTGCCCGCGAGGCGGTTCTGAACAAGATACAGCAGAACCCGCGCGCGGCACGAGTCATGGAGTCCGAAGGCTACTCCGGCGAGAAGTCTTCTGATTGAGCGAAGCCCTTATGAGAAGAAACTTACATACCTGACTACACAGCGATCTTGCGACCCTATCGTTTGATAGCCACCCGCCACCGAACCGCCACCACCAAGCTCCTTAAGAAAGCCCAAGCATCTCCGGGACTACGGATGTCCCGCACCCAACGGAGCAAAGATCTCCATCTGGTGGGGTGGCCCGCAGGTGCTGATCTCTTCGGCTTAAGAACCTTGTCGCGTATCATCCGCACATCACCGAAATCGGCGGTGCTTTTCCCCGTGCGATGCGCCCGATGCAGAGCCCACGCCCGCGTGATCGACACCGTGCTTCCATCTGGAAGTACCGATGTCGCGGCGACGGCGCTTCCCAGATTGGAACGTAGCCGACGCATCATATCCTTGGCGAATACTGCGGCGGGAATCTTGACGTGAAAGGGCGATGCCGCGAATTCGTCGAGTGCCGGGCGAGTAGGAGCGACGCGCACTCGTGGATCGGTACCGAACTCTTCTTGGAGCCGTATCAGCCCTTCAGCACCTACGCTATCATCCAATTCGATTCTGATCACCAAGTCATGCTCGTGGTCTGCCAGAACATTCACAACGGCACGGATAATCTGATCGGCAGGACTATGTCTCGCATCTACAGTCACCACGTACTGCGGTACCGCGAAGATTCTCCCGGGCTGTTTATCGCGGAACTCGGGGTGGGCAATAAAATGGGCTGCCTTACCACGCTGAAGCTGAAGACTCCGGTGCTTGATCTCTCTATCATCCTTCCATCGCCCTTGGTGCCAAACCAGGGCATCTCGCACTGGTATCAACAGCGCACCGAGGGTATAAGCCCGATACCCGAACTCGGCATCCTCCATTCCCCAGCGCGTGAAGGATTCGTTGAAGCCACCCACCATCTCGTAGAATTCCCTGCTGACCCCGAGGTTCCCCCCGATTACGAACCTGAACAAGTCGTCGGCAGTCGATGTCAGGCCGTTGGTCCTGACTAGATGAGTTTCAGTCCGAGGCGGGTCACATGGACGATCCGAAAACAATTCGTCTAATGACCCGGTCCAGTACCGCACTGTATCCGCGGCAATGTCTCCAGGAGACACACTGGCGTAGAGCCCACAGGTCAGGGCGTCAGAGACGACGTGATGCCAGCGCGCGTGCGACATCATCCAGTCCGCCTCCGTGAGGATGTCGTCGTCGAGGAATAGCAGGATGTCGTGGGCCGCCGCCCGAGCACCAGTGTTGCGCGCCCTTGGAAGGCCGAACCCGCGACGCTCCTGGCGCATCACTTTGACATCCAGAGAGGTCGATCTAGGTTGCTCCAGCGGCGGCTCCGACCCATCATCGACGATTATTACCTCGAACATCTCCCGCGGGTAGGTCTGACGCTCAAGTGCCGCCAAGGTTCTATCCAGCGTCTCAGCGAGCGTCTGGTAGCAAGGGATGATCACGCTGACGGGTATGGTAGGCGTGAACGCATCCAGCGGCTCCACCATCACTTGGCGCCAGTCGTTGTAACGGACGGATGTAGGTTGTGGATTCACCCTTCCGCGCACAGCTTCATACGGAGTTCCCAAGTACAAGGACATATTGCCTGAAAGGCAGCTTGCCATCTGGTTGGATCGTACTACAAGCGGAGTAGCATCTAATTACCCAGCTGTCGCCCAGCTTCTTTACCTGCTCATTCAGCTCAGAAGAGTGCTCGACGCTGACAGACCCAGAGAGGAGTACGACAAGTGAAAGTCACTAAGATAGAGACGATCCGAGTTGCCGAGCAGCCCCAAGTTATATGGGTGCAGATTCACACCGATGAAGGAATCGTGGGGTTAGGCGAAACCTACTACGCGCCCTCAGTCGTAGAGTCCGCGGTGCACGATTGGTTCGGACCCCTGATCATCGGCCGCGATCCTTTCGCCATCGAGCGCCACTGGGAGGCTATGTTCCGACTCTCCGACCACGCCGGATACGGAGGAGCAGAGATGCGCGCAATCTCATCCATAGATATGGCGCTGTGGGACATCAAGGGACAGTCACTAGGAGTCCCCATATACGAGCTGCTCGGTGGAGCAGTCAGAACCAAGATCCGCGTATATGCGACCGCTATGCCCATAGTCGGTGCCGGAGAGGCCGCGAGGAAGCTGCTCGACGAGGGAATCACAGCTATAAAGGGCGGCCCCACCATCGGACTCGCACAAGCATCAGACGGACAGTCCCTATCGCCCAAAGAACTAGACACGGCGCTCAAGCCGATCCGCGACATTCGCGACGCAGTCGGCATGGACATGCAGATCGCCAACGACGGCCACGGGAAGTGGACATTGCCGGTTGCGATACGAATCGCACAGGCGATGGAGCCATACGAAATGATGTGGCAGGAAGACCTCATGCCGCTGCTGAACCCCGACGCTATGGCACGATTGCAGGCAGCTACAAAGACGCCGGTATGCATCTCCGAACGGCTCCTGACACGGTGGCAGCTGCGCCAATTCATCGAGAACGGATCCGCCAGAATCGTCATGCCTGACCTCATATGGACCGGCGGCATATCCGAGACTCACAAGATCGCCATCCTCGCATCCACACATCAGGTACCCTTCGCTCCACACGACGCCACAGGACCGGTCAACATATTCGCATGCTCTCACATATGCATGAGCTCGCCGAACGCCATGATGCAGGAGCACGTGCCTGATTTCGCCAAGGGCTGGTACAACGACTTCGTAGATCCCAACCTAGATATTCGAGACGGATACCTGCACGCACCACAACGACCGGGAATCGGTACCCGCCTGAAGGACGAAGTACGCCAGAGATCGGACGCTACCATTCGCGTGAGCGATGAGCCTCGAAAAAGCCCGATCGACAGCTGGGGACATCATTTCGCTCGTACTCTAGAGAACCAAGCGTTGGTCGACCACTTGGAAATCGAACGCGGACCACAGCGGTAGACTACGACATCGCTAGGATTGCCTTATACGAAAAGCCTTATCATGAGGCTCAAGGCTCAAATCCAACAGCCAACTTCGCCGGCTCTACACTCGTTATCGGAGGTGAAATGATGGGCAACGATCTCAAAGCAGTCGCAAACGCAATGGTCGCACGCGGCAAGGGAATACTCGCCGCCGACGAATCTACCGGCACCATCGGCAGACGCCTAGCTTCAATAAACGTCGAAAACACCGAACCGAACCGACGCGCTTGGCGACAACTGCTCTTCACCACTGAAGGATACGGACAGTACATCAGCGGAATAATCCTTTACGACGAGACACTGCGACAGTCGACTGACGACCAAACGCCATTCGTCAAAGTCCTCCGAAGCGAAGGAGTCATCCCCGGCATCAAAGTCGACAAATCCACCAATCCTCTCGCCGGATCGTCCAACGAACTCACAACCGATGGACTAGATGGGCTGCGCGACCGCCTTGACGAATACCGAGAACTCGGCGCACAATTCACAAAATGGCGAGCCGTAATCACCATTGGAGACCACATCCCGACCGACTACTGCATCAGTGTAAACGCACACTCGCTCGCACGCTTTGCCGCACTGTCCCAGGAAGCAGGGCTCGTACCCATTGTCGAGCCCGAGGTGCTAATGGATGGCGATCACTCGATAGAAGAATGCGATTATGCAACCGATCGCACCCTGCAACGCGTCTTCCAAGAGCTACGTCAACAGAAGGTGGATCTTGAAGGCATGGTCCTAAAGCCCAACATGGTACTCAGCGCAACCGACGCGCCGCATCGCGCAGATGCCGACACAGTAGCTCGAAAAACGCTCGACAACTTCAATCGCAACATACCCGCAGCCGTCCCAGGCATCGCCTTTCTTTCAGGAGGGCAGGCAGACGAAGAGGCGACTGTAAACCTCGATGCCATCAACAAGCTCGCCAACTCCGAAGGCGCTCCTTGGGAACTCACTTACTCATACGGTAGAGGACTTCAACAGACACCGCTGCAGATATGGTCCGGCGATCCGGAAAACGTGCCAGCGGCGCAAGACGCATTCCTAGAACGCGCTCAGGCGACTGCCGCTGCTCGTGAGGGCAGGTACACCTGATCATGCGAGACGATATATCGTCAGCGATCGAAGCTCGCAGGAAGGACATCATCGCCACGCGACGATTCCTCCATGCCAGACCGGAGACCTCTTTCAACGAGATCCGCACCGCAGATTACATAGCGAAACGTCTTCGCTCGGCGGGACTGCAAGTGACCGAGAATATCGGCGGAACCGGGATTCTCGCCGAACTGAAAGGCGAAAACCCCGGCAAGACGCTCGTGATCAGAGCCGACATCGATGGCCTGCCGATCGAAGAATTGACCGGGCTCGAATTCGCATCTACCAACGGAGCGATGCATGCATGCGGGCATGACGGCCACATCGCCATGGCACTGGCAGCGGCAGATGTCATTTCCCAGATGCAGGACCGCATCGATGGGAGCGTTCTCTTTCTCTTCCAGCCCGCCGAAGAGTGGGCGCAGGGGGCGCTCGCAATGATTGACGACGGCGTGATGGAGATGATCGCTGATGCAGACGCAGTGATCGGAACCCACCTCTGGAATCAAGTGCCTACCGGATATGTAGGTGTCAACCAAGGAACCGTCTTCGCCGGCGCCGATATGTTCAGCGTCTCAGTAAGGGGCTTCGGCGGTCACGGCGCAATGCCCCACCTAACCGTGGATCCGATAGTCGTAGCTTCTCAGATCGTCAATACGAGCCAAACGGTGGTGGCACGCGAGATACCGCCTCACGAGATGGGTGTGGTCACCTTCGGAAGCATCGAAGGCGGCAGCGCGGGAAACGTTATTGCCGACAGCGTCGAGATGCGGGGCACCATCCGCGCCTACAACTCTCAGACTCACCAAGCCATCAGAGAAGCGATGGAGCGGATAGTCCAAAACGTAGCTCGTTCTTTGCGCGCAGATGCCAGCTACACCTACCTGAGCGGCACGCCGCCAGTAGTCAACAATCCGGCAATCGCGGATTGGATTTCTGGATTGGCGATGCAGACCGCAGGCGAGGACTCCGTGGGCGAAATAGCCCCTATAAGCGTCGGCGACGACATGGCAGAGTTCATGAACCGCATCCCCGGAACCTACTTCATCCTAGGCGCGTCCAAAAAAGGCGCTGAAGGCCATCACAACGCCAAGTTCGACTTCGACGAGGCATGCCTGCCGATCGGAGCTGAGATATTCGTAAGGGCAGCGCTAGATACTAGCCTCGCGAATCCGTAGTCCCCGTCATTCCCGCGAAAGCGGGAACCTATAGTAAGACAATGCACCCGTGGATCGATATTAGTTAAGCCAGCTACAGATCAGTACACTGCCGCCGCTCCGCCATCCACATTCACAGCCGCGCCCGAGATGTAGCTCGCACGATCCGAGCAGAGGAACGCTATCACATCGCCGGCCTCTGAGGCTTCTCCGATCCGACCCAACGGTACTGTAGGCCCGAAAGTAGCCCAGTGATCGTCCAATGAATAGGACGGATCCGCAGCGTTCATCGCCTCCCAACGACGACGATGCTGGCGGCTCTTCAGCACTCCGACACATACAGTGTTCACCCGAATCCCGTATTCCCCGAACTCCTTCGACCAAGCCTTGGTAAGGGAGATGCCAGCCGCCCGAGACAACGACGTAGGTTGACTGCCGCCAGCCGCCGCCTTTCCGCCGGGAGTGGTAGTGTTGCAAATCGCCGCTCCATCCGACTGCTTGAGATGGGGCAGTGCATAGCGAGTCATGTAGATAGCACCCTTGACCTTCAGGGAAAAATCGATGTCAAGCTGTTCGTTCGTCATCTCCTCGAAACGCGATGCCGAAGACGTACCCGCGTTGTTAACCAAGATATCGATCCTACCGAACCTCTCCGCAACATCGCTCATCATCCCCTTCACCGCATCCTCGTCCGAAACATCGGATGGAGCCGCGACCACTTCACCTCCGCCCGCACCGTTCAACTCGGCGGCGACAGCTTCTAAATCCGATTTCGTTCGCGACACCAACGCAACGTTGGCACCCTCCATCGCGAACCTCGTCGCCGCTGCCTTGCCAATACCATCGCTCGCACCCGTAACAACCGCAACCTTGCCTTCAAGTCCTAAATCCATCTCTGCAATCCTCTATATCTGAATTCGCTTTACATCTCGGCTTTAGAGCATATTCGATCTACACCGTTGATGAGTATCAGGGCAAGTCTAAACCCGCGCCTTCCACTAGATCGGTTGATCAGTCAACGGCTTCACGATTTGCCCGTGAAGCCGTTATACATTATCGTGAAATTTGGGTGCACCAACACGAACCCAAGCAAGCGAGGCGACGTGAAAAACGGCGAAGATAACGAAACACCCTCCGAAACGGACCGCTCATTCGGCGCGGCTCGACCCATTCCGCGCCGAATGATACTCGGGCCCGGACCTAGCTCTGCCAACCCTCGAGTATTGAGGGCGATGTCCCAGCCCATCATCGGATATCTCGACCCCGCTTTCTTCGAAATCCTCGAAGACGTATCTAAGTTGCTCGCCAGCATCTTCATGACAGAGCAGACCACAATGGCAGTAGCCGGCGCAGGATCTGCAGGTATGGAAGCCGGACTCTCGAGCATCCTACAGCGAGGAGACAAGGCCATAATCTGCGTCAACGGATTCTTCTGTGAACGACAGATAATCATGTGCGAAAGGCTCGGCGTCGAGGTGGTCAGAGTCGATGCCGAATGGGGTAAACCCATCGACCCTGAGGCTCTGGAACAGGCCCTCGATGAGAATCCCGGAACCGTCCTCGTCTCCGCAATTCACGCAGAAACATCCACCGGCGTTCTGCAAGATGTCTCAACACTCTCGTCGCTCGCTCATCACCACGACGCTCTGTTCATGACCGACGTCGTGACATCTCTCGCCGGCACTCCGATAAATTTCGACGACTGGGGCATCGACTACGCATACGGCGGATCCCAGAAATGTCTCGCCGCACCGCCCGGCATCAGTCCAGCCGCGATCTCCGACAGAGCGCTGCACCACATCAGAAACCGCGAAACCCTTCCCAGTTCATGGTACCTAGACCTCGCGCTGATCGCCGACTACTGGGGACCCGACCACATCCACCATCACACCAGCCCGGTCAGCATGATCTACGGACTTCGTGAAGCACTGACCCTCGTTGAAGAAGAAGGCATCGAGGCGAGGTGGACTCGACACCAGAGAGTAGCAGACTCACTTAGATCCGGCTTGGCGGCAATCGAACTGGATTCACCGGTTGCAGAGGCAGACCGCCTGAATCAGCTGACTGTCGTCAACCTACCCGACGGCGTGGACGACGTCGAACTCCGCAGCATGCTTCTGAACCAGTACTCCATTGAAGTCGGACGCGGGCTGGGACAGTTCGCAGGTAAAGTGATTCGAATCGGCCTCATGGGAGAGTCTTGCATCCCCGCCAACGTCTTCGCCCTGCTCAACGCCCTCGAAGCGATACTTCCCACCCTAGGATACGAAGTCCCGCACGGAGCCGCTATCTCTGCCGCTGCTCAGGAGCTGGCATCTCTGCCACCTCCAGCATACACAGTCTGACTGTAATCACCGCCAGACCGATACGCTTCGTCCAGCAGCTCGACAACGTACTTCACTTCGATATCGTGCCCCGCGCGCGCCAGCGCGTTATTAAGCTGAAGCGCACATCCAGGATTACCCGTCACCATGACATCGGCGCCCGACGCTACAATGTTGCGTGCCTTGCGGTCCCCTAACTGAAGCGACATCTCACGCTGCGATATCGAGTACGTGCCCGCCGAGCCGCAACACACAGCACCCTCCGACATCTCAACCAGCTTCAACCCCGGAATCGAACGCAACAACTCGCGGGGCGCATCGTGAACCCTCTGCGTCGACAACAAGTGGCAAGGATCCTGGAACGTGACACTCTTCTCGATCCTTCCCGTCGGAGAAGTGATCCCCAAATCCGTCAGGAACTCGTGCACATCTCTCGTCTTCTCAGCCAGCAACGCAGCGTCATCATCTCCCGGCAGTAGCTCCTCATACTCCTTCATCGTCGAACCGCATCCAGCTGAAACAGATACCACTGCATCGGGATTCATCCGCAAAAGAGAGACCACGTTGCGCTGCGCCATACTTCGGGCAGTCGAACGCTCTCCCGCATACATATTCAGCGACCCGCAGCATCCCTGGTCAGCCGGAACATGCACCTCCACACCGTTATGCACCATCACCCTCACAGCCGACTCCAGAGCATCCGCATGCATCATCGTCATCACACAGCCCGCCAACATCGCAACTCTAGCCTTGATCGCCCCCAACGGCTTCAACACCCTGCCATCAGCTACAAAAACCCCATCGCCA
This sequence comes from Dehalococcoidia bacterium, assembly GCA_965214735.1. Classification (GTDB taxonomy): domain Bacteria; phylum Chloroflexota; class Dehalococcoidia; order Lucifugimonadales; family Lucifugimonadaceae; genus Bin127. The sequence continues at coordinate 1,660,209 of OZ243977.1, read as the reverse complement.
ATCTCCGGCATCGAGGCGTCTAGATGATCCATCCGGCCCGGCAGAGAACCCAAAAATCCGCTCCTTCTAAACGCTGAGCGGATGCCTGAACGCTGGTAGAACTTCGCGACCTTGCCAACGGTCCTGAGCAAAGCCGGGCGCGGGAGTATCTGATTGAAACCGACCTCCCTAGCGAAGCGCTCCTTCAACGGACGCTTCACACGCTCCTTCATCTCCGCACGAGTCGACATCATGATGCGTCCGTACGGAACGCCTGAAGGGCAAGCCACTTCACAGGCGCGGCACTGCAAGCACAGATCCCAATGGCGAGTAACCGTCGGAGTCATCTCCAGCCGCCCCTCGTTGACCGCCTTCATCAGAGTCAGCCTGCCACGTGGAGACTCTGTCTCTAAGCCAGTCTCCAAATATGTCGGGCACGCGTTGAGACAGAACCCGCACTGAACACATTTGTACAGGTCGCTCTCTTCAGGCCCGTCCGGAGTGATGAAGCCCCGGCCGGCAAGCTTTGAATCGATTTTCAACGCGCTAACACATCTCAGATTCTAAAGGCGTAGCGTCCACGATTCAGGATCCGACGCGGATCGAACTCTCGCTTCATCTGCATCATGATCCCACGCGCACCATCATCGATGCCAAACACATCCATCCCCTTCTTCGCCTCAGTCGAGCACTCCTCGATCAACGCCGAACCTCCAACCACACGCGCGGCTCCGATACATTCATTCGCAAAAATCGCCGCAAAGTCCGCCGTCACATCATTCAAAGCCACCGTCGCAGAGCCGTGCCCAACATCCATAAATCCTGCGAAGCCATCGCTCAAACCCTCACGATCGGCGATCCGTTTGAGACCACTCATAACTCTCAATGAATCACTAGGCTTCAAAGCCAGCTGTGCTCGAAACCCACTACCATCGATCGGAGCTTCCATGTAGTCCCAAGACTCGGCATCCGACTCACGGTCCAGACGTTCATATCCCAAAGCGGGCACCGTCCCCGCCAATCCCATCAGCTCCTGAGTCTGACGCTCGAGCGATGCCCACGAGCCATTCAGCTTCACAAGAAGAAGCGTATCCGCAACTTGAGAGTCATCTCCAGAATCCATGTACCGATTGGCAGCCAAGTCGCGAATCATCCCGGTGGCTCGACCACCGACGTACAGACGGGCAGATTCCACATTCAAATTACGCATCCCGATCTCGCGTGCCGTCTCATCCGCAGTCTCAACCTGATCGAACCACAGCGCCACCGTCCTGCTCGATCTTGCAACAGGAACCAGCTTCAACGCAACCTCCACGATAACACCCAACGTGCCATAGGCACCTGTGTGTAGACGATGCAAGTCAAAACCCTGCACATTCTTAACCACGCGGCCCCCGCTCTTCGTCGCAGTACCATCTGCCAAGATCACCCTCATCCCGATCACCCAGTCACGAATCCCTCCGAACATCGGGCGCAAACGGCTAGGCGCATTAGATGCCACAGATCCGCCAATCGTCGCATAATCCCCGCGCGGAACCAGAAAGGGCAGACGCTGCCCCTGCGCTCTCAATATCTCCTCTACATCACCGACCCGAACACCAGCATCGCACACCACCGTCATATCCCCAGCCACATGCTCGATCTTCGAGTTGAGCCCCGAAAGGTCGAGCGCAACATCGTACGCCTCAGGAACATTGCCTACCGAAATTCGAGTTCCTCCAGAGCAAGGTATGACCGCTGACTCAGCCGCATGGGCATCACGCAAGGCTGCACATACGTCAGATTCGCTCTTCACTCTCACCGTCTCCGAGGGATCCAGCCCATCCACACGATGAGAATCTTGAACCGAACCTGCAACATCGAAGCTCATGTAGCACTACTCAACTGCATGGATGCATCCATCGGATATCTAGGTCGTAAAAACTGCGTCAGAGGCGCAGCGGCTAGTCGTAGAGATGCTACATGAGCCTCACACATGAGCAAGTACACCGATGCGAAGCATCGCTTCCAGCTACTCCTGCTCAGAAAGGATAGACCACCGATGCAACACGAGAACGGTAGGGCAGTATTGGCACTGTATGTCGGTAGTCAGCGACATATCCCGTCGCCAAGAAGATATCCGGAAACCATAGATCCAAGTGCATGCCAATAGCTGGAAACACCGCCTCAGATCGCTTCCACCAATCAATCAGATGAGCGACAGCATCTAATCCTCCGATAACTGGAGGTTGAACTGCCAATTGATCCCGAACTTGTCGGTGCACGATCCGAAGTACGCTCCCCAGAACATCTCGTCCACCGGCATCGTCACTCTTCCGCCGTCCGAAAGCTTCGCGAACACCTCGTCCATCTCCTCCCTGCTCGAAGGCTCGTACGAGATCGAAAAGTTGCTGCCCTGAACCGGCGGCGGCGCGAACGCCGATGGCACATCACTGCCCATCAAGACACCCGATCCTAGCGGATACGCGACATGCATCACGTTGTCCATCTCATCCTCCCGGATCTCCGTACCTTCTGGTGCTTCACTAAACGTTGAGAGTGAAGCGAAATCGCCGCCAAACACCGACCGATAAAACTCAAACACCTCGCGGCAGTTACCGTCGAAATGAAGATAGATGTTCAGACTCATGTCAAACTCCCCATAGTTACGAAACAGACAACGCCACTGGAACACGAATACGCATCAGAATGCATCGCGACGATATCTGAAAGCGGCAAAAACGCAATCGCCTTCACACAATCTTACAGCCGAGACAAACTACTAAAAACGAAAGTGTCAAACCTGCGAATAGGTAGTCCGCACCGACTCGCTCGCCTCCGTAGCCTCATCAAGTGCTTCTTCAGGAACATCCTCGTCCCAAGCCGCCAAATTCGCAGCCAGCTGCTCCTCAGTCCGAGCTCCGACGATGCACGAAGTCACCACCGGATTGCTGATCACCCACCTGAGCGACAACGCACCAGGCGTGACGCCGTGCTGATCTGCAATCCCGAAGATACGCTCCATCGCGTCGAACATAGACGCCGACCAGTACGTGTCGCGATAGTACTGCGATGCCCAGAAAGCATCTGAGAAACGTGTGCCCGGCTCCGCCTCGAAATTCCGATGCTTGCCAAGCAGGAACCCGCCCGCCTGCGGAGAATACACGATCACGCCGACTCCAAACTCGGCGCAAGCCGGCAGCAACTCTCTCTCAGCATCACGAACCAAAAGATTGTACCGCGGCTGGACGCAGTCGAAACGCCTGGCTCCCAGCTTGTCCGCTTGCCACAACGCCTCCGTCAGCTGATATCCCGCAAAGTTCGATACTCCGATATAACGAGCCTTGCCAGATGCCACCACATCGCTGTAAGCCTGAACCAGCTCATCTATAGGAACTTCCCAAGGGAACGAATGAATCTGATACAGATCAATGTAGTCGGTTCCCAGACGTCTCAGCGAATCCTCGATAGCACGCATCACATACTTGCGATTCACACCCGAATCGTTCGGACCATCGCCGATCCTACCGTTACCCTTACTCGCCAGCACAACATCCGAACGACGAGACTCTATGAAACGCCCCACTATCTCTTCCGACCTGCCGCCGCAGTACACGTTGGCAGTATCGATGAAGTTCACGCCGGCATCGAAAGCAGCTCCCATGATCCGCAGCGATTCCTCCGCATCCGTCTGTCCCCCTAAGTTGTCGCCACCGATGCAGTACTCCGAGACCTTGAGCCCGGTACCGCCAAGACGAACGTAGTTCATATCCGTATCCCTCCCCCCGTCGCTTGAGGGACTGTCCCGAAGGCATCCCCCGAAATCGGCGGGTAGTTCATCGGCGACCCAGACGCGAAATCATCCGCTATCACGCGAACCTCCGCCATGGCATCTTCAGACGCACGCACGCTCCAAGCATCCAATATCCCATCCAACTGATCCATGCGACGCGCCCCGAATATAGGCGCGGTCACGCCCGGAGTGTCGGCCACCCACTGCAAAGCGAGCCTGATCATCGGCTCGTCATACTTATCTGCCACTGACTTCAGCCGTTCCACGGTCTTGTGTCGTAGATCGTCCCCGTAACGACGCTTCAAAGTGCCGCCACGAGAATCGTCACGATCACCGAACTTCGAGTCCTCGAGATACGATCCCGAGTGCTTGCCGGTCAGCAGTCCACTCGCCAACGGGCTGTAAGGCACTACCGCCACGCCGTGCTTATGGGCGAACGGAATCATCTCCTTGCCCAACCCCGGCTGCAAGATGTTGAACACGCTCTGAATCGCCTCGAACCGATAAAGATTCCGAACATCAGAAACCCATAGCCCCGATGCCAATACCCAAGTCGGGAAGTTCGACGCCCCGGCGTAAACCACCTTGCCTTGATGAATCAGATCGTCAACAGCACGAAGAGTCTCCTCGACGGGAGTCTCAGCATCCCAAGAGTGGCAGTAGAGCAGATCGATCCGATCCGTCTTCAGTCTCTTGAGCGATGCTTCTACCGTCCTCACGATGTGGTATCTGGAAGCACCGATATCATTCACTCCATCGCCCACCCGTGAGCGGTACTTCGTCGCCAACACCACTTGGTCTCTTCTCGCGGTAGCGCGGAAGTAGTTCCCGATCACCCGCTCCGAATCGCCGATCGAGTAAGAGTCTGAAGTGTCCAGAAAGTTGATACCCGCATCGAACGCCGCGCTCATGATGCGGTGAGACGTCGCCTCGTCGCAACCGAACGGGTTGCCGAAGTTATCAGAACCAAGGCACAGATTCGACACCTTGACCCCGGTCCGTCCCAGTTTCACATATCCAATAGGAATAGCAGCCTCCCGACAGTCATCTAGGGCGTGTTAACACTAGCGCAATGTCTCTGTTATGAGTGCGAACATGATGAACCCGGTGAAGATCACGTCCAGCTTCTCGAAGCGTGAGAAGATGCGTCGGAAGCCCTTCAGCCGGCGGAACAGCCGCTCGATCTCGTTGCGCCGCTTGTACATCTCGCGGTCGTACTCCCACGGATCGATCCGGCTCCGGCGCGGCGGAACCACGGGGACGAAGCCCAGGTCCAGCGCCAGCTGGCGGCTCTCGTCGCCCTCGTATGCCCGATCCATCAGCAGCCGCGGGCTTCCGAGCTGCGGGCCGAGGCGTTCGAGCAGCCGGCGACCCTCCGGCGCGTCGTGCGCCTGTCCCGGCGACAGGGAGAACGTCACGGCCGTCCGAGCATCCGCGGCAGCCATATGAATCTTGGTGGTCCAACCGCCCCGGGACTTCCCGATCGACTGGGGTCCGTTTTTTTTTAAGGCCCCCGTCCCGTCCGGATGCACCTTGACGATGGTGCTGTCCAAAGAGACCGCCTCCAGCTTGACACGCACTATCTGTTCTCTCTGAAGGTGTTCGAACACCCGGTCTAGAACCCCCTTCTTCGACCAGCGGTTCATGCGGGTATAGATCGTGTGCCAGTTGCCGAACCGGGCCGGCAGCCCGCGCCACTTGCAGCCGTGCTCGGCCACATACAGGATCGCGTTCAGAACCTGGAGGTTCGGGACGCTGACGTTGCCGCGCTGCACAGGCAGGTACGGAGCTATGCGTTCGTATTGAGATTCTGTGATTTCCATGCGGAAAGCGTAGCACAGATCCACACGCTAGTGTTAACACGCCCTAGAAAAAACCATCACCACCATAATAGTAACCAGCCCCAACCGTCCGCTACCAAGTGTAAGCCATCTACAGAATCTTCATACTCCCACGCCATTCCCGCGGGCGCGGGAACTTCATAGAGAAGGAAAACGCATCCGATGCGCCTATCCCCCAGCGCTTTACATGAAGCCGGAGACTAGGTCCGCACAAACCAACTCACACCTCGCCATGAACTCGATTCAGCCACGCGCAACCTGAAAAACTTGCCTACGCCTTACATCGACGTTCATGCTTTCACGTCACTCACACCGCCTGAAGCGCACCGCTAGTAGGGCGGAAAGAATCCTCCGATATCCCGTACGCGCCGCCGTGCACGGCACCCCCGGGAAACACCTTGCCCGGATTGAATCGCTCTCCGGCGCCGAACGCCGGTCGAAGCTTCGCCATCGTCGCCAAATCTTCGGCAGTAAACACCAACGGCATATAAGCTTGCTTCTCGATCCCGATACCGTGCTCACCGCTCAACGCGCCGCCCGCATCGATACACGCTTCCAGTATCCGCTCGCCACACTCGATCACTCTTCGCACTTGGGCACGATCCCGACCGTCGAACAAGATGCACGGGTGAAGATTGCCATCGCCGGCGTGGAAAACGTTGCCTATCGTCAATCCCAGCTCCTCACCTATCTCCCTAACCTGACGCATCACATCGCGAAGCTTTGTCCGAGGCACCACCCCGTCCACTAAGTAGTAGTTCGGCGCAATCGTCCCGAAAGCGCCTATCGCACCCTTGCGAGTAGCCCACAACTCGGCGCGCTTACCCTCATCCTCAGCCTCGCGAATCTCAGATGCACCATTACTGCCGCAGATGCTTCGAACCCGCTCCGAATCTTCATCCACCGATTCGCGCAGACCATCGAGTTCCACGATCAGAACAGCTTCCGCATCGTCAGGATAACCGGGATGATAAACCGGCTCGCAGGCGTCTATCGTCACTCGATCCATCATCTCGAGAGCAGACGGAACCATGCCGGCGGCTATGATGTCCGATACCGTCTGCGAAGCATCATCCAGCGAGCGAAATGCCGCAAGCATCGTGCGAACCGCCTCCGGCTTCTTCATCAGGCGCACAGCTACCTTCGTGACGATACCCAACGTACCCTCAGACCCGATGAAAGCCCCTCTCAGGTCGTAGCCGAAACCTTCTCGAGTCTCGCCGCCCAGCCAGACGCGTTCACCATCCGCCAACACCACTTCGATACCCAATACATGGTTCGTCGTCACTCCAAGCGCCAAGCAGTGCGGACCACCTGCGTTCTCCGCCACGTTACCCCCGATGGTGCAAGCCTTCTGAGATGAAGGATCAGGTGCGTAGTACAACCCGTAACGCGCAACCGACTGCGAAAGCTCGATGTTGACTAAACCCGGCTCGACAATCGCCACTCTATTCTCGACATCCACTTCCAACACGTGGTTGAGCCGCGTCACCGGCATCACGACCGAGCCGTGAAGCGGAACCGCACCGCCGCTCAGCCCCGTTCCGGCCCCGCGAGGGACGATGTACGCATCGTGCCTGTTCGTAGCCTTAACGCACTTCGCCAACTCATCAGCGTTGCCCGGCAGAACGACCGCCGCCGGAGCCGAACGATCGATAGATCCGTCGTACTCATACAGAATCAGATCATCTGATCGCCAAATCACATACTCCTCGCCCACTATATGGACAAGCTCGCCGATCAGCTCTTCACTAATTTCAGCCGCGTTAGACACCAAAACTTCAGCCGACATTCTCCCGCATGAACTCCTCCGCGGAGTTCAACAGCAGCTCGTGAATCCAGATCGAGCTCATTATGTCCCCGCTCATATACCTCCCCTTGCCGCGGATGTACGACGATAGCTCATCCGCCGCCTTCACTACGTCTGGATGCTCAGGCTCACCCGGATAGCCGATCCCTTGCGCGAAATCGTTCATCCCGATGCCGAAGTAGTGAATGCCCTCCACCGCCAAGATGTCGTCGATGTTGTCGATGGAGCCTTGATCCTCCAGCAGCGCGCCCACCAGCATGTTCTCGTTTGCTTGCGAGTAGAAGTCGCGCTTGTCGCCCCAGGCGTCCGGAGTGAACGAGTAGTTCGTCCCGCGATTGCCTCCGAAGGAACGATGCCCCATAGGCCCGAAGTAACAAGCATCCACAAGCTTCTCAGCATCCTCGCCGCTCGCTATATGAGGACCCATGATGCCTTGGACACCACGGTCCAGATACTGCAAAATATGGGAAGCTTCGACGTTCTCCACACGCGCCACGGCAGTCGCACCAGCCGCCTCCACCGCTCTTACCATCTCCTCCAGCTCCGTGTAGCCGAACGGGCCATGCTCTCCATCCAGCCAAACATAGTCGAAATCTAACCTACCAAGTATCTCGACATCCCAGACCGATGGGAAAGTCATCTGGTAGCCCAGCGCCTTCCGCCCCTTCTTCATCGCATTAATCACTCGGTTTTCCCTAACCATCTACCTGCTCCTGCTCCAAACTTGCGAGAAACTCTATCAACACCATAACCATACAGGTAAGCCACTCTAAGCAAACACAACCACCAGCCGAAAACTATGAGCCGCGAATCAATGGCTACAGGTCCAGACAAGACGGAATCACCCATGATCGGCGCAAAGAATCAGTCATCATCGTTAGCCGATTCCTGAAGCTTGGCACGATATCTTGGGAAAGTGGACTACCTATCACATAATGGTACTGTGGAGAATTCCCAAAGATTGCAGAAGTGCCAAAACCAGCAGAAATCATTCCCAAACTCCTGCCCTTAAGCTATCCTCCTATGGTCGATTCGCCCCATACTCCCATTGAGCTATGTCACGGCACATCCATTGACGTGACTAAAGGCACACGAGCCCGCAGTTCCCGAGCAGCTGAGCAGGAGCGGCAGCCAGCATGAAGATTGCCGTCATCGGACTCGGATACGTCGGGGTCGTCGCAGCGACCGGACTCGCCAACGTCGGACATGATGTACTGGCGATAGATATCGATCCAGATCGCATCCAAACCCTGAAAACAGGCGAAGTCCCGATATACGAACCCGGCCTGCAGGATTGGCTGACCACCGCGTTGGAGAAGAACACTCTCCGATTCAAACATCGCGACGACGTAGATGAAACATTGGGCGACATCGCCCTCATCGCCACCGGCACGCCGCCCACAAGAGACGGCGCCGCAGACCTGCGACAAGTCAGGTCCGCTATCGCTTGGATCAAGTCCATGAATCCACGCGACTTGGTAGTCGTCATGAAAAGCACAGTGCCGCCTGGAACCGGCATGCGAATCGCGGAACAAGAACTCGCAGGCGCTGGAATAAAGTACGCCTCCAATCCCGAATTCCTCAGGGCCGGAAAGGCGAGACAAGATTGGGAACATCCCGACCGCATCGTCGTAGGAGCCGAGACAAACGATCGAGAAGTCCTAGAAGCACTCAGCGAGATGCATAGAGGCATCGAAGCCCCATACATGGTCACCGACATCACCAGCGCAGAGATGATCAAGTACGCCAGCAACGCATTTCTCGCCACTCGAATATCGTTCATCAACGAAATCGCATCTCTATGCGATTTGATCGGCGCATCCATCGACCAAGTTAGCAGAGGTCTAGCCATGGATTCCAGGACCGGCACCAGAATCCACGCCGGCGTAGGATACGGTGGATCATGCTTCCCTAAAGATGTAAGAGCACTCGATCATCTGGGAATGATCAACGGTGCCAACTTAAACCTGCTGAGATCCGTGATAAACACCAACAATCAACAACGCCTGCTCCCGCTGCATGCCCTCCAGAAACAGTTCGGAGGCACCTTGGATGGACTAACCATCGGAGTGCTCGGGTTGGCGTTCAAACCCGGCACCGACGACGTTAGAGACGCACCTTCCATCGACCTCATACGAATCTTAGTCGATAGAGGAGCGCGAGTGAATACCTTCGATCCACAAGCCACTCGCAACGCAAGTGCCAGACTGCCTTCAAGCATCAACTTCACCGACGGAGTCGCTCAAGCGGCAGAAGGCGCGCATGCATTGGTACTCATGACGGAATGGAACCAGATCATTCAATCTAACTGGAAATCAGCCGTAGAACAGATGCTTCCACCCAAGTTCATCTTCGACGGCAGGAATGCTCTCGACCCCGACAAAATGCAAAAGCTAGGCTTCAACTACCAAGGAGTCGGAATATCTGCCCGACGCGCCGATAATGGCGTATCTCCCTTACCAGAGGCACCTGCAAAGCCTCTACGTTCGCGATAAACCTGTTGAACCCCACACGCCTCCCCAGGGTAGTACTCACGTACACATGCACTAACCTCGCTACGAAGACTTTTGCCCAGCTCGAGATCTGGTCAGTCAGAGCGCGTCCGCAACTTCAACTTCACCGCCGTGCCGTAGCAAAGAATGCTGTAGTGTTGATCAGCGTGCTCCGAAGTCGGTTGAATCGCCTTTATCTTCAATCCGATAATGGCATCCGCGCCAGCACTCTGTGCCGTCTCAATCAGAAGTCCCACGGCCTCTTCAGTCGTCTCCTCTACATTCGATGTCCCGCCGCGCCCGAGCTTCTCCGCGCTCACGACTAAACCCACATTACTATCGATCTCTCGCCCCGCGATGAAATCCGTGGTCGAGAGATCCATCGGTCGACCATTGTTCCGTGTAACCATGACATACCTCCAGTTAACGCGATCTTCTCAAGTCTCTACTTCAGCTTAACCGCGGTGCCATATGCTAGTATCTCCGAGAATCCTTGACCGACCGAAGATGTCGTGTATCTCGTAGTCACTATCGCATCCGCCCCGAGTTGTGCCGCCGCATCGATCATCTCCTGCGTCGCTTCCTCGCGAGTGTCCTTCAACAGGCGCGTATATTCAGATACGCTGCCGCCCTTGATGTTCTTGAGCATGGCGGTTATGTCATAGCCGATGCCTCTGGCTCGTACCGCGTTGCCGCGAACCAGTCCCAGCACTTCGTCGATTCTTCTGCCTTGCACTTCGTTGGTGGTGACGACTATCATTCCATCTCTCCGTAGAGCCCGTTCTCTGGTTTCCATTCAACGCTATCACCACATCGGCAACTGGCATCGGGCAGCATCATCTGAGCGTCGTGCTGATAACATGCCTTGAGACGCGGCGACGCGTACGAAGCGAACCTTTAACTGGAACGGAAAAGAGATGTATCCGAGCGACATCAGATCGAAACTCGCCAAAGGCGGAGCCGTGCTGGGAACATCCATGTTCTCACGTGAACCTCATGTGGCGCACGCCGTGTACAACGTCGGCCCCGACTGGGTCTGGATCGATCAAGAGCACAGCCCCTGGGGAACCGAGAGCATCGGAACCATCTGCGTCCAAGGACGCATCGCCGGCTGCGCACCCGTAATCCGAGTTCCATGGAACGACCCCGGCCACATCAAAAAGGCATACGACGTCGGTGCAGTCGGCGTGATGGTACCCCAAGTCGATAACCCCGAAGAGACAGCCGAAGCAGTGAGATACGCCAAATACCCGCCTATGGGAGAGCGCGGAATCGCACCTTGGTTCGCATCAATGATGAACATCACCCAAGACGATGTACTTAAACACGCAAACGATGAGACATTGCTAATCATCCAGATGGAGAGTACCGAGGCATACGAAAAACTGGACGACACACTGGAAATCGACGGCTTTGAAGTTCTACTCGTCGGTCCGACAGACCTCTCCGCCACGCTCGGAATACCAGGCCAGATACACCACGACAGAGTCGAACAGATCATGGCTGACGTCGCACAGCGGATCAAAGGCACCGGCAAGTTCCTAGCCACGACCTTCCAAGACCCTGAAGTCTGCCGACGATGGATCGGAGAGGGATACACCATGATGAACGTCTCCAGCCCTCTCTCGCTGGGATGCCAGCCGATGGTCAAGCTCTTCGCCGAGATCCGCGAGCAGTATCCCGGCGAGTGAATAGGACACCGCTACAGATGAGTTGCGGGGCTCCTCGGTTGCACTTGCCTCGCGATATCGTTGCCGAATTCGATCTCCACAACGCGAAGTTCGAAGGATTTTTGCAGGTTGAGCCAGAGTTGCGGGGTTGTCCCAAGGTAGCGGGACAACCTTAGAGCTGTGTCGGCAGTCACTCCGCGCTGACCATTGAGGATGGATGTGATGCGGTTGGTTGGGACGCCTAGCTCTTGAGCCAGCGCTCGGGCTGAAATCCCAAGCGTCTCAAGTTCCTCACCCAATACCTCACCTGGGTGAACAGGCCTCATGCGATTACTGATGCTCATCTCAAACTCTTCATCCGTGATAATCGACGATCTCGACATCGTAAGTGCCATCGCTGCTCCAGATGAAACAGATGCGCCATCGACGATTGATCCTTATGCTGTGCTGGCCAGCGCGGTCTCCTGAAAGCGACTCCAACCGATTCCTCGGCAACCCTGCCAAATCTTGCAGCGAACTCGCATTGTCTAAAACCGTGAGCCGACGCACCGCTTGATTCTCGAAACGCTGAAAGCCGAGTATTCGATGACCCTCGTAAAACCGCCTTGTGCTTCGATCTTTGAATCCTCGAATCATTGTTACGTGTTACGTAAAGGATAACAGAATAAGAGGGTGCCAAACCATCGCGTTAACCACGCCTCACATTCGGCGCAGTACCATTGAGTCGATCACATGGAACTCGGGATGGCCAGCCTTTGACTACTCTATTCATGATTCGCCACGGCGAGACTGACGGCAACGCTGAGGGTCTCGCGCAGGGCCACTACGATGAACCTCTGAACGAACAGGGCAGGGCACAGGCACGACTCCTAGCCAAAAGACTCGAAAACTGGCGAATAGACACCGTCTACTCAAGCGATTCCTCTCGCACTATCCAAACTGCAGAACCCCTTCTAAAACTACGATCCGAGATGAAGATCGAAACGACCCCCGACCTTAGAGAGAAGTTCTACGGTGAATGCGAAAATCTCGCCTGGAACGAACTTCTGACGCAACACCCCGAGGTGTTCCAGAAGCTCTTGGACCCCGAAGTCGGCTCCGACGTCAGATTCCCGGGCGGGGAGACGGACCGCGAGCACATGCGGAGAGTCGCCAACTTCACCGACGAGGTCGCTCGAAGCCACGACGCAGACGCCAACATCCTGATCTTCAGCCACGGCGGCTCGATAAAAGCCGCCGCGGCATACATCTGTAAGATGCGGCTCGAAGACAAGTGGCGACTGAAGACCGACAACACTGGCATCAGCTCCGTAATCGATGAACCCACTTGGCGGGATGACGGCTGGCAGATCGACCGCTGGAACGACATCACCCACCTCAACGGCTTCGTGCCGCCTGCTTGGAACTACCGTTGATCGCCACCGAGGACGGGGTCGTCGGGTTGAACAACAGATCCATCATCTTGGTTCGCCACGGTCAGACCGGCGGCAACGCCGAAGACAAGGCGCAGGGGCACTACGACGCGCCCCTAACTGAGAAAGGCGTGCGTCAAGCAAACATCCTCGCACGCCACCTCGCCAAAACCGACTTTTCAGCCGTGTACTCCAGTGACCTTCAACGTGCCGTAAACACCGCAGAGCCTCTGCTCAAGCTCAGACCAGACCTGAAATTTGCACTGCGTTCCGAACTCCGAGAAACGTACTACGGCGACTACGAAAACACTCCGTGGTCAACCATCCGCGACCAAGACCCCGAATTCTTCTGGAAGTGGATCGATTGGGAGACTCGACCAGATGCCACCTTTCCAGAAGGCGAAAGCGAGCGTGACATGTGGCACCGAATAGCCACCTTCGTCGACGAGCTCGTAATCAAGCATGCACAAACGAACGACGCGATCCTGATCGTCGCACACGGCGGACCGATCCAGACGCTCTTGGCCCAGTTCCTCAAACTGAGAATCAGAGACCAATGGCGCTTCAACATCGACAACACGAGCATAACCGTCTTGAAGGAGCACAGCCACCTACGCAACGTCTGGCGTGCACAATCCTTAAACGACACTACACACCTTCAGAAACCACAAATCTAAACCCTCCAACCGAGAACCGCGCAACCCCATAATCCCCGCACATGCCCGACACTCCCGCGGCTGATGCGCCACTCATCAAACCCGAATGCGTCGTCGATTTACTCAAGCGGACACTTGTGTGAAATAACGTTCGTAGCCGGTGGTTACTTCTCACAGACCACGCCATCATCATCGCCATCTCTGGGAACCCCTCTACCACTTTTGCGGATAATCTCCTCAGGGAATCCCAGCCCGTCTCCTTTGCTTCCCCTGACTCGCTCCACACCAGCCGCTTCAGCTTCTTCGCAGCTGCCGTAGGTTTGGACTGGCTCCGTCATTTCATCGGCGGGTATGGCGGTTGCCGCGGGCTCTATATATGTGCCGGGCGATACCTCACAGACCACGCCATCATCATCGCCATCTCTGGGACCTTTGCGGATAATCTCCCCACGGAATCCCAGCCCGTCTCCATTGCTTCCCCTGACTCGCTCCACACCAGCCGCTTCAGCTTCTTCGCAGCTGCCGTAGGTTTGGACTGGCTCCGTCATTTCATCGGCGGGTATGGCGGTTGCGGGAGGTTCGGCAACGGTATCAGGCGCGGTTGCAGGTTCATCGTCGAGCTTGACAGCTTCTAGGGATTCGGAAAATGATATGTCCCCCGAGTCGAGATGGTGCTGGCAGTTGGCGCGATGATCTTCGAAGTCCCTGGGACTCGTAGCATCGTACTGCACTGCAAGACGTTCATCCAGCATGAATCGGGATAGAAAGACGCCTGATTCCGATTTGAGGTCTCCGAGTATGCGCCCGAACGCTCCGTCTTCAAACTCGGTGATCATCACGAAAGGCGAGTGGATCACCAGAAACTCCGACACCCGCTCCTTTGAGTAGAGACCGCATGCCTTCTCAAAGAGATCGGTTGTGCGCGTCTCTGGAGCGTCCAACCCCTCTAAGCGGATCCTCTGTTCCTTCAGACCCTCGATAGCCACGTCTAGGACATCCACATCGATGGTATCGCCATCGATCACTTCGACTATCTCGACTCGATACTCATTTTCAGGCAGAGATGCAGGTGTCGGTGTGCGCGCGGAGATGGAATCGGAAGATGAGAAGGTATACGTTGGCGTGGCTGTGTGTGTGGGAGATGGCTCAGCGAGAGATGCGGGAGTCGATACGAGTGTCGGGGCGGGAGGTTCGGCAACGGTATCAGGCGCAGTTGCAGGTTCATCGCCAGTCTTGAAAGCTTCTACGGATTCGGAAAATGATATGTTCCCCGAGTCGAGATGATGCTGGCAGTTGGCGCGATGGTCTTCGAAGTCCCTGGGGCTCGTAGCGTCGTACTGCACCGCAAGACGTTCATCCAGCATGAATCGGGATAGAAAGACGCCTGATTCCGATTTGAGGTCTCCGAGTATGCGCCCGAACGCTCCGTCTTCAAACTCAGTGATCATCACGAAAGGCGAGTGAATCACCAGAAACTCTGACACCCGCTCCTTTGAGTAGAGACCGCATGCCTTCTCAAAGAGATCGGTTGTGCGCGTCTCTGGAGCGTCCAATCCCTCTAAGCGGATCCGCTGTTTCTTCAGGCCCTCGATGGCCACGTCTAAGACATCCACATCGATGGTGTCGCCATCGATCACTTCGACTATCTCGACTTGATACTCATTTTCAGGCAGAGATGCAGGTGTCGGTGTGTTTGCGGAGATAGAAGCGGAAGATGAGACGGTAGCCGTTGGCGTGGCTGTATGTGTGGGAGATGGCTCAGCGAGAGATGTGGGAGTCGATACGAGTGTCGGGGCGGATTCGAGCGTAGATTCCGCATCTGCGCAGCTCACCAAAGCCAACCCAACACTGAATACCGTAGTTAGTATCAACGCTCTGCCAACCGTCAGTTGCATCTTCATCGTCCGGGAGTCTGAATCCAAAGCCAAGAGGTACATAGATAGCAAGTTACATGAGCGTCGCCCAGAAAAGCCAGCCCCAGTTGAGGCTATCGCTCGCAGACCACCCCGTCGCCATCTCCATCTCTGACGCTCGGTACTGACGATTCAGGGAATCCCCGCCCGTCTCCTTTGCTACCCTTCACTCGCTCCGCGCCGTCTTCTTCAGCCTCCTCGCAGCTGGCGTAGATTTCAAATGTCGCTGTCGATTCGCTGGCAGCGTCAGGGGTGCGATTCGCATCGACGGGGGCGGTTGCAGGGTTCTGTGTAGATGCAGCAGGTGATACTTCGCAGACCACTCCGTCGCCATCTCCGTCTCTGACGCTTGGTACTGACGATTCAGGGAATCCCCGTCCTTCTCCTTTGCTCCCCTTCACTCGCTCCGCGCCGTCCTCTTCAGCCTCCTCACAGCTGGTGTAGATTTCAAATGTCGCTGTCGATTCGGTAGCAGCCTCAGGTGTGTGAGTCGCATCGACGGGGACTGTTGCGGCGGTTGCAGGGTTCTGTGTAGATGCAGCAGGCGATACCTCGCAGACCACTCCATCGCCGTCGCCGTCTCTGACGCTTGGTACTGACGATTCAGGGAATCCCCGTCCTTCTCCTTTGCTCCCCTTCACTCGCTCCGCGCCGTCTTCTTCAGCCTCCTCGCAGCTGGCGTAGACTTCAAGTGTTCCTGTCGATTCGGTGGCAGCCTCAGGGGTGCGAGTCGCATCGACGGGGACTGTTGCGACGGTTGCAGGGGGCTGTGTAGTAGATGCGGCAGGCGATACCTCGCAGACCACTCCGTCGCCGTCGCCGTCTCTGACGTTTGGGACTGACGATTCGGGGAATCCCCGCCCGTCTCCTTTGCTACCCTTCACTCGCTCCGCGCCGTCCTCTTCAGCCTCCTCACAGCTGGCGTAGATTTCAAGCATCTCAGTCGATTCGGCGGCAGCATCAGGGGTGCGATTCGCATCGACGGTGGCGGCTGCGACGGTTGCAGGGGACTGTGTAGATGTGACAGGCGCAGGCGGTACCTCGCATACCACTCCGTCGCTGTCTCCATCTATGACGCTCGGGATTAACGATTCATGGAATCCCAACCCTTCTCCTATGTTTCCTCTCACTCGCTCCGCGCCGTCTTCTTCCGCCTCCTCGCAGCTGACGTAGAAGGAGGTCGCTGATGTGGATTCTGCGGGAATGACTGAAGGTTCGACCGTAACCGTGGCAGTCATCGTTGGTTCAGGGGTAGATGTCGCTGTAACGGGGTTCTGCGAAGGCTTCGGCGCGGGCATCTCTGTCGGCTTAAAGAGGTAAATCGCATACCTCAGAGGCGTCGGAGTAGAATCCGCAATTCTCGAAGTGTTTGTCGGAGTGGACTGAGCCGCTGCACAGCTTATGACTGCTAACGCAGAGGCTAACGCTAATGATGCACTGGCAACGGTTGCTGCCGTCAACGCTCTTCCGTATGAATAGGCATTTGCAAGAATCATCTGCTTCTAGTATCTGGGAGCGTTGACCAATCGACTATCCAGAAACAACCGAGCCGAAGCTCATGCCTACGTCCCGACGGAAGAATCACATCGTCAGCGCCACCCGGTTCGCCGATGTGCCGCCTTCACGGCCCTGCCACTCAGCGAACTCGAACGCATCGTTGATCCCCTCGAGCGGATACTTGTGTGAAACGACGTTAGCAACCGGCATCCGATCCTGAACTCGGACCAAGAACTGCAACGCCGCCTCGATGATCCAAGGATCGTAATGCGTGGTCCCGAGCCATTGGGTCTGGTTGCCGATAATCTTCAGAGCCGGGAACTCAATGCTCCCACCCCCTATATTGCCGATGTCTATGTACTTGCCGTTGGTTCGAACCATGTCCAAACCCTCCAGCGTCGCCGCCGCAATGCCTACCACCTCCACAACGACATCCGCGCCGACGCCGTGCGTAAGCTCCCGCACTCTCTCGACCCTCGATTGCGGAGTCGGATAATCCATCATAGAGATCGTGTGCGTCGCACCGCACTTCATCGCCAGATCCAGACGCGGTTGCTGACCGTCGATCACGATCACCTTAGACGCCCCCTTCTCCGACGCAACCGCAGTCGCAAAAGTGCCTAGTCCACCTGCACCTTGAATAACCACAGTGTCACCGAAATCCATCTTCGCCCGTTCCAAACCGAACATCACCTGAGCAAGCGCGCAGTTAACTGGGGGAACAACATCCGTCGCAAGTTCGTCCGGAACCTTGAAGATATAGTGACCCGGAGGAAGATAGTAGTAGTCAGCCATCCCACCATCGCAGTACGGATGACGGTCTAGCCCCTGATGATTATTCCTAGACCTATGCGGACACGCGTGATGCTCGCCTCGGATGCACCAGTAGCAGCGATTGCAAGGATTGAAGAACGGAAACGCCACTCTGTCACCCTCTCTCAACGGGCGACGTAGAGAATCCGTCTCTGCACCCTCCGTGATCGTATGCACCACGCCCGTGAACTCATGCCCAGTGACCCGTCGACTCGGCGGTGGAGGATTATCCCCATCACCGCGCCATCCATGCAGATCCGAACCGCAGATCACAGCGTGAGTGTTCTTGATCAATATCCCGCCCGGCTTGACTTCCGGAGTCGGCAGTTCCTCGATCTCGAACGGAACTCCCGACGCCATGAATACTGCGACTCTTCCCCTAGGCATCTCTCAACCTCCTCTATCTCGATTGGCTTCAATGCGGTAGCGCAACATAGCAGCACCGACCGACACTCACATGTTGCACGTGAATATAACCCATTTCACACACCAGCGGTGATGCCAGATATACTTTCGAATCGATCGATTTAGGCAATGCCGCAACCCGAAAGCCGCGCCGTTTCGCGCTTAGCTTCTGCGACGCTGCCGATGAAGAAAGGGCAGATCGAGTGCTAGAACGATTCCACGTCCCACACGATGTCGCCGTACATGTCCAAATCGAAGACATGCGAGCAACTGTCGAAGATATCTTCCGCAAGATGGGAATGCCCGACGATGACGCCGTCCAGTCCGCTGACGTCCTCGTATACGCAGATGCCAGAGGCATCGAATCCCACGGTGTCTCAAACATGCTTCGCAGCTACGTCCAAGCCTTTGGACAAGGCGGAATAAACCCTACTCCCGAACCCAAGATCACCAGGGAGCTCCCAGCCGCGGCTACCCTCGACTGTGACGGCGGGCACGGACTGGCGATCGGACCCATGGCTATGAAGATGGCGATGGATCGAGCAGAGACCTACGGAATCGGCACCATCACCGCTATCAACGGCAGACACTTCGGTGCCTGCGCATATCACGCAGCGATGGCGCTCGAGCGCGACATGATCGGCATCGCTATGACTACCGGCGGAGTATCCGTCGCACCTGTCCACGGAGCCGAGCGGCTGGTTGGCTTGAACCCACTAGGCATCGCGGCACCGACCCGCAACGAGCCGCCATTCATATTCGACGCCTCAATGAGCAGCGTCGCCGGCAACAAGATAGTGCTCGCCAAGCGTCTCGGAGTCCCGGTTATGCCGGGATGGATCGCCGAAACCAACGGCACGCCGATCATGGACGAACGTCAGATCCCCGACGACTACATGATGCTCCCAGCGGGCGGCACCCGTGAACTGGGCGCGCATAAAGGCTACTCCCTGGCGGTGATGATCGAGATTCTATGCGGAATCCTCGGAGGAAGCGGCGGCGGACCAAATCGACGACGCGGAGCATCACACCACTTCATCGCATACAAACTCGAAGCATTCGTCGATGTCGATCAATTCAAATCCGACATGGACGACTACATGCGAGCATTGCAAGACTGCACACCCGCAGAAGGAGAGGACAGAGTAGTCTACGCAGGATTGCCCGAACACGAAGAAGAGATACAACGGCGAGAACACGGCATCCCTTACCATCCCGAAGTTATCGACTGGTTCCGCGGAATCACTGCAGAACTTGGAATACCTTGGCGTCTCACCCCGTAAGAGCCTGCTGAAACCCATCCGTCCGTCCCGAGCACAAAATGCGTAGAAGGTTGTTGTCTGTTAGCGTTACATCCCGCGGGTGGATTGCGTATCGATGAAACCGTCTTGGACAGCCGACACTCTGTTTCTTGTCGCCATACTCCATACCGCCTGCCACTGAACTGAGAAGACACTCCCCCCCGATCAATCAACGAGGAACATCATGCGAATCAACAAATGCATCGAACTGCTAGAACAAGGGCAACCGTTCTATCACCACGGCGCACCAGAGCTCTCATACGACGCCGGAGTAGAAACCGCGCAGACCTGGGCCGACATGATACTCATCGACTTTGAGCATCATCACTTCGACATCGGAGGCCTCGGCGAATTCATGAAGGGACTCAAAGCCGGCGGACCCACTCCTAGCGGACACCCCACACCTACCGTCGTCGCATCTTTGCCTCACAACGCCATCTCCGCCGAGGAAGTCAGATACAACGCATGGCAGATGCGCCACGCCCTCAGCACCGGCATCCACGGACTCCTCCACACTCACGTCCGCAACCCTGAAGCCACCAAGTGGTTCGTAGCCGCCTGTCGCTACCCCTTCCAAACCTTGGGACGTGAAATCATCCCCGAAGGCCTGCGCGGCGGCGGTGGACAGCGCAAGCCTGCCGAAATCTGGGGCATCGACCCTCGGAAGTACGTCCAGATCGCAGACCCTTGGCCCATGAATCCCGAGGGAGAACTGATGCTCGGACTCAAAATCGAGGACCGCCACTGCTTGGCGAACGCTGAAGAGACCGCCGCAGTGCCCGGAATCTCATTCGCGGAGTGGGGACCCGGAGACATGGGAATGTCATTCGGAGACCCCGATGCACACGACCCGCCATATCCAGACTTCATGGATAACGCACGCAACATAGTGAAAGATGCCCTCGAAAAAGCAAACGTCGCATTCTACGCCGCATGGGTGACCGAAGACCTCACCACCGAGCAGACAGTCGACATCCTGATCGACGACCTAGGCTGCAAAATGCTGGGAGCACCCAACAAAGAGTTCGCCGACTACGGCAGGGCCAAAACAGGACGAACGATGCCAGTGTAGCTAGGGCGTGTTAACACTGGCGCAATGCCTCTGTTATGAGTGCGAACATGATGAACCCGGTGAAGATCGCGTCCAGCTTCTCGAAGCGTGAGAAGATGCGTCGGAAGCCCTTCAGCCGGCGGAACAGCCGCTCGATCTCGTTGCGCCGCTTGTACATCTCGCGGTCGTACTCCCACGGATCGATCCGGCTCCGGCGCGGCGGAACCACGGGGACGAAGCCCAGGTCCAGCGCCAGCTGGCGGCTCTCGTCGCCCTCGTATGCCCGATCCATCAGCAGCCGCGGGCTTCCGAGCTGCGGGCCGAGGCGTTCGAGCAGCCGGCGACCCTCCGGCGCGTCGTGCGCCTGTCCCGGCGACAGGGAGAACGTCACGGCCGTCCGAGCATCCGCGGCAGCCATATGAATCTTGGTGGTCCAACCGCCCCGGGACTTCCCGATCGACTGGGGTCCGTTTTTTTTAAGGCCCCCGTCCCGTCCGGATGCACCTTGACGATGGTGCTGTCCAAAGAGACCGCCTCCAGCTTGACACGCACTATCTGTTCTCTCTGAAGGTGTTCGAACACCCGGTCTAGAACCCCCTTCTTCGACCAGCGGTTCATGCGGGTATAGATCGTGTGCCAGTTGCCGAACCGGGCCGGCAGCCCGCGCCACTTGCAGCCGTGCTCGGCCACATACAGGATCGCGTTCAGAACCTGGAGGTTCGGGACGCTGACGTTGCCGCGCTGCACAGGCAGGTACGGAGCTATGCGTTCGTATTGAGATTCTGTGATTTCCATGCGGAAAGCGTAGCACAGATCCACACGCTAGTGTTAACACGCCCTAGTCGCCACCGGTACTCTCATCCTGTATCCATACTCCGCCTACGTCGTAGGTGTCAATGTTCCTTCGAGTTCGAAGAGAAACCCGTGCGAGTCAACCCCATTGTCGTCGGATGCATAAACGATCCCAGATGCGCGATAGAGATAAAAGAAAGCAACCGTAGCACCACACTCCAGCACAATCACGTCACGTCTCGCTGATCGTTGGACTGATTTACCTGCTCGATCACACACGACGCCAACTCTATCTGTTAGCGTTACTCGCGCGGGACAACGAACAGGCGACGAAAATATGAGCGACGGCGATCCCGCTGGTCAACCAAAGAGGAACACAATGCGAATCAACAAATGCATCGATCTGCTTGAACAGGGACAAACCATATACGCAACCCACACGCCCGAACTAACGTTCGAAGCAGGCGTGAACCTCGCTCAAACTTGGGCCGACATGATACTCGTCGACTTCGAGCACCACCACTTCGATATCGGAGGACTCGGCGCGTTCATGAAAGGACTCAAAGCCGGCGGCCCGACACCCAGCGGACACCTGACTCCCACTGTCGTGGCAACTCTGCCACACAACGCCATCACCCCAGAAGAGGTCAAGTACAACGCTTGGCAGATGCGTCACGCGCTCAGCACCGGAATTCACGGACTCCTTCACACCCACGCTAGAGACCCCGAGGCGGTCAAGTGGTTCGTCGCAGCATCCAGATACCCCTTCCAAACCGCGGCGCGCGACATAATCCCAGAAGGACTTCGAGGAGGAGGAGGACAGGGTGCGCCAGCAGATATATGGGGAGTCGACGCACGCAAATACGTCAATATCGCCGACCCTTGGCCCCTCAACCCCGACGGCGAACTACTGCTCGGACTGAAAATCGAAGATCGACACTGCCTCGCCAACGCCGACGAGATCGCTGCGGTTCCAGGAATCGGATTCGCAGAATGGGGACCCGGCGATATGGGCATGTCGCACGGCAATCCCGACGCACACGATCCGCCCTATCCCGACTACATGGATACCGCGCGCAATATCGTCAAGGACGCATGTGCAAAGTCCAACGTAGCCTTCTACTCAGGATGGCGAGACGACAACATGACCATGGAAGAGACCGTCGACTATCTCATAGATGTAGTCGGCATCGGCATGACCGGCGCGCCAAGCAAAGAGTTCGCCGAATACGGCCGCGCCAAAACCGGGCGAACCATGCCGGTCTAGGCACATTAGAACTAACCACCTGATTAAGCCGAGGCTACCAGCCATCCGAAACGCGATGGCTAGAGCATTGTCTATCAAGTGGATATCGCAGCCGTAAAGGTTAAAAGGCTTAGAGATGAAAGACGCAGGAGCATCGTTTCATTACTCAAAAAGTCGCTAGGAAGTTTTACCTTATTTGTAAAATTTACTTGTCGAACTTCTATAATCTTGCGACACCTCGGAGCCGTGTAATGAAACCAGCAGTTCTTATATCCATGCTTCTCGTTGGGTCTCTAATCTTTGGCGCATGCACCGGACAGGACGATACCGCCGATGAGGATGTCGCGGATGCCCGCGCAACAGCGTCTGCGGCGATTGCGGAACGAGATGCCGCAAACGAGCGTGCAGATGCCGCAGAGAAGATGGCAGCAGAAACCTCTGAACTTGAACGAGGCCGACTGGCCAGAGTCAAAGAGCGCGAAGCTGTGGTCTGCGCCACCGGCAATGACACCCCCGGCTTCCATTCCCTCGACGCATCTGGCAGAAGCGTCGGATTCGATATAGATCTATGCCGTGCAGTCGCCGCCGCTGTGCTTGGAGACCCCGACGCGCTCGAGTTCTCATTCATATCCTTGTCGGAGCGCGGCCCGACACTGCAATCGGGCGAGGTCGATGTCATGAACCTCACTACCACATGGACATCGACTAGAGACGTGGGATGGGGAAACTTCGCACCCGTCATGTTCTACGATGGACAAGGCTTCATGGCCACGAAATCCCTCGACATTGAATCGGCTTTCGAGCTTGGTGGCGCTGCAATATGTGTGACAACCGGAACAACTACTGAGCTCAATCTTGCAGACTTCTTCCGACAGAACAATCTCGAATACGTCCCAGCAGTGTTCGATCAGTCCGATGTGGCGCTTGAGGCATACAGAGAAGGGCAGTGCGATGCAATTACCACCGATCGATCAGGGCTCACATCCTTCCTAACCGAGCTCCCGGACCCAGCAGCCCACGTCATACTCCCCGAAATCATCTCGGAGGAACCGTTGGCGCCAGTAGTGCCGCATGGTGATGAGCAGTGGTTCGACATCGTAAAAGCAGTGATGGCAGGATTGATATATGCCGAGGTATACGGCGTAGATAGTTCCAACGTGGATGCAATGGCACGCGGAGACAACGTCAAGGTGAAGCGCCTGCTAGGCACAGAAGGCGGATTCGGACAGGAAACGCTGGGCTTGTCAGACACCTTCATGCAGGACGTCATAAAGGGCGTGGGCAACTACGGCGAAATATACGACCGAAACTTGGGCGACGACGGGCTCGGACTGCCTCGCGAAGGACGGAACGATCTCTGGATCAACGGCGGACAGATCTACGCCGCACCCCTGCGATGAAACGTCGTCGGAGACGGAGCAGGAAGTAGCCGTCTCTCCTTAAGGAGAGACAACGGGATATCAAAAGCTTTTGTGATCTGAAGAAGATCACGGACTGAGGACGTATCCCTACAGACTCTATCTAGCGGACGATAGGCTCTTCAGCGAAATACAGCGTTGATTGCGAGAGACGCTCTGAACCCGCTGATCCAAGCTATTCAGTCATTCTTGAGTAGGAAAAAGCCGAAGGCACAGTCGTACAATTAATTCATTGGGTCGACGCGTAAACGACGCACGTCGAAACTTGAGTTAATACGAAAAATCTGGAGAGGAACTGAGAACATGAAGGTAATAGGTCTAACTTCGGTGCTTCTGGCGGGAATGCTGGTATTTGCCGCCTGCACCGGGGACGAAGATGAAAATGAAACCTTGCTTGAGAATGCCGCCGCCACTGCCGCTGCTGCTGAATCTGCTGTTAACGCCGCTAACGAGCGGGCCGCCGCTGCCGAAGAACGGGCCGACGCCGCTGAGAAGATGGCGATGGACGCTGAGAAGATGGCTATGGAGGCCGAGCAAGTGTCCAACCGTCTCGCCGCTGTGCAAGATCGCGGCACTCTGATATGCGCCAGCAGAAATGATGTGCCAGGATACGGTTCACTAGATGCCAGCGGACGCAACGTAGGTTTCGACATCGACCTCTGCAGAGCAGTCGCAACCGCCGTGTTGGGCGATCCTGAAGCCATCGAGATCCAATACATAACAGCTGCCGAGCGTGGACCAACGATCCAATCCGGCGAAGTCGACCTATTGGTCAGGACCGTCACTTGGACCACTAGCCGAGACGCACAGTGGGGCAACTACGTCCACACCACCTTCTATGACGGACAAGGCTTCATGGTGCCGGCGAACCTCGGCGTGACATCGGCGATGGAGCTCGGCGGAGCAGCAGTATGCGTAACTAGCGGCACGACCACCGAGCTGAACATGGAAGACTTCTTCCGACAGAACAATCTGGACTACAATCCCACCGTGTTCGAAGATACCGATGTCGTTTTGGACGCTTACGAGTCGGGGCAGTGCGATGTCTTCACGAATGACCGCTCTCAGCTCGCGGCTCTGCGCACGGCGCTACCCAACCCTGACGACCACGTGATTCTCCCCGAGACCATCTCCGAAGAGCCACTAGGCCCCGTGGTGCCACACGGCGATGAACAGTGGTTCGATGTCGTGAAAACCGTCATGGCTGGATTGATCTATGCCGAGGCATACGGCATTAACAGCGGCAACGTAGATGCCATCGCCGGAGGTGATAACGTCAAAGCCAAGCGATTGCTAGGAACCGAAGGAAGCTTCGGACAAGAGACTCTCGGCCTGGACGAGACCTTCATGCAGGACGTTCTAAAAGAAGTCGGGAACTACGGCGAGATATACGACCGCAATCTGGGACCTGACGGCATCGACCTTCCGCGAGAAGGCGGGCGAAACGCTCTATGGTCAGACGCACCGTGCAGCGACTGCCCCAAAGGCGGACAAATCTACGCGCCACCGTTGCGCTGATAAAATTCGCGACGAGTTTTCGTCAAAGGAGTCACACCGGGAGGGGGATGCTCAAGCATCCCCCTTCTTTTTTAACAGCCGCCATGTCATCGATAACAGGCGAAGGGTAGCTACAGGAACTGGGATTGAACAGGCTTCTATATCACCGAGGAATTCCTGTGTGGCGCAATGTAGTTGTGTTGCAGTGGACATTGCAGATCGTCTCCGCCGTGATCGTCATCTTCATCATCTCGGCATTCCTGTTCAATGTGAATCGCGAGATTCAAGACCGCGACATACCCTTCGGATTTGGTTTTCTCGACCAATCCGCCCAGATACCGATCGGAGAATCGGTCATCGACTACCATCCGTCCCAGAGCTACCTATACGGATTCGGAGTGGCGGTTCTGAACACTATCAAGGCGTCTCTACTCGGAGTCGTGTTCGCCACCATCATCGGCATCATCATCGGAGTTTCCAGACTCTCTTCCAACTGGCTGCTGAGCCGAATCGCACTCGCATACATAGAGATCTTCCGCAACATCCCCCTGCTCGTGCAGCTGCTCTTCTGGTTCCTGATAGTCCTGTCCCTTCCAAACGTGCGAGAAGGATACGAGTTGCTCAACACCTTCTACTTGAACAACAGCGGCCTGTACCTGCCTTGGCCCACCCCGATGGGCGGATTCTGGTACTGGACCATCCTCACCATCGCAGGCATCGCAACAGCAGTACTAGTCGCCAAACAGCTGCACACGCGAGAACTCAAAACCGGCAGACCGAGCTACCCCATCGTCGCAGGCTTCGCAATCGCCATCTTCATCACACTAATCGGAATTATCATATTCACCCCGCTCGAACTAATGGTTCCAGAAGCTCAGGGCAGATTCGGACGAATCCAAGGCGGCGCAAAGTTCACCGGCAGCTTCGTCGCACTCCTCGTCGGGCTAGTCGCTTACACCTCCGCATACATCGCCGAGATCGTACGCGCCGGAATTCAAGCCGTCAACAAGGGACAGACCGAAGCATCGCGCTCGCTCGGACTACCCACGATGCCCACCATGCGGCACGTGATATTTCCGCAAGCGCTCAGAGTAATAATCCCACCCACCATCAGCCAGTACCTAAACCTCACCAAGAACTCCAGCCTCGCAGCCGCAATCGGATACCCGGACATCGTCAGCGTGGCAACCACAATGACACAGATAGCTCCAGCAATATCACTCACCGCAATGGTGATGGGCGCATACCTCGCCATGAGCCTCTTCTACTCGCTGGTCGGAAACATATACAACCGTCTCACCAGATACCCAGGCGCCGGCTGAAAATTCAATGACCACTCAATCCGCAACCGCCCCTGATCCTGCTCCCGCTCCCCCTCGGATGACCGTGGGAATCGCGGGCTGGATACGCGCCAACCTGTTCAAGTCGGTATTCGACTCCTTCCTCACCGTCGCCCTCGCCGTGATCCTGATTCTCGCAGGCATCAATGTGGCCCAATGGGTATTTACGACTGCCGATTGGGAAGTCATCACCAGCCGAATGCCTCTATACATCGTGGGACTATACCCGCAGGAGCTCTACTGGAGACCCGAAGTCGCGCTGCTGCTGGTAAGCACCCTGCTCGGAATGTCGGCGCGCATGTGGGGCGGCATCGCCATCGGATTCGTCATCGCTGTATGCATCATCACCATCCTCGCCGCGCTGGCATCTATCGAAAGCGGCATCATCAACAGCACTCTATTCGCGCTCAACACACTCGCGGCAGCGGCAGGATACGCCGCCGCAGCATCTATACCAGCCGTCAGACGTCCCCGAATCTTCGTCACAACCGCAATACTCGTCTTCGTCGTCTCATTGATCCTGATCATCGGGATAGACGGCATCCCGGGACTAGACCCCGTAAACACTCAAGACATCGGCGGATTGATGCTCAACCTGCTGCTGGCAGCATTCGGCATCATCTGCTCGTTTCCCATCGGCATCATGCTCGCACTTGGCAGAAGAAGCCAGCTGCCATTCGTAAAGATATTCTGCGTCGGATTCATCGAAATCGTGCGCGGAGTCCCTCTCATCACACTGCTCTTCATGTCACGACACATCCTGCCACTCACATTCCCCGAGACCATATCCGTCGATGAACTCTATCTGGCCGCAATAACCATCACACTGTTCAGCTCCGCATACATGGCAGAAAACGTGCGTGGAGGCATGGCAGCAGTCACTACCGGGCAGACCGAGGCCGCACGCGCTCTCGGACTCCGCGGATGGCAGACCACATTGCTGATAACCCTGCCGCAGGGAATACGCAACATCATCCCAGCGATCGTCGGACAATCCATAAGCCTCTTTAAGGACACCAGCCTCGTATTCATCATCGGCATGCTAGACCTCGTCGAGATGGGGCGCGTCGCAATACAAGGCAACATCGAGTTCGTAGACAACGGACGCGAAGTCTATCTATTCATCGCAGTCGTGTTCTGGATATTCACATTCTCAATGTCATACGTGAGCCGACGAATCGAACGCGCACTCGGAGTAGGAAGACGATAGAAAGACACGAATCAGCACCACCGCAACACAATCAACACCTACGCATCACGGAGAACCGCAACCATGACCCAGACCGCCGATCGATCTATTCAGCCAACGATCCACGACACAGCCGAAGATGCCATACTATCCGTCCCCCTCGAGCAGCGAGACAACATCATCGTATGCCAGAACGTATACAAATGGTTCGGCAGCTTCTGCGCCGTCCGAGATGTCAGCATGGACATCAAGAGGGGAGAAGTCGTAGTCATCTTCGGACCATCAGGATCCGGCAAATCCACATTCATCCGCCTCATAAACCGCTTAGAAGAGCATCAGCAGGGCACGATAGTCGTCGACGGCATAGAGATGACCAACGACCTTCGCAATCTCGACGCCATCCGCCGAGAAGTCGGCATGGTCTTCCAACAGTTCAACCTCTTTCCACACATGTCTGTCATCAGCAACATCACCTTGGCGCCGCAGCGAGTGAGACATCTACCAAAAGCTGAAGCAGATGCCTTAGCCATGCAGCTGCTCGAGCGCGTAGGAATACCCGAACAAGCCGAAAAGTACCCCGCCGAGCTCTCCGGCGGACAGCAGCAGCGAGTAGCCATCGCACGCGCGCTCGCGATGCAGCCCGAGATCATGCTCTTCGACGAACCCACATCCGCGCTCGACCCCGAGATGATCAAGGAAGTGCTGGACGTGATGCGCGAGCTGGCAGCCACCGGTATGACCATGCTATGCGTGACCCATGAGATGGGATTCGCCCGCGAAGTGGCGGACCGAATGGCGTTCTTCGACGAGGGAAGCCTTGTAGAGCTCGGAACTCCCGAACAGATCTTCGACAACCCCCAAGAAGAACGCACAAAGATGTTCCTGGATCAGATTCTCTGAGGAAAGGCCGTATCATCCCCCAACAGAGTCCGAGAAAGCGTAAAACACTCCGAGACACACCTATGACCACACAAAGTAACAAAACGCGAGACGCATTGGACAGGGGACTAAATATCTATCGCGATACCATGCGACGTTTCATAATCCAATCATTGAAACGCGCGAACCCGAACAGGCCTGTCGAAAACGTTATCGCTGAATCTATGCCTAGTAGCAACGATTACTACCGACAGCTCAGACAACGGGGTAACAACGTCGAAGAATCGATTGATATCGGCAATTTCTTGCCTATGGTATCGAACCACTGGGACGATGTATTCTCGAAACGCATCAACGATCGCTACGCCTTCCTAAATCGCCACGGACTCGTCAATGAAATCCGAAGGAGCTGGGCACATGGCATTGTGATTGACCATGAAACGGCGCGCTCAAGACTCACCGACATTGCCGAAATCCTCGGCATCGTCAACGCTCCAGACCAGAAACACGCCGTAGAAGAGATACGAGACGGTCTGACCGCACAACCCATCGCACCCGAAACCAGACCCGCACCAGCGACCACGACCACCGTTCAAGTAGCAGCACCTCCAAAAGAAACCAAAGCACAACCAAAACCCGCCGCAAAACCACGCGCTAGCTCATCCAACCTCGCACCATGGCGCAATGTCATCCAGCCACACTCCGACGTCGCCGAGGGAAACTTCTCAGAATCCGAGTTCGCAGCCGACCTCATACAAGTCCAAAACGGCAAAGCGACGCCCGAATACGGAAACCCCAGAGAATTCTTCAAACGGACTTACATCACCCCAGGCATACACTCACTTCTCGTAAACGCCATCAAGCGAATCAACGCAAAAGGCGGCGACCCCGTAATCCAAACCAAAACCGGCTTCGGAGGAGGCAAGACACACAGCCTCATCGCACTATTCCATCTCGCAAAATCCATCAACCAACTAACCGAAAATCAAGAAATCCTTGAACTGTTCAAAGAAGCTGAGGTAGACACCGAAACAACCGATAAAGCCAAAGTCGCAGTCATCAGCGGTACATACCACTCACCAACCGACAGCCAAAAGACACCCAACGGAGACCCCCTCAACACACTCTGGGGACAGATCGCATACCAGCTCGGCAGCCAACAAGCATACGACATCATCGCCGAAGCCGCACGTACACAGACCGCACCCGCCGGCGCTCAGCTGGACCAGCTGTTCCAACACACAGGCCCCGCCGTAATATTGATCGACGAGCTCGTCGCTTACGTGCGAAACGTGCCGCGAGAAAACGTCGGAAGCATATACACATTCCTGCAAGCGCTCACCGAATCAGCCGGCAGAAGCAAAAACGTCACCGTCGTCGTGACACTGCCAGAAAGCGAAGCCGAAGCCGGCGGCGATGCAGGCATGGAAGCACTAAACCGGCTCGATCAACTCTTCGGCAGAACCGAATCTATCTGGCATCCCCTCGAAGTAAACGAAGCTTACGAAGTGATACGACGCAGACTCTTTACCGATTCCATCGATGAACAAGAGCGCGACCGAACATGCCAAGCATTCTCAAATATGTACGGCGGCAACCTGAAGAAGCAGTTCCCAGCCGAAGCATCCGAAACACGATACCTGCAGAGAATCAAAAACTGCTACCCCATTCACCCAGAGATATTCAACCGCCTATACACAGACTGGTCCACCATCCATAAATTCCAACGCACCCGCGGCGTTCTACGAATCATGGCGAACACCATCAGCAGGCTCTACCTGCAACGAGACTCTTCGCCTCTCATCATCCCCGCATCACTACCGCTAGACGACCCCGCGCTCAGCGCCGAATTCACAAAAGTACTAGACGGAAGATGGGAACCCGTAATCACCGAAATCGACGGCACAGACTCCCGAACCGACATCATCGATAGAACACAGAAACGCTTCGCAGACGTCGGAGGCGCCGCCCGAAGAGCCGCTAGAGCCGTATTCCTCGCCAGCGCACCAACTCGCGCCATCAGAGGCATCGGACGACGCGAAGTCATGCTCGCATCGGTCGAGCCCACACAGTCAGCCGCAACTTATCGCGACGCCTTGGAACTGATGCATGGCCAGCTCTACTACCTATACCGCGCAGCTGACCACCGATACTACTTCCACACCGAAGAGAACCTGAACAAAGTCGCCGCCGACCGCGCCGATCAGATAAGCAACGAACATACAGACCACTACATCATCGACCAGCTGCACGAAGCCGCCAGAGACTCCAGAACATCCGATGTCATCGTATGCCCCGAATCATCGCAAAAAATCCCAGAATCCGACAACGTCCGACTCGTCATACTTCCACCCTCGAGCTACCTGAAATCAAGGCAGGCAGATGCCAACTACGCTCATGATGAGGCACTCAACATCCTCTTGAACAGAGGCGATGCCAAACGCACCAAGCTCAACACCATCATCTTCCTCGCCGCAAGATACGACGATGTAAACACGCTCAGACGCGCCGCCACCACATATCTAGCGTGGGACTCCATCCTCAACGGAGATCGAAAACTCACACTCGAAGGAGCGCGTAAACGAGAAGCCGAACGCAACCTCAGAGCTGCTGAAAACCAAGTCGTCAGTCAGCTTCCCAACGCCTACAAATGGGCATTGGCACCGGCTCAAGACGATTCATCGGACGGAAGATACAAATTCTCTACCCTCCAGACAGACGCGCCGAACACCGGCGACATCATCCAAAGCGCACTCGCCAAATGCATCGCCGAAGAAGTCCTCGTCGACCGCATCGCACCAAGTGCACTGGTGAACATCCTCGAGAGATACATCTGGTCCAACGAAAACTATAACGACTACCACATCGACATAGACATCCTGTGGAACATCATCGCATCCTACATCTACATGCCGCGACTCCGCAACCGCAGCGTATTGAACGCCTGCATCGCCGAAGGAGTCCAATCGGGAGCATTCGGACACGCCACCGGCTACAGTGAAGCCACCGAAAACAGCGGAGATCGGTACCACAACCTCGCATACCGAGAAACCCTCAACCGCCTAGCCGAAAGTCCGGGGTTCCTAGTCCGTCACGAGATCGCGCAGATTCAACAATCAGAGGATAGGAAAAATGAGCCGAGCGAATACTACGTAGAGCAAGAGCGCCGAGAACCAATCCCGTCCTCACCAACCGATACTCTTTCAGCCGCGCCCCCTCCTGGCCCTAGGCGCATCACCGCATCCAAATCCATCGGCGACAGCATCTCTTTAGACGACATCAGCCAGCTGCAGAGCGAGATCATCCGCACTCTGCACGACGGTGGGGGAGAAGTCACCGTCAGAATCATCATCGAAGCTCAAAATGCACACGGCTTCTCCCAGAACATAACCCGCTCGATCCGCGAAAACGGCATCCAGCTAGGACTGGACATCGTTACAGATACAACTGAATGAAGGGCAAATCACCCTTTCACCCAGACATCTACCGCCATCCCGGTGAAAACATCCGACGACTGAGGAGGAAGGTCGCTGCATGACTACTGCGTTACCCACCAGCACAAAGTCTCTTGAATTAACAATCTCCAACTTCGGATCAATCGCCGAGGCCAGCATCGACCTGCGTCCTTTGACCGTGTTTGTCGGTCCAAGCAACACAGGAAAATCTTGGAACTTATATACGAGTTTAGCCAAACCTTGATTCATGACTTAGCTCGCTTGGCGTATCCTCGAATGCTTAAGATACCGCGTGCAATCTCTTCTGGATGTGCGTCGATCCGAGCTGGCATGACGTATCGTTTCTTACTGATCTTTTTCGACAACTTGAATCGTTCGTCTTTAGGTCTGCGCCGGTATGTCATATCGGTAGTCTTCTCCCATTGATGAGTGATTGACATTCAGACGTATCAAACTCGTCTCGTACTCGTAACGCACACACTTCCGCGTTATCCCTGGCTGTCTGGGCGCGTACGGCGTGCTTCATCCAACCATTCTTTCTGTTCTCCTTCAACAGACCTGCCAGCGTCAAGGTATTGCTCTTTCTCAAGTTGCAGGGACCGCATAGAAGGATACGATTGAGAATGTCGTTGGTACCACGGTCTGATCGTGGCATGATGTGATCCAGTTGCATGAACTCCTTTTCGAGGACGCGTCCACAACCTGCACAGACCACACCTTCTCCATTGCTTTGGCAATACACCAGCACATTGGACATCTGCTTGTGCGTCAAGCGTTGCCAAGGCTCCATCGGACGGTGCAATCTGATACGTAGAACAGGTGCAGCAACATCGTTATCGTCGGTTCGAACTGGAGGTATTGTGATTACTTGGACATGTTCGGATGCGAACATGCGCCGTTCATCTTCCAAGCGTTGTTTCACAATGTCCGCAGCACCATCCCAAATGTCCATCCCTATCCACCGCCGCCCCAGGCGTTCAGCTGCTATAGGTGTAGTGGCACATCCGCAGAACGGATCAAGTACGATGTCTCCCTCGTTAGATGACGCTTTGATGATACGCTCGTAAAGCGTAAGCGGTTTCTGGGTAGGATAACCATATCGTTCTCTACTTAGCGGATTGATAATCGGTATATCCCAAACATCATCTACTGGCGTGCCTTTGGGATTCGGCATGTACTTTTTGCCGCTTTTTGCTGTGATTCCACCTCGTGCATAGCCACTTGTTTTTTTGTATGGTTCACGAATTGCATCTACATTGAATACAGCCTGATTAGCGTTTTTCGCGTAGTACAACAGAGAATCATGCTTACGAGAAAAATACGTCTTGCTACGACCACCACCAGTGTAGTGCCACACGATTTCGTTTCTGAAGTTCTTACGCCCGAATATCGCGTCCATCAGCGTCTTCACGTAAGCGTGCGCCGTATGGTCTATGTGCAGGTATATGCTCCCATCGTCGCGCAACACGCGGTGCATCTCCATCAACCGCACGCCAAGCCAGCACAGGAACGCTGCCATGTCGTCCCCGTAGGTCATTCTCGACCAGTCGATCACAGCCCAAGCAGCGGGCCAGTCATCCTTGATAGCATCCGTCCACTCCTCATGAACGTCCCGGTCCCACGACCAGCGGTCTTGGAACCTTGCACCTGCCGACAGACTGTCCGGCGTGGCGTGAAAGTCGCGGTTCTTGTTGAACGGCGGGTCCGTGGCGATGAGGTGCACCGTGCCGCTATTCATCCCGCGCAGAAACCCCAAATTGTCGCCGTGGAACAACGTCCTGTTTTGAACGTTTGTAGGAAAATGGGGGGGTACCGCTACTGTTCATGTCAGGGCACGCCTCTTACAGAGTCAGATTTCGACGTGTGTGCTGTGGTCCGATCAGATCAGTGTATCGCAGACGCTTCCTTTCGCCCAGACGGACTACACGTCCCATCTGGTCTTCAGTGTCCAGCGGACGAGCGTTGTGCCTGCCCGCGAACTCGGACATGTAGCGGTGCAGATGTTTCTTGGACATCTTGTGATACGTGCCTTTGTGTCCGCGCTTGAACATTGCCCAGAACGACTCTATTCCATTGGTGTGGGTATTCCCTTCCACATAGACCTCGTTGGAGTGATCCACTGACAAGTGAATGCGGTTCAGAGTGGCGTACGACGGGTTGCCATCCGTGTAGACTTCTGCATCAACTTCGGTGTTGACTTCAACGAAACCCTGCAACGTCTCTTTGTCAGTGGTTTCGATGACTTCTGCGGTCACCATATTGGTGTCACGGTCCTTCATTCCCACGACAGCGGTTTTGCCTTTGGGTCCACGACCTTCCTTGACCTTCCACGCATGTCGGTTGCGATCCAGTCCGCCTATGTAGACCTCGTCAACCTCTACCGGTCCGTGAAACGGATTTTCGAACGTGTCCCACGCCTCACGGATACGGTGCGCCATGTACCATGCGGTCTTCTGCGTCACGTCCAAGTCTCTGTGCAGTTTCATGGAACTCACACCTTTGAGACTGGTGCTGTAGAGGTATATCGCCACGCCCCACTTCGATAGCGGTACCTTCGATCCGTGCATGAAAGTGTCGGTCTTGACACTGAATTGTTTGCGACATTCGCGGCACCGGAACGGTTGTGGCTTGCGGTTCTTGCAATGCAGGATGTTGCGGCTTTCGCAGAACGGGCAGGCGATTTTCGACCTTGACCCCCACCGCTGTTCGATGAACCAGTTCTCTGACTTGAGTTCCGTGCTGAACATCTTCATCACTTTGAAAAGCGAGATACCTTCGCGATGGGATTGACCCGGTGCTATTTGCTTTGTTGCCATATCTTCATTATATCAAATATAACTAATATTGTCAACAAATATCGGGTCTGGGCTTGGGTAAACTCGTATATAAGTTCCATCAAAATCCATCGCCGGCGACAGCATCTCTTTAAGACGATATCAAGCTGAGACTGGACATCTGAACAGCCAGCTAATCCACAAGATCGTCGACATCTTTTAACTATCTTCCTCGTATCCGCTATGGTACAAATACTCGATACTCGATACTCGATATGTTATTGCTATTCAATAATACACCACCCTTGTCGAGAGAGATTTCAATTGGAGAAGATCTGTCTCCTTTGGGAATGAAAACAGCATCGCCGAGAAGTATATTCCTGCCTTCCCCTGGAGTAGATATAAGCTCATAACTATATAAATCTCCATAATACTCACTGCCATCTTTCATCAATACATGTAATTGAACATGAAGTTCATTAAGTGATTTTCGCTCTATATCAAAAACCTCGTACCAGATCGGAACATTAGAGACAGGCTCGCCAGCCAATCCGATTCTATGTGCTAAAGAACCAATCAAATTTGTGAATCTAGAAGGTAGATCAGCAATCCCGAACAATACAGCAATGAATATCAGAGATACAATATATATACTGAATACACTGAACCAAATATCAGTTTTGGCTTTTATGTATTCATGCACCCCATCAACCAATATCGCATCAAGATCAAGTATTCCTAAAAAATAACCTGGCCAAAATAGAGACGCTAACCAAAGAAGTGAGAAAATAAAAATATGGACGAAGATCGCATGATATACCAAGATGCCTAATTGTATGATTCCCGAATGGTCGACCACACGAGGATTATAGAACTGATTGGGAGATACTGAAAGTCCGCCCGGCAAAAAGATCAACGTAAGTATCAAAAACGAGTCCGTCATAAAGTCGCCTACTTCACAGAACCGTCCTTATCCGTGGATTTTTGTTCTGACGGCAACTTGATCGACTCCGCACCCGGAAACAGAATCTTAAACTTCCCGCTCGGTTGCGGCACCTTGACTGACGATCCCCGTGCCTGTTTAACATCGAACCAATGAAACCTTCGTTCTTCTCGCTTGCTCCGTTTCATATCCTGCGTCCCGTTTCTTTACTCCAACAGCAAAATCCAACAAATCCCCCTCTCTACATTGACACTGTAGCAGACCGTATAACCCTGTCTCAGCCCGTCGCACCGCCACACAACAGCCCGTCCCACTCTCACCTAGCTCGCTACCCCGGCGCATCCTCTGACCCGCTACCCCAAACCCTGCTAACCATGTGCAACCATCCTGACCATTGATCTCAATCATCTCACTTCCACTCCGTATTCCCCATCAAAATCCTGTATATATCCTGTAAACCCATGCCAGACACGCCATATCGCAAGAAACTCATCGAGGTCGACCTCCCGCTCGATGTCGTAAACGCCGAATCGGCGCGCGAGAAGTCCATCCGACACGGGCACCCCTCCACTCTCCACCTCTGGTGGGCGAGACGCCCCCTCGCCGCCTGCCGCGCCGTCATATTCGCCAGCATGGTCGACGACCCGTCAGCGTGCCCCCAAGAATTCCGGACCGAAGAGTCTCAACGCATCGAAAGACAGCGTCTCCACGACCTGATCAAGGAACTCGTCAAGTGGCAGAACACCAACGACGATGACCTGCTGGCTCGAGCCCGACGCGAGATCGCACGCTCAATCGCCCGGTCGCCCGACAAGCCGCCATTCCCACCCGTCACATCCCAAGCTACCCCCCCCCCCCCCCCCCCATGTCACTTCCGCTCTCACCCTCCGATACCTCCGCGACAACGCGCCCGCCATCTACG
Organism: Dehalococcoidia bacterium; assembly: GCA_965214735.1. Lineage (GTDB taxonomy): Bacteria > Chloroflexota > Dehalococcoidia > Lucifugimonadales > Lucifugimonadaceae > Bin127. The sequence goes on along the minus strand of OZ243977.1, from coordinate 1,623,142 downwards.
ACCCGTTCTGCGGCGGAGGCTCCATCCCGCTAGAAGCGCAGAGACTCGGAATGAAAGCGATGGGATCGGATCTCAACCCCATCGCAGTACTCATCACCAAGTCCCTCATCGAGCTGCCGCCCAAGTTCCACAGCCAGCCTCCCGTCAATCCCGACTCCGACCCCATGGGCATGACCACCGGCAGAGGCAGGCGCAGACAGCGAATCCCATGGCGAGGCACGGCGGGGCTGGCGAACGACATCCGATACTACGGCAAGTGGATGCGAGAAGAAGCCTTCAGACGCATCGGACATCTCTACCCCGAAGTGAAGGATGCCGACGGCATCGAGAGAACCGTCATCGCCTGGCTCTGGACGCGCACGATCCCATGCCCCAACCCGGCATGCGGCATCAAGATTCCGATGATGAAAACCTTCCAGCTCTCCAAGAAGCGCGGCAACCAGCGCTGGATCCGTCCGGTCATCGATGACGAAGCCAGATCGGTCTCATTCGCAGTCCAGAACCACAAGGTTGGAGTGCCGGAAACCGGCAATGTCAACCGCACTGGCACCACCTGCATCGCCTGCGGGAACACGGTCAGGCTCGCGTACGTGCGCGAGCAGGCGAAAGCCGGCAAGATGGGCGAGCAGATGACCGCCATAGTCGCCGAGGGAGACCGCAAACGTCTGTTCATGTCGCCTGCTGAGGAGCATGTGCAAGCGGCTCTTGATGCTCATCCCGCTTGGAAACCCAGTCAATCTATCACGCAGACTCCCAAAGTGAGCGCACTAGGGCGTGTTAACACTAGCGTGTGGATCTGTGCTACGCTTTCCGCATGGAAATCACAGAATCTCAATACGAACGCATAGCTCCGTACCTGCCTGTGCAGCGCGGCAACGTCAGCGTCCCGAACCTCCAGGTTCTGAACGCGATCCTGTATGTGGCCGAGCACGGCTGCAAGTGGCGCGGGCTGCCGGCCCGGTTCGGCAACTGGCACACGATCTATACCCGCATGAACCGCTGGTCGAAGAAGGGGGTTCTAGACCGGGTGTTCGAACACCTTCAGAGAGAACAGATAGTGCGTGTCAAGCTGGAGGCGGTCTCTTTGGACAGCACCATCGTCAAGGTGCATCCGGACGGGACGGGGGCCTTAAAAAAAACGGACCCCAGTCGATCGGGAAGTCCCGGGGCGGTTGGACCACCAAGATTCATATGGCTGCCGCGGATGCTCGGACGGCCGTGACGTTCTCCCTGTCGCCGGGACAGGCGCACGACGCGCCGGAGGGTCGCCGGCTGCTCGAACGCCTCGGCCCGCAGCTCGGAAGCCCGCGGCTGCTGATGGATCGGGCATACGAGGGCGACGAGAGCCGCCAGCTGGCGCTGGACCTGGGCTTCGTCCCCGTGGTTCCGCCGCGCCGGAGCCGGATCGATCCGTGGGAGTACGACCGCGAGATGTACAAGCGGCGCAACGAGATCGAGCGGCTGTTCCGCCGGCTGAAGGGCTTCCGACGCATCTTCTCACGCTTCGAGAAGCTGGACGTGATCTTCACCGGGTTCATCATGTTCGCACTCATAACAGAGGCATTGCGCCAGTGTTAACACGCCCTAGCTTGCGTGCATCAAACATCGCCGACAGGTATTCATCCTTGTGGGCATAGTAGTAGTTGGAGAGGCTCACCATGACTAGGTCATTGATGTCGGCACGTCTCATCATGAACGCTTCTAAAGCTCGGCTGGTGCGTCCGTTGCCATCGCCGAAAGGATGCATGGCACCGATATGGTAATGGGTTGCCATGGCTTGGATAATGCGATCATGTCGTTGGAACTCGCCTCCGATGGCGTTGCAGAGAGCGTCGAATGCAATGCGACAGGCATCGCCACCTCCGACGCCACGGAAGGTCGGCGTACCGAAGGTGACATTCCAATCTGCTGAACGCAACACGCCGGGTTCGCAACGATCATCGTCGCAGCCGGTGACCATACGGCGATGGATTTCAAGTATGAATTCGGAATTGACGATGCGGCTGGCCGGTTGCGAGTACAACCAGCGGTAGGTCGATTCGGCGGCACGAAGCTGACGTTGGGAGCGCGTGAGGTCAGTGCGGGCTTCAGCGTCTGGAACAATGGCTTCCATCTGCTCTCGCTCACTGAACTCGGCACCCTCGATGCGTGCAGTATCCGATGCTTCAAGCCTCAGCTGCTCTTGGTAGACTTCATCGATCCACTGTCGGAGATAAGGCATCTGGCGTAACACGCCCGCCTCAGTCTTAGCCTTGACCAAAAGGTCTAGAACGGCGGCCTTGTCGTATCTGATCCAGTCTTGCGGCAGGGCGTAGCGACTTACATTTGCAGATGTCATTGCAACTTCATTTCAGTTTGATTTCGGATTTTACATACTTGAATCGTGCTTCATCATGCATCTCGTTTCAACTTCATTTCAGTCTCATTTCGGTTCGATTTCACTTTGAAACGGCATTCGATAGACGCGCCAAGGCATGATCAAGCTGTTGCCACGGACCACGTAGCAAGACAACGCACCACCACCTCGCTAGGGTGCTGCAGAACTTGGACTTGCGGGCTTCACCTGTCATCGCCATGCGGCATTGAAAGCATTCATATTCGGCGATCCGATTCATGACGGTTGCTTAGTTGCTATTTCAAATTTTCACGGATATGTTTGGATGTGGTAACGTCACCTCCAAAGAGTAAGGCAGATTCGTATCTGTAATCTAAATCTAGGAGGAATCCGTAATGGACGCGATCAAAATGTTATTTGGCTGGATCCATCTCATCTTGGCTCTGCTGGTTGCCGTCCAGTTCCTCGCAGCACCGATCTACGAAACAAACGCTGACGACATCTGGGAGATTCTCTACTGGTTGATGGCGATCGGCGTTATTGCTGCAGTCGTGTTCAGCTTCGTGCGTGCGAGGGAAGGCGACGAGTCGGATGCGAAGTCGGCCAACCGAGCAATGGCGCTATCGATTGCGGTGGCTCTGCTGTTCCTCGAGAACTGGTTCAGCGCGACTCTGTTTGGAAGCGCATCCGGTTCCGCTCGTGACTTGCTGGGGATCTTGATCCCCGTGCTGTTCGTCGTTGTCAATCGCAATGTCGGTCTGTGGCTGTTGCGCTCGACGTAGCCATGGATTAGCGGGTTACGAACAATGCGAGTGATTCTCGTCTGTAGCATTAGCCTCAAACCGGCTGCGCTACACTCGTATCTCTCTAGTTCCAGTCTCGCCTCGCTATAGCATGGGAAGCTGAGGATCAGTGCCTCGCGGACGGCTACGAGTTCCAGCTCTCGTTACCTAGTTGGCTGGACAGGTAGGGCATGGCTGTGTGCTTCTAAAATCGAGGCGGATTCGGATTGAGTCGTGATAACTAGATGGAGTTAACGATATGGCCGACTCAGCCACAACTTTGAATGAGTTCGTGATTGCGAATCCTAGCACCGATTTTGACAGCCCGAGTGATCTCGCGGTTCTGCTGGACGCCATCGGGATCGCAGGGAAATTCATCTCTGCCGAAGTGAACCGAGCCGGTTTGAGAGACATCTTAGGTGCTGCCGGCTCAGCCAACGTCACAGGCGACGAGCAGCAGAAACTCGACTTGATCGGCGACAACGCTGTCGCGGAGGCTCTTGCGGCGACGGGTCTCGTTTGCGTGATGGCTTCCGAGGAGAATGACGGCTTGATTGAGACGGGAGCTGATCCCGAGACTGCCGTGTACGGCGTTGTGTTCGATCCAGTCGATGGCTCCGGCAATATCGACGTCGCTGCTCCAATCGGGACGATATTCGGGATCTATAGACGCCCGTCAAGTTTGATGAATGCCGATTCAGAAGTGTTGTTGAGGCCAGGGCGAGAGATGTTGGCTGCAGGATATGTGCTCTACGGCTCGTCGACGATATTCGTTTATACATCGGGCTCTGGGGTCCACTTCTTCACATTGGATCCGGCTTCAAACGAGTTTGTTCTTACTGATGAGAATGTGGATTCGCATGGGGCTTCGCATGTTTACTCGACGAACGAGGGAAATTCAGGGAAGTGGAACGATCCGGATCTGTGCTGGGTTTCGCATGTGAAGTCTGAAGGCTACTCGGGTCGATATATCGGAGCTTTGGTGGCGGATTTCCACCGCAACCTACTCAAGGGAGGCATATACGCTTACCCGGGGGACAAGAGCAGTCCGAGCGGCAAGTTGCGCCTGCTGTTCGAGTGTGCTCCGTTAGCTTATGTGGTTGAACAGGCGGGCGGCGCGGCTAGCGACGGCAAGACTCATATCCTCGACTTGCAGCCGGAACAGCTGCATCACCGCACGCCGCTGTACATCGGCGCCGCGGATGAGGTGGCGCTTTTGGAGGAGTTCCACAGGGCATAGCAAGCCGTCACCAGCGATCGCGGTGGTGCCGAGGGATTCGGATTAGTTGTCGGATTTTCGCTAAACCCGAATCCTTTCCCAAGCCGGCATCGTGTCAGGATGGCTGCTACATCAGTCCGCGTTTGCCGAAGAGGTGAGCTAGCTTGGCGATGCCGTCGTAGTTCTTTTCGGGAGTTTCAAACGCGAAGCAGAGGCGGGCGCAGTTCTCGCCGTCGCCATTGGGGGCGAAACCGATGCCTCCGTTGTATCCGACTCCTTCTTGGAAGACTTCGTCGCGTATCTCGGTGATGTCGGTTCCTTCAGGCATGGTGAGCCAGGTGTAGCATCCGCCTTCGGGGCGTGACCAAGTGGCGCCGCACTCGGTGAAGTGGTCGGCCAAGGCCCTATCCATGGCATCTCTCTTCTGTTTGAGGAGCGGGTTGAAGCGGGCGCGATGATCTTCTAGATTGTTCCGAAGGAAGCCCTCGATCGCGTAGGCGGCGAACTGGTTGGGTCCGGAGCCGATCTTGCAGCTTGCGGCTCTCCTCAGCACCTCGGGAGAGGCGGTGATGTATCCGAGACGAAGACCTGGCGCCAGCAATTTGGAGAATGAAGCGACGTGAATCACTATCCCGGAGTCGTCTAGGGTGCGGAATGCAGGCTGGGTTTCACCTTCGAATCGGAGGTCTACGTAGCAGTCGTCTTCTAGGATCGGTACACCGTGCTTGTGGGCGATTTCGAGTATCTGCTCCCGCCTCTCGACAGGCAGAGTCGACCCAGTCGGATTCTGGTGCTCCGGGATCGTATAGATGAGTTTGGGCTTTTCACCCTTCTGGGTAAGTTCTGTGATGAGTTCGTCGAGAGCTTCTGGGATGATTCCCTGATCGTCGAGAGGAGTCCCGTGGACCGTGTTGCCGAATCTCTCGAGCTGTCCGTATGTGCCGCTGTATACGTACCACTCGGTAATTGCGGTGTCGCCCGGGTTTGTGAGCGCTTGGATCGCGAGGCTTATGGCTTCACCCGATCCTGCCGTCAGAATGATGTCCTCGGGATCGACCTTGAAGTCGCGGTCGTATTCGAGCTTCCATGATGTGTATTCGCGAAGTTCGATCGATCCTTGCGGATGCGGATAGTATGCCATGTGGCGCGCTACCTCATCGCCGCGGGCATCCATGGTAGTTTGCAGCGCGGCTATGAGGCCGTCCATGGGCGATGTTTCAGGCGCGGGATAAGCCACGGCGAAGTCGTACTCGGCGTGCGGGACTCCGCCCATGGGGCTATCCTGCGAACGCTCGGAGAACAGTCCTTCGTAGCTGAAGCGTGTGGATTTTGCCATCTCTATATCTCTTTCAGGTGGATCGGTCGCCGTTCACGTAGTTTACGCGTGTAAGTGCCAGAGGCGCAATTTCTAGATAGACTACGTGCAACGCGAGTGAGAGATTCTAGAGATTCTCTTGATTGAGCAGTACGAGGCCTTTGAATCATGCGTGGACTTAGATTTTTGGGTGGGCGGCAGTCTGAGGTGATCGATTTTCCAGATGAGGAGCCGGGTCCCGGGTATGTCCTGCTGAAGATGCGTGCATCGGGGATGTGCGGATCGGATTTGAAGCGGTTCAGGGCTCCGCGATCGGAGTTCACTGGGGAGCCTATAAGGCCGGGTCATGAGCCTTGCGGAGAAGTGGTGGAGCTGGATTACGGTGTGAGAAACCTGCGATTGGGCGACAGAGTTATGCAACATCACTACGAAGGTTGCAGGACGTGTCACTTCTGCCGTTCAGGCTGGACCCAGCTCTGCAGGTCGGAGGGTCGGATGATTCACGGCGGTAATCGTCATGGCGGTCATGGCGAGTACATGATTGCGCACGAGTCTTCGTGTTTGCCGATGCCGAAGAATATCAGCTACGACGTGGGAGCATATCTGGCATGCGGCGCCAGCACAGCGTTCCATGGGTTGAAGAAGCTGCGACTCTCGGGTTTAGACACGTTGGCGGTCTTTGGTGCCGGCCCGGTAGGTTTGGCTGGGGTAATGTTCGCTGCTGCGATGGGCGCGCGGGTGATTGCAGTCGATATCTCTGGCGAGCGGCTAGAGATGGCGAAGAGCGCGGGTGCTTGGAAGACGGTTGACAACTCTGATGATTCTGCGGTGGAGCAGATCATCGACTTGACTGGCGGACATGGAGCCGATGCCACGATGGAGGCGATTGGGATTCACGAGACTCGCCTGGCCGCCGTGCAGTCTACTCGAGTGTTCGGCCGATGTTGTTTCGTAGGTGAAGGTGGTGACTTCCATGTGGAGCCGAGCCCGGATATCATCCATCGGCATCTGACTCTGGTGGGCTCTTGGACCTTCAGCACCTTCGGTCTGGAAGAGGCCGCCGAGTTCACCGCCCAACGCAACGTGCCCCTCGAGTCGCTGATATCTCGTCGGGTGAGCATGGATGAAGCACCGGCGGCGTATGTGGAGTTCGATCAGGGAGCACCGGGCAAGTTCGTTATCAATTGCGTGTGATTCTGTCGCGAGATGTGGCATACCGCGTATCGAGCTCGGAGCGACGTGACAGGGCGTTCTCCCTAGGGGAGAGGATTCAGCTCAAATCGGATGCATCGCCCCATCCTCCGTGTCGATCACGAGTGCAGGCCTTGGATTCCCGCTTTCTCGGGAATGTATGGAGTTATGCAAAAGTCTCTGAGGACGTGACGTTTCTCAGTATGGTAGAATTTGCTCTACGTGAGGGTGTGGTGTGGGACTTACGCGGAATCCGAACCATTTCGAAAAACTTCATCGCTAATCGCGTCGTATCTGATGATACAGGGACATGTACTGACTAGCGTAATTTGCAGTTTGGCGACTATCGGCTTGCCGCCATAGAAAGCACTTTAACTTATCTGGTCAGCCTCCATATGATACGCCTCGCGTGTAACCATCATCACTGAGAGCTAAATCCACTTTGCTCAGCTTTGATCTTGATTCACGGCGCTGCAACTGCGCTGGATAATTAATCGTTTCGTAGAACAGAGATTTTCGAGACGGTTCGAAAGGAAATTGACGACTTGGTAAATAGCGAACTTGCTAGTGTTTCCACAGCGAATGATCCGATAAACCCTGTTGCGTCTGTCGAGGACGATGACCAGGAAGATGAGGACTCTACTCAGAAGGACGGTACCAGATCCGGTAACGCTTCCGACGAGATTTCATTCGCTCGTCTGACATCTGATTCGGATGATCCGGACAGCGAGGATTCGGGGTTCGGGACGACTAACGGTCGACCTGCTGCCAGAGTGTCGGAGCTGGACGCTTGGGAGGCTGCGCGCGATGATGCTGCCGAGCAAGCCTCGAATCCGGCGTTGACTGAGGATCCTGATGCGACCGAAGACAACGTGAGGATGTATCTTCGCGAGATCGGCAAGGTTGACCTTTTGACAAAGGCGGATGAGGTGGTCCTATCTCGGATGGTGGAGTCTGCGGTTTGGCTGGAGCGGATCGAGTGGGGGCTGCGCGGATTAGTAGTCATACCTAAGAATCGTGAGCAGCTTCCAGACGAGGCTCCTCCGGTTGACGCTGTCAGAATCGTGGCAGTGGTCTTGCGCGGTCTGGGCAAGCTGGCACCGGTCGCCGACCAAGTTGCAACATTCTTGGGCAAGCCACGTCCGGTCACTTTGGAGCAGCTGCTGATAGACGACGAGATCAGGGAGCTGATAAACGGCGCGCGTGATGTTGGCAAGGAAACCCATTACGAAATCCTGCTGCGCTATTTGGCCGATACGCTACCGATCACCGAGAAGACGGATATTTTCAAACTCTACGGAGTCGATGACTCGACGGCTCAGAAGGGGCGAGGCAAGAAGGCAAGGGCCGATAACACCAAAGAAGGGCGAATGAAGAAGATCACCGAGAAGGCGAGTCTGCTGACGCGCGAGCTCGCTGCTAGGTCGAATCTGCTTCCTCGCGATCTGTGCGTCGCGATGCCGCCCGATCTTCTGCTCTCCGACTTGGTTCAGGAGGAAGGAATAGAGCCTTGGCACGAGTCGTACCTCCAAGACGCGTCGGCGATTTTAGAGTCCCATCTGGCGTTGGTCAGACGTGACGGTGATAGGTCGCGGTTGCATCTCGGTCAGGCAAACTTGCGATTAGTGGTGAGTGTCGCCAAGAAGTACACAAACCGCGGGCTACTGTTCCAGGACCTGATTCAAGAAGGCAATATCGGCCTGATGCGTGCGATTGAGAAGTTCGACTACCGCAAGGGCTACAAGTTCAGCACTTATGCTACGTGGTGGATCAGGCAGGGAGTGACTCGAGCGATCGCAGACCAGTCGCGAACGATTCGCATCCCCGTCCACATGGTGGAAGCGTTGAACAAGGTTCGACGCGCCTCGCGTGAGTTGGCGCAAGAATACAACCGCAAGCCTACTATCGAGGAGATCGCCGAACGCGTGGTGATGACGGTCGATAAGGTGACGGATGTTTTGAAGAATGGCCAAGAGTTGATGTCGCTCGAGTCGCCGGTTGGTGAAGAGGGCGACAACGAGCTGGGCGATCTCTTGCCTGACCGTGAGGCGGACGCTCCGCCCGACGTGGCAGCACGACGGTCTTTGCATTCCGAGGTCGAGAAGATTCTGGCTCATCTGGGAGAGCGCGAGCGCCAGGTGATTCTGCGCCGATTCGGTCTTCACGATGGCATCGAGCAGACACTGGAGGAGATCGGCGATGAGCTCGACTTGACGCGCGAGCGGATCCGTCAGATCGAACGTGTCGCGTTGGCGACGCTTCAGCGAAACCCGAAGGTGCGCGAGATGAAAGAGCTTCTCAACTAGCCTTTTCATCCGAGTCGATGCTTCGGATTTCCCTCTCTACTTCCATCGGACTATACTCCGCGATTCCTAGCCCGCTCGATGGACTAGGTTGATCAGTGTGTACCATTTGATTGCGCTTGCAGATGGCTGCGAGCGTTGGTTTGCTTGACAATCGAGGTGATCATGGCAGATTCCGACAGGGTTCAGTACATAGCGGATGGTGATTGGGACGATGTGTTGAATGATGAGGTAAAGGTGCTAATCGCGGGGTTGCAGGGCGAATTTGCAGAACGCGTGGCAGGTGTAAGAGAAGCACGGTTGAGCATGCTGGACGCTGCCTTGAATCGCGGTGTGCAGCCCGCGCATATGCCTGCCAGCACAGCTACATCTGAAGACTGGTCAGTTCCCCACATGCCGGACGAGCTTCGGAATCCCGGCATCGAAATTTCAGGGCCGGCTCACGTCACCTCGATGTTCATCAACGCACTCAACCCAGGGCCTGAGGGGGAGCGTGCGGAGGGCGATTTGGATGATGACGAAGACTCGGCGAGCCACATACTCTCCGACTCGCTGCTCGCTGCTCGCAATAGGAGAGGTGCAGTCGACCGCAGTTTGAGTTTCACGAACGAGGCTCGCGGCCGACATTACGAAATCGCCGAGGGCGAGATTCCCTTCTTTATGCACCGCGATAGAGGGCTGCATCTCGATGATCCCGATTTGACTGTGGATGGCGAGCCGGTATCGGCTACGATACTTGGCACCGCTTTGACGCTTTATCACGCCGGTCAGGCACAGGCTGAACGGGAACAGGGCATCTACTTCTATCTTCCGAAAACGGAGTCGCCAGAGGAGGCAGCACTTTACAGTGACATATTCGCAGAGTGTCAGAATCGGATTGTTGGATTGAAGGACGCGACAATCCGCGGTATCTTGCTTGTGGAATCGTTGCCTCTGGTTTGGACGATGGAGGAGAGCCTTCACGCCTTGGGACCCTATGGCGCCGGTCTAAACGCTGCGCGCTGGGACTTGAAGGCATCGTTGCTGGAGTATGTGATGGCTGATCCGACGAGTGTCTGGCCCGACAGGTTCGATGTCGCGGTGCCCACTACGCCGTTCATTGCAAACATATTCAGGCGTTTGGTAGCGATCTGTTTGAAGCACGACGCGGTGCCGATTGGTGGTATGGCGACTGCGTTGCCTCATCGTGATCAGGAAGTCAATGAAGAGGCGGGAACGAGCGTTAGGAACGACAAGATCTGGGAAGCGAATCAAGGCTTCTTGCGGGCGTGGGTCGCTCACATCTACCACATGAAATCTGCCGGTGCCCCCTTCAAAGAGCTGCGAGCAAGCGGTTGGGTTCCGAGTGAGGAGATGAGCGATCCCGACAACTATCCGGTCAGAATCGAGACGCCTGAGGGTGTCGTCACGCAAGAGGGCACACGGCAAAACGCTCGCACTCTGATCGAATACGTAGAAGGCTGGCTAGGCGGACGCGGTGCAAAGGGTATTGATCGATTATCTGGGAAGCCAGGCCGGCGCCCGGCGCTAATGGAGGATCTCGCAACCGCTAGGATCTCGGTGGCACAGATGGCGCAACGAGTGGTCCACAGCACTATTGCCGAGGACATAGGCGTGGCACACGATCTCTCGCTGCTGAAGTCGATAATGGTGGATGAAGGCGAAGATATAATCCGATTGCTCGGGAACAACCCTCCTGCTGATGCGGTTCAGCGCTATCGAGATGCGGTGAAGATATCGATGCGGTGGCTTCGGAACTACACCGAGTTCAATTTCAGGTCTTTAGGTTCTTACAGCCGAGCCGATCTGGCGGCAATTGCGTCCGAGCCTGACGCGATATAAGCGGCGGCAGTTTTGCCGTTGCCTTATCTCCAGCAACGGACGCAGTTCCAATGCCTCAGCCGGCTAATGTCGTGTCTACGGTGAGTGCAGATTCACAGTCTCCGACCACCATGGATATCCACTCCGTGATCATTACTAGAAGGTCAGGAACGAACTCTTGGATCAGCTCTGCGTACTCGTCGAGATGACCAGTTGATACAGATGATTCGTCTGCGGGAACGTGTGGATTATGAAGTCAGGACTATTTCCCGACCTGGTCGAGTTCCTCGCCCATGCAGCACCTCATGAGAAGCGATCTTTGAGGCTAGGTGTGCTGACCGCTCAGATTTTTGGCGAACCGTTTTGAGATTCTGGGATAGGCTCGTTGAAAGTTTCGCCCTTTGCTTCTGCGTCAAGGCGTCGCTGGTTCCAAGCCCTCCATACCTGCCGCTCCTCTTCGCGCCCTTCTTCGCGCCCTTCTTCGCGTCCTTGCTCACGCCCTTCTTGGCGCTGCTTCTCCTTCAGGGGCTCAAGCAGGTTTTGTCTCAGCCATTCTCCAGTGACCATGATGCTTTGCATGCCCTCCGTGATTGCGATCGAAGTAGTTGCAGATGCTGCACCAACCCATGCTATGCCTTGAATGATAGCAAGTACCGTCTCGATGGGGACATCAGATGTGCGTTGAGTCACCTCGTACCATAAGAGTAGCCCAGTACCGACTATGCTCTGGATGCTGAAGAGGACGAAGTAACTGGCACGCCAGTTGGCGCGTATGGTCCATATCGGTTCTCTCATCGACCGAGCTCTTACAGACCGAGGTTCTTCTGGACGCACATCAAGATGTGCAGGTATTGTTTACTGCCCTGGCAGCACTGCGCTGGATAGAACCTCAGGGGATGCTTCTAGGGCTGGTGCCAAGGATGGCATTCGGCTTCTTTTCTCGATTGAACTGGCAACTTCGGGATTCTGACCGGCCGAGGGCCACTGACCGCGTAGCACAGCTGCCACTTGCTGCGACGCGCGCTGACGCGCCAGCCATGCCGACCTAGTCGATGCGCCCGCCGAGTGGGGAGCGACAATGACGTTGCTCATCTTCAAGAGCGGGTTGTCAGGGTCCACCGGCTCTTGCTCGAAAACATCGAGCCCAGCGCCTCGCATCTTCCCCTCGTTCAATGCTGCGATGAGGTCCACTTCGCGCACCACGGCACCGCGGCACACGTTGACGAAGAAAGCGGTCGGTTTCATGCAGTCGAAGTGCTCTTTCCTGATCATGTGGTGCGTCTCTTTGTTCAGCGGAACCTGAACCGAGATATAGTCAGACCTCTCGAACAGTTCGTGCAGCGAGAACACCTGTTCGACAGCGTACTCCTGCATGATCCATGGCGGGCAGTAAGGATCGTATGCGATCACCTTCATCCGCCAGCCGTTGAACAGTTTGCGAGCAACTTGCCTACCGATGTTGCCCAATCCGACCAGCCCCAGCACCTGCTGATCGATCGGTTCAATCGGGAGCAGGTCATCGCGCCCCCAATTGCCGGCCTTGACGTTTTCGTTGAACTGGATCAGCTGTCGGTTGAGACACAGGATCATCGTCACCGCTTGGTTCGACACCTCCTCCATGCACATCCCCGCGCCGTTGGTCACGATGATGCCCATATCGTTGCAAGCATCGGTATCGATGTGATTGAAGCCGTGCGAGTAGACGGCGAGAACCTGCGCTTTCTCTGCTGCTCTGATCACCTGCTCGGAGCTATATGGCGAGGTGCGCATCATCAGAGCATCGGCATCTCGCACGAGCTCTATCGCCTCGCCCTCCGACTGTGGATTGCCGCGCACGAACTCCACGTCCAAGTCGGACATCTCCGCGCGTTCGTAGTCCAAGGGATCGCTCTCGTCGATTCCCATCACTAACACTTTGAACTCTGCCATCGTCAATCGATTCCTTTCAAGAACTGTTGGCGTCCATAACGCCGTTTCAAGTTCCTTTAGCTTCAGCCTTCTCTTCGCGCCATCGTCACTTCCCACGAGATCGCATCTTTGCGCTGCGGGGAGTGATGTTTGACATCGGGATTTATCAGCGACATGGGCCAGTATCCATCGGCGATGCGGATCGCTTCTTCTCCTAGCTGGGTGTTCGCGCGTTCCCAAGCAACCTCGCTGTAAGAGGCGTAGTGATTGGTGACGCTGACGTTATCCATCTTCAACAGCGGGTTGTCCGGATCTACCGGCTCTTGCTCGAAGACATCGAGTCCAGCACCTGCGATCTCGCCGTTTCGAAGGGCCCTGATAAGCGCAGCCTCATCGACTGTAGGACCGCGTGAGCAGTTGATGAAGTAGGCTGTGGGCTTCATCGCGCTGAAGAACTCATCGCTGAACATGTGGTAAGTCTCATCGTTGAGGAATATGTGTGCCGAAACATAGTCGGACAATCTTGCGACCTCGTGCAAAGACGGAACCATGTCCACCCCATACTCCTTGGCATCCCAAGATGAGACGTACGGGTCGAACGCGATGACATTTAGTCCGAACGCCCTAGCTTTACGCGCCACAGCTCGTCCGATATTTCCGATGCCCACGATGCCGAAGGTCTCACCTGCGATGTGACCCATGGGGGCAAGATGCTCGCGAGTCCACACTCCGCTCTTGACGAGTTTGTCATGTAGCACGAACTTCCTCGAACATACCAAGAAGTGGAGCATCGTCTGGTTACTCACTTCCTCAGTCCCGAAGGATGCGGTATTCGAGAGCACGACTCCGTTTTCCGATGCCGTCTGCAGATCCATGCCGTCGTACCCGTGGCCGAACGATACAAGGCCTTTACATCGACCATTGTTGCCCATGTGCGAGAAGAGGTCAGGCGAGAAGTCGTGGCCTTGGTTTATCGCCACGTCTGCGTCGCTCAGCGCCTCGATCAGTTCTCCCTCGCTGTTTCCGGAGTAGTGCACAAATTCTGCCCCGTACTGCCGTGCCGCACGAGACTGCTGCTCGGTCGAACTAGCATCGTGGGTGTCTCCAGCTCCCGGTCCCAGATAAAGAACTCGAATTATGTCATCTGCCATTTATCGGCCGCCTTTCGTGAATGATGGTTTAGTGTGCTTCATTCTGTTCACAAGTCAAAATCGATTGGATTATCTTACTCTGGATTACGGCTTCCGCGGGAATGAGGAGGCTGTGTGTTCGGGAGTCATGGATTCTGCATAGATACCGCTCATGCTGTGACTACGCTCTCCGGAGTCCCGCCTCGCCACACTCTATCCATGTTGTTGAATGCAAACTCGATTCTGCGCGGATAAGATTCGTAGCTCTTGCCGGCTATGTGCGGAGCAACAACCACGTTATCCATCTTCAGCAGCGGATTTTGAGGGTCGACTGGCTCCTGCTCGAACACATCAAGCCCAGCACCCCAGATCTCCCCATTTTCGAGTGCGTCGATCAAAGCCTCTTCGTCGATCACCGGGCCTCGGCAGGTATTGATGAGCAGTGCCGTGTCTTTCATGAGCGATAGCTCTCTTGCGCCGATCAGCCCCTTCGATCCAGCATCCAGATTAGTATGCAGAGTGACGATGTCGGATTCCATCAGCAACTCGTCTAACGTAACTCGGGTCGCGCCGAACACCTCGGCTTTGGGCGAGTGTACCGGGTCTGCGTAGAGCGTCTTAGTGTCAAAGCCGCGCAGCAAGCCGGCCATCGTGGATCCGATTCTGCCGGCACCGACGATCCCTACGGTCTTGCCGTAAAGCTCGCGCGAGTTGTAACCATCGATTTCGGGGCGCATCCACGCCCCCTCGCGAGTGTCGTTATGAGCGATGGGCAAGTGACGGTGGCAGGCGAAGATCAGAGTCATCGCGAACTCTGCCACCGGGATGGCGTTGGCGCCGCCGTTGTTCGCCACTGGAATACCCATCTCGCCAGCCATCGCAAGATCCACGCCATCATAGCCTGCTGAACAGAGCTGCACCAGTCTGGTATTCTTAGCCGCCGAAAGAATCTCGTCCGACACGCCGTGACCAAAGGTCAGTATGAAGTCTGCTTCTCCGGCGGCTTTCAAGGTATCGTCGATCGGAGTCTCAGCCGAACAGATCGTCAAGTCATAGCCCTGGGGTTTCATCTCTTCCGCCATCTTGAGCAAGGGCAGAGCAGGACCGGATAAGACTAGAACATTAGGCATTGATTGGGCTTGACCTTGATAATCTGGTTCGATCGATATCTGATCAGCGTCAAGTTGCGCGCATGTCTACTATATTGGAAAGTTAGGGATCGGCGCGATAAATCGGCGATGCGGATTGAATCGCCCTACTTTGTCTGATCCCGACTTGATCCGATGGAATCGCTGGACATTCTAGAAACGCTGTGCAGGCAGCCGACCGTCTCTTATCACGAGAGCCGTGTAGCGATGGCGATCATGCGAATCTGCGAGCAGCACGGCATCGTGGCACAGGCTGATCGCTGGGGCAATTTGGTAGTTGATCTGCCTGGAAAAGAAATTGACGCGCAGCCGATAGCATACGTGGCGCATATGGATCATCCGGGCTTTGAAGCTTTGGGAGACAACGGTGATGGCACTATCAAAGCCATCTCGCATGGCGGTATGGCTCCATCGGTATTCGATGTCGGCACCGAGGTCAAGGTGATTCAAGCCGCAACGGATCGAACGAATCGAATCGATGCCGAAGTGATCTCTTGCGAGTCGTTTAGGACCTCGCCAGACGGCAGATTCGCATCGGCGGAATCCGTCACTATCGAACCGTCGGAACACATAGATCAGTTTCCGGCTCCCATCATCCTCGATCTTCCCGATTTCGAACTCGATGGGGGCCTCATCAAAGCTCGTGCACTCGATGACCTGGCCGGTTGCGCCACGATTCTCTCTGCATTGATAGAAACTGCTCAGTCGATGACGAATCCGAGCCGAGTGTTGGGCATCTTCACCCGAGCAGAAGAGGTGGGACTCGTAGGTGCCCGACTGATTGCGGAAGAGGGGACAGTGCCTCGTGAAGCTCACGTCGTTTCCATCGAGACGAGCCTGAAAAGCTCCGAGGCTCGACAGGGCGAGGGAGTGGTGATCCGTGTCGGAGACCGATCAACGACGTTCGACAACAGCGCGGAGGGAGTGCTACGAGGGTCGGCGGAACGTTTGAATGCTCAAGGGCGCGAGGGATTCAGGGCGCAACGCGCCTTGATGGGAGCTGGAGGATGCGAAGCCAGCGCATTCGCTGCTCACGGCTACTCAGTTACTGGCACTTCTTATCCACTCGGCGCCTGGCACAACCGCGAAGAAGATGGATCCATCGCAGCGGAGTACATCTCTCTCGACGACTTCAACTCCGGGGTCGATCTGATCACGGCATCGATGAGTCATCCTAGAAGCGAAGTTCTCCATCGAAATCCGCTGGCTGAGCATCCTGAACAGGAAGCGGAGCGATTGAAAATGTCGGCGGACGGCTACTGGCAGAAGCGCACATGATTCGAATGTCGGTAGAATCGAGTTGGTTAACCGCTCTTCACTTAGAGTGGCCCGTACGCTGAATCTATGGCCATTGTTGACGGCAGCTACCTGATAGCCCGCACCTTGAAAGAGGAGGGCGTAGATTGCCTGTTCTATCTGATGGGCGGTCCCAACTACGAGATCGTAAACAACTCCGAAGATCTGGGCATCCGGACCGTAGATTTTCGTCACGAGCAGGCCGCGGCGATGGCTGCTCATGCCTACGCCCGCGTTACCCGTAGACCAGGGATCACTACAGCAGCGTCTGGACCAGGCACCCTGAACCTCCTCACCGGAATCTACAACGCGTTCGTGGACTGCGCTCCCATGGTCACGCTGGGAGGTGCCGGACCGCTCCGCGACATCTATCGCGACGGCTTTCAAGAGGTCGACCTGCCCAACATATTCGCTCCGGTGTCCAAGTCGGTGATTCGTCCCACCGTTGCCGAACGTCTTCCCGAACTTATCTCCACGGCGTTTAGAACCGCGACGCGAGACCGCCCGGGGCCGGTGTACGTGGAGTGCAATGAAGATGTCCTCTATTCAGAACTGAATGAAGCCGCGGCAGCAGAGCCGGTCCGTGCGAAGCGCGTTGCACGCCCCGAGGGCGATTCAGATGCGATCAAAGAAGCGGTCAAGACACTCGCTGACGCCGATAGGCCGATCATTCTGGCGGGCAGTGGAGTTTGGTGGTCCGAAGCTTGGGAAGAGCTGCGGGAGTTCGTGAATCGAACAGGGATCCCGTTCTACACCACACCGATCGCACGCGGCGCTATCCCTGAAGACCATCCCGCATCCTTCCCAGCAGCCCGGTCCACCGCGTTCCGCGAGACTGATGCCGTTCTGGTATTGGGCACTCGATTCAACTGGATAATGACATTCGGACGTCGAATATCAGAACGGGCCAAGATCATCCAAGTCGATATACACGCCGCGGAGATCGGACACAATCGTTCGGTCGACGTAGGCATTGTAGGCGACCTAAAAGCGGTTCTGTCGCAACTCAATCGGGAATCGGCGGCGCAAAACGTTGAATCGATGGGTGAATCGAAGTGGACGTCTTTTTTGAGAGACATCGAAATTGACCGACGCGAACGCTCTAGCTGGCTTGAGAACTCGGATCAATCTCCGATCCATCCACTCCGTCTCTGCAAGGAGTTGAGAGAGGTGATGGATCGCGACGCGATTCTGACCGTGGATGGGAACGAGATACTGCACTACGGCAGGCAGTCCATACCTACTTATGTGCCGGGCCACAGGTTGAACTCCGGGGCAACCGGGTGTATGGGGGTAGGCCTCCCGTTCGCCATCGGAGCTCAACTCGCCAAGCCGGAAGCCCAAGTCGTTTCACTTCATGGGGATGGCTCTTTGGGCATGAACATCCAAGACTTCGACACCGCGGTGAGGTACAAACTGCCGATCGTGATCGTTGTATCTAACAACGAGGGCTGGACTGCCCGAGTCGAGGGCGTAAGAAAGCCCGGACGGGAACTCGGGTGGACCAAGTTCGACGAGATTGCCAAAGCTCTGGGCGGACACGGCGAAGAAGTGAGTGAAGCGAAGGAGATCAGACCTGCTCTGGAACGGGCTTTCGACGCCGGCGTTCCGGCGATCGTCAACGTCCGCACTGATCCGACCGCACGCGCTCTATCGCGCTTCGTGGGATCGAAGATGGAGTGACAGGTTAGAGGAACGAGCAGGAGTAAGCTTCATGGCATCAACACAGACCGGACCTAAGATGAACACCTATATCATGCTCTCCCGGCTCACGGAACGCGGGCGGGATCGGGTACGGAGCCACCCGGAGCGCATTTTGGAAGTAAACCACGAGGTCGAACAGCGAGGCTGCGAACTGGTGGCACAGTATGCGATCATGGGTGATTTCGACTTCATAACGATAATCAAGGCGCCTGACAACGGCGAGATGTATCGCATCGCCACCGAGCTGGGCGCACGAGGCACGATCGAGACGAGCACCTACACCGCGATCCCCACAGACGAGTACATCGAGATTATGCGTTCCAATGGCGTGTGAGATCCCCGATTCATCCCCAATCTCTCAGATTGAGACGCTATGACGCCTGAGCAGGCCGAACGAAGATCGATACTGATTTCGATCGTCGCCAACTTGTCTGGAGGCGTATTGGCTGTCATCATCTCTTTCTTGAGCAACTCCGGCGCCGTGTTCCTAGACGGTTTCTTCTCATTGATATTCGGCGTCGTAGGAATCTTGACTCTCTACGTATCGCAACTCGTCCAGAGGCCGCGTGACGAACAGTATCCGTTCGGCTATGCACAGTTCGAGCCGATGCTCAACCTCTTCAAAGGCATCCTCATCGCGCTTGCACTCATCTACGCGATATGGACCGCTATCACGACGCTAATAAAGGGAGGGCAGGATGTTGCCGCGGTTGGTGGCATAGCGTACTGCGTGGCAGCAGTTATCGGCGGAGCTATCGTCGTGATAGTGTTACGCAGGTTGAACAGGATTTCAAAGTCTCCTATCGTGGAAGTAGATGCCCAAAACTGGACGATAGATACTGCGATCAGCACCGGCGTGGGACTCGCGTTTGTCGCCATGCTGATAATCCAAAACTCTCAGTGGTCGGATTTTGCGCCGTATGCGGATCCCATCATCATGCTCGCGGTTGCTGCTATCGTGGTGCCTCAGCCGTTCCAGATGATCCGTAAGAACTGGGGCCAGCTGATGGGAAGGGCTCCTGATCGCAAGTTGCAAGACAAAATCGCCGCCACAGTCGAATCTGCCCTTCAAGGAGTGCCCCACACCGAGATGCACATGCGAATGACCGAGGTGGGGAGATACATCTACATCCACATATACGTGATTGTTCCCAAAGAGACCAATGAGACGATAGGTGTCCGGCAGCACGACCAGATCCGTCGAAGGATCTATGATCGTATCTCGCCTGAGTTCCGACATCTCGCGATCGATGTCGGTTTTACGATGGATGTGCGCTGGGCACAGAGCTCAGTGCCTTCTGAAGAGCAGGAAACCGTCTACCTCTCCAGCGAACTGCAACGAGACCCATATCTCGCCATCCACGATCCGAATTGAAGCTTCTTGCCAAGATACTCCTTGCCGCTATGACGTTGCTCGCAATGATGGCATGTGGCACGGTCGGCAGTTTAGCGACCTCGACGCCCGTGCCCGAATTCAAACCTGCGCCGACCGCGACTCCCACCTTCACTGACATTTCGAAGACCGAGATAAGCGATCTATTCAAAGATCAAGTCTCGTTCCTGAACCGCGGCGCGTGGGAAGAGGCGTACGCGATCTGCAGCCCGGATTACCGATCGCGACGGGACGAGGAGCGTTTCGAGAACGATGTAAATCAGCTTCTGAGCCGCTACGATGTCTCACCAGCAACTCTCGATGCCAGAAACGTGACCGTCACGAAGGGCCGAGACGACCGCTTCGACTTGTCGTACGACTCCTACACCGACGGGAGCTTCTCACAGAACGTGAGAGTTGGCGGGGCGTATGTTTACGTCAACGGAGTCTGGTACGACGACGGGGCGCTGTGCCCGTAGCGGGGCGGGTCTACTGACGATCTTCGAGCGGATACTCCGGGTGTGAAGTATCGATCCAGATATCTTTGTATCTAGATCCATAGTACTCGGGCGGGGCGTAGCCCTTTACCCATGGTTGCGTCCATACGGTTGTTCGACCTGTGGACCATAGGAGGGGTATTGCGAGCGCGTTGTCTAGGATATATCGCTCGATCTCCAAATACTCCTCCAACCGTGCGGCTTCATCGCTTTGGGATGCAGCATCATCTAGGGCGTGTTAACACTGGCGCAATGCCTCTGTTATGAGTGCGAACATGATGAACCCTGTGAAGATCACGTCCAGCTTCTCGAAGCGTGAGAAGATGCGTCGGAAGCCCTTCAGCCGGCGGAACAGCCGCTCGATCTCGTTGCGCCGCTTGTACATCTCGCGGTCGTACTCCCACGGATCGATCCGGCTCCGGCGCGGCGGAACCACGGGGACGAAGCCCAGGTCCAGCGCCAGCTGGCGGCTCTCGTCGCCCTCGTATGCCCGATCCATCAGCAGCCGCGGGCTTCCGAGCTGCGGGCCGAGGCGTTCGAGCAGCCGGCGACCCTCCGGCGCGTCGTGTGCCTGTCCCGGCGACAGGGAGAACGTCACGGCCGTCCGAGCATCCGCGGCAGCCATATGAATCTTGGTGGTCCAACCGCCCCGGGACTTCCCGATCGACTGGGGTCCGTTTTTTTTAAGGCCCCCGTCCCGTCCGGATGCACCTTGACGATGGTGCTGTCCAAAGAGACCGCCTCCAGCTTGACACGCACTATCTGTTCTCTCTGAAGGTGTTCGAACACCCGGTCTAGAACCCCCTTCTTCGACCAGCGGTTCATGCGGGTATAGATCGTGTGCCAGTTGCCGAACCGGGCCGGCAGCCCGCGCCACTTGCAGCCGTGCTCGGCCACATACAGGATCGCGTTCAGAACCTGGAGGTTCGGGACGCTGACGTTGCCGCGCTGCACAGGCAGGTACGGAGCTATGCGTTCGTATTGAGATTCTGTGATTTCCATGCGGAAAGCGTAGCACAGATCCACACGCTAGTGTTAACACGCCCTAGCATGCGTTGCAACTCCTCTGCCTCAGGGGATGCCGCATTCGCTCCGAAAAGGCCTTCAAATACTCCGAGGATTGCGTGAGGGCCGGCGTATCTTGCTGTCACTACTTTATGCATTATTTGGAGTTTGCCGGACTTCAGCCAGTTTTCGTAGGTGTCGATTCCCACCTCGTCGTACTCGAACTCTATGTTCAGGAAATCTTCCCACTGGGATGTCAGCGCAGAGAACCAAGAAGCTGTGCCGAAACCGTTGAGGACGAGCCGCACCTTGATCGGATCCACTCCGCCACCGTCGCGGTACGCCTCTATCTCCTCCACAGCCGCATCAAGATCGTGCGTGATCCTCTTCTCCTGGGCATTGAAGCCCGGAAATCCGGGCGGTATGATCCCGAAGGCAGACGCGCCTGGTCTCGAGCTGTCGATTAACCGGTCGCCCGAGCCAGAATACGCTTTGGTGAACGAATCGATGTCAGCCGCCAAAGCCAGTGCTCGGCGGAAATGAATATTGTCGTAAGGTTCGAGTGCTGTATTGAATGCTAGGAATTCCAATGTCGGCGACACTGGAAATCTCTCTAGATCCCCGTAGGATTCGACTCGATACTCCTCCGATGCTGGTGTTTCCGTGTAACCGAAATGATGTGTCAAGTCGAGCCGGCCGGTCGTCATCAGGCTCGCTACATCGCCCAGCTCCTCGCCGCTGGCAGTGAGGAGAGGGATGAATTCGATACGATCCACGAATGCCGGTCGATCCCAGTAGTGCTCATTCCGTAGCAACGCCATCCGGCCGGCCAGAAAGTCGAACTCCTCCATCTTGAACGGACCGGTTCCGACCGGCAGTTCGCCGAATGCGTATCTGCCAGTTCCTGTAGCCGAGCTCTCGTACCAACGCGACCAATCGATGCCCCAATTCTCAACGTTTGACCGTTTTAAGACGGACGCTATGGGGTCTGCAAGAAGAGCGACGAAGCCATAGCGAGGTCTTTCCAACTCGACGATGAGTGTCCTATCATCTATCACTTTCAACCCGACAAGGTCTTCACTAGATCCACCAACGATCTTCTCGGCTCCTCTGATGTCACCGAGTACGTCCTGGACTCGTCTCGACTCATCGCTTAGCGAGAGTGCCCGTTCCCAGCTCCACTTGAAGTCGTACGCAGTGACGGGCGTGCCATCACTGAACTTGAGGTCCTGGCGCAGCACGAATTCGTAAGTAAGGCCTTTGTCTCTCACACTGAATGAAGAGGCGAGGTCCGGCTCAATCAGTGGATCAGGCCGGCCCGAGAATCTCATGAGCCCAGAGAATATCTCGGCGTCCGATGAGACGAGGCTCTCATCGCCGTCGATCGCTGGATCAGGTATAAACAACCTATCGAATTCCACTCGCAAGACTCCGCCTCTGCGCTCATCGTCGGCGTCGTTCACCCTCCCCGCTGCCTCGGGAGCAGCGACTACTCCAGTGGCGGCGACACTTTCTTCTGCCTTGAGTTCTGCCGTTTCAACGCTGATACGGGCGGATTGCTCAGGCGTGACAGAGCTTTGGCTGTACCGCTCAACGACGCGGTTCGCTCTGGTCGCGTCTTTTGGATCTTCCGAATGCAGACACCCCAGGGTCAAGCCCGCGAGCATCGTCAGAATCCAGAGAGAGCTTCTCATCTTAGTCATAGATGTGTGGGGAGAACCGTATACAGAGGTTTTCTTAGATGTCCATGAAACCGTGCTGAATACTCTGAATGTCGCCAAACCTAACCGCTACCCTTAGCCTATGGGTCCGCAATATAGGAACGGATGCAACGCCCTGTCACGCCGTCACAGCCTTTCAGCGGAGGGAGGTTACACGGCGGCCGGCACAGCGGTGAACTGCTCTTCGTAGAGCCGACGATACAAGTCCGACTCATCGATCAGGTCGTCGTGCGTGCCGCGTTGTCGTATTTCGCCTTGATCGACGACCAAAATCTGCTCGGCGGCGATGACCGTTGACAATCGGTGCGCGATCGCGATTGTGGTGCGACCCTCCCTCAGCTTCGTTATCGCCTGTTGGATCAATCGTTCCGAGAGAGTATCGAGCGAACTTGTGGCTTCGTCCAGAAGCAAGACTTTCGGGTCGGCGAGGATCACTCTTGCGATTGCCAAGCGCTGCCTCTCGCCGCCGGAGAGCCGGTAGCCGTGTTCGCCGACCATGGTGTCGTAACCCTCAGGCATCGCAGAGATCGTGTCGTGAATCTGCGCTGCCTTTGCCGCGTCCACGATCTCGGTGAATGTGGCGTTGGGTCGGCCGTAGAGCAAGTTATCCCGCACTGATGCATGGAACAGGAAAGGAGCTTGAGAAACGACTCCTACCAGTTGGCGAAGGTTGTCGTGAGTGATATTTTTGATGTCTACGCCGTCGATCTTCACTGCCCCAGAGTCGGCGTCGTAAAGGCGTGATGCCAAGTATCCGATGGTGGTTTTTCCCGACCCGCTCGGCCCTACCAGAGCGGTCAATTCTCCCGCTCTGGCGGTGAAAGAGATTCCTTCTAAAGAGAACAGCTCGTCCTCGACTCTTGGTGCCCCACTCGCTGATTCGCTGATTGAGCCGTTGCCTCTGCCTCTCCCTTCAACCGGTGCCGCTCGCGCGCTATGACGTAAATCGGAGGGACTCGGGGCATTCAAGATCGTCGATGTTTCGAGAGCGGATGGGGTGTACGTGAATGCCACGTTATCGAACGCCACTTCGCCGCGAGCGGTGCGCGGGTCTACTGGGGTAGGGGAGACCGCATCGACGATGGTTGGTTCGATATCCATGTACTCGAAGATGCGCTCGAACAGAGCCAACGATCCCGATATCTCAACCCCGCGTTGCAGCAGATTTGCCATAGGGAACAGCAGTCGAGCTTGGATAGTTGTGAACGCCACGATATCGCCGAGGGAAACGCGGTCGCTGCCATCGATGATCAGGAGTCCGCCCACGAGCCATATAAACGCCGGCGCCATGGTGAAAAACGCTTGGACGAGAACGAAGAACCCCCGTCCAGTCATGTATTGCCTGATCGATAGTCCAGTCAAACGAGTGTTAGTGTTTTGGAACTCCTCTAGCTGCTGCTCCTCCCGCCCAAACGTCTTCGCCACGATCACGCCAGATACGAAGAGGGTTTCGCCGGATTGTGCAGTCAACTCCGCCAAAGCGCGTTGCGTCTGGCTCGTCAGTCGGCGTCGCCGCTCGCCCACGACCTTCGAGAGGTAGGCAAATATCGGCATGGTGCAGACTGCGACCAAGGTCAGCTCCCAAGAGAGTATGATCATTGCCACGAGTGCCGATGCAACGACCGTCACGCTCGAGAGGATGTTCACGACGGTGTCAGTCAACACCAGCTGGGTGCTCGAAACGTCGTTTGCAAGCCTTGATTGAATATCTCCGGTACGACGACTTGCGAAGAATGAAACCGGCTGTCTCAAGAGGTGGCTGTAGAGTTCATGCCGCATATCCTCCATCACCTTGAATCCGACGGAAGCGTTGAGCCGCGACTGCACCAGATTCAAGATTCCGGTCAGACCCGCGGCTAGGATCATGCCGCAAATCAAGATCAACAGGAGGTTTGTATCCTGATCCGGCAACGCCTGATCGATTACGCGTTGGATCAGGAGGGGAGTGATGACACCGAGGATCGATGTGATCAACACCAGCAGTCCGACAGTTCCCAACGTCCACCGGTAGTTTTTGTAAAGTCCTATTACTCGCTTGAAGGTGCCTTCTTTGAGAGGACGTCCTTTGGGTCCCTCAAGCATCGGATTGGCGCCATATCCCATCCCGCCGCCTCTCATGCTGCACTCCTAAATCGGGGCGCGGGCGTTTGCGTATTCATCTTCATCCACGACTCTGCCATTGACATGTTGATAGTCATGTCCCCTGCCTCCATAACCGAATCTAGACCGGCGGCTATTGGTAGCCCCTAGGGGAGTCGAACCCCTGTCTCAGCCTTGAGAGGGCTGTGTCCTGGGCCGCTAGACGAAGGGGCCACCGGTCCTGATGCGCCGACTTTGCGCTGTTGACGGCGATTTTTGGCTGCCGATGCAGGACTCGAACCTGCGCTCCCAGTTCCAGAGACTGGTGTCCTACCACTAGACGAATCGGCACCCGACAGTGAAAATCATTCTATCAGATGACATCTCGGCATCTCTTCCGTCTACGATCTCAGTGCTTACCTACGGTTTCAAGACAGCTAGATTCAGATTATTGACGAAAAGGGACTCTTTATGGATGAGGGATATTACAATTCTTTGTCAACCAGCGGGAGAGAGACTCATTCTGTTGGACATGAGCCAGCAACCCGACGCACGGATAGCCGCGTCATGCGCTGGCTCTGATTTGATTCATCGACGATCCACTATAACGATCAAGCTGCTGAACACTCTTCAGGAGTTATAGCCAACGGCTAGGTTCGTTTGGATATCAAGCACACATTGGAGGTATGCGTTGAAAGTCGATATTAAGAAGCCAGTTTCGATACTTGCGGCTCTGGCGATAGTTGCAGTGGCGGGTTGGGCCTGCGCCGGCGAGACAGTCATTCAGACAGTGGTTGTCGAGAGAGAAGTGGCTGGCGAGACCGTGATCCAGACTGTGGTTGTCGAGAAGGAAGTGCAGGTGGCTGGTGAAACGGTAGTGCAGACCGTGGTTGTCGAGAAAGAAGTGCAGGTGGCTGGTGAGACGGTGGTACAGACCGTGGTTGTCGAGAAAGAGGTCGTTGTAGAGCAGACGGTGATCGTCGAGAAGCAAGTCGAGGCGATGGCGCCCGAGCCTACCGCGGCACCGGCCATGGCTCCTGGGGGCGAGCCGCCCGCCAGCGAATCTCCGGCCGGCACATTGGCGATGATTCCTGAAGGCGTCGGAGCAGGCGTGGGCTTGAACCGATCGCAGGCTCCTGAACAATTGATGTACTGGGGTGTTTCTGAACAGCTGTTCCGTCCGAACGACGACGGCTCGCTAGTAGGCCCGTGGCTCGCGGAGAGCTGGGAGATCGCCGGGGACGGATCCACGGCGACTGTCAAGATCCGAAGCGGCGTGCAGTTCCATGGCGGACATGGCGAACTTACCGCTGAAGACTTCGCATGGAGCCTGAACGACACGAACGCCGCGGTGACTCCCGAGAGCATCCACGGTCAGGCGGGAGACTTCGCAGCGTTCATGGATGCCGCGGAAGCGACCGACGACCGCACCGTGATCCTCAATTTCAACGCTCCTGAGCCTCGTTGGACGACTCTGCTCTTCAACCAGGCTGGTGATGCGTTTGGAGTTTTCTCGAAGAAGCTGTTTGATGAGATGGGCGCTGATTGGATGCGGGAAAACATAATCGGCACCGGTCCGTATGAAGTGCAAGAGTGGCGGCAGTCCGATAGCGCGACCTTGAACGCTGTCGACGCGCACTGGGACAAGGTTGCGGAAGTTCCAACGTTGAGGCTTCTCGATGTTCCGGACACCGTTGCCAGAATCGCGGCGCTGAGGTCTGGTGGAGCTGACTGGGCGGTGCTGCCGGTTCGCGAGGTTGCGGCACTCACGAATGATGGTTTCAAGGTAGTCACGACTGGTCGGCAGAGCGGTGTTCCACTGAACATGGCGGGCAACTACTGGGAGAGCCACCAGGTGAAGACCGGCGAGGAGATCAAGCACGTGACTTTCGTGCACGATATCCCCTGGATCGGCAACCCTTGGAAACCCGACGACAGCAACAACCCGGATGGCATCGACGATGTCGAGCAGGCCCGGCTTGTTCGAGAGGCGATCGCGATTTCAATCGACCGAAGTCTGGTGAACGAGGCGCTATACAACGGTAATGCCTCTGAGTACCACATCGGAATGTTCCATGTGATCGACCAAGACTGGGATGACAAATGGAAGATCCCGTACGATCCGGCACGAGCCAATCAGCTACTTGACCAGGCCGGGTATCCACGCAACGATGACGGCGTCCGTTTCGAGATGCCCATCTACGCATTCACCTCGGTTAGAGACTGGGCGGAGATTGCGGACACGACGGCCGGCTTCATCAACCAGCTGGGCATCGAGACGAACATAATCCGAGTCGCGTACTCGATTGTCCGTCCGAGCCTTGTGGCACGGAGCACGACCACTCCTGCGACGCAGTGGTGTCGTTCAGACCTGTGGAAGCCCTATGACTGGGTTACCGGTGAAGAAGAGACCAGTCTCACGAGGGGCGGTTTCGGATGTCACATGGAGATCCCATTCATCTTGGATACGGTGCAGAAGGTTGCCGCCGAAACTGATCCGGCAGTCCGTACCCAATACAACTTGGCACTGGCCGACTACTTCCGACACGAGCACCTCAAGATCGGAATAATCGCGTTGCCATTCGTATCGGTCTACAACCCGAAGTCGATCGCCGACTGGCCGATGCGTCCCGGTCCGCAGGCGCCACACACCTCGCCTGAACTCATAGTTCCGGCAGCAAGATAGGGTCAACGCCTTCCGCCTCGGTTGAGTCGAATTGATGGACTCCAACCGAGGCGGCCGCTTCTTCGCCGCTCAGCGAGTCGCGTTGCGTTGAACTCCACGCTTTGAGCAATCGTTGCCGAGAGTACCACGCGCCAGTGCGGGGCGGTGAAGTCAGAGTAGATATCCATTGCGGAAATTCCTGATAAGACGCTTCTTCGCCGGTGTGCTGTCGATACTGGCAGCCACCGCGATTGTGTTCGGCCTGTCGAGGGCAGCGGGTGATCCGCTTCTGCTCTACGCCAAGCCGGGCGGCTACGGAGTGACGCCCGAGCAGGAGGAAGCGCTCAAGAAGAAGCTGCGGCTGGATCGCCCTTTGGTGGTCCAATATCTCCTCTGGCTGACCGATCTTGCACAAGGCGATTTTGGGAGGACGTTGCTCGCCGAACAGCAGGTGACTAAAGTCGTGGGCGAGAAGATGGGTGCTACGGTGCAGCTGGGCATCGTGTCGTGGGTGATGGCGACGTTGATGGGGGTTCCTCTGGGAGTGCTTTCAGCCACACGTAGGGGATCGATATGGGACTACTTGGGTAGGGCGTTCGCGCTCTTAGGTCAGGCTTTGCCGACATTCTGGTTGGGATTGATGCTGATCCTGATCTTCAACATCAGTTTCGGTATTCTGCCCTTTGGGACTAGAGG
This sequence comes from Dehalococcoidia bacterium, assembly GCA_965214735.1. Classification (GTDB taxonomy): domain Bacteria; phylum Chloroflexota; class Dehalococcoidia; order Lucifugimonadales; family Lucifugimonadaceae; genus Bin127. Next base: position 1,594,955 of record OZ243977.1, on the reverse strand, counting down.
CACCGGGGATGCGTTCGCGTTTTCTTGGGAGAACATCCGCTACTTCATACTTCCCTCTTTCGCGGTCGGATGGGGCGCGGCGGCGGTTTACCTCAGACTGACTCGTTCTGCGATGCTGGAGGTCCTCGACTCCGAATTCGTCAAGCTTGCCCGCTCTAAAGGAGTGCAGGGAACTACGATCATCTGGAAACATGCCTTTCGCAATGCACTGATACCGCCTTTGACTGTTTCCGCGCTCCTGATGGCGGGACTCATCACCGGCAGCGTCGTGATTGAGACGGTGTTTTCATGGCCCGGGTTGGGGCGCCTCGCCGTCCAAGCGGTTCAGGACAACGACTTCCCGATCCTCACCGCCGTCGTCCTTTTCTTCGCCACCGTATTCGTGGTTGTCAACTTCATCACCGACATGCTGTACGCACTCATAGATCCTCGAATCAGGTACTAGTCACTGAAGCTAACGATCCTGAAATGGCGACTCAGACCACAGCACAAGAGCATGCAACTGCCCAAGATGCATCCGATTTAAGATCGCAGAGCCGCTTCAGATTCTCACTTTCAGGGATCTGGTTCGCACTCAGACGCTGGCCGATCATCCCTTCGGTGATACTCACGGTGCTTGTAGTCACCGGCATTTTGGCTGATACTTTGGCACCGTTCGACGAGATCGAACAGGACATCCGATTCCGCAACGCGCCGCCCCGAATCTTGGATAGCACCTACTATGAAGGCAAGGACATCTCGACCGCGATGTTCAACTTGGGCGGCGAGGATTCGACGAAAAACCCCGCCAATCGCTACATCCTCGGCGGTGACCACGTAGGCAGAGATGTGCTGAGCCGCATCATCCACGGCGCCCGAATTTCACTAGTCGTGACCTCTGTCGCTCTTTTCTCGGGACTGATCCTAGGCGTGACTATCGGAGTGGTGTCGGGCTACTACGGAGGCATCATAGACGAAGTTCTCATGCGGATGGTCGATGTCTGGTACTCGATCCCGTTCCTGCTCCTCGCGATGGTCGCCGTAATCATCTTCGGCGCGAGCCTGAACCTCATCGTGGTGCTGCTGATCCTGCTGGCATGGAGCGGATATGTGCGAAACCTGCGAGGAGAGGTTTTGAGTCTCAAAGAGCGCGACTACATCGCATCGGCGAGAGTGGCTGGCGCGTCGACGCTTCGCATCATGTTCCGTCATCTGTTGCCCGGACTCATCAACACGATATTCGTCATCGCCAGTCTCAGGGTAGGGCAGCTCATACTGGCAGAGGCATCGTTGAGCTTCTTGGGAGCCGGCATCCCGGGTCCGACTCCGGCGTGGGGCGTGATGATTTCCGAAGGCAGCGAGTACGTGGAGTCGGCGTGGTGGCAGACGGTGTTCCCGGGCATGGCGATATTCCTAGTCGTGCTCGCATTTAACTTCCTAGGGGACTGGGTGCGCGACAGACTCGACCCTAGGTTGCGCCAACTCGACTAGCGCCGGTACGGTCAAGCAGGCTTGACCAGAAACTCGAGCATCTCCGTCAATTCATGGTGGCGGATGTAGCCTTGATGAATCCCTACGATGTTGTGGTCCCGGTCGAGGAAAAAGGTGGTCGGGGCAGATGTCACTTGAAACGCGATGTGGATCTCGCCGTTGAGATCAGGGATCACCGGGTAGTGCGCCTCTATATCCTCCATGAACTTCTCGCCCTTCGCGGCGCTGTCTACGAACAGAGCCTGAATCCCGATGAAAACGATCTCGCCCGAAGCGGGGTCGCCATACTTCTGATATGCATGCTCAAAATTGGGAATCTCTCCGCGACAAGGAGGGCAGGACGGGTACCAGAAATTCACTACCATCGGGCGGCCCTCTAGCTCGTTCGTATTGAACATCCCGTGTTTGAAAGTCTCACCTGAAAATCCGATCGAGTCGCCCAGTCCGGCGAAGATGCTAGGAGTCGCGAACTCGCGCTCGACCTCATCTATCGCCTCTTCAAGTTGATCAGCTGCAACAGCAGCCCCTTCGTCTGCATCTCTGCTCTCCGATTCGGACGACGTTGTTGTGTCAGAAATCTGCTCTACCAACTCGAGCAAGGTGTCGTGATCGACCGCTCCTTGCCACTTTCTCACTTCGTTATGATCGCGGTCAAGGAACACGGTGGTGGGAAATGAAAAGATGTCGTATCTGATCTGGACCTGCGTGCTGGTGTCTGGCAGAGAGGGAAATGTGATGCCCAGCTCCTCGAATAGAGCGATGCCATCCTCTATGCTGTCCAAGCCGAGCTGTTGGATGCCCACGAATTGGACATCGCCGCCGCCGGGCGGGCCGAACTCTTGATAGACCTCTTCGAACACGGGTAACTCGGCACGGCACGGAGGACACGACGGAAACCAGAAATTGATCACTATCGGCTTCCCTTCCAGCTCTCGAGTGTCGAACAGCCCCTGATTGAAGGAGAGCCCGGCAAAGCCCGGCACATCGCCCAAGCCATCGAAGATTTGTGTGTCGTAGTCTTCAAGGGGAGCAGTGTCGGCCGGCGTGGAAGTAGGAGCAGGTTCAGGATCGACCGCTTCGCCTGTTGCAGTAGGGGAGTCGTCGCTGTCCGATCCGCAAGCCGCGGCGACCAATCCGAATGCGATGGCCGCCAACACTAAGATACGCCATCCTATCGTCGGGATATTCTCAACGCGCGTCAATTCTCCGCTCCCAGATCGGCTTGGTAACTCTAGTGTTTGATGATACGCAACGTGCCTCGGCACAGTTGCACAAATCGTAGCAAAGCACTCAACTGCCGCAATTGAGTGCGTTTAACGAATCACTAGAGGTCTACACAGCTTTCCAGAATGATGGAGGAGATATTCAACTGTCGGCGTTGGCGGATGCTAGACAGTCGGCCTCGATCTGTTGCAGTTGGGATTGCAATGCGGGAACAAGGCGGTCGATCGGAACTCTGATCTGCTCCATGGTGTCGCGGTGCCTGATCGTCACGGAATCGTCAGACTCAACGGTCTCGAAGTCAATCGTCACGCAGAGCGGGGTGCCGATCTCGTCTTGACGGCGATATCGCCTGCCAATGTTCTGAGTTTCGTCGTACTGGGTATTGAAACGGGTCCTCACCAAATCATGTACGCGTCGAGCCGTGGGGTTCAGCTTTTCGTTCCTGCTCAATGGCAGGACGGCAACTTCATATGGAGCGATCCTCGGGTGGAAGCGTAGAACCACTCGCTTGTCGTTGTTGACGATCTCTTCGTCATAGGCGTCGACGATATATGCGAGTGCAGACCGATCGGCGCCCATAGCAGGTTCTACGACGTAAGGAACGAATCGGCGATTGTTCGGATGATCGAAGTAGGAAAGGTCCCTCCCCGACTTCTCGATGTGCGATTTGAGATCATAGTCCGTCCGATTAGAAATCGTCTCCAACTCGCCCCAGCCCCAAGGGAAAAGGAACTCGATATCTGCGCTCGCCTTCGAGTAGTGGGGCAACTCATCCGTTCCGTGCGCCCGAACTCTCAGTTTCGAGCGTCGCAATCCGAGTCCGACGAACCACTCCATCGAGAAGTCGATCCAGAATCGATGCCATTCATCGTCAGTTCCCGGCTCGCAGAAATATTCCATCTCCATCTGCTCGAACTCTCGCGTCCTGAACGTGAAGTTTCCGGGAGTGATCTCGTTCCGAAACGACTTCCCTTGCTGTGCGATGCCGAAGGGAATTCTCAATCTGCTCGAGTTCATCACGTTGTCGAAGTCGACAAACATGGCCTGCGCCGTCTCTGGGCGCAGATAGATGACTGAATCCGATCCTTCGACTGGCCCGATATGAGTGCGGAACATCAAGTTGAACAGCCGTGGCTCTCCAAAAAACTCACCCTCGCACTTCTGACATCCCTCGCTCTCAAGCGTGTCTGATCTGAAGCGTCGGTGGCACTTCTTGCACTCGACCAGCGGATCGGTGAAGCTATCGACGTGGCCGCTCGCGACCCAGACATCGGGATGCATCAGGATCGAGGCGTCGATGCCGACCACGTCATCTCGGTCTCGCACCATCGACTTCCACCATTGATCCTTGACGTTTCGTTTCAGTTCAACGCCAACCGGACCGTAATCGTAGAGACTTCCGATCCCTCCGTAGATCTCGCTGCTCTGAAATATGAAGCCTCGGCGCTTGCAGAGACTCACCACAGTCTGGAGATCGACGTTATCCAAGTTGCGCATTGAGTGATTTCCACCGAATCAGGTTTGAGGGCGAAGAAAGTGCCGGATCGGCATACATATCAAGTGTATTGTTCCGTGATGAAAGCTGGAGCTCGGTAAGCCGTCCTCCCCTTAGCCCTCTCTCCGGCGAGAAACCCTCATAAAGCCACCAGTCATTCGCGCGGGGATGCGGATATCCAGACATGCTCTCAGGCGCGGTGAAGGCAGGGAGATCGCTTAGGGATAATCGGCAATCTGCCTAGGGCTTATTGAAAAACCCTAGCAACCTCAATAGCGAACCACAGTGCCATGGCACCGCCTCGATCGTCGAATCCGGTGACTGAATCTCTGATCACGTATTCTCCCAATGAAGCTAGCGGACCGGTCCCTACGCAGACGGCGGTCACTCTACCCTCCGAATCGATGCCTTGAGAAACTCCGCGCCACGCAGATTCCAAGGATGAAGCCCACTCGTCTTTTTCGAGCCACCCGTTAGTAATCCCTATCGCGATAGAAATCCCGATCATACATGTCGCACTCATCTCCAAGTAGGTGTCATTCCGATCGATCACTTGCCGCCACATACCTGAACTCGAATCTTGGCACTTGCGTAGCCCTTTTAGATGCTTGATGTGCAAATCGGCGAGTTCGTCATGCTTCTCGTTTTTCAGACCTTTGAGAGTCTCGGCGAATCCCAACGTGGCGAAGCCGTTTCCTCGTCCCCAGAAATAGGGAGACGAGAGGCAGTGCCAGTAGATGCCGCTCGGCTGCATCAGCTTCTCGGCGCATTGAGCCACGAATTCGGCTGCTATTCCTACGTATCTCGAATCGCCAGTAATTCCGCTGGCGCGTTGCAGAATCGTTCCCGCGAAGAACATGTCCTCGACTCTGAAGTCTCGATCCAACGGCTCAGGCATGCCGTGGCTGCCAGCGATCATGAAACGATCGGCTACCTTCACCAACAGGTTCGCGCATCGGGGGTCGCGGCTCATCTCGGATGTCCAGCTGATTCCCGCGTAGTTCGCAGTTCCGTCCTCATCGGTGAAGATCCCTTGCTGATCATCAAGATAAGGAGCCACGATCGAATCGATTTCTGGCGTGGGGTCGGGGTAACTCGTATCCAGAGCGGCCAGCTCCAACCTCGCGGTCAATGCCACGCCTTGGGTGTAGACGATAGGTCGTTCCAACTTGCCGCCATAAGCTCCGGCCAGAACATGAGCCTTATCCAGAGCATCTTTATGTATAGATTCCATGAAGAACCTCGCTCGGACCGTCTACCGACGGCATAGAGTGAATTGATGGAGAGGCGCGGCGCGGTTGACCGGTCGCGCTATCATTTATCCAAACTGATGATACAGTCGGGGTTTCATGCCCACAGGAGAACGTCATGGCCGATCCGATGTCAGAACAGCTGACAGGTAAGAGTGCCCTAGTTACTGGAGGCGGAAGAGGAATCGGAAGAGGAATAAGCACGATAATCGCGAGCAGAGGAGCGGCGGTATGCGTATCCGATCTCGACCAGGACTCAGCATCCGCGGTTGCAGAGGAGATCAACGAGACTGGCGGCACCGCGTTCGCAACAGGCGGCGATGTGACTGACCCAGATTCGATCAACGCAGTTGCTGAACAAGCGATATCTGAATTCGGAAAGCTCGATATCTGCGTGGCGAATGCAGGGGTGATCGGCGGGAGAGGCTTCAGTTCTCGCAGAGACTACATCTCCGAGGATTGGGATGCCACTTGGGAGGTCAATGTCCGAGGAGTAGTTAACACGGCAGACGCCGTATCCAGCCATATGATCGAGCGTCGATACGGGAAGATCGTCATCATCGCCTCTCACGGGGGCAGAGCACCACGGGGAGTGCCGGACGCGGGCAGAGGCAGCGCGCAAGGACCTTACATGGTCTCCAAAGCGGCGGCGATACAGTGGACTCACTGGCTGGCGATGAGTCTCGGTCAACATAACATCAACGTCAACGCGGTATGCCCGGGCAGACTTTGGACGCCGATGTGGATGGCTATCGCTGAAAACCACAAGGAACTCAACCCAGAGTTAGCGGACATGTCGATTCGAGATATTTTCGAATCTCAGATCAAGCAGACGATGCCGCTCGGACGCGAACAGACACCTGAAGACATCGGTAGAGCGGTGGCGTTCCTAGCATCTGACGATGCATCCGAGATCACCGGTCAGGCCCTCAATGTCAACGGTGGAGCGATTATGAACTGATCTTCGGATCAGTCTTCAACACAGCTTCATCCATCAGCTTCGGATCAATGTAGAAGATATGGCAGAGATCACAACCTCCGTCGAGATAATCATCGAACGATCGCCGGAGTATGTATTCGAATGGATATCGGATCCGATGAATGAGCCGCAGTGGGTCTCTGGCGTCAAGAGAATCAGCTGGATTCGCAAGCAAGAATCGGAATCGGCGCGGCCCGAAGACAGATGGGAGTGCCTTTACGAATACGGGGGCAGAGAAAACATCATCGTGATGGAGGTCGACGTATCCGATCGTAGGGAGATGGAGTTCAGTTTCCATACTGTTGAAGGCAAATATCCCATCCGTAAGCTATACGCTTGCCACAGATCAGGCAACCAAACCCTCTTCCGCATGACTCTGACCGGTTTCTCTGACAGCCTGCCTACGGCGTTCATGTTCAAGTTCATGGGTTTCATGATTAAGCCGATGATGCGGAGACAGTATCGTAAGGAGATCGAAAAGGTGAAGGTGATCCTAGAGTCTTTGCGTTAGTCGGGGATCTCCACGTGCTCGAATAAGTTGTGTCGCGTTCTGTATCATGCACTAGGGCAAACACAGGTGATTTCCTCTATGCACGGTAGATTCGCGCACTCGCGAGAATGGCAGAAGGACCGCCCATAGCGGGTCTTGGATTCCGCCTTCGTAGACCTTTGTGGAACATAGCGCTGAGCTGATCAGCGACGGTAAAATCGGAGTGCAATGGAGCACACAGACGAACGCGTCGATCCATATCGATCCATACAGAGAAGTAGGGTGCTGAAATGAACGACCGAGAGTTAATGTACCTGCCCGCTCACGAACAGCGCGGGATGATACTCAATCGGGAGGTCTCCTCTGTCGAGCTGGCCGAAGCATCGCTTAGGCGCGTCAAACAACTTGAACCACAGCTCAACGCGTTCATCACTCTTGATGAAGAAGGTGCGCTGAAGGCTGCCCGCGATGCTGATGCCGCACTTGCATCGGGAGCGGAGCCGGGTGCTCTTCATGGCGTGCCGATCGCAGTTAAAGACCTTGAAGTCACGGACGGACTTCGAACTACCCTCGGGGCGTCTGCTTTCGTGGATTGGGTGCCTGATTTCGACTCGGCTGTAGTCGAGAGGCTGCGTGCCGCCGACGCGGTGATCATCGGCAAATCCAACACGCCTGAATTCGGAAACTCGGCAGAGACTTACACCGACATTCACCCCACAGCCAACAACCCTTGGGACATCAGCCGCCATCCCGGAGGTTCGAGCGGAGGCACTTCGGCGGCAATATCATCTGGCATGTGCTCACTCGGCACTGGCTCTGACGGTGGCGGTTCAGTTCGACTTCCAGCCGCATTCACCAACATTTTCGGACACAAGCCCACACATGGCAGAACGCCTCGATTCGGCGGAAGATCCATGCCGTCGTACAACTGCACCAGCACCTCGGGACCGATGTCGCAAGATGTCCGCTCATCTGCAATCATGCATATGGTGATCTCTGGCCACGATCCCCGCGACCCAGGCTCGTTGCGAACGCCAGTGCCGGACTGCATAGCCACTCTAGAGGATGGAATCGAGGGCATCAAGATCGGATACTCTCCCGACCTCGGGTATGCGCTGGTGAACGACGATGTCGCAGCCGCGTGCGAAGAGGCTCTATCCGGTTTCAGCGAGATGGGGGCGCACGTATCGAAAGCCGACATCAGCTTTGATCCCAATCCCGCAACTTACTGGTGGACCATCTGGACAGCCGGTCAGGTGGCGATGTACGGCCATCTAGCCGAAGACCCGGATGTGTCGCTCCACAACTACACGATGGAGATGGTCAACGCCGGATACTCAGTCACCGGCGCGCAATATGCATCTGCGTTGCGGCAAGCCGAGGTGCACAGAATTCAGGTGCTGGATTTCTTCTCGGAGTACGACCTGCTAGTCACGCCGACTACAGCCGCGGTGGCATGGCACCATCGCCAACCGCCTAAGGAGCTCGGCGGGCAAGTGCTCGAAGAGGGCATCGCCAACCCTTCGGCAATTCCATTCACCGCCCTCTGGAATATTCTTTGGAATCCCGTTGCATCCGTCCCCTGTGGCTTCGGCGAAGGAGGCATGCCGATCGGACTACAGATAATCGGTCCCCACGACGACGATCCGTTGGTCTTTAGAGCCGCCCGTGCATTCCAGCAGGCTCGACCGTGGACTGGTACAAGGCCGACGGTCTCTTGATACGATAACTTTGGCGAGTGACTTCCCCTGTAAACAGGGATAAAGAGTCGGGAATGGCCCGTTCATCTCCAGCCCGTAGAAATGTGTTTGGCGGGTAGAGTACACTCCGCCCCTTCCTTGAAAGAGTAGACTCCGACGCAGTCGGGGAAGAAGGGCTAAGGGTGTCGCGCATGCCGCCGGTCTGCGGGACGACGACCCCTCTGGAGGCATGAAGGAACGCGCTAGAGGTACCTTGACGGGGACGAATTACGAATTTTGCCGAAATGGCGGGGTTCTGCAACAGTCCCTAATATGTATATCGAATGTCAGATAGTTTCGACACAATCGTGATCGGTGGAGGCGTGATGGGATGTGCCGCACTCCACTATCTCGCCCGCCTTGGAGTCAGCGACACTCTGCTGCTTGAGCGCGACACACTTGCATCGGGCTCGACTGGCAGGTCGATGACCATTCTCCGCATGCACTACTCTAACGAGGTCACCACTCAGATGGCATGGTGGAGCAGGGAGATCATCGCGAACTTAGATCGCTATACCGGTCATCCGAGCGGCTTTGTGCAGAACGGTTGGTTGATGCTGCCTGGCGAAGGCAATGAAGATGCTGCCCAAATCAACGTGGAGATGGCGCAAAGGCTCGGGGTTGAGACGGAGATCATCGAAGCTACCGATGCTCAAGAACGCTGGCCATACGTCTCGTTCGATGGTAGTAGGGCGGCGGTGTGGGAACCGCTTTCCGGATATGCCGATTCGCATCTCGTGACGACGGGTTTCGCCAACTCAGCACGCAGTTCGGGTGCCCAGCTGCGGCTCGGAGTCAACGTCACGGGATTCAGGACCGATGCCAACGCTATCACCGCAGTAGAGACGGATGAGGGCTATATCTACGCGGATAAATTTATCTTGACGGCCGGCCCTTGGAACTCCGACCTGCTCGAAATACTGGATGCTGATCTTCCGTTACATACGGTCAGACACCAGGTCATCCGTCTTATACACCAACCAGAGTTCAGTGTCTCGGCAGATCCTCGTCACCCGACGATTGCACACATCCCGACCGCTCTATCGGTCCGCCCCGACATGCCTGGTACCGCTCTGATCGGTTATCGGGAAGATCCGGTGGACAGAGATTCATACAACCAGGGCGTCGACTCCGCTGTCGTTGCCGAAGGAATGGCTGCGCTACAAAAGATAGTCCCCGCTTACGCGGATGCCGGATGGGATGGCGGCTGGTCTGGTCTATTCACCGTCACTCCCGACTGGAATCCGGTGATCGACCGCGTGCCGGGATGGGCCAACGCGGTGGTTGGAGCCGGCTTCTCAGGGCATGGTTTCAAGCTGTCACCAGCGATCGGTTTCTCCTTGGCCGAACTTTCGACCGGGGCACGCGACACCAAATTCGATCTGCAACCTCTGAGATTCAGTCGCTTCCAAGAGGGCGATCTGCTCAAATCCGCCTACGGTGGCAACGTCTTTGCCTGATCGTGCGGCTTGCGCGGAGCATAGCGTCCATCCGAGTGCGATTTTCGTAATTCTCGCGGACGCGTGCCGTTTTACGGGACGGGTGCAACAAGGCGATAACGCCTTACGTGCCACAGCCCGTATTGCTCTTAGAGCGACATTGCGATCCTTGTCAACGCATAGTCTGTCCTCACGCTCCACGCCGGTGACAATGCGTCCCGATTACATTACTGGAGACAGGCTTTGATCTGGAGCCGTTGACAGGTTTTTCAACGGTATATTCACGCGAGCCACCCATAGATGCCGCCTGCAACCGCGCCGAACACAAGGTGCGCGGCGAGGAACTCTACGGCCGCTTCTCGTGATCTGGAGAGGGCGAATGGACCGGGGTGCTGTATCCTCCCGTTCCGCACGAGCCGATGGAGCAGGCGTGCGTACGCGAGTGTCACGCCCGAAACTATCCAAAGGGGGAACGAAATCACTATCCCGGCGACTATAAACCTTGACGTGACATCGAATCCGAATATCGAGGCGCCTAGGAACACTCCGTACGCGCATCCTATCAGCAACGAACAGGTCCAACCGACCGCCACCGCACCGCTCCCGCTCACTGGAAAGGCCGAGCCTATCAGCTCCGTAATTCGCAACGTGCGGTCTTCGTCTCGGCGCCACTCCCAAAGCGACAGAGCCAGAACCGCGACCGCAGAGCCTAGAATCCCTGCAATCAGAGATGCGCCGAAGTTGAAATCAACCTGATCAACGATCAATGGGAGCTACCAATCCGCTACTGATCCATCGTTCTCGTAGTAAGACTCGCCGCCCAACTCCTCGTGATATCCGTACGCGGAGCCGCTGTAGGGACGCGTCGCCTCCGTCTCATCGACCTCGACTCCCAATCCTGGAGATTCCCATAGCTCGATGTGGCCGTCTGTGACCTTCCATTCCTCTTTGATCAATCCGTTGCCCAGTCCTGCATCTACTTGTTCCTGGACCAGGAAGTTGGGAACAACTGCATCGACCGTCATGCATGCTGCCAGAGCCAATGGTCCGATGGCGCAGTGGGGCATTATGTGTTGGTAGTAGACCTCTGCATAGTTAGCGATCTTCTTCAACTCCGTAATGCCGCCGCAGTGCGCAACATCCGGCTGCAGCAACGAGACGCACTGCTTCTCGATCACCTGTCGGAACTCCCAGCGGGAAAGCAGACGCTCGCCAGTAGCGATGGGAAAAGGCACATGATCCGAGACCAGCTTGAGGGCATCGGCGTTCTCCTGAGGTATCGGTTCCTCGACGAACATCGGCCTCATACCTTTCAACTCGTTGCAGACTTCGATCGCGATGCCTGGTGCCATCTTGCCGTGGAAGTCGAAGCACAGCTCAACATCGTCGCCGACCCACTCTCGCATCATGTAAGCCATCTCTACGAACTCGTCGATGCGAGACGGAGGCTCGTGCGCGCGCCAAAATCCGGGAGGCCCCGCCTTGTATGCCGTATAGCCCATCTTCTTCAGCATCTCCAGCCGCTCTCTCGATTGCGACAGAGCTTCATCCGACATGTCACCGATTCCCCAGTGGGCGTAGACGCGGATTCGATCCCGTACATTCCCGCCTAACAGCATGTAGCTCGGAACTCCGTAGTGCTTTCCAGCCACATCCCACAGTGCAGCGTCAAGGCCGGCGATCGCCGACATGTTGTGAACGCCGCCGCGGAAGAATGATGATCGGTACATCTGCTGCCAGTGATGCTCGATCCTCAAAGGATCTTTGCCGATCAAGTAGCCGGAAAACTCCTCGATCGCGGCTGGCACTGAGTATGGCTTGCCCTCCAACGTGCTTTCACCCCAGCCCTCGATGCCGGTATCGGTCGTGATTCTGACTAGACGCGTCCGCTCGCGTGGAGCGAACTGATCAATGCGGGCAATCTTCATGATGTGATCCTTGCAACAGTATCGGTTACCTCAAAGATCATATCTTGGCTCTTCGCCGTTTCGTTTGAATGGGATAGTCCCTCCATGGGAGAATTTGATGCGACGAAGGCTTCCAGACGATGATTGATGATGTGAAGAGTTAACTGGCAGGGCAGTTCATCGAGGCGGTCACTTTGTCCCCTGCAGTATTGCTTCACATAGACGCATCGTCTCCAGCGAACTATCGAGATCGGCTCCAATCGGCCCGAATTCGCTGCCATCCTGTAGACATCTCACGAAGTGCGACAGTTGAGCCTCGGTATCGCTCTTCGCATCTTCGCCAACCTCAATCTCGCGGCGATTATTGACCGGTTCCAGTGTCCAGCCTTGTTGCACGCCCTCCAAGTATGCCGAAACATACTCGCCGTGAAGCTCGTACCTCTCCAACCGGCCTCCAGCCGTGTACGCCGCGCTGAATTGACACACGATCCCGTTCTCGAACTCGATCAACGCCGCATGAACATCGCGGTAACTGCCGGTTCGTCGTCGCACGATGCTGTGAACATTGGCAAACTTGGCACCGGCGATGTGCGTGATGAGGTCGACCGAATGGATGGGCGACTCGAGCAGCATCAGATCCATGATCATCGGCGAGAACCGCGGATCTTCAGTGAATTCATGGATGTCTTTATGAAACTCCGCCACGACTTGATAGATTCTGCCCTTCGCTTCAACTGCGTCGACCGCTCCGCGGATCAGCGGATTGAATCGACGGTTGAACGCCACCATCACGCGAGCCCTGCTCTTGACTGCCGCATCCTTCAGCCGAGCGACTTCCCCGTAGCTCAAACCCGGCGGTTTCTCAACCAGTGCCGAAGCTCCTCGCTCGATCGCGCCGAGAGCGACTTGTCCGTTCAGGTGAGCAGGCGCCGCGACTACGACGGCATCTACTTGCCCAGAATCGACCATCTCCTCGGTCGACGGGAAAACCCGCACAGAATCTCCAAATGTGCTCTTCGCTTCATCCCGCGCACCTTCGAAAGGATCCGAGATCGCGCATAGCCGAGTGTTCAAATTGGTTTCGATGGCTTCAATGTGCCTCTTCCCACGCCGTCCAAATCCTGCTACTCCCATTCTTAGCGACATCGAACCGCGACCTCCTTACAGCTGCGATATGAGACGACAGTCGATCCTGTGCCTCTTGACGCGACGCAATAGACTTTACTGCAACAGCATCGATCAAGGAGAACTCACAAATGGTTGCCACTCTATCGACCGAATTCATGACCGGCGAAGCGGTGCGTATGGCTTCGCGATCCGGCGGCTTCGTTCGACCGACATCTGGAACGGCGCCTGACATCGTACAGACCAACGTCGCGATCCTGCCGAGAGACGTTGCGTTTCACTTCCTGCTCTTCTGCCAACGCAACCCCAAGCCGTGTCCGATCATCGAAGTTATGGAGCCTGGCCAGTTCGAGGCTCCGCTGACTGCCCCCGGCTCTGATATCCGCACCGACGTGCCTCTGTACCGCGTCTACAAAAATGGGGAGCTCGTCGACGAACCCATCGACTTACACAGTTACTGGCGCGATGATCTTGTGACCTTTCTACTCGGGTGCAGCTTCACGTTTGAGCATGCGCTCATTCGCAACGGGATGCGACTGCCGTACTACGGAACGGACAAGAACGTCGCGATGTTCAAGACCAACATCGACACCAATCCGGCCGGTCCCTTCAGCGGACCGCTTGTGGTGACGCATCGATGGATCCCGCGCGAAAAGGTTGTGAGGGCAGTGCAAGCCACTTCTCGTTTCCCGGCGGTTCACGGGGCTCCAGTGCACATTGGAGATCCTGCTGACATCGGGATTGAAGACGTATCGAAGCCGGATTTCGGTGATGGATGGCCGCCTGAATCGGACGATGACGTATCGATGTTCTGGGCCTGCGGAGTGACACCGCAAGCCGTCGCGATGGCATCCAAACCCGAATTGATGATCACCCACGCGCCCGGGCATATGTTCGTTACTGACATGAGTGACGAAGAACTTGCGGTTCTATAGCGAACCTAACGGTAAACCGTAACTTTTTACATCTAACTTAGATAGATATCGACTGAAACTTGGCTTGATTGGAGATCATGTCAGCCATTGATTTTCGAGGAACTGAACAGATGAACACTGCTTCTGACGCGATCAGCCAGATCGAGGACATTATTCTGCAAGACGACTTTCGCGGCATGGCTGCTTTGAAGCCGCACATGCGGGAAGGCTATATGGAGAGCGCGGCGTCCCTGTTGCTGGAACATTCCGAAAGACTCTTCATCGTCACTGGCTTCTACATCATGGCGGCTGAGGCGCCTGAGACCGACGGGCCGCCTGGCGCAGTGGCGATAGGCAACGCAATGGCTGAGTTGGGCAGCGAGATCGGATATGTGACCGATTCCCACTCCATCGATGCCGTCCGAGCCTTGGCAACCGAAGACCACGGAGTCTTCGAGTTCCCAATCACGTCTCACTACGAGTCGGCGCAGTTCGCCAATACTCTGATGCAGGAACATTCGCCATCTGCTCTGGTCGCCATCGAACGCGCCGGCCTGGTGGGCGATGGCACGTACCGCAATTTCAGGGGCGTGGATTTCACGCCGTACAACGCCAAGATCGATCATCTGTTCGACCAGCATCCGTACTCGGTTGGCATCGGCGACGGTGGCAACGAGATCGGCATGGGCAATCTGCAACACGTCATACCCACAATCGAGCATGACTATCTGCCCAAGAACCCGTGCGTCACTACGACTACCGAACTGATCATCGCCAGCTGCTCCAACTGGGGAGGCTACGGTCTGGTAGCGGCGATGTCGCTTCTAAAAGGAGTGAACCTGCTGCCAAGCGTCGAAGATGCCAAACAGATGGTACGGGATGTAGTGGCTGCCGGCGCCGTAGAGGGGATGAGCGGGGAGAGCAAGGAGTGGGTCGACAACCGCGACCTGGAGGCGGACTCTGCATGTCTGGCAGATCTGCATGAGCTGCTGGCTTCAGCCGGGCTTTGAATCTTCTGTGCTGGGGCTTTGCATAGCCGTCATCCCGACGAAAGCTGCTCCGTACCCCGATACGGTTGTTATCATCAATCGTCTTATCGCTTTCTGAGAGATGCGGGTAAACCCTGGGCATCTTGACGGAGTCAGGTAGCAATGGATGATCTGAATCGCTTGGCACAGCAAGGAGAAGAGTTCCGCTTCAGCGACGATAGCGGTCAGGAGTGGATTGCGTCGTGGCATCCTCCGAAGCTTCCAGCTCCTAAGGGTGATCCCCACGGCTCCGTCGGAATCTGCTTCACTCCCGAAGGGAAGGTGATCCTCGTGACGCGGCCGGGCGTTTCATGGGAATTTCCCGGAGGCAGGCCCGAAGAAGACGAAGATTGGCGTACGACCTTGGAGAGGGAAGTGCTTGAGGAGGCTTGCGCGTCAGTTGAAGAGGCGATGTTACTCGGCTTCGCTAAGATAGTTTGCGTCGAAGGTCCTGAGAAGGGACGGGTGCTGGTGAGGTCGCTCTGGAGCGCGGAGGTCTCGTTAGAGCCGTGGGAACCAAAGCATGAGACTACTAGCAGAATGATTGCGCCGCCCGACGAGGCACTGAAAAGAACAGAACTCAGAATCCAAGATTTTCGACCCATCTACTACAGATGGTTCCGCGACGCGCTAGCCGCGAGAGGGCAGGGCTGAGCACAGTCCCTTAAACCGAGTTGAGTAACCTGCTTCAAGGCTTACCGAAAGAGTTCTGCTCTAAAGTTGATGCCCTAGAAGTGAGCCGCATTCAACATCTGGGCCTGAGCTTATATGGAAATGCAACGGTGATCGGTATTCATCAACTTCGGATTAGCTACGGTGATCGCTGCTTCAGAATCGTCGACTCCGATCCATCTGCGCCCTAATCTATCCGCGGCTCGCAATGTAGTTCCAGAACCGCAGAAGAAGTCCAGCACGATACTGCTCTGATCCGATGAAGCAACCACGATAGTTTCCAGCATCTCTAGGTTCTTCTGGGTAGGATACTCGGGACTTTGGGGATCTTTGAACTCCCAGACATCCTGCATCTTTATACCCTCGGACATGGCATCGTCGGCGTACATGATTTTGCGAGGATTGCCGGTTGAGGACCACTCGATCAATCCGTCCCGGTCCAGCGCATCCAATTCGTTGGGAGGGTATCGCCAATGCCTGCCATGAGGCGGCATCATGCCTCGCCACTCTCCGCCGGTAGCACCGTTCAAGGTTTCCCCCGGAGCGTGCAAGGGAGTCGTGGTGTAGTGTCTGCCTTGCTCATCGACCTTGTTGTAACGCCGCAGAATCGTTTCTCGGGATTGGCGGATCTTGGGGTTGTTCCATATGTAGCGGTTGCTCTTGGTGTAGAAGAGGATGGTGTCTTTGATGTTCCCGTAGCTGCGGCGATGGAAGTTCTTGGGGTTGCACTTGATGCGCGTGATCTCGTTTCGGAAGTTTTCTCTGCCGAACACGTTGTCCATCATGACTTTGACGTAGTGCCCGACCTTCACATCCGTGTGGATGTAGAAGCTTCCGATATCGCTCAACAAGCAGCGTGATGCGGCGACTCGTGGTTCTAGAAAGTTCAGATACTCTTCGAGCGTGAACACGTCTGAGTAGGCGACCGCTCCATCACGGGATGCGCTTACGGTAGAAGAGCGACTCTCGGAGGACCTGAAGGTGTTTCGAGTGGCGAAGGGCGGATCGATGTAGATGAGATCGATTTTGTCGGTCAGAGTTTCTGACAGATATTCCAAAGCCTTTAAGTTATCGCCTTGGATGAGCAGATTCGAACCGGCTGCTATCGCGTCATCCAAGCCGTGCTGGCTCGGTGATTTGAGCGTATCACTCCGCATCGTGTGAAATATGTTACGGCATCGTCGCCGTAACGTCATGCGCTGTGTCGGAGGCTCATCTATCTCGTCTACGCTGCTGTCGGACTCTATCCGATGCCGTCTCTGGCACCAGAAGCGCAAGAGCCGCTGCGCCGACTAGCGCGAATCCTCCAGTAAACCAGGTCGCCGACGATAGTGCCAAGATTTGCGCCACACCCCCTATGAAGGGGGGACCTAGCGCTCCGCCGACATCTGACACGAATCGCCAGACTCCTAAGAATTCGCCGGGATCATCTAGCGGTGCCAGATCCGAGCCGAGAGTCAGTACGAAGCCGCTGCTCAAGCCGTTTCCCAGTCCGGCCAGGATCGCCGCGGTCATCAGTAGCGGCTGGCCGGTTGCAAGTGGCAACAAACTCAATCCCGCGCCCATCACCAATAGAGATGGGACACCAACGTGCTTCCTACCATAGCGATCCATGATCCATCCCACGATCGGGAACATCGTCGAATCGACTGCGTACGACACACTGGTGACGTATCCGATCTGATCGTTTTGCAAACCCAGATCATCGGCCCAGACCGGGATCAGAAACTCCCTTGCCGCGCGGATGAACTGCAATACGACTGCCACGCTTCCTGCTGTGGCGAAGTCGCTCCTGTGAGCCCAAATCGTCGTTCCGAGACTCGAGACGACACTCTGGTGGGGCGTTGCGGCGGGCTGATCTCCGCCTGAGCGAATCATGGTTACAAGCACGATTGCCCCCGTCAGCGTCGCTACCGCGGCTTGGGCGTAAAACGGTGCTCGCAGATCGACGTACTCGGCCAGCACTCCGCCCACGAGGGGACCGGCGATCGCCGCGATCCTGCTCATTCCGCCGTACATCGATAGTGCCTTGCCACGATGCTGCACCGGTACCGCGCCAGCGATGTAGGCGTGCCTTGAGATCATCCAGAAAGCAAAGCTTGCCCCGGCAGCCAATCGTGCCACTAAGAGCATTGATACGTTCTGGCTGGTAGCGGCAGCTAGCGATGCCACTATGAACAGCGCGATCCCGATCATCATAGTTCGCCACATCCCGAAGCGGGAAACCAATATCCCAGCTGGCACATCGCAACTCAGTGTTCCAATGTTGCGTGCCCCTACAGCCAATCCGACCATCAAATCCGTTGCCAGAAACTCATCGCGGGCAAAGATCGGTAATACGGGAATCAGAATTCCTTGTCCGAAAGACAACAGGAACGACGGTATATAGACCGTCCATATCAAGGAGCGAATCGAAAATCCGAAACGCCTCGCGTGACGAGAAGTCACGGCTTGGCGCGAGGCCGGCCTCACGAACTCCGAGCCCCTCTACAATCCTTCGATCGTGTCTGCGAAGCTGTGCGGCGTGAATTCATGAGTCTTTGAGGTGACTTTTGACGTAGAATCCTGTACATCGCATTTATCGAACAACACTTGAGACTCGGCAAGTTCGAGCCGATCCAAATCCAATGTTGGAACAACATTCGGAGACCGAATCAAGTTTACGTGGAGGATTTAGATGTCTGACATCAGCGAGCGAGGATACGCCAACCCAGACGCGTTGGTTTCCACTGAGTGGGTCGCCGAACACGGCGGCGATGACGGGATACGCATCGTGGAATCGAACGAAGACCCGCTTTTGTATCCGTCCGGGCACATCCCAGGCGCGGTTGAGATCGATTGGGCAGCCGACTTGAACGATCCGCTCCGACGCGACTATCTAGACCGCGATGGCTTCGCGAGTCTGATGTCTGCCAAGGGCATCTCCAACGACACCACTGTAGTCCTCTACGGGGACCGCAACAACTGGTGGGCATGCTACGCGCTCTGGATATTCAACCTATTCGGGCACTCCAACGCCAAGATCATGGACGGCGGACGAATGAAGTGGGAAGCCGAAGGCCGCGAACTGACTCGTGATGCCGCTGATGTGTCGGCTGCCAGCTACGACGCACCAGAGAGGGACGACTCGGTTATACGCGCATTCCGCAACGAGGTGCTGGCGCACGTGGAAGCATCGGGCAAGATGATCGACGTTCGAAGCCCAGAAGAGTATAGTGGCGAGCGGCTCCATATGCCCGACTACCCCAATGAGGGTGCGCTTAGAGGTGGACACATCCCCGGCGCTGCCAACGTGCCGTGGGCAACAGCGGCCAATGAAGATGGCACCTTCAAGGATGCTGATGCCTTGAGAGGCATCTACGAAGGCAATGCGGGGCTTTCGTCGGACGACGATGTAATCGTCTACTGCCGTATCGGCGAGCGATCCAGTCACACTTGGTTCGTTCTCACCAACCTCCTCGGCTACGGCAATGTCAAGAACTATGACGGCTCATGGACCGAGTGGGGCAATGCGGTAGGAGTCCCGATCGAGAAGTAGCTGGCTGGCCTGTATTTGTAATTGCCTCGGGGACAACCCAACTGATCTGAGTTTGTCCCCGAGGCAATCTCTGGATTATCGTCCCCGTATCGTGACATGGGGCCGGCTTCGCGGGAATGAGGAAGTTACGCAATGGTGCGCGTTGCGTTCCGGCCTTCGGGAAATGGTTAAGTGTGAGATTCTGATTTAGCCTTTATCCAGTCAGCGTGCCCGTCTATATTTCTCATGTCCCAGATCCCTCAAGCGTTACAGTCGATGCTTGAAGAGCTTGACCGACTAGATCGAGTTGAGCGCGCGCAATATCTCCTGGAACTATCAGACGAGTTCGAAGAGGTGCCTGAGCGCATAGCCACTCGACCGTTTCCGGAGGATCATCGGGTGCCCAAATGCGAGTCAGAAGCATTCATATGGGCAGAGGAGCGGGAAGATGGTACTCTGAAGTTCCACTACGCGGTCGAGAACCAGCTGGGAATCTCGGCGCGTGCGATTTCGGTGATCATGGATGAGACCCTTTCCGGCCAGCCGCTAGAGCAAGTGGCTTACGTTCCTGCCGACATCGTTCACAGAATCTTCGGACGGCAACTCTCGATGGGCAAGGGCGAAGGCCTAGCCGCGATGGTACAACTCACTGCCCATGAGGCGCAGAAGAGGATAGACAGGAACGTCTGAAACGCCGTTTTCGGCTAGCAATCCTCAATTTTCATGGCGATAGATTCGATGAACCTGCGTTGAGCGTCCGACACGCTCACGAGAGCTTTGCCGTAGCACTAAGCCCTTGCGCGGTACTTCAGCGAAGTCAACAGCCGTTCTGAAGTCTGTGCTATCTCGTCCACCGCCGAGTTGAATACATCCTCGTTGGCGCGTGACGGCACTCGGTAGCCGCTGATCTTCCTCACAAACTGGAGAGCGGCTGCCCGAATCTCATCGCTTGTCGCTGGGTCGCCTTTGGTTCGCAGCGTCTTTATGCTTCTGCACATATTGTCAAGCCTCCGAGCATCAACTTAACAGCCAGCAGTCACGACTCTACGATCAGTGGCACGGCTTCCATGGAATCGTCAGGTGAAAGGACAGTTTATGCGAGCGGAGTTCCTTGACGAAGAATCAAATCCGATACCGTTCCAGCAGCCTTCTAGCGATTACAAGCTTCTGCATCTCGTTAGTACCTTCGCCGATGATCATCAGCGGAGCGTCGCGATAGTATCTTTCGACAGGACTCTCTTTGGTGTAGCCCAAGCCGCCTAGGACACGCATGGCTTCAAGCGTGACCTCTCCGCATATCTCACTCGCAAAGAGCTTCGCCATTCCAGCTTCCAGATCTACTCTCTGTCCCGAATCTTTCAGCTTCGCCGCATTCATGGTGAGCAACCGTGCTGCCTCTATCTTGGTCCCCATCTCCGCGAGTTTGAGTTGAATCGCCTGGTGCTGTGAAATCGGGACTCCAAAGGACTCTCGTCGCTGAACGTACGAAATGGCTTCCTCAAAGGCGGCGGTAGCGACTCCCACAGCGCGGGCGGCGACGTTTATGCGGCCGGATTCGAGTCCGCTCATCACCTGCTGGAAGCCGCGCCCCTCCTCACCGCCGATCAAACATTCCGCACCTACCCGACAGTTGTCGAACACCAACTCGCCCGTATCGATGCCCCGATATCCCATTTTGTCGATGTGCTGCCCCACCGACAATCCCAAGTTAGGCTTCTCCACCACGAAGCAACTCATACCTCGGTAGGGCGGCTCGGCGTCCGGCTCGGTCTTCGTCAGAACTGCGAAGGCGTTTCCGTTCTCAGCATTGGTGATGAACATCTTCCTGCCGTTGAGGACATACTCCTCACCGTCCTTCACCGCGGAAGTCTGGATGTTCTGCACGTCCTCTGCCATCGTATCTACCAGCTGGGCAGGATAGATGTCTTCGCGGTCGAAGCGAGCAGCGACCGGTTCGACATCGCGCTTGACGAAGTCGCGCACGAGAGTAACTATTTGGGCGCGTGCCTCTTCAGAGACTGCCGAGTTGTCAGACATCGTTGACCAATCAGTTTCGATGACGACGGCGATTATTGCCGCATTCTGATCTAGTCGTCGATCACTAGATGGCCCATCACTACGGAACCGGTTATGACAAGGTCGACTTCATCGCCTGAGTCTCCGCGATGGGACCGTTCGTCTTTGGTTTCGCCCAGCGTGGTATCGATGTTAACTCGAAGTCTCCAGTTGGCGGGAACTCGCAGTTTGACCTCTGCCATGACGCAATTCACATCGAGCGTTGCTGGCTTATACTCAACGGCGGTGTCGCGCATGTCTAGTTCCACACTGCCCATGACAGCCTTGACTTCGCCACCTTCGAACGAAGCAGATTCGATGATTCGGTTCGTGGAACCCGCCACCTGAGAGATGCTTATCTTGGAAGCGTCATCTGTAACGTAATCTTCGGATACGGACGAGTCGTCTTTCTTTCGTCCCCGCAGACTGCCGATCACGACGGCGGCGCCGATGATGATGAGCAAACCAGGCAAGATAAACGCCCAAACATCTCCACCTAGGAACGACACTTGCACCAACGCGGCGATGACGATCATGATCACCGGGCCGGCGATGTCTTGGAAGCGTCTGCTGACCAACATCACTACGCCCCAGAGGATGAAGATCGAGGGAAACCAGCGCCACGCCCCATCTAGAGCATCCACGCCCAAGTTGTCGAGGAACAGCAGCACGCCGCATGCGACGACGATTAGTCCGAAGATGATGCGGTTTGGGCTTCTGGTTGAATCCATGTCTATGCTCCGTTAGTTAGATGGCAGACAATGGCATTCTAAGCGAAATCAAGTTGCCGGCTTGCATGGTTCGACAGGCGCACCACGAAAGGGGCGGCGGCGGAGCAGATTCTAGTCACTGATCAGGGTGAAATTAGAGAAATTGGCTATGTGGAATACTCAACACCCAAGATCAGGTAACGTTAGAAAAAGCTTGTTGACGGGCCTAGCCTTGGCTGGGATGGTACTGGGCTGCCTCACTTCAGGCGACTCGGTTGAAGACGGGAGCAGAAGATCCCACAGGGAGAGCATCACCTCGTCTCAACTGTCTGCCCAGACCGATGCGGCAGCGACGCTAACTCCGGTGGTTAAGAGCATTGCCACTCGAGTGAATGCAGCTCCTAAGGTCTCCGTGAACCCAAGAGATCTAGATGACGAGCGCGATAGGGGAGTGCTGCGAGTGGAGTTCGACGATCGCTCGTACCTGATCCAGTGATTGACATCAACGACTGGCATTTTTCGTTGGATGCCGAACTATATTCCGGGCTTATGAGGCTCGCGGATGGTCCCACCGCATCGCCAGAGCCCGATCTTGCCTCTTCGTACAGCGTTCGCGACAATGGGTTGGTCTACGAGTTCGTGTTGCGACAAGACCTCAAGTTCAGCGATGGCAGTCCTGTCACTACGGCACATGCTGGATGATGCAGCATTTGAGAGCGATGAAGCGGCGCGCTTGGAAAAGTACTTGGATATCGAGAGATACATCTTAGACAATGCGCTGGCGATCCCTCTCCTATGGTCTCCAGATAGAACAACCGTCTGGATGCAGCCCTGGGTGAACGGCTATAACCCGCCCAAGTACTACGGATCCAGGTACAAAGATGTCTGGATCGATACCTCGCATCCTGAGTACCCCCGTGAGGATCGGCAGTAGCGCATTCCGCTACCGATGCAGCACCTCCTCAGAAACTATGAACGGCGATTACGCCACAGACAGTTGGTCGGGGTGGATCAATACGCCCTGCCTATCAGATGGAGGCAGGGCGCGTTTTGATTCGGTATTTGAGGCTAACCCGAAGTGGCTCGCTCGACGGCTTTCGAGACTGCTCTGCCGACGAATACCTGCGCCATTGCCTCGCGGTACTCGGCGGAGGCGTGAACGTCGTCGTTAAACACTCCCGCCAACTCGGCGCCGCCACGTCTGGCGGCTCGGGCGATGATGTTGGCGGCTGGCTCTTTTCCGACTAGAATTCTCTCGGCTCGTCGAGACCGCACGGCGCGCGGGCCGGCGCCAGTTATACCGATGCGAGCCATGTAGCAGATCCCATCATTACCGACGGACACCGCGGCGGCGACTCCGACAATGGCGTAGTGCGAAGCCTTGTTGGCAAGTTTCACGTATGCGGAGCCGGAACCTTCTGGCAGGGCAGGGCATGTGATACGTGTCAACACTTCGTTCGATCGCAGCGCAGTCTCCAAGTATCCCCTGAAGAAACGGTCGGCAGGTATCGATCTGCTCGCTCGCGCCGACTCGGAGTTGATCTGGAAGTCGAGTGCCAACGCGACCGCCGGCATATCACCTGCGGGGTCGGCGTGCGCCAATGAACCGCCTATCGTGCCCCAGTTACGCACTTGCGTATCTGCAACCTGCGCCGCGGCTTCGCTTATGGCTTGCGCCTTGCTCACGACCGAGGCAGACGACTCCAACTCGTGGTAGGTTGTCATTGCGCCGATCGAGAGACCGCCGTCGTCGGTTTCTTGGATACCTTGCAGCGCATCGATGTTTCTGAGATCGATGATGGCTTGAGGCGTTGCGAGCCCCAGCTTCATCATCGGAACCAGCGAATGCCCCCCGGCGAGAAGCTTGCCATCATCGCGATATCGCGATAGTTGGCGCGACGCTTCCTCTACGGTCGTCGGTGCATGATACGCGAAAGGATCAGTAGTGCTAGTTGTCATTGATCAGTTCCCCCCTTTCGCAGCTGCCGATCGAACGGCCCTGCGTGCCTCTTTCGCTTCTTGTATCGTTCGCCACATCTTCTCAGCCGAGAGCGGCATGTTCAGATGTCTCACTCCGAGATGCTTCAACGCGTCGACGGCGGCGTTGACAACGGCTGGTGAAGCGGCGATTGTGCCAGTCTCTCCCGCGCCTTTTGCTCCGAGCGCGTTCACGGGAGTCGGAGTCACTGTCCGAGCCGTATCGAATGATGGGAGGTCTTCCGCGGTGGGAACCGCGTAGTCCATCATCGAGCCGGTCAGCAGCTGGCCATCTTCGGAGTAGACAGCGCCTTCTTGCAGCGCCTGGCCCACGCCTTGAGCGATTCCGCCGTGCACCATGCCATCCACAATCATCGGATTGATCACGTTGCCGACATCATCGACTGCGACGTATCGCTTCAGCGAAGTCTCGCCGGTCTCTTGATCGATCTCAACGACGGCGATATGCGTTCCGAAGGGCCAGGTGAAGTTTCGGGGTCGAAGAAGCTGACAGCTTCCAGCCCTGGCTCCATTCCCGGAGGCAGATTCTTCGCCCAGTAGGCAGCAAGTGCGACATCGCCCCAGGGGATCTCACGCTCGCGGATGTCCTCGACGTAGAATGTGCCGTTCTCGAACACCACCTGATCGGTAGATACGCCCATCTCGTGGGCGGCGATCTGCTTCGCCTTTTCGATGACCTTGTCGAGGCTCATCATCAAGGCTTGCCCGCCGACCGCTAGCGACCGACTGCCGAAGGTGCCGGTTCCGAACTGGTGCCTTTCGGTGTCTCCGTGCACCACTTCGATATTCTCCATCGGCACTCCGAGCCGCGAAGATGCGATCTGTGAAAGCGTAGTCTCGTGTCCCTGTCCGTGCGGCGAAGTGCCTGTAAAGACGGTGACTGTGCCCGTAGGATGCACTCGAACCGTCGAGGATTCCCACAGACCAGCTCCAGCGCCTAACGCTCCGGCAACAGCTGAGGGAGCCATGCCGCAGATCTCGATGTAGGTAGAGAAGCCTACGCCTAGCAGGCGTCCCTCACGTCTAGCCTCTCTCTGCTCACGTCGGAAAGCTTGATAGTCGAACATCTCCAGAGCCTTGTCGAGAGCGGCTTGGTAGTTGCCCGAGTCGTATGTGACACCCATCGCAACGGTAGAGCCGTCGTTGAAGGGGGGGATGAAGTTGCGCCGCCTCACTGCGACACCGTCGCGACCGATCTCGTGTGCGTATCGATCCATCATCCGCTCGACTACGTACGTGGCTTCAGGACGCCCGGCGCCGCGATAAGCGTCGACCGGCGTGGTATTAGTCAGAACTCCCGTCACCGAGCATTCCACGTTCTCGAACTTGTAACAGCCGTTCAGCATTAGACCGAACAGAATCGTGGGTATCGCCGGGGCAAATGTAGAGAGGTATGCGCCCAAGTTGGCGTATACATGTATCTTCAGACCGGTGACTATGCCGTCGTTGGTGCCGCAGATCTCGACGTCTGCGATGTGGTCTCTGCCGTGAGTGGTCGCGAGATAGTTTTCGCTGCGTCCCTCGATCCACTTCACGGGCAGCTCGAGCTGCTTCGCAATGATGCCGCAGATCACCTCTTCGGCATATAGATATAGCTTGCATCCGAAGCCGCCGCCAACGTCCGGTGCGACCACCCTTACCTTGTGCTCGGGATGGCCTGTGACGAGCGAGAATAGCAGTCGGACCAAGTGCGGGATCTGGGTTGAAGTCCAGATCGTCAGCTGCTCTGTGCCGCCGTTGTAGTCAGCCATGATGCCGCGCGGCTCCATGGGGTTCGGGATCAGGCGCTGATTGACGATGCGTTCCTTCACGACTACATCCGCAGCGGCAGCGGCAGCGGCATAATCTCCCTCTACGGTGCTTACGTTCCACTCGAACGCCTTGTTGTTGGGAGTATCGGCATGCAGTTGCGGCGCGCCGTCGAAGGTCGCCATCTCGGCATCTACCGTCACTTCCAACGGTTCGTAGTCAACATCCACCAAATCGACCGCGTCGGCTGCGGTTTCAGGTGATTCAGCGACTACAGCTGCGACGGCATCTCCGACGTAGCGGACGGTTTCGTATGCCAGCGGCGGATGCTCGGGCTGCTTCATGTCCTCCAACACCCATCCGGCCGGCAGGCTGCCCAGCTGCTCTTGGAGATCGGCGCCGGTGAATATTGCGACGACTCCATCCGCGTTCGCGGCATCTGAAACGTCTATGTTGTTGATCCGAGCGTGTGCGTAAGGGCTTCTCACCAGCGCGATGTGAAGCAAGCCGGGTAGACGAAGATCATCTACGTACTTGCCTCGGCCGGTGATCAGAGCCGCGTCTTCGACACGCCTGACCTCTTCTCCGATCATCGCTTGTGTCGTCATCGCTACTTTCCTCCTGTCAGTTCTGCCGCGTACTTAACTGCTTCCACGATGTTGTGATAGCCGGTGCAACGGCATAAGTTTCCACGCAGTCCCGAGCGGATCTCGCTCTCAGAAGGAGTCGGGTTTCGCTCC
This sequence comes from Dehalococcoidia bacterium, assembly GCA_965214735.1. Taxonomy (GTDB): domain Bacteria; phylum Chloroflexota; class Dehalococcoidia; order Lucifugimonadales; family Lucifugimonadaceae; genus Bin127. The sequence continues at coordinate 1,568,454 of OZ243977.1, read as the reverse complement.
AAAATCTGAACCGCGGTAATCATCATGCCAGGAGTGCAGAAGCCGCACTGGAGGCCGTGCTTCTCTCGGAACGCCTCCTGTACAGGGTGGTACTCGCCATTCGATGCCAAGCCCTCGACGGTCGTCACGTCAGAGCCGTCAGCTTGAACCGCGAAGATGGTGCAAGACTTTGTAGCCTTGCCATTTACCAAGATCGTGCACGCCCCGCAACTGCTCGTATCGCACCCCACGTGCGTACCAGTGAGGTCCAGTCCGTCTCGTAAGAGCTGAGACAGCAGGGTGCGCGGTGAGACTTGCACGGTGCGCTCATCCCCATTCACGGTCAACGTCACCTGCTCATTCATAATCTCATCCTCCCGGTTATCATGTTCCTGTGGTATGCCGAAAGTGTATCCAACTTTCGGCGACTCGGTTTATGCAATCCACTTGTTTCGCGGCAATATCTTGAAACTCAACGGCAATTTCACCATCAACGCGCCCAGACAGCGGGTCTGGGACACCCTTAACGATGTCGATTCTTTGAGATCGATCATCCCCGGCGCGAGCTCGCTGACCGAGACAGCGCCTGACGAATATTCAGCTTCCATCACCGCTGGCGTCGGGCCGGTCAAGGGAAACTTTCAGGGCAAGGTCATAATCAGGGATCGCGATGAACCGAGGTACTATCGCCTGCTGATAGAAGGCAGAGCGAGACAGGGCTGGATGAAGGGGGATGGCTCGGTCGAACTGACCGAATCGACACCTAACACTACAGAAGTTTCTGTGCAAGGAGACTTTCAGGTGGGCGGCTTGATTGCGAGGGTAGGGCAGAGGATGCTCTCCGGCGTCTCCAATCAGATGATGCAGTCGTTCTTCAGAGATCTCGAGCGAATCGCATCTGGCAAGTGATGCCGTCGGGTTACGCCTCGAACGTATACCCCAACTCGTCTACCGTCCGATTAGATTCCTTCGTGTATCCCGCGTTCGCGATCTCGATGCGGTTTCCGTCGGGGTCGTCCACGAAGAAGTAGCGCTGTCCGTTGTGCCGCTCGCCGGGTCCTGAAGTCAACTCGATTCCGGCGGCTTTGACTGCTTCCAGCGCGGCATCGAAGTCGTCTACCTGCAAAGCCACATGGCTTCGGCTGTCAGCGACATCTCCTGATGGCGGTTCGATCAGGTGGACCATTCCACCGTCCAAGGCGCGGGTCCATACTAGGTTGTTGCCGTCGATTTGGTGCGGAATCACTTCCAATCCCAGCAGACCGTGGAAAAAGGCTATCGACGCTGCGCGGTCGGCAGTCGGAATTCCGACGTGATTGATCTTTTCAACTTTGAACTTCGCCATGATGCTCCATCATTTCAGTTCTACGATCAGCTCGATCTCTACGGCGATGCCGTTGGGCAAGCTGCCCATTCCGACAGCTGATCGGGCATGCTTCCCGTTCTCGCCGAAGACCTCGACCATGAGGTCTGAGAATCCGTTGATGACGGCGGGTTGATCTCCGAAGTCTGGTGTTCCGTTGACCATGCCCAATACCTTCACGCAGCGCTTCACTTTGTCCAAGTCGCCCACCTCTCGCTTGATGGAAGCCAAGAGCTGTATGCCGACCAGTCTTGCCGCCTCGTAGCCTTCTTCTATCGAGAGGTCCCGGCACAACTTGCCGGTAATCATATCGGGAGACGAGCCTTTGCGCGGCCCGTGCCCTGATAGGAACATCAAGTTGCCGACGACTACGGCTGGTATGTAGTTGGCGATGGGCGATGACGGCTGGCTCAGATCGATTCCGAGTTCCTTGATCCGTTGCTCTGCAGACATGGGTTCGTTTACTCCGAGATGGTCGGTGTGCGAAGACGACTCCATATTAAGCGCGAATCCTTATTTCGCCATCAACCGATCCAAAAACGATGCTCCACGTCTGCCGCATGTGGTGCATCCCGCGCGCGTTTGAAGCTATTTCACTCGACGCAATGCAGTAGAAAAATACGTGGGATTCTCGGCCTCCTCTAACTCCATCTTGCCAATGATGGCATCTCGAATCACGTACACTATCGCCTCCGCCTGCTCCTTGTTGAAACCTGCCGCCATCAACTGCCGCGCAGCCCGGAGCGTATCAAACCCTAGTGTAGCCTTCTCGATCTCTGTCGCCATGTCAATCTCCTCGTTGAATCTCGCCTGTATCAGATCCGTACCCTGCCTTTTTGAAAATGACCCTGATGTTGTCTTTATCCTTTCAGATTGAGCACAGTTCCGACCTGATTGTCTGAGCCCAGCGAGTTCAAAAATCAGGTGGACGCACGTCCTAGGCGAAGAACCTCAGAATGGCGGCCGCCAAACCTAGAGCCGCGATCATGAATCCGCCCAGTCGAAGTGTGATGCGTAACTCCATAGCCTGCATGTCAGTCCGAAACTGACTCATCGCGGCATCGGTATGGTTACGAAGTTCCGCGATATCGCCTTTCAGTTCAGTTCTGAGCCCTGCGACTTCGGTCCTGACATCAGCGATGTCGCCCTTCAACTCGGCTCTGAGTTCTGCAACTTCAGTCCTGAACTCTGCGATTTCGGTTCTGACGTCAGCGATATCAGCCTTGAGTTCAGAGTTCCTAGCTCCTGCATCACTCCGTAGGTCGGCGATGTCAGACTTCATTGCGACGTTGCCGATCAACGTTTTGCCCATCGCGGTGATGATGGCATTGGATTGCGGCTCGTCAAAGCCCGCCGCCCTGAGGTCGTTGGCGGCACTGAGCGTGTCGAACGTTATCGTAGTCATGGAATGTACCTGTTGAACATCATCCTAACCTATCGTTGCCGTTACATTAAACCCCGATGTCACGGTTCCCTTAGCCTTGTGGTCCCCGTGCAATAGGAACACCACTGAAGACTTCGTCATTCCCGTTAAAGACGGAAATCCAGAGAGCGACGATACAACCGACGCCCACGCGCGCGGATGCGCCCGCAACAGCTGGCGAGGCAGTTGGCATTCGTAGAAGATGAGCAGCGACTCAACCCATCTGGTCTATCCCGTTGATCCTCGTCGGAATGACCCACTGGCGGTGATGTGGAGTTCGGCCCAGTCATGGAGAAGGTATCTAGCACCGCGTCCAATGCATCCTCATCCAACTTCATCCGCAGCAGAGCCACCTCGCGCGTATCGTTATCATCGCTCTCTGATGCCTCATGCGCGATGGCAGCGGCAGGAGGGATGAAGCAGCTGTTCTTGGGTTATGCCGCTCCATTTTATCAGGCACAGTATGTTATCTCATCACCATAGTACACCAGAGTCTCGTAAATCTAGGTTTCGGAAAGCCTTTGACCATCGCGTTTGCTACCATCTGCACACTTGACACGGATATGACTGTTACCGATCCTTTGATTACAGCGTTTATGAGTGAGTGCTGCATTTTCAACGTTTGATGCTCCACCCTGCGCGTGGGGGATGATATGATGAATTTGCGCCTCATAAAAATCAATCACATTTGTATCGGTGCAAATCTCCGACTGGTCGGAGTACTCACATATACCTTGTGCCTCGTGATAAACGCGTTCACGAACCTCCGGACTGAACGATCGCGAGACGTCTATTATGCTGGGCTTAAGCTCTTCGAGCATCCATCGTCTAAAATAGTTATGCCTTCTTTTCATGGTGCGGGGCTCATTGGAGGCCGTCCGAATTAAAGCACCATACTCTATCCAAATTTCTTGCAATTCTCTATCATCCGGGGCGGCAACAGATAAGTTCAATTGTCTTTTGAATTCGGATATAGCATCGGAGTACAGAACTTTCCAACTGTCCGAATAAGAGTATTCTAACTCAAGCCAAAGTATCAAGGAGTGAAGAATTTCATGAGGCTTGAAGGCCGGTCCATGATACCCCTCCATATGATTCCAAATATCGTCAAGAATATGACGAAACTCTCTGCTATCCTCTCCATTTGAGTCCCAATCTAGAAAGTGGTAGTAGAAATCGTCGATTGCTTGTTGGGTCAGTCTGACAAATTCGCCAGCTCTTCTGTATAAATACAGCTGTATCATGAGTCGAGCCACGAATTCTCTAGTTCTACCTCGATCGGACATAGGTTTCATGTGCATCAACTTTGTGAATACATCATGCCCTCCTCGCAATATTCGCTCATTCTCCGCGGTTCTGTATAGCCTTCCCCCGACGTGATTTACAAATGCACAAAACTGGCCGGGGAATGCATCGCGCCTCTCTTGCGGCTTTAAATCTGAGCCTGATTGTAGTCTGATAAACAGATCGCGCACTTCGTCATCGCTAGTATCTGTGATCTGTGCGACAGTTATTGTTGCTAGATCGAATTTATTTCTATCGGCATCTGTCAACTCAGAATATCTCTTATTAGCCCATGTGCATTCAGTTTGTCGTAGGTACATGGGAAAGTTCGAAGATGCTTCTTGTGGATCCAGCAAACAAAATACGTCGTTCTTAAATCTCTCCAATGCGGTGGCGCGTTGCTGACCATCTACAATTTCGAAATGCGCACTTGTGCCTGCACGGCCTTGGATGGATTTTTTGTGAAAGTAGAAAACCGGCAAATGGTAACCCCGGAGTACAGAATCAACGAGACGTTGTTGCTGGTTAAGACGCCATGCATTATCGCCTCGTTGATATTCATCATTTACCAACAAGAGACGCTTTTCACGTTCTCCGATTAATTCGTTCACTTTCCAGTCATGAGATTCGGTGTTCATGGTCTTTTCCTAAAAATCGACATAACCGATACATCTTGGCACTATTTTACCCGCTGGCAGTGATGTTCGGGTTCGGCTCGGTCATGTTGAAGGGGTCTAGGGCCGCGTCCAAAGCATCGTTGTCCAAGTCCGTACGTCTCAACGCCACCTCCCGTATCGTCTCGCCGGTCTCTGACGCCTCGTGTGCGATGGCGGCGGCTGCGTCGTATCCGATCAGCGGCGCCAGCGCGGTGCAGATCGCTAGACCTTGAGCCACCATGTCCGGACCTTTAGACGTCGCTTCAATGCCGTTCACGCACTGTCGTGCGAGATTCACAGCCGATGCGGAGAGCAGATCGATCGACTGCAATAGGTTGTGTGCAGCCACCGGCATCATCACGTTCAGCTCGAAGTTCCCTGATTGTCCCGCGATCGCGACGACAGTATCGTTGCCGATCACCTGAGCGCAGACCATACACACCGACTCGGCGATCACCGGATTCACCTTTCCGGGCATTATCGAGCTGCCCGGCTGGACCTCCGGCAACGTGATTTCACCCAGTCCGGCGCGTGGGCCTGAGCCTAGCCAACGAAGATCGTTGCAGATCTTCATGAGGCTCACAGCGACGCTCTTCAACGTGCCAGACGCGCTGACCACGCCGTCCAAAGCGCTCTGGGCTTGGAAGTGGTTGCTAGTCTCAGAGAAATCGATGCTGGTTCGCTCGCTCAACTTCGCGATCACTCGTTCCGCGAACTCGGGATGCATCCCGATGCCGGTGCCGACGGCGGTGCCGCCCAAAGCCAAGACCGACAACTCATCCAGCGCGACACCGACTCGCTGTATCGCAAGCTCGACTTGCCCGGCGTAACCGAGAAACTCTTGTCCCAGCCGAATCGGGGTGGCGTCTTGAAGGTGCGTCCGCCCCGTCTTCACGACCTCCCAGAACTCGTCTGATTTGACGCGCAGGCTGGTCTCCAGCTCCTTTAGCGCGGGCAGCAACTCGTCGTTAATCGCCACCGCCGCGGCGACATGGATGCTGGTCGGTATCACATCGTTCGACGACTGTCCCTTGTTGACGTGATCATTCGGGTGAATCTGCTCTCGAGATCCCAGGTCGCCGCCCAGCGACTCGATGGCAACGTTCGAAATCACTTCGTTGGCATTCATATTCGTCGATGTTCCGGACCCGGTCTGGAAGATGTCGACGATGAAGGCATCGTCGAACTCGCCATCGACTACTCGTTGCGCGGCAGCGATGATCGCTTGCGACTTATCGGCATCGAGCGCGCCCAGCTCTCTGTTCACCTCGGCGGCACAGAGCTTGATCTGACCGATCGCGCGGATAAACGATCTGCCGAACTTTAAGTCGCTGATCGGGAAGTTCAACTCGGCTCGGCGGGTGTTGGCGCCGTAGTATGCGCCGGCCGGAACATCCAGCACTCCCATCGAATCTCGTTCCGATCGCATCGCAACTTCGTCGCTATTCATGTGGTTGGTTCCTTATCGTAGACAGCCATATCATCTCTACTCGAATCAATGGTAAGACGGGAGGTGTCGGCAGCGCGAGCAACCTGAATCAGAACCGATGCTTTCTTTTCGGGTGGACAGTGCCTCTGGATTGATAGAATCTCGATTACGCACTAGCGGGCGGAGCGGAAGTCTCTGGTTCCGAACGGATGTCGTTTGAGTGTCTAGCAGGAGTAGCAGGTATGGCGACCACTGAATCGAAGATTGAGATGCCGCAGGCTATCGGTTCGAAGACAACAAATGGGTTGCACTTGCCAGACCTAGTTGTCAGAGGATTTAGAGGGCTAGATAATCTTGAGATTTCGAATTTAGGCCGCGTGACGATGATCACCGGCAAGAATAGCATAGGCAAGACCTCTGTATTAGATGCCGTAAAAATATACGCCGCGGGAGGTAGTTACACGTCATTGACATCGTTGCTTACTGGGCGCGAAGAATTCACCGATACTGTCGATGAAGATGGAGATCGCGCTAATGGAATAGATTTATCGGGACTATTTTTCGATTGGGACATTGCCGATTCGGACCGTATCGTTATCGGATCTAGTGACAGTAATAATCAACTGACGATTGAAGTGAAGGATGTCACAGAAGAGCAACTAGAACTTTTTGTTAGGATGAATCCGAACACATACACACTCGGAGACAAAATGCTGAGTGCCAGTATTGATGGATCATCGTATGACCTGCCTTGGGTCTTTTCATTTGACGATTCTGCTGCTCCGATGAGTTACCGAATAGGCAGACGTTATGCTCAAATGCATCGCCAATTAGTGCAGCAACAAAGTTTGCGCGAAATTCCATGCATGACTTTCGGCCCAGGATTGCCTAATAACAATGAACTTGCGACGATTTGGGACAAAGTTACGCTGACACCTGCCGAAGACGTAGCTCTGAGAGCTTTGAGGATTGTCCTAGGTGAAGGTGTGGATCGCATTGCTGTTGTTTCAGATCCGTTTGTTTCAGATTCTTTCAGGCCAACATATGGAGGAAGTCGGAGAATCGTTGTCGGCAGACGCGGCTATGGTCGACAGTTTCCAATTAAAGCTTTTGGCGATGGGGCATTTAGGGCTCTGGGGATTGCTCTTGCTTTAACGAGGAGTGGCGGCGGATTTCTGCTCATCGACGAGGCGGAAAATGGAATTCACTACTCGATTCAGTCTGAATTCTGGCGTATGGTGCTTCAAACAGCTTACGAGAACGACATCCAAGTCATCGCGACGACTCACAGCAGCGACTGCGTCAGGGGATTTGCTCAAGCTGCTTTAGAGAATGATGCTGTGGACGGACGACTTGTTCAGCTCTCCAGAAGGGATGGTTCGCTACGTGCAGCTGAGTTACCCGAGCCCGAGCTGGTGATCGCTGCTGAGCAGGGGATAGAAGTCAGATGATCCATCTGCAGGTAAGATCGACCGCGCGAAACTATATGCGTGGCTGGCGACACAGGAAAAGCCTCCACACATCGGAGCCGCAATTGGTCAGGGCGATCTAAACGTGCAGACTCAGCTCTGCGATCTTTTCGCCGATTGGCTCCACCGACTATTTGGGACGGAAGCGCAAACGAACGGTTAGCGACTTCAATCGTCGGCGTGTCGGGCGTCGTAATCCTCGAACGCGGCTTGAGCAGCGTTCAGCGCGTTCACGCAAGCCGGATATCCGCCGTAGAAGAGCATCTGGGTGATCAGTTCTACGATCTGCTCCTTGGTCCATCCGTAGTTCAGCGCGCCAGTGATGTGTCCGGGCAGCTGGTTCGGACGGTCCAGCGCTATCAGAGCCGCAACGGTGCAGATGCTACGGATGTTGCCGGGCAGTGCTTCGCGCTGGTAGATGTGTCCGAACAGGGTGGCGTTGATCAAGTCGAAGGCATCGCTCACAGACTCGGTTACCGGGTTGGGAGTGGGTGCGCCGTCGTAGTACCAGTCTCGCCACTCTTTGGACTTATTCAGAAGCTCTTCATAGTCGTGCAATTCGGTTCTCTCCTAGAAATCGTCGTTCACTAGCCGGGCGATGAAATTCGCTTGGCACAGATTCCTATTATTTCAGGAAGGATGTCGAATGGTGGGTGCTGGATTCCGATCGCCGGCGAAGCTCACGCGGACCTCTTGGAAAGGAGGGCTACATATCTGCATCGGGCAACGGCTCAGGCTTGCTGTTGGGCCTGTTGGGTTTAATGACATTGAGATAGAACATCATTGCCCCAGTCACGATCAAGATTATCCATGTGACTATCGCGAGCCACATCCACCAGTTGATGCTGCTGCTTGCGCTTCCGATACCGCTGTGACCGCGTGCGGCGAAGATTATCTCGTCTGCGACTTGGGGATAGCCTTTTTCCAACCAGTCCGTGGCAAGCGTTACAGCCCACGCTGGCAGTTCAGCACCCGACTCTGCGATGCGCTGCCGAGTCGAGATGTAGGCGTCGCTCGCCGACTGTACATCTTGCTCCAGTCGGTCTTTAAGCCCGTCTGAGGTGATGATCGTCACCCCCAGCAGGCGAAACGCCTCGGGTATCTGGACATCGTGCCGGTATGCGTCGTGTCGATACCGGTCGGGCAATGTGCGCGACCTGATGCTGCGAGGAGTATGGCCATCCGAGAAGTTGATGACGACTCGCATGTCTCCTTCGATGTCGGGGATTCTGGTGTCTCCCAAGTAGAGTGTGAACTCGTTTGACGTGTCAGGTTCTCTTTTGATTTCGACGTTGACTTCCCACTCCACCAGTTCCGACTCGATTTCCATAGTGGCTTGTTTAGGCGCGCTCAATTTGAATGTGCACCCGCCCACGACCGGGGAATCCTGATGGACGAGCTGATCCGGCTCCGGTTCGATGCGTATGTTGCCTTCGCCATCGGCATCGGAATCGATCCAGAAAGAGCAATCCTCTTCGGTGATCTCAGGCCGTTCGGGATTGGAGGATGACTGCTGTGAAAGCACCACATTGCCTGGCAAAAGCGACGCTGCGACAGCGACGAATATCAGCAACACCGCTGCAAGCGTCGTCCTCAACCGGTACAAGCGTCGTACTTGACCGGCGCGCAATGCAGATAGCATCAACGATTCAACTCTGAGCTATTCTCAACATCTCGGCCTCCGAACCACCGTCTTCCTCTCGCCGTGACTGCCATACTCGTAGTAAATCGTCAGGCAATTTCACGCCGTAGTAGCGTGCAGACTCTTGCCATGACCTAGCGTCAGAAACTACTTCGTTGTAATACTTAGCGAGGTCATCGTAGGTGCTCACGTCCTTGAAATCGTCCTCTGTACGGCAGCGCGCCAGTATCAAAAAGCTGTGATCGACCGTCACGTCATGGTCGGAGCCCTCCGGCAGCCACTGCAAAGCTGTCTTATCGCTTAGATCGAAGGACATCGGATTGAAGTTGGCGTCCATCTTTCGTTCCTCTGGTCCCATGAAGTCCTGCAGGAACTCCTGCGACGGGAGCAAGCCGTCGTTGTTTCTGCCGCCGCTTCGGTTGATCATCGAAATCGCGATGATCGCTACGTAGTTGCCTTGGGCGTCGATATCCAAGGGCGCGCAGTCGCTTCGTTCCAGCACGCTTTGCAGTATGCTTTCGATCTGCCCTCGCACCTTCAAGGTGCCGTTGGCTCCCAACAGGTCCGCTATCGAGAACGCTTCGTCTGTGTCGCGGTGCTGTTTGGCTATTTGCTGGCGCAATTCATCCGGCAACGCGATGTTGACGCAAAACGGATCGGTTCTGGGGACGATCTCCGGCGGCGGGGTATCGTCTTTGAGGTAGCGCTCGTACGCTCTATGGTCGTCATCCTCGGCGTACTCCATGATCGCCTCTTCGTGTACCTTGTTGCCCCTTATCAAACCGAAGAACCTTTTTTCCCGCTGAGCCTCTCTCAATTCATCGGCGCGTTTCAGCAGCTGTTCAACATCATTTTGGACGGATGGATTAGGCTCTTCCAGCAGTCGTGACCTCATCTCGTCGGTGCGGCGCAGGAACGCCTTCCCCCTATCTCGCGTTGACGCGTTTCCCCACGCCTTGACTGACCGGATCCACGGCAAGTTGACCCGGTAGTCCAGGTATCGGCTCACCGGGTTGTAGTCCTTCTCTGAAACGACGTGTACCAGATAGGAATTCCAACGCTTGCCTTGTTCCAGCCGGCTGGTCGATTCGCTGACATCGTCGCCGCCGGCACCGTTTATCAAGCAGGCTGTGGCTTGCGCGGCAGCGCGATCCAACGCTTGCCAGATATCTTCCATTGATTGCACCGCGATATTTGCGCTTCCCCCGTCGAGTGCAATGTTGATATCGAACGGCAAAGTCAGATCATCATCCTCATCTGGCCTCGGGCCGGTTTGAACTCCTTGCAACAACTCATCTCGGGCGACGTGTCCTCGGAATGCGTGTTGCACGCCTGATTCGTCCAATTGCCCGGAATTGTCTTCGTACAGCGGGGGACACAACTCGATGCCCCAAACGACCAACTCCTCCTTCCGACCTATCTCTTCAAAGTGCTTGCGCAAGGCGGCACCGAGGTAGATGCCAACGGTGCCAGAAGTAGGCCCTTCCGCACAGTAAGGAATCACTACCGCAAGCTGCTGATTGTCGCTTAATCCGCGGCTATACTTCAGCTTGTCCCATAATTCGACAGTGTCGCGGCAGTGCTGTTTCAGTCTCAGACGGCACCAAGCCGCCAGTCGAGCCGGATTGTCAGCTATCTGATTGGAATTCTGCAAGGCTATCGGGTTGACACGACTCAGCAACCTTTGAGCAGCGTTTGAATCGGTTTCAATAGGGACTCCGAGATCGGAATTTCCAAGCCCGTGGATCTTTTCCCAACTCTGGTTGCGCCGAGCATTCTTGTTCAGAATATCTATCTGTTCAGAACTATGGTCGGCGGCCCAGGGGGCGAGTTGAGTGATGCCCTGTTCCAGAAACGCATTCACAAAGTATGGCAGGCTTTCCAATCCAGCCCTACCGGCGGCCATAACGCGCGTCGCCCCAAACATCGAGTTATCTAACCTCGCACTAGATTCATCGGTGAATTGCTCATCCGCAAACGCGCGCTACTCTACAACGGGGGTAGAGATACGTCAAGCGCTCCTCTCGATTTCGCGCGCGACTCACTCGAAGTTCCACCGACTCACTCGGAGTGAATCCGGCTCGTACGAGTGGCTACAAAGCGGCAGTCAATATATTGTTTGCCTCATATCTAGTCTTTGTTCAGAGTTCCCGAAGGTCCCTCACCGCCGGTAGCGTGGAATGCTTCCTAAGTATCTGCGCCATGCGAGAACTGTTCCTGCCGTAAGTACTATGCCGGCGATCGCGATCGCCAGGACTGCGGTGTCGGCTCCGATCTGCGAGGCGAGCCAGCCGACATGGAGGGCGCCAATCGGTCCTGCGCCGATCGATACTGCCAGCACGCCAAGAACTCTTCCTCGCACCTCCGGACGAGTCGAAGATACCACGATGATGCTCTGCATCGTTGCGAAGCCAGACATTCCAAAGCCGCCGACGAATAGAAGGGGCAGTGCCAGCCAGTACCAGGGAACCAGCGCGAATCCCGCGATCACCAGCAGGAATCCCATTGATGCATAGATGTAGATCCTCGTGAAGTGTCGGGGTCTCGAGAGTCCGGCTATCGATAGCGATCCCATAGTCGCCCCTAGTCCTTCCACACTCAACAAGACTCCTACGAAGACAGGGGCGACTTGCAGCTTCTCGGCGCCGATGACGGGGACCATTACTTGATAAGGGAATGCGAACAAGTTCATGATCACAGTCACGATCAAGGTGACCATCAAGACCATATCGGTGCGGACTATTCCCAACCCTCGGCTTAAATCGCCTTTCAAACTTCGCCGATTGTCTACATCCATCTGAGCTGTTGCAGATGCGTCACGGGGCTTGCTCTTCACCGATAACGCGAGCGACGAAGCGACGAAGAAAAGCACTGCCCCCAGAGTGTAGACAGCCTCCATGCCGATCTGTTGCAGAAACGCTCCACCGACCACGGGGCCGATGACGCGTGAAAAGTTGCTGGAAGCCATGTCGACTCCGAACGCGGTCGCGACTCGATCCCTGGGCACCGTATCAGCGACCATCGCGCGTCTTACCGGAAAATCGGTCGCCCACACTGCTCCGGCTACGAACGCGCCTGCCGCAATGTGCCATAGCTCGATTCGATCAGTCGCCACCAGAGCCGCAAGTACTACATAGGTGATGCCTAGGGTGAAGTTCGTGGAAGCCAGCATCAACCTTCGATCGACGCGATCGGATACAACGCCGATAATCGCCCCGAGCATGAGCATCGGAGCCATCCGAAGGAAGCCGATCAGCCCCACCAAGAACGCAGATTCCGTTATCTGGAATACGAATACGCCCAGTGCCACCGTCTCCAACCAACGCATCACATTTGTCGAGATGCCGATTCCCCAGAGCCTTCCGTAGTCGCGGTTCCAGACCGCGCGGAAGCGATCGACGGGATTCTCGAATCTCGGACGCCTAGGTCTCAACTTGCTTACCGACCACCCGCCGAAGGCACTCGTTCAAATAACGATATACAGGGCTCGAGCGACAGTTCAGTACTGGGTCGATCTGCTCTGCGGGTCGCCCCAAATTCCCAGCCCCTCACTTCTTGCAGCCTCTGACCAGCTTGACATCTCAGCAGCATATCGCTCGTTGCCGTCTCGCAATGGACCGAGTATCCCGAATCCGTTGCGGATCATCAAGCCGTTGACCATGTTCCTGCCGACGTAGACGTATCTCAGCAGTCGTCCTGACTCGTCTCTATCGAGATCATCAGATTCGAGGGTTATTCTCCCGCCTGCCAGCACTTGGCGATTCGCCTCGGTAGCGTAGTCGCGCCATCGACTGCCGATCTCGAACGGCTCGATGCCGATGTAGCGGACCGTCTCCTGCTCGCCGTCGACATCGACGAGTATAGTTCGAGCATCAATCACCTCAATCAGAGTCGCCTGTTGGAAGATGCCCGCAGATCGTGTTTCGCTCTCAGTACCGCCTAGGAAAGGCCCTACAAGCCCGGCAAGTAGAGAGATCACGATCACGAACGATACCAAAGCTATGCTGACCTTCAACCATAGCGGTGTCTCGCTCTTTTCATCGGTCGACCACTCGTCGCTCCTTCTCGATTCGTAATCCTCGAACGAGAAATCGTCTTCAGGCGAGTCGTATCGCTCTGCGTCGCGCAGATCTATGTCGGGAGCGTAACGATGGTCTTCGTCGTTGCGTCTGTCTGATCTCATCTCGGTGTCGGTTGAATTGAGTTCTTATGCTTCACCTTAGCCCTCTTTCACGCCTTATAGAAGGTAAAGTGCCGCGCATCTTCTTGGAGTTTTTCGAAGGTCTCGCTTCGAGTGGATGAATGTAATGAGGAAGGAGCTGCACCTACTGCGATAAATGCGGGTCTTTGCAACAGGGTATATCGATAAAATCGTCACATGACCATCACGTTGCCCAGACCTACGACGGGTGAGTTCAGAATCGAACATGAGTTCATGCCGACTGGCGATCAACCCGCTGCCATCGACCGGCTCGCGGAGGGCATTCTGCAAGACGATCTGAAGCACCAGACCCTCCTCGGTGTTACAGGTTCGGGTAAGACCTTCACGATGGCGTGCGTCATCGAGAAGCTTCAGCGTCCGACTCTAGTCATCGCGCACAACAAGACTCTCGCCGCGCAGCTCGCCACCGAGTTCCAAGAGTTCTTTCCCAACAACTCGGTGCAGTACTTCGTCTCCTACTACGACTATTACCAGCCCGAGGCTTACATCCCGCGTTCAGACACTTACATCGAGAAAGAGACCGACATCAACGAAGAGGTGGATCGGCTGAGACATGCTGCCACTCGGTCTCTGATGACTCGGCGTGACACGCTCATCGTAGCCAGCGTCTCCTGCATCTACGGCCTCGGGTCACCGCAAGAGTACAGTCAGATCACTCTCAATCTGCGCGTCGGCGAAGAGACTGGGCTGCGAAGAGTCATACGTCGCCTCATCTCGATGTACTACGAGCGGAACGACATGGACCTTCGACGGGGACGATTTCGTGTGCGCGGAGATTCGCTTGAGATCATGCCTGCCGATGAAGAGCTCGCGGTGAAGGTCCAGTTCTTCGGCGACGAGATAGAGCGCATCACTCGTATCGATCCCCTCACAGGTGAGATCCTCGGCGACAGCGAGCAGATCGACATCTACCCGGGCAAGCACTTCATCACCCCGGAAGAGGAGTTCGCTGAAGCCGTCAAAGACATCGAAGACGAGCTGGAATCTCAGCTCGAACTCTTCAGAATGGACGGCAAGCTGTTAGAAGCCGAGAGGCTCGAGCAGCGGACTCGCTTCGACCTCGAGATGCTTCGAGAGACTGGCATCTGCCCCGGCATTGAGAACTACTCGAGACCCCTCGGACGACGCCCACCCGGATCGGCCCCTTGGACGCTTCTCGACTACTTCCCTGACGATTATCTGATGTTCATCGATGAGTCGCACATGACGCTGCCACAGGTCCGAGGCATGTACCACGGCGACTACTCTAGAAAATCTACTCTCGTCGAATACGGGTTCAGGCTGCCTTCGGCTATCGACAACCGGCCTCTCACGTTCGAAGAGTTCGAGAATCGCGTGAACCAGATCATCTACGTCTCCGCGACGCCCGGACCCTACGAAGCCGATCATGAGCAGGCTCGAATCGAGCAGATCATCCGTCCAACCGGACTCATCGATCCCGAAGTCGAGGTGCTGCCTACGGAAGGGCAGATCGATGATCTCTACGACCGCATCCGCGAGACGACATCCAAAGGCCAGCGAGTGCTCGTGACTACCTTGACCAAGAGGATGGCAGAAGACCTTGCAGACTACCTGCGCGAGCTTGGGATCAGAGTCCACTACCTCCATTCAGAGATCGATACTTTCGAACGGACTGAGATTCTCCGCGACTTGAGGCTGGGCGTCTACGACGTCGTAGTGGGCATCAACCTGCTACGTGAAGGCATCGACCTGCCCGAAGTCTCTCTGGTAGCCATCCTCGACGCAGACAAAGAGGGCTATCTGCGCTCAGGCACTTCTCTCGTGCAGACGATCGGCAGGGCGGCGCGCCACATCGAGGGACATGTCGTGATGTACGCCGACAAGCTGACCGACTCGATGAGGCACGCGATCAGCGAGACGAACCGAAGGCGCATCATCCAGCGTCGTCACAACGAGCAGAACGGGATCGTTCCGCAGTCCATCTCCAAAGCGGTGAAGGACATAACCGACCGAGTCCGGCAGCCTGAACCGAGCCTCGCCGACAAGGCGGCAGCCGATTACGCGGCATCCGAACTGCCGAAGGACGAGTTGACTCTAATCGTGAAAGACTTGGAGAAGCAGATGAAGCGTGCCGCGTTGGAGCTGGAGTTCGAGGCGGCCGCGGTCTTGCGAGATCAGATCATGGATCTGCGTAAGCTGCTGGCGGTGGGGTAGGTAGATGTTAAGCATAAAGAGCGCGTACATCATCAGAACCGATGGATTCAGGCGAGTGCTACGATAGTTCCAAGGCTGGACTGAGCCCCTTAAGCCTGCATCAGTGCTGATGGAGACCAAGATGCGCGCCGAATCGTCGAACGGTAAAGAGCTTCGTCTTCCGGATCTATCGATCAGGGGTTTTCGCGGCTTTGAAGAGCTATCGATTCCTCGGCTAGGGCGCGTCACGCTTATAGTAGGAAAGAATGCAGTAGGAAAGTCTAGCCTGCTTGATGCGATCAGAGTATATGTGTCGCACAATTGTTACGTTACGTTAGCAAATATGCTTTTCTCTCGTGAGGAAATTGCTGATGATATTGACGAAGATGATTTTGATTCATTTTCGTTTAACTGGGAATCTCTTTTTTATAATCGCCGAATAACGTCGAGTACTCAAATTTCGATAGAGACTAGCGACATATGTTCACGTATGCGTATCAGACCTGTAAATATTGAGAATAACACTCTAGATCTTGAAGACTTATCAGATGATAGCGTCCCTTCGATTGAGATTGAGTTGTGCAGTAAATCTTTAGGGAAGTTTCCACTAGTTTCAGACGGTATTGACCGCAGGGCTGCAAGACGTTTCAGGCACGATCACAATGAAAGGTTATTTAAAGCGACGTATCAAACTCTGGGACCCGATGTTATCAGTAGCCATCAAATAGGACACTTGTGGGACGATGTGGCTTTGACAGATGACGAAGAGTTGGCGCAGGATGCATTGAATCTGGTTTTCAATGGTAAAATCCGAAGGATCGGGATGGTAGGAGAAGGTGGTGGTGCTCGCCCGGGTTCTGGGCGTCGAGCAGTAGTAAGAGTTGAAGGCGAGAGCCAGCCTATTCCTTTAAGAAGCCTTGGCGACGGTGCTACTCGCTTATTCGGCGTTGCGCTGGCACTTGCTAGAAGCCGAGACGGTTTTCTGCTGATTGATGAGGCGGAAAATGGTCTTCATTGGTCTGTGCAGCCCGATTTCTGGAGGATGGTGGTGCGGACAGCTTATGAAAACAACATCCAGGTGTTCGCCACGACTCATAGCTGGGACTGCGTGGCGAGTTATGCTCAAGCGGTAGCCGAGATTGAAGAGGTGGACGGCGCCATTATCCGTCTTCAAAGGGATGGAGGCAATATCCGGGCGATAGAGTACTCCGAACGAAATCTCAGGGTGGCGGCAGAGCAGGGCATCGAGGTCAGATAGGCTGTGCCAAGCCCGTCTTCTTCGTCACGTAAACACCTTCTATTGGTAGAGGGTGTTGATGATAAGCACGTCATCCATCACATCCGGTTACGACACCAATCTCTTTATCCTGTTTGTATTGATGACAAAAACGGCATCTCTCAGTTGCTAGACGCAGTGGGTCCTGAGCTTATTGCCGATGGTGTTGAGGCGCTTGGGATAGTGGTTGATACGAATGATGCCCCAGATGCCCGCTGGCAGTCAATTAAGGATCGCTTCAAAGAAGAGCGTATAACGTTACCATATGCTCCTTCACATGAAGGTACGATCATTCACCCCGAAGGCAAGCCTCGTATCGGGATTTGGATGATGCCAGATAATGTTCGGACTGGGGAACTTGAAGACTTTGTTGCGGAGATGATACCTGGTGATGATCCCGTGTGGCCTCGGTCGCAGTACTATATCGATAGCATTCCGTCAGACGACAGAAAGTTCACATCCAAGAAAGCACTGAGGGCAAAGGTTCACGCATGGCTGGCGGCCCGAGAAGACCCTAGACGCATGGGACAGGCCGTCCGGGCGCGCGATCTGCGAGTGGACGGTGTTCTCTGCAGGCAGTTCGTAGAGTGGCTGACGCGCTTGTACGGGTAGGGAGGCGCAGTGCCTGCTCAACGTACCGCCGCGGATTTAGCTGTCTACAATCACCTGTATCGCCATAAATTTGAAAGAACTCACCCCATGTCCCCATCAAATCCGACATCTTCATCATGCCGTTCCATGATCCCGCCAAGTCGCTCGCACAGTGCTAAGACGAGGACATGGAGCTGATCATCCGCGCCGATGAACTCGGTATCGACGAGTTCTGGATCGGCGAGCACCACACGATGGCGTTCGAGAACATCCCGATGCCTGAGCTCTTCATCTCGGCGGAGATGCTTGACCATCTTTGATTACGGACTCAGGTAAGGTTGTGCAACGGACATGACGTGTTCAATCAGTTTCGCGTAAAACCCGCGGCATCAGCCGATCACTAGCACGTCGATCGTGGTGTTGAGGGCTTCGGCGATGCGGGTCAGTGCTGACACGGAGCCCGGCTTGAGTCCACGTTCGATCTCGGAGATGTAGCTGACTCCGATCCCCGTTCTGTTGGAAAGCTCTTGCAACGTGATGCCTCGATGGTTCCGAAAGGCGAGGATAGGACTCTTGCCGTCAATGATTGAGAGAGCCACCTCGTGGGGAATCCGGGTGCCGTCGTCGGCATTGAGAGCTGCCAACGTGTCTTCAAGCTCGCTGGTGCGCTCGATCAGGGCATCATACTCTGTACGGGGTACTGTGATGGTCTCTTCGCTAGTCATAAACTTCCCTCCGGTGTCGAACTATCAGAATTATCATCATGCTGGTCTCGTCTCGTTCGATGTTGAAGATCACTTGATGGTTGCCGACCCGCAATCGCCTGTACTTACCACCGGTCAGCGTGATTACCTGATTGGTAAGCGATGTGGGGTCTTCGGCATACTGCTCGATCTTGGCGATGATCCGATCTCTGTCTCGCGGTGCGATGCGGCGCATATCTCTGATGGCTCTAAACGCCCATGCGATTGTCAGCTTTCGTTCCACACCACGTATTTTCGCAAATAGCGAAAAAGGAGTCAAGGATGACGAACGCGCCACTGGAAGGACAAGCGTAAACCGAGTTGTTGCGCGTACATACCCATCTACAGCCACATCCCCAACCATCACCCGCACCCATATACTTAACTCCGACACAACCCGCATCCCTGAACCTCCCCCAGATCAACCCATGTCCCCCATCAGATCCGGCGTCTTTATCATGCCGTTCCATGATCCTGTCAAGTCGCTCGCACAGTGCTACGACGAGGACATGGAGCTGATCATCCGCGCCGATGAACTCGGTATCGACGAGTTCTGGATCGGGGAGCATCACACGATGGCGTTCGAGAACATCCCGATGCCTGAGCTCTTCATCTCGGCAGCCATGCGAGAGACCGAGAATATCCGCATGGGACCGGCGCCGGTCTGCATCCAGCAGCATCATCCCGTCCATGTCGCAAGCCGACTAGCGATGCTCGACCATCTATGCAAGGGGCGGCTCGATCTCTGCTTCGGACTCGGCAGCGTGTCAACCGACCTCGAGATATTTGGAATTGGAACGAAAGAATCTCCGGCTATGGTCGTCGAAGCGATCGACATGGTTCTTGAACTGTGGGCGGTGGACGGAGCGATCGATCTCGAAGGCGATTTCTGGCAGATCAAGATGAAAGACAATATCGATTCCGAAGTCGGACTCGGCATCTTCCACAAGCCTTACCAATCTCCGCATCCGCCCATCGCGATGCCTATCACTTCGATGAACTCGGGCACGGCAAAAGCCGCCGGAAAGAGGGGTTTCCAGCCTTTCGCCCACAGCCTCATAGCCTCGAACGTCATCGCCAACATCTGGGAAACGTACGAGACTGCGGCATTGGAAGCGGGAAATGAACCCGATCGTGGCGATTTCAAGATTGCGAGAGCGATCTTCCTTGCCGACTCGACCAAAGAGGCGCAGAAAAAGGCTCGCAGCAACTCTCTGGCGGGAGGATTCAAGTACATTCGGAACCTTCTCGACCGAGGAGGACGAGGCAGAGGGATGTTCAAGCGCGACCAATCGATGTCGGATTCCGAATGCACGGTCGATTACTGGATGAGAGAGCAGATCATCGCCGGCGACCCTGACTACGCCCTCGACCGCCTGATCCAGATGACAGAAGAGACCGGCATCTTCGGCACGTTGGTGATTATGGGATACGACTGGGATGACAAAGATGCCTGGGTTCACAGCTTGGAGCTCTTCGCCAATGAGCTGATGCCGTCTTTGAACAAGGCGATGGGAGACTGAAGGGGAGCACTGAAATTGCCGCCTTTGCAGTGGCTCCAATTATTCCTCTGGTCGGGTCTGGGTATATACACTCGCAACGAAATTCCCGTCAGCATTGATGCGGTAGAACAAACGCCTTGACCAAGTTCGCACGCGATACATGCTCATTCGTTGCTATCGTCAACAAGGTTACTCGGCTGTCAAATGAGCGTGGCAGGCTTGATCAGCGAGGGGCCGTCGTTGCGCACAGAGTTGACTCGGCTCGAAACTTGGCGAGTCGCGAAGTCGTCCCACTCCGAGGGCTGGATCAGGTCGAGGAGCAGCTCCCTCGGCGACTCTTCGGCTAACCATACGTCGTAACTGGCTGATGATAGGACGACGGGCATGCGGCTGTGGATCGGGCGCATCAAGCGGTTAGGTTGGCAAGTGATGATGGCGCAAGACTCGACCGCGCCTTCTGGACTGCTCCATCTAGACCAGACGCCGGCGAAGGCGAAGGGTGTTCTGTCTTGTCGATGTATCCACATCGGAGTCCTTGCGCTGCCTGATCTCTTCCACTCGTAGAAGCCGTCGGCAGGGATGAGGCATCGCTTACGAGTGAAAGGTGTTCGAAATGTTGGACGCTCGGTTATCGTCTCGGCTCGAGCGTTGATGAGGGGGCGTCGCATAGGCGAGTCCGGCTTCTGCCAAGATGGAATCAAGCCCCACCGAGCCAAGGTTGGTTTACGGCTCATGTCAACGTTCCGAACCATCATCACATCGGTAGTGGGCGCGATGTTCCACCGAGGTTGATAGTCGTAGGGCATATCCGCTAATTCGAGCCCGAAGAGTTCGGCGAGAGCGGCGATGTTATCGAAGAGGGCGTATCGTCCGCACATGTGTGCTCAATGTCTACCTAATGGTCGCGGTCGGCTTTGTTGCAACATGTTGACGTAACAGAGAAGGCGAGTCAAATCGACTCCCGATGAAGTTAGGATCGGCTCTGAACTCTATTCCCCGACTTTGTCGGGCCCCTCTTCTTGGAAGAGGGGTGCGCTTCTTTAGCACCGAGATTCTCCACAGTCTCCCCAGCTCTACCCATTTGGGAGAAACCCTTGCATCCCGCGCAGAGAAAAATCTCCCTCCAACGCGGCATAGACCCTTAAGAACTCATCGCGGCATCGTTGAATCTGGCACTGATTCGATGCCACTAGGTTTGCAAATGGTGTGGATGTCGTGCATCATGTAATTAGAACATATGTTCAAGTTAAGCAGTGGACGCTGAGCGAGGGTAGTGCAGATGGGTGGGCTATTTTTCCGTCGCAACGTAGATGATGCGATGCGGCGCGAAGAGGGCGGCGAGGTCTTCATCAGATGGATAGGAGTCGAGACCGGAAGGTCTGCGAGTTCCTCCAAGGGTGAGGGTCGCATCGCGGACGAAGGTGCGGAGGAAGCGGTTGACGCTGGGTCCGTTGGTGTGCCTCGCCGCCTCTATATCAAGGCTTCGATGGGATCTGAGGACCGGGCTGGAGATGTGATCGAGGCTGACGGTTGGGACTTATCCGCGTTTGATAGGAATCCCGTCTTCCTGTGGGCGCATGAGCGTTGGCGGCCTCCGATCGGGCGGAGCACCCGGACCTGGGTCGCAGGCGATTCGCTGATGGCGCAGATCGAGTTCGCGCCGACGGCTTTCGCCAGCGAGGTTGCAGATCTCTTCGATCGTGGCTTCATGCGTGGCGTATCGGTCGGTTTCAGGCCACTAGAGATGGAGGTGCGGAAGACGTCAGAGGGTCGGAGAGGGTTGCGTTTCGTGCGCCAGGAGCTGCTTGAGATCAGTGCGGCGCCAGTGCCGCTACACGCCGATGCGCTGAGCATGGCACCGCGGTTATTCGAAAGAAATGACGAGATGGAGGGGTTGCGTGAAGCGATAGATGATCTGTGGAGTTCAGCGGCGGTGCTGCTGGAGTGACGGCCGGAAGGTCGAATGTGTCTGGGCAATTGACAAGCGAAAGAAGGAGCGAAGTGAGAATGCCCGATAAGAGAAGTGAGATGGAGACTTTGAAGAAGGAGATCGCGGACGTGGCGGCCTTTGTCAAGGACAAGGTTGAGCCCGTCCAAGAGGAGCGCAGGAGACTGCGTGAAGCTATTGAGAGACTGACTGCCGAGCAACGCGAGTTCAAGCGCAGGTCCCTACTCGAAAGCGAGCTATCGGATCAGAGAAGACTCGTCGATTCGGGTCCGTACGCGGGTTGCGATGTTCTCGACTTGGGGATCGCGAAGAGCATCCAGCGCGCGGCGGCGACGCGGAACGGCTCGGAGCAGGTCCGTGAGTGGGATATTCGACTCAGAGCCGCGATGGACTCGGTGACCGCCGCCGGCGGAGATGAGTTGGTGCCGTCCGGCATGGCTGCCAGGCTGTGGGACGATGTGCATCTACAGACTCGTATAGCGGGGCTGTTCAGTCACATCGAGATGCCTACGAATCCATTCGACATCCCTCTGCAGCTGGGAGATGTGAACTGGTATCCGGGCGCGGAGAACACGGCGACAACTGAGACGGCTCCAAGTACGAAGAATCAGACGATGACAGCGTACGAGCTGGTAGCAGAGGTTCCTTGGTCTCTGACTTTGGAGGAAGATGCCGTGATCGCGATGCTACCCGAGGTGCGAAGGACTCTGATCCGCGATGCGGCGGAAGTGATCGACGATGTTTTGCTGAACGCAGACACAACGACGCGAAACAACATCAATGCCGATGGCTCCACGATCGCCACCGACACATCGGGCAAGGCGCACTGGCTGTTGGGATTCGATGGGTTGATCCACCTCCCACTGGTAGACAACGCGGCGCAGTCGCTGGATCAGTCCGGGTCGATCTCAGCATCTGGATACCTGGGGCTCCTAAAGCTCATGGGGAAGTACGGAGTGAATCGCAACGAATCGGTGTTCATCACTGACACCGCCACTTTCCTGAACAGTCTTGCGCTTTCAGAGGTGGAGACGGTTGACAAGCTAGGCCCGAACGCGACGATCCTAACCGGTCAGCTGGGAGCTGTTTATGGGCACCCGTTGATAGTTTCGGGTCAGATGGCACTGGCAGACGCCGACGGCAAGGTGACCGACGGGGGTAACACGACCGATACGGGTCGAGTGTTGGCGGTGAATACCACGCAGTGGCGTGTCGGATTCCGCAGAAGGCTCATGATCGAGACGGAGCGTGACATTCAGAAGCGTCAGAACGTGATGGTTGTGAGCATGAGGGTCGCGTTTGCAGAGCGGACGGGATCGCGCACCTCGGCATCGCACACTGCACTGGCTTACAACGTAACGGCGTAAGGCTAGGCGGCTGTGTTCCTGATGACCTTTGGATACTCTGCAAAGTGCGCTTCGGCCTCCAACCGAATTGTGCAGAGCATCCAAAGGTCTCGCTTGATAGGGGCAGCGGTACAGGGAAAAGCCTCGTTATTGCGGTGAAGACTGCAAACACGAGGGATTCCTACGTTTCGGGGAATGACGGTAAGGGAAGGGGTGTTGTCCGGTGCGTTTCTAATGATGTCGATGGATGAAGAACGGATTGAATGAGGTGGAGTGGAATGGTTGATAACGCGGCGCCGATCGGCGTGACCAATGTGTATGCACCGCTTAGCGAACTGAAGAGCAGACTGTCGATCGTGCCTAACGATAACGACGGCACATTATGGCAGCTCTTGCATTTTTCGAGCAGACTGGTGGATCGCTACTGCAATCGACGGTTCTATGTTCGGACTGCATCGAGGCGGTTCGATGTCAAGGATTGGCGAGGCTTCGCAGTCACGGACCTGATCTCGGTCAACCAGATGGTAGAGGATCGAGATGGAGATGGCGTGTTCGAGGAGCCGAGGACTCGAAGCGAGTACGTGCTGTATCCGCTTGACGCAGAACCGGAATCGGCGCACGGAGCCGGGTATTCAAGAGTTTGTTACAGGGGCAGCGAGTCGTCGCGTCGCGGGTTCCAGATCGGTGATGCGACGGTTCAGATAACGGGTCTCTGGGGATTCAGATCGCACTTTGTCGATCTGGAGGTCAGAGTGTCGAACTCAGGCTCTGCTCTTACTGCGTCATCGAGATCGATGCTGGTCGATGATGATGCAAACGTGCGGGCGGGGCAGACGATTCTGGTGGACGGTGAGCAGATGTTTGTTAAGCAGGTAGGCGCGAACACTTTGAACATCGTACGGGGCGTCAACGGGACTCTGGCGGTGTCTCACCCCGATGGGGCGCGGCTGAAGGTGTTGCAATATCCGGCTGAGATTGCCGAAGCGACTTTAATCTTGGCGGTCGATAGATGGCGTCGACGAGACGGCTACTTGGGCGGTTCAGCGGCGATTGCTTCGAATGGCGGAGTGTACGACGCTCGAAAGGATGTTGCGACGCTGCTGGCGCCGTATCGTCGCTTCTTGATGTAGCAGAAACGGTGTCTATTGTCCTTCGACAAGCTAAGGACGAACAGAGAGGGCATTAGAAGAGGTTGAACGATTGACACACGGAAGTGTCGGGCAGTTTGCGAGATGTTCGTCTCGCGGCTGATGAAGAGGAGAGGAGAGACAGATGATGGCTGGAGATTTGGGCGAAGTGACATTCGGCGTTCCTGAAGGTGGCCCTGAGTTGCCGCAGGGTCCCAATTCGGGATTCGATGCGACGTTCTCAACTGATGTGAGGCAGGAGTTGGCTAGGGCGTGTTAACACTAGCGTGTGGATCTGTGCTACGCTTTCCGCATGGAAATCACAGAATCTCAATACGAACGCATAGCTCCGCACCTGCCTGTGCAGCGCGGCAACGTCAGCGTCCCGAACCTCCAGGTTCTGAACGCGATCCTGTATGTGGCCGAGCACGGCTGCAAGTGGCGCGGGCTGCCGGCCCGGTTCGGCAACTGGCACACGATCTATACCCGCATGAACCGCTGGTCGAAGAAGGGGGTTCTGGACCGGGTGTTCGAACACCTTCAGAGAGAACAGATAGTGCGTGTCAAGCTGGAGGCGGTCTCTTTGGACAGCACCATCGTCAAGGTGCATCCGGACGGGACGGGGGCCTTAAAAAAAAACGGACCCCAGTCGATCGGGAAGTCCCGGGGCGGTTGGACCACCAAGATTCATATGGCTGCCGCGGATGCTCGGACGGCCGTGACGTTCTCCCTGTCGCCGGGACAGGCGCACGACGCGCCGGAGGGTCGCCGGCTGCTCGAACGCCTCGGCCCGCAGCTCGGAAGCCCGCGGCGGCTGATGGATCGGGCATACGAGGGCGACGAGAGCCGCCAGCTGGCGCTGGACCTGGGCTTCGTCCCCGTGGTTCCGCCGCGCCGGAGCCGGATCGATCCGTGGGAGTACGACCGCGAGATGTACAAGCGGCGCAACGAGATCGAGCGGCTGTTCCGCCGGCTGAAGGGCTTCCGACGCATCTTCTCACGCTTCGAGAAGCTGGACGTGATCTTCACCGGGTTCATCATGTTCGCACTCATAACAGAGACATTGCGCTAGTGTTAACACGCCCTAGATTGCGGCAGACCGTCGAGAGGGATCACGATCATCGGTTGCAGCGCATCGAGACCGATCTTCGATGGATCATGACGCTCGTCAGCGCTCAGCTAGTAGCACTGATAGGCGGCGCGATCGCGACCTTTACAGTCAATTGATCTCGCTTGCCGAGATGACGAATGTAGTTCGATGAGGAGAGTCGGGATGAGCCAGCGAGGAAGCGGCGAGCAGAGAAGATTTGCGGAGATTGTCCACTCGGTCTGGACGAGTGTGGCATCCGTATTGGGGAAGCCTAGTTATGAAAAGAAGGGCGAGAGTTCGAGCAGCGTAAATCGAATGTTGCTTGACATGCTTGAGTCTCGATTGACGGGTGAGGTTGCAGAGGAGTGGGCTCCGCTCCAGTATGGCGAGTACTACACCAAATCATCTTCTGTCCATGCCGCGGTGCGGGTGCTCGCCGAGGCGGTATCACGGCCGGGGCTGGAGGTTTGGCGAAGGTCGGGTTTGACATCTGATTTCGAGCCGGCGGGTGCACAGCATCCGATGCAGCGCATCTTGGATCGGCCCAACCGGTTTTGGAGCAGTGGAGATCTCTGGCGGGCGGTCGAGAGTCGATTGGCACTGTGGGGCAGCGCGTTCATCGCCATGGAGCGGGACGAGCGAGGCATCCCGACCGAGTTGTGGCCGTTGCCGACGCATCAGATAAGAGTCTTGCTCGACGAAGATGACCGGTCGGTTTGAGGCTTCGTTCACGACACTCTAGACGGCTCGACCGCGTATCTGCCTGAGGATATGGTATGGTTCCGCCGCTTCAACCCGATGAAACCATTGGCTGGGATGTCGTCTGTGGCGCCGGCCCGGGCAGCGATCGACATGGGATGGGAGGCTCTCCGCTTCAACCGTCGCTTCTTCCTCAACTCGGCATCACCCTCTGACCTTGTGATGACGATGGAATCGCTACCCACCGAACGGCAGATCAGCGAGTTTTTCGACGCTTGGGATGTCAGACTGCGTGATCCCGGCAACCTGCATCGTCCGATGGTGCTGAGCCCGGGCATGAATGTCAAACGTTTGGGGATGACTCACCGCGACATGGAGTTCATGGCGGCGCTGGAGTGGTCGGTCGAAGAGGTGGCGAGAGCGTTCGGTGTGCCGAAGGTTTTCCTGAGCGAGTTCGAGGATGCTACTCTCGCCAACGTGCGGACGATGGAGCAGTTCCTCTGGCGCAACACGATCATCCCCGAGCTGCGGATGCTCGAGGACGGTCTGAACCTGCACCTAGCATCGCAGTTCTCCGAGTTTCCCGGCGAGTTACAGGCTCGCTTCGACTTGTCGAGCATCGAAGCGGTGCAAGAGACGGCGTCGGCGCGTGCCGAACGTCTGGTATCACTGGTATCGGCGGGGATAATGGACGTGGACGAGGCGCGGTCGGAGCTGGGGCTGGGATGAGACAGAAGCCAAAGCTCAATTTGGACTGTCGATCGTCAGGAACCAGAGAAAAATCGATCACACTTAATTGAATGGGACTGGTTCTCGTCGAGTCGACCATAAGCAATGCTTTACGGTAAAGGTTGCCCGAACGAACGTAGTCGCTTGATGTTTCGGACTTAGATGCGAATTCATCGCTCTGAGGGACGGTCTCAAGTTCAGCGACGGCACCGATTTGATGGCTGACGATGTGAAGTGGTCCTGGGAACGGGCGCTGAGGAAGTCGACGCTGTGGATCAGGGCTAGGGATGTCTTTGTTCCATCGAAGGTGCAAAAAGCTGTGGCAGAGGGACTTTCCGCCGATCTGCGAGGTGTTCAGGTGGTGGATGAACAGACGCTGATCGTGTCGTTGACAGCCCCGGGTCCGAGTTCAAGGCTCTTCTCGCCGATCCGGTTCGATCGAGCTCTGGTGTTGCTGCTAGCTGTGGATAAAGCAGGTGCAGAGATGTTGATTCAGCCTTGGGTGCATGATTTCCAAGCATCGTCCCTCCCTTTCTTCAACCCTCCTTCGGCTCGATCTGCGGTTGTTCGGCTAGGAACATCGTGATCATCCCGACGATGAAGATGGCAATTATGACCGCGAAAGCCAAGTCGAACGAGCCGGTTCGGTCATGGACCTGACCCGCCAGAACGGGGCCACCAGCGATTGATACGATCTGCGCCAACTGGAAAACTCCCATCAGGCTTCCATATTCGCGAAGCCCGAAAGTCTGCTGGACCACTAATACGATCAAGGCGCCCAAACCTCCGAACCCAAGACTGAAGACGAACACACCGACCCAGATTAGAGGTGCTCCAGCATCAGGGATGATCATCAGTGCCACCCCCGATGCTTGGAATAAGAGGCTCAAGACGGTCATTCGCCGAGCGCTGAAGCGTTCACTGGCTCGTCCGAAGGCGATCTTAGAGGCGATTCCCATCGTGGCGATGAAGGTGACTGCGCTGGTAGCCGCCGCCGGCTCGAAGCCGTTCTCTCCGAAGTGTTGGCGAAGCTGTGTGAGTACTCCTTGGTAAGTGAACGTCGCCGCAGTTAGCCCCACGATGCAGAGCCAGAACGCCGAAGTGCTCATCGCCTGCCTGAGTGTCAATCCTTCGCGGGACCGATTCCCGGCGCCGTTAGCGCGCGCGCGACGCGTTCTACGCATCTCCACCAGAACATCTCTCGGCCGCTCCTTCATGAAGGCAATAACTGAAACGGCCAGCAGAAACATCACGATCGAGAACGTAACGTACGCCCACTCCCAGCTTATGATGCTGATTATCACCGCGGCGAGCGGTGGCATAGTCATGCCTCCGAAGTTGTTGCCGGAGACGACTACGCCCGTCATTCGTCCCATAGTGTCTGGAAACCAGATTCCCACCATCTTCCCCGCCGGCAGAACTGTCGCGCCCGGGAAACCGGCGTAAACCAGCGCGCTCAGCACGTACCAGTGCCAGAGTTCGGACATTAGAGGCCGGAGCAGGAATCCAGTGGCGATGAGCAGAATCGAGACGAACATAACCGGACGAACCCCGAATCGGTCCGTCCAAGATCCGATCAGCGGTGCCAGAATACCTGAGATGAAGGCGAACGATAGTGAAAGATTGAGCTCGGTCTGTGTCCATCCGAACTTGCTCTGGAGAGGACCGGCGAACTCTCCGAACGAGTATTGCGTCATCCCGATTGAAAGTCCGGCCGACAGAAACACCAATAGCGCCGCGACGTATCCTCGGTAGATGCGCTTGGCGGCGCGGAAGGGCCGTGCGGCAGAGGCGAGGAGGGACAAAGAGTGGCTCAGGGCAGAGGATAGGTGCGAAGTTCATTCAAGGATATTCGAGTCAGTCGAAGCGACGCAGATGCCTACGCTCTCAAATGTAGCCTTTTGCGAAACTCGGGATAGGTGTGCAGAGGCTCATGAATGCCATACATAAATCTAGAGTTGAAAATCGTCCCTGGGATGGAGATGGAAGTTCTGTCCCCTGCGGCGGCTCGAGTCTGCTGCAACTAAAGTCAGCCGCCGGCTACAGGTATATACTTCGGGCAGCGTGCCGGATACTGGGCAGTAAAGGTAGTAGATTCACCTATGCGAAAGAGCAAGATCAGAGCGGCAATCGAGGGAGGTCCCAAGACTTATGGCATCACCTTCACCTTCCCGACGCCGTCTCTCGCCGAGATGGCGGGATATGCCGGATTCGATGTGCTTCACCTCGATATGGAGCACGGCGTCTTCGATTGGAACGATGTGGAAGCGATGTGCCGCGCCGGCGAGCTGCACGACATGACTTGCACGGCTCGTATCCCGAACACCGAGACCGACACTATTCTCCGCGCCTTCGACCGCGGTTTGATGGGCATCCTATGTCCGCACGTCGACAGTGCGGAGCAGGCTGAGCGAATAGCGAAGGCTTCGCGCTTCGGGCCGATCGGAGAGCGCAGCTTCGGCACCTCGCGTGGTCGTGAATATGGAATGGCAAGCCTCTCGCCCGGGGAATACATGGCGAGCTTTAACGATCAAGTCACCGTCGCTGTCCAGATCGAGACCGCACATGCCGTCGAGACGATAGACGACATCCTCAGGATTGACGGAGTTGACCTGATCGCGTTCGGCTCTAACGACTTGGCGCAGTCTATGGGATATCCAGGCGACCCTAATCATCCGGCAGTTCGCGCCGCTGAGGATAGTGTGCGAGAGGCGACGCACGCAGCCGGCAAGCTTTTGACGGAAGATGTCGAGAGCAACATCAACATGGTGCAGTGGCTGCCGCAGAAGTGGACGGAGTGGCTCGAATCAGAGAAGACGTAGAAGGCACTAACGAGCCTCCAAACCTCTGTGGAGACCGTTGCGCCGTCCGAGAGAGCCGCAGAGACTTAAAGCGGCTCGGTCACCTACCCTCGCGAAGGTGCTTATTCACGGTTCGGCGGCAATCTGGTAGTGCCTGTCGAGGAACACTTGATTCCCGATCACGCTCATGCCGACGAATCTGAGTCGTTCATACTGATAGCCGAGACCTTTTCAGGACTGATGAAGTTAGTCGATGAAGAGCACGACACGAATGTTGCAATTGATCTGGCAGAAAGTTTCCCGATGAGTCGCTAGCCGCGCATTTCGGTGCCGGACTAGTCGGCATCTCTTCATCAAGGCGTAGAGTGTAGACTACCGATTGAATTCAATTGAAGCGTCGGATCAACATTAAGTCCCATGAGCATGAGGAGGATAAGGCTATGCCAAGTTCTACATCTATGAGCGAAGCGAACGGCATGAAGTGGGAGCCGGTAGCGCACTGGCCTAGATTGCCGATGGGTGTCTCTTTCTATGGCGATGCCACCTCCGTCGCAGTCGACTCGCAGGACAACGTGTATGTGTTCAATCGAGGCACTGACCCGATCTGCGTCTTCAACCCGGATGGCGACCTGATCCGCACGATGCTGCACGGGACGGTCACGCGTCCCCACGGCATCGAGATCGACAAGGACGACAATATCTACGTGATCGACGATGATGGCCACTATGTCCGCAAGTTCGACATCGAAGGTGTTGAGCAGTTCACTCTTGGCACGCCGGGAGAGCCTGCCGAGTGGCAGGGTGGAGGCATCTTCAATCGTCCCACCGACACTGCGATACATCCGGATAGCGGCGAGATCTTCGTTTCTGATGGCTACGGCAACTCGCGGGTGCACAAGTTCGCCCCCGATGGAGAGCACATGATGTCGTGGGGCGAGCCCGGCACCGGCGACGGGCAGTTCAGCCTTCCACACAACATCAGCATGATGGGGACGGACAAAGTGATCGTTGCCGACCGCGAGAACTTCCGAGTTCAGATCTTCACAACTGAAGGCGAGTACGTTGAGCAATGGCACATCCATCACCCGATGTCGGTCACTGAAGGCAAGGGCGATGACGACAAGATCTATGTCGGCGAGATGATCCAGCCGGCAGTGCAGCGAGGAGTGCCGAACCTCGGCGCCAGAGTGTCGGTACTGACATCGGACGGCCAGCTGATTGCCCGCTTGGGGGCTCCGCAACCAGGGATGGGCGTGGACCAGTTCACCGCGCCGCACGGAATCACCACCGATTCGGAGGGCAACGTGTATGTTGCGGAAGTGGCGTACACCAACTTCTACTCGAGTCCCGAGAACTGTGGAATGGATGAGCCGCCGCGTGGCGAAATCGTGAGCCTGCGAAAGTGGCGGCTCGTTGCTGACGCCGCGTAGTGTCTGACGCGTGCAGCCGTATCCCAAGTGAAGAATGAAGCGAGAAACACGGTTGCTAACAGACTAAAACCCCAAACGTCCAATACAGATCAGAAACTCTCGCCCGCACAATTGGCTGAATTCGAATCCCAAGGCAGTCAATGACGAGCCACATGCAAATAGCGTGAAGCGAAGGAAATCCACGTGAACTTACTCGCCAACAGGGAGTGAGTCCCAACGATTTTCATCAGCCGCTGATCACGCGGGCAACGACAGATCGGATTCAGACCGATCAACTACATATCGGAGACGAACAATGCCTTACAAACCAGTCCCATACTGGGCCAAGCTGCCACATCCCATGAGCTTCAAAGAGGCCACTTCGGTGGCGGTCGACTCCGAGGATCGTGTCTACGTCTTCAGTCGAGGCAATTGGCCGATGATGATCTTCGACTCCAAGGGCAACTTCATCGAAACGTGGGGTGCCGGAGAGTTCGTGCGTCCGCACGGAATCTTCATCGATGGCGACGACAACCTGTTCCTCGCCGATGATGACGCGCACATCGTGGAGAAGCGGACTAAAGAAGGCGATCTGATCTTCCGACTAGGTACTCCCGGTGTGCCGGCGGCATGGCAGGAGGGCGATCCTTTCAACCGTCCCACCGATATCGTGGTGCATCCACCCACTGGAGACATCTTCATCACTGACGGCTACGGCAACTCCCGAGTCCACAGGTACAGCGCCGACGGCGAACACATCCTTTCTTGGGGCTCTCCCGGCGCGTTAGACGGCCAATTTAGCCTCCCGCACAACATCTGTCTGCTAGGCGACGACAAGGTGATAGTCGCGGACCGAGAAAACTTCCGCATCCAGATCTTCTCGCTCGACGGAGAATACATCGGGCAGAAGCACATGCATCGTCCGATCGCGTGCGCGAACGGACGTCCGGGCGACGACCTGATCTTCGTTGCCGAGGCTGGAGCACCAGCGGTGCAGGCAGGCGTGCGGAACTTGGGCAACTGCGTAGTCGTGCTGGACACTGATCTCAACGAAGTGGATCGTTTCGGCGCCGACCTCCCGGGCGAGGGGCACGATCAATTCATCGCCTCGCACGGCATCGCCACCGACTCCTCGGGAGCGGTCTACATCGCCGAGGTTTCATACACCAACACAGGCTCGAATCTAGACCCGCCGCGCGAGGTCGTAAGCCTGCGGAAGTGGGCAACGGTTTGACTGATCCTGATGGTTGTCTTTTCGCGCTTTGTGATTCCGCGTTTCCCGTGATGATTCAGGTAAGGAGGAGTAGTCATAGCTTCTGATCAGATACCTCAACGTTATGATCTGTTCAATCCGACGTTGGAAGCACTTCGCAATCTCGGTGGCAGCGGCAGGAACGACGAGATTTTAAACGAAGTGACGTGCTTGCTCAACTTAACCTCCGAAGCGGCACAGGTGATGCACAGCAGCGGCACACTCAGGTGGGCGAGGACTTATCTCAAGAGCTTCGGAGCAATCGTCAACTCCGCGCCGGGCGTTTGGTCACTCACCGAGCAGGGAAGACGCATCCAAAAGGTTGAACCGAATGAGGTAGTGAAGCACTATAATCGCAACCTGCAGAAATCCGATGACGATGATCAGGATGAAGGAACACAAGAAGAACCGAGTGAGACCGCTTGGAGACAGCAGCTGTTGAAATGCCTGGTAGAGATGCCGCCGGAGGCTTTCGAACGTCTATCTCAACGCCTACTTCGGGAGTGTGGTTTCGTTGAAGTGGAGGTGACGGGAAAGAGCGGCGATGGCGGAATCGACTACAGAGGTGCGATTAGACTTTCGGGATTGATCAGCCTACCCGTGCTGTTCCAATGCAAGTGCTATCAAGGAAGCGTTGACGTAAATGTTGTGAGGGAGCTTCGGGGTGCCATGAGCGGGCGCGCCGATAGAGGACTCATCATCGCAACCGGGAGCTTTACTCAACCTGCACGAGAAGAAGCCGAGAGATCGAATGCTCTGAGGATTGATCTCATCGACGGTGATACTTTGATCGATCTGCTCAAGGATCTTCGATTAGGTATCAACTCAAGAACAGTAGAAATATTCGAGGTCGACTCCACGTTCTTCGAAACGATCTGAAATTAGTCTGCTCATCGAGACAACAGTCTGCAGCCGAGAACCCGGAGCAGATTATCTCCTGTTGGGGATGGTAGTTCGACGCATTCGCCACAAACGTTAGCGTTTTCTCCACACTTATCTCCGTTCACCCTGAACTTGTCGAAGGGATGGGTGCATGCTTTATGGAGAAAGACGCTTATCCAATTGCAAAGAAATGGATGAAGTCGGAACTACTGTGACTCCACATCGCTCGCCCACGCTGAGATCTGAGCGGCATGCTCTTCGTAGTGCAGATATGCCCATTCATCGATCAGCTTCCGCATCTCGTGCCCGGTCTCGAACTGCTTCGCCGGCGCCCACTCTAGAGCATCGCGCAGTCTACGGTGCACCGACTCGAATCGCTCGAGGATGGCACGTGAATCCATCGATTCCATCTCATTCATTGCGGCATCGTTGAAGTCGTCGGCATCGATGTGTTGAGCAGATCCTGTACCTCCGTTGGCGTGCAATCGCTCGATCAGCAACTCTTCCCACGATCCGATGTGGAACACCACCTGATTCACCGACCACTCGCCGCAAATCCCCGGCTTGCTCGCATCCTCGGCTCGTATGGCGTTCACCGACCTGCGAAGATCCCGCCAAGCATCGTCGATCGCAAGTATTACTAAGTGCTTCTGGGTATCAGTGGTCATGGATGGTTGGGATGCTGGACAGCATTGACGACGATCATCATTGTCTGGATGACGCTGTGCGTTCTTCCTGAATTATCCATGCAGCGATGATGCTCATTTCTCTGTTTGTAAGGAGACGATGGCATGGCATGGTTGCCACCAAATCATCGATTCGTCCGATGCTACCCATACTAACCTCGGTCTTGGTCGCCATCGTCTTTGTCACCGTCGGACGAGTGGCTGGTGTTCGATTGGATCACTACCGAGCAGCAGTACGAAGAAGCGTGTCTCGCCGCTGGTCGACCCTTTAATACACGCGATCTTCCTGCTTGCCGTAACATGCATCCCATATCAAGTGGCTCAGACATTCAGACAGGAGCTTGGGCATCATGACTATCGTAGGAGACGGAGATTTCAGGTACGAGGTAGTGCCGGAGTGGCCGATGAAGATGCCGGAGAGCTGGAAATTCGGTATGGCTTCAGATGTGGCAGTCGACTCTAAAGACCGGGTGTGGGTCTTCGCCCGCGAGCAGCACCCAGTCACATGGTGGACCACCGACGGCGAGTTGGTGGGCAGCTGGGGCTACGGCTTGAGCCTGGGCATCGCTCCCGACTTTTTCTTCCGTGAGCCTCACGGCATATACATAGATGCTGATGACAACATCTGGCTCACCGAGAAGCAACGGCATATCGTTACAAAGCACGATCAGTCGGGCAAGATCCTCATGGAGCTGGGAGACCGCGACTGGGCCGGTGTGACAGTCACATGGGATGGTAGACATGGCGAGCCGTTCAACTCTCCGACTGGAGTCGCCGTCGGTTCGGACGGGAAGATATTCGTCTCAGATGGGTACGGCAACCGTCGAATCCACCGCTTCGCGGCTGATGGAACATACGAGACCGCGTGGGGAATTCCCGGCGGCGGGCCCGGTGAGTTCGCTCTCGTCCACAACGTCGGCGTAGATGAAAACGGGCGCGTCTACGGTTGCGACCGCGAGAACAACCGTATTCAGGTCTTTGATGGAGATGGAAACTTCATCACGGAGTGGACCGATATGAGCGCGCCGGGCGACATCCACTTCCGAGGCGACGGATTGGCATACGTCGCGGAGCAGGGCGGTAATCGGGCAGTGTCGATTTGGACGCTCGACGGTGAGCTAGTCACCCGTTGGCACGGCGATGATAAGGCTAAGATCCTAGGTGCCGGACATGGAATCTGGACCGACTCCGAGGGCAACATCTATGTCGCCGAGATCGGAAGCCCGGAGATGGGCCAGCGAGTCAGGAAGTTCCAGAAGATATGAGAATCTTCTAGATGACGGTCTCGATCAGCTTTCGCATGACCGTGGCGAGAAGGAAAGCGGTCATGCCGAGAGCCAGCAATGCATCGTAGCCCAAAAGCCTAGATGCGATGTTGCCGTTGACAACCGATTCGCCTTTTTCGCCTCGGCGGTTCCGCCACACGATGTAGAACATGCCCACAGCTAGGGCAATCTTCACTGCCAGCACTGAAGCCCAAGCGATGGTAGCATCGTCGCCTTGGATGCGGTAGAACATCAACAACAGGCCGGAGACGATTAGCGTCACTATCGATATATCGACGATCTCACGGTACGCCGGACCGATCAATGACATCGCGGGTCGCATCTGAGACGGTGCCGCCACGACCAAAGGCCGGAGTGCCGCGGCATGGAACAGACTCCCGCCGATCCATGCGATGGCAGCCACGCCGTGGGCATATCTCACCATCAACATCAGCCATTCGGTTACGCTTATCTCTGAGAACATCATGCAATCGAGTATATATTCAGACCTCCCGCCGCCGACAGTCGTTCTGGGGGCTTTGAACATGGACATGATGCTCGAAACCGAGCGTCCGGCATTTGCCGGCGAGACTTTCGAAGGCGATCGTTTCTACACATCCCCGGCTGGAAAGGGAGGGAATCAAGCAGTAGCAGCTGCTCGGTTCTGCAACAACACGGACGGCGCGGTAAAGATGATCGCGCGCGTGGGCGGGGATGCATTCGGGGATGAGCTTATCCGAAATCTCGCGGCGGAATCGATCGATGTCTCTGGCGTCTCGAATGAGCCAGGAACATCGTCAGGAGTTGCAGTCATCCTGATCGACAAGACAGGGGAGAGCTTCGTAAATGCCGCCTACGGCGCCAACAAGCTGTGCGGCGATCAAGAGATTGATGCCGCTCTGAATGCGTTGGACGGCGCAGGGGCGTTGCTGGTTCAACAAGAGATTCCAATGACGACGTCGTTAGCAGCGATGCGGGCGGCACAGGAAATGGGTATCACCGTAATCCTCGATCCCGCTCCGGCACGAGAGCCTGATTCGGTGCCAGCAGGCTTCTATTCGTTAGTCGACATCATTACTCCGAACGTGCATGAGGCACAGGCACTCTCGAGCATCGAAGTCGCAGATCAGAGAAGTGCTGAAGCGGCAGCCGAATCGATTCGCCGCGATTTGGGCTGTGATGCGGTGATAGTGACGATGGATGCTGGTGGTGCCTACGTGGCATCAGAAGAGGTGCACGGTCACTTCCCGTCATTCGAGATCGTGCCGGTTTCCAGCGTCGGTGCCGGCGATGCCTTCGCAGGCGTGTTGGGTGCCGCTCTCAGCGAGGGTCGCGACTTAGGTGCTTCAATCGAATACGCGATGGCGGCAGGTGCTCTTTGCGTCTCAAGAGCCGGAGCCCAGGAAGCGATGGCACAGCGCGATGAGATAGAGACACTGATCGCCGATGGCTTAAGGACGGACCAAGGCTAGGGCGTGTTAACACTAGCGTGTGGATCTGTGCTACGCTTTCCGCATGGAAATCACAGAATCTCAATACGAACGCATAGCTCCGTACCTGCCTGTGCAGCGCGGCAACGTCAGCGTCCCGAACCTCCAGGTTCTGAACGCGATCCTGTATGTGGCCGAGCACGGCTGCAAGTGGCGCGGGCTGCCGGCCCGGTTCGGCAACTGGCACACGATCTATACCCGCATGAACCGCTGGTCGAAGAAGGGGGTTCTAGACCGGGTGTTCGAACACCTTCAGAGAGAACAGATAGTGCGTGTCAAGCTGGAGGCGGTCTCTTTGGACAGCACCATCGTCAAGGTGCATCCGGACGGGACGGGGGCCTTAAAAAAAAACGGACCCCAGTCGATCGGGAAGTCCCGGGGCGGTTGGACCACCAAGATTCATATGGCTGCCGCGGATGCTCGGACGGCCGTGACGTTCTCCCTGTCGCCGGGACAGGCGCACGACGCGCCGGAGGGTCGCCGGCTGCTCGAACGCCTCGGCCCGCAGCTCGGAAGCCCGCGGCGGCTGATGGATCGGGCATACGAGGGCGACGAGAGCCGCCAGCTGGCGCTGGACCTGGGCTTCGTCCCCGTGGTTCCGCCGCGCCGGAGCCGGATCGATCCGTGGGAGTACGACCGCGAGATGTACAAGCGGCGCAACGAGATCGAGCGGCTGTTCCGCCGGCTGAAGGGCTTCCGACGCATCTTCTCACGCTTCGAGAAGCTGGACGTGATCTTCACCGGGTTCATCATGTTCGCACTCATAACAGAGGCATTGCGCCAGTGTTAACACGCCCTAGTAGGATGTGATATTTCAATTCCTATATCAATGGCATTCCAGAGATGTCTGACAGTTCGCGGATGCCGGCGCGATCCATCATCTTTAATAAGTCTCGGTTAATCCGACTCGGCAGTCCGGGCCCTTCATAGACCAATGCCGTGTACAGCTGAACAGCCGATGCTCCTGCCGCTAGGAGCCGCCAAACATGCTCGGCACTCGAGACTCCTCCGCACGCGATCACGGCCGCGTCTTTACCGACCAAGGCACTGACCTCCGCGGTCATCCTGACAGTGTTTTCGAGCAGGGGAGCACCGCTGAGCCCTCCCTGTCCCACCGCCAGTCCCTTGTGCTCGATAAGAACCGTGTTGGCTACCACTACTCCGCTGGCGCCGGAGTTCACCGCCGTTTCGATTAACGATAGGAATCTTCTTCGGTCTTCTGAATCGGCGGTCCACGGCGGCAGTTTGACGAAGATCGGGATCTGGTGCGGTTGCGAGCAGATCTGTTCAACGAGGTTGCGAAGTCTAGCCGGGTCGTGAAAAACGCGCAGACCAGCGGTATTCGGACTGCTGATGTTGAGTTCAATGCCTGCCACATGTCTGTTGAATCGGCGATAACACGCGACTATCTCATCTTCGATAGTGCCTGAGATGCTGATCAGAATTCGATCCGATCGGTTGCGAAGCCGTTTCACCCGCGGCGCGATACTCATCACTCCCTCGCCTGGGAAGCCGAGTGAATTGATGAGCGCATTCTCTGTAGTTGCGCGCAACATGCGAGGCTTGGGGTTGCCAGGTCTCGGGCTCAACGTGACTGTACCCCCGGTCACGAATCCGAATCCGAAATCCAAGAGTGCGGGCAAGTTCTTGCAGTTCTTGTCGAATCCCGCCGCGAGCCCGATCGGGGAAGGTAGAGCTAAACCGGCGATATTCGTCTGAATCCTCGCATCTCCGATTTTGGAGTTGATCCCGATAGACTTCCAAACTACAGGGATACGCAACGCCTGCTCAGCGATCGCGCGGCTCCGTTCCTCGTCGATGGAGAAAAGAATCGGTCGTGCCAACAGCTTATACAAGACGTTTCGATGGAATTCCTGAGGCGACCATAAGATTGGGTCCGCTTGGACCGATGTAATACAACAAGCATTTTCGCATAGCCTACCGCATCGTCAGATGCAGAATCATTAGGAAGCCGCACTTCGCCTCGCCTGCTCTCCAAAAAGACCGTCAGGAGTTACCATTACGTATGTAACTCAGCTGACTTCGGTCCTAAGCAAGCAGCAGAGGCATCTTTTCGCATGCAACTCGATTTCGAGATCGGTGACTCATCCCACCCAAGCGGTCACGCTCTGATCTACTTCAGAGATACTGCCGCTTCCGATTCGATCGGCGTGACTTACATCGTGATTCTGCCGGTCCCGCTCGACATCGCCAAGTACATGCCGCCCTTCATGGCGGGTCAGGTCGCGGAGCTCTCTTCAGGCGATATCTCATCCTTCGCATTCCCG
Source organism: Dehalococcoidia bacterium (assembly GCA_965214735.1). GTDB lineage: Bacteria > Chloroflexota > Dehalococcoidia > Lucifugimonadales > Lucifugimonadaceae > Bin127. The sequence continues at coordinate 1,529,709 of OZ243977.1, read as the reverse complement.
CCCGCTCCCGAGCAGGCCGGCGGCTACGACAGCATCAGGCGTACCGCCGAGACGCGCGGCGACGATCTCATATTCGGAGGCACGCTCGCACTGTCCGATGTCTTCGAATCGATGGAAAGAGTAAGCGAGGCGACCTCCGAGTACAGCAAGATCTATCACGATGCCTACGGCCATCTCGCCGACGATGAGGCGACGTTCGACTCGGATGAAGAAGACGATGGGATCGAAGATAGCCTTTACGATCTGATGTACGGCGGGATGTCAGAGGCCGACCTCTTGGCAGAGTTGACCTCCCAGTTAGGCAGAATGCGGTACGCGATAGAGGGCCGAGACGTTTCGACGGCATCCGAGGCAAGGTCGAGACTACGTGCGATAAGTCGATATCTCCCGGAGAATCGGGAAGTATCTAAGCTGATTGCCGCCGCGTCGAGCGAGCATGCGAGAGCCTCTGAACTCGCCCAACTCTACCTCGAGCGGGCATATTGCCTGTACCGTGAAGACTATCTGCGGCTGAAGAGCCTAGATTCACAGATCGCGAATATGCTCAGCAACGGCTGAGACCTCCGCAGACGAGGTATGCGAAGGCGAATCAGATACCTATAAAGTATTGGTCCGGCGATCTTGTGCCACAACTATCCGGACGATTAATGAAGTTAGGCATATGCTGAACTCTTGATGCAAGGTTTAGCCATGAGGTGCACATAGATTATCAGTACAGAGAAGTCAACCGATCCTATATATAAGACGATCATTGTTCCATTCGGCGAGGGAGCAGACGATGAAGCGTTGCAGTCCATTGACGATTTCAACCGCCGATTCGACCATGAAGACATTTACATTCAAGCTGATGGCGACAATATCCGCGTCTATTTGAGGCGCGCAGACATCAACGCGCTGCGTGTTGCTGTCGGTGATTTAGCACCCTCAAGCTTCGACAATGAGAATCCGAGTGCTCTCCATGCATGCCTGCAAGCCATCGAAAATGTCAAGAGCTACGACATAGACGGGAGAAAAAGTAACTACGTGGGTTACAACCAAGAGCGTAAAGTCAAGAGCCGTTCACTTAAAGAGATGAGAAGGGGACGGCACTTCTATGCGAACGACTCTCAATTCTCCAAGACAAACAACCTGCCGCCCAAAGGTTACATCGATAAGATCGCCGTGGGGGATAGCAAGAAGGTATTATCGAACTTGCCGGACAACTGTGTGGACCTCATCTTCACTTCGCCGCCCTACAACTTCGGATTAGACTACTCCGAGAGCCCTGACGACCACCGTTGGGATGAGTATTTTGACCAGCTTTTTGGGATTTTCGATGAGTGTATCCGCGTCCTCAAGTTCGGAGGACGCATTGCCGTTAACGTTCAGCCCTTGTTTTCCGACTATATCCCCAGCCATCACATCATCAGCGACTTCTTCATGCGACGGCACTTGATATGGAAGGGGGAAATCTTGTGGGAGAAGAACAACTATAACTGCAAATACACTGCTTGGGGCAGCTGGAAGAGCCCGAGCAGCCCCTACCTCAAGTACACATGGGAGTTCATAGAGGTTTTCTGCAAGGGAGACTTGAGATCCAGGGGAGATCGTACACATGCCGACATCAGTGCAGATGAGTTCAAACAGTGGGTCAACGCCAAGTGGAGCATCGCGCCGGAGCGGAACATGCGTGAATTCGGCCATCCCGCGATGTTTCCCGAGGAACTGGGCGATAGAGTGTTGAAGTTGTTCAGCTTCCACGGTTCGTTCGTGCTAGATCCATTTGTCGGAGTCGGTACAACCGCAATCGCCGCCAAGAAGACGGGCCGTCGTTACCTCGGAATCGACATCTCTCCCAAATATTGCGCGACAGCCGAACGCAGACTGAACGAAATCCTGTTTTGACCAGCGTCGCGAGAACATGTTTCAGAAAACACTCATCGTCGCCTCAGAGCCATCAGAGACGACTATGATCAGACGATTCGATCGCTCTGGAATACTTCCAAAGAGGGAACAATCCGCTCCGTCATCTGCGTAGAGCGGTCGGGCAGATCGAAGGGCTATTGTGAATCGGTTTGCGATCTAGTAACTCCTGCCAAGAGCATCTCTCAGCTGCGGGACGCTCAAGTTGCCTCCGCTGGCTATCAGCACCACTCGCTTTCCTCGCAGCTGATCCTTGATCACCTCAGCTGCCGCCAGAGGCGCCGCCCCGGCATGCTCGACCACCGTGCGAGTAGTCTCCAGCAGCGTGACGATGGCACTTTCTATCCCTTCTTCGCTCACCAGAACGAAGTCGCTCAGATACTTCCGCAAGATATCGACCGGGTACTGATACGCCGAAGCCGTGGCAATACCTTCGGCGACCGTTCCCATCTCAGCCTCGACCGTGCCTCCAACCTTTTTAGCCCACGAAAGTTGGACTGCCGGCGCCGCGGCAGACTGCACACCGATGACACGCGTCTCGGGTGAGATCGCATTCGTGACGATACTCGTGCCGCACGCTCCGCTACCCGCTCCGATCGGCACAATGATGACATCGATCTCGCCGAGGTCTTCGTGGATCTCCAACGCATAAGTGCCGACACCGGCGAGGAGCAACGGCTCGTTTGCGGGATGAACGTATCGCATTCCCTCCTCTCGTGACAGAGTCTCGGCATGTTCTCGAGCCACCTCGAAGTGGCTGCCATGCTCCAAAACCGTCGCGCCGAGATGCCGCATCGAAGCCATCTTCACAGGGTTGGCACCCTCTGGCACTACTATCGTGCAACCAGCCCCGAACGACTGAGATGCGTAGGCGATCGACTGTCCGTGATTCCCAGTGCTCGCAGTCACGAAGCCGCGCGCCCGTTCTTCGTCCGATGTCAGAGAAACGAGGTTGATACCTCCGCGCACCTTGAACGATCCGAGAACCTGCATGTTCTCATGTTTCACCCAAACATCGGCATCAAGGAGGTCGCACAAGCCCGGAACTCTGCGCAAAGGCGTGCGATGAACATGCCTCGCTATCAGCCTACGCGCAGATAGCACATCCAGCATCGTGGGTTCAAATAGAAGGTTTTTCGGCATCGATTTCCTCTTGTAATTGCTGAGCGAGTCGAGTAAAAGTCTAACGGTCGCGGGAATATACTTAATTCGTACTCACCTTTTTCCCACTCGACGGCTCATTTACTAGAAGTCAAAAACTCGTTGGCTACTGATACCCCCGGCAACGCCGTTCCCGTAACTCCGCCGAACGACGAGACCTCCTCCCCTGCGAGCCGCCCTCAAGGTGCTCGCCGCATCTTCGCGAATCCGTGGCTCACCCGAACCTTTGCATCGCTCGGAGTTCGCAACTACCGCATGATGTGGATAGGGATGTTCCTATCCATGGGCGGCTTCAACATGCTGATGCTCGCCCGCGGCATTTTGGTCTACGAAATCACCGACGACAACGCCGTCATCTCGGCGCTCGTATCGATCGGGTGGGCACCCGGACTCCTCACCGTCTCGCTCTTCGGGGGAGTTCTCGGCGATCGCTTGGAGCGGCGCATGTTGATACAGCTATCCCAGCTGCTGAATGTGCTATCTGCCTTCACCGTAGGGATGCTCATCCTCTTCGACATAGTCGAGTGGTGGCATCTGATGATCGTATCGATGATGCAGGGATGCATGTTCGCGCTGCAGATTCCGGCGCGCACTGCAGCCATGGCGCAGATCGTCAGCAGGAATCTGCTGCCTAATGCGATGGCGCTCAACGCGATGGCTATGACTATGATGACCATCGCGTCACCAGCCTTGGGAGGCCTGCTATACCAGTGGATAGAACCCGAAGGTGTCTACTTCACCGTCACCGCCATTATGCTCGCGGCCCTCTTCTTCACCAGTCTCTTGCCGAAACTCTACCCGGACGGCACTAATGTCAAGGAGTCTACTCTGAAGAGCATCGAGGCCGGACTCAGATACGTGCTCAAGAACAAGCTCGTGATGATATTGCTCATCCAGGCAGTGGTGATAGCTATGCTCTCGATGCCGTTCAGGATGCTGGTTCCGGTCTTCGCCAAAGAGCTGTACGGCTCGTTGCCGAGCGAAGTCGGAGGGCTGGCAACGATGGCGGGCCTTGGCGGACTGGTCGCAACGATAGGGGTGGCATCTCTCAGAAGAGGGCAGAGGCGCGGCTGGGTGCTCCTCATAGCCCCTGTAATCTCTGCTATCGCCCTCTTGGTCATCGGATCGTTGCAGTTCTACTGGGTTGGGATGTTCATGTTCATCGGCATCGGATTCGGAGAAGCCATAAGGTGGGCGCTCGGACAGGCTTTGGTAGTCGAATACTCCGACAGCGCATATCGCGCACGCATGACGAGTCTCACGATGATGACGTACGGATTGATCCCGATAGCCGCTTTACCCATGGGAGTACTCGTGGAAGAGATGGGCGTGACCTTCGCCGTCGTCGGCATGGGAATATGTCTGCTAGCCGCATCCTTAATCTTCATCGCTATCAGCCCGGTGATCCGTCGCCTCCGCTGAAACAGGTTGCTTTGGACTTACTCTGGATTCCGGCTCTCGTATCAGGGTACGGGGCGTGCCTGGCGGGAATGAAGCCCCGGGCCGGAGCTACAGATGCCGTTTCAAAAGTAATTTCGCAAAGAAAGTACGAAACCGCTTGCTCATCTATATAATTGATGTCCAAGTGGGGACGAGTGGATTCGACAGGGAGCGTACCTCAAGGTTGCGTGTCGTGGTGCCTGACCACGTAAAAACGGGCAAAACTATAACTGGCGAACGAGAAGTCGCCCTCGCCGCGGCCTAAAAGCCGTTGCGACGTTCACTAGGTGTCAACCTCGGAGACGCCTCTTGGATGCCGAGATTCCGAGGTGCGGCCACGCGATGCCGGCAACGTGGCCAAAGGAAACTCCGGCAACCGCGACCCGCTTCGGCAGCCGGCGGTAACGACGGGAAGCGGCACACACGACCGACGGCTACACACGTAGAGGTCTTGAAGGGAAACTTTCTGGACGGGGAGTTCGACCCTCCCCCGTCTCCACCAATCGCTTGTGCTCGGGTTCATGGTTCGACAGTGCTCACCACGAATGTGAAGAGTATGTTCTCGCCTCAAGCGGAAAGTGGATGTGCCGGCCGCGAGGGGACCTTTCACAACCTCAGTCATCCCCACAGAGGCTGGAGTCCAGTTCGAACCGCCCTGAGTTTCTCTACATCATGGCAAACCTGTTGCCCATCTAGTGCCGACTGAGTCGCACAGCTTCGGGCGGCAAGAAAAGCGGCTGTCGATCTATTCTTGAAGATCCGTAAGGCCCTGTTCGTCGCAGCACGCGGAGACAGAATCAGTCGACTAGCATCTGAAAGAATCAGGCTATAGATTTAGCAGCTGCGGTCTGCAACTGCCGTGGCGTGGACCGTTACTGTGCATTGCCTCATTGATTGGATGCGACTTAACGATAGATGGCCATGACTCTGTCCGCCGCGTCCTTAAGCAGGTCGTACTCGGTTCGGCGCGTCGCGCCGAAGATGCGGGCTCCCCTCTTCATCTCCCGCTCATATGAAGATCTGTCGATAGGCATCACCGGCGGCTCGACCGCCAGCCCGCGGGCGATGGCAGACTCTACTACGCTATCGATAGCCGCTAGAACCTCTGGATGTTCCCACTGGCCGTGGAGACCCATCTTAGCGGATAAGTCGCCTGGACCGAACACAACTCCGTCGACGCCTTCCACGTCCATGATGGCTTCGGCGTTCTCCACTCCGAGTGGCGACTCGATCTTTGGCAGCACCAGCGTCAATCGGTTGGCGTCACGACAGTATCGAGCTACATCTGAGCCGTCGTAACTTGCATTGGCGCCCATGGCGAGACCGCGCATGCCCTCTGGAGCGTACTTGACCCAGCGCACCAGATCCTCGACCTGCTCCGCCGTCTCCGCATGTGACAGGATGATGCCCAACGCGCCGGCGTCCAAGACCCTCGAGACTAACGACCGTTCCGCCGCAATTACCGTCACGACTGGTGTGAGACTGTTATCGCGGGCTAGTATCAGGAAGTTCGACAACGTCTCGTCGTTGTGGATCGCGTGCTCGGTGTCGACCATAATCAGATCGAACCCGGACATGGCGGCGACCTTGACGACGGACGGCATGAGCGACTCGAAGACGTTGATGCCAAAGATCGGCTCTCCCGACATCAGCTTCTCTTTCGCAGGACTAACGATCGACCGCATCTCAGATGTCATAGATTCTCACTCCAGACCTAGTAGCTCCAGGGAATCGCGGTTAATGATGGCTTCGATCTCTGACTCGGGCACTGGCGGCAAGTTGTGCTCTTTGGCGAACCGGGAGATGCCACGGAGACCGTCGATGGTTTCCTGCGGAGTCCACAGCGGCCAGTCCGAACCTAGCAGCATCTTCTCCGTTACCGAGAACTCGTGGAACACTCGCATCGCCCTCCAACCCATCCACGGCCTCGACGTGACACCGGAGACATCGGTCCAGACGTTGGGGTGCTTTCTCACCACCGTTACGCAGTCTTCGAACCAAGGATGTGCTGTGTGAGCAAGCACGATCTTTAGCTTCGGGAACGCGATCGCCACCTCGTCCATCACGAGGGGATGCGAAAAAGCTAGGCGCGCGTCAGAATCTACCGACGCGCCTTGGTGGAACACCACCGGCAACCCGTCGGCTTCAAGCCGACCGAACAGGCCAGTTGCCGCCTCGCCAAGAGGGTCGACCACTTGGTAGCTGAGAGCCAGCTTTATACCCCTGCAGCCCAAATCGCCGACCGCGCGATCGTACTCGTCGTCAATGTCGGGCTGCTCAGGATGGAGCGACATGAAAGGGATGAATTTCGCCGGATCGGACGCAGCCACCTTTGCAGCAATATCGTTTTGGTTGAGGTCCTTATGCCAGCCGGTGCTCCAGTCGGTTACCGGAGAATCCGTACCTTCAGGTCGCCGCACCAACCCGAACACGATCGCTCGGTCGACCGAGGACATTGCGGAGATATACTCCTGCAACGACCCGGTGAGCCTGACTCCTTTCCCGATGAGAGGATTGGATCCGACATCGGCAGGCGGGACCTTCTCTTCATGCGTGGGGATGTGCGTATGTACGTCAACGATCAAGGCATTGACCTCTAAGCATTGGGTCGATAGTCTAACCGCTCAGCGGACACCGTGCTCACTTACGTTGTCGGACACTTCTGCACGACACGACCGATTCACCTAGCAGAGCTGTTTTTCAAACGTCACCCACGCGTAGGTTTTGCGGAACCCCACGCTCTCGTTGAGGTCGAGGATGGCTTCGTTCGTCGAATCGCTTCCGGTCTCGATCGCTAAGAATCCATGCTGCCTCGCATATTTGAGAGTGCGGAGTTTCAAGGTTTTCGCTATACCTTGACGACGGTACTCCCGTCTGACGCCGGTCAGTCCGACCTCTAGAGTGCAGAGGTTGCCGTCAGTTTTTTGCAGGTAGCTGAGTCCGATGTACTCATCTCCGATTTTCGCCAAGAAGTAAGCATCTGGCAAATGCGTTCCCCGGGCAAAGTCGGTGGCGAACTCATCGAAGGAAGGAGGAGTGAAGTAGCCAGCTCTTGGCACGTCCTCGTTAATTTGATTGTGGAGCCTGTGCAGTTCTCTAAGGTAATCTGAATTGGTTGCAGCCTCTTCGTCGAGCGTGACTATGGATATGCCCAACTGCCTCATCTGATGTTCTGCGTCCGCGATCGAGGCGAGGTCGGCTTCCTCGACAGTCAATCTCTGCGTGACGTTCCACCATAATTCTCGGAATCCACGGTGCCGTATGAATTCCAGATGATGAATCAAGTCGTCCCGTGCGTTTGTCCAAATTGTTCGCGCGTTGAGATCGCACAGCTTCTCCATCAAGTGATCGTAGATTGCACTTCCGATTCCTTTGAGCTGACATTCAGGATCAACCATCACCCACATCCAGTACTTGCCGGGATGATTCATGAGTGGATCTTGCCAGATTTCACCGAACCCGACCGCTCGATCTGTGCCCCTGATCTGCGCCACGGCACCGAAACGGTTTCTACGACCCTCATCGACTCGACGGCTATCTTTTGCCGTTACGGGAAAGTCGGGGAAGATCTTCGAGAAAACGCGGGCACTCGCGTCATGGTCGCAGTCCTCGAAGGGTCTCATTCGTATCTTCATCGATGTGGAGGAGTCCGCGACAGACATTCGGATCAGGGGCTAGAGGTAACGGATCAGGCTGAATCCGCTCCCGGCCGGCGATAGTTCACCGTTTTCTTCGTCGCCGCATCGATTGTGGCGGGATCGATGAGTACCGTGGTACTCAACGAGGCGGCACCTCCTGCGCCGACAGCGAGGGCGATCGCCAGCATAGTCTCCTCGTCCGGCACCTCGACGATGACGTAGACATCTGCCTCTCCGAAGGCGTAGTAAAACGACTCCACGTTGCCGCCCATTCCTTCGACTAGCTTGCCGATGGTCTCCTGGCGTGAGCTCCCGCCTTCTTCGAGTAGGCCCTGCACGCCGTCGGCAGTGTAGGAAGCGGTGACTAGGTACTTGGGCATCTCTATCCTCCTTTTATGGTTTCAGCGAAGTACCTAGAGATTATCGTGTGTGTCAATAAACATGCGATACGCCGAGTTTCCGTCTGTATCAGTGAGTTGAGCATGTGGTAAACCAATTGGGTGACTACCGACTAGTCTGACTAGTTATAATTGTATCCATGGCGATCACATACTCCACATACGAAGCGAAGGCGCGTTTCTCCGAGGTGATCCGACAGGTGCGGGAAGGTCGTACGGTGATGGTCTCGTATCGGGGAGAGCCGGTGGCAGAGATCCGTCCTATAGAAAAGGGCGCTCGAACCATCGAAGAGCGGTTGGCGGAACTTGAGAGGCGTGGCATCTTGGAGCGAGCGAAAAATCCTCGCACACGTTTCACTCCGGGGGAATACGTCCCGGGAGCCCTGGAACGATTTTTGGCGGATCGCGGCGAGTGAACACTGCGTACATCGACACATCTGTTTTACTCGCGATCGAGTTCGGCCAAACCGGAGCTAGGCTGGCAGCAGAGGAGGTCGAGAGTGCGACCACTTTAATTTCATCGAATCTGTTGGAAGCTGAGCTCAGATCTGCATTGGCTCGTGAAAGAAGGCGATACAATCCAACGCTGACCTCTAACGTGTCTTGGATCCACCCCGATCGCTCTCTGAACCGAGAATTCGACTTGGTTTTGAAGTCCGGCTATCTGAGGGGTACCGATCTGTGGCACGTGGCGGTTGCTCTCTTCGTTTCACCTGATCCCAGCCAAATCACATTCATCACGCTCGACGATCGGCAGCGCGAAGTGGCGGACGAGGTCGGTTTTCAAACCCACATTTGAGTCTGGTCAGAATGACAGGGTAAACGCCCGGGTGATATAGCCGTGCTTCTTGCAAAGCATTGCGCAGCGATTGCGCGGTGCTGAAACGATGTTGTCTCTCACTCCAATTGGCGGAGCCTAGGATCCAGACGGTCCCTCAACCAGTCGCCGAGGAAATTCAACGACATGACAGTCAGGAATAGGGCAGTGCCGGGAAACACCGATGTCCACCAGGCGGTGGTCAAGTAGTCGCGTCCTTCGGCGACCATGTTTCCCCACGACGGTGTGGGCGACGGGATGCCGGCACCCAGGAAGCTCAAAGTCGCCTCAGACAGGATGAGCCCGCCCACACTTAGAGACGCGATTACCGTCACTGTTCCTACTGTCCCGGGGAGTATGTGTCTGATAAGGATGCGCGCCGTTGAAGCTCCCGAGATCCTTGCTATCGCGACGTAGTCGCTCTCCTTCAGCACAAGTACATCGGCTCGTACGTTCCGGACGAAAGAGCTCCAAGCAAGGAGGATCATCAGAACCATGACCGTGTTGAAACTTGCGCCGATCACTATGGCTGCTACGAGAGCCAGCAGTAGGAATGGAAAACCGAGCCAGATATCCACCGCACGAGTGATCACTTCATCCACGATTCCACCTGCGTAACCCGCCACCAAGCCCAATGTCGTGCCGATTAACATGCCTGCTGTCAGCGCGACAGTCGTGACTGCCAATGAGATTCTGGCACCGTGAATCATGCGGCTCAACACGTCCCGTCCGACATGGTCGCCGCCTAGCAAGTACGGACTACCATCCCTATATAGAGGTTTCGCGTTTCGTGAGGGTAGAGACTGATCAATCGGATCATTCGGCGCGATCCAAGGTGCTCCGGCACCCAGAATGACCAATAAGGCGAGGATGAAGAACGGAATAATCGGCCATCGACGCAGCGCGTACCAAACAGATGCCCCGATTGTGTTCCGCTGTCTGGGGTTCTCGACTTCTACCGCAATGGACATCTAGATGGGCATCTATTCGTATCTGATAACTGGGTTCATCAACCCGTATGTGATGTCCGCCAGAAAGTTCATCAGCACGAAAACGGCTGTGAAAACCAATACGGTGCTGGTCAACGTCGGAAAGTCATTGTTCCATACCGCGTCGATCATCAATTGACCAACCCCGGGCCAGGCGAATATCCGCTCAACCACAACCGCACCGGTAACGAATCCCGCCAAGGTTATCGCCGATGTCGTCAAAGGTTGAAGCACAGCGTTTCTGAATGCGTGCTTCCAAATGACGATTCCGTTCCCGGTGCCTTTTGAGCGCGCCAACTTGACGTACTCGGAATCTAAGACCTCTAGCATCGAGGATCGCGTCAACCTCAAGAACGCCGCGGCAGGTCCCCAACCCAGCACCACGCAAGGCATGATGAGGTGCTTGATCTTGACCCAGCTCCACAGCGGTGCATCATCCGGACCGGCCGTGGCTACCGGCAACCAATTCAGCGTACTAGAAAAGAGCATGATCCCCATGATTCCCAACCAGAAGACCGGAGCCGCCTGGCCGACAAGTGCCACCGTGCGGCCGACGTAGTCCGCAACCGTACCTCTTCGAACCGCAGATATCACACCCAAAGGAATGCCCATTCCAATTGCAAACACGAACGATACTATGCCCAGTTGAAGCGTGGGTGCGATACGCTCCCAGATAAGTCGGCTGACTGGTGTTTCAGAAACGATAGTCTCGCCGAAATCGCCCGTCAAAACCCGACCTAGCCAAACCAGATACTGCACCGCCAATGGCTTGTCCAAGCCAAGTTTTTTGCTCAGATCCTCCACTCGTTGAGGACTCATCCCGTACCCTCCAGGCTTGGCGAACAGGAGCAACGGATCTCCCGCGACCCTCGAAAGACCGAATACAAAGATCGTGGCCAACAGCAGGGTAATTACCGCAAAGATAAACTTCCTGATCAGGTAGCGCCGCATATCCAATCCCGTTCTAACCGCAACGTCGCTTTAGAGAGACCTTTACAAAACATCTCTGTCTTTCCCGTTTGCAGACCTTTGCATAACCGTTATCTAGGCGAAGATCACAAAGCCTTTACCGTTGGGCATGCTGTAGTGCATCTGCGCGCGCACGGGGCGACTCGCTTCGCCAACAACATCGGACGGTCATAGTGCCTGTCTATTGATGCGCCACGCGGGCCGGGCACGCAGCCTCTGGCCCGCGTGAGAAAGCGCATCACTTCAGGACGATGTTCTCAGGCGAGTTGTAGCTGTTCCCGAGATTCATCTGCCAATCCGCAATGTAGTTTGGGTTGGCGTAGTACGCCTGAGGCACAGTCACGTAACCGGGGAACAACGCCCAGTTATGCATGTACGCTGCGTACTCCTTGTTTATCCTTATGCGTTCGGCGCGGTCAGGCTCGGATGCAACTGCTTGATACCACCCTAGGATCTCCGGCGACTCGAAGCCGCAGCTGAAGCCGCCGCGGGTCAGGGTCGTCTGAACTAGACCCTTGGGCCAGTCGAACGGATACGACTCTTTTCCGTCGTCGCACGACGTGAGCATCGGGACAACCGTCGATCGGCTCACAAGACCCGGCCGGAACACGCCATAGGCGTACTTGAGCACTTTGACATTGATCCCGACATCCTCCCAGAAGCCGGCTATTGCGTCACCGATCTCGCCGGCCGGTCCCTCACCGCCTCCAAGTTCAGGGCCGACAAACAGGGGTATCTCGAAACGCACGCCATCATTCGCCGGGTAGCCGGCCTGGTCAAGCAGGCTATTGGCTTCGTCGACGTCGTACGGATACTCCCAACTCGAGTCCCAGTTCGGGTTGTTGGTGCTGAAGTAGGTCACGTGCACCGGCTCGCCGACTCCGCCGAGAACGTGCTCCACGATCGCATCGCGGTCCACCGCCCGCGCCAGCGCCTGACGAACGAGCCTCGCCTGCTCCATGTCGTCGATGCCAGCAGGGTTGTTAGCATCGTCTGGCTGGTGTGGGTTTCCGACCCACTGAATTTCACGTACGAAGACACCGTGAGAGGGGAAGTCGATCGGCTCGCCAGTCAGAGCGTTGGTCGTCTCCCAGAGGTTGCCCGTGAACATCACACCTTCTTGGATTCCTTGTCCGGCGCCGACTTGCCTAAAGCCGGAACGAGCCATGCGAGCCAAGTCCTTGGGGTCGATGAACGCCACGTCGGCTTCACCGTTCTGCAACAGCGCCACTCGAGTGAACTCCTCCGGTACGGCAAGAACCTTGAAGACCTCGACCTCGGCGTTTTTGCGCCAGTGGTCGTACCCTACCTTCGAGAGAGTCACGCTCGTGCCGGATTTGAAGTCAGTGACTTCCATCGGACCGGTACCCACGAAGTTGTCCTTGAGCCAGTCTCGTCCCATATCGTCAAAGGCTTTCTTCGCCGTGGCTATGCTCGTCAGCCCTCCAGACGCTTCTTGGTTCAAGAAGTTGCTGGCCCAGCGAACGTCGAAGTTGTTGAACTCCGCGTTGATGGTGTACTCATCGGTCGCTTCTACCGGCACATCGCCGAATAGCGCCGTAAAGTTCGCCGCGCTGGCCGCGATCGACTCTGCATTGAGCGCAGGGTTGGTGCGGTTAATAACCCAGGCAATGTCTGCCGCGGTTAACTCGCCCCAATCACCATGGAATCGGACACCTTCCCGGATCTTTATCGTCACAGTACTGAGATCGTCGGCCAGTTCCCAAGATTCTGCCAACATGGGAATGTCCCAATCGGCATCTCCAGGAGTGAAGAGGCTTTCACCGGCGCCCCAGTTACGGGCACCGCCGAGGGGAGCGTCGGGCAAGCTGCCGCCGTTGCCGCTGATGCTTCCGAGGGCCGAGCCCACGTCCGCCATGATCACGGTGCCCGGCTCACTCTTCGACTGAGGCAAGTCGACCGTTTCAACTGGCGCGACGGTAGCTTCCGGCTCCATCGCCGCCTCTTTTTCGACTATCACCGTCTGTTCGACGATGACCTCTTTTTCAACCACAACGGTCTGAACCACGCGCTCGCCGGCGACCTGAACCTCCTTCTCCACAACGACCGTCTGAATGATCGTATCACCGGCGACTTGCTTCTCAACCACAACGGTCTGGATCACAGTTTCGCCGGCGCACGCCCATCCGAGGGCGGTCAAAACAATTGCACTGGAAATCGCTCCGATACCCAACCAATTCAGTCTCTTGGATTTGCTGAACATGGGATACTCCTTTCCGTTAGAGCCATTAAGCCATGCCTCTAACTTGGAATATGATGGAAATTGCCCAAACTATACACCAGTTGAGGAATCTACGCGAAATCCGCAACGCTTGTCGTGCGTTACTCTGGAACAAGCATATAGATACACGCCTAATCGGCGTCTTCCGTCACTTCACTCGACTCTGCTTCATCGTCGCCCTTGTCGTCTCTCCAAGACCCGGGAGAGCTCCACTCCTGTCGGACGTATGACTGAATCCGGTATCCGGCGGCGGTGCTGGGAACTGCGATCAATACGCCCCAGAATCCCCACAAGAAACCGAATATAGCAAGTGCCAGCATCACTGCAAGAGGATGCAAGCCAATTACACTACCATGCACTCGAGGAATCAGAAAAGTGTTCTGAATCAGCTGGACCGCGCCGTACAGAACTGCGACAACGGGCAGTAGCCTGAGGTCCGTGAAGGCGATCACGATCGCCGCCAATGCGAATGCCACTAATGGACCTGCCACTGGAATAAGCTCTCCCAAGCCGGCCACAATGGCGAGAAGAGCCGCCACCGGTACTCCCAACGCCCACAACGGCAACCCGATGGCAATCGCCACGAAAGCCCCCATCAAGAGCTGAGTGCGCAGATAGGTCAACACTACCGACCCGCTAATGCTCCCGATTCTGGTCAAGTCGTGCCTGAGCGGAGAAGGCAGTAATCTCCGGATCCCGCTCCCGATAGATGGAGCATCGTAGAGCAGATAAAACAGGATCACCGGAGAACCCGCCAAGGCAATCGCCAGTGAAATACCGCTGCTAAATACGCCCAATGACTGACTGGCAGCATCTATCGCCGAGGATACGATAGCGTCTCTAGCCGCCTCCAACTGGGGATCGATCATTTCCTGAACCGATATCGGAACTTGCTCCCTGTAATTCTCTTCCAGCTCCTCCAGACTCGCCTGAATCTCATTCACGAGTCCCGGAATCTGCTCCGCCAAAGCTGGCGTTTCCTCGATGACCCGAAACGCCGATGCGACGATCAATACGACCGCGATGGTCAAAATGATCAGACATGCGATTCCAGCCGCCAGTCCTCTCGCCCTCATCGGATTAGTTTCGTGACTCGGTATTCGCACCGTGAGGTAGTCGACGAACGGTTTGATCAGAAAAGCGATGCCGGCGCTAAACCCAAACGGCACCAACACGTAGATCATCTTCCAGGCAGCGTAAAGGAAGAGAAGAGTCACAGCCACTGAAGCAACGAGCTTCGAACGCCGTCGTGTCGTTTCGGAAATTGTCGAAAGGTCGATCACAGACATTGACAGTTGCGGAGAGTTCCAAGGATATTAGGGCGTGTTAACACTGGCGCAATGCCTCTGTTATGAGTGCGAACATGATGAACCCGGTGAAGATCACGTCCAGCTTCTCGAAGCGTGAGAAGATGCGTCGGAAGCCCTTCAGCCGGCGGAACAGCCGCTCGATCTCGTTGCGCCGCTTGTACATCTCGCGGTCGTACTCCCACGGATCGATCCGGCTCCGGCGCGGCGGAACCACGGGGACGAAGCCCAGGTCCAGCGCCAGCTGGCGGCTCTCGTCGCCCTCGTATGCCCGATCCATCAGCAGCCGCGGGCTTCCGAGCTGCGGGCCGAGGCGTTCGAGCAGCCGGCGACCCTCCGGCGCGTCGTGCGCCTGTCCCGGCGACAGGGAGAACGTCACGGCCGTCCGAGCATCCGCGGCAGCCATATGAATCTTGGTGGTCCAACCGCCCCGGGACTTCCCGATCGACTGGGGTCCGTTTTTTTTAAGGCCCCCGTCCCGTCCGGATGCACCTTGACGATGGTGCTGTCCAAAGAGACCGCCTCCAGCTTGACACGCACTATCTGTTCTCTCTGAAGGTGTTCGAACACCCGGTCTAGAACCCCCTTCTTCGACCAGCGGTTCATGCGGGTATAGATCGTGTGCCAGTTGCCGAACCGGGCCGGCAGCCCGCGCCACTTGCAGCCGTGCTCGGCCACATACAGGATCGCGTTCAGAACCTGGAGGTTCGGGACGCTGACGTTGCCGCGCTGCACAGGCAGGTGCGGAGCTATGCGTTCGTATTGAGATTCTGTGATTTCCATGCGGAAAGCGTAGCACAGATCCACACGCTAGTGTTAACACGCCCTAGACAGAAGACTCCGACAATTGGCTGGACATGATCATACGGCTTAGCTCGATGATTGGCCCATCCCGCATCCTCCGAGCCTTGCATGCAATGACGAGTGAAGCCCGGATCCGCTCTTCTTTAGCTTGTCGAAGAGCGTGCTCCAGAGCTTGGTTCCACAAGCTCACCACGAACTGGAAGAAGCTACGCTCGCCGCGAGAAGATCGAGGAAGAGTCTCTCCTACGGGGAAGGACGACGTGATTAAACACTCTCCGCTTCGAGATAGTTTCTTAACCGTTCGCCTTCCTCGCACCTAGCGAGAACATTTGAGGCAGCGACTCGTTCCGCTCCGGCAGTCTCCACCAGCCGTCGTCGTTTTTAACCATGTCGGGAAACATTCTGAAGCCGCTGACCGCGTGCTCGTTGAAGAACTCGATCATCAAGCCCGCACCGATAATAGAGTTGAGGATCTCGCTGATGCTATGCTGCCACTCGTAGCAGCTGGTCGTTATCGGATCGGCTCCCGTATAGGTGTAGCCACCGTCGTAGCGTTGCCCATCTCGATAAGGGAAGTAGGGATGGTGAAGCACCAGATCATGCAACCCATTCTCACGCTCTTTGGGCTCTATAGTGCCGTCGAAGGGATGACCATCCAAGATGTAAAACTTCCCTCCAGGCCTGAGGTGATTCGCCACCACTTTCGCCCATCCCTCGATATCTGGCAACCAGCAGAGCACGCCTACCGCGGTGTATACGATGTCGAACTGTTCATCCAGCACTTCCGGCAGATCGTAGATGCTCGATCTTATGAAGCGGACGCCGAGACCCAACTCGTCATTCAACGATCTCGCCAGATCGATCGCTGTGTCTGAAATGTCCACGCCGGTCGCTGTCGCTCCCAGCCGCGCCCATGACATCGTGTCCATCCCGAAGTGGCACTGCAGGTGCAGCAAAGACTTGCCGGAGACATCGCCCATCTCACGTCGTTCAATGCTGTTCAAGGTAATGTTGCCGTTTTTGAATCCATCGACATCGTAGAAATCCGATGCGGCGTGAATCGGAGTTCGTTCGTTCCAGTTCCGACGATTGGCTTCGATTCGGGGATCAGTCATAAGGCAGTTCGAGTGAAAGGGACGGGGATCGCCCAATGGTACAAAATCGAGGTTTGATTGAAGTGTTTCGCCTCTTGGCACCTAGCCGGGCAGTCAACCAAGATTAGGCTAGGGCGTGTTAACACTAGCGTGTGGATCTGTGCTACGCTTTCCGCATGGAAATCACAGAATCTCAATACGAACGCATAGCTCCGCACCTGCCTGTGCAGCGCGGCAACGTCAGCGTCCCGAACCTCCAGGTTCTGAACGCGATCCTGTATGTGGCCGAGCACGGCTGCAAGTGGCGCGGGCTGCCGGCCCGGTTCGGCAACTGGCACACGATCTATACCCGCATGAACCGCTGGTCGAAGAAGGGGGTTCTAGACCGGGTGTTCGAACACCTTCAGAGAGAACAGATAGTGCGTGTCAAGCTGGAGGCGGTCTCTTTGGACAGCACCATCGTCAAGGTGCATCCGGACGGGACGGGGGCCTTAAAAAAAACGGACCCCAGTCGATCGGGAAGTCCCGGGGCGGTTGGACCACCAAGATTCATATGGCTGCCGCGGATGCTCGGACGGCCGTGACGTTCTCCCTGTCGCCGGGACAGGCGCACGACGCGCCGGAGGGTCGCCGGCTGCTCGAACGCCTCGGCCCGCAGCTCGGAAGCCCGCGGCTGCTGATGGATCGGGCATACGAGGGCGACGAGAGCCGCCAGCTGGCGCTGGACCTGGGCTTCGTCCCCGTGGTTCCGCCGCGCCGGAGCCGGATCGATCCGTGGGAGTACGACCGCGAGATGTACAAGCGGCGCAACGAGATCGAGCGGCTGTTCCGCCGGCTGAAGGGCTTCCGACGCATCTTCTCACGCTTCGAGAAGCTGGACGTGATCTTCACCGGGTTCATCATGTTCGCACTCATAACAGAGGCATTGCGCCAGTGTTAACACGCCCTAGTAAGTATGAGCTCCATCACTAGGGAAAAGCGGACAATCACGCTAGATGGCCAGACGATCCACTACATTCTCCAGCGCAGCTCGAGGCGCAAACGGACTATCCAGCTTCAATCCGACTCAAGGGGGCAGTTGACTCTGCTCGCGCCTCGGATGATCTCGAATCGCGATATCGAAACTTTCTTCAACTCGCACTCCAAATGGGTGTTCAACACCCTCAGCAAACCGCTGTTCGAAACCGACGAAGAGGCTTGGATCTCAAGAGGCGAGGTCGCATATCGAGGGAAGAAGCTACAGATCAAAGTCCAGCAAGCCGATCTCGGCGGTCGTCTCGGAGAAACTGCCCCAACCGTGCGGCGAACCTTGGAGGGAAACGAGATCGTAGTCGTTATCCCGAGCAATCTTAACGAGCATGAGAAGACGAATGCCACAGTATCAGCAATTAAGGAGTGGTTATGGAACGAAGCCGAGATCTATTTGGTCGATAGGATCGGCGTATGGATCAATCTCACTGGTTGGCAACCATCTCGAGTGCGTATCAGCCGAGCACGTCGCAGATGGGGCAGCTGCAGCGGCAAAGGCTCGATCAACCTTAGTTGGCGACTCATCACTCTTCCCGATGATTTGTCGGACTATGTCATAGTGCACGAGTTAGCGCATCTCCGCGAGCTCAATCACTCTTCCCGATTCTGGAACTTGGTCGGATCAATCTTGCCTGAATATAAAGAGATCCGAGCGCGCCTGCGAGCATATCGCCCCTCGATAGCAGTCTGAACAGCTCCTATCCCGCCAGAGCGATCGCTATCGCACCCGCCGCAATCGCCAGCGCGCCCATCACCCGCAACAAAGTGACTCGCTCCTTCAGCACCATGGCACCGTAAACTACTCCGAACAGCACCGCCAGCTCCCGGAATGGCCCTACGTAACTTACTTGCGATGTCTGAAGCGCCGTAAGCACCAGTGTGTACGCGGCAAACTGAAGCACTCCGCCGATCAAGATTATCTTCCAGTGCCTTTTCGATTCGCTCACGAATGAATCGCGCGTCTCGAATCTCGACATGAAGGCGATCATTCCTAATCCGCCGCCCAGCTGAAGCCAAAACATGTAGAGCGCAGGGGCAACGTGCTGCACACCCTGCTTGTCCACTACCGAGTAGATGCCGATCACGATGCCTGTGGCAACGGCCAGCAGGATCGCCGGTTTGGGCTTGGGAAGGCTTTGCCCCTCTGGAAGGTTACGCATCACAAGGTTCGAAATACCCGACACCATAATGCCCACAGGCGGGATTCTTATGTCCGACGCCATCACACCTGCAATGCCGACAACGATCGAGACCGCGCCAAGCACCGCCCATATGGTCATCGTCTCGCCTAGCGCGAGCACTCCCAGAATCGGAATGATCGCCACGCCCAAACCTCGGGCTATGGGATATACGACTGTCAATTCGCCAGTAGAGTAGGCATACCCGAGAGTTGCGAAGTAGAAGATGTGCAGCACTATCGTCGCTAGAATGAACCACCAGCCCGTTCCGCTCGGAAAGTCGGTGACGAGCAGATAGACTGCCAACGGTGCCACCACGACTGCCGATACGACCGCCATCAGAGCCGTAGTCACTGCCGGTGTAGTACTTCTACGCACCATCATGTTCCATGAAGAGTGCGCGACCGCCGCCGTCACCACGAGGAGTATCGAAAGTGTAGTCAAGTCGTTTCAGCCGAGAATCGCGATATCGTCGCCGCGTCAGGCGATTGCTCTAGGCTAAAATGCGCGTGCCACACGAGTCGCTTTGCAATCGAGGATCGATTTCACATGCACTATCAAGACGAACGCACTCACGGATGCCGAGTATCCGATTCCTGGACCTATCGCGGTCTCAAGACCGTTGTCCTCGAGAACCAATTGCTGAGGGTGAGCGTCATCGCCGACAAGGGCGCAGACATCTTCGAGCTGGTTCACAAGCCTAGCGATACCGACTTCATGTGGCGCACCCCTTGGAGCGTGAGGAATCAGGCGCTATGGGTGCCGTCGACCGGTTGGGGCGAGGGTATTTTCCACGATCTCTATATCGGAGGCTGGAACACGATAGCACCGACCGGGGGATTCCAGCAGGACTATATGGGTGCCGAGATCGGACAGCACAACGAAACGAATATGATGCCTTGGGACGCTCAGATCGTCGAGGACTCGGTCGATCGCGTTTCTGCCAAGTTCTCAGTCAAAGCGGTCCGGACTCCTTTCTGGATCGAGAAGAGCGTCATGTTGGAGAGTGATTCGCCCATTGTTACGGTCGAAGACACCGTGATCAATCAAGCTGAAGAGCCGGCGCCAGTCCAGTGGGGACAGCACGTCGCGCTGGGCGAACCGTTCTTGACTCCGAACTGCATTCTCGACATTCCAGGCGCTGATTTCATAGTCCCGGCTCCAGAAGGAGACCTCCCGCCTGGCTCTCGACTCAACCCCGACCAGGTAGGGCAGTGGCCAGCCGCGACAGCTCCCGACGGATCAGAAGTGGACCTCGCATCATTCCTGCCCAAGTCTGACCGGCTCGTAGACTATCTGTCGTTCAACAATCTCTCCGATGGCTGGTACGCCGTCACGAACCCCGACCGTGGGGTGGGCATCGGGATCGTATGGGATAAAGACCTCTTCAGATACCTCTGGTACTGGCAAGTATTCGGCGGTCACAGCGGATACCCCTGGTACAAGCGCACATACAACGTCGGGCTTGAGCCCTTCACCAGCATGCCCAGCGGCATCCCCGAGCCCGGATCGCAAGAATCTACATCTTTGATGTTCGCACCCGGAGAGGTTAGGACTACCACGGTCAAGGCGGTTATATATGAAGGTGCCGACGGAGTAGATCACATAACCAGCGACGGGGACATCACTCTGAAGTGAAACCGCCGCGCTACTAGTTCAACCTACTCGTAGGGGAGGCACTTGCTTCTGCCGCAAGCAAAAAGAGGTTCCATGCCGTGACCCGTGTCAGGTCCACACGTTCGTGGGGATGACGGTAGGGGAACGGGCAGTCGCTAAACCTCTGCAAGCACCTCTTGGCCTGTCTGATGGGCGTTGATCCAGTCCCAGTCGAGAGTCACACCGATGCCGTTGCCTGTCGGTGCGAACACGTTCCCGTTCTCATCTATCGCATCCAAGTCGTCTGAGTAACCGATGTAGACAGGAGGTTTGTTCGTTTTCACATTGGGATGAACAAGCCCCAGTTCGTAGTAGTTGGTGTTTCGCACCGACGACATCAGATGTCGATGAACCGGACCCGGTCCGTGCGTCTCAACGTCCAAGCCCACGCTCTCGCAGGCGTGGAATATCTTCAACGCACCCGTTATCCCGCCGTCCTCATGGGCACCGACTCGCACGTAGTCCGTGCCATCTGCGATCACGAAGTTCATGTGCTGCTCCGGCAGGCGGATATGCTCCGTCTGGAGCAGCGGTGTCTTCACCAGCTGACGAAGCTTACGATGGACGAACGTCGACACTCCTCCATCCATGAAGACATCTTCCCACCAGAAGAATTTGGCATCGTCGCAGGCGTAACCTAGTTTCAGAGCGTCGCCGAAGTTCTTAACTTCATTGGCGGGATCGATCATCAGATCCATGTCATCTCCGACCTTGGCGCGTACAGCCAAGACGTTGTCAACCTCGCGCTGGATATTCTCGCCCGCCAGGCCCCATCCGTGGATCTTGAATGCGGGATAGCCCATGTTCTTGCACTCTAGGGCGAAGTCGGCGAAGTCGGCGGGAGTCGTGAGCCCCCCGTTTTCGTCTCCGTGCAGCGTCGACGCGTATGCAGGCAGAGGTTTTCGCTCGCCGCCCAGCAGCCGGTAGAGAGGCTCGCCATATATCTTGCCGGCGATATCCCACAGACATATATCGACAACGCCCAGACCAAGGGCCGCCGTGTGACGCAGTCCGCGCTTCATCGCGTTGTAGTGGATCTCCCTCGCCATCGCGTCTTTTCCGATGAGGTATGGAGCGACGATTCTGATGTCCGCCAGCGCCGTCCCGCCGGCGTTGGGATACTCACCTATTACGCCCTGATCGGTAGTGATGGTGAGCACTGTCCCGCCCACGTCTAGGCTCCCATCGGGATCGTAGACCATGTTGAAGGTGTTGTAGTCCTTGCCGATCCCGGTCATCACATGGCTGTAGTGGGTCAGTTCGATCTTCGTGATTTTGGCTGCGGGCCTCACTGTGAAACGCTCCAATTCGATATGCCAGACATGTCGCACTATTCTACGCTCTCCGCTTGTGCGGCTGATGCCAAATCAGGTTTAACTAACATCGATGCCCATTATTTACAGGAAGTTGTATTCCCCGTGGTCTTCTATTGCAGGGAATGCATCTGCGACAGAGCGATTCTTGCCTAGGATTTTCAGATGTGCGAAAATCTGCGCATCATGCAAGCATTACTCATCCATGGCAACAAAGACATCCGCATCGAGGACATTCCCGTGCCCGAACCCGCTCCGGACGAGGCGTTGCTGCGAGTCGCCGGATCCAGCATCTGCGCCACCGACATCGAGGAGTGGCAGTACGGACCGCTATGGGCTCAGCAGGGTGCTCCCAATCCGATAAGCGGCCGACAGATCCCGCTGGTTCTAGGCCACGAGATAACAGGCACTGTGGAGCTCCCCGTCGGCGGTCTCGCCGAAGGCACACGGGTGGTGGTCAACAACGTCCGCACCTGCGGAGAATGTTTCTGGTGCCGTCGCGGAGCACAGGCGACTTGCCCGAACATGTGCGTCGCCGGACTTTCGGCAGACGGAGGCTTGGCTGAATACATGACGTGGCCAGCCAGCCACCTGATCCCGCTTCCGGATAGCATCTCCAGCACCGAGGCACCGCTGCTTGAACCGGCGACTGTGGCCGTGCACGCCGTCCGACGATCAGGCGTGAAAGTGGGCGACAACGTTGCGGTAATCGGATGCGGAACGGTGGGACTGCTCGCGATTCAGGCCTACAAAGCATCAGGTGCCCGAGTGATCGCAGTAGATGTTAGGGATCAGAGCTTGAAGATGGCTGAGCGGCTAGGTGCCGACGACGTGCTCGATTCCAGCCGCTTCGATGCTGTCGAAGCATTGGCTGAACTGACGAGCGGCATCGGGCCCGACATCGTGACAGAGACGGCAGGCGCCGCTGAAACTCCGAGACTCGCCATTCAATCGACCCGACCTGGAGGCACGACCGTTTTAGTCGGCATCTACACCGCCGTGCCGAAGTTCAACTTCAACGACATCGTCGGACCCGAGAGAACGATCATCGGCTCTGTCGCCGCGGCACCCGGAGACATGGAAGCGGCGGTGCGCCTAGTCGCGGAGAGCAAGGTGCAGCTCAAGGAGCTGGTGTCTGCCGTCATACCCTTGTCGAGGGTAGTCGAAGAGGGCTTTGAGCGAATGATCCAACCGGAAAAGGACGTGTTCCGCATAGTGGTGACACCCGACGGATGATGTTAGGTTTTCTTACAGTTCTAGAAATATCTCGCTGACGAAATGCACTATCAGAACGAAAGAACCGATCGTTGCCGCGTTTCCGACTCGTGGACCTACCGCGGCGTCAAGGCGGTGGTGATGGAGAACACTCATATCCGCGTCATAGTCCTCGCCGACAAGGGTGCCGACATCTACTCGTTCGTCCACAAGCCTAGCGACACCGAATTCATGTGGCGATCTCCTTGGGGTGTCCGCGACCCCAAGCTGTTCGTCTCCTCCACCGGCTCGGACCAAGGGATGTGGCTCGACTACTACGAGGGGGGATGGCAGACCGTGGTTCCTCATGGCGGCTATCCGGACACTGTCTACGGTGCAGAGATGGGTCTTCACGGCGATATGAACAACATGCCGTGGGATGCCAAGATAACGGAAGATTCACCGGAAAGAGCGGCCGTCGATTTCAGCGCGAGGGGAGTGCGGATGCCGGTAGCTGTTGAGATGACGCTGAGTCTCGACGAAGATTCTTCAACACTGAAACTCTCGAAAACAGTCATCAACGAAGGCGAAGAGCCGATCGACATCGTTTGGCTCGAACACATCGCCATCGGACCTCCCTTCCTCTCGGAAAAGTGCAGACTATACGTTCCGCCATGTCGAATCTTGACTCATCCCGAGACCTTCGTCGACACCCAGAAGCTGGCTCTAGGTTCGGATACGGATTGGCCGATGGCGGAAGCGGCTGATGGCTCGCAGATCGATTTCCGCGAGATGCCTCCCAAAGAGGATCGTTCCTTAGATATGGCGTACATGACCGGCATGGATGAGGCTTGGTATGCCGTGCACAACAAAGAGAGCTCTATCGGATTCGCGTTGTCTTTTCCGTCTGAAGTCTTTCAGTATCTCTGGTACTGGCGAAACCTTGGCGGAGGCTGGGGCTACCCGTGGTACGGACGCTGCTACAACGTGGGGCTCGAACCCTGCACCAGCTGGCACAACGGTGGCCTGAAACAGGCTATCGAAAACGGTAGCGCACGGACCCTCCAAGCTGGCGAACGACTGACCGCCGAGATATCTGCCACCGCATTCAGCGCCACAGGCGAGGTGACGAACATCTCACCCAGCGGTGAAGTGCAGATCTCTTGAACTCGTCATCTGTATCGACGTTATTTGATCACATCCATTCAGAGGCGTAGTTGCAGCGATAGGAAACACGCAAAATACGAATTGAGGTATAGCGATGCGTAAACGAACATTTGGAGACTCTGGCCTAGTTTCATCCGTAGTCGGATTTGGCGGATGGCCTATGGGCAGAGGCCAGTACGGAGATTTCGACGATGATGCCGCGGTCGACGCGGCACACAGATCCTTCGATTCTGGAATCACCCTCTACGACACCGCCGCAGTTTATGGCTGGGGATACGGCGAGCAGCTGATGGGAAAGGCGATAAAACCCTTCAGAAACGACATCGTGCTCGTGACCAAAGGTGGGCGCGAATGGGTGCGGGACAATCCCGACCGTCGAGCCGCCACCGTCTCCAACAGTGATCGCGACACTCTGCTCCGCAGCATCGACGAGAGCCTGACTCGGCTGGATACCGAGTACATCGATCTCTTCCTGATCCACTGGCCGGATCATACTCGCAGCTTCGAAGAGCCGATGCGAGCGCTCGAGGATGCGAAATCGGCCGGCAAGATACGCCATACCGGTGTCTCGAACTTCAGCCCCGAGATGATGGCGCAGTGCAGAGAACATAGCCCGATAGTCACGAACCAGATCGGATACCACATCTTCGACCGCCGTCCCGAAGCCGAAGTGATACCGTTCATCGAGGCGAACGATATGGGGGTGATGGCGTACGGAACACTTGCCCACGGGCTTCTCACCGGGACTTGGAGTGCGGACCACTCCTTTGGAGAAGACGACTGGCGAGCCAATGGTGCCAATTTCGGTTTGGCATCATTTGGACCTGAAAACCTCGCTCGAAACATCGCTGTTGTCGAGAAGCTGAAGGAAATAGCAGCCGACCACGGCAAAACCGTCGCCCAGCTCGCAATCGCCTGGGTCCTGGCCAACAACAGCGTGACGGTAGCTCTGTGCGGGATGGTCGAAGAAGCGGAAGTCGACGACAACATCGGTGGAGATTGGGAACTGTCGGACGAAGTCAAGCAGCAGATCGACGACCTCGTGCTATCCGAGGGATCCGGGGTCGGCACCGCAGGCATGACGATAGCCACCTAGCCCTAGAGAAGACGAGTCGACATGAGCATAAAGGTTTTCGGTGTGCTCGTCGCAAACTGTGGGCGCGAGTTTCAAACCCGCTCATTATACCGTGTGCAGACGACAGATACATGGAACAGGGCATCACTCTCTTGTCCATTGATCCAACCCTAAAACCCTGTATATAGATGTAAATTCCACAGGAGCCGTCAAATGCTCATCATCGACACCCATTGCCATGCTGGAAACAACTGGTTCGAGCCAATCGAGACGCTCGAGTTTCAGATGAATCGCAACGGTGTCGACAAAGCCGCTCTGATTCAGCACGGCGGCACTTACGACAACTCATACCTCTTCAAAGAGGCTGCCAAACGTCCCGGACGATTCAAGGTCGCAGTACTTGTAGATCCCGAGTCGGACGATCCGCTAGACGACCTCACCCAGATGGCAGAGCAGGGCGCAGCTGGAATCCGAATCGCTCCTGATGGCACATTCGCAAACGCCGGCCCATTTGAGATGTGGCGCAAAGCCGGCGAGCTCGGGCTAGTCGTGACCAGTCTTGGAAGTGCCGAAAAGTTTGCATCCGACCAGTTCTCACGCGTCCTCGATGTCTGCCCCGATACGCACGTCATCATCGAGCATCTCGCCGGGGTCGGCATCGCCGAGCCGCCCTATACAGACTACGTCGAAGCGTTGAAACACAGCGACCGAGACAACACCAGTATCAAAGTGCCTGGCCTAGGCGAGATCTGCCAACGTCCGCCGCGTCTATTGCCCGAGCTGGAGTTCGATCACATACCGCCTCTATTCGAGATGGCTAAAGAAGCATTCGGAGTGCAGCGCATGATGTGGGGCAGCGACTTCCCACCGAGTGCCGGGAGAGAGGGCTACGCCAACGCGCTGAACGGAGTGATGAACCACCCGGCCTTCGCCGAAGGGGATGAAATCGAGTGGGTGATGGGCAAAACCGCGGCGCGGGTCTGGGGATTCTAAACTCACTCCCTATTGAGGGCTCATTTCCCCAGAGACTGCTATTTTTGAGACCTCATCCAACATCCGCTTCAGAGCCGACTGCTATCCCGATTCGTACTCAACTACTTCGATGCTAATTGTCTAAATCCCGACCCGGCTCTTTCCCAGAACGTCCGAATTGATCAGGTTCTCCGGCATCTCCCCATTCAGTACCCGCACCGCCTCTTCAGCAGTCCGACGCTCCAGTTCGACCGTCGATGCTTGCGAGAAAAACGCAGTATGGGGCGTGATGATCACATTCTCCAGACCAAGGAGAGGGTGATCGTCAGCCGGCGGTGCTGGCTCCAGAACGTCAAGCCCAGCTCCCGCCAGATGGCCGTTCGAAAGTGCTTCTGCCAGTGCCTCTTCTTCGATTATTCCGCCTCTCGCGCAGTTCACGATGATCGATCCCGGCATCATCATCGCCAACTCGTCGGCTCCGATCATGCCCTCCGTTTCGGGAGTCAGCGGAGTGTGGACGGTGATGAAATGCGACTCGCGCAGAACGTTCTCGAAAGTCACGATCTCGACGCCATCGATCGTCTGTCCAGCTTCGATCAAAGGATCGTAAGCAATCATCCGCATCCCGAAACCGGCAGCCTTGGCGGCAATCGACCGTCCTATCCTCCCGAAGCCCAAGATTCCGAGAGTGGCACCTCGAGTGCGATGCATCGGCTGGTTCAAAACGACCGAAGCCCAGCCGCCCGTTGCCACCTCGCTGTTGTGCGGAACCAAACGTCGATTCAGCGCCAGGATCATGCCAAGTGCGTGATCTGTGACCTCGTCCATGCAGTAGTCGGGGACATTCGTGACCACGATTCCCAGCTCTGTCGCCGTGGGAATGTCGATATTGTCGACTCCGATCCCGTATCGACACGCCACGATGCACTTCTCGGCTGCGCGCAGCACGTTACCCGTCACCTGAGCGAAGCAGAAGAGAATCGCATCGGCGTCGGCTGCCAACTCTGCGAGCCTCTCTTCCGAAGTGTCGGGCGCAACTACCGGCTCTACGCCAGCCCCTCGTAGCACGGCGCTCTCAACCTCGATGTCGGGCCACACATAGTCGGTTATCAGGGCTTTTTTCACTTGATGGTCCTCTTTGCCTTGTTGACTATGTAGCGCGCTCCGGAGATAACTTCCTGCCTTCGGCTGACAAGATTCTCGCCGCTCGGATCTAATATGCCAGCCTCGGCCAAAAGTCCATTCCTATCGCCATGCTTCACGGAAGCTTCCCGAATCAACTTCTGCAAGGGCTCCCAAGAATCGTTTTTCTGTAACCACAGCCGGTAACAGTTGACGACCAGTCGCATGAATGTCACAGAGTAAGCGAACGATGAAGCACGTAACCCGGGGATCTCCGAACCATCTATCTCTCTAGACACGAGCCCCTCGTACTCCTCTCTAGCCCCTAGCATGAACTCGTCTGCCCAGACCTTGCAACGCTCGTAAAACTCTTCTTGATTCTCCATCAGGATTTCATTGTGATGATCATTTATCCTATGGCCATAACCCACTTCCAAATCCCTGCACATGCTGGCCAGCTGATTAATGGACGCTAGATAGACAGAGGTTCTGGATACGGAAGAGCGTTCCATCTCTACTCTGCCGCTGAACATCCGACTATCCTTCGCGAGTCTCACCGCTGACACATTTATTGCAGTGCGTTGATCGAACCGAGTGACCGTGTTGCCCTCGATCCGTTTGTTTTGCGATGCATCCACGAACATCATCCTCACCGCATCGAGGTTGTCCTCTGCATAAAGGATCACGGTCATAGACGACTTTTGCAGCTCATTCAGTTTTTCCCGGCTCCGAGCATCTCCCGCATCTGACAGTTCCGATAAAACATCCTGTATCGCTCGACGGCGGTGCTGACCATCAAATATCCGCATGGTATTCATCCGGTTTGTGAGGATTCTCAACTCGCCGAAATTCGGGTGCGCTGTTTCGTCATAAGGTTTAAACTCCACCGCATCTGGAGCTATTCCCAGCATCAACCCTCCCAACAGCCAGTCGTCTACTTCACTCAGGTACCTTCGGATATTCTCCGCATGACTTGGGGTGAGACGGCGATTTGCATCCTTTACCACGCTGTCTTCCACGCGTTGCGGGAGCAGGCCGTCAAGAATGCTCAGATCAAGGGCGAAGTAGTACACATCCCGCTTCCCTTGCTTGAAGCGATGAGCTGGTCTGCGCAAGCTGTACTGGTTGCTTTCAGTAGCTATTTTCAGTGTCATATCAACCCTAGAAAATCTCCGAGCGGCCGGAGTCGGTTTGTGGAATGTGCTACGAAGCCTTTGCAAGCCTCACTATGTAGTCGATCGCTTTGGTAGTCGTCGCGATCGGTGAATATGGAGAAGTTCCTCCCGGTACAACCGCCCCTGCATCCACAAGCAGAGAATCCTTCATTACACCTGGCTTCAGCGACGCATTCCGCAGAAACTCCGCCAGTTCTTTCCAGTCATCTCCATCTTTAGTCCACTCGTAGTAGCAACCGGCGAGAATCCGAATGACCGTGGCGTTATATGCCATGGTGGTCGTTCGCATCCCCGGGATTTCGGAGTCTTCAATCTCACCACCGACCAAGCCATCATACTCATCCCTAGCGGACAGCATGAAATCGTCTGACCACGTTAAGCACTGCTCATATATTTCATCTAGCTTCAGCATGTATGCATCGTTGAGCTCGCGGCTGATTCGTCCCTTGTAACCGGCAAGAACCGTCCTGAGTGCCATCGCCAGCTGATTGATCGAGATTAAGTTCGGGCTGTTTTTAGCAACCGAGGTACGTTCCATCTCGACACGATCGTTGAACAGATCGCTATTCTCTGCAATCCACATCGCCGCCAGATTTAACGCGCTTCTCCGATCAAACCTAGTAACCGTGTTGCGCTCGATCGTCCTCGTTTGCGCTGCGTCCGCGAACATCTGACGCAATGCATTGATTTCGCCCTCTACATATAGCATCACAGGTATCGATGCCTCTTTCAAAGATCGAAGCTGCTCAGAATGCCCGTCCTTATGCGATAGATCTTCCAATACATCCCTGACGGCACGCCGCCGATGCTGACCGTCGAACATCTTCATATTCTTCGCCGCATCATTGCTGATAGTGAGTAGCCCGGGAACATTGTGAGAATCTGAATCAGCCATATACGACTGAAAATCCACATCTTCAGGAGATATGCCCAGCAAAAGCGTCCCCAGCAACCATTCATCACTGTGTTTTTCCAGATACCCTTGTATCTTCTTCGCGTGGCTAGGGGTAAGCGGTCGATTCGCATCCTTTACCACTCTGTCATCTACGCGATCAGGCAGCAGACTGTCAAGGGTTTCAAGATCCAACGAGAATGCGTAGACATCCCGTCCTCCTTGCTTGAACCGGTGAGCGGGAGTTGAGAAAGGCATCAAGGACATTCTAATCTCCTCCACATTTCGGCTCTCTTCAGGCTTGTTCGTCTCGACAAGAGTCGCAGCGATATCATCCATCCGGTCCAAGGCGTACTTCAAGCCGATATCTTCGCTCCTAGGATGCATGACCTCGTTGCGTGCCTCAACAATCTTGAACAGAGCATTCAACGCGTTCTCGTCTGATTTGAAGGCATTGCCGAACAGATCCCATCGATATCTCTTCACGATCCATGGAAAGTGGCTGATGTCTATCGCATCTTCGACCTTTCTCCCTTCGCTCAGATTCTTCTCGAATTGATGTAGCGGATCGCCCTTGAGCGCATGTTTGATCGCATCTTCAACCTTCTTGCCCAGTACACGCTTCAGCCACCAGACGATGAACTTCCTCATCTCGTCGCGATATATGCCAAGCGCTTCATTCAGCGCTTTCTCGTTGGGATGATCACTCATCACATGCCTCTCAACTGGATCCCCACTGGCATCGATGAAACAGCCCGTGAAAATCAAGGTAAAGATTGGATCACAATGGTACTCCGTTCCTCGTCAGATTCAAGCCCAGAGGGTGCACCAAACATCAGCTTGAACTGGCAGGACTCCACGAAGAAGATCAAGGTAAAGATCGAGGTCGACCGTGACGACGGGAGTTTCATTCATAGCGACTTACAGGAGAGTCACATCCGTGTTTCAAGCATCTATCGCATCTGACAGTTACGAGAAAACATCCTGTATTGCTGAACGGCAGTGCTGACTATCAAATTCGCAGAACGTTCATTCAGCGTGGTCTTTCACCTCTTTCCGAGATGCGGCCCAACGTCTGTGACATGAAACGACCCTTCAGCAGGTTAGTCGTCATCGTGGTCATATTCACGATAGTCTTCGTCGCTGTCGTCATCGCGTGACTCCAATTCCAGCTCGTAGGCATGAAGGATAGCAGTAGTCGGATCGTAACTGCCTTCAGCCTCGATGTACCTGCCAGCGCGTAGCCAGAAATCTGCTGACGATGCCCGGCTGTAGTCCACCTTCAGCGGATTGGGCAGGCAGATGCTCCTGAAGTGTTCGTATTCATCGTAGCGGAGGGTAAAGGTGCGGGCGGCGGTGTCAACATCGATGATCCGCCCTTCTGCTTCGGCACCGGAAATCCGTTCTCTCGAACTGCCGTCAGGAACCGGAGTTGGCGGAGACCAGCAATCATCATAACTTTCCCTGAACTTCCGAAGGGACGTCAACTATCGAGATGCTTTGGTCTATACCCCGCGTGTTAGGAGAAACCATCCAAAGGCTTGTTCAGAGCATTCTTAAGTGATTGAAGTTAATAACTGCCTCATGATCTTTCCTCGATACCTCGAGGTACAGATCAAGGTCGACCGTGACGACGGGAGTTTCATTCGTAGCGACTTGCAGGAGAGCCGCATCCGTAAGCCCGAGCCGGTTGAACGAAGGGACTCCAGAAACGGATCTGCTGGACACCGTCACTTCCTCACTTCCGCAAATCACGATTCTGAGTCTGTCAAGTAAAGGAGCGCGTATTGCATCAGGGCAGTAGACCAGGAGATTAGAAGTCTCAGTCAAAGTATTAGGAGTGACGAATACCTTAGGGACGCGATCAAGCAGGTTTATCAAGAGCTCGTAATCTTCTATTGAGTACTCTCTCAGCCTCCTGTGTTTCTCAATTAGCCCCGATTGAAGGCTGCCGACTATGAGCAAAACGAGAAGATTTGCATCAACATAGTATCCTTTCAGTGGCATTAGAGTGGCCGCGAGGATTCCAAAATGCGGTCTTTAAGAGATTCTACCTCGCCGTTCGCATCGTTTAATCGAATCACTTTATAGGCACGCCCGGGGGGAAGGGTGCCAATTGAAGCAGTTAGGGAGTTTTTCTGATTCCAAGGTCTCGAGAAACCCATCGTGATGCTCCATACGTTTGAGCAGTAGTCGAACTCGATTTCCTCAAGCCCTACATTTGTGATTTGTTCGTCAGCGAAGAGTTCTAAAATGTATTCTTTCGCCACCTTCACAGCAGTTTTCGCATCCATTTTCGCATCCACTTAGCATAGAAACACGGTTCTAGCAACGTCCTATCGCATTCATCGTCTTTCTGATGCGAGCGTCATCTAACACGCGGTATCTGTCGCCAACTCCATTGGTTTGAATTGGCATCCCTCTACGAAGAATTCGAAGAAATCGGGGCTCGTCTCTAACTCGACATGCTCGATCCTCTTTACCAGCTTCTCGATTCCCATGCGCTTGCTGCCCGACAGAAGCATGATCGTCGCTCCCAACAGCGATGCGTTGCCTACCTTTACGATTCGTTCCAACGGCAGATCCGGGATGAAGCCGATGGCGATGGCGTTGGCGGGATTGATGTAGTTGGCGAAACCACCCGCGAGGTACAGCCGCGCATACTCGCCGACCGATCGAGCCAGCTCTTGGAGAACGATCTGTTGGCCGCAGAAGTTCGCCGCCTTCGCCTGCGCCAACGCAGAGATGTCGGCACGGGAAAGAGTCAGTCCGTTGTCCGGGTGAAACACGAAGTGGTTTGAGCCGTCGTAGAATGCGCCGAGTTCGGACATCAACTCATGACGCCGAAGCTCAGCCAGCAGATCGATTAGCCCGGATCCGCAGATTCCCAAGGGCTCGACATCGCCTATCACCTTCACCTCGGGATGTTCGGTCGGTGATCTAATGCTCAATCTCTCGACAGCGCCGTCGTAGCCAGGCATGGCATACGAAACCGCGCCTCCTTCAAACGCAGGTCCAGCAGGGCAGGAGGCGGCCATCAGTCCATGCCTATTGCCGGCGACGATCTCGGTATTCGTCCCCACGTCGAGGATGATGATGTTCTCATCCTCATCCTCGATGCCCACAGCCAGCAAGTCGGCAGCGACGTCGGCACCCACATGCGATGCCACCAGCGGCCCGCCGTAGACGTTGGCATCTGGATGGATACGAATACCGAGTTCGCGGGCCGAGGCGTTGACCGACGTAGATTCTCGTCTTCCTTCGAGATACTCGAACTCGATCGCCGACTTATAGGGCTTCGTGCCTATTGACTCCACGTCGAAGCCGAAAAGGATGTCTCGCATCGTGGCGTTGCCCACTGCCACGAACTCGACGATCTGGCGACGTCTGATCTTCAAAGACTTCACCATCTCGCCGATTTCGAAGTTGATGCTCGAAACCAAGACGGCTTGCAGCTCGCCCGCGTACTCTCCCATGTCGTAGCTGATGCGATGCATGATGTCGGAGCCGCCGAACCGCTGCGGATTCTCGAACGATGCCACGTAGACCACTTCGCCGCTCTCGAGATCCACGAGATTCATCGCCACCGTCGTAGTCCCTATATCAGCCGCGACTCCGAGCATCCTCCCTGTGTATCTGCCGAGGGTGCGACTGCCGCCGTGGGATTTGAACACGATCTCGTCGCCTTCTCGAACCGTAAGAGGATCGAACTCGAATTTGTGTTCTACTGTCTCCGTGAGGATGCGAGGCTGACGTCTCAACACGCTGAACTCGACTTCCGCGCTAGGATCCTTCACCGTAGCTTGGCAGGCGAGACGGTACTCTCCACGCAGGAACTGCTCCGAGTCGGTGGGGGTGCTCAGAGTCGATAGTCCTCTACGCACTTCTACGATGCATTCGTGGCATTCGCCCGTGCGTCCGCACGAAGTCGGCACTCGCAGAGCCAGATCATCTGCGTAGTCGAAGAGTGTCTTGCCGATCTCTAGGGGAAGGCTACGACTGCCGTGAATGAGTGGACTCATGGCAGGGCAGGGCGTAGCGCTGCTACGCCCTCATACTTTGTGCGGTATCCTTCTGGAATCACTCCAGAGGGTCGATTTCCCACGCGGATCGGTAGTCTAGACCGTCGGCAGCGGTACAGATGGGCTTCTCCGTCGGGTTTTTGGTGAAGTGCTGGTTGCGACATCCGAACTTCGCTGTGCATCGAGTCTTCGCATCCTTGTACGGGCACCGGTTAAGCATCGATTTTTCCGCTGCCTCTGCGATATCCATATAGATGCTCTGAAGCCGTGCCATGCTACGACGAGCAGCGTCCACGTCTACCTGATGTGGTCGCTCTTGTCCATCGCGATTCACCGAAGCGGTCGGTCTTAGCCTAGCTGCTTTCTCAATTCAAGCATCCCATGGGCGGTCTCGACGCAGTCAACCGCGTTCTCGCCATAACCATCGGCACCCATCTCATCGGCAAACTCCCGTGTCACTGGAGCTCCTCCGACCATGATCCGCACCTCGTCGCGCAACCCGATATCTTCGAAATAGGTGATCGTACGCCCCATGTTGGGCATCGTGGTCGTCAACAGAGCCGACATGCCTATCATCTGAGCGTCATACTCCATAACGGCATCGGCGAACTCTTCGGGCGAAGTGTCTACTCCCAAGTCGTGAACGATGAAACCTGCTCCGCGCAGCATCATGATGCAGAGGTTCTTGCCGATGTCGTGTAGGTCGCCCTTCACCGTACCCATGATCACAGTGCCTATTGGCTCGATTCCTGAAGCGGAGAGAATCGGCTCTATGTGTGCCATTCCCGCCTTCATCGCGCGTGCAGCGACCAACACTTCCGGCACGAAAATAACGTTGTCGCGGAACTTGACGCCCACTATCGCCATCCCGTTCAACAACCCATTGTCGAGGATGTGATTCGCGGTGTAGCCGCTAGAAAGCGCCTCTTTGGTCAGTCGATCGACTTCGAGATTGTCGCCGACGATCAGCCGGTACGCCACCTCTTGCATAAGAGCATCGGCTAACTCGATTGCTTCACCGATGTGCTTCTGCTCCCCGGGTCGAGTCACCCACTCAAACTCTTTCGCTAGCCCTTCATTAACTATCGGCATACTCGGTGATTTTCTGTAACTCTAGACGAGGCTCAGCGTCTAAGCCGCCTGCCTACGGTCAGCATTTCGGCGTAAAAACCTATTCTACAACTCATCATGCATGGTACAAGCGTGAGTAAACCCTGCACGATGCAGAAACCATGCGGCAGCCTAGCGTCCGTCGCATCGCCAGCTAACTGCGGTACGCTCGTAGCCATCCTACAATCCGGGCTGGGGTCTTACACCTCAACTAAGTGGGGTAAAATGTGATTCTGTAACGGGAGTGGTTGCGTTTGTCCGTAGCGATTAATAGGCCGCCGTCGCGCCTGATTCTGCGAATACAAAGTCAAGTATCTTGAAATGACCAAACGTGTCTTCATTTATTGGGACAACTCAAACCTGTTTATAGGTGCTCGCGCACTTGCAAGTGAGCGTGAAGGCGCGGACGCGCGGTACAGGGTGCGTCTCCATTTTGCAAACCTGCTCAGATTAGCCCATGCCGACCGCCCAGTCGAACGTGCGCTGGCGGTAGGTTCTGTGCCGCCCGAACTGCGTGCAGTCTGGAACCGGTTGGAAGGGCACGGGGTAGAGGTGGAGCTATTTGAGCGCGGAGAAGCCTCGGGGCGAGAACAAGGTGTGGATCAGGCGCTCCAGACGCGAATGCTGCGAGACCTAGTGGATTACAACGGTAATCCGGGCATAGTAGTGCTTTTGACCGGCGACGGAGCAGGGTTCTACGACGGAGTCGGATTTCATGCCGATATCGAACGGATGCATGTCCGTGGTTGGCAAGTCGAGATTCTTTCTTGGGAAGACAGTTGCAGTCGGCGCATGAGGAGCTGGGTAGAGGAAAATGGGCTGTTTATCAGCTTGGATGACTACTACGACTCCATAACCTTTCTCACCGATGTGGCACCGGGTGGCATGCTCGCCGAACCTCGGCATGAGGTTCCACTCGATCTTTCGAATCGTTTGAGCTGAAATCCTTGCGGACTGTGCAAACCACTCGTCATTCCAGCAAGAGAAGGGCTTAGTACAGTACGGCTACCAGACCAAACATCTGGTGTGTCCAAAACAGTACACACTTCCACTAAGTTCAAATCCGTTGCATCGCAGCAACGTAGAATCCCAACCTTGAGACCGCCATTCTGCGGAGTCAGGCCGTTTCCCTAGCACCTTGTATATCGATGCAAGCTGCTTACGGAGTGTAGTCCCAGTGCTCGGCTGCCCAATCCTCGACCGCGAGCGGTATCTCCAGCAGGTTCTCCAGCTTAGTCTTCAGCGGTATCGCACACTCAGGAGCTATGAGTTGAACGCCTGCGTCCAAAGCACGATTCACCTCCGCGCGTACGTCTTCCGGTCCCTTGGAGTAGAGCGTAACTGGATTGTTGATATTGCCGGCGAGCCTGATTCCGTCTCCAACGGCTGCCATCGATTCTTCTGGCTTGTTCTTCGAGTCGAAGTGGAAAGCCGCCATGCCTGTATCCGCGATGTAGGGC
Organism: Dehalococcoidia bacterium; assembly: GCA_965214735.1. Taxonomy (GTDB): domain Bacteria; phylum Chloroflexota; class Dehalococcoidia; order Lucifugimonadales; family Lucifugimonadaceae; genus Bin127. The sequence continues at coordinate 1,493,583 of OZ243977.1, read as the reverse complement.
ATTCGATCCACAGTAGCCCCGCAGATGTGAAGTATGAGCGGAACCGGCAGCTCGTCGATCATCTCTTGGTGCAGCTCCATCAGGAAGCGCCGATAGTACTCGCCGCTCACCAAGTCGCCTGTGGCGTGGTCGGGAAGAGTGAGGGCATCGGCTCCGGCCTCGATCTGGGCAACGCCGAATGCGATTGAGAACTGCTTCAACTTGTGGAGCATCCTCATCACGTGATTAGGGTCGTCCACCGTCTCCAGCAGGAAAGGCTCTACTCCGAATACGTGATAGGCGAGAGTCCACGGTCCCATTGTCTTGCCAATGATTGCAACCTCGTCGCCGAACTCCTGTTTGAGAATCCGAATCGATTCGATGATGGTCCAGTTGTCGGGATGACTCAGAAAATCGTCTGGCATCTCCACGTCGTCTGCGGTCCGCCAGATCGGGTTCGTCATCCGAACGGTAGGCCAGTTGTCTTTTCCCTCCCACTGCATCTCGCATCCGAGAGCCGAAGACTCTTGAATGATTGTGAAGTAGGGCATTATGGCATCGAAACCCAGTTGCGTATACCCGGTTGCGGCAAGGCGCGCATTCATCTCAGGGTCGCGGTTCGCGTCTGGAAATGGCGCATCCACAAGATCCATCAGATCTACCGTCGCCACGTTGGTAGGATTGGCGACCGGCGGACGATCCACCGGCTCACCTGCCAATGCCCGCATCACCCGCTGCTTGGATGTGAGCGTGCCGTTGTATTTATTGGAGGGCATATCTCCCTAACCTGCTTCTCGTCCGCATCTGGACGTCTGACCGATCACCGATCAGGTTACATCGATTGTGAAAATCCTAAAGTCTGAGTAGTCATCTGGCCCGACAAATCGCTCGCCGCCAGCATATCGTCGACCGCGCTCACATTGCGTGCGTAGGGCAGAAGCAGGCGGGCGAAACGATCCAACCGCTCTCCACCCTTGAATCGGAATCGATCCCACTCGACCCGCTCGCACTCGCCGTAGCGCATGTACCCGCCGACCACTGCGCGTATACGCATCTGCGGCCGGTTGAACTCGCCCTCAGCAGAAACCGCATAGATCCAGCCGTCGCCATCCGTATCCTCGGGCGTGACCGTGAAGGTCAGGCGGGATTTCGTGTCTCGGATTGATATAGGTCCGTCGGGAATCGGGTTGCTTCTCTCCACAGCTTCTGTGAATGCGAACTTAAGAGCACGGTCGTATAGTTCTGACGAAAGCACCGTAGCCTTATCGTCCGTGCCCTCGACGGGATCGACATCCGCAAGCTGGCACAGCCTCTCTCTGATCGCTCGGATCCGCTCCTCTCGACCCTCTTCTTGGGAAAAGGTCCAGATCGTCAGTGTGCGTCCCTTGAGGTAAAGCCCCACTGTGATGTCGTTGAAGTGGGGATCGGCCGCCACCAGCTCGATGCAACGCCCCAGAGAGCGCAATGGGCCATTAATGACGTTTTCGCGAACTATGCCTGTTGAGTATGAAACTTTCGTCGCTCCTGCTATCTATGTGATCTGAAACGCTGCCCACTCACTTAACTGCATCTGCAAGATGGCGGATGTGTTCCGGAGTCGTGCCGCAGCATCCACCCAAGATATTGATCTGCATATCAGCCAAAATCTCGTATCGCTCAGCCATGTACTCGGGCGTCTCCGGGTAGATGATTTCGCCTTTTTTGTAAGCTGGAATGCCCGCATTCGATTGAATAACCAGATATCCGTCCGTCACGTCGCGCATCGTGCGGGCTATCTCCAGCATCTTGTCGATGCCATTGCCACAGTTCGAGCCCACCACATCCGCTCCTGCAGCCTCGAGTCCTTCAACCGCCTGTTCAGGAGAAGTGCCCCACATCGTGAAGAATCCTCTCGGGCCTTTATCGAACACCATCGTCGCCATCACTACCAGATCGGTATTCTCCCGCGCCGCCTTGATGGCTATCTGTGCCTCCTCCAACACCATCTGAGTCTCGATCATCACGGCATCCGCCCCGCCGGCTTCCAACGCTGTGATCTGCTCCGCGAAGCTGTCGTACATCCCGCTCTCGCTAAGCGTTCCCAGCGGCTCGATGAATTCACCCGTCGGACCGACTGACCCAGCCACGTATTGGTGGGAATGGGCCTGCGACTTCGCGTGCTCAGCGGCTAGCCGGTTCAATTCGGTTACACGATCAGCCGCATCGTAGTGCTGAAGCCTGTGCTTAGTGCCGCCGAAGGAGTTGGTCAGAACGATGTCGGAACCGGCATCGAAATACGCCTTTGCCATGCCCCGTATAACCTCGGGCGCATCGGCGTTCATCAACTCGGGGCATCCTCCGGACTCCAACCCATGTTGCTGGAGATAAGTCCCGGTCGCTCCGTCGAAAACCAGCTGCTCATCCTCGAGTCGCCGCAGGATCTCGTGCTTTTCTACGGTTGCGTCGATAGTCATGTGACTATTCTATCCACTCGTCTATGGTGCCTGGAGTTTCGATTCGCTGCCCCGAGTTGTGCAGATCCCTTATGCGCGCCACAAAATCCATCGGCATCCCTTGGTTGTACTTATCGGCAACCGCTTGTGCCGTCTCACGTGCATCGTCATCGCTCGCGCCTCGGTCGCCCCATTGCCAAGCATCCAAATAAGCATCGGATCCGTACGAGCCGTCGAACATGGCGATCGCATCCGCAGCCTCTTGGAAACGATGATCCAGGGGCTTCGAAATCTTCCCGTCTGCATCCTCCGTTTCAACCTGGATGGGTATCTCTTTCCAGTAAAGAATGCGAAAAACTGAAGGCATTGAACCTGATCTCGACCTGATTTGTCTAAACCTTATTTGACGGCACGGATTGAAGCAAACTGCCTCATTAGCGGGTACGCTTCCATTGATGAATCGTCGGCTTAAAAAACTCGTCGGCTTAGTCGAAACTGTTGATTTGGTTTGACACTATCTGTTAACGCGTCTAAACTTATGCGAGTTTAGTGCTTAAACTAGCACGTTTGGGTGTGCGCGATCTTGTGTCGCCTCGCCTAAATTCGGAGCGGTGCTGCGAAGAACGGTCGCCCTCCGTTGAAATATGAATGTCAAGTGCACATGGAGGTGTGTGTTGATATCACTGACGAGTAAGAAGTGGCTCCTCGCCGGTGCCATGGCCGTCGCTGCAGTGGCGGTATGGGCATGCGGCGGCGAGACGGTCATCCAGACCGTCGAGGTAGTCAAAGAAGTTCAAGTCCAAGGCGAGACGGTTATCCAGACCGTTGAGGTCGAGAAGGTGGTTGAGGTTGAGAAGCAGGTGGTCTCTACCGTCGTGGTCGAGAAGGAAGTCCAAGTCGCCGGTGAAACTGTCGTCCAGACAGTCATCGTCGAGAAGGAAGTAGAAGTGGCTGGCGAGACCGTCGTACAGACAGTACTCGTCGAAGTCGCTCCTGCGACTCCGACCGCCGCGCCGAGCCTTATCGGCACTATCGGCGCCCCTGAGCCGAAGACTGAAGCCGGCACCGCCGTTATCGGCTTTGCCACCATCGGTCGTGAAAATGGCAGGAACGCTAACCAGGCGAGCGACGCGCTTAAGAACTATGGCGTTGCCGAGACGCTATTCCGACGCGGCCCAGCCGACGAGACCCTCCCTTGGGTCGCCACAGAGTGGTGGATCAGCGATGATCTGACTACCGGCAGAGTCACTATCCAAGACGGTATCGAGTTCCGCACCAAAGACCAGTCTTACGGTCCGTTGACCGCTGAAGACGTTGCTTGGAGCATGAACGATGCGAACAACGCCGTTAACCCGACGTCCATCCACGGCCAAGCAGGTGACTTTGCTGGTCTGTGGGGCGAGTGGGTAGCGATCGACGAGTCGACCGTTGAGTGGAAGTTCGCCACCAACGCTGATGGCTCGCCCGCTTTCGACGGAACTTGGAAGGACGACTACGTCAACCAGTCCGGGCAAGCGTTCCCGGTACTCTCCAAGAACGCCTTTGAGACCGAAGGTCCAGAGTTCGTATCAGAGACAGTGGTAGCAAGTGGTGTCTACCTCATCGACGAGTGGATCAGCGATGACCGCATCGTCCTCGAGGCGGATCCGGACCACTGGAAGTTCGACGCCAAAACTTCTACCATCACTATGGTTCAGTCCGGCGACCCGACGAACCGAGCGACTTTGCTCCGAACAGGGCAGATCGACACTGCGCAGCTAGAGCCGAAAGACGCTGCTGAACTCATCGTCGACTCCAGCAACTGGGGTCAGTCGGGAACAGGTGGCGCGGTGCAGCTAGGCGTATTCTTCTCCGGCAACCTGTGGGAGAGCGTAGACGCCAAGAGTGGCGACCCGCTCCCGACTAAGGGTCCGTTGATTCATGACCACGCGTGGATCGGCAACTCCGACAGTGACAAACACGGTGCCGATGATATGGAACAAGCGCGCCAGATCCGCTATGCGATGGCACTCGCGATCGACCGTGACGCCGTAAACGAGGCCCTTCTAGCCGGCCTCGGCAATGTCGTGCACGTTGAGTACTTCGCAGCAGGTCACCCCAACTACAGTCAGGTGCAGTGCACTCAAGAGGGTGTAGCCGCGTTTACAGATGAGGCTCCTGCTGGAACGGGTCCCTGCACGTATGACTACGATCCTGTGCAAGCAGTTCAGATCATCAAGGCCCAAGAAAACGACTACCAAAAGCCTCAATCCGGTTTCCGATCCGACATCCTCGAGGGCCACACGTTCGAAGTCGCGGTCTACGCTGGCCCTGAACTCGGTGGCGGCGCCTCCGTTACGGGCCAAGTTGCAGACGCAGTGGCCGGCTACTGGGCTGACATAGGTCTGTCGACGTTCTCATTGAAGTTCACATACGTGACTTTCCGACCGACGGTAGTGAACCGAGCCAACACGCACCCCTGGATCACTTCGTGCGACAAGGGCCGCGAGTCGAACCCGTGGCACTTCCCGAAGGGGCTTGTGCAGACTTCGCTGACGCGAGGTGGATTCGCCTGTGGCTTTGAGTCGCCTAAGATCTTGGAGCTCTACCAAGGGATGGCATCAGCGGCTGACACAGCCGAAGCGACCGACTTCGCCAACCGATACCTCCAGTACGTCTACTACTGGAACCTGCAACCTGGCGTGGTCGCAGTGCCGCAGGACTGGTACTGGAACCGCAATAAGATCTCCGCGTGGCCACAAGACCGTGCGGCAGCCAGTGGCATCAACAACCTCTGGGATCTAGAGCTCGCTCAATAGATTCAGCCCGCCCTGGGTGAGTCAGCTCTCCGCCGCCGCGCCGATAAACACAACCGGCGCGGCGGCGGATTTCTTATTCTCTTGTAACTTCACGACTCGAACGATAGAACCCCGATGTTCAATGGATCGTTGCAAAACCGCGCCTCATTCCGAACGACAAGCGGCTGTGGTGCGGAAGCCGAGTCTTTGGAGAGCATCTCTTCTCAGTTAAGAGTGTGCAACGGACCTCTCCGAAGGTATCGAAGGGTGCGGGATATAATTCCCATCGTCATCAGATGAAGGTACGACTATGAGACGATTCCTCATACGAAGATTCATCTTCGCGATCATTAGCACCCTCGCCGCCACAGCGGGGATCTTCGCTCTCTCTCGGGCCGGCGGCGATCCGCTCCTGCTGTTTGCCACTTCTGGTTACGGTCTGTCAGAAGAAGCCGTAGAGGCTGTGAGGAAAGAGCTGGGCCTCGATAAGGGCTATCCGGAACAGTACATCAGATGGCTAGGTCGAGTGCTCAGAGGAGATCTTGGTGTAACTCTCATCTTCCGCGATTCTGTAGCGGATGTCGTGGTAGACAAGATTCCTGAGAGCCTTCAGCTAGGTGCTTTCGCATGGTTCTTCACCACCTTTATCGGTGTGCCGTTGGGAGTATTGTCGGCGGTGAAACGAGGTTCAATCCAGGACTACTTAGGCAGATTCGTCGCACTCATCGGGCAGTCGGTACCGGTATTCTGGTTCGCAATCGTGTTGATCATGGTTTTCCCCGTATATCTCGGTGGAAAATACCCCGGACTCTTCGGCTGGATCCCGGCTGGACGCATCGGTGAATCGATGTGGGAGATGAAGTACCTCCTGCTTCCCGTGATAGCAATGACAGCGGGCGGTTTGGCGGGATATCTGCGCCTCACGAGATCATCGATGTTAGAGGTTCTCGACTCGGAGTACGTCAAGATGGCTAGAGCAAAGGGCGTGTCTTATGGAACCTTGATTTGGAAACACGCCTTTCGCAACGCGTTGATACAACCGCTCACCGCGTCGACTCTAGTGTTCGCCGGCTTTATCGAAGGCGCGCTAGTCATCGAAACCGTCTTCTCGCGGCCAGGCATCGGTTCGGAGGCCATACAAGCTGTGAACAACAAGGACTTCCCTCTTCTACAGGGTTTGGTACTGATGTTCATCCTCGTGTACGTCATCGCAACATTCCTGACAGATGTCCTGTACGCAGTCATCGACCCGAGGATCAGGTACGACTAGGGAGAAGGTCTGAATGGCTTATATTGATCGGACTCAGGAAGACGTAACTACGTCTGAAGAAGCGATTCCCGCAACGAGTTCTGCGGCATCGTCCGGCATGCGAGTCCGACGTAGGACTTTCTTAGGTCAAGCCTGGTACATCCTTCGTCGATGGCCGATCATCCCCGTCGTCATCCTGGTAGTCGTTCTCTTCGTCGCGCTCTTCGCTGATTGGGTTTCGCCGGCAGATCCGAATTTCCAGAAACTGCCCAACTTCAACCTTTACCCGCCCACATGGGGGCAGCCAAGACCCGAAAGCGAGTTGATGGCAGAGCTGGAGGCGACGATCGACACCAGCACTCCGATCGGCAAGGTGATGTTCAACCAACAGTCGAAGAACGCCTTCAACCGAAACGAGTTCATCTTGGGAAGCGATGGACTGGGCAGGGACGTGCTATCGCGAATCATACATGGTGCCCGAGTCTCATTGAAGGTGACTGGATACGCGCTCCTTACCGGCATCATTATCGGCACTGCGATGGGAGTTTTGGGCGGCTACTACGGAGGCTGGGTCGACGAGGTCTTGATGCGCACCGTAGACGTTTGGAACGCTCTGCCGTTCCTTCTCGTCGCCATCATAGTTGCACTCACGTTAGGAGCCACGGAAACGACCGTCATCATTCTGATAGCGATGATCGCTTGGCCGCCATTCGTGCGTCAAGTTCGTGCCGACGTTCTCCGCATCCGCGGGATGGACTACGTCAACGCTGCACGCATCATGGGAGCCAGCAACCTCCGCCTCATGTTGCGGCACATCGTTCCCGGCACAGTCAGCACCATCTTGGTAGTCGCCACCCTGCGCGTGGGCGGCTTGATCCTCGCCGAATCGACACTCTCCTTCCTCGGTGTAGGCATCCCAGACCCCATTCCCACTTGGGGCAAAATGGTGGATGAAGGCTACGACTTTCTAATTAACGGTGTCTGGTGGTCTTCATTCTTCCCCGGACTCGCTATCTTCCTGCTTGTCATGTCGCTAAACTTCTTCGGCGACTGGCTCCGCGACCGGCTAGATCCGAGACTCCGCCAACTCGACTGAAGCGACGCTTCACACCGTATCTGCCTGACACCCTCATTTCTGCACGGAGCGACGTTTGGGTAGCACGTCGTTCCCGTACTTGTAAGGTAATTCTGAGCCGCTCTCCGTTTGAACTCGGTTGGAGGAAAGATCCCCCGAGCCATCACAGCTACTGTGCATCCAAGTCTGTTGACCCGATTCTCTTCGCCGCGCTGATATACTTTTTCCGTTCACATACATCGGCATTCTCAGCTGCTAAAGATCAGCCATACAACAAGGAATCGAAACGGAACAGGTAGCGCAAATGACTGTAGGATTCATCGGACTCGGGAACATGGGCCAGGGCATGGCTAACAACCTGCTCTCCAAGGGTGCTGAACCCGTGATATTCACCCGTACGGCATCCAAGATCGAGGCGATGGCAGACCGAGGAGCCACCCCGGCGACTTCCACCGCCGATCTTACGTCGCGAGTCGACGTGGTTCTCGCCTGCCTACCGAGCGTGCAAACGTCCCTCGACGTAATCGTCGGCGAGATCGTGCCGGCGGCTAAGCCCGGCCAAGTAATCGTCGACCACAGCACAGTCGACATCGGCACTTCGAGGAAGTGCGCCGAGGCAGCAGAGGCCGTCGGAGCGATGTTCATCGATGCACCTATCAGTGGAGGCCCGGGAGGTGCTGCCGATGGCACCCTGTCGATCATGTGCGGCGGTTCCGCAGAGGCGTTCGAGAAGGCTCTTCCTTACTTTGATCTGATGGGTGCCAATGTCGTCCATATGGGACCGAATGGTGCCGGAACCGCCATGAAACTCATAAATCAGCTCCTAGTAGGTGTCCACACCGCCGCTGCCGCGGAGGCGTTCGCATTGGCAAACTCCGCTGAGGTCGATATCGAAACCGCCGCTGATCTGCTGGGAGTCTCTTGGGGCGGCAGCACGATGGTCGGACGCAGCGCGCCGATCACCGCGGCCCGAGATTTCGAGAACTCCGCCGCGCCCGTGCGCAACTTGGACAAGGACCTGGGTATCATCCGCGACTTCGCGCAGGCAGAAGGCCTCTCCCTGGAGCTGGCTCTGAAGTCACAGGAGCTGTTCCATCAGATGATGGAAGATGACCAGGGCGAAAACGACATCGCCGGTGTGCTCGAAGTCATCGAAGCACGCTCTTCTTGAACTCCTGTCAACTCCGCAACCATCCTCAACCTGAGGAGATATAACTTGAGCAGCTACGATATAGCGGTCATTAAGGGAGACGGCATCGGCGTAGATGTCGTTGATGAAGCGTTGAAGGTGCTGAAAGCCTTAGGCGACTCTCATGGCATAGAGTGGAACTTCACCGAGCTGCCTTGGAGCTCCGAATACTACTTCGAGCACGGAGAGATGATGCCAAACGACGGAGTCGATCAGCTTCGCTCTTTCGATTCGATCTTTCTCGGCGCGGTCGGGCATCCTGAGGTTCAAGACCACATCACCCTAAATGGACTGTTGCTGCCCATCAGACGCGCATTCGATCAGTACGCCTGCGTCAGACCATCGATGTTGCTGCCCGGCGTTGAATCGCCGCTCGCCGACAAGAAGCCCTACGACATCGATCTCGTGGTCGTTCGAGAAAACACAGAGGGTGAATACGCAAACGTCGGAGGCTTCCAGTACCACGATTTTCCCGAAGAGGTAGCTGTGCAATCCGCCATCTTCACGCGACGGGGCTGCGAACGAGTGATCAGATACGCATTCGAACTGACGCGCCGGAGAAACCGTCATCGACACCTCACATCGATAACGAAGTCGAACGCGCAGGGCTATGGAATGGTGTTGTGGGACCGCACGTTCGCCGAGATTGCCGAAGAATATCCCGACATCTCAACAGATTCGCTCCTCATAGATGCGGCATGCATGGACTTCATACGTCGACCTGAGAAGTTCGATGTCGTCGTAGCCTCGAACCTTTTCGGCGATATCCTCACAGACATCGGCGCCATCATCACCGGCTCAATGGGCCTGGCATCCAGCGCAAACCTCGATCCATCGAAGACCAATCCTTCGATGTTCGAGCCTACCCACGGCAGCGCGCCTGACATAGCAGGGCAGGGCATAGCCAACCCGATGGCGCAGATCCTCACAAGCACCATGATGTTGGACCATCTCGGTGAAGACGATGCTGCCGATTCAATACGATCAGCGGTCGCCAACGTGCTCGACCAAGGGGAGACACTGACTCCCGACCTCGGCGGCACGTCTACAACCACGGCAGTCGGAGATGCCATCGCGAATCTGGTGGCATGAATCCGAATCACAAGGGCAGAGCAATACATGGACCCTTTCGCAAAATCCAAAATAGGCGCAGCTGAAGTCGAAGTCACCCAACTTGGGTTGGGAGGAGCTCCATTGAGCGGCATGACCTTGGGAGACGGCCTTTACGGAGGCACTGCTAGGGATCGGGCGATAGAGATCATCAGAAGAGCCCATGAACTGGGCATTAACTACTTCGACACGGCTCCTCTCTACGGCAATGGTCGCAGTGAATGGCGCTACGGTGCCGCCTTGGAGGGCATCGACAGGGATTCCTTCGTCATTTCAACTAAAGTGGGCAGACTTCTAGAGCCGCTTCCAGGAGGCATGACGGCTGAAGAGTCCCCCGACGGATTTCCCGAAATGATGTCGGTCAACACTTGGCGACGCGACGATATCCTGCGCTCCATCGAGGAGAGCCTCGAACGTCTCAGGCTTGATCATGTCGAGATCGTCCTTGTCCACGACCCTGACTGGGAAGATTTCGGCGAGGCGCAAGCCGTCGCAGAGGCTTTCCCCACTCTACTGGGTCTGCGCGAGCAAGGAACAGTCAAAGCTATCGGCTGCGGAATGAACATCTGGGAGATGCTGGCGAGATTCATAAAGCAGTTCGACATCGACGCTGTCCTTCTAGCCGGCCGCTACACGCTACTGGATCACGATGCGTATCCTGAGTTCCTTCCCTTATGTTTGGAGCGAGACGTGAAGATCATCATCGGCGGTCCGTACAACAGCGGCATACTGGCACGCGACCTATCGGGAGAAGTCACATTCGACTACGAACGCGCGCCTCAACACCTAGTCGAGCGCGCCCGAAGGCTTGACACCATCTGCGTCAGACACGGAGCAGCTCTTAAGGCCGCGGCGCTCCAGTTCGTTCTCGCGCATCCAGCAGTCGCCACCGCAGTTCCAGGCGTTCAGAGTGTCGACGAGTTAGAGCAGAATATCGAGATGTTGCGGCAAGAGATTCCCGGCGATGTCTGGTCTGAGATGAAGTCGGAAGGACTGATACCCGCAGACGCTCCGACACCTAACTGACCGATCTATGAAACGTCCGTCATCCCCGCGGGGAGACCGTTGAAAACCCGAAATACGTGAGAGTAAAGTTCAGAGCATCGGAGGGCATCCGTTTTACGACCACTAGCACAGCGGCGCAACACTCACCCCGCACCGCTTATCCTATCGTTCAAAGCGGTGCTCTGCCTTCCAAATATCTCTATAATCTGTGCCTTCACGCACAGACTGACCGGTTCGGACTATGCTGATGGGGTATTCGGGCAATTCGCGCACCGCAAAGCAACTGTCGCCACTTCGCCAGCCGTAAAAATCGAATGGGAAGTCTAGGTTGTCAAAGCCGTACCGTCTGCGACCTTCGGGAAGGTCATTTGGGTCGACGGGCACAACGTGCAAAAAGAACCTATCGGTGGTATCCGACTGGCTACAGGGAGCTCTGGCGTATGCCAACCGACCATCATCGATGTACACGTCGTAGCCGCCGCCGGAGGAGATTACGGACGGTCCGCCCGATGCTATGACCTTATTCATGTACGCGTCATTATGGAACGGACCAAACGGCCTGGCGCTGACAGGAGCCGCAGACGGATCGATGACGTGGACATTTCCTGAAAATGATGCCGCGTAAAGCAGTCCGTCCCGTTCCAATATGGATGTGACGTAGCTATCAGACTTGAAAATCCGTTCTGGCATCCACGTGTCGTAGCCGAACCTGTCAATTACAAATCCAACTGCGCTCCCTTCATCGTCTATAGCCTGATAAGCCACATACACACCGTCATCGTTTGCATAGGCGTAGGTCGATGCGATTCCTTGAAGAACAGCCACCGGCTCCGTTACATCTGCTTCCTGCGGTGCCTCGTTGGTTCCCCAGAGAGGATATCCGTAAAAGCCGCCTTCCACGATAGCATTCAATTCTTCCAGATGCTCCCCTGACCCATCATCATCGTTGTCCGCACCGTAAATCGTTCCATCTGGAGCTATCGAGATTCCGTAGACGTTGCGAAACCCAGAGGCATAGACATCCACTTCATTGTGGGGCGGACTAAAACGTGCCACTGTTCCCATCAGGTCGGTACGCCGATGATGTGCCGCTAGCTCGTCAGAGTAATACACGAAAAACCCGCCGCCGGTCGCAAACCACGGATATCCAATGCTGACGTATACGTACTCACCATCGTTAGCGAGACCGTTAGGGCCATGAGTTATATCCGAAGATATGATCTTGTCTACTACGATTTGCCGGTCGCCGAGTCCGCCGGAATCGTCGATGCTGTAAGAAAGGATCCGCGCACTCACACGGCTGAAGAAATCGACTCTGGCCTCTAAATCCGTGAGGCTATACTTGCAACCTGACTCGGTCCCTCCCGTCATTTCCTCGATCAAGCGACAGACGTTCCCCATATCGCTAACGTAGAGACGTCCATCCAACACTGTCAACCCCTGAGGCATGCTCAATCCAGTGCGAACGGTCGTCACTTTGCCCGTTTCGACGTTCAGCAGTCGTAAACGTCCTCCAAAATCGGCCAGATACATCCGGTCATCGTCCAGCCACGCCGTCGCTGTCAACTCCCTGCCCACTCTGAACACGTTGCAGTAGCCCCCATTACAAGATGCCTGTGACGAGGCTGGAGATGTTTCAGTTATTAGAACATCTGTTTCATTATGGGGGGGGTAGAGTCGATTCCAACGGCCGGATCGATCGTAGCGGTGGATGCGAGCTGAACCGGAGGGGATGTGGTCTCAGCGACACAAGAAACCGAGAATACGTATGCGCATATCGCCAGCGGCAAACATCTGACTATTGACATCCCCCATAGTATATATTTTCACGAATCGAATAATATAGAACAAATATTCATATTAAAGGGCGCATCATGCTATTGAAAAACAGACTCGACCGCTGGGGGAAACTCGAAAAGCTCGGACAGATGGCGACCGACGACATCATCCTGCCGTCGGCAAAGCCGAAGGGCGATCGACGCATGCCGTACTCGATTCCGCGCAACAACCCGGGTCCGGGTGTCTACCGATCCCGCCTTCCCAACGGCAAGTTCACAAACCTCATGCAGGTCATGTTCACCGACTTCTGCAAGATGGACTGCCACTTCTGTCCCAACAGCCATTGGGTGCCTCGCAGACGCTTCGGTTTCAAGGTGGACGAACTGGCACGCACATTCATGGACTTGGTGGAGCGTCAGACGGTCGATGGATTGTTTCTCAGCTCCGGAGTGGCGGGTACTGGCTCGAAGACCACGGAGCGCATGGTCAAGGTAGTCGACAAGATACGCAACACTTACGGCTTTAAGGGATACGTGCATCTCAAGGTGATGCCCGGCACCAGCCGCGACATCGTAGAAGCGGCGCACCGGTTAGGCTCTCGGCTCTCCGTCAACTTGGAGACGACGACCGTCGATCACATGTCGAAGCTCAGCAAGATGAAGCATTACGAGCGCGACATCATGGCTCCGATGGGATGGATCGACGAACTCAAGCGAGGCCCTAGCAATGGCGCGATAGGTCAGGCGACGCAGTTCGTGGTGGGAGCCGCCGATGAGACGGATGTGGATGTCTTGAATCGCATCACTCAGCTGTACGGGGATTGGAACCTGAAGCGGGTCTACTACTCTCCGTTCAGGCCGGTTCGCCACACGCCGCTCGAGGAGCATCCCGCGACACCGATGCAGAGGACTAACCGCCTCTACCAAGTCGATTGGCTGAAGCGCGTGTATCGCTACAGCAACGACGAGATCGGGCACGCGTTCGACAGAGGCGGATTCCTGCCTCTGGAGATGGATCCGAAGATATCGATCGCGCTGGAGAGTGTCGACGCATTTCCGGTCGATGTGAACATCGCAGGACGCGATCAGCTGATGCGTACGCCGGGACTGGGCCCGATCAGCGTGGAGCGAATCTTGAAGAATCGAAGACGTTTCAAGATATCACGCTGGCGAGATCTTCAACACATGGGCGTCGTGCGGAAACGAGCGTGGCCATTCGTGACATTTCCCGGCCACCGCCCAGAGCCAGGGAAACAGATTCATCTCGATAGTCTGTTTCATCAAGAGCGCATGGATAGGCAGGATGGCGGCATCTCGGAGCTGTCCAGACATCCTCGCGCCGATAAACGAGCACCTAAAGTCGGTGATGAGATACTCGCGGACGACACGAAACCTTGGCCATCGGCATCGTCAGGCTCCAGCATCAATGGAAGAGGAACGACCGGCTGCGGGATACAGTCGTCGTGTTCGGGATGCTCGCTCTACGGCGCGCCCGGGCATCCGGGATCGACGAGCGGTCCGGCGAAGTACGTGCCTTCAGGCGGCTTTCCATCAAAGGCAAAGGTCGTCGCGTCCTAGATCTGTCCTCGTACAGCGTTCTCCGGAGCCGCTCGGGGTTGCCGTTCCTCTGCTCGCAGTGATGGAGAATATCCCCTTTATTTGGAAGGGCAGAGGTCAGAGTGTCACTAATGCACAGCGCGTCGAACAGCCCGAGCGATGTCACGCTCTTCCTCACGCTTGCGAATCGTTGCCCGTCGATCCTGATGCCGCTTTCCACGAGCGACCGCGATAGCTGCCTTCGCAACTCCACGAGCCATGTAGATCCTTAAAACCACGATCGTCAGCCGCTCCTGTTCGACCTTCGATTCCAAGAAAGCTATCTCGCGCCGATTCAACAGCAGCTTCCTATCCCTCAGAGGATCATGCTGCCCCCAAATGCCAGCCGAGTGATACGGAGCTATATGCGCGCCAACGAGCCACGCCTCGCCATCACGCACCCTGGCATAAGCCGATGAGATGTCGATCTTGCCTTCTCGGATCGATTTGATCTCCGAACCCTGCAGCACCAGCCCTGCCTCGAATTCATCGAGAATCTCATACTCGAAACGAGCACGACGATTCGTCGCCACCGTGCCCGGTACGACGGATGTACGATTCCTCTTCTTTCTCTTGCCGCGGGGCATTACTCATCATCCGAGCTTCTAGGAGTCTCGGGCGGGACACAGAATCTCACTGCCTCGAGGTAGTGACTCGAGTCTGGAAATCGAGCTGCTTTATCGCTGCACTGAGTTGCGGGTCTTCGAAGTTGACATCACGCTCGTTGACCACCTCGGGATACTCCACCTCAACATCCGGATTGAGACCGACACCCTCAATCGCATTCCCGTTCGGCGTGTACCAACGGCGAATCGTGATGCTCAGACCTCCGCCGTTTGAAAGTCTCCTAGTGGCGTTCACGCTGCCTTTGCCGAAGGTAGTCTCGCCGATCAGCACGGCTCGCCCATGGTCCTGCATCGCACCGGCAAACAACTCAGCTCCGCTGCCAGAGTAATCGTTGATCAGTACCACGATGGGGATAGTAGTGAAGTTACCGTTGCCATGAGCATAAAAGTCTCGTCTTGCACCGTCTCGGTCCTGCTCGTAAGCCAAACGGCCCTCCGCAATGAACTCGCTCGCAGAATCGAGAGTCGCGTTGAGCAATCCGCCGGGATTGTTGCGCAAATCGATCACCACGCCTTTCGCGCCCTGAGCGATCATCTCGCCCATGTGCTCCCGAATCTCCCTCGGCGTCTCGTCGGTGAACTGATCGATGTTCAACTCGCCGTAATCAGTCTCGGGTATCATCCGCGAGGTGATGGACGGCAGGGGAACACGGTCGCGGATTATGGTGATGTCTACCGGCTCTTCATCGCCGACGTGCAGCACCGTCAAAACGACCGGTTCTCCTCGGATCCCGCGAATCTTCAGAACCGCCTCGGTAACAGTCCAAGTAGTGGCATCCGCTCCATCAACCGCCAAGATGCGGTCGCCCGGCCTAATGCCAGCCTTTATCGCAGGTGAATCAGGCAACGGCGCCTGAATCAAAACGCCTTTGCCATCCGGCGAAGCCTGCACTGTAGCACCGATACCTTCAAAAGATCCCGCAAGATCGGCACGGTTCAACTCCATATGCTCAGGTGAGATGTACGTCA
This sequence comes from Dehalococcoidia bacterium, assembly GCA_965214735.1. Classification (GTDB taxonomy): domain Bacteria; phylum Chloroflexota; class Dehalococcoidia; order Lucifugimonadales; family Lucifugimonadaceae; genus Bin127. Next base: position 1,477,798 of record OZ243977.1, on the reverse strand, counting down.
TATGCGGATCGCCCAGAGACTCGATGAATGAGCGGATCGCAGCTTCCGACATCGCGGCGGCATCGACCTTCTCGTATTCGACATAATCGTCGTTGATGAACTGGAACGCCTCCCAGATGATCCCCACATCATCCGGTACCGCATCCGGATAATCGACCGAAGGCAGCGGCGGAACATCCACAACCTGCTGTTTCTCTGGCTCATCCGAGACCACGGCCGCCTCTTCGACTCTTTTCGAGACCTTCGCAACTTCATCAACCGCCTCGATTTCACGACCGACAGATAAAACGGCAGCATCAGTATCGGGTTCCGCCAAGATGGTCGACGCTCCGACTGAGGTCGGAGCGACACTAACAGCAGTCGGAGTAGGATCCGACCCGAAATTACAGGCACTCGTGATTAAAGCCGCGAACGCGATTGCGCCGAGGCTGAGGGCAAAAAAGGTACGGCGATGGCGGTTGAGTCTCATAGTCGATGATTCGCAAGTCATTTGATTCAGAGAGATTAGACAGGTTGTTTGAGTATACGAACCGAAGACGCGATCCGTTTCAGATTAGGGCGTGTTAACACTAGCGTGTGGATCTGTGCTACGCTTTCCGCATGGAAATCACAGAATCTCAATACGAACGCATAGCTCCGTACCTGCCTGTGCAGCGCGGCAACGTCAGCGTCCCGAACCTCCAGGTTCTGAACGCGATCCTGTATGTGGCCGAGCACGGCTGCAAGTGGCGCGGGCTGCCGGCCCGGTTCGGCAACTGGCACACGATCTATACCCGCATGAACCGCTGGTCGAAGAAGGGGGTTCTAGACCGGGTGTTCGAACACCTTCAGAGAGAACAGATAGTGCGTGTCAAGCTGGAGGCGGTCTCTTTGGACAGCACCATCGTCAAGGTGCATCCGGACGGGACGGGGGCCTTAAAAAAACGGACCCCAGTCGATCGGGAAGTCCCGGGGCGGTTGGACCACCAAGATTCATATGGCTGCCGCGGATGCTCGGACGGCCGTGACGTTCTCCCTGTCGCCGGGACAGGCGCACGACGCGCCGGAGGGTCGCCGGCTGCTCGAACGCCTCGGCCCGCAGCTCGGAAGCCCGCGGCTGCTGATGGATCGGGCATACGAGGGCGACGAGAGCCGCCAGCTGGCGCTGGACCTGGGCTTCGTCCCCGTGGTTCCGCCGCGCCGGAGCCGGATCGATCCGTGGGAGTACGACCGCGAGATGTACAAGCGGCGCAACGAGATCGAGCGGCTGTTCCGCCGGCTGAAGGGCTTCCGACGCATCTTCTCACGCTTCGAGAAGCTGGACGTGATCTTCACCGGGTTCATCATGTTCGCACTCATAACAGAGGCATTGCGCCAGTGTTAACACGCCCTAGATCAGCTCCGCTCATCGTGGAGCACATCCGGAGCAGTAAAGCACTCGATTATCGCCATGTTCGCTCTGATCACCACGCCTCGATGACGATCAAGTCCAAGTTACGGAGAAAGTCCCGACTCCACGGTATATCTGGAATAGCGGATGGAATCCGTTTCTTCGGACAGAGGCGCGTCATCCTAGTCCAGCATCAGCTTGGGACTAAGCCGACTTCATACGGTCATCCTCTTCTTACTTGACATAACGAAGCTAGTGCGAAGTTAGATGTTTCGCGCTTATCTTCCACTGCCGCATCCCGAAAACGACCTATCCCACGCCTAACGTCTCTAAAGTCCCGTTCTCTTGCCTTGAGACCTCGTCGCGTGAGCCTTGCGGCTCTGCCAAAGCATCATCCAGCGCAGTACGAAGCTCGTCGATACCCCAATGCTCCGTGGCCGAGGTGACCACGCCGACATCGGAAGATCGATGATCCGGCGGAGCGTCCGCAACAATATCAATCTTGTTGAAGACCGTGACTCGAGGCGTTTCGCCCAAGCCCAGCTGCTCCAGCACACCGTCAACCACTTCAGCCTGCTCCGCCGCGTGCCGACTGCTGATATCGATCACGTGAATCAGCAGGTCGGCCCAAATCGCCTCCTCCAACGTCGCGTTGAAGGCATCGATCAGGATTGCAGGCAGCTTGTTGATAAAACCGACAGTGTCGCTGATGGTCGCCGCCTGGCCCGACGGCAGAAACAAACGACGCGTAGTGGTGTCGAGCGTCTCGAACAGCCGGTCTCGAGATCGGACATCAGATCCCGTCAAGGCGTTGAACAAAGCGGTCTTGCCCGCATTCGTGTATCCGACCATCGCAATCGTCTTCACATCTCCAGTGGCTCGTCGTCGCCGCTGTGAGCTACGCTGGTCACGCATCTTGGATATCGATTGCCTGAGGTCACGCATCCGTCTGCGAATCAGTCTGCGGTCAGTTTCGATCTGCGACTCGCCAGGCCCTCTAGTGCCGATTCCGCCGCCCAGTCTCTCCAAGTGCGACCATTGGCCCGCCAAACGCGGCATCAGATACTCCACCTGTGCCAGTTCAACCTGTAGTTTTCCCTCTCTAGTGCGAGCACGATTAGCGAATATATCCAGAATCAGAGCTGTCCTGTCGATCACCTTCACTTCGAGAGCGTCCTCCAGAACCCGCTGCTGATTCGGTGCCAACTCATCGTCGCAAATCACGGTTTCGATTCGCTCCGACTTGACAAGAGTCTTCAACTCTTCGAGCTTCCCGCTTCCGACGTAAGAGGGAGATTGCGAACGCAACATCTGCGTCAGCGAAGCGACCGGATTCGCTCCGGCCGTCCGAGCCAGAGCCTCCAGCTCCGACATCGATTCGCGCAGGTCCCATCCGTTGCCGCGTCCTCTGGATCGGGCTCCGACAAGGCATGCCCGTTCCCGATACGGACCCGTGCTATGGGTTCTATTTCGTCTGGACATGAAGAAGATCCTTGGTATGTTTCAGACTCGCCACCCGGATATCCGACGTATACCCTCGTCTATCTGATCATCAGGGATCGTGAGGGAGAGTCGGATGTAACCTTCTCCAGACGGCCCATAAGATGATCCCGGGGTCACTACAACATCTCTCTCCTCAAGCATCTTCTCCGCGAATTCGCCCGAAGTATAGCCTTCGGGAATACGAGTCCAAATGTAGAGGGTCGCCAGCGGCGTGGCGGCCTCTAATCCTATCTCATTAAGAGCAACAACCACTCGATCACGGCGTCTCCGATACACTTCGTTATTGGCTTCCAACCACTCGTCTGGCAACTCAAGAGCCTCTATCCCCATCTCTTGGATCGCCTGCGACAGCCCCGAATCGATGTTCGACTTCACCCGCATCAAGGCATCTACCATCTCCGAATTGCCCACTGCGGCTCCGACGCGCCAACCAGTCATATTCGCCGTTTTGGACAGTGAATGAAACTCCATTGCCACTTCCCGTGCGCCTGAAACCTGCAAAACGCTCGGAGCGACGTAACCGTCGAACGTCACTTCGGTGTAGCAAGCATCATGCAATAAGTAGAGATCGAACTCTTTCGCGTACGCTACCGCCTCTTCGAAGTAAGCCAGATCCGCCACCGCGCCGGTTGGATTGTTCGGATAGTTCAGCCAAATCGTCTTGGCTTTCCTCGCCACATCAGTCGGTATCTCGCTGAAATCCACGAGATACCCCTTCTCCTCCCGAAGCGGCACGAAATGGGTCTCGCCGCCGGCAAACATCGTCCCAATCTCATAGACCGGATATGCAGGGTCGGGTGATATCGATACGTCGCCCGGATCGATGAAACACAATGCCGCATGGGCAATCCCCTCTTTTGCGCCGATCAAGTTGATAGCTTCGCTCTCGGGGTCGAGTTTCACTCCGAAACGCCGATCATAGAACATTGCGACCGCCTCTCGAAACTCTGGCAGTCCCTCGCTCTCCGGGTAGCGATGGTTAGCAGATTTGCGAGCACCGCGGTCCAGAGCATCGAGCACTCGATCCGGAGTAGGTAGATCGGGATCACCGATCCCGAATGAGACCACATCAATTCCTCGCGCAGTCTTCTCTGCGATCGCACGCGAGATGTTCACAAAAAGGTAAGGCGGCAACTGCTGCACACGTTTCGCTAGCTCAGGCATCTTCTCTCATTTCCGTGCTGATCATGCTGATTCGGTGTATCTGCTCGATTTCTAAATCGGAGCGTGTCTCTGTATTTATCGCACTATCGTTACTCTGAATGGAAGATAATTCAACCGACATCCCACTACCTCATTCGTTCCACACGCCCGTGAAAACCTCCACCGCCGGCCCTTCCAGAAATGCCTCATCGTGCTCATCCCAAGATATCTTCAAAACGCCGCCATCAACGATAACGTCTACGGCATCGTCCACCAGGCCCAGTTTCCGGGCTGCAAACGCCGACGCCGTGCTACCCGTCCCTGATGACAGCGTCTCCCCCGCTCCTCGTTCGAATATTCGGGCACGTATCTTTCCTCGCTCCAGAACATTGACGATCTCAAAATTGATCCTCTGCGGAAACATGACGTGATTCTCCACTAGAGGCCCGATTTCGAGAAGCGGAAACTCCTCTACCGAATCATCCATTATCGCCACTGCATGCGGATTGCCGATTCCCAAGCAGGTGAGTTCCATGCTCCGGCCCCCGATCTCGATCGGTTCGGCTATCACTTCACCCTTGTCGGTCAGATACGATGCGTCTGCTGGAACCTCCGACGCCGTGAACGTCGCCTGACCCATCGCCACCTTGGCTGATGCGACGCGTCCACCCTCGATCTTCGGCCAAACAGTACGCACACCGCCGAGAGTCTCTACAGTGAGTTTGCCATCTTCCACGTCGGCGAATCCGCGATCGATCACGAACTTGGCGAAAAGTCGGATACCGTTGCCGCTCATCTCAGCCTCCGATCCATCGGGATTGAAGACTCGCATCTTAACTTGAGCTACCTCCGAATCTAGAAGCAACACGATGCCATCAGAACCTACCCCGAACGCCGGCCGGCTCATCTTCAACGCAAGCTCGCCCCAATCGCGGAGCTTGTTCCTGCCATCGATCGCTATGTAGTCGTTTCCGCAACCGTGGAGCTTTGCGAAATCAATCGCCATTCACCGTCTCTCCGATCCAATCGATAGTGGATTACACACAAGATTTTATCCTGCATCGGCTACTAATTCGGTTCGACTGAGCCACTCAGCCACCTTCGATTGAGCTATCTCGTCTGTGTCGGCAGTCGTCACGTCGATCCATGTTATGCGCCCGTCGTTCGGCTTGAACCAGTTGCGTTGGGCACCGATAAGCCTGTTGGTTGCGATGACGATCTCCTCTCTCATCCCGTCCAAGTCCAACTCGCCTCGCAGATGTTTAGCCACTTGCCTGTAGCCAATCGCAGACATTGCAGATCCAGAGACATCGATCCCGCTGCTCAACAGATCTTCAACCTCTGACATCCATCCCTCAGAGATCATACGCTCCAACCTCTCAGCCACTCGCTTGCGCAAGACTTTTCTAGGAGCCGTCAGGCCTATCGTCAACGCGTCATAAAGTAGTAGCTCCGCCTTGGTAGCCCCACCGGTAGCGTCGCCGGTGGCTTGGGCTCGCTCAATCGCTCTGATCACCCTTCTCGGATTCAACATCTCCACTCTCTCGGCGCCAATCGGATCCAGTGATCTGAGCATCCGTTGAAGCACCCCAATGCCCTTTGTCTCCAATTCTCGTTCAAGCTCCCGTCTCAGCCCATCGTTCGGGGGAATCTCCGGCACCTGCCATCCCTCCAGCAACCCCCAAACGTATTGACCTGATCCTCCTACCAATATCGGCAACGCGCCGCGTTCGGAAATCTCAGCTATCGACGCTCTTGAAAGATGGAGATATCGACTCAAGCTGAATCGGCGATCAGGGTTGAGTATGTCGATAATGTGATGTGGGACCAACTCCAGCTCTTCGGAGCTCGGCTTCGCTGTGCCGATGTTCATCCCTCGGTAAACGAGCCTAGAGTCGGCATTCACTATCTCGCCGCCGAATGTTTGGGCAAGTCGAATCGATAGCGATGTCTTACCCACCGCCGTCGGCCCGACAAGTGCCAAAACCTTGGGGTGGGATTCGTGAGCCGGACGAGTGGCCACGGGATTATGCTCAGTTCGAAACGGTAGCCCGAGCCAACGATCTGATCATCGCGACGAAGTCATCAGCGTCCAAGCTGGCTCCACCCACCAAAGCTCCGTCGATCGAGGAGCTATTCGAGATCTCGTAAATGTTTTTCGAGCTGGTGCTTCCGCCGTAGATGACCCGCGTCGCCGATGCTGTCTCTTCGCCGCCTAGCTCACCGATCTCTTCTCTGATCGAGGCGACCATGTACTCGATCTGTCCGATAGTCGCCGGCGTGCCAGTACCGATCGCCCAGACCGGTTCGTAGGCGATGATCGATTTAGAAAGGTTTTCGGGATTGCCCGCGCTGTTTCGCAGCTGACGTCTCACGAAACGCTCCGCTCTGCCCCGATTCCGTTCCTCAGAGCCTTCACCCACACACAGAATCGGGGTCAATCCGACTTCGCATAGAGCGGAGACTTTGGCTGCGACCTGAGAGTCTGACTCGCCGAAGTTGGCGCGTCGTTCGGAGTGTCCGACGATCACATGAGTCACCATGCCTTTAAGCATCGAGGCTGAAATCTCACCCGTGAATGCTCCGTTCGGATTCTCATTCACGTTCTGCGCGCCCAGCGAAACATTGCTGCTGTGGACTACACCCGAGATAGGCCAAAGCGACACGAACGGCGGGCATAGTATCGTATCAACCGAATCGAGCGAGCCGACGGCTCTGCACACGCCTTGTGCAAGTGCCACCCCCTCCTCGGAGTTGGTGTTCATCTTCCAATTGCCTGCGATTATCGGTTTACGCAGCGTTTGTCGCCCCTTCCAGTTCGTCTATGCGATGAAAATGAAGAATAACCCAGCAGCGAGCTCCATCACAATTGAGTCAACCATAACGGCGCGGCGCGATTGCGTCAACAGGTTTTAGCCAAAACCGCGATACCCGGCAGCGATTTGCCTTCGAGATACTCCAACGAGGCTCCACCGCCCGTTGAAATATGCGTGAATCCCTCCTCGAGCCCCAGCGCGGCTATCGCTTCGACCGTAGAACCGCCGCCGGCAAGTGAAAAAGAACGTGTGTTGTCCGCTATTGCATGAGCCACCGCAGCTGTGCCTCGGCTGAACGACGGCCATTCAAACAGGCCCATCGGGCCATTCCAGATGATCTTGCGCGCCCTGCTCAGCCTGCTGGTGAACTCGGAAATCGTCTCATCTCCGATGTCAAGAACGTACAAGCTGGCAGGCACCTCATTCGTTGCCACGGTCCGATAATCCGAGTCGGAAGAAAACTCATCAGCCGCCACCACATCGGAAGGCAGAACCAGCTTTTCAGCGACCTCAGGATCCTCTAGTATCGATCCCGCCGCGTCTGCTTCGTCCGTCGAAACATCTGCTGCGCCCGATGACAATCCCATCGCAGACAGAAAAGCAGCAACCATCCCGCCGCCGATCAGTATCGATTCAGCTCGCTTCGAGAGGCTATTCACAACCATCAGCTTGTCAGCTGCTTTCGCTCCTCCCAAAACGGCGACTGTCGGGTGCTCATCCGAATCCAAAGCCCTGCTCAACATCTCGATCTCGGATCGCATCAACAGCCCCGCATATGGCTCCTTGTGCCTTGCCACTCCAACTATGGATGCGTGCGATCTGTGCGAAGCGCCGAACGCATCGTTTACGTGAATATCGGCGAGAGCCGCCAAATAGGCTCCGAACTCAGAGTCGTCTGCCTCCTCTCCGCGGTCGAAGCGCAGATTCTCCAGCATCGCGACCTCGCCATCGCCAAGTGCAGCCATCACTCTCCGCGGCTCCTCACCCGCCGGTCCGCCTGCGGATGCGACGCACTTGCCCAGCAGCTCTTCCAATCTCCGCCGAACAGGTTCGATGCTCAATTTGTTCACCACTCGGCCTTCAGGTCGCCCAAGGTGCGAGCTCACCATCACCTTCGCCCCTCGTGCCGTCAGAAACTCTATGGTCGGCAACGAAGCTCGGATCCGACTATCATCCGCAATCACAGAGCTGCCGGGGTGAAACGTCACATTCAGATCGGCGCGCACTAACACTCGTTTGCCTGAAAGCTCCAGCTCTTCGATCCGTTGCAAGCCCATCTCACGCCTTGGGCAGCAACTTGATGTCCGAAAGATCATCAGCGAGAGCCATCAATTTAAGAGATGTCTCCTTGGCGAACCCGGCTCGGTAGAGCAGCTCTTCTCTCTCTCCGACCAACTCGTTCAGCTTAGACAGCGCGAACTCCCTGCTGCCCACATCCGTAGCCATATCCACCAATTGATCGATGCTCGAAGGATCGATGACGCGTTGCATATAAAGCTCACCGGCGCGCCGTCGCATCGTCGCATCAGATACAGATTCGAAGAAATGCGCCAGCGGCAACGTCTTCTTCTTGGCGATGATCCGCCCTTGCTGCACCGGATCGCGCCCACCCTCTCCGAACAAAGCCAAGAAGTCGGCAACTATCTGCCTCACCACCCCGATGTTGATCCCGAACTGGCGCAGTGCTTCGCCACGCTCAAGATTCGAGTCGGCGTCGGCGCTGAAAATAGAACCTAGCTCTGCCGCGGCACCGAACAAGGCGCCGTTCCGTCGCTCCGACATGTCTAGGAACTCGTCCACAGTTATCGCCGGGCGTTCTTGATATGAGACATCGAGATATTCGCCCTCGCACATCCGGAGCGTCGCAGAATCGAGGATCTCCAACGCCTTCGACACCCGTTCAGCGGGTTCGCCCTCGTCATGAAGCCTGAACAACGACGCACGAGCCAGCGCGTGCATGCCGTCGCCTGTGTTGATCGCCTGCGAAGGTCCCCACTTCCACCATACCGATCCTCTGCCTCCTCGCTCCGTGTTCCCATCCTGCACATCTCCATGAATCAACGAGAAGTTGTGGATCAGCTCCACTGAGATCGCATACTTCAGTATCGGCGCGAAGTCGCCGACACACGCCATCGCCGATGCCAACGACAACTCGCCATGACGCCGTCTGTCGCGAGACGTCTCATCAGGCGCACCTCGATCATCCGTCCAACCCATCTGGTACTCCATCATCTTGTAGAGCTCCAGATCTCGTCCTCCGACAAAGGACTTGATCTCGTCATCCAGACGCTCCTCGGCTTCAGGAGGCAGAATCGTTGAGAGATCTCGGAAGTTCACGGCAACTCTGCGCCTGATTCCGCTTCAATGCCGAGAACCTCGGGCGATATGGCACCCTCTCGAACCAAAATCGGCATGTTTGCGGTCATATCTACAACTGTGGATGGTGCCGATTCGATACCACAATCCCCTTCAACAACTACATCGATTGCATCGCCGAATGTGACTTTTATCTCATCAGCGTATTTGGTCGGCGGCTCTCCGGATCTGTTTGCGCTCGTGCCAGTGATGCCGCCACCGAACGCCGAGAGCAGCTGAAGCGCTAGATCATTGTCCGGAATCCTTAAGCCGACTGTCTCCGTGCCTCCGTTGAGCTCCGAGGGTATCCGATCATTAGCAGGCAGCACAATCGTCAGAGGACCTGGCCAAAACCTATCCGCCAAGCGTTTCGCATCTTCTGGGAAATCACTCACCAGACCGGAAGCTTGGGAAATATCCGATATCAATACGGGCATCGGAACACCGTCGAGTCTGCGCTTGACCCTGAAGGCTCTTAGAATCGCTTCACGATTGCACGCGTCAACCCCCAACGCGAAAAAGGTGTCGGTGGGAAACGCCACTACACCGCCTGACATCAGGGCACTGACCGCTGAACAGATCTTTTTTACTGACAATTTAGACTTTCCGATGCGACTTACAACATAATCCCAAGCCTTTGACTATGGTATACCGCCACGTTATCAACATTCATCTGCACTTTCTCACTGAACCATCGGGTCGGTGGCTCGGCATTCTGAAGCAACTCGGCATCGGCGATAATTAACTGCACTGCACCCTCCTTCAAATGAGTCTTGAAGAACAACAAATCGAAACGCGTCGCGTCTCCACGTCCGACGACATCGAGCTCAACACCTACTTGGAGATCGCCGAGGGCGACAGACTAAGCGGTGCCTCGCCACAAGTCCCGGTCCATACCGAGTCGATCGTCATCATCGACTTCGGGTCGCAGTACAGCAGACTGATCGCCAGACGAGTGCGAGAGGCGAACGTCTACTGCGAGATCGTCCCTTTCGATGCGCCTGCCGACGTTCTGCACCAGCAGGACGTGAAAGGCATTATCCTGAGCGGAGGCCCCAACAGCGTCTACGATCAAGGTGCTCCGATGGCACCGGCATGGGTGTTCGATTCCGGAGTTCCCATCCTCGGCATCTGCTACGGCATGCAGCTGCTGGCACACCAGCTGGGCGGAACAGTACAGCTGGGCAGCGAGCGTGAATACGGCCACGCAGTTCTGCACTTCAACGGCACGGGCCACGATCTCTTCGCCGGATTGGATACGATCACTCCCGTGTGGATGAGCCACGGCGACCGCATCGTGGAGATGCCTCAAGGCTTCCAGTCGATGGCATTTTCAGAGAATTCGCCATGCGCGGTGATGGGAAACAGCGAACTGAACGCATACGGCATTCAGTTCCATCCCGAAGTGACCCACACCCGTGACGGCGACCAGATCATTCGGAACTTCATATCGGGCATCTGCGGCGCGGCTGGGACTTGGACACCCGAGAACTTCGTGCGCGACTCCGTCTTGCGGATCAAGCAGCAGGTGGGAGATGGAAAGGTCGTCTGCGCCCTCTCCGGCGGAGTCGACTCGGCGGTAGCTGCCGTGTTGATCCATCGAGCCATTGGCGATCGTCTCACATGCATATTCGTAGATAACGGACTCATGCGCCTCGGCGAAGCTGAACGTGTACAGACGGTGTTCGCGAATCAGCTAGGCGTGAATCTGCGCTTTGTCGATGGCTCGGAGTGGTTCCTATCAGCACTCAAAGGCGTGGAAGACCCGGAGGAGAAGCGAAGGCGTATCGGAGAGGCTTTCATTCGCATTTTCGAGCAAGAGGCCAACGATATCGGGGAGGTAGATTTTCTGGCGCAAGGCACGCTCTACCCCGACGTGATCGAGAGTGTCTCGCCGGAGAGCACCGCCGCACACAAGATCAAGACGCATCACAACGTAGGCGGCCTGCCAGAGCAGATGAATCTCAAACTCGTAGAACCGTTGCGCCACCTCTTCAAGGACGAAGTCAGAGAAGCCGGCCGCGAGCTAGGGCTCACCGAGCAATCAGTCAATCGCCAGCCATTCCCAGGACCCGGGCTAGCCATTCGAATCATCGGAGAAGTGACTTTCGAAAAGCTGGAGATCCTGCGCGCCGTCGATTGGATAGTCGTAAACGAGATCAAAAGAGCCAATCTATACGATCAGCTGTGGCAAAGCTTCGCCGTGTTGACCAATACCCAGAGCGTCGGAGTCATGGGCGATGCTCGAACGTATCAATACGTGGTTGCCATCCGCGCCGTTGTCAGCAGCGATGCAATGACCGCCGATTGGGCTCGGCTGCCCTACGACACCATTGCACGCATCTCGAATCGTATCGTCAACGAAGTGCCGCAGGTGAATAGGGTTGTACTCGACGTGACGAGCAAACCCCCGGGCACCATAGAGTGGGAGTAGCCCGATCAAAGCCCCATCAGGAGAAACTCGGATGATAGGAGCCGATGCGTGAAGGTCCTCATCGTCGGCTCAGGAGGCAGGGAACACGCCATCGCGTGGAAACTGGCACAGAGTCCCTCTGTCGAAGCTATGATCTCCGCGCCGGGCAACCCGGGGATGGCGCAATATTCCGACATCGCCGATGTCGCGGCTGAAGATGTCGCGTCGCTTGTGGAACTCGCCAAAAACCGAGGTGTCGACCTCGTCATCGTCGGGCCGGAAAAGCCTTTGGTAGACGGACTGTCCGACCGACTTCGCGAGGAAGGTATCAGATCCTTCGGTCCGACTGCCGCAGCGGCACGCATCGAAGGATCAAAATCATGGGCCAACGATCTGATGTATAGATTTGGCGTGCCCTGCCCCGCCAGCAGCTCATTCACCGAGTCTGCTCATGCCACGGCATATATCGAAGCCCAGCCCGCAGGATCCATCGTGGTCAAAGCCGATGGCCTCGCCGCAGGCAAAGGCGTGGTTATCCCGGAGACTCCTTCAGATGCCATCTCTGCGGTCCACGCGGCACTTGACGAGGGAGCTTTCGGGAGCGCCGGAGCCAAGGTTGTGATCGAAGAACGTCTCGAGGGCGAAGAGCTGAGCGTCTTTGCATTTGTCGACGGCGAACATGTCAGCGCACCGGTTGCGGCAAGGGATTACAAACGGGCTTACGAAGGCGATCATGGAGCCAACACCGGCGGGATGGGAGCATTCACCACGCCGGAGCTCTGCGGAGATGACGAACTTGCAAGAATCAAGTCGACGATCCTAGAGCCTATTGCACAAGCCTTGGTAAAAGAAGGATACCCTTACCAAGGCGTCCTGTACGCCGGGTTGATGCTCACCGATGTCGGACCCCAAGTCATCGAATTCAACTGCCGATTCGGAGATCCTGAGTGCGAACCACTGATGATGAGGCTCGAGGGTGATCTTGCCGAAATATGCTTGGCAACCGCAGAAGGCACACTAGACTCCACGCCCGTGAAGTGGAACAACGCCGCGGCGGTCTCCGTCGTGGTCGTCTCCGAAGGCTACCCGGAGGCGTATGAAACTGGTTTCCCCATTGAAGGGAAACTAGATGCGACAGAAAGTTCGGTCATCTTCCACGCCGGCACTTCTCGCGACCAAGATGGACATCTGATAACAGCCGGCGGAAGAGTATTGGTCCCTACTGCTGTGGCACAGAATCGTCTCGTCGATGCTAGAGAGGCGGCATACCGACTTGTATCGTCAGTCGAATTCGAAGGTGCCAGGTACCGATCAGACATCGCTGCCCAAGCGGATAGACTATCGCAAAATCCCGTCATTGCCGCGAAGTGAGACTGTTGAAAAATCTCCAACGACGCGCAGCGTCTCATTGCCGCACATCCACACAGCCCGTCATTCATTCGCTCCAGCGCACCCGGGGCAAGGCGCAGCGGTTTTACGACAGTCTTAAAAGCGAACACTTGAACCATCAACTTTGATTCCCAGATATTCAAGACCGGATATGTCGAGGATATGGTCGGAGGATCATATGTTCGATCTCTGGCTGAAGGTCGAGATCGCGGCATGCGAAGCTTGGGCCGACTTAGGTGTGATAGCACCTGAGGAGATGGCAAAAATCCGCCAAGCGCGGTTCTCTCGGGCGGAATACGATCGGAACTTCGAGGAGACACGTCACGACGTGGTCTCATTCACTCGCGCCGTCACAACCAGCCTCGGAGAAGAGGGGCGATGGATACACCATGGACTGACCTCCAACGACGTGAAGGACACCGCTCTCAGCATGCAGATGACTGCTGCCACTGACCTCGTCATCGAAGACATCGACGCTTTGACGGAGGTGCTGAAGACTAGAGCGGTCGAGTTCAAAGATACGCTATGCATGGGCAGGTCGCACGGGATCCACGCAGAACCCATGAGCTTCGGACTCAAACTCGCCCTGTGGTGGTCCGAGATGAAACGCAATCGAGAGAGAGTGGTATCCATGCGCGGACGGGTATCGGTCGGTATGCTCTCAGGGCCGGTCGGCACGTTCGCTGGTATCCCGCCCCAGATCGAAGAGTCGGTCTGTGCTAATCTGGGACTCAAGCCTGCAACCGTCTCGAACCAGATTATCCAGAGAGACCGTCACGCCGAATTTCTCCAGACCTACGCCCTTGTAGCCGCGTCGCTTGAAAAGATCGCGACCGAGATCCGCAATCTTCAACGGACAGAAATCGGCGAGGTCGAAGAGCCTTTCGGCGAGCCTGGCTACGTCAGTAAAGGCTCTTCCTCCATGCCGCACAAACGCAATCCGGAGCTATCAGAGAGAGTGTGCGGACTCGCCCGCGTGATCCGCGCCAACGCGGTAGTAGGGCTCGAAAACGTGGCGCTTTGGCACGAGCGAGACATATCTCACTCATCAGCTGAACGAGTCGTGCTCGCCGACTCATCTTTGGCTCTCGACTACTCGCTGAATCTCGTCACCGGCATCATCGGAGGCATGACGGTCAAACCCGACCGTATGACGCGCAACATGGAGATGACACATGGCTTGGTATTCTCACCTCGAGTCATGCTGGCTCTGGTCGAAGAAGGCGTCGAACGGGACGAGGCGTACGATGTCGTGCAACGTTCAGCCATGCATTCCCTCGAGACTAGATCCCCGTTTCGGGACATCGTCGCGGAAGAGCAGCTAATCATTGATCACCTAACCGACGAGCGTCTCGACGAGCTCTTCGACTACTCCTTCTTCTCCAGCGAAGTGGACTACATATTCACCAGACTAGGACTCGATTGCGCGTCATGAACAAAAACGCTGTTATGACCACGGAACTGCCCGAGTTGGTGCATCGGGGGAAGGTAAGAGACACCTACAGGATCGTCCCCGGCATGCTGTTGATGATCGCCACCGACCGCATCTCGGCATTCGACGTTGTCATGAACGAACCGATCGCGCAAAAAGGCGTGCTGCTCGCGCAGATGTCATCCCATTGGTTCCGAAAAGTCATCGGAGACATCGTGCCGAACCACATGATCGCCATGGCAGATGACGAGGCGGGAATGCTCGAAGTGCCGGTCGAGGGTGCCTTGAAACACCTCCCGGATGCATGGAGGAGCAGATCCATGGTCATCAAGGAGGCACTGCGAATAGATATCGAGTGTGTGGTGAGAGGGTACCTGGCTGGTTCAGGATGGGCCGAATACGAATCGAACGGTACGATGAATAGTGCTACCCTGCCTCTCGGATTTCGAAAAGCCGAGAGATTCGACGAGCCGGTATTCACTCCATCTACTAAGGCATCGGAGGGACATGACGAACCGCTATCCGAAACCCAAGCCATCTCGCTTGTGGGACGTGAACTCTATTCGCAACTTCGAGACATCTCAATCGATCTGTATCTGCGCGCCCGCGACCATGCAGCCGAAAGAGGCATGATTCTCGTAGACACAAAGTTCGAGTTCGGCTACGTAGATGAGGAACTGACCCTCATCGATGAGGTGCTGACACCGGATTCGAGTAGATTCTGGGACGCCAATGAGTGGTCGCCAGGTACATTCCCGCCACCATTCGACAAACAATTTCTGCGCGAGTGGCTCATGCAGATCGATTGGAATAGGGAATCGCCGCCGCCTGAAGTGCCGCCTGAAGTGATAGATACGACTCGGGAGAGATACATCTCGGCATTTGAACGTCTCACTGATCAAGAGTTCCTTAAAGCGTAGCTGGATAACTGGATATCGACCGTTGAATAGAATGATTACCTATGCCAAGTAGCACTTCTTCAGGCGACAGAGTCGCAACCACTCGCCCCGATTATCGGCGAGGAATGACTCGTTCTCAGATCCGAGAGGAACGGCGTAGAAGGAGTCAGAGAAGGCAGAGGCGGCGGCGAACCGTGCTGATAGCATTCGGCAGCGTATTCGCCGTCTTCATCATCTTCGCCCTCGTATTCCAACAGGGATTCGTTTCACAAGATCAAGCTCTCGGCGGCGAAAGAGGCAACTACAACCCCGGCGGCCCAGTGCAGGAGGATCCAGATGACGGCCGAGCCCACATCTTCGACGGCGTGAAGCCTGAAACCCCCTACAGCACCGTGCCAGCCACTTCAGGGCCTCATTGGAACACTCTGGGCAACTCAGCGACAAACTTCGAGGCAGCACCTACAGGCTGGGGACCATACGATCGCTTCCTCCCCGACCAGGTCCTGATCCACAATTTAGAGCATGGTGGCATTGGAATGCACTTCGATCCCACGAAGTGCGCCCAGGAACAGTGCGCCGAATTCGTGGATCAACTTTCAGAGATCGCCAAGGACTGGAACGAAGACGAGACCTATCGAGGCTTCGTCATCTCGCCCTACCCCGGCATGGAATCTCCGATCGTGATCACCGCTTGGAGACACCACTTGACGCTAGACGAAGTCGACACGCCGCGCATTATCGAATTCATCGATGCGTATTTCGACCGCGGATTCGAGCCTCAAGTCTCAGGCATGACATCGAGCCGGTAGCCGATGAGCTCCATCTACCGAGCCCACATAAGGGTCACGTTCAAACCAACCGTGAACGATCCTCAGTCCGAGACCATCACACGCGCGCTCGGAAGGCTAGGTTTCAGCGGAATCGACAACTTGAGCGTCGGTAAGTTTTTCGACCTGACGCTCCGAGCCAGCGATCAAGCCTCTGCCAAAGCTCAGATCGACGCGATGTGCGAAAAGCTACTCGCCAATCCAGTGATCGAGCGTTACATCTATGAGATAGCCGAAGTCGAGTGAAGATCGGCTGGGTGGGATGGCTGATCCTACTCGGTTAGAGTGCCTTTGGTGCTAGGCACCGCTGATGAAGCACCCTGATCAATCGACGCAGCTTCGCGCAGCGCGCGCGCGAATGCCTTGAATGCCGATTCCATGATGTGATGGTGGTTTGAGCCTCGCACCACTTGGAGGTGCAGGTTGAATCGTCCCTCGATCGACATCGACTCGAAGAAATGCCGTGCCATGTCGATGGAAAATTCACCGATGTTCGAGGTGGATCCCATGTCCACAACTGGGTAGCCTCGACCACTCAAATCGAGAGCCACAGAGGTTAACGCCTCGTCAAGCGGCACCGATTTGCTAGAGATCCGCACGATCCCTACTCGGTTCCCCAACGCCATTGAGATGCAACGGCCAAGCACTATGGCAGTGTCCTCTATCGTATGGTGCCCTCCGGTCTCGATGTCTCCGTCGGCTACGACCGACAGGTCCATCATCGAATGCTTAGCCAAGGCGTTCAGCATGTGATTCATGAATCCGATGGGAGACTCGATTTCAGACCTCCCCTGCCCGTCCAAAACGAGACGAATCTTCACCTTCGTCTCTCCCGTTTCTCGTTCAATCTCCGCTGTTCGAGCATTCAAGTCAATCAACCTGTGAATCGTTACGTTACGAATGAGATTCTAAACCGCTAACGCTCTACTCTGATTGCATTGATACCGCGAGTTAGGAAATTGACACTGCATGGCTGTGCCAAGCACCTCCGCCGAAAAATCGATATGGCGCAATCAGATATTGAAAACTTCGAACGCAACAGCATAGTCACAGCCGAACTCCAAGCCGACTGCGTTGGCGCCCATAGTCAGAAACGTCTCGGGATCGAATTCTCGTCCTAAACCTTTGATGTATAGATCATGCTTCTCCAGCGACTCCACACCCTTATAGATGTGATCGCCTACATCCACCGCGTGGGTCGCTCCGGGCGAGGCACTCACCAGAACCGTCTTGATACCGTTCCAAGGCTCGAGGGCCTCATCCCCGAGCTCTGTAAAGATCCACCGATTCCCAGCATCTCTGCTGGCGTCGAGGGCAGCAAGCCCGACCGCACGATGATCAGATTGATTGGTACCTCCGCCAGGGAAGCGCATCTCGAAATTCATCGTTATGACGACATCAGGCTTATGCCTCCGAATCGACCGACAGATGTCGCGTCTCAATGGAAGTCCATATTCGACCATTCCATCCGCATAGTCGAGAAATTCGACTGTATCCACACCAACAACCTTGGCGCTGTCGATCTCTTCTTGAGTGCGAACCCTGCGCGTTTCATCAGGATGCATCGCATCGATTCCAGCCTCGCCCCGAGTAGCTAGAAGATATACGAACTCCTTCCCCTCCGAAGTCCACTTGGAGATCGCGCTCGCGACACCATACTCCAGATCGTCCGGATGCGCCACGACCGCCAGCCCTCTCTGCCATTCCTCATCCAAGGGTTCGTATCTCTGTTCAGTCATTCTGAAAAGCCTTTCATGAATCGAGTCTCGGTATCTCGTCGAATTTCCAGCTGAAGACCCGACGCGTCGCTACCGCAATGCCGAATCTCAAGCGACTTGTAATCAGATTCTCAGGGTATCAAGAGGGTGCTAGACCTTCTCACAACTACTCTTGTGAGCGGCGTTTTTGCGAAACAAGCTCACGTAGCGCGTCCAGCACGATGTCATTTTGATCCGGAGTTCCCACACTGAGTCTCAGGCTCTGCACAAGTCTCGGCGAACTGAATCGACGGGTGAAGATTCCTCGCTGCGCTAAAAATCCGTACGCTTCCTCTCCCGATAAGTCGGCGAACTGAAGCAGCAGGAAGTTAGCGTCGGATGGCGAGTATGTTATCCCATCTATGCGGTCGATAGCGTGCTCCAGCCTTTCACGCTCCGACACCAGCGTGCGAATTCGGTCACGCAATGGATCAAGGTTGCTCAATGCGGCTAAGGCAGCAGCTTCCGCGGCGATATTCACGTTGTACGGCTGTTTGATCGTCATCAGATGGCTGACTATCAATTCCGAGCCGATGGCGTATCCGATGCGGAGTCCCGCGATGCCCGCCCATTTGCTGAACGAGCGCAGAATCATCAAGTTCTCATACTCATCCAACAACCCGACTAGAGACTCGCCGCAGAACTCGTAATACGTCTCATCAACCACCAAGACTACGCCGGTCCTCAAGATGGCACGCGCTTGCTCCTCGGGCATTGAGTTGCCAGTCGGGTTGTTGGGAGACGCTACGAAAAGCATCTTAGCCGAATTCGCTTCGATAGCGTCTATCGTGGCTTCGGTGTCGATCTCCCAGTCATCCAGGCGTTCGACCGCGACCAACTGTGCTTCGGCGATACGAGCGCAGAATTCGTACATCCCAAATGTCGGGGGGCAGTCGATAATCGTCTCGCCCGGCTCGATGAACAGAGTCGTGAGCAGTTCAATGATCTCGTCGCTACCGGATCCGGCGATTATCTGCTCAGGCGGACGTCCCGTGTACTCGCTTAGGTCCCGGCGGATTCGGACCAAGTCTTGGTCTGGATACTCATGAATCGGCAGGTTGTTCAGAGCAGCGGCCAACTCGGGCAACGGGTCGTAAGGATTCTCGTTCGCGTTGAGCCTGATCACCTTGTCGGGCGAAATCCCCGCGGATGACGCGAGATGATCCGAGTGAGCCGCTCCCACATAGCCCTCGGGCTGAATCAAGTGCGCTCGTATCATTGTCCTAAGATCACGCATACCTTCAATTGGCTCCCGTTGCGCCGATGTCATTCGCCCAGAATCGCCCGTCGCCGAATAGTTGCCGCATTCGCATGGCCATCCAACTCCTCCAATGTTGCCAGAGTCGCTGCGTGTACAGACAACTCTAAGAACGTCTTTTCATCCATATCGAGAAACGGCGTGACCCTCATGAAGTCTCTCACCGAGAGTGCTGACGCCCATCGAGCCGAACCCCCGGTGGGCATAACGTGGCTAGGACCCGAGACGTAGTCAGCCATCACCTCTCCAGACCGTTCGCTGACGAATATCCCTCCTGCGTTCCGAACATCGTCAATTACATCCTCAGCACCCTTGAACCCCAAACAGAGATGCTCAGGTGCGAATGCTTCCGCCACTCTGAGCGCGTCTCTCACGCCGTCAACAACAATAGATACGCCTCTGCCCTGCAACGCCGCTCCTGCAACGTTTGACCTTGGCAGATTTCCAAGCTGCTGTTCAAGCGCCGCATCAACGGCATCTGCCATTTCTTCGGACATTGAGACGAGAATCGGCGCCGCCATTCGATCATGCTCGGCCTGAGCCAGCAAGTCGGCAGCAGTGATCTCAGGGTCCGATGTGTCGTCGACGATAACCATCGTCTCAGTCGGGCCGTAGATGCCATCTATCCCCACTCTGCCGTACACCTGTTGCTTGGTGCTGGTAACCCAAATGTTCCCAGGACCGCAAATCATGTTCACCTTCGGTATCGTCTCTGTGCCGACTGCCAGAGCGGCGACTGCTTGAGCACCGCCTACTCTGAATACCCTATCCACACCTGCAATGTCGCATGCTGTAAGTATGGCGGGGTGCGGCAGTCCATCTGGACCGGCCGGAGTTACCACGCAGACCTCGGGGACGCCTGCAACCTTGGCCGGCACCGCAGTCATTATGACGGTTGAAGCCAACGGCGCCGTTCCACCAGGGACACAGCATCCCGCTGAACCCACCGGCTGAACCACCTCACCGTATCCCTTCTCATCGTCCCGCCAGCTCTGCGGCATCCCGCGCGTTTGGAACTCCGAAACTCTCTCCGCCGCCCTCTCTAACGCAGTAACTGACGAGATATCGAGAGTACTCTTGGCTTGCACGATCATTCCCCTCGGCACCTCAAGCTCATCAATGAAGACACCGTCCAACGCCTCAGTGATTATTCTCACGAACTCATCTCCGCCGCGTTCGACATCAGCTATGACGCGATCGGCGAAGATGTCTGGAGTCATCGCCTTGTCGTAGATCCCGCCGCCATCGCTCAGCGGCACCTCGTCTCCAAAGTCCGCATTTCGGGACTCAAAAACAGTCAAGGCTTCCTCAACGCCGTAAACGCGTCTCAACACTGCCCATCGCCCCGACGATACTGGCTCAGGTTTTCAATCAACCGCGAGTGCAGTTCGCACTCTTCCTTATACAAGAACTCCAGATCCGTCACCGCAGTGCCGGCTCCACCTAATGATCTCAAGCGGTCCACGACCCGCGAAACGTCTGATCGCCTAGCGACGATCTGTACCGAGAACCAACTCTTTCCGTCCTGTGTGAAAACCTTTGAAACGGTCGGACCTGCCATGCCTGCCAGATCAGGCACGGCTAGCACCATCTCCGCGATCTCTCCCTCAGAATCGCCCGCCACATTCGCCGTGACTCGGCTATACATCCTAGAGCGTAGTCTTGCCTCTATCCTCTCCAGCAGATGGCGCGTCAGCGCGAGTTTCGAATCCGATTCCCCGAGCAACCGAGCGTTGCCGATCATTATCGAGTTCGATTTGATGATGATGCCATCCGACAAAGGACGAAGATGGTTCTCCGCGAGCGTGTTCCCAGTATCTGAAATGTCGGCTATTACGTCGGCATATCCGATCCAAGGCACTGCTTCAAGAGCGCCATTGATGTCCACTACGGAGAAAAACGTCACTCCATTGCGATTGAGGTAGCGTCGCAGAAGACGCGGGTACTTGGTTGCGATCCGAAGATCTCGTCCTCGGTTGTGAAATTCAACTGCGATATCTGCCAAGTCGTAGATCGTCGTCACGTCAACCCACGCCTCCGGTACCGCTATCACCAGTCTCGACCTGCCGAACTTCAAGTCTGGTGCAACAACCAGAGTGTCGCCGTCTTCAAGCCGAGACTCCAGATATCGATCAAGCCCGACGATACCGAGGTCAGCGTTCCCGCTGTCGATGATGCGGGTGATATCCGACTGTCTCTGATAAATCACATCCACGCCCGGGATCGAGGGAATCGTCGCCGTATATCTGCGGCTATTCACTCTGCTGACCGCGGCATTTGATTCCGCGAGCAATCGTCCGGTGTCTTCGTACAGCGCACCGGTAGACGGAATAGCGATTCGTAGCCGATCGCTCACAGATCCTCGATCTCCACACCGCCTGCCGCGTCTACGTATGCGATCTTCGCCGCGCGCAACGCTGCTCCCATCCCCGAGATGTCGGTTAACGGCTCGAATAATGTAAATGTGCAGAAGCCCTGTGCACGGAGATCAGCCGCAACCGTTCCAACAGTCTGCGTGCTCGCGCTCAAATCGGGCGCAACAAGAACCAGACGGCTATTCTTCGCGTCTAGGATCGTCGATTCGATTGGAGGGAGCATAGCGTCCAGATTCAAGGCGAAGCCCAATGCCGGAATCTCTCCTACCGAGCCTAGTGCACTCGCCAATCGGTCGTATCTCCCGCCACCACCCCATCGCTGAGCGATCGGAGCAGATTTAGAAGAGACGTCGAAGATCATCCCGGTGTAGTAAGCGAAACCAGTGGCTAAGCCGATGTCGATCGACAGATCGTCCCGCTCCACTCCCTCGTCTATCGCGGCACCTGCTACATATGCCAAATTATCCAAATCTTTCAAATGTCCAATACCAAAATCGTTCGTCACCGACGCGATTCGCTCTAGAACATCATTGAGTTCGCCCGAGATTAGAGATAGTTTCGAAACCAGCTTCACCGCGTCCGAAAACGCTCCGGCGTTGTGTGGCTCGTCCAGCTTCCGCTTGAGTCTCTCTACGATCTCTCTCGCTGAACGCGAAGTCTGATCGTGTTGATATGGAAGCTTCACGCCACCTGTCACCAATCTGCGTAGCAACTCCCCCTCGGGACTATCGTCCCCGCGATCCGATTCATCAGTTAGGAAGCCCAGCTCAGCCGCCTCGCGTCGGAGCATGTCACTTATCAGATCGCTGATAGCACTGGTATGTGACCGATAATCGATAGGTCGCGCATAACTCATCTCGCCCAACATGGATTCCACCGTATCTGTCGCATAGGCTCGCAGCTTCGGATCCCCTACCTTATTGGCAAGGAACAGCTGCGCCCTGCCCGATAGGTCGAGACGGCTCAATATCGTCCAGATCAGCCCAACGTGGCCGATTCGGACTGCGACGGGACTGTCTACGACGCTCTTCGTACCTTCATACGCCATCGCGATGATTTCACCATCAGCCGCCGGACTCGACGATCCTATGAGCTCCGCGCCTACCTGAGTGAATTGGCGGCGGCTCGGTTCGATGTTCGGAGGCGCATCGTACGGACGCTCGGAATACCTCACAATCGGAGCCGCATATTGATATCGCTGGGGACGGAGCGAGATTTGATTCTCCAGCGCATGACGAATCACCGGGGAAGTCATCTCTGGACGCACACTGACGCTTCCACCATCCGGCGATGTGAAGTCGAACAGCTGACTCGAAAGCAATCCTCCCGACATCCGCAGGAACAGCTCCGTCAGCTCAATCAGGGGTGTCTCAATTGGTGCATACCCGCGGCGGCTGAATCCCGAGCGCAACATTTGAGCCGCCACTTCGACTCGTAACAGATCCGGACCGGCTCGATCCTCAAATCCAGGAGCGCGCCCGATCTTGCCGCTGTTATTCATAAGACGAGTTCAGTGTGGTCGGTGCGGAAACTATTTGCGTTGCGCGCTCGGATAAAGATTCTAATCGGTACTCATCCGGATCTATCCTCTACTCTCGCTCCTACTCTTGTCATTTCCTGAAGATTCGCATCGTAATAATGGAGAACTACCATGCCCGCTATAGCCGCGGGTCGAAAAACCAACATACGACCTCCATTCCCAGTGCTCGATACGTCGTTACTGTAGATGTAAGGCGATTCGTTGAAGGTTTCACAGGGCTTGCAGGGAAAAGAATATTTATGCAGAAATGCGTTATCTGAGGGAATGGAAAGTGAAATGACGGCAGCAGCAGATACATCTGAAATAACGGTCCTGCTCATCGAAGACGACCCGAACGTATCGCAGCTGGTGCGACTCTATCTTTCCCACGAAGGATTCTCGGTGCTTGATGCGGCAGATGGTTACTCCGGACTGGAGATTGCCAAGACATCCAATCCGACACTGATATTGCTAGATTTGAATCTGCCGGGTATCGATGGAGTGAGAGTCTGCACCGAGATCAGAAAGCATTCGGATGTCCCCATCATCATGGTTACCGCGCGAGTAGATGAAGAAGAGCGTCTAGAGGGCCTGGACGTGGGTGCCGACGACTACGTCACGAAGCCGTTCAGCCCTCGAGAATTGATGGCAAGAATCCGAGCAGTGCTGAGACGGACGATGAGGGAGACTGACATGAGGAAAGAAATCGGAGGAGAGATCGCCGTCGGACGCTACCGGATCGATCTAGAAGCTCGAAGCGCGAGCGTCGCCGGCACCGAGTTGAGACTCACTCCGACCGAGTACAGGCTTCTGACCTACTTTCTCAATTCGCACCGCCGTACCGTGAGCCGCGATCAGATCATAAATGGAGCGATAGGGTACTCCTTCGAGGGATTCGATCGCACAGTCGACACTCACATCTCGAATCTGCGTCGCAAACTCGAAAAAGCGAACGGAGGCGAACGCCACCTGAAAACCGTCTATGGAGTTGGCTACAGATTTGAAACTACCTGATTGGGCACATAGCCTGCAGTTTCGTCTCACGCTGGGTTTCGGGACGATGCTGGCGTTGACGCTCATGATCGTGAGCGGATGGGCCGCCTTTTCCACGCGTTCCGCCATCAATGCCTACGAGAGGGATCTAGAACACTTCAGAGAGGAGCGCACTCGCGAACTCGTTCAGGACGTCTACCGGGCCGACAACGACATGAGCCATGTTCAATACTCGCTCCAACAGGTGGGAAAGATATTCTCGATGCGATTGGCAGTCGTAAATGAAGCCGGCTTCGTCGTCGCCGATTCCCATGAGACGCCCATCACATCCAAGGGCACTTACGACACGGAAAAGAGACGATTCCGCGACTTCCCATTCTTCCGAACTTCTCCATTGGAGCTGGGCGAATCGTCGAAGAGTAAGCTCGTATACCTGCCCAAAAACCTTCACAAGGATGATCTTGATGACTTGCCCGCGATGATATGGAACAAGGAAGCGTCTCAGACCGAGATACGTCCATCACATCCGTTCCAGCTGTCCCTCGACGCCACACCATCGACCGAGCTGATCGAGAGTTTCGACACTTTCCAGAGTTCGCCCGTCTTCGATATCATCGACGAGGCGCTGGGAGACTTGGCGATCGAACCCCAGCTCAGCGCATTGGAAGTTTCCTTCCAGAAATCGCTACTGATCGCTGGAATCGCTGGTGGAATCGCCGGAATCCTCATCGTCGCTCTCTTCACCAGAAGCATGCTCTCCCCCGTCAATAAACTCTCCACCGCTACGACCAAGCTAGGGATGGGGGAATTCGAACATCGCGTCGACGAAGACCGTAAAGACGAACTAGGGCAGTTGGCCGGCACTTTCAACGCGATGGCTACCCAGCTGCAAGAAGCTGAAACAAACCGCAGACGTCTCACTGCCGACATCGCTCACGAGCTGCGAACGCCTCTGACCAACATTCGAGGCTACCTTGAGGCGATCAAAGATGGGATCGTAGAGCCAGATGAGGAGGCAATTAAAACCCTCCATAATGAGACGATTCATCTCACAAGGCTCGTCGATGACCTCCGCTTGCTGGCTATCGCTGATGCCGGCACATTGCGTCTAGACCTGGAGACCGACCGATTAGATGCCTATATCGAAACTGCAGTCGAGCCGTTCCGCCCCAGAGCACTTGAACAAGGAGTGGATCTCGAGTTTGAACATGATGGATCCGAAACGCTCGTGGACTTCGATCACACGAGAATGTCCCAGATCGTCGGCAACCTTATCGAGAACGCTCTTACACATACGGACGCTGGAGGCACGGTCCGTGTGCGTGTCGAATCTGCTCCGCACGACAACACAGTTCGATTGATGGTGTCCGACGACGGTTGCGGGATATCCGAGGCAGACGCCGAGAAAATCTTCGACCAATTCTTCAAGGCAGACGCTTCCAGAGCAAGGTCATCTGGCGGAGGCTTGGGCCTCACCATCGTGAAGCGTCTTGTCGAGGCGCATAACGGTGAGATAAGCGTCGAAAGCGTACCGGACGAAGGTTCAACCTTCTCTGTAGTTCTACCCGTCACTCTTCACTAGTAGCACTTCCTCAATCGGAACTCCAAGCCCCGCCCTCGCTCTCTTCTCGTCATTCCCGCGGAGTCGGAAAACCAGATACCACAATGCGCATCCAAATGCCTTTATCCCTTCACTCCTGCTAACGTGGCAACCAGAGCAATTGAGCCTGCCGAAACACTCAGAATGTCATACAGTTTTCTAGTGTCCCCTTCACTCCGACTCATCTACAGGTTGAAATAAGTTGCAGTACTCTGACACATTCGATGCCGTCATCATCGGCGGCGGCGCGATAGGATGCGCGATTGCCCTCGAATTTACGCGCCGCGGCCTATCTGTGGCAGTGGTAGAACGCGACTCTGTTGCAGGCAACGCTTCCGGGTTCGCCTGGGGAGGCCTGTCCGCCAATTTCGGAGCAGGAGTCCCGGGCCCGATGCTCGAGCATTACAAGCGCTCTATAGAGATGCATCTGAACTTATACGATGACATCAGAGATTCCTCATCTCGCGATTGGGAACTCAGGCCTGTGAAATCTCTGACGCTCGCTTACGATGAATCCTCTCTAGATGCGATCAGCAAAGATGTCGAATGGATGCAGTCGGAGGGGTTCAAAGCAGAGATGATATCCGGCGATGATGCCAAGCAGCTGGAACCAGCCATCGCCGAGGGTGTTCTGGGCGCATCATTGTTGGACTGCCAGTGGGAGCTCGATTCGCTCAGCTACTCTTTGGCACTCTCTGATGAATCACGCATTCGCGGTGCCGCATTTGTGAAGGGAGAGGTCGTAGGAGTGACTTTCGCCGGCTCCACAGCAACCGGTGTTCGCCTAGCCGACGAAACTAGCATCTCGGCTCCGATCGTTGCAGCAGCCACAGGGCCATGGTCAGTCGGCATTGAAGGGGTGCCTGACCTTCCCGTTCGACCAGTCAAAGGTGAGATTCTGCGGCTGGTTCGTGAAGGAGACGACCTACAACACAGAGTAGGTTGCTATGGTCGGAATGTGGGACGCAAGCCGGATGGGACTGTTTGGTCCGGAACATACGAGTGGGAGCGTGGATTCGATAGAGACACGACCAAAGAGGGTGAGAGCCACATCATGGAGGGCGTGACGAAATATCTTCCTTCGCTGGCGGCAGCTCCGCTGCAACAGGCGACGGCGTGTTTGCGGCCGGTCTCAAGCGATGGCATACCCATCGTCGGAGCCGTCCAAGGGGTAGATGGTCTGTTAGTCGCCAACGGTGCCGGGAAAAAGGGCATCCTTCTCTCTCCTCTCATCGCCCAGATACTCGCCGATGCTGCGTTAGAGGCGCGCGATCCACCGTCTGAAATGAATCCCGTGAGATTTCAGACGGATTGACAGTTCCAGTTCATTTGTGAACCTGATATCCGTCTGAACGCTGGTATATCTGAACGCTGGTATATTTGTTGCAAAAGAAGAAAAGAAAACTCATCCGATTGGTCAGCAGAAAATGTCCGAAGCACCCAGTAAAAAGGAAGTAATCAAAGGCACCTCTGAACGTATGAGCGGCTACTACTCATACCGCTACGGCGACTCCTTTGAAGACTCGAAGAACCGTCGCAAGATCGTTAATTCCCGTGTGCCTGCCGACCCCGATAACCTCGCCTCCGAGGAGCGAAAGGAGAGTTTTCGGAAGGGTCTGTATCCGTACCGTCGAAAGATCTCGCTCTCGGCTTACTACGACAACAAATTCCCGCTTCAGATCGAACTGGTCAAGATGCAGAACTGGGTCCGCAAGACTGGTGAGAAGGTGGTGATCGTCTGCGAAGGTAGAGATGCCGCTGGAAAGGGTGGCACCATCAGGCGCTTTATGGAGCATCTGAACCCTAGGGGCGCGAAGGTCGTCGCGCTCGAGAAACCCACCGAGGAGGAGCGCGGACAGTGGTACTTCCAGCGCTATGTGGATCACCTGCCTACGGCCGGCGAAATCGCTCTGTTCGACCGATCTTGGTACAACCGCGCAGGCGTCGAGAAGGTGATGGGATTCTGCACAGAAGAAGAGTACTCCCGATTTCTGCACGAGGCTCCACTTCTGGAATCGATGTGGGCCAACAGCGGCATTCGCCTGATAAAGCTCTACTTCTCCGTAAGCAGAATGGAGCAGTCTCGCCGATTCAAACGACGGCAGAAAGACCCGCTCAAGCAGTGGAAGATGAGCCCCATCGATTTGGCATCAAGAGATAGATGGGATGACTATACAAGATCCAAAGAGACCATGTTCTACTTCACCCACACCGACGTGGCTCCTTGGTTCGTAGTCAAATCCGACGACAAAATGCGCGCGCGGATCAACACGATACGGCTTGTGCTCAACCTTATTCCGTACGAAGACAAGGACCCGACAGTCGTCTATCCTGTCGATCCTTGGCTCATCGCAAAGGCATCGGAAATCTGGGAAGTGAAATCCCAGAGCGACGCCTTGGCGCGTGTAGACGGCTCTTCAGCCCTCTTTGGACGAGTCCCAGCCGGAGTGTAGCGACAGCTGTAAAACCACCCGCCATTCCGCATGAGGTGTCCTATCCGACAGAGCATCACTGTTCGGAAATCTGGAATTACACGAGGAACTATCTAGCGATTCCTCGATAATCTACTGCGCGGTGAATCCGCCGTCGATGACTAGGCAGGCACCGGTCACAAACGACGCTTCGTCGGATGCCAAGAAGAGTGCCGCTTTGGCGATCTCAATCGGCTCGGCGAATCTCCCCATCGGATGCAACCCGACTATGCGCTCGTACAGCTCCGGATTTTCTCTGGAGCTGCGCGTCATATTCGTGTGTGTGAAGCCGGGGCAAACCGCATTGACTCGGATATTCGACTTGGCCAAGCCCAGCGCCATATCACGCGTCATATTCACCACACCGCCCTTCGAGTGGGGATAAGGGTGAAACCCATCGGTGATGAAATCCGGATAGCCGATCAGCCCCCTGATCGAAGCCAAATGCACGATGGCTCCCCTGCCCTGCTCTTTCATCCGTGCCGCCGCGTGAAGTGCCATCAGCATTGAGCCTTTCAGGTTCACGTCGATCACAAAATCCCATATCTCTTCAAAAGATGAACCGTCCGGCGCGGACCGAGGCGACACCCCGGCACTGTTGACCAACACATCCACCGACCCCAGCTTTTCGACTGTTTCTGCCACGGCATGGGAACATTGATCGTTATCTGTAACATCCAATGGAAGCGCGATGCTCGCGCCGCCCTTCTCTTCTACTCGTAGGGCAACGTCTTTAGCCGCGTCTAGATCGAGATCGGCTATCGAGACCCCTGCTCCCTCATTCGAGAAGAGTTCGGCACATGCGGCTCCAATGCCAGAGCCGCCTCCAGTTATCAACGCTGACTTGCCTTGAAGCCGCCCACTCATTTCGCGGTGTAACCCCCATCGACAGGCAAGCAAGTACCCGTCACGAATGACGAGTCGTCCGACGCGAGGTAGAGCGCGGCGTAGGCGATCTCCATCGGTTCTCCCAATCGCCCCAGCGGATGAAGCGACTCGAGGCGAATCCTCATGTCCGCGTCACCGGTCAGCGGCTTGGTCATGTCTGTGTAGGTGAACCCTGGGCAGAGGGCGTTGACACGGATGCCAGCCTTCGCCAGTGCCACGCCCATGTCTCGAGTCATCTGCACCACTCCGCCCTTTGAGTGAGGATATGGGTTGAAGCCGTCACTAAACCCCTCCGCGTATCCCACGAGCCCGATGATAGATGCGAGATTGACGATCGCCCCATACCCGTTTCGCTTCATGTGTTGAACGGCAGCGTGCGACATCATCATGCTGCCCTTGAGATTCACATCGATGACCCAATCCCAACGCTGTTCCAAGTCCCACTCCGGCGGTGCCTTCCGAGTATTGACCCCGGCACTATTGACCAAGATGTGCAGATCACCGAATTCCTCGACGGTATCTCGCACCGACGCTACACACTCGTCTCGTTTGGTCACGTCGACCGTCAGTGCCACTGCCTCACCATTCGATCCTCTGACCTTGGCTGCCACCTCCTCCGCATTATCGGCATCGAGATCCGCAACAGCCACTCGTGCACCCTCGCTGGAAAACAACTCTACGCAAGCCGCGCCAATCCCCGACCCTCCGCCGGTGATCAGCGCTGTTTTACCCTCTAGCCTCAACTCTTCGCGAGATAGATCTACGTTCTGAAGTTAAAATCACATCGGCGTGTCACTGCACTCCGATAGACGAAGGTAATGTTACGCCAATCGCGAACTTCTTGAAACTCGATGAGCCAGACCGAGCGAAGGCAGAGGCGCCGAACAGCTGAGACCCGACGGGTCGCCGACGAAGTTCTACCAGACACGGAGAATGACATCGATGGATCCATCGCGTCCTCCGTAGACTTCGCCCACCCGTTGCGAAGACTCTACGCCTTCCTCGTCGACATCGGTATATTGATGATGGCGATCTTCCTCATCGCTCCGGTGGCAGGAGGGCGCGTATTCAGCTCCGAAGCAGCGATCCTCGATGTCTTCATCTTTCTCGTGTACTTCGTGATTCCTACCGGCCTGTTCGGGAAAACCCCTGGGAAATGGGTGGCTGGTATCTCGGTAGTTGACGATAAAGGCATGAAGCCGGGGGTCGCCATCGCGATCCCTAGAGAGATGGTTGGCAGATTCGTTTCCACGATTGCGGTGGGCGCAGGATTGGTCTGGATCCTGTTCGACCCTCAACGGCAAGGTTGGCATGACAAGATCGCTGGAACTTATGTGATCAATGCGCCGAACAGCGGCGGCCCGGGTTTCATCTCTCGCTTTTTCTTCCCCGACGAGGAGAGTAAAGAGGAAAAACCAAGACAGAACAAGGGACGACGGCGTACAGGTCGTCCCGCCGGACGCCAGAAGCGAAGACGCATAGGCAGAAGTTGATTGAAACGGGATCATTCATACTGCTACGTTTAGTAGAAACCTCTCGCGCTGAGCGCAATGAAAGAGGATCCAAGTTCGCGGGAATAACATGGAGTTTTTCAACAGTCCCATTGGAGGCTGATATATGGCGATTTCCAAAACCGCGAGAATCCAGATGCAGGAGAGCTCCTGGATTCGGCGCATGTTCGAAGAAGGGATGGAGCTGAGGCGAATACATGGCTCCGAGAACGTATTCGATCTCTCACTGGGGAATCCATTGTTGGAACCTCCTCCAGAATTTAAACAGGTTCTCGCTGAGATAGCTAAAGAACCCGATGATGGATGGCATCGTTACATGCCCAACAGCGGCTTTCCAGAGACGCGAGCGGCAGTGGCAGAAGCTCTAACCTCTGAGAGCAGCACCAAGTTCGAGGGCTCCGATGTCTTAATGACGGTCGGAGCCGCCGGCGCGATAAATGTGGCCTTGCGGTCCCTTCTCGACCCGGGCGACGAAGTGATCATCATCGCTCCCTATTTCGCCGAGTACATCTTCTACATCCAGCACGCCAACGGCGTTGTGAGAGAAGCCCGATCAAAACCAGACTTGATGCCAGACTTCGATTCAGTCAGCGATCTGCTGAATGACCGCACTAAAGCCATCATCATCAACTCACCCAACAATCCGTCTGGCGTTATCTACCCTGAGAGCGTTATCGCTGAACTGGGACGAACCATTAGACGTGCTGAAGAGGCATATGACACCGAGATCTACATAATTTCCGATGAACCTTATCGGAAGCTGATCTATACGGATCAGTCTTACCCCTTCGTGTTCCGCCACCATCCTAGAACCATCATCGCCACGTCGCACTCCAAAGACTTGGGACTAGCCGGCGAACGAATCGGCTACTTGGCGGTCAATCCGAGCGATGACGGAAAGGAGGACTTGCTTGATGCTGCAAACTTCATGATCCGCACGTTGGGATTCGTGAATGCCCCGGCGATCATGCAGCGCGTCGTTTCAAGGCTCCAACACTCGAGTGTCGACATCGAAGAGTACCGCCGCAAACGTGACTTCATCCACGCCAACTTGACAGGCATCGGATACGAATGTCCACTGCCCGATGGCGGTTTCTATCTCTTCCCCAAGTCTCCACTCGAAGACGACCAAGCCTTCGTCGATCTGTTGAAGAGCAAACTCGTCCTAGTAGTGCCAGGCATCGGCTTCGGAATGAGTGGTTACTTCAGAATCTCTTACTGTGTAGAGGATGCCGTGTTGGAAGGCGCACTCGTCGGATTCCAAGAAGCATTCAACGAATCCATGTGATGGAATTAGAATCACGCTCTATGTTCAGATCCATTGCCAAGTGCTCGAAGAGAATGTTGATCGTCGGTTCATTGTCGGTCCTGCTGGCATCTTTGTCGGTGACGATCAGCTGCGGCGATGACGAGGGAGAGAACGAACACGTTGTCCTCCCGACCGCAACTCCTGGCGCGATTCCTCCGACGCCTACCGCGGTTGTGGTGCAATCCGATGCTACGGGTGCTTTACAAGTTGGCTTCCACTTCGGGATTCAGGGGCAGCCACAACAAGGGGCCGGAGTGCTGTCTCAAGTCGGCAGAGGGACAAAGATCGAAGTCAACGTGCGCCCTGCCCCAGGGGCCGTGCAGCAGGTCAGCATACGTGAAGGTCGATGCGAATCTGTAGGCAAATGGATTGATAGCGTCGATCCTGCGATCGGAGGAGTGTCGAGATCCGAGCTGAAAGAGATCCACATCCGAGATCTTGTCGATGGCAATCACCTAATCGCCCTATCCTATCCGGGCGGCACTTTCAGCGAAATGGCTACCTGCGCTAACTTGCCAGATCTGACCCACATCGAGTTGCGAGAAGAGGTGCCATAGAGGCGTTCTGTTTCACAGCTGCATCTTTAGATCCGCACAGGCTCTTTGAGCCCTGACCCCGTAACGGGCACTACTGCCACTGTGTCACTTCCCAGCGTGCCGATCTGAGCCAGCGTCTCGAGACCTGCAAACGCCGCTGCCGACGTGACCTCGCAGAATATGCCCTCTTCCTGGGCTAGCCGCCGCTGCCATTTGAACATGGAGTCTTCTGAGACCGCCACTGCCGAGCCTTCTGTCGATTTCACTGCTCGCACAGCTTGCGCGGCTCGTGGAGGCGATGCCACAGAGATGCCCGAAGCCGCGGTCGCGCGGGCATCGCCTGGATCCCAATCAAGGGCGTTGATCGCCGCCACCAAAGGTTGAACACCGTCCGACTGGATGCAGTGGATCCGAGTGCTGCCTTGATCGGCATACCCCGCCGCGATGCCGATCAAGAGTGCGCCATTTCCCGCCGGAGCCACAACATCAGAAACTGCGCCTTTCCCAAGAGACTGTAGCTCGTGTGCCAATGCCTTGACACCTTCCGCGAACCATGGACTGAGCGCGTGCGAAAGGTGCAACAGACGATTCGACGTGGCAAAGTCCCGCGCCGCGTCAGTCGCCGCCTGCCTCGGACCTTCGATCAAATGCAGCTCGGCGCCGAATATCCGAATCTGGTCCAATTTGCCACGCGCTGCGGTTGATGGTGCGAATATGTGAGCCTTTATTCCCGCCGCTGCCGCGTACGCAGCCATCGATGCGCCGGCGTTGCCTGAGGAATCTTCCACAATCTCCCCTACACCCTCCTCCACAGCCGCAGACACAAGCATCGCGCTTCCTCGATCTTTGAACGATCCGGTAGGCGCGCAATACTCCAGTTTTGCGACTACACGATTCAATCCCAGCAACGATGCGATTCGCTCCAACGACACTGATGGAGTGCTCCCCTGCCCCAAGTCGATCAAGTTGGCAGTGTCAGCCAACGGTATCTGCCAAGCCGATTCCTCGGGGTTGCGATACCTGATATCGAACAGTCCGCCGCACTCGCAGTAGACGTTCCAAACACTCGGCGCGTCGGACGAAGCACTACACTCCGAGCATCGGAGTTCAAAGCGATCCGCACGGGCGGCCAATACTTCGTTCGACGCAGGCACAGAGAGCCGTCTTAGTTGGCGGTCGTCGGAACGTCGGAAGGAAAGGCCGAGAGCGTGATGCCGGAGCGAGCTTTGCCGCCGCCTGCCGCCAAGGCGCCACCGTCCGAACGCCAACAAGTTGTACCGGAGATGGTCCCGTTATCGTTGAAAGCGAGCATGCACATGCCGCCCGCGACATTCTTCACTATTGCCACTTCGTGGCCCCGATCGCGGAGCCCTTCTGCGGCTAAATCATTGAAACCTTCCTCAAGTTCCACCTCTTGGCCCTGCGTCCACATCCTAGGCGCCTCCACAGCCTCCTGAGGAGTCATGCCGTGATCGACCACGTTCATGATGCCCTGCACGACCGTCGGCCAAATACGCACACCACCCGGCAGACCCAGCGCGAAAGAGGGTTGACCATCTTTCGACACAATAACTGGAGCCATGCTGCTCGCCACACGCTTAAAGGGCTCGATCGAATTCGCCATGAACGGATGCGGATCGAAATTCGCCATGGTGTTGTCAAGAATCACGCCCGTCCCCGGCACCACGACCTTTGATCCGAATATCAAGTTGATGGTCTGCGTGGCGGAGACGACATTCCCGTCTGCATCAGCCGCAGAAACGTGGGAGGTGCTGCGTGATTCGGCGAATGAAGGCGGAGGCAGCGTCGGCATGGATATATCCGGCAGGATGCGGGATCGAAGCTCCTCCGCGTGGAAATCCGAAGTGAGTCGATCCAGAGGCATCTCTCTGAACTTTGGGTCACCCAAGTATCGATTGCGGCTTTCAAAAACCAGTTGCATAGCCTCTGCCAACAGATGCAGTGTTCGTGGCTCGCCAAAACCCAAATCCGCAATATTCTCCAGCTCCAACACATTCAACAGCTCAACCACATGCACGCCTCCCGCAGACGGTGGCGGTGGTCCGGCAATCTCGTACCCGCGGTAGCTCCCGATGATCGGCACAGATCTCCTAGTGCGATAACTGCGGAGATCATCTTTAGTCAAAATCCCGCCGTTCTGTTGCGAGTACTCGACGATTCGATCGCCTAGATCGCCCGCGTAAAGATGGTCCGATCCCTCTACCGCGATGCGTCTCAGTGTCTCCGCCAACTCGCGCTGAGTGATGAGGTCGCCTTCGTCAGGCACATCTCCATCAGGCATGAATATGCGTCTCGACTCGGAGTATCGGCCTAGTTGTTCAGCCGACTCTCGGACCAGATCACAGTAGTACCTGCTTGCCCTGAATCCATGCTCAGCGTAGCGGATCGCAGGTTGCATCACATCACTCAGATCCATGGTTCCGAATTCTGCAAGGACCTCGCACCAAGCTTTCAGCGAACCCGGCACCGCGGATGCCAAGACCCCAGTGCGATTCAGGTCCCCTCGGGCACGCATGTAGTGCGGCCAGCGGTCAGACATCGGCTCAAACATCTCGGGGGATGCCGCGCCCGGAGCCTGAGAGTAGTTATCGATCGCGACCTGCGCACCGTCGGACAGGCGTATGTTGATGAATCCGGCACCGTATATTCCCATCTTCATCGGCTCTACTACGGAGAGCGTGAACAGTGTGGCGACGGCGGCATCGATAGCGTTGCCTCCGGCAGCCAGCATCTCGGCACCTGCAACCGAACCCAAAGAGTGAGTAGAAGCCACAACACCGTCGTATCCCACGACCGGCCGCTTTTCGGGATGGAAGTCGGTTGCGGAGTTTGCTCGCCATTTTTGCGTTATCAAGCTGTCTGAAGGCATTTGAGGTTCAATCTATCCCTGAATCAATGGTTCGTAAGTAGACTGCGATTCGCCTAAATGCTGATGTTACATCGTCGAAATCGAGTGCTCAACGCGGCACATTGAGATTCCCGCGATAATGGAGTCAAATACTTAGATTCCATTCCAACCCATCAATCCCAGATGCTTGCCACTCCACCAGCAAAATCAGAGGAGAAGATATGCCAATAATCACCGTAGAAGGTCGAGTCGGCGCCGGCGCGCCAGATTTGGGGCGCTTGGTCGCACGTGAACTAGGTATCGACTTCGTCGACAGACTCTTATTGGCGCAGATCGCAAAGAGAGTCAACGCCACGATGCGGGCACTCGTCGACCAAGAGCGTCGAGTTCCGTCACTAGTCGATCGGCTCGCCATGAGGGTCCAGCGGATGCTGGAGCGATCTGCGGTTGCAGGCATGGGAGGGGATCCTTACTTCGGGCCAGGAGTGGAAGATCTGATCTCTCGACAATACTCAGAGTACGAGGAAGATCCGCACACTACCGCCGAAGAGATCGACGATCAGCGGTTCATCGATACAACTCGCGAAGTTATCCAAGACATCGCTCAACAGGACGACATTGTCATCCTGAGCCGTGGAGGCGCTGCGATCCTCAAGGACAATCCCGACGTTCTGAGAGTGGGTGTGGTGGCGCGAATCGAGGACCGCATCAGACGGGTGGCGAAGCGAGAGAACATATCTTTGGATGAAGCGGAAGAATTCATTGAGCACTCCGATCTCGCACAGCATCGATACTTCGAGAAGGCATTCGATAGCAGCCCGATCGATCCGTTCCTGTACCACTTCATGTGGAACACTTCAGACGTGAGCGTCGGTTTCGCAGTCGAGTTGACCGTGGATGCCGCAAGGACCATGACGGATCATGGCTTGAAGTGAACATGACGTAGAATCCCATCCAAACAGACTCAGACAGAACTTTCACTACCAGCAAGCTGATATGCCCAGAAGATCGAAGAGAAATCCGCGCCGAGGCCGACGTCCCAACGTATTCATCCAGTCCGATCGTCCTGCTCAGGCAGAGAGAGAGGCACGAGCATCTGGAGATGATGGACAGTTGGAGCAGACAGCACCATCTCCAGCGATATCTGCTGTACCCGAGACTAGCCGCAGCCGTTCAGTATCTCATGCTAGACGGCGGACAAGATCCGAAGTTTACGCCCGTACATTCCCGCTTGAGATCCGTAAGATGGGAGTGCTCACCGGCGG
Source organism: Dehalococcoidia bacterium (assembly GCA_965214735.1). Lineage (GTDB taxonomy): Bacteria > Chloroflexota > Dehalococcoidia > Lucifugimonadales > Lucifugimonadaceae > Bin127. Next base: position 1,441,301 of record OZ243977.1, on the reverse strand, counting down.
CGTTGTCATCGCCCTCGTCGTCCTCAGCATCGTGCTCTAAGCGATTCATCGGGCAGCACGATTGAATCGCTGTTGCCTTCCGCAAAAGCTTCGCGGCGACACGCCTCGACAGCGGCGACGAATGTTGCCATCCATGCTGATGCGTCGCCTGAAAACGCGCGTAGCTTGCATGAACTCTCGAAATGACGACCGATATTAAAGGAGCATCCAGAGAATCAGTCAAGTTCTCGGATCGGCTGGCAGCGGTGCCTAGAACGCCGGGCGTCTACATGATGCGCGGCAAAGACGGACGCGTGCTCTACGTCGGGAAATCCGTGAGGCTCCGCAACCGTCTTCGCTCATACTTCGGCTCCGAGGGCAAGCTGACCGGCAAAACTCGCGAGCTGGTCAAGCTCGTTCACGACTTCGAGTACATCATGGCCGAGTCGGAACGAGAGGCTCTCCTGCTCGAGAACTCGCTTATCAAGGCGTATATGCCTCGCTATAACGCGCGCCTCAAAGACGATAAGAGCTACCCGTACATCAAAGTCGACCTCGAAGACGATTTCCCTCGGATCTACTTCACGCGGCGCCACTCTAAGAACGAAAACGCCCGCTACTTCGGGCCATACGCCTCCGCGTTGTCGGTACGCAAAACGTTAGACGTGATCAAAAAGCTGTTCCCATACCGGAGCTGCACCAAAACCATCACCGGAACTGACGAACGGCCCTGCCTTGAGTACTACATAAAACGCTGTGTCGCGCCCTGTGCCGGCCTGGCGGACAAAGACGAGTATGACAACGTCATTCGCCAAGTCGTATCGTTCCTCCAAGGCGATACCAACAGTATCGTCAGCGAGCTGCAAAACTCCATGGCGGAAGCGGCGGAAAATCTTGAATTCGAACGAGCGGCAGTGCTCCGCGACCGTTTGCAGGCGATGAAGATCGTGTATGAAGACCAAAAGGTCGTCGGGATCGGAAACGAAGACCTCGACGTGATCGCTGTCGCACAGGGCCATAACGAAAGCTGGATCGATGTGTTCTTCATCAGGCAAGGCAACATGGTGGGCAGGGACAACTTCATCATGGAAGGCACGATGGATGATCCCGAGTCGCACATATTGGGAAAATTCATCGAACAGTTCTACGTCAGTTCCAACCCCCACCTGCCGAAGAGAATCCTGACCAACGTGGAAGTTGAAGATGCGGATGTGCTGAGCGAGATCCTGACTGAAAAACGGGGGTCGCAGATGACTCTCGACGTGCCTCAGCGCGGCGCGAAACGGCGACTCGTGAAGATGGCGATTGCCAATGCCAACCAAGGCCTCGAGCAACTTAAGATCAAGTGGCAATCGAACTCGGACCTGATGACGCGAGCTGTCGAAGACCTGCAAGAGGCACTAAGCCTGCCTTCGCCACCTCGAAGAATCGAGTGCTACGACATCTCACACACGCAGGGATCCTCGTCTGTCGGTGCCATGTCGGTGTTCGTCGACGGATCTCCTGAGACTTCTCAATACCGTAGATTCCAGATCAAAACCGTCGAAGGCAACGACGACTTCGCATCTATGAGAGAGGTATTGTCGAGGCGATTCAAACGTCTGCAAAGAGTCATGAAGGCTGAAGATGGCACACTAGACGCAGGCACCGACAAGAGTCGGAAAGCAACTTCTGTATCGAAGCCGGACAGCTTCGGCCAACAGCCAGACTTGGTACTTATCGATGGCGGCAAGGGGCAGCTGTCGTCGGCGCTTGAGACGATGCTTCATCTCGGCATGCTCGATATCCCGCTGGCATCGATCGCCAAGCGAGAAGAAGAGGTGTTCGTTCCTGACGGCTCTGAACCCATCCGTCTGCCCCGAAACTCCCCGGCACTGTTCCTGCTGCAACAGGCGAGGGACGAGGCGCATCGCTTCGCTATCACGTATCACCGAAAGACACGGGGGCGCAGGTCTCTACGATCGACCCTCGACCTCGTGCCTGGGATAGGCCCTGCTCGCAAAAGAGCATTGATACGTCGCTTCGGCAGCATAAAAGCGATACGGGAAGCCACCGAGTTAGAGCTGGCATCCACCCCGGGCATGACGAGACGCCTGGCGGAGAGGGTGAAGGAGTACCTGTGAACCAGCGACGACTCATAAGAGCTTCCTACTAGAGCCGCTCTTTGCGGGAGATTAAAGCCTGAATCATCATATCGATGTTCGCTACCGTCTCCTTCATCGATACAACACCGTCATCGAACACTAAATCGATCCATCCTTCTCGGCCCGGCATCAAGACTCGACGATGCCCTTCCTCACGCTCCGAGCTCTTGACATCCGGATCTTTCGCCCTATGATCGAGCTCATCGGCACTTTCCAAGAGAGGACGGACATCGTCGAAGATCCGCTCGATCAACTGCACTCGTGTCAGGATCTCCGGCATCGAGGCACCTGTGACATCTTGGAGAGCGACCGTCAACACGCTTCGCTCAACCGGACCCGGTCTCAATATCGAGTTCAATTCGACGAACATCGGAACTGCACCGGCGATGCGACTCACGGCATTGGACTTCGCTATCGAATCCGTTGACGAAACAGCATGTTCTCCATCGTTCGTCAGGCGTAAAACACTTCGTCCGGTAGCCAATCCCCATATCCGTAAAGCACCGATTCTCGCCGCAAACGCGCCTCCACCCGCCGACATGCCCAGCAGGTGCGCCAACCCGTCTCTACGCACTTCTCCGCCCAATTCCGCATGGATCCTACGCGCCAACTCGACGCTAGACGTGAGAGTCGCTTCCGGGTATTCGCTGTTGCCTAATCGTGCCATCCTTCTCACCGACGCTTTGTTGATCTAGTTCAAAGAATAAGGCAGATTATAGCGTATTACAGCAATTACGCCGCATAACTGCTGCAAACACAGCATGAATATGGCAGGTTTTCGCGGGCAGTTCGACACATATCTTCCGCATAACTGCTCCCAAGTGCCGCTCTGCACCATGTTCTTTGCTACGCCCCTTCCGAGGGTGCCGCTTAAGCGTTTGCCAAGACCGTCCCGAGTACCCGTCTGTGTTTCGATTGGTTGGTCTGTTGCACGCCCTATTACTGCAACCACGGCAATGGTGAGGGCATTGGATCAGCAGCTACATCCTCGTGCGGTGCTCTCTACCAGAGACGCGACTGGCACAGACCGCCGCGCTTCTACCTAGTGACAGGAACTCGCATCCATTGCAAGGGAAAGGAGGTGTCCCACGCCGTGCTCATGTATCCATCTGGATTGGTGTGGTTGGTGGCTGGGGAGCTTGTTGCATCCATAAGAAGGGACAAGAGGCGCAGTGCTTCTTGCGGGAAGCACCGGCACATTCCGCGGCAGTACGGCACTCATCAACCTTTACAAAAATCATGACGTCACTAGCAGACGCTTCTCAACGCCATGCGTAGGCGCGCGGTTTTGAAACCCGCACCTACATGCGCTTGGACTCTGGCTACATATCGCGGTGCAGGATATGGATCAGCAGCTCCATCCTCATGCGGAACCTCTCTACCAGAGACGCGACTGGCACCGACCGTTCTTCGGCTTAGTGGCAGGAACTCATATTCATTACAAGGGGGACATGAAGTCCAGTGCTCATGTATTCCATCCGGATTGGTGGCGGGAGAACTTGCATCCATTGCAAGGGACAGGAGGAGTAATGCTTCTTTAGAAGAAGCATCGGCATACTCCGCGGCAGCCCAGCACTCACCAGCCTTTACGGAAAATCAGGACGACCCCAGCAGACGCTTTTCAACGCCATGCGTAGGCGCGCGATTTTGAAACCCGCACCTACATGCCGCTTGGACTCTGGCACGTATCGCGGTACTGGATTATGCGAGGGCCTCCGTCGAAGAGAGGATTAAGAGCGCGCCATTAGTGCTTCGGCAAGCTCATTTTTGCGTTTAAATTAGCTTTAATCGTAAGTAGTCAATCGAAAGCCCGCTGAACTCAAGGTTTAGCAAACTTAAACGTAAAACCTCCAATCAAAGCAGAGGATCGAGAGAAACGGCACACGGAAACTCGGAGACTATCGTCTATTTTTCGTCCGAACTCGGACCGCCGATAATACTTCCGATGTCGGACATCAGCTTCGTCATCTCCATCGGCAGCACGAACTTAGTAGAAGCACCGGTAGCCATCTCCTTCAAGGCGTCCATGTACTGCAGAGTCATGGTGTTGCCGCCCAGTCCTTGTGCGGTGTCCTGGATCCGCTGCAACGCCTCCGAATAGCCCGCTGCCCGAAGAATCGCCGCCTGTTGGTCGCCCTCTGCCTTCAGGATTTCCGACTGTTTGGCTCCCTCGGCGCGCAGGATCTCAGACTGCTTCTCTCCTTCCGCTACCGTGATCGCAGCTTCTCGCTGGCCGCTAGCCTCCAGAACCATCGAGCGACGCATCCGCTCCGCCGACATCTGTCGAGTCATCGCCTCTTGGATGTCTCTCGGCGGCTCGATCTCGCGGATCTCGACGTTTGTGACTTTGATCCCCCACCTGCCCGTCTCTTGGTCGAGACGCGTGCGGATCAACTCGTTGATCCTCTCCCGCTGGGAAAGCACCTCGTCCAGCGTGATATCACCGACCACCGCCCGTAGAGTGGTGGTCGCCAAACCCACCACCGCGGATTCATAGAACTCAACCTCGAGCACCGCCAAGTGGGACTGGTTTATGTCGATCCGAAAATACACCAGAAAGTCGATGTCGATAGGAGCGTTATCCTTTGTGATGTTGGTCTGTCGCGGTATCTCCAATACAGTCGTACGGGTGTCGATCGCCTGAGTCTGGTGGATGATCGGGATTGAGAAGACTATCCCGGGGCCCTTCATCCCTTCGAAAGTCCCGAAACGAAACCTAGCGACCCTCTCGTAGTCACGGACGAAATTGATAATCGCCATCGATCAATCCCTTCTTCTAAATGCTTCGGCGCATGACATTGCGCCGAGTATCCATATGTTACGGCAGAACGATTAACGAACTCTGAGCGCGAGACTGGCCGACGTGCCGAGACCGCATCATCTTCACCCGTCCTCACCCGCGCCCTTCGCTCTGACGACGAGTGTCACGCCGTCGACCCTCACCACCAGAACCGCATCTCCCGCTTCAATCGTCACATCGCCCTCGGACCTCGCCGTCCATCTCTCCCCTGCCACGTAGACCTCTCCGATAGGCGACAACGCGGTGGTCGCCGAGCCGGTCATGCCCACAACTGTCGTAGAGGATCCTGGGCTGATATACGGCTCTGATTTCACGGTCAATCTCAACTCTCTGATGAGCCATATCATGAAGATCAGTAGGAGCACTCCGATCGTGGCAAGCATCCAGATATCGATCGCCACACTTGCTCCCGGCAAGTCTGGCGCATCGAAGGACGGGAATAGAAACACTCCGCCCAAGATCAGCGCGATGACACCGGCGACCCCGAAGAAGCCTATTCCTGGCGCCAACAGCAACTCCAGCGCGAAGAGGCCCATTGCCAAGGCGATCAACGCCAATCCAGCCCAATGGAACGGCAGCTGACCGATGCCGGCAAACCCGATTATTAAGAGTGCCACACCTATAGTCCCAGGTATCCAGGTGCCTATCGTCCACAGCTCCACGATCAACGCCAGGCCGCCCAGCGATATCAAGAGAAAAGCGAGGTTCGGATTGGCGACCACCGACAATATTCGATCCAAAACGCTGAAGCTCTGCTGCTCTACAAGCACATTCTCGAGATCCAACGCAATCTCTCTGCCCCTCACTTCGACGACGCGGCCATCCGCCCAATCGAAGAGCTCGTCGAGATCTCTCGCAACCAGATCGGAAATGCCATTCTCAAGCGCTTCGGCTTCTGAGTATGCCTTGGCATCGAAAACAGTGTCCTCAAGCGCCTCTACATTGCGCCCTCGCTCTTCCGCGATGCTTCTCAGCAGTGCGGCCGCATCTTCATTCGCCTTGCTTTGCAGGGTTTCACCCAGGTCTTCTCCCTGTGCACCGACCACCGATGCCGCGCCGATGTCGGTTACCGGAGCCATCGCCAAGATATGAGCCGCGGCGGCGATAAAGGTGCCGGCACTCGCCGCATGGGCACCTGTAGGATAGACGTACACAGCGACTGGAACCGCAGACTCAAGGATCGCCCGAACCATCACGCGGGTATTGTCGAGAAAGCCGCCAGGAGTATCGAGAGTGATGACCACCAGCTCCGCGTACATATCTTCCGCTCGTTCAAGCTCCCTGAGCAGGTAACGCTCGGAAACGCCGTCTATCGGGCGGTCGAGGTGCACAACGGATACAGTGCTGCCGCTACTCTGCGCCTGCGCCCTGCTGTCTGCCGGTAAAAGCTCGGTCGAGAGCAGGACGATCACGCCCCAAGCAACCAGAACAGACCAAAAAACTCGACGAATCGTCACCCATCTGACGCGAGGCATCGCCGCGCTCAGAGACGCGTAGGCGAACCGTCGACGGTCGGCTCTAGAGTCTGGGGAATATGGCTTGATAGAGGACGCGGCTAGTGACTCCCCTCGGCTCCTACAGTGCCTGCCCATGCGCCTACCGCCATCATTCCACCGTCGACATTTACATATGAGCCGGTCATGAAAGATGCCTTGTCGCTCGCCAGGAAAAGCATCACGTTCGCGATGTCTGACGGTTGACCGATCCTTCCGAGCGGGTGGGTCTTCGCAGAATCGATCAGCCCTTGCTCCACATCTGCGCCGGTGCCCTCCAATGCGTTCCACACCATCGGAGTATCGATGGTCCCGGGGTTGACCGACAAAACGCGGATATTGTCTTTGGCGAAGTCGATCGACATTTGACGCGTGAGCGATAGGTCTCCCCCTTTGCTAGCCGCGTATGCCGATACGAATGGCATGGAGAGCAGACCCTGGACACTGGCGGTGCTGATGATCACGCCGCCGCCCGCGTTGCGCATGTGAGGAACCGCGTACTTCGCCATCAGGAAACGACTCTTGAGATTCACGGCGATGATGCGGTCCCAAGACTCTTCGGGCAGATCGACCGCATCGACATACGATGACGGCGGTTGAATTCCTACGTTGTTGATCACCACATCTACTCCGCCGTAAGCATCGACTGCGGCATCCACGGTTGCTTTACAACCTTGCGCAGTGCCGGCATCAGCGTGTATGTATTGGGCACGACTCCCCATGGAAGTGATGCTCGACACGATTTCCGCGCCCGCTTCGTCGTCGATGTCCATCACCGTCACGCCGGCACCTTCAAACGCGAATGCCCTCGAGACACCGCCGCCGATTCCAAGTGCTCCACCAGTGACGATCACGCTTTTGCCGTCGAATTCACTCATATTTTCACCTCCTGGCCACAAGTGAGGAGCCTGAATTTCACATTACCAACTTCACATTACAGCATTTGATGCCGCGCCGAGTGGATTGATCGCTAATCTATCTCACTGCCTTCTCGGACAATCTTGCCTGTCTGTCATGCTCAAGACCGATTCACATGTATGATGCTGTAAATCCGAGTGGCTGCTTTCACAGCACTGGCTGATGGGACACAGACGTCGGGCTACATACGCGTTGACTACCTCATCATCTCCATCTCGGCGGCGACCGGCACGCATCATGCCGTGGTCGTCGTTCCTGCACCCCAACTTCGTCTTGCTATGGCTGTCGCAGCTGACGATGATGCTCGCGATGACGATCAGGCTGCTCTCGACTAGTCAGTGGATCTACGACGTCACCGGCTCGCCCGCTCAACTGGGAATTCTGGGAGCCGTGGGATTGTTGCAGATGCCCGTCGTCATCTACGGCGGAGCTTTAGCCGATGTGATGAACCGAAAGCTCCTGATGGCTTTAACGCAATCAGTCTCGTTCGCTTCGCTAGTAGTGCTGACGACTTTAGCCTTCTCCGAGCAGATGCAACCTTGGCACATTTGGGCCGTGACTGGCATTACGGGCATGGTCAACATGCTTGGCAACTCGGCACGTCCCGCCATGCTGCCCAGAGTCGTGCCCAGAACTCATCTCACGAACGCGGTCACGATCTCGACCGCCACCATGCAGATCGCGATGATCACCGCTCCTCTGATCTTCGCCCCGCTCTATCTCGGATTCGGGATCGCTCCTACGTTGCTGGTCACCACCTTCATCGCCGGCCTCAGCGTCCTTGCTCCTCTATTGATCAGAGCGTCGGGAGCCCCAGAGGGCGGCAATCGTGCCGTCAAGCTCTCTACGATCATCGAAGGATTCAACTTTGTGAGAAGACATCCCATCTTGCCGGGACTGTATCTATTGGACATCGGCGTCACGATCGTGAGTTTCTACCGCATGCTCTTCCCGTTCTTTTCCGAGGAGCTGTTCGGCAGAGGCGCAGATGGTACAGCATTGCTTACCTCCGCGAACGCCTTGGGCGGCGTCGTAGGAAGCATGATCGTATTCATCACCGAACGATGGCGTAGGAAGGGCATGATCGTGCTTGTCGCGACTCTCATCTACGCCTTACTGCTGTTCGCGTTCGGGTTCAATCGCATCTTTGAGATCGGACTCTTTATCGTGGCTCTTCTCGGCTTGACCGACGCGGTGGGAATGACGATGCGCCAGGCGCTGGTTCAGCTGACTGCCCCCGATGAGATGTTAGGCCGAGCCAGTAGCGCACATTCGTTCTCCGCGATGGGAGCGAATCACCTTGGGCAGATGGAGGTTTCGTTCATCGGAGGCATCATCGGTGCCGGTAATGTGATGGTTCTTGGCGGAGCAATCTCAGTCGGAGTCGTGGCGTTGGTATGGTGGCTCGCTTCGGGAATACGAAACTACAAGTATCGTCCCCGCCGTCTATAGAGCGGCATCACATAGCGGATACAGCCCGTAGCCGGCCCTGCCGATGGAGCCTCCTTTTCCTCGCGACAAAGCACTAGGGTTCACCCTAGTTCTAGTGGGAACAGTGTTATCCAACAGCTGGAAAATGGATGCAGGGCTGACGATGAACCAGCCGACTCTCCATGGAAAGCCGCTTGAGCGTGAGGCAGACGTGTGCGGCTCAGGGACCGAGGGGTGACGGCGCGATCTTCAGAATAGGCCCATCGAACCTCAAGATGTACAGCTCGCCTTCGTTGTCGATGCCGAATGAAGAGATGCGGGGGTCGTCGTACTTCTGCCCTTCCGGCGCGATGTCGCCCAGAATCACTCTATCGAGGGATGGCTTCTCGGAATCGAGAGCAATCAAGCTCCCGCGGCAGTGATCTGTGTAGAGGTAGTATCCCTCCAGTTCAGGAATCGCCGATCCTCGATAAACGTAGCCTCCGGTCACGGCACAGTTGCCAGTCCGAGGCGGATATTCGTGAACAGGCAAGACGATTTCGGATCGATCGCAGTCTCTTCGAGGTTTGAAGCAGGCGTTGCCCTCCATCACGCTCCATCCGAAATTGGACCCTGCGCCGCTGTGGATGTCGATGACGTTGATCTCCTCCCGGTGGCTCTGCCCGACATCCCCGATCCACAATTTCCCGGTCTCTTCATCTAGCGACATCCTCCATGGATTTCGCAAACCGTAAGCCCAGATCTCGTCAAGCGCCTCAGAGTGATCCGGACCCAAGAAGGGATTGTCCGGGGGAATCGCATACGGGCTTTCATCCGATGTCGAGGAGACATCGATCCGAATCAACGTGCCGAACAGATTGGTAAGGTTCTGACCGTTATCTTGCGGGTCTCCTGCGGAACCCCCGTCGCCTAGCCCCAGCCAGAGATATCCGTCTTGATCGAACAGCAACTTACCTCCATTGTGATTGCCGTAAGGCTGCACGAGCTCGAATACGATGTGTTCGCTCGACCAGTCGACGACGTACTCTTCGATGGTAAACCAAGATATTCGCGTCGTTCTGATCCCCTGACGCACCGAGTAGTACATCCATATCCTGCCGTTCTGCTCGAAATCGGGATCTAGAGCCATGCTGAGCAGTCCTTCTTCGTTGGAATCTCTGCTGACGCGCTCGGAGATCGAGATGAAGAGAATGGGGTCTCGTCTGGCATCGAAGAAGACTCGATAGACATCTCCGACCTGCTCGGCGACAAGCGCCGACTCCCTGTCCGGTAAAAACACGATGTCCATAGGACGGTCCCAACGCACGCCGCCGAATGATTCGATGAACTCAATGTCGCGCCTCGCCACTCGGGGCGTAGCCATGGGCGATGGCGAGGATGGCGCTTCTGAAATCGCCGTCGGAGCAGGCTGTGAGACAGCTTCTTCCCGACTCCCGCATGCGACGAGTATGACGCAGATAGCCGCAGTCGAGAGTACGCCGCTGATGTTCAAGAATGAGGGTGCTGAAAGCCGCCGAGAAGCGACTACCACTGGACGTACATCGGCATGACGACGTGCGAGAAGCCGGCATGGTCGGAGAGCCTGAAAACAGCGGGACTGGAAGGCGTCGTCATTGCCATGATGATCTGGGGCGCGCCCGCATCAGCAGCTTCGCCCTCGCCTTGGCCAGGGTTGGAGCTTCCTCCACCAGCGTGATTCACCAGATCAACCAAGAATCTCACATTGAAGGCGATCTTGCCCGATTCGCCATCAAGGTCGACAGGAATGACTCCTTGGCTCTCGCCGACCTCCTCGGCGTTCGAAGAAACTGTCAGCGTGCTGTCATCTGACCCGTTCTCACCCGAGTTTGCGACGAGGCGAACAATGCCGCTACCGTCCCGCCCGATGACCTGAGATGTGCGCGCGAGCCTCTCCATCGCCTCCACCGGAATCTTGATCGTAGAGTCCGAAGCACTCGGAATCAGGCTCCGGTAGTCAGGATAGGTGCCTGCTATCAGCTGGGTGATGATTTCGACCTGATCGCCGATTCTGAACAGCGCTTCGCTGTTGTTTTCGGACAGCATTATCTCCACAACCTCCCGGTTTCCGCTCAACAGCCCCATCAGCTCGTTCAAAGATCGCGCAGGTATCAAGGCTTCGAAAGGCGATTCTGCCGGTTCGGCGAGTTGCGCTGTTTCAACCGACAGACGAAAACCGTCGGCAGCTGCAAAGGTGGCTTGATCTCCTTCGATCTCCATCTTCACGCCGGTCAAAACAGGCCGTGCATCGTCGGAGGCGGCAGCGAACACCACCCTGTCCAACGCGTTGAGCAGCAACATCCCATCGATCTTCACCGAGTTCGTGCCCTCAACTTTGGGAAAGGGTGGGAAATCAGATGCCGCAGCGCCGTGCAGCTGGATGTTGAAGTTCGCGGTTTGATCGTTGCCAAGAGTCGTCGTCGTCTCGATCTTCGCGCCGTATGGATCGTCGCTGACCTCGAGATCGACGCGCCCGGTATCGTAGCTGCTGACGATATCGAGAAGCGTTCGTGCCGGCAATGTGATCGATCCTGTGTCCTCTATCTGCGCGCCTACCCATGTCGTTATCGAGAGCTCCAAATTGGTGGCAGCCAGCTTGAGACGGGCATCTTCCGTTTGAAGCAAGATATTCTGAGTGATGGGAAGAGTCGCTCGTGAGGGCACTGCTCTTCTTACCACCCGCAAGCCCCTAGCGAGATTTTCTTGGAGACAAGTTACTTTCATTACGCCGCTTCTCTTAATTTCTATGTGCGCTGGTCAATGGATGCGAATGCTCGACGAAAACGCCTGTGATGCATTGTTGCACTTATCGATTGCTAGGAATCAAATGATACCGCGTCGGTCTATCGCCAATCTCGACTCATCGCTTCGCGACCAGACGCGCCGATCGGCGAGGAAAGGGTGCGCTACACCAGATCTATCTTGGATTAAGTCATGACAGGTAGGAGAGACAAAGAAACAGAGGATGTGAAGCGGCTCGACTCTTCTGAGCTGGGATTCGCGACTGTGGATCTCAACCGTGAAGAACGCACCGGCTTCCCAGAGGTGATATTCGGTGCGGGGAAGTCTCCCGATCAGATTGCGGCTATAGCCTCGAGGATCTTCGCCAGGTCCAGTGTGGTGATGGTGACTAGGACTGATGAAGCGGCAGCAGCAGCGGTTCGCGCCGAGATCCCGAGCGCGAAGTACGAGGCTTCGTGCGGAGCAGTTTGGGCCGACGAACGCGGAAACGTGCCAGCCCGCGAAGGAATCGTCATAGTTTCAGCAGGCACTTCGGACATCCCGGTCTTGGACGAAGCTACGTTGACGTTGCGGCTGATGGGCTACGAGGCTACCTTGGTTCAGGACGTGGGAGTGGCCGGAATTCATAGATTGCTCGCTAAACGAGAGGTATTGGATACGGCGCGCATCGTCATTGTGATCGCGGGTATGGATGGCGCCCTGCCCAGCGTTGTCGCGGGGCTCATCTCGGCACCGGTGATAGCGGTCCCGACGAGCGTCGGATTCGGAACCGGCTTGGAAGGTTACGCCGCGATGCTGACGATGCTGAATTCGTGCTCGGCAGGGGTTTCTGTGGTCAATATCGATGCCGGCTTCTCAGCGGGCTATCAAGCCGCGCTTATCGCACGGGCCAGCCAAGCGCAGAGCCGACCGGTTAGTTGATCGTCTTCAGGAAGGCGATGACATCGGCCAGCTCTTGGTCGGTCAGGTAATCGAAGACTTGCATCGAATTTGTGAAGCCCTCGACCACGAAGGCCGATGGTTTAGTCATCGATTGGATGATGTACTCGTCGGCACTTAGGCTGGTGCGGTCCCCGGCCCGACCATAGAGACCTCTGAAGCCGGGACCTACCACCACTTCATCGGTCAGGGTGTGGCACGCTGTGCAGCCCAGCGTGTTGTAGAGTGCCTCTCCCCTGCTGCCGTCGCCTTCAGGCAGTTCACGGGGCTGCGAAAGAGCAGCTATATCGATCTCCGAACCGCCTGCCAACACCAAGGCTCGAGTCCCGGGGTCCGCCGCTGTGGGTTCAAACGAAACCGGCGTCGAGGTGGGTATAGGCACCTCGGTGCAGGCGACGATCGACACAGCCGCGATGGCGAATGCCAAGAGTGATGCGAGGCGCAGCTGGTCGAATGTGCTACCTCGGCTGTATCTCGGATTTCGAACGAAACGCAATGTCCAGAAACTCCGCATATTTAAAGCCAGAACCGAATTCAATAATACGACAGCGGCACTTGAGATAGCACTGTAACTTCTGGTCGCCATTCAGAAGCAGACTAAATCCTGAGCCAGCGCGAATTCCATATCGTCGTCCTAGTCATTCCCGAGAATGTGGGAATCCAGAACCTACCCTCGTGCTTGACACGATGAGAAGGATGCATCCGTCCCTTCTAGAGGCGGATCGTTCAACTCGCCACGTGTCGTTTCGCTAGGGCTTGAATAGAGTGATCAACACATCCAACTTCGCCGGATCATCTAATCCTGCCTGCTTGCACTTCGCTAGCAGAGCGATATCATCTGCCGTCATCTCGGCTATCTGATTCGGATCGATGCCATGCTGCTCAACTCGGCTCCAAGCTGCGATTTTGTCGACGTCAAGAGACTTGACGTCATCCTCGCTCAGGCCCTGCCTCCGCAAAGTGCGTAGAAGAGCAAGAGCTTCGCGGTCAAAGTCCCGCAAATCCCTCTCGGCTATGTTCTGCTCGCGCATCCGCTTCAAGGTTCGAAGATCCGCACGGGATATATCGAGAATGTCATCGATGTCGATGCCTTTGTTCTCAAGTTCCCTTACAGCTTCAAAGAGAGAGGCATCCACCCCTTCCAGGTCTGTCTCTGATATGCCCCGACGCTTGAGAGCCCGAAGTAGCGCAGTGTCCGATTCGGTCAATGACCTGATCTCGTCTATCGAGATTCCCTTCTCGACCAGATCATTCGCCAGCCTCGCTTCGCTCCGCTCCCAATCTTCGACATCTTCCAACTCCAAGCCTCTCTCGCGGATCGCGTCGACGAGTTCGGCTTCCGAACGAGACAGAACGCGAACCTCTTCGTCGTAGTAGTGAGCGACGCGTCCGTAGATGATCCCCAAGCGCATCATCCAATAGTTGACCGTCGCTTTCTGCACTCCCAATGCCTCTGCCAAGGTGGTCATCGTCGAATCGGGGCCGTTGAGATAGTCCTTCAAACGCTCCTCGAGAGGACCGTCCAGGAACCTCTCGGCACGTCTCGTGTGGTTGGTAGAGCGCATTCTGCGGTTTGTGGTTGTCATATCAAGCCCCATGCTAGTACCCAGCCGGCTACTGATGCAACTAATTTCGAACCAGTTTAGAGCGGTTTTGATCTGATGTCATACGAGTTTAATCTTTATTCTCTGCATATTTACAACTTATATGAAAAATATTCATTTTCACGTTGCATTCGTATACGACTTATTTTGAACTTATACAAAAACAGGTTCAGAATAAGGGTAAATCCATCAGGGGATCTAGGGATTCAAGAGCACGCCGATCATTGAACTAGTTAAATAATCGACAATCGAGTGGTTATTTGCGCGGAGAGATCGTCGCATGAGATGAGGTCGATGGAAAACATGGATGAACCAGCTGCAGGCTTGATTGTGCGACCGATCGGAGTACCTCGAGCACTCCTCTGCCCTACAAGTGCCGCGCATAGAAGTGCCATCCGGACATGGGACCTAAGAAGACCGAGCGATAGCGATCTAGTGATTGCGAGCAGTGTTCGATGAGCGGAACTTCCTTGCGGAAACGACTGATCCTGCCCTCATCCCTGAGCGTGGAGGATTCAACCGATCTCGACCTGAGATAGGTTGGTTCCTCGTCGATCCGAGTAGATTCTCATCTGTCAGCTAATTTCGGGTAATGTCTCCCCCGCGTCTCATCCATCGCACATCAACCGGACAGCGACGTTCTCACGATTTAGAATCTTCCGTGCTAACCATCGGATTGAATCCCGAACGGACCCTGTAATGATCATTCAGATATGAACGCCCTTATCGAATTAATTGAGGCAGTCGAGCACTGGCTGCTGACCTTCAGCTCGGACGTGTACGAGTTTCTCGGCTGGGGAGGCGTAGTAGTGCTGATGGCACTTGAAAGCACTGCATTCCCCTTGCCGAGCGAGGTCGTGATGCCACTAGCCGGCTGGAGGCTGATCTACGATCAAGGCTTGGGGCTGGAGTGGGTCTTGGTGGCCGGTTTCTGGGGTGCTGTCGGCAGCGTTCTCGGATCTCTCGCCGAGTACTACGTGGCACGGGCCGGCGGCAGACCGTTGATCGACAGGTTCGGCCGATACCTGCTGATCACGCGCAGAGACATCGAGCGCGCGGACGAGTGGTTCGAGACGAGGGGTGAGATAACGATCTTTGTGGGAAGACTTATCCCTGTCGTTCGTCACTTCATCTCGATTCCGGCCGGAGTGGCGCGCATGAACGTTCCCAAGTTCATCTTGTACACGTTTTTGGGAGCTTTCCCCTGGTGCCTCTTTCTCGCTTGGGCCGGCTACCTTCTCGGCGACAACTACGAATCGATAAGGGAGTTCTCAAAGCCTTTCACGTTGCCGATCGTCGCGGTCGGGATCGCATTGGTAATCTGGTTCTTGGTTCACCGTATCCGTGAACTCCGAGCAGAGGGGGCGGAACATATTGAAGAGGCATCCGCAGCGAGGTCTCACGATTGAAGAGTTGCGCTAGCGGAGCATCTGTTCGGCTTCTCCTTTAGAATGTCGGCAGGTAAACCTCATTTTCTCGTGATGGCCACAGTTTCGGAAACAGCAATCGGAAAATCGACTCGCTGGCTGGATGTTCGAGTCAACGGGGTTTCAGTTCAGTGTGCTGAGGGCGCCAGAATTCTGGATGCCGTAGACGAAGCGGGATTCGAAGTCCCGACCCTCTGCTACGACGAGCGAGTCGGACCGCAGGGCACGTGTCGCATGTGCCTTGTCGAGACGGAAGTGGATGGTCGTGTCGAGCAGGTCGCATCCTGCACAGCATTCGTCGATGACGGCATGTCGGTCACAACTCACACCGACGAGATTAAAAGCTATCGTAAGACCTTGTTGGAGATGCTTCTTTCAGAAACCGCTTCTCCGAACCGTAATCCCTACTCCACCAAGGTTGGTCCCACGGAGTTCGATCGAGCCGTCGAAGAGTATGACGCTCGATGGGACGCTCTTCCGAGGCTCAAGCCGCGTGAGAAGGCATCAGATGATGACAACCCCTTCATCCAACGGGACTACGACTACTGCATCGCCTGCTATCGTTGCACCAACATCTGCAACGAGTGGGAGCAGGCATCCGCGATAACTGTCGATGGGCGCGGCCAGGACTCCGGGATATTCACCTTCTTCGGCAACCAGCTGATGGATTCTCCCTGCACGTTCTGCGGGCAATGCATAAACACATGCCCTACCGGAGCTTTGACCGATCGCAAAGTCGTGAGCCAAGACATTTCTGCCGACGATATCGACCGGACTCAGACAGTGTGTCCCTACTGCGGCGTCGGCTGTGGGATCGAGTTGCTGACGCACGACGGAGAGATCATCGGTGCCGAGCCGGACTTCTCAGCCGCTAGTCGCGGCTCGTTATGCGTTAAGGGACAGTTCGCATCGTGGGAGTTCGTCCGTAGCGAGGAGAGGCTGCGCCACCCTCTAGTCAAGGACTCGGAGGGGAATTTCCGACGCGCGACTTGGGACGAGGCACTGGATCGCGTCGCATACGAGTTCAAGCAAGCAATTGCGGAGGAAGGGCCGGACTCGGTTGTGTGCTGGGCGTCGGCGAGAGTCGTCACTGAAGCGAACTACCTGATGCAGAAGTTCGCTCGGACGGCTATCGGCACTAACAACATCGATAACTGTTCTCGCACCTGACACGCTCCTACGGTCGCTGGTCTGGCGGTCATGGTAGGCAGAGGAGCGATGTCGAACTCGATCGAAGAGCTGGCAGGCACCGACCTGTTGCTCGTCACCGGATCGAACACCACAGAAGCCCACCCAGTCATATCCCTCAGGATGAAGCGCGCGGTGAAGAACGGCGCCAAGCTGATAGTAGTCGATCCGCGCAAGATCGAGCTGACGAAGTGGGCGACGCGCCATGTTCAGATCAAGGTGGGCACGGACATCCCCTTCTACAACGCGATGGCGCATGTGATCATCAACGAGGGTCTGTACGACCGGGAGTTCGTCGAGAGTCGGACCGAAGGGTTCGAGGCACTGTCTCGGCATGTTCAACTCTACAGCCCGGAATACTCTGCCGAGATCTGCGGCGTGACCGCAGAAGAGATCAGAGAGACGGCGAGAGACTTCGCGAACGCGGCGCCGAAAGCTGCGATCTGCTACACACTCGGCATCACAGAACACTCCTGCGGCTCTCACAATGTGCAATCTCTCGGAAACCTCGGGCTTCTCTGCGGCACCTTTGGTCACCCCAACGCCGGGGTAAACCCGCTCAGGGGGCAGAACAATGTGCAAGGGGCTGGCGATGCCGGATGCATTCCCACCGACTTACCCGGCTACCAGAAGGTGGAGCGGCCAGGCATTCGAGAAAAGTTCGAAGCCGCCTGGGGAACCGCTCTGCCGAAGCGCCGGGGCATCACTAAGATCACTGCGATGGAGCAGATGCTCCAAGGCAAGGTCAAAGCGGTCTACGTCATGGGCGAGAACACTGTCGCCTCGGACCCAGATGCAAATCACGTCGAACATGCGCTTAAAACAGTCGATTTCCTAGTGGTGCAAGACATCTTCCTGACTGAGACGGCTCAACTCGCCGACGTGGTTCTGCCCGCGGGGGCGTTTGCCGAATCTGATGGCACATTCGCGAACAGCGAACGTCGCGTCCAGCGCGTGAGACCCGCGCTAGATCCGCCCGGAGAGGCCAGAACCGATGTCGAGATAATCATCTCGCTCTTCGAGAGGATGGGCAAGCCGCAACCGTTCGAAAACGTATCCGACATCTTCGATGAGTTGCGCAGCCTCTCCCCTATCTACGGCGGAATATCCCATGAGAGGCTCGACCGTGAAGGCGGCATTCAGTGGCCCTGCGCGGATGAGAACGATCCGGGCACCGAGTATCTTCACGGCGATGAATTTTCTTCCGGGTTTCCCGGATTCTTCGCCCCTGTCGATCACATTCCGCCCGCCGAAGAGCCGGACGAAGAGTATCCCCTGCTCTTGACTACCGGCCGGAGGCGATCTACGTATCACACCGGCACTCAAACAGGACGCGCCACGGGCTTCCAGCACTTGGTTCCGCACGAGATGCTGGAGATAAATCCGTTCGATGCTCGGGAATTTGGTATTGAGGACGGCGATCAGATCGATGTGTCGTCTCGGAGAGGATCGGTGACCGTGGCGGCAAGAGTCACTGAAAGATCACCGCGCGGGGTGGTCTTCATGTCTTTCGCGTTTCCAAAGCAGACACGCACCAACAACGTCACCTCGGACGCGTTCGACTTCATCACCGAAACTCCCGAGTTCAAGGCTTGCGCCGTAAAGCTGGGGAAGCGGGCCGATCAAGATCCCGAAGTGCACGAGGCGCAGCGGCGGATCAGACTCGCCGGCGAAGTTAAGCAGCCGAGTGAGCTTATGCCAACCAACGGCTATCGCAACGGAACTTTGAGTAACGGCTGATAATCACGTCGGTCAAGCTTCAGGAAGTACTGTCCACACCTTTTGCCCCGTTCACATCTTTGAACATCTGTGTAAAAACCATCTCCTGTGGCTGGTAGAGGAAGTTGGGAAGGAGCGAGCGCTTAAGAGGCTGTTACAGATCTCGCTGTGTCGGACTCATCCGCGACGACCAGAATGCAGGGTCGCCGGCGGATGGGAAGTCCAAGGTTTCGACTATTCCTGCTGGTCTCTCGCCGTTAGCTGCTCGTTGGATGTTGCGGGCGATGAAAGATGCCACTTCCTCCGCGTGTTCCTGCGGCTTTATCGGCTGTTCTCCATCGTCTGTCTCCGTCACTCCGATACGGTCGAATGCCGAGTGTTCCAGCACCCTATGATCTGACGCATTGACAACCAGCAGGACGTGCTTCTCCATCAGCCTGCTCTCGCGGCTCGATAGCAAAGGGTCCGCGGTAGGGCCGTGATGGACAGCTACGAATACTACGTCGCTTTTGGACAGTAGAAAGTCAAGGGTCAGGCGTCTGACGCCTAGTCTCGACATCGCGAGCTGTCTTGGAGTACGGATGTCCGCGATCCAAGTGGTTGCGAACTGCCGAGTGGTGATCGAGGCGATCTCGGCTCCAAGTGTGCCGAATCCTATGATTCCAACTTTCAGATTCGAGAAGTCGAGTTCTCGTAGAGCCATGCGGTTGGCTGAGTGAAGGCGCATGACCGCCCATTCGGCGGCGTGCGGGGCAAGGATCGGCGAGGTGTTGGCGACAGTGATATTTCGGTCCGCCGAGAATGGTTCGCCAGATCCGCAGTCGATGATCTGGAGGAATCGAAGTTTCGGCAAGTCGACTTTTTCCAAGTGGGTTAGATTTGTAGATGGTGAGACGATGCAGCAGGCATCTTCAAGATGATCGGTAAACTCCAGCCCCTCTTCCTCGTCGGTCCGTTGAGAGAGCGCGCGAGACACCGCGTCTTCAGGTGGGAGATTCAAGTATGTTTTTCGCACAGGATCTTGTTCACTGTTATTAAGGTTCCAAGGACTTTCGATGCAAACATCTTCGCATATCACTCTTAGATGTCCCCTATTCATACCGGGCAATCGCGCAGACATGCTGTCCAAGGCCGGACGTTACTCGCCCTCCGCGTATATGCCGGATCTAGAAGATTCAGTGCCTGCTTCACACAAATTAGATGCGAGGCGGGTTCTAGGCGATGCCCTGCCCGATCTGATTCAGCTTGGCCGGCCCGTAATTCCGCGTGTCAACTCGTTGCCTACAGGGTGGACAAGAGGCGACTTGGAGGCGGTGGTTCATCCCGGAATCGTTGGCATCAGCATCGGAAAGATCAGAGATGATTCTGACATTGACGCAGTGGCGCAGATCCTCAGCGAGCTTGAGAAGGATCAAGGGCTCGCGGCAGGGTCGATCGGCATTCTTCCTTGGTTGGAAACTGCTCAGGCGATTGTCAATGCCCATGCAATATGCTCGGCGAGTGACCGTGTTCGTTGGATCGCTTTCGGCGCCGAGGACTTTACAGCGGACATGGGAATAAACAGAGAGGTAGACGAAGACATCGGCGAGACAATGCGAGTAGAAGAGTACGGCGAGGCATCGCTGTTCTACGCGCGGTCGGCGGTCACGGTCGCGGCGCGTGCGGCGGGAGTCTGCGCGTTGGACACCCCGTATGTGCGTTTCCGCGACGAGGATGGTCTGCGGCGAGAGGCCGGATTGGCGCGACGTTTGGGATATCAAGGGAAATTCGCAATCCATCCAGTGCAGATCAAGGTTATCGACTCTGTCTTCGCGCCGACGGCTGAAGAATTGGCGCGTGCGAGGCGTATCGTAGAGGCCGCCGACCAAGCGGCGAGAGCGGGTCGGGGCGCGATCGACTTGGGCGGCGAGATGGTCGATGCGCCGGTAGTGGCGAGAGCGCGGAATGTGCTGAGTGGGAACTAGCACCTATGCGTATATTTCTGATGCGCTGACTTTGGTGTGATGGTCTGCAGGAATGCTCGGGCATAGGAAGATCGACAAGTGAGTGCTGTCACGTGGCATTAAAGTTGTGTTGATGTGCACACTGAATTTTGGAGCTACTCACGGCATGAACGATGACAGAGCGCAAGGCAGTCTCGCCATCTTCGGCAGATTCTTCGAGGATTTCGAGGTTGGCGATGTCTATCGGAACTGGCCGGGAAGGACGATATCTGAAGCGGACGACACTTGGTTCTCGCTGCTGACTCAGAATCAGAACCCGATCCACATCGACGCGCACTATGCCGCCGAACATACCGAGCATGGGAAGTGTCTGGTGAACGGCATCTTGGTGTTCGCCATCGTGATTGGCCAGTGCGTGCCGGCCGTCTCGGGGCGGGCTATCGCTGCTCTCGAGTACGAAGAGGTGAAGCATCTGGGGCCCACCTTCCATGGCGACACCATCTATTCGGAGGCTGTGGTGCTGGACAAGTGGGAGGCGTCGAAGGGAGACCGTGGCATCGTTCAACTGGATACCTTCGGATACAACCAGCACGATGAGCGGATACTCTCAGTACGGCGCAAGGTATTGGTCCCGAAGAGAAACCATCCGACGATGGGCGAGCACGCCGAATTCGGCAGGTTCGGCGAAGATTCGCAGCGCTTCCAACGACTTCGAACCTAGTAAATTGACAGTCTGACTGCGTCCGATTAGGATTAAGCCATTAATCATTGTCCCGATGCGGCGATCCCAATGTGCCGCGAGGGACGGTCGGTGAATCAGCGAGCTTAGGATCAAAAAGCTGCTGCTGTCACTCCCGGCACGGATTCCAGTTCTGCGGGATTCCATGCTTGGCGTGATGCGGCAGAGCGAGGAACTGGAAGCAGTGCCACACCTCAAATGCCTTCGTTGCAAAGAGTGCGACGAACGCTATCCAATCGAACCCCTCTACGTCTGCGACTTCTGTTTCGGACCTCTAGAGGTCGAGTACGACTACGATGCTGTAAGGCGATCGATCAGCCGTGAGAGCATCATGGCAGGCCCGTTGACGCTCTGGCGCTACGCCGATCTTCTCCCCGCCGACTCGGCTGATGCGGTAGACATCGGTGCCGGCTTTACTCCTCTGATTAAGGCGCAGAACCTCGGCGAAGCGCTGGGGCTGGACAATCTCTGGATCAAGAACGACACTGCCAATCCCACTCACTCGTTCAAGGATCGCGTCGTCTCCGTGGCTACAACTAAGACGTTGGAGTTCGGGTTCGACACGATAGCTTGTCCATCGACGGGCAACTTGGCAGGTGCTACGGCGGCCCATGG
This sequence comes from Dehalococcoidia bacterium, assembly GCA_965214735.1. GTDB lineage: Bacteria > Chloroflexota > Dehalococcoidia > Lucifugimonadales > Lucifugimonadaceae > Bin127. The sequence continues at coordinate 1,419,602 of OZ243977.1, read as the reverse complement.
AGCCAAAGCGAAGCTCAAGACTATGGTCTTCGTCCCTCACGACTTGGAGAGAGCCAAGATCAATACTGCCGCGATCTTCGGCTCGGTCATCTTGGTGCGCGGGAACTACGACGATGTGAATCGTCTCTGCAGCGAACTTGCGGAGGAGCATCCGTGGGCATTCGTGAACATAAACATGCGCCCCTACTACTCTGAAGGCAGCAAGTCTTTGGGCTTTGAGGTGGCTGAGCAGCTTGGCTGGCAAGCGCCTAGACACATCATTGTTCCGGTGGCTTCGGGTTCACTGCTGACTAAGGTTTGGAAGGGGCTGAACGAGTTCGCGGCATTGGGCCTGATCGATGGGGTGGATACGTCGATGCATGTCGCTCAAGCGGCGGGCTGCTCACCGGTCTCGACCGCCATCCAGAATGGCGAGTCTCATCCACGCCCTGTTCAGCCCGACACGATCGCCAAATCGTTGGCGATCGGCAATCCAGCGGATGGCTACTACGCGGCGAAGATCGCCACAGAATCCGGCGGTAAGGGCTGTACGATCCCTGAACACGAAGTGGCGAACGGAATCCGTCTGCTAGCCGAAACCGAAGGCATATTCACAGAGACGGCGGGAGGCGTGGTAATCTCGGCTCTGAAGCAGCTAGCCGAGAGCGGTGCGATCGGCAGTGACGAAGAGACGGTCGCTCTAATCACCGGCACCGGCTTGAAGACCCTGGACGCGGTGGAGGACGCGATAGAGGTTAAGACGATAGATGCTTCAGTCGCTTCGTTCGAGTCCACAATGATGTCTGCCGGCGTGGCTTAGCTTGGAATCAGGCGTATTTGAGATAGCAAATTAAGCAGTCGCGTCGCCTCCAATACGCCGTTGCACTAACTCGATGAATTCCGACTTACATAACACGGATATTCCAAGGGAGATGCAAGCATCAACAACCTTGTTGTCTCCTGAAGCCGCGATAGGACAGTATCCGCGACACTTGAGGGTTAGCGCCAGGGCGACGACGTAAGGGTCCCCTATATCTCGCTCTTCATTTGGCCCGCCATCGATACTTGGAAACTGGTTGACTACATTAACTAGATGTTTCTGAGTCGGAGCAGTGAGAGCCTTGTCCATTTTGGACCATACTCCCGCCGCCCATGTTCCCGGCGCATCGGGGTGATTGATTTCGGTCAACTCTTTGTAAACCTGCAACGGAAACGTCAGTATTCCTTGCTCAACCATTCGGTCCATCTCCAACAGCAGGGACCAAACTACGTCTAAAGGGGTGACCAACTTGAACTCAACGATGGCATCTGCATCGACTATGTACACGCATTGTGTGCGAGAATTCCAAAAAGACGACTGACTGTTTATCACAGATCCACACCTACCTGAATCGCTGCGGCATCTATTTCTGGTCCCTCAATACCAAGTTTTCTACGTATCTCTATCTCGCTTATGCGTCGGTCTGCGAACGCCTGCAAGAATGTAGCAACTGCCCGGTGCCCTAACTGACGGACACGAATCTGGGGCCGTGTCGCACCTCCTCCGCCTCCGGACCGCGATGGGTGGTCTCGCCACGGTGTCGCTGCATCTACTTGTGCGTAAATTCCTCGCGCATGATCGAATGAATCCTCGAGCGCAACTGCCGCCGCGCGTTTGCTAGTTCTATAACGAGACGCAACCCCATTGACCACAGCCTCGTCGATCATTGAGAAGCCCTCATCTGACACGAAACTGGATAAATCTTGGCGCGGGATCAATGCCGCGCTCGCTACCCTGTCGCACCACATCTCAACTCCTCGGGCACTGGGCCTAGGAACATGGCATGACACATCGTTGTCAGTCGAGAGATGCGCCAGTTCATGAAACAAGGTGAACGACCGTGCCGGTTGATGGTCTGCAGAGATAACCGCCACGACGGGGGCGTAATCGTTTGCGAGACTGAATCCGCGCAGATTGAAGGGCTCTTGATCGGGCTGTCGAGTGAGTTGGAGCGACATTACAAACACGCCCCTCGATTCGACTAACCCACGCCATTCCTTGAATTCGCGCCCTATGGGGACAGAAACCTCATCAGAATCGACCCACTCCCTGATTGATGCTCCAGCCGATTCGGGATGATCGCTTGAACTATGTCGTGGCACTTCAACTTTGGGTTGCTCATCTTTGAATACCAAATCAGCCAGAGTCTCTTGCAAGTATTTGGCTCTTCGGATAGCCAGCCGCTCTTGAGGCGAAAGTTCGAGTCGTCCACCATCCGGACGCTCCATAGTGCGAAGATCGGGGCTCAGAGATGCGCCCTCGGGCACATCCTCCCTGAAGAACAGCAACCGCTGTCTCTTGAGTATTGATGCCAGCCTAGTCAGTTGGCCTACGCTCGGCTGTGAAGCACCAGACTCCCACGAACTGACGATAGATTCATCAATCTTTAATCTCTTGGCGATCTCACAGCGGGTGTAGCCGCTCTCATCGATGGCCCATTTCACCACATCAGGATTAACTGGAATTTCGAGGTTTGCCATGGGTGAGTTTTTAGCACCGCTGAACTCAGCCAGCTGTAATGAAGAATCTGTCGAACTGCATCGATATTTTAGTCTTGCCGTCAGAGACGTCTACTGATGCGTCGCGGTGCGATTATTGACTAGAATCGAGTCATTGATCACTACCATCCATGTTCGGTAAGCCCCCGACAGAGTGCTATAAGGAACAGATATGTCAGTTCAAGTCAAGATACCCACCCCGTTGAGACGGCTCACAGATCAAGCATCAAGCGTTAACGCGGAAGGTGGCGATGTCTCAGAGCTGATCGAATCTCTGGAGTCGGCTTACCCGGGCATTAAGGCGCGATTGTGCGACGAAAACGGCGAGTTGCGACACTTCGTGAACGTGTTCGTAAATGGCGAGGATATCCGATATCTCGACGGCGTGGCGACGACGCTATCCCCGGGCGACGAGGTGAGCATAGTGCCGGCCGTGGCCGGCGGTTGATTCTTCTGCCGAAACGCGGCGGACGACTCTCGGATCTGCTCCGCCCTTCGACAGGCTCAGAACGAACGGGCGGCGATCTTCGTCAGGGCGAGGAAGCACCCCGTCAAGAACGAGATGGAAGCGCGCGCTTAATCGTCGTCAGCGTTTGACATCACGTCGATCAGCTCTTCGACAGCATCTGCAGAAGCAAGTAGCGCCGCGCGCTCAGTTTGGCTTATGTCTACCTCGATGATCTCTTCGACTCCCGCCTCGCCCAGCTTGACCGGTACGCCTACGTAGAGGCCTGAGATGCCGTACTCGCCGTGCAGCATAGCGGCGCACGGCAGGATCTCTTTGCGGTCCAAAAGTATCGCTTCAACCATCTGCGCGACTGCTGCAGAGGGAGCGTAGTAGGCTGATCCAGTCTTCAAAAGCCCAACGATCTCGGCTCCGCCATCACGAGTTCGCTGAACGATCTGACCGAGTCGATCTGGCGATATGAGATCGGCAACTGGCACTCCTCCGACAGTGGTGGCTTGAATCAAAGGCACCATCGAGTCGCCATGGCCTCCCAATACGTATGCCGAGACATTGGTGACGGACACGCTGAGCTCCTGCGCCAGGAACGTTCGGAAACGCGCGGTGTCAAGTATTCCAGCCATGCCGAGAACACGCTCGCTCGGAAAGCCGCTCACCATGTGAGCATGTTGCACCATCGCATCCAATGGGTTTGAAACGACCACGATGATGCTGTTCGGAGAGTAGTTGACGACTTCCTCGGTGACGCTGCCGACGATACGCATGTTCGTGAGCAACAGATCATCACGGCTCATCCCGGGACGTCTGGCTATGCCTGCCGTTATGACCACCACGTCGGAGTCGGCTGTCGGTTCGTAGTCGTTGGCACCTTCGATCTGAGCGTCAGTGCCCAAGATAGGGCCAGACTCCAGTAGGTCTAGAGCTTTGCCCTGCGGCATGTCTTCTACCACATCCACAAGCACTACATCCGCGTAGCCGCGCTCGAAGATCCGCTGGGCAGTCGTCGCGCCGACGTTCCCGGCGCCGATCACACTCACCTTGAACCGCATATCGCTTCAACCTGTCCTTAACTGTTCGATCTTGCCTTAATCCAGATCGTATACCTAGATTGCCGCAAAGCTGTTAATTTCCGACGTAGCCCTGCCAGCGATCCTCCAAATCAGGATCCCGGACGGTGTCGGCAACATAGGCGCCGTATTCATCGCCCGTGACACCGGTGTCTCTACCGGTCACACTGATCTTGCGCTCGTATTGACCGCAGACCTCCAATGCCATGTCCAGATGTCGTCCCAGCTCCGTGTAGCCGATGTGTGACATCAGCATCGATGCGGCAACCAACATCGAGGACGGGTCTGCATACTGCGCTCTGCCCTCTTCAACCATCCTCGGGGCAGAACCGTGGATGGCTTCGAACATGGCGTATCGCTTGCCGATGTTGGCGGCTCCGGCAGTCCCGACTCCGCCCTGGATCTCGGCCGCCTCGTCAGTCAAGATGTCGCCATAGAGGTTCGGCAGCACAAAGACTTGGAAGTCAGAACGACGTGCCTTGTCGAGAAGCTTGGCGGTCATGATGTCGATGTACCAGCCGTCCCACTCGATGCCTGGATAGTCTCGCGCCACACGCTCCGCAACTTGAAGGAATCTACCATCGCTCAACTTAACTATGTTCGCCTTGGTGACCACCGTGACTCGAGTACGATTGTTGATCTTCGCGTGCTCGAACGCGGCGCGAATTATTCGCTCCGAACCAGGCTCAGAGATCAGTCGGAAGTCGATTGTGAAGTCGTCTGTAACATCGATGCCGTCGGAACCCAAGGCGTAGAGGTCTTCGGTATTCTCGCGGAAGAACATCCAGTCGATACCCTCCGACGGAACGCGCACCGGGCGGACGTTGGCGAAGAGGTCGAGCTCTTTACGCATCCCGACGTTTGCCGATTCGAGGTTGGGCCAGCCGTCGCCCTTCTCTGGGGTAGTTGTCGGCCCCTTCAGCGTGATGTCGCATGCCTTGATATCCGCCAAAACATCATCGGGAATCGATTGAAGGTGGGCGGCGCGATTCTCAATCGTCAAGCCATCGATGCTACGGAACTGGATCCGTTCAGACGCGACGTGCTCTTCCAACAGCCTCTCCAGCACTTGCCGAGCCGTCTCCGTGATCGCGGGGCCGATACCATCGCCGCCGATAACGCCGATAACGATCTTGTCGCGAGTCGACCAGTCGATAAACTCGCCCTCTTCTTTCAACGACTCGACGCGAGCCATCTGTTTTTCCAACAGATCTCCGAAATGTTCCTTCGCACGATCTATAGCTGCATGATCCATCATGATTCCTTAAGTTTCTCAACAAGTCAATCGGCGGGAGAATTCTCTACTCCCACTTGTGGGGCTTGCCTTCCTTTGGCAGCAACTTGCCAGTGTCTTCACGGATGGCATGGGTCGCTTCCGTTTTCTGTGAGTTTTTGAACGTGACTCGTTCCACACCATCCAACCCCACATCTCCTAAGGCTTCGACATGACCCAACGCCACGAACAGCACATCGCCGGCTTCATCGCCGATGGCGCAGTCGTTCTGCGACGCGACGGCATCGTCCAGCTCCCTAATCTCTTCAGCCAGAATCTCGCGCCGCTCGTCGATGATCTGCGCCGGTGATGCTCCATTGAAGCCGCCCGATCCGAAGCCCCAACGATTATGGAAATCCCAAACCTGCTCCGCCATCGCCGCCACAACGGAGACGAATCGCTCTCTGTCGATGGTGTTCGGCGCCAGTCGGCTGTGTTTAGCATCCCTCACAACGGGATGTTTCCATGTTTCTTAGGAGGAACTGAATCGACCTTGTTCGCCAGCATCATCAACGCGTCGGCTATCTTCGGTCGAGTGTCTCGCGGATCTATCACGTCATCGATGTAGCCGCGATTGGCGGCGATGTAGGGATTGGCAAACGCCTCTCGGTAGCCTGCCACTAGCTCTGCACGGATGGCATCAGGATCTTCAGCAGCCGCGATCTCCCTTCTTCTGATGACGTTGACTGCACCTTCAGGTCCCATAACTGCGATCTCGGCAGTTGGCCAAGCCAGATTCACATCCGTTCTGAGCTCTTTGCTACCCATCACGATGTAGGCGCCGCCATATGCCTTCCTCAGGATGACCGTGATCTTGGGCACGGTGGCTTCGGTGTAGGCGTAGAGCATCTTGGCGCCGTGTCGGATGATTCCCCCCTGTTCCTGCGCGGTGCCTGGCATGAAACCGGGAACATCGACCAGAGTGACTATCGGAATGTTGAATGAGTCGCAGAATCGGACAAAGCGAGCCCCCTTGTCCGATGCATCGATATCCAGCACTCCAGCTAATGCGTTGGGCTGGTTTGCAACGATACCGACGGTCGAGCCTTCTACTCGAGCGAAACCCACTACGAGATTCTGCGCGTACTCGGCATGAACTTGCATGAACTCCGCATCATCAACTATCTCCTCGATCACACCCAAGATGTCGTATGGCATATTCGGATCGCTCGGGATGACCGATGCCAGCACCTCGGAACGTCTTCCTCGGGGGTCTTCTGAAGTCACTGAAGGTGGAGAAACGGCGTTGTTCGATGGCAGGTACCCGAGAAGTCGCCGAACCTCCCTGAAGCAAGAGTCTTCGTCTGAAACCGCCCAGTGCGCAACGCCGCTCACGGTAGCATGCATCGCCGCTCCGCCCAGATCTTCATGAGAGACGTCTTCTCTAGTCACCGACCGCACCACGTCGGGCCCGGTGATGTACATCTGGCCGATGCCTTCGACCATGAAGATGAAGTCGGTCATGGCGGGAGAGTAGACCGCGCCTCCAGCCGATGGACCGGCGATAATCGTGATCTGAGGGATGACTCCCGATGCCAAAGTGTTCCTTTTGAATATCTCTCCGTAGCCGGCGAGGGAGTCAATGCCCTCCTGAATGCGAGCACCGCCGGAATCGTTGATGCCGATGATCGGAGCCCCCACTCTCACGGCGTGGTCCATGACCTTCGAGATCTTTTGTGCTGCTATCTGGGATAGCGAGCCGCCAAGCACGGTGAAGTCTTGGGCATAGCCGAACACGGTTCGACCATTGACGTTTCCCCAGCCAGTGACGACGGAGTCGCCCTCGAAGCGTTGTTTGTCCAAGCCGAGATCGGTGGAGCGATGAGTGGCAAAGGTATCGATCTCGGTGAATCTTCCGTCGTCGAAAAGCCGTTCCAGTCGCTCGCGTGCGGTGAGCTTACCTCGGCCTCGCTGGGATTGTATTCTGCGCTCACCGCCGCCCTGCTGCGCGACTGCCCGACGAGTCTCTAGCAAGCGAATCCCATCTAGCGCGCTGTCTGCGGAAGCGATATTTTCACTCTCAGTAGATATGGTTTTTGCCTTAAACCGTTAGTTTGCGATACGGGTACCGCGAACTACGATCCTGTTCGGTTGCCAACTTAAAATCCTAACGCAACAGACTGGCACCTGCACCTCAAAGCCTGAAATAGCAGCCTTCAATCCGTGCCGCGGTCCGATCCACTATTCAAGTCATGTAACGGCGACTCTCGGTCTCTAAAACACCAATCTACATCTATATAAAGTTGAGTGAATTCGTCATGATTTCTTGCTGAAACACTGATTTACGTAGCGAAATAATCCGTGATGTGATTTATCGGGATAAAGGCGGTCCGCGAGGATAGGTGTGCTGGCGAATTGTCTGAAGGTTCCGCTTGTCCGTTTGAGATCGTTGCCTGCGTTTACGTAGTAGCTACGTCACTTGCTACGATGGTGGGGTGCGACTCTCAACAGGTCCATTCCCCGAACACTGATATGAGTTCGAGAGACAGGTACATAGCCACCCCCAGCCTACCGCCAGCACGTCCCCCTCACCTTGTTTTGACCGGCGGAGCTACAGGTGCCACGGAGTACGGCAAGCTATATGTGGCGAATTGGGCAGATCTCGACGACTCTGTCTCGTTGTCGCCGACTACGCCTGTTGCCTGGCCGATTGCGTCTGCGAGGAATGCTGCCACCACCTTGGAATTTCGCGCGCCAACACCGCCAGTTTTTGTAAGCCTACAGATATTCGCCGCCGTGGAAGAAGGGTCTCGGTTACCGGCGGACCCCGAAACGGGCCAAACGACTGACATCGGACAAGTTTATCAAGAATGCCATACTTTCCTACAGCCTTGTATGGAATCCGACGGATCGTCCGCGAGGTGGTCTGGATTACCTGAGACGATGTTGGCACGAGAGTTTGTGACTGTTTACGCCGAATGGGTCAAACCTCTACGTTCCACCGATGATTTGCCCGGGCGCGTGTCTGCGAGCTGGCTATTCCATTTCGTCAACGAGTAGTTGGATCATGCTTACTCCTGAGCAGATGGCATCTTCGCCGGTGGGGCGGCATGTACTGCGTGAGATCGCTAACTACGTGGTTCAAGTGATGTCGATGCCAAAGGACGACGTTTCGTTGTGGGGTTGGATGAATTTCGCATTTGCAGACCTACTCGATTCCGTGCCCGACGCCTTGGCTGGACTCGACGAGGGCGATCTCATGGGCATTGTGTACGAGGCCGGCGAGTGGGTTTCAGAAGATGCCTATCGGCCCCTCACTCCAATTTGGGCGCCGGTCGATGAGAAGGCCGTGTCATCGCAAGGTGTCACAGTCGAGGCATATCACTACGGGTGGCCTGATCCTTGGCCCACTCACGTCAAATTAGCCGAGGAAGTATTGCGACATCCAGCTAGCCAGTGGTGGTCGTCGCCGTGGAAGGCTAGACAGCAAGTGTGGGCCGGCAAAGGGAAGATCGAAGATGCGAAGTCCCGATCCATAAGCGACTTCAGGCAGGGGAAGCCGAAAGCGATCTTCTACACTTCTTCTGCGGTAAAAGGCTTGTGCAGCTCATTCGAAGCGCAGGCGATAAGCGCGGAAGTCGACTATCGACACTTCGCTCCTGATTTTCATTACCACGCGTTGATACTAGAACCGAAGCGACCAGTACTCGAGATCGACTCATTGGACGACTGGGTCGAGTTGTGCGAGTCCGCACCCGCCAAAACCCGCTCTGGGGTCGTGCATCCGGATTGGCGTAGTGTGGCTGACGACTGGAGCGCTGTACATCTCACTACATCGGGTTTAATTGCTTGCCAAGGTGTTCCTGTCGAGACCGAGGCGGGCACGGCACTGCTCCACGGTTGGGACATAGAGTGTACGGCTTGGTTGGAATACGCGGTGGCGGGATGGGATAAGTTGTCGAAGAATATGGAAGACATGCGTTATTGGCCGAAGACTGTGGGAAGGAGGCCGGAAGGCCCAATTGGCTATCGGGATAGGAAGGCGATTGACGATGCTCGATTCAGGCGCACACTTCCACCTAAATACCGGTTGAGATGATGGCGGCGTGCTACTGCCCGCCTGTTGCCAACCTCGCACCACGCTGGTGGTTTCAACGGAACGGAGTGCGACAGAGCAGGAACCCGAACCGAGTATCTTTCCGTCAGGAGCTCTCAGCGGGTGCAAAAGTTGGCGCGCTTGCGACGAGTACAAATCTTGATTCATCATGGGCCAGATGATTGCCGGGAACTCACGTACCTCCATAACTCTCGGCGACACGGTATTCGCGTGGAGGTCCCGCACCTACATCATGGGCGTGCTCAACGTCACTCCTGATTCCTTTTCCGGAGACGGCACTGTTCGAGGCGATGGTTGGATCGAAGCGTCTGTAGAACAGGCTCGGCGGATGATGGATGAAGGTGCCGACATCGTCGATGTCGGAGGAGAATCGACTCGCCCTCCGTCCGTCTATCCCGACGCTGCTCCCGTTCATGCCAGCGTCGAGATCTCCCGAGTCGTTCCCGTCATCGCGCGGTTGATTACGGAGTGCGGACTTCCCATCAGCATCGATACTCGAAAGGCTGAAGTCGCCGATGTTGCGCTCAGTTCGGGCGCACACATGGTTAACGACGTTTCCACGCTCGCAGATCCGGAGATGGCACGAGTCGTCGCCGAACACGGAGCGCCGATAGTCATCAGCCACACTCGCGCCAGAGCACAGTATGACGATGTAGTCGCTGAAATCTCAGACGACTTGGCTCGCGCCGTCGATAAGGCGTTGAACGCCGGCGTTTCCCCCTCCAACGTCATTATCGATCCTGGAATCGGCTTCGCCAAGAACGCGCATCACAGTCTGACTGCTCTGAAGATGCTCTCGGATATCAAACGAAATCTGAACAATCTGCCGATGCTGGTCGGCGCATCTCGAAAATCGTTCATCGGTGCTATTCTCGACGCAGAGCCTGATGATCGAGTGGAAGGCAACGCCGCCGCCACTGCACTGGCGATCGCCGGCGGCGCGGACATGGTGCGTGTGCATGAGGTGCGGGCGATGGCTCGCGTCGCGAAGGTCGCAGATGCCATCGTTCGGGGCTGGGACGCCGATCTCGACACGTCTAGCGAGCGCGTCGTACGAGCCGTGAACAGGACCGAGTGATTGAGCGCCAAGATCAAAGTGCCGCGAGCCTATATAGGGCTAGGCAGCAACCTCGGCGATCGATGGCATTATCTCCGAGCTGGGATTGAAGGTCTCAAGCGGATCGCCAATGTTGTCGCCGTCTCTTCCGTATACGAAACGGAGCCTGTCGAAGTAGACGCGGTTCAGCCGATGTACCTCAACATGGCGGTCGCAATCGAGACGTCGCTCGATCCTGCGTCTCTTCTGTCTGCGCTCAAGCGGATTGAACGGCGCAACCAGCGGAGTAGGACGTTTCCCAATCAGCCACGCACCTTGGATCTGGACATACTGCTCATCGACAATATCACTATCGACACGCCCGGCTTGACGGTTCCACACCCGAGAATGCACCAAAGAGCGTTCGTTTTGATGCCGCTTGCAGAGATCGCGCCTGACGTGATTCATCCACCCACGGGCAGAACGATCTCGCAGTTATTGAAAGAAGCGGGTTCGGAGGGAATCGAGAATTTGGGAAGCCTCGAACTTGTAAAGGGATAGCAACAACGCCCTGTTAGCCTTCTGTTCGTTGAAATGCTTGGTAGATAAGGTAAACAGCCAACGCGAGAAATATCAGCCAGATCACTATCCTCGGATTGATTCTTTTCATCGGGGCCTCATTCTTAACCATGACTGCACGCCAACCGCCATATTCGGCAATCGTATCGGACATCGACGGGACACTCATCTCTTCCGTCGACAAGCCGTTTTCCGAACGGCTCAAACAGGCGGTAAAAGATGTCATTAGAGGTGGCACCAGCTTCTCTTTGGCGACCGGGAAGCCGCTGTATTCGGCTTGGGAGTGTCATAGAGAGATCGCTGCCAACGGTACCCTTATCTGCTATCAAGGCGCAATGGCAGTGGAAGCTGAAACTGGAGAGATCTTGAGACAGGAACGGCTCGATGAAGACGTGGCAGAGGCTGCAATCTCCTTCTTCCAGGAACGAGACTTTCAGACTCGGGTATACATCGACGAAACAGTTTGGGTTTCAAAACTTGACGAGGAGCATGTCGCGTACGTCAATCGCAACGGCTCGAAAATCGCTCTGGAGCCCGATCTCAAGAGACTCGCCAAACACAATCCGATACTCGTGCTCGGGATTGCCGAACCATCCGAGGTGTCGAGGCAAGTGACTGCCATAGATGAACTTACTGGCGATTCGGCACTTGTCACGCGCTCGCTTCCCCGCTTCTGCGAAGTCGGCTCTCCGCGGGCCGGGAAGGTGAACGCATTGCGATGGCTCGCTGATAGAGAAGGCATCGAGTCGGACGATTTCATGGCGTTCGGCGATGACCTAGGCGATGCTGATATGCTTCGATGGGCGGGACTCGGGATCGCCGTAGAGACCGGTAATCCGGAGATTATAGCGGCAGCAGACGAGACCGTTCCCGGGCCAGATTGCGATGGAGTAGCGATCCGGCTGGAATCTCTCACTCGATCAAGCACTAGGACGGGCTCTGGGTTCCCGCGTTCGCGGGAATGACGGAGTTATGTGATGATTCTGGATTCCCGTCCCGTTTTCGTTAGCCTCCCACACACTCAAAACCATCCTTCTCTGTACCTTAATAACTCACTCATCCACCAGGATCTCGTGATCGTAACGGGCTCGCAGCCAGATGTCGCCATTCTCGGCATCGATTCCCACGATGCCGAATCCGTATGGAATGTCGTAAGGTCGCACGTCTCCCGGAAACGCTCCGCCGATTTGGACAGCCCAGATCTGGCGATAGAGTCGTGGTGAATCTTCTGAGTAGATGTCAGACTCTGTGAGCTCTTGCAGTCTTCCCAGCCTCATGGCACCCACTCGCACGCGAGCATTTTCGTAGCCGGCAGCGTCGATCTCTCTCAAAACCGCTGCCAACTGGCTCTTGCCTATCTCGATTGCCTCAGACTCCGATATCGTCGGGTTGGGAATGGGAGTGGGCCAGACTCTGGAAGACAGGGAGTCGCCACAAGCCATGATCACAGCTGACGCGAGCACTGCTCCGAGCACCAGACTAAACGGGACCAATCTATTAATCCCGATTTCGATCATCAGAGCGATTCTCGGCTAACCGCCGCCGGAAAGCGCGTCGACCTTGCGCACGATCGATTTGGTGCCTACCAGATGCTTTCCCAATCCCAGCTTCTTGGAATCCATTCCCATCGCCAGCCCCAGCAGCTGGGGTAGGTGGATTATCGGCAGATCTGCCCTGTCTCCGCGATTCTGACGTCGGGCTTTAGGTTGATATCCATCCAAGTTAAGGTGGCACAACGGACAAGGAGTGACCATTGCATCGGCCCCGCGGTCGCGCGCATTCCCGGTGTGGTTAGAGACCATACGAAGCGAGTTGCGTTGGTTGATCAGCAGAATGGGAAAGCCACAACAGGCGGTCTTACCAGGGAAATCAACCACATTGCCCCCGACGGCCTCGATTACCGCTTCTAGGGAGGTCTCGCGCTCCGGGTTTTCATTGAAGCCCAAAGCGTCCGACGGCCTTACTATGTAGCAGCCGTAGAACGGAGCGAAGTTGATGTCCGAGAGCTCTCGGACAAACATCTTGTTGAGCCTCTTGAGCCCAATGTCTTCCACCAACACCCACAACAGATGCTTCACTGTTGTCTCCCCGCTGTAGCGCAGTCCCTCGTCCGCCAGATAACCGTTGATCTCGTCTCTATACTTCGCATCTTTCTGAACGCGGTAGTTGGCTTGAGAGATAACTCCTTGGCAGGTGGAACAGATCGTCAGGATTGGCAATCCCAGCTGTTCAGCCATCGCCAAGGTTCGCACGTTCAAAATGTCTCCCAGCTTGCGATCCTTCTCCTGCAACACTCCGGCACCGGTACACGATGCGCCTTTCAGCTCTACCCACTCGATCGCCAATCTCTCCATCACGGCGACCGCCGAGTCGAAAAGCTCGGGGCCAGCACCCCTCGCGACGCACCCTGGATAAAAGGCGAACTTCATTCCTCTCTCTCGCTCTCCACTTTCTCGAAGATCTCAGTTATCCGTTGTTTGTTCTCGGCTTTATGCGGCATTATCGGCGGCAACTTCCCTCTGACAACCGACTTCAGGCCGATCGATGCGAGGTCCATCAGCCTAGGGATGTTGGTGTATCCTGCCGACTCCACCGCCAACCTCGCCTCGTCCAATCGTCCATGCTTCTTGACCGAGCGATTAAACGATTCTGTATGCCGATACCCCGCAGTGTCCCTATTTCCCGCTGCGATCGCCATCTCCCTCATCTCCATGATGCGATCCATAGGAGCGACGTCTTTGGGGCATACTTCGACACACTTGAAACAACGTGTGCAGTCCCAAATCCCTCCTTCCGCATCGTTCAGCTCGGACAAGCGCTCCTCGCGCTGGTCGTCCCGTGGATCTTCTACGAAGCGCCATGCCTTTGCCAGAGCTGCCGGGCCGATGAATTTCGAGTCGACTTCCAACACGGTACAGTCTGAGACACATGCCCCGCACATGATGCAGTTCATCGCTGTCAGCAGATTCTCCATCGATTCATTCGGTGCTACGAACTCTCCCTGCTCTGGCTCTGCATCAGGCTTCAGGAATGGACCGACCTGCCGAACTTTATCGAAAAACGGATCGAGTGAGACTGCCAGGTCCTTGATCACTCCTTGATTACCCATCGGCTCCACTACGATCTCATCGCCTTCTGTTCCCACGTCGACGATGCGGGTCTTGCACACCAGCTTGGCATCGCCATTCACTCGCATGCCGCAAGATCCGCAGATCGAGGCTCGACACGCGCAGCGCAGAGCCAGCGTGCCATCGACCTCTTCGCGTATCTGGATCAAGGCGTCCAGTACCGTCGCGCTCGGGTGCACATCCAGATCGAACACGTCCCACCGGAACTCTCCCTCAGACATAGTCTCAGGATCGTAGCGTCTGACTTTCAGCCTCGAATTCATCAATAGACCCTCTTTACCGGCTCCCACTTCGTGATCGTTACGGGGGATGTCTTCACCTTTACACCGTCTTCGGTCTCAGGATCATGGTAGACAAGCGTGTGCCTCAACCAGTTCTCATCGTCGCGGTCAATTATGTCGGTGCGGAAGTGTGCGCCTCGGCTCTCTTTCCGTGCCAAAGCCCCATGCACAATCGTCTTCGCCACGTCCGCCATGAACTCCATCTCAAGCGTGAAGATGAGGTCAGTGTTGAAGATCTTGCCCTTGTTCTGGACCGAGACACTCGGCATGCGACGGTCAACCTCGTCGATTGCCGCTTTGGCGCCCTCCATGGTCGATTGATCACGGAACACGCCGATGCCCTTCGTCATTTCGTTGGCAATGAAGTTCCGAACCGATGCCCAGTTCTCGGAGGGCTCCCGATCCAGTAGTTCGCTTATCCTAGTCTTCGATGCCCTGAGGTGCTCTTCAGACCCCGAGCCTTGGGCTGTCTCGTGGACGAAATCGGCTGCATGGATTGCCGAGCGTCGGCCGAAGACCACCGTGTCGAGGAGCGAGTTTGCGCCGAGTCGATTGGCGCCGTGGACGCTAACGTTCGCACACTCGCCAGCGGCGTATAGTCCGGGCACGGCGGTTGTGCCGTGGACGTCGGTTTTGATCCCGCCCATGATGTAATGCACGCCCGGGCGCACTGGAACTGGTTGCTCTGCAAGGTCCAAACCGAGAAATTCGACCGCCACCTCTTGGAGGTAGCCAAGACGCTCTTCGATGAAGTCGCGCCCTAGATGACGCATGTCGAGTAGAACATTTCCATCTACTCCCCTGCCTTCGTTGATCTCGGTCTGCTCGGAGCGCGAAACAACATCGCGCGAAGCAAGCTCAAGGTACTCCGGAGCGTAGGTTTTCATGAAGCGATCGCCATCGGCGTTCAATAGGTACGCGCCTTCTCCGCGCGCCGCTTCTGAAAGTAAGATGCCCGTTCGCGCCAAGGTAGTCGGATGGTACTGAACCATCTCCATGTCCATCAACGGTACACCGGCCCGCCAAGCGAGCGCGAGACCGTCGCCGGTACAGATGATCGCGTTCGTCGAGGGTTCGAAAACTCGACCTGCGCCGCCGGTCGCCAGTATCACCGCCTTCGCCCAGATCGAATGGACTTCGCCGCTCTTGATATCTATCGCGATTACGCCCACGCATCTGCCATCTTCGATGATCAGATCAGTTACGAACCACTCTTCATAGACGTTCAACCCGAACTTCAAAGCCTGTTCGTAGAGAACATGAAGTATCGCCGAACCGGTTATCGCTCCCACGAAGAATGTTCTGGCGACCAGCTGACCGCCGAAGCGCCGGGTGCCGAGTCTTCCATCCTCTCCACGGCTGAAGATGACACCCATCCGTTCCAACTCGATGACAGCGTCGCCGGCCTCGCTGGACATGATCTCCACCGCGTCCTGGTCGGCAAGGTAGTCGCTGCCCTTGATGGTGTCTAGGGCGTGTCCTTCCCAATCATCGCCCCGATCGGTAAGCGGTGCATTGATTCCACCTTGCGCCGCGTTTGAGTGACTGCGGACGGGGTGGACTTTAGAAACCACTGCGACATCCAACCCCAATCGAGTCGCTTCCACGGCTGCCCGCAACCCCGCCAATCCAGCGCCGATGATTAGAAGATCGTGTCTATACATTCAGTGTCCAGCCGTTCTGCGAACTACTGCTAGCCTACACTCGCCAACCTGATAAGAAGGGTGGTAAAGCAGCAGGGCGTTTTGAGAGTGTACAAGGACGCGTTCATGATCCTGCAGAGCTTGAACCGTGCCCGCTGGAACGCTCACTACGAACCGGGAGACATCTTCCCAGCTGATGGGGGTGGGATTTCGAGAAGATATCTTCTGAGGAGAATGCCGATTCAAGCAACATCCAACGCATCAACACGGCGATGGTAAGTGCATCGTCTATTTCGGAATCTCTCACCATTCGTGGCAGATCGGATATCGGCATCTCTTCAACACGGATGTCTTCAAGTTTATCTTGCGGCAGTGGGTCATACTTCAATCCGCGTGCCACGAAACCATGGGAATACTCCTCGCTGTAGCCAGAAACGGGCCAGAAACCTCCTATCGGTACAATCTCCTCGGCTCGATGACCAGCCTCTTCTCGCAACTCCCTTTGAGCAGTCTCCCTCGGTGTTTCTCCCTTTTCTATAGTCCCTGAAGGCAACTCCAGCATGTACATCCCCGCCGCAGGGCGCCACTGATTGATGAGCAGCAGTGTCTCCTCGTTCAAAAGCGGGACTATCACTGCCGAGCCGGCATGCTCGATTATCTCTTTATCCGTTGGAGAGCGGTCGCCCATTCTCAACGTGTCTACCCGCAAGGTCAACTTATCGCCTTGGTAGACCGTGCGCGACCTCAATAGTCGAGGCTTCATCGGCAGGTCGTTTGATTCAGTCATCTGATACTCCGATGGCCCGAGGACGTTCCATCGCTCCGATTCGCATACCCAGTCTGTCTGACAATCCCTTCCAGAAGGCGTTTCGCGGCTCGCGTCGCAAGAATCGAGCTCGCCGATCTCCCATCGCTATCCGGACGCTGTCTCCCTGATGAATCGAGCGGCTCACGAAGCCATCGACTGTCAATTGTGCAGAGGATGATGTTGCCAAGGTGAGGTCCAAGACGCTCGATGACTCGAACACCACGCCTCCGAATTGGCTCATGTGTACGGCGATGGGCTTCAGGAGGTAGACCGATGACGCCGGATCGATGACCGGTCCGCCGAGCTGCAGCGAGTAGCCTGTCGATCCCGTAGCGGTCGAGACTATCAGGCCATCGCCGCGGTAAGAAGAGAGTTCGATCCCATCGACTAAGGCGGCAACCTCGATCACTCGTAGATCCCCCCCTCTGAACACTGCTACATCGTTAAGGGCGTGCAGAGGTTCTTCGTCGTAGCCCTCGAGTTCGGCTCGCAGCATCGTGCGTTCGTCGAGATGACCGTTTCCGTCCAAGTACCAACCAATGCCTTCGGCAGCATCCGCAGCGTCTATCTCGCTCATGAAGCCCACGCGTCCCATATTCACCCCTAGAACTGGGATATCGAACGGAGCCGCTACGTGCGCGCCTCTCAAAATCGTCCCGTCGCCTCCGATCGTGATTATCAGATCAGTCTCTCGCAGCGTCGCGGCCGATGTTTCATCAGCGAGGGTCTCCTCAGTGGCGAGCCACCACTCGCGGCTGTCGGCATACTTCGCGGCAATCTCTCCGCCGAGACTTCTAGCATCACCTAGAGTGCTGTGATGAACGACGCAGATTACGTTGAAGCTATCCATCGATTGCTCAAGATCAAGCGAAGTCACGGGCAACGCCGATCATTCCCACACCTTCAAAGAATCGTAATCGAGCTATCGACGAAGTCGAGGATGAACATCGGAACTACACCTAAAACGATCGCGCCCGCGACACCAGCTCCGACTACGACTAGCTCGTTCGCCCCAGGCGACAGTTTCTCCTCATCCTCGGGTTCGCCGAACATGATCGTCCCTACAAGCCGCAGATAGTAGTACGCGGCAACGACCGTGTTCAAGACCGCGATTACTGCCAGCCACAACAATCCTTGGTCAACCGCGGTGCTGAATATCACCGCCTTCGTCATGAAACCGACCGTTGGAGGCATTCCGAGCAGCGATAGCAACCCGAGCACCAGCATTAGAGCCAAAATCGGTGAGCGACGGAACAGTCCGCTCAGTCCAGCTATCGTCACATCGCCGCTTCGGTGAATCACGGCGGTGTACGCCAAGAATACTGCCAAGTTTGTGAAAGCATACCCGGCAAGGTAGTACAGAACGCTTTGGATGCCGGCGGTGTCGCTGCCCGATGCTGAGCTTGTAGAAACAGCTGCCAAGCCCACCATGATGTAGCCGGCCTGCGCGATCGTGGAGTACGCCAGTATCCGCTTCACATTGTTCTGGGAAAGGGCGAGCAGGTTGCCGAAAGTCATGCTCACTGCCGCTATCACTGCGAAGAATATCTGCCAATCTTGGATCATGTGATCTGAGCCGAGGGCCACATAGAGCAACCGCATCAGAACCGCAAATGCAGAAGCCTTCGATGCCACCGACAGGAACGCAGCCACCGGCGTCGGGGAGCCTTGATACACATCGGGAACCCACATCTGCCACGGGGCAATCGCCATCTTGAACCCGAAACCAGCGACGATAAGCACGATCGAGAAGAGTACTATGAGCGAGCCGAACGGCTCGTCGCTATCAGTTGAAAGCTCCCCTACTCTGGCTGCAATCTCCGATAGCTCCGTGGCTCCGGTGAAGCCGTAAAGGAACACGAAGCCGAATAGCAGAACCGCCGTTGAGAGAGCCGACAGGATCAGGAACTTGGCACCGGCTTCGATAGAGTATCCGTCTCTACGTATCGCTGCGAGGGCGACGATCGGCAATGCGGTCGTCTCTAGAGCTACGTAGATCGTGATCAACTCGCTAGCGCCGACTAGGAGCAACATTCCCGCGGCGGAACAGAGCATCAAGCCCAAGAACTCCCCGCGTGAGTCGCTGAACTGCACAAGGTAGCGGGCCGATGCGATCGCAACGGCTGCTGTTGAACCGATTATCAGGAACTGAAAGAAGAGCGTGAAGCGATCCGCTGTGAACGTTCCGAACAGCGTTGCGCCTTCGCTAGCATCGCCAATCCACCCGAACCAAAGATTGAGAGTGAAAAATAGCGGGAGTAGAAGACCGACCGACGCGATCCACACCAGCCACGACTTACTGCCCCACCTGCGGCCTCCCAACCACCTTTCGTTGAGGGAGGCATCGGCAGCCAAGACGACGACAGCCAATCCCGCCATCGCTATGACGGGAGATAGGGCCCAGTAGTCTGAAATCGTCACGAGCCCAGCAACCTCTCAATTCCGGAGTCGAATACATCGACGATCACCTTCGGCCAGATGCCCACGATGAAGATCGGGATACTAAGTGCCAAGATCGGAATCAGGTCCAAGGCATCGGCATCCGTCAGACTGTCAAACTTCTCGTCCGGCAAGCCCTCCGGTGCCGGGCGAGGCCCGAAGAAGGTACGTTGGATCATCCACAGTATGTACCCCGCCGCAAGCACAACTCCGAAGGCAGCTACTCCCGTAGCCCAGGGCCATATCGCGAAGGTGCCCAAGAAGATCATGATCTCCGAAACGAAGCCTGAAAGCGAGGGCAATCCAAGCGAAGCGAAACCGACTATGAAGAAGAAAACCGCGATCAACGGCATGCGTTTCCATAGCCCGCCTAAGTGCGGAATGTGGCGAGTGTGGGTGCGATCATAGACCATCCCTACCAGCAAGAAGGCGAGTCCGGTTATCGTTCCGTGTGTGAACATCTGGAGCGCAGCGCCATTGATGCCACCTTGCGACGTCTCTGCCGCGCTGGCGCCGATGGCAGTGACGCCAAGCATCACGAATCCCATATGACTCACCGACGAGTAAGCGATCAAGCGCTTCATGTCCGTCTGCCTCAAAGTAACTATCGCTCCATAGATCACACTTACCGCCGCTACTATCGCCAGCAACCCCGCTACATCATGCACTGTGAATCCGTTGGTTTGCTGGAAGAAGCCGATGTTGATCCTGATAAGTCCATACCCCGCCATCTTCAGCAACACCCCGGCAAGCATGACGCTCACCGCGGTAGGAGCATCGGTGTGAGCGTCCGGCAACCAGTTGTGCAACGGCCAAATCGGGAGCTTCACCGCAAACGCGGCTAGGAAAAATGCGAATATAAGCCCTGCCGGAGCGATCAACTCGGCACCCGAGATCGTCTCTGGAATTCCAACAATTCCCAACTCGGGAATCGAGCGCATCGCCATCACCCCGACTGAATCCGACAGGAAAACGGCGAAAATCGCAACGAACATCAACGCGCCGCCGGCGAGAGTGAAGAGAACGAACTTCATCGCCGAGTAGCGAGGCCTGCCACTGCCCCAGATGGAGATCAACATGTACATCGGGATAACTTCAAACTCGAAAAACACGAAGAAGAGCAGCAGATCGAGACTCACGAACACGCCCATCACAGCACTTTCCAGGACCAATAGCCAGATGAAGTACTCGGCAACCCGTGTGGTGATGGATCGGGAAGCGAACGCGGCTGCCATCCCAAGTATCCCTGTGAGAAGAACCAGCGGAGCACTTAATCCGTCCACTCCAAGCAGATACGACGACTTCAAAGTCTCGGCAGACAGCCACCCGACACGGTCGATCATCTGCACGCCGCCGGAATCAGTGTCGTACGCGATGAAGATGACCAAGCTCAAGATGAAGGTGATCACCGTGCCGATAATCGCGAACCAGCGGGTGATCTCGTCGCTCACCGGCCTGAAGCGAGAGAGCAGTATCACCAACGCGAATATTGACGGCAGGAACACCGTCAACGTCAATATGCCTGTGAATTCGTTCAACTCGGCTCAGCCCTCGCGGGCTCGAAAATATCTCTGTCTCGCGCTGTCATGCGACCCAAAACGACATCCGAACTCAATAGATCAAAACGAAGATAACTACAGCGACGATCAAACCGGCGACCGATACCACCCCGTAGGTCTGCACCTGACCGTCCTGTAACTGACCGATACCCCTGCCCACTCGGCTGGTCCAGCGGTAGATCTGGACGTTCACGTTATCGAAGCCGTTGATGTCCAATCTGTCCACGGCACGCGCGAAGTATCCGTAGAAACCTCTCGAAACCACTATATTCTCGTACAACTCATCGAAGTAGTACTTCCTGAACAAGACCTGATGCACCGGCCTCAGGCGCGCGGCTATGGCTGAAGGAGAAAGCAGAACTTTGACGTACATCACGTATGCCAACGCCACCCCGACAACCGCTACCGCGGTCGAAGCGACAGCGGTGATCACGTCGAACTCCGGCTCAGAGCCCGCGTGAACCTGAGCGTCATGATCGGGAAACACCACATCGTTGCTTTCCACGACCAAGGTTGAGAACGCGTGCTTCTCGATAACGCCCAGATCAACGATCGGATTGGCGAGGAACCCAGCGCAGATCGCCAACACCGCCAAGACAATAATAGGCGCGGTCATCGTTAGCGGTGATTCGCCTAGGTGAACATGCTCGATCCCTTCAGGTGCTTCGGCACCAGATGCTTCGATATCCTCACGCTCTTTGTCGCCGCCGCCTCGGAACTCGCCGTGGAAGGTCTTGAAAACCGCACGAAACATGTAGAACGCAGTCATCAAGGCAGCGATCAGTCCCATTGCCAATACAGACCAGCCCAGCGGAGTCTCCAAGTGCAGAGCGTGCGCCAAGATCTCGTCTTTCGACCAGAATCCTGACAACGGCGCGATTCCTGCCAGCGAAAGGCTGGCGATAAGCATGACGGCGTACGTGATCTTCATGTGCCTCCACAGCCCTCCTAGGTATTTCATGTTGAATGTACCAGCCGCATGGTGGACCGATCCGGCAGCCAAGAATAGTCCGGCCTTGAAAAACGCGTGCGTGAAGAGGTGGAATATCGCGGCACCGTAAGCACCGATGCCTAGAGCGAACATCATGTAGCCCAGCTGGCTGACGGTCGAGTAGGCGAGGACACGCTTGATGTCACTCGCTACCACAGCCATCGTCGCAGCGAACACCGCTGTCACGGCACCGATCACCGCAACGACTATCGATATATCCGAGTTTTCGAACAGAGGAAAGAAGCGGGCGACCAGAAACACGCCTGCAGTCACCATCGTCGCCGAGTGGATCAGTGCCGAGACTGAAGTGGGGCCCTCCATTGCATCGGGCAGCCATGAGTGAAGCGGGAATTGGGCGGACTTGCCGATCGCGCCCATTAAGAAGCCCAGCGCGATCCAGGTCGCAACGGATGTCGCCATCAAACCGCCGCCTATAGCAGCATACATCGAGTTGATGTCTAGCCATGAGGGATCGACCGAGAAGAGGTATATGATCCCCAGAAGAAATCCGAAATCTCCGAATCGCGTCATGATGAACGCCTTCTTCGCCGCCGCCGCCGCCGATGGGCGATTCATCCAGAATCCGATCAGTAGATACGACGAGATGCCCACCAGCTCCCAGAACACGAAGAGTTGAATGATGTTGCTGGACGTGACGAGTCCGAGCATCGAAGCGGTGAAGAGAGCCATAAACGCGAAGTAGCGGGTGTATCCATGATCCCCATGCATGTAGCCGAGGCCGTAGATCTGCACCAGTAGACTCACGCCGCTCACTACGACCAGCATGATCGCTGTCAAAGGGTCCAGCAAGATTCCGAACGTGATCTCCAATCCGCCGACAGATATCCAAGTGTGGGCATCGAACATGTGCACACCTTCGGATATGACTGCCACTAGAGCGATCAGCGAGAGAACGAATGAAACTGCGACCGACGCGACAGTTATATATCCGGAGATGTAAGAACGATCGCCGGTCAGGCCCTTCTCCAGCAATGGTTCAACTTGGAGCCATCGAATTAAAGTGCCGTTGACAACTGCTGCCAGAGCAGGCACCGCAATAATCAACCAAACTATCGATTCAGAGATCAACACCCCTACCTATCACAGCTTCCTTATGATTTCGTCGGCAACGTGTTCCCGGCCCTTGGGAACCATGATCCTAAAAGGCACATCCTCACCCCAATCGAGGATGTTGCCGACTGGCAGGATCTTCGCCGGCAAGCCCTCGCCGTCCAAGAGGTTCTTCCAGCTCTCGGCGACCATCAGACTTTCGACTCTCTTGTAATCGACCCACATGCTCAGCGATCAGTGTTTCATCTGGTTAGCTTCGGTGATCTCCACAGTCTCGCGGGAGCGGTAGAAGGCGAACACGAGTGCCAGTGCCAAAGCAGTTTCAGCGGCGGCAATCGAGATCACGAACACTGCAAACATGTGCCCCGTCAGTGCTGTGCGGAGGTCATCTGCCAAAACATCGCCTTCTATGCCCAGCAATGCCGAAGGTGCTGCGAATCTCGAAAACGCGACCGCGGCGATCAACACACCGTTGAACATAAGCTCCAGAGACATTATCACCGCGATTATGTTGCGTCGTGAAAGAACACCGAAGAGGCCGATCGCGAATATCGCAGTCGCAACAACCAGAACACTCTCTAGCGTCATGCCTCGACATCCTCTCGTCGATCCCTAATCATGAGCAGAGCACCTGCAAGCGCCGCGATCAAGAGCAGTCCTAGCGTCTCGAAAGGAAGTAGAAAGTTGCGGATCAGCAGAGCGCCGATGGGCGATGCGCTATCGATCAGCACTCCAGAAATCTGATCGTCGGATTGGTCATCAGTCGATTGAGAGATATCGCTCGGTAGAGCTTCAACCACAACCACCCTGCCGTCACTCTCATCGACTTCTTCGTACACACCCACCAGCCCGGCGACAGCATCACTGTCAGCGATATCTTCAATCCCTGTCCATTCGGTGTTGTAGACGATGAATGCCGTTCCAGCGATAAAGAGAGCCGCCACAATGGCAGATATGAGCATGCTCTGTGACAGCGTCCCCGCGCTCGAAAGATCTCGGATGAACATCACTGCAAACGCTATCAATATGGATATCGCGCCCACATACACGAGCAGCTGGACCACGCCTATGAACTCGGCGTTGAGAATGAAAAAGATGGCTGCCACTCCAACGAATGTGAACGCCAGCGCCACAACCGACCGAACCAGATCGCGTTGCGTCACCACCAGCAACGCGCCGGCGATTGTCAACGCCGATGTCACGTAAAAGGCGACTGTTACGAGCAAGCTGCTCTCGAAAGCGTCGCTCATCTGTCGTCCACCCAGCGCTGCTTCAGTTCGTCATTCGTAGGACGCTCGTGTCGCCCAGCACCGTAGTGATCCACGAGCTCATCGCTTTCGAATGGATCGAAGCCTCGCTCCTCGAACTGCGGACGAAACCAAGTGCTCGGTCGCTTCAGAGCATCTCTCAACTCATCAACCGGAATCACCAACGCGTCACGCTCGTACTTGCTACGCTCGAAAGTGGTTCCCATGTGAAGAGCGTCATATGGACATGCCTCGACGCAGAGTCCGCAAAACATGCATCTTCCGATATCGATGTCGAAGGTGTCGATGGCGAAGCTCTCTCCTTCTTGAACATCGAACCCGCCGGGGCTGGTCACGATCTCGATGATACCCAGCGGACAGTACTTGGCACATGAGGCACATCCCGTGCACCGATCTTCGTACCAGGTAAACTCGTTCCCTCGGAATCGGGGGTTTTGAGGGATTTTCACCGGCACCGAGTACATACCGGCAACCGCCTTCAACGCAGTTTTCGGCCTCTTCACAACCATTCCGACAACCGACATTCCCTCATTATCAGCGGCACCCTTGATACCTACCCTCCGATCGGGGTACTGAATGGTGAAAGGTGTCCGGGCGAAGTTCTTCATCGTCACCTTCATCGCCTTGAAAAGTCCGAGACCCATCATCGCGCTTGACCTCCAGATAAAGCCGCTTCATCGGACAACTCATCCACCGCCACCGGGTACGCAGAGTGCTCTGTCGCTGTGGAATCTTCGTAATCACGGGTTCCCAGAAGCTTGCTCACGAGCCAGATCGATATGAAGAACACGATCCAGTTGATACCGGCCATGATCCAGAGCTGAGCGTAAGACGGCTCAGGCCAGATCGCGATCAATATTCCCGTGACCAAGATATTGATCAGCGTCAGTTCGAACAATCCTTTCCAAGCCAGCTCCAAAATCTGATCGATTCTCAGCCGCGGCCAAGAGAATCTCAGCCACATTATCGCCAAAAGAACCAAGATCGTCTTTCCGAAGAACCAGAAGTGAGAGGGGATGGGAGCCCACCCGCGCCAACCACCGAAGAACAGCGTGACTATGATCATCGCCGCGACGATGGTTGCGAGGAATTCAGCCAAGAAGAATATACCGAACTTCATGCTGCTGTAGTCGTTCAAATACCCGGCCGCCAACTCGGATTCTGCCTCAATGAGGTCGAAGGGCGTCCGACTCGTCTCAGCCTGCGCCGCCAGCACGAAGACGAAGACGCCTAGAGGCTGAACGATGAAGAAGGGCACGTCTTGGGCGTCTACTATCCGGCCTAGCGACATTGAACCTGCCAGCATCAAGACCCCCAAGATCGACAGTGCCATCGGGATCTCATAGCTGATCAACATAGCCACCGATCGCATCCCGGCGAATATCGAGATTCGATTTCCCGAAGCCCATGATGCCAATACGACTGCCAATCCGCTCATGGAGGTCACGGCTATCACGAACAGTATTCCGATATTCAGGTCCAACACGAACGTGCCAACGCCGAAGGGGATGACTGCCAGAACCAAGAACACCGGTAGGACCATTAGGATCGGAGCCAAGTTGAACAGAAGCCTGTCTGCGTCCTCAGGTACCACGTCTTCCTTGAAAAGCGTCTTTATTGCATCAGCCACCGATGTGAGCATCCCAAACGGCCCCCAGCGGTTCGGGCCAGTCCGATTCTGAATCCGTCCCAGAAATCTGCGCTCTGCCCATATATACACGATCACCGCGCCCAAACCGGCGTTGATGACGACCATGATGATCACTATCGCCGTGACCAGGAAGGCGAGCCACTCCAAACCGTCTGGAAGGAATCCGCTGCCATAGCCGCGGGCCACGCAATCGGCACTGTCGCCGGCTAGGTAGCAGTAGATGTTCCGAAAGAGCGAGTTATCGAGAAAGGCGTTCAACGATCCACCTCTCCCATATTGATGTCGATGCTCCCGAAACTTACGAACATGTCGGCGAGCAGTTCACCGACCAGCATCTCGCGAAGCAGAGTCAGGTTGATCAGCGAAGGCGCTCGCACGTGGCATCTGTAAGGCGAGATCGAGCCGTCGCTCACAAGATAGAAGCCCAGTTCGCCCTTCGAGTGCTCGATCGCCGCATATGCATCGCCTACTGAGGGTCTCAACAACCAAGGCACGTCATCATGCTCAGGTCTCACCGGTCCCGGCTCGATCAATTCTTCGCACTGACGGATTATCTTGATGCTTTCCCGCATCTCTTGAACTCGCACCCAGTATCGGGCAAAGTTATCGCCCGCGCTGTGTAGCGGGCGCTTGAACGAAATCTGATCGTAAAAGTCGTAAGGATCTCGGTGCCTGAGGTCCCAGTCCACGCCGGCTGCCCTGAGCATCGGTCCCGTGATCGAGGCGTTTATCATCTGCTCCGGAGTCAGAATCGATACGCCTTTGGTGCGAGAGAAGATTATCTCATTCTCGGTAAGCAGTTCGTCCAGATCGTCCAGCCTGCTTGGCAGCTCGTCCAGAAGAGTGTCCATCGCTGACCAGAACTCAGGCGGCGCATCCATGAAGACTCCGCCTGGCCGCAGATAGGAGTTGGTGATACGAGCACCGCACAGCATCTCGAACAGATCTAAGATCTTCTCCCGCTCCCTCATGGTGTAGATAAGTGGAGTCCCCCAAGCACCCAAGTCCTGGATCAAAAAGCCTACCGCGACGAGGTGGCTCGCGATGCGCTGAAGCTCGGATGCGATCATCCTCAGCCAGGTACCTCGAGGAGTCGGCTCGATTCCGCACAGCTTCTCCACTGCCAGCATGTAGGCCTGGTTGTTCAGCATCGACGCCACATAATCCATCCGATCAGTCAGCGTCACGACCTGAACGTAGGTGCGCTCTTCAGCCAGCTTCTCCGAACCCCGATGCAGATAGCCGAAGATCGGCTCCACATCCACGATCTCTTCGCCATCGAACGTCACCCTCATGCGGAAGACGCCATGAGTAGATGGGTGCTGCGGCCCCAAGTTGACCGTTATCGGCTCGGTCCTGAGTTGAGAGGTCAACTTCGATACTTACTCGGAAATCTCGGATGCCAACGCTTCAGGCGTGCGCAACTCGTCGGCGGGCACTATCGACTGTTCATAGGTGGCGAAGTCTTTGCGCAGCGGATGGCCTGGGAAACCCTCCCACAACATGATGCGCTTGTGATTCGGATGCCCCTCAAAAACGATCCCCATCAAGTCCCAGATCTCTCTCTCCTGCAGCTCTGCCCCGCGCCAAACCTCGACGACGCTCGGAATTGCGGCATCTTCCCGACCCAAACCGACCTTCGATTTGATCACTGCCGTCGCGTTACGAGGAAGCGATGTGAGGTGATAGACAACTTCGAAATACGAGATGTAGTCGACCGCGGTGACCCCGCTCAGCAGATCAAACCTAAACTCCGGGTCGTCGCGCAGATGCTTCATCACAGAAGGTATCGACTCAGGTCTGATCCAGACGTCAGAGTCGCTGGAATCTAGCACCGCTTCCGGGTATGCCTTTCCAATGGCATCAGCCAGCGAGAGCCCTCTCCAAGCCTTGCTCATGAGCCACCTGCGGGGTTGCTGGTCAGGGAGTATCGGCGTATCTTGTCGTGCAGCTGCATGATCCCGTAGAGGAGAGCATCGGGCCGAGGCGGACATCCCGGAACATAGACATCCACAGGCACGATGTGGTTGACGCCCGGCACCACCGAGTAGCTCTGATAGTAGGGTCCGCCGCTGGTCGCGCATACGCCCATCGAGATCACCCACTTGGGCTCCGCCATCTGATCGTATAGGCGTCGTAGCGGCACTGCCATCTTCCAAGTCACGGTGCCGGCGACGATCATCAGATCCGCCTGTCGCGGTGTCGCTCTGAATGCCTCCATGCCGAATCGGGATATATCGAACCGGCTCATCGCCGTGGCAATCATCTCGAACACGCAGCAAGCCAGACCGAATTGAAGCGGGAACAGCGATGATTTGCGCGCCCAGTTCAGCAGATAGTCGACGGATGTTACAACCGTGGAGCGCGAGACATCGTCGGGAATGTGCAGCAACGGCTCTGGGAGCGGCGACTGCCGCTGCGCCTTCATGAGGTTCACTTCGTCGCCTTCATCACGATCCATGTCCCAAGTGACGTTGAACAGCGGGTTTATCGGGTCGTGGCCCATCGGCGCGCCGTAGGCATTTTGCATATGAGTCGTCATCGAGTCGAACTCCTAGTCCATTCAAGCGCTCCCTTGCGCCAAGCGTAAAGATAACCGAACGTCACGACCGCGAGGAAAACGAGAACCGCGCCGAATGCTATGAAACCGAACTGCTTGGACAATACTCCATACTTGACTGCCCACGGAAACAGTAGAACCGTCTCGACATCGAACACGACGAAGAGAATGGCGTAGTAGTAGTAGCGCATGTTGAAAAGGCGCGGTGGAGGACTGAAGGGCCTGATCCCGCTCTCATACGCCGTCTTCTTCACCTTAGATGGAGCATTGGGCCTGATTCGCACGAACTGAGCCGCGTATGAAAGTCCCAACATCCCGATCGGCACCGCTAAAGCGACCAGCAGAAATATCAGCAAGATGCCGTACTGTCTGAAGTAGTCCTCTATCATCAGGCCTTGAAGAAGCTCTTATACATTGTCGACATCGCTACTGCAACCGTTGCGGGGACATTCGTGCAAGCAGGGCTGGCTCCGCAACATCGCCATTGATTTTATCTGTTGCCCAACCTATTCGCAGGGCAGTTCTTAAAGATTAAAGTGTTCGACGATCCGCTGTCCCACATTTCAGCTGAAGACGATCACGCCTCTTCCGTCGGCGCCGTTCTCCAGATCATCGTAGGCCTCGTTGATCTTCTCCAATGGATAATCGCGCACAGCCAGACCATCGATATCAAGTTTCCCCGACCGATAGAAGCCGAGCAAGACTCTAAACGTCTCATGGGGGCTCGCCGAGCCGTAGTAGCTGCCCACTATGGTTTTCTGGTTGCGCACTATGTCCACCATCGGTATCTCAGCGTCGAAGCCTTCCGGTGCCAGACCGATCACCACGCATGTTCCGCCCTTGCGCGTTGCAGCATAAGCGTCTCTAGTCGTAGAGGGATTCCCAAACGCGTCTATCGCCATATCCACACCCCCATCCGTCAGCTCCAAGATCGTTTCGGCAGCGTCTTCCGAGCGGGAGTTGACGATGTCCGTCGCGCCGAAACGATAGGCGAACTCGAGCTTCGAGTCCAAGATGTCCACCGCCACTATCCGCGAGGCGTTCAGCAGTCGGGCTCCCTGAATCACATTCAATCCAACGCCACCGACTCCAAACACCGCCACCGTCATGCCCGCTCGTGCGGAGGGCTGATTTATCACGCCACCAACGCCAGTCGTCACCGAACAGCCGATCAAAGCGGCGGTGCTCATAGGCACATCATCCGGAATCGGGTAGCAGGCCTGCTCCGGGCATACGATGCTCTCGGCGAATACTCCCAGCTTGGCGAACTGATGGACTTCGACACCATCGCCGTCGAAAAGCCGGAATGTGCCGTCGTACTGTCGAGTGCCCGTCAATCGGTTCGTATCGCAAAGGTTCTGCAGGCCGGTGCGACACGAGCGACAGTGGCCGCAGCTCGGAACAAAAGATAAGATGCAGCGATCACCGGCTGAAACGGCGGTTACGCCCTCCCCCACCTCTTCGACAACGCCGGCACCCTCATGGCCCAGCACTATCGGCAATGGGAAATTCGTCTGGCCCTTCATCACATGATGATCAGAAGCACAGACTCCGGCGGCTCCGATGCGAACTCGCACCTCGCCGTGCCTTGGCGGTAGCTGATCAAGATCCAAGACGGGCATTCGCTCGTTGGGCTCGTAAAGTACCGCTGCCTTCACCATTGTTGCTACTCGCTGCTGCTTTGATATCAGGCGCTGCCGCGCTACGATCGGGCACCCGTCAACCTTAGCCGACATACAAAACACGCCGTCGCCGGTCCACCGGCAGACGGCGCGTCTTGCTTTGAGATCACCGGACTCAGTTCATCTGAATCATGGCGCCAGATTCGATCATGTTGGCGACCTTGGCCTTCAACTCCTTCACCTCCATGATGTGAGGCGACTTGCCTTGAGCCTGCTTGTCCCAGAGAACTTCACCGTCGACGGTCACTTTGAACGCGCCGGAATGGCCAGGCACCAAGCTGATCGCAAGCGCGGGTCCCGCAGCTTGGAACAGCTCGCTCGCCATGTATGCCGCCAAGTTGGCATAGCCGCACGGAACACAGTACTCGATCTCTGCTTCCATCTTCCAATGTTGTGCCATATCTAGAAATCTCCTATCTTCGGCATCCGAACTACTGATCACACTCACATAAACCCTATCAATACCACGTGAAACGCGCAAAACAATCCCAATGCGATAATGAAACCAATGCCCGACGTGAATCTCTCGCCAGAATCGCAGAGACGAGTTCAAGCCATGGAGAAGAGTGAATGCCATCAAGAGTCACGCTTAAACCCGTAGTTCGAGACGATGTCAAACGTATTTTCGAATGGCTCAGCGATGTCGATGTCTCCGATAGCTGGTTCGGAAGATACACATACGACGATCCTGCTCACTTGGGCTATGAACCCGAAAAGATGATCGATGCCACTAAGGAAGAGTGGGACGAAGTCTTCCACGACCCTCATCATGAGCCTCACCGCGACATCTTCTCGATCTACAGCGATGAAGGCGAACACATCGGGGAGGGGCAACTGTCGATCGATGAGCCACTAGGCGACGCTCAAATCTCGGTTTTGATCGGAGACAAGACCAAGTGGCACCTCGGCTACGGAACCGCTGCCACGCTGGCTATGCTCGAGCACATCTTTGACAATCTGGGACTCTACCGGGCGTGGGTAGATGTGCCCGACTACAACAGCGCCGCCCGATCCCTGTTCGAGAATCTGGGATTTCAGCATGAAGGGACTCTGCGCAAGAGCCGTCCGCACCATGGAGCACGGCACAACTCAGTGATTATGGGCATGCTGGTCGACGAGTACCACCACCGATTCCCAGATGGTGTTAGCAGTCACGTGATCGGCTGGCAGGGAGACGCCTAGGCGGAGCGCATCTCTCTACGATCCATCCCTATCCCAGATGTCGCCTTCCGACGATGCTGGAAGCATATCCAGATACTTGTGCGCGCTCCCCGTCACTAGAAGCACTGTCCGCTCATCGCGATCCGCCAACCCGCGATCCAACAGCCCTCTCAACGCCGCCAATGTCGCTCCACCCTCCGGTGCCGCGAAGACACCCTCCTGACTCGCCATCTCGCCCATCGCGGCGAGCATCTCATCGTCCGAAACAGTAACTGCTACTCCCCCGCTCTCGCGCACCGCTCGCAAGACTAGGAAGTCGCCTACCGCTGCCGGCACCCTCATCCCCGCTGCAAATGTGCGCGGGTCTGCAAACGGCTCCGCGAACTCATGGCCGGCCAGGTAGGCGTTGACAATCGGTGAACATCCCTCCGCTTGGACGCAGATCATCCTTGGACGTTCGCTCCCGATCCACCCCATCTGCTCCATCTCATCCAGGGCCTTCCAGATCCCTACGATGCCGGTGCCTCCGCCAGTGGGATAGACGATCACATCGGGAACGCTCCAACCCAGCTGCTCAACGATCTCGTAGCCCATCGTCTTCTTGCCCTCTGCCCGATAAGGCTCTCTCAGCGTCGAAACATCGAACAGTCCCAGCCTCTCAGCCGCCTCCGCCGAACGCTGCCCCGCGTCGGTGATGAAGCCATCTACCAAAGTGAGATTCGCTCCGAACGCTTCGCACTCCAGCTTGTTGGCGATCGGGGCATCTTTCGGCATGAATACGTGGGCTTCCATCTCACCCGCCGCGGCATAAGCCGATAGCGCGCCGGCAGCGTTTCCCGCCGATGGCATCGTGAGGCGCATCTCGCCCAGTTCACGAGCCCGCGATACGGCAGCACTAAGCCCCCTTGCCTTAAAGGACCCCGTGGGATTAACGCCTTCATCCTTGATGTAGAGATGCTTCATCCCCAACGTGCCGCCCAATCGTCGAGCATGTAGCAGCGGGGTGAATCCCTCGCCCAATGAAATGATGTTGGAGGGATCTTCTATCGGCATCACCTCGTGGTAGCGCCACATGCTCGAAGGACGTCCGACCAGCTCCTCTTTCTTCATAGATTCGGCGCACGCGCCCAAGTCGTAGCGCGCCAGTAAAGGCTTGCCGTTGGCCGGATTCGTGCGATGGGAAAACGACGCATCGAACTCTTCGCCGCTGAGCGAACACTCCAGATGAGTCAGATACGAGAATCTCATTCCATTTATGCTCGATTGCCTATTGGATTTCGAGTTGCTTGACAACTCTAGCCTCGATGATTCGATGCGGAGGCGCGCCTTGCGTCAACGGTCCGATCGGCTCAAAATGCTCCAGCAGCTCCAACCCTTTGGTCACCTTGCCGAATACCGAGTAGCACACCACATCGGCAATCCAGCAATCCCGCATCGAGCCATCCTCGAACGCGTCCCACTCGGGATGCGGCGATAACGTTATCAAGAATTGGCTAGACCCCAAGTCTTTGCCGACGCTGATCATAGATACGATGCCTGCTGAATCGTGAATCGCCTGCGGATGATACTCCGAAGGGATGTAGTATCCTGCAGTGCCGCCGAAAGTGTTGGCGATCGAGCCTGTGAACACGGCTGATCCTTCGTCAACCGTGTGGAAAGCGAGACCATCGTAGTATCCGGCCTCGGTGAGATTGATGAAGTTCTCGACTGTGATCGGGGCTAAGTGGTTGTATAGATCGATGTGAATCTCACCGACATCCGTTACTAGAATCGCCTCGTACGGGCCGACGGTCCCAAACTCTTCGGATTCGAGACGAATCGACTCGACCATGCCCTTAGGTACTCGCAGAGGTGTGTTGCCCAACTCCGCGTCGACAGGGGTGGGCAACACTAGAGCTTTGGGTCGCCAAGCAGTGATCGTTGTCTGATACTGCGCGCTCAACGCTTGACGCAATCCCGATCCATCCGCATCTGTCAGCCACAAGGCACCTTCGCCATCGTCGATAAAAGCTATCTCAGTACCGTCGGGCGAGTAAGTACCGACCAACGCACCAGCATCGCCCGTCTCCAACTCGATCCATTCGCGGGTAGAGACGTTCATCTTCACCAGTACGTTCCTAGACGCTGAAGCAGAACTGCCTCGATTGATTGACAATAGGATCGATTCGCCATCGGGGTGCCAGCTCAATCCCGCACCTCCTCGAATCTCCAAACCGCTTGCGGAAAAAGGGTCCGCGGGGTCGGCCAAGTAAGTGGTCGTTTCGCCTTGTTGGCTGATCGCGGTGAACAGCAGCCAATTGCCATCTGGGGACCAATACGGCAGGAGATGGCGCATCTCGTCATCGGAGCTGATTCGAGTCACGTCCTCTTCTGTAATCAATCGATTGATTTCGCCGTGATCGCCACGAGGAAATGTAGCGGTGAAAACTTGCCAAGCCCAGCCCGTAGTCCGCAGGAATGCCACCTGCGATCCGTCGGGCGAAATCGCCGGCATGATGACCCCGCCTTCTAGATCAGTCAGCTGTCTAATGTCGTCTCGGAAAGGGTCGATATCGAAAAGCTGGTATCCCATGCCTTGATCCAGTCCGAATACCAATCGAGACCCATCGGGCCACCAAGCCGGCGTGGTCTTATTGAACTCTTCGTTATCGAGCTTCGAAGAGATGGGCACCAGTTCAGCGGTCGCCAAGTTGATCAGATAGATCTCGGGACCATCCGGCGTTACGATGTCGATCGCGAGAAAGTCCGAGCTCCGTTGCCGCACGCTCACATCAGTAGCCGCCTCGATCAACTCCTCGTTGCCGGCTCCGTCAGGAAGAATCCTCGCGATCACCGCGCCCTCGAAATCGCCCTCCTCAGTTCCCGCTTTGAACACGTTCCCCAATTGGAGCGATCCACCGTCCAAGATCTCCAGATAGACATCGACATCGGTGATGTCGTTTCCATGAGTATCCAGTACTCGCAACTCGATTGGCGAAGCCGCGCCGGCAGGAACGGAATCGGCAGGATAGTCGAATTCGATGGATACGGCAGCCGAAGGAGCTATGCTGAGCGGCACGTATTCGAAAATCTGAACTCCATCCTTGTGGCCGCGCACTGAAACCGTCGATTCTTCAAACTCTTTCGACTTCGTGCCCGCGGTGAAGACACCTGTTTGAGTGATGCTGCCGGCATCAGGGTCGGATACCTTCCATTCCACTTTGTCCAGCTCAAGCTCGTTGTCGAAGCGATCATATGCTTTGGCGGTCAAATGAACCTCATCGCCCGATTCCAGACCTAACAGCTCAGGGGCAGCCTCTACTCGATCCAAGATTCCGGGAGAGATCGTGCCATAGATGATCCGCTCTATCTCGTCGCCTTCGTAGCTCGCGTGGACAACCAGCAAGGATGCTTCTTCGTTCGAGATCGCGACGCTTGGAGTGTAGTGACCAGTCTGATCGATGGTGTCGCCAGGCCGCAATATCTCCCACGTGATTTCGGCATCCTTGATCACATGTCCCGCCGAATCTGTCGCGACAGCATTCAAATCAACAGACCACGTGACTCTGCTTTCTATCGTCTCTGGGGTGACCTCGATCTTGGAAAGAGCGCCGAAAACAACGTCGACTTGCACGAACTCTTCAACCGTCATGCCTGCTCGCTGAAATACGGCCTTGACACCCTGAGCGTAGCTCCCCAATTCATCGCCCGACGTGAACAGTCCTTCTGAAGTTATCCATCCGACGACTGGATCTGTGCTCCATTCGATTTGGGGATCGATGATCGGGTTGCCCAGTTCGTCGAAAGCTTCTACTTCGATCTGGTGGGTTTCGCCAGATTCGAGCCGCAGAGAGTCGGCATTTAGAATTAGCCAGCCCGCGGCACCGGGTTGAACCGTGAGCGAGTCCTCTGAAGCGGCGTTTTTATCACCGTTAGTGGCGTTCAGCTTGACGGTGAAAGAACCGGCATCCAAATACTCGTGCACCACATCGGGGCCCGTCCCCGAGGTGCCGTCGCCGAAATCCCAAATATACACACCGCCCTCAACTGGCTCATCGACTGATAGCGAAACGCGCATCGGTGCCATTACGGTCTCGGCGGTCATGCTGAACCCCGCCTTAGGCGGTATCACAGTAGGCACCGGTGTAGCTGTCGGCAGCTCCTCTTCACTGCACCCTGCCGCGCCGATTAGAGCTACCAGCACAGATGCCATTACTAAATACCACTTAAGGCCCGTAAGAATCGATCTACTCATAAGCGTTTATACGGATGCTGATGCTCTATCGGATCGCAATTCGTGCCAAGACGACTCATCCAACCACTCCAATTCCCGCATCAAAACGTCGGCGAAGCGCTCAGCCCAAACCTCACCAACAGATCTAGGCGAATGGCTTTTGCCGATCTCTCGCTCTAAAGAAGTGGTTCTCAGGCCCGGCATCCCGCAGGGTGTGATGTGTTCGTAATAGCCGAGATCAGTCGATATGTTCAGAGCCATACCGTGCATCGCTACACCGCCACTGACTCGAACACCGATCGCGGCGATCTTCCGTCCCTTTGGAAGTGAGCCATGCATCGGCTTGGAACCTGGCTCTCCACCGACCCAGACACCCGTCTTGCCCACGACGCGGTGCCCTCTGACGCCGAATTCGGCGAGCGTCTGAATGATCGCCTCTTCCAAGATGCGCACATACGCCACCGGTCCCATGCCAGCTTCTCGGATGCTGAATATCGGATAGGCGATCAGTTGCCCAGGACCGTGGTAGGTCGCCTCGCCGCCTCTATCCGTCTCGACTACATCTACGCCCATCGAAGCAAGCACGCCGCTTTCCAGATAGATGTCGTCTGGCGTGCTCCGGCGGCCTAGAGTATAGACGTGCTCATGCTCCAACAGCAGTACGATATCTCGCAACGTGCCTGATTTGCGTTCCGCGAGCAATCGGCGTTGCAGCCCTAGCCCATCGCTGTAGCAAAGTCTTCCCAACCACACGACATCCAACAGGCCGATACGCGATGCCGTCAAATCGAATCCCGTTCCACGGATTCCAAGCTCTGTTTGACATGGCGCAGGAAAGCCATTGCTTCGGCGCCATCCACAATCCTGTGGTCGAAGGAAAGACACAGGTTCATCATCGAGCGAACAACTATCGCGTCCTGTCCGTCGGATGTCTGAACCGCAACTGGCCGCTTAACTATCGACTCGGTAGTCAATATCGCCGCTTGAGGATAGTTGATAATCGCGCCGCCCCAAACCGATCCTAGAGCACCAGTATTGTTCAGGGTAAATGTGCCGTCGTGCACATCATCCAATCTCAGACGGTTTGAGCGCGCCGCATCGACCAGTCGCGCCATCTCACCAACAGTCTCATTGAGTGTCAATTTGTCGGCTCCTTTGATAACAGGAACCACCAACCCATGATCTGCCGCCACTGCCAAACCGATGTTTACCGCCCCTTTCAGAATGATCCCATCTTCAGTCCAACTTGAGTTGAGCCGACGATGCACCTTCAACGCCTCGGCGACGAAACGCAAAATGATCGGCAGGTAGGTCAACCGTCTGCCGGTAGCCGCTTCTACCTCATCGATCATCTCGTTTCGGCAGGCTGCCAAGCGGGTAGCGTCCACCTCGATCGCCCCCCAGGCATGAGGAATTTCACGGAAACTGCGCGCCATGTTATCGGCGATAGTCTTCCTCACCGGACTGGGTTGGAGAAGCTCATCTGCAGGAGCTGCAGGTGGCGCGGAAAGAGAGGAGATATGCGCCTCAATGTCTCGCTTAGTCACCCGCCCTCCTCTTCCAGAGCCCTGCACCTCCGAGAGATCTATTTCGTGACTTTCAGCCAGTCGCTTCACTACCGGGGAATATCTGCGACCTCGCGCTCTTCTCGATCCCCTGCGCGCATCCGGTCTAGCACGAGACGGCTCTGCAGGGGGATCAGTAGCTATAGCCTCTGCATCTAAACTCGTGTCCTGAAATTCGCCACCTGTCGGCCCCACGTTTGCCCCTGTGATCATCGTCCCGATCCGATTTGCCGATTGAACAGTTGCGACATCCTCTCGGGAAGTCTCAGCTGCGGTCTCCACCTCCATCTCAGCTATCGGGGCACCCATCTCAACCGTTTCGCCTTCGTCAACGAGTGTGTCTACCAGCTTGCCGTCCGCCGGCGCCGGCACATCCATGTTGACCTTGTCGGTTATGACTTCGACCAATGGATCGTACTTGCGGATCGCATCGCCCGGCGACACTAGCCACTTTCCTATTACCGCCTCAGTGACGGATTCGCCGACATGGGGCAGTTCGACCGTCAACTTCGCCAACTTCACACCTCCGCCAGATCCCGAATCGCGTCAGCGATATTCTCGGCTGAAGGCATGTACTCTGCCTCCTGCAACGGGCTGAACGGCATCGGCGGAATCTCCGGCGGTCCGACTCTCACCACCGGAGCATCGAGATCGAAGAATGCATACTGCGCGATAATCGCGCTGACTTCGGAAGAGACACTTACCGCAGGGGTGTCTTCCTGAACCACCAATGCCCTGCCGGTGCGAGAAACCGATTCGAGGATCGTCTCGGAATCGACGGGGCGCAAGGTTCGCATATCCACCACCTCCGTTTCGATGCCATCCGATTGTGACACCACCTCCGCCGCCTGCAATGAGTAGTGCAGCATCAGACCATAGGTGATGAGTGAAACATCGTTGCCCGCGCGCTTCACGTCTGCCCTGCCAATCGGCTCGGTGTACTCTTCATCGGGCACTTCCCCCCTGACCAGTCGGTAGGTTCTTTTATGTTCCAGAAACACGACTGGGTCATCCGACCTAATGGCGGAACGGAGCAGACCTCGAGCATCGTAGGGAGTTGCCGGAGCAACTACCTGGAGCCCGGGAGTGTGAGCGAACAACACTTCGATGCTTTGCGAGTGATAAAGCCCTCCTCGCACTCCTCCGCCGTAGGGGACCCTGACCGTCATCGGCGCGAATTTCCTGCCTACTGTGCCGTATCGCACACGCGCCGCCTCTCCGACCAGCTGATTCACAGCGGGCCACACGAAATCAGCGAATTGGATCTCGGCGATCGGCCTCATGCCGTTAACCGCCGCTCCCAACGCGATTCCCAGTATCGAAGATTCCGCGAGCGGAGTGTTGATCACTCGCTTCTCGCCGAACTCTTCTATGAAGCCTTCCGTCGCTAGAAACACCCCGCCCCTAGGCCCGATGTCTTCGCCCATGATGAAGATGTCGGGATCGCGGCGCATCTCCCCGCGCATAGTCTCACGCACCGCCTCGATCAGCGTGACCTCAGCCATCTGAAACTACCCCCTCAAACATCTCTTCGATCGAGGGGAAGTCTCTACGCTCAACCTCCTCAGTTGCCTCATCCACCAATCCACGCGCCCACTCTTGGATCTGGGAGTCGCTCTCTTCATCTAGGATGCCGTGCCGCGTAAGCAGATCCGAAACTATGGGTATCGGATCGCGTTTCAACATCGCTTCGATGTCATCGGCTTCACGGTAGCGAGTATGGTCGTCATCTGTCGTATGAGGCAGCAATCTCTCGACTCGCAACTCGACCAATGTCGGGCATCCTTCGGACCTCGCTCGATTGACGGCCTCATGCACAGTCTCATATGTGGCAAGCAAATCAGTCCCGTCTACCTCGATGCCCGGAATGTTGTACGCCGAGGCCCTAGAAGCTACGCTTTCGACTGGCATCTGCTGTGCCAACGGGACCGATATGGCGTAGCCATTGTTCTCACAGATGAACACGACTGGAACATTGTGGATGCCTGCAAAGTTCATCGCCTCGTGACAATCCCCTTGGCTGGCCGCTCCGTCGCCGAAAAATACGATCGTCACAGAATCTCTGCCCTTCATCTTGTCCGCCAATGCCACACCCACTGCTTGAGGCAGCTGCGTGCCGACGACATTCGAGAAAGAGAATAGATCGACCCTGGGATGGGCGCCGTGAAGAGGAAATTGGCGCGCCGCGCTCATAATCTCACCATCCCGCGCGAGAAACTGGCGAAGCATCTCGCTCGGCGTGGTGCCGAGACAGACCATCGCGGTTAGTTGACGGTAGTAGATGAGGTAACGGTCCCGAGATGGGTCGGTCGCCTTTATAGTAGCCACCTGTGCCGCTTCGTGGCCCTGCGCGGACGCCGCGATCGCAGCTTTGCCCTGTCGGTTGAGAGTCCAGATCCGTTCATCCAACTTCCGGCTGAGCCACATCGTGCGATACATCTCGAGGAGATCGCCTTCGGCCAAGCCTTTCGGCAGATGCAGTTTCTCCGGCGAGAAAAGGACATCCGATGCGTCTGTGGCAAGAGTGTCACTCATACGGCAAATTATAGACGGGCAACCGCGGGCATCAGTCATTTCCGCATAGTTCGCCGCTAGCAGTATACTCGGCTTGAGGCCTTCTCAAAATCGAGACCGCTAGACTATTCAATGTTCAGCATCAGGGAGATAAAAGACCGATGACGAAACACTTACGTGTAGCAACCACTGCGCTCCTTGTTCTCGTCATCTCATACCTATTCCTCGCCTGCGGCCAGGACAGCCAAGCCAGGACTGCAACGGCACGAGAAGAAAGGGAAGAACCAAAAGTCGAAATGCCTGAAAGCACTTACAAGCCCGACGCCATCTATAGCGCAATAATCAAAACAAACAAGGGCGACATCGAAGCCGATCTCTTCAACGACATCGCCGGAATATACGTCAAGAACTTCGTGGATCTTGCAAACTCGGGCTTCTACGATGGTTCGCCTTTCCATCGGGTCATTCCCGGCTTTGTTATCCAGGGCGGTCAAAACGTAGACGGACGGCAAGCCGATGAATTCGACGACGAGTTTCATCCCGACATGAAGCACGATTCGGCCGGGATACTCTCGATGGCGAATCGCGGTCTCAACACCAACACGTCGCAGTTCTTCGTGACTCACGACGCTACGCCGCATCTTGATCCTTACGAGGGGGCGACGCTCAAGCCGTGTGGAATGCCTGGCGTATCGTGTCACGCAGTCTTCGGCAAAGTCACCGACGGGATGGATGTAGTCCTAGCAATCGAGCAGGGCGACGTGATGGAGACGATCGAGATACTCGAGAATTAGCCGATCTCGGGACCGTCTCAGACCCTTCGCGTGGGACGCGCGCTAGACGGCGCATCGAACGTCATCGGATCATTTGTGAACCTCGACAGATCAGCGCGATCCTCCGGGTCGGCTTCCTGTAACAGTGGAGATACTGCTACATCCCCCTCCAACATCTCTCGGGAGAACATATAAGTTTCGCCGTCGATCTTCATCTCGTCGCTGTGATCGATGGGTGCAACCCCCTCGCTTAGCGGTCTTCCTGCGATCGTCATCCGTAGAACGCCGTCAGCTTCTGGTCGGTACCAGAAGCCGACCTTGTTCCTGCCGAATACGAAACTTCCTCCGCGCAGCGGCAGGCCCGGCAGTGCTGCGGCTGGCACGACATTCCCAGTCCACAGCCGTTCAACTATCGCGAACCGGAAACTCGCCAAGTCCGCCACCAATTCCCTATCTCCGTTGATATCTACCTTGTAGATGTAACCGAACGGCTTTGGCTTAAGAGCTACTACAGCACCTAGAACGACAACGATCCCCAGCACTACTGCTGCACCTATCAATAAGGGTAAGGGATTGAAACTAGGGAGTTCGGCCAGCTCGATGGAACTCGTTACGGGATCAGACACATAAGTGTGTCCGCGGCCCAAGTGTTCGGTCTGAAGCGAAACTGTCGTCTCAAAACTTCCGTCTGTCTCAACATCGACGGAGATTTGATATTGATAAGCCTTTCCTTCT
Organism: Dehalococcoidia bacterium; assembly: GCA_965214735.1. Taxonomy (GTDB): domain Bacteria; phylum Chloroflexota; class Dehalococcoidia; order Lucifugimonadales; family Lucifugimonadaceae; genus Bin127. The sequence continues at coordinate 1,378,565 of OZ243977.1, read as the reverse complement.
TGAGGCGAGACTGGCTCCAAAACCGCTGCTACTTCTGAGCCGGAGGTTGGGTCAACCACTTTCACCGATAGCTCTTCAGGCGCCGCTAGATAGGGATAGCCTCCAGCCGTCAAATCCACATGCGAGATAAGATGCATACCGGCCTCGACGTCGACAGAGTCGGCAGGTGTCAAAGAAACTACCGGGAATGGATCAACAGAGAATATTCCCGACGTCTCCACCGTCGCGTCGATTCCTGGCCACATCATCTGAAACGAGGCGCGACGGATGCCTATGTTCTGCTGTGGAGGCAGTAACACGGAATAAGTCCCGTCCTGTCCATTTTCATCCCCATCGACACCCGCGTCATTGAGTGTAAAGGTCTCTGGAGTGCTGCCCTGAATCGCTACGACCGCTTCGACGGTTGCCAAAGTGTCGATGTGAGGAATGTCTCCCGAGCGAGCTTCAACTGTCAACAAAACCTCAGAAGAAACAGGAAACGGATCCGTCTCGGGCATAAACAAAGAGATCGGATTGGAGATGTCACTAACCAGAAAGATCTCAGTCGCGTCTCCCTCGCTGTTCAGAACCCATTTACCCGCCTCTGGATCATCAACCACGTACATCGTCACCAGCTGCGATGAATAGACCTCCACATTTCCAGATGAGGATGTCAGTTCCTGCCCGCCGGGGCTGACCAATACCTCGGCACGGCTACGATCTTCCGAGGCAAGTCCGGCTATCATCCGAGTCGAATGCGGCGCAACATCAATCGCGTGTGAAACCGGATCAGTATCATCAACGCCGAACTGTTGAAGACCTTGGAAATCGACGTCTAAGACAGTCTCGAAGAAATTGATGTTGCCGCTGGGAAAGCCCAAATCGTGGTACGCGCCATCCGTTTCATCGGCGAGGCTAGACAGCACCTCTCGATCCAACGCTCCAGTAGTGGCAAGCGAAATCGCCAATATCTCATAGCCTTCCTGCTTGAAGTGCTCCGCAAAAATCGCCATGTTTTCCGGTGTCATCGTCTCAGGATCGTCGAAACCGCCGGCGGTCAACACGACCAGTCTGCTGCCCGAGGGTGCTTGCCAGCTCGTCATGTAGGTTCCATATTTCGCCAACATGGCTGCCAAGCCCGTCGGCGCATCGTCGATCTCGCCGCGTTCTCTCAGATCTTCAGCAATCGATCTAAACTCTGCGCGCGCCGAAAAAATCGTCGGGTACGTCTGAGCGTCTTCCGGGGTCTCGTGGAACTCACCGATAGCGATTATCCCTTTATCTGCTCTCGATAGGATCGCGTCTCCAGCCATTTCGGCGACATCGATGTCATCCTGAGCGTAGAGGTTCGTGTCAATGGCTATCACCAACATCCCATCCTCGATGAATCGGGCAGATTGGGCGGATATCGCGATTGGCTGAGCCAAGGATGCTGCCACTATCAGCAATCCCAACATCACGAGTACGCGGAGACGCGTCGGCATAGCGACCGCAATCAGATCTAGGAGGTGCATGTGATTGATACGCGTGATCGGAACTCCCACAGGATGGATACAGTTAGAGATTCTACAAACACTCGCAGCTCAATCCTTGATTAGGTTGTTTGGCATCCTGCATTTGAGACAACTCTGGACCGTCGAATCTTAATGCCCATCCTTGTCCGACATCTGATCGGGCTTCATATGCAAGAATCGGGTTTGTAATCTAAGATCTCATCCTCACCAAACAGATGCGAGGCGCTTTATGAAGATCACCGGCGTCACCACGACGCTTTATCAACATCGAATGGCAAGAAGAATGGGCGATGCCAATTCGCCGATGGGACGCATGCGTGCAAGCGGGTGTCTTGTCGAGATGCACACCGATTCGGAGCTGACAGGCATAGCATTAGGAGGCGGCGGAGCCCTTCCAATCATCCGATCACTCACCGAGGGCATACTGATCGGCCAAGATCCCCGACACGTGAAGGGGCTATGGAAACGAATGGTCGACAAACATTTCAAGGGCGGGCACGACGGAATCGCTAACGATGCAATCGCTGTGCTCGATATCGCCATGTGGGACTTGAAAGCCAAGGCGAACGACGAACCGCTTTGGAAGACACTCGGCGGCATCGAACGTCGCATCAACGCATACGCGAGTGGACTCGACATGCCGTTACAAGACGAAGAGCTAGGCGATTGGTACCGCCAGATGGCGGTCGAATACGGCTTCACTGCCGGGAAACTCAAAGTCGGACTCGATCAAGACTCCGACATTCGGCGCATCGGCATCATGAAAAACGCTCTATCGGTCCACACCGACACTCCGGGACTGCTCATCGACGCTAACGAATACTGGTCTCCCAAGCAAGCGATTCGCAAGGTGAGAGAGATCGAAGAACAGTTCGAGCTGGGATGGGTGGAAGAGCCTGCCAGACGTTGGGACTTCCTAGGTCTGAGAAGAGTCGCGGATGGGATACGGGCACCGGTGTGTGCAGGTGAGAATCTCGATACGCTGGGCGATTTTCTGCCCTACTTCCACAATAGATCGGCCGATATCGTTCAGGTTTCCTCCGGCATGGGCGGAATAACATGCGCTCTGCAGCTCGCAGATGCGGCATACGGCTTCAACCTGCCAGTCACATTAGGCGGATCCGCCGGACACCACCATGCGCATCTCGCTTCAAGCATCCCGAACTACGTAAACATCGAGATCGGCAATCCAGTCGATGACAGCGGCATCTTCTCATCAGACGTAAAGTTCGAAAACGGGCAGTGCGTTCTCGGAGATGCACCCGGTCTCGGCATTGAAGTCGATTATGACGCGCTCGCAGCGGCGAAAGTCGATGCAGTCTCGCCCGGCAGCGGCCCCAGCCCGTTCGGCAGACGTCCGGGCGCAGGACTCTACGAAGTTCCGCCGTCTCCCGAAGAAAAGGCCGAGGCAGCCAGAGGCACCAGCGGTCAATCAGAAGGCAGACACGCTTACTGAAGCACTTCAGAATCCCACAATACTCCAATCTCAAAATCCTCACCAAGAGTTGCGAACAATGAAAATCACCGGCTACAGAGTAGAAAAATACGAAATGAAGATGGATCGTCCCATCGGGGACGCCAACGGTCCCGAGGGCGAGGACATCGCTGGCGGGTCGCTTCTTTGGATCGAGACCGACGAAGGGATATCTGGTCTGGCACCGGGCGGCAACGACGCGGTGGCCCGTCTTTTTCACCTGATCGAGGGAGAAGACCCGAGGGTAGTCGTCGGACTCTGGATGCGCACAGTCGATTTCGCATTCAAGGGCGGCAACGAAGGTGAAATAAACGGAGCGATAGCGGCGATCGATATCGCGCTCTGGGACCTCAAGGCGAAGATCGTCGACGAACCGTTGTGGCAGACGCTCGGAGCAAGAGAAGGGACTACGAAGGCGTACGCCAGTGGAATCGACATGTGTCTGACCGACGACGAAATCTTCACGTTTTACCGAAGAATGGCGGAACAAGGTATCGATTCTGGCAAATTGAAGGTTGGTCTTGACATGGAATCCGACCTGCGTCGAATCGGCATCATGCAAGAGGCTTTGAGCATCGCGTCGAACCGCCCACGGATCCTGATCGATAGCAACGAGTACTGGTCGGCAAAGGAAGCGATCGCGCGGATCCAGAGAATCGAGCGGGACTTCGACATCACTTGGGCAGAGGAACCAGCCCGTCGCTGGGATTTCGACGGATTGCGCCAAGTTTCGCGAAACGTTTCAGCCGCCGTCGCCACTGGCGAGAATCTCAACCACATCGGCGACTTCTACCCTCTCATCTCTCAGCAAGCGGCTGACATCTTGAACATCAGTTCGGGGCACAGCGGGATAACGGGCTGTCGGCAAGTCGCAAACATGGCATACGCCTATGAGCTGCCAGTCACGATGATGAACTGCCAAGCGAACTTCATGGCGCACCTCGCCGCCGCGATTCCCAACCACATGATGATGGAGGTAGTCGATCCCGGACGGGAGCATTGCCTGCGATTCGATCACTACATCGAAGACGGATTCATTCATCTGAGCAATGAACCCGGCTTGGGTATATCAGTCGATGAAGAGGCACTGGCACACCTCCAAGCCAATCCTCCCGAACCCGACCGACGGCGACGCAACCCGTTTCCTCGCCGCGAGGGTGCCGGTAGGTTCGTGGTTCCCGTCACCCGCGAAGAGGCGGCGCACATCGCCGGTTGAGAATCGGCAGCGCTGAATATCTCCGTTTTCCCAAACTCAATTAAGAGTTCTTACTCATAATCTCGAGGGAGAAATCCTTTGACGCTCAATTGCAACCCGCCGCCGTCTTTGTCCACTCCAACTCCTTCCTCGAAGGCTGGCCCTTGACGGGACGGAACGTCAATTCAGAGAAAAACAACGCGACCGGCAGCCTCTAGAGGTGAAGAATGCTATCGAGGAAATCTTGAAGGCTGACGTGACGCAGAGGCGCGTGTTGCAGCTGATACCCGCCAAGTACTCCATCAGCCAGTTGCACGAGTGGTACAGTCAAGTCGTGCCAATGGCTTTTGCAAACCCGAATATTGTATCTACTGATCTCAACGAGGGACTTAATCGGATCGAGATAGGAATGAGCAGTCAGGATGAGGATTGGAACGGTGATGTAGACGGAGACGGCACAGAGTTCTATCAACCAACCACAGACAGCAACACTAATCTCATCGGTGAAGAGACGATAGACCCGCCACTTTCCTCTGGCCTTGATTTCTGCGAAGCTGGAAATGTATGTCGTATGTCCGATGCGGCATTCGTACGACTCGAATCCGGTGTTTCTCAAAACGTGGGCAAGATCGCGAAGACCACTTATGGTAGTCCATCTGTGAGTCATAGTGCCAAATTCCGCATAAAGAACGACTACGCACCGTCACTTGTAGGTGATACTGTAAACAAAGTCGGGAAAGAAACAGGATGGACTAGAGCTACGGTTACGAACACTTGCAAAAATACTCCATAGGAGGAAACCGAGTCTTGCTCTGTCAAGTTCATGCTATAGGATACCGCCTTCCCGGCGACAGCGGTGCTCCAGTATTCAAGATAACCAACTCTCCGAATACAAACGACGTGGAACTGGTAGGGATCATGTTCGGGGGGATAGTCGGTGAAGGAACAGAACAGGATATTATAGGATATAGTCCGATCAGGCAAGTATATAGTGAGTTAGGAGGTTCCTACAATATATGGAAGGCGTGTGATCCTGAAGCATTTATCTGCTAATGGCTACTTAGTGTAGTCAGGTCGATACAGTTTGAAAGCAGATTGGAACATCTTCACAACCGAGAAGATCAATGTGCTGTGGTGTGTATTCATGGTGACAGGAATGTTCATTATCATCTCGGCTTGGGGATTGTCGTGCGGCAAAAGACTTGGAGCTTCCTTGATTGATCCGCCAACAGCCGTCGCTCCTGTGTCTCTAGAACCGAGTTCGATGCATAGCCCGGTGGTTGATAATCACAAATCTGGCTCGTTGAGTTACTTATCCGACACGGGGCAGTCACGCGATTTTCCATGGCCGATGACCAATAGGGTAAAATCTCGGTACACTTTGGAGATGCTACATGAGTGGTATTGGAGGATCAAAGACGATAAGACTATCTGGGGACTCTTGTCAGAGATTGAAACGAAGATGACTCTAGATGAGCATAATAAACGGATTATGATTGGTTTAATATGTGTAAAACACTTAGATGAAGCAAAACAGATCATTCTTGATCATATGCCCGATCTGAGAATCCCGCTGGACGCGTTTGTGTTTGATGTTCAGGAAATCTTTTACCTGCACCTTGCTCCTCGCACATTTCATTGCATCCCGCCCGAGGTCGTAGATCCGGGCACCGGAGTTTCCACGCCGGGATTCGGCGGTCTTTACAGAAATGTTCTCGGCGTTGCTTATGTATATCTGCTAGAGCCGTCTCAGGAATTGGGCGAGAGTCTAGCGCGCGACGAGTTCGGCAGCGAGGCATTCGAGCGTCTCAGAGAGGTGCGGGTGCTCCAGGGCCAGTTCACATGGGAACAGCTGAGAGAGTGGTACGACGTGATCCGCAGCGATGTCGAGATGCCGGACCCTCGTCCCTTCTTCGTGGACCTTAATCTCAGGAACAATCGGATCACTATAAAGATCGCCGATGAAGACTACGATTACGCGACTGCGATGATTGAAGACGAGTTATCGAGGCTAGGAATTCCCCGCAATGCCGTCATCTTCGTGGCTGATTGGGATTGAATTGCCTATCCTCGCCTACTGTGGGGCGGGTTTGAAACCCGCGCCAGCAGTGCCTGAGGTTCTGCTCAATGACGGGCACCTGAATCTGTGACGATGGACAGGGATCGCGATGTATTTCAAAGAAAGAAGCGGGCTGCCGCTCGCAGACGTTCTAGGGCGTGTTAACACTAGCGTGTGGATCTGTGCTACGCTTTCCGCATGGAAATCACAGAATCTCAATACGAACGCATAGCTCCGTACCTGCCTGTGCAGCGCGGCAACGTCAGCGTCCCGAACCTCCAGGTTCTGAACGCGATCCTGTATGTGGCCGAGCACGGCTGCAAGTGGCGCGGGCTGCCGGCCCGGTTCGGCAACTGGCACACGATCTATACCCGCATGAACCGCTGGTCGAAGAAGGGGGTTCTAGACCGGGTGTTCGAACAGCTGCAGAGAGAACAGATAGTGCGTGTCAAGCTGGAGGCGGTCTCCTTGGACAGCACCATCGTCAAGGTGCATCCGGACGGGACGGGGGCCTTAAAAAAAACGGACCCCAGTCGATCGGGAAGTCCCGGGGCGGTTGGACCACCAAGATTCATATGGCTGCCGCGGATGCTCGGACGGCCGTGACGTTCTCCCTGTCGCCGGGACAGGCGCACGACGCGCCGGAGGGTCGCCGGCTGCTCGAACGCCTCGGCCCGCAGCTCGGAAGCCCGCGGCGGCTGATGGATCGGGCATACGAGGGCGACGAGAGCCGCCAGCTGGCGCTGGACCTGGGCTTCGTCCCCGTGGTTCCGCCGCGCCGGAGCCGGATCGATCCCTGGGAGTACGACCGCGAGATGTACAAGCGGCGCAACGAGATCGAGCGGCTGTTCCGTCGGCTGAAGGGCTTCCGACGCATCTTCTCACGCTTCGAGAAGCTGGACGTGATCTTCACCGGGTTCATCATGTTCGCACTCATAACAGAGGCATTGCGCTAGTGTTAACACGCCCTAGCTTATCGCTACGCGATGCGTAAACGGCATCGGTGGAACCTGTGCTGAGCCTGCCGAAGCGTCCGGAGTGACATGGGAATGTGCCCGCTGACGGCCGAACGTCTCACCGGAATCACCAGGTGATCACTCGGTTATTACTTCCTCGAGCGACTCCCGAACGATCTCTGGCGGCACTTCGCGGCTTGTTGTTGCTCTGCCCGGCCCGTTCAGCAACACCCATCGGATGTTGCCGCCTCTGGATTTTTTGTCGGAAGCGGCGGCTTCGATGATCTGGTCGGCGGTTACGCCGGCAATCGTTGTTGGAAGTTCGAAAGCCTGCAAGATGTTCCGCTGACGGTCGACGAGTTCTTGAGAGATAAACCCCATTCGTTGCGATATGCGCGCGGCGACCATCATTCCTACGCTCACCGCCTCGCCGTGCAGGAATGTGCCGTACTCGGTAACCGCTTCAATGGCGTGGCCGACGGTGTGCCCATAGTTGAGAAGGATCCGATCATCGCCAGTTTCGAATTCATCGGCAGAAACGATCTCTGCTTTTATCTCTACGGCTCGCCTAATCGCAGGCTCGACTTCGGGACCCTTCAATTCAAGCATGTCTGAGTAGTGGGTTTCGAAAGTGTCGAGCAGGTCTGCATCAAGGATCAGAGACTTCTTCACCGCCTCTGCCCAACCGGCTGCAAGCTCACGCCTCGAAAGAGAATCTAGGAAGTCGATGTCATGGACCACCAGACGCGGCTGCTTGAATGATCCGACGAGGTTTTTGCCGGCTGCCAAGTTCACCGCGGCCTTGCCGCCGATCGAGGCATCGACCATCGCCGCCATGGATGTCGGCACATGAACCACCGGCACTCCCCGCAGCCATGTCCCGCCGACGAATCCTATGAGATCGGTAGTCACTCCTCCGCCCATCGAGACAAGGGTATCGCCGCGTTCCGCGCGGCGTTCGGCAAGCCACTCGTACACTCTGGTAGCTGTTTCGAGCGACTTGGCGGCTTCGCCGAGTTCGAGTATCAGAGCATGGGTTTCGTAACCGCCTCTCTCCAGAGCCTCATGAGTTCTCCTCACTTCGGTCGGAAACATCGCTGCATCGGCGATCAAGAATGCTCTGCCCTCGACGCCGGCGAGTCGCATCTCGGGACCAATGTTCGACACCGCGCCGCGGGCGACTATAACTCGATATCTGCCTTGCGAGGTGTGAACCGTTGCCGCCAGCACCGAATCGTCGTCGGGATGATGAGCAGACATCTTAACTCTGTGGAGCGCATGAGGCGGATCCGCTTTGAAGCCACACTCGCTCGATTTCCCGCGCAACTTGGTCGTGCGTCATCTTTTCAGTATTGATCGATGCGTGGGCGCACGAGTACGCTTCTTCACGACTCGAAAGTAGCTCTTCGACTTTCTCTACGGGTGCATCTGAGCCCAAGAGAGGACGGAGAGTATTGCTGCGAGAGGAACGGGAGACTAATCGTCGGTGGATCGTTTCAGGGCTCGCGGTCAGGAGGACGATGATGCCGGTGGCACTCATGATCTGTCGGTTGGCTTTGCGAACAGGTGTTCCGCCTCCAGTGGAGACCACGCGGCTGCTTTTCTGAGACAACTCCTCCAAGAGGCGTGTCTCCATGTCCCGAAACGCCTCCTCGCCATCCTCTTCGAATATCTCGGGAATAGACTTACGAGTCCGATACTGGATCAAATCATCCATATCTACGAATGGCATCCTCAACATCTCGGCAGCCCTGATTCCACTCAGCGTCTTGCCGGTGCCTGAGAATCCGATCAGGTAGATGCTCCCGCTTGAACTCATCCCTGTGCCTCGGCTCCTATGCCGAACTGCTGGTGAGAGGCGAGGTACGACTCATAGTTGCTCTTCATCTCAGCGACCGAGTCTCCGCCGAACTTTTCGATAAACGCGTCGGCAAGAACGAGCACCATCATCGCCTCGCCGATCGGGCATGCTCTTGCGACCTGGCATATATCAGAGCGATTGTAGGCGGCTTCGATCACTTCCCCGGTATTAATGTCGACGCTGGGCAGAGGGCGCGTCATTGTGGCGATGGGTTTGACAGCGACATGAACAACTATCGGGTTGCCGTTCGACATTCCACCTTCGATACCGCCCGCATGGTTCGATATCTGGCGGAATCTTCGAGGGTCTGAGGGATCCGGAACGATGACATCGTGGACGTCTCTTCCCCAACGTGCGGTGTTATCGAACCCAAAGCCTATTTCGACGCCTTTAACTGCATTGATGCTCACCATCGCCTGCGCCAGTCTGCCATCGAGCTTGCGATCCCACATCACATGGCTGCCGAGGCCTACCGGGACTCCGAACGCCACGATCTCCATCACTCCGCCGATGGTAGTGCGCTCCTTCTTCGCGGTGTCTATAGCTGCCCTGAATCTCGCATCGGCATCCTCATCCCACGCGCGGACCTCAGATTCCTCCACCACGTCCCAATCGATTTCGACAGGATCTGCCTCGGGAGCCTTCTCTGCCCCACAGCTGATCACATGGGCATGGACCGTGATTCCGAACTCTTCGAGCAATCGCCTAGCAACTGTTGAAGCTGCGACCCGCGCCGCGGTCTCGCGCGCGCTTGCTCGCTCCAGCACGTTTCGAACGTCATGATGCAAGTACTTCAGCGCGCCTGGGAAGTCTGCGTGACCGGGGACGATGCGGGTGTGCGTCTTTTTATCGACATCGTCGCCGACATCGTTGACGGACATTGCATCGGTCCAGTTTGCGAAGTCTCTGTTTTCGATCCACATCGCGACCGGCGCGCCGATCGTCTTAGCATGCCTTACTCCGCCACGTATAACTGCGCGATCCTTCTCGATCTTCATCCTTCCGCCAGAGCCATATCCCTTTTGACGTCTCGCCATCTGCAACTCGACATAGTCTTCATCAATGCTGAGACCAGAGGGAACTCCTTCAACGATAACGGTGAGGCCTGGACCGTGGGACTCGCCTGCGGTCAGGTATCTGAATGCACCCATCAACTACTCTCCTGTCCCCTGCCCGATCGATTCAAACATTGCGGAGATCGGCGCCGGCTTCGCGGTAGCGAGTTCGAAGCCGACTGCGCCTTGCAGCACCAACATGGTCAATCCGCCCAGACTCGATGCGCCGGCCTTTTCTGCCTCCATACGGAAAGGCGTCATCAAGGGAGCGTACACCGCATCGTAAGCGACTGCATCTGGGGATATGAGTTCCGCATGGACGGGCGAATCATCAGGCGCAGGCCCCCCTGCCATGCCCATCGACGATGCATTGACCAACAGATCAGCTCTAGGCGCCGCGTCCGCAAGATCATCTGAATTCAATCCGATTGCTCTGATCTCCGTGTCCTTGTCCCCAAAATCCTTCGCCAACTCCTGAGCTCGATCAAGCGTTCGGTTCACGATTGCGATGCTGGATGCGCCGGCAGAGGCAATTGCGTGGACTATGGCACGAGCGGCACCTCCGGCGCCGAAGACCAAGGCATCGCAACCCTTGGGATCGAAGTTTCCAAGTTCGGTGAGAGCGCGTAGAAACCCCGGCGAGTCGGTGTTATGCCCGACCAGAGTTCCTCTATCGTTGATGATCCAGTTGACTGCGCCGACCGCTTGGGCGGTGTCTGCCAACTCATCGATGAGGGGAATCACGGACTGTTTATGAGGAAGCGTCACGCAACACGCGATAAAGCCTTCGTCACGGAACGTGGCGACTCTTGTCTCCAGATCGTCAGGATGCAGGGGCCAGGCTTGGAACTCTTCGTCGATGCCGTGGCTCTTCAGCGCCACATTCTGGAACACTGGCGAGAGCGTGTGGCCAAGGGGGTATCCGATGATTCCGATGTTGCTGATGCTCATGAGATTCGTATGAGTAGTAATGGTGTCCGTAAATGAAATGCTATATCGGGATGGAGTTGAGAATTAACATCGATGGACAGAATAGACAGGATTGGGTTGGGTGTATGCGCTTTAATTTACATGGATGGGCATGGATGGATATGGATTGGGTTTTTAAGGCAGGTTTGAAACCCAGATCTACATGTTAGTTTTGGTCGGGGCATGCGCTTTTAGCGCATCCTAGGCTCCCTCGTGCGCGGGAGCGACGAAGAGGAAACGTGAGCACTAGGATATGTGGCGGAGGCGAGGAGGAGGCGACGGGAACACTAGGATACGCGGCGGGGCGACGAATCAGATGTGTCGAGTCCGAGCTGCTCAAGAACCAGTTGCGCGAGGCACTGAGGATGGGTTAGCCACGCTCCGAATCCGATTCACAGTAGACGTTCGAATTGTTGGACTGCTCTACGCAGGGATGCCATGGATAGAGGTTTGTAGAACTGTTGCTTGTGAATTGGGTGGTCGATATGTCTTTCGCCATCCAAAAGTGTGACGATGTTCAGGTTTACATCAAAATACGACATTATGGTGTGGCTGGCGGGGCTGCCCTTCGGTTCGACGATAGTTTCCGAGTAGTCCCCTCCAAGCATGCTTTCGAGTTGGAACAGGGCGAACCTTAACTCTGGGTACTTGCTTTCCAACAACGTCGCGTCTACTAGAATCCTCTTAAGCATCGCGTTCTCAGAGTAGGCTTTACACTCCACGGCCAGCGTGAAGCGGTCATCGATGTGCACCTGAACGTCACAGCCCAGCCCGTGGTAGTAGTTCTCCTTATTCGCCGATATGAATTGGCGTATTCCATCTGGCAAACGCGCCAAGTAGTGGAGATTCAAATCTATCCGATGTCTGCCTTTAGCGAATCGTATGCCGTCCTGATTACCCGTCTTTGCAAACCAAGCGGTTGTGACAATGTCCCTCGCCATGCGCTCCACCAGCTGTCCTTTAACGGAGCGGATGGTGCCTCCAGCCGTGACGTCCCATAGAGAGCGAATCGTCTGGTCGTAGTCAACTTTGATGGCTCTGAGACGACGATCGGTGTCTCTTGAAACTCGGCTTCGGTCGATGCTGGTCAAAGCAGGATTTCGTTCAGCCTGCGTTCGGCCGCGGCGCAGTATTCGGGGGAGATGTCGATTCCCAAGTAGTGTCTGCCGGTCTTCTTGGCGGCGACGGCGGTGGTGCCGACTCCGGCGAACGGGTCCAGCACATAGGAACCCCGGAAGCTGAACAGCTTCAGCACTCGGTCAGCCAGTTCCTCCGGAAACATTGCCGGGTGGCCGAATTCTCGCATGTTCCGTTCGGGCGCGATGCTCCACTTGGCATTGACCCACTGCTTGAACTCATCGGCACTGATGTCGGCTTGAGTTCGATCTCCTTTCGCTCTCAAATCTCCCTTGCAGAAGACCTCTATGAACTCCCACGTGTATTTGAGGTATGGGCTGCTCGGACTCTTCCAACTGCCCCAAGCGGTGTACTTGCAGTTGTAGTTGTTTTTCTCCCACAAGATTTCGCCCTTCCAGATCAAGCGTCTTCGCATGAAGAAGTCGCTGATGATGTGATGGCTTGGTATGTAGTCGGAAAACAAGGGCTGCACGTTAACTGCGATGCGACCTCCAAATTTGAGGACGCGTATGCACTCGTCGAAAATCCCGAAGAGCTGGTCAAAATACTCATCCCAGCGATGGTCGTCGGGGCTCTCCGAGTAGTCCAGTCCGAAGTTGTAGGGCGGTGACGTGAACACGAGGTCCACACAGTTGTCCGGCAGGTTCGCCAGGACTTCCTTGCTGTCGCCCGCCACGATCTTATCCAGGTACTCATTCGGTGGTAGATTGTTCGTTTTGGGAAAGTGGGAATCGTTCGCATAGAAGTGCCTGCCCCTCCGTATCTCTTTGAGAGAACGGTTCTTGACTTTGCGCTCTTGGTTGTAGTCTACGTAGTTACGTTTTTTGCCGTCTATTCCGTAACTCTTGACACTTTCGACAGCTTGCAGACATGCATGGAGAGTGCTGGACTTCCCGTTGTTGGAGAGCGGAGGCATCAAATCGCCGATAGCGACGCGCAGAGCGTTGATGTCGGCCCGTCTCAAGTGGACGCGCACCTTGTCGCCATCGGCTTGAAGAAAGATGTCTTCGCGGTCGAATCGGCGATTGAAACTGTCGACCATCTGCAACACTTCACCACCCACTTCCCCGTGGATCGGCACTGTGAGCGTCTTGTATATAGGATCGGGTGTTCTCTTTGTACTAACCATCTCTTTAGACCTCGATACTCAACCTTGTATTGGGGCCTATCGTATGCCTAACCCTATTATTCGACAAAATCGAAGCGGCACAAGGCTGTCAACAAGAATCGCACCCGATGACGAGGGAAGATTCGGCGGATGCCGGGATGTTCAACCGATCGCGTCTAGATACGATCGCAAGATAATCGCGGCGGCGGCGGAATCGACTCTGCCCTCCCTACGCTTCTTGTCCCTTCTACTCTTTGCCAAAGGACGCAATGCCCGCTCCGCTTCCGCCGTGCTCAGCCGCTCGTCCCACTTCACTACCGGAATGTCGGTGCAGCTCTGAAGTTCCTTGACAAATTCAAGGGTCGACCGGGTTTGCTCAGATCGCGTTCCGTCCATGCTGATCGGCAATCCGACAACGATCTCTACCGCTCCGCGTTCGTCGGCAATTTGGACGATTTTCTCAATTGACGAACTGCTGGGAACTGCTTCGATCGGTTCTGAAATGATCCCCCCTGGATCCGATATCGCCAGTCCCACTCGCGCCGCTCCGTAGTCCACACCCAGTCTGCGGCCAGCACGGCTCTTGCGGTTGCGCGCCAAATCTCAGTTCGCGACTATCTTGCGGATGATCGATGGCACGGCATGTAACGCCTCGTCTAGCCGTGCGGGGTCGCGCGCGCCGGCCTGAGCTGAATCTGCTCGACCGCCGCCGCCGCCGCCGATGGCCGTGCTGATAGCCTTCGCGAAGTTTCCGGCGTGGATGGAGCCTTTGGCGATGTCGGGCGTCACCATCACAATTATCACCGGGCGATCTGCTATGACACTGCCGAGAACGACTATCCCAGTGCCGAGACTATCTCGCATGTGATCGCCGGTACGTCGCATCGCATCAACGTTCGAAGCCGGGATGCTCCGAACACGGACGGGTATGTCTCTACCTCCTGAATCGAGCGTGAAGTCGAGTGCATTCGATGCCTTTGCCGCTCCGTCTACGGATGAGCGAAGCAGCTGCTCTTCGAGTTGCGACGCCCGGCGACGAGCTTCTTCCAACTCCTCCATCAGCGATTCAGTTCGCTCGATGATCCTGTCGGGAGGGACGCGGAGCCGGGCGGCGACCTCGTCGACCAGTCCGAACCTTCTCTGCACCTCTTTCTCGGCGCCGATGCCGGTGACCGCATCGATGCGTCGAATCCCGGAACCGATGCCGGTCTGCGAAACGATCACGAACAGTCCGATACCGCCGGTGCTCTGCATGTGAGTGCCGCCGCAGAGTTCGTAGCTCCACGTAGAGTCGATCTTGATGGTTCGCACTTCGTGCTCATATGTATCGCCGAAGAAAGCAAGCGCGCCTTCTTCGACCGCCTTGCCGTAGGTGGTCCACTGCACGTCGACCGACAGATTGTCTCGGATGCTCTTATTGACTCGATCCTGGACGGCGTGCAACTCATCTTCAGAGAGTGAATCCATGTGGGTGAAGTCAAAGCGCAGATAGTCGGGCGCGACTAATGATCCCGACTGACGGACATGTGTGCCCACCACCTCGCGTAGAGCGGCGTGAACCAAGTGCGTGCCGGTATGATTGCGCATTATCTTCTGACGTCGTGCGCCGTCGACCTGCGTCGTGAGAACATCGCCGACACTGACGATGCCGCGCTCCACATCGCAGAAATGGACGTTTATGTGTCCGTACGGCGCCTGGCAGTCATTGACGCGGAGAGTCGCACGATCGCTGCGCATATATCCTGTATCGCCGATCTGCCCTCCCCTTGCCGCGTAGAACGGAGTTTCGTTGAGAACGATCTCCACTTCATCGCCTGCGGTTGCGGAATCGACAAGCCGTCCATCATTGACGATGGCGATCACCTCGGCATCGGCAGTAAGGGTGCGGTATCCGAGGAATGGCACTTCTTCCATGCCAAGCGACCCATAGAGAGCATCGCCATCGCTGTCAGACGTGAAGACCGAAGCCGAAGCGCGTGATCGTTCACGCAGCTTCGACATCTCAGACTCGATTGCTTCGACATCAGTGGTCAAGCCATGTTCTGCCGATATCTCGGCAGTTATCTCGATCGGGAAGCCGTAGGTGTCGTATAGACGCACTGCACTCGAACTGAGGATTTCAGTCGCGCCTTGCGACTTTGCTTCAGCGATCGCTTCATGGAGAATGCGAGAACCTTGATCAAGTGTCGACTCGAACGACTCCTCCTCACGCGTCAGCACATGCTCTGTGAAGGAGAGATTTTGCATCAACTCGGGATAGACATGCGACATCTGGCTGGCGACCGTTTCAGCGATATGGGGGAGTATCGGGCCTTCGATGCCCAGCTCCCTTCCGAACAGCATTCCCCTGCGGATGACGCGTCTCAACACGTAGCCCCGGCTGGAGTTGCCCGGAACCACACCGTCTGAGATCAGGAAGGTTGCAGATCTGCCATGTTCTGCAACCACGCGGATTGCGCGATCCACGTCTTCGTCTTCTCCGTAACTCACGCCCGCTCTGCCGGCGACCAGATCAATCATCGGCTTGAAGACATCGGTCTCGTAGACGTTTGCCTTGCCCTGCAGAATCTGCACCGTACGCTCGAAGCCCATTCCAGTGTCGATGTTCTTCTTTGGCAGCAGCTCATCGTTGCCGTTCCGGTCGCGATAGTACTGTGTGAAGACAAGATTGTAGAACTCTAGGAAGTCATCCGAAATGCCTGGTCCCCAAGTGTCGCCTCGGATGGGAGAATCGGCTGGCGGCAGATCGTTCAAGTCGCCCAAGTAGTAGTTCAACTCGCTGCATGGACCGCAGGCACCTTCTTCCCCAGCCGGTCCCCACCAGTTGTCCTCATCGCCCAATCGGGATATGCGCTCTGCAGGCACTCCCAAATCGATCCAGATCTGGTGCGCCTCGTCATCATCGGTATAGATAGTGGGATAGATTCTCTCAAACTCCATGCCGTAGACGTCGGCGCATAGTTCCAATGCCCACTTGCAAGATTCTTCCTTGAAGTAGTTGCCGAAAGAGAAGTTGCCCAGCATCTCGAAGAGAGTCAGGTGCGAGACATCACCCACTTCTTCGATATCGGTGGTTCGAAAGCTCTTCTGGACAGTGGTGATGCGCGGATTCGGAGGTGTCAATTCGCCCGAGAAGTAAGCCTTGAAGGGCACCATGCCAGCGGTTGTAAGCAGCAGAGTCGGATCGCCGGCCGGTATCAACGACGCTGAGGGTAACCTCAGATGGTCTCGTTCCTCGAAGAACTTGAGGAACGTTTCACGTACTTCGTCGGCGGTAAAGATATGGTCGGGCATCGGCGAGGCTTGGCTTTCGAAACAACGGACGGACAGGTTGAAGAATCGATGGAATCCATTTTAAGCGTGAGCCATCTCCGATCATCGAGCACATCATCAGCTATCACAAAGAGGTGTGTCCCATACTTCCACTCGGTGCCGCTTTGGATCCCCAGATCCATTTTTACTTGTGACCAGCACAATGGCTTTACTCTGCAAGCAAGGGAACGAGATGCCGCCCTAGTCATTGCGGCATTGCGGCGGAGGCACGCAATCCAGATATCCGGGCGTGTCCGTCAGAGATCCCCGGCCTCTCCGAAGGCGGTGCCGCTCTCCTCGCGTCTAACGCAAAGGATTCCCCTGTCAGTGAGACTGTTGCGAAACATCGAGGCAATAGAATCGAGATTGTGACGTGGGCCTGTAGCTCAGTTCGGTAGAGCAGCGGACTTTTAATCCGAAGGCCGTGGGTTCGAATCCCACCGGGCCCACCACTCACCACTTCTGCCCTGCATGGAGTGCACCGAGAGTTGGCAGGAACTCTCACACTGAATATTCAGCGAGGCTCTACCGTGAAGTTCAAGCCAGAGAAGCCGCTGAAGAAGACCTTTGCATAATCCCGTCATCCCGCGTTCGCGGGAATCCAATGCCTACCCTAGTGCTTGACACAGAGAACAATGCAACCGATTTCCAACTGTCCAACAGCCTGCCACGCGCCACATCCTTCAACAATCCCAAGATGAGTCGGAGGTGAAGGGTGGGTCTGGACTCATGGAACTATCGGAGAATAATAATGATAGTGCCGCTCAAGGTCGGCGGTACCCGCCGTGTCCACCCCAGTACCGTCATTCAATTTCACAGCGCATCAGAGATCATTACCCGAGTTTGGTCGAGATAGGTAAAGGGAGACCTACGCACTTGCTTCGACGTAAGATGCCGATTCCCGGAGTGATGGTCCACGTTGCTTCGGCAACGTCCAAAGAAGGAATATATCGCACGGCCGCCCGGCATGATCTGGTGCGCAGGCTCAGCGGTGACGCAATTCAACTGCTGGCATGGCTCTGGAAGAACCCTCTTCTTCTACCGTTGATTGGCGGTTTGATTTTTGTCATCGTCTTCCAATCAGCTTACTTCGGCATCAACGAAAACCTCTACCAAGTTCGCGACGACGGCGTGATCGTCATGAGTCACGCCAAGAACTGGATAGATTACGGATTCATCGGCGTCAGCCCTTCGGGCGACCGCGTGGAAGGATACTCGGCGCCGGTCCAGTTCTTCATCTACGCCATCTCTTACGGGATAAGCGGAATCGACTATGCCACATTCTCGGTCATACAGACCGTAATCGCGACTTTCCTGTTGGGTTCCTTGTTCATTCTGTTTTTCAGCAAACATCGGGGCATCGCAATCATATTGACGGTTCTCGCCGCATGGCTGTTAACGAATCGGACCTCTTTCTTGCTCTGGCACGGCTCCGGCATGGAGAATGCAGTTACCCACGTCCTGTTCCTAGTATCGGTGTTGATATTTTTCCGTTTCGCCGAGAGCGGACGGATCCGCTACCCATTGGCAATCATCGTCTTCCTTGCCACCATATCCAGAATAGAGAGCATTTATCACATCGCTCCTCTGCTACTAATCTTTGCCGGTTTCTGGCTGCTCAAGTTCCGGTCCCTCTCGGGATTCTGCTTCACCGGAATCGTGCTCTTGCTGTGGGGCACATTCAATCTTTGGCGGTACCTGTATTTCGGCGACCTATTGCCCAACACCGCTTATGCCCAAGGAATCGATCTCGCCGACAACATAGGTGTTTGGCTGTCTGTCGATGAGACATCGTACCTCCACCAACTGGCAGGCAGGATATTCGCCGATCATGGGGGATTCATGCTTCTGCCGGCACTGCCTCTTGCATTCTTCATCACATTCGGCGTGGACAAAATTCGGGGGGGGGGGGGGGGTAGGCTGCTATTCCTGCTGCTATGCTCCCTGATCGCCACTTCCTCCCTCGCGCCGCTTCTGTTTGGAGACGCTCGTCTCGACGTAACCAGAACGACAACCCAACTTGCCGTCACAGTGGTGCTGACAATGACGGGAATCTTTTACTACATCTGCCTCAACAACCGAAAACACCTGCTCTGGGTCATGCCGGCTCTACTCATATTCAGTTTCCTAGTCATCAGGATAAACTTCGTCGAGCCATACTATCTGTGTTGCGGGATATCCAGGTTCGACTCGTATAGGAGGGAGTTTGCGGAGATCGCTAATGAAGAATCTTTGCCGCGCCCGAACGTCGCAAACCCGGATTTAGGTGTGATGAGCTGGCACAAGCAGTTCAACATAACCGACATCGGGAGGATAGGCACTCCGATCATGACTAAGTTGCGACACGGGTCGGGGGCAGTATTTACCGAATACTTCTTCGACTTTGCGGCTCCAGACCTGATCGAAAGCCATGATTCTTGGTCTTGCCATTATGACGAAAGCATCTTCTCAGACCCGAGGTTTGAACAGCGTTATCAGCCGATCTGGGCTAATGTATCCGACCATACGAAGGAGAATTGCAAGTCCAACCCGGAGTCTTTATCTGGGATTTGGATAAGGACCGACATACTCGAATCCTCGGAGTCTGCGGAAAGGAGACTCATCGACCAAGTTAGCCGCAAGCTGTCAGTAGATGACCTGCGACATGAATTGGAGAAGTGTCAATCGTTGCCCGATAACAATTGCGTCTACGTGGCGAGAACGGCTTACCGATTCCTCCCAGAGTTTCGGGATGAAGGCCGTATCGACGAACTGAACGAACTCTTTTCCGCCAGTCGAACCAGTGAATACGACCTCTATCTACTGAACGGCTACAGAGACGGTCAGGCGCATCAGGACGCGATTGAGTTCATAAAACACATTTCCAGTGAACGCATTTCCACCGAACAATAGGGTCTCATAATCCGTTCCAACTTCAATGTGCATCTTCACGAGTATGGGAATCGGCTGATCTACGTGAAGCAACAGCGCACCGAATGACGATGTTGAGGCACGGTTCTTCCTTCACATCACCCCCTTGACGCGAGCGACCTTCCCGATCATAGGAAGCAGTACGGCTCCGACAACCTCGACTTCGACTGGCGTGGCACGAGTCTCGTTGCAACATGCTTCGCCACCGCCACCTTCCGAAATAAGGCATCGTCGCAATCAGAACCGGCCAGTACATTCGAGCAGTTTGGCAGCAATTCGATCCCAGCAACGTGGTCTTCGAGCGGCGGAATAAGCCTCAGCCCGCGACACTCTCGGTATACGATGCGTGTATGTCACGCACAAACGTAGACATTGACGATAGGGCGTGTGCCGAGGTGATGCGACGCTATCGACTCTCGACTAAACGTGAAGCCATTAACTCGCGTTGCGGACGCTGGCTGTGGAACCGGTGTCTCTCGATGAGGCACGCGCCCTTCGAGGAATCGGTTGGGAAGGTGACCTCAACGCGATGCGCTCCACCCATTCGCGGTGATCCTGATCGACACCTCGGCTTGGATTGAGTTTCTGTGGGACACTGGATCCCCGACATGCGATCTAGTCGATGAAGCTCTGAAGCGCGAAGTAGCCACCTGCGATGCGGTGCGGATGGAGATCCTCGCTGGGGCACGCGACGAATCGCATCTGGTGAGCCTTCGGCACCTCCTCGCGCGGACAGTGGTGATCCCTATCCAGCCGACCGATTACGACGATGCGGCACTACTCTATCGCACCTGCCGAAGCCGAGGTGAGACCATTCGAAAGCTGATTGATTATCTCATCGCTTCCATTGCCATACGCGGCGGCGTGCCGGTATTGCACAACGATGCTGATGTCAACGTGCTAGCGCGTCACACGCAGTTGCGAAACTATGAACCCGAACGTCCATAAGCAAACAGTCGTTGCCTACTGGCGCGGGAAACTCATTGGAATACCATTCGATAAGCAAAGTGTAACCTTGGCACCGCGCAATCTCGGGCCCTACACGCTCAAAGAGGAGGATTCGTCCCGAAAAGTCTTCCCGAAGCGCTTCCTTATATCTCGTAAGGCAATCTCTCGCGGTGTCGGCCGACTGACAGGATGTCAACACCGCAACTTAGGGCGTGTTAACACTAGCGTGTGGATCTGTGCTACGCTTTCCGCATGGAAATCACAGAATCTCAATACGAACGCATAGCTCCGTACCTGCCTGTGCAGCGCGGCAACGTCAGCGTCCCGAACCTCCAGGTTCTGAACGCGATCCTGTATGTGGCCGAGCACGGCTGCAAGTGGCGCGGGCTGCCGGCCCGGTTCGGCAACTGGCACACGATCTATACCCGCATGAACCGCTGGTCGAAGAAGGGGGTTCTAGACCGGGTGTTCGAACACCTTCAGAGAGAACAGATAGTGCGTGTCAAGCTGGAGGCGGTCTCTTTGGACAGCACCATCGTCAAGGTGCATCCGGACGGGACGGGGGCCTTAAAAAAAACGGACCCCAGTCGATCGGGAAGTCCCGGGGCGGTTGGACCACCAAGATTCATATGGCTGCCGCGGATGCTCGGACGGCCGTGACGTTCTCCCTGTCGCCGGGACAGGCGCACGACGCGCCGGAGGGTCGCCGGCTGCTCGAACGCCTCGGCCCGCAGCTCGGAAGCCCGCGGCTGCTGATGGATCGGGCATACGAGGGCGACGAGAGCCGCCAGCTGGCGCTGGACCTGGGCTTCGTCCCCGTGGTTCCGCCGCGCCGGAGCCGGATCGATCCGTGGGAGTACGACCGCGAGATGTACAAGCGGCGCAACGAGATCGAGCGGCTGTTCCGCCGGCTGAAGGGCTTCCGACGCATCTTCTCACGCTTCGAGAAGCTGGACGTGATCTTCACAGGGTTCATCATGTTCGCACTCATAACAGAGGCATTGCGCCAGTGTTAACACGCCCTAGCTAGTCTTCGTTGATGGTCGAGAGATACAGGCGTGAGGGCTGCTTGCCGCGCAATCCGATCTATGACATTGACGGCAGGATTTAGCAGCATCAGAATTCCGACTAACTCCTCGATAGTCCTGAGATCGAGTCGGGAGTCTTTACAGATTGCCCTTGGGCATCCAGTAGAGCTCTCGGCTGGTAAGTTCCAAGCGATCGTCGTCGGTGGACATTTCAAGTATGGCATCATGAGCAGAGTCGCCAATTTTTGCGTTAAACATAGCCACTTGGATCTTGCCACGAGCATCGCTGGGAACTTCTTGGAAGGGAGTATGGGCGGCGATGGCACGAACCTCACCCGAAGTTCTCAAAACGGTCGGTACTTCGTAGCCGAGAGATGCCTGAAGGCGCGACTCGACTCGGTTTGCTACGCTCGCAGAGTCGGTTTCAGAAGAGTCGAAGATCACGTTGCCGCTCGCCAAGAATGCCGAGACATCCGTATAGCCCATCCCTTCGAAGATGGCGCACAACTCGTCATTCTTGATCCTGCGACGACCAAGATTCATCCCGCGCAGGAAGGCTAAGTATCGGTTCACGAATGGTTGCGGATTCTAACTTGCCCGAACGACGGCAAACTCACTCTCAATCAAGATTCAGGATTCAGGGTGAGTTTGAACGCCCCTCGTGAGCATATCGAACCATGAGCGGGGAAGAGCTAAGGCATGAACTGGTCGATTCCCACTGTCTGCACGCCGTCAGTGGTAGGCATCACTGCTGTTTTGGCTCGGTCTGCCCCGACCACCACAATGGTCCAGCTATCTACGCTATCGAGGAGCTGAACTTCGATGTCGAGCCGCTCCTTCTCAGTGAGGTCTTCAAGCCACCGCCACGCCGGGCTTATGCGTGCCTCTCCCTTGAGAGGCGTGTACTGGATCATCTTTCCCAAGCTGTGTCGCGAGTTGAAGTGGATGAACTCTCTCGCATCGTCCTTTGAGAATCCCTGCTCACCGACAGGTCCAGCGACATCTGGTGGCATGAGAATCAGCCTCTGCCCGCCTCCATGCATGCCCAGACCGCGAGTGCCGAAGATCGAGCCGTAGGCTAAAGTCTTCAGCAATCCCTCGGCATCTGTGTTGCCTTGATCTTGGACATCTAGCTCGCCGTTGGTGACGAATACGCTTACGGCACTGTCGCTGGCTTGGAATCCTCGATCGACGTGGAAAGGCTGCCACGGGCTCATATCCTCGTTCTCGGCGATGCAGTGAACGAACTTGCGAGTGGTACCGATGGTGTCCATGTCCATCTGTCCGGGATACCAGTAGCCGATGTTACGTAGACAAAGTGAGAATGCCCGTCCGATTGTGATGTTCACTTCGTTGTCGCGTCCCGGACCCAGCGCAGAGCGGGCGTTGATACCAATCTCCTTCGCTATCGGCCCGTTCACAACGAGCAGAGGTGCCTGCGGACTGGTGGACATCAGCAGCGACTTGCCCCCGTGCGAACCCATTTGCGAGAGTGCTTTGACGGATGCGACTATCACCGGCATGTGTTCAGGCTTGGCGCCTGCCATGGCAGCGTTGATGGCGATCTTCTCGACCGTTGCCAGTCCGAAACCGGGCGGCATGTCGCAGACTAGATCATCGGCATCGAGTCCGGTGCCATCGATCAGCTCGTTCACAGCCTCGATCGTCGGAGGATGCAGCACGAACGAATCACCCCAGTCGCGCATCAGCCACTGCTCGTTCATCTTCAAGATGGCATCCCAGCGGTCTTCGCCCTCGAACCTCTGGATCGGCGCCGTCTCGTCTCGCTCGCGCCTGCCATGACGTTGGTCATGGGTGAGCACTTCGACGATATCGTCGATCACTGCCTCGGTCTGCGATACGCACTCTTCAATGGCTAGGTTCCGATATATCCGAGGGACGATGACGAACTGGAGATCGGGCATCCCAAATGCTCGGGAGCTGGCGATCGCGTCCTCTTCGAAGCGACCTGAGACTATGGGGATGGCTGGCTTCCCCATCTTCTCGATCTCGATCATGTCGTGGACCATCCACGACGCGCAGGTCCCTCAGTCGGCGGTGGCGCCGATAACGACGTCGCACTCCTCTCCTGCCTGTTTGACGATCGGCGGCGGGGCCGGATAGTTGCCGCCGGTGTAGAAGTTGACTTGGACATTGGCGAACCGCTCTTGGATCATCTCTCCCGCCCTCTTCAGTGCCACATCGCCGCCATGCGTTCCGCTCCAGATGAGGCCGACCGTCCGATTGTCAAGCGACTCGGGTCTCTCATTGATCTTCAACGAGTTCATCAATCCGCGCTGTTGTGCTATGGGGTTATGCACTTCTAGCAGGTGCATGGGTGTGTTTTCCTACATGGAGGGTTTGGTTATGGAGTGATGATATCGCATGTGGGGGGGGTGGAACTTACATGGATGGGTATGGATTGTTACGATGCTACGCATCGTTGGACTTAACATCGATGGGCAGGATAGACAGGATTGGGGGTAGAGGGGTCAGTCGGGCTCGATTTGTGGAACGAGTTCTGCGAGATGAGGGGTGAAGACCTCCTTGAACTTGATTAGGGTGTTGATCATCCATGCTCTCAGCTCAGCGAGTTCATCGTTTGAGCTCTCGATTGATCCTTCTCGATAGAGAGCAATCATCTTGTTCGCCTCACCGTGATCACTCCACCTAAGTTCTTCGGTGTCTTCTACTCCCAGCTTGCTACGGATTTTTCCCTTACATTCCTCTAACCGAGTAGACAACCGCTCATTGAAAGCGGCATCGTCACGGCTGATAAAGAGTTCCACTCTTACCTTAGTGTGTGAGTAAAAGGAGATGTTATAGCCGATGCCGTCGAAGCCGGAATCGAATACATGCCAATGGCGAGTACGGTCAACTACCGATTTAGCGAAAGGGTGCTCTGGGTGTTTTTCACCCAGCTCAGAAATCAACTCTTTGAAAAAGTCTCGGACCTTTTGGCTTCGCGAAGGGGTTCTGTGAGATCGAGCTTTTCGTTGCGAAGCCTTGGGAAACATCGCTGGACGGAATTCCAAGGCTGGTCGCGAATCTCCGATCTTTATGAGATTGATCGTTACTCCGTAGAACTCTAGCGATTCATCTGTATGCTGATTCAGCCAGTCAAGGGCTTGCAAATGTTCATTTCTGAACTCAGGTGTCAGCCAGATCAGGATTCCAGCATCATGCCCCGATGCGTAAGTCAACAGTTGGCCCAGATGGCTATGATCGGTTGCTTCAAGCTGGTTCTCGATCACCACCTTGACGTCGCGACCTGAGACCGTGGCCACAATATCAGCCGAGAAGTCTCCAACACTCGATTCCGTCTCAGAAGATTCAAAATCCAAGCCAAGCGTCTTGCCAAGCAGGTCCAAGTGCTTTGCCAGCCAAGGAGTGAAGTCGATCGCCTCATTTGACCAATAATCACGAGGATTTAGGTACTCTAGTTCATCAAATTGCGGTTCGTTCATCGAAACGTCTCTCCGTATCCATCTGGAGGCTGGATACTTTAATCACTTGACGACCTCCTGCGAGACGCGATACTTCGCGATGCCCTCCCAGTCGTATTCGACTCCCAGCCCTGGCCCCTCCGGAACACCCACGCAGCCGTCGGAATCTATCGAGTCGATCTGGTCTCGGTAGTCGCTCTTGTAGATGCTGGGTCCGGGGCTGACGATCTTGGGATGGACTAGTCCCATCTCGTTGAAGTTGGAGTTTCGTATGGCTGCCATGCAGTGGCGGTGCGGCGGGCTCGAGATGTGCAACTCCAGATCCATGCCGAAGCCTTCCGCGGCGTGCGCGATCTTCATCACGCCGGTGATGCCGCCGTCGTAATCGGAGTCGGCGCGCCAGAAGTCGGTCGCTTCGCCGATCGCCATGTCGGTATGAGCCTCAACGAGGTGGAGGTGTTCGCCCTGCAACAGAGGAGTCTTGATCATTTTGCGGAGCTGTTTGTGGGCGTAGAGGGAGACCCCGCCGTCTCGCATGGGGTCTTCGTACCAGAAGTAGTCGTACTCGTCGCAGGCTCTGCCGACTGCAAGAGTGTCGGCGAAGGTGTCGTAGACGCAGCACGGATCGGTCATCAGCGCCATCTTGCCCCCGACGCGCTCCCCCACCGCGCGCACAGTCGCGATCTCGCGATTGATATCGACCTCGCCCCACGAGTGGATCTTGAAGCCCGGGTATCCCATCTCCAGACACTGCTCAGCGAAGTCGGCGTACGCCTCCGGACTGCTCAATCCGTCCTTCTCGCGGTCGGCGTGGTAGGTGCTGGCGTAGCAGGGGAGCTTCTTGCGATGCCCTCCCAGCAGCTGGTATATCGGCGCGTCGTGGAACTTGCCGGCGAGGTCCCAGAGCGTTACGTCGATGGGTCCGATGCCCATGCGGTCGTTTTTCCTGAGGATCGATTTGGCTTGGTTGTAGAAGAGTTCCCGGTTCAGCGCGCTCTTGCCGATGAGGAACGAGACGAACATCTGGATCTGCTCGTAGGTGGCGGGAGCGCCGCTCATGTACTCGCCCGTGACGCCCAGATCGGTATGTATCTTGATGCCGAGCATCGAGCGCATGCCCCTTGCTCCGGGCTGGTAGAAGGCGCCCATAGCGAAGCTGACGTCTTTGGCCAGATCGTAGGTGGGTATCTGGTATCGGGTGAGTTCGATTCGTTCGATTATCGGCGGGTTTGGCATTGGGAACTCCTTAGTCCCCTAGGCTACATCCAGTTCTCGGCGCGAAGTCCTGGGACACGCCGGAAGTGGCGAGTATTGCCGGTAACTATAGTGAGGTTGCGGGATAGGGCGATGGAGGCGATTCGTAGATCGGCACCTTGCAGAGGCGTCCCTTGCAGTTCAAGGAAGGCTCTTACCTGACCATACCGCCTTGCGGCAAGTTCATCGAAAGGAATGATAGAGATCTCTTTGAGAAGGTATGTATCGATCTGCTCGAGTAGAGATTCTGTCCGTGCAACTGCTTTGTATGCTCCGAAAATCAACTCGCCAACAGTGATGCTGGATATGCACTGCCGCGCTCTAGGCACCTCGGCGATTTTGGCGACCAATGCCGTCGAAGGAACTGGCTTTATGAGATTGCTGACTGTATCGGTGTCAAAGAGGTACATCAAGAGCCAAAGTCTGCGGGGCGGTCTGTCTCTTTTGCACGCGTGGCATAAACATCTGCTACAAATTCATCTATCTCTTCGTTTGTGAGTATGCCTCCCCAAGCGCTTGCGGCGCGCAGCAGGCCTCGAGGTTCTTCAGGGGCTTTAGGCTTTTCTGCGTGAGTTATATCTTCCTTCTCAAGATGCCCCAGGTCCTCGATACTGACTAAAGCCGCGACCGGCTTGCCTCGCCGCTCGATGATGAAGCGCTCGCCGTTGTCGACGACTTTGGACACCAGAGAAGGCAACCCAGATTTCGCCTTTGAGGCACTGATTCTTGAAACCATGACAAGCTCCGAACAGTTCATTTTCAGTTCAGCTTCTAATGTGTCAGATCGTACTATTCGATCCGCGTTCGCGTCGGTATCGAAGCGGAACACCAACAACCGAGCTCCGTCAGGCGGTCCCTGCCGTTTGCGCGACACACTGACGCGATCCTTACGAACAGATAACATCTTCTGCATCGAGTCATCAACTAGAAAGATAGGATGTGCGCATGAAGGTTTTGATCACTTCCGCGAACAGTCGCACGGGCGGATTCGTCGCGATGCAGCTCGGACATGCGGGACATGACTTGAGGCTGACGGATGTCGGGAGCGATGCTTCCGGCGTGATTGTGTGCGAGTTAGGCGACGACTCGGCTACCGACGATCTAGTGGCAGGGATCGACGCTATCGTGCATATCGGATACGAGGGACAAGCGTACGACGACCCTAGCCGGATGGTCGACTATTACACTCGTTGCACTTACAACTTGCTCTGGGCGGCGGCTGAGGCGGGTGTGCCCCGGGTGGTAAATCTGAGCACGTTGAAGCTGATGGAGGCGTATGAGGAGAACTTGGTGGTGACGGAGAGTTGGCGTAGCCTTCCTCCTGCGAGCGATCTCCCTCTGCTGTGCGCTCATCTCTGCGAGGTGGTGTGCAAGGAGTTTGCGAGGGATCAGATATTGGAAGTGGCGAATCTGCGGCTCGGCTGGCCGATTGTGGACGGAGGACGTGACTCGGCACGTGAGTCGGGAGGAGATTCGGTTTTGTGTTCGATAGATCTAGGCATCGCTGTCGGTAAGGCTCTCGTTGCTCGGATCGAGCAGTGGCAGGATGTTCACATCCAATCGCCGGTAGCCCGGCAACGATACTTGACGGCTAAAGCCGAGACGCTGCTGGATTTCAGCTGATCGACCTGTTAGGAGGGAGCAAACCATGAAGACACTGATACTTGGGGGATGCGGGATGCTGGGGCCGTGGGTTGTGAAGGCGCTGAAGGATCGGCACGACATTCTGGTGACTGACATCATCGAGCCATCTAGCGACTACGACGGAGATTTCCTGAAGCTGAGCGTGGATGATTTAGACGGTGTCGTCAAAGCGGCTGAGGGTATGGATGCGATTGTGAATCTTTCGGTGCTGCGTCCGCATCGGCAGATCGCATTCGACGTGAACACCCTCGGGAACTACAACATGATGATGGCAGCACGTGAGAATCGGATCGAGCGCGTCGTGAACACGGGGCCTCACTTCCAGCTGGTGGGCGAGCAGTACGAGAACTGGGATTTCGATTTGAATCCAGACATGCCGCCGGCGTTCGGCACCAGGCTCTACGCACACACCAAGGGGCTGGGGCAGGAGATATGCCGAGTATTCAGCAAGCAGTACGGCATCTATGTGATCACGATGCTGTACTACAACATGCGGCACACGTGGAACTGGGGAATCGGACACGGAGCACAGGAGTGGGTGCATCACGAAGATATGACTCCATTCACGACGGCTTGGACGGATTGCGGGACGGCGATACTAGCCGCGCTGGAGGTGCCTCTGTCGCGTCTGCCCTCGCGTTGCGAGAATTTCTTCACATTTCCCGAGATACCGCATCACAAGTTCAATAGCGAGAAGACTAGGCGCATCTTGGGATGGGAGCCTCAATACCACCTCGAGACTCTGTGGAACAAGGAGCCGATGTCGCCGCCCCATCACCAGCACGGCGGCTGGTGAACGGTGGCCGAGCCTCCAGAATCCGACGACAATCTGGAGCCGGTCGTCTACTCGACTGGTGAACACCGCACCCTGATCAAAGTCAGTGTTCCGGTTTCTCTGGGAAGGCGGATGATCTCGATTCTGGTTGAGGAGGGAATCTGTTTGGCCGCAACACTTGCGATCGTCGGTTACCTTTCAGAACCGGTCGAGGTCGGAGATTTGAGATGGAGGACCTTCAACCCTCTTCACATCTACTCGATTCTTGGTCTGGTGCGACTCCTCTACTTCGTGCCGCAGTGGAGCGTGTGGGGTAGGACCTTGCCTAATCGGCTTCTAGGCGTCAGAGTGGCTGAGTGGGAGACGCAAAAGAAGGTGTCATGGGGCAGAGCGGCGGCACGAGCGTTGATAACTCATGCGATACTCACCCCGACATTCATCGGAGGAGCGGTGATCGTTTTCAGCATGTTGATTGCCAGAGATTCGAGCAAATCCTGGCTGAACGAGGGTCAAGGCATCCATGATCGGCTAGCGGGCACGGTTGTGTTGTCAGAGATGACAGTCTCTCATCGGGCGGACCTGAAGGGGAATATCTGGGACCTGGTCGATTGAACCAAGTTTGACTGTGTCCAGACGATCCGGGTCGACTGAAGAAGGAGGCTGGACAGGCGATTTCAGAGCACCCATCAAGATATGGTAATTCGGATGTTTACTTCGGAATTTCATGATATTTCGGAGTAGACATTCAGTGCATAGGTGGATGACAGACGACCTGGAAAGATGTGCTACACGCGTCCGGCGACACTGGTAGTTCGAGTGTCGCGCCTGCAATGTTCGTGTATTTTCGGATATGAAGTTCGAGATTTCATGATATTCTGAAGTACATGTTCACACGATCGTTGCAACTCCCTGAGCCGGGAACCGAAACCTTTTTTCTTTGGGGGCCTCGACAGGTGGGCAAAAGCACTCTGCTCAAAGAACGGTATCGCGATGCGCGTTGGGTAGACCTGCTGAAGAGCGAGGAATATAGGCGGTATCTCACCAGACCCGAGTATCTACGAGAAGAGCTGGAAGCGGATGGCTGGGAGTATGGGCGTCAGATCGTAATAGATGAAATTCAGAAGGTGCCTCGTCTGTTGGACGAAGTGCACTGGCTGATGGAGAATCGCGGTTTCCATTTCGCGCTGTGCGGTTCGAGTGCTCGCAAGATGAGGCGACGCAGTGTAAACATGCTCGGGGGTCGTGCGGTCAGGTACGAATTGCGTGGCCTGGTTTCTGCGGAACTGGGTGATGCTTTCGAGTTAGATCGGATATTGAATCACGGCTACACTCCGCGGATGTACGAGTCGCAACGCCCGCGTCGTTTGCAGAACGCTTATGTCTCCGATTACTTGAAGCAGGAGATCGCTGATGAGGGTCTGGTACGTAATCTGCCTGCGTTTTCTGATTTCTTGGACGCCGCGGCGTTAAGCGACGGAGAGAGGGTGAATTTCTCGAACATTTCCAGGGAGTGCGGCGTATCAGATAAGGCCGTCAAAGGATACTTCGAGATTCTGGAAGACACCTTGCTCGGGCGATGGCTGTCAGCATACCGAAGGCGGCGAAAGCGGCGCGTGGCCGTCGCGCCGAAATTTTACTTTGCAGATGTCGGCGTGGTGAACAGTCTCGCTCGTCGGAGGCGACTTACAGCTGGAACTGAGCTATACGGCAAGGCGTTCGAGAACTGGGTCTACCACGAGCTTTCTTCTGCGATCAGCTATCGGGAGATCGATCTCGACTTGTCGTTCTGGCGTCTGCCAAGCGGGATCGAGGTAGATTTCATCGTGGGCGACATAATTCTGGCAGTGGAAGCGAAATCGAGTCCCAAGATCACGCGAAACCATTTGAAGGGGTTGCGGACACTGATCAATGAGCATCCCGAAGTAGAGCGACGAGTGGTGGTCTGCCTAGAGCCTCGTGCACGGCGTACCGCTGACGGTATCGAGATCGTGCCGGCCAACCGTTTTGTAGATGCTTTGTGGCGGGGCGAGTTCGTCTAGGATTTCCCCATCAAAGACCTGCTCCGAGTTAGAGCGTCAGTCCTTGCGGCAACCTCGTCGTGCCTCCCCCGCTCTACCCCATTAGCTCGCCTTCTTCGCTCATTACCGCCATCAGGTTGCCGTCGGGGTCCCTGAAGAATGCCATCCAGAGGGTGTAGCTGTCGGTTTGGTGGATGATGTGGGGCTCCGACTCGAGTTCGATGCCGCTGGCGGCTAGGGCTTCGGCAGCCGCGTGAGCCGATTCGGTTCTGAAGTAGATGATAGATGTGCCGGCGGCTGACTGGCTTTCGGATTGAGTGAGCATCAGTCGTGTACCGTCGCAGTCGAAGAACGCCATCGCCGGCGAGCCTGGCACTTGGAATAGAAACGGAATGCCTAGGGTGTCGCGGTAGAAAGCGACGGCGCGGTCGAGATCGGTAATCGAGATCGAGATCTGGCCGATCTGGTTGATGCTGAGCGCACCTGACTTAGTTTTAGTCATGTCAGAGCTCTTTCATCTCGGCGATCAGTGAATCGACCGAGGCGCGGGCATCGCCGAAGAGCATCATAGTGTTCTCGTTGTGGAATAGTTCGTTTTCCACACCTGCGAAGCCGGATGCCAAAGATCGTTTCAATACGATAACCGAGCGCGCCTGATCAACGTTCAAGATTGGCATCCCGTAAATAGGGCTTGTGCGATCCGTTCTGGCGGCCGGGTTGGTGACATCGTTCGCGCCCACAACCACTGCAACGTCGGATCTTTGGAATTCGTTGTTGATTTCGTCGAGGTCCTTCAGCTCGTCGTACGGAACATCGGCTTCGGCGAGGAGCACGTTCATGTGCCCTGGCATCCGTCCGGCGACTGGGTGGATGGCGTACCTTATCGAGGCTCCTCTCTCCTTGAGCATGTCAGCGAGTTCGCGGACTTGATGTTGAGCCTGAGCTACCGCGAGGCCGTATCCGGGCACGAATATGACGGAGTTTGCGTATCCGAGCACGATTGCGGCTTCGGGAGCGTTGACCGCCCTCACCGGCTTGTCGCTTGCGGCTGCGTTCGGCGCACCGGTCGAGTCTGCCACTCCGAAGCCCCCGAACATTACATTGCCGAGTGAGCGGTTCATGGCTCGAGTCATGATTCTAGTGAGTATCAATCCCGATGCACCGACCAGTGATCCAGCGATGATGAGCATGTTGTTCTCAAGAACGAAACCCGTCGCCGCGGCTGCGAGTCCGGAGTACGAGTTGAGCAGCGCGATTACTACGGGCATATCCGCGCCGCCGATCGGGACTACGATGAGGATGCCGATTATCAGTGCCAAGACGGCGATCAGAACGAGGGCGAGTTCGAAGCTGGGGTCGATGATCAACAGCACCGCCATCACGAGAGCTCCGACAGCGACCGCGACGTTCAGAATGTGGCGGCCGGGTATCAGTAGCGGTTGGCTGGCGATCAAGCCCTGAAGTTTTCCGAACGCTATCAGACTGCCCGTGAAGGTAAGCGATCCGATTATCACAGATGCGGATGCTGTCACGGATACAACATAAGTGATGTCGGCATCCGCTTTGTTCAGGTGTAGAAGTTCGGATCCTGCAACTAGGGCCGAGGCGGCACCCCCGAACCCGTTGAAGATAGCCACCATCTGCGGCATCGCGGTTAGCTGCACACGTCGGGCGGCAATGATGCCGATCAACGCCCCGACGATGATGCCGGCGATGATCCATTCGAAGCGGACGATGTCTCGGTCGAGAAGCGTCACGACGACCGCGATCAGCATTCCTAACGCAGATAATCGGTTGCCCGCGCGTGCGCTGTCCGGTGATCTGAGCTGGAGCAAACCGGTGATGAATAGGACCGATGCCAAGATGTACGCGGCGGTAGTCAGGTTGATGATGTCTTGGTCGGCAAACATCAAGTTCAACGATCTTCTTGTTCGCTACGGTGGAACATGCGTAGCATGCGGTCGGTGACAAGATACCCACCGACGACGTTGATGGTCGCCAAAGCAACGGCGATCACCCCCAGCACGGTGCCGATGACACCTTCTGCTGCTCCGGCGACGATTAGAGCACCTACGATCACGATGCCCGATATGGCGTTAGAGCCCGACATCAGCGGAGTGTGGAGGATCGGAGGAACACGTGTGATCGTCAAGTACCCGACGAACAGCGCCAGAACGAAGACAGTGAGGGAGATGAGAAGGGCTTCAATCATGATTTAGGTCTCCCCTGCTCATTCGCCGAGAGAACCTTTGCGAACCTCGCCGTTATGAGTGACGCACATTGCATCGATCACCTCGTCATCGAAGTCCAGCTTCATGCCGAGTGTCTCGTCGACTATTAGGGATAGAAGCGACTCGATGTTTCGCGCGTACATCTGCGATGCGTGATACGGCATGGTAGAGGGGATGTTGAGGGGACCATGCACCTCGACACCGTGGATGTTCTCGATCTTCCCTGGTTTGGTCGATTCCACGTTTCCGCCGGTCTCGGCCGCGAGATCCACGATCACGCTTCCCCGTCGCATATGCGTCACCATCTGTTCGGTGACCAGCATCGGGGCTTCTCGCCCGGGAATCGCCGCGGTGGTGATGAGCACATCGGCGCGTGCCACGTGCGGAGTCAAGAATTCACGCTGGACTTGGCCCTCATCTTCGGTCTGGGCACGGGCGTAACCGCTGGCGGTCTCGGCATCGCGCATGGTTGGAGGTGACAAGAAGGTGGCTCCCAAGCTCTCGACCTGCTCCCCAGCTGCTGCTCTCACGTCGAAGGCGCTAACGACCGCGCCTAGCCTCTTTGACGTTGCGATCGCTTGAAGTCCAGCAACTCCTGCGCCTAGCACCAAGACACGCGCCGGTGGAATCGTTCCCGCAGCGGTCATCATCATGGGGAAGAATCTGCCGATTGAATCGGCGGCTATCAGCGCGGCCTTATAACCTGCCAACGATGCCTGAGATGAGAGCACGTCCATGCTCTGCGCGCGAGCGATGCGTGGCACTAGTTCCATCGCCAGAGACGTCACTCCCGATTGAGCGAGACGCTTTGTTGTCTTGGTGTCACGACGGGCGTTGAGGATGGCTACCACTGTAGACCCGCTCTGCATAGAGGCAATCTCGGAGGATGAGGGCTTGCCGACTCGCAGATGCAGCTCAGAAGACCCTACGAGTTCGGCGCGGCGCGAGACGAGTCGCGCGCCTGTATTCGCATAGTCTTCATCGTCGAAGCCCGCTGCTACGCCGGCGCCGGTACGCACCATTACCTCGTGGCTCGCTTCGACGAGCCGCTTAACCGAGTCTGGAGTGGCAGCTACGCGCCTTTCAGAGGGCGAGGTTTCGTTGTTGATCCCGATCTTCACGTGAGTTTTGGAGAGAGAAAGCTGAAGAGTTTCGAACTGGATGGATATACCGCTTAAATATCATAGTAACCGCTTCGTATCAAGGCTCAGTTGCCGTACGAGGGAGACGACTGGACGGAAAATATTCAGCAAAGGAAATCGAAGTGTACATGCTTAGAAGGACGTATCAAGCGAAGCCGCGCGAGGGAAAGATGGTGGCGTCGCTGGTCAGGAAGCAGCAGGACGCCTATGAGGCGGCGGGCAGATCGAAGGGCGTGGTCTACTTCAACGCTGGCACGGTGCCCGGCGATCCGGATCAGGTGGTGTTGGAATGGACGCAGGAGAATCTGGGCTCGCCCTACGAGTCGCGAGGCTCGATCCCTCCCGAAGCGTTGGAGATTGGCGGCAGGATTCGGGAACGGATCGAGTCGCAGCGCATCGAATTCTGGGAGCTGATGACATCCGGGAAGATGGACGAGGTTTAGGCGAACTCACGCGTTTAACCGAAACATGGCACTGAGACAACGGCAGGTCTTTGCAGATTCTTGTCATTGCTAAGAAGGCAGGGAATCTTCATGGTTCGACAAGCTCACCACGAACGAGCCTCGCAAGCCCGCCGCGAACGAGCGTTATTCCGTTCGTCCTGAGCCGTTCGACATGCTCACGAGAGCCTTGTCGAAGGGCGAGTGCCGGGATCGATTGAGGCAGGCAACAATCCACACTTCGCTACGTGATGCCCGTAGCGAAGGAGCTCCCTTTGCAAATCATCAACGAAGCAGGAAGCGACGGAAACAGATATATGCCGCCGCGAGCGCACAGATCAAAGCGAAGCCTAGATAGATCCAGTAACTGACAAAATGCAGTAGCAAGCCAAGTACGTTGAAGGCGATGAGGAGTACGGCAACAGCTATCGAGGGCAACAGGTCGGTGTTTGTTTTATTAAACCAAGTACTCTGGTTGTTAAACCAGTCGTTGATGGTCTCTAGTATCGCCGCTTCAAAGAACGCTCCGACAGCTAGGATCGACATCACCACTGCCACAACCATCGGGACGACCAAATCGTCATCGCATTGCATGTCGGGTGGACCGTCATCGTTCAATTCCCCACTCGTATTGCTTGACAGACGCTTTCGGCACTGTTGAATGGCTATCCTAATCTCTCATGTCAAAGGCGTAGGGAGAGTACGATGCTTCTCATGCGCGGAGACCTGATGTGTATGCGACATGGTAGGGTTTGGGCATGCCGTCTGAAGCGAGAATTGCAGAGCGCGGGGTTTTGTTCCGTCTCACGCGCTCCTACCGGGAAGGAATGAGTCCGTTCGAGTTGTACGAGGCGACGCGCGGGACTTGGCGCATCAAGCGACGCGATCTCGCGGATGATGTTGAGTATGCGTTCGCCGTGTATAGATGTATCGTGAAAGAGGTCTACAAGGTTCATCAATGGTATCCTGCCGGCACCACGCCCTACAAGACGAGAGATGTAGGTGTAGTTGATCGGTGGGAGTTCGAGGGAGAAGTCGCAACAGAAGAGATAAGGCGCAAGTACGTCGGTAAGACAGTGGATCACTGGGGACCCGATCCCGTCAAGTTCACATGGAGTTGACTTCCTGAGATTTTTGCGAACTCCACCGGCAGGTGAAAATCGTCAGGGATCGACAGGCAGGTCGGTACTCGTAAGTTCAAATCAGATTAAGCGTCGTACCTCGTATGGAGTACGGGGCATGTCTAGCGGGGACGACGGGGTTTTGCAACACTCTGTCCGTCTGGATTGCGGTCTTCACCGCAATGACGAGGCTGTTTCAAATGCCTTCGAGGGAACAGTTACCGTGTACGTCTTTGAGGTAATGAACAATTCGCACATCGGGGTGACTCATGCGTCATAAGTGGGTGAATCTGATGTTGCTTGCGCTGGTGGCTGGAGAGCTGGTCACTGGGGCGGCGGGACTGATGAGCGGAAACGCTCGCAACGAGTTTCTGTTGCAGGCACACTCGATTCTGGGCTACGGGATCGTGGCGGTGCTGGGCTGGAAGACGATACTGGCGATCAGGTCGCTGTCGCGTCCCTCGCGCGGTCGCCCGAGATCTGGCGCGCTGATGCTCGCCGTCTTGTTGCTCACCGCATTGACTCTGGGGCTGGTGTGGAGCGCCGGCGGGTTCTGGAGCATCGAGGGAGTCACCGGAATGAGCCTGCACATCTACGCCGGCGCGGCTATAACTCCATTCATCGTGTGGCATGCTTGGTCATACACCTCGCGCTTCCGCACCGGGTTCGACAAAGGACGACGCGAGGCGTTGCGGTTCGGGGGTATCGTCGCGGCAGGCGCGGGAGTCTGGCTGGCGGCCGAGGCACTGAAGAATGTGAGTAGCTCGCCGGGGTCCAGGCGAAGGTTCACCGGTTCGCACGAGCGACGGTCTTATGAGGGCAATCGTTTCCCTACCACATCGTGGATAAACGACCGTCCTTCGCGGATCGATCCGATGGCATGGCGACTCAGAATCGTCGATACCGAAGGATCGGTCGAGGCTTATTCGCTGGCGGATCTTGAGAATCGGGCGAGCAATGGCGGATTCGGGGAGATGGAGGCGACCCTTGATTGCACGGGCGGATGGTACTCGACTCAAATCTGGGGCGGCGTGATGCTGAAGGATCTGCTAAGAGAAGCGGCGGACGCTCAAAATGCGAGAACGTGCATCTTTCACTCTGTCACCGGGTACACCCGACGCTACTCGTTGCGCGACATCGACGAGTTGATGCTCGCGACGCGGGTTGGAGGCGAGCCGCTATCTCACGGACACGGCGGTCCGCTTCGCCTCGTCGCTCCCGGCAGGCGAGGCTACGACTGGGTCAAGTGGATCGACGAGATTCGGCTGACCGCATCGCCTGCGTGGCTACAGCCTTGGCTGCCGTTGCAGTAGAACGGCACCGCACCTCTTCTCGGGACTTAACATCGATGCACAGGATGGGGATGCGCCTTCAGCGCGGGGTAATTTACATGGATGGGTATGGATGGATATGGATTGCGATTGGGGGTGTTTGCCTCACGCGTAGCCGATGCCGTGTCCGAATGGGAAGAGCGTGTCAGCATCGTCGTATCCCGGGGAGTCTGAATGTTGGTTCACTATAGCCTCGGCGTTGCCGGCTAGAGCGAAGGGCAGCTTGCCGACCGGTTCAGATTTGCCCGTGAGGATGTCCATGATAGCTGCATCGCTCACCCCGAATGTGGCTAGGATCGCGCCGGCTTTTCGCAGTCCGCTCGCCTCGTCGAGAACGAAGGGCTGACGAAAACGGATCGCCAACACGGTTCTATCTGCCCCGATCTCCGCCATCACGGCGTTGATGTCGTCCAAAGTAGGCGAGAGTGTCCAGGAATTCGACTTCGCCATGTCCGAGAATGACAGCAGATCGAGCTCGTCTGGATCGGCGACCGGCAGGAATCCGCCGCCCATCTTGCTGCTGTTGCCGACGACAACCCTGATGATGGCGTAGTCGGTCCTTTCGTGAATGGTCGGTCTGGTCTCTCCGTTGTCTGGATCGTAGTCTCCCGAGATGACGTCGAAATCGCCCCATCTCTGTCCAGCGACCACTTCGGCATCCATGCCCATCGTGTAGAGCCGCTTGGAGATTCTTTCCTCTTCGTCGTCAGTCGTTTCGGGCGGCTGCCTGAGACCAATTGCAACCAACGGATCGATCCATTTCTTCGGCGTCGGCATTTGCAGAGGCAGCAAGCCGTCCCGATTCTGGAGCAGGACGATAGATTTGCGCTGTGCGTGGTCGGCTCTGCGCTGGGATGTGCGGCTACCCAGAATGTACGCCGCTCGGTTAGGGTCTACATACGGGTTCTCGAACAGACCGAGTTGGAACTGCTCGGTCAGCAACCGCGCTACGGACTGATCGACGCGCTCCTCAGAAACCTGCCCGGATTCCACCAGCTCCAAAATCTGTTCGTTGGAGTTGAATCCCGACAACACATCCACGCCCGCATCTATCGCCATGGCGATCCGTTCGGAAACGCTCTTATCTTCGACTCCCCACGGCATCGTGGTGACGATCTGGGTATCGGAGTTTACATAGCCCTCAAATCCCAGCTGTTCTCTTAGCAACTCGGTAACGATGCCTTTGGAAAAGGACATGCCGACATCGTTCGGCAGGTACTTCTGGCCAACTGGCACTCCGTAGTAAGGCATGATCGAAGAGACACCGGCTCTGATTGCGGTGATGAATGGCTTCACGTGGTAATCAAAGTTGTCCGATGGATAGGCCTGGTTCTTCCCATACTCGAAATGCGGGTCGCCGCCGCCCTCCTGTGGACCGCCGCCCGGGAAGTGCTTCATCGTGAGCGCCACGCTTCTGTGGTTCAGCGACTCGCCCTGCACATTCTTAACGAGAACGGTTGCTATCTCACTCGCGAGACCGGCATCTTCCGTGAAGGTTTCGGTTGCGCGGAACCAGCGGGGTTCGGTCGTCAGGTCAAGCGAATAGCCGTACAGCCCTCTGATTCCGATTGCGCTCCACTCTCTCGCCACGGTCTTCGCGAACTCTGCTATGAGGTCCAGATCGCGCGTGGCTGCCAGCCCCGCTTCTTTCGGCCAGGCGGAGAATGCGCCGGCTGAGGCGTCCAAGCCGCCTCTGAAGCGATGTTCGTAGTGGTTTCTGGGATTGGACTTGAAGAGCGCGGGAATACCGAGCCGGGTCGATTCGCATAGCTCCTGTGTGGCGTTGGTGAACTGGGCCGCTTCGTATGGCGTGATCTGCGCGCCGAAAAACGCGTCGCCGGGCTGTGGCGTGGGCGAGTTGGTGACAGTGTTGCGGAAGATGAAGCGGGTCATCTTCTCTTCCTCGACGTACTGCGCCGCCAAATCGGGGAGTTCGCCACCGGCATCGGCGTTCAGCTGATCGATCATCAGCATGCCCACCCTCTCTTGCAGCGTCATCTTGGAAAGCAGATCCGCCACTCGCTCCCTGACCGGCCGCCGCCAGTCCTCATAGGTGTCGATCTCGCCGTTCTCGTTGAGGTCCTTGAACGGCAGCCCGCGATCGTAGAGCAGATCTACGGCTCGTGCCTCGACTCTGGGACGGTATCGGTAGGTCTCTTTTGCCATTTCTACTTACTCCTATTGAGACATCGGTTGAAGCCGTTAGTCGTCGCTTGATCCGCCCGGTTTGTCTAACAACCTCAAGATCAAACCCATTCAGGATCTCACGCTGGCCGCAACTCTACATGCTCCAGACGGTGCTTTGGCGATGCGATAAAATCGGGTTGCCCAGAACCCGACACACCGTGCTTTCGAGTCTCGTTTCAAGCTGAGCAACCCCTCATTCGCACCCAGAATCGCTAAACTCGCGGTTCGGTTTACGAAGCCGGAGACTTTTTCACAGGATTGCACTCATCACTATCGTAGACAAACTAATCAAGTACCGTTGGGAAATCTTACTCTTCATCGGCTTGCCCTTGGCGATAGATCTAGTTTTGCTGCTCGCCCTTGCGCTGCTGAACATCTCGCTGCTGCTGCTGTTCCCTTTCGCTCCATTCCGCTTTGCATATCTGACTTTGATGCTGCTTCTTTATCTCCATGTTCGCCGTTCACCTCGCGCCACGTTAGTCGAAATGTGGGGTTATGCTACAGCCGCAATCGCCGTCTCGATCGCTGTCAGCGGTCCGTCTCTGATTTGGATCGCCGAGCGATTGGTTGAATTGCCTGCAACGATGAATCCGTTGATTTATTGGCTACGACAAGCGTTCATCCTGGTGGCATCCCTCGCACCAATGGTCTGGTTTGCCAGACGCGCTTCAAGAACCAGCGTGCATCACGGATTCGTCTTGGTAGCGTTGTCCACTGCCCTGGGCGGCGGCTTCATTCCCACGTCTGTGATTCTCGCCCCATTCGTTGAGCACGCATCTTCAGCCGCCGAGGTTCCATGGGCGATACTCAATCTTTGTCGCGCTTGCTTGGCAGTAGTCGTGCTCTCGCAA
Source organism: Dehalococcoidia bacterium (assembly GCA_965214735.1). Lineage (GTDB taxonomy): Bacteria > Chloroflexota > Dehalococcoidia > Lucifugimonadales > Lucifugimonadaceae > Bin127. The sequence continues at coordinate 1,338,620 of OZ243977.1, read as the reverse complement.
TTCGATTCTGCGAGTCCGAGGATGCGCATCTACTCCATTGTGGGACTGATGTCTCTGGCCGCGCTGTCGGAAGTAGCAGGAACAGCTACATCCCTTGGGCGTGTAGGCACTGCATTAGTCTCGGTGGATGTCGGGGCCGCTATCATTGTGAACGCCTTTTGGTTCGTAACCTACTTCGGCATCGCATTTGCACTGGTCTACGCATTGAGATTCCGCCATCCGAATGAATCGGCACTACCAGCAAAGGGCATTGCCGAAGATCGACTGTAGGCACGATCTCTCGACCAAGGGACATTCGTGAAACGAAACTTAGGTTAATCGTGGCCGGCCAAGCGTCTAGCTGCTGATGCCTGCTTGAATCTATGGAGATTCTTCACTTCGTTCAGAATGACACGTGCGCCCGGAACGCAATGTGCACCTAGAACGACATCCGGTTTAGCAAGTTCTCCGCCGAGTGGGTTCATGCATCCATCATCTGGATGCAGACTGCTCCCGGGATCGAGATCATGTGGCCGCTGTGTGTCAGCTTTCCGGTGTCGGCGTCGCGTCGGAAGGTGTGGACGGTGCCGGAGTCTTGGTTTTCGGCTAAGACCCATGTGCCGGTCGGATCAAGTTGAAAGTTGCGAGGGGTTTCGCCTCGGGTCGATTCATGGCCGATGTAGTAGAGCATCCTCGAATCGGCGTGGTATCCGTATATGACGAGTGTGTTATGGCCTCGGTTTGAGCCGTAGACGTGCCTGCCGTCGGGAGAGACGTGGATATCCGCCGTGCTGTTAGCTCCATCCGAATAGGTAGTCTCAGGGCGAACGGTGCTCACCCAGTGCGATTCGGAGAGGCTGCCAGAATCAGCGTCGAAGTCGTAGGCGCTGATCGTCATGCCGATCTCGTTGATGGCGAACGCGACATCGCCATCAGGGTGGAACGCGAAGTGCCGAGGGCCTTCTCCGGGACGGGAATCTGCCGAGGAGTCTGCGTTGAGCATCAACTTGCCGTTTTCGAGATCAATGTCGTAGACGAGTACCTTGTCCAAGCCCAAGTCGCACACTACCACTCGCTTGTTATCAGGCGAGATCGTCACGGAGTGGGCGTGCGGCTCCATCTGTCGGGCTTCAACGACTCCGCTACCGCCTTCGTGCTGATGAAAGTCGCAGGCTTCGCTCAGGCTTCCATCATTTTCAACTTCAAACATTGCGACGCTACCGCCGGCGTAGTTTGCGACGATGAGGTACCTCCCCGTTTGGTCGACCACGAGGTGGCAGGGTCCCGTGCCTTTGGTGGATCGATGATTGATCTTCGTGAGCTTGCCGTTCTCGCCGATGCTGTACGCATTCACGCCACCCGCTTCATCGCCGCCGAAGTCGTTGACCTCGGCGACGGAGTAGAGATACTTGCCGTTCGGGTGGATGGCTACGAACGATGGGTTGGGACCTGAATCCTCGGCTACCGAGAGCTCGGTCAGCCGGCCTGTGGCACAGTCGAGCTTGCATGTGTAGATGCCCTTGGCTCCAAGGTTGGTGTACGTGCCCACGAAGACTAGTTGATCCTTTGGACTGCCCATTTTCGCCTGCTTTCACTTCGGACGCCGCACAACTGCGTCCAATTTTCGATGAGTATACGGCTCACATGATATTCGAGATTGGGAATCGGGCGCGTTAGAGCCCCTGAGGGAGCATTGGTTGCTTTTAAGAGGTTTGGCACACAGCGTGCTGGTAAATTAAAGGTTGAAACAGACATTTACAAGTAACTCACACCGCCTGACGCTGGTACTACATGACAGAAGATTCAATCACTCCGCTCAAACACTTCGAAGCCAATGGCCGCTCTTACGGCTACTACGACATCGGGGTCTTAGATGACGTAGGGATTGTGAATGTTTCAGTGCTGCCCTACTCGATACGGATTCTGCTTGAGAACGTGCTCCGCAACGCAGATATCGGGCCTGCCTGCCACGATGATGTTCTACTCGTGTCGTCTTGGACGCCCGAAAAAACTCCTTCTACCGAATTCCCGTATATGCCAGGACGGGTGACGCTACAGGATTTCACGGGCGTGCCGGTAGTCGTCGACTTGGCGGCGATGCGCGATGCGGTAGCGGCTAAAGGAGGAGATCCTGGAATCATCAATCCTGTCGTGCGCTCCGATCTCGTGATCGATCACTCGGTGCAGGTCGACTACTTCAACAGCGAAGGTGCGCTGGCCCGCAACATCGATCTCGAGTTCGAGCGAAACACCGAGCGGTACAAGCTCCTCAAGTGGTCGCAATCAGCTTTCGACAACTTGCTGGTGGTTCCCCCGGGAACTGGCATCGTGCATCAGGTCAACCTCGAGTTTTTGGCTTCGGGCGTTCTTACGATGGATCACAATGGGGATGCGATAGCGTATCCCGACACATGCATCGGCACCGATTCACACACCACGATGATCAACGGCTTGGGCGTGTTGGGCTGGGGAGTCGGAGGTATCGAAGCCGAGGCAGTGATGCTGGGGCAACCCTACTACATGCTGGTGCCGGAAGTAGTGGGAGTGAATCTGAGGGGCAAGTTGCGAGAGGGAACGACTGCGACCGATCTTGTTCTGGCGATAACTGAGATGCTCCGCTCACAAGGCGTTGTCGAGAAGTTCGTCGAGTTTCACGGCTCCGGATTGAGCACGTTGCCAGTTGCGGATCGCGCGACTATCGGCAACATGGCACCCGAATACGGTGCCACTTGCGGCTTCTTCCCGATCGACGAACAGACGATCGAGTATCTGTGCCGTACCGGGCGGTCGGCTGATACTGTCGAATTAGTAGAGAAGTATGCGAAGGCGAATCGCATGATGCACTCGTCGGATGACGAGCCGCAGTACACGGTCGATCTCGACTTCGATCTATCGTCAGTCGAGTCGAGCATGGCTGGCCCTAAACGTCCGCAAGATCGGATTCGTCTCGGTGAAGTGCCCGGCAACTTCCGCGACAACTTTCCAGATGCGTCTTCGAATGGCTCCGAAGTGGAGGACGGGTCTGTTGTGATCGCGGCGATAACCAGCTGCACGAACACCTCGAATCCATCGGTGATGGTCGGTGCCGGATTGCTGGCTCGAAACGCAATGGAAAGGGGCTTGGAGCGCAAGTGGTGGGTGAAGAGCAGCTTGGCACCCGGTTCAAAAGTCGTCACGGACTACCTAGATAAGTCGGGGCTGACGAATTCGCTCGAGGCGCTGGGTTTCCAGACAGTCGGCTACGGCTGCACTACCTGCATTGGAAACTCTGGTCCGCTTCCTCAAGAGGTAGCAGATGCCGTCGCCGATAACGATTTGACGGCGGTGGCGGTTCTGAGCGGGAACCGGAACTTCGAGGGGCGAGTTCACCCACAGGTGAAAGCCAACTATCTGGCTTCGCCGATGCTCGTTGTGGCTTACGCTCTGGCGGGACGAATCGATGTGGATATGACGACCGAAGCTTTAGGCCAGGACGACGAGGGATCTCCTGTCTTCCTGTCTGATATTTGGCCCTCCCAGAACGAGATCGCCCAGACAGTGGCGGATGCTGTCGGCCCCGAGATGTACTACCAGCGATACGGCGCGGTTTACGAAGGGCCGGATCAGTGGCAGGAGTTGGAGTCGGCTACTGGAGAACGTTTCGACTGGGATCGTGGAAGCACCTACATTCAAGAGCCGCCCTACTTCGAAGGCTTCACTTTAGAGCCATCTCCGAGAGAGGAGATCGAAAAGGCTCGGGTGTTGGTGAGTGTCTCTGATTCTGTCACTACCGATCACATATCGCCGGCTGGGAGCATCCCGCCCAGCGCTCCTTCAGGCCAGCATCTCATCTCCAACGATGTTCCGCGCCGATCCTTCAACTCGTACGGATCACGACGAGGGAATCACAATGTGATGGTGCGCGGCACCTTCGGCAACATACGGTTGCGCAACAAACTGACTCCGGAGCACGAGGGCGATTGGACCGTCCACTACCCGAGCGGCGAGACGATGCGGATCTTCAACGCGGCGGAGCGCTATCGTGAGGAGGGTGTGCCTCTCATAGTTATCGCGGGTAAGGAGTACGGCACTGGCAGCTCGCGAGACTGGGCCGCGAAGGGCCCGATGCTGCTCGGAGTTCGTGCCGTTATCGCAGAGAGTTTCGAGCGGATTCATCGAGCTAATCTGGTGGGTATGGGTGTGTTGCCGCTCCAGTTCCAAGACGGTGAAACCGCGGCATCGCTGGGTTTGAAGGGCGAAGAGCAGTTCACGATCCGAGGTTCGAGCGACGCGATCGAGCCTGCATCAACCATAGAGATAGTGGTGACTGGTTCGGACGGCACCGAACGAGTGTTTAGAGCGTTGTCGCGTATCGACACTGCGATCGAGGCCGAATACTACCGGCACGGCGGATTGCTGCCGTACGTGCTACGGCAGATGATGGGGCAACGTGCAGGGATTTGACTCGCCGGCATCAGCGAAGAACTAGCCACGAATGGGAATTGAGACTGCTTAGCCGGTGGACTCGCCTAACTCCTGTTTCAAGCATGCACGTAGATCGCTGTGCTTGAATTCGAAGCCCGCCTTCATCAGCTTTTCAGGTATCGCCAACACACTGGCGAGACCCAGTTCCTGAATCATCTCACCCAACATTGCTCGGGCCAGCACAGCGGGCATCCATAAGAGTGCAGGTTTGCCTAGCGCTTCGCCTATCGCTTGAGATAGATCTGAGTTTCTCACCACTCCCGGCGATGCCACGATGACCGGACCCGTGAGCGATTTCTCATCCACCATAAAGACCAACGCCCTTACAGCATCATCGATGTGAACCCATGGCGACCATTGCCTGCCGCTGCCTAATCTCCCCCCCAGGCCCATCCGGAAGGGCTTGACGAGATTTTCAAGCGGTCCGCCCGATGCACTCAAGACGACTGCGAAGCGCGCGGTCAACGCGCGGCATCCTAAAGATTCTGCTTCCGCGGTGGCGAGTTCCCAAGGGATCGCGACACTCGCCAAATATCCGACTCCTGGTCTGCTACGCTCAGTCAGCTGCTCGTCCCCACGATCGCTGTAGATGCCCAGCCCCGATGCGGTGATGACGGTATCAGGAGGTTTTGCCATGCCGGCGAATATCGTGTTAAGCGTTCGGACCGAGTCTATTCTGGTGTCGGCTATGACTTGCTTGTAGCGTCGGGTCCAACGCTTGCTGACTGTCGCGCCAGAGAAGTTGAACGCAACGTCTATGTCTCGCAGGTCGGAGGGATCGACGGAGGCGGGATCAGTCGGATCCCATCGCACTTCGCGTATCAGCTCTTTCTGAACTGGGGCGCGGCGGACCAAATGGATGACTTCGTCGCCTCTTTCGAGAAGCTTCTGAGTGATTGCGGTGCCTATGAAGCCGCTCGCACCGGATATTAAGACTCTCATGCCTGAATCATAAAGCCGCGCCACCATCTACTGTGATCATTGAGCCGGTGATCATGCTGGCTTCATCGGAAGCGGCGAACAGGAATGCCTTTGCCAAGTCCTCCGGCAGTTGAAGCCTGCCGAGGGGCGTGTTGCTCAACCTGCCGCCGTAGTTGTCCGGGTTATCGATGCTGGTGGACCAATCGTTGGGGCTGTGGGGATTGTTGCCGCGGATGAATGGAGTGTCTACGTGCCCTGGCGAAATTATGACGCATCTGATGTTGTCGGCAGCGTAGCTCGCAGCGGCTGATCGGGTCAGTCCCACCATGCCCATCTTCTGGGCTGCGTAGGCGGGTGATCCACCTCCCGGACGGATGGATGCCAAGGAGCCCATGTTCAGTATCGAGCCGCCGCCTGCCCTACGCATCGAGGGGATAACAGCTTTGATACCGATGAAGGCGCCTGTGAGGCCGGTATCCATGATGATGTTCCACATGTCGAGAGTCTGATCGTCGAAGCTCACCCGAAAGTTGGCACCGGCGTTGTTGCAGAGAACGCTGATCGGACCGAACTCGGACTCAGTGTCCTCGACAGCTTTCGCCCATGCGGACTCGTCTCGAACATCCAGTTCGCTGGCGATGGCTCTGCCACCCGATTCGATGATCTCATCCCGCACCTTTTCAGCTGCTTCGAAGTTGAAGTCTGATACGCACACCGATGCGCCATTTTGGGCGAAGAGCCTGCATTGGGCACCGCCCATAGCACCTCCACCGCCGGTCACGATGGCTACTTTCCCAGCCAGTCGATTATTGTCGGTCATTTCCCTATCCTATGAAGCGTGAAATCGATTCACAGATATGTTACTTTCGGGAGAGTTGGCAAATGACTGTGTTTCGGCTCAAGGAATGCACAGTTAGAGCGCGATTCGGCTTCTTTTTCAGGGACGGGTTTGAAGTCTACTCCTAACGATCTGAAATACCGGCATCTCTGTAGACGCAACGCCAACGTGGCATCGGAGAGCGTTTTGGCAACGTTGCGCTACCCCCTCCCTCCGACATCAGGAGATTCGGCATCAAGGGACACGCCCCGAGCCAGAGATTTGTGATGCTCTGCCTCCAAGCTCCGCAACACTTCCGTCTTTATGGAAATGACGGAGTTTTGCAGCAGTCCCTAGGATGGAAAAGAAGAGCGTCGGAATCTACATGGCTTCCGGAGTTATAAGCCCCAGACCTGCACCCTGTGGATCTATGATGTACGCGATGCGTCCGACCTCCGGGATGTCCGTCGGCTGCATCTTGACATCTGCGCCTTTGGATGATGCTAGTTGGACGGTGACATCAACGTCGTCGACGTGGAAATAGATGTCCCAGTGGGATGGGATGTTCATCTTCTGAAGATCATCTGGCATGGTCATGCAACCTGCGACACCATCTTCGCCGACCATGAACACGTTGTATGGGCTGCCGTCGCCGGTGATCATGGAATCGTCTACGCATAGTCCCAGCAGCTTCGAGTAGAACTTGATTGCGGATGCTTGGTCGGTGGTCAAGAGTTCGGCCCATGTCAATGCACCGTGTTCGTGCTTGACTCCCGCGCCGATGTGGGCTTTAGGCTGCCAGAACTGGACAACAGCTCCGGTCGGGTCCTGCACTGTAGCCATGCGGCCTGCTTCGAAGACCTAGATCGGGTACTTTCGCGGCAATGGCATCTACATCGTCAACGGTGATATAGACAAGCCAGTGGGGTGGAACGTCCATCTCCGCTTGATCGCTGTTTTGAGTATAGATAGCAGCAGTGTGAGATCGGTTTTTCATTCCCATCGAGTAGAACATGGTGCCTTCACCCATATCTATGGGATTGTCTTCATAGTTCCATCCGAAGATGTCGGAGTAGAAGACCTTGGCAGCGTGCTGGTCTGGTGCGCCGTAGTCGGCCCACGAGGGAGATCCCTGCTTGTAGCTTTCGATTTTGGGCATTTGCAGTTTAGCCTTCCAAACGTTTGATTCAGATAATGTCGGGTTTTGTCTGGCTACATCGGTTCTGGTGTTATGAGTCCGAATCCTGCGCCTTGCGGGTCCATCAGGAATGCGATGCGGCCCACACCGGGGATTTCCATTCCCGGCATTGCAAGGTCGGCGCCTTTGGAGGCAGCTAGACTTACTGTGGCGTCTACGTCATCGACTTGGAAGTATGGCGACCAGTGGGAAGGGATATTCTGCTGTCGGAGATCTTCCGGCATGGTCATGCAACCAGCCACACCCTCCTCCTCGCTGGCCATGAATACCACGTATTTTCCGCCGTCGGGGGACGGCATCGAGTCGTCCATGTCTATTCCGAGCAGCTTGGAGTAGAAGTCGGTCGCTTTCGACTGGTCGGTAGTCAAGAGCTCCGCCCACACCAATGCTCCGTGTTCACCTTTGATGCCCAATCCGATGTGGTTGATGGGCTGCCAGATCTGGATCATTGCACCTGTGGGATCGCTGAACTCAGACATTCTGCCGGGTTCCGGGACATCGGACGGCCCGAAGAAGACTTTTCCGCCGAGTTCGTTGACCTTGGCGGTGGTTTCATCGACGTTTTCGACGGTGAGGTATACGTTCCAGTGCGGGAGAATTTCTTGACTATGTTGCGGGTAGATGTTTCCGGCGTACGCACCGTCTAGCATCGCTATCGAATAGAAGTCGACATCTTTGTATGTCCATCCGAAGATATCGGCGTAGAATTCCTTCGCGGCATCTTTGTCGCGAGCTCCGTAGTCGATCCACGAGGGAGTTCCTTGCTTGTAGCTTTCAATTTTTGGCATTTATGGTCTTGCCTCTCCAGATGTTGGGTTGTAGTTGCACTAAGAACAGGCAAGTTAGCCTATTCAGAGACACTGTTGGGTAATCCTCGTTCGTATTGAGCTTTTCGAAGGACGTATTCGGAATGACTATGGAGGTTTCGCAAAAGTATCTCTATGAGCAATTGCGAACTTCAATCGTCATTCCTATTCCTTCTGTTCGGGATCGGAATTCATCTCTATGACGCTAAATGTTCCTCCTTGCGGATCGTTAAGGACTGAAAACTTGCCGGGAGGTATGTCGGTGGGAGGCACGCACACCACTCCGCCCAACTCTTCCACCCGTTTCGCTGATGCCTCGCAGTCATCTACTCTGAAGTAGAGCATGATGTGGGGCTTCATATCTCCCCACTGCTCATCCATCTCGAGCATGCCGCCACGCTCTTCTTCGCCTCCTGTGAGCATGGTGTGGTATTCGTACATCTCTCCCGGATTGACTACCTGCTCAAGCTCGAGTTTTTTGAATCTGATGCCTAGTACTTCATCGAAGAAGCGGTAAGAGCCCTCGACATCGCGGGTGTAGTACTCGGTCCAACAGGCGGCATGCGTTTCGCCGAAGCAGTCCGTTCCGAAGATGTCGGCTGATTGCCACAGAACCAACGGGACTCCCTCATGAGTGGTGACAACGGCTTTGGCGCCGGCTCCAGGCAGATCGTAAGGGGGTATCAAGATTTCACCGCCGAGATCGGATGCACGTTTGACATCAGCTTCGACATCATGGCTGAAGAAGTGATGCATCCACATCATGGGGCCATCGGGCTTGCGAAGTCCCGGATACTCTGTGAAGATCGCTGCGACGTGTTTCTCACCCATCATCGCCATGGAGTAGGTAGCACCTTCATCAGGGGTGGGCATTTCGAGCCACGTCCATCCGAAGAGCGCACCGTAGAAGCTCTTGGCGGTAGATTGATCAGCGGCTGGCAGGTCGTACCAGATGGGGCCGGCTATTGGTCGATTGGTCATCGTTCTCGGCTCATGGGAATGGTGATTCTTCGAGGTCTGGTGGTTCAGCATGAGCCATTATCCGCGCTCGGTTCGCTTATCTCCGAATCTATTTGTCAATTGGGATATTCGAATCACCCGGCAGATTGCCACAAACTGAAGCGCACTCCCTGCGGATCTTTCAAAGACGCGAGGGTTCCTGGCGGCACGGACCTGACCGGGCAGATGACTTCGGCTCCCAACTCGACCGCCCTTCGCGTCGCTGTTCGAGCATCTTCAACCATGAAGTAGGTTGCCCATCGAGGCTGGGTTTCACCCTCCTCAAGCTGAAAGAAGGCGCAAGGCATCTGTTCTCCATCGATCGTCAGCAGATGCAGAGGGCCAAAGATTCTTGCAGGGTCTTCCGAAGGCATCGTGACTTCAGTGAAATCGACATCGAAGCAGTCTCGGTAGAAGTCGCACGCCGCTGCAACGTCTGCGCTGTGGTACTCGATCCAGCAAACGGATCCGGGCACGGCGAATATATCCGCGCCGTAGCCGGTGACGCTCTGCCAGAGGCAGAACACCGCGCCCTCGGGAGTAGCTACTGTGGCCTGCACTCCGATGCCAGAGACATCGTGAGGTTCGACTACGATGCTGCCGCCTTGGTCAACGATGCGTTCTGCGATCTCGTACGCATCGCGAACATATATTTGGTTGCGCCACACCTTAGATCCAGCCTCCGACCGCAGATCGGGCTGTTCCTGATACATCCCGACAATGTTGGCATCGCCCTCGATCGCCATGTGGTAGATCGAGCCGCCCGGCATCCTGACATCTGCCCAATCCCACCCGAACAGACCGCTGTAGAATCTCTTCGCGCCTTCAGGATCGGGAGTGGGCAGATCGAACCAGATGGGATTGCCTTGCAGCTGAGGCATTCTTGGATCGGGCATGTCTAAGCCTCCCTGATTCGCGACGGCTATTGGTTAATGCCGCGCATCATGCCGCGGAGGTAGGCGATCTGGCCCAGATGCTGCGCCTCTTCGCACAGTAGATGACCGAAGACCCAAGCCCAGCTTACGTTTAGAGATGGATCGCCGCTGGGGTGGACAACGACTTTCTGGAGAGCTTCCTCGTCTTCCAGATGCTCAAAGAACGAAGTCGAGGCGGCCCTGACATCTGCGTAGTAGCGCATAGTCAAGCCAACATCAATGCGCGGCATCGACCGAATATCCTCGGCGGTCTGACTGTATCCATTGCCTTCTACATCGATGTATAGTTTCTCGCCCCATCCCCCGTCATCCCAAATCGATGTCGATTGACGCATCGCACGATTGACCCAGTTGTCCTCGACTCTCGCCATGTGCCAGACGATCCAGCTGATTGTGTTCGATTCGAGTGTGGGACGGAAATTTAGTTCGTCTTCGGAAAGACCGTCAAGAGCCTGCTTGAGGTCATCGAAGCACTCGTTGAGTCCGGAATCTATCGCTGCTAGGAAAGGTTTCATAGGGTAAGTTACAGAGTCGTCGCGCAGACTTACTGCCACGCGATGGTGGATTGGGAAACAATATCCATCTTAAATCCACTTGGTTTTGGGCGGTTAATGTCGGCATGATCCGCAGAGTCGTAGACCAACTGACATCGTTGCCTGAAAGTTTCAACTAGCATCAACATCGAAGCCGAATCATCGAGCTGCCGGCTTCTGAACGGTCAATCTCGGGTCAGCAACTCTAACACCCGATACTGCCGTATCGCGTCGTCATCGAATTCTACAGTGCCAGAAACATACATCACAAACACGATGGCAATACCCAGCGCCACTGCCGCCGAAAGGGCTACTCGGCCTGTGCTTCTTCTCAGAGTCGCCACGCGAGCGTAGCCGAACCCTAGAAGAGAAGGTGCCGACGAGACGATCTCTCGCTTCGGCGCTACGAAAAAGGCGATGGCAGCTCCGGCTATCAGTCCTCCGACATGAGCCGCTTGGTCGACTCCTGGGAAGAAGAAGCCGAATGCTATGTTGATTGCGATGATCACGGCGAGGCTGACGAGCAACTGCCGCGCCTCCTCCCCGAGGAGGTCACGGTTGCTGCGAAGGTAGACGGCGTAGGCGCCCACGAGCCCGAAGATCGCTCCGCTCGCACCCACGCTCAGGTACGGCGAGTACCAGTAACTGGCTGCGACACCGAATATGCCTGCGACCAAGTAGGTCGATATAAAGGCGAAGGGTCCGAATGTCCGTTCGAGGATAGGTCCGAATATGAAGAGCGCGAAGGAGTTGAGCAGGATGTGGAAGATCCCCGCGTGCAGAAATATCGGCACCGCTAGTCGATGGTAGTCGCCTTCTTGTATGGCCGGCCCGAACTTGGCACCCCATCGATAGAGGTTTTCTGTGTCGGTTGATCCGCCAGTGAGTTCCAACAAGAGGAAGAAGACGATGTTGGTAGCCAACAGCAGTGTGGTTACGGGCGAGGTTCTGATGAAATTGCTCGCCGCGTCTCGAGGTCGGGCACTGGATTCGGGGAGATGCATGGATGGCGTTCGGGTGCTTCAAGGCTGCTGTGGTGTGTGTTCTTACGAAGAATCTTACACCCAGGGCTGTTGCCTGATCTGGTTGGGATATCCCTGATCAACTATTGGCGGTTATCGGCTGCACAATTATCAGACTGCCCAGCAAGTAATGCGTTGTGCTAATATATACTTCGGCTGTCAGATTGGATCGATGTTAGGCGAGTGCGGATCAGTGACGAATAAGTGAGGATCAATATGTCGTTTGAAATTGTTGAAGTCGACTCGAACGAGATGCGTCGGGCTTCATTGATCAACAGGGCTAAAAACGATAATGTGAGGGCAATATATCAGGCGTTGTTCGATATTCAGTCTGGCAAGGCTATGGCGATAATCGCTGATCCTGGCGAGGACTTGGGGAAGATCAGAACGACGTTGCAGCACTGCGCAAACCGGAGCGGCCGCGATCTGCACATCGTGTTGGACAGGATGGCCAGCAGGGTGCTTTTCACACTGGCTGAGGTGAAATCTGAATCGCCGGATTCGTCACCGAAAAGCAAAAGCACACGGAGCACGCAAGATGCGACCGAGGCAACGGCTAGGCGCGATGCGATTCGCGATGCCGCGTTGGAGTTGGGAAACACCAGGCCCACAGTGAGCGCTCAGGAGGTCGTAGATCTCCTTGTCGCCCGCGGCATGGTGATGAACATGACTCGACCTGCCACCGCGGTCAGTGCTGTGATGCGGAACATGGTTGAATTCGAGCGTATCGGCCAGAGCCAGTTCCGACATGTCGGAGCATAAAACTCCATTCTGCGAGCAGTTCAATTGGCTTGCAGAATGTCGATAATCGGAGCGCAGTCGATGATGCCTCGTTCTGCTGACATTTCGAATAGCTTTTCCAGCGCAGCTTTGCCCTCATCGCGCATGTCAACTGTGTCCTCATTGACATACATGCGAACAAAGCGCCTTCCATCAGCATTGGATATACCTCTGCCGAATCCAAGCGCGTAATCAAGTGCATCATCTTCATGCTCATGTGCATATAGGATTGAAGCCTTCAAAGCGTCTGCAATCGATTGGCATGTACCTTCTCCGAGATCCCGTCTGACTATGTCCAAGCCCAGCGGAATCGGCAATCCAGTCGCTTCGAACCAAAGACGTCCTAGATCCATTAGCGCGTCAAATCCTCGATCTTCGTATAGAATCTGGCCTTCGTGGAGCAGAATTCCCACATCGGAATCACCTGATCGCACAGAATACTCAACTTCGTCGAAATCGAGGAACAGAGGTTTGAACTCTGTTGGACCGAATATCTGGAATAGCATCCAAGACGTGGTGAACTCTCCAGGGACGGCAACGGTGCAGCCGCTCAGGTCGTCTGGAACGGAGCTATCGACTGGTTTAACGACGACGGGCCCGTAGTTTCTTCCAACTGACGCGCCACACGACATGATCCGATACTTGTCGGCGACGTTAGGGTAATGCGCCGCTGATATAGCGGTCACGGGCAATTCCCCAGATTCCGCTAATACGTTGAGAGCCTGAATATCCGCCATGTGATGCCCCACTCTATAACCGGGAATGCGGACATGCTCCTTGGCTAACGCGTAGAACATGAAGGCATCATCGGCATCTGGACTGTGGCCGAAAACTATCTCATCCATCGATATCTTCCTTACTTCGGAGATTTGATGTGGCTAGAGCGGCTTTCGCATGTATTGGCACTCCTCGCTCCAGAAGTGCATATCGCCGTTGGCATCGGCCACGGTTCCCGACAGAACGAAGTTAGGCACTCCGACTGTTGCGAAGCCCAAGCGTTCATAGAGCTTGATCGCGCGGGTGTTCTCCACCCCGACCGACAGTCCCAGCCGCCGATACTCTTTTTCCCGGGCTATCGCCTCCATACGAGCGATGATCGCAGCACCCACGCCTTGAGACCTTGCTTCCTCAACTACCCACAGATCCTCGATGTAAGGGCACTGCGAATCGAGGTGCTGCTTAGGCGAGCCTAACGGTCCGTCCCATATGATCTGGCCGTGTCCAATTGGCGTACCGCCCTTCCACGCGATCAGATAAGTGAGTTTGCCTTCATTCTGCGTTCGCAGCCTGCCCCGATGAGTTGCCGCGCTTCGCATCGGGTTGAGTTTCGAAACGACCATGCCGATGTCGCGTTTCGAGATTGGCCGGATCTCCATCGACGAAGCGGGCTGCTGCTTGCCCATCGAATCCTTGATCCTGTCGACGAATCTAGAAATGGTCGATTGAGTTTGCTCTAAGTGGGTCATAGAGAGGCGGTGGCCGCCGGCATCGATACTTCACGCTCGAACTCGCGCACTATCTCGTAGTTGGTGAGGCGTTGGGCAGGCCGAAACCCGGCGTCGGAGATCAGCGATTTCACTTCGTGTTCGGTAGTGCGGTTGTAGAAGCCCGCCGCGAGCATCACATTTTCGTCGAAAAGAGTACCTCCGAAGTCGTCCGCTCCGAAGTGCAACGCGATTTGGCCCGTTTTCCTACCTTCCGAGAACCATGACGCTTGGATGTGAGGCACGTTGTCCAAGAAGATGCGGCTCAGCGCGATTATCCTCACGTATCGGTTCGGTCCGGCTTCACTCTCCACACGTTTCCCGAGCGCAGTGTTCTCTCGCTTGTACGACCACGGAATGAAGGCGGTAAAACCTCCTTGGTTGTCGTTTAGATCGGCTCGGTCCTGCACATCCCTGATGTGTTGAAGAGTCTCTACTACATCGGCACCCGATTCGATATGCCCGTACATCATCGTCGCAGTGGTCTTGAACCCTACGTCGTGTGCAGCCTCATGAACCTCAGTCCACTGTTGCCAAGTGTCCTTTGGCGCGAATCTCGATACGATCTTCTTCACGCCGTCGTTCAAGATCTCTGAACCCCCTCCTGGCATGGTGCTCTGCCCTGCTTTCCAAAGGTCTTCGAATACTTCCCTTGGAGACTTGCCGGATACTTCGCACATCTGCCAGATCTCGGGCGCAGACCAGTAGTGCGGCATCACGGTGGGGTGTTGCCGCACAGTTTCTCGCACCATGTCGAGATAGTAGTCGTATGGCAAAGCGTCGTTCAGCCCGCCCTGCATGAGAACGGTGGTGACACCTTTCTCGGCGGCTCTGCCGACCTTTTCCATGATCTGGTCGACCGTATATGTGTAGGCGGAAGGATCATCAGGGTCGGTGCGGTAGAAGGCGCAGAAGGAGCAGTAGGCATCGCACAGATTCGTGTAGTTGAGGTTCGTGTCGATGACGTAGGTGACCCGATCTGGCGGGTTGAATCTCTCCCTGACGATGTTGGCAAGGGGAGCCAAGTCGAGAAGCTGTGCGTCTTGTAGCAGATAAAGCCCTTCGTCGAAGTCGATTCTTTCGCCAGCTAGAACTTTCTTTCGTATCTGATCGATCATTGAACTTCCATTCTCGCTGAAGCGGTCGGATCGCTCATCGGATATATCGGCGGCAACCACTCAGGCATCTTGGCGAGCATAGACTCGAATTCGTCTATCGCCTTCAATTCCTCTGAACCTAAACGATAGGTGAATCCTCTGACGTATTCGACGATATGGCTGGTAGGCATGCCTGCTATGGACCAAGCAGATGCGATGTCCTCGATCTTGCTGATCCCCTCTTCGTAAGAGGCGGTAAGTTGTCGCTCCAACCCAAGGATCGATTCCTGATCCATATCTGATCGTGCGACCCAGCGGGCGAAGACGAATGGCAATCCTGTTAACCGCTTCCATCCCAAAGATAGATCGTACACATGAAGGGATTCAGTTCCGCCGTATATATGTTTCAGCGCATCATCGCCTATGATCAGACGAGCATCACACTCCGCGTCGGGTCCCTCGAGCGCGACATCCTCGACGCTCCATAACTGATCGAAGAGTATCCTCAGCAGCTGGACCGAGGTCGAGGTCTGCGCCGTAACCGCCACTGCCCGTTCCCCCAGTTCTTCAGCCGGCACTTGGGAGACTAGGATCACGCTTCGTGCCGGACCATCGGTCGCAACCCCGAAGTCTGAAAGCGGAGTCACATGATCGTTCATTCGGAGGACTTCGGCTATTGGCAGCGGTCCGGCATCAAGCTCTCCGTTGATCATGGCGTGTGCCATGTTGCGCGGTGGAAGAGATATCAGGTCGAGACGGTCATCTCTGAGCAGCTGATAAAAGACGGCTGAGTTCAGGTAAGGCATGTGCCCGACGCGGCAGGCAACCGTTGCAGCGTACGACCCCGCGCCTTTGGCTGTAACTAGGTTTTTGATTGCCAGTTCCCGCTCAAACCGAAACCTTGAATATCTAATCGCCAATTCTAACTTTCGAGTCTGTACCAGCGACGCTACGGCTAAAAGGCGCAATCGTCGCTCAGCTCAGCTTGTTATAGAGGCCAGCTTTTCGAAGTAGTCGGGGAAGGTCTTCGACACGCAATCAGGGTTGTTTATCGTGATGGGTGCGTCGCCTAAAGCAGCTAGGGAGAAGCTCATTGCGATGCGATGGTCGTTGTAGGTGTCGATCTTCGCCGACCTGATCTGGTCCGGCGGAGTGATCTCGAGGAAATCGGGGCCCTCCTTCACATCTGCGCCGACGTTACGCAGTCCGATAGCCATCGCCGACAATCGGTCCGTCTCCTTCACTCTCCAGTTCGCAACGTTTCTTATAGCGGTTGTTCCTTCGGCAAATAGCGCAGTTGTGGCGACCGTCATCGCGGCATCCGGAATATGATTCAGATCGAGATCGACCCCCCGCAGATTCCCTCGTGAGACCTCGATCCAATCCGGACCTCTCCGTACGTCTGCTCCCATCTGCTCCAAAACGCTCGCAAGTTCAATGTCTCCTTGCACGCTCTCCGCCCCAACGCCGTTTACGCACACCGAGCCGCCGCGGATCGCCGCCGCTGCCATGAAGTAAGTGGCGGAGGAAGCGTCGCCTTCCACAAGGGCTGTGCCGGGTGAACGATAGCCTTGAATCCCAGACACGCGGAAGCTCTGGTATCCAGACATCTCCACAGTCGCTCCGAAGTGATTCATCACGGAGATGGTTATGTCGATATAAGGTTTCGACACTAGCTCGCCTTCGACGTTGATGATCATGTCGCTCCGTGCCAACGGGGCGGAAAGGAGCAACGCGGTGAGAAACTGGCTCGAGATGCTGCCCCGTACTGAAACCTCGCCACCGGCTATGCCATCAGCTTCGATTCGCAGCGGCGGATAGCCGTCGTTCTGCAAGTACTCGATACGGGCACCCAGATGACGTAGAGCATCTACCAAATCCTTGATCGGGCGCTCGTGCATCCGCGGCTCTCCTCTCAAGGAGTAAACGCCGCTGCCCAGACACAGTGCCGCGCAGAGTGGCCGCAAGGCGGTGCCGGCGTTGCCGAGATACAGCTCCGTTTCCTGCTCCGGGAAAGGACCGCCCAAGCCTTTGATCTCGCAACGAGATTTGTCGTCTGACAGTTCCACCTCCACACCCAAACTCCGCAACGCGTTGAGCATGTGGCTAATGTCGTCGCTGTCCAGCAGGTTGTATACCTCAGTTGTTCCTCGGGCGAGAGATGCCAACAGTAACATTCGATTGGAAAGGCTTTTCGACCCTGGAAGTTGGATGCTGCCTTCGACGTGCTTGATGGGGTTAAGTACGAGTTGTTTCATATAGACATCCTCTTCATTGAGGTTATGAGATGCATTTCATTTTCTTCAGATGTCAGATTCCAAGTGGTTGACGTGTTGTTCATCAATCATCGAGGTTGGCAGTGTTCTTCATATGGGAACGTAGAAGCTTCTTGACGTACGATGCCATTTCCAATCGGTTTCGCTCGGTACGCTTCCGCAGACTCTCGTACTCTGTAACTTCGTCACCGGACCAAATCAGATCCAACCTACGCACATCTCGCATGGCAACGTGCTGATACGTTTCAGGATATGCCCAGTAGCAGGTGTGGCAGACTCTGGCTTTCATCTCGAGCCAATTTGAGCAGTTTTCGCAACTCCAAGATTTCATGCGGTTAGCCGATGGACAAAGCAATTGATAATCTTCCATTGATTCAGATATCTGACTGCCCGCTATATGGAAGGGTACACGGTGGTCGATCTGCAACTCCTGCTCTGGCGTGGCTTCAAGATAAATGTTGCATATTTCTCCATGAGCTTCGATAAGTAGCGTCTTCAGTTGACGTGAAAATACAGTCCTACCTGCTAAATTGGGATTAGGGATTTGAGATGGATCTCCGAATCTGTAACCAGCGATACTGCGCCCGTCGGATGCTGTAACTCTGTAGGTCTCGATTGGAATGCCATGCTCACGCACATCACGTATAGCACGCGGCGGATGATTGTAGCCATAGATTTCACTGATTTCCTCAGTTGTGATATGCCCATGCTTGAGTATGTGCTCGATCATCGTTCGAGGTCGCTTAGCCTTCACAGATTGCAACAATCGTATGAACTCAGCAGGCATTTCATCTTGACTCAATTTGAATAGTCTCCTATGCCAGCACTTTAGAACAACGATGATTCAACCTATGCATCAGTGTCGGGGAAAGATACAGTGACTCCACAGTTTCGTCATCTTTTCCCAACAGTGTTGATTGTGTCGACCTTCCCGCCTTGATAGCGATGTGGGAGAGTGAGAGAGAATCTGGCAGCATTGATCCATGACGTTTACTACCTGTCCACCCGTCATAGCTGACGATATATGAAGTGTTGCGACAGTTCATCGAATCCAGTGCATCCACGAATTCCCAGTATGGTAATCCGCTGTAATATCTGGGGTCTCCATTCTCCGAGGTGCCTTGATATGGGGGATCCATGTAAACCAAGTCATCAGGCCCTGCGTTGCATACAACTTCACGGAAATCCTTAGCAGTAACTTTGGTTCTACCGCTCATCAAGGAGGATGTGGCGAGTATTTGGCGACGCATAGTTTCAGGCCGCATACCCATGCGCCTATTGTCTGGCGACTGGTTGAAGCTACCTGTGCTGCTGTAACGCACTGACCCTTTCACGATCCGCGCCAACAGGTAGAGCAGATGATGCGGTTGATGAGTAGCGTTGAACTCCGTCCTTATCCTTAAGAAGAATCCCTGCAAATCAGGCTTCTGATCTTCCCATAGCTTTTCATACTCGCTTGTCAGCTCAGATGGATGTTCGAGTATCTCCGTCCACAGATCCATTAGCGGCTCGTTGATGTCGTTCAACCAGAATCGATTCGCAATCCAGCGCGAGGCGACAGCCAGTGATACGGCGCCAGAGCCGCAGAAAGGCTCGATAAGACAATCGACATCATTGGGGAAATAGTCGAGTATTTGCCCCGCTATTCGGCGTTTACTGCCCTGATATGGGAACGGATGAGGCGTGAACATCATCTTCAGTTGTAGACCGCTATCTCGTTGTAGAGAGCGTCGCGTTCCACTGGCAATCGGCCGGCATCTTTGATCGATTCGATCATGCTGCGGCGCGCTACCCCTGCCGGCGAATCGGCGAGTGCGGCGTGCGCGATTCGCTCTTTACCTATCGTGCCGTCGAGATCGTTGGCGCCGAAGTTCAAGCCCATGCCCGCGGTCGCCTCACCGAGCATGACCCAATAGCTCTTGATAGCAAGAACGTTATCGAGGATGAGTCTGGATGCCGCGATCATCTTCAGGTCATCCATAGGAGGAGTGTGGCGCGGCCGGAGCTTGGTGTAGCCGACTTGATACTCGAGCGGGATGAGAGCGAGGAAGCCGTCGGTTTCATCTTGCAGTTCACGGAGCAGGATAAGGTGGTCGATACGCTCTCTGAATGTCTCGACGTGCCCGTAGAGGATCGTGCAGTTGCTCTTTATGCCCATGCTGTGAGCGATGCGGTGAATCTCAAGCCATCGATCTGCGTTAGCCTTGCCGGGCAGCAGTAGCTTGTGGATCCGATCCGAGAATACTTCTGCCCCGCCGCCGGGCATGGAAGACAGGCCCGACTCTTTGAATATGGCAAGAGATTCCTCGGGCGTCACCTTCCAACGGCGCCAGAAGTAGTCGATCTCGGATGCGGTGAATGCCTTGAGCTGCACATCCGGACGCGCTTCGTGGAGCGTGCGAATCATATCGACATAGAATTCGAAGGGCCATGTCGGATGGTGCCCGCCGACGATGTGGAGTTCCTTGATGTCATCGTCTAGGTGCTCCAGCATCTCGTCCATCGTCATCTCGTAGGCATCCTCGTCCCCGGGCTTCTTCGCGTAGTCGCAGAATTTACAAGAGAGCACACAGATGTTGGTGGGGTTCAGGTGACGGTTCAAGACGAAGTAGACTTTATCTCCGCTAACCCTCTGCTTGGCGAAGTCCGCCATGCGTCCGACACCGGCGAAGTCGTCGGTTTCGAGGATGGTAACGCCCTCCTCGGCCGTCAATCGCTCGCCATCCTTGACCTTCTCCCAAATCGGCTCAAGTTTCGAGTCGGTGAAGAAGATCGAGGATGCTGCCGCCTTTTCCGGCATAGCCGCGACCGCAGTTGCAGTTCCGTTCCTCATTGCCAATACTCCTGCCATCTGCGGTCGACCTTTCTCACAATCTCGGGGGTCATCTCCAATGGCGCCGGGTATCCCTCTTTCCATGTCGCGTCGATTCCCATCACGCCCGAATAGACTGGTGTGATGCCGTCGAAGCGCTTTTCAGAGAAGATCACGTCTTTGGAGCAGTCGAACCGAGTGAAAACTCCCCAGATCAGTTCGGTGTTGTCGTAAATATCCACATCGTCGGACACCATTACCGCTATTTTCATTGATTTCATCGATCCGTGCCTGACGAGATGTTCCAATACAGCGCGCCGATCGGGGCAGATGCCTCTCATTTTGACGAACAACAGGCTTCCTGCGATGAGGCGATGATCTGCGATGTCGTCCGATATCGTCGCAGGGTCGATTGACAGCGGAGTCGGATGCGCATCGGGAGGATGGCCGAAGCCTGTGGCGTCGATGACCATCTTGGAGCCGTGCTGAAACGATTCGCCGGTGAAGTCGAGTGTGTCCTGAGCAGTTCTCGCGATCAGGTGGAAGTCGGTTTCGGGCCTGAAGTTCGTGGCTACTGCTTTTGCCACATCAGAGGGGTTTCGGGGATCGATTTCGGAAGAAACCAATATCAAAACCTTGGAGAGCGAGAGTTGCCCCTCACCCAGTATTCCCATCGCCGTCTTGATCTGCTCTCTTGTGTATCTGCCATCCACTGAGACGACGAGAAGGTTGTGAAATCCAGATTCGTAGTAGGCCCAGAGGTCGCGCACCTCTTTCCGCATGATGCGGATCAAAGGCCTAGTCGCCAGCTGCGCCGCATCGCCCAGATATCTGTCTTCCTGAGGAGGTTTGCCGACGACCGTCGCGGGATAGACAGGGTTCCGCTTTCTAGTGATCGTCCTGATATGGAACACAGGGAAGTCGTTGGCGTCAGAGTAGTGCCCGAAGTGGTCTCCGAATGGACCCTCAAGACGCCTTTCGCCGGGATACAGCACGCCCTCCAACACGAACTCGGCGTTGGCAGGGACTCGGACATCGATGGTTTTGGCGCGCGTCATCGGTGTGCGCTTCCTACGCATGACACCGGCGAAGCCTGCTTCATCGATCCCTTCAGGCAAAGGGATCACCGCCGAGAGCAACAGGGCGGGATCTCCGCCGAGAGCAACAGCGATCTCCAACGGCCGATCTTCCAACTCGGCATCGCGATGATGGAATGCTCCGCCCTTCTGGATCTGCATATGCATACCGGTAGTCGCACGATCGTAGACCTGCATTCGATAGATGCCCATGTTGTGAGAGCCGGTGCGCGGGTCTCGGCTACGCACTAGCGGCAGTGTGATGAATCTGCCCCCATCATCCGGCCAGCACTTCAAGATCGGCATCGTCCGAAGATCGGGATCGTGTTCAACTACTTGCTGACTGCCCGGCCTAAATGTGTTTGAGGGTCGAACATTGAGCAGGTTCATCACGGCTGCTCGATTCCGCCATAGCGCCGAGACGGCAGGGGGATTGATCTCTTCCAACATCGTCACTATTTCCTCGCCGATCTCCTCCGGATGTCTGCCCAGCCCTAGCTCTATTCGCTCCATCGTCGCCAAGAGGTTGATGACGAGAGGAAATCGGGAGCCAGTCACGTTTTCGAACAGAATCGCCGGGCCCTGCTCCCGCACGAGTCTCGTCGCTATCTCAGTGACTTCAAGTTCGGGATCTACCTCCGCCTTGACGCGTTTCAAAAGTCCGCGGCCTTCCAAGGCGCGGATGAAGTCCTGCATATCTCTGAATGGCAACGTGTGTTCCGTCTACGCGCCGCGCCAGACCTGTAGCAGATCGTCGCCTGCGCCGAGGTGATGAAGGATGCGGCCCGCGATCATCTCGATCAGATCTTCAATTGAATCGGGGCGGTTGTAGAACCCAGGAGATGCGGGGAGGACGATCGCCCCAGCTTCGGTAGCAGCTGCCATATTGCGGATGTGCAAGAGGCTGAGAGGCGTCTCGCGGGGAACGAGGATCAGCTTTCGACGCTCCTTCAACGTCACGTCGGCGGCACGTTCGATAAGCCCCTGAGACATGCCATGCGCCACTCGAGCCAAGGTCCCGCCCGAGCACGGCACTATTGCCATGCCATCGACTCGGCACGAGCCGCTAGCGATGTCTGCCGCTACGTTGCTGCTGCTGTGGAGGATGAATCTCTCACGCTCTGTCACATCTACTCCCAACCAATCGGACAAAGCTTTCAGATCATGATCTAGATCCCCGTTCAAATCGGCATTCTCCTCCACCGCGAGCACCTTTCGTCCTGAATCCGAGATGACTAGGTCTACTTCATGATCGCCCGCGCACAGTGCCTGCAAGGTCTTTCGGGCGTAAGGGGCACCACTCGCGCCGGTTATGCCGATGATGAATCTGGACATTTTCCCGTCTCAGTAGCTGATGAATTGATCGAGCACGACGAACGAGGCGAACACTATTGCGATGACGCCATTCATGGTGAAGAATGCCATGTTCAGCTTTGAGAGATCACTCTCCGAGACTAGCGAGTGCTCGTATAAGAGGAGAATCGCCACGGCTAGCATGCCTGCACCTGCCAGCCAAGAGCTGTCAGCGATGATGAGCGCAATTCCCAAGAAAGCCAACGTCACGGCGTGACTGATTCTCGCCGCTCGCAACGTAGCCCTGACTCCGAACTTCGCGGGCACTGAGTGAAGCCCGTTCGCGCGGTCGAATTTCATGTCGGCGATGGCGTATAGCATGTCGAAGCCTGAAACCCACATCATCGCTCCGAGGCCCATCCAGATGAACTCTTGCGGCAATGTACCGGTCAGAGCGATCGGAACCGCTGGTGGAACGATGATGTAAACGGCTCCGATTCCGAAGTGTGCCAGCCAGGTGAATCTCTTGAGATACGGGTATGTGAAGGCGACTGCAAGGGGGATCGGCGTCAGCAAGAGCGCCAATCGATCGAGTTGGGACGCTGCGACGACGAATAGAACCGCCGACACCGCCATGTAACCGACCACCTCGCCTCTCCGTATCGCGCCGGTGGCGAGGGCTCTATCCGCGGTTCGCGGGTTTCGGCGATCTATCTCGGCATCAAGTAAACGGTTGGCAGACATGGCGAACGTGCGCAGAGTGACCATCGCCAAAATGATCCATCCGAACTTCACCCAATCTGGCCAGCCGCCGTAGGTCATGAACACGGCGGCGACTGCGAAGGGCAATGCGAATATCGAGTGTTCGAACTTGATCGTGTCTAAAAATAGAACGAAGCGATGCCACAGCGACATGCCGGATACGGCTTCGCTGGGATTGCTGGGATTGAGGCTCAAACTGGAGGTGGAAAATCGGATGAACGGGAGTATGGGAAAGATTCTAAACGGAGAGGAACCGCAGGTGTGATTCGCCAAGATCCACAGACAATATAATCAGTTGCACAAATTTTGGCGGGAACTTGACGGTTGGATCGAGATCACTACTCCATATCTGGATCGATATAACGATTACCTGCAACTGTACTCAAAGGGCAACGGCGATGAATTCGCTTCGATTTTGTGATTCCAAAATCAAACGCTCAGCCAGAACGCATGTTACAGACCATCAACCGTCCTAGTCGAAATCAGACTCAATCTTTAGCTTTTGCATGGGTCGACACTAGAGATACACGGCAGCCTGGATCGCGGGCATATGCCCTTCTGAATGATGCTGATAGATCTATTCCCGATAACTCGATAAATGCCATGCGAAACTACGGCATCAAACCTGTGTTGTGGTCGATGCGCGAAGATGCCCTAGATGAGCTAGCCGCTTAAGCTGCTATGCGCACAGCCATCTTCACCGCCGTCCAAATTCGCGTTCCAGAGCCTCGCCGGTGAGCATCAGCATTGTGGGTCTGCCGTGCGGGCATGATTGCGGATGTTCGCACTGCTGAAGCAGACTTACGATCTGCTCGCACTCTTCCATCGTCAGAGGATCGCCCGCCCTCACCGCCGAGTGACAAGCCATGGTGGCTAGAAGACGCTCCCCCCATGGCATATCATCGGAAGCACCTTTACGACGTTCCGAGCTTGACATCTCGTCCAGCACCCTTTTGAAAGCTTCAGCCGCCGCGTCAGAACTCATAGCAGATCTCTCGGCAAATATCTGAGGCAGCGCCCTGAGCAGCAACACCCCATCGCCAAACGGTTCGATCTCCCAGCCTGTATCTGCGAACCACTGCGAGCCCTCGCTGTAGGTGATCTGCTGCTGAGGAGAGATTTCGATCGCACAGGGCGAAAGCAGCGGCTGTGATTCTTTGACGCGTTTCTCACGCTTGGCGCGGATCTCTTCAAACTTCACCCGTTCATGCGCGGCGTGCTGATCGATGAGGAACACGCCACGCGCATCCTCGGCGATCACGTAGGTCATTTGGGCCTGCCCGAGCACTCGCAATCTAGGCAGCACATCGCGATGCCGTGCTCGTGCAGATTCGGGTTCCCGCGAGTCCTGCTCGGTAGTCGCGGCACCGGACCGTCGAGTTCGTTTATCCTGTGCCTCCTCATCTTTCGCCTTCTGTGGAATCGCGAACTCGGCTCCATGTGTTCGACGAAGGGCGAATGCACCTTCAATAGATTCGACCAACGAAGTCGCCACTCTATCCGTGGAGAACTGCCTCACAGGGGCATCTCTGCTCACTCCATCTCTGATCGTCTTCTCAATCAATGAAAAGATGAGTCCTTCGCGCCGGAAGCGGACCTCGGTCTTTGCTGGATGCACATTGACATCGACATCCTCGAGCGGCGCGGTCACCTTCACCAGAGCCATCGGGAATCTTTTGTCCGGCAAGTAGCCCTGGTACGCGCGCTCCACCGCGTAGCTCAGTCTGTAGCTCTGCACCAACCTGCCATTGACCGCGATGGTTATATGGCTCCTGCGACCGTAGTGAATGGAAGGCAGCGCGATCGCTCCACCCATGCCGAACGCCGCTTCGGGATCGGCGATGATGTTGATGAGAGCGGTATGATCCTTCAGCAGATGCACTGAAGCCAGCGCGCCGGCATCGTCGAAGTCGCCCGGCGTGTCCAGCCGCTTGTTCCCATCGACAGTCAGCCGAAATTTCACATCGCTGCGAATGAGCGCGATCTGGGAGGCCAGCGCGACGATGCGTGCCGATTCGGCAGCTGGGGAGGCGAGAAATTTGCGTCGTGCAGGAACGTTTTTGAATAGTTGGCGAACCTGCATCGAGGTCCCGACCGGAACACCAGCGGGCATGGTATGAGACGTTGATCCGAATGCGACATTGCACTCCGCTCCATGCTCGGATGCCAAATGCCTAGAGCGCGCCGTGACATCTGCTACAGCAGCGATCGAGGGCAGGGCTTCACCGCGAAATCCCAAAGTGGAGATCGCTACTAGGTCGGACTCTTCGTCGACCTTGCTCGTGGCGAACCTTTCGAACGCTTTCGGCAACTCTTCGGAGGGGATTCCGTGTCCATCGTCGGTGACTCTGATTAGCTTGGTCCCGCCGCCTTCTATCTCAACATCAATGCGACCAGCACCGGCATCAAGAGAATTCTCGATCAGCTCTTTGACTATTGAAGCAGGTCGTTCCACCACCTCCCCGGCGGCGATCTTCGAGGCCAGAGCATCGGGCATCACCTTTATAGATGTCGAGGCAGTGATTTTAGAAACGGATGAGCGCATATATTCAGATTATCGCCGAACGGATCTAAAGGGGCGTTCGGCACATGCCCGCTCCGTCGAAGATGTGAATTAGAGCCTTCGAATTCGGGGGGTCAATAGTGCCGACAGCACGACAGCCAACGCCAGACCAGCACCAGCTATTCCGAATGCCAGCTGAATGCTGGTCGCTTCAGCGAGGAAACCAAGAGGAATAGCTGCCAACGGCGTAAGTCCGAAGTTGAGCATGTAGATGCCCATTATTCTGCCGCGGTGCTCTTCGTCGGACTGCTCCATCAAGAGCGAAGCGTTTAGAGAGCGTCGTCCTGAGTCGCCGAGTCCGAGCAGCATCATCGCGACGATTGAGACGAAGAGGATAGCGATGAATGCCGAGACTAGGATCGCGGTGGCAGACATCGCAGTGGCGGCGAGGAGGACGATGCCCTTCCTGACTCCGGCGGAGAGCCCGGCGATGAAGAGCGATCCGAACAGCGCGCCTACCCCGATCATGCTCATGAGAAGACCGAGCAAGGTAGCATTTCCGCCGAACTGGATATCGACGTACGCGGGCATTAGGGACCTGAACGACATGGACGACATGGTCGTAGCCATTACGAGCAGGAGCAGGAAAAGTATCGTGCGGTTGCGCGAGGCGTATCCCAAGCCCTCCGCGACGGCGCGGAAGACCTGCTGGCGTTTACGCTTAGCCGCTGATCCGACTCTAACGATCGGAATGTTGCCGCTGAGGAAGAACGATATGAATATCATGGCCGAGATGATGAAGTACGTGGGGCCCGGTCCAGCCAGTCCGTACGCGAGCCCGCCGATGCCGGGGCCGGCGAGAGTCATCAGTGCCATTCCGCTAGCGTTGAGGGCTACAGCGTTGGAGACCTCTTTCTCGGACACCAGCTGGGGGATGATGGCTTGCCGGGCCGGCATGAGAAAGGACCAGACCAGTCCCTGCGCGATGCCTGCCAGCATCAATATCAAGATCGATACCACCTCTGTGACGATGGTGATTCCGACTGCGAGCGCGATACATCCGATGACGAGTTGCCCGTATTGAAGCATCTTCTTGCGATCCAATCGGTCCGCCAGCGCGCCGCCGAAGAGCGAGAAGAGGAGGATGGGAGGTGCGAATCCCGCGCTGACGAGAGCAACGATGCGCGTGTCATGGGTAAGGTCCCAAGCAAGCTGCCCGCGCGCGAGCATCTGCATGTTTACGCCTGCCATCATCAGGATCAAGCTGATCCAGAAGGACCGGTAGCCGGGATAGCTGAGGGACGAGAAGGTGCGCCGATAGTACGCACGGCCCTTGACGCGAAGACGGGGCACTCTCAGATTCGGAGTATGCGTCTTCAGAGCCATGAGTAAACAGAGAATGCGGAAAGTCTACCACTAGGCAGAATGAGCAGATGTCATAAGATGTCGTTTGATGCGAGTGTGGATCGCCATCAGAGCATATAGTCGATAGTTGATAGGAGAAGTTTCCTTCCCCGGCACGTGCCTGTATAGTCCCTGCTGCTTCGTCATTCCCACGATCGCGGACCATAATTCACTGCTCGCAATGACTGCATTCGGATTTCTATGATGTAGTAAGTGTCTTCTTTTCTCAGATTGAGAATTACATCGAGCTGTTTTTCGATTCCATGCAATCTCTATCGCGCACATGGTTCGTATCGTGATTCAGGTGATCGGCAACATAAGGAGCAAACAATCTATGAGCTTGAAGAGCAGGATCGGAATCCTTCTAGTATGTCTCTCGGCGTTGGCGCTGGTCGGGTGCAGCTCGAATGACGAGCCGACCGCGACTCCGACGTCCGAACCTACTCCAACTGCCACTGCGGTGCCAACGTCCGCGCCTGCTCCAACTGCCACCACTGAGCCGACGGCTGCGCCTTCTCCAACACCTGCTGACACTCCCACGCCATCATCGGATTCCGTAGAAGTTCAACCCACGGCCCAACCTACTTCCACACCGTCGGCTGCGATCGATGCAAGTGAGAGGCGGAGAGGTGGCGTCTTCACTCGCCTGTGGGCCGACCCTCCGACATTGGATCCTGCGCTGGTCACGGATTCCACTTCGTCTGAAATAGCGATTGAGATCTTCAGCGGACTGATGAAGCTCACTGGCGATAACAACAACCCAGTTGTGCCTGACCTCGCAGAGTCGTTCAGGATCAGCGAAGACGGCAAGACCTACACCTTCGTGCTGCGCGACGACCTGAACTTCAGCGACGGGAGCCCGGTGACCGCGGAAGATTTCAGGTGGTCATGGGAGCGTGCCGCGTCGCCCGAGACAGGGTCTCCCATCGTAGAAGAGTTTCTAGGCGACATCGTCGGCATTAAAGACATGGTCGCCGGTGAAGCAACAACTGCTTCGGGAATCCAGGTCCCGGACGACCGTACCCTTGTGTTAACTATCGATGCGCCTAAGCCGTACTTCATCGCCAAGTTAACGTATCCCATCACGTTCGTGGTGAATCGCAGCAACGTAGAAACCGGTGGCGACAACTGGACGGACGAACCAGTCGGAACCGGCCCGTTCATTCTGAAGGAGTACACCATCGGCGAACGGATCGTACTTGCTCGCAACGATCACTACTGGGGCGAGCTCGCCTACTTGGACGAAGTGCACTTCGTATTGGCCGGCGGATCTTCGATGGCGATGTATGAGAACGACGAGATCGACGTCACAGGTGTCGGACTCTCCAGCTTGGAGCGTGTGCAGGACCCGAACGAGGAGATCAGCAATGACCTCGTGCGTGTCGAGCCGCAGTTCTCGGTCAGCTACATGGGCTTCAATGTTGATGAGCCGCCGTTCGACGACGTGCATTTCCGCCGAGCGCTGAACTATGCGGTGGATAAGAAGTTGGTCGCAGAACAAGCGCTGAGCGACTTGGTACGCCCTGCAAACGGCATTATCCCGCCCGGATTCGTGGGCTTCAACGCTGGCTTGGAACCTCTGGCATTCGACCCTGAGAAGGCGATGGAAGAGTTGCAACTCTCCAAGTACGCAGACCCGAACGATCGCCCTCGTATCGTGCTGACTCTGCCCGGCACCGGTGGTACGCCCAGCTTGACTGTCCAAGTGATAGCCGACATGTGGGCTAGGAACCTCGATGTCAACGTTGAGATCCAGCAGGTTGAGTGGGCGACATTCCTAGATGATCTGAATCGACGTCGTTTGCAGGCGTTTTCATTGGGGTGGTGGGCTGACTACCCCGACCCACATACATTCATAGATTCGCTGTTCCGCTCTGACAGCACGATCAACCATACCGGATATTCGAACGAAGATGTCGATGCACTGCTAGCACAGGCGAACACGGAGACGGATCCCGTTCGCAGGATAGAGCTTTACCAAGAGGCTGAGCAGATAATAGTCGACGAAGCTTCATGGCTGCCTCTGTGGTGGGGCACCGAAGGCATGGCACTGGTCAAGCCCCATGTGAGGGGACTCACCTTCCCGCAACTCTCTGCGCCACGCTACCAATACATCTGGCTGGAAGAGTGATCTTAAATCCCGACCTCGTGCCGAGTATAAAGCGGGATATGCTCGATTCAGCTTGGAATCATGTACACATGAACACGCCCAGACCATCATCCTATATAGGAGGTGCTTATAGGAGGTGCTGACACATCATCGGTAGCATCAGATGGAGAAGATTTTACTGGTCGATGCCCCGCATCAGACCTCTCAGATAGGCGATCTGGCCCAGGTGCTGGCTCTCTTCCACGATGATGTGTCCGAGCACCCAAGCTCCCGTGACCTCGATCTGACGGCGCGGGTGGAAGTATGTTCTGTCGAGGTCTTCGGGCTTCATGACATCTAGATGCGCCAATGTAGCCTCGCGCGCCGCTCGGTAGTACTTCATGAGATCGCCTATATCGCACTTCGGCATCGCGCGCATCATTTCGGCGGTATCTTCCCTGCCGTAGTTGTCCTCGGTCATACCGAATCGTTTGTACCATCCGTCTTTCACCCAGATATCCTCGTCTTGCCGGAGCACGAGGTTGACCCATCGGTCTTCGACTCTCGCCATGTGCCACACGATCCACTCGATGAAGTTACCGTGCAGGGCGGGTTGCCAGCGCAGTTCATCTTCGGTCAAGCCGTCAAGCGCTTTTTCAAGGCCCTCCATATATTCGATGAGTCCGCTCCGTACCGCGTCTTTGAAGTCGGGCATTTTGTTCTCTCCGGCGTTTTATCAGCATCGGCATTATCGTGAGGGAAGGATGTGCAGAGCGCAGACTAGCCGCCTTGCTTCGTGACGGCTTCGATCATTGCTTGAATGTATCCGTTAGCGAATGCTCGTCCCCTATGCCCCCACTGGGTGTCCTGGTACGTCTGTGGCACATGATCGTCGATGAAGAATGAGTCGTACCCGACCTCATGGTAGATCTTCATCGCCTTGTACATATCGACGTGTCCAGTATTGATGAACTCCTCACGGAACTTCGGCACCGAGTCAGAGACGTTGCGGAAGTGGACATAGAGGATCTTCTTGCGCTCGCCGAAGTAGCGGATCATGTCGTAGATGCCGCCGTCCATCGCGTCTTCCATCTCGGAGAAGGTGCCTTGGCAGAACTCGATCCCGTTGCAGGGCGAATCGACGATCTCAATGAGCCGCTTGTAGGAATCAAACGATCGGAAGAGCTGAGGTATGCCGCCGAGCTTCTCGACCGGGGGATCGCAGGGGTGAATGCCGCATCTGACTCCGGCCTCTTCCGCGACTGGAGTGATTATGCGGATCCACTCCTCCAGCCGCTCCCACATCTCTTCTTCTGTGTGCTCTCTGCCATGTGTGTTGGGCATCTGAGAGGCGACGGAGTCGTCGAATGCCGTAGCTATCGCGCCGGCTCGAATCACTTCAGGCTCCGTTCGCCACACATGAGACGGCATCCAGTTATAGCCGAAGATGGGGATCTCGGCTCTACCGATGTTCTGCACCGTCTCGACCATGTTGTCTATCTGCTGGTTTCTGTTCGGGCCTCCGAGCATGATCTCGACATAGAAATGAGTAGGCACATTCTCCAGCGCGCTCAGCTTGAGGCCGTGGCTTTCGACCTGAAGGCGCAGCTTGACCAGGTCGCTCACCGACCACTTACCGCCTGCATCCGGGAGCTGCGGAGTGTTGAGGAGCACATCTTTGACTCCGTACTGGGCGGCGAACCTCAGGAATTCAGGGCTGGGATTGTTGAACTGTCCGAATGCCGCTCTCATATCTGAACCGCCTTTGCTGTGTATCTCTAGCGTATCGATCTGTGTGGAAATCTACACCTTCCGAGCGAGCACTGCAAATCGACGCGATCGTCACGCGGGCGCCGCTGGAACATTAAGACAATTAAAGGCAGGCACGACAACTGAAGCGAATTGTTTCCAATGCCCAGGGTTTTAGTCACATATGGAACGAAATTCGGTTCGACTGCCGAGATAGCCGACCGGATCGGAGGACGCTTGACCGAAGCTGGATTCGACACCGATGTGCTACAGGCGAATTTAGGCATCGATGTCAGGAAATACGACGCCGTTGTCGTAGGCTCTCCGATGTACGGAAGCAAGTGGCTCGCGGAACCCGCACTCCTTCTTTACATGAACTCTGATGTATTCGACACAACCCCGTTGGCAGTGTTTACGATCGGAATGCTGAACGTCAAGCATCCGGGCGGGCTTGATAAGGTGCACGACGAGTTTTTCGAGCAGATATTCACAGGTCCGCACGCATTGCCCGAAGGGTCGTCTCATGCAGTGTTCGACGGAGCCATGTATAGATCGAACCTGAATATGTGCTTGCGGATCTTCGACAGAGTGGTGAGCATCGTAGCGCCGAGGATCTCCCCTGTCGGCGACTTCAGAGATTGGACGAAGATCGAGAGCTGGGCCGACGAAGTGGCGGCTGATTTTAGGGTCAAGTTAGAGAGGTGAAGAGATGATCGATATTCACACTCACATTCAGCAGCACGACTCGAACGAGTGGGACGGTATCGTATCTCGTGCCAGCGATGCGGGCGTCGGCACCATCATTGCGGCGGGGACGACGGTTGAAGACTCTAGACGGGCGCTGGAGCTGGCGAGGACGTACGAAATGGTGTTAGCCGGTGTGGGCATCCATCCGTCTGAGCTGGAGACGCCGCTGTCATCTTCAGACCTAGATTCGCTGGACGAGATGGCTGGCGATTCCTTAACAGTCGTGATGAGCGAGACGGGGATCGACTTCATGCCGAATAGCCCCGAGCGAAGCTGGCAGGAAGAGTCGTTCTGGGCTCAGATCGAGATCGCTAAGCGCCACGATCTGCCGGTGGTGTTCCACGTGCGGGAAGAGCTGGACGACCTGTCTCGTTTCGAGGCGCGCGGCTGCGTCCTCTCGATACTGTCGGAGTCCGACGCGGGTCGATTAGGCGGCGCGGCACACTACTTCCAAGGCGATTGGGAGTACGCGCGGCAAGTACTGGATCTGGGATTCATGGTCTCGTTCGCCAAACCGTTGCTCCGATCCCGCGAGTTGCAGGAGGTCGCTGATAAAGCACCGCTGGACATGATCGTTCTGGAGACGGATTCGTATCCGCAGCCATTCAAGAAGAATCGTTCGAGGTGGACAGAGCCGAAGGATGTTCGGATGATCGCTGAGTGTCTGGCGCAGATAAAGGGAATCGGAATCAATGAGATCGATGATCTTACAACAAACAATGCTCTCGTCATGATTAGAACGATGAGATCTTCTTAAAGGGGCTTATACACCTGGCTACACAAGTCTCCCCATCAATCCTGTATATATCCTGTAAATTCATGCCAGTCCCTGAATACCGCAAGAAACTAATCGAGGTCGACCTCCCGCTCGACGTCGTAAACGCCGAATCGGCGCGCGAGAAATCCATCCGGCACGGACACCCCTCCACTCTCCACCTCTGGTGGGCGAGACGCCCACTCGCCGCCTGCCGCGCCGTCATATTCGCCAGCATGGTCGACGACCCGTCTTCATGCCCCGAAGAAGAGTTCCCGACCGAAGAGTCGCGACACGCCGAACGACGACGTCTTCACGACCTGATCAAGGAACTCGTCAAGTGGCAGAACATCAACGACGAGAACCTGCTCGCTCGAGCCCGATACGAGATCGCCCGCTCAATCGCCCGTTCGCCCGACAAACCGCCATTCCCACCCGTCGATCCCGCCAACGCGGGAACCCGCAACACCGATCTCACCCTCCGATATCTCCGCGACAACGCCCCAGCCATCTACGATCCTTTCTGCGGCGGAGGCTCCATCCCGCTGGAGGCGCAGAGGCTCGGCATGAAAGCCGTGGGATCGGACCTCAACCCCGTCGCAGTACTCATCACCAAGGCGCTCATCGAGCTGCCGCCCAAGTTCCACAACCAGCCGCCCGTCAATCCCGACTCCGATCCGCTGGGCATGACCACCGGCAGAGGCAGGAACAAGC
This sequence comes from Dehalococcoidia bacterium, assembly GCA_965214735.1. Classification (GTDB taxonomy): domain Bacteria; phylum Chloroflexota; class Dehalococcoidia; order Lucifugimonadales; family Lucifugimonadaceae; genus Bin127. The sequence continues at coordinate 1,305,406 of OZ243977.1, read as the reverse complement.
AGCGAATCCCGTGGCGAGGCACGGCCGGACTGGCGAACGACATCCGATACTACGGCAGGTGGATGCGAGAAGAAGCCTTCAGACGCATCGGACGTCTATATCCCAAAGTGAAGGACGCCGAAGGCATCGAGAGAACCGTCATCGCTTGGCTGTGGACGCGCACGATCCCATGCCCCAACCCGGCGTGCGGCATCAAGATGCCGATGATGAAGACCTTCCAGCTCTCCAAGAAGCGCGGCAACCAGCGCTGGATCCGTCCGATCATCGATAGCGAAGCCAGAACCGTCTCATTCGCAGTCCAGAACCACAAGGCTGGAGTGCCGGAAACCGGCACCGTCAACCGTAACGGCGCAACATGCATCGCCTGCTCAAACACGGTCAGGCTCACGTACGTCCGCGAGCAGGCTAGAGCCGGCAAGATGGGCGAACAGATGACCGCCATAGTCGCCGAGGGACACCGCAAACGACTGTTCATGTCGCCCACTCACGAACACATCCAAGCCGCGCTAGATGCCCAGCCTGAGTGGCGACCTGCTCAACGGATGCCCGACACTCCCACTTTGGTTAGCGGACGTGGATATGGCATCACCCATTGGCACCAGCTCTTCACCGAGAGGCAGCTGCTTGGGCTCACCACGTTCAGCGATCTGATATCGGAAGCCAGATCTATGATTGTCCGACATGGCGGAGATGATGGATACGCCGATGCAGTCTGCACATATCTGTCGCTCGCGGTAGGAAGAGCCGCTGACAGTGGCTGCGCGTATGCTAGGTGGCAAAACTCCGGCGACTTTGTCGCCGGAGTTTTCGCTAGGCAAGCGATTCCAATGATCTGGGACTTCGCAGAAGCGAATTCATTTTCTCAGAAGACGCAGAACTGGCTGGCGCAAATCGAATGGGTCGCAAAGGCAGTAGATCATCTTCCCACCGACTCCAACTATGGAGAAGCGCTCCAAGCAGACGCGTCAACTACTGTATACGCGAACGACGGCCCGATCATCGTCACCGACCCGCCGTATTACGACAACATGGGCTATGCCGACCTATCGGACTTCTTCTACGTGTGGCTCAGGCCGTTGCTGAGAGACACATACGGCGATCTGTTCGCCACCATCTCGACTCCCAAAGACGAAGAGATGATCGCAAGTCCGTCTAGATTCAACGACTCTCGGCAGAGGTTCGAGGATCTGCTGCACCAGACTCTGAAGCTGATGCGGAAACGTTCCACGCCCGACTATCCATCATCGATCTTCTACGCCTACAAGCAGCAGGAAGAGAAACGCGGAGGTAAAGCATCGACGGGATGGGAGACCATGCTGAACGCTCTGGTAACTTCTGGATTCCAGATCATCGGCACCTGGCCCATGCGCACTGAACGGACTGCAAGGTCAAATGCTCTGGGGACCAACTCCCTGGCATCATCCGTAGTCCTCGTCTGCCGTCCGCGCCCCGAAGACGCGCCACCCGCCACCCGCAGCCAATTCATCAGAGAGCTGGAGGCTGAGCTGCCCGACGCTCTGGACCACCTCACCCGCGAGAGCCACATCGCTCCTACCGACTTGGCGCAAGCAGCCATCGGTCCCGGCATGGAGATCTACTCACGATACAGCGCAGTCGAAACCATAGCCGGAGAACCCGTGCCGGTTAGACAGGCCCTGATCGAGATCAACAACGTCGTCGCACGATACTTCGAGCAGCAGGAAGGAGAACTGGACTCCGAAACAAGATTCTGCATCGACTGGCTGAAGGGACACGGCTATGACGAAGGAACATACGGCGAAGCCGAGGTGCTGTCGCAAGCCAAGAACATCGACATCGCCAACCTCTCCGACAACCACCGTCTGCTGACCGCGGAAAGCGGCAAGGTGCAGCTACTGCGAATGGAACGATTCGGACCTGACCGCGAAACTCCCGACGGCTCGATGACGACGTGGGAGAGCTGCATGAGAATGACTTATCACATGAACCCCAACCGTGAAGACGGCGACGGGATAGATGGCGCGGCCCGCGGGATCCTCCAGACGGACGGCAACGCCGACGGCGTGGAACGATTGGCACGCATCCTGTACAACCACTACGATCGCCGCGGCGAATCCCGAAGGGCATACCTCTTCAACAACCTCGTGACCAACTGGCAGACCATCGCCGCCAGAGCCGACAACATCCGCCGTGAGAGACGTCTGGTCTAGCTGGTCAGCCCCGTCGTCCCTAAAATACGATTCATCTCAGAGCAGCTTCATCTCTGCTCCGCTCGCTTCAGAAACACGTCTGGATCGGCTTGCCACTCGGCGAAACCGATGCGGCGGTCGTCCGTCAGGTAGTTGATGTGGCTGTCAATGCATGACGTCAACTCCGCGTTCTCCACCGATAGCGTGAAGCCGCCCCACTCAACGGCATCGTCCAAGATCGAGACCGCTAATGTATCGTCAGACGCGTGGGAGGCGTCGCGATTCTCGATTTCACCTCTCGCCAATCCGTCTATCTCGCCGTCGTGCAACGCCGCTAGAAACTCCGCCTCGCCTCCTCTATCGCCGAGATATACCAGCTGCGGCATCGATTCGGACGCCGGATAGAGACGCTTCCGAACGTCGAAGGCAGGCGTCTCGGCAGCAGCGGTGATGAAGTAGTCCGAGCTGCCGTCGGCGACCACCTCGCCATCGGCGGTCTCAATCCGGGTGCCAGCCGTCAACACCCCGTAGGCATCGGAGATTCCCACCAGCTGCAGCAGTCTAGCCTCTCCTGTAGTGCCGGCCAGTACGCCGACTCGCACATCGCTCGTGAGAGCCTCGTAGCTGCTGAGGCGCTCAGCATCTTCCGTCTTCACCAGCAGCGACTGCCTGAATGCGATATGTCCGGACGTGAACCTGACCGCTTCTCGTCCTTGTGCGTCGCGGGTTCGAGAATCGAGGATTGTGATGCCGCCGCCAACCATGTCCAGACCGGCATCGGCAGTCGGCTGCAACCAGATATCTTCCCACTCCGGGATCGCATGTCTGTAGAACGACAATCCAGCGCTTTCTATCGCCTCGAGAGCGGTCAACAGATCGGCCTCGAAGCCGCGATGGATGTTGAACTCAGGCAAACTCTGATCCGCGATTTGGCTGTAGCTCACCGGCTCGAAGAAGGCGTAGAAGCCGACATCCAACAGCTGATCACCGTCTCCGAGTGTGACGAAGCCTAGATCGAAGCCCGAATCGCCTTCTGTGCACGCCTCTACCGACGATGAAGACTCATTGCCTCCGCACGCGGCAAATGCCAGAGAGAGCATCGCCAGACTCGCTACCGCGCCGATCATGGTGCGAGGGACGTTAAAAGATGTGAGAATCTTCAACTGCGCTTCAAACTTCGTCTCGCTCCTCTACGTTTCCGTCTACCATGCGATGGCTTGTCAGAACCGGTTCGCTCTGCCCTGCTATCGCATACTGGCGCATGGCGCTTCAACTCGCCCTCGAGCAGATCGAAGTCCCGCTGGGAAAGGATGTGAACCATATCGAAGAAGGCGAGGTTCCATTGCTCGGGCACCCATCGCTTAACGTACTCGAGCGTGGGGCCGACTTGGTAGGCATCGATCTGTTGCTCTGGTTCATCAGCGACGATATCAGGCTCGATTCGCACCCGATTATTGAAGTTTTCACGATCCGAATGATGTTTCCAGATCCTCGAACGCCCTCGGAAGCGTCTGCTCTTGACCGTCGCGGTGGCAACGAATCGCCTAGAATCGCGGATGTAGAAGACTATACGGTCGCCAGGGACCATCTGTGCGGATTTGCGAGTATTTCGATTGTCGATGCCGATCATATCGAAACCTCGTTCTCGAGTAACGTTATAGTTCTCAAGTGATATTGTTATCATCCAGCAGGTCTTGGCCATACATTCGATCTTAACCGACCAGTGATCAAGCTATCCGGACGACTCTAAAAGCCTTGAAAATGAACATGGAAAGTCACGAAATCGAACACAGAGTGGAAACATTTCTAGACGGCATGGGCATCGATTACGAGGTCGTGAGAATCGACCCCGATTTCGCAGACACTATGAACTTCTGCGAGCGGTACGGATATCCGATCGAGACTTCCGGAAACACTATCGTCGTCGCTAGCAAGCGGGGTGCCAAGAAATACTCGGCATCAGTGGTGCGCGCCGACAAGCGACTGGATGTCAATCGTAAAGTCTGCCAGATGATGGGGATCAAGCGTGCATCTTTCGCCAAACCGGAAGAGACTTCCGAGTTGACCGGGATGATGATCGGCGGCGTCACTTGCCTCGCCCTGCCTCCGGAGATGCCTATCTATGTGGATGCCTCTCTGCTTGACCAGCCCTACGTGATACTGGGCGGTGGAAGCAGATCGACGAAGATCAAAACGGATCCCTCTATCTTGAACATGATTCCGAACGCCGTGGTTATCGAGGGATTGACGCTTTAGCGATCGTCGGTACTCACGATAGCCGATTATGACTATCGGTGGGCATCGTCGTGGTCATTCCAAGAGGGGCTCTACCCTCTTGTTGTGCGTGAGCATCAACCCTTATTAGCCGCTAGTACCGTCCTGCGATCAGATCCCACAAGCCAGCGGCTATCGTTCGTTGTCTATGTAGATTGGATCAGAACTCTGATCTGTGCTGGTACTTCGCTCGGATGAAGATCGCCAGCGCGTTCATGGAGAGCAGCATCACCAGAAGAACGATGATTGCAGATGCCGCAATCTGTCGGAACTCGTCTTGAGGCTGCGAGACCCAATTGACGATCTGCAACGGTATGACGGTGAAGCGGTCGTTCGGGGTCGTCGGCACGTAAGTGATGAAGACGAGAGAGCTTACCACGAGGATCGGGGCGGTCTCACCGATGGCACGAGATAGGGCGAGGATCAATCCGCTCATGATGCCGGCGATCGCCTGAGGCATCACCACCATGCGCGTCACCTGCCAACGCGTAGCCCCCATGGCGAAGGCAGCGTCTCGGTGGCTGGATGGGACAGCCTTGAGCGCCTCTTGGGAGGCGATGATCACGATCGGAAGAATCAGCAGTGTCAGAGTGAGAGCTCCCGCAGTCACGCTTCTGGTTCCGTTGAAGAGGAACTGCACGAACACGGCGAGACCGAGAAGTCCGTACACGACTGAGGGGACGCCCGCGAGATTGGCTATGTTGAGTTGAATGAGTCGCGTGATCCGGTTGTCGGGAGCGAACTCTTCGAGGTAGACCGCGGTGGCGATGCCGATGGGGATCGTCATCAGCGCGGTCATAAGTATCACCCAGAACGTGCCTGCGATCGGAGCAAGTATCCCTGCTTGCTCCGGGTGCCGTGATGCGTAGCTGCTCAGGAAGTCCCAGGATAGAAATTCGAACCCGTCCAGGAACACGTCGATCAGCAGAACGCACAGGCTCAAGACTCCGATGAGCACGGAGGCGAAGAACAGGCCTGCGAATATCCCATCGCGATACTTGCGATACTCTTTGCGGAAATTCGATGTTGTTTTGATCTGCTGCATTCTTATCGACTCATGTCTGAGATCATTCGTATTGCTGTCTGAACCTCTGGACGACCCATCGGCCCAAGATGTTCATCGCCAGAGTCATCATGAAGAGCAACAGACCAACCGCGAATATCGTCCTATACTCGATTGATCCGTGCGGCGTATCGCCATTAGCGACGCTTACGATGAACGCGGTCATCGCTTGAATGCTCTCGAGCGGGTTGAATGTGAGGTTGGGCAATCCGCCCGCTGCCAAGTAGACGATCATCGTCTCGCCAACCGCTCTGGAGATCGCCAAGATGAAGGATGAGACGATTCCCGAAAGGGCCGCCGGCACGACCACTTTTGTGGCTACCTCGAATCGTGTGGCGCCCAGTGCGAACGCGGCATCTCGCAGAGACCTTGGAACCGCCACCAAAGCATCCTCGCTAAGCGTCGCCACCATTGGCATGATCATCAGTCCCATCACGAGGCCGGCGCTCAAGGCGTTGAAGACCCTCAAGTTCTCCTCGCCGATGATGATGCGTAGGAACGGTGTGACGAGCAACAGCGCGAAGTAGCCGTAAACGACTGTAGGGATGCCGGCGAGTATCTCGAGTATCGGTTTTAGCGTCTTCCGTGCCTTCTCAGGCGCATACTCTGCCAAGTAGATGGCGGCGCCGATGCCGAGTCCGAGGGAAACGAAACCGGCCAGCGTCGCGACCAGCAGCGTGCCGGCAACGAGAGGCAGCACCCCGAACTCGCGAGGTTCGTACAAGGGGAACCACTTCGTGCCGGTGAGAAACTCGAGGATGCCGATCTCGACAAAGAAGCCTAAGCTTTCGCGTACCAGAACAAAGACTATCGCGATAGTGGTGAGAATCGATACGGCTGCTGCGGCGCCTAGGATGCCCAAAACGACGCGCTGTTCAATGTGTCGTCTTCGGCGATGGCCGGCTAGCCGATTCTCGTCCATCTTGGCTTTTGCCGACTGTGCCGAAGCGTTTGACGCTGCCGCGCGAGTCCCGGCTCTTACGATTGTTGCTTCCTCTGTCGCTTGTCTAGTAGCCAAATCTAACTAACCCAAACAGTCAATTTACAAAATCATTCATATCAAATGTCAGCCATTGATATGAATCCGTTGAAAGAGTTATGCTCTCTCCTTGATTGAATCTGCGCGACGACGCACAGTCGTCGCGCAGATGGTCGGATTTTGGAACTCTCTATCGTCGGTCCTTTGACGATTCCAACTATCGGTAATTGTGGATCGCAATCAGACCTTCGTTGTAGTCGTTCTGCGGAAGACCCACGTAGCCCACGCTCGAAGCAAGATCAGCCCCGTTCCTGAGGTAGAAGTCCACGAACGCCAGAACCTCCGGGCGCTCCAACGCAGCGATGTTCACGTAGATGAACAGCGGACGCGAAAGAGGAGCGTAGCTGCCGTCGTTGATCGTCGCATCGCTCGGAAGCGTGCAGCCGGAACCGCTGTCCACACCCACAAGCTTCAGCTTGTCGCGGTTCGCCACGTAGTACGCATAGCCGAAGTAACCAAGCGCACCTGAGTCCCCGGCGATGCCCTGCACCAGAACGTTGTCGTCAACTGCCGGGAAGAAGTCCTGACGGATGGCACCCTCCTCGCCGTTGATCTCGTCCGTGAAGTAGTCGAAAGTGCCAGAGTCCGCGTCAGGTCCGTAGAGAACCATCTCCATGTCAGGGAAGCCGGGACGAACATCGTTCCAGTTGCTGATCTCGCTGCCAGGCTCCCAGATCATATTGAGCTCGTCCGTCGTAAGGCAATCCGCAAAGTCGTTCGCAGGGTTCACCATCACTGAAAGACCGTCGAAAGCCACCGCCAGCTCGATGAACTCGACACCGTTCGCTGCAGCTGCCTCGCGCTCCGAGTCACTGATCGGACGGGAGGCGTCAGAGATCACCGTCTCGCCGGCGGCAAACTTCTTCATCCCGCCCCCAGTGCCTGAGATGCCCACAGGTATCTGAACGTTCGGATGCTCGAGACGAAAGTCCTCAGCGGCCGCCTGAGTGATCGGGAAGACCGTCGACGAACCGTCGATAAGTATCTCGCCAGAGAGGTTTTCCATCATAACCGCGGCAGGGACGGCTTCCTTGATGTCAGGCACGGGATTGGCGAGAAGCGCCAGACCTTCGTTGTAGTCGTTCTGCGGAAGACCCACGTAGCCCACGCTCGAAGCAAGATCAGCTCCGTTCCTGAGGTAGAAGTCCACGAACGCCAGAACCTCCGGGCGCTCCAACGCAGCGATGTTCACGTAGATGAACAGCGGACGCGAAAGAGGAGCGTAGCTGCCGTCGTTGATCGTCGCATCGCTCGGAAGCGTGCAGCCGGAACCGCTGTCCACACCCACAAGCTTCAGCTTGTCGCGGTTCGCCACGTAGTACGCATAGCCGAAGTAACCAAGCGCACCTGAGTCCCCGGCGATGCCCTGCACCAGAACGTTGTCGTCAACTGCCGGGAAGAAGTCCTGACGGATGGCACCCTCCTCGCCGTTGATCTCGTCCGTGAAGTAGTCGAAAGTGCCAGAGTCCGCGTCAGGTCCGTAGAGAACCATCTCCATGTCAGGGAAGCCGGGACGAACATCGTTCCAGTTGCTGATCTCGCTGCCAGGCTCCCAGATCATATTGAGCTCGTCCGTCGTAAGGCAATCCGCAAAGTCGTTCGCAGGGTTCACCATCACTGAAAGACCGTCGAAAGCCACCGCCAGCTCGATGAACTCGACACCGTTCGCTGCAGCTGCCTCGCGCTCCGAATCCTTGATCGGACGGGAAGCGTCAGAGATCACCGTCTCGCCGGCGGCAAACTTCTTCATCCCGCCACCAGTGCCTGAGATGCCAACAGGTATCTGAACCTTAGGGTGCTCGAGACGAAAGTCCTCAGCAGCTGCCTGAGTGATCGGGAAGACTGTCGACGAACCGTCGATCAGTATCTCGCCAGAGAGCCCTGCGACTGGCGTCGACGTGGGAATTAGTGTGGCAGTTGGTGCCGCTGACGCAGCTGTAGCAGCAGGTGCCGCGGGTGCAGTTGTGGCAGCAGGCTGTTGCTGCCCTGCATGCTGTGGCGGTTTGGAGGTGGGTGTTGGTTCGTCATCGCTACAGGCGAATGCGAATGCGACTATGAGCATCAACGCTGGGATGAACATCCGAAACGTAAACACTCCTCGACTTAATCGATATTGCATCGGATCATGGTCTCCTATATCTCAGTGCTGGTTTTCAAAATCAAATAGCGCACATGGATTCTGTCACGAGACGCTCTTAAACACATTGCACCAGCACTGTTAAAGTCAAGTAACAATGAAGCTAGACACCGTTCCTCATGCGGGCACGGCACGGTCCGACTTTAGTTATGCGTCAGGAAGTTTGACCGTTAAAACGGAGCCTTGGCCCAAGACGCTTTTGGCTTCGATTTCGCCTTTGTGCATCTCAACGATGTTTCGAGCAATTGCAAGGCCTAAGCCAAAGCCTTCCTGCTGAGTGCTTCGCTGAGACGATTTGTAGAACCGCTCGAAAATATGCGGAAGTTCGTCCACGTCGATGCCTGAACCGGAGTCTTCGACGGAGAAAACGATGCCGGAGTCTTGATTTTCACAGCGCATCGTCACAGTTCCCTGTTCGGAAGTGAACTTGAGAGAGTTCGACACAAGGTTCTCCAAAACTCTTTCGATCTGTTCACGGTCGACATGTATCAAGGGCAGGTCCGAGCACACGTCGGCTCGAAGTTCGATGTCATTGCGTTCGGCGATGGGTTCGAATTGGGATATGACTGAATCGACGAGTTCGGTCGGATCGATGGGAGCAAGGTGTATCGACATCCGGCCCGATTCGAGGAGGGTGAGTTCCATGAGATCCGTGACCAAACTCGCCATCTTATCGGTGCTCGATCCGATCCTCTGGAGGAAGTCGTCAGCGATTTGCGGATCGTTGATCGCACCTAGCCTCAACGTCTCGACAGATGCTTGGATGGCAGCGATAGGGGTTCTAAGTTCGTGGGAAGCATTCGCGATAAACTCTCGCATCGACTCGCCTAGCCTGTACTCGTCGCTTCTGTCCCGAACTATCAGCAACGCCCTGCCCCCATCTGATTCCCCTTGACCTATCGGTGCCGATACGACCTCTAGGTAGCGAATAGGGTTGTAGAGCTCGATCATCCTTCGAAAAACCTGCTGGTATTCTGCCGACCGCTGAGCAGTGTCGTTGATATCGAAGATGTTCACTTTTGAAGCGAGCGGCGGGAAAGACGATTCGTCGCTCGAATATTCGAAACTCAGGATCCGTTTAGCCGCATCGTTCGAGTATTGAAGCAGCCCGCGCGAATCGACTACAAGAACCCCGTCACTCATCTTGTTGAGGATGTCTTCATGGTGGAGGCGTCGGGAAGTCTCCTCCGCGATGGTACGTTCCACGGTGTCTGCCAGGCGATTGACTGCGCGCGCGAGCCTAGCTTCTTCGTGATGTCCTGCTTCGTCGACTCGATGGCTTCGATCGGTGGATCGAATACGAATCATGCTGTAGATCGCGTTTCTGAAGAATCGCTCTTGCCCACTACCCGCTGTCAATGCCATCGCTAAACCGACCCCGGCACCGATCAAGATCGACCACCACCCGAGTAATGCGAAGAGAACGCCGGTAAGGACGGCAGGAACAAGAGCGACTAATAGGTAGCGCCACCTTATGGGAAAGATCCCCCAGATGCCGCCGTTGCTCAGATTCAACATCGATACACCGTGGTCGCCGCTTTAGGGAGCGATGCATCGCGACGATAAGATACGTCCGGGTCTGATGTCAAGCGTTGCCACGCTGCTTGGGATCTGGCATTGCTAAAACGCCTTCCAGCAATGTTCAGATCATGAGTCGATAGCCGATGCCTCGAACTGTAACCAATATCTGGGGATCTGTTGGATCGTCCTCTATTTTCCGTCTGATCCATGAAACGTGCACATCGATGGTCCTGGCACCGCCAGGAAAGTCGCGTCCCCAGACCTCTTGCAGAATCTGCTGCCTAGTGAATACTCTCCCCGGCTGAGTCGCAAGATAAACGAGGAGATCGAACTCGCGGGGCCGGAACGTTAAACCTTCTTCGTTCTTCCAGACCGTGCGTCGCATCAGGTCGATTTTGAGAGCACCATCACCTATAGTGTGCGACCTATCTTTGTTCCAAGCGGGGGCGTCTTCCTTGGACTCGCTAGCGACCATTTCGGCTCGACGGAGTTGCGACCCCACTCTAGCCATCAATTCTCTGAGGCTGAACGGTTTCGTGACGTAATCATCGGCTCCACATTCGAGGCCTTCGACTCGAGATGCTTCGTCGTGCCACGCCGTCAGCATGAGGATGGGAACTGTGTTGCCATCTTCGCGCAAGGCTCTGCAGACATCCATACCGCCAAGAATAGGGAGCGAGAGATCGAGGATTATCAGATCCAGGTCGTTCTCGCGTGCGATGTTCAGCGTCGTCGCGCCATCGCTAGCGGTCAGCACGTGATAGCCCTGCGCCGTCAGATTGAATTGAAGTGTGGCAAGCAGATTCTTGTCGTCTTCCACCGCCAGAATCGCTTTTCGACCATCATCGATCATGCTTAATTATGTACGTCCTACGCGCGATCCGCATCTATATCTATTTTTGGAATGAAATCGCCGTTCAGCATCCGTTTCGGATTATTGATTCAAGCTGTTAACACTCAGTAACAAAGTTTTACCCTCCGAACAGACCGGCGAGACCGCGCAGGGTTCATCAGACGTTTTCGGGAACTCCTGATTTGACTGATCTGTAAGCCGCGTCGATAAGCTCTATGGAACGCATCCCGGCCCATCCGGGAGCCCAGTTGTTTGATGTTTTGCCGGTCAATATGTCGGCGAAGTTGTCTGGTGGGCCGCCTCCGTAATACTCTCCGGCATCGGCATCCATGTCCATCTTGAAATGGTCTCCGTCGTGCCGCTGCACCTCCAAACGGGCGCGGTCGATATCGAGAACGAACGCTCCTTCGCTGCCGAAGACCCTCACATCAAGTTGGAACTGTTGGTTGTCGGGCAACGCGCCGGCACCGGAAAACGTCCCGATCGCGCCGTTGTCGAAGACCACGTTGAATGCATCGTACAGCTCAACCTTGCTCGTCGGTGCAGATGTGAACGCTGAGACGGTGCGCGCCTGCAATCCGGTCAGCCAGAACGCCATCCCTGCCGAGTGCGACATCTGCGCCAAGGCGTACCCGCCACCAGCGACTACAGGGTCCGCCCAGGTATCTGCCGCCGGCTCAAACATATTGTCTCCGGCTCCGCCGCCCGTCGAAAGGAATCGTTTTCCTTCGAGAAGCGACCGCACTGGCGATGCCATGTGGCACATTACGAATTCGATGTTCCCCACCGCGGATTGATCCATAAGCTCTTTCGCTTTTTGGACATACGGAACGTAGTGCCATCCGTGCGGGATCAATATCTCGACGCCCTGACGCTCTGCCTCCTCAACCAGCATCCGCGCATCTTGAGCGTTCGTGGTCAGCGGCTTTTCGCACATGACGTGCATGCCACGCTTGATCGCCGCCATCGCGTGTTCAAAGTGAAGCGTGTGAGGAGAGGCGACGACAACGCCATCAAGTTCTTCGATTTCGAGCAACTCTAGATGGTTTTCCGTCGCGTACTCGAACCCGAATGTATCTTTCACCATCTGCAACTCGTCCGAGCCGAGACGGCACACGGCAGTCATCTCGACATCCGGGCGGTTAACGAGGGCCGGCATATGATTGGCAGTAGCCCACCATCCGGCACCTATGAAGCCGATCTGCGCCACACCGTCTTTTCTCATGAGCGTCGCTCCCTTTATAGTGGAAAGCCGTTAAAACTATTGTTGCAGAATATCTGTCCGGCGATCCGCAGAGGTCTTCCTCTGAGCCTGCGGCACGTCCCGACTCTTTCCTAGAAGGAGAAAGGATTTGTGAAGGGCTCTAAAGGCGAGGATGCCCGGGACTTGGAAGGTGTAATGAGTTCGAGTATGAAGATCTGGCTTGTTCGACACGGCGAAACGATAGTCGGCAGAGACGGTTTGTACAAACCGCATCACGGGTTGACTGATATCGGGATCAAGCAAGCCGACGAGGTTGCCAAAGTGTTGGCGGAACATGAAATCGACGCGTGCTACTCGAGTGAATTGCCGCGTGCAGTCGAAACGATGGATCGTTACTCTCTCGTTTCCGGCTTGTTCGGAGATCGGATCGGCGAGTTGAACGAAATCGATGTTGGCGGGATCGATGAAGCGTCGCCAGAAGTGAAGCGCCAGATAATCGAGCACAAGTCGGACCTTGATTTTTCGCAATTCGGCGGGGAAAATCCCCAATCCTTTTATCGGCGCGTAACCAGGGGATGGGAAATGTTGCTGCTGGACGCGGAACGTAAAAACGCGGGCCTGGTAGCAGCGTTCCTGCATGGCGGGACAATCGGAGCGATCATCGACTTTGTAGAAGGTCGCGACTTCGACTACAGGTTCCGGCCGAGAATGCCTAACTGCTCCTACGCTGTGATTGAGATTGACGCAAGCGGGACCTGGTCGCCATGGAGCGGTTGGGAAATCTCGCACCTATCAGCACTGACTTGAGGGAACTACGAGTTGCCCCGAAATGCATCCGATTTGAACTAAGCAAAAGCCTGTTCGGGAATGAATCTCGGCCCTAGACTGCGGCCTGAGCGGCGATGCAGTGTTCGCTTACGAGCGCTGAATTTGTGCATCTGCAAGCCAGACACTCGATCAGCATGGCTTGGCCGCCGACCGAGACTTGGATGCTGCGCGTTTCACAGTGGGGGCACATCGCAGTCACGTGTGCGCCGCACATCATGCACGTGAAGAAAGCTCCGTAGGCATCTGCCTGAAGCCGCAACGCGCTCTCGCATTTAGGGCAAGTGTGGAAAGCGATCATTGATGCAATCCTGAAGTGATGCGTAAAGTCCGTAGGTTTGCGCGTATACCATACGTGCTCGATGACGAGCAAATCAACAGCCGTGCATGCACGATTCAGGGATTTGAGGTTCTGTGAAGAACGTTGCTGCGACTAATCGATGAGTCCGGTTTGCGGCTTCGTCCATGGAGCGCGCGCCGACCATGCCTTCGGCCGCGGCAATCTGCCTAAACGAACGTCTATCAGGCAAGGAGCATCTGCATCGACCGCTTCACGCATTGCAATGGTCAGCTCTTCAGGAGAATCTACGCGGTAACCCTTCGCGCCGTATGACTCGGCGAGAGCCACGAAGTCCGGATTTACGAAATCGGCTTCGTACGTGCCGCCGAAATCTTGGTCCAGATCACGGGCAACATTTCCGTATGCCCCATCGTTGAATACCGCGGTCACCACATTGATGCCGTACTTGACGGCGGTAGAAATCTCGCCGGAAGCGTACATGAAACCCCCATCGCCGACTATGCAGATGACAGGGCGATCGGGAGTCGCTACCTTGGCGCCGAGCGCGGTGGGGTAAGCGTAACCCAGTGTGCCCATATATCCAGAGTCGATGTATGACATGCGTCGCTTAGATTCGAAGTGCTGGCGCGAGTAGTAACCGAGTTGCGTCATACCCCAGATCCCTACAGTGTCATCGGGATAGGCATCTTCGATGGCAGACAGCCATGGGCTCGCAGCATCCTCGCTCCTGTCCTCGGATCGTGCTCGAGCCAGAGAGTCTTTGTCGAGCCTGAACTTCGCACTCTTGGCTTCGGTGTCGTAATCGAGATCGGTCAGGCTCGAGATGAGTTTCCGCAGCGTCGCCTGCGCGTCGCCCTGGAGTTTCAATCGGTTGGGATGAGGACGGTTGAGGATCGATTCATCGGGGTCGATGTGAATCACCCTGGCACCGGTGCCAGCGGGGCTGCGGGGCGTGAATCGAGTTCCGACCGCAACGATCACTTCCGCGTTGTCGATCATCTCCTTGATCGGCCCCTCTGCTCCGACCCAAGATCCGATGCTGTTGGGGTGGTTATAGGAGATCACCCCTTTTCCGCCGGCAGAATTGACAACCGGAATACCCGTCAGTTCAGTGAACTGTCTCAACTCGTCGAAGGCATTGGATCTCGCCACGCCCCCGCCAGCATAGATTACGGCTCGATCCGCGTCGTTGATAGCATTGGCAGCTTCCTCGATGAGATCGTCGTCCGGGACCGGGCGATCGCCGGGCCTGCTCTCTAGAAGCTCGACCTCCTCTCTCTCGACCATTCCCTCGGGCGGCATCTCGATATAGGTGGGACGGGGCCGCCCTGTTCGCATCTGTCTGAAGGCTTCATTGACGGCAGCAGGAGCTTCATGAGGTCTGTCAATCGATGCCTGCCACTTGGTGATCGGCTTCACCAGTTCAATCTGATTATCGATCTCGTGCAGAGCGTCCATTCCCTGGCCGATCTGGGCACGAGGCACCTGTCCGGTGATGAGCAGCACTGGCGATGAGCGGGCGTATGCGGTGGAGATACCCGATGCCGCGTTGTAGATTCCGACGCCGGGCACCACGGTCGCCACCCCCGGCTTGCCGCTGGCACGCGCGTAACCGTCCGCCATGTGAGTGGTCGTGAATTCGTGACGCGCTGTGATCATCCGAAGTCCGGGTTCGTCTCTTATTCCGGTTATGAACCCATACATCTGAACGCCGGGCAGCCCGAAGACTACTTCGACTCCTTCGCGCACCAGCGATTTCGCCAACGCTTCGCCACCAGATAGCTTCGCCACTTTACTCTCCCAATTCCTTGATGCTCTCGCGCTCGATTCTTGAATGCGGCGACTATAGCCAGCCAGATTCGAGTTCGATCAGTTGCAGTGGATTATACGAGCGCAGGTTGATCGCTCGCGTTCAAACCAGAGAATGTAAGAGGTAGGTCGGTAATTGGGTGCGATCGACATCGCCGAAGTCTTCTGGTCCCTGCCATCGTGCGATGCCGGTCCCCATCAACACTGTGTCGAACCCGGCGCCATTGCCACCCAGGATGTCAGTGTGAAGCTGGTCTCCGAAGAAGACTGCTCGTGAGTCGGATGGAAACCTGCTCTTGATCTCATCGAACATTGGAGCGTGTGGTTTGCCGAGCTTGGCAAAGGTCGTCCACTCCGATTTCCCGAAGCCCCGTTGCAGAGCGGTTTCGATGAGTTCGGCGAGGCCTCCGGGACCGACGGAGAATCGGTCCTTTCCGTTTGGATAGAGGATGTCAGGGTTCGGAACTGCCATATGAAGCGGATTGCCTGCATCGAGACGTCTGAACGCCAAGGTGATGATGTCTGACAAGCTCTGCTCCCAGTCGAAGCCGTGAATGCCGGCCAAAACAATTGATGCCGCCGATTCGTCACTTTCACCGAGTGCTACGGGTTCGCAACCGCCGATCTTCACATACTCGATAGCCTCGCCGAAGCCAGTCGCGATGCACTTAGTTCCATGGATCTGCCGAGACTCGAAGAAACCCTTGAGCAGCGACCCCGATGATACAACCTGATGAGCTGTGATCTCGAACCCTTGGGATCGCATCAGCTCCAACCGAGTATGCGGTAGTCGTGACGCATCGTTAGTGGCGACTACCCATGACTTTCCAGCGTCGTTGAGACGTTCGATGAGTTCGAGCGCTCCGGGGAGTGGATCGATTCCGTCGACTAGAACGCCATAAGAGTCGAAACCGAAGGCATCGTATTCATCTATCAGTTGTTCGGTGGTGGCGAGTCGGGGCTTCATCGGCATAATACGGCGGCTTGGTTCTTGTGCGTGAGGGGGTGGAATCCATCATTTCAGAAAACAGTTGCAGAATCCTAACTGGCATTAATCTGAATGTAATGCCTGAACTGAGCGTTACCGCTGTTGTTACCGGCACTGCAAGATTCCTCTGACACAGCCTATCTTGCTGGTCAATGACTCTTTGCCTTTTCACAAACACGGGAAGGCGATGATGATGATTCTGTGGCGACTCGACCGGGAATCGAAGAAAATTAGTACTATGAATCACTATTCGGATGTGAGTACGTGAGCCCCAGAAAAGAAAGACGTGTTCGCCGCGAGAATAATCAGGCGATCCACCGATTATGGTCGTTACTAGGGATGGCTAAGATGCGTCAACCGTCAAGTCGGTCGACAGGACGGATGTGGCTGTTGATGGGCGGCGGCGTTGTAGTAATTGTCATCGCTATCGCAGCGATCATCGTTTCGACTAGAGGAGGCGGATCTGAAGACAGTGTGAGCTCCAACATCGTCGAGGGCAGTGAAAGCCACTCTATCGGCGCGGAAGACGCACCGGTCACGATGGTCGAGTTCTCCGACTTCCAATGACGCTTCTGCGTGGAATTCGCTCTCGTGACAGAGCGACAGATATTCGAGAACTACGTCGATAAGGGCCTGGTCCGATTCGTGTTCAGGCACTTCCCGGTGCTAGGGGAAGAATCAGTGATGACTGCCGAGGCTGCAGAATGCGCCGCTGAGCAGGGCAAGTTCTGGGAGTATCACAATGCGGTCTTCAACTTCGCTCCAATCGCTCAGATCGGCGGCTACTCAAACGGCAATCTCAAAGGGTACGCCCTGCAGATCGGATTGGACAGAGAGCAATTCGACACCTGTTTCGACGAGCGGCGTTTCCGCTCACGCATCGATACCGCCGTTTCACAAGGCAGGGCTCTCGGCGTCAGGAGCACGCCGACGATCTTTATCAACGATCAGAGACTCGATGGTCTGCGAGATTACCGAGAGTACCGGCAGGTGATCGAGAGCGAACTTGCCAAGAATAATGAGTGATCGCCTAGCGCCGCTTGCCCGCTGGTGCATCATCTGCCTTTCAGCGATCGGGCTCGGGATATCGACTTATCTGACAATCGGACATCTGAACGATACTGCGCCCGCCTGCGGTTCATCCGGCGGTTGCGAAGCGGTGACTACAAGCGACTATGCGGTTTTCCTCGGCGTGCCGGTGGCAATGATAGGAGTGTTTGGCTACAGCCTGCTACTCCTCGGCAACTTAGCTTCTGTCGGACTCCGAGAATCATCCGAAACGTTGGCGAAGGGGCTTGTTCTTGTAGCAGTTCTAGGTGAACTATTCTCGATTTACTTGATCTCGGCGCAGGTATTTCTCATAGGCGGCTTTTGCTTCTACTGCATCGGATCGGCGACATCCATGACGCTCATACTGGCACTGTCTATATCGATCCTCCTCTCTAGCCATCAGTCAACCGGTTCTGTTTCTGTCCGAGATTAGGTCCGACTCTGTTCGTGCACGCAGCATATTTACGCCAGCTTTGCACCGTCTCGGTTCCGTGCATCTACTCGGCGGCGCTGTAGATTTACACAAGCTGATCAAGTGCCTTGCTGACTGTCCAGCGGGCGCGACATAGAGTTGACCGATGCTCTACTAGGAGACGACAATGCCGAATCTAGATGAAAACCTCGCCTTTGCCCCTGCAACAGAGCTGAGAACGCTGATCGGTAGCGGACAGATATCGTCCAAAGAGCTCACCGAGTTATATCTGTCTCGCATCGAAGAGCTGGATTGCCAGCTCAACAGTTACTTGACCTTGACACCCGAGATCGCGCTTGAACAGGCGTCGAATGCCGATGAAGCTGCTGCTAGAGGCGAAAGCCTCGGTCCCCTGCACGGCTTGCCGATTTCTATCAAGGATCTCCAGATGACGAAGGGGGTCAAAACCACGGCGGCTCGGTGGCTTACAAGGACCGTGTTCCTGATGCCAACGCCGCGTGCGTGGATCGTGTGCTGAACGCTGGCGCTGTGATGCTCGGCAAGACCAACACTCCTGAATTCGGGCAACTCGGGGCATGCGAGAACCGTCTGGGCGAACCTTGCCGCAATCCTTGGAATCCGGAACGGACTTCTGGCGGGTCAAGTGGCGGCGCCGGCGCATCTACTGCCGCCGGACTCTGCGCGCTCGCGACTGGCGGAGACGGCGGAGGCTCCATCCGCATTCCTGCCAGCTTTAACGGGATCTACGGAATTAAGCCGACCCAAGGGCGAGTATCTAGCTATACGGGAGTCGATGCTTCGCCGACGGTTAATCTCACAAGCCAGCAAGGCCCAATGACTCGAACCGTTGCAGACACGGCTCTGCTGCTGCAGGTCATGGCTGGATACGATCCGCGCGATCCAGGCTCGATGCGAGCCCCGGTCCCGGACTTCATGGCGGCGGTGGAACGCGACATCGAAGGCATGAAGATCGGATGGAGCCTCGATTACGGATACGCTCCTGTAGATCCTGAGGTCGCCCGGTCTGCAGAAGCCGGCGCGAACGTGTTCGCAGAGCTGGGATGCATAGTCGATGAGTCCGATCTTGCTCTGGATCAGCCATTCGACACTTGGATAGTATTCTTCGCAGCCAATGCCTATGCCACCAACGGTCATCTGTTGGACGATCCTGAAGATCCGCTTAGTTGGTACGCGCGCTGGACCATCGAACAAGGCTCGAAGTTGACCGCAGCCGACTACGTCCGAGCCCTCGGTGAGCGTGACCGTATGATCCAGCAGTTCTGGGATCAGTTCGATAAATTCGATCTGCTACTCTCCCCCACCATGGCAGTAACCGCATTTCCCACTGACAGCTATCCGGAAGAGATCGGCGGCGAGACGCCATACCCTAACCCAGCATGGGGCTTCGTGCCGCACACGCATCCGATCAACACCATCGGCTTCACCGCTGCCAGCATCCCTTGCGGCTTCGATTCAGATGGAATGCCGATCGGGCTACACATCATAGGCAAACCCGGCGACGAGGAGACGGTGCTCGCGGCTTCGGCAGCCTTCGAAAAAGCCCGACCATGGGCGCATCGGCCAAAAGTAGCTTAAAAAGATAAACCTTGATGATGTCTATAGAAATGAACGAGGGAAGCTATGGGTGAACTAGGATCAGCGGCGAATAGGGTCGCTACCATATTGAAACAACGCGGCGAGACGATAGGAGTATCGGAGTCTTCGGGTGGCGGACTGATCTCGGCGTGCCTCTTGGCAGTGCCTGGCGCATCTGCCTACTTCATCGGAGGAGCGGTCACTTACACTCGCACTTCGCACAGCTCATTCTTGCATGTTCCTGACGAGGCGTTGGAGGGAATCAGATCGAGCACGGAAGAGTATGCTCGACTCAACGCCCGGGCTGCGCGAGACGTGCTGGGAACGACTTGGGGATTGGCAGAGACCGGCGCCAGCGGTCCCACCGGCAACCGATACGGCGATAACGCCGGACACACCTGCATCGCAGTTTCTGGTCCAGTCGAGCAAGTGATCACACTGGAGACTGGGAACGCGGATCGAGAGGCAAACATGTGGGCGTTCACGCGGCGTGCATTCGAACTGCTTGAGGAGTGTCTGAAAGAAGATATCCGATGACGAAAGTCTGGGTTGTCCGAGCCGAATTCGGAAAATACGCTAGCCATTTTTGTCTGGGGAGTTACGCTGGCATAAGCTGGCTAGCAGATGAAGATTTGTCTGCCGTCACCGACCGCGATCAACTTTATCCAATTTACAGACGTGCCTATCCGGAAGAAGCCAGCAACGCCGTTATCCGTCAGCAAGTTGGACAGATAGCGCGTTTCTTACTCGAGATCAAGGGTGGAGATTACCTGATAACTCCCACCGACGACACAAAAAAGTTGAATTTCGGCATGGTTCACGCAGATCCGTCTTATTACTATCAGAGTGGCAGCGACGGTTGTCCGTACCGACATCGACGTAAGGTCGATTGGGAGGATCGACAGCTCAGCCGATCAGAATTTTCTGTTCCATTCCAGAACACGATGCATTCCTCGTTGAGCATCTTCTCCGTTTCGCGTCGAAGGGATTCGCATCGAACGGAATTCTTAAGAAAGATAGGCGCCTCGGGTCTCTTGCCGAAACCAGATCAAATCGTTTTAGATCAGATTTTGGAACTCGACTCCCAAGAATTTGAGATGTTGGTTGGCCACTTACTCACCGCGCTCGGATTCGAAGGCTCGGAAATTACTGGCAAGTCAGGAGATGGCGGTGTGGATGCCACCGGTGAACTTAACGCATCCAACCTTGCCAAAGTGAAGATATCCATCCAAGCTAAGCGATATAGTCGAGGTTCCAAGGTTAGCGCAAACGTAGTGCGGAGCTTGCGACAAACGATACCTAACAATGGTCAGGGCGCGTTCATCACCACTGCTGATTTCCAAGCGGGTGCTGCTGATGTAGCAAATGAGCCAGGTTTCCCACGCATCGGCCTTATCAATGGCGCCCATCTTGTAGAACTCTTGATAGAGCACTGGGACAATATCCCGAAAGAGTCCCAAGATTTGCTCGGATTGAAGCGCGGATTGGTTCTAATTTGATTCGCTATTTTCGACCGCGGAAATGAATGGAGGATATTGGCAAATGATTTCTCTTGATGGAGAAGATTAGATATCTTGCTTATGCAGAGTAGTTGAAATACGCGGCGGTCACCACGTCGTGTAGCACTCTGCTGTGATGGCTCAATTGCCGAATAAGTTCTTCGCGGTCCGGTTCTCCATGCCATTCGGTGCGTACCAAACCGGCGAGACGATTGCCGGTATCGACGACCGCCTCGCTAGCAGCTAGGTCTGGCCCAGGACCGATGGAAGCGATTTCCCTCGTCACTTCATCTACGGCGCAAGAGACCGATGCCGGCAACATAGGATCAGCGACTATCAAGTCCATCACTTGATGCGGTAGCACTTCTACACTGTATCGACTGCTGTAAGCGTCGAGAGCATAGCAAACACGCAACAGGCTCGTCCAATCCGCTCCGGGATTCTCATCTTCTGGCGAGACTTCCGAAATCTGTGCCAGTAGAAGAGCGGTGGAGAGTTGAGCGCGTTCGATGAAACGTCCGAGTCGCATGAAGCTCCAGCCTGTATCGCGATACATGGTCGACTCTGCCACGCCGGCTAATGTGTTGATCTCAGCCGCCGACTGTGCATAGAAGTCGGCGGTGGAGCCGACCCAGATATCTGCTATGTTGAACTTCTGGATCTGGAGATAAGCCAAGTTGAGGCGGGTCCACATCTCGGCACTGATGCAGTGACGCATCTGTCGCCCGTTCTCTCGCGCCAGCGAGAGACAGCTCCACATCGAATCGGGGTTCGAGTGCTCGAAAGTGAGGTCATCCGCGAGCGTGAAAGAGTCGACCAGAGTGTAGTCGTCGCTGCCGATCTCAAAGCCTCCTAGGGGGGGCATTCTGCTGATGCTGCTGTAGATGCGGCGCCACCCGAAGTAGATTTCAGGAATAGGACGATCCGTCAGGGCTTCAATCTGCACTCTGAGCATGTTGCACAGGTGCTCACCACGCACCAAGTAGCGCCCCATCCAGTAGAGGCCTTCGGCACTACGTGAGAGCATGCCGTTCATTGCTCCAAAACCCAGAAGTCCTTGCCGCCTCCGCCTTGGCTGGAATTGACCACGAGGCTTCCTCTGCGCAGCGCCACTCGGCAAAAGGCTCCCGGCACTATACGCGTTTCTCGCCCCTGCAACACGAAGGGACGCAGGTCCACGTGGCGCGGCTCTAAGCGGCCGTTGATGAAGCATGGCGAGCGTGAGAGGGCAAGTACAGGCTGTGAGATGAAGTCTGCCGGATCTTGACGCATCTCTTTGGCGTACTCATCACGCTCCTTAGCCGTCGAGTGTGGCCCGATCAGCATGCCGTACCCTCCAGATTCACCCACGCGCTTCACCACCAGATCCTGGAGATTGTCCAAGGTGTATTCGAAATCTTCAGGCCGGCGGCAAATACGAGTATCCACGTTTGAGAGAATCGGCTCTTCCGCCAAGTAGTATCGGATCATGTCTGGCACATAGGCGTACACGCTCTTGTCGTCTGCCACTCCCGTGCCCGGCGCATTTACGACCGTGACGTTCCCGAGCTTGCAGGCATCCATCAATCCGGGTACGCCCAGCAAAGAGTCTTCACGGAACACCAAGGGATCGATGAAATCGTCGTCTACACGTCGATAAATCACGTCTACACGCCGAATGCCTTTGGTGGTTCGCATATATACGCAGCTGTCTTTGACCAGCAGATCACGCCCCTCGACGAGTTCGGCGCCGATCTCTCGAGCTAGGAACACGTGCTCGTAAAAAGCGGAGTTCGCCACTCCCGGGGTCAGCAGCACAATCGTCGGGTCGGAAATCCCCTCGGGTGCTAACTCCTGCAAAGTCCGAAGCAACGCGCTGCCGTATTGTTCCACTTCCTGCACTTTCGAAGTCCGGTAAAGGCGACGGAGGCTAGCCTTGGACGCGTTGCGGTTCGCCAGCATGTATGAGACACCCGAAGGGACCCGCAAGTTGTCTTCCAACACTTTGAATCCATCGTTTGTACGCACGAGGTCGGTTCCGCAGATCGCTACCCAGGTGCCGAGAGGCGCGGAGAAGCCGCGCATCGCGGGACGGTACTGGGGACATTCGTGAACCAGGTCCCTGGGAACTACGCCGTCCTCTATGATGCGAGACTCTCCGTAGACATCTTCCAAGAATTGGTTCAGCGCGGCGACGCGCTGGGTCAGACCGATCTTGATCTCTCGCCATTCTGTGCCTGACATCACTCTAGGCACGCAATCGATAGGGATGATCCGCTCATCCGCCTCTTCATCTCCGTAAACCGTGAAGGTGATGCCTTCAGTCAGAAAAGACCGCGAGACGCGCTCCTCTATGCTCCGAAGCTCTTCTGCCGAAAGACGGTCAAGAGTCCCGTACAGGAGCTGGCAATGTTCCCGAGGCGTACCGTCGGCAAAGAACATCTCGTCGTAGATAGACGGATCAAGATTGTATTCGTCGAAGTCCATCGCAACAGTCCACTGGACGCGCTTACTTATCGCTGCCCTGCTGAGAGTCTGATAGGTCTTGAGTAGATGTTAACCCGACTCACACATTCTCACCGCATAGAGACTGTGAGGCTGACTCGGCATCTCCTTGCTCACCAAGCCGACGCAGTCGCCATCCACCTAGGAGAACAGCGCGAACGTAACCATCCCGGGAATAGTAGTCATAGGTGCCACTACCTTTCCAACGCGCTTGATGGACGAAACGGTCGCGATTCTCGTCTAGGATCAACACCTGAACTCCAACTATAAATCCATACCGCAATATATGAGCATGTGTAGATATATCGCGTATGTTGGATGCATGCCAGAATTGCCTGTTGAAGAAGCCGCCGGGAAGCCTTAAGTGTCGTTGCGCTACGAAGTCCCTGTCCGAAAGGAGACCGCCCAAGAGCTGTTCGATTTCTGGGAGGAGATTTTCGGGCCTGAAGATCCCGACATCCCGATCGGGGTGTTCCTAGGCGATGAGGTCGAGTACAACCGGCACGTGGTTTTCCTTGAGAGAGACGGCGGCGACCTTATCGGGACCTGCGGCATGATGACTCCGCGTGAGATACCCAGATTGGCGGGAATCGGCGAGGTTGCCACACGGCTCTCATACCGAGGCCGCGGAATCGCCAATCGTCTTTGCAGTCAGGCGCTCGACGAGTTCGTAGCACAGGGTGGAGAGGCAGTATTTCTCGGCACCGAAAATCCTGACGCCGCTCGAATCTATAGCCGTCTCGGTTGGCGCAGGATAGCCGGCTCCACCGTCTGGACAAACGTGACGAAAGGCGACTCGCCGGAAGGGTACCTCGTGGACTACTTTCGAGCCGCTTCCCCTGTGAAGATCGTGCTTGGCGATGCCTCGCTCAGGGTTCCGATGATTCCTCTCCTCCTCTCGACACACGAATGGCAGGTGCTCGATGGCAATCTTCCCAGCCCGATGATATCCACTCGATACGCAGAGCAGAACTCTTGCATGGGATTGTGTCGAAAGTACTACTATCTGGTCAAGCGCGATGGTGCTGAATGGTTCGCAGCGAAGACAAGAGACAACCGTTTGGTAGGTATAGCCACTGCGCGGATCGATCAAGGCGGTGTTTGCAACCTCGACGGCTTCGCCCACGCTCGGTTTGGCAACACTTACAACACGCTGATCGAGACCGCTATCGAGTGGGGCGAACTGCAAAATGCTACTCGATTCGCGACTAGGCTGTCGGTGGAAGACGAAGAGAAACGGGCGAAAGCTGAGTTGCTCGGATTCTGCAAGGGCGAGGCAGATGGAACCTTCATCGTCGGCGACCATGAGGTCGGCGCTCTCAAGATGACTCTCGATTAAGCTGAACTAGAGACGCACCATGTCCGGAGCGATACGAGGACAGGCATTAAACCCGCCCCTACAAGAGTTGCTTCGAGGATCCCTATTCAGAAAAGTAAAGCACAGCAACGCCTCTCGCACCAGCAACGTGTTATGGTTGCGCGATGGATCAGCGTCGCAGGCAAGTGTCATTAGTCGCCGCGGAACCGCTGCATGGACTTCTAGAGTAGTCGAGGCATTTGCACATCCGGGGTACGGCACCCTTTGGATAAGCTCGAACTTCGTGGCTCTTGGCATGTGGGCAGAGAGGCTCGCCGTCGGGTGGCTCGTGCTGGTGCAGACGGAATCCGTGCTCCTTTCAGCAGCGACATTCGCCGTCCGCAGCGCTCCCAGCATCATCGCCGCGCCTTTGGGTGGTGCCGTTGCCGACAGATTCCCCCGAAGCAAACTGTTGCCTGTCACTGCGCTAGTCAGAGCGGTGGCCATCCTTATGATCGCGTTAGTGGCGATAAACGGGTTTTCTAATTCTTGGCCGATTTTCCTCCTAATCGCCGTCGGAGGAGTGGTCAACTCCTTCGAGATGCCGGCAAAGCAAGGATTGATTACCGACATCGTGCCCCGAGATGCACGTATGAACGCCATCTCCGTCCACTCTGTCGGGATCCGATCGATAGGTGCGGGCGGAGCACTGGCAAGCGGCATCATCGCTGAAGTTATGGGAATTCCGGCAGCGTTGTTCGCAGCCGCGGCTTCCGTACTCCTAGGAGGCGTGATTATTCTCTTCGTGCCAAGCATGCATGCCGCCGTTCGAGATGATCGGAAGCCAGCCATGGCGATCTTCTCGGATGCCGTTGGCGGGATCAAGACCTTGGTGAGGATGCCGACGGTTTCGACATTGCTAATGGTGGCGGTTGTAGTCGAGATATTCGGCTTCGCCTACGAAGCCGTGATGCCAGCTATGGCACGGGATGAATTGGCGGTCAGCGAATCGGGGTTGGGCACGTTGAGATTCGCCACCGGTGCGGGCGCGGTGATCGGTGCCATGGCACTGGCTCTACTCGGAGACTTCAAGCGCAAAGGCTCGCTTCTGCTGGTCATCACTATGGGTTACGGTCTTGGTCTACTCGGTGTCGCGCTCAGCCCGAGTTTCTTGATCGCGATAGCCCTTGTGACGCTGGTGGGCGCGATGGCTGCCACATTCGACGCGATGGAGTGGACCCTCCTCCAAGTCAACGTGCCCGATAACATGCGTGGCCGGGTCATCGGGAGCTGGGTATTCGCGATCGGCTTCGGCTGGCTGGGGCACGTTGCGATGGGCGCGGTCGGAGAAGCGGTAGGCGTCAGATGGGCGATCGGTGGCGCCGGGCTGGTGGTCATCGCCACGAGTTTGATCGCGGCAGTGATTTCGCCGACGCTGAGACGGGGGTGAGAAATGCTGCAGCTTATGCGACTGTTTTTGTTCACATCCATCCCGCAATGCATCAGTGCTAGCACATCCGGCGTGGCTGCAACGAGTTCGTCCATACTGAATTCTGCCCATGCGTTTCACGGCATCCGCCGTCCCCCCGAGCTACGAGTACATGCTCGACCTCGTCTGCGCGATCAGCACCAGAATTCCCGTCGCCCTTAGGACGGTCACAGGAGTAGAGATCGTTGGCAGGCTAGGACGATCTGGTAAAATTGATTTGCTAACCTCGGAAGTGCCCTGTGCTTCCAGTAGGCGATTCTCGTCCGGAACTTAAGTGTCTTTGAAAGGCTGGGGTGAAGTTGCATAATCTCTTTGAAGGCAAGTATCCATAGCCCGCCATCATTGAGCAAACATATACAATCCCTTACCGACCATTACCGCCTCGGAATCGTCGATATTCGTCGTTCGTTTCGGCATACTAATCTCTGGGCCATACTGGGTTATTACGACTTCATCCTTCGTTATCGTCGGGCGTTCGTAGGCCCCTTTTGGGAAACGATCACCATAGCAATATGGGTGATTGGGCTAGGTGTTGTATTCAGCAGCGTATTGAGACAGAGAGACGAGAGTTACCTAGCCTTCCTGGCCGTGGGCTTCGTCCTATGGACCTACATGTCATCGATGGTGGCATCCAGCACCACGGTGTTCACGTCCAAGTCCGATTTGATCCTAAGTGTCAACAACCCGCTGTACACGTATGTCTTACGGCACATCGTGGTGCACATCGCCAAGTTCGTGTTTCACTTCCCGGTACCCGCTGCCGCTCTGTTAATTGCCGCCCCGTCATGGGGTTGGAACACGCTCATGGCAGTGCCGGGCATCCTGTCAATCTTGCTCGCCTCTCTTTGGGTGGCGCCGTTGTTGGGTTTCCTGGGAGCCAGATACCGCGACCTTACTTACTTGATCAACGTCGCAATGCGGCTGCTGTTTTTCATGACGCCGGTGTTCTGGCGGGCCGAGGACCTGGCAGGACGCACCTTCCTGACGCAGATCAATCCCTTCGCCCATTTCCTGGAAGTAGCGAGGGCACCCCTGATCGGAGAGTCGGCGTCAGGAGCTGCATGGATGCTCGTCTTGTTCATCAATGCCGTTGGGCTGACCACAACACTGTTGCTATACGGCCGATTCCGACGCCAACTCGTATTTTGGTTTTGACCCGTGAATCAAGATATCGCTATTCGACTTAAAGACGTGACTCTGAGCCTTTCGGCGCGCCAGCAGACATCGGGGAAGGATCGAATCCAGCTACCCGAGACATCCGGAGCCGCCGTCGGAGGCAGGATCACCGTGGGACGCCGCGGCACGCTCACAGTGACTGCCTTGGACAATGTGAACCTCACCATCGCCAGCGGCCAGCGGGTTGGGCTCATCGGTCATAACGGTGCCGGCAAAAGCGTTCTTCTGAAGGTGATGGCAGGAATATTCCTCCCAACCTTCGGGGTTTGCGAGGTGCGCGGTAAAATCTCCACTCTTTTCTCTAACTCTCTCGGCATCAATGCGGACGCGACCGGGTTGGAGAATATCACCATGTACGGATTGACGCTGGGTCTGAGCCGCAGGGAGATAGAGGAGCGCATCCCTGAAATCATCGAATTCAGCGAGCTCGGAGAGTACATCCACATGCCCATACGGACCTACTCCGCCGGTATGCGCACGCGTCTTTCCTTTTCAATCTCCACCTGTATCTCACCGGATGTGCTGCTCATTGACGAGGTGATCGGGGCCGGAGACTCTGCGTTCCAAGCCAAGGCACGTGACCGCCTGAATCGAGCCATGAACGTAGCCAACACGCTGGTGGTAGCCTCTCATTCCAGTGAGCTTATTCGATTGTTCTGCGACTCCGCACTATGGATGCACAACGGTGCCGTGCACGCCTTCGGCGAGGTGAATGAGGTACTCGAGAAATTCCAGACGGACGGTATGATCCCATGACTTCAAGCACTCCCTTTCCAAGAGTGGAAAGAGACTCATTCCTGGAGAAGGAGGAGATTCATTCCACTGGATAGCCGCAAAGCCTGAAGTCATCGGCGTACCGGGTACGCAATAAAGCCCGGTTGCGTTCGTTCAAGTAAGGTGCGATCCACCCTTTGATAGCCTCCAACTCCGCCGGTGTCGGGTCATTCTTCGCCAACGTATTCAAATGGCATAAGCCGATGCTCGATTCAGCGAAAAGCATTCTCGCCCGAACTTCTGCCAATGTATTCCGATTGGGCAGTGCAACACTAGGGTCTACCGGCAGTCCAAGTCTCTCGGCGACCGTCCTCAAGTCTGTTTCAAGGCTCTCGTGTCTCCCGATGAAGTCCGGCAAACGTCCCTCGCCTAGATCCAATTGGATGTGTTGGGAAAGCCAATGCCGGTCGGCAAAGGCATCCGATCCGTAGGGCGTTACAAGCCATTGGCACACCTCTTCGAAACTCATCTCCTTTTGAAGTCCGTAGAATATCCTGATCGTATCATCGTATGTTTTTATCCCTTTAAGTATCTTCTCTGTATAAAATGAGAATGCTCTACTATAAGGATGCCTTATAAACGCGAAGCTGTAGAAATTCCTAGTCTCCGGATACATCGCATATATCTGGGAAATGGACTTTTTTTCTATCAGTTCAGCGTCCGGATCAGCTTGCAGCAGGTATCGAATGATGCTTCGCGATGCGACCTTCGTATTGCAAATCCACAGGAATCTATAGTTTCGAGAGATAATTTTCTCTGTATCAGTGCCAGGTTCCCGTCTGATGGTAGACGCGATTCTCTCTGCCCGCAGGTAGTCCTGCTCCGATAATGCCTCCTCAAGGTCCTTGGTAACTTGCCGGTAGAGGTGGGTTTTAGACTGCGCGTTAAGTCTGTCTAGCCAGAAATCTGCCTCATGGATCCTATTATTTCGAATGAGGAAGTGGATATTGTTGGCTATGGTTGCATAGCTGTCTGTGTCTCCGCCATCCGCAGGCAATCGTCTTTCATTTTGCTGAGGTTCGTTGAGCGGGGAAGTTGATCCATTCGCACCGATAAGTTCCAGCTCTTGCTCGACAATGAGTTTATCATCTTTCAACAGGAAAAATTCATCGTCCACATCCCAGGTATGCCATTCCCCATGCCGGACCAACACGAAGCCGGCTCCATTGCTCTGGTAGAACTTGCCGCCAGCGTCCATTACATCGTTTATCAACGCCTGGTCTACATAGCGAGGGATGTCCTGCCAACCACCCACTTCGTCAAGGCGGCGACGTGAAATCAGCATAGTGCCTCCGGCGATGTTGGTCCCATTTAATCCGACATCATGTAAAGGGCCATGTACCAGTTGTTTCGATTTGGTCAGGTAGGTGAACTCAGGTCCCTTGCCGACTAGGTCCGCTCCCGAAAAATCGTACGCCTGCACTAGATCCCAAATGTGGTCGGCATCATACAGGTCATCATCATCCATCTTGGTCAGCAATGTCCCGCAGGACACCGCCACGGCAGCGTTCAACGCCGCGCCCAAGGTAGCAGACCTCTGTATCCGTACCACTTTCGTAGGCAACGGTAATCCGGCGACGGCAGTCTCCACGTCGCCGAAGCCATCGCCGTGCAATACCAGCACCAGCTCCAGTCTAGGGTAGGTCTGCTTCCTAACTGATGAGAGGGCATGGTGCAGAAATTTGGGACGCTTGGTCGCCAACAAGATCGACACTTCGGGTAGAGGGGAAGGAGAGATCATCGCCTCCCGACAGAATTGCCGGACACGGCTTCGCAATGAGTGATCCTGCCAAGCCGCCCGGCGCATCCGGATGCTAAGCGACTCTCGTTCCCGGAAGTCGGCGGAGGGAATATTCTCGTCGGTCATCAGCCCATGAAGTCGGGCACCGAGGCAGGCCACAAGCTGTTCATCGGTTTCTGCTATGTGGACCACCACGCCGGCCGCGGCCAGACGGGCGAGTTCGCCTGCCCGGGTGAAGACATCGGTGTGAAATGCCGCCACGTCTTCTAAGTGATGAATCTCGTGCAGAGCAGATAGGTCTTTGCTATCCATTACGCGGTGTGCCACGATGCCGGCGGGCAATAGCTCCAGCGGGCCGAGAGCCCCCACCGTGTCGTCAACTTTGCGTATCCAGCCGATCGGGTTGTTCACCTTCGGGTCAAAGGCGGGAACCGACAGAAGTGGCGACACCTCATGGAGTAATACCACCGGGGCAGATCCCGCCTCCACTTCAGCAGCGGTGTCGGCCACCACTACATCTAAGTGCTGGCCATCCGTCGTGTGTGCCACGCGGCTCGACACTTGGAACACGGCTCGCGACCGGGGGCCCAAAGCGGCAATCTCCACCCCCAACCGATATCCGGCGCGATGAGGTCGAGTCTCAGAACGACTGAATAATCGTCTTATCATCACACTCAGCGGATATTTGAACCTAGGGAGCCGCGCCCGGACGGGAATCGCGGTTACCCGCGTGATGCCAGAGAGTTTGAATACCCTCCGTCTCACCGCGCCTCCGAACCACTTCAGGAACTGCCACGCCTGACCCGGGCTGCGGACACTCCTCGCCTCGGAAAGCACACGGCCCGCCTTGGCACGGAAACCCCGACGGACAACAACCGTAGGCTGTTTAGGGACTGTAATCCCCGATATGCCGGGCTCCAGCTTGGAGGCCGGTATGATCGCAGCGTCTCCGAAGTCCGAGGCCGGCCTGCCGGTGCGGCGCGCCCGATGCAGAGCCCACGACCGCCCGATCGAAACCGTCGAGCCGTCGGAGAGAAGACACGTGGCACTCGCAGCAGACCCGAGCTCCGTCCGCAGACGATGCACCGCGTCGGGCTCAAGCGCAGACCCGGCGTGAAGCACGACGTGGAACGGAGTCGAGGGAAAATCGTCCAGAGAGTCCGGCGAAGGACCGACGCGAACCCGCGGATCCGCACCCAGATGACGTTCCAGCCAGACGAAATCGTCGCTGCCGTCAGACATCCGGACGTTCAGCACGAGATCGTGCGCCCGGTCCGCAAGCACGCGCTCCGCGCTCTCAAGCACACGCTCCGCCGGCACGCCGTCAGACTCCAGCGTCACCGCGTGCCCGGGCACCTCGAAGATGCGACGAGAACCAGACCCGCGGAACTCGCGGTGCGGGATCAGCTGGGCAATTTTTGCTCTCTGGAGATACAACCACCTATCCTTCTCATCCCTGCCTTCCGACCAGCTGCCCTGGTGCCAGCCCAAAGCCTCGCGGACCGGAACAAGCAGACCGCCCCAGGCATACGCACGGTAGCCCAGCTCCGTGTCCTCACCGCCCCATTGGGTGAAGGACTCGTCGGACCCGCCGATCAGCCGGTAGAAATCCCGGCGGATACCGAAGTTGCCGCCCCATACCACACTGAACAAATAATCCGAATCCTCGGAAGTCAGATCGTCGGTCATGAGCAGGATCCGTTCGTTCGACACCGGCCGGTCGACCCTACGGCCTGAAAAGAGCTCCTCCAGAGACCCGGGACGATCCCTGAGCGTGTCCGCGTCCAAGCCTTCAACGCTAACGTGGTTGACTAATCCGACGGTCACCGCGTCCGAGACGGCGTGGTGCCACCGGGCGTGAGCCTCCAGCCACCCGGACTCGGGAAGCACGTCGCAGTCGAGGAACAGAACGATGCCGTGAGCAGCCGCACGCACACCGTTGTTGCGCGCACGCGCCAGTCCGAAGCCCCGATCGTCCTGACGCAACACCCTCACGTCCAGAGGGGTGTCAAGCGGAGGCTCGAGCGGAATGCGAGAGCCGTCGTCCACGATCACCACCTCGAAAAGATCGCGCGGGTAGCTCTGCATCTCGAGACACGCGAGCGTGCGCGCAAGCTCCTCCGGAGCCTCGTAGTACGGGATCACCACGCTGACGGGAAGAACAGGGACGAACGTATCCGGAGGTTCCAGATCGACGCCGCGCCAGTCGTTGTGACGCACCGACGCCGGGGGGGGGGCTTTAATCTCGGATGTCATGCTACGTCATGATTCTATGAAGATCTTTGCCATGTCCTGCGCCATATGCGCCACCCCTGAGCCTGAGCGCAGAGGTTCTTGTTTCGCCCACCTTGGTGGACCCGGAGGGACTCGAACCCCCGACTAGCGCCGTATCCTCCGTATCACCGCGCCCCCGAACCACTTCAGGAACCGCCACGCCTGACCCGGGCTGCGGACCCTCCTCGCCTCCGAAAGCACACGGCCCGCCTTGGCACGGAAGCCCCGATGGACAAAAACCGTAGGCTGTTGAGGGACTGTAATCCCCGATATGCCGGGCTCCAGCTTGGAGGCCGGTATGACCGCGGCGTCTCCGAAGTCCGAGACAGGCCTGCCGGTGCGGCGCGCCCGATGCAGAGCCCACGACCGCCCGATCGAAACCGTCGAGCCGTCGGAGAGAAGACACGTGGCACTCGCAGCAGACCCGAGCTCCGTCCGCAGACGATGCACCGCGTCGGGCTCAAGCGCAGACCCGGCGTGAAGCACGACGTGGAACGGAGTCGAGGGAAAATCGTCCAGAGAGTCCGGCGAAGGACCGACGCGAACCCGCGGATCCGCACCCAGATGACGTTCCAGCCAGACGAAATCGTCGCTGCCGTCAGACATCCGGACGTTCAGCACGAGATCGCACGCCCGGTCCGCAAGCACGCGCTCCGCGCTCTCAAGCACACGCTCCGCCGGCACGCCGTCAGACTCCAGCGTCACCGCGTGCCCGGGCACCTCGAAGATGCGACGAGAACCAGGATCGCGGAACTCGCGGTGCGGGATCAGATGCCCAGTTTTCGGTCTCTGGAGGCGCTGCAACCTCTGCCCCTCTTCTGTGGCTTCCGTAGAGGGGCGCTGGTGCCAGCCCAAAGCCTCGCGGACCGGAACCAGCAGACCGCCCCAGGCATACGCACGGTAGCCCAGCTCGGTGTCCTCGCCCGCCCATTCGGTGAAGGACTCGTCGAACCCGCCGATCAGTCGGAAGAAATCCCGGCGGATCCCTAAATTGCCCGAAGTCACGACGTGGAACAGACCATCGTCGTTCTCGGCAGTCAGGTCGTCAGTCCTGGCCATATAGGGCTCGTACCATGGCAGATCCGTCGGCAAGCCCGCAAATAGATCCTCCAGAGACCCGGGACGATCCCTGATCATCTCAGCGTCCACGCCCTCCACACTAACATTGTTGCGGAATCCGATCGTCACAGCGTCCGAGACGGCGTGGTGCCACCGGGCGTGAGCCTCCAGCCACCCGGACTCGGGAAGCACGTCGCAGTCAAGGAACAGAACGATGTCGTGAGCAGCCGCGCGGACACCGTTGTTGCGCGCACGCGCCGCGCCGTAGCCCCGATCGTCCTGGTGCAACACCCTCACGTCAAGAGGAGTGTCAAGCGGAGGCTCGAGCGGAATGTGAGAGCCGTCGTCCACGATCACGACCTCGAAAAGATCACGCGGGTAGCTCTGCATCTCGAGACACGCGAGCGTGCGCGCAAGCTCCTCCGGAGCCTCGTAGTAAGGGATCACCACGCTCACGGGAAGAACCGGGACGAACGTATCCGGAGGATCCAAATCGATGCCGCGCCAGTCGTTGTAACGCACCGACGCCGGAGGAGGGGATGGTATTATCGCAGCGTCTCCGAAGTCGGAGACGGGCCGGCCGGTGCGGCGCGCACGATGCAGAGCCCACGAACGGACGATCGACGCCGTAGAGCCGTCGGAGAGATGCCACGTGGCACTCGCAGCAGACCCCAGCTCCGTGCGCAGACGATGCACGGCGTCGGGCTCGAGCGCAGACCCGGCGGGAAGCACGACGTGGAACGGAGTCGAGGGAAAATCCTCCAGAGAGTCCAGCGAAGGACCGATGCGAACCCGCGGATCCCCACCCAGATGACGCTCAAGCCAGACGAAATCGTCGCCGCCGTCAGACATCCGGACGTTCAGCACGAGATCGCACGCCCGGTCCGCAAGCACGCGCTCCACGATGTCCAGAACACGCTCCGCCGGCACATCGTCAGCCTCCAGCGTGACCACGTGCCCGGGCACCTCGAAGATGCGACGAGAAACAGACCCGCGGAACTCGCGGTGCGGGATCAGCTGCGCAACCTTTGCTCTACGCAGGTACAACCACCTCTGCCCCTCTTCGCTCAGCCCGGTAGAGGTGCGCTGATGCCATCCCAACGCCTCGCGGACCGGAACCAGCAGACCGCCCCAGGCATACGCACGGTAGCCCAGCTCGGTGTCCTCCCAGCCCCATTCGGTGAAGGACTCGTCGAATCCGCCGATCAGCCAGTAGAAATCCCGGCGCATACCGAAGTTGTTCGAAATCACGACTCTGAACAGGTCGTCGGCGTTCTCGGCAGTCAGGTCGTCAGTCTCGACCATATAGGGCTCGTACCATGGCAGATCCGTCGGCCTGCCCGCAAAGAGCTCCTCCAGAGACCCGGGACGATCCCTGATCGTGTCCGCGTCCACGCCCTCCACGCTGACGGGGTTGACGAATCCGACGGTCACCGCGTCCGAGACGGCGTGGTGCCACCGGGCGTGAGCCTCCAGCCACCCGGACTCCGGCAGAATGTCGCAGTCGAGGAACAGAACGATGTCGTGAGCAGCCGCACGCACACCGTTGTTGCGCGCACGCGCCGCGCCGAAGCCCCGATCGTCCTGCTGCAACACCCTCACGTCCAGAGGAGTGTCAAGCGGAGGCTCGAGAGGCGTCCGAGAGCCGTCGTCGACGATCACCACCTCGAAAAGATCGCGCGGGTAGCTCTGCATCTCGAGACACGCGAGCGTGCGCGCAAGCTCGTCCGGCGCCTCGTAGTACGGGATAACCACGCTCACAGGAAGAACAGGGACGAACGTCTCGAGCGGTTCCAGATCGACGCTACGCCAGTCGTTGTGACGCACCGACGACGGAGGAGGGGACGGTATGACCGCAGGAGGGGACGGTATGACCGCAGCGTCTCCGAAGTCGGAGACGGGCCGGCCGCTGCGGCGCGCACGATGCAGAGCCCACGAACGGAAGATCGAAGCCGTCGAGCCGTCGGAGAGATGCCACGTGGCACTCGCAGCAGACCCGAGCTCGGTGCGCAGACGATGCACCGTGTCGGGCTCAAGCGCAGACCCGGCATGAAGCACGACGTGGAACGGGGTCGAGGGAAACTCGTCCAGAGAGTCCAGCGACGGACCGATGCGAACACGCGGATCCGGACCCAGATGACGCTCAAGCCACAGGAAATCGTCGCTGCCATCCGCCATGCGGATGATCAGAACGAGATCGTGAGCCTGGTCCGCAAGCACGCGCTCGGCGCTCTCCAGCACACCCTCAGCCGACACACCGTCAGCCTCCAGCGTCACCGCGTGACCGGGCACCTCGAAGATGCGGCCAGGCACAGACCGGCGGTACAGACGGTGCGGGATCAGATGCCCGACCTTCGGTATATGGAGGCGCTGCAACCTCTCCTTCTCCTCCCTGCCTTCCGACCAGCTGCCCTGGTGCCAGCCCAAAGCCTCGCGGACCGGAACAAGCAGACCGCCCCAGGCATACGCACGGTAGCCCAGCTCCGTGTCCTCACCGCCCCATTGGGTGAAGGACTCGTCGGACCCGCCGATCAGCCGGTAGAAATCCCGGCGCACACCGAAGTTGCCGCCCCATACTATATCGAACGAATAATCCGAATCCTCGGAAGTCAGATCGTCGGTCATGAGCAGGGTCCGTTCGTTCGACACCGGCCGGTCGACCCTACGGCCTGAAAAGAGCTCCTCCAGAGACCCGGGACGATCCCTGATCGTGTCCGCGTCCACGCCCTCCACGCTAACGTGGTTGACGAATCCGACGGTCACCGCGTCCGAGACGGCGTGGTGCCACCGGGCGTGAGCCTCCAGCCATCCGGACTCCGGCAGAATGTCGCAGTCGAGGAACAGAACGATGCCGTGAGCAGCCGCACGCACACCGTTGTTGCGCGCACGCGCCAGTCCGAAGCCGCGATCGTCCTGGTGCAACACCCTCACGTCCAGAGGAGTGTCGAGCGGAGGCTCGAGCGGAATGCGAGAGCCGTCGTCGACGATCACCACCTCGAAAAGATCGCGCGGGTAGCTCTGCATCTCGAGACACGCGAGCGTACGCGCAAGCTCGTCCGGCGCCTCGTAGTACGGGATAACCACGCTCACAGGAAGAACAGGGACGAACGTCTCGAGCGGTTCCAGATCGACGCTACGCCAGTCGTTGTGACGCACCGACGACGGAGGAGGGGACGGTATGACCGCAGCGTCTCCGAAGTCGGAGACGGGCCGGCCGCTGCGGCGCGCACGATGCAGAGCCCACGAACGGAAGATCGAAGCCGTCGAGCCGTCGGAGAGATGCCACGTGGCACTCGCAGCAGACCCGAGCTCGGTGCGCAGACGATGCACCGTGTCGGGCTCGAGCGCAGACCCGGCATGAAGCACGACGTGGAACGGAGCCGAGGGAAAATCGTCCAGAGAGTCCGGCGAAGGACCGATGCGCACACGCGGATCCGCACCCAGATGACGCTCAAGCCAGACGAAATCGTCGCTGCCGTCAGACATCCGGACGTTCAGCACGAGATCGTGAGCCCGGTCCGCAAGCACGCGCTCCGCGCTCTCCAGAACACGCTCCGCCGGCACATCGTCAGCCTCCAGCGTCACCACGTGCCCGGGCACCTCGAAGATGCGATGAGAAACAGACCCGCGGAACTCGCGGTGCGGGATCAGCTGGGCAATTTTTGCTCTCTGGAGGTACAACCACCTCTCCTTCTCATCCCTGCCTTCCGACCAGCTGCCCTGGTGCCAGCCCAAAGCCTCGCGGACCGGAACAAGCAGACCGCCCCAGGCATACGCACGGTAGCCCAGCTCCGTGTCCTCACAGCCCCATTCGGTGAAGGACTCGTCGAAACCGCCGATCAGCCGGTAGAAATCCCGGCGCACACCGAAGTTGCCGCTCCATAACACACTGAACAAATAATCCGCATCCTCGGAAGTCAGATCGTCGGTCACGAGCAGGATCCGTTCGTTCGACACCGGCCGGTCGACCCTACGGCCTGAAAAGAGCTCCTCCAGAGACCCGGGACGATCCCTGATCGTGTCCGCATCCACGCCCTCCACGCTCACGTGGTTGACGAATCCGACGGTCACCGCGTCCGAGACGGCGTGGTGCCACCGGGCGTGAGCCTCCAGCCATCCGGACTCCGGCAGAATGTCGCAGTCGAGGAACAGAACGATGTCGTGCGACGCCGCACGGACACCGTTGTTGCGCGCTCGTCCCGCGCCGTAGCCCCGATCGTCCTGGCGCACCACCCTCACGTCCAGAGGGGTGTCGAGCGGAGGCTCGAGCGGAATGCGAGAGCCGTCGTCCACGATCACCACCTCGAAAAGATCGCGCGGGTAGCTCTGCATCTCGAGACACGCGAGCGTGCGCGCAAGACACGCGAGCGTGCGCGCACGCTCGTCCGGCGCCTCGTAGTACGGGATCACCACGCTCACAGGCAGAACAGGGACGAACGTCTCCGGAGGTTCCAGATCGACGCTACGCCAGTCGTTGTGACGCACCGACGACGGAGGAGGGGCTGTAATCTCAGATGTCATGCTAGGTCGTAATTTTATGAAGATCTCGCCCTGCACTACCAGCATAAATCTGAGCACAGAGGTTCTTGTTTCGCCCACCTTGGTGGGCCCGGAGGGACTCGAACCCCCGACCAATCGGTTATGAGCCGACCGCTCTAACCACTGAGCTACGGGCCCGCAAGACCGCGCACACAAAAGGGCATGTGCTCGTCCCTGATTCTAATAGCTACACGGCATCGGTTGGCACGGCGCTAACATCGGCTCAGAGATGCTACCTGACCGACCTAATCGAGGTGTAGAGATGAAGATCACAGATGTTCGACTTGAGATGTTTAAGTGGCAACGCGAAGTGCCGATCACTAACGGGCTATACACCTACACCCACAACCTGCTGAACATCGTAGTGGTAGAAACTGACGAGGCTGGAATCACCGGCATCGGTCTCGCCGGCGGCATTGAGGCTAGGGCGTGTTAACACTAGCGTGTGGATCTGTGCTACGCTTTCCGCATGGAAATCACAGAATCTCAATACGAACGCATAGCTCCGCACCTGCCTGTGCAGCGCGGCAACGTCAGCGTCCCGAACCTCCAGGTTCTGAACGCGATCCTGTATGTGGCCGAGCACGGCTGCAAGTGGCGCGGGCTGCCGGCCCGGTTCGGCAACTGGCACACGATCTATACCCGCATGAACCGCTGGTCGAAGAAGGGGGTTCTAGACCGGGTGTTCGAACACCTTCAGAGAGAACAGATAGTGCGTGTCAAGCTGGAGGCGGTCTCTTTGGACAGCACCATCGTCAAGGTGCATCCGGACGGGACGGGGGCCTTAAAAAAAACGGACCCCAGTCGATCGGGAAGTCCCGGGGCGGTTGGACCACCAAGATTCATATGGCTGCCGCGGATGCTCGGACGGCCGTGACGTTCTCCCTGTCGCCGGGACAGGCGCACGACGCGCCGGAGGGTCGCCGGCTGCTCGAACGCCTCGGCCCGCAGCTCGGAAGCCCGCGGCTGCTGATGGATCGGGCATACGAGGGCGACGAGAGCCGCCAGCTGGCGCTGGACCTGGGCTTCGTCCCCGTGGTTCCGCCGCGCCGGAGCCGGATCGATCCGTGGGAGTACGACCGCGAGATGTACAAGCGGCGCAACGAGATCGAGCGGCTGTTCCGCCGGCTGAAGGGCTTCCGACGCATCTTCTCACGCTTCGAGAAGCTGGACGTGATCTTCACCGGGTTCATCATGTTCGCACTCATAACAGAGGCATTGCGCCAGTGTTAACACGCCCTAGCCCGGAGGTCGGCGAGGCCCTGATCTCTCACTTCCGGAAGATGCTTGTCGGAATGAATCCGCTCGATAACGAGCGCATCTGGCACGAGATGTGGAGGCCCAAGCTCGTAGGAAGACGCGGCATCACTACTCGCATGCTCGGCGGTATCGACATCGCACTCTGGGATATCAAGGGCAAGGTCGCAGGCATGCCTCTCTACAAGTTGCTCGGAGGCTTCACCGACCGAGTCGACACCTACGTCGCAGGCGGCTACTACGAGGAAGGCAAGGGCCTCAAAGAGTTGGCAGCTGAGATGGCGGACAATGTGGAACTGGGAGCTCGCGCCGTAAAGATCAAAGTCGGCGCCTTGCCGATCAACGAAGATATCGAACGCGTGAGAGTCTGCCGTGAGACGATCGGCCCCGATGTCAGGCTGATGGTCGATGCTAACAACGCGTATCGGCACTACCAAGCCATCGAGTTCGCCAAGAAGGCTGAAAAGTACGACCTCTTCTGGTTCGAAGAACCGGTCGAGCCCGACGACTACATCGGCCAGCGCGAGATCACGCGCGCAACATCGATCCCAGTCGCCGCCGGCGAGAACGAGTACACCCGTTACGGCTTCCGCGACATGATCGACCACCGAGCGGTGGACATTCTGCAGCCCGACGCTTTGGTTCTCGGCGGTATAACCGACTTCATGAAGATCGCAGCGATGGCGCAGGCCCACGACTTGGATATCGCGCCTCACGGATCTCAATACGTACACATCCACTTGGTCGCCGCGATTCCCAACGGTCTCATATTGGAGTACTACCGCGACACCGTCGATCCGATGCACGGCAAGATCTGGAAGCACAACCTCGACATCCGAGATGGATACGTGCACGCTCCCGACCGTCCGGGCCTCGGCTTGGAACCCAAGTGGGAAACGCTTGAGCCGTACAGAGTCTGAACTGAATCCCCTCCGTTCGCACACCCGACGCAGAAGATCTTTGCGGGACGCCTTCATACCCGCGGGGCAGGTTCTGCACCGCAACGATCGGTGGTTTCGCAAAGTTCTCTATGAAGCGCGAGGCTGTGGCGGCTCAAGGGCATGAGGAGATGAAGATTGAAGATATTGAGCATTCATGTCGCGTCTGACCGAAATCTTCCTTGCCGCCTTGAAGCTCGGCTTATCTTCGTTCGGCGGCCCCATCGCCCACATCGGATATTTCCGAGACGAGTACGTTGAGAAGCGGAAATGGCTCGACGAGAGGAGCTACGCGGATCTAGTGGCACTCTGCCACTCGCTGCCCGGGCCAGCGAGTAGCCAGGTGGGGATCGCCGTTGGAATCGGACGTGGCGGACTGCTGGGAGGCTTAGCCGCTTGGCTAGGATTCACGATACCCTCTGCTGCCCTGCTCATCGCCTTCGCGTATGGCGTCACCGAGTTTGACGACCTCTTCGCCGGCGACTGGTTGCGAGGACTCAAGATCGTGGCGGTTGCTGTAGTGGCATACGCACTCTGGGGCATGGCAAAGAGTCTCGCTTCTACCAATAAGACCGCCACCATAGCAGTCGCTTCCGCCGTCGTCATTCTGCTCTGGAACAGCCCGTTTGCGTTGGTGTTGGTGATCCTCGCAGCTGCAATCTTGGGTCGACTTTTTCTAGAAAGTTCGGAAGAAGATATCGCTTCCACGGCTCCTCGATCTGCTATCGGCAAGCGTTTGGGAATCGCATCATTGGTCATCTTCTTCGGGCTGCTGTTCGCGTTGCCGTTACTGCGGCAGGGATTCGAGAGCCAGTGGCTGGATGTGTTCGACAGCTTTTTCAGGAGCGGCTCCCTAGTGTTCGGCGGCGGTCACGTCGTATTGCCGGTTCTGCAGTCTGAAGTCGTGCAACCAGGATGGGTGACTGACGAGCAGTTCATCGCCGGCTACGGCGCCGCGCAGGCGGTGCCGGGTCCGTTGTTTACCTTCTCCGCCTATTTGGGCACTGTGATGGACGGCGCGGTAAGTGGCTGGGGCGGGGCCATATTCGCACTCGTGGCGATCTTTATGCCCTCATTTCTGATCGTCGTCGGAGTGCTTCCCTTCTGGAACTCGCTCAGGGGCAATGTGAACTTCCGAGCATCTCTCGTCGGGGTCAATGCAGCAGTAGTGGGCTTCGTAGCCGCTGCGCTCTACGATCCAGTCTGGACCACCGCCGTAGCAACGCCCCGCGACTTCGCGCTCGCCGTCTCTGCCTTCGTCCTGCTGTCAGTGTGGAGATGGCCGCCTTGGTTGGTAGTCCTGCTCACTGCGGTTGCCGGCTTTGGGTTGTCGCAATTCGAGTAGAACCGGTGAGCACTCTATTAGCATAGAAGGCGTGAGCACTGAAATTCGTTCCGCCCTACTGATACTCTTCTCGGCAGTACTCTGCTTGACCGCCTTGACCGCGTGCACGTACGACGCGCTGGTAAGGGTCGATGAAGAAGGTGCAGCTGAGATCCAAATCATCATCGCAGTTGACGATTTCTTTCTGAATCTCGTGCCCGACGACGAGACTCCTCTCACCGATTTGGTGGATGAGATTGAACAACAGACCATTTTTGACGAGGGTCCATTTGAAGGCGCACACGTCGAGCTGTACGAACAGGACGGGCTATTCGGGTTTCGGATGACGGCACCATTCAATCCGAGGGTATTCTCACTTTCTGAACTCTTCGACAACGACTCCCCGTTCGGGTTATTAGGCGATATGTCGAGTATCGGCGAGTACGAATTCGAACGTACGGAAAACGATGATGGATGGATATTCCTAATCGAGCAGTCGATAGAAAGTGATCCTCTAGTGAACTTGGGAGACATGCTTGAAGGGAGCGATCTCGAAGGATTCGACATCCCAAGTCCAACATTGACCTTCCGACTCGACCTCCCCGGCGAGATCATCAAGCACAACGCCGATCGGGAGGACGGCGACATTCTAGTCTGGGATATCGATCCGTCCGAAGACATCTCGATATCGGCAGTCAGCCGAGATTCTTCAGATTTTCCGAACATCGCGTCGATCGCGATCGCGGCTACGTTTGCACTGATTCTGATCGGAATCATCGTCGCCGTTACGATCAGCAGGCGCCGCGAGCGTCAGGCTCTGGAAGCGGCGGAAGCCGTAGACGAGTAGAACGCTCGAGTAGATGTGGTATCTGGTCGACTCTTGACTGGGACTCGCCATGGTTCACGAACTTAGGCATGATGAAGCTATGCGGGTCTCAGTAGTACTATGGACACACTGGAAACTACGTGTCACACCTTGTTGACTTGCTGATTCGAGTTTGGAGGACGCATCTAAAGCATGGAATCTGTATTTAGAGCCGCAGTAGACGAACTTGAACAAGACCGGCCCATGGTGGTCGCAACAGTTGTCCGCACCTCCGGCTCCACTCCGCAGAAACCCGGCGCCAAGCTGCTCGTTCGTGAAGACGGCAGCGGCGTGGGCACACTCGGCGGAGGATGCGTTGAAGGCGATATCTGGTTTGCGGCGCAGGAGTTGCTGAAGAGAGGCGGAGATGCCGAGCTGCGCGACTACGAGCTTAACGAGGATCTGGCGGCTGAGGACGGACTGGTGTGCGGGGGCACGATGTACTTCCTGATCGATCCGATTCGCGAGTCGCGCCCGTATGAAGAGTTCGCCGCTCAAGCCGTAGACGCCTACAGCGGCGGACCGCCCATGGCTATCGTCAACGTCACGCGTGCACCCGATGCATCGCCGCTTAAGGTCGGTGCGAAGATGCTCGTCAGGGAAAATGGCGATCGGCAGGGCTCTCTCGGCGACGAGGTGGTGGAGCAGATAGCCGTCGCCAGGGCGCGCGAGTTGATGGCGATGGGCAAGAACGACATTCTGATTCTGCCCAGTGGTGTCGAGTGCTACATCGAGGCTTATACCACTCCCCCGACGCTCGTGCTTGTCGGCGGCGGGCACGTCAGCAAAGCCATCGCGCCGGTCGCCAAGAGCGTCGGATTCAGAATCTTCGTCTTCGACGACCGCGTGCAGTTCTCCAATCCCGAGCGCTTCCCCGAGGCGGACATCACTCATGTCGGCGACTATCGACACGGCTTCGACGACATGCCGATCAACCCCAACTCATTCGTGGTTG
The DNA here is from genome assembly GCA_965214735.1 of Dehalococcoidia bacterium. GTDB lineage: Bacteria > Chloroflexota > Dehalococcoidia > Lucifugimonadales > Lucifugimonadaceae > Bin127. Next base: position 1,262,474 of record OZ243977.1, on the reverse strand, counting down.
TCGCCACACGTGGCCACCAGTTCGATGATGCCGCGCTCGCGGGCGCGCTTCGCACCCCTGCGAGCTACGTCGGGCTGCTGGGAAGCAAGAGAAAGACGATCCTCATCTTCGAAGAGTTGATACGTGCCGGCTTCTCGGTCGACGAGTTGCGACGCGTGAATGCGCCTATCGGACTAGATATCGGCGGAAGGACTCCGGAGGAGATCGCGCTCAGCATCATGTCCGAGATCGTCGCATTTCGCCTCGGCGGCTCTGGCGGAAGCATGAAGTTACAGGAAAGGCTGCTAGAAAAAGCCATCGAACGCGCTCAGAAGCCGTCCAAGATGGACGCCGTGGCGCAACGTGTCGCAGTCCCCGAGACGAACCGCTAGAGATCCTGCCCCGCTGCCGCTCACATGGATACCTCTGCCTAACTCCGTATTTCCCTTTGTAGCCTGCTCGTGCCACGATACGGGGGACAATATATCTGGCCATGTGCGTCTATCCGTGATGATCCTTAACTGCCGGCTAGTTTCCCAACAATCTCGGAGAAGAAGGCTGGGGCTATTGTTTAGAGTTCTCACATGGGAGTAGAAGCCATACTGCTCGCGGCGGGCGAGTCTTCTCGCATGGGCAAACCCAAACCTCTGCTACCGTGGTTCGGGCAAAGCTTGGTCGAGGCACAGATCGAGAGCCTGATCGCCGGCGGGGTGCACAGGGTCATCGTAGTTACCGGCGCTCGAGGCAGCGAAGTCGAGAAAGCCATTCCCGACTCGAGCACCGTAGCGAAGGTCCGCAACTCCCGGTACATGGATGGCAAAACAACATCGATCAAGGCCGGATTGAAGCTGGTATCTTCTGATTGCATCGCTATATTGTTGCTGGCAGTCGATCAGCCACGCCCTCATTGGGTAGTGCGACGCGTCATCGATTCGCACTTGGAGAGCAACTCGCCAGTGACATCCCCCAGATTCGAAGGGCACGGCGCACACCCACTCGCATTCCATCCCGACCTAATTCCAGAACTCCATGGCATCGATGAGGAACGAGAAGGCGTCCGCGAAGTGATGAAGCGTCACGAATCCGAAATGAACGCAGTTCAGTTTCAATCTCCGGTAGTCCGACTAGACCTCAACACGCCCGAAGATTATGAGAGTGCTCTGCAAATATATCCTTCGCTCTCATGAAGGAGCATGTTGCGAAACTCGGTTCCTAGATAAGCCGCCCCCCTCCGCGCGTTTAGAGTGGAGAGGATCGACTACGGAAACGATTTGATTTTGATCATGGCCACCGATCTGAACGCGGCGCGAGATTTCATGGCAGAATCCAGCATCTCCGGCTGGCTCACGCGCGATTATAGATACACTAACCCGCTATTCTTCGCCGCGCTTGGCTATCGGCCCAGCAACCTCACCAGGCCCGTCTGGCTCTGGATCCCTTCCCAAGGCGAGCCTCGCGTATTGGCTCACGATGTCGATGTGAATCGCTTCCAGCGCGACATCCCCGAAGTCTCCGGCTACAGCAGCCGCCAAATGATGATCGAATCTCTTCGCTCTCTTCTTCCTCGGAGCGGCAAGGTCGCCACCGACTACTCGCCGATGTTCGAGTTGCCTAGAGTGGCAAGAGTGGATGCCGGAACCGTCGAGCTCATCCGCTCTTTCGGTGTCGACGTCGTCTCATCCGGAGATATCGCGCAGTACGCGACCGAGCGCTGGAGCGAGGCTCAGCTCGCTTCGCACAGATACGCCAACGCCGAGCTGGTCGATGCTGTATTAGAGGCGTTCAAATTCGTGGGAGAAAACGTCCGTTGGAAACTGAGTGAACACGATGTAGCCGAGTTCATCCGAGGTAGATTCGACAGGTCGGGACTCGTGACCGACGAGGGTCCAGTAGTCGCTTTCGATGCAAACTCTTCGGATCCCCACTACGACCCGACGCCCGAGTCATCTCTGGTGATACGCCGCGATGGCTGGCTCCTGATCGATGCCTGGGCAAAGCCTGCCTCAATCGATGCATTCGCCGAAGAAAGCGACTCCGCTGAATCGGAGCCCGTCTATGCGGACATCACCTGGGTCGCCAAGATCGGAGGCGAGCCGAACCCCGAGCAGATCCAGGTGTTCGACTCGGTGAGAAGGTCCCGCGACTCGGCGTTCGAGTTCATGCGGGATCGCCACCGGCGAGGCGAGGCTACGCGCGGCTGGCAAGTCGATCGCGTCGCTAGAGATTCGATCGCTGCCGATGGATACGGTTCGCGGTTCGTGCATCGCCTCGGCCACAGCCTCGGAACCGAGGTGCACTCCAATGCTGTGAATCTCGATGATTGGGAAACGCGTGACACTCGCCAATTGATACCCGGGATATGCGTGACTATCGAGCCAGGAATCTATCTTCCGACCTTCGGAGTGAGGCTTGAGATGGATGTGCATGTGGGTGAAGACGAAGTCGAGATAACAGGAGAGAGGCAAGATCGGATCATTCACATCCCTACTTCTTAAGGACTCGCTACCCTCTCTTCTGACGCGTCGAGGCATGCCCATTCAACGACGTTGCAATCCCTGTCGATCCAGCATGCGCTCCGGCGCATCGGTAGAGGCCGGTCTAGCATGCTAAAGAGTTCCGGCTTATCCGCAAAAAGGGGTAGTATGCGAAACGGTCGCTCTGATAAGATTTACAACGTTGCGCGGGAATCGCGTGAACTGCCGGATGCGAATGGCATAAAATGCGGCTAGAGTTTATCCAGCCAAAGATGATTTGAAGGCGGTTTGAGACACACGAATCGAAGATGCAGGCTAGGCACAAGGTGCCGGTGCTGCCGAGACTCTGGTGAAGAGATACAGATCTGCGCCCGACTCGGCAAGTCCCTGCATCGCCTTTCTGGCGCGGTGTCCGAATTCTGCGTCAGATGATCCCGCGGTTCGCCGCGAATTTAGATAAACTCTATTGATTGTTACTGAACATGAGCCGATACACCAGAAAGGGCTTCCATGAGCAAACTTGAGAATTACTTCGGACGTCAGCGCTCCGGTCCTCCGATCTGGCTGGCCGTCGTATTAGTTTCGGCATTCGCCTTGGCCGCGTTTAGCCACATCCTGAACTCCACACCGCCAGGTCGTGAGATAGTGCAAGGACAGACAGATCCGGAACGCACTGCTCTCGTTGAGACGTGGGAGGCTCTAGCCACTGAACAAGCTATAGCAGATGACGCTGGCCAACCGGCTGCAACTCGAACAGCTGCCGCAGGCATTGTCGATAGTGCCACGGCGGTGGCGGGGACGGCATACGACGCCGCCTCTAGCAGTGATCGAACGATAACTGCAACGGTAAGATCGGGAATTATTAAAGATCATACCGATGGACTGACCGCAACGGCGGCGGACAAGACCGCAACGCCGGCGGTTGTCGAGACGGCGTTGGCGCTGCAAACGGCAATTGCTGCCGACAAGACCGCAACCGCGGAGTCTGCCGACCTGACCGCAACGGCTAATGCTGGACTGTCGGATGCTGACAAGACCGCAACCGCGGAGTCTGCCGACGACCTGACCGCAACGGCTAATGCTGGACTGTCGGATGCTGACAAGACCGCAACCGCGGAGTCTGCCGACCTGACCGCAACGGCTAATGCTGAACTGTCGGACGCTTATATGGTTTTGACTCAATGGGCTGCCGAGACTCAAACGGCAATCGATCTCACGGTCCAAGATGCCCTTGATTTGACTATCGAAGCTGGGGGGGGCGCCACTAGCACCGCTTTCACGGTCGGATCGGTCTCCCGTGTCGAGCCGGCGATCTCTTCCGTGACACTCAGGGGAGGCGATAGCGTCAGACTGGCTGTCGATCTATACGGCGCGCAGGACGTGCTTGACAACACTCTTTCACAAGACGTCGCAATAACTTGGAGCGACGGCGGCGCAGGAGGAGACTTCGACACTACCGCCGGACGACTGGTCGTCTACACGGCTCCGTCGTCGCCGGGAACGCACACAGTCACCGCCTCGGTCAACGGCAGCTGCAGCGGCGACTGTTCGACAGAGTTCTCGATCACTGTGCGGAGAGCATCGGCTAGCCCGCCTGAAGCCGACGACCCGGTCAACCCGTCAGGCGAGATCCCGGGAGTGCTCACAGACTCCGGCGGCACCGCATATGCCGTGTTCGCACCCGTTGAGGGCGGACGGTTCTCCGGCGAGGGCTTCGGCGTCTCCGCACAGGCAGGTGCCGTGCCCGATGGCGAGATCATCGGGATCAACATGTCTGAAGAAGGCGGCGCATCGAACATCGGCGCAACCCATCAGCGATACACCCTCATGGGAAGCGCATACTCGATAGAGGTCATCGACTCTGCCGGAGCAGAAGTCTCCGCATACCGGCTCGACACTTACGCCGAGGCGTGCGTGCCGCTGCCAGACGCATTGCGGGCGAACATCTCGGACGTCTCCCTCGTCGCGATAAACGACGACGGCACTCTCACGATCCTCACCAGCAACGTGAAGATCGCCGCCGACGGCAGCCTCGATGTCTGCGGACGTGTGAGCTCGCTGCCGGCGACCGTCGCAGCCGGATCGGAAGGTGCTCCGTCCGACTTCCCGACGCCGACGCCGACGCCTGAGATCGAGGAGCCGGACACCGGTGGAACCTCGCCTGCTCCGCTGGCGCTGTTCCTGATGCTGGTGCTGGGCGCGATGCTGGTATCCGCCCCGTTGGTGCTGCGTCGCAGGTGGGTAGCGAGAAGCGTCGTTCGCTGAACGGCTGAAAAGCTCTACCCACAAGCTGAAGCTGGAAGCCCCCGTCCCGGATAGCTGGGACGGGGGCTTCTTGCTATACATGAACCCGCATCGGTATTATCTTCATCCTTCGCGCCGCTCCGTGACATGCCCGCTAACGCAGACGCGGGAATACGGACCGGCGTCTCGTTTCCCCTACCGGTCCTCCTAGAGGTCTCCTGCCCCGACACCGACTCTGCACCCACCTCGGGCGGTCTTCGATCCGCGTTCGGAGACCGCGTCAAATGATCTAACGGTTCGCCGCAAGTTTGGTATCGGCATTCGCGATTCGCGTTAGCCACGTTCACCTACATCCTGAAACTCCCATCGCCAGGTGGTGAGATAGTGCTGGGACGGGATGACGTACCTGACTCTGTTGAATCGACTCTCACGGCAGAGGCTGCCACGGCATTCGCTCTCACGGTCGAGTCCGCCGTTCGTTTAACTGTCCAAGCTGATGTCGGTGTCCCTCAGGGAAAGGGATAGCGTCAGACCGGCAGTCGATTTCTACGGCGCACAGGACGTGCTTGACAATTCTCTCTCAGAAGATGACACGATCACGTGGAGCGACGGCGGTGCCGGAGGAGACTTCGAAAGCGCTGCCGGACGCTTGGTCCTCTACACGCCCCATCTTCGCCAAGCACGTACACAGTCGCCGCCTCGGTAAACGGCAGCTGCCGCGTTGGTGCTGCGTCGCATGTGGGTAGCGTAGAAGCGTCGCTCGCTGAACGGCTGAAAAAGCCAACTAACTAGAAGCTGAAGAACGAGCCGGCATCGCCATTCTCATCCTTCGCAGACCTTCGTGCAACTCCGTCATTCCCTCGAAAGAGGTCTGCTCACGGGACTGAAAGTCCATCCAGAGCGCGGGGCTCGTCATATCCCCTATTTAGTGTAGGCAAACCCTCGCGCAGGGAAAAGAAGATGCCGGTGCCGACATCTCCTATTCGGGCTTGCCTGCCATCGACATCGGCTCTGCACCCGTTTCGGCAAGACTCTGCATCGCCTTTGCCGTGCGATCTCCGACCCGCGCTCGGAGACTGCCTCAGATGATCCAGCGGTTCGCCGCAGGATGGTAGAATTGCTGTGATTGCTACCGATAAGATACGCCGGAAAGGGTTTATATGAGCAAACTTGAGAATTACTTCGGACGTCAGCACTCCGCTCCGCCGGTCTGGCTGGCCGTCCTCTTGGTCTTGGCATTCGCGTTAGCCGCGTTCGTTTATACCCTTAACATCCCATCGCCAGGTGGTGAGATATTGCTGGCACAGGAGGGCTCTACCGCCCCGGCTCAGGCTGCCACATCTACCACTACCGCACAGGCTCAATTAATTGCTACGGTTGATACTCTCATAACTGCTACCGCGTTTGCCAATGCTGATAAGACCGCCACGAAGCAGGCTGGGCTAACTGCTACCGCACAGGCTAACAAGTCTGCTACCGCACGGGCTATTGAAAATGCTACAGCGTTTTCTGGGCCATTCGAAAATGCTACAGCGTATGCTGATGCCCTAGCGAAGGCTAGGATAACTGCTACCGCGCAGACTAAATTAATTGCTACGGTTGATGCTCTCAGAACTGCTACCGCGTTTGCCGGCCTGCCTAATGCTGATAAGACCGCCACGAAGCAGGCTGCCCTAGCGAAGGCTGCTCAAAATGCCACCGCGCAAGCTAACGAGACTGCCGCGGCTCAGGCTGCCCTAGCGAAGGCTAGGATAACTGCTACCGCACAGACTAAATTAATTGCTACGGTTGATACTCTCAGAACTGCTACCGCGTTTGCCGGCCTGCCTAATGCTGATAAGACCGCCACGAAGCAGGCTGGGCTAACTGCTACCGCACAGGCCAACGAGGCTGCTACCGCACGGGCTGCTCAAAATGCCACCGCGTTTGCCGGCCTGCCTAATGCTGATAAGACCGCCACGGCTCAGGCTGCGACATCTACCCAGCCAATAATTGCCACGGCTCAGGTTGCCACATCTACCCAGCCAATAATTGCCACGGCTCAGGATCAGAATGCCACCACCACGACGCCTGTGGTACTCAATGGCACGGCGTATGCGGTGTTCGCACCGGTTGAGGGCGGCGAATTCACCGGCGAGATCATTACGTCTGACATCGAGGGGCCGAACACCGGTGGAACCTCCCCCGCTCCGTTGGTGCTGTTACTGATGCTGGTGCTAGGCGCGATGCTGTTATCTACGCCGTTGGTGCTGCGCCGCAGGTGGATGACGCGAAACGTCGATCGCTGAACGGCTCAAACGCTCTAGCCAGAAGCTGAATCAAGAAGCCTCTGTCCCAGATAGTTGGGACGGGGGCTTCCTGCTATAGGTGAATACGCATCGGCATTATCATCATTGGCGTAGCTCTGTGTCATTACCTCGAAACGCGGGCACGACCGGGATGGGCGGATGCGTGAGAAGACGGGAGCTATATCTCGTTTCCTCTACTGGTAGAGGTAAACCCCTTGCGCAGGGAAAAGGAGGTCGCAGCCTAGATCAAGACCTCTACGCCCAACCTCACCGCCAGCGCGCGTATCTCCTTGTATTGCGTCTCCAGCACCGGTATCCCGTTCACCGTTCTATCGGCAGACATCTTCTCCTCGGGATCGCCTGCCACCAACACCGACTCTGCACCCGGCTCGGTCGGAGTGGCGTGCAGATCTCGGATCATCGCATCCATCATCTCTTTGAATTCATCGACGGGACGGAAGGAAGCGATGTCGATCGCCATCGTCCATGACATGTTGTCGCCGCTCGGTATCGACGAGCTGTAACCGCCACCTGACAGCACACCGCATAGGATATCTACCATCACGGCAAGCCCGTAGCCTTTGTGCGAACCCTGCTCTCTAGTGTTGCCCAGAGGGTTCTGCGCCCAGTGCTCTCCCCTATCGGCGGGCGGGTATGCCAACGGCTCGCCTTCGGCTCCTACAGCCCAACCCTCGGGAATCGGGACTCCCAGTCTTCTGGCGAGGCCTATCTTGCCGCTGGCTACAGTGGACATCGCGGCATCGAACACGAAGTCGTTCTCTTCTCCCGCTGGGGCTGCGAACGCGATGGGATTAGTGCCCAGCATCGCTCTCCTCCCCAATGCTGGTCTAGCCGCCGGACCGGCGTTGGTCATAGCGATGCCGATCATGTTGTGTTCAAGTGCCAGCATGGCGTAGTATCCGACCATTCCGATGTGGTGGCCATCGCGGATCGTCGACATGCCGAGGCCATGCTTGGCCGCCTTATCGATCGCGATCTCCATCCCTTTGTGAGCCGCCGGAAATCCGAGACTGTCGTCGCATGTCAGCAAGGCTGTAGTATCGGACTCCGAGAGTATCTCGATGTTTTGGGGAGTCTTGTAGGTACCGTCAAGCACCGACTCGGTGTAACGGCTGATGTTGTGTACGCCGTGCGTGTCGACTCCGCGCAGACTGGCTAGCGTCAGTGCGTCAGCAGTTACACGGGCGGGTTCCGGCTCTGTGCCTGCAGCTTCGAGCAACGAGACCATCTGGGCATGGATCGCATCGTGTGGCACTCTAACCGATCCTTCTTCGGGCAGATGCAGGAAATCAAGAGCCATTGCAATACTCCGTTCGATTTTCGGGCTACGCTGGACGCCATGCTACCTTAGAGTGCCGATGAGCAGGCACCCATCTCGTCCATCTTCATGAACGGGGTAAGGCACAATCTCCGCGGCGAAGTCCCTGCCTCCATAACGTCCAACCAAGCTTCGATTGAGAAGAGACCGTTCGACGCTGTCGACCTCGTTTGCTCCGCAGTCTGGATAGAGAATGTGATGGACGTTATCACCAGGGCTTTGCCGAAGCGTTCGGAACGCCACGGGGCTATTAAATAGTCGCCTAGCTGCCGTTGAAAACGTTTACATCAGCTCTGTCCCAACGCCCTGCTCTACTGCCATTTCAACTATCCGCTCGCATACTGCGATATCCTCGAGTGCTATTCCTTGGGACTCGAACAAAGTGACTTGGGAATCATCGCTTCGCCCGGATCTTTTCCCAGCTACGATTTCGTGGATCGGGATCGCATTGTCCCATGAGAAACGTCCCGTCTCCGCGGCGCGCATCAACTCGCCGCACTCGATCTTCGCCTGGTCGAGATCGTCAACCGCGACCATATCCGCCATAGTCACGGCCTTAGTGTCGAGCTCCCGCTTCATCCAAGAGTTGTTGCCGGCAGCGTTGATGTGAGTTCCCGGCTGCACCCAGTCGCCGAGTAGGACTGGCTGCACGGATGATGTGATAGTGGCGACGATATCAGATTCTGCGGCTTCTTGTGGCGAGTCGACCGGGCTGACGCCGATTCCGATAAGATCGGACATTCGGTCTGCATAGCTGTTGCGATTCTCTTCGGAGCGGCTGTAGACCTTGGCGGTTGTTATGTTGCGGGCGTGTGCAATTGCCTCGAGCTGAGTTTCGGCCTGGTAGCCGCTTCCAATGATCCCGACAGTCATTGAAGGGTTGTCACCCGTCATGTATTTGGTTGCAACGCCAGAAGCGGCACCGGTTCGGATCTGCCCCATCCGGTTCGCCTCGATAACCGCCTTCAAGCCATTGCCCGATGTGTCGTAGAGCATGACGTGGAAGGAGATTCCTCCCGCGCCGCCTGCGTACGACTTATGCCCTGCGATTCTATGGCTCTGCCAAGTTGCCGACATGAAGTTGTAGGCTCCTGATCCAGTCGGCAATCTGCGGCGAGGCAAGTTGAAGGCATCGCCGACGGCACGCGCCTTGAAAGCATCTTCCACCGCCTCCATGGCGATATCCATCGTCAGAAGGTCGGCAACTTGGGATTCGGTTATATACAACGCCATCTTAAGCTCCACTCCAATCTTGTTGCTTCAGTCCGATTCAGTACCCATCTCGTGCATGTGGTTGAGGGGGCCGGATCCGCTGCCTATCGGGTATGCGGATGCCATCGCGTTCCACACGAAGCTCTGTGCCGCCATCGTCGCCTCGTAAACGCTCTTGCCGTGGATGAGGTGAGACGCCAGCGCAGATGCGAAGGTGCATCCAGTTCCATGATTGCTCGTGGAGTCGATGCGTGAGACCGTAATCCTCTCGACACCCTCTGAGTTTGCCAGCACATCGGTGATGAATCCGCTACCATCGCGCAGATGTCCGCCCTTCACGACAGCGTTTTCCGCGCCCAGATCGAGCAATGCTCTCGCAGCATCTGCCATATCGTCGACTGAATCGATCTCGATCCCCAGCAGCTTTTCAGCCTCGGGCACGTTTGGCGTGATTACAGTGGCGGCTGGCAGCATAAGGTCGCGGACGGTCCTCACCGCCTCTTGTTGGAGCAATACTGCGCCTGTCGTCGCGACCATCACAGGATCCACGACGATGGGTGAGAGTCGGTGCCGATTCAAAGAGTCGACGACGCACTCGACGATCTCCGTCGATGACAGCATGCCGGTCTTGACGATATCGACGCCGATATCAGATGCGACGGCATCGATCTGATCGGAGATTACCTCGATGGGAACTTCTGCCACAGATGTGACACCAAGTGTGTTCTGTGCAGTTACGGCGGTGATGGCGCTGGTTCCAAAGACTCCCAACGCGGCGAAGGTCTTGAGGTCGGCTTGAATACCCGCGCCGCCGCCAGAGTCAGAGCCGGCGATGGTGAGTGCCTTGGGATGATGTGCAGATGCCATTTCCATATAGAATACGAGACGGCTATGGATATTGGGGATTCACACGTAAAGGCTTTGACTTTCGATGTCTTTGGGACGGTGGTCGATTGGCGGAACTCGGTAGTGCCCCAAGTTGTGTCGGCTGCTGTAGCAAAGTACGGAGTCTTGGAGCGTGACTGGTGGGAATTCGCAGACCGATGGCGTCAGGGATATAGCCGAGCGTGCGGGGAATTGAGCCGCGGCGAGGGTGAATGGAAGCTCGTCGACCAGATCCACCGCGAGCGTCTAGACGAGCTGCTAGATGACTTCGGGCTCGCCGACTTGTTTACGGAAGCCGAGAAGCAGGATCTGAACCGAGCTTGGCACCGGTTGGACGGATGGCACGATTCGTCAGACGGTTTGCGTCGGTTGAAGTCGAAGTTCATCATATCGACACTCTCGAACGGCAACTTCAGCTTGCTTGTAAACATGGCGAAGCACGCCGACTTGGCTTGGGATGCGATCATCTCGCCCGATATCGTAGGTGCTTACAAGCCTTCGCCTAAGGTCTATCAGGGAGCGGCGGAGATTCTAGGTTTGGAAATCGGTGAAGTCATGATGGTCGCCGCTCACACCGGAGACCTTCACGCCGCGCAGACTCTCGGCATGGCAACAGCTTTTGTGCACCGCCCTGCTGAACACGGCGACCTGCATCCGACCGAAATACCTGAAGAAGCCTCATCCTTCGACTTCGTCGCCAGCGACTTCCATGATCTGGCGGACCAGCTCGGCTGCGAGTGAGCGATTTCGAGGGACACCTGTAGGCGTGCGAAGACTGTTGAAATGCCACTCGTCATTCCAGCGAAGGCAGGGCGTTTACGGGACCCGCGCAAAGGCGGCAACGCCTTGCGGGCTTACAGCCCGTGTTGCTCTTCGAACAACGATGCAATTCCTGTCGATCCAGAGTTACGATACTTCTACCGATTTGAACTTGCCCAGACTAGGCGTAACCCATTTGCCCCAGCCGATTTCCATTGATCAGTGAACTTTTGCAAAAGTCTCAGCAAGATTGAGCGAGGAGTTTGGAGTTAGAGATGCCATGGACATTTGAAGATGCGGCACCCGTTATCGGTTCGATTACGGAAGGCAACTGCTGGACGGGCGAGCATATGCTCTACAGCAACGTAGCCATGAACCGCATCATGAGACTGGATATCGATTCTGGGCTCGTGGACGTTTTTGCGGAGGACACCGAGGGAACCAACGGCTTGAACTTCAATGCGGATGGCAACTTGTACGGATGCGCGGGATCAGGCGGCAAAGTCGTTCTCTTCAACGAAGATGGCGGCTTCACCACCGTTGTCGACAGGCTCGACGGCAGACGTCTCAACAGTCCGAACGACTTGGCGATAACGCCATCAGGCTCGATCTACTTCTCTGATCGGGTCGGCGATACGAGCCCGGATATCGGCATCGATTTCTCGGCAATAATCTCGGCTGAACCTCAGGACGATGGTAGCTGGGAGTGCGTGAGAAGAACGTTTGACTGTTCTCAGCCTAACGGCCTGCTGTTCTCAAAAGACTTCAAAACGCTATATGTGGCGCAGAGCGATTTCAGAGCACAGGATAGCCGAGACCTCCGAGCCTATCCGGTGAACGAGGATGGATCGTTGGGCAAAGCATCGATACTCCATGACTTCGGTCCGCACCGCGGGATCGATGGGATGACATTGAGCTCAGATGGACACATAGTGGCATGCACCGGATTCGAGGTCTCGGGTCCGGGCGGCAACATAACCGTGTTCGAGCCAGACGGTCGGATCGTCGAGCAACATCCCACACCCGCCCAGCGCCCGACAAACTGCACCTTCGTGGGGGAAGATTTATACGTCTCGTCAATCGAAGGGCACTGTCTGGTTGCGCGAAGCACAGGGATGAGCGGTTTCCTCCTGTATCCGAATTGAGTTAGATGCCCCATTTTCGTGAAGACGCTGCGAAGAAACCACTGTGAGAGGCAAGGCTAAAGATCATATGGACAACGCATGGGTTTGGGAACAGATAGCCCACCAAGATTCGCTGACTGAAGGCCCGGTTTGGGATGGCGACGGATTGCTGTATTCGCACTGCGCGGCATCGTTGACTTGGCGGTGGGACGCGGCGAGCGGCAAGAACACGGTTTGGCGTAGCAACACCAACGAGACGAATGGAATGCAGTTCGACCGATCCGGCCGACTCTTCGTGTGCGAAGGCGCGGGAAACAGAGTAGTCGAGGTCAACACCGAAGCACCCGACGAAGCACCTGCGGTAGTGGCGGACAATCTGGACGGGGCTACCTTAAACATGCCCAACGACCTTGCCGTCTCCAGCGACGGCCGCATCTACTTCTCTGATCCCAACTACTCGTCCAATGCCAACAACCTGCCGCATGAATCGGTCTATCTGGCTGAGCACGTCTTCGGAGGAAATTGGACCCTCAAACGGGTCACTTTCGACACCAAGAGGCCCAACGGCGTCCTCCTCTCAGCCGATCAGAAGACGCTATTCGTTGCTGAAAGTCCTCCAGACTCCTCGTTGCGCCGCGAATTGCGTGCATATCCCATCAAAGATGATGGGACACTTGGAGACTATCGAGTGCTCTTCAACTTCGGTGTGGGCCGAGGCATTGACGGCATGACGCTCAACACAGAAGGGCAGATTGTCGCGACTGCCGGGAATGAGGCAGCGGGACCAGGACCTATGATCTATGTGTTCGAGCCGACGGGGTTAGTCCGTGCGACGCACCGCACTCCCCAAGACGCCCCTACCAACTGCACGTTCGGAGGCCCGAACTTAGACATCCTGTTCGTGACCTTCGCGACGGGCTACGTCTACAAAGTGGAGAACACGAGCATGACGGGGCAGCTGGCTTATCCAGCGCGGAGGTATTAAGAAGCACCGTCCTATTCTCAGACACTTGTCTGTGTAGCCTACACTCGATATCAGAATAGACGGACCAATCTCGAATTTCTTCAAAATTGGAGGGTTCAATGATCGATACCACTGGGATTGCCAATCAGATTCCTGATGATGAGGTTGAAGACCTCATAGAGGATAAAACGGACGAAGAAGAAGAACAGGACGATACACCACCTCAGCATGCTACATACGACATCACTAGCTTCGGGGTCGACTTTGATGTCGCGGGGCTTGTGCGGCGGTTGAAAAACGAAGACATAACGATACCCGATTGGCAGCGGGACTTCGTATGGTCGCCTAAGATGGCTTCTACTTTCATTGAGTCGTTGCTGTTGGGACTTCCAGTCCCGGGGATTTTCATGGGCGACGACCCAATAACGGGTCAGCTATACGTAGTAGATGGGCAACAACGTCTCCGCACGCTCCGTGGTTTCTACGAGGGCAAATTCCCTACGCGTGAACAGGAGTTCAAGTTGTCAGGTGTCGACATCCGCTTTGAAGGATTGACCTACCAAGACTTGAAAGACAAATCTCGGCGAAACTTGGACAACTCCCTCATCCACGCGACGGTTGTCAGGCAAGATGCTCCTGCGAACGACGACACGAGTATGTACCAGATCTTCAAGCGACTCAACAGCGGTGGACGTCTAGTCAATCCACAGGAGATCAGGTGCGCTGTATTTCAAGGATCACTCATCGACGCAATCAAGGAACTAAATGAAAATGCCGAGTGGCGGGAAATCGTCGGCAGGCGAAGCTTACGTCTTAAAGATCAGGAGATGATCCTGAGATTCATGGCAATGATGCACGAAGGAGACAGGTACTTCAGACCGATGGCTGAGTTCCTCAACCTCTTTACTCAAACCCACCGTGCCCCAGATGAGGCATGGATGCGCGAAACCTCTCAACTCTTCGAACAGACTGTCAAGTCATTTGCCGAGTCAAAGGGTAAGGCAGCATTTAGAGTCTCCGGGGGACGGGCGGTTAATGCCGCTGTATTTGACTCTATGTCGGTCGGATTAGCAACTCGGATCAAAGACTCTGGAACACCAGATGTAGCATCTGTCCGAGACACCCACAATCGTCTTATCGCAAGCGAAGCGTTTTTGCGGGCGGTTACGCAAGGCACATCAGACGTTCGTTCCGTAGCCAAGCGTTTACAGATGGCAAAGAACGCATTCTCGGATGCGTAACGCCAAGATCAATCTGGACCTACGACAACTTCGTGAACTGATTCAGCACACCAGTGATGCTAGTCGTACGGGTGACGGAAGGCAGAATATGTACTTACACGGTCACTGGGGGCGATATCTTTGTGTGATGGTTGCGGATTTTCTAGAACGGAGTCTTCAATCCATTTACTCCGAATTTGCTGAGCAATCGTCCAGTCCACAAGTCGCACGGTTCGTGTCCCATCGTGTTGGGCAAATCTCCAACCCGAACGCTGAGCGGTTCCTACAAACGGCAGGTGCTTTCGATCCGAGGTGGAGAAATGAACTGAACGAATTCTTCGCAAATGATCCTGATCGATCTAAAGATGCGATCGACTCAATCATGAGCATTAGAAACGGGATCGCTCACGGTCACCCTACAAGTATCACACCTGCGAGAGTGCAGGAGTACCTCAACAGGAGCATCAAGGCCTTGGAACTCATTGAAGATCAATGTGAGGGCAACCGCAACTAAGGGCGACAAAGGTGGTAACCCAGAGGTAGGTTACTCTATCGGTAGAACTCGGTGGCACAACATATATCGGATGCCCAAGCTATGCCTACTGTCGCAAAGGATGTCAACAAGTCCGACAACACGGACGTATTGGGAACTGTCAGTCTCGCCTAAGAGCGTTCTGACGTTGCTTACTGAACCTACTGCGTCGCGTACTCGGGCGCCCAGGCGTCGGCTACTACCAGATCCGCGTCGATCATGCCCTTCTCTTTCATGAAGTCGGCTACGCTGTTCCAGCGCTCTTCGGTCATTCTTCCGACTCCGCCGTCTTCATCCTCCCATGCAATAGCCAAGTCTTTGATCGCTGTGCGCTCGATCTCCTCGATCTCAGCCTGATCCGGATTCATCTCCGCCAGAATGTCGATCGCCTCTATCTGGTTGTCGTGGGCGTACTGAAAGCCCTTTGTGAAGGCGCGGGCGAAGCGTTCGACAACGTCAGGCTTCTCTTCGAGCATCGTCTCCGAGGTTATGAGCATCATCTCGTAGTACGCAGGAACACCATGCTCGTCGGCAAAGATAATCTGAGTCGGGTAGCCGTTGTTTTCAAGAACGATCTTCTCGTGCGACCAGTAGGCTCCGATCAGCGCGTCGACCGTTCCAGCCGCGAGCGTCTCCCAAAGCGACCATCCTACATCCTGAAGATCCACGTCAGCCATCGTAAGGCCGTCGGAGGCGAGCATAGTCTCAAGCATCTTGACGTTCCAATCGATGCCAGGGTATCCAATCTTCTTGCCTCTCAGATCGGAAGGACGGGTGATGCCGGAAGCGCTTAAAGTCATGATGCAGTTCAACGGCCTTTGCACGATCGCGCGAACAGCCACAACCGGGACACCTTCGTTTCGGGCGAGGAGAGTGTCTGTCTGATAGAAGATTCCGAAGTCGCGCCTTCCCGCTCCGACGAGCTGAGCCACAGCCGCCGGGTCCGCAGGCACGTTGATCTCCACATCCAAGTTCTCTTCATCGAAGTACCCTTTGCTCTCTGCAACGTATATTCCCACATGGTTGGTGTTGGGGAACCAGTCGAGTTCGATCGAGACCGTCTCTCTCTCGGGCTCGTCTTCTTGCCAGAAACACGCCGCTCCAGATGCCAACACCGCCGCAGACAGCGCGGCCAAAGCGATACTCCTGCCGATAATGCCGATCTTCATTGCCTTGCTCCTTCGTTTTCGGAACCTGGATAGTGGCGCAACATTCGCGACTGCGTGGCAGCGATCGAGAGAAACATCAACGACGCCATGAGTGAAAGTATAAATATAGCGGCGAACACCACATCTGTCTGGTATCGCGAACCCGAAATTTTTATCAACCATCCAAGCCCCGAGCCAGAGCCGATCCATTCACCGATCACCGCACCGATCACCGACACCACGGCAGCGACCTTCAGCCCCGAGAATAGGAATGGAAAGGACGATGGGAAGTAGAGCTTCGCAAACATCTGACGGCGAGATGCCCCGAGGGTCCTGAACATCGCCACCATGTCAGGATCGACAGATCTGAATCCCGTCATCAGGCTGATTGTGATGGGGAAAAAAGTGAACAGCACCACGATGATGACCTTGGGAGTGAGTCCGGTGCCGGTCCATATCACGAGCAACGGCGCCAATGTGAAGACGGGCACGGTCTGCGATGCGATCAGAAATGGATAGAAAGAGCGCTCGATCAGCTTCGACCAGAACATCGCTGTTGCCATCGTCAAGCCGAACGTCGCCGAAATCAAAAATCCGACGATTATCTCCTGCGCGGTGACCCACGCGTGTCTGACGAACAGCGTCGGGTCTGCTATCAACTCCGCCAGTATGTTTGAAACTGGAGGTAGAAGCCACTCTTGGACATTCAGCAGCCTGACGAGGACTTCCCACAGAACCAACCCCAAAACAGCGAGCAAAATCGCAGATCCCCAGTGCCTGAGTAAGAACTTCACTCGCGTGACGGGGCCTGCCGGATGCGATGCTGAGAAAATCCTGCCCTCACGTTCGTGAGCAGCTCTCGTCTCCTCTTGGACTACAGAGCTCATGGCTGCAACTCTTCACTCAATGCCGACAAGAGTCGCCATTTCTGATCTACGAAACCTCGTTCCGTCACGACATCCCCAGGCCTGGGTCTGGGAAGATCGACATCGAGTTCGAGGATGATCCTGCCCGGCCTAGATGACATCACAAAGACTCTGTCCCCGAGCATCAGCGCTTCTTCAACATCATGAGTAACCATGACTGTAGCACGCTGCGAGCGATCCAACACGTCGGAGATCCACCTCTGAAGCTCCAACCTAGTTATAGCGTCGAGGGCTTTGAAAGGTTCATCGAGAAGCAAAAGCTCGCGTTGAGGGAGAACAGCTCTCAGCAATGCGGCGCGCTGTCGCATCCCGCCCGAGAGGCTGACGGGATGATGATGCAGAAAATCAGCGATCCCGAACCGCTTTGCCAACTCTGTGGCACTTTCTTCGGCGTCGGACTTTGGAATCCCCGCTATTTCGAGGCCCAAGGTTGCATTAGACATCACCGTGCGCCATGGAAGCAGCAGATCGAGTTGATGCATGTATGCCACATCGCCCAAACGCGGTTTGGCGAAATCGCCGTTCAACCCAACCGTGCCTCTATCGGGCTCTACCAAGCCAGCGATGATGTTGAGCAATGTGCTTTTGCCGCAGCCACTCGGCCCCACGATGACGATGAACTCACCACGATCCACTTCCAGCGATATCTCCTCTATCGCCTCGACCCTCTCGGATTCAGAGACATGAAACGTCTTTGAGACGGCATGGACCGTCAGAGTAGGAGTTGCAGCATCCTCGCCGAGTCGTTGCTCCGCATCTATAGACATCGCTCGCCTCGTAGAAAAGATTCAGGCAGCGGACAAGACACCGAGGAGCACGACGATGCGGTTAAATACGGATCCACCGTTGATCGCATGTAAGATGGTTCCTCCGCTGGCATTACCCAGTTCAGGTTCAGAGGGTCGGCGGATATAATATCCGCCCTCTCAGCACGAAAACTCGAGCTCCCCTTCGCACGGCTAGGCTAATCACACCCAGCCTTTGCATTTGCGTGAATTATAACAATCGATGCATCTCGTCAGACCGTGATTGCGGTTCCTGCGAGCCGCGTTTAGTTAGAATGCTCATAACATTGTTGAATCATCTGATGTCAAACTATTCGTCTGCTTCATGGGAACTCCTTCACTAGACCCTAGACAAAGCTTCGCCCGGGTAGTTTCTCGTCCTCCGTCCAACATCAATTTGGTGCTGGCCGCCTTGTACGTCGCCGCGGAAGACACTCCCTCGCTCGACGTTGTGGCATACATGGGCAGGCTGAGCGACATATCCAAGAATCTGCGACCAAGGATCTCGAACCGCCATTCGCTCTACGATACGATCTACGCAATCAACGATCTGCTCTTCAAAGAGATCGGATTCAGCGGCAACTCAGGCAACTACTACGATATTCGCAACAGCCACTTGAACCAAGTACTGGACCGTAAACTTGGAATTCCGATCACGCTCTCCATCATCTACATGGAGGTTGCGAGACGAGTCGGAGTAGAGTTTGAGGGTGTCAACGTGGCCGGACACTTCATGGTTGCGACGGGCCGTGGTCCGTCTTTGATCTTTGTAGATCCATTCAGCAGAGGACGCCTCTACACTCGTTGGGAGTGCTTGCGGCTTCAAAGACGTGACGGGGGAACGCTGTCGCACGATCCGATTACGCTCGAACGATTGGAGCGCACCTATCTGCCAAGGGCCGATAATCGCTTGATTTTGGCGCGCTTGCTCAACAACATGAAGATCATCCATACCAAGACGGGGCATTTGGGAAAGGCCATCGCATCGGCAGAGCGGATTCAGATTCTGATGCCTCGCAACTGGCGCAATATCGGTGACATCGCCCAACTTCAGGGCAAGTCGGGCCGCGCTCGAGATGCCTACGATACTCTGTCGCAGATGGTCCAACTGATGCCGCCTGACATAGACCCATCGTTGCAGCTCGATGCCTTGGAGCTGTTGAAGCCCTTGGCAGAATCCAATGAGGAAGTGGATCCCGAACAAATCCACGAGATACCCTTCTTTCGTATCTGATACCGAGAAGAGTTTCAGACGGCGTAAAGAGCCGTCATGCAAGTTGGGCGATTGGACGACGTGAGCATGGAACAAAACGCGACTATCAGCTACCAAGATTTGACTGATCAAGAGCTGCTGGCAGAGATTGCGGACCATAACCGTGATGCGCTGGCAGCCCTTTACGACAGGTACGGACGGCGAGTGTTCGGTTTGGCGGTCCGTATGCTGAACGACGCGGTCAAGTCTGAAGAGGTCACGCAAGATGTCTTCTTACGAGTTTGGCGAAGAGCGACCAGCTACACGCCGACCAAGGGGAAGTTCACTACTTGGCTCTTCAGAATCGCCCACAATCGGACGATCGATGAACTTCGAAAGATGCGTCGCGACAAGAGTCGATTCGCAGACGACATAGCCGATCACTACGACCTCGAGTCCCCATCCATATCGCCTTCAGACGCTGCGGTGGCTAATTCGGAGTACGAGCAGGTTCGACTGGCGTTGAACGTGCTACCCGATCCCCAGAGAGAAGTGGTAGAACTCTCATATTTCAAGGGATTCACTCAATCGGAGATCGCCGCGCAGACTGGACAGCCGTTAGGCACGGTGAAGACTAGGATGCGCTTGGCGTTGAAGAAACTGCGGAAGGCTCTGCAGGAAGAGATCTACGGACAATCATGAGCGACTCCGAACAAGACGTATCAGACAATCGCGCCGATCTAGTCGACGACTTTGCCGCGTACGCGTTGGGCGCGTTGGAGCCAGAGCGCGAAGAGGAGATCGAAGCTCTTGTATCCGATGATTTGGCTCTTCAAGACCAACTCAACGAAATGCTGGATGCCACGACGCTCCTAGCTGTCCGCCTCGGCGAGGCAGAACCGCCGCCGGACCTCCGCACAAGCTTACTTCAAGCCTTTGACACCGAGGTGCTCAAGGGATCAAAGGCACCCATATACACATCGCTCATCAATCACATCGAGCGAACCATTGAACCCGATCCAGATATCGACCGGAGCGGCCTTTGGCACCGTCTAACTTCTCCGTTCACCGCTGGGAGAGTCGCCTTGGGGACATCGATGGCATCTTTTGCCGCGGTAGTGATACTCGCCGTACAGCTGGGTGCAGACAACGTTTCTCTAAATAAGAAGATCTCCGAGATGGAGCACAGCGTCGCGAGCACCAACTCGTTCGCCGGTAGGATGATGGATGACATGGCTGGCACGGAGGAGATGGTTGCGAGCGCAGAGCAGCGGATCGCGGAGCAGGATACCAAGATCGAAGAGCTGACTGCTATCAACGATGCCCTTAGAGCTTCGATCAATGATCAGATAAGCCTTACCTACGCAACTCTTCGGAACGAGTATGAAGCACCGTCTTGGTTACCCGATACCGGGATCGAAGAAGGCGCCTACGTGCATCTATTGGAACATCGCAATCAGCCGCTCGCAGCACTAGTCGTGGGTGGCATGTTACAGGCGCCGCCGGGCAAGGAGTATCGCCTCTATCTGATCGGCGAAGACGGTCCTAGGTATGCCGCATCTTTTGATATGAACGAGGCCGGTTACTGCACGGTCCTCTTCTCACTTCCAACACCCCTGAGCGCCTTCACTGGAGCCCACATCACTCGCGAAAACGTTGATATGCCGCCAAATCCCGAATTGGCTGAGCCTGCCAATCGTTATAAGCCGCAATAGACAGGGCAAACCTCTGCCGCCACCCTCAAGGCTCTTCTCTCGGCTCACACGTTGATTTTTAGGTGCTGGATTCATATCTACCAGTCTGGAGCCTGCAACAACTTGACTCGGCTCTTGACCTTGTAGTCGAGTCGCGGATACGCTGATGCCATGGAATCTGCCGACATCTCCGTTGCGCCGATTTGCGATGTATGCAGTGCGGTTATGGTGGATCTTCACTGCAAACTGATCTGTCAGAGTTGCGGTTACACAAGGGACTGCTCTGATCCATGATCCCGAACCTTGTGCACTCAATTCGCGCCCTGCTGGCTTCAGGTATAGCAACAGCGGCTGTTCTGGGCGCGGCAGCATGCAGCAGTGAGGCACCTCCGACCGAAGCACTCCCTCAGCACTCTGATACGCTGACGCCTCAACCTACCTCGACACCGACGCCCATCCCGATAACCGTTGAAGAGGTGCTGAACAACGCTGAAGATGCTTTGGACGCGGCTGGCAGCATGTTCTTTGTCCTCGACCACGAAAACGGCTTCACCGAAGTGCTGGGTGGACTGCAACTGATACATATCGAAGGTGAAGTCACCGAGACGGCGATGCGCCTCGATGCCGAGGCCAACATCGGCAGAGTCTACACCGAGGTGGAGGCGATTCTCATCGATCGCGACACTTGGCTGACCAATCCTCTGACCGGCGAATGGGAGTTGCTTAACGATGATCAGAATCCAATCGGATTCTTGAGGCCCATAGATACGGTCAAGGGAATTATCCTAGGCCTCGTCGATCCATCTTTCACCAATGATCCTGCCAGTGGCGATGACTACGAAATAGAGGCTAGGATATCGGCAGAATCTCTCTCTTCCATGCTCAACCAAGTCGTTGAAGGCTCGTTCGGCGACGCTGATGTCACCATCGATCGTGACACATACCAGCTGAAGTCAGCGCGCATCAAAGGTGCTTTGCAGATTAACGATACAGAGGATACTGTGCGGATCATCGAGATCAGCCGTTATGGGGAGGAATTCACTATCGCGGCACCGCCATAGCGGAATCTTCATACGCGCCACTTTGCACAACCTTACTCTGGAGGATGTATCACGAAGTTGATCCCGTCAGCTGACTGGTTGCCGCTTCGCAAATCCTCTTGGTGCCGCAGAATGTCTCCGATTGCTGCCATACAGGGCCGAACACGGTCTGCCGTGCCGGTCCAGACGTAGGTGTTGAAGGCATCGGGCGACTCGGTCCAGCTAGTTCCACACTCCGCAGGGAATGAGGGTGTGGAATAGGCATCCGAATCGCGTGTCTCCCATCTGATCATCAGGGTGATCTGCTGGGCCTCAATCGGTTCTGCCACTTGACTCCAGCAAGTGTCGTACTGGCTCTGCGTGCCTTGCCAATAGAACTCGGCGATGCCGTCTTCCCTAATCACAGAGTCGCTCAGAAGTTCGGTGCACTCGCCGGACATGCCAGTGACGTGTTGCCGGTAAGCTGGCCATTCGAACGTGGGGAGTTCAGGCTCCCGGATGTTGTCGACTACTATCACGGCCAGTGCCAATGCTGCAACCGAAAGCAACGCGATCGAGATTGCGCGTGCGGGCAGGTGGGTGCTAGTCATGACGTACCTCTTCCTTTGATCAATTGCAGGACTGCCAGATCCAAACTTTCCTCACGCACACCTTCTTGGTCGTTATCTCATCCCAGCAACGCCACGGTGTGCAAGAGTAGTTCCCAGCTTCGTCGTAAACGCAAGTGCGTTCACAGATCCGTCTGGTGGTGACCACGGTCTCGCGTTCACAGCACTTCTTGCCTAGACTCGCGGCCCGAACGCCACCAGATCGTTCACCTCCGGAACCGCCGTACAGTTGATGTGAAGGTAGGATCGAGTAACCAACATCATCGCACTATTCGGTATCAGACAGAACGCGTAAACCTAAGATACCTGAAACTTACATGAAAAACACCATGATGTCAAATTTATTTCACGATAATGAGAAAATATGACAATATATCTACGGAATCCGTGATTTTGTCCGGAGATATGAATCGGAACGGATGATCTACGGCGCGAGTGATAAGCACGCCAAGTTCAGATCGACTGAATCGTATCGGTGATGAAATCGGTTGATTTGAACTTGTCCCCCTCATCTGAATCATCTCCCTCGGCGGGGAGAGGGTACACGTCCCGCGGGACGTGTTTGAGGTTTTGCAACAGTCCCTCGTCAAGGAGAGTGGAGACGCTACGCGTCTTTTCGAGTTTTGCCTTCACTCTTAATAACACTTTAGGCGTCGCAAATTGAAGAGCCTCTCTCGAGGGCTATCCCCTTACCTGCTCTTCATCCCTCTCTGCTACGGAGTCTTCATCGCGGCGGATGACCAGACGGTCGTGGTCACGATCCTGCCGGACATCATGCAGAGCCTCAAGATTCCTGCGAACGAGATCGATCGCGCTGCATGGCTGGTGATCTCGTTCCTGATCGGCTACTCGGCGACGATGCCCTTGATGGGCCGAGTGTCGGATCGATGGGGCTACCGCAGAGCCTTCCTTTTTGCATTGATCGTGTTCATGATCGGCTCCGTAGGTGTGGCGATCAGCCCGACGCTTCCAAGCGCGTCGGATTCTCCCGGTTTGTTAGAGGTCGACTCTTACCGATGGATGATCGCCTCGCGCGTCGTGCAATCGCTGGGAGCAGGGGCGGTCATACCGATCGCTTTGTCGGCGGCTGGTGAACTAGTGGATCCTTGGCGGAGGGCGGCTGCTTACGGAATGGTGGGAGCGAGCGCGGAGGCGGGAGGAGTAATAGGACCCGTTTGGGGAGGCGCAGTAGCCGATTGGATCGGCTGGGAGTGGGTGTTCTGGTTCAATATACCGTTGGCTCTCTTAGCGGCTGCGGCGCTGGCGAAAATGCCCCGGGGAACTTCCCACCGTGTCAAGGTCGATTGGATCGGCGGTCTGGTCTTCGGCGCCGCACTGACGATGCTGACGCTGGGACTGTTCCGCATCTCGGATTCCGATCCGCTGATGTTTGCGTTCTTCGCTATATCCGTCATCTTGATGGTTGTGATATCGATCCGCATCGGATTCATGCACGATCACACCAAGCCGCCGACTGGGACCGTGGCGAATCGTCTGCTGCGCATCGTCGGCACGCACAAGCGCGCGGTGCCGAAAGTCCTTTTCCAGATGAGGGATTTCATGTGGGCCAACGTAGCACACTTTCTCGTCGGTGCCGCTTTGATGATCGGATTGGTCTCGGTGCCTCTGATGGCAGGCACAGTCTATGGTTTGCCAGCCCTAGAATCCGGTCTCTGGCTATTGAGGATGACCGTCGCGATTGGCGTAGCAGCACTTATAGGAGGCTTCGTAACGCAGAGAATCGGGACGCGTGTCCCGACTATGACAGGCTTGACGCTAACCGCGTTCGGTTACTGGCTCCTCTCCAGTTGGACACTGGAAGTATCTGAACCGATGATCACTATAAATCTAGTTATCATCGGCACAGGTTTCGGATTGGTCATCGCGCCCATCGCAGAGAATGCGCTGTGGCGAATCTCTGAAGGCGATCGTGGTATCGGAGCCGGAATGCTGACTCTCTCCCGAAACATCGGGATGACTGTCGGCTTGGCAGCTATCGCTTCGCTTGGCACCGACCAGTTTCTAGCTACCGCTCCAGGGCTGAACGAACTGCTGCAAAACTCTGATGCCGGAGCGAGGACAAGTTTGGACGTCTTCTCGAACTTCGCCAGATACGCGGCCGGTGCCACGACGCTGGCATTGATACCTGCATGGATGATGTCGAGACACTACATGAGATCGAAACACGTATCTCGTGAATCCGACACCCATGGCGGCTGCGTCTAGGCTTGATTCGTCTATACTTCATGCAACCGCGACTAGCTTTTGTTCCGTCCGCGCTACCAGATTTGTATGTCACTAGGATATTGAGATGACGCATCAAGCCCCTTCCAATTTCGTGTCATCGGTACGTCGTCCCGATGATTTTGATGAGTATTGGCGGCAGACCGAAGCGGCAACCATGGAGGTGCCGCTGAATCCCCGGTTAGAGCCTGATCCGCTGAGATCGAATGACGAAGTGGAGGTCTTCGAGGCTCGCTACGACAGTTACGTCGGGCTGGAGATAGCGGCTTGGTACTGCAGGCCTAGAAACTTCACTGGCAAGCTCCCGGGATATCTTTTCGTTCCCGGATATGTCAGCGAACCCAAGTTGCCCACCGACTTGGCTGCAATGGGTTACGCCGCTTTTTCTGCAGCTCCTAGGAACAAGCTCAGGAGCAACTCAGTCTTCAACCCCGGATACCCAGGCCTGCTCACGCACAACATCGAGAGGCGCGCCGAGTACGGCTACCGCGGCTTTTACATGGATGCAGTGCGAGCATTCGATTTCTTGAGCGGTCTGGACGAGGTCGACTCCACGCGCATCGGTGTGCAAGGCGGCAGCCAAGGCGGTGCTCTGACTCTGCTAGTCTCGTCGCTTCGTGCCGGGGAGGTTCGATGCGCCTCCGCGGGTGCTCCCTACCTCTGCTCGATGATGGATGCCGCATCGTTGACCCGCTCGTACCCCTACGAAGAGATAAATGACTATCTGCGCTTGTATCCTGACCGCGAAGAAGCGGTGCGCGATACATTGGATCTGCACGACATACACAACTTCGTGAACAGAATCACCTGCTCGATTATCGTCAACATCGGGCTGATGGACGATGTGTGTCCGCCCGAAACTGGTTTCGCAGTCTTCAACGAGATCGGCAGCGACGACAAGAAGCTCTACACGTATGAGGACTGCGCTCACGACTCCGGAAGCGGTGTGGGACACGACAAGATCATGAACAAATTCATGGCTGAGCACCTGCAACCGCAGGGTTGAGATATCAGAAGGATGATTAGATGAGCGAATACTGGTCAAGCCGAATAGAGGCTGCTCTAAGTGCTGCAAAGGGCGATGTTTCTATCCAAGAGCTACCCATACGGAGCAATGAGACTTCAACTGCCTATTCCGTACACTTCAATGGCGTAGGCAGTTATCCGCTCTACGCCTACCTGCATATCCCGAAAGCTGACGGACCGCAAATACCGTTGTTCCAAGCTCCTGGCTACGGCAGCGTAGTGGCGGTGCCGAGTTTCGAGCGAAGGACCCGCTACGCGACGCTGGCTCTGTGCCACCGTGGCCAGCGACTCTCCAACTCGCAATACAGTGCCGCGTATCCCGGGCTGCTCACCGATGGGCTGCCGAACCAAGACTCTTACGTTTGGGGAGACATCGTGGCCGACTGCGTAACAGCGGTAAACATTTTGTTGCAGCAGCCGAATCTAGATGCCGATCGACTGGCGATCGCCGGCAGCGATCTGGCATGGTTGACCGCGGCTTTCACACCAAACGTCAACGCGCTCCAAAGCGGCGGCTTCATCTTCGCCGATCTCGACAATAATCTTGTCGGGACGCCTGACTACCCCTTGGCAGAGTTCAACGACTTCAAGCGCAGCAACCCGCATGATTGGGATGAGGCGCGGGCGACATTGGCGCACTTCGACCCGATGACTCTTGTCGGACTGATCGAGGCCAAGCAGGTCTTGATCTCTTGCGGCGCCGGTGGCGAGGACTACTCGAATGCCTTGGGCGATGCTATGTCTGGCGACGTGGATGTGAGAGTGAACTTGGGCAAGGGGCACTTGGACCACATCGCGCAAGAAGAGTGGCTAGCCCGAGCCAGCGGCACCACGCCAGGCCCTGCCCACTACCCTTGGGTATCTTGAAGCCCCCGACGTTCTCGCACTTGTCGGGTAATCCGTACGACGGTTTTGCATCAGCTTAGCTTGAAGCGGAGACCGTTGGACATAGTTATGAGGGTCGCCTGTCCATATGCATCCCTTCACCGCTCGCAATAAGATGCGTTGTCTTAGCGACTAGGATAGGTATCGTTGTTTTCAGCAATTCGATGAAGCTATGCAACCGTCCTCGGGAATTAGACCTAATCACCTTCATCATCCGATTCTGATTCCTCGATCTCCATCGTCAGCTGTTCGCCCTCAGTTTGCTGACGTTCGGCACTGAGTCTGCCTAGCCCGTAACTCTTGGGATCGACGTAGCTCATGGCATCTGTAATGAACCGATGGCCCGCCTTCTCACGGATGAGTGTGAGCATGCGCAGGCAGATGCGTCGGTAATCCGAGTGCCCTTGTTCAGACGTTCTTAGCTCCAACATGTGGAACGCCTGTCTGGCATTCAGCTGAATCGCGTACCTGATCCGATATGCGAATGGGATGGCATATTGTGCCGCGTCGGAGCCGTGGGTCTTTTCAAGCCGCTCGTAGAGATCTGACATCTTCTCCATCGTCTCGTGCCACAGATGGGCAACCCTCTGCCCTGCCTCCTCGATCTCTGGAGGAGTGGAGTAACCATGCCGAGGAGACAGCCTTTGCCACTCCAACGTCATCATGCGATGTCTCTGGAGATCGCGGTAGCTACCGAAGTCGGACAGCACATCGAAACGGTAGTCGATCCGCTCGAACCCGCGCCCAGGCTTGTGCCTGCGGTTTCGACGCTCGCCTACATAAGCGGCGATGATTCTGGATTTTTCGTCGTAGCTCATCGCCTTAGATTTCGATACCAACTCATCTTCAGAAAGAGTTGAGTACGGGTAGAGGGCGGCAGCCACCAATCGTTCCTCTGCCTTCTCGTCCCAATCCAACAGCTTCACCTCGTCCCTCTCGTAATCGAACTCGGCATCTTTCTCATCTCTCGTCGAATCCGTCTCGGCTGCGATTGAGTACATATCCGCGTCGATCCGCTCGAAGTATCTGCTCCAAGCTACGCCTCGATCTTCGACATCTACACGCTTGAGAAACCCGGGAATGACTTTGCGGAGCTCTGCCAAGATCATGTCGGCATACTGGTGTGCCTCCGCCAACGGATGAGCGTTCATCCGAATCAGCATCGCTTCATAGGCTTGCCCCGTGGCGAACATGCCGATGTTAGAGATCGTCGACGCGGGCAACAAGCCACGCGCCGTGTCGCAGGCTCGGGCCCGGATAGCTCGGTTGTACACCCCGCGACGCTCCCTCGGAGCAATCGGAAACCGTTGCTCGAAATAGAGTTTCAGCTTTGCAACGATGGCAGTATAAGAGGCGAAGAGATCATCCATGGCTACGCGGTATTCATGTGCCAGTGGTCCCTCAATCACCTCCGATGGAATCGTGTATCGATATCGTGCCTTGCCCGAATCGTCGACGATCTTCTCGTCGTAGTAGATGTATCGAGTGCTCTGCTCCAGATACGCCGCCAGCCGGCCTCGCTCGATCACCTTAGCGAGGAGTGCCGACGCCTGCTCGCAAGCCAGATGCGCACCGCCCAGCTGAGCTACGGAGTCGTCGCCGTACTGGACGAACACGCGTTCATAAAGCTCTTCTGCCCTCTTCATGCCAGATGACGCGTCTGTTCCATCATCGATTCGCTCCGCGATCGCCTCTAGACCCATCTCCGGCTGTTGGTAGAACTCATCTAGAAAGATGCGCCGCAATGATTTATGGGTGCGGCTGTAGCGAGCGAACAACGCTCCTTTGACTATCTCAGGCAGATTGACGAGCGCGAACACCGGCCGATCTGTGTTGGTGAAGAAGCGGCTCAGAATTGAGCGTTCAGAGTCGGTGAAAGATTCGTGGGCATACACGATTGCTAATCTTCGCACAACTGTTTAGGGCAACAGATTCTCTCGCTCGGCGACCTCGGTATATCAAGGTGCCTGCTCATCAGAGAAGCACTGGATGCATACGGGATTCAGAAGTCCGGTGGTCGTAATCAAGAGCACCCCCTTCAACACGAGTCGAATCAACAGTCTCGCGGGTACTCCTGTAAATGTGTTGATGGAGCAATCAGGATCTGGTCTACCAAAAGCATCTGTTATAGACGTATCGCAGATTCTCACTGTGGACAAATCGTTCTTAACCCAGTCAGCGAGTCGCCTATGCCGAGACGTAGTGGAGAGAATCGATTCGGGCTACAGCTGTGAGTAGCGCGGCACGGTAGAGGGACCGCATTCACTCAAGAGTGCTATACAACCCTCTGCTAGTGCTATCACGTGTCGACTTTGGCGTCTGATCTCCCCCGCATATCCCGATACGGGCAAGAATTCTAAGAGACATGCAGAGCGGGTTCGAACCCCGTACTTAAGCATGGCTTTTGGAAGCGTCTGGCATGCCGGTGCCGAGTTCGACAAACGTCTCCGCGACAGAAGAAGAGTGAGAAATCACAGGATCATCCGCAGTGGACGCTCCAGATTCTCCTTCACCGAGTTGAGCAGAACCGCCGCCTCAGCACCGTCACCGACTCTGTGGTCAGCCGAGATCGTGGCGTTCATCATCTGTCGCACCGCTATCTCGCCATCGATCACGACGGGTGTCGCCTTAACCACTCCAACCGCCAAGATGCCTGACTGTGGCGGAACGATGATCGCAGCGAATGCATCGATCCCGAACATGCCGAGGTTGGATGTCGCGAATGTCCCTTTCGTTAACTCGTCCTGAGTGAGCGAACCGCCTTTTCCACGAGATCTCTGCCCTATGTCTTTGGTAGCGCGAGAGACATCGACAAGCGACATGTTGTGAACGCCCATCAGCGCCGGGACAATCAGTCCAGCCTCGAGCGCGATTGCAATCCCTATATTGACGCTCTCGTTTCCGATTAAGCGGTCATCCTCGTAGCGAGTGTTCCACTTGGGATGCTCGACAATCGCCATCGCCAGAGCCTTTACGATCAAGTCGTTCACTGAAACTCGGTCGTACGAATCGGTGAGCTCCAGATTCAGCTGCGCTCTGAAAGCCATGGCGTCCGACATATCGATGCCGGTCGAGACATAGTAGTGAGGTGCCTCTGTTTTGCTCCTGTGCGTGACGCGTGCTATCGCCTGACGCATCGATGTCAATGCGATGTCCGAGCCGTCCATCTGGACCGTTGGAGCCGCAGGTACGATGCCCGACGGTGCGAATGTAGGTTCAGGAGTGAAGCCAAGAACGTCGTCGCGCGTGATCCGTCCACCTGGTCCGGTGCCGGGGATCGCGGCGAGTTCGTATCCCTTCTGCGCGGCGAGGCGACGCGCTAACGGCGATGCTTTGATTCGAGCACCTTGAGCAATGGGAGCAACGGACATCGGAGGGGGTGCAACCGCGGCTGCGGGTTCAGGAGCGGGCACTGTCGGAACGGGTGGCGGCGGTGCCGATTCAGCGACCGACTCGAGTTCCGGCTCTGGGGAAGCAGCAGGTGTCACGGGCAACTCATCATCCGGATCACCTATGAAAGCCAATAGCGTACCGACCGGGGCTTTGGATCCGTCGCTGAGAAGAATTTGCCTCAGCACTCCGTCTGCGTAGGCCTCCATCTCCACAACGGTCTTGTCAGTCTCGATCTCGGCGAGTTTATCGCCGCGAGAAACCTCCTCGCCCTCGTCCTTCAGCCACTTCACAACGGTTCCCTCTGTCATATCAGCACCCATTGCTGGCATCGTGACTTCGTGAATCAATACTCTTGCTCCTGCGAACTTTCGATATCGGGCACTTCCGATCGAAGCATCCTAGATTCATAAATGCTCATCAAAAGACCATCGTCTTTCTGACCGCGCCGAGAACATCTTCTGCATCAGGCAATGCGTCCTGCTCAAGCCCGCGATTGTATGGCCAAGGCACATCTTTAGCACCGAGCCTCATGATAGGTCCATCAAGCCAGTCGATTGCTCTTTGCTGCGTCTCCGCAACGACCTCGGACATCACACCGCCGAGTCTGCGTGCAGTATCCAGCATCACCGCATTGCCGGTCTTTTTCACCGAGGCGACAATTGTATCGAAGTCGATCGGATGCAACGATCTGAGATCCACGATCTCGGCTGCGACACCGTGTCTCGCCAAATCATCCGCCGCTTCATGGAGAATGGAGACACCGTATCCGTAAGACACTAGGGTCACATCATCGCCCTCTCGCTGCACCGACGCCTCACCGAGAGGAATTTCATAGTAATCGTCTGGCACCTCCGATCGGGTATTGTAGAGGTGCGAATGCTCGGCGAACATGACCGGGTTGTCTTCTTTGATAGCAGTCCTCAGCAATCCCAAAGCATCCTTTGGGTTGGAGGGGCATACACAGTACATGCCAGGCACCTCCGCAAGCCACGTCTCGAAGCTTTGGGAGTGCGTGGCTCCGAGCTGGACGCCGGCCCCAGTAGGAGCGCGTATCACCATCGGGACGGATAGCTGACCACCAGACATGTACCTGATGTTGGCAGCCATGTTGACTATCTGATCGAAACCAACTAGGGAGAAGCTGATCGACATCAACTCGACGATCGGCCTTAATCCCACTGCGGCCGCGCCTACGCCGGCACCGATGAAGGTCGCCTCGGAGATCGGAGTATCTTTTATCCGCTTAGAGCCGAACTTTTCCAAGAAACCCTTGGTGACTGAGTAGGCACCGCCGTATTTTCCGATATCTTCCCCCATGATGAAGACACGATCATCGGAATCGAGCGCCTCCTCGAGTCCCAGCGATATAGCTTCCCTGAAGGTGCGCTCAGGCATGATACGAATTATCAATCGCCCTTGAACACGGGCCAGCCATCGTACGCGACTTCATGCGTACACATCGTCAAAAACTTCTGAAAGATCTGGATCAGCACTGTTGGCCGCAAATTCGACCGAGTTGGCGATCTCATCGTTGACCTCGCTAATGATTCTCGAGATATCGTCTTGATTCACGAGCCCGCGATCGATCAGCATCGCAGGGAAGGTTACCAGCGGGTCCCGCTTGCGCCATAGATCGATCTCGGAACGCTCGCGGTACTGATCGCCCGGATCGGCGTAAGAGTGGCCGACGAATCTGAAGGTCTTCGATTCAATAAAAACCGGGCTGCTGTGAGCCCGGATTTTGCTTATAGCCAATTGCATCACCTCACGCACCGCGAGTACGTCCATGCCATCTACTGTCGCGGCATCGACATCATATGCCGCCATCGCGTCGCTGAAGTCGGCGCCTCGGTGCCTTACGCGACCCACTGCCGAGCCCATGCCGTAGAGGTTGTTCTCCATGAAGAATATGATCGGCAATTGCCAGACCGACGCGAGATTGACCGTCTCGTGAAACGTCCCCTGGTTGACAGCCCCGTCGCCGAAAAACACGACCGTTACAGCATCGCTTTCGATGTACTGCTGAGCCAATGCTATGCCAGCCGCCAGCGGCAATTGCGCGCCGACTATCGCGTGGCCGCCCATGAAGCGCTTGGCAACATCGAACAAGTGCATCGAGCCGCCCTTGCCTTTGCTGAGCCCCGTACGTTTTCCGAACATCTCAGCCATCGCGCGATTCGTGTCGATTCCTCGAGCAAGCGCGTGGCCGTGGTCGCGGTAGTGAGTGACGATGTAGTCCTGCGGCTGTAGCGCGGAGATCGCTCCCACACCAGTGGCTTCTTGCCCTATGTACAGATGCAGAAATCCTCGTATGTGCCCCAGCGCGTAGTTCTGCCCGCAAGTCTCTTCGAATCTTCGAATCAGATACATTTGACGGTAAAGTTTGAGTAACTCGTCGCGCTCGAGATCGAACGTCGTTGAAGATGCCGACGATACCAAGGCACCGTTGAGGCTCGTCATGCGAGTCGGCTTATCGGCCTCTGATTCGGCCTTATCGTCAGGCTGGCTCTCGGAAAATACCCGAGTTTTTTCGCCTAAACTCATGGCTTGATTTGAGAAGGATTTGACCAGTTGCCGATGAAAGGCAATAACAATAGATGAACCGCACGAATATCGCTAAGAAATTCTATACCATCGCAATCAGTGTGCTGACGCAACGCTGACTTGGATAAATTACTGATGAGCTGGCGAGATCAAGCAGCACCGATCTTCGCAGCATGCACAACGTTGTGCAGAAGCATGGCGACAGTCATCGGGCCCACGCCTCCCGGCACCGGAGTTATCGCCGCCGCCTTCTCTGCGACGGGTTCGAAATCCACATCGCCGGTCAACCTATATCCGCTGCGACGACTAGCGTCTTCGACTCGAGATACGCCAACATCCACCACCACCGCCCCTCTTCGGATCATATCGGCGGTGACGGTGTTCGGTGCTCCGGCGGCCGCGATAACGATATCCGCCTTCAAGGTGTGAGCCGCTACATCACGCGTGCCCGTATGGCAGATCGTGACTGTTGCGTTGGCGTCCGCACCTCTTTGAGTCAGCAGCAACGAGAGCGGCCGTCCCACCAAGCTGCTGCGACCGATGATCACAACATCCGCGCCTCTCGTTTCGACCTCCGCCTCCATCAGCATCCTCTGCACTCCCAGCGGAGTTGCCGGAACGAAACGAGGCTTGCCCATCACGAGCAGTCCCGCGTTTTCAGGATGCAGACCATCGACATCTTTCAATGGATCGATGGCGTTAATGATGATATCGGGGTCAATGTGATCAGGCAGCCGGAGCTGGACCAATATGCCGTGAAACCTAGATTCGTCGTTGAGGCCTTCGATGATCTCGAGCAACGTTTCTTGCGAGATGTCGGAAGCCACGTTTCGAGTCTCGGTGAAGATTCCGACCTCGCGGCACGCCCGTTCCTTGCGACGAACGTAAGACTTCGACGCTGGATCGTCGCCTACCAGCACTACAGATAGTCCGGGAGTGATGCCCCGCTGGGACGTCAGCTCGTCGGTCGCTGATGCAACCTCGCTGTGCACTCTCTGGGCGATTTCAGTTCCGTCGATGATACGTGCAGTCATTGTTGTCTGATTTCGTGCAGTCTTTCATTACTGGGTTATCATGTGCACACGCGAAACGGGCTTATCAAAGACTCATAGCTAGCCCTCGCGCCACTTGAGAAATGATATACACGGGAGTCGACATCATCGAGATCGATCGCATAGCCAAGGTGCGCGATCGCTATCCGCGTCGTTTTCTCGAGAAGATATACACACCCGGCGAAAGAATCTACGCCAGAAATCGATCAGCGCAGCTGGCGAGCAGATTCGCGGCAAAAGAGGCAGTGATGAAGGCCCTAGGCACTGGTGTTCGAGGTGTGCCTTGGAAATCGATCGAAGTAACTCGCAAGAGAGGCGGACCGCCCGAGATATCCTTGCACGGCAACGCTAAGGAGCGATCCGAACGCATGGGTGTGACTCGCATCGCCCTCAGCCTCTCTCATTCCAAGAACTATGCCGTCGCCTCGGTAGTGATGGAGGCGCGCGACGACGCATGGCGGCCATGAACCCGCTTCGCAAGGCTGTAACCGCAGCTGAAATGATTGCCATCGAGAAACAGTGGTTCGCCTCCGGCGAGATCACTGTGGAGCAACTCATGGAGAAGGTCGGGCAAGCGATCGCTGATTGGTTGCTAGACAATTTCGAGTTGAGTCCGGACGAGATGAATGTGCTGGCACTCGTGGGCAAGGGCAACAATGGCGGGGATGCTCTCGTCGCGGCGCGCCACCTCCTGACGAATGGAACGGCTTGTGTTCTGGGGCTCTGCCTAGATAGAGATGACGACGACCCGCTGATGCGTGCAGCGATCGATTCCGGGGCAAACTTCATCGATCTTTCCGGCGATTACGAGAGCGAGGCCTTGGCAGTTGCCTGCGCCCGTGCCGACGTTATCTTAGATGGCGTGTTCGGCTTCAGCATCTCTCGACCGATAGATGAGAGACTCGGAGGCATCTTCAGGATCGTCGAGAAGAGTGGCAAGCGAGTCGTAGCGATCGATCTTCCCAGCGGAGCCGATCCTGACACTGGGCACTTCGACCCGAATGGTCTGCCAGCCAGTGTGGTATTACCCGTGGGACTGCACAAGATAGGACCTGCGATTCGATTCGGCGACCCGTGTTACGGAGAAGAGATCTCGGTTCTCGACATCGGTATGCCACCGGAGTTCAGCGAACACGTCACTAGTGAGGCGATCGACAAAGAGTTGGCAAGGTCGTTGCTCCCCCTCAGAAGACCGACCGGGCACAAAGGAGATTTCGGACGCGCGTTGATCTACGCCGGTTCGCGCCACTTTGTCGGAGCGGCGGTGATGGCGACACGTTCATGCCTACGGTCTGGCGTTGGGTTAGTCGCACTCATGACTCCAGAAAGCGTGTATCGGATCTTGGCGGGCGATGTGCCCGAAGCGACATTCATCCCCCTTCCAGATAGCCTGCACGGGGAAATTGACGAATCAGGTTTTTTGGAGCTTTTGGTAGAAGAAAGAGGTTCGCACGACAGTTTCTTGATGGGGCCTGGATTAGGTCAATCCGAATCGGTGCGCAGAGATGTGAAGCGACTGCTGAGCGACGCGTCTAAGCGGGATGATGTGAGCATCGTGCTGGACGCTGATGCCTTGAATATCGCATCGGAAACACCGGGCTGGTGGCGCAATTTCAATTCCGGCCTCGTGATTACTCCACACCCCGGCGAAATGTCGCGAATTATGGGTTGCAGTGTGCGTGAAGTGGAAGAAGATAGATTGGGCATCGTAAAAGAAGCAGCTCAGCGTTTCAACTGCGTAGCGGTGCTGAAAGGCGCCGTTACTCTGATCGCCAACCCAGAGGGGCAAGTTAGGATCAACATGATGGTGAACGATGGCTTGGCGAAAGGCGGGAGCGGCGATGTCCTGGCCGGCTTGATCGCCGGTTTGGCAGCGCAGATCGATCCATTCGACGCCGCAGTGCTTGGTGTGCATCTCCACAGCATTGCCGGCATGATCGCCCGCGATGAGAAGGGTTCCTACTCAATGACCGCGTCCGACGTGATCGAAAATATACCCGATGCATTTCTTCAGTTAGCATCGTAGCGTGGGGATTTTCAAGAACTGAACGGGCGTTTCGTGTATTACGTCAACCGGAAACAACACGAGACAATGAGTCTCGAAGAGATCGTAGACGTCTATGTCCAGAAAGCCCGCGCTAAAACGAGGTTGACCGAGTACAGCCGCAGAGAGCTGGACGGCTTAACGCTCCATCACATCACAGAAAACGATCAGTTCCGTCTCTTGGATCATCTGATCGCGGTGCAGGACAACCGAGTGGCTTGGGTGTGGAGGAGTCAGGATTTCTGGCCCACCGACGTCTTGACGGAC
Organism: Dehalococcoidia bacterium; assembly: GCA_965214735.1. GTDB lineage: Bacteria > Chloroflexota > Dehalococcoidia > Lucifugimonadales > Lucifugimonadaceae > Bin127. Next base: position 1,226,606 of record OZ243977.1, on the reverse strand, counting down.
GTGACGGTCGCCGACCGCGATCTGTGCAATTTCGGGATTATTCACGGAGGGGAACGCATCGCCGGGGTCAAGTTTACGCTGGGGCCGAGAACCGGAGCCGGAACGGATCCAGATAATTGCCTGCCCTTCGTCAGTGATTTCATTCATCTCGAAGCGCATTATCGAGTCGATCAAGGTGTCATGAAGCTGAACAGAGCTCGGATCGGCGTAGACTTCCTAACCAAGAACGGCAGAACGCTTTTGGCGCGTTCCGTGTATGCTGAGACGGCGAGTTACGCTGCTCGCGGCTTCCGATATCGATCTTCACTGGGTTCCCGGCTCCTAGTCGAAGTTTCGGGGCGTGAATCTTTGATGATTGATGTTCCCACTCGCCTTACTAAACGAGACGTAGAAAGCGTTTTCGCAACTGTCAAGGGCTTTGAAGCCGATCCGACGGAAGGCGATGTAAGCCGAATTTTCGTCGTTAAGCGCGATATCAGACTCGGTTAACCGAGTTTGCAAATGCCGTCGAATCGAGCGCTTCTATCATTGAATCGATGGATGCAAAGTCGCATAGCCATGAATGGAGTTTTGAAGTCGCACCCGACCGACCTCTCTCGGGCAAGCGCGTCGTGTTGGGAATCACCGGCTCGATCGCGGCATACAAGGCTGGATACATCGCATCTGGCTTGGTGCGACTCGGAGCGACTGTCGATGTTGCCATTACTGAGAGCGCGCAACGATTCATCGGGGCTCAGACGTTTTCGGCGTTGACCCATCGCCCTGTGACCACATCTCTGTGGGACGCGAACTCGGCAATCAGTATCGACCATGTGGCGTTGGGCATTGATGCCGACTGCGTGGTGATTGCTCCGGCAACCGCGAACACGTTGGCCAAGCTAGCACTTGGCATCGTAGATGATGTGGTAACGGCAACCGTTTCAGCATCTGCCGTCCCTCTAGTGCTTGCGCCTGCGATGGACGCGGATATGTATAGATCCAAAGCGACACAGCGCAACGTCTCGAAATTGAAGGAAGATGGAGTATTTCTTGTCGGACCAGAGCGCGGACGACTCGCGTCTGGATTAGTGGGCGCGGGAAGGATGAGCGAGCCTGAGGATGTGATCGATGCGGTTCGCGCCGCGATCGGTATCAGGAGCGGAGACTACTCGGGCAAGCGAGTGGTGGTGACGGCGGGCGGAACTCGCGAAGCTATCGATCCGGTTAGGGTGATCACCAATCGGTCCACGGGAAAGATGGGCTATGCTATCGCGGCTGCGGCCAGAGATCGAGGTGCCTATACGATACTTATCTCAGCGCCGACGGTGCTCCGCGCTCCTGGCAGCGTTAAATTCGCACATGTCGAGACTGTCAACGATATGAGGGAAGCGACGTTGCCGGCGTGTGAAGATGCAGACCTGCTGATAATGGCAGCCGCAATCTCCGATTTTAGGCCAGCTATCGTGCCTACCCAGAAGATCAAGAAATCAGATCAGAGAGGTTTGACGATAGAGTTGGAGACTATTGAGGATTGGATGCCTAGAGTTATAGGCGACCATCTGACGAAGGTGGCGTTCGCCGCGGAGACCGGCGACGCAGTCGCGAGCGCGGCTGCTAAAGGCTCTGCGAAGGGCGCGGCGTTCACTGTGGCAAACGACGTATCTGAGCACGGTAGCGGCTTCGGCACAGACACGAACCGTGTTGACATCGTCGCGCCGGACGGCAGGGTCGAGAACCTGCCATTGATGAGCAAATATGCTGTGGCAAACGCGATATTGGATCGCGCATTGCCCATCATTGGGAATTGACGATAAACTGAATTGGCAGATCATGAGGCTCTACTGGAAACAACGCAAACGCGGTTTCGACTTGATCGTGGAGGACGACAACGGCGATATGTTCAACGTCGGCGGTGTCAGGGCGACTCGCCGTGGCGGCATTGAGGCGATGGCAAAGACGCTGGGATACGATCCCGGTAGATCGATAAAGCAGTTGCCCTCTATGGAAGATGGACGCCTTTTCGTAGAACAGTTCGAGCCTTGGCGCGACTTCTTCCCGGGTCATCTGCTCGAATTGGAACGAGAAGTAGTCGTTCCGGAAGAGTTGAGCTGACTTCTGGTATAGGCAAAACTTGACGCGCTCCGAAACCTGCACCGTCATTCTCCTGAAAACTGAAACGCAACCTCAAGTCACAGCTGCACGCCTAGACGAGGCGCGACTCTTAGCTGATTCAGTCGCTCTGTACTCTGATCGGATCGACCGCGAACGTCGCATTCCGCCAGAGATAGCGGATCGGCTCATCGATCAAGGTTTCTTCCGACTGTTGCTGCCGCGATCACTCGGCGGTGCCGAACTCGACCATCCCAGCTTCCTGAAGATCGTCCGGATATTCGCGGAATCCGACGCCAGTGTCGCATGGTGCATCAACCAGAACAACGTGTTCTCGACGAACGCGGTCCGAGTCGATAAAACCACGGCTAACGAGATATGGGGCGATGAGAGAACAGTCGTGACCAACGGTCCGCCATCGCCGGGAACTCGCGCCGAAGCAAGGAAAGATATGGGAGCCGTCGTGGCAGCAGGGACTCCTGAACCCGCTGCTCAAGCCGAAATTGCGGATGGCTGCTACAGCTTGACAGGAAGATGGAACTTCAGCAGCGGCATACGCCACGCGAACTGGGTGGCCGCACTTGCCCCAGTCAGGACCCCAAGCGGCAAAAATCAGCCGAAGTCCCGCATATTCCTAGTCCCGAAGAACGAAGTTGTGCTGATAGACGATTGGCATGTCGGCGGTTTGCGCGGCACCGGCAGCTTCGGATTCGAGGCGGAAAATGTTCTAGTGCCGAATTCGAGATCCTACGAGCCTTCCGACCCCTCGCGTGAGTCGGGTGCACTCTACTTGATCGACACTACACCGCTCTTCGCTTCGGGATTTGCTACCGTCGCTCTCGGCGCGGCTCGCGCAGGCATCGACTCGGCCATTGATCTGACTAAAAAGAAGATCCAGCAAGGCTCTACAGTAGAACTTTCTCGTGAGACGACTACGCAACGAATGATCGGTCAAGCCGAAGCCATCTGGAACGCCGCACGCGCGTTTCTGGATGAGGCTGTGCAGGAGATGTGGGACTCAGTGACCAGCAACCATCGATTGGAGAAGGGCACCCGAATCCGCGTCCGCCTCGCGAGCACCCACGCCATCAGACAGTCGGCAGAGGCAGTGAACATCGCCTATACGATCTGCGGCTCGAGCGCGATCTTCGAATCCAACCCGATTCAGCGGCGTTTCCAAGATGTCCACGCGATCACCCAACAGATCCAAGGCCGGCCTACCCACTACGACACGGTCGGGCAATACTATCTTGGACTAGAGCCGAAAGGCATATTCTGAGTCGCAGCGGGGTTTCTCTTTGCCATCAGCTCGTCGTCCTGAGCAGGCAGATGGTATTCTCGCTTCGTAAAATCTGGGAACCTCTACAAAACGCGCATCACTCCGAGCGAAGTCGAGGAACCTTCATGGATCCAAGTGGACACTATTAGGCAAAAGCCTCTGGACAAGGGCTTGTTCAGAGCATGCCAAGACTAGTGAAAGTGTGTCTACGATTGCCGTTTAGTTGGATTCAAACTCGCGCTTCAACATATCTCCATGAGGCCAGATTTGCATCATGATTTTCGTCAGCCTTTCGCCGCGAGCCTCAATCTGCTCCTCATCCCAAGTATCACCCGCATGATCTAGTAGTTCCTTGTTCAAGAACAAGTTGTCGTTCGCTTTCAGACGCTTGCGTTTCTCTTCCCAACCGGAGTTTCCGGAACCTATATTGGTTTTCCGGTGCAGCAGTGTCAGATTTCCTAGGGTGTGCTTGATCCGATCTCTTTCCTGTATCTCTTCTTGAGATGCTCGCGGATTCAATGGCCAATTCAAAGACCATCGATTTGGCAGCACATGTTCGATCGTCAGATTGCCTACCAATTTGGGATACCCTGCGCCGCTGGGGATCAGATGATTTTCGATAGCCGTCAAGATGAGTCTCACTTTGTACTGCGGCAACCAAGCATATGCCGGCCTATTCAAGACTTCCTCTCTGATCAGATCGTCATCAGGCCAGTGCGGTTTGAGCGTGTCAATCAGAACATGGGATGGTCTGGACCAACCTTTGCTATCGGATATACATTTCAGCAAGTCCATGAACAGGGTGTTGTACCGTCTTGTGCTCCATCCTGCTATGAGTCTTCTCACTAATAAGCTCTCAATTGATCGGAGGCAAAGATGCAGTTCAGTTTCGTCACAATCCGCAGAGTATAGGCGCAATAAGAGGGGCATCAACACACCGGCTCTGAGGTCATGTCGCCTTTTATGAAACGTGTAGTCGATACTGCAATCATCTGGCCAGGTTTCGAGCTTTTGGAATCGTTTCGCCATCGACAGCATCTTTTCTGCCGTGCTGTCGACATCGCCCTCGCAATGCTCTACGAAATCTTTAAACTCCCAGTACACTCGGTTTGCGGCAACTGGACGCAATAGCTGGCTCTCCAGCCAGTAATCGATAAACGCGCTAGCTCTCACAACCCCAAATGAGCCTTGACGCAACTCCTGTTGCCACCACTCGTCGTTGAATGGTTCGACATATGAGTAGAAGAAGCTCTTCTGTTCGTCTTCAGGTCGGCTGTTGACTCGTGACAGCATAAAGTTGCGAACTTTGTCCCATTCACCGAGAGGTGTCCCTCGAGCGTTCAGCGTCTCGAAGATCATCTGTTCGTCTTCGTCTGTTTCCAGTTCTATATTCACTGTTTGCAGTGAACTCCACAGCACGTCGAACAGGGCGTCAATCCGTTCGGCATTGGGAGTTCCAGCATCGTAGATCCACTCCGATACTTCCCATCTGAAGAACTTGTAGCATTGCGATAAACGCGCATCTGCCCGCTCAGTATGGATGTTGCCTGAACCATCCACAGCATCTTGAAACGCTGACACGTCATTGGCAGATGGCTTGAGCTTGAATCTCTGGTCGTCGTTATCTTGAGACAGTTGGGAATTGGTCGTCAGTTGCCTAAGCGACTGCGCTACGTCCTCGCATCCTGCTTTCTCAACCTCGTCCGCGGTTGCAGCGATCACAACCTGTAGGGTAGTCAAGCGTTGTTGTCCATCGACTACTTCCCAAATTGCAGCCTTGCCAGTTGAAGATGGCTTTTGCTTCAACACTATAGCCCCCAAAAAATGTGGCTTCGGCGCAGGTGGCTTGTTGATGTGCTTCTCTGCAACTCTAATAAGATCATCCCAAAGCGGCGACCACTGATCATCTTCTTCCCACACATACTCTCTCTGATACCACGGGACAACATAGTGGATAGGCGACTGAAAGAGTTCAGCAACCGTCGGCTTACTCGTGTTCATCCTAGACTCCTGATATTTCGGAATATGGAAAGCGCGTTTTTATATCAACCCGCTCTAGACATCGTCATCGGCAGTGGAACCGGCTCCGGGTCTTCCGTTTCGATCATCCACTGCGTCAGCAACCGCCGCATCTGGGAGACGATCTCTCGGTTCGTCGGATCGTGAGCGATGTTGTAGAGCTCCCAAGGATCGTTTATGAGGTCATAAAGTTCGTCCTCGGGATCGATGCCTAACGTGGTCCTCGCTTCTCTACTCATCGGATCATGAACGTACTTCCACTCCTTCGTCCGCACCATCTTCCGACGTCCCTGCGCCTCACGTCCCCACAACGTCTGAATGAGAGTCCGGTAACCCCATGGCTTCGGCAGCTCTTCCAGATGAGACAGCGCGACTGGCGGCCCTCCCGCTCCGTACTCTGAGAATGCCGCGGATCGTGGCTCGTGGCCCGTCACGGTCGGCAAGGGTTTGCCTTGTATCCTTCGCAGCAACGATTTGCGCAACTTGCCGTCTGAGTCGAGTGTCCCTTCATCATCGTCATTGATGCTCGGGACATCGGCGTCATTTGCCCATCCATCGTTGATACCTTCGAATCTACCCAAGCCCTGCAGCTCCAATAACGTCGGCAAGATATCGAGTGTATTGACCATGGAAACGTCTGTCACACCCTTCGGCACTCCCCCATTGGGGTACGACACGATTAACGGAACTCGAGTCAAACAGTCGTAGAAAACGCCTCCTTTGACTGCCATGTTGTGCTCGCCCATAAAGTCGCCGTGGTCGGAGGCGAAGACTAAGATCGTGTCTTCGAGCATCTCCAACTCTTCGAGCTTGTCAAGGATCCTCCCGATTCCGTCGTCAACCATTCGGCACATGGCGTTGTGCACAGAGATAAGTCCCTTGATGTGCTCGGAGTCATCGTCGTCCATTCCCAACATTTGAAACAGCACACGATTGACCTCCGGCGCCGGGCTTACTTCTCCGCTGGGCGGGTACGGAGCGGAATCTAAGTTCTGCATTCCTCCGTCCTCTTCGAATTCTCCGGCCCGAATGGGAGGCATCAAGAGATCAGAAGTCGGAAACATCTCCACGTATCGCCTTGGAGCCTCGCGAGGTTCATGCGGGTCTGGATAGGATATCCACAGCGCGAATGGGGGCTCAGTCTCTTTGCTCCCGCCGTCCTCGCAGTTGCCGAAACGATCTCCTTCTGCGACGCGTTCGAGAAACGCTTCTGACTGCGCAGTGATGAGGCTGGATCCGTAGTCTTCCTCGGGATAATCTGTGACTGCGTATGCGATCCTGGGGCTCTGGGCGTTTTCGTTCAATCCACGTCTGGCTTGGTGAGCCGCGTTGATCGCCGCGATCGGTCTGACCCAGTCCATTCCTTGGGTATCCGCATTCATGCCGCCTGAATCGCCTTCCGGCAGGCCTGCGTGGGAGATTTCGCATCGGACATCGAACATGTCCAAGTCTTCTCGTTCTGCGAAGCAGTGGTTCTTGCCGATCAGTCCAGTGATGTAGCCTGCATCCTTCCATATCTGAAACGCGTGAGTTTCATGCCGAGGCATGAGCGTCTCGTTGCGACGGCAGCCGGTGGAGTGCGGATACCGACCGGTCATCACCGAGGTTCGTGCCGGCACGCACAGCGGATGCGGAGTGATCGCGTGCTGGAACGTGACGCCTCTCGCCGCTAGTCTCTCCAACGACGGTGCTCTGATTCCGATCTCCGAGTACATTCGCAGAGCCGACCACTTCATCTGATCGGCCATTATGAAGACGATGTTGGGTAGTGTTTTAGTTGGCATGAGGGGATTATAGATAGTCGATTCAAGGTGCGACGGCTAAACTTGTGGCTCATGAAGGCGCATATCCCAGCAACTCCGAGAACGATCCATCCGCGGGAGGTATGGCACGACGAAGAGTACGACTTTACTCCGTGGCTATCTGAAAACTTGGGGCTGCTGTCAGAAGCGATAGGGTCTCCGCTCGAATTCATCAAGCGGGAGGCTCGTGTCCCAAACGGGCAAGAGCTGGACATCCTTGCCCGAAACTCAATTGATCAGAGCTTAGTTGCAATCGAAAACCAATTGAATCCGTCCGACGATGACCATCTCTACAGACTCAAAGTCTACGCGTCAGAACTCGAATGTCGAACCGGAATCTGGATCGCCGATCAGTTCAGCCGCACTCACCTCTCTACTCTGTCAAGCTTGAACGAAGATCCGTCATCTCCTTGCAAATTCTTAGCTACGCGCATCAAAGTTATTCAGGTAGGAGATGCTCCTCCAGCACCAGTGCTTGAGAGGGTCGATCTCAAGCATCCGTCAAGAAGTCAATTGGCAGATCGCGATGCCGGCGAAAAGAATCAGCATCTCATCGACTTCTGGAATGAGTTCAAAAACCTCTATCCCGACGCTCCGATACGTTCCGCACGCAAGACATCGTGGCTCGCGTACAAGGTCGAAGAAGCCGAATTGAGAATCGTTCTTGACCTCGCCCCATATCCATACATCAGGAGAATGGTCCGAGTATTTCTTCGCGGCGACAAACGCGGTGAAAACATAGATACCGTACGCGACAAGATACAGAGGATCGACGAAGCCGCGTGGGACTATTTGAAAGTAGAACCCGACGGGGACGTAGATGGTCGATTCTGTATGGATACCTTGCGTATCCACACAAGAGATCGGTGCAACTGGCCGATCATGGCACGTTGGATGCACGAGCGATGCGAAGCCTATCGGGCAGCCTTATTGAAGTACGCCTCTCAAAGCGATGATTAGAGTGCCATCGCTGAAGATTGGCATCTAGAGCACTGAAAACCCAGACGCGTCACGCTCTGCTGCGGATCCGTCGTAGGTGCTCTCTGCTTTCGTCGGGCAGGTATTTTATTGCTTCACGCATGGTAACCGCCGATGCTCTGGCGGCTCTCGGTTCGAGCCATTCAGCAACCAATTCGGGCGAGTGCTTCGACACCTCTCTCAATACCCAACCGATCGTTTTGCGGATGAAGAATTCCTCTTCTTCGAGCATCGCATCAGCATATCCAGAGAATTCGTCCCAACCCAACGTTGCGCGTCGGAGGCGTGGCAACAGCGCGAGCATCGCAGTTCTACGCACCCAGAAATCTTCGTCTGCAGCCCAACGTGATCGAGTGATATGCGGCTCCTCACTCATATCCAGCACGGGAGCGACTAAGTTCATCGCAATATCATCGATCAAAGCCCACGTGTGTGAGTCGCGCATCAATCGTTCGATGAAGCTGATGTCTGTCGGATCGAGCACGTCGACCTTGCTCGCCAAGATGTTAACGCCCAATTTGCGAAGCTCGTAGATATCACGCGCCCATAGTTCGGCTATGAGTTGAAACAGCTCCGATTTGGTGATTTTCTTGTGCTCACGAGCGAACCTGCGTGCCGTCTTTCGGATGGTCGGAATATTTACTCCCAGATGATGGATATCAGACTTCAGATACCGCTTCTCATTGACCGCCCTCTCGATGGATGCGGCTCCTTGCAAGGAGGCTTCTAGCTGCGCGGCTGTCGAGACGATGTCCATCGTCAAGGGATCAGCGGGCTTCGCATAGATTCCATGCCAAGGCGATCATGCACTTGGCACCGCTGATCAGGGATGCGATGCCAACCGATTCATCGGTGCCATGCGCCCTCGACAACATGGGGTCGTCGTCGGGATGGCTTCCGGTAAATCCGTAGGTGATGATTCCTAGGTTTCTGGTGAAGCGGGAATCGGTGAATCCGTTGCTCACCGCGGGCACCCATTGAATATCGTCACGGGAAACCGCCAAGGCTTGGGCGCTTTTGATCGCATCAGCCAGTTCGGTGTTGAATGACGATGAATTGGGAATCGACATGTAGTCGATCTCGAACGAAACGCCTTCGATGTCACCTATTGTCTGCTCGATCTGATTTCTCACGTAATCCTCATCTTGGAACGGGAGAGACCTGACATCGCAGATGAGCGTGATGTCTTCGGGGACGCTGTTCGACTTGATGCCGCCATTGATGATCGTAGGTGTCCAAACCATGCGAGACAGTGCCCGCAGGAGCGTGGCGAGACGAGGCGATTCTGGTTCAAGATCGGCGATGATGCGGTCGATATTCTCCGAAGAAGGTCGTTCTTCGATACCGAAGATGCCCAGGTAGTCGAAGATCGGTAGAGATGTATCGATTTCGGGTTCGTACGCCTCGATGCGCTGCAGCACGCGCCACAGCATCTCTGACGCGTTGGTTCCCAGCCAGGGGACAGACGCGTGAGCACTCTCACCCTTCATAGTGATCTTGATCTCCAACCGTCCCTTCTCTCCCGTACCCAGAAGATACGTTAGCGCTCCGCCCTTCTCGACCGGCGTACCTCCTCCCTCGTTCACTGCGTAATCGCTCTCGAGCGATTCTGGATGATGCTCTGCCAGCCATCCGAATCCCCATCTGCCGCCATGCTCTTCATCGGCGCCGCTGACGAGTCTCAATCCGTGCTTCAGTCGCACATTGTTGCGTTTCAGAATCGCCATCGCCATCATTTGGGATGTCAATAGAGCCTTGCAATCTGAAGCTCCTCTGCCGTAGATCCTTCCGCCGGAGACTTCGGCGCCAAATGGCTCATGTTCCCACTTCGAGTAGTCCTCGACTGGAACTACATCGGTGTGCGACATGAACATCAGTCTGGTCCGGGGCTCATCACCTGGATAGACGGCGATGATGTTGCCACGCTCCGGGTCGCGAGCCAATATCTGGGTGTCTGTGATGCCTTCTTGGTGGAACCAATCCTGAATGAACTCGGCGAGCGGGGTCTCGTCGCCCGTGGGCATTACTCCGGTGTTGATCGTGGGAATCTGGATCATCTGTCGCTCGAGTTCAACGATCTCGGCGGCCGACGCGTCCACTTCTTCTAGCAGTTGTTGAAGTGTGGGCAATTTGGAGTGTCTCTGTTTCTTCCGGTTTTTACTATGGCGTAGCAGTGCAGATAAAGGTGATGTGTGACTATCTAAGTGCTAGGTAGAAGAGCCGTTTCGGAAGTTGGGTATCGGTTCATCGAAAACTTCGCCCTTGGCTTCGGCTTCGAGACGACGCTGGTTCCACGCCTTCCACATCCGATTCGCCTCAGCCTTTCCTTCGGTATGGATCCTCTCGATTTCTTGTGTAATCTCTAAGCGACGCTTCTCAAACTCCTGGCGACGCTTCTCGGCCTCTTGACGATTCCGCTCAGCCACTTGGAGATTCTGCTCTTTCAAGGGATCTACGTATTTACGTTTAAACCATTCGCCGATTACCATCACGTACCTCGCTGTCTCTGTAGCTATTACCGAACTCGTTGCAGAGCCTGCTCCCACCCATGCCATGTCTTGCATGATAGCAACGAACACGTCATCGAATCCCTCGCGCTGCAGTCCCGTCCATTGACGGGATATCACGATTGATGCTCCGACTAGACCTTGCAGCGTGAAGAGAATGATGTAGACCGCCCTCCAGTTGGAGGGGATGGACCATATCGATTCTCTGATCTCTGCGACGTCGCTTCTCATTCGTCGTTTTCATTACTGCCCATATAGAGCAGCCATCGATCGACGAATGCAGTTTATTCGTGGAGCATCCCCGACTCCAAGCCAGTGTTGCAAACATCAACCACTTGCCGTCCATCCACTGCTCGAGCTGACTGCTCGATGAGAGGTAGACAACGGTCGAAGGGGAATGCTGTGTAGCGTCGAGTTGCCAGTGGCGAGTCGGGGTTTTGTAGGGCGAGTTGAGTATGGGGTGCTGGTAGAAACTTTGTTTCATGTTTATGCGGATGTCTGAGCGAAGAGGCGCGCTGACGGAATCAGGGTTTGGTCGGCGTCGGCGTCGGCATCATCTGCGGGTGTAGATGTTGCTCTTGTGGTCTTCGAGACTGGGACTGGACTCGCCGGGAGATAGAGAGGGGATCCTGCCCGCTGCGCGGTCGGCCTTGGTGCGCTGCCACTCTCGTTGCAAGTCGGCGGTGTGGCCTCTGAATCGCGGCATGACGTAGCGAGCGAACAGCTCTTGGGAGTACTTCACGTGTCGCATGGGCATCCATTCATGGGTCGTGAGCATGATTCCGCCGCATCCGTCCGTCTCTTCGACCAATGCTTCTATCTGCTCGATGGCATCATCCGGTGTTCCTATGATCCAGCGTCGTCCTTCGACGATCTCCTCGAACGTGAGGTCTTCCGGGCGCTGATCTGGATGCGCGAGCCATGCTCGCGGGGTGTTTATGGTGTAGAAGTAGTTATGCACGTCTCGAATTGCACCGTCGCGTGCCTGTTCGAACGCCTCTTCGCGAGTGTCTGCCAGATGGATGTAAGTGACTATTCGCCAATCGTTCTTGTCGGGGTTGGTGCCGTATCTTGCTGCTGCGTTCAGCACTTCATCCCACTGTCTTGAGAGGGGCACGGCACCTGGCGGTCCTCCTCCGGCGATTGAAAACATCATCATCTCGTAACGTGCGACAAAGTCTAGGGACCGCATGCTGCCGACTGATGGGGTGGCGAGCTTTAGTCTCGGCTGCTGATAGGAGCGGAGCTGGAGCGCCATGTCGCGAATGGTCCAGTACTTGCCTTCGTAGGTGATTGGATCGGGTGATTCGAGCAGCTTTACGATGATGTCTGTGGATTCCCTCATCATGGGGTTGAGGTCTTGGGGCGGGATTCTGAAGCGTTGAGGGTCGGTGGGCAGTCCGCTGGGACCGACGCCCAATACGACTCTGCCTCTCGTGAGATGGTCTAGAAACGCGAATCTCTCGGCGACGTGAAAGGGATGATGCAGCGGTAGCGATACTACGCCGGTTCCGAGGGTGATGCGGGTGGCGGTGGCTGATGCCTTTGCGAGTACGAGCTCCGGTAGCGGCATGGTCTCCCAAGCTGCGGAATGATGCTCGCCGATGAAGTATTCATCGAATCCGAGCTTCTCAGCGTAGTTGATCATGTCGATATCGCGCTCGAACGCCAGCGATGGGTTCTCGTTGGGGGTGTGTAGCGGCATCATGAAAAATGCGAACTTCATAAGTTGATTACCTGAGCTTCTTGACTGCTTCCAAATGGCGTTACATTGCCGACAGATGGGTTGCGGCTCGTCTGGTCGATCGCGCAGAATCTTTATTGGGACGGTTGCCGTTGGGTCGTGGGATTCTCTCGACGACGGTTGCACACGCAGAAGAGATTACAAAATATATGCGACTCGCGCCTGCATCAATCGCTATCGGAGCGGCATTGCTATTGAGTGCTGTGGCTTCTTTGGGTTGCGGTGGTGGTAAGGATCATGGGCGCATACATGATGTTGTTTATGTTTCGGAGAGTCAGGGACAGCGTCTCTTCATGTTGACAACAGGAGGCGACGATGAGGAGATTTCATCGGAGCCGAGTTCTGATCCGAGCTGGGCTCCGAATCTGAGCCGCCTCGCTTATCTCGCCAATCCGCAGGACGGCAAGGGGACTCTGAAGTACTGGGATAGGCGGGAGGCGCGCCCTTTGGTGGTTCCCGATTCGCCCCCTAACGTCTCGCGTTTCGAGTGGTCGCCGGATTCGCGCAAGATCGCCTACCAGGCGGATCGATCGGACGGCTCAGTCACGGAGATCTACATGCACGACCTCGAGGAGGAGATCACCGTGCTGGTGTCTTCGGAGCCAGTTGGGAATTTGCAGATGGGTAACTGGTCAGGGGATACGGAATGGTTGGCGATCAGGCTAGTCACTGATGATACGGTCGGGATTTTCATGAGGTCTGTGCATGGGGTCAATGAGATTCAGTTGACGGACGGTGCCGATTTCAGCCCTAGGTTCTCGCCTGATGGTCAGCGGTTGGCATTTGCGAGGTCTCAATCGGACGGGACGACGGACATCTACTCGATGCTTGTGGAGGACGGGGACGGTCCGGGTAAGGCGGTGAATCTTACTCGCGATCCTGGGGACGAGGTTGATTTCGAGTGGTCGCCCGACAATAAGAGCATCGCCTATCAATCGAGTCGCGCTGGCAACTCGGAGATCTACATCGTAGATGTTGAGAGCGCGGAGACTAGACGGCTTACCAACAATCGTGTAAACGACTCGAGTCCCCGCTGGTCGAGAAATGCGGGGCATGTATTGTTCGTATCTGATGCCGACGGGGACCGCGATGTGTACTCGATGGACATCGGATCGGAGGTGCAACGCAACCTTACTGCGACCGATTCAGAAGAATGGGATGCGGATTGGTGATCGGTTTTGCGGCTTGGGTGTCGGCGGAAGATGAAGGTTTGTCAGTTTCGTGATCGGAACATGCGCGAGATCCAACTTCCATGCATTGCGTTGCCGTTGTTCGTGCCGGGTGTCCCCCGCTGACTCGATTTTTCTGCTAGGCTTCCGATCGATCGGCGGCTTTCGGTAGTTCGCTTAATTGTCGGTGACTTAGGTCGCCCATCGTTTCGGCGACGGTTTGCATTTCTTGATGCGTGATTTCGGGCGGTACGATAACGTTGTGCGGTTGTGCCGCTGGCGCTGCCGTTTTGGCGAGCAGCTATTCGACGTCTGCTTTGGTTCTGCTTCGCCGGCAGCTTTCCGTTGCTCTGCTCTCTCCCGTTGTTGCGCCTTGTGATGCGAGATGCTGTCTTGTCCTCGCCATTTGGAGACGCTGCCTCGTCGGTGACGCTTCTTCTGAGTGCGGCGGTTCGAGAGAGGTGGCTCTTCTTGCCGTTTGTCATCCAAAGGTCATTGAAGTATGAGTTATCGAATTTGACTAGGACGTCGGAAACTCGAGCCGCCTCTGATGAGAGGTTGGAGTCGAATGCTGCTACTTCGACCTGTTTTCCGACATCTTTCACGGTTTGCAGAGCGGGGTAGAAATCGGCGTCTCCGCTAACCAGTATTGCGATGTCGTAGTGGTCTTCGTAAGCGTGTGAAATGAGATCGGATGCGATCATCACGTCGACGCCTTTTTCGACCATTGTGTGGCCGCGCGCTTTCCAAATTCCGAGTTTGACCTCTAGGTAGTCGGTTTCGTAAAGGGCGTTTAAGAATCGGTCTTGTTTCTCTGCGAGGCGTGGGTTGTCCGAGGATTCTTGTCGGATGTTGTAGTAGTAGGTGCGGATGAGATGTCGGTCTCCGCACAGTTTGTCTGCGAATTTCTTGTAGTCGAGGTCGTGTTTGTCGGTTTTTTGCTTAAGGACGTGATAGAGGTTGCTACCGTCGATGAATATCATCACTCGGCGCGGCGAAGCGCCGTCTTTGGGGTTGTCGCTCATGGAATATTTCCCTTCCCATACCGGCCGCCCTGTGCGCTAATCGCCCTGAATGTCTGTGTTTTGCGTCATCCGCCGCGTTGCACATGCCGTAACCGTTAGACAGATATGTGAATGGCGCAAAGCCTGAGGGCGGCTCAACAAGATTGATAACTGTGAGATGTAGTTGAAGCTCTGCGGCTTCTATTGCGCCTACGTTCACATTGTCCACTGTAACACAGGGGGTGTTCGGGCGTTTATTTGCGACGGTATCGGCGGGGTGATCGGTCGATTGAGTCGGCTGTCGTTTTAGTGTTGGTTCAGGGATGGTTGTGGTTTGGATTGTGTATCGTCATGGATTTCAGGGTGGTTTGGTTTTGTCTTGTTTGTTTTTGGCGCCCGCTTTCGGCTGATGGTTTGAGAGCGTTGCCTTTGATGCCCGTCCGTCGTTGTTGGTGAGTTCGACTTTGCTTTCGGTTGCGGTGCTTTTGACTGTTTCTTGTGTAGTCTCGGCGTTGCATTCGGTTTTGTTTCCCAGGTTCGCCACGGACGATTTTCCGTATCTCCTGCAGCTATCTTCGTCGGCGCTTCTCACCATTCGCGCGTCGTTGACTGACTCGGTTGAGAGGGTTTTCGCTCGGCGTTTCTGCGCGGTTGAGGGTTCGAGGATTTTGCCATCTGATTCGGGGAACTGCCCAAGTACTCTTGCTTGGTAAGTCGGGCTGTTCTCGCCCCAAGTCCTTCGAGCCTGTTGGACCCACGCTTTGGTGACGAGTCCGGGTATGTTCGGTTCTCGCGCTGGGCGTTGCAGGTCGGGGGTTTCGAAGGCGGAGATTCCGATGTTTTTCCAGTGTTTCCGTTCTCGGTGGAAAGCATCGAAGAAAGCTCCGTTTGTGGACGTTGGAGTTCCTATCATTAGCATCTTTGCGTTCTTGGAGCATGTAGCGGCGTTAGCGGCTTGGATGATCTCCGTTTTGACGTTAGATGCGTCGTCGATGACGACGAGGATGTTTGGGTGGTGGAATCCGTGGAATCTGGATTCTCTGTTTGTGGAGAATCCGAAAGCGTATCTTCGGTGGTCGATGTAGAGCGAATTGCTGTTTACCCGCGCTCCGATGAGATCGTTCCGGGCATAGCATATGTTGCGAATTTCGCGCCATAATGCTTGGCGAACCTGGCGATCGGTAGGTGCGGTGGTAATGACGGCGGCGTTTTTGTTCACCATCAGCCACCATATGATGGCGTGCGCTGCGATGAAAGTCTTTCCGGATCCGTTGCATGCTTTCACTGCGACACGGTTGTGTTCGGCGATTGCTCTAACGATGAGACGTTGCTTTTTCCAGGGTTTTGCCTTTAGGGTTTCGGTGACGAATCGAACGGGGTCTCTGCGCCATTTCTTGCGCTGAGCGTAGATGTATCGTTCTCGTTTCCATCCATTTCTGCTCGTTCTGTTCGTCTTCCGCCGTGACATCCCGTCTCCTCTACCCCCTTCCTCTCTTCTGTCGGCTTGGGTGCCTTGACTGAGTCAGGCGTTGCTGCTTGACCGAGCAGCCGAATTTCTCGCGGGCTGCTCTATAAGCAATATGATATATTTGTATTAAATCAAGTCAAGTGGTTTCTCCCTTGAGGGTAGGATTCGGGTGATGGTGGATGCGGTTCGGATTCGGATGTTTTGTCCCTCGTGTCGAGCACGAGTGCAGGCTCTGGATCGACAGGGATTGCGATGTCCGACTGTGGATATGCGGAGGATGTGAGATGCGTGTGTTGACGGAAACAGTTATACTACCTATTCAAGTTCGTATATTGAAGCTTAGATACAGGTGGGATTTGAGAATGACGGTCACTGTTCATAAATCTATGATGGCGCGTACGGTGCCTTCGCCATGCGAGATGCCTAACGGCCTTCAGTGGTTCGAAGACGAGCTCTACGTGATGGACCAGCTCACGGACAACGTATACGTGATCGACGAAGCTGGCAACGTTCTGAGGACGATCTACACGGCGACTGAAAACGGCTCTGGCATCACTGTCGGAGGTGGGTACATCTGGACCGGCTCGAACGGGACGACTTCCTCGAGGCCCTACCGTTCTACGGACACGCACCTGGGCTACGTGATTAAAGTGGATCCTGTCACTGGCGAGACGGTGGACCGCTTCCGCACTCCTGACGGGGGAGGGATCCACGGGATCGAGTGGGATCACGACGAGGGTTTGCTGTGGCTGACGGCTTTCAGCCCTAAAGCGATCACTTTGGTCGATCCGTCTGACAACTTCAAGGTTCTCCACTCCTTCGAGGTCGAGACGGAGCGGTTGCACGGCTTGGCGTTGGAAGGCGATGATGGCATCTGGTGCGCGCATACCACGGATAACGTCATCATCCTCTACGATAAGGAGAGCGGTGCGGAGATGGACCAGATCACGATGGGTCCGGAGGATCCGTTTGTGCATGGCTTGTCGAAACGCGACGGGGAGTTTTGGATCGGAGACGCCAACTTCGCGGGTTCACACGGCACGGCGATAAGAGGAGAGCCGACGGTTGGCAGCCTGACCCGTTGACACGTGCCGATCGATCTTCGGCAATTGATTCAATTTCTGACGGGTGTTAAGCGCTCGTGAAATCGCTACCATGACGGTTGTAGACAGCCATCACCACTTCTGGGACCTGAGTCTGAGGGCGTACGATTGGATGCCCGAAGGGAGTTCTCTTCGGGTGAACTACTTGGCGGACGATCTGCGCCCGTTGCTTGAACAATCGGGTGTTGACCGTACCGTGATCGTGCAGGCTCACGCGTCGGTGGAAGAGACGAAGTGGCTGCTCGAGATCGCCGAAGCTACCGACTATGTCGCGGGGGTGGTCGGCTGGGTGGATCTTTCGTCGGCTGATGTGGGTGATGTGCTGGACGAACTGCAAGCGAGCAGCTATTTCAAGGGGGTTCGTCATCTTTGGGAAATGGACGCGGATCACGGCTGGCTAGCGGATGCCGCTCCGATCGAGGGTCTGCGCGAGGTTGCTCGGCGCGGGCTCTGTTACGACTTCTTGGTTCGTCCGCATAATCTGCCGTTCGTGCCCCGAATAATGGATTCTGTTCCGGACCTCCGAGCGGTGATAGACCATATAGCTAAGCCCGACATCGCGGGATGCGAGGTGGAGCCTTGGCTCTCGCTGATGCGTGATGTGGCGAGCATCGATGGCATGAGGTGCAAGGTGTCTGGGATGACGACGGAAGCGGATATGGAGAATTGGACGGTGGATGATATGTCGCCGTATGTGCATCATGTGGTTGGTATGTTCGGGGTGGACAGATTGATGTTCGGGTCTGACTGGCCGGTCTCGACACAGGCGACTGAGTATTCGAGATGGTTTGACACTGTTGGTGAAATCCTGAAGAATCTGCCCGATGAGCAACGCGGTCACGTGTTTGGGGGTACGGCTTCGGAGTTCTATTGTCTAGGCTAGGCGATTGATGGTGAGCACCTCGACACCTCTTCTGAGGGCGAAGCGTCTATCGAAGAGCTACGGATCTGTCCGAGCGTTGGATGAGGCATCGTTCGAGGTATTGCCCGGGGTAACGGGGCTTCTCGGACCGAACGGCGCTGGCAAGAGTACTGCGATTCGGATATTCCTCGGACTGCTGGAGCCTTCCGGCGGTGTTGCCGAGGTGATGGGTTCGGCTTCTGTCGTGCCGGAATCGCGTATGCGTCTGGGGTACATGCCGGAGCATGATTGCCTGCCGTCTAATCAGACTGCGGCATATTTTCTGACGTTGATGGCGGAGATCAGCGGTATTCCTTCCGCAAGATCGCGAGCGTTGGCTGCGGATACACTCCGTCACGTGGGTATGTTTGAAGAGCGTTACCGTCCGATCTCGACTTACTCGACTGGAATGAAGCAGCGTGTGAAGCTTGCTCAGGCGTTGGTGCACGATCCGGCGTTGGTGCTGTTGGATGAACCTACGGCGGGGCTAGATCCGTCAGGCCGCGGTGAGATGCTGACATTGATTCGCAAGATTCACCAAGAGTTCGAGATCAGCATCATGCTTTCGTCGCACTTGATGCAAGACGTTGAAAGAAGCTGCGACCGAATCATCCTGATCGACTCTGGGCGCGTGGTGCGATCTGAAGAGGTGGCCAAGTTGACGGAAGAGACCGAGACTATCTTCGTCGAGGTTACGGCGCGAAGAGACGAGTTCGGTCGTGCGCTCTCTAGGCGAGGTATCGATTACGGTTTAGATGACCGTTCGATCGTTGTGAGCGATGTTAATGCTGCGCTATTCGATGAGATCAGAGACGCTCTGGTTGAATCGGAGGCTCCTTTGAGAAGGATGACTCCGAGGCGTCGTGCTCTGTTGGACCTTTTCAGGAATCGGATCGATGGCAGGTGAAACCCAGCCTTCGGGGCAGGTTTTCGATATTGGGTATCAGCGCTACACAGGCGTTAGAGAAGGTCGTGCCAGAGCTAGGAGATCGATCTACATCGATGGTTTGAAGAGCGGGTTGGGGATCGGGAGAGGGGGCTGGGCCAAGTTTCTGCCGTGGCTGATGATCGCGCCGACGATAGCGGTTGGGCTTGGAGTCGCGATTGTGGCGGCGCTGTTCAGTCAGGCGGTTGGCGATATTGCGGAGTCTGGAGTAGAAGAGGTGATCGACCTTCCTCAGCACACGGAACTCTTCACCTACACTTTTCTCATCGTTCTTCTTTTCGCCGCTGTGATGGGCCCCGAGCAGCTGTGCCCTGATCGTAGACAAGGAGTCCTTCATCTCTATCTGGTGAGGCCTATCACGTTGCTGGACTATCTGGGTTCTCGCTGGTTGGCGTTCGCGACGATCACGTTCCTGGTAGCGTTGACGCCTCAATTGACGCTGCTAGTGGGGATCATGTTCGGTGTGCCGGATCTGGTGGAACACATCAGAGAGAATTGGACAGACATACCGCGTTTCATTGCAGCGTCGGGCCTGTTGGCGGTTTTCGCGACGTCGTTCACTTTTGCGATGGCATCTCTTACAACGAGAAGGATGATCGCGACGATGATCGTGATGGCGGTCTTTATCGTTTCTCCGATTCTGGTTGATATATCGCTGAATTTCATGGATGTAGGGAAATTGGAGGGCTGGATTCGATTGCTTGATCTGTCTGGGCTCAACGAGAGGGTGAATGAGATCGTTTTCGGGAGGTTCGAAGCTCCGGACGGTCTGCCGTCATTTGTGCCGCTGGTGTGGTACGTGGTGCTGTCGGTGGCATTGATTGTGGCGACTTGGCGGCTCTACCTGAGACTGACTTGAACCTTGGTCCTGATGATGCGATGAGTAGCACTAACAGCAATCAAGTGGTCAGCTTCGACCACGTCTCGAAGTGGTTCGGGCATGTGGTGGCGGTGAGCGACATCACGTTCAATGTCGGGCAAGGGGTCACTGGGCTGCTGGGTCCGAACGGTGCTGGGAAGACGACGATTCTGAGGCTTGTGTGCGGTCTTGCGTCTCCTTCCGAGGGTGAAGTGCGGCTCTTCGGGATCGATCCGCGCGCCGACCACTCGGTCTACAGGCGGATCGGGATCATGAGCGAGCATGAATCTGCCTATGAATTCATGACTGGCCGACAGTATGTCCGATACTCGGCGCAGTTGAAGGGTGTGGATCCTGGGGGCAGGGCTGTGGCGATAGGAATCTCGAAGGTGGATATGGAGTTCGCGCAAGATCGTAAGATCTCGACCTACTCGCGTGGGATGAGGCAGCGTATCAGGTTGGCTGCCGCGATGGTGAATGATCCGGAGCTTTTGATACTGGATGAACCGCTGAACGGAGCCGACCCGAAGCAGCGGATCAACTTTCATGACATCTTGCATCGCTTGGCGGCTGATGGTCGGACGGTTATCATCTCTTCTCACATCTTGGAAGAGGTGGAGGCGGTTTCAGACAATGTTCTGCTGGTTGTGAGCGGCAAGCTGGCTGCCGAGGGGGATTATCACGCGATCAGGGAAGCACTGGACGATCGTCCGTACCATGTGAGGATCGCGTGCTCAGATGCTCGGTCTCTTGCCTCTCAACTGGCTAAGATGCCGTCAATCGAATCGCTCCAGTTCGATGCTGATGGCTCGATCGTTGCGCTGACTTCGCGGGTGGGGACTTTACAGCTGGCGTTGCCGGCGGTAGCCCAGCGACACGGTGTCCGTCTGACTCGCTTCGAGCCGCTGGACGATTCGCTTGAGAGTGTGTTCGAGTATTTGGCGGAGTGATGATGCTAGGGACTTCAACGGCGATATATCTTGCTTCGATGCGTCAGATCACGGGTGTCTGGCGCATCTTGATCGTTCTTGCGTTGAGTGGTTTGCCGGTGTTTTTTTCGATCATCGCGGTCAATTCGGGCGCTAGCACTGAGGAGTTCGTGGAATCGATCATCGAAGGTTTGAGCATTTCACTCATCGTTCCGCTGGTGACGCTGCTGGTGGCTGCGCCGCTGTTTGCTGATGAGATCGACGATCGTACTTTAGCGAATCTCACTTTGTCTCCGATCCCGCGATGGCAGATAGTGTTGGCTAAGCTGTTGAGCGCGGGCACTGTTGCTAGCGTGCCGATATTCATCGGTGTGTTTGCAGCGGCGGTGATCGGGGTCTCAGACGATCATTTCTCGTTTGGGTTGGCAATAGGGGCGGGTTCGTTGATCGGGATCGTGTGCTACGGCAGTCTGTTCGCCTTCGTGGGGACTATTACGACCCGCGCCATCGTATTCGGGTTGGTATACGCGTTCATCTGGGAGACGATACTTGCCTCGATCGCGCCTGGCTTGAGGTATGTGAGTGTCAAGATGCAGGTTCTTTCGATCACGAACGCGCTCGAGACCGATGTTGTCTTAACGTCTACGCTGCCAGAACTGCCCTATGCGATAATTGCTACGACGGTTGTAACTATCGGCTGTGCGGCGCTGTGCGTGTGGAGGCTGCGCACGATGGATGTTTCGTAGTGCTGCTCCCCGTAAACGGCTTTCCTGCGCTGGAGTAACTGGGTTTGCGCTAGGAATCTTTCGGGTGGGCGATAGGCTCAGGCTTGATGGCTGAGTGCAACCGAACGCCTTACCCTATTCATCTGATTTGAGAAGCGCCGCACATATCCCTCCGCATCCTGCTGAAGAGGTTTGGGATCCGGATGGGCCTGAGAACGCTTCCTACAAGTGGAAGGCTTTCTGGGCGGTAGGGCTGTCGCTGGTCACGATGGTGATGAGTTTCAGCATCATCTTTCTGGCACTCGATTCAATCGCTACGGATTTCGGCATCACTTTCCGTCAAGTCTCGTTAGTCGTGATCGCTCAGTCGCTTACGGTGAGTGCGTTCATGGTTCCGCTGGGTAAGGTGGCGGACATGATTGGTCGTAAGAAGTTCCATCTCACGGGGATGCTGCTTTTCGGCGGAGGCGCGTTGGCGTGTTCGCTATCGCCTAATCTGGTGGTTCTGATAATTTTCAGGGTTGTGATGGCGCTGGGCAGTTCGATGGGGCAGGCGGTGTCGACGGCTATCGTGACTTCGGTGTTTCCATCTTCTGAGCGTGGGAAAGCGCTGGGCAGCCAGACTACAGCGGTGGCGATCGGGGGTGCGGCTGGACCGATCGTGGCTGGTGTCATGCTGCAGTTCTTTTCTTGGCAGTCTCTCTTTATCTTCATGGCGATTCCCACGGCTATCGCCTTCATGTGGGGTCTCTATATTCTGAGGGACGAGAGGATCGGTTCATTTAGAGGCGAGACTCGGCCTGCTTACGACTGGCTGGGGGCGATACTTTCGGCGGTGGCGACGGGTTTGATAATCATCACGATCACGAATCCGTTCTCGCTGGATTGGGGTTCACCGCTCATCATCGGCGGCGCAGTAGCGGGTGGTATGTCGCTAGGGACATTCATCTGGTGGCAGTTGCATACGGATAATCCGATGGTAGATCTTCGGCTTTTCGTGAATCGTGTCTTCAGGTACTCGGTTGCGACGCGTTACTTCGCGTTCATGCGTTCATCGGCGACTCTGTTTCTGATGCCGATATTTCTAGTTAGTTTTCGAGGCATCTCGGAGGCGACTGCTGGAGGCATCATGTTCCTGAGCGCGCTGGGGATGGGTATCGGGGCTCAGACGAGCGGCCGGCTCTCGGACCGGTTTGGCACGCGTCCATTCATGATGGGTGGATTCGCGGTTCTGATATTGACTGGTATTTCACTATCGACGCTCAATGGAGACACGCCGTTGCTTTTCATCGCCGGTCTGATCTTCGTCAATGGTCTGGCGATGGGCATTTGGTCTGCTCCTAACGCCAGCGCGACTATGGGATCGGTTCCTCGCTCTTCGTATGGGTTGGTGAGTGCGATAGTAAATCTGACGAGAAACTTGGGGAATGTGAGTGGTCAGGCGGTTGCGACTGCGATCATTGGAGGGATTATGGCGGCGCGAGGCTTTGAAATCCCGCTGGAGCAGCTTGGGGACACTCCGGAGGCTGGAAGCGCGTATCTTGAGGGTTGGAAATTCGCTTACTATGCGGGCACGGCATTTGTTGCGGTGGCTTTGGTCACTTCATACTTGACGAAGGAGAAGGAAGAGCCGAGAGTGGGTGAAGAACAGCCGATAGTCGACAATGAAATGGGAGCAAAACAACGTGAGTAACGAATCTTTAGATGGCAAGATCGCGCTGGTCACTGGGGGTGGCACTGGCATCGGGAAGGGTATCGCGCGCGCCTTCGCGGGCGCGGGTGCTAGGGTATTCATCGCGGCGCGGAACGTGGAGCGTTTGAATGAAACGGCGGCGGAGCTCTCTGCGGCTTCGGGCGTCGAGGTGATGTCGCATCATCTCGACATCACGGAGGAGTCTTCAGTGGCGGCGCTGTTCGAACACATCATGAACGAGTGCGGCAGGCTCGATGTCTTGGTCAACAACTCTGGATCTATCGAGGGCGATCCGATTGAAGAGTTGAGCGCTGAGAAGTGGCGTCGTGTGATGGATACGAACGTCACGGGGATGTTCTACTGCACTCGTGAGGCCTTCAAGATCATGCGTCCTCAAGGCGGGGGCAGGATAATCAATATCGGCAGCATCTCGGCTCAGAGGGCGCGTCACAGTTCGGCGGCTTACACGACGAGCAAACATGCTGTCTGGGGGCTGACTCAGTCAGCTGCTCTGGAGGGTCGTGACCATGGCATTGCGGTTAGCGCGCTGCACCCGGGCAACACGTTGGTGGAGCGACGGATGGATCGCCGATCTGCTTCAGGTAGGGACGAGGGTCCGGAGCCGATGATGAGTGTGGATGTGATTGGGCGCACTGCGCTGCTGATGGCGACTCTTCCGCCTGAGGTTAATATGCTGGAGTCGATAGTGCTGCCCTCGGAGCAGCTTTACATTGGACGGGGGTGAGCGGCGCGGCATTGCTCAAGGGGCATAGATAGTTTCTGAATCGCGGAGGCGCGGACTGTAGGACTGTGTGATCTTGCGCGAGGTGTCTTGAAGTTTTCCCTTTCTGATGTTGAGAACTCGCATGGTAAAATTGGGAGTTAGATATCTCGTCATTCGGGTCGACCATCGATCCCAATCTACTAAATCGTCTGTTTCCTGCTCATGAAAGTCCTGTTTCTAGAAGACGCTCTACCTACTGCCCGCGCGGGCGATATCCGCGATGTCAAGAACGGTTTCGCGCGCAACTATCTCATTCCGCAAGGCATTGCCGTTTTAGCGACTACTCACGAACTTAAGCGAGCCGAAAAGCTGCGATCTGAAGCTGAGGAACGACGGTTGCGAGAGCTTGAGGAGTGGCGCGAGATCGCGGCTGAGCTGGAACGTAACCCGGTGGAGCTTAAAGTCCGCAGCGGGCCGACTGGAAGGCTATACGGATCAGTCACCAACGCGATGGTCGCTGCGAGATTGTCGGAACTTATCGAGCGCACGATCGAGCGGAAGCGCGTGAGGCTTCAAGACAGTATTCGCATCACGGGCGATTATCGTGTTCCGGTGCGCTTCATGGACGAAGTTGATGCTACTCTGACGCTCAGGGTCTTCTCTGACGATCAAACTGAAGATGCCTTCGAGGAAGGTGAAGTTTCGTTTGCGATCACGGATGAGATCCTGGAGAGCGGTGAGATCGACATGCACGCCTGGGAAGAGGCTCGGGCTGTGGAAGCGGTTGGTGAGATCGCTGGCAAGATCGGCACTCGGAGAGTTGACAGCTTTGCGATCATTCATGGCAAGGGCGAAGGAACTCTGCGACAAGCGGTTAGAGCGAGGCTACAGGAGCTTGCCAGCCGAGGGATGGTCGCTGCTTGGGGTCCGGGAAGGCGAGATGGCGACACCAACGCTGACAACCTCGAAGCGGTCTCGTGGTTCATCGCCAACTGATCTGGCGGAGCCGTCCCCGACGCGTGAAGCGAGATTTTCCGCTTTCGGCAGACGTGCCGAAATTCGATGCTGTAAGAGGTGTACCTTGGCATGAATAGTCGCGGTACCCCCCCCATTTTTCTACAAACGTTCAAAACAGGACGTTGTTCCACGGCGACAATTTGGAGTTCCTGCGCGGGATAAATAGCGGTACGGTGCATCTTATCGCTACGGATCCGCCTTTCAACAAGAACCGCGACTTTCACGCCACGCCGGATAGCCTGTCGGCAGGCGCACGTTTCCAAGACCGCTGGTCGTGGGACAGGGACGTTCATGAGGAGTGGGTGGATGCTATCAAGGATGATTGGCCGGCGGCTTGGGCTGTGATCGACTGGTCGAGGATGACCTATGGCGATGATATGGCAGCGTTTCTGTGCTGGCTTGGCGTGCGGCTGATGGAGATGCACCGCGTGCTGCGCGACGATGGGAGTCTTTATCTGCATATAGACCATACGGCGCACGCTTACGTGAAGACGCTGATGGACGCGATCTTCGGGCGTAAAAACTTCAGGAACGAGATCGTATGGTGCTATTCCGGTGGAGGAATCCCAAGGCGCGATTTTCCACGTAAACATGACTCGATTCTTCGATACACCAAATCCGAAGCATATACATTCAATGTTGAGCGGAAAGAGTACGGTGAACATATTAAGATCAGCGGACGACGTGCCACCAGCAGAGGCGGTACACGTTCACAGAATTACAACCCTGCGGGAACACCGGTAAACGATTGGTGGGCAGATATCAAGCCCATTATTAACTGGAGTTCCGAGCGCACTGGATATCCTACGCAGAAGCCTTTGGCACTTTATGAACGTATTGTCAAGGCGAGTTCCAACTCCGGCGATATGGTGCTGGATCCGTTTGCGGGTTGTGCCACCACGCCGGTAGCTGCTGAGCGTCTCGGACGGCAATGGGTAGGAATGGACATATGGGAGGGAGCGGCGGATATTGTAAAGCAGCGTCTGGAATCCGAGCGACGCATGTTCGCATCCGAACAGGTCCGAGTAATCACGACACCGCCGGTTCGAACCGATGATAACGATGTTGCGGCACCTGTTCTACGCATCAGGTTGCAACGTCCGACGGAGGCTTGGCAACGCTTGACGCACAAGCAGATGTTCAACGTGCTGGCGTATTGCCAAAGCAATGCGGAAGGCGTGGTCTGTGCAGGTTGCGGACGCATCCTCGAAAAGGAGTTCATGCAACTGGATCACATCATGCCACGCTCAGATCGTGGCGCCAACGACATCCTCAATCGTATCCTTCTGTGCGGTCCGTGCAACTTGAGAAAGGGCAACAGCTTGACGTTGGCAGGGCTGTTGAAGGAGAACAGACGGCATGATTGGATGAAACACGCCGTCCGTGCGCAGATAGCCAGGGATGACGCGGAACTGTGTGCGTTACGAGTGCGAGACGAGTTCGATACGTCTGAATGTCAATCACTCATCAATGGGATAGGACTACCGATATGACATCCGGACGCAGAGCTTAAAGAGGAGAGATTCAAGTCGTCGAAAGAGACTGGTAAGAAACGATGGGCGATGCCAGATCGGGGCGATACACATCCAGAGGAGATTGCACGCGGTATCTTAAGCATTCGAGGCTACGTCAAGCAAGCCAAGTCGTGAATGAAGGTTTGACTAAACTCGTATATAAGTTCCGAACGAAGCCCTGCAACGTCTCTTTGTCAGTGGTTTCGACGACTTTTGTGGTCGCCATGTCGGTGTCATCGTCCTTCATGCCCACGACAGCGGCTTTGCTCTTGGGACCATGACCTTCTTTGACCTGCCACGCATGGCGGTTGCTATCTAGTCCGCCTATGTAGAGCTCATGAACATCTACCGGGGGCAGTGAAATGAATTTTCGGACGTGTCCCAGCCTCACGGATACGGTATGCCATGTACCACGCGATCTTATACGACATCTCCAGGTCTATGTGCAGTTTCATGGAACTCACACCGTTTTAAGCGTTAGTGGCTGCGTCAAGCGAGTCAAAGATTTCACGGGCCACTGTGGCATGGCTAACTACTAAGTCCTGCTTCTTTGAGTGCAACTATGAATTCTGCTTGCGTCTTGATTCCTTTCATGTTGTTGCACGCGTTGCAGAGAAGTTGCAGGTTTTCGATGTGGTCCGTGCCGCCTTTGGACTGTGGCACTACGTGATCTATCGTCATGTTGCGGAAGGGAAAGTGTATGTTGCATCCGGCACATAGCCCTTCCTGCAGTCCGAATAGAGTGTGCTTCTGGGTGCGGTAGTTGGGAGTGTCGCCCACGTCTGTGCGTTTAGGAATGTCGGTACGAGCGATCACATCCGAGAACATCGGACGCTGTGCATCTTTGAGGCGTATCTGGACCAAGTCTACGGCTTTGGGACTGATGTCAATCCCAATCCACTGACGCTCAAGGTTATGAGCCGCTACTAGGGTTGTGGCACAGCCGCAGAAGGGGTCCAGCACTATATCGCCGGGGTTGGAGCTAGCCTTGATGATGCGGTCGAGCAATGCGATGTGTTTCTGAGTCGGATAACCAAGATATTGCTTCGATGCTGGTTGTAGACACGGGATGCGCCAAACCGCATCGACCTTTTTGTCTTTGGCAATCCTGTACATGAGCTTACCGTTCTCGTCACGCTTGTTTTTCAGCACACCATCAACATTTTCTCTAACCAACTGCTTGGTTGGTTTATCTCGTTTTTCTCGTTGTGGATTGAATGTGTAGTTGTCGAATGCATAGAACAAAATCTGGTCATAGTTCCGACCAAACACTCTTGTACCACGTCCATATTTATTGTAGTAATGCCAAACAATCTCATTGTGGAAGTTCCGACTTCCAAAGAGAGTATCCATCAACATTTTCAGATAGTGCGATGCTGTGGGATCGCAGTGCAAGTAGATTGAACCGGTTGGTTTTAAGACGCGCTTTAGTTCTATCAGGCGTGATGCCATCATAATGAGATACGCTTGCATTCCTTTGCTATGTACCTCTCCAGCTGCATCTATCACCTTGTACAGACCTGGGTACTCATCTGCTAGCAATCCATGCTCCGCTGCTTTCACGTCGCTCATCTGCCATGTGTCTTTGAACTCCGCGCCTGCCGCTTCCGAGCCTATCGGCGCGGCGTAGTTCTGGTTGGAGTTGAAGGGCGGATCGAGATAGATGAGGTCGATTATCTCGTCGTTGAGTCCTCGGAGGATATCGAGGTTGTCGCCGGTGAAGATGGTCGAAGGCTTGATGTTCGAACCACTTCGCCGCTGCTTCGCCGCTGCTTCGCCGCGATTGTACCGTCATTACTACCTCTGTACCGTCATTACTACCTCCCGTTAAGTCGCTTGAAGTTGACTTCAGGCATGTTAGAGCACTGGACGCGGCAAGTCGTGATGCGATGGATGTTCGTGGGTGTAGAGCACAGCATCGACTCTGGTGTTGACTGCTACGAATTCCTGCAACGTGTGTTTGTCTGTGGTCTCGACGACTTCCGCCGGTACCGCGTCCTGCCTTGCGGTCTTCGCATCGCCATCGGCGCAAGGCACCACGTCGCTTGAGCTCGGAAATTTCGCGGTTGCCGCAGGCAGGGCAGGTTATGCCGTTGCTTCATCGTCTGAGGATGACTCATTTCTGTGCGTTTTCTCATCGCCTAATGTTCGGGTGACTTCGAGTTCATGGGCATCTGCAATACCGCGCGTGCGGTTTCCTCTGGTGATTGATTCTTCTTTGATGTTGTGCCTGCTGTCGTGATTTTCACGCGTCTTTCATCAGTGCTTGGCAATGTGAGTTATCGGATTGGTCTCGCATCTGTTCAGTGTATTTGGTATGGGATTTATATACATAATTAACTAAACATGATTTTTGTACATCGGCGTTTGGTTTGTGGTATATTGTATCTATGACATTTTCAGAGAAGAAAAGGATAGGGGTTTATATACGAGTTTAACCATTAGGTTGGTTGTAACAGTATATTGTTCAGAGCGCGTGTAGTCTCTATAACGGGCGTTACTTGCATAACGTTCCCACTCGCCTTTGCACGAATGTTTCTAGCCGCATTGATATCCGCATCAATCAGGAATCCACATTCTGTACAATTATATATCTCACCTCGTCTACTTGCTTTATTCACATTTTGACAATCGCTGCAAGTCTGACTCGTGTGTCTTGGGTCTACCTTTGTAAAGGAACTTATAACCCAAAGTAAACATGGGGATATCGCGTAGCTGACCAGCTAGACCAGGCGTCTCTCGCGGCGGATGTTGTCGGCTCTGGCGGCGATGGTCTGCCAGTTGGTCACGAGGTTGTTGAAGAGATAGGCTCTTCGGGATTCGCCGCGGCGATCGTAGTGGTTGTAGAGGATGCGTGCCAATCGTTCCACGCCGTCGGCGTTGCCGTCCGTCTGGAGGATCCCGCGGGCCGCGCCATCTATCCCGTCGCCGTCTTCACGGTTGGGGTTCATGTGATAAGTCATTCTCATGCAGCTCTCCCACGTCGTCATGGATCCGTCGGGTGCTTCGCGGTCGGGCCCGAAGCGTTCCATTCGCAGTAGCTGCACCTTGCCTCGTTCGGCGGTCAGGAGGCGGTGGTTGTCGGAGAGGTTGGCGATGTCGATGTTCTTGGCTTGCGACAGCACCTCGGCTTCGCCGTATGTTCCTTCGTCATAGCCGTGTCCCTTCAGCCAGTCGATGCAGAAACGGGTTTCGGAATCGAGTTCTCCTTCCTGCTGCTCGAAGTATCGTGCGACGACGTTGTTGATCTCGATCAGCGCCTGTCTAACCGGCACCGGCTCGCCGGCTATGGTTTCGACCGCGCTGTAGCGGGAATAGATCTCCATTCCTGGTCCTATTGCGGCTTGCGCCAGATCGGTAGGTGCGATGTGGCTCTCGCGGGTGAGGTGGTCCAGAGCGACGGGCAGCTCAGCCTCCAGCTCTCTGATGAATTGGCTGCGGGTGGCTGTTGGTGCGTCTTCGGGACGCGGACGGCAGACGAGGACTACGGATGATGCCAGTGAGTTGGTTCCCAGAGCATTTGACCTTGCAGTCCGTTCAGTGCGCATCGGCCAGGTGCCGATGATCTGGAATCCTGAAGAGACCAGAGCGTTCAGCATGGTCTCCCAGCCCGTCGATGCTTTACCTCCTCTTTCCTCTTCCTGCTGCTTGTAGGCGTAGAAGATAGATGATGGATAGTCGGACGTGGAACGCTTTCTCATCAGCTTCAGAGTCTGGTGCAGCAGGTCCTCGAACCTCTGCCGCGCGTTGCCGAACCTAGACGGTCTTGCGATCATCTCCTCGTCTTTTGGAGTCAAGATGGTAGAGAAGAGGTCTCCGTATGTGTCTCTCAGCAACGGCCTGAGCCACACGTAGAAGAAGTCAGAGAGGTCGGCATAGTCGATGTTGTCGTAATACGGCGGGTCGGTAACGATGATCGGCCCGTCGTTCGCATGGACAGTGGTGGAGGCGTCCGCTTGGAGCACATCGCCATGGTTGGAGTCGGTGGGAAGGTGATCGACTGCCTTTGCGATCCATTCGATCTGTGCCAGCCAGTTCTGCGTCTTCTGAGAAAACGAATTTGCTTCTGCGAAGTCCCAGACCATCGGAATCGCTTGCCTAGCGAAAACATGGGCGACAAAGTCGCCCATGTTTTGCCAAGTCGCATACGCGCAGCCACTGTCAGCGGCTCTTCCTACCGCGAGCGACAGATATGTGCAGACTGCACCGGCGTATCTATCGTCTCCGCCATGTCGGACAATCAGCGATCTGGCTTCTGATATCAGATCGCTGAACGTGGTGAGCGCGAGCAGCTGTCTCTCGGTGAAGAGATGATGCCAATGGGTGATGCCATATGCTAGTGCGCTCACCTTGGGAGTCTGCGTGATAGATTGACTGGGTTTCCAAGCGGGGTGAGCATCAAGAGCCGCTTGGATATGTTCGTCTGTAGGAGAAAAGAACAGCCGTTTGCGATCCCCTGCGGCGACTATGGCGGTCATCTGTTCGCCCATCTTGCCGGCTTTCGCCTGCTCGCGCACGTACGCGAGCCTGACCGTGTTCCCGCAGGCGATGCAGGTGGCGCCGGTGCGATTGACGGTGCCTTCTTTCGGCACACCGGCGTCGTGGTTCTGGACTGCGAATGAGACCGATCTGGCTTCGTTGTCGATGACCGGACGGATCCAGTGCTGGTTGCCGCGCTTCTTCGAGAGCTGGAAGGTCTTCATCATCGGCATCAAGATGCCGCACGCCGGGTTGGGGCATGGGATGGTGCGCGTCCATAGCCACGCTATGACGGTTCTCTCGTTGCCGTCGGAGTCTTTGATTTTGGGGTATAGATGTCCGATGCGTCTGAAGGCTTCGTCTCGCATCCACCTGCCGTAGTATCGGATGTCGTTAGCCAGCCCCGCCGTGCCTCGCCATGGGATTCGCTGCTTGTTCCTGCCTTTGCCGGTGGTCATGCCCAGCGGATCGGAGTCGGGGTTGATGGGCGGCTGGTTGCGGAACTTTGGCGGGAGCTCTATGAGTGCCTTGGTGATGAGTACTGCGATGGGATTGAGGTCCGATCCCGTCGCTTTCATGCCGAGCCTCTGCGCCTCTAGCGGGATGGAGCCTCCGCCGCAGAAGGGATCATAGATGGCGGGCGCGTTGTCGCGGAGGTATTGGAGGGTGAGATCAGTGGCGTGGCTTCCCGCATGAGCGGAAGTGACATGGGGGGGGGGGGGGGTAGCTTGGGTGACGGGTGGGAATGGCGGCTTGTCGGGCGAACGGGCGATTGAGCGGGCGATCTCGTATCGGGCTTGAGCCAGCAGGTCCTCGTCGTTGGTGTTCTGCCACTTGACGAGTTCCTTGATCAGGTCGTGAAGACGCTGTCGTTCGGCGTGTCGGGACTCTTCGGTAGGGAATTCTTCTTCGGAGCATGATGACGGGTCGTCGACCATGCTGGCGAAGATGACGGCGCGGCAGGCGGCAAGGGGGCGGCGTGCCCACCAGAGGTGGAGAGTTGAGGGGTGTCCGTGCCGGATGGATTTCTCGCGCGCCGATTCAGCGTTTATTACGTCGAGCGGGAGGTCGACCTCGATGAGTTTCTTGCGGTATTCGGGAATCTCTGGCATGGGTTTACAGGATATACAACTGATGCAATAAGTTGATACTCCTACTCAGGACACATCTCTTACAGTGTCAAATTTCGGATCGTGTGCCGTGGTTCGACTTGAGTTCTGTGCTGAACATCTTCATCGCTTTGAAGAGCGAGAACTCCTCATGATGGGTTTGACCGGTAGAATATGTCCAATTTTTGGCAGTTCAGTTCGTATTCTGTTTCAGGTATAGGCGGTAATCCGAGTGCGACGCGTGCCAACGCTTCTGGTGTCAGGTGTTCCGCACCTGTAACCTGTCATATCTTGATTATATCACAAATCTGATTGCGACTCACAAAAGTCATCAATGGCTAATTTTGTATATAAGTTCCAAAGGATAAGTGATACGATGCTTCCAGAGAAGAAGACGATACTGCTAGATTTGAATGCTACGCTTTCTAAGAATATGAGTACCGTTGCTATATTGATTAATAAAGAGGGCGGTTATGAAAACTCGATACGGAAGCATGAGATCTATAGGCAGTGGCTTGTAGATGCGTTATCCAGAACCCCACATGAGATTGTGCTTTACACGGTTCGTTCAAAGCAGTATCAAGACACTACGCTTGAGAGGATTCGTACGCAAACTGGATGGTTGCCGCACCGAGCGTTGTTCAATGATACAGGCATAAAGTCTCCGCCAGCGGCGAAGCGGTTGATGTTGCGCCAAGTTGCTGCTCCACATGACGAGATTGTCGCAATCGAGTCTAACACCCATTCTCGTAGTATGTTTGCGAAGCACGGTATCAAGTCGATAGCTGTTCATAATACAGATCAGGGCGTGTTCAAGTCTGCGCGATATGCGATATCCGATACCAAGTTTATAACTGACTTGTTTGGATTCAATCCTGCTCATGAGTACTCTGGTTCGTAATTTCTACGTATAAAGCTAGGTGATTTACATTAGTTCGAGATCGGCTAATGTCGTATATGGATTTATATACGAGCAAGTTGGTTATCTGTCGGGCGCGGCAAACCCTTCTGACTGGAGGCGTGTGTGCACCTGGTAGTGGGCTTGTCCCAGATGTCGATGCCGTCCAGTGTCTGCCACCCCCTATGCCGCGATGGGCGTGGCGGTACATCTCCAGCACTATATCGTCGGGGTTGGAACTAGCTGGCCTTGATGATGCGCTCTTAAAGGGCTAGCGGTTCTTGTTGAAGGGCGGGTCCGTGGCTATGAGGCGCAGGATGCCGGAGTTCATGCCGCGCAGGAATCCAAGTTGTCGCCTTGGAACAGCTTTGGGTTCTTGAAGTTGACATCAGCCACGTCAGAGCATGGCAGGTCGCCGCGTGTGGCACCGCCCTATCAGCTCGGTGCAGGTGAGCTGTTTGTCGTTTGATTCGGCGGATTCGTGAGGCGACGGAGTAGGTGTGGGAACTATCATTTGGTTGAATAGGAGCTAGTTTCGATCATCTTTAAGCCATCTGAATTCGCTATATGCAAGACGAAATCACGGTAGATACTCTTCCCCATAATCCCGATGCCGAGCATGCGGTCATCGGATCTCTGCTCATCGACGGCGATTCGATCATTCGGATCGATTCGTTCCTTCGTCCGGAGCACTTCTACGGCGAGCACAACCGATACATCTATGAAGCTTGCCACGAGCTGTACATGGAGAACATCTCGATAGATCAGGAGACGCTGCGTGATCGTCTCAACGCAAATGGCAGGCTCGAAGATGTGGGAGGCGACGCCTACCTGAGCGCCGCGGTGGCATCGGTGCCTCATGCGCTGAACATCGTGGAGTATGGGCGGATGGTGCAGAGGGCATTCAGGTTGCGGGAGCTGGGCAAGGCGGGAGAAGAGATTCGCGCCATCGGGATGGATTATGGCAATGCGCGGGATGTAGACGAAGCGCTCAAGCGTGCTGAGGACATCATCTTCAGAGTTGGTCAGGAAGCTGAGAGCGCGGACTTTGTACCGATCCGCGAAGCTCCTTCGATCAGCGAGTTCTTCGATCCTGAATCGATCGCGGCTGGGCGTCTCGACGAGACTCAGCCGATTCCGACGGGGTTCAAGGTTTTGGACGACGTTCTGGGCGGGTTTCATCGGTCTGACATGATCGTGCTTGCGGCGCGGCCGGGATTCGGCAAATCCACCTTGGCGCTCAACGCGGCTCTCAACGCGGCGAGAGACGGGGCGACGGTTGGGATATTCAGTCTTGAGATGGGTATCAACCAGATCGCCCATCGCATGGCTGCCGCACATACCCGCATCAATATTCAGAGCATCAGGAACGATACTCTCACTGCGGCGGAGAGAGATCGTTTGAGCGATGCGTACGGCTATCTCGGCGACATGAAGATCTATGTCGACGACTCAGCCTTGACGACTGTCAGCCAGATGCGTAGCAAGGCTAGACGGTTGAAGATGCAAGTTGGGCTAGACTTCGTGATCGTCGACTATATGCAGCTCATCAGCGGCTCTTCCTCGGGTCGTGAGGCAAATCGTGTGCAAGAGGTGAGCGAGATCTCGCGTCATCTGAAAGCCATCGCACGGGACTTGAATGTTCCGGTTCTGGCATGTTCACAGCTGAGCAGAGCGGTTGAGCACCGTCGTTCGCACGAGCCTCGCTTGGCGGATCTCCGAGAGTCGGGCTCGATCGAGCAGGATGCGGATGTGGTGATGTTCATCCACCGTGACGACAAAAACATGAGCGAAGACGAGTGGAACCGCCGCAACCCGACTCGTGAGTATCCGCGGGGGCTTGCCGAAATCATCATTGCGAAGCATCGGCACGGTCCGACGGCGCATCTCGATATGTCTGTTCGAGACGAATGGGGGCGCTTCGAATCCATTCCTGAGCTTCGTCCGGCGTGATCCGTGGATTCAGACGCTCGAACATCACTTCTATTCCCGCTTTCGGAGAATTATCCAGCGACTCGCGTCCCGAACGCGGTTCTGGGGCCGTTGCTGACGCAGATTGAAGACTCGCGCGTGTTGACGCTGATTCTCCGCGCGATATGGCTTCTAGATCGACAGCGGACATATCCGAGGTACATCACGCTGGACGATCTGCGCCGCGATCGCGTCCTGTGCCTGATTATCGACTCGGATGAGGCGTTAGATACGGTGTTGGAGGAAGCGCTTGCCCTCTCAGTGTTGCTCAGAGTCAGAACTTCAGACAACGACCTACTGTTCCTCAACACTGAGTCGGCGGTGCGATACATTTCCAACATGGCAGTTAGAGCGGGGGATGATCCAAATGCCTTTTCTGAAGATGGCGGATGGGAAACGCCCGCCGCATCTGCTCCGTCGGCTGCAGACGCGTTTCGTGCATACGAAGAGAACATCGGGGTGTTGTCGCCGATGATTCGCGAGAACATCACTTCTGCCCTGCAAGACTTCACTGATGAGCAGATATCGGAAGCCATTAAAATCTCGGTTGAGAATGAGAGTCGAAGCTGGTCCTTTGTAGCTGGAGTGCTGCGAAGGTGGGCCCGAGACGGAGTTCCCCATGCCCGAAGATCCGAACAAAGCAGACAGCCTGATGAACGGAGGCGAATTTCGGAAGCTGAACTCCGCCGATACCTCGACCAAAAACGGGAAGGCGTATGATTCGAGGGCTCGATCTGCTTTAGAGACTCCTCCTGCGTGCGACATTTGCAACGATTCGCTCTGGATAGCGGAACCGTCTTCCGATGGGGAGTCTCGGCCTAGGGTCCTCCCCTGCAAATGTCAGCGTGATGTGAGGGACTCCTCGGCTCACCTTATTACTTACGCCGAGCTGGGTCAACTTGAAAGGATGACTTTCGATTCGCTCCGACCCGAGGGTAGAGCCAACCGAGTGGATCCCGACCTCTTCCGTCAAGCGGTGGATGCTGCGAAGGATTTCGCCGCATCTTCGAGTGGCTGGTTCGCGCTTCAAGGTCCTCCTGGTTCTGGCAAAACACATCTGGCAGCCGCGATCGTTAATGAGATCATCGAACAGGGGCGACCGGTCAAGTACATCTCGGCGCTCGATATCCCAGACCTGATTAACCGTGGCAATTACGATTCGGCGGATGGTGAAGCTGGCGATTCGTTCACGCCGATTCTCGCTGCTCCTGTCCTAGTGGTGGACGATCTTGGCGCGCACCAGAACGCTCCTTGGGTCGAAGCGAAGATCGATCAGCTTCTCACACATCGTGCCAATCGCAACTCTCCTACGGTGGTAGTGCTGGCAAAGCCGCTGGACGACCTTCCTGAGAGGATTGCGCTTAAAATCGACGATCCTGATCTGACTCGACTATTCACTCTCGCCGCGAGTGCTGAAAAGATCGAGGACAGCATCGGGATTCCGGAGATCATGCTCGAGCGCATGACCTTCGATTCCTTCAATCCCAACGGTGCGCTATCTTCTAGCCCTGATGAAAGAGCCTCGCTGGACTTGGCACTCGCGACTGCTAGGAACTATGCTGCAAAGCCTGAAAAATGGCTCTACCTGCACGGTCCCACGGGGGTCGGCAAGACTCACCTTGCGGTCGCCATCGCGAGTGCTCAGCTGGAAAAGCGAAACGTCTTTACATTCTGGACGGTGCCTAATCTCTTGGATCGGCTTAGGCACAGCTACTCAAGCGATGACGAGGCATCCTTCTACCGACTCTTCGAGGAGGTGAGAAATTCCGAGCTGCTCATACTCGACGACTTCGGGGCTCAAAACATGACTGACTGGGCGTTGGATAAGGTTTACCAACTCATCGCTCACCGTCACGACCGATTAATGCCCACAATAATCACCAGTCAGCACATCATCTGGGAAGGTGCGAACAACGACTATTGGCAGAGGCTGTATGGCAAGCAGCAGTGGGAATCGATCAGGTCCCGTTTCAACGACTCGAGTGTGGTGACTGAAAGGCTGATGGTAGCGCCTGATTATCGAAACCGCCGCGCATGAATCATCGTCGCTCGCTTCAGAATCCTGTTCATCGATGTTAAAGCCTTCGTCACGTCCAACGATCGGATGGCAGATCGCCACAGTAATTGCGGTCAAGCAAGAAACGTCCGATGTCAAGACTTTAATGCTGCGTCCTGAAGAGTGGGTGTCATTCAGTGCCGGGCAACACATCGATGTGCGCCTGACGGCGCCGGACGGATATCAAGCTCAGAGATCGTATTCGATAGCGTCGGCGCCTGAGCGATTCGGATGTATCGATATCACTATCGAGCAACTCGAAGACGGGGAAGTCTCGCCTTATTTCCACCAAGTGGTGGAGCCGGGCGACCAGATCGAGATTCGAGGTCCTATTGGCGGGCCATTCACTTGGAGGGCTTCGCGAGGGGATGAGCTCTTGCTGATAGCCGGCGGTTCGGGGATCGTTCCTATCATGTCGATTCTGCGACACCGCGCGGCGACTGGAACGGCATCAAGGGTGCCGGCTGGCCTCATCTACTCTTCCCGAAGCTTTCATCACATCATCTATCGAGGCGAGCTGGGTGACATGTATGCTGCCGACTCGAAGTTTCATCTTTTCCACACGCTCACGCGTCGCCAGCCGTCAAACTGGAGCGGCGGCGGGCGCAGGGTGGATCTGCCGATGATGCGGGATGCGCTTGTGAAGTTGCGGGCGGTCGATCGCTCGAGCGGTCGAAGAACGATGTGCTACATTTGCGGACCGACCGACTTCGTCGAAACGGCTGCGTTGCACGCTGTAGAGCTGGGCATCGCCTCAGAAAACGTCCGCACGGAGCGCTTCGGGCCGACCGGGACGTGAGGCACGTTCTCTGAATCATCGGCATTTCGCGCGGGTGGCATCGCCGTTATTGATGAGATGCCTTCGCACACAAGTGCGGGTCTTCAATAATTGAGATCGACACTAGCGAGAGTGGGGCTCTTCCATAAACACATGTTCAGTCGCTGCTGCCGTTCCGGAGATGTTAGCGACGGCTAGAATCGGGGCGACGATGTTTGGTGGCAAATCGGAATATCTCGCTCGGTTGTTCCAGCAGAGGAGCCAGAGCCGCATCATCAGATTTGATGAGCAGCCCATCTCCAGTGCGGAGCTGGATGATTTGTCGTCGGAGCTGTGGGAGCGGTTCAGAACGCCTCGCACCGGCGACGATCGCGATGATATGCTGTCGAAGCTCCGTATGGCGCGCATCGATGAAGATGGGATTCTGCGACCGACGGTGGCCGGAGTGCTGATGGCGTCGAAAAATCCGCAGCAATGGATGCCTAACGCGCATGTCCAAGCGGTTGCCTATCGAGGCAACGAGGTTGCCACGGGGCGACCCAGGCATCTGTATCAGCTAGATGCGGCTGACATCTTCGGCACTCTCGATAGTCAAGTCGTAGAGACGTGCCGGTTCGTAAACAGTAATATGAAGACTGCGGCATTCAAAGACCAGGGGCGTATTGATCTTCCTCAGTACGACATGACTGCGGTGTTTGAGGCTGTTGTCAATGCCGTTGCTCACCGCGATTACTCCATCTATGGCTCGAAGATCAGGTTGCGGATGTTTGCAAACCGCTTAGAGCTTTACTCGCCGGGTTCACTTCCCAACACGATCGGCATCGAAAGTCTGCCCTATGTGCAATCGTCTCGCAACGGGATTATCACCAGTCTGTTAGCCAGGGCCTCCATTCCGAGTGATGCCCCGTGGCTGACGACGGATCGGCGCACCATGATGGACAGACGGGGCGAGGGTGTCTCGATCATTTTAGAGAACAGCAGACGATTGTCGGGGATAGAGCCAGAGTACCGTGCGATAGGTGATTCGGAACTCATGCTGACGATCTATGCAGCTGGTTTTGGTCAAGAGTACAGTTGTGGGTAGGTCTCCCCCATGGGAGTCTAGAATAGTTAAGCCTGCTGTCTGGCGTGCCTCGAGTGGGATGCCATACGACACGATGGGCTAGCGTGGCAAAATCCTTATCATCCTGTTTATCGATGACCTCCAAACCTAACTTCGTCCTCATCATGGCAGACGACATGGGGTACGGCGACTTCGGCGTTTTCAGCGAGGGGCGTGTGCGGACTCCGTACCTCGATTCCCTGATCGAAGAGAGCGTATGCCTGTCCCAGAACTATACTGGCAGCCCCGTCTGCTCTCCTTCCCGAGCTGCGATGCTGACCGGCAGATATCCGATTCGCACAGGAGCGGTCACGCCTCAAGAAGTGCTTGGATATGATCGTATCGCGCTCAGAGAGACTACTCTGGGAGATATCTTCAAGGCGAATGGATATGCGACCGGCCTCATTGGGAAGTGGCACAATGGCGCGTTAGATGCTCGATACCACCCTAATGCGCGCGGATTCGACGAGTTTGCCGGCTTCAGGGGCGGCTGGGCGGATTACTGGGGATACACGCTTGACCGCAACGGCGCGCTGGAGCGATCTGACGGCACCTATTTGACCGATCTGCTGACTAGAGAAGCGGTCAGCTTCATAGAGCGGCATAGATCAGAGCCGTTTTTCCTGTTTGTCCCATACAACGCGCCTCATACTCCTCTGCACGCTCCGCAAGATGTGGTGCAACGTTATATGGAAGCGGGGTTCAGCGTAGATGTGAGCATCGTCTACGCCATGATCGAGATCATGGATCGAGGCGTTGAACAGATCTCCGAGGCGTTGCGGGTAAACGGTTTGTCAGAGAACACGGTTTTGATGTTCACATGCGATAACGGACCTGCATTCGGGGTTAGATGGGATCACGTCCCGCCTGGTGGCACGGGCGACACGACGAGATTCAACTGCGGTCTCAACGGCGCCAAAGGATCGGTTCTCGAAGGCGGTGTCCGCGTTCCGATGATCATGCGCTGGCCTGATGGGCTGGATGGTGGCATAGAAAATCATCAGATGGTGCACTTCGTCGACTGGCTTCCTACCTTCATGGATATCGCCAATGCGTCGATTCCCGATGGTGCACGTCCCATGGATGGTCAGTCGGCGCTTCCGCAGCTGCGAGGCGAGGAGCCTGAGACTGAGCGTCGGAGGTTCTGGCATTTCACCGGATACTCGCCGATTGGGATGTCGAACGCCGCGATGCGAGACGGCGACTGGAAGCTGGTGCGTCCTGCCATCGACCTGTCTATGGCAAGCTCGGAAGATCAGGAACTTGCAGATCGATACGTGCTGATGGACATTGCATACAAGTACGAACCGGAGAGAGTGCCGCATATCTTCGACTGGCCGGAGCCTGAGAGAATCATTCCCGATCCGTCGCAACCTGAGCTGTACAACCTTGCTGAAGATCCCTTGGAGCTTCACAACCTTGCTGATGAAGATCCATCCAGAGCATCGAGAATGACTGACGAGCTAGATGCCTGGTTCGAGGAGGTCGAGTCAGAGCGACGCACGATCCCAGACGATCAGAGAATCGGAGTATAAGTGACTCGCGGTGATGCACGGACGAATCGTGCTCGTTTTCGTTGATGAGTGTGGCGGACCTGGCTGCAAGAGTGCCAACCATTCCAGCAGGTTATTCGTCGTTGCACAGGGTGTGCCCTAAACGGAGTAGACCGAATCCTAGCCTATGCGGTACGCGGCTCATGAAGGGGACAGTTCGGAAGTCGGTCTCCTTGTTCCTACCATCATCAACCGCTATCGGAATATGAACCTACTCCAGTCCATTATCATGGAATCACCGCCTCGTCCTCGGACGCGTCGCGTGTTTGCCAACGTAGCTCAGTGGTAGAGCAGCAGTTTCGTAAACTGCAGGTCGTGGGTTCGATCCCCACCGTTGGCTCCATCTTCCGACGTTCTCGGAGCACGCTCGGCCGACGGAGGTGTGAAACTCGTTCCTCATCTCTCCCCTACCCACTGCTTGGTTCGGCGAGTTGCGCTTGGTGTTCTGGCACGCCCGGAGGGATTCGAACCCCCGACCCTCTGGTTCGAAGCCAGATGCTCTGTCCCCTGAGCTACGGGCGCGCGGCTTTGCTTTAAGCGAGGTTGCGCCGCGATGCCGTGATTCAGCGTCGCTGTGGGGTGGACGGAGGGATTCGAACCCTCGATCTTCAGGGCCACAACCTGACGTGTTAACCGCTACACTACGCCCACCATTGAACGATGCGACCATCGTATCGCTCTGCGCAAGGCCTAATAGACGATTCTATGCCTCGCCTTCTAACCAGTCAACGAAACTGCGTACGCGCAACGTAACCTTGGATGCTAGGTAGCTGTACGCGATCTCAACCAACGGAGAGGACCCGCACGATGAAGGTATCCGATTTCAAAACGATGATCATTGAGAACGATCCGCCGTATCGAGGTGGCAGGTATCTGCTGTTCATCGAGCTGATGACTGACGAGGGTATCTGTGGGCTTGGCGAGCGTATCACGGGCAACACCTACTCGAGCAGGCTTCGCGATCTGCAGTCGCACATAACTTTGCTGGAGGAGTATGTCCGCGAATTCGTGATCGGCGAGAGTCCGTTCAACATCGAGCTGATCTGGCAAAGGATGTACGGGGCGCGCCACGACTTCCGACATCCGAGCCTTCACGCCACGCCGGCGATCTCGGCGATTGAGATGGCGTTGTGGGACATCGTGGGGAAGGCTGCGAACCAGCCTGTGTATAACCTGCTGGGCGGGAAGTACCACGATAAACTCCGCGCCTATGCATACATGCCCTCTCCGGAAGGCGGCTTTCTCGACAATCCCGAAGAAGCGGGTGAAATTGCTGTGAGATTGCTTGAAGAGGGGAACTCGGCGTGCAAGCTCGATCCTTTCATGCCTCTATTCCCTCTGCCCCGCGATATTTCGCTCTCGGATATAGAGAAGGCTGCACGGGTCTTCAAGAGCATCCGTGAAGCCGTTGGGATGGAGCTGGAGGTTGGTATCGGGACGCATGGTCAGCTGACGACGTACTCTGCGATCAGGACCGCTGCCATGCTGGAGCCTTACTACCCGTTCTGGTTCGAGGAGCCGGTCCCGCTGGAGAACATCGATGAGATGGCTCGAGTCGCGGCCCATACGAGTATCCCGATTGCGACTGGTGA
This sequence comes from Dehalococcoidia bacterium, assembly GCA_965214735.1. Taxonomy (GTDB): domain Bacteria; phylum Chloroflexota; class Dehalococcoidia; order Lucifugimonadales; family Lucifugimonadaceae; genus Bin127. The sequence continues at coordinate 1,184,599 of OZ243977.1, read as the reverse complement.
GCGTCTGGTGACGAAGTACGAGTTTTCGAATCTTTTGGAGAAGCAGGCAGCGCAGATCATCCAGCTCGATGTCGGTCAGTGCGGCGGCATCCTTGAAGCTAAGAAGATCGCCGGTATTGCGGAGGCACATTATGCGGTGATAGCTCCTCACATGGCTTGCGGGCCCGTCGCCGCGGCGGCTGCGATACAGGTCTACACCTGCTCTCCGAACTTCATGATCCAAGAAGCCAACCAAGGGCCTCTGCACCACACTATTTTCAAAGAGCCGCTGGTGTTCGAAAAAGGCTACATCACGCCGCCGAGCGGGCCGGGCTTGGGGATAGAGCTGGATCCTGATGTGATCAAGAAGCGCATGGTGGAGTAGGAGTTCACGCCATGATGGAACACAAAGGCTACATCGCGAAGGTGGAGCACGAAGATTCAGTCGGATTGTTGCAGGGTAGCGTTATCAACAGCTGGCCGTACCCCATCGCCAACTGCGAGGCAACTGACATCAAGGTTCTATAAGTACGAGTTACGTACGTATATAAACGCGTGCTAGGAAGACGGTGTTGAGCCGCGGAAGCCCTTTTCCGGCAATCTTCATAACAGGCTTGGTAGCGATTTTGAGGAGATGTGCGATGCTTCAATGCTGTAGCGGCGGTATCGCCTCCGCTACAGCGTGATCGCCCCTTTCATGCAAGACCGTCAGCACCTCGCTGGCCTCACAGTCCAACGCCTCGGCAAGTCCACCGATGCCGATGCGAGCGTCAATCCCCGTCAGTCGTGCCACCAGCTCCCAACTAGGCTCAGAGAGCGAAACATCTGTCACGCGTGCATCAACCGACATATCCGAGCGGTCGAAAACCAGTGTCATGTAATCGCCTAGCTTGGCACCGGCATTCTCCGCGAATGTTCTTGTAGGAACTTATATACGAGTTTAGCCAAGCCAGACCTACCACATGTCTCCATTCACAACTTGGCTACGCCAAGCGATCCAAAGATTTCACGGGCCACTGTGGCATAGCCAACTGCTCAGTCCGGCCTCTTTGAGTGCAACTATGAATTCTGCTTGTGTCTTGGTTCCCTTCATGCTGTTGCACGCGTTGCAGAGAAGTTGCAGGTTTTCGATGTGGTCCGTGCCGCCTTTGGATTGTGGCACGACGTGATCTATCGTCATGTTGCGGAATGGAAAGTGTATGTTGCATCCGGCACATAGCCCTTCCTGCAGTCCGAATAGAGTATGCTTATGCGTGCGGTAGTTAGGAGTATCGCCCACGTCTGTGCGCTTAGGAATGTCGGTACGAGCGATTACATTCGAGAACATCGGACGCTGGGCATCTTTTAGGCGCATCTGGACCAAGTCTACGGCTTTGGGACTGATGTCTATGCCTATCCACTGACGCTCAAGGTTATGAGCCGCTACTAGGGTTGTGGCACAGCCGCAGAAGGGATCCATAACTATATCGCCGGGGTTGGAGCTAGCCTTGATGATGCGGTCGAGCAATGCAAGTGGTTTTTGTGTCGGGTAGCCAGTACGTTCTGATGAGTTTCCCTTGATGATTGGAACGTAGATCACATCGGATTGGATTTTGAATTCTTTATCGAAGTCAAATAAAATATCTGTGTCTTCCAAACCACGACAAAGCTTATTCGAAAGCCGTTTGATTCTCCTTAATATTAATTTATCATTGGAGGTTTTGACTTTACCATATAACACTTTATTATCGATAAGATATCTTTCATATCGCGTCCGATACTCTGATTCTCCCCCTTTAATTGGCAGAAACACATAGTCATTAGTCTTGGTATACCGCAGAACTATATCGTGATTGCGCGGAAAATTCTGCCGTGAATTGGACATTTTACCGTAATGCCATACAATCTCATTTCTGAAATTACCTCTACCAAAGAGAGCATCCATCAACATTTTCAGATAGTGCGACGCTGTGGGATCGCAGTGCAAGTAGATTGAACCGGTTGGTTTTAAGACGCGCTTTAGTTCTATCAGGCGCGATGCCATCATAATGAGATACGCTTGCATTCCTTTGCTATGTACCTCTCCAGCTGCATCTATCACCTTGTACAGACCTGGGTACTCATCTGCTAGCAATCCATGCTCCGCTGCTTTCACGTCGCTCATCTGCCATGTGTCTTTGAACTCCGCGCCTGCCGCTTCCGAGCCTATCGGCGCGGCGTAGTTCTGGTTTGAGTTGAAGGGCGGGTCGAGATAGATGAGGTCGATTATCTCGTCGTTGAATCCTCGTAGGATATCGAGATTGTCGCCGGTGAAGATGGTCGAAGGCTTGATGTTCGGACCGCTCCGCCGCTGCTCCGCCGCGATTGTACCGTCATTATTACCTCCCGTTAAGTCGCTTGAAGTTGACTTCTGCCATCAGATTGCCGGTGTCACGGTCTTTCATCCCTGCCACGGCAGTCTTACCGACGGGGCCGCGTCGTGCCTTGAGTTTCTTGGAATGGGGGTACCGCGACTATTCATAATCAGCAGACGCCTCTTACAGCGTCGAATTTCGGCGCGTGTGCTGTGGTCCAATCAGATCAGTGTATCGCAAACGCTTGCGTTCGCCCAGATGGACTACACGTCCCATCTGATCTTCAGTGTCCAGCGGACGGGCGTTGTGCCTACCAGCGAACTCGGACATATAGCGGTGCAGATGTTTCCTGGACATCTTGTGATACGTACCTTTGTATCCGCGCTTGAACATTGCCCAGAACGACTCTATTCCGAACGTTGTCAACAAATGCCAGGTCCTAACTTGGCTAAACTCGTATATAAGTTCCTTCTTGTAGAACCCAAAGTCGGTCCCATATTCGAAGTTTCAGGAAATGTGAAGGGGATGGTCTGGCTGTCCACGGTGCGGAAAACTAATTCATCGTTTGGCTTTACATCAAGGACGGATCCTGCGGCAAAGGTCAACTGCCTACCGCCTCATCTAAGCACATTGGAGTCGACCTCGACCAGCAACGATACGCGTCGCGGATCAAGAATGAACACGCCTCGAGCCTTATTCAACGACACAGGATCATACTCTTAAGGTTCATCAACACCTCGCAACCTTACGCAACCGTCGTTGGTTACAAACATAGGGGCATTGCAGTAGCTCCATACCGATGCCTCTTTAACACCGAATTCTTTACTCAAGCGTCCTGCCACGTCTTCGACGCGTAATGGCGTACCTTCGGCTTCAAGAAGTTCACGAATCGACGATGCGATGCTGCTGGGATTTTCCCAAGAGGCGAGTCTCCATTGCTTCTGATTCACACGTGCAAATCTATTGTCATCAGATAACCTAGCGGCTGCTGTATCTCTTTTCGATCCATCCCATCCAATGTGCTCTATCAGTTCATCGACCGTGGCAGGCTTGCCAATATCGAAGAGCGCAAAATCCAGCTTATCCCCTACTGAAACATCCCAGTGGACAAGGTGGCCGTTTATCTCGCGAAGCTTGTCGTCTTTGAGCAACCAATCTTCATGACGAGGGCGATCAAGGCCCCATTCATCGAGCTTCATGGCTGCGGATTCGCGGTTGATGCAGCTGTGCTCATCAGCTGAATCATCCGGCAATCTTCATAACAGGCTTGGTAGCGATTTTGAGGCGACGTGCGATGCGTCAATTCTGTAGCGGCGGTATCGCCTCGGCTACAGCGTGATCGCGCCTTTCACGCAAGACCGTCAGCACCTCGCTGGCCTCACAGTCCAACGCCTCGGCAAGTCCACCGATGCCGCTACGAGCGTCAATCCCCGTCAGCCGCGCCACCAGCTCCCAACTAGGCTCAGAGAGCGAAACATCCGTCACGCGTGCATCAACCGACATATCCGAGCGGTCGAAAACCAGTGTCATGTAATCGCCTAGCTCGGCATCGGCATTCTCCGCGAATGTTCTTGTAGAACCCAAAGTCGGTCCCATATTCGAAGTTTCAGGAAATGTGACAGGGATCGTCTCGCCGTCCACGGTGCGGAAAGTTAATTCATCGTTTGGCTTTACGTCAAGGACGGATCCCACGGCAAAAGTCAACTGCCTACCGGCTCCTCTAAGCACATTGGGGTCGACCTCGATCAGTAACGATACGCGTCCCGCATCAAGAATGAACACGCCTCGAGCCTTATTCAACGACACAGGAGCATACTCGTAAGGTTCATCGGTGCCCCGCAACCTTACGCAACCGTCGTCGGTTACAAACATAGGAGCGTAGCAGTAGCTCCACACTGATTTCTCTTCAACACCGAATTTTTCATTCAAGCGTTCTGCCACGTCTTCGACGCGTAATGGCGTACCTTCGACTTCAAGAAGCTCACGAATCGACGATGCGATGCCGCGGTAAACGGGATTTCCCCAAGAGGCGAGTCCCCATTGCTTCTGATTCACACGTACGAATCTAGTGTCCGCTATCATAGCGTTCACTGGTGTATATTCCGATCTATCCCAGCCAATATGCTCTATCAGTTCATCGACCGTGGCAGGCTTGCCAATATCGAAGAGCGCAAAAGCCAGCTTATCGTCTACTGAAACATCCCAGCGGACAAGGTGGCCGTTTATCTCGCGAAGCTTGTCGTCTTTGAGCAACCAATCTTCATGACGAGAGCGATCAAGGCCCCACTGATCGAGCTTCGTGGCTGCGGATTCGCGGTTGATGCAGCTGTGCTCATCGGCTGAATCAAAGATCGATCGCGTCGGATCGTCGGCAACCGCAGATTTCAACACTAGCCACTCACCTGCTGTCTTGTACGGTCCGGCAAGTTCCAACAACAGCCTCTGATAATCTGTACGGCCTTCGTTTGAAGCAAGAAAAGGCTGCACATCAGAAAGTCTGGCGGCAACACCGGCATGGTGCCTTATAGTCTCCAAACGCCAGCCAATTGGCACTCCTGCGGGTTCACTAGCGAACGACTTCAATCTGCCTTCTAAACTTTTCTGTATCTGACGCACTCGTTCGTGGGTAAGGTTCAATTTAGGGCGTGTTAACACTGGCGCAATGCCTCTGTTATGAGTGCGAACATGATGAACCCTGTGAAGATCACGTCCAGCTTCTCGAAGCGTGAGAAGATGCGTCGGAAGCCCTTCAGCCGGCGGAACAGCCGCTCGATCTCGTTGCGCCGCTTGTACATCTCGCGGTCGTACTCCCACGGATCGATCCGGCTCCGGCGCGGCGGAACCACGGGGACGAAGCCCAGGTCCAGCGCCAGCTGGCGGCTCTCGTCGCCCTCGTATGCCCGATCCATCAGCAGCCGCGGGCTTCCGAGCTGCGGGCCGAGGCGTTCGAGCAGCCGGCGACCCTCCGGCGCGTCGTGCGCCTGTCCCGGCGACAGGGAGAACGTCACGGCCGTCCGAGCATCCGCGGCAGCCATATGAATCTTGGTGGTCCAACCGCCCCGGGACTTCCCGATCGACTGGGGTCCGTTTTTTTTAAGGCCCCCGTCCCGTCCGGATGCACCTTGACGATGGTGCTGTCCAAAGAGACCGCCTCCAGCTTGACACGCACTATCTGTTCTCTCTGAAGGTGTTCGAACACCCGGTCTAGAACCCCCTTCTTCGACCAGCGGTTCATGCGGGTATAGATCGTGTGCCAGTTGCCGAACCGGGCCGGCAGCCCGCGCCACTTGCAGCCGTGCTCGGCCACATACAGGATCGCGTTCAGAACCTGGAGGTTCGGGACGCTGACGTTGCCGCGCTGCACAGGCAGGTACGGAGCTATGCGTTCGTATTGAGATTCTGTGATTTCCATGCGGAAAGCGTAGCACAGATCCACACGCTAGTGTTAACACGCCCTAGTCCCCAACTCCCGCAACGTCATACCGCCTTCGTGTAGACACAAGCGAAACTTGAATACGCTTTTCTCTCTGTCGTCCAGCTCATCCCTCCAAGAATCCAAGACTTCATAGAGGTGTTCGGGAACTGGTGCGACTCCATCCAGCTCTATCTCTGAGAGCGTTCTCCACTCATCTACTTTCCCGTCCCTCTCCAAAGCACGAGCGACGGCATCGCCGATTGTGATCGATTCGGTCTCGTTGGCAGCCCAACGTGCGAAATCGCGAAGGGATTGACCGAACCAAGCGGCTTCCAGAATATCTAGATCATCTTCTGTCGTCTCGGCACTTTCCATCACACATAACAACTCGATCAACGTCATCTTTCCTGTGTAACGGACTGCCGATAAATCTCCGCAAGTGATCGGAGTTTCAAGCACATCGTTCGAATTTTTGAAGACGCTCAACTTATTGATGGCATTCTTGGCTCGAGTTGGAAATGGCAATTCCCTTAACCACGCGAAAGGCACGCCTGCAGGTATAGCTATTTGAGATGGAAGAATCGATATTCCATTGATGTATTCACGTAAAGCCCGTATCTGCTCGGTCGGTATCTCGGTCAACCCGCTCCGTCTCAGTACATCAGCATCCAGATCGCGGTTGGTAAGATTCGGGTTCGTTAGAAGATCTTTCAGAAAAAGAGGGGCTTCTTGGGAACCGCTGTGAGATTCTCTTAATGCTCGGGGCAGTAGCGGACAACCGATGCTTCCCCAAGCACTCGCCTTATCGGGGGTGCCGTAAACAGCACCATTCCTGGCGCGCCCGCCCCTCGAAAGCCAACTAGGGCGTGTTAACACTGGCGCAATGCCTCTGTTATGAGTGCGAACATGATGAACCCTGTGAAGATCACGTCCAGCTTCTCGAAGCGTGAGAAGATGCGTCGGAAGCCCTTCAGCCGGCGGAACAGCCGCTCGATCTCGTTGCGCCGCTTGTACATCTCGCGGTCGTACTCCCACGGATCGATCCGGCTCCGGCGCGGCGGAACCACGGGGACGAAGCCCAGGTCCAGCGCCAGCTGGCGGCTCTCGTCGCCCTCGTATGCCCGATCCATCAGCAGCCGCGGGCTTCCGAGCTGCGGGCCGAGGCGTTCGAGCAGCCGGCGACCCTCCGGCGCGTCGTGTGCCTGTCCCGGCGACAGGGAGAACGTCACGGCCGTCCGAGCATCCGCGGCAGCCATATGAATCTTGGTGGTCCAACCGCCCCGGGACTTCCCGATCGACTGGGGTCCGTTTTTTTTAAGGCCCCCGTCCCGTCCGGATGCACCTTGACGATGGTGCTGTCCAAAGAGACCGCCTCCAGCTTGACACGCACTATCTGTTCTCTCTGAAGGTGTTCGAACACCCGGTCTAGAACCCCCTTCTTCGACCAGCGGTTCATGCGGGTATAGATCGTGTGCCAGTTGCCGAACCGGGCCGGCAGCCCGCGCCACTTGCAGCCGTGCTCGGCCACATACAGGATCGCGTTCAGAACCTGGAGGTTCGGGACGCTGACGTTGCCGCGCTGCACAGGCAGGTACGGAGCTATGCGTTCGTATTGAGATTCTGTGATTTCCATGCGGAAAGCGTAGCACAGATCCACACGCTAGTGTTAACACGCCCTAGCTATCAAAGAATCAGACACCGAAATATCTGCCTGCCCCTGCGAATCGATGTTGTTTCTCAATAAGACTTCCTTCATTCCTGTACATTTGAGGCGATTCCAGCATCATGGTCCCTGATCTGGTCTTGCTGGTCCCTTTGCAGTTTAAGCCGCGCGGAGCGGGATGGGTATGAACTGTTGTATCAATCGGGTGCTGGAAGAGAACGTTTTTTGAACGTTCTCCTTGCCGAGGGATGCGCCAGCACTCCTCCGAGAAAGGTCGAGTTTCGATGCAACTCCGATGTATCAATGATGTAGCGGCGGTATCGCCTCGGCTACAGCGTGATCACGCCTTTCACGCAAGACCGTCAGCACCTCGCTGGCCTCACAGTCCAACGCCTCGGCAAGTCCATCCATGCCGATGCGAGCGTCGATCCCCGTCAGCCGCGCCACCAGCTCCCAACTAGGCTCAAATAGCGAAACATCTGTCACGCGTGTATCAACCGACATATCCGAGCGGTCGAAAACCAGCGTCATGTAATCTCCTAGCTTGGCACCGGCATTCTCCGCGAACGCTCGCGTAGAACCCAAAGCCGGTCCCATCCTCGAAGTTTCAGGAAATGTGACGGGGATGGTCTCGCCGTCCACGGTGCGGAAAGTTAATCCATCATTTGGCTTTACGTCAAGGACGGATCCTACGGCAAAGGTCAACTGCCTACCGGCTCCTCTAAGCACATTGGAGTCGACCTCGATCAGCAACGATACGCGTCGCGGATCAAGAATGAACACGCCTCGAGAACTTCTACTTCTCAAAGATACGGGATCATACTCGTAAGGTTCATCGATACCGCGCAACCTTATCCAACCACCGTCGATTACAAACATAGGTGCGTAGCAGTAGCCCCTTACCGATCCCTCTGCAATATCGAATTTTTTACTCAAGCGTCTTGCCACGTCTGCGACGCGTAACGGCATGACTTCTGCTTCAATAAGCTCACGAATCGACGATGCGATGCCGCTGTAAACGGGATTTTCCCAAGAGGCGAGTCCCCACATCTTATTATTCACACGTGTAAATCTATCGTCACCGAACATAGCGTTCGTTGGTGTATATTTCGATCCATCCCAGCCAATGCGCTCGATCAGCTCATCGACCGTGGCGGGCTTGCCGATATCGAAGAGCGCAAAAGCGAGCTTATCCCCTACTGAAACATCCCATCGGACAAGGTGGCTGTTTATCTCGCGAAGCTTGTTGTCTTTGAGTAGCCAAGCCTCGTGTAGCTGCCGGTCGAGTCCCCACTCATCGAGCTTCATGGCTGCGGATTCGCGGTTGATGCAGCTGTGCTCATCAGCTGAATCAAAGATCGATCGCGTCGGATCGTCTGCAACCGCAGACTTCAACACCATCCACTCACCTGCCATCTCGTACGGACCGGCAAGCCGCAACAACAGCGGACGATAGTCTATTTCCTGACCGGCGGACCCGAGCAAGTGCTCTACACTAGCCGTCAAGGCGGCGACTCCGATGGTGTCTCGAATCGTATCGACTCTCCATCGAAGCGGTTTCCCGTCCGAATCTTCCATTAAGGAGCTCAGCTGATCAAGTAACTTCGCCTCAATCTGCCTAACTCTTTCGCGGGTAATCCTCAACACATCAGCCAGCGCTTGAAGCGTGGGAGGATCTGGTTGGCACAATCGAAACCTCATCACATCCCGCTCTCTGACGCTTAATCGGTTCATCCAGGCATCAATCACGGAAAAAGGATGAGGAGGACGTTCAACCACATCCTCCAGCCTCGCTTCGGAAACGGCGCGCCATTCTTCGATCTCACGGTTACCGTGCACCATGTGAGCTACAGCATCTCCAACGGTTCGAGAATCACTTTCCGAGAGAGCCCATATAAAGAACTCGCGAAGGTGATTGTCAATCGGTGAAGGCGGGGTTGGTGAAGTCGGGGCGATGGGCGGCGCATACGATTCAACAAGGTCCTCCTCTAGCTCTGCGTCTTCTTCACTTGACTCGGCACTCTCCAAGACGCAGAGCAGGTCGAATAACGCCACTATGCCCGTGGATCGGATATCCAGTACCTCTTTGCAAGATATCGATGTCTCAAATGGTCTGCTGGAATCCCTTGATATAGCCAGCTTGATGATGGCGTTACGAGACCGGGCACCAATCGGCAATAACGTCACCCATGAAATCGGCACGCCTGCGGGTATAGCTTCATGCGACGGCATGATGCGCATTCCATATATCTGATCACGCAGGGAGCGATTCTGCGTCTTGGAGAGTTCGTCTATATTGAGACGGTGCCAGATCTCAGTGCCGAGATCGGCATTTGTCAGATCTGGATCGTTCGCAAGCTCTCTCAAAAATTGAGGTGCAGCTTGTTTCCCATGCGGTCCATCACGGTATATTCGCGGCAACAGGGGACACCCAGCTTTACCCCAAGTAACGGCATCATATGGAGCACCGTACACGATGCCATTCGCAGCCCGTCCTCCTGCTTGAATCCACCTTTCCTCTAAAGAGCTATATTCGGATTGATCCAATATCGTCCCCTTTCAACGACTGTATTAACCGGCCTAGATAAACTCGTTCACTGACTATGGTGGATGCCGGAGCGACGGGATTTGCACTACCGTTCACGCTATGCCTAACGCAAGCTCTGCTTGTATTCTTCCATCATTGCTTCTGTGGGAGGGTAGTATTTGCCTGGACGGACACCTTCTGACTCGATCTTCTGCTTGATGTATGCTTCGACGCCTTCGTGCTCCTCGACCCACTCGACCGCTTCTTGTGCGAACCACGACGGTACGACGACGCAGCCATCATCGTCTCCGACGATGACATCGCCGGGCCGCACGAGTGCACCGCCGCACTGGATGTCTACGTTCTCTTCGGCCGGATCTGCCCAGGGTCTGCCACCGTACGGTGTTCTCTCCTGAGCGTATACGGCGAATCCGTAGCCTTCGTCGTCGAGGACGCCCAAGTCTCTGATAGCACCGTCAGTCACGAGGCCGTCGGCATTGTTCATCTTGAGCTGCAATAGCTTCACGTCGCCGGCGACTGCTGCCCACTGCTTGCCCATGAGGTCGGCGACCAATACGTCGCCTGGTCCGCAGCGTGCCATGGCCTTGTATTCTGGCGAATCTTCGCCTATTTTGGTGGTGGCATCAAGATCGGGGCGTGGCGGGAGGAATCGAAGGGTCCTCGCCCGAGCTGCCAGCTTTACGCCTGGGGTGAAGTTGCGGACTCCCTCCATGAATGGTAGGAGCACTCGTGCGACATTTGCGACTGCGGCCCATGTGGTCGCGGTGGGCAAGCCGCGGAAACGATTCAGTATCTCGTCTGAAACCTCAACTGGCTCGAAAGACCTTTCACTCATCTGGATTCACACCTCGTCTGGTTGCGTGTATTGCGGAGAGATGTCCGCACTGCCCACTATATCGCCAAACTTATGATCGCTGATGGGTTCGCATCTCCCGTCTGTGTCTTACAACGCCGTCAACGCGCTGTCCTTGACATGGACGATGGCTAATTTCTTCTTTATCTTCACGCCATCACCGGATGACGGACGGGTAGATCGGCAACAGTCAATCGCCAACTGGACGATGACGCAAGAGTGCGGGTGCGGGTTTGATGATGCTGGATGAAGACTTACGCTAGGGACTCTACTAAGTGGGCTAGGGTGCGGGTGGGCACTCCGGTGGCACCTGGTACGGTGTGCATGCCGGATCCGACTTCCATCATGGATGTTGCGGCGATGTCGATGTGGACCCAGGGGACATCGCCTGCGAACTCGGATATGAAGTGTGCGGCGGTGATGGATCCGGCGGGTGCGCCGCCGCTGTTTTTAAGATCGGCGACTTTGGAGTTGTTTTGCCTCTTTGACTCTGGGTCCAACGGTAGTTGCCACATGCCTTCTCCAGCGACTCTTCCGGAATCTAGAACGGCGTCGATTAGGGACTGATCATTTCCGAAGACGGCGGAGTTTCCGGTGCCCAATGCGATTCTGGCGGCACCGGTGAGAGTGGCGATGTCGATGATTCTGGCGGCGCCGTTCTGGATGGCGTATCCGATGCCGTCGGCGAGGGTCAATCTGCCTTCTGCGTCGGTGTTGTCGATCTCTATGTACTTGCCGGTAATGGCGCGCACGACATCACCTGGACGTTGGGCGCTTCCTCCGGGCATGTTCTCGGTGATGGGCAGAACAGCGTGTACATTCACTTTGGGCTTCAACTCGGAGATTATCTTCATGGTGCCGATAACTGCTGCGCCGCCACCCATATCTCCCTTCATGGCGCCCATGCCGCGCGCCGGCTTCAGGGAAATGCCGCCTGAGTCGAATGTGATGCTCTTGCCGATGAGCCATATGTTGTTGGTAGGGTTTCGCGGATCGCCTGAGTAGGAGATGTGTACGAATTTCGCTGGTTGAACGGAACCTCGCGCCACCCCGATGAACGCTCCCATACCCATGGCTTCACACTCAGATTCCTCGATCATCTTGATCTCCATCTCGCCGGCTTCAGCGACTCTGCGGGCTGAAGCTGCCATCTCGGTGGGAGAGAGCACGTTTGCAGGTTCGTTAACGAGATCGCGGGCAAGATTCTGACCTTCTGCTTTGATGTGCCCTGAACGGACTCCGGATCGGATGTCATCGAGCTTGCCTGGGTCGTACTCCACCAAGTTCAAACTGTTCAACTTCGCTGATCTGGTTTCCGAATCGCTTCTGTACTTGTCGAAGGTGTATGCCCCGATCATGGATCCTTCGACTAGCGCCTCGGCAGCTTGTCGGGCATCGATGCGTCCTATGCCTGCGCCGTGAACGATTGAAGCGATGCGCTCTGCTACGCTTCCGAGTCGCTTCACGGCATCTGCGGAGACTGTTCGGATCGCTTTGAGGTCGAAGTGCTCCTGACGTCCTAATCCGATCACCATAACGCGGGATGGCACGAAGCCTTGGTAGTTTCGAGTGGGAGTGTGTATCAACACCGATGATCCGCGTTTCCCGGTGATCTCGCCGTCTTTTATCAACTCGCTGATGATGCCGTTCAAAGCAGCGTCTACTGATCCGGTGGCACCGCCGGGATTTGTGACACCTTCGAAAAGATTGACTACAACGGCATCTGCCTCGACCTTCGATACGTCGTCCTGCACGACTCTGATTTCGTTGAGCATTTCAGCGTCTCCGATCCATGAATTCCCGATGTTCCAATTTTAGGTGAGTGATGAATCTGGCTGCATGGAATGAGATTTCGTCATCGAACGGCATCGAGAAGTGGCTGATTCGAGCACGGATGCGAGCATTTCTGGGTTTGGCAGACGTTTATTCTCGATTTGAAACAAGAATCAGTCGGTGTCCAGAATTTGTTCCTGTTTTCACACTAATCACTAAACTTTTTCAAAAAAATGTTTTAGGATTGGATTCGCCGCTTGGGCTTGAGGGTCAAAAACCTTCTTAACGCGAGAGAACGGGACATGCCGGTCCTGTCTCGAGTGCACCGGCCCATGAGGCGAAACAGTACTAAACTACTCTGCCAATTTTAGGAGGCTCAGGTATGGTAGCGAGTGCACCATCTTCGTTGTCGACTCGTCAGCGGCGGGTCGATATCTCTGTCATCAACACCGGAGACTTTCGAGTCGACGGTGGCGAACTCTACACCGGTGCTGACAGGACGGTCTGGCAACGCTGGAATCTCGACGAGAACGGCAAGAAGCCTGTCGACCGAAAAGACCGAGTTCGCTTATCCAATTCAGTTGTCTTGGTCAAGGTTCCGGATCTTCCCGGCGGGCAGTATACGGTCTCGCTGATCGGTACGGGCATCAGCTCTCGGGATCCCATATTCACGCGAGAGGTCCTGGGCATGTCTGGGCGTAATCGACTTCAGCCGGAGTTGAAACGCGAGGGGATCAAGTTCAACCAAGTAGACCGCGTGATTCTGCCGAGTCTTCATTTCACGGTTGCGAGCAACATCCTTTCCCAAGACAACAAGGGTGAATTCGAGCCGATATGTCCGAATGCCGAGTACGTCATTCCACGATCGGAGTACGAAGCTGCGATGACAGAGAACCCGCTCACTCGCTCTATCTATCAAGGCATTCGCAGCGACCTTGAGATGTTGGAGCAAAAAGGCGCCGTCATCCGGCTGGTAGAAGGTTCGGAAGAGATCGGAACCTGCGTGTCGATGCACGAGCATGGAGGAGTGACGTCCGGGCACTCTTCGGTCATCGTCACTTTAGGCTCGGAGAAGCTTCTTGTTGGAGGGCTTTTATTCCCTACTCCGAACCACATCGCTCCGGAGATCCAGCCCGGTTTCACCATGAACCGAGAAAGGACCTTCATGAGAAAAACAGAACTGCTCGAGAAGGCGTGGGAAGAGAATCTCCTCGTCCTTTGCTCGATGGACCCTGCTCAGTCGGTCGGTTACATACGCCGCGACAAGCCTGGCAACTTCTGGTTCGATAAGGTGGGCGGTCTTACGGCCTGACCAATAGCTATAGCCCTTTCACAACAACCCTTCTAAGGAAATACGATCCCAAATGACTACCAAGAACTACGAAACCCCCGAGATGAACTACAAGATCACAAGCGACTTTCTGAATAGGCTCTGTGTGACATCGGTCAATCCCTCCGACGACTCAGAGACGGCGGTGTTCTTCATCGATCGGATGGAGAAGCCGGGTAAGGGTTTGGCTCCGATCTTCACGCGGGACGTGATAACTCCGACGCACGCCGTCCCGCAGACAGCGACATAGAAACTATCTCGAATAGCCGTCGGCTGGCGTCTCGCCGATCTACGTGCAGGAATTCCTCTTGTGGTCAGAGAGGGTAAAGGGCGGTTGCGGAACCTGCAAGGGTGGGTTTGAACGGCTCCCCCTTTGATGTCTTAAGTAGTTGTTGGGGTTCCGCAAACGTCTATAAGGATCGGGGTATCGATCACTTATCGACATTCGCAGAATCTGCCGCTGCCACGAGCACGCCATCCTCATCGAGTTCGGCGAGACGCACCTCTTCGATTAAGCCGTCTCTTGCCCCTTCCTTTAGGTCTTCATCTTCGCTGCGGGTTGTTTTTACCTTCAAGTAGTTGTCGGTCAGCCCAGCGGTGCCACTTCTGCCCTCCCACAGCACTGCCCTGACCGAACCTAGTTGCGACTTGCGGAAGGCTATAGCGGTTTCAGCGGCGATTTCGCGCAGCTGTCGTGCCCTGCCGGACTTGATCTCGGGAGCTACATCTCCGCTGTAATGATAAGCACTAGTGCCGGGGCGGGCTGAGTAGGGGAAGACGTGAGCCGCGGAGAAAGATGCTGCGCGCATCGTCTCCACGCTCGCTTCGTGATCTGTATACGTCTCGCCTGGGAATCCGGAAATCACGTCGGTGGTGATGCCGACATCGGGAACGGCGGATCGAACTAGGTCGATCTTTCTTAGAAATTCGGATGCGGTATAGGTTCTTCGCATGCGGTTCAGGATTTCATCGCTTCCGCTCTGCAGGGGCATGTGGAAGTGAGGGCACAATCTTCCTGCGCCTTCGTATCTCCATAAGCTGATCAGCTCGGCATCGATCTCCGGAGGCTGCAACGATGACACACGGATCCTGGGGATATCGGTCTCGATTAGAACGGTTCGCAACATATGGGCTAAACCCTGCTCTTGTCGGTCTCCTAAATCGAATCCGTAGTGTCCGAGCTGAGTGCCGGTGAAGATCACTTCTCTACAACCTGCGGTCTCCAGATCATGCACTTGCTTCACGATCTCTGCGATCGGCACGCTTCGTTCTCTGCCCCTGACCTTAGGCACGATGCAGTAAGCACAGACCTGATCGCATCCTTCCTGTATTTTCACGGATGCTCTTGTGCGGCCCATCAACGCTGCGCTCAAGACATATGCGCCACCGTCTGAACATGGGGTCAACTCCTTGTTCAATCGATCTGCGACGCTATCCACCAGCTTGCTCTTGTCCCGATTGCCGATTGCCAGATCGACGCCGTTAAGCGTTGCGACCTCATCTGCCGCGCGCTCGGGATAACAGCCTGTCATCACTGTCAGCGCTTCGGGAAAGCGGCGGCGGGCACTGGATATGGCTTGTCGAGCTTTTTTGTCTGCCACGTGTGTGACGGTGCATGAATTCAGAACGAATATATCTGGCGCATCGTCTGATCCGTCGAAGATAGTGAATCCGCACCTCAAGAACGCTGCTGCGATGGCCTGTGAATCGGCGGTGTTGAGCTTGCAGCCGTGGGTCTCTATCTGAACTGAAACCATGCTGATGTCGATTCTACGAAGATGGGACATCCAGTGTGTCTGTGGTGCTGATGAGGATGTTTCAAGCACGCTTATATACTTCTAGACACATCTAATTGCTGACTTTCTGATGGATAAATTCACACATGAATGATCGCGTCGTAGTTACTGGAGTCGGGATGGTCACGCCTAACGGCGTAGACCGCGAGTCGACTTGGAAGGGCCTGCTCAACGGAGAATCTGGTGTCGACGTTATCAGCGCGTTCGATGCTGAGAAGTTCGAGACTCGGATCGCTGGCGAGGTGAAGGATTTCGATGCTGCTGGGAGGCTGGGGTCTAGACGTGCCAGACGCTTGGATCGGTTCGCTCAGTTCGCGGGTGTGGCGACACTTGAGGCTCTCGAACATGCACAGATCGAGATGGAAGACGAGGATCGCGATCGAGTGGCGGTGATAATCGGCAGCGGAGTGGGTGGAATCATTACGATCTCGGAACAGATGGAGGTGCTTGAGAAGCGCGGGCCGAAGCGGGTCAATCCTTTCCTAGTGCCTATGATGCTCGGAGACATGGCTAGCGGGCAGGTTTCGATGATGATCGGAGCGAAAGGTCCGAACTATTCTGTGGTCTCGGCGTGTGCTACGGGAGCCGACTCGATAGGCGAAGCGGCGGAGATGATTCGTCGTGGTTCAGCGGATGTGGCGATTGCAGGTGGCGCCGAGGCGGCGATATGTCCGATCGGCATATCTGGTTTCAACGCGTGCAAGGCTCTATCGAAGCGCAACGACGATCCTCAAGGTGCGTCTCGACCCTTTGATGCGGAGCGTGACGGGTTTGTTCTGGGAGAAGGCGCAGGTGTAATCGTGCTCGAATCTCTGGAACATGCCGAGAAGCGCGGAGCTCCGGTGCTCTGCGAGCTGGGGGGGTACGGCGCGACAAGCGATGCCCACCATGTGACTCAGCCTCATCCTGAAGGCGAGGGTGCGGCGGCGGCGATGCGGCTTGCGCTGGAGCAGGCGGACATGGAGCCTGAGGAGGTGGACTACATCAACGCGCATGGGACTTCGACTCCGCTGAATGATCGATTCGAGACGATTGCGGTGAAAAAGGTCTTTGATGGGCACGCGTACAAATTGGGTATGAGCAGCACGAAGTCGATGACTGGTCACCTTCTAGGCGCGGCGGGCGGTGTTGAAGCTGCGATCTCGGTGCTCTCGATCTCCGAATCTGCACTTCCGCCTACGATCAATTTGGAGAATCCCGACCCGGATTGCGATCTGAACTACATACCGCATCTGCCACGACGCGGTAGAGTTTCGAGCGCGATGACGAACTCTCTGGGTTTTGGTGGGCACAACGCGACGCTGCTCTTCAGGGAGTTCACCGATTGAGCGGGGGGAGCGGTTTCGCGACTGGCGCGCAACGCTTCGATAAGACCGCTCGTGTCGAAACGGAATATCGGTTTGATCGCTGGCGAGTTGCAGATGCGGCGCCTGATGGTTTCTACCTTGATCTGCAAGGGATAGCTCCTGCCAATAACCTGAGCCTCGCATCGTCGCTTCTGTACAACCGCGGGATCAGAGATGATGCTGCCGCGCGTTCGTTTCTGTTCGACGGGTTGGAAGAGTTGCAGGATCCGTTCTCTCTCCCTGGCGTGTCGAATGCTGTGGAGGTGATACTGAGCGCGGTTGAGCAGGGATATGGGATCGGGATTATCGGCGATTTCGATGCGGATGGGATCACTGCGACTGCGATCCTGATTCTGACGCTTCGCAAGCTGGGCGTCGAGGCGGAGTATCACCTGCCTCATCGTGAGATCGAAGGGCACGGCGTGTCGTCGGATGCGTTGGCGAGATTCAATGATGTGGGTGTTCGAGTGGTGATAACGGTCGATACCGGGATCACCGCTTTCGACGAGGTGTCGTACGCCAACCGTATGGGCATGCAGGTAGTTATCACAGATCATCACATACCTGAAAATGGTCGTTTGCCGGATGCGGCGGCGATTGTCAATCCCCACCTTGCGGACAGCTCGATCGTGACTGACTATTGCGGTGCGGCGACGGCGTTCAAGCTTGCTTTCGCGCTTCTCGCCGACAGCGGAGCGGGGCCGATTCCGGAGCTGATCCCCCTGGCTGCGGTGGGGACGCTCGCGGATCAGACGAAGTTGCTGCGAGACAACCGAATCATCGTTCGCGAGGGGCTGAGGAATCTTGACAGTGTCGCTCCTCCGGGACTGATAGAGCTGACTCGTCTGGCCGCCCTGTCGGTCCGTCACGAGGGGCCTTACGATTCGGAGTTCATATCGTTTCAACTGGCACCCCGTCTCAACGCACCCGGTCGGCTGAGCTTCGCAGATCCGAGTCTTGAGCTACTGATCAGCAACGACTTCTCGGCTGCTAGATCCTTGGCGAAGAGGCTTGACGCATCCAATAAGGAGAGGCGTCGGCTGGCGGATCTTGTTTGGCGAGATGTCAAACATCAGATCGAATCTTCTATTGCATCGGGACGTCGCGTGATGGCGTTGGAGGTGGGGCGAGAGTATCCGATGGGGATACTGGGTCCTTTGGCGGGCAAGGCAAGCGAGAGAAGCGGAATGCCTGCGATCGCGTACCAGGTGATTGATGGTACTGCGAGGGCGAGCGCGAGAAGCGTGCCTTCGTTCGACATCTACCGTGGTATAAGCGGATTCGCGAATCGTCTCATCCGATTCGGCGGTCACGCGGCGGCGGCGGGATTCGCGGCGGATATACGGGATCTGGACGATCTACTCGCTCATCTGGAAACTCAAGCCTCGTGGTCGGCTTTTAACGATCTGCGAGTCGATCCTAATGTGATCGAAGCCGATAGCGTTCTGGAGCTCAGCCGACTCGGTGGATCGATGTGGGATTTCGTGGATATGATGTCGCCATTCGGCACTGCGAATCCTGAGCCGCTATTCGTGATTCCTAATTTGAAGGCGTTGAACATCCGACGAGTGGGACGCAAATCCAACCATCTATCGATGCGACTCACCGACGATATCGTCCGACCGATCAGGGCGTTCGGATTCGGTCTTGCGGAACGGATGCCGACAACGAGTCGGTTGCACGCTCTGGTCTCGCTTCGGACATCGCACTATCGTGGTCGCTCCCAGCGAGAGCTATTGATCAAGGATATCTGCGCCGCTTGAGAACAGGTTGATGGGGATGTGTCGGCGGGCATGACGAGGACATGACCCGCGGAAGGGCTGTTGTGTTCTGGATGGGCGGCAGTGCTGCGAACCCTCAGCGCGCGAGTGACCTCTGGCGTTCGCGCTTGGATCGACCTCCGGTTGTGTGATCATCATCTGCATTGTCACCAGGTCCTTGGGAGACGTCTTGGGACTTTCGCAGTCTCGTCTTCCAGAGGAGGAATGGGATTGTGATTGCCCACACGATGATGGCGATGATGTGCGCTTCTTGCAGTCCCCAGAACTTTACATCGTCCAAGCGAACGAACTGGATGGCGAAGCGCGCAGTTGCATAAAGGGCGAGGTAGAGCATGAAGAGACTGCCTGCGGGACGCAACTTTCCGCGGAGCATAAACAATATGAAGAGGATCACTATGTTCGTCAGCATTTCGTATATGACTGCGGGGTGCGCTGCGCGTTCTGGGTCTCCTAGGAACTGATCGGCACCGAAACGTGCTGGGCTGTCCACATCGGTGAAGTACCATCCCCAAGGCAGGTCTAGCGCTCGCGCCCAATGCTCTCCGTTGATCACGTCTCCGATGCGCCCGATGGTCTGGGCGACCAGTAGTGGTGGCGCTGCAAGGTCCATGAATCTTCCGATCGGTATCTTGGCGAAGTAACCGTAGATCATGCCACCTATCCAACCGCCCAAGATACCGCCCCAGAGTCCGATTCCGCCTTGCCACACTGCGAATATCTGTCCTGGGTCATCCGAATAGGTGTCCCAGTTGTCTGCCACGTGAACTATGCGTGCGCCGATGATTCCTGACAATACTCCCCACATGGCAATGTTGTAGACCTGCTCCTGGTCCAGCTTTTCACGCACGGCTGCCCGTCCAGCCAGCCATACCGCGGTCGCGACGGCGACGAATGTCAGGAATCCGTGCCACGAAAACGCGGTCGTCGTCCCTCCGAATATGTAGGGGTCGAACGGTATCTTGATCGAGCCGAGAACGAGGTCCATTAAACGGTCGCTTTCACTTCTGTAGATTCCTTGAGGATTCTATCGCGAGTGGGACATATGATGGCTTGCGTTGTGATGCCAGATCGGTTGCTCTGCGTCGTAAAGAGCTCTATCTCGCTTCTGATCATGCAGCGCGTGTCAAGCGTCCATCGCTAGGATTGGAATTGTGAATCCGCAACTGCGAAACTTTCTGGACCACCTCGCTGGTGAACGGGGGATGTCTGTCCATACGGTTTCGGCGTATCGAAACGATCTCAACGGGCTGATCGATTTCCTCCGACCTTCCAATGGCAACGGCACCGCTGACAGTCATCTCGAGATTCATTGGAACTTGGTCGACGAGCGTTGCATTGCGGATTACCTGATGCATCTGGAGACACGGGGATACGCTGCTTCGACGAAGTCTAGAAAGATAGCGTCGTTACGATCGTTTATGCGGTTTCTGAGGGAAGAGGGCGTGACGAGCACGCAGCCTGCCAAAAAGCTTAAGGCTCCTCGTTCTGGCAGACCTTTGCCTAAATCGTTGACTCTTGATGATGTGGAGATGTTGCTGGACTTCGTGAGTCGTGCTGAATCGCCTGCTGAGTTGCGGGATCGTGCGATGGTGGAGCTTATGTACGCGGGCGGATTTCGAGTATCAGAGTTGACTTCTCTCGACTTGAGTCACGTCAGTTTCGACAATGCGACGGTCAGATGCTTGGGCAAGGGCTCGAAGGAGAGGATAGTGCCGATCTACGATCCTGCGATGGAAGCGGTGGCTGACTATGTCGCGATCGGCAGGCCGTTTCTGGGACGCAGGCAAGATCGGCATGCTTTGTTCCTCAATCAACGCGGTGGACGTATCACTAGGCAGGGATTCTGGTTGCAGCTGAAGAGAGTGGCTTTTGATGCTGGGATAACGAAGCGGATCACTCCGCACATGCTTCGGCACAGCTTCGCCACTCACATGCTCAGCGGCGGCGCTTCGCTGAGGCATGTCCAGGAGCTGCTGGGACACGAAGATATTTCGACGACGCAGATCTACACTCATCTCTCTTCCGAGCATGTGAGGCGAGACTACGACGCTTCCCATCCCAGGGCGTGATCTTGAGCGGTGTCTGGATTCCCGCGTTCGCGTGAATGACGAGGGATTTGCTATGGGATGAAGAATAGGCGCCCGATGGAGTACATGAGGTATTGCGCGAGTGAAAAGCCCAAGGCGGCCGCGCCGAGCTGTTGCAGCCAGCCTCGCTCGTACTGCCAGATGGCACCCCAGCTGAATAGCAGCAGTGGCACTGGAACCAGAATCCAAGCCCAATCTCCCACATATTCGGTCATCAACATCACCGAAGTGAAGGTTAAGGAGGTGAGTATGATTCCGATGCCGAATCCGCCTAGCGCTAGGATCACCAAGAGGGCAGGCGATATAAGCCGCTCTTCTTCAGACTCATCGTCTTCGAAGTCGGTGAAATCACCGGTCTCTTCGTCGTCTATTTCCCCGAGGGCATCTTCTTCGAGCGCGGGATCAGGCTCGCGTTGCTGCATCATCGCAATTCTTCAATCAATCTGGGTGCGAGTTAGTCGGACACGTCTTCGAATTCGGACCAAATCTTCTTTGCGTATTCCAGCGATGAGCCGTCCTTGTGCCACTGGTCTCCCAGTTGGGTTCCTTCGATTGCCATATATCCGGAGTATCCGGCATCAGCCATTGCTGAGATTGCGTATCGGTAGTCGATATCGCCATCTTGCAAGGGCACTCTGACGAATACGGAGCGCTGATTCTCTGGATGATAGATGCGGTGAAGGTTTTTGCAGTGCCAGTATTTTGAGATGGGGGCGAGTGCATCTATCGCGTCGTCGTAGTCCTCTTCGGGAACGTCGTATGTCCATACTACGTTCCCGATATCTGGGTTGATGCCGAAGTTCTCGCGGTCGATCTTTTCGTGCAGATATACAGCCGACCAAGAGTTGTCGACTGGTGAGTTCTGGTGTACTTCGATCGTCACGTTGATGTCGTGAGGGGCTGCTTCGTCGCAGATGCTCTGGAAGACGTATGCCAGCTCGTCGTACTCCCACATTTTTGCGTCTCTGCTGGAGTCTTGAGAGAGCGGCCAACCGCTGATGCTGCCAGGGATGGATCCGGGAGGATGTCCGGGATATCGAGCTGGTGCGCTCAATGCTCCGTTCACGACTTCTGCGCCTACGTAGGCGGCGTATTCGACAGCGCGCAGCAGTTTTTCTCGGTTGGCGGGTCCGTTGCGAGCTTCGGTAAGGGTTCCACCTGCCCGAATGGCGCCGACTTGTATGTCGTGCGATCTGACTCTCTCGCCAAATGCTATGACAGAAGCCTCGTCGCCGAGTTTGTCTAGTACCTCGAATCCGCATTCGATAGCATCGAATCCTGTTTCTCGCGCGCGCTCCAAGAACTCCGGCGTGTAGTCGTCGGGTTCTAAGTTCCATGAGTCGATTGACTGGGGGTATAGCGTGAATCGGCGGTGCGCGTAGCAGAAGCGCATTTTCTTAATTCCCGTCCAGCGTTTGCCGCTATTGACTAGATGAGGCTTCTTGCCTCACGCGTTTGGAAGTGAAAGTTTAACAGCAGGCGGGTATGCGATGTAAGATTCCGACATCGGGCATGGTGCCTTTTTTGGTTTAGTTATCGGACGGAGCGGCTATGAGAATCACAGATCTGCGAGCGTACGTGGTGAGAGCGCAGGAGTCTCGTCCTTGGCTGTTCGTGGAGATCGACACTGATGAAGGGATCACCGGAGTGGGTGAATCTACGAACGTGGGTGGCGGCGGCGCGATAGTTTTGGGCCGAACTTACGAGCTGTTGAAGCACGATCTTGTGGGACAGGACTTTTCGGATGGTTTGATAGGTCAAGATCCGAGCCACATCGATCGGATCTGGCACCAGATCTACCGTCGTTTCGGCACTCTGGGTTCGCGCGGATTCGCAACTACGCTTGCAAGCGGGATCGATATGGCTTTATGGGACATCAAGGGCAAGGCTGTGGGTAGGTCGGTCTACGATCTTCTGGGCGGTCCGATTAGAGATTCGGTGCCTCTGTACAGTCACTGCGGGCCGGCTGATGATATCGATGCGTGTGTCGCTGATGCACAATCTCAAGTCGCGCTTGGATATCAGGCTCTGAAGCTGGATCCGTTCTCGCCGGAGATGGGAGCGAAACACAGGCGCTATATCGATGGGAAGATCTCTGCGGCGGCGGCGGCACATGCGGAAGATCTGATGGCGGCTTTGCGGGAGAGTCTCGGTCCGGATGTGGAGCTGATGATCGACGCGCATGGCAACTTCGACGTTTCGACGGCGACGGATCTTTGCAACCGTATGATGCCTTACAACCTCACTTGGTTCGAAGAGCCGTTGCAGCCGGAGAGTTTGGAGGCGCATCGTCAATTAAGGAACAACACAGACATCAATCTGTGCATCGGTGAACGAAAGTTCACTCGTTGGGACTTCGTGCCGTATCTGACGGAGGGTCTTGTGAACTACATCATGCCTGACATCTGCTGGACCGGCGGCATCTCAGAGATGAAGCGTATCGCGGTTCTGGCGGAGTCGTTCTACATTCCGATCAGTCCTCACGACGCGTCGGGGTCATTCAACGTGATCACTGGCGCTCAGGTTCTGATGAACGTTCCGAACATCTATCGTCTTGAGATGAATCATCATGCGGTTCCGTCGTACAACGCGTGTCTGACGGAGCCGTTGGATATTCGTGACGGGCATATCCATCTGAATGGGAAGCCGGGTCTCGGTTACGAGCTTGATCACGACTTCATCGCTAACAACTTGGATCGGCAGTGGTCGGCGCTTATCAACTGATCAGATCACTTGAAGTAGCGTGATTCGGCGATGATTTCATCAGGGAATTCGATCTCGATGCCGTATTCGCCGTCCTTGGCGTCAAGCTGGTAGCTGGAGCAATATGCGTTGCTTCCGCTCCATTGCCAGTCGACGTTGTACTCTTCGATCTTGTAAGTTTCTTGGTCCAACAAGATTTCGATATTGGTGTTCTGCGACAGCCAGTTATCGTTGCGTGTCAATGCCTGATCGAGTTGAACGGACAATCTGATCTTTCCGGATCTGAGTTTTTCAAGCTTGATGGCATTGGGATCGGCGTAGTAGATTATGCTTGCCAATACTTGTAGCGGATTGCCGTAACTGTCTCTCCATCCGGTTGATTCCAATGCTTCTCCGCTGTTGGTTGATTTCCAGTTGTCCGCTGATCTTGTCCAGTACTCGATCTGAGAAGGCTGCGGATTGATGAAGTAGATGTGGTCGCTGCCATCTTCGAACCGAATCAGGTTTGCCCAGTAATGTTGGAGTGCGTCGATCTCGTATTCTGCCCATCCGAATTCGTATCCGCAGCCGGGGTCTGGCCATGAACCTCGGATGGAGTATTTAGCGCTACCCGCCTCGCGCAGAGTCACGTACGCTCTCTTGGCCAAGTCGATTGCGGATGGTTCGTGAGGTTCGGGCGGATCTATAAGTTCTTGGGAAAAGACGATTAACTCCTCGATCTCTGCCATTGTCATCCCGGGTTTTACCAGCGGGTGCGATAGAAGCCTTAGCAGTGCATCATCCATTGAATCAATTTCAGACCAAAGCAATCCGTCTCGCACATCCATAATGCTTCCAAAGTCTGTACGGTGTCCGATATTTGTCAACGCGTGCACGAGCTCGTGAAGTGTGATGTAGCGGATGAGTCGGTCGGTCAATCCCAAAGGATCCCAAGTGCCGTCTTGTAGCCAAACCACAATTCTTGCTCGATATACATTTGAGTTGTCGGTCCACCATCTTCGGGCACAACCTGCGGCTTGGAAGCAAAGGATGTCTCCGAAGCCGATTCTTTGAGCCTCCTTCTTAGAGACACCGGTGAACATTGCCAAGTCTGCTTGCGTCTCGCTCTGAACACGCTCGAATTTGAGATTTACAATGGGAGCGATATCGGCGAGAGCTTCGTCGAATATCCGCAAGTATCGAACGTCACCTGTGGCCCAAACCTTGATCGGCTTGCTCTGATCCCACTTTTCGATCACGTCTGATTCCCATTCCCAAGCAGCGCAGCCGACTCTATCTTCGTCTTCGGCTGGAATATCGCTGAAGCACTCCCACACTTCAGGATCAACGCCGACTATTTTTTCAGGCACTTTCAGGGAAATTAGCTCGGATTCCGAAGCTCCGTAATCGATTGCAAGGTCCACGTGACCGAGCGGCACTCTGAGTTCGACCACCGATATCGAGGGGCCGTAGCCATCGTTCAGCGACACTTCTTCGGTATCGCTGCCGCAATCTTCTACTTCTTCGCCATCTAGCGAACAGGTGATTGCGATGGTGTGAGGTTCATCAATGGATTCGTAGCCTTCGTTTCTGAGTGCCAAAGAGAGGTCTATTCGTGCAGTTCCATCCGACCAGTAGCCTAATAACTCGCTCGTCGCTTCAAGGATTAAGGCCCTTGCAGGTTGTCCCCGTTTAGGCACCTGCAATGAAATCAGCTCGAGTTCCGAAGCTCCGTAATCGATTGCAATGTCCAAGTGGCCAGGCGGAACTCTGATATCGACCACAGATATCGAGGGGCCGTAGCCACCGTTCAGCGACACTTCGGCATCGCCGCCGCAATCTTCCACTTCTTCGCCGTCGACCGAACAGGTGATCGTGACGATGTGAGGCTCATCAATGGGTTTGTAGCCCTCGTTTCTCAGCACTAAAGAGAGGTCTATTCGTGCAGTTCCGTCTGACCAGTAGCCGAATAACTCGCTCGTCGCTTCAAGGATTAAGACCTTTTCAGGTCTTTCCGGAACATTCAGGTTGAATTGCCTGACGTTCCTCTGTCCCCATAAGAGACTGTCTTCTAGCGAGCCTGCATATGCTCTGGCATCTACTTCTGCTGCTGGGATGATCCAAACGAAAACTACCTCGGTGCTCGATCCTGGCTCTATTTGATCGATAGATGGGGTGTTGAGCAAGGTGCACTGCCCGGTGTGTACGGCCTCGCATTCGATGCCGATTCGGAAAGTGCCGCTCGGAGACACTCCGTTGTTTGAGATCAGCATCGTCACTTCGAATCGTGCTCTCCCGTCAGGTTCGTAGCCTTCAAGTTCTGTTGAGAGCTCTTTGATCTCCAATGAGACGTACTCGGCAATTATCTGGGTGGTATAGATGTTGTTGGTCAGTTCAACTTCTAGCGATGGTGTGTCTGCTTCCACGATGACTTCGTAGGTTCCGCGTCCGAGTTCCAAGCGCGTCTCTCGAGAATGGCTTGCAGCGGGTGACAGATGCTGGGCGAATACATCGACCTCAGTCGACTCCCAAGGCGTGTCTTCGCCGTCTTTTTCGATCCTGCGCCATGAAATCCGCAGTGAAACGGTCTCCGCTGTCAACTCACCGAGATTCGTCACCTCGATATTGAGATTCGTCACTCCGTCACCCGCTGCTGAGTGATCGATGACTGCGACCTCCAGATCGGATGTAGGCACGTGTTGTTCAATATGCAGCTGTTCGCCGCCATCGACTTGGAAGGTCAGCGTTGGCGAGTCGTGCGGCAGTCGAGCGGTGAATGCAAGACGGTAGCTCTCTTGCGGATCGAGTGGAGCGACGATGCCCACCAACTCGGCTTTCTCCTCTCCGACGCTGAAGCGAACTGGAGCGGCTTCGCTTCCCTTAGTTTCGCCTTGGTTGGTGATTTCGATAGTGAACCTGACTTCAATCAACCCTTCCGCTGCGCCGAAGACTTCGCTGTCGATTCTGGAGAAGCGATAATCGGCGGGGAGCGGTGTAGTAGCAGGTGTGGCAGTGGGTGTCGATGTGGGGATCGGTGTCGTAGTCGGCGTGGCAGTGTGAGTCTGTGTGGCGGTTGCAGAAGGGATTGCAGAAGGGGTTGCTGGGATTGCTTCAGTGGGTGTCGCAATCGGAACCAGAGTCGGAGTGGCGGTGGGCGGTGCTCGAGTCGGTGTCGGCGTGGCACTCGGTAATTGGGTTGGCGGTGGTGAAGCTGGCGTCGGCTCAGGTGTCAGGGTCGCGGTGGGGATCGGAGTCTGAGTTGTAGGTGCAGAAGACGATTCGTCTTGGAGAGACTCGGCTCCATCGGTGTGTTGAGTCGGGGAATTTGACGCTGTGACGCTCGTTGGTTCGGATGTGGGATTCGTTGCTGTGTTTTCGGTACATGCGGCGATGAACGTCGTAATGGAGACGACGGTTAGGGTTAACAGCCACCTGGGGGAGATCATTGCTAGCATGTCCACACCGAGGGTCTGGATGGCGGCACTAGATTGTTTATTCGATGATTGAGGATCCGTTGCGAACCGTTGATGGGATCACCATCGATGCGCCATACTGTATGAGCTCTGCCTCGACGTAGTAGCGGTTGCATAGCAACCCACGCACTGCGAAGTCCCAGTCCATCGAATATTCGGTGATCCGATGATTCGTCGCGTCGATGGATATCGTAATGTCGAGATCGGCTTGTGTGGCCCAACCTGGCGACACGAATGCATCGTCTAGGTTGATGGCGTAAGACCATCCCAGATCAGATTCTCTGGTCACTTCAATGCGATTTTCAGGTGCGAACCATAGTATGGAAGCCAACATGATCAATGGGTCTGAATATTCGGGATTCCAACTGGTGTGTCGTATCAACTTTTGCTCGTCCTGGGCCTTGAATTCATCCCAACTGCGTGAAGAACCGTCCCAATACTCGGTGGAGCCTTCGGCGGAGCGTCTAAAGTGGAATAATCGCTGGCCGGCGTCTACAAACCTGTACTGCAACGCGCGATAGGGGCTGAAGTTGGCGATCGTCACTTGCGATTGTTTGAAGGTGTTTAGGCAAGTGCCTCCTGACCACGTTCCTTGCATTTCGTATAGCGCCGATTCGGCTTCATGCAGAGCGGAGAACGCTTCAAGAATTATGTCGCGGTGTTGCGGTTCTTCTTCAGGCGGTTGGTCGAGCAGCTGATTCTCGAATATTAGGATCTCTTCTACCTCGTCCAGCGTCATTCCAGATTCGATCAATGGATTGGTGTAAAGATTGAGCAACTCGATGTCGGATTTGCTCAGATCTGGGATTCGCAGTCCCTGGTCGATACTCAGTATGCTGTCTGGGACATTGCGGTAACCGATTGGTACCAAAGCACGCAGGATCTGATGCTTGGTGGCGTATTCCACAGCTGATACGGTCAGCTGCAGGGTGTCGTACTTGGGATTGACGTTTTCGAAGACGACGATTACGGCGGATTCGATGAATCCGTCAGCACCCAGAACGTGATTAGCGCAGCCCCACATTCCTTCGCAGTTCATGTATCCGAGTTCGACGGCGTTGGTTGGAGTGATTCCGACATGCACGACCAGGTCTGCGCCTTCTTCCTGCGTGACTTGCTGAAGGTTGATGTTGAGCGTGGGTGCCAATTCGGCGATCACGTCCTCGAATACTTCGATGTAACGAGCGTTGCCGTCGGCCCAGAAGGTGATGACTGAGTTCGTTCGCCACTTTTCGAAGGTTTCGCCTCTGAGTCCTCCGCAACTTCCGCGTGGTGATTCGTCGCTGTAGTTTTCATCGCTTGCGCACCTCCATACAGGCTGGCTCACGATTATGCGTTCGGGTGTTGATACGGTGCGCGTGAACGATATATCGACACCCTCAGCTACTAACTCGACCTCGCCGGTCGGCACTATGAGATCGATTTCAGCTGACGCGGGGCCGTATCCGTCGCCGAGGTCCACGGTCATCAATCCACTGCAACTAGTTACGATCTCCTCGCCCTGTCGACAAGACACGAGCACATCACGGGTGCCTTCGACAGGCATGCTTCCATCGTTTCTGATAGAGACGCTCAGCTTTACCCCAGCAGAGCCGTCGCGATAGTATCCCAACATTGTCGTATCGGCTTGGAGTACCAAATCGATCTCTGGCTGAGTCGGGACTTCGACCGTTATGGGATATACGTTGGCATCGCCCCATCGGTAACCGTCGTCCAGTTCACCGGCGTATATATGGACGGGGGTGATTCCCTGCGGCAGCGATGCTACCAACTGTCCTTCGAACGACTCGCCTGGCATGAGGGATTGTATGGTCACGGTTCCAAGGCAGATCTCCTCGTTGGTCTCGACGCACTGTGCTGCCACTTCAAACTCGCCGCTGGGTGCTACTCCGATGTTGGAGACGATGAAATTGACGTGTACTTCGGCACTGCCGTCGCGGTTGTATCCGACGGTGTTTGCAGAATCGGCTTGGAGATTCAAGGAGACGTACTCGACATCCATTGTTATTACGGAGCTGTTGTCAGACAGGTCGACTTCGCGCGGGTCTGGGCTTACGGCTATATCTATATCGTGTCGGCCTGTCGGCAGCATCAGGGAGAATGCGATCTGCTCAGTTTCTCCGATCAGCAAAGGTCGGACTGTTGCCACTCGATTTCCCATAGCCACAAGGTCCACTGGGCCTGAAACTGATGATCCCAGATTCGATATATCGACCTTTACTTCCACAAGGTCTTCTGAGATCACCTGGTAAGAAACGGGAGCCACCGAGACGTTGGATGCCAATATCTCCATCGCCACGTTTGAAACCGATTCATCCACTGCTACTTGTAGCTGCCGCTGCCCGGGGTCCAACCTGACATCGAACAGGACTGTTGATGCGGCTCCCGAATTCAGCGGCGGTATCTCGTTTGCCACCATCGGCTCTGCGCCTTCAATGGAAACGAGGAGGGGTGTCGCTTCTTCTCTGTTTGTCTCGCCAACGTTGGTTATCGAGACGGTGAATGTCACGGCTATTTTGTCTGCTTCTGGGCCTCGGATGTTCCATTCAATAGATTGGATCTGGTAATTCGCTGGGGAAGGAGCCTGCGTTGGAGTGGGTGTCGAGGGTGGTAATGTTGCGGTGGGGGTGGCTGTGGAAGCTGGTGTCGGAGTAGATGTGGGCGTTGGAGGCTCCGATGTCGCGGTTGAGGTCGGGGTCGACGTCGGATCTGGGGCGGGTACAGAAGTAGCCGTGGGAGTGGGTGGTGGAGTCTTTGGCGTTGGTGTTGGTGTTGGCGTTAGCGTAGTGGTGGGAGAAGTCGGTGCGGTGGCGGCGGTGGTCGCGGTGGACGTGGCTTCGGGAGTCGGGGTTTCTTCCTGATCACTGGAGCAAGCCGCGAAGGTCCAAACCGCAAAACACAGTCCAAGCGACAATATAGCGATCCTTGGCAACTTTGTCCGGAGATCAAAATGCCGTTGGATCGGAGGATAGATACTGTACATAGGTGCAGCCAACGGACGATGAAGTTTCGGTAAAGATTCTACTGAATGGGTGTTAGTCAATGATGGTTTCCCATGCGATTTGCGGTTCCGATGCCTAGCTTGGTTCGCACGCATCTCTTGATATGATTTCCGCCTTCGCGGGTTCGCGGGAATGACGGGGTAGATTCGTCTGTATCAGAGGGTCTGCTTACTCGATCAAGATCGAGTAGAGCTCCTGCTGTCGCTCGCGAGCGACGCGGTAGGTTTCTGCGTGCGCATCGGAGGGATAGTACTGTGCCTCGATCCTAGGGGGCGTATCGCGCAGTCCGTTCCATACCCCGATTGCATGAAGCGCTAGAACCGCGGCTCCTCGGCTAGTTCCCTGCTTGTCTTCTGGAATGTGGATCTCCGACTGCAAAACGTCGGCCATCGTTTGCATCCACCATGTGGAGTTGGTGGAACCGCCTCCGCCGGCTACGAATACGCTGTCGTCGTCGAGATGGGGCGACAATAGATCAGACACCAGCCAAAAACGATATGCCACGCTCTCCATCAGGGCTTGAACGATGTCTAGCCCGGTGGTTGAAACCGTGATCCCGCTGAAGACTCCTGACGCTTTTGTGGACCATCCCACAGCCCGCTCTCCAGCGATGAATGGCAGTACCGTCAATCCATGCCCATCTGGTATGGCGTTCTGTAGCGAGGCGTCGAGTGAATCTAGGTCGGGCATCTGCAATGTTCGCTGCGCCCACTCGACCACGTTGCCTCCCTCGCTGAAAGCACCGCCTACAAGGTTCAGATCGGTGCCCAGACGATAGCCCCATAGACCGTATGGAATCTCGGGAGCGCCTGTTTCCGCCTCGTCCTTTGCAATCAGTCTCATGGCGGCGGTTGATCCGATCGTCAACGCGATGTTGCGTGAGTCTATACATCCGGCTCCCACGTTCGCGGCTGCGCCATCGCCTACCGCTAATGTGAAGGGGACATCCGCCAGTTGATGCCATCGGCGTCTGTATTCGCCGCGCAGTCCTACTTGCAGGTGTGAATAGGGAGTTAGCCGTGGGAGCATCTCTTCGTCGAGCGAGATCTCTCTCAGCAGGTCGGCATCCCATGTCAATTCTCGTCGGTTCAACAGTCCGCTCCATGCGGCAACGCTGTAGCTGCATGGGATGTCGGTTCTGCCGAACCAGCGACTATATATGAAGGTGGAGATATCGCTCCAAAGGGCGATCTTTCGCGTCAACTCGGGCATCACTCGCCGTAGCCAGAGCACCTTGCCGGGAACGTATGATGTGTGCTGCATCACACCTGTTCGATCGTAGGTGGCATCGAGATCGATGGCTTCTCGCAGCTCATCGACATCAAGGCGGCTACGGGTATCTGCGTATGTGAATACCGGCGTTACAGGCTCTGATTCGGCGTCTAGACCCAAGATGGTGCTTGCCATAGAGTCCATGCCGACTGCCGAGATGAGACTCGATGCCTTGTGATCAATCGTCAGCACTCGATCAACTGCGGCTTCGACTGCGGTCAAGATTTCTTCGGCATCCTCCTCGTGCATGCCGTCGCGTGCGGTCCGTTGCTGGTGGGGGATGGATACCAGCGTGTGTAAGAGCGGAGTCGCGGTGGCGTCGTAGATTCCGGCCTTGATCGCTGAGCTGCCGATATCGATTGTTAGAACGAGGGGCGTTTGGTACGACACTCGATCAACCTTCATGCTGACGGGAAGGCGTATCGATCCAGCATCGTCTCGTCAACCTCGACTCCAAGCCCGGGCCGATCGGATACGTGATAGCAGCCTTCGACGGGCTCGTATGGTTCTTTGATGATCTTGCTCTTGATGGCGTTTGCGTGGTGTCCGTGCTCCATGATCATGAAGTTGGGACACGAGGCGGAAAACTCGACGGTCGAGGCGACTGATAGTATCCCACCACCCCCGACGTGCGGGGCGACGGGGATGTTGTATGTGTCTGCCAATGTGGCGATTCGACGACCTTCGGTGATGCCGGTGCGCCCGATATCGTGCATGAGGATGTCGTACGCCCGACGCTCGAACTGCTCTCTCATCTCGTAGCGGGTCCTTGTCCACTCCCCTATCGCCACGCCCATGTCGAGAGCGCGGGTTATCTCAGCCTGGCCGGGGATGTCGTCGGGCACTATCGGAGACTCCAGCCATGTGAAGTTCAGCTTCTCCAGCTCTCTGCCGAGGAGTATCGAGTTGACGACTGTCTGTCGCATATGGACATCGACCATGAGCATGATGGATGGTCCGACTCGCTTCCTAACTGCACGGGCGATGGCGGCAACGCCCTCAACGTCCAGCAATAGATGCAGCTTGAGCGCTTTGTATCCGTAGCCCACGTGCTCCTCGGCGGAGTCTGCGACCTTCTCGGGATCGGTGCCGCCCAGGCCGGCGTACAGCAGTATCTTGTCGCGGTACCTGCCACCGGCTAGTTTGTGGACGGGTTTGCCGACGGCTTTTCCGACGATGTCCCAGAGAGCGATATCGGTGCCTCCGATGGCATCTATGTAGAAACCGGTGGGATGCCCTCGCTCACGCATGGCGCCGTAGTTTCGAGTCCAGATAGCCTCGATGTCGAATGGGTCCCTGTGCATTACTAGCGGCCGCACCAAGTCTCGCACGATCGTCTCGGTGGTGTTGGGGGAAACTGGCGACTGTGCTTCTCCCCATCCCACGATTCCAGTGTCGGTTTCGACTCGTATGACGGTCGTCTCGTGGTGATGCGAGTAGATCGATGTGAACGCGGAGCGGTCTACGTAGTAGTCTCCGAACTCGATGGTGGGCGGTCGGGTAGAGTCTTCCGATTTTTCGTCGCCACGTCTGGGGATGCGTAATGGAAATGCCCTTATATCGACAATTTTCATGAAAGTCTGCTCTGATGCCTAGGTTTCAAGTCTCAAGGTGATTGCATGGTAGCGGATTTTGGTCGTGTGAATACGAATCCTCATGGACGGCGCGATCTTATTAACTGTCTCTCAACACCGGCTGTGTGACGGGCATGCCTATAGCATCGCGTCGAATAGTATGTTACGGCTTGGATCTGCGTCGGCGTCAGTATGTGTTTTGCGTCTCTATTACATACTGGATGCATGGACTTCATGGATCGTGCCATTGAACTTGCCGAAGTTGCTGCGGGAGGTGTCTCACCAAGGCCGCCGGTGGGTGCCGTGGTAGTGGGAAAAGATGGTGAAACGATAGTAGGCGAGGGTTCCACTCAGCCGGGTACTGGACCGCACGCCGAGGATGTGGCAATACGATCGGCTGGAGCCAAAGCTAGCGGCGGGATAATCTACTGCACACTTGAACCTCACCAGTTCCACGGCACGACCCCCCCCTGCACAGATGCAATCATCGAGGCCGGCATAAGGCGCTTGGTATGTCCAATTGCGGATCCGAATCCCAATGTCGATGGTAAGGGCTTCGGGCAGCTGCGCCGCGCCGGAGTTGAGGTAGTGAACGCAGTCAGCGCTGAGCAGCTCCAGCGGTGTAGAGAACTAATCGAGGGTTTCTCTAAGCTGATTCGCAGCGGGCTGCCGTTTGTGACCGTTAAGTGGGCGATGAGTCTGGATGGCAAGGTCGCCACTCGATGCGGGGATTCGAAATGGATAACGGGCAGATCGGCTAGGGCACACGCTCACCGGCTACGCTATAAGTCGGATGCTTTAGTGACGGGCATCGGGACGGTGTTGGCAGATGATCCCCGATTGACTGCTAGAGATCCTGAAACTGATGAACGTCTGGGCAATCGACCTCGATGGCGCGTGGTCGTGGATGGCAAAGCGCGTATGCGTAGCTCCTCCGCCCTGCTGAAGGAAGATGGGCACGTTATCCATGCAGTCAGCGAACCATGCGGAGGATATCCAGACCGTGAGGTCGTGCATCTGCCGGGGCAAGGGGGTTCTGTGAGCGTTGACGCGCTGATTAAGCTGCTCGGGGATAGAGGTTGCACAAATGTCTTGATTGAAGCTGGTCCCAGATTGACCGCCTCGATGCTGGAAGCCGGCGTTGTGGACAAGGCTGTGGTATATGTGTCTACGACCAAGATCATCGGCGGGGTTAAGTCGTTGTCGCCAGTGGCAGGATCGGGTCCCGAACTGATGGAGGGAATCACGAACCTGCGTGAAAGCCGCGTCGAGAATCTGGGTGAAGATATCGTTGTCACGGGATATATCCGAAGCTGATTGTGAAGGGCGATATGTTTAGTGGAATCGTAGAAGCGATGGGCACGGTGTCTTCCTTGGCGATGTCGGATGACGGAGCGACCGTGTCGATTCGAAGCGGTGCGGTCATGTCTGGCGAAGATGAGTTGATGGTTTCGGAGAGCATCTCTATCAGCGGAGCGTGTCTAACCGTCATCGGCATCACATCCGACACTTTCACGGTTGATGTATCTCGAGAAACGCTGAGGAGGACTTGGTTCAAAGATATCTCTGTCGGCTCGCGGGTCAATTTGGAGCGTGCGCTCAAGTACGGAGCGCGGGTGGGCGGACATCTGGTGCAGGGGCACATCGATGGCACAGCCGAAATCGGTGGCGTGAAGGATGATGGCGATGCCAAACTGATCGAAGTGATATGCGGCGCGGATAAAATGAAATATATTGTCGAGAAAGGTTTCGTGGCACTCGATGGAGTGAGTCTCACGTGCTTCGACTGCAATGAATCGAGCTTCTATATCAGTCTGATCCCATTCACAGCGGCTCATACCACACTCGGTGAATTGAAACCCGGTGCTAAAGTCAACATCGAGACTGACATGACCGCCAAATACGTCGAGCGATCGATTGCTCATTTTGTTGCTGTGAATCGCCCTTAAAGATCACGACTCCGACGTGTCTGCGAATAGCCAAGATTCCGAGCTCACACCTGTTGCCAGTAGCACCGCTTCGGTGGAGCGTGCCGTTGATGCGATTCGTCGTGGCGGCATGGTGATCATGGTGGACGACGAGGATCGCGAAAACGAGGGCGATCTGGTGATGGCTGCCCAAGATGCGTCTGATCATGCGATCAACTTCATGGCGAAGAATGCCAGGGGGCTGATATGCGTGCCGATGGAGGGTGGAGATCTTGATCGTCTGGGCATGCCGATGATGGTGCGCAACAACACGTCCCCGCACTCAACTGCGATGACGGTGGCAGTAGATGCTGCCTACGGGATATCTACTGGCATTTCATCCGCTGACCGTGCGCACACCATACGGTTGCTTGCTGAAGAAGAGACTGTAGCGGAGAACTTCGTCCAGCCGGGACACGTTTTTCCTTTGCGGTACCAGGAGGGCGGAGTGCTTGTGAGGGCGGGCCATACAGAAGGTTCGATCGATTTGGTGCGAACGGCAGGCAAACGCCCGGTGGCAATTGTCTGCGAAATTATGAACGACGACGGCACGATGGCACGGGGATCAGAGCTTGAGGCGTTCGCGAGTAAGTACGGCCTCCCGATCGTCTCGATCGCCGACTTGATCTCCTACCGCTTGGAACGCGAATCTTTCGTCACTCGAGTCGTAGATACCAAGCTGCCGACCAAGTGGGGCGATTTCAAGTGCATCGCCTACCGTAGCAATGTCGATCCAGCCGAACACATCGCGTTGGTGATGGGTGAGATCGATCCTGACAAGCCGACGTTGGTGAGGGTACATTCGGAGTGCTTGACTGGCGACATATTCAGTAGCCGTCGGTGCGACTGCGGGGAACAGCTGGACGCGGCACTCTCGCAGATCGCCGCGGAAGGGATTGGAGCGCTCGTGTACATGCGTCAAGAAGGGCGTGGCATCGGGCTGATCAACAAGCTTCGGGCGTACCAGTTGCAGGACAACGGCTTGGACACGGTCGATGCGAATAACGAGCTTGGCTTCCAGACCGACCTCAGGCACTACGGAGTGGGAGCGCAGATTCTGCTCGATCTCGGCATTCGCAAGTTCAATTTCCTCACGAACAATCCGAAGAAGGTCGCCGGATTGACCGGTTTCGGACTGGAGCTTGTAGAGCAGATGCCCCTCTGGACGGTCTCCAACGACCATAACCGTCGTTATCTGGAGACGAAGCGGGATCGATTGTCCCACAACATCGAGTTCCATGGTGATGATTCCGGAGAAGTTATCGACATGAGTCCGGGCGATGACATGGCATACGGCGAAGCTAGGTGAAAATCTCGTTGAGTGCTGACATCAAAGATAGGGGCGAATCGCCATCTGATCTTCTGAATGGAGAGGATGTGAGAATAGGGATCGCTGTCGCCCGCTTCAATTCGCAGATCACAGATGCCATGTTCAAGGTATGCGTTGATCGGCTCAAAGAACTGAATGTCGATTTAGCGAAGGGTAGGACGATGGAGATGCCGGGTTCGTTCGAGCTTCCTTTGGCGGCGCGACTGTTGATCGAGCAGAGTGGAGTCGACGCGGTTATAGCGTTGGGAGCGGTGATAAGAGGCGAGACGGCACACTTCGAACACGTGGCCTATGCGGCTTCACAGGGTCTTATTCGCGTAGCCGACGACACACGTAAGCCTGTCGTCTTCGGAGTCTTGACCACGGATACGGTGCAACAGGCGAGAGAGCGGATCGATCAAGCGAGAGGATACGCCGATGCTGCGGTGGAGATGGTTAACCGCTACCGCAGGCTTGCCGACTCGGACTCGGATCGTAGAGTCGGGTTGATCTGATTTTTCTTTTGCCGAGACGCGGCGGCGGGTGAGGGAGGATGCGGTTTGAATCGGATGTTTTTCTATTGAGTGAAGATGCCGATCAGTGTTATGGCGCCGGTTGCGGCTGTGAATGCTGAGAACGGAAGAAGGGACATTGTTCCGATGCGCCGCACTATCCACATGAATGCGGCGACGGCGAGGTATGCTGTGATGAATGATGTGGCGATTCCGATCGCTATGGGTGTCCATCCGGGGAATGTTTCGTTGGCATCGACGAGTGCCGTGAACGCCGAGAATCCGGAGGCGGCTATGATGACGGGCGCGCTGAGCAGGTACGAGAAGCGTATCGCGGCGACTGCCGGTATGCCGCGGGTCAGCCCTGCGGAGATGGTTGCGGCGGATCGTGAGATGCCTGGAAGAAGCGCGGCTGCCTGTGCGGCTCCGATTATGAGGGCATCCCACCTGCCGATCTCCTTTGATCTGACCCTCGGGTCCTTGCCGGTGAGGCGCTGATTCGTCGCGTAGTGCCCCATTAGGAGCACGGCTGCTGTGACGATGAACATCCCGCCGGCGAGTTCGGGGCTTCGTGCTGATTCGGATGAGATGATGGGATATAGAGCGGCACCTACAGCCAACGCTGGCAAGGTACCTAGAGCGACTGACTTCAGCAAACTGCGGGCGGGCATCGCCATGGTGATTGAGAGTCTTCTACGGTTGTCACCGATGCGTCGTCGTTGTTCCAATAGGGTTCGTGAAGCGAGGTCGTCGTCTCCGCCTAAAGATATCGAGCGGCCTCTGCGTAGGGATTTGAGTATGAGCATCCAGTCTCGTGTGAAGAATAGGGCAAGCGCCAGGAGCGATCCCAAATGCACGGCGGCATCGAATCCGGCACTGGGGGCTTGCCACCCAAGGGCCCAAGAGGCGATGATCATGTATCCGCTGCTGCTGATGGGCAGCAGCTCCGTGAATCCCTGTATGACGGCGAGAACGAGTGCCTGAGCGAGAGGCATGACTCATTGAATCTAACCCACGTAGCAGCATCGGGGGATTCGCGGTCTGGTCTAGGGCTTTGTGGCGTGGTAAATTGGGAGTCGCTCTGATCTATGATCGTTGAGAGCAGATGCTCATCCGCTACGCCGTGTCCTTCTGAATATGTCCAAGAAACCACCAATAGTCACACGAATCGAGACCTTCAGGAATCCGGCGTATTCGAAGATATTCTGGATGCGGATCCACACCGATGATGGTCGTGTCGGTATCGGAGAGACATCATTCAGCCCGGAGACTGTAGAGGCATGGGTGCATGAAGAGGCGGCGGCGTATCTTCTCGGGAAGGATGCTTCCCAACTCGACCTGCACTGGCACAAATTGAACGGGTTCGGCGGTAGAGTGGTGGCACGTGCGGCGGACATGAGCGGTCAATCGGCGGTCGATATGGCGCTTTGGGATCTTTTCGCGCAGCGTGCTGGGGTTCCGTTGTATGAGGCTCTGGGCGGGTTGAGCAGGCCCAAGATCCGTGTCTACAACACATGCGCGGGATATTCGTACGGCGTTAACAGAGCGGGACGACTGGAGACTGGGGATCTCGACTATCGCCCGAAAGAGCTGTATGAAGATCAACAGGCGTTTCTGACGGATGCCGGTGCGCTGGCGGATGACCTGCTGTCGCAGGGGTACACGGCGATGAAGATTTGGCCGTTCGATCAGGTAGTCAATGATTCTCTGGGGCAGTTCATCTCAAGTGTGGATTTGGAGATGTGCACAGAGCCGTTCAGATTGATTCGTGAGAAGGTGGGCAATCGCATAGATGTGATGCTGGAGATGCATTCGGCTTGGAATCTTCCTTCAGCGGTTCGGATCGCGAAGTCTGTTGAGCCTTATTCTCCGTTCTGGTTCGAGGATCCCGTGCCGATGGATAACATCGATGGCTTGGTGGAGTTTCGACGCTCGACGGATGTCGCTGTCACTGCTTCAGAGACGGTTGCGACGAGATGGGCCTTCCGCGAGATGTTCGAGAAGCAGGCGATGACTATCTGCATGTTCGATGTTTCTTGGGTTGGAGGGATCTCGGAATCGAAGCGGATAGCTGGGATGGCGGAGGCTTACAGCATGCCGATAGCGCCTCACGATTGCGTGGGTCCGGTCACGTTCATGTTCTCGGTGCATCTTGCACTGAATGCTCCGAACGCCTTGATTCAAGAGACGGTGCGTGCTTTCAACGTGAGCTGGTATCCGGAGATACTTACGGGGCTGCCGGTGATTGAGAATGGGTACGCACTGCCGCCTGAGGGGATCGGTGCCTGCACGGAGCTTCTAGATTCATTCGTGAACGCGCCTGCAACGGTGGCGAGAGAGAGCAACCTATGATTGATTGCGCGTTCGGTTCTTGGGATTAGTCCGTGGATTCTGTTGAGTCATCTTTCTCTGGGTTGGCAGGACTTGAGGTGTTGCTTGAATAGCGGCACGAGCTGTAGCCCGCTAGGCGTTGCCGCCTTGTCGCAGCTGTCCCGTAAACGGCCCTATTCCGTATCGTGGTACGAGGTAGGTAGGAGGCATGCCTGCGGGAATGATGGGGTTACGCTAGAGTTATGCGAAGGTCTCAGTAGCGAGGAGAGCTATGGCATATAAGATTGCAGATCCCATCCAGATGTTCATTTCACCTGGCCCGAAGCCCAACGGGTTGCAGGCGGCGGACGATGGGCTTTGGTACATAGATCAGGGCAACGACAACGTATATAAGCTGGATTGGCAGACGGGCGAGACTCTTTTCGAGGCGCATACGGAGACGGTGCACTCGAGCGGCATCACGTTGAGCGACGACGGGAATGTGTGGATCGCGTCGACCTATTCGTGCGAGATATTTGTAGTCGACCGTGAGACTGGACAGACCATCGATAAGTTCGCGTCGCCGGGAGCGGGTATCAATGCTACTCGCGAGCATTTCGACGACTCGATGGGGCGAGCATCTCAACCGACTGGAGACCACGGCTTGGAGTGGAAGGACGGCTATATTTACATCGCCTCGCCTCCGTCCCAGTTTGTGCATATAGTGGAGGCTTCGAGCTGGAAAGAGGTGCATCGCTTCAAGGCACCGGGTTATCGCGTGCATGGAATCGCCTTCGCGGAGGAGGAGGGGCACATGTGGGTGTCGGACACTTCGTTCGGGATCGTGTGTCGTCAGAGGATTGAAGATGGCCGTTGCTACGATGTTTTCCGAG
Organism: Dehalococcoidia bacterium; assembly: GCA_965214735.1. Classification (GTDB taxonomy): domain Bacteria; phylum Chloroflexota; class Dehalococcoidia; order Lucifugimonadales; family Lucifugimonadaceae; genus Bin127. Next base: position 1,144,701 of record OZ243977.1, on the reverse strand, counting down.
TTCCGCATCCGGTGCAGGTGCACGGGATGACGATCCGCGATAACAGGCTGTGGTATGCCGACGACCGAGGGCCTATCGGCTGGTTGAGCGTCAGCATGTAGCCGGATTTCTAAAGCTATGACGAAGGTACTTGTAACGGGCGGCTCGGGCAAGATGGGCCGCTACATAATTGCGGATCTGTTGGCGAATGGTTACGAGGTTGTCAGCACGGACCGCAAGGCTCCGCGATCGGCAGATGGTTTTGAGTTTCTGAAGGCGGATCTGACCTTGCTCGAAGAGGCGACGCGTGTGATGGATGGATGCGAGAAGGTGATTCACATGGCTGCGATACCGAATCCGCTGATCGCTTCGGAGCATGAGGTGCTGCGAGTGAATCTGATGTCTAACTGGTCGGTGCTTGAGGCGGCTGAGATTCACGGTATCCGTAACGTGGTGATGGCGAGTAGCATCAATGCGATTGGAGCCTCCTTCTCTAGGCATCGTAGCCCTCGTCCCTACTTTCCGATAGATGAGGAGCAAGAGACTTTCTGCCAAGATTCATACGCACTGAGCAAGTGGGTCGGCGAGGTTATGGCGGATACCTTTATACGTCGCAATCCGAGTTCGATGCAGATCGCTTCGATGCGTTTTCACTGGCTGGGGACGCGCGCTGAGCAACGAGAGCGCAAGCTGACGAATACTCCGAGCAAGACGAATCCGTTGCGCCGTAACGCGATGGATTTCTGGGGCTGGGCAGATATAGAGGAAGCGGCTGCGGCGTGCCGTTTGGCTCTTGAGATGGAGTGGGACGGGCATGAAGCATTCTTCATCAACGGGGACGACACGACGTTGTTGATTCCTACTGAGGAGGCGATCGCGATCGCTTTCCCCGAGTCTGAGATTAGGATCCCGTTGCCTGGCTTCGCCTCGGCGATCAGCAACGAGAAGGCGAAGCGAGTGCTGGGCTGGGATCCAGTATGGAGCTGGCGAGACGCGTAGAGCGGATCGGATGGCGTAAAGCACCGGGGTAAGGAAGACGCGAAGATAATGACATCTGCCCAACATCCCGTTCCCAAGTTTCGTGCCACTGACAAGGTATTGACGGTTCAAGGTCCGATCGAGCCGGCAAGGGTTGGGATAACGACTACGCACGAGCACCTGCTGATCAATTTTCTCAGTGCTTTCGAGGAGCCGGTTGAGGCGAGTGCCCGTAAATTCATGGATGAGAAGGTGAGTCTCGAAAATCTGTGGTGGGTGCGCTACTACTGGAACAGCAGTCGTGACAATCTCCAGATGCTGGACTTGGAGACTGCTACAGAGGAGGCTCGCGAGTACTACACTGCGGGAGGGGCGACGATTGTCGATGTGACTTCGATCGGGCTGGCGCGTGATCCTATGGGCTTGATGCGGATCTCGAGGGCGACGGGGCTGAATATCGTGATGGGCGGCGGACACTACGTGCATCTCACACATGGAGACGATATTCGCGATGCGAGCGTGGATGATTTAGCTGAGGTCATCATTCGAGACATTGAGGTGGGAGTGGGGAATACGGGAGTACGGACCGGCATCATCGGCGAGGTTGGGTGCTCTTGGCCCTGGGTCGATTCTGAGCAGAAGACCTTGGAAGCGGCGGTAGTCGCTCAACGTGCGACCGGTGCACCGCTGTTGATTCACCCTGGCCGGGATAACCAATCGCCGATGCAGCTCATCAATGCGGTTGAAGGCTGGGGGGGAGATCTTTCCCACACGGTTATGGGGCATATCGAGCGGACGATCTACGATCGGGGTGTTTTGGAAGATGTTGCGGATACTGGTGTGTACATGAACTACGACCTTTGGGGACATGAATCGACGTATTATCCGCTTAATCCGAGCAGCTACATGCCTTCGGACCAGCATCGCATCGAGCAGATTGAGTATCTGATCTCGCGCGGTCACACGCAACAGCTGCTGCTGGCGCATGATATCTGCAGCAAGCATCGGCTGAAGCGTTACGGCGGACACGGCTTCGATCACATCATCTCGCGGATAGTGCCTAGACTGCGTGCGCGTGGGATGTCGGAAGAAGCGATAAACGCGATGCTGGTGGATAATCCGACTAGGATGCTGACTTTCAGCGAGCCTTTAGGCTGAAGTATCGGGGATTAAATCCTAGATATAGGCGGGGTTAGAATTGAAGTTGCCCCTTCACGCCCCCGTAGCTCAACGGATAGAGCGAGAGACTTCTAATCTCTAGGTTGCGCGTTCGAATCGCGCCGGGGGTGCCACTCCTCCTTCTGACATGAGCGCATCATCCGACTATTCAATCGGGCCAGCCGGTGGCGAAATCTCGGTCGGCTTGGCTACGGATTCTGCTGCCGCGCTGCCCTTGCACATGATTGAGGAGAGTCGGATCGGGGTTGCTGGGATGGAGATCAGAATCGGCGACAGATCGTACATGGATGGTGCGGACCTCGACACTTCAGAGCTCTACCATGTGTTGGATATCGAGCGAGATTCGAATGTCTCGACATCGGCTCCCAAGCCTGTTGACTGGTTAGAAGCGATCGAGAAGGCGGCTTCGGGAGTTGGCTCGGTGTTGTGCATCACGCTTTCGGCCCGCATGAGCGCTTCTTACGACTCGGCGCGGGTGGCACGGGAGCTGGCTCGAGACGCGTTGCCGAGCGTGGATGTTCGGATCTTCGATTCGGATGCTGCCGCCGGGTCTCAAGCGTTGATCGTGTTGGAAGCCTCGCGTGCCATCTCGGGTGGCGCCGACATCGATTCGGTTGTCGCGAGGGCAGATAGTGTTAAGAGGTCGGTGCGGCTTGTGGCGATGCTGAACACGCTGGATCATATTCATCGGAGCGGTCGAGTGCCGTCTGGATTGTTGTGGGCGGCGAAGAGGTTCAAGATCAAGCCGGTGGTGTCGTATGGCGCGGATGGGATCCGGCTTGTTTCGAAGCCTATGATGCGTGGTTTGGGTATGAGGCGGATTTTGCGAGAAGCAACTATTGATGCTGGTTCGGGTGCCGTGCATGTAAATGTGATGCACGTTGCGGCGGCGGATGAGGCTGCTCGGTTGGAGGGAGAGTTCAGGGAGCGGTTCGATTGTGTGGAGCTGTTCACCACGGAGTTTCACCCGTTCATGGGGCTGCATACAGGTCCGGGATTGGTTGGGGCTGCTTGGTGGAGCGAGGATTTAGAGAGAGGGTTGGTCGCTCCTTGAGGGAGTCAGTTCTGGGGGATGATGGGTAGAAGGATATGCGATGGGTGTCGGGTGTTCATATGGATCGTGTTCCGCGAGGTTTGTGTGCGAGTGTGGCGCCCCATGGGTTCTCCAGTGTTGGGGTTGATGTCGAAGCGTGGGAAGTTGCTGCTGGATATGTCGACTCTTATTCGATGTCCGGCTTTGAATAGGTTGCTGGTTGGCGGCAACGAGATCGTTATGGGGTACACCTCGCCCTGTGCCATCATCTCTGGTTCCGTCCATGATTTGCGGTATCGACATCGGAGTATGGAGTCTGCGATGTTCATGTGATAGTCGTCGGGGTAGTCTTCGCTGGAGGGGTAGATGTCGAGGATTTTGGCAGTGAAGTCGGTGTCTGGAGCGGTGGATGAGATCCAGAGTCGGACTTCGATAGGTCCGGTCACTTCGACATCTGCCGTGAGTTCCACGGTTTCAAAGGCGAGAACGTCGGGCCTATGGCTGAGCAATGGGAACGGTTCTCTGCAACCGATGATGTCGGATCGTTCGCGCTGGTGCATGGGGCCGGTCGGCACTAATGGTCTGACATGAGGAAGGATGGTATCGGCGCGCTTGCCGAATGGCGGGATTTCATCGAAGGTTGGGCCTCCCTGCTCGGGTTTGCGCATTGAGCTGAAGCTCGCCATGTTACCGCCGAGGGTCGGGACGGGATTTCTCGGATCGAATTGGTAGGTGACTGAAGCATCGATGGTGGTGGGCTGATCGTTGCTCAAGATGCCGTCTGGATGAAGGTAGAGAGGCGTCTGCTGAGCTCTTGCTATGGGCCACTCCTGCTCTGCCCTCCACGCGCCGCCGTGATTGATCCGTCCGTCGGCGTTTTTTCCGCCGTCGCCGCCGCCCATGACGAAGATCAGGACTGGCGGCTCGTGCTCGACTCCGTTTTGGTGGCCTTTTAGCCAGCGGTCGTACCAGCGTCCTCTTTCATGGTTGAATCTCGCCATTCCCCACGGCGTATCGGCTCCAAATTCGGCATCGCCCTCGTGCGATGCATCGCTTCTCATGCCGCCGTGCGCCCAGGGACCCATCACGAGTCGTGTCGGGCTGTTGTTGCGTCGTCGGAGTTCGGCGAAGAGGTTTGTGGATGCTGCCGCGAAAGGATCCCACCATCCTCCGGAGACTATCACTGGGATGTCTGCATGGCGATCGAGATATGGCTCTTGGTCGTTGTTTTCGTTTGCCCACCACTCGTCGTATTCACCCCGCTGGTAGTAGTTGAAGAGAGTTTCTTCGAGGCTCGGCGCCGCTGCCAGGCCTGTTTCACCGCGTCTCCAGGGAGTGCTCTCCAGCCACTCACCCATGTTTCGAAGCGTGTTTACGACCGCTTTTACGCCTTCGGGGTTGTCGCGCATCTCCTGTGCCTCGAGCGCGTGATTGTGGATCGCTGCTGCCATATGGAGCGCCATGGCGCCGCCTTCGCGTGCCTCATGGGCGTAGATGTTGGTTGGTGCCTGCTCGACCCACTGGGCGGCGAGATGAGGAGGGCTGTGTAGCGCCATTACTGTTTGGACTATTGCGCGATGTGAGCTTCCGAGTGTTCCGATGCGTCCGTTGGACCATGGCTGTGCAGCGATCCACTCGACAGTGTCGAATCCGTCTTCGCCTTCCCAAGGGTTACATGTGTGGTAGTAGCGTGTATCACCTTCAGACTTGAATCGGCTGCGGAGATCCTGGATGACGAGGGCGTAGCCCTGCTGAGGGTAGTAGAAACGGACGGGATTCCATTCTTCGTTCGCCTTGTCCCAAGATGTGCGGATGAGAAGAGCCGGTATGGGCGAACCGTCATGTCGGGGCGGGAAGAATATATCGGCGGCGAGATGAATGCCGTCTCGCATGGGGATCATGATGTCTTGGCGGAGTGTGTAGGGATGCTGTGGCATGGTGGTGGGCGATGATATGAGCTTAGACGGGTGATGGTGCAGGTTCGGTTCTCGTGCGAGTCAGGGTTTGACGTGCCGATCATTGGTCGTGTATGGTACTTTGGCTATATACAAGGTGTCCGATCAGGTGTCCCGTCGTGAGGCGGGAAGAATAGGGAAGGCGGTGGAAATCCGCCACGGTAGCGCCACTGTAAGCGGGATAATCGCGCTGATGTCCACTGGCCTTTGAGGGTTGGGAAGGGCTAAGCAAATATGTGACCCGCGAGTCAGGAGACCTGCCTGTTTCGGATTGGTGAACGCTCTTCGCATCAGGGAGCGGTGCCGGGCAGGTCGTTGTTTCTCCTGTTCGATTGCCTCCAGCGAATGGTCAGTAGCTGGAGGTTTTTTCGTTTGCGCTTACGAGCGAGAGGAGAGCAATGTACGGTCGGTGGTTTGTAGTTCTGATGCTGATGACGATCAGTTGGGTGGTGATGAGTGCGTGTTCGGATTCGTCATCTGACGACGTGTCTTTGGAGCAGTCGGAGGAAGTTGAGAATCAGAGTTCGAGCTCACTTGCTTCGAATCTGGTAGATGGCTGTGTCGATGAGTTCGATGCTGATTTGGATTATTTTCCGAACAAGGCGGATTTGGAGTTCGCCACGAACTTCTCGATCGAGTACCACGGGTATTACAAGATTCTTACTGTGAACGAGCCTTACCCGGGGGGTGACGCTCAGAGATACGTGCTTCTCCAGTGCGGTGCTCCGTCGCCCGATCTGAGCGGTGAGATGATGGGGGCTACGATAGTTGAGATTCCGATTTCGACCATCTTCACGTCATCGACGACTCATTTGCCGATGCTGGTGGAGTTGGGCCGGGTCGATGCGTTGAGAGGCGTGGCGCAGGCCGGCTTCATCTCTTCTACCGAGGTGCTTGAGGTGATTTCCGATGGCGAGGTGGTGGAGTTTGCGCCGACATTCGCGATTGATGCGGAGCTGGTCATCGATTCGGCGCCGGATGTGTTGATGGCGAGCGGGACTGGTCCGAGTGATGCGCATGAAGCGTTGTCGAATGCCGATGTCGACGTTGTGTGGAATGGGGAGTGGCTTGAGGAGACTCCGTTGGGCAGATCGGAGTGGCTGAAGATGGTAGCTGCTCTATTCAACGAGGAGGCGAGAGCGGATGAAGCCTTCGAAGATATCACGGATGCCTATCAGCGTTTCGTTGCTCGGACAGCTGAGATATCAGACGACGACCGTCCGAGTGTTATGACTGGCATAGAGTTTGGTGGGATTTTCTACGCTTCCGGCGGGAGGAGTTTCGCGGCTCATCTGATACGCGACGCTGGCGGCTACTATGTGTGGTCGGATGACGAAGGGACGAGCAGCATCGAGACGGATATGGAGACGCAGCTGGAGCGGGCGGGCGATTCGGACTACTGGTTGAACGCTGGAGCGTTCTGGATGTCGCTTCAGGATGTGGCGGATGCCGACGAGCGTTACATGGAGTTTGCTCCTTACAGGGATGGGCAGATCTGGACGAACAATCTGGCGGTGAATGACGCTGGGGCTAACGATTACTTTGAGCTGGGAGTTTTAAGGCCGGATCTGGTGCTTGCGGATATGGTGAGGATTTTGCATCCGAGCTTGGCGGAAGGGCACGAGCCTCACTTCTACAGGCGGCTTCAGCGGTAGATGGCGATGGCGACGGTATCAAAACCGTTGAATAGCGTTAGCAGCGACAGCGGCGCGCTCGAGAGCCTTGCGAGGGTGGAGCGTCGACATTGGGTGGTTTTTGGTTCGCTGGTGGCGAGCCTTGCGGTGCTGTTTGTGCTTGGTATCGCCTTAGGTTCGGTGACGATTCCGTTTGACCAAGTGTTTCTGATTGTTTTGGGTGGTGATGCAGAGAAGGATAGTTGGCGTGTGATTGTGGAGAGTATCAGGATTCCTAGAACGATCACGGCGGTTTTGGCTGGTACGGCTTTAGGTTTGGCAGGTTTGCAGATGCAGACGTTGTTCCGCAATCCGCTGGCCGACCCTTTTATTCTGGGGATCATGGCTGGTGCGAGTTTCGGAGTGGCGGTGGTGGTGTTGCTTGTGAGTCCTGATGCACCTTCGTTTACTGCTGGACTGGGTGGGTTAGGTGGTGCGAGCATGGTGGTGGCGGCGGTAGCGGGATCGAGCATCGTTTTGGCGTGTGTGCTTCTGCTCTCGATTCGCATCCGTAACTACATAACGATCTTGATCATCGGCTTGATGTTCAGCTATGCGGTGGGTGCGGTCGTCACTGTGATGATTGCGGCGGCAGATGCTCGTCAGATCGAGTTGTTTGTTGCGTGGGGTTTCGGCAGTTTCCGCGGGGTTACGTGGGATGAGATGCAGATCTTCGCTCCTGTGGTGTTTGTTGGTGTTGTGTTGGGTTTCACCTTGACGAAGCAGTTGAATGCGTTGCTTTTGGGTGAAGCGTATGCGCGCTCGATGGGGGTCAATGTGAAGCGAACGCGTATCTTGATCATGGTTGTAGCTTCGGTGTTGGCCGGTGTGGTGACGGCTTATTGCGGTCCGGTCGCGTTTCTAGGAGTGGCGGTTCCGCATCTTTCTCGAGCCTTGTTGGGAACGTCTGACCATCGAGTTCTGATTCCGGCTGTTGTGTTGCTGGGAGGTGCGGTTGCGATAATGTCGGAACTGCTGGCACAGCTGCCGGGGTTCAGCGCGGTGTTGCCGTTGAACGCTGTTACATCGCTGATCGGTGCGCCGGTGGTTATCTTGGTGCTGATGAGAAGCAGGAGGGGAGCATTCACATCGTGACGCCGGTGCTGGAGACTCGTGGCTTGAAGGTCGGCTACCGATCTGGGCGTCGCGTCACCGAGGTGCTGTCGAATCTGGATTTAAGGGTCTACGCGGGTGAATTCGTATGTCTTCTGGGGCCGAATGGCATTGGTAAATCGACTCTGTTGAAGACGTTTTCGGGCATTCTGTCTCCCTTGTCTGGATCGGTGCGTCTAGGTGGTCGTGAGTTGGGCGGGTTGAGCATCGACGAGGTGGCGCGACTGCTCAGCGTTGTTCTGACGGACAAGTTGGAAGTAGGTTCGCTGACGGGTTATAAGGTAGTTGAGCTTGGGCGATTTCCACATATCGGCTGGGGAGGTCGTCTCTCGAGTTTGGACCACGGCGTTGTGAGGTGGGCTGTAGAATCGGTTGGCGGCACTCATTTGGCGGCTCGGGACGTCAACGAGTTGAGCGATGGTGAGCGTCAGCGGATTCTGGTGGCGCGTGCATTGGCGCAGCAGCCGAAGTTGATGCTGCTGGATGAGCCGACGGCGTTTTTGGATGTGGGAGCGCGTATCGAGTTGGTCGGGCTGTTGAGGAATCTGGTGAGGCAAAATGAGCTGGCGGTTGTGTTTTCGACTCATGATCTAGAGCTGGCGTTGCGTACTGCGGATACTGTTTGGCTGTTGGATACCGATGGCGAGTTGCATGTCGGCGGTCCGGAGGATCTAGTGCGGAACTGTGAATTGGAGCGAGCGTTTCATGTTGAAGGATTGACTTTCGATCCTTATGAACGATCGTTTCGTATGGCTTGCAACGGTGTTGGGAGCGCATCGGTTGAGGGCAGTGGACTCGGTGCCACACTTGCGCGAGTGACGTTGGAACGAGAGGGTTACTCGGTGATTACCGATTCCGACGGGTCGGCAGATGTGGAGGTGGTGGCTAGGGAGAGTGGGGATACGATATGGGAGGCTAGGCGCAATGGCGTTTGGGAAAGTGGAGCTACGTATTCGGAGTTGGCATCGTTCGCGCGGTTGGTGGCTGACCGGAAACGGTAGATCTGGGGTGCTTGAGGTGTGAGTCTTTGGTGTCCAGAGGGTATCCGACTGTTTTTGAGAAGTCGTCGGGGATTTTTCTTACGGCTGTTCGTAAAGATGGCGTAGAGTCGCGCGTCGAGAGGGCCTCGTTAGAACGTCCACCGAGTGGGTGATTTGATCCACGGAGCCTAGGTTATGGGGTAAGGCATGGACCTCTGGGTGGTTGATGCGCCTAGTTATGGCCTCTGCGAATCTCTGCGCGCCGATTACTCGATACGGTCGGCCGTGGAACTGTCTAACGTGAGTATCTAGCGGGGCGGTGATGTCTAGGCGGTTGTGCATCTCGGCGACATTTTCGTAGGCTTGCGAGAGGTGTTTTTCTCGGTCTTTCCAGCGGTTGCTGTCTAGCACTGCCGACAAGATCGGTGTCATCTGATCTGCGGAATCGAGTTCTCGGAACGCTGTTCCGAGCCACTTGGCGTACGGGGCGTATCGTCGCTCCATCAGGAAGCAGAGTCTGACCAAGTCTGACACGATCTGGTTTGCGATCAACCTTGATCCCAACTCGTCGCCGACGAATCCGCTACGGCCCATCAGATGCTCCATCTGATCGATTCGTCGCCACTGCGATGCGAGCAGGTATAGCCATATATCGTGTGGATAGTAGCAGTATTTGGTCAGTAGCGGATGGAGTCCGAGATCGTCGCGGTAGACGGCGGCGCGCGTTGTCTCGAGTAGCGCCTGCTCGGAGAAGGCGAGCCACTCGGCGGCGGTAGGGGCTCTGGACGGGTCGGTCTGGAGTTTTGATGCAAAGAAGTGTTTGATGGAAGTGACTCTCACTCCGTGGCGGATCGGTCCATTTTGTGCGTGTGTCAGCAGCCTAGTTCCTTCAGCATCTGGCTCTGAGAAGTTAGTCGAGAAGCCGCGGAACGTCTTCGGCAGGTCAACGGATAACCGTTGGTCGATCTGGGCAGAGAAGTACTGGACATCGTGGTCTGAGAGGAAGATCTGTAGACGCGGTCCCCAATCATGATCCATCGACTCTTCGGTGTCGTATCCGAGGACTTCGGATCCGCTTCCGATCAGGCAGGCTGTGTGCGCGACGTTAGCGAAGTAGTCGCGCAGAATCGGGCTTACTGCTTCTTCATAGAAATATCGGCTGAGCTGGCGGCCTTGTATGAAGGTAGGCATGATGAATCTTGAGATGCTGTATAGGGCGGCGATGTGAACGGAGGGGTTAAGAGGGTTGATTCTCGCTTCTTTGCGTAATGGCAGTAGTTTGGCAATGGTCTCTACACGTTTGAGAAATACGTCGTGCCCGACGGACGCGAGGGAAAGAGGTCACTACCTAGAATGGCACATGCCCTCTCTTATGACCTACTTGACTATGACGGCGGGATTAGGGCGTGTTAACACTAGCGCAATGTCTCTGTTATGAGTGCGAACATGATGAACCCGGTGAAGATCACGTCCAGCTTCTCGAAGCGTGAGAAGATGCGTCGGAAGCCCTTCAGCCGGCGGAACAGCCGCTCGATCTCGTTGCGCCGCTTGTACATCTCGCGGTCGTACTCCCACGGATCGATCCGGCTCCGGCGCGGCGGAACCACGGGGACGAAGCCCAGGTCCAGCGCCAGCTGGCGGCTCTCGTCGCCCTCGTATGCCCGATCCATCAGCCGCCGCGGGCTTCCGAGCTGCGGGCCGAGGCGTTCGAGCAGCCGGCGACCCTCCGGCGCGTCGTGCGCCTGTCCCGGCGACAGGGAGAACGTCACGGCCGTCCGAGCATCCGCGGCAGCCATATGAATCTTGGTGGTCCAACCGCCCCGGGACTTCCCGATCGACTGGGGTCCGTTTTTTTTTAAGGCCCCCGTCCCGTCCGGATGCACCTTGACGATGGTGCTGTCCAAAGAGACCGCCTCCAGCTTGACACGCACTATCTGTTCTCTCTGAAGGTGTTCGAACACCCGGTCTAGAACCCCCTTCTTCGACCAGCGGTTCATGCGGGTATAGATCGTGTGCCAGTTGCCGAACCGGGCCGGCAGCCCGCGCCACTTGCAGCCGTGCTCGGCCACATACAGGATCGCGTTCAGAACCTGGAGGTTCGGGACGCTGACGTTGCCGCGCTGCACAGGCAGGTACGGAGCTATGCGTTCGTATTGAGATTCTGTGATTTCCATGCGGAAAGCGTAGCACAGATCCACACGCTAGTGTTAACACGCCCTAGCGTGGGAGTGGATGTGGTTTCATCGATGAATTTTGCCGGCTCTCCATTTCCGAGCATCTACTCCCCTCCTCTCCCTTGAGATGGGATGCATTTTCTTTCTGTGGATTCCCGCGTTCGTGGGAATGACGGGGTAATTGAAAAGAATGACGTGGTAGACGGGGTGGGTAGTCTGGGTTGTTGTGTGTGAAGGTTTGTTGGTGTGAAATGTTTCGTGGAGGCTGGTTGTGGGTATAATGCAAGCCAACTGAGGATATTGCTAAGAGAGCCGGTTGGTAAGCGATGAGCACTAAAGAACTGGAATTGATGGCCCACCTGATGCGACGGGCAGGTTTCGGAGCTTCTAGGGATGAGTTGTATGGGCTTGTGGAACAGGGTTACGACGAGACTGTGGAGAAGCTTCTGGAGACGGACAACCCTAACTCGATGTCTGTAGATCTGATACGGCGATACCATCCCGACCATATGGGGATGATGGGGAACAACATCGGTTCTAACTGGATGTACCGGATGATCTCGACTGATTCTCCGCTGCGTGAGAAGACGGCGCTCTTCTGGCACGGGATCTTCGCTACAGGCTATGCCAAGCTCGCCAACGGAAAGGTGCTCCACGATCAGATCAGGATGTTCGCGCGTCACGGCATGGGCCGCTTCGACACGCTTCTGCTGGAGCTTTCGAAAGACCCGGCGATGATCGTGTGGCTGGACAACTGTGAAAATCACTACAAAGCGATCAACGAGAATTACGGCCGCGAGCTGCTGGAGCTGTTCTCCTTAGGGGTCGGCAACTACTCCGAGCAAGACATCAAGGAGGCGGCGAGGGCATTTACCGGCTGGACGATCGGCAACACTGAGTACATGACGCTCAAGTCGATGCGCGATTCGATATGGCCCTATGGTCGCCTCTCGTTCCACTTCGAGTACAAGCCTGAAGATCACGACGACGGTGAGAAGGAGTTTCTAGGTCATAAGGGACGTTTCAACGGCGAAGACATCATCGACATTATCTGCAAGCAACCCGCGACCGCCCACTTCATCTCACGCCACATGTACAGCTTCTTCGTGGCGGACGAGCCACCGGTTCCGGAGTGGCCATACAAGCCGCCACGCGACCCGGATGCTATAGAGACACTTTCGCGTGCCTATTTCGAGAGCGGCTACAGCATAAAGGAGATGCTTCGGACGTTGTTCACCTCAGACTTCTTCAAATCAGAAGAGGTACGGTACCAGCGCGTCAAGAGCCCGGTCGAGTTGATGGTGGGTGTTCTGAAGTTGACCGGGGAGTTTCCTCGTCCGAAAGAGGAGATGATACCGACTCATATGCAGTCGATCTTCATGGGTCAGCACCTGATGAATCCGCCTTCAGTGGAGGGATGGCACTGGGGTACGGAGTGGATCGATTCGGGTGCGCTGGTCGAGCGGGTCAACTTCGCGTCCGAACGTTTGGGGAATCTCGAAAGCCCTGGTGTTCAGACGATGGTCGACAGCGTCTTAGCGGACGATGGAGGCGCGTCGGATCCTGCGGAGCTGGTAGATAAGGCGCTGGAACAGCTTTCGATGTCCAGAGTCACTGATGTGACGCGCGAATCTTTGATCGCCTTCGTGGAACGAAGTGATGATCTGGGAGATTCTGGCAGCCAGACGGAGCGAGAGAGGGCTGCGAACGCGCTTAAGCTCGCGGCGGCGGCGCCTGAGTTTCAAAGGGCGTGATGCATACGATTGAGCATCGGAGGATACAGAGGTGCGAGTAGCACCTCGAATCGGAGCGATATACAGATGACTTTGGTCGATTCTCGAGTAGAAACTGGGCGGCTCTCATATAACCGCACGATCGGCGTTACGGCGATGTTCGGCCGCGGCTTCTACTATCCGGTAGACATTGTTGCTGGAGACGACGACCGCCTTTATGTGCTCAATCGTTCTTCGGATGGCGATAAGCGAGGCGTCCGAATAACGGTTATGAATTTGGACGAGGATTATTTCGGCATTTTCGGGGAGTTCGGTGAAGGATATGGGCAGTTCACTTGGCCGAATTCGATCGCTATCGACAGTGATCAACGGCTGTTCATCAGCGATGATTATCTCAACCGCATAACGGTGATGTCGACTAGGGGTGATTTCATAGAGAAGTTGGATGAGCACGGCACCGACTATGGTCAACTGGACGGACCGAGCGGTCTGGATTTCAACTCTGACGACGAGTTAGTAGTGGCTGACCATCGCAATAATCGCATACAGCGCTTCACAGCCGACGGTGAATTCCTCAGCGCGTTCGGCGAGGCCGGTTCGGCCGAGGGGCGGCTGAATATGCCGTGGGGAATCTCGATCACGCCAGATGGCAACGTCCTTGTTGCGGATTGGGGCAATAGCCGGGTCCAGAAGCTGACATCTGATGGAGAGTTCGTTGCCGCGTATGGCATTCCGGGACGGGGTGAAGGCGAATTCCATATGCCATCCAGCGCCTGCGAAGATGAAGAGGGGTATATCTACGTTGCGGACTGGGGAAATCATCGGGTGCAGGTTCTCGATCCCGATGGGGATTTCGTCCAGTCGCTGAGGGGGCAGGCTACAGTGTCTAAGTGGGCTCAGCAATTCCTCGACACGAATGTTGAGGAAGCTGCGGCAAGAGCGAGTGCGAATCTCGATCTAGACCCGGATCTGTTCGAAAGAGACCCTCACGAAGAGTCTTCTCACATCGAGAAGTATTTCTGGGGGCCATCGTCTGTCAAATTGATTGGCGAGCATCTCTACGTGGTGGACACAGTTCGTCACCGGGTGCAAGTCTTCGACGTGGCGACGAGGTAGAAGGGGGATTGACACATCCGCAACTTGGTCTCAATACTCAGAACGCCGAGGATATAGTGTCGCATTTGAAGCGTCTAGACGGTTGTTCTGTATGGCATGACTCGTTCATCGTCAGAATATGGTCTGTTCTCAGGAGGGAATGTAATGGAATCGCAGCGTGATCCTACGTTGGTAGTGATACAGCTATCTGGCGGAAACGACGCCATGAACACAGTGGTGCCGTATACGAACGGCATTTATCAAGATTCTAGATCGGCGATCCGGCTTGAGGAAGACGAGGTGATCGACCTGAACGGGTCGCTGGGCCTTCATCCGAGTCTGGATCCTGTGAAGAGTCTTTGGGACGATGGTAATGTTGCGATCGTGAATGGCATTGGATACCCGAAGCCCAATCGTTCGCACTTCCGGTCTATGGACATCTGGCACACGGCGGAGTCGGTAGAGGTTGCGCCGGATGGTTGGCTTGGTCGAGCGATTCGTGAGATCGATCCTGGGCACCATAACGTGGTTGCCGGTGTAAACTTCGGGCGCGGTTTGCCGCGTGCGCTTCATTGCAAGGGCGTGCCTGTGGCCTCGGTCGGAAATTTGGCGACGTACGGGTTGATGCCGGATATAGAGGATATGGCGACTCGTGATCTTGCACTGAACATCTTCACTCGCATGTATGGACCTGCGGAGGGCAGAGACGCGATCTTGGAGGCGATCGGCGATACGGGCATGAGCGCCTACCTCGGTGCTGACATTCTGAGGACGGCTCCGGCGAAGTACTCTTCCTCGATCGAGTATGCGGACAATCCGATCGCGCAGAGCATGAAAGACATCGCGCAGGTGATGTTCGCGGATGTGGGGACGCGTATCTTCTACACTCAACATGGAAGCTACGATACGCACTCAGGCGAGCTGATCAATCACGCGAATCTGCTGGGTGAGCTCTCGACGGCTGTTGGCGATTTCTTCGCGGATCTGGCGGAACATGGGCGCGAGGACGACGCGATCGTGATGGTTTTCAGTGAATTCGGCCGGAGAATCGATGACAACGGTTCGGGAACGGATCACGGTTCAGGGGGCGTGGCGTTTGTGATGGGTTCGTCTGTGAAGGGCGGCTTCTACGGGGAGTACCCGTCTCTGGATCCTCGGGACCAAGTCGAGGGCGACATGGCGTACAACAACGACTTCAGAGGTTTGTATTCAACTCTGATGGACGGCTGGATGGGCATTGATCCGCATCCAGTGGTAGGCGGTGTTTACGAACAGTTCGACATGATCAAACGGTAGCCTACGGCTCGATTGCTAGGCCAAGACCGTTGCAAAACCCTCGCTATTCCCGCGAGGATTGGATTTTCAGTGGCGCGAGCAATGGCAGATCTCGCGCGTTTGAACAAGGCGAGCGAGCGCAGTTTTACGATGGAATAGAGGTCCCGATGATTCCCGATGTTGCTGATAGAGCGGACGATCTGGAGCTTCTGTGTGTGCGCTACAACGTGTTACGTCTAGACCTGTTCGGTTCAGCGGCTACTGGCGAGCATCATCCGGGGAAGAGCGACTTGGACTTTGTGGTAGAGTTTCGGGAAATGCCGGATGGGGGATACGCCCATGCTTACTTCGGTTTGCTCGAAGCTTTGGAGACGCTCTTCGGGTCGTCGGTGGATCTGGTGGAGGACTCGGCTATCATAAATCCGTATTTCCGGGAATCTGTCGAGGAAAGCAGGATCCCGCTGTATGCGGCGTGAAGCCAAGAAATACCTGTGGGATATTCCGTGGTAAACAATCGTACCGTCTGGGACGTAGTAGATTCGGATCTGCCGAGACTGAGTCGGGAGATTCATGCCCTAATGAAACAAGAGTGAGCCGTGACGCCCATCTAGAGTACGACATCGCGACCGGTTCGAACTTTTGAATCATCTGACCGTTGAAGGCTATGCTGATGCGGGGAAGCTCACAAGAAGCCTGAGCTAAGTTCGCGGAAGTGTTCATAGTTACATGTGGGAGAGGTCGGTTGAGTCGGTCGCGTTATCGTAGCTTTTATGGACTTGACGGAAGTGAAGAGCTCAGGCGCTTCGGAATATCTTGGATGCGGGAAGTGAAGGCGCGTTGGTTGTCACAGCGTAAGAGCGGACGAACGACCAGCACCCCTAGCATGACCAGATACGGCGGCATACCCGTTCCGCATCTGGAACCAATGCCGGACGGGCTGGAGCTATTAGAAGATCTCTCTCCGGCGGGTTGGATCAAAGAGAGTCTTTCCGACTGGGCACGAGTGCGCTCCTTCCTGCCGTCGGGATTCCAGTCTTACGCCCGCGTCTTCCATCCGGCATCTCTCGACGATGGAACGGAGCGGCGACCGGTGAGATGGCCTACTGTTACTGTCGCCTCATGGAGCGGCACGACAGTGCATATCCGCAAATGCGGTTCCAACGTCTCGTCAACCCGAACTTGAGTTACTGAACCCGGATTATCAGGACATCTACAAGCCCCCGCCGTGGGGCATCCTTCCCGATGTTCGCAGATCTCGAAGCGGATGGGCGAGGTAACGTCGCAATCGTGATGATGTTTAGCGAGTGCGGTCGCAGAATCGATGACAACGGATCAGGAATCGAGACCGAGTAGTCGGCGGACTCGACCAAATTCGATCATCTGTAGAAAAGGTTTATCTGCGTCCCGGATGTTTGGTTGATGCACTGATGCAGGTGTGTTATGCTCAGCATCATGAGAACCACAATTTCGCTTGACGACCAGCTCGCGAGTCAAATACGCCACGAAGCAGCCCTAAAAGGGCTCAGCATGAGCGCCTTCATAGCCAAGACGTTGGACGATGCTCTTAAGCGTCAAGAACTGCCGGACCCGCCGCCGTTTCTATTGGTCACGAACCGCTGTTCTCAACCGCGTCCCGGCGTAGATCTAGATCGTCCGCGAGCTCTCGACACCATTGAAGACGAAGATCGATTCGGGTATCGACGCCTCTAGGGTAAGATGCTGCTCCCCGACGTCAATGTGTTGATCTACTCCCACTTCGTAGATTCCACCCCTGATCATGCAGAGTATGGAGCTTGGCTGACTCGTCTGGCGACTGGCGCTGAACCGTTTGCTATATCAGTCCTCGTGCTTGCCGGATTCGTGCGTATTGCAACCAACCCAAGAGTATTCGACCCGCCATCCACCACCGATATGGCGTTTGCCTTTGTATCGTCCCTTACTGAAAGGCCCAATGCACGTATCGTGGGACCGGGGCCGGACCACCTCTCAATCTTCGAGAGGCTCTGCCGGGAATCGAGAGCAACTGGAAAGCTGGTTGCAGATGCTCAACATGCTGCTGTAGCCATCGAGCACGGTTGCACCATGGTTACCACCGATTCCGATTTCAGCCGATTTCCCGCTCTGCGCTGGCATCATCCGCTCCGTCGGGCATAGCTGTAGCGATGAAAGCGCGTTGGTTGCTACGCAATAGTAGAAACGAGATGACCAACATCCCGAGCATGAGCGGTTACGGTGGCATGCCCGCTCCGCAGCCGGAGCCAATGCCCGAAGAGTTGAAGCTGTTGGAAGATGTCTCGGAGACGCGATGGATCAAGGAAAGCCTTGCCGATTGGGGGCGGGTGCGTTCCTTCATGCCGTCTGGATTCTCCTCCTACGCTCGCATCTTCCATCCGGCGTATCTCGACGATGGAACAGAGCGGCGGCCGGTCAGATGGTCTACGGTTGCTTCATGGAGCGGCACGACCGTGCATCCGCAGATGCAGTTCCCCCGTCTCGTCAACCCGAACCTCAATTATCCGAACTCGGACTATCGGGAGATCTACAGGGACCCGCCGTGGGGCGACCTTCCCGAGGAGGGTTCGATACCTGAGCAGGAGTGTAGGGCTTTGCGGAACGTACTCAGAGACTTCACGTCGACTCCTGACCGTTGCTTCTACTGCTTGTGGGACGGATACGGGGGTCTGGATCCTCGGCTGTATGAGCACTCTGTCCGGGTAGAGACTTTCAAGCGAACCTATCTGTTGTTTCAGGGGGCTCTTGACGCCGTGACGTCGTTTCAGCAGAAGAACAGCAGCTTTTGGACATACTCTCCGAATATATGGTGGCCCGAAGACCGAGCCTGGTGCGTGACCACAGACATCGACCTGTTCGACACTTACGTCGGTGGTAGCGATGAATGTATCGAGGCGGTTTTGAACGATCCCGCTCTGGAGGCGCTGCCGACCACCCTCGACGCAAAAGTCAGCATCGATGGGGACACCATCAATGTCCGTGGCGATTAGGAAGAGGCAAGTGCCAAGAGATCCTGGTGTATGCTTCTCGACCGATCGCATCGTCCCGGGACTAGGTAACCACTTTAATCGTGTCGCGATAGATTGCCGCCAAAATACGAAGATGCCGACGCATGATGCTAATCGTCCATAGAGGTTCCGTTCCAACGGCTTCGATTGGCTCATGAGCGTGAGACAAGAAGGGCGTAATGGTGCACTGAGGCGATTTCTGCCGATTGGGTAGAGTTGATGCATTTATGCATCCTTGTTATGCTTCGCATCTTGAGAACCACGATTTCGCTTGACGACCACCTGGCCCGACAAGTACGGCTCGAAGCCGCCGCCCGGGTTTGAGTGTGAGCACCTTAGTCGCCAAGACTTTAAGCGATACGATTAAGGGTGTCGAACCTTCGCACGTGCCGCCGTTCAATCTCGTCACGGTTAGTGGCGCCAAAGCCCGCCCGGGATTGGACCTAGACCGTCCGCTCACTTTTGACATCATGGAAGACGAGAGTCAGCTCCACTCCCAAAACGCGTGAGGGAAGATGCTGCTTCCCGATGCAAACGGCCTGCTCTATTCGCATTTTGTGGATTCCACTCTCGATCATGGCGAGTACGCTGCTTGGCTGACGCGAATGGCGACCGGACCGGAACCGTTCGCCCTTACGGTTATGGTGCTTGCCGGGTTCGTCCGGATCGCCACGAATCCCCGAGTGTTCGACCCTCCGTCGACCATCGATAAGAGCTTCGCCTTCGTATCGTCGCTTTTGGAACAGCGTAACGCGCGCATCGTCGGACCCGGCCCTGAACACCACGCTATCTTCAAGAGGCTGTGCCGTGACTCTGCGGCAACTGGGAAACTGGTTGCAGATACCCAACATTCGGCTGTCGCCATCGAGCATGGCTGCACGATTGTTTCCGCCGACGCCGACTTCAGACGCCTTTCGGAGCTGCGTTGGCAACATCCGCTGAGGCGAACCTTAAAAGATGCGTAGCAATACTCCCCTCCTCCGGAGACCACTGCAAAAACGCCAGAAGACGCGCAGCGTCTTCATCTCTCCTTGCCGTGGGAGAGGAATCGAAGGCCTGTCCTGAACTCGGGTGAGGGTGAGGGAGATCGACGAAGCATCCGATTTCGAACTGTAGTCGCCGCGGAACCGAGTCGTACGACGGAACCGGCTGATGTTCCCTGCCGTCTGGATTGCGGTCTCCATCGCAATGACGAAGGTTTGCACAGGAACTCCGATAACTAGCTCGAGCCTTCCATTGCATCCGCACGGAGGTAAGATAACGACTCTAATCAGACTCCGATAACTCGTCGCTATGAAGGTCACGAAGGTAACTCCGATTTTAGGGCAGGGGAACATCTGTGCCAGCTGGGTATTTGCGAAGGTCGAGACGGACGAGGGGATCGTGGGATACGGAGAAGGAACTCGACACGCAGGACCGGTGATCGCAGAAGCGATCCGTTGGCTCGAACCCCACGTGCTCGGAACCAGCCCTTTCGATGTCGAATCCTTATACTCAGCTCTCTTCAAGGCGACGCATTACGTGTGGGGCTCGGTGTTCAGCTGCGCCATCTCCGCCATTGAATCAGCCATGTGGGACATCATGGGGAAGGCTTCTGGCAGGCCGGTCTACGACCTGCTGGGCGGCAAGGTGTGGGATGACGTTCGCCTATATACGCACATCGGCGGCGGCAGTCAGATCATCCGCATGAGTGTGGAAGAAGGGGCATCTGCTTCCGACGATTTCGGCGCCATCAGGGAACGAACTCAGGATCTTGTGTCGCGCGGCTTCAGCTGCGTGAAGACTTTTCAGGCGAACAGGTACAAGATCACTGAGGGCAGCACCGCCCGGCAGAGCGATTTCTGGCCCAACATGCACATGAACCGCGAAGACATCCGAGCTACGGCGCGCAAGGTGGGGTTCATTCGCCAGCACGTTGGCGAGGATGTAGAGATCGCATTTGACGCGCATGGCTTGAACGCGGTCTCGGCTCTAAGACTCGCCAAGGCGCTGGAGCCTCTGGATCTGCTGTGGTACGAGGAGCCGGTGCACCCCTATAACTTGTCGGCGCTCAAGCAGCTAAGAGCGGAGACATCTATCCCGATCGCGATGAGCGAGCGCCTTCACGCTTCCACAGAGTTCTCGGAGGTCATCGATACGCATGCCGTAGATGTGGTGATGGTGGATGTCCAGTGGTGCGGCGGCGTTTCCCAAGCCAAGAAGATCGCGGCGATCGCAGAGTCGAGGTATCTGCCCGTGACCCTGCACAACTGCAACAGCCCCTTGGCGTCAATCATCAACGCGCACATCGCGGTCACGCTTCCCAACTTCCTCAACATGGAGTTCATGGACCCGGATGTGCCTTGGCGTGACGAGATACTCACCGAGCCGTTCCGTGTACGGTCGGGCCGCCTGGAACTGAACGACAAGCCGGGATGGGGTGTGGAGATCGACGAAGAGGCGCTGGCAAGATATCCGTACGAACGCGGAACGAGCACTTATGAGGAGCGCGATCAGCGGATACATCCGATTGGTGGATCACAGAGCACAATGAAATCGTATGCTCGCTAGCCGACACCAATGCCAACGCTGGACACTCGACTCTTTCCAAGGCGCGCGCTCCATGGCCGGTTATCCACTAATGAAGCCGAAGATGCCCTCAGATTTAATACTCTTAACGAAGCCGCATGTGACATACGGTGAAGAGATCAGGGGGTACATGGAATACCATTCATGGAGTAGGTATCTCAGATTTGCTCATTGAGCCGGAGTTGCTTCTCCAATAGTTTCTGGTAATTCGTAGAGAGCCGAGATCGCTACTGAGCTATGTCAGGAACTGCAACCAACCTAGGGCGTGTTAACACTAGCGTGTGGATCTGTGCTACGCTTTCCGCATGGAAATCACAGAATCTCAATACGAACGCATAGCTCCGTACCTGCCTGTGCAGCGCGGCAACGTCAGCGTCCCGAACCTCCAGGTTCTGAACGCGATCCTGTATGTGGCCGAGCACGGCTGCAAGTGGCGCGGGCTGCCGGCCCGGTTCGGCAACTGGCACACGATCTATACCCGCATGAACCGCTGGTCGAAGAAGGGGGTTCTAGACCGGGTGTTCGAACACCTTCAGAGAGAACAGATAGTGCGTGTCAAGCTGGAGGCGGTCTCTTTGGACAGCACCATCGTCAAGGTGCATCCGGACGGGACGGGGGCCTTAAAAAAAACGGACCCCAGTCGATCGGGAAGTCCCGGGGCGGTTGGACCACCAAGATTCATATGGCTGCCGCGGATGCTCGGACGGCCGTGACGTTCTCCCTGTCGCCGGGACAGGCGCACGACGCGCCGGAGGGTCGCCGGCTGCTCGAACGCCTCGGCCCGCAGCTCGGAAGCCCGCGGCTGCTGATGGATCGGGCATACGAGGGCGACGAGAGCCGCCAGCTGGCGCTGGACCTGGGCTTCGTCCCCGTGGTTCCGCCGCGCCGGAGCCGGATCGATCCGTGGGAGTACGACCGCGAGATGTACAAGCGGCGCAACGAGATCGAGCGGCTGTTCCGCCGGCTGAAGGGCTTCCGACGCATCTTCTCACGCTTCGAGAAGCTGGACGTGATCTTCACCGGGTTCATCATGTTCGCACTCATAACAGAGGCATTGCGCCAGTGTTAACACGCCCTAGCCCGGAGGTTGAAGCCTATCTCGCCGATATACGCCAGATCAGGGCATCCGGCGGCGCTACAGGTGAACGTTCCTACTATTCTCCGCTTACCAACCTGCTGAACTCCGTCGGCGGCTCTCTCAGACCCAAGGTGTTCTGCGTTGGTGAACTTGCCCAGCAGGGTGCAGGTCATCCCGACTTGGGCTTATACTCGGCTCAGCAAATCCAGCGAGGCACGCCACGCGAGGGGCAGATACCCGAACGTGGTGTTGTGGAAGTCAAGTCTGCCGGTGACGACACGTGGCTGACAGTTGAGGGCGATCAGGTCAGCCGCTACTGGAACAGATACCGGCTCGTGTTGGTTACCAACACTCGCGACTTCATACTGCTCGGCGAGGACGCGTACGGCAGGGCTGCCAAGTTAGAGACCTTCCGGCTGGCGGAGACCCATGAGGAGTTTGATGCCCGGTTGGATACTCCGAGGTCATTTGCGCGTGAGGTCGGTGCCAAGTTGGGAGAGTATCTACGCCGGGCCCTGTCCCATCGTGCCACGCTTGTGGAGCCGAGGGACTTGGCGTGGCTGCTGGCATCTTACGCGCGGGACGGCTTGGCGAGAGTCGAGGCGGCGGGCGACGCGCCATCGCTCCGGGCGGTTGGTATGGCATTGGAGGAGGCTCTCGGCGTGCGCTTCGAGGGCGAGCGCGGCGCGGCGTTCTTCCGCTCTACCCTAGTGCAGACTCTCTTCTACGGCGTCTTCTCCGCCTGGGTGCTCTGGGCGCGGCAGACACCTCCCCCCGACAGACCGTTCGACTGGCGCACCGCCGTGTGGCATCTTCGCGCGCCGGTGCTCAGGGCGCTCTTCCAGCAGCTATCCGATCCCGGACGCCTTCAGCCTTTGGGCCTGGTAGAAGTGCTGGACTGGACGGCTGCTGCTCTGGACCGCGTGGAGCGCGGCACCTTCTTCGACCGCTTCAGCGAGGGCGAGGCGGTTCAGTACTTCTACGAGCCGTTCCTGCAAGCCTTCGACCCTGCCCTTCGCAAGCAACTCGGTGTCTGGTACACGCCCACTGAGGTGGTGCGCTACATGGTCGCCCGGGTTGACCGTGCATTGAAGGACGACCTAGGCATCGCCGAGGGACTGGCGGCGGATAACGTCTATGTGCTCGATCCCTGCTGTGGGACGGGCGCGTACCTCGCGGAGGTGCTACGCCGCATCGCGTCCAACCTAGAGGGGCGTGGTCTCGGTGCGCTGACTGGAGCGCGAGTGAAGCAGGCGGCGATGGAGCGGGTGTTCGGCTTCGAAATCATGCCTGCCCCTTTTGTGGTGGCACATCTGCAGATCGGGCTGACGATGCAAGACTTGGACGCGCGGCTATCTGAGGACGAGAACGAACGCGCCGGGGTGTTCCTGACCAACGCGCTGACCGGCTGGGAGCCAAGGGTGCAGAATCCGCTGCCATTCCCGGAGCTGGAGGAGGAGCGGGACCGCGCCGAACGGGTGAAGCGAGAGGCGCCAGTCTTGGTGATCCTTGGGAACCCGCCTTACAACGGTTTCGCGGGCGTGGCGGTGGACGAAGAGCGTGAGCTTTCGACGGCATACCGGACGACCAAGCGAGTGCGTCGACCCGAGGGCCGAGGACTCAACGACCTGTACGTGCGCTTCTTCCGCATGGCTGAGCGGCGCATCGCAGAGAAGACGGGCCGAGGCATCGTCTGCTTCATATCCAACTACTCGTGGATGGACGGACTTTCCTTCACCGGCATGAGGGAGCGATATATGGAAGCCTTCGACGAGATTCGTATTGACTGTCTCAACGGCGACAAATACAAGACCGGCAAGACCACCCCTGAAGGCAACCCCGATCCCAGCATCTTCTCCACTCCAGAGAACCCGGTAGGTATCCAAGTGGGCACGGCGATTACGACGCTGGTTCGAAAGGCTGACCACGCGCCGACCGACACGGTCAGCTTCCGCCACCTCTGGGGACAGTCGAAGCGTGAAGAGCTATCAGCAACGGCGGATGCGGAGCCTGACAAACTCTACGACAGCTTCGAGCCACTCCAGCCGCTAGGGCTGCCTTTCGCGCGTGTAGCAGTCAGCGACGGCTGGCAAAATTGGACCTTGTTGCCTGATCTCTTTCCGGCGTACTTCCCGGGAGTAAAGACCAGCCGGGACTCGTTCTTGGTAGATATTGATCTTGACCGGCTAAAGACGCGGATCTCGGAGTATTTTAGCGTCGGGCTGAGTGACGATGACTTCATTCGCTATACCTACCGGCCGTTCAATACCCGATGGCTCTATTGGGAAGCAGATAGCGGATTGCTTGATCGCCCCCGTCCCGACTATCAATCTCATGTGTTTAAGGGGAACGTGTGGCTTGAAGCGCGTGAGCGCGAGGCCAAGGAGGATTTCTCACGGGGAACTTTAGTTCGTAACCTCGCCGATAACTTCGGCAACGGGTTGTCCAGTTTCTTTCCCGCCTGGCTGCGCGACGAAGGCCTGGGAATGAACGAGACTGGCGATCAACGTCGTCCCAACCTATCGCCTGCCGCACAACGCTATCTCGAGTGCTTGGGCGCAAGCGTGGAGGACCTGTTCCATCACGTGCTCGCCACGCTTCACGATCCCGCATATCGCGAAGCCAACGCGGGCGCGCTCCGCATGGAGTGGCCTCGTATCCCGCTTCCGGGCTGGCACGACGGCAATGCCGACGGCGCGGAAGACGAGTTGGCGGCATCAGCGGCACGCGGGCGAGAGTTAGCATCACTGCTGGACTCGGACACACCCTTTCCCGGCGTTACCGAAGGCACATTGCGTCCGGAGATCGCCGTAGTCGCCAGTCCCGCTACCGTCGACGGCAGTAACATGACTGGCGACGATTTCACGCTGACGGTCGGCTGGGGGCACTTCGGGCAAGGCAAGGCGGTCATGCCAGGCCAGGGGCGGGTGGTCGAACGTCCCTACGCCTCAGCCGAACGCGCCGCAATGGGCGAAGCCGTCCAGGCACTTGGTGAGACGACGTTCGACATCTACCTGAACGATCGCGCCTACTGGCGAAACGTCCCCGCTGCTGTGTGGAACTACAAGCTGGGAGGCTACCAAGTGCTCAAGAAGTGGCTATCCTACCGCGAGCAAAAGGTGCTAGGCAGAGCCACGCTCCCGGACGAAGTCCAGCACTTCACGGATACGGCACGGCGGATTGGGGGAATACTGATGGTTACAGCGGTGAGGGAATAAGGAAATCTTACGATGTCGGACGCGCGAGGCATCTTTCCCGACCAAAGCCACATTGACCGAGTTCGTGACGCTCTATGGGTTCTTCACGGAGGCGGCGCATCAGTGATGGTGGGCAGTGGATTCAGTAAGCATGCCCAGAAAGCCAGACCCGATGCAGGCGAGCTTCCTGTCCTGCGTGAGGTGGCACGCGAAATGGCCGACAGGCTATACCCACAGAGTAGAGGGACAGAGAGGAACGGCGAAGACGCAGGAACAGGCCAACTCCTGAATCTGGCTCAAGAGTACGAAACCGCATTCGGGCGGAGTGACCTTCATCGGTTTCTCAAGCAACAGATCCGAGACGAAGATTTTAGGCCTGGGGATGAACACTCCCGATTGCTGAGACTTCCTTGGCGCGATGTTTTCACCACGAACTGGGACACGCTTTTGGAGCGCGCACGTTCTCACGTACCGGAACGCGCCTATACCGTCGTGCGGGACATGGACGAGATCCCGCTCGCGAACCAGCCGCGCATCGTCAAATTGCACGGCTCTCTGCCCGCACAGTTCCCCCTTATCTTCACCGAAGAGGACTACCGAACCTACCCTGCCAAGTTCGCTCCCTTCGTAAACACCGTCCAGCAGGCAATGATGGAGACCGTGTTTTGTCTGATCGGATTCTCGGGAAACGATCCTAATTTCCTTCACTGGTCGGGATGGGTTCGCGACAACTTGGGGGCTGCTGCGCCGAAGATATACCTAGCCGGCTGGCTTGACCTATCGTCTCACAGGCGCAGGATGCTCGAAAACCGTGGCGTTGTGCCTATTGATTTGGCGCGGCATCCCAAAGCCCATGAATGGCCGGAACATCTGCGCCATCGCTATGCGATCGAGTGGGTGTTGCACACGCTGGAGTGGGGGCGTCCCTATGATTTCACAGCCTGGCCCTCACCACAGAGTCAGCCGAATCCAGAGATTCCTGAACACCTTGAACCTGTGGTAGAGATAGCTTCCGAACAACCTAGGAAGGAGCCCGATGCGGGGTCTCAGATTGTCCCTAGCGATTTGCCTGAGGCTGTCAGGAGAGCTCTTCAGACATGGGAACATAACAGGAGCCTCTATCCCGGATGGCTACTATTCCCGTCTGGCGAAGAACGTGAGAAGCTCAGGATGCGCACGAATGATTGGGAAGGCCACATTCTGAGATCGTTCCCTGAACTTGCACCAGTGGAACGGCTGAAGGCAGTTCGTGAACTGGTCTGGCGACGAGAAATCCTGCTTGAGCCAATCTCCAGTGAACTTGAATCGGCGGCAGAGGAGGTGCTGAAGGCAGTTGATTGCCGTAATCGCACGATCAACGAGGTTACCAAATCCGGGATTGATTGGACCTCTGTTCGAGAGTCGTGGCGCATCGTAGCACTCGCGCTCCTAACACCTGCGCGGTTTCGCTTTGATCGCGACCTTTTCGATCAGCGAATTGAGGCCCTAAAGCCCTTCAAGAACGATCATCCTGATATCGCCCATCATGTTATGCACGAACGATGCCTGTGGGAAATCTACTCGATGAACTTCGAGGCACTAGAGCGCTTGCTTGAAGATTGGTCAGTCCAAGACAGCGATCCGGTCTGGATGCTTCGCAAAGCAGCCATGTTTTGGGAATTGGATCGAAACGATGAAGCGGCCGGCCTCGTCCGCGATGCGCTGGGGGCAATTCGGACAAGCAATACACACGTCCCCAACGTGGCAAACGCGTCACGGGAAGGTTGGGCATTATGGTCTGCGTTGACCATGGAGAGTCTGCGAGAGATCCGCAAGCGATGGGATGAACTCGCTACCGTGAAGTGCGATGCCGAGTTAGAAATAGATCTCATTGCTCGTCAGATACACAATACTGGAGAATCAAGAGAAGCCCCGATATTTGACTTAGGCATAAGGTGCTCCCAAGGTTTGCACTTTTCCTCATTCAGGCCAGAACTTGCCGCATACCGGGCCGCCCTCCTTTCTGAAGTAGCTGGGCTGCCTCCTGCCACGAATCACAACGACTTCATTGGGATTGCGGTAGCCTCGAATATGCTGCAATCGGCTGCAGAGGAGTTGGCGACGATCCACCCCGAGTTGGCTATTCGACTGGTTCTGCGGGTTTCCAACAGTGAGACAGACAGCACGCTCAATCGTGTCCTGTCTCGCACTAGGGCAGCAGTTCTGTCTTCTTCATCGGCGGTAGCCCTCAGCAACATCTGTATTGATGCGATCAACTACGCGTTGCCTCGGTTGGTTACGGTGGACGGACACTGGCGTAGGCCCTTTTGGACAACGCGTATGCGTGTGGCGCTGGAGGTACTCTCTCGACTTGTACTTCGTGTAACACCCGATGTGGCAGAAGCCATTTGGGATCTTAGTGTCCAGTGTTATCGCAGTCGTGAAGTCTCGCGAGATCATTGGCTACACGATTCGGTCAGGAATGCCATAAGACGCTCGTGGGAAGCTCTTCCCCAGGACCGTCGCACTGATGATCGAGTTTTTGATCTACTAGGTGCGCCAATTGTGGGAATAGACAACTTCTCAGCTACCCTCAGCGAACGTTATCCTGATCCCGGAGAATTCCTGCAAATTGAGGACTTGCCTACCATGCGGACATCCGATAACGATGACCGATGGCAAGAAGTCGTCACCTACATCACGCGTGGGCTAAGCAACGATGGCGAAACTCGAAAGCGAGCCTCACGCCGAATCCTACTGGTCGCATTTAGAGGAGTGTTGACAGAGACTGAATCATCGGAGATTGCTAGAGCTCTTTGGAGCGATAAGCACACCCCAGCCGACGATATGCCCGGAAATACTGCACTCCAAGATTGGATGTTTCTCTTGCTACCTGAGCCGAGCCCCGGTCTAGCAGAACAGCGATTCCGCCTCAAGTGGCTTTCTAGCAACATGAATTTGTTTCAAGGCAATACGGAAAGAGATGGCAAGACTATCTCTGTTTCCCTCGGTGTTCAACCAATAAATCCAGACAGGGTCGAAGACGTCCTTTGGAATGTCGGTGCAGCCATCTCAGGACTGCGAGAACGCGGGCGTTCACTCCAGCTAACTGATGTTGAATGCAGATACATCGTCAATATAGTTAAGCTCTGGGTCGATGCACACGTGCCATCGCTCCCTGTACTATATTTCCCCGTTGAGGCACGGCAACTCACAGTGTGGGCGATTCAGGGGTTGGCATCGATTCTTCCTGAAGTCTTGATTTCCAATTCAGTAGGCGAACGTCTCTTTGGGAAACTCAAGAAGCTGACCGATTCTGGCACACCTGGCTTCGAGCTTATACTTGGGCTGGTCAAGACAATCCCTGAGTGCTTTGATGACCTCCTGAACTGGCTGAGAATGGGATTGGTTTCCCATGATCAGGCATTGGCATCGAGTGCCATATCAGGGTTAAGGTCCTGGTTGATGGCATCAGTTGATACGGAGTCGTCGTTCCGTTCCCCTCCGGACGACTTACTGCGCGAAGTTGGCTATATGGTCGCCTCTCGTCGGATCCCCGCGCTTCCAGAAGCGCTCCAGCTCTCCAAGTGGGTGTTCGACAGAGGAACTCCATCGCAGCGAGAGATAATAACCTCCCCGGCATTGCACGGTCTAAACTATCTCGCTAAAGAGTTGAAGTACGACCGTGAGCACGATGAAGACTACGACCTTGATCTGCCACTATTGAGATGGCGGTGTGCCCAACTCGCACAGTCAATGGCGCAACACGGTTTCAAGGACGAACCGACTATTGACCGTTGGTTGAAGCTAGGCGAGGTAGACCCACTTCCTGAGGTTAGGTACGCGGTAACAACACCTACCTCTCTATGAATATGATGTCGCCAACGATGCGGCGTGGGCAGGTCTACCGACTTATCCCATGGCTCGAGAATTGCCGAGAGCTCTCAGGTTTCTTCAGCCTTGCGCTGAATTTAGCTCAATGAGCTGGATCAGATTGCCGCACGTATCGTCGAAAACCGCTTGTGAGCCAAAGTCGGTTTTCGCCGGATCCTCTTTGAACACTACTCCGAGCTTGCTCAGTCTGTCGTGCTCCAGCGCGATGTCGTCGACTGAAAACGTGATGGCGGCTATACCTTCGCGATACAGGGCTCGCATGTAATCTCCGCCGAGTGGATTGTCGCTTGGCTCGAGAAGTAACGATGTGCCCCTGGGCTGTTCGGGCGATGCCACAATGGCGAGGTTGGCTTCAGGAACGAACATGACTTCCACGAACCCGAGGACTTCCGTGTAGAACTTGAATGCTTGCACAGGGTCCTCGACATGCAGCCCCGTCATTTCGATCTTCATCGCGCTAGATTCTCCGTCCTCTAATCGACGATTTCACCGTCTTGCTGATGGTGGGGGAGGCGGGATTCGAACCCGCACGGCTTGCACCACATGCTCCTAAGGCATGCGCGTCTACCATTCCGCCACTCCCCCGCACTTCCGACTAACTAAATGGTACTTTCTAACCCGCTCTGCCTATTCGTAGATGCTCGACATCTGCCACGCGTCCAGCGATCTCAAAAGCGCGGAACTCCCTTGCGCACGAAGCGACACTCCGATACTATCGCCTCGGACCGGGTAGACGCGCGCGGCGACACACTGCCTGCTGTTTGCGAAGACCTCTACAACGCTCCGATCGATGAAGATTCGCAGGCGCAACGGCTCGTCGGGATCCAAAAGGATGGGTGCCGTCTCCGGTGGCCGGGAAAGCGCTTCGGGAAGCGTCGACGAGTAAGACGTGTCGAGCGTAAGCAGACTCTGAAGCGTTGGCGAGGGTCGAGGCGAGCCATGCCTTGCAACCGCTGGCGAACCGCTCGCCAGCAACGCTCCAGCTTTTGCGTAACGATTCACGCGGAAGCCTCGCTCCTTGAAGAAGGCGATACGCGTATATTCCTCTCGGCTTGGTGACCTCAGGACATTGATCTCGACCATCGGTGAGCTCAATGGATCTATCTCGATGCTCAACTCCATCGATCTCCCCTCGATGCCGCCCAAGACGACCTCTTCATTGGCGGGCAACACGGTCTCGTCAATGTGCAGATGGTTGTGTCGGAGCGATTCGATGTCGCCGGCTGGTTCTATTGCAATCTCGTCTTCACCGACCAACGTTAGGCGTCTCGGGAGGGTCATTATCTGGTTCCAACCCTCTGTCGGGTAGCCTGGATTCATGTTGAAGATGATGATGAGCCCTCCATCGCCGTCGGGCGTTGCGGATGGAGCGTGTACGCCCGACGGCGTCGATGCCCCGAAGTTGAAGAGTCCGTGGTTAGTCACGACTAGGGCGTGTTAACACTGGCGCAATGCCTCTGTTATGAGTGCGAACATGATGAACCCGGTGAAGATCACGTCCAGCTTCTCGAAGCGTGAGAAGATGCGTCGGAAGCCCTTCAGCCGGCGGAACAGCCGCTCGATCTCGTTGCGCCGCTTGTACATCTCGCGGTCGTACTCCCACGGATCGATCCGGCTCCGGCGCGGCGGAACCACGGGGACGAAGCCCAGGTCCAGCGCCAGCTGGCGGCTCTCGTCGCCCTCGTATGCCCGATCCATCAGCAGCCGCGGGCTTCCGAGCTGCGGGCCGAGGCGTTCGAGCAGCCGGCGACCCTCCGGCGCGTCGTGCGCCTGTCCCGGCGACAGGGAGAACGTCACGGCCGTCCGAGCATCCGCGGCAGC
Source organism: Dehalococcoidia bacterium (assembly GCA_965214735.1). Taxonomy (GTDB): domain Bacteria; phylum Chloroflexota; class Dehalococcoidia; order Lucifugimonadales; family Lucifugimonadaceae; genus Bin127. The sequence continues at coordinate 1,113,977 of OZ243977.1, read as the reverse complement.
CATATGAATCTTGGTGGTCCAACCGCCCCGGGACTTCCCGATCGACTGGGGTCCGTTTTTTTAAGGCCCCCGTCCCGTCCGGATGCACCTTGACGATGGTGCTGTCCAAAGAGACCGCCTCCAGCTTGACACGCACTATCTGTTCTCTCTGAAGGTGTTCGAACACCCGGTCTAGAACCCCCTTCTTCGACCAGCGGTTCATGCGGGTATAGATCGTGTGCCAGTTGCCGAACCGGGCCGGCAGCCCGCGCCACTTGCAGCCGTGCTCGGCCACATACAGGATCGCGTTCAGAACCTGGAGGTTCGGGACGCTGACGTTGCCGCGCTGCACAGGCAGGTACGGAGCTATGCGTTCGTATTGAGATTCTGTGATTTCCATGCGGAAAGCGTAGCACAGATCCACACGCTAGTGTTAACACGCCCTAGCTTGTCGCGCTCTTTGTCGTAGTCGCCGATCAGATACTGGCCGCCGCTCATGTGGCTGAAGAAGGGAAGGATGTGTTTATCGCCGATCGGCCAGAAGTAAGGGCAGGCGCCATCATCGCCTACCAAAGTGAAGCGATCATCCTCGGTGAATGGATGCAGATACTCCCATGTCGCGAGGTTCTCGGATCGGAACAGGAAATCGGCTGCGACTCGCTTGCCGCCTGGACCGTCGGGCAGAGTGCCAGCGGATAGCGAGTAGTAGGTACCTTCCCTTTTCCAGATGCAGGGATCGAAAACTGTGAACTCCTGCGGCAAGCCGTCTTGCTCGGGGGTCGGTATCACGGCTTGACCGGTGACCTTCTCCCAGTTCAACAGGAGCGGATCTCTAGACACGGCGACCATATTGCCGACCTGCGTTCCGTGATACATGGCAATCACGCGGTCATCTTCGACGAATGTGGCTCCGGAAAAGCAGCTCTCCTCAGGATCGGGATAGATCGCGTAAGGAAGATCGCGCCAGTGGATCAGGTCATCACTCACCGCATGTCCCCAATGCACCCGGGGATCTTCTGGCGGAAACCCTTGGTAGAAGAGGTGCCAGCGGCCTTGCCAGTAGCAGAGACCGTTGGGATCGTTGTGGTTATTTTCGGGGTTTACATAGTGATAGATCGGACGGTGCGGATCGCCGGCCTTCTCCCTTCGAGAAGCGATCATCCTCTGCAAGAGCGGGTTCGCTCCGAGCTGTACCTCCTGCTCCTCCAACGTATCGGCAAAGGTGTACTTGGGCACCAGAGAAGTGTAGTCGGGCTTCGTCATGAGTCTTCCTCGAAATATGCCTGTAACCGTGTGACAGTTACGATACGGCATTGCCGTGACGGATGCGCGGTCGACGCGTAGACTCTACGAACGATTGTGCATTTGAACGACTCGCTGGTCAGGAGACAGATATGGCCGATATTGAGATAACGATGGTTGCCGACGAGCAGGCGTTGGTTGGCGAAGGTCCGGTTTGGGATGTTCGCACAAGTACCCTGTACTGGACGGATATTCGTGGGGGAAGGTATTTTCAATACGATCCCGCCACGGGGGAGAACAAGACTATCCACGAGGGGATATTCGTTGGGGGAGGAGCGGTTAACGCTGGCGGCGGTCTGACTTTCGGCACTTGGGAGGGAGTGATGCTTTGGCGTTCGGATTCCGATTGGCAGTGGCTTCATCACGAGCCGGAGATGCGTTCTCGGATGCAGTTCAACGATGTTACCGCGGGTCCCGACGGTAGCTTCTATGCCGGTTCCTACTACGAAGATGCTCCGCGTGGCGAGTTGTTCAGGTTCAAGCCGGACGGGGAGATAGAAGTGATTGCGGAGGGATTGGCGATCAGCAACGGTATGGGCTTCTCTCCGGACTTGCGAACCTTCTACCATACCGATTCGATGGCGCATAGGATCTACGCCTACGACTATGATGCGAAGAGCGGCGAGCTATCGAACAGGCGCGATTTTGTCGAGGTTCCGCCTGAGGAGGGAATCCCTGACGGGATGACGGTCGATGCGGAGGGGCATGTCTGGTCTGCGACTTGGGGAGGGGCGCAGATAATTCGCTTCGATCCCGATGGCTCAGAGGCTACGCGCATAGATATACCTGCGGTTCAGAGCTCGAGCGTCGTGTTCGGGGGCGACGACTTCACGGATATATACGTCACTAGCGCCACGTTCGGAAGCGAGAGTCCTCCTGGGCCGGATGATCCTCCTAAGTATCACTCGATGTCGAATCGAGGCGGGCAGCTGTACCGCATTCGCCAAGATCAATTCCAAGGGAAGGCTGAGTTCGAGACGAACTTCGAGTGGAGTTGACAGCTGATGCTGGGTGCTCGGATTCGGATCACGTATGGCCGTATGGCTAGGACTTTAAGACGTTGTCGTCGAATCCGATGTGAGAGCGTGATGGCGTAGGTTCGGATTGTCCTTGGTAGCGGCTGCGCAGCGCTTCCGTTCCGTAAGGGTTGTCTGCCGATGTGGAGAGGTACTGGAACGAGATCTGTCCGATTGGCATTCCTCTGTAGAGTGTGAGTGGCAACCGCGAGACGTTCGACAGTTCGAGCGTGAGGTTTCCGTCCCAGCCGGGGTCGACGAATCCGGCGGTGGAGTGGATGAGCAGTCCTATGCGCCCGAGCGAGCTTTTGCCTTCGAGCCTGGCGACGATGTTATCGGCGAGGGCAATTCGTTCGAGTGTGTTGCCGAGGACGAACTCTCCGGGGTGAAGTATGAATGGCTGTTCATCTTCGATCTCGACCATCTCTGTCAAGTCGGGAATGTCTTCTCGGAGGTCGATGTAGGGTGCTGTAGAGTTCCTGAAGACGAGTACCTTGTCGTCGAGGTGCAGGTCTATCGAGGCTGGCTGAATATCCTGCTGGCGCAGGGGCGATACGGATATGCGACCTGATTCGATCTCTTGTTTTATGCTTCTATCGCTCAGGACCATGGTTCGCGGTTTGTTATGGCTCGTAACAGCGGATTCAGATTCTACAGTTGATGAAGCGGTGAGCCTGTCGAGCTCTGAACCCGCTCCAGATGCCTCATCTTCCTTAGGCAGAGCACGAGGGTTCCCCCTGCTAACAGGGGGAACGGATGTCTTCTCGAAGGGTCTGCCCTACAGGCTAGAGGGTTGGACGCGGATGGCGAGTTGACAAATGCGGACTTAAGGCGACTGTAGCTGCGGCGCTACGCCTAATATGGAGAATGTCGCTCTCACGTTGGCCGAGATCGTTAGGCTGCCTGAGTTGACGGGAGTCTGATAGGCTCTCGCCGCTGCGACCTCGAGCGATTCTTGATCTGAGGCACCGATCGGAAAGTCTGAGCTCAATTCGGTGAGGCTTACGATTGGTCCCAATGTCACTCCCAATGCATTTGCGTATAGGGTTGCGGTCGCTCTGGCATTGGCGGCTGCCAGCTGCCTAGCAGCAACAGCGGCATGGGATGGTTCGTCTACGGTGAAGTAGATGTTGTCGATGCGGGTCGCGTCGCCTCCGGCATCGGCAGCGCGATCGATAACATCACCTATCTTCTCGGTGTCGCGCACCGTCACTTCGATCCGGTTCGTCACCCTGAATCCGATGATTTTACTTCGGTTCGATCTGGCTACTTCACCATCGCCCAGATCGATCTCTTCCTCTATCCATACTGTTTCGGGACGGATGTTGATCCTGGTTGTGGTGATGTCGTCGTCCTCGATGCCTTGCATCTTTATGGCATCGATCATGGCGGCGAGTTTAACCGCTGCTTCTTCGCGGGCTTCTCTAACGGTTTCTGCAATCACATCTACTCCCATCGAGACGTTAGCGATATCGGCTTCCACCTCCACGGAGCCCGATCCATTTACGGTGATGCCTCCGCCCTGCCATGCCGGCGGTATCTCGACAGTTAGTTGCTGCGCGGATGCGACGCGTCGGTTCGAATCGGCTCCGTCGATCAAGGTTACTGCGGTGAGAGCTGCAACCGCCAATATTGCGCCGGCAGCTAGACGCAATAATAGTTTTTTATTCATGATTTCTTCTCGAATCTGGTGTGGTTTGAGTCATCGGTAACGATACTTCGTTCTGGTTCATATGACGTTTCGGATGCTCGTTTAGTTCCATTTTTCATGAAGCTTCTTCGAAGCGTGTGAGACGTCGCAGCCAGACCCATAGGAGGATCGATACAAACGCGACGATTACGAGGATCAGCCGGATCAAGCCCGTTGCCGACAGTGAGAGGCTAGGTTGCGTGGTCGGTTCATGCTCTGGCGCGACGATGGTGACTGTTGGCAATGCATCGGCGAAGACTGCCGCGTTCGGGATCGGTGATTGAGTCGATGTGAGTTCGGGCGTCAGAGTTCCGGTGGAAGACCTCGGGCCAGCAAGCTCAGGTATGTCGGGTTCTCCGGTGTCTGCGACTCCGGCCTCTTTCTCGATTTCCGGCAATCTTGCAGGTGCGACTTGGACTTCCTTTTTTGCGACTTCGATGGTTTGAACTACCATGAATTGATCGGCAGATTCGGGTTTCTGCACTGCTTCATCGTTTGAATCGCCGGTGAATTCACCGATCGATAGCAGTGCAACGCCCAAGGCTGCGAATCCTGCTATTGCCAATGGGACGTAACTGAGCCTTCGCGCCGCGTCTGTACCTATATAGGATGGCTTTGGGTTAAGAATCTGTTCGATTTCACGCTCGCTGTATCCTTGGCGATTCAGGCTGGCTTCGGTCACTGCGAATGAGCGCGGGGCCTTGATCGGCTCTACTTGCCGCAATAGGCGTACGGTTTGGCGAAGCGATTCGAGGTCGGAGGCGCGTGTGGCATCGTCTTTTATCTGGCTGGCGACGTGTTTGTATTCAGCATCGGATGCTCGATCTTCGATGTAGGCGAAGACTGCGTCGCCATCGCGATCGCGGTCGTCGTTGCCAAAGAGTCGTAGGATGTATCGAATCATGGCTGATACGCTCGCTTGGATCGATGATCCGACTGTGCGCGTTTCTTGCTGGCACGGCATCGCATGTTGATAGGACGCAATAGTAGGCGCAGGCGTTCCATCTGCTCATGGTTCATGTCTGCTGGCCTCTCATGGATACTGGGAGCAGTTCGGGGTTCTGGCGAAGGCATTCTCTGACTCGCCGACGTGCACGGCTGAGCCTGGATTTGATGGTGCCGATGGAGACGCCGGAGATTGCCGATGCCTCGTCGTAGCTGTGGCCGTGCACGTCTACTAGCAATACGACGATTCGCTGGTTGTTGGCTAATCTTCCGATGCAACGCTCGATGGCGCGTTTGAGCTCGGACCCGAGCGTCTGCTGCTCTGGATCGGGTTCTTGTGACTGTAATCTGTTCTCAAACTGCGAATTTTCATCGTCGACCGATGTTTCTCGCCTACGGTGTGACTGGCGGAAATGATCGTATGCTTTGTTTCGCGCGATTGTTAGTATCCATGCGCGGAAGTTTCGGCCTCGCATGTTCTTTATGGATTGGAATGCCGAGATGAATGTCTCTTGTGCGATGTCGTCGGCGAGGCTCTGTTGCCTGACGAGTCTGATCACGAATCCGTAGACTGCATTCTGGTGATTAGCTACTAGGCGGTTGAATGCGTCGAGATCGCCTGATTTAGCATGCTCTAATAGTTGTAATTCGTCTGAAGCGTTCATTGAGTACGATACCAGAGCAACGTTGATGTTTGAGATCACTATAATTGGCGGAGATGCGTGAAGAGATTTTTAGGACGTTGCGAGACGCGGCGGAGATTACCATAATGGCTGCGATCATTTTGATCGTGATGCGTTCAATGGCGACTACTTACTCGGTTAGAGGTCCGAGCATGGAGCCGGTTTTAAATCGGCATGAGCGTGTGTTTGTGAATCGTTTGGGCAATCTGCGAATCGGCTCTATCTCCCTGTACGGGCAAGACGGTTTCGTGTTTGGAGGTCCGAGCCGAGGCGACCTCATGGTATCGCTCCCTCAGCAGCCGTGGTCCGGCAATAATATCGTCAAGCGGGTGATCGGGGTTCCTGGAGATGAGATCAACATCACTGATGACGGTGAGGTCTACGTGAATGGTGTTTTGCTGAGCTACAGCGACAGTTCAACCGCGAAAGCGCGGTTGGAATACCCGATCATAGTCCCGGCTGGTCACTACTTCATGCTGGGTGACAATCGATCTAACTCGACCGACTCTCGCCATTGGGGTTTCCTCCCCGCGAGCGAATTCATCGGTAAGGTGTGGGTAGTCTTTTGGCCTCTGGACCGGTTTTTCACGTTCTGACGCGGTGGGGGTTGCGAATCTGGTGAGACTGCGAGTGGCTGACCATCTTCATGCTGGGCTATAGCTGTGTCGTCATGCCGGTATCTTGTAGCGGTACTGTATCGCCTCTGCCAAGTGGTGGTCTTCAATCTCTGCTGCACTGTCGAGGTCTGCGATTGTTCTGGCGACCTTCAAGACGCGATGGCATGCCCTTGCGGAGAGGCGAAGGTGCCGCATCGCGCTCTGCAGCAGCAGCTTGGCGCTGTCAGTCATTTTGCAGTTGGCCCACACTTCGACGGGCCCCATCTGAGAATTGACTCTCAAATCGCCGTCGGGGAATCTGCCGTTCTGCACTTCCAAAGCTTCTAGAATTCTTTCTCTGACTGTTTCGGAGCCTTCCTCGGTGGGAGGCATGACGAGTTTTTCGTACTCCACTCTTGGCACGTCGACAAACATGTCGATGCGGTCCATGAGGGGTCCGGAGATGCGTCGTTGATATCGTACGACTGCCATTTCGCTGCAGGAGCATGACTGATGGGGGTCGCCGTAGTATCCGCATGGACAGGGGTTCATTGCGCCGACGAGCATAAAGCTTGCGGGATATGTGACTGTGCCGCGTGCTCGGCTGATCGTGACGCTTCTATCTTCGAGTGGTTGGCGCAGAGTTTCTAAAGAGTTGTGGCCGAACTCGGGCAACTCGTCCAAGAATAGAACGCCGTGGTGGCTTAGTGTCACTTCGCCGGGTCTTGGCAACGCTCCTCCGCCCACGAGTCCGGCGTTCGAGATGGTGTAGTGGGGTGCGCGGAATGGTCTCTGAGTGATCAGGGGGCTGCCGGAAGGTAGCAATCCGGTCACGGAGTAGATAGTTGTCACTTCGAGCGCCTCGTCGGAGGTCATCGGGGGTATCACGGATGGAAGGCAACGTGCGATCAGGGTTTTGCCGGAGCCTGGGGGTCCCATCATCACGATGTTGTGGCGTCCTGCGGCAGCGATCTCTAGTGCTCGTTTCGCCTGTTCCTGTCCTCGCACGTCTCGCAGGTTGTAAGTTGTGTGCGGTGATGCTTGGACGATGTGCTCGTTTTCCCCTCGAACAAATGCCGGTATCTCGGCTCCGTTCCGTAGATGCGAGACTAGTTGGGCGAGGGTTTCGGTCGGTATTATTTCGATGCCTCTGATGAGAGCAGCTTCGGGAGCATTGATTCTGGGAACGAATGCGGTGCCGAAGCCTTCTTTTTCTCCGATGTTCATCATGGGTAGCATGCCCTGAGTCGATCTGAGACGTCCATCTAGTGAGAGTTCGCCGAGGAGCAATGATCCGTTCAGGACATCTGGCACTTGCCCGCTGCAGACGAGTATTCCGATCGCGATCGGAAGATCGTATGAAGGGCCGGATTTTTTGATATCTGCCGGTGCTAGCGAGACGGTGATTCGGCGGAGCGGAAAGTCGGCGCCGGAGTTTCGGATGGCGGCGCGTACTCTTTCACGCGACTCCTGTACTGCGGCGTCTGGCAGTCCCACTATGTTGAAGGCGGGCATTCCGGGCGAGATATCGACTTCAACCTCGACCAATCGGCCGTCGATACCGTTTAGTGCACAAGTTTTCGTTTTCGCGAGCATTGATTCTCCCTCTGTGATGGGTTGGAACGGCACTGATTCTTGCGGTGCTGGGAGTGATGTTATTGCACATATGTTCTATTATTCAAATTTCGATGTCACAAGATCTGTATCGGCACATCTGCACGATAATTGGCGACATGAGTTTCGGAGTCCGGTTCTCTGACACACGGATCTTTGAGTGATTTCATGGGCATCAAGTATGAAACCGCGGAGAATGTTGCGACGATCGTGTTGGACAACGCGTCGCGGGCGAACGTTATCGATAAGGCGATCGCTCTCGAACTTGCGGCGGCTTGGAAGGAGGCATGGGAAGACCGCGATGTTAGGTGCATCGTGTTGACAGGTTCTGGCTCTCGTCACTTCTGCGGCGGACACGACTTGAAGCTTCGGGATGGTGTCTCGGAGTCGGAGTTCGAGTTTCTGGCGATGGAGAGGCTGTTTCGTCCGCCGGCAGGATATGTGAATGGGATACCGATGGGTATGGACGGAGAGATGGGTGATCACTTCCCTAGAATCCCGAAGCCGGTGATTGCGGCGGTGAATGGTTGGGCTGTGGGGGCTGGGCTGTACGTGTTGCTTGCATCGACTGATATTCGCATCGCGGCGCGCGGGCGAGCGATGTTCAGGTTCGGTCTGATTTCACGTGGCTGGATCGGCGCCGGGCCTGGAGCGACGTTGCTGGCGAAGCAGCTGCGCTACGCAGACGCGATGAAGATGCTTCTGCTGGACGAAGCGGTGGATGCGGACGAGGCGGTGCGGATCGGGTTGGTGAACGAATCGGTGGAGCCTGATGCGCTGATGGATCGCGCTTATGCGATCGCCGAGCGTATCGCGCGACATCCGCCTTTAGCGGCCCAGAAGATCAAGGAGTTTGTGACGACGTTTTCGGAACTGCCTGCTGGACAGGCGTGGCGTGTGCAGTCATTGCTCAACACGCTGTTGCTGCACATGACGGAGGATGGAGTGGAGGGCAGGCTCTCGTTTCTGCAGGGTCGGGATCCTGATTTCACGGGAGAGTATTCCGGCACGGCTCTCTCTTGGTATGAGATGAGTGAAGAGCAGCGACGTAGGATCTCGGAGTTGAAGCGACAGATAGACTGGTAGAGAAGGTAAGGGTCAATACTCGAAGATGGTAGATCGCTGGAGATACGCGCAGGATGATCATCCACCGTACTGCACTTGTGTAGAGTGTTTAGCGCATGATGAAAAATCTGCTCCTAGATCTTCTTCTCTGTTTGCGAGATTTATCGAGCGTGTCAAGAGATTGTTCGGCTTGTGAAGGTGTGAAGGTCGATGCGCTGCGTCGGTTCAGCTTCGGCTGAACCAGCGGTGCCAGAGCCACCCCAACAGTGCTCCTGCGGCGATGCATATGGGCATTCCGATCCCGAAGTTGATGACTAGGATGTCTCTGGTCTGCACTGCTTCATCGTCCACGATTCCGGGTTGAAAGACCATGACAAGGCTTGTGGCGGAAGCTACGAGCGCTCCGATTGCGGCGCCTGCGATGATGTTTCGGATGGGTCCGGGTTTCATGTTCCGATGGTATTCGATTTGCTCTGTACAATTTCGCGACGGAAAGCGAGGCGATGAATATGGCTGTTTCAAACGGTATGGTGTTGCGGAGCGAGGCGTGGTTCGGCGCTCGTGATTTGGAGGGTTTTCTTCACCGTTCGGGTTTGAAGAGTCAAGGCTGGAGCGAGGCTTCTTTTTCGGGCAAGCCGGTGATCGGCATTGCGAACTCTTGGAGCGAAGCGACGCACTGCAACGCGCATCTGCGCGAGTTGGCGGCGCGTGTGAAGCGTGGTGTCATCGCGGCGGGTGGCTTCCCGTTGGAGTTTCCGACCATATCGCTCGGCGAGTTCTTCCTCTCCCCTACTTCGATGCTCTATCGCAATCTGATGGCGATGGACGTGGAGGAGATGATCAGGGGGTTGCCGATCGACGGTGTTGTTCTGTTGGCGGGTTGCGACAAGACGACACCTGCGATGCTGATGGGGGCGGCGTCAGCGGATCTTCCTGCTCTGATCGTCACTGGCGGTCCGCAGCTGAAGGGTAACTGGCGTGGGGAAGAGCTGGGCTCTTGCACGGATTGCAGAAGGTACTGGGCGGAGCTGCGTGCGGGGACGATCACGCAGTCGGATTACGACTCGATGGAGGAGGCGATCTATCGTTCGCCGGGTCACTGCATGGTGATGGGAACGGCGAGCACGATGGCTGTTATCTGCGAAGCGCTTGGGATGACTGCGCCGGGAGGGGCTGCGATTCCGGGAGCGGATGCTAGGCGCTACGCCTTCGCGGAAGAGGCGGGTTCGATAGCGGTGGGTCTGGTCCGAGATGGGGTGAGGCCTTCGGACATTTTGACGTCGGACGCGTTCGACAACGCTGCGACTGCGCTGCTGGCTCTGGGGGGTTCGACTAATGCGATCATCCACCTGACGGCGATCGCGGGCAGAGCGGGCGTTGATTTTCCGCTGAGCAGGTGGGATGAGCTTTCGGCGTTGACGCCGGTGATTGCGAATCTGAAGCCTTCGGGCAGGTTTTTGATGGAGGATTTTTTCTATGCTGGCGGGGCTCCGGCGTTTTTCGGCAAGGTTTCGGAGCTTCTGAATTTGGATTGTCTGAACGTCAATGGGAAGACGATGGGCGATAACATTGCCGATTCTGCGTGTTACAACGACGATGTGATACTGGATCTCGATTCGGCTCTGCATCCGAATGGGGGTATATCGATACTCGGCGGCTCTCTGGCGCCTGACGGTGCGGTTATCAAGAGTTCTGCGGCATCGCCGGAGCTGCTTTCTCATAAAGGGCGTGCGGTTGTGTTCGAGAGTCCGTCGGATCTGACGGCTAGGATCGATGATCCGGATTTGGATGTGGCGGAGGAGGATGTTCTGGTGATGCGTTCTGCTGGTCCGATAGGGGGTCCTGGGATGCCTGAGGCGGGTTTCCTGCCGTTGCCGCGCAAGTTGCTGGAGTCTGGTGTTCGGGACATGTTGAGGATATCGGACGCTCGGATGAGCGGCACGGCGTTCGGGACGGTGGTGCTTCATGTATCCCCGGAATCGGCGATTGGCGGGCCGCTGTCTCTGGTGAGGAATGGCGACATGATCGAGCTGGACGCGGCGGAGGGTAGATTGGATCTGCTGGTGGACGATGTGGAGCTTGCGCGTCGTAGAGCTTCGCTCTGTGTGAGCAACGATGGCGAGGATGAGCGCGGGTACATCAAGATGTACAAGAATCACATCATGCAGTCGCAACACGGCTGCGACTTCGATTTCGCAGTAGGCTCAAGCCCTGTCGCGACGCATGTGGAGCCGGAGAGCATTGAGGGGGAGGGAGAGTAGGCGGACTTCGGGTGAGAGTGTGATCTCGGTACTCAGGGACAGGAGTTTTTAGTAGCTACAGGTTGGTGCGGTTGGTTCTGGGTTGCAATGCTTGGGTTACTGCGCGCTCCGATTCGAGGGTTTGGCGGCGTCCTTGGGTGTAGGCGACGGAGAAGTGCACGATGTCTCGGAACATGCGTAGTTCACGTCTCAGCTGGGGGTTGGTTTCGTTGGCGAGGTGCGAGAGCAGTCGGTTTTTGAGGCATGTGTTGGACATTCCGACGTATAGACATTCGCCGGGGGTGCCGTCGTCTGGTAGCCAGATGGCGTATACGCCTGTGCAATTACTAGGCAGTTTGCGGACTTCGTCGCGGTTGAATGGTCGGAGGTTGCGCTTCAGCCGGTATTTCAGAATGAAGGGGCTAGGGTTCGAGTTTGACATCGGTGTGCGGGATGTTCAGGGTTCTGTCTTGGCTGTGATTTTCGTTGGCGAGGTTACAAGAGTTGTCGGGCTTCGCGTCGGATGTTGTCGGCTCTTGCGGCGATGGTCTGCCAGTTGGTCACTAGGTTGTTGAATAGATAGGCTCTTCGGGATTCGCCGCGGCGATCGTAGTGGTTGTAGAGGATGCGTGCCAATCGTTCCACGCCGTCGGCGTTGCCGTCCGTCTGGAGGATGCCGCGCGCGGCGCCCTCTATTCCGTCGCCGTCTTCGCGGTTGGGGTTCATGTGATAAGTCATTCTCATGCAGCTCTCCCACGTCGTCATGGAGCCGTCGGGAGATTCGCGGTCTGGTCCGAATCGTTCCATTCGCAGTAGCTGGACCTTGCCGCGTTCAGCGGTCAGTAGACGGTGGTTCTCAGAGAGGTTGGCGATGTCGATGTTCTTGGCTTGCGACAGCACCTCCGCTTCGCCGAAGGTTCCTTCGTCATAGCCGTGTCCCTTCAGCCAGTCGATGCAGAATCTTGTTTCGGAGTCCAGTTCGCCTTCCTGCTGCTCGAAGTATCTTGCGACGACGTTGTTGATCTCGATGAGCGCCTGTCTAACCGGCACCGGCTCGCCGGCTATGGTTTCGACCGCGCTGTAGCGGGAATAGATCTCCATTCCTGGTCCTATTGCGGCTTGCGCCAGATCGGTAGGTGCGATGTGGCTCTCGCGGGTGAGGTGGTCCAGAGCGACGGGCAGCTCAGCCTCCAGCTCTCTGATGAATTGGCTGCGGGTGGCTGTTGGTGCGTCTTCGGGACGCGGACGGCAGACGAGGACTACGGATGATGCCAGTGAGTTGGTTCCCAGAGCATTTGACCTTGCAGTCCGTTCAGTGCGCATCGGCCAGGTGCCGATGATCTGGAATCCTGAAGAGACCAGAGCGTTCAGCATGGTCTCCCAGCCCGTCGATGCTTTACCTCCTCTTTCCTCTTCCTGCTGCTTGTAGGCGTAGAAGATAGATGATGGATAGTCGGACGTGGAACGCTTTCTCATCAGCTTCAGAGTCTGGTGCAGCAGGTCCTCGAACCTCTGCCGCGCGTTGCCGAACCTAGACGGTCTTGCGATCATCTCCTCGTCTTTTGGAGTCAAGATGGTAGAGAAGAGGTCTCCGTATGTGTCTCTCAGCAACGGCCTGAGCCACACGTAGAAGAAGTCAGAGAGGTCGGCATAGTCGATGTTGTCGTAATACGGCGGGTCGGTAACGATGATCGGCCCGTCGTTCGCATGGACAGTGGTGGAGGCGTCCGCTTGGAGCACATCGCCATGGTTGGAGTCGGTGGGAAGGTGATCGACTGCCTTTGCGATCCATTCGATCTGTGCCAGCCAGTTCTGCGTCTTCTGAGAAAACGAATTTGCTTCTGCGAAGTCCCAGACCATCGGAATCGCTTGCCTAGCGAAAACATGGGCGACAAAGTCGCCCATGTTTTGCCAAGTCGCATACGCGCAACCACTGTCAGCGGCTCTGCCTACCGCGAGCGCCAGATATGTGCAAATCGCATCGGCGTATCCATCGTCTCCGCCATGTCGAACAATCAGCGATCTGGATTCTGATATCAGATCGCTGAACGTGGTGAGACCAAGCAGCTGCCTCTCGGTGAAGAGCTGATGCCAATGGGTAGCACCATATGCTAGGGCGTGTTAACACTGGCGCAATGCCTCTGTTATGAGTGCGAACATGATGAACCCGGTGAAGATCACGTCCAGCTTCTCGAAGCGTGAGAAGATGCGTCGGAAGCCCTTCAGCCGGCGGAACAGCCGCTCGATCTCGTTGCGCCGCTTGTACATCTCGCGGTCGTACTCCCACGGATCGATCCGGCCCCGGCGCGGCGGAACCACGGGGACGAAGCCCAGGTCCAGCGCCAGCTGGCGGCTCTCGTCGCCCTCGTATGCCCGATCCATCAGCAGCCGCGGGCTTCCGAGCTGCGGGCCGAGGCGTTCGAGCAGCCGGCGACCCTCTGGCGCGTCGTGCGCCTGTCCCGGCGACAGGGAGAACGTCACGGCCGTCCGAGCATCCGCGGCAGCCATATGAATCTTGGTGGTCCAACCGCCCCGGGACTTCCCGATCGACTGGGGTCCGTTTTTTTTAAGGCCCCCGTCCCGTCCGGATGCACCTTGACGATGGTGCTGTCCAAAGAGACCGCCTCCAGCTTGACACGCACTATCTGTTCTCTCTGAAGGTGTTCGAACACCCGGTCTAGAACCCCCTTCTTCGACCAGCGGTTCATGCGGGTATAGATCGTGTGCCAGTTGCCGAACCGGGCCGGCAGCCCGCGCCACTTGCAGCCGTGCTCGGCCACATACAGGATCGCGTTCAGAACCTGGAGGTTCGGGACGCTGACGTTGCCGCGCTGCACAGGCAGGTGCGGAGCTATGCGTTCGTATTGAGATTCTGTGATTTCCATGCGGAAAGCGTAGCACAGATCCACACGCTAGTGTTAACACGCCCTAGGTCACGACCTGACGCCTTTTCTACAGTTTGCATTGCCGGCGGTCGCACAGAGATGCAAAACAGTTGCAGCCACAATCTTGGACAACCATAAGCGAATGCTGTTCCGTGAGTTCGCAAGATCGTTGTTCGGACGGTTACGCAGCCCTCGCCGTCGCGTTATCGCTGAGCGTCAGCTAAAGATTCTCGATATCTTGCTGAACGCTGGCACTGGTCCGATGAGAGTGATCGATCTGACTCGACAAATCGATGTGCACTACACGAATCTCAAGTTCTCTTCACGCGCGCAGATTAGAGATATAGTAGGACTACTCGATCTGAACGCTATCGAGCTCGAAAATGGACGGATAGCGGTAGACTTGCACTGGCCGCAACGATTTTCGGAATCAGAGGTGCTGGAAAGGTACGAAAATATGCCTTCTGCCGTTTCCGCCAATCATCCCGCCATGACATCATTGTCCCAATTGCTGGGACGACCAAGATAGACGATAAGTTCTCTCGGCAGCCTACTCTTGGTGGAGCACGCTACAAGGCTTATTACCCTGCCTTGTAGCGTGCAAAATCTTCTGCGTATCCCGTATCTCGATCTCTACTCGGTCGACATCCCGGACTACTCTGCAGACTTCTAAAGGCTTTTTCCCATCACTCTGCGCCAGATCGCACTCGAGGACACGCTGGTCACCATCACGAACAGTGGGTTGACGAACGCCCACATCGCTAGATGGATCTCGCCCACTAAGGCACTTTCTCGCTCGGGCCAGAGCGCACCGAACCAGTTCCATAAGTACCACATCGCCAATAGGATAGAGGCGTAGTAGACGATGTTGATTTCCAAGTAGCGGCGCGTAATACCCTCGTCGGAATCCTTGTCTAATTCGACTTTACGCCGAATACTCAGCACGAAGCACAGCACCACAGCGACCACGCTGAACCAGTTGATCACCTCCCAGATGGGATAGTCTGTGCTGCCGTCATGGTAGATCGGCGTCAGGATCCAGTTCACGAACACCACGAGCGACAAGGCTCCCAGATATACGCTCGCAACAATGCCGATAACTTTCGCTAACATGTTTGACTCCTTGCCCGGTCAGACGCTGTGTTTAAGAAAACGCGTGAATGCCAGCTGCCGATCACTCGCCGGAGTCGGCGGTGCGCAACAGATGCGCCCCGACGACGAAGTTGACGATGACGAACAGCACGTCTATGGCTATCCATACCAAGTTTCGGTAGTCAGGTATCTCATAACCATCGTCGGCGAATAGTTCCGTCGCGAACCACTGCTCGAAGAAGAGCAGAACAAGAGCCGCCGCGCCGAGTAGCATCGCGTTCGAAGCGATGCGTTCACCCAAAATAGAATCGTCGGCGTTCCGCGTCCTGATGAAGCTGAATAGTAAAGAGAGTATCGCTCCGAGCGCGATCAGGTAGTTCAGAAACGACCACACATCAGCCACCGCATCATCATCGTAGGTCGAACTGAGGATGAACTGAGCCGCGATCACCAGCGCAAGCAAGATATGGACGTACCCGAATATTCGATTAACCATTCCCATAGTTTTAATCCTCCTGCTTACGCTTATGGACCTGCTGCTCATGCAGCTTCACCGATGCGTGTAGTTTATCGGCATTTTACAGATTCGAGCGACTCGATTTCTACAATCATGGGCGCGTCGCCCCATAACATGCGAACATATATAAGCCGAACTCGAGTATCGGTACGTATAACAATCCCCGCGTGCCCGATGACGACACATCTGGCGACCCTGACAGTCTAGGTACGGAAAGATGAAAGTTACTCAGATACGAAACTTCCCGGTGCGAGACGCCGATGGACGAATCTACTTCATTGTTCGAGTCGATACGGATGCCGGCATCCATGGCCTCGGCGAGGTGGGCATATCAAATATTGGCAGGGCTGTGTCGGAGGCCGTCGACCATCTGGCAGAAGCCGTCGTGGGATCGGACCCGTGGGAGACGGAGCGGTTGTGGCAGCTGATGTTCAGGGGCAACTTCTTCCCCGCCGATCGCGTCTACGGATGCGCCATCAGCGCCATCGACATTGCACTGTGGGACATCAAAGGCAAGTCCGTCGGCAAGCCCGTCTACAAATTGCTGGGCGGTCCCGTCCGTGACAAGGTCATCTCCTATGTTCATACTCAAGGAGCCACAATCGACGATCTTGTCGAGAACTCCGTCAAGAGGGTAGACGAAGGCTGGAAATTCGTTCGCTGGGGGCAACCTGAGACATCTGGCAAATTCGAACAGAGCGGAGTTTCGATTCTGGAACCCGTCGAGTCGATGCGCCTAGCCGTGGAGCAGATGCGGCGCGTGCGGGAAGCTGTGGGACCCGACATCCAGATCCTTCTCGATGTCCACACTCGCCTAGATACCGCCCACGTCGTCCAGATGTGCAAGGACTTAGAGGAGTTCAAGCCCTTCTTCATCGAAGATCCGCTCAGATCTGAGAATCCAAGCTCCTACCGCAACCTGCGGCGTCAAGTAAATCTGCCGATCGCTGCGGGCGAGCAGTGGGTATCGAAGTGGTCCTTCAGGCAAGTCATCGAAGAGGACCTGATCGACTACGCACGCATCGATCTGTGCATCGTCGGAGGTCTCACCGAGGCTCTGAAGATCACTCACTGGGCTGAGACGCACTACATCGATATCGTGCCGCACAACCCTCTCGGTCCCGTCTCAGCCGCCGCCTGCGTGTCGCTCTGCATGGCATCCACGAACGTCGGAGTCCAGGAGATGCCCCAGCAGCCCGGAACCTTCGCAACCGATCTCTTCCCGCAGCAGATCGGCTGGGAAAACGGATTCTCCTTCTGCCACGATGTTCCCGGACTCGGAGTGGAGTTCGACATTGATGCAGCTGAAAGCAACGTCGTCGATCCGTCTGGGTGGACTCCCCAGCTGAGGCGCAACGACGGCGCGTTCACAAACTGGTAGATCGCTCGGAG
The DNA here is from genome assembly GCA_965214735.1 of Dehalococcoidia bacterium. Classification (GTDB taxonomy): domain Bacteria; phylum Chloroflexota; class Dehalococcoidia; order Lucifugimonadales; family Lucifugimonadaceae; genus Bin127. Next base: position 1,096,961 of record OZ243977.1, on the reverse strand, counting down.
ACTCAGATAGATGAAAGTCACAAAGATAACTCCCTACCCCGTCAGAGACGACGATGGCCGTCTCTACTACATCGTCCGCGTCGACACCGACGCCGGGATTCACGGACTCGGAGAAGTGGGAGTCGCCCGACTGGGCAGGGCCATCGGGCAAGCGATCGAACACCTATCAGAGGTGGTCATCGGGTCCGATCCGTGGGAGACTGAACGGCTCTGGCAGCTGATGTTCAGAGGACTATTCTTCCCCGCCGAACGCGTCTACGCATGCGCCATCAGCGCCATCGACATCGCGCTTTGGGATATCAAAGCCAAGTCTGTGAACCTGCCGCTGTACAAGCTCTTGGGCGGTCCCGTGCGCCCCAAAGTGGTCTCCTACCCGCACAGCGACGGCGAAACGCTCGAAGAGCTGGTCGAAAGCTGCGAGCGACACGTGGACGATGGATGGAAGTTCGTCAGATTCGGACAGCCCACGACCACGCCGCTAATCGGCGACTACGTCTCTGGCAAGCCGGCAACTGCCACTTTAGAGCCGGTAAAGTCTATGCGGATGGCGGTCGAGCGGATGGGTGCCGTGCGAGACGCGGTCGGGCCCGATATCCAAATCTGCCTCGATGCCCACACTAGACTCGACACCGCACACGTCGTCCAGATGTGCAAAGACCTCGAGCCCTTCAAACCCTTCTTCATCGAAGACCCGATTCGTTCCGAGAATCCCGGCTCTTACCGCAACCTCAGACGTCAGATGAACGTGCCCATTGCGGCCGGTGAGCAGTGGGCATCCAAGTGGCCCTTCCGCGAAGTGATCGAAGAGGACCTGATCGATTACGCTCGCATCGACTTGTGCATCGTTGGCGGAATCACCGAGGCTCTGAAGATAACTCACTGGGCAGAAGCGCACTACATCGATATAGTGCCGCACAATCCCCTCGGACCGGTCTCATCTGCGGCGTGCGTATCCCTCAGCATGGCATCCACAAACGTCGGAGTGCAGGAGATGCCGCGTGTTCCGGGCACCTTCGCCACCGATCTGTTCCCCCAGCAAATAGGTTGGGAAGACGGCTTCTCATTCTGCCACGACGTGCCGGGCTTGGGAGTCGAATTCGACCTTGACGAAGCAGAGAAACGAATAGTCGACCCTCGAGGCTGGTCGCCGAGGCTGAGCCGCGAAGATGGGGCGTTCACCAACAACTGATCATCTCCGCATTGATCGACGCGGCTGCTAGCCGATCGACATGCCGCCGTCCACTATCACGTGGGCGCCGGTCATGTACGAGGCATCCTCAGATGCCAAGAACAGTGCGACCGACGCGATCTCGCTCGGCTCGCCCATCCGCTTCATCAGAGCGTCTTGTCCGAAGTCTATGTACGACTGCTCCCTGTCCAGCCCTAGGGAATCTATATGCATATCGGTGGCGCGCGTCTTCACCGCGCCCGGACAGATCGCATTCACTCGGATGTTGTCGGGCGCAAGGTCCATCGCCAAACATCGGGTCAGCTGCGCGACCGCGCCTTTAGACGAGTTATAGGGAACGAACTCAGGCTGCGCGATAAAGGCGCTCACCGAAGCGATATTGACCACTATGCCCTGCCCTGCTTCCCTAAACGAAGGCAGCACTTCACGCACGCAGTTGGCGTATCCGATCACATTCACCCCGAAAACCTTCGCCCAGTCATCGGCAGTAACATCTTCCACCTTCCCGAATACGAACGCCGCCGCGTTATTGACCAAGATATCGATCTTCCCGTACTCCCCCACCGCGGCGCTAACCATCGATTTCACCGATTCCGAGTCCGACGTGTCGGTATGAATGAACTTGGCGCGCCCGCCGCTGCCGTTGATATCTTCAGCCGTCGATTTCCCGTTCTCTTCTTCCAGCTCTGCAATAGCCAACGCGGCGCCCTCTGCCGCGAACCGCTTGCAGATAGCTTCGCCGATGCCGGTACCGCCGCCCGTCACGATTGCTGTCTTGCCTTCCAAACGCATGATTTACCGCCTTTGCACAGTGTTCAGCACATGAGTAAAGAGACGTTCGAAAGAACCGTCTCACAGCGTTCAGCGTATAAGATATCGTGCGTCCCTGAGAATTCGGACGGCGGGTTAAGAAGTAGAAACGAGCTAACAGTGAGCATCATCAGTCGAGGCTTTTTCGGTGGCAGACGGCAACAGCAAGAAGCAGGAACGAAACCTCTGCCTCCAGGTCAGTATCTCGAACGGGGCTTCCCAGTGCTATCAGCCGGTCCCACACCTCGCGTCGATACCGCTACTTGGAACTTCACGATCCAGTACGGCGAAGACATCTTGGCAAAGTGGAACTGGGACGAGTTCATGAACTTGCCCCAAACCGACCTGCACACCGATATCCACTGCGTTACCAAGTGGTCCAAACTCGACACGGATTGGCGCGGAGTGACGATCGACGACTTTCTGGAAGCAGCCGGGCTGGAAGAGCCTCCAGCCGAGTACGCAATGGCTTGGAGCGACGGCGGTTACACTACCAATCTCCCGACCGAAGACATAGTCGACGGAAAGGCGATGCTCGCCCACACATTCGACAGCGAGCCTCTGGAGCCGGCTCACGGCGGACCCGTGAGGATGATAGTGCCTCATCTCTACTTCTGGAAGTCGGCGAAGTGGGTGCGAGGACTCAGGTTCATGGACCGCGATATGCCGGGCTTCTGGGAGGCTTACGGCTACCACATGTACGGCGATCCGTGGCGCGAGCAACGCTACCACTACGACTAGTCAACGAGCAACAATCCTGTAGCCGGCCGTCCATCCGCGTCCATCGCTCTGGCTTCCATCTCCTTGACGCGGAGACCTTTGCTTAGCTGTCATTCCGCGCAAAGCCTCTTCAGCACCCCGATACGCGATAGGAACACCAAAGTCATGTAGGGGTGGGTTTGGAACCCACCCCTAGGAGATGACGTTGGAATCTTCTGCGGGCTTGTCTAAATGCATCTAAAAGCCAATAAAGTTGTATCTGTATTTCATATCTGAGGCAGACAGATGGAACCTTTATGAGCAGCGGAAACGGTTCAACCATCATCGACGGCGCGATCAGCATGGTCGAGACGATGAGCTCCCATAGCACCGATGGCAAGTGGCTCGAACGCCTCACCGTCGATATGGCGACTCACATCAGAGATTGGGATATCCAAGAGTGTGATCACTGGAGCAGGTGGACCGATCGGGAAAGGCACTTCCCACAGACCACGAATCAAGATGTGGGAATAGACGCAGTCGCAGTGCGCCGCAGCGACGGCAGACACATAGCGATACAGTGCAAATCTAGACAGCTGGATGAAAGCGGAAACGGGTCCTCGATCCACAAGAGCGAGATCGACAAGTTCGCCAACGCCTCTTCCAACAGCTTCTGGGCCGAAAGATGGGTCGTGACCAACGGAGCCGTTGGGCTAAGCCACAACGCGCGACAGGCCCTGTCGATGTCTGACACTCCCATCAAGGTCATCAACATCCGCAAAGATTTGCAGGACGAGAGCGATGCTGCACAAGTTGCCGATGTATGCCCCCACTGCCAACCCAATGCCGACCGCGAGAGCGTATCGCAGACCAAAGACTGCATGCAGAATGAAGCCGTGACGCAAAGCGTCCGCATACTGGAAGAGCACGTGAGATCGGAGAGCGGCGGCTTGCCGATCGGCCAATCACGCGGCAAGATCGTTCTTCCATGCGGTACCGGCAAGACCCGTATATCCCTGCGGATCGTCGAAAAACTATCTCAATCCGGCGATTTGGCAGTCGTGCTATGCCCTTCCATAGCCCTCGTAGCCCAGATCAGGCGCGAGTACCTGCAACACGCTGCCGTATCCATCAGGGCACTTGCCGTCTGCTCTGACCAGACCGCAGGTTACAACCCGAAGAAGGAAGATGTCATAGACACCCTCAAGAATCCGACCGCGGACAACAGCAACGTCAGCGCATCGGAGGTCAAGGGAATGGTGACCACCGACTCGGACGAGATCGCCGAATGGATTCGAGAGGGCGAGGCGAGCGACGGCATCAGTGTCATATTCGGCACTTATCAGAGCGGACGCAGAGTGGCCGACGCCCTCAAATCGTCAGGCGTCAGAGCCAAAGTCCTCATCGCCGATGAAGCTCATCGCACCGCCGGCTTGCGCCGCAAGAAGTCCAAGAGCCAGAAGGCGCGCGACGAGGAGCAGCTGATCCGCGACTTCACTCTCTGCCACGACAACGACCAATTCCCTGTCACCTACCGCGTCTATCAGACCGCCACGCCGAAGGTCTTCGGCGTCAGAAGCAACGCCTCCACCGAATGGATAGTCCGCACTATGGACGATGAAACCGTATTCGGTGTGGAGCTGTACCGCAAGAGCTATCCAGAGGCGGTGCGGAACGGCTGGCTTTCCGACTATCGCATCATCGCCCTTGGCGTGAATGATCCCGAAGCCTACCGACAAGCCAACCTGTTGGCATCGGAGACTGAGCTGCGTGGACGCAAAGCCATCACAAGTTTGCAGTACCTGCGCGGATTGGCATTCGCGCTCGCGATGGGAGGCGCCACTCAAGAGGCGGGAAATGAAAATGTCATCATCAAATCCTGCATCGCGTTCCTGAACAGCGTCGCCAAATCCAAAGAGATGGCAAACAAGCTTCAAACCAAGCCAGTGCGGGATTGGGTGCAGCAGTGGCTGCGAGATAACGCCGACGACGGACGCAGAGTCAAGAGATACACGCTGGAACATCTCGACGCATCCAGCAACGTCACCGCACGCGACAACGCCAAGCAGAAGCTGGCAGACGCCGGCGATGAGGCGCCCTACAGCATCATGAATGTCGGCATCTTCGGAGAAGGCGCCGATGCACCTTCGTTGAACGCCGTGGCATTTCTAGAAGCCAGGAAAAGTCCCATCGATGTCATCCAAGCCGTCGGGCGCGCCATGCGAACCGCGCCGGACAAAGAACGCGGTTACATCATCTGCCCCATCCTCATCCCGCCCGAGGCAGATCCAGAGCAATGGCTAAGCACCAGCGATATGGACGAAGGATGGACGGAGCTGGGACAGATCCTAATGGCTCTGCGCGCGCACGACCAGCGCATCGAAGATAACCTCTCCGACCTGCTCTATCTCTGTCTGCCGAAAGAACCCGAAAAAGTCCGCACCGTCGTCGCCGTAGCCAACAAATCCTCGAAACGCATCCAGTACCGAGAACATCAAGGCCCAAAGGGATCCGCACAAGAAGCCATGGAGCGAGTGCTGGGAGGAGAGAGCCTTATATCCCGTGAGTTCTCAGTGTTGCGTGACGAACCGAAGCCGACGCAATATCATACGCTCCAGCCCGAAACTACCCTTCTCGGCAATACCGACCATGAGAGCCCGGCGTCTCAAGACTTCTCGGTATTGGGTGATCAGCCGACGGAATACCAGATGCCGGAACCCACCCAGATCGTGACCGGCAAGAGCGACGGCGCCGATTCCATTGAGATGCGTATAGGCACAGTGGCGAGGAAGAAGACTGCCAGCGATGGAACTCCGGGTGCTGTGGACATCCAGAAGACCAAAGCCAAAGCCCGAAAAATGATCAACGACGGCGATGGCATTCGATTGAAGCCTTCAGGTGCAAAGACCAGAACCACCAGAGAGAAGCCGAACGACCCTGAGCGGAGCGCTAAAGACGTCGGCATGCAGATGATCTTGCTGAGCGGGTTGGATGAACACCGAAACGCCATCAAGATGAACCTGCTATCGAAGTCGGGACTGAGCAACAATCGCATCACCAGAGATCTGAACCTGCTCGAAAACGGCATCTCCGAAGCCGCATACCAGCTGCGAAGCGACGGCTTGATGGAGGCGCTGAACCGACACTTCGGACTCAACAACCTCAAGCAAGGCGTGAAGTCGAAACAGGCCGATGGATGCACCATCGCCGCCCTGCTCATGATGAACGCTGCCATGCTCCACCAACGCATCAGCGCCGGAAGATGGATCGCTGGCATCAGCGACCTCTCAGCTATCAAAAACGATGTCGGAGTCGTCCGCAAGATGTGGAGGGAATGGGAGCGCATCATGCGTTACGACTTCCATCCGATATTCGACCCGGCTGTAGATGCCATCACCGCGATCGAGGAGACTGGCAAAACCAGCGGGTTGGAGCGCGCCCTCCATCATCTCGCGTCGGAAGCCGAGCGCATCGCCGAGACCTACGCCGACATGGGTGCCGATCACGCAGGGCCTCTCTTCAACCGCGTCATGGGAAACCAAGCCAGCGACGGCGCCTTCTTCACGAGACCGGTCGCGGCGGAGATAGCGGCGCGCCTGACGCTCGACGCCTGCGGCGAACTGGACTGGACAGACCCCGAGGTGTGGCGAAACCACAAGACCGTCGACTTGGCATGCGGCAGCGGCACGCTCCTCACCGCCATGCTGACAGAGATGAAGAAGCGCGCCGCAGCACAAGGAGCCGACCCTGAAGCTGTGGCAGATCTGCAGAAACTCGCAGTCGAGGATGTCATCAAGGGGCTCGACATCAATCCGGTATCTCTGCAACTTGCCGCCGCGCAGCTAACCGCCGGCAACCGAGATATCCGTTACCGCGGCATGGGAATCCACCTCATGCCTTACGGCCCGCATAAGTACGACCCGAATCGAGTATCCGCCGGCTCTCTCGAGTTAATCGGGCAAAAAGCCATCATCCCCCGTCACGGCGAACTGGAGATCGATGACGAGGTCATCGACTCGCAGGCGACTTGGGAATCATCTTCCGATGATGCCGAACTGGAAGACGCGGTAGAAGCGGTCAAGAACTCGCGCATAGTCATCATGAATCCGCCGTTCACCAACCGCGCCAATATGGGGCAAAAGTTCCCGAAGGAAACCCAGAAAGCGTTGCGCGCTCGCGCCGATGCGATGGAGAAAATGCTGGTAAACGCGGATCCGGAGATGAGTCGATTCGCCGACAAGAACTCTATAGGTCCCCTATTTGTGGCTTTGGCTGACCGTTGCTTGGATCATGAGAACGGCATCTTGACGATGATCAAACCTACTATTGCTCTCACGACGCCATCGGGAATAAACGAGCGACGCGTGCTGGCGCAACGCTATCACATTCACACCGTGCTCACCTGCCACCAACCGAGGCAGGTCAACATGAGCCAACACAGCGGCATCAACGAAAGCATCATCGTGGCAACACGTCGCGAAACTACTTATACTTCACCCCCCCCCCCCCCCCCCCGAAAAATTTCCGTCCCGCTTCATCCAGCTCGACAGAATGCCGCTCAACGAATCCGAAGTCGACGAATTAAGCCGTTGCATTGTCGAGTGCCCACTGGGCGTAATGGAGAACGGCTGGGGCGAGATATTCGAGTGGGATGCCGAACTGATGCAAGCCGGCGACTGGACAGCCGCGATCTGGCGATCACCGGAACTAGCGCGATCCGCCCAAGCTTTTTCGAATCACCACCACCTACAGAGGATAGGAGACACTCCCGGGGTTTCTGTTCACCAGACTGGTCGTGAACTATATGGACCGTTCAAAAGGTCGACCCCCTGCACTCCCGGTAGCTTCCCAATACTGAAGTCTAAAAGTGCAGAAGGGCAGAGATTCATTCAGAGCCTACCTGACGAGCATTGGATCCGTAAGAACGGTGAAGATAATTTGCGCCGACCCAATAGCGGCACTTACCTAGAAGAAGATAAAATCCTGCGGAAAACCGCACATCTTCTAGTGTCCGACGGACAAAACAGTGGCACTGCGCGTCTTACAGCAACTGCGGATGATCAAAAGTACGTCGGCGTCAGTTGGATGCCGATGACTGGACTTTCTGCCGATGAAGCGAAAGCGGCAGCTGTATTCATCAACTCGACTGCCGGACGCTTGCAGATTATGAGAAACGCTGGTCGTACACTAATATTCCCCACTTATAGACCAGCAGGAGTGTCAAACATCAGAATCCCCGACCTCAAGGATGCACACATCCGCAATACCCTCTCTGACTGCTGGGAACGCACCAAAGATATGGAAGTGCCCCAGTTCCGCGACGGCGAGTGCGAGGTGCGAGTCCTGTGGGATGAAGCCGTAGCTGAGGCTATGAAGTGGGATGTGCAGGAGCTGGCTCGCCTGCGCGTGCTCCTGCACAACGAGCCACATGTGCGCGGATTAGGCTACAACCAGTACTCCGACTAGCTAAGGACAAGAACATGCCTGATGTGGTGCTCCGGGGACTCTCCAACCGTCTCCATCACGAGCTGAAGTCAGCCGCCAAACGCAATCACCGCAGCCTGAACGGCGAGATCCTCGCTCGACTGAAGGCATCAATCCGCACCGAACCTATCGATCCGCAAGAGCTTTTGGAGCGGATACGTCTGCGACACCAGACCTTGGGGCAGATAGACATGAGTGAGGAAACCATCAGAGAGATGCGCAACGCCGGACGTCCATAACGGCACATCCGATTTGGCAGCGTCGTTGCACACACTCTTGAACTAAGGCTGTCGCTGATCATTGTCGTTCCGAAGCAAGGAGTAGAACTTCGTAAACGACAGGCAAATCAGAGAGGATTTTATGTTGTCAACGTCATGATGATTTTAACCCTCTCAAAACGTCAGTCCCACCTTCACTACGCCCTCATCCCGTCTATGCGCCAGCTCGAACGCATCAGCCACCTCTTCGATGGGCATGATGTGGGTGACGATCGGGGCCATATCGATCTCCCCCTCCACTATCAGAGTCAGAGCCTTGCGGAACGTCTCTAATCCGGGTTCTTCCTGTGCGCCCAAGATCGTGTACGCGTTCACTCGCTTCTTGAACATCTCCGTGTAGTCGAAGGGCACCGGATCGTTGCTCTCCGGCAGTCCGAAGAGCACGCAGATGCCCTCGGGCTTCACCATGTGAAAGGCCTGGCTCAGCGTAGCTGTGGAACCCACAGCCTCAATCACGATGTCGGGACCTGCTCCATCGGTCAGATCGAGAACCGCATCGTTCGCCGCGTCGCCGATAGTATCGATCGTGCAGCTGGCACCGTAGCCGAGAGACAGCGCGCGGCGATGCGACAGCGGTTCGATTGCGATGATGCGCGACGCCCCGCGCTTCTTCAGCACGAAGTCCCAGAAGAGACCCGCGCTCCCCTGCCCGATGACGGCGCACGTCATCCCATCGAGCGATTCGGGAAGACGCTGCGACGCGAAGAGTACAGTGCCCAGCTGCTGAGTCATCAATAGATGCTCCAACGGAACTCCTCTCGGCAACTTCAGCATGTGGTCCGCATCGACCGCCATGTACTCGGCGAAGCAGAAGGCGTACCAGATGTGGGGCACTGTGAGCACGGTATCGCCCTCTTCCAAGACATCGCCCGACAGAGGATCCGGGTAGTTGTCGGGCGGCTCCAACACGATGCCGGCACCCTCGTGTCCGGGATGACCCGGCGGCGACGGATAGCCAGGCATCTGCCATCCCATCCCTGCCATGTGCAGGTCCGAACCGCAGATAGAAGCCATCGATGTCTTGACCAACGCATCTTCGCGCCCCGGCTTTGGCATAGGGGCATCATCGACGAACCGTATATCTCCGATTCCGAATACCTGTGCGGCCCTCATGAGCTCTCTCCAGTCATGTAATGCGATGGGAACGTGCTGGACGTTTCATCGCCCGAAAAGCCGCCCGTCTCCAGAAACCTTTGAATAATCACATCGTAGCGACGGAGGGACATCTAGCTAAGAATACTCTCGCAGCTCGTCGCCGTGCGCGGACCAAATCTCATCGAACATCGATCGAATCTCCCCAAGAGATAGCACAGCTCCAGTCAACGGATCCAGCGCCACGGCATGAAAAGCCGACTCTCGTGAGCGATTCAACACCGCCTCGACACCCATCTCTTGCACCGCGATGTTAGCTCTCGACAGCGATGCGCATTGCGGCGGCAGTTCGCCCACGCTAATCGGATGGAATCCGAGTTCATCGATCAAGATCGGAACCTCGACGCAAGAGCCATAAGGCAGGTTGTCGACCAGGCCATTGTTCGGAACGTTGCCGTTGATGACTGTCTTGACTCCGCTCTCCATCGCCTCCATGATCCGACAGGCGTACTCGTCTGATCGCTCAGGATTGATCGGGTCATCTGAATAGGCGTCGCGCTCCAACAGTGCGTAGTGATCGTCGACGCGTTTCACTCTTCGCTCAAGGTCTTGGCGGATCTCATTCAGCTTGAACTCTTCGATCACTGCATCTTCAGTTCGGAAATACGGGACATACTCCGACATATGGCGCGTCGATTCAGTGACGAAGTAGCCGAAGTGCTTCATCACCTCGAAGCGTACTGGGTCTAGCGAAAATATCTCAGGGTCTTCCAGCGCTTCTCTCAGCGCGGGATAAGCATCTTCCCCGTTTCTTTCGAAGCGCATGAACCACGCCAAGTGATTTATCCCTGCAACCCAAGCCGAAACCTCCTCCCGCGGCGCACCGATGTATGTTGCCAGATCGTGAGTTGTGCGTTGCACGCTGTGGCATAGTCCGATCGTCGGCACACGCGTCTCCGCCGTGATGCCCCAGCACGCCATCGCCATCGGATTCGTGTAGTTCAACAACGTCGCATCGGGAGCGACATCCTCGATGTCCCGACTGATATCGATGAGCACAGGCACAGTGCGTAGAGCCTTGAACACACCGCCCGGACCGACTGTGTCGCCTACCGCTTGATCGACCCCGTACTTGAGGGGAATCTCGATATCGCGTTCATAAGAATCGCCCACCCTGATTGTCGTCAACACGTAGTCGGCATTAGCCAACGATCTCCGGCGGTCCGTAGTCGCCTCGATCGAGCCTTTCGACCCGACCTCTGCGAACAGCTTCTCGGCGAATCGACTGATGACCTCCAGCGGCTCACCATCAATATCCATCAAGCTGATCTCGGAATCGCGCAGTTCGGGAACGCAAGACACGTCTTGCAGCAGCCGTCTGGCAAAGACGACGCTGCCGGCTCCGATAAGTGAAATCTTTGGCGACATATCCCTCGCCACCTTCTGAAGTACTCTCTAACGATTACGGAATCTTATCGCATCAACCGCTCGGAACTCATGAAAGAAGATACGACATCACTTCTCCGATCAGGAGTCGGCAGAGCCATCATCACCCCTCCGGTCGGTTTCGACATTAGTGGACCCGAGTTCCCAGATCGTAGATCGGTGGGTGTAGAAGACGACCTGCTGGTTCGCTGCTTGGTCGTCGAGTCGTACGGAGTGTGCGCGGCACTCGTATCGCTAGATGTCTGGGGGATTGCACCGATATTCGAGCATCGAATCTACGAAACGATCGCTCGCTCGACTCGGATCCCTTACGACAACATACTCCTGACCTGCACCGGCAATGGCACATCGCCTCCCTTGTGGCGCGGGAAAGAGATGCCCGATCAATATCGAAGCTACATGAGTTATCTGCCGGAAGTCATCGCCGGCGCCACTCTCAGCGCACAAGAGAGCATGCAGCCATGCGCGGCGGGAGCAGTCTCGGCATCGCTTCCCAATCTGAACTGCTATTCAGATGGCAGACCCTCATCCAACCTCGACAACGAACTGCACCACCTGTCGGTGCTCGCGGCAACCGATGCCGCCGGACAGGTGCTCAGTCTCGTCACCGGCTTCGCCTGTCCGGCGAACATTCGAGGAGAAACTAACCGCTGGACCGCCGACTACCCGGGCTTCGCCTGCTGGGCGATGGAGCAGTCTGGGGTTGAGTCGGCACTATTCATCCAAGGCATTTGCTCAAACGTGCGCCCCTTCGATTGGCACGACAGCAACTCTGATCCCTCCCATGCCGGCCGTGAAGCCTCGGATGCTCAAGCCCTCGGCGTCCTGCTCGCTACTCAAGCCGCGCAGGCACTCGGCAAAATTCAAGTTCGTCGGAACGCCGTAGTTAGCTGCGCTGTCGATGAAGCCTCTGGCGTACGCGTCCTGCGGATTAGCGACGCGATAATCATCGCCCTGCAGAGAGCCCAGCCCGTCGAATTCGCAACCCGGATCAGGAGGGGGCTAGAAGAATACAGCGTGTTTGTCAATGCCAACCGCGAAAGTGCCTCCTTACCCGAAAGCGAGTCAGACCGAATCGACCAGTGCCTGCTAGATACCGCCATCGACCTTTCTCACCGCGTCACCTGCCAAGACGCGATTGCGTAAGATCGCTCGTCGCCTGATACTCGGAAGACGGATCAACCGCTATGACACATCAATGAAATACCACCATCTTCAGCTCGGTCATCTCTTCGATAGCGTAAGACGGGCCTTCCTTGCCGAATCCGCTGTCCTTCAATCCCCCGTACGGCATCATGTCGGCTCGGAACTGCGTGCCGCTGTTGACATTTAGATTCCCGGCCTCGGCTTCCAGCGCGAATCGCATCGCGTTGTCGACATCTTGAGTGAAGATCGCCGCAGCCAGTCCGAAATCGGTGTCGTTAGCTAGCGTGATCGCTTCATCGATATCCTGAGCTGGAGTGACAGCCACCGCCGGACCGAAAAGCTCTTCTCTAGAGATGCGGGAAGCGGGATCCACATCAGCCAAGATCGTCGGACTCATCACAGCTCCCGACCGATCGCCGCCAGAAACAAGGCGCGCTCCCGAATCCACCGCTTCACGAACCCAGTCCTCGACTCGAGCCGCATCCGTCTCTCTAACCAACGGCCCCATCCCGATCGACTCGTCCGTAGGATCGCCGAATGAAAGCGCCTCCACCTTCGGAACCAAGGCATCTATATAGTCGCCGTATGCGCTCTCCTCGACGATGACGCGCTGGGTCGAGATACAGACCTGGCCCGCGTTCGCGTAACCGCTCTGAGCGGTGGCAGCCGCAACTTTGTCCATGTCAGCATCCGGCATAACGATCAACGGTGAGTTAGATCCGAGTTCCATCGTCACCTTCTTCAGTCCCGCGGTCCGCATGATCCGCTCGCCAATCTCCTTCGAACCCGTGAAAGTCACCTTCCGCACGCTGGGCAGCTGCACCAAAGCATCGCCTATCGAACCTCCCGATCCCGTTATGCACTGCACCGCCATATCGGGAACCCCGGCATCCAAAAGTATCTCGGTCAACTTCAGCGCCGAGAGCGGAGTATCCGATGCCGGCTTGATGATCACTGAGTTGCCTGCTGCCAAAGCGGGACCGACCTTGTGCGCCACCAAGTTCAGCGGGAAGTTGAAAGGCGCGATTGCAGCGACCACGCCGACCGGCACTCTGACGGTGAAGCCGAACTTCCCGGCATTGCCTGGCGAAGCGTCCAACGGGATCGTCTCTCCACGAAGCCGCTTCGCCTCCTCAGCCGACCAAGTCATGGTTTGAACGCAACGGTCCACTTCCAGTCGGCCCTCCGAGATCACCTTGCCCTCTTCCGCAGTTATCGTCTGACCCAGATCCTCCCGACGTTCTTTGATCAATTCGACCGCACGCATCAGGATCTCGTATCGATCCATTCCCGTCAGCCTAGCCATCTGGGCATGCCCCTCGTCCGCAGCGCGACCGGCCAGGGCCACGTCCTCCACCGACCCTCTAGGCACTGTATCGAACGCCGATCCCGTAAAGGGATTCACGACTTCCATCTTCTCATCCCTATCCACCCACTCGCCTGCAATGTACATCTTCATCTCAAATACTCTCGTTCCCCTTCGTTGCGAACACGTCTCTTGCTGGGCAAGGTTAACACGGAGCATCCTCAAAACGAGACCTATGCACAACTTCGTCATCCCCGTCCCGCGGGCGCGGGCAGTGGATGGGATAAACTGCGCTCAGCGCCGCAAAGATTCACTTCCAGATCAATAGGAGCCGACGCGAATGCCCTCAAATTTCGAGATCTACTCCGACGAGTTCAATTCGATACTCGGACCGTCGCCCGAATTAGTGTTGCTGAGCACCGATCTGATCTTCGCCGAAGGAGTCTGCTGGCTTCCCTCGCGAAACTACGTCATCGTCAGCGACTTCCCGAACAACAGGATCCTAAAGTGGGACGAGGCATCCGGAATCGGCATCTTCAGGAAGCCTTCAGACTGCGCCAACGGAAACACCGTCGATGCCGAAGATAGAGTCATCTCCTGCCTCACACGGGGAAGGTCCGTTGTCAGACTCGAGCATGACGGCTCTCTCGTGCCCATTGCCGAAAGCTACGCCGACGGACGATTGACCTCGCCCAACGATGTCGTGGTCAAATCCGACGGATCGATCTGGTTCACCGATCCCGACTACGGCTTTCTGCACCCCGAGTTCGGACATGGCGACAAGCCTGAACAGGATCGAAACCGGGTATACCGCGTCGACGGCGACACGCTCGAGATATCTGTCGTATCCGAGGATTTCGATAAGCCCAACGGCATCGCCTTCTCACCCGATGAATCGGTGCTCTACATCGGCGACACTGGCAGAACTCACGGCGAGTTCCGAAACCACCGCCTGATGCGCTTCGACGTGACCCCGAGCGGCGAATCCCTCGTCAACCCGACGGTCTTCGCCGAAATCGAACCCGGCGTGCCCGATGGATTCAGATGCGACAGCGAAGGCAACATATACGTCTCCGCCGGCGACGGCGTACAGGTATTCAATCCCTATGGCGATTTGATCGGCAAGATCCTAACGCCCGAAGTGGCTGCCAACTGCTCGTTCGGCATGTCGGACCGGCAACGACTCTTCATCGGTGCCACATCATCTCTCTGGTGCATAGATCTGAATGCTCAAGGGGCGTAATTATCCTCACATGACATGAAGGAATAGCACTCCAAATACCGCGGAATACATCCATCCCCGCCATCGAGCAGCCTATTGCAAAGGTCATGAAGCAGATCAAAGCGATCGTGTTCGACTTCGACGGTCTGATAATCGACACCGAAACGCCCGAGTACGAGGCTTGGCAAACCATCTTTCGGAGCTACGGAGTCGATCTTCACCTGTCCGTCTGGCTGCCGCACGTCGGTGGTGGAGACGAAGATTTCGACGTTTGCCAACACCTCGCAAATCTCGCCGCACAGTCCGTCGATCGCACGGCGATACGAAAGCATCATCGATCGATCTTTCTCAAGATGCTCGAAGGCGCGGCTCCAATGCCCGGCATCTTAGATTACATTCGTACCGCAAAGCTCCTCGGCATTCGCGTGGGGATCGCTTCAAGTTCCACTCGATCATGGGTTCTGCCGAAACTCGATCAGATCGGCCTCGCCAATTGCTTCGACACTATCGTTTGCCGTGACGATGTCGGGAGCGTCAAGCCCGATCCAGCTTCGTACCTTGCTGCCGTCGCCAACCTAGACACCGATATAGAAGATGCTTTCGCGCTCGAAGACTCGCCCCACGGTGTGCAAGCCGCTAAAAGAGCAGGACTCTATTGCATCGCGGTCCCTGGTCCAATGACTAAGAACCTTCAGTTTCACAATGCAGATATGCGGCTCGAAACCCTTACGGACATGCCTCTGCCCGAACTGCTCAAAGCCGTATCGTCGTCCTAGAGGCGTCCTAACTACGACCCCGCTCTTGGAAAAGGGCTGTGCGTACGTCTCCATACACGCGGGGCAGGTGCAACAAGGCGGGAGCCATGGCTGTGTTGCAACGCTCTCATTGTGGTATACAAGCCTTAGACTCCAAAGATGTGTACCGCTATGACTCTCGCGCCTAACAGAACGTGGCAGACTCGCAACCGATTCAGACCTGACGACGAATTGGTCGCTGGCGCTGTTATCGTGCATCCCTCGTTCCACTCGCTGATCGGCGGTGACGACATCGAACTCGTGAAACACTACACCGGCACCGAATGGGCAGAGGGGCCGACCTATGTTCCAGCAACTGAGATATCGGGCGGGTTCGTCGTCTTCTCAGACGTCCCTAACAACAGGATGCTCAAGTTCGACCCTGAATCCGGCGAGACGACGACCTTCCGAGAACCCAGTCACTTCAGCAACGGAAACAGTGTCGATGCAGAAGGAAGAATCGTAACCTGCGAGCATCAGCGACACGCCATCTCGCGACTCGAACACGATGGCGAGCTCAGTGTCCTCGTCAATAGCTATAACGGGAAAAGACTCAACTCGCCCAACGACCTCTGCGTAAAGTCCGACGGATCGATCTGGTTCACAGATCCGCCCTATGGAATTCTCACCGACCGCGAAGGAACGCCTAGAGAATCGGAGCTAGACGGCAACTTCGTGTATCGTCTCGATCCCGAATCTGGCGACATCACAATCGCGACGGACCAGCTCGATCGGCCCAATGGAATCGCCTTCTCCCCCGACGAGACAATCCTCTACGTGGCGGACAGCGGAGAGCCTCGCAACTTGGTTGCCTTCGACATAGACCCAGACGGAGTCTCCCTCCGCAATTTCCGAGTCTTCGCTGTTGTGAGACCCGGCATCGCCGACGGATTCCGATGCGACGTTGAAGGGAACGTCTGGACCAGCGCGCACGACGGCATCCACTGCTACTCTCCAGAGGGCGTGCTACTCGGCAAGATACTAGTCCCCGAGCAGCGCACCGCCAACTGCGCCTTCGGCGACGATGATCGCAAGACTCTCTACATCGCCGGCGACACATCGCTCTACTCGGTGCGGCTGAGTGTAGCGGGGATCTGACGCTGTGGCGCCAGCGTTTGCCCTTTAGCAGAATCGCTGGAATCTTGAATAGGAGCACGAAACCCAGCGCGCTTATGATGAGATTGATTAAACGGGCCCCTCCGGGTGGGTGCTCCGTGCTGTAAACGGCCGGCTCTTGTCGGAATGACGGTGCGGCGAAAATCTCTTTATCGTGGGAATGATGGAGTTATGCAATCGTCTCTTTCTGGGATAGAATCCCATCTTGTGCCAAACACCGTTGGCGTGATGCCCCACATTCCTAGCGACAGCCCTCCCGCACAGCAGAATCCTTGTCTGACACTGCCATAGGAACCCTGTCCGGAACCGGCGACGATATCGATTGGCGTTCGATAAACGCCATCCGATTCCTCTCCATCGACGCTGTCGAGCGTGCCAACAGCGGGCATCCCGGAGCTCCGATGGGACTCGCTCCCACCGCCTACGCCCTGTGGACTCGCTTCCTCCGACACTCGCCCTCCAATCCCAGCTGGATAAACCGCGACCGCTTCGTCCTCTCCGCGGGGCACGCATCGATGCTTCTATACTCGATGCTCCATCTCACCGGATACGACCTCTCGATAGAAGAGATCAAAGACTTCCGACAGTGGCAGAGCAAGACGCCGGGGCACCCCGAGTACGGGTTGACTCCGGGTGTTGAAGCCACGACCGGACCGCTCGGACAAGGACTCGGCAACGCCGTCGGATTCGCGATCGCGGAGAAGATCCTAGCCAACTCCTACAACCGTCCGAGCCACAACATCATCGATCATCGCACCTACGCTATCTGCTCCGACGGCGACATGATGGAAGGTGTAGGAGCCGAAGCGGCGTCCCTCGCCGGAACTCTGCAGCTGGGCAAACTCATCGTCATCTACGACGACAACGAAATCTCAATCGAAGGCGATACCGACAAAGCCTTCCGCGAAGATGTCGAAGCGAGATACGAGGCATACGGCTTCCACATCATCGGAACCGCAGACGGCAATGATCTGAACGGCATCATCCGCGCCCTCGATTCATGCAACGACGATGACCCGCGCCCGAAACTCGTAACTATACGCTCCGTCATCGGTTACGGCAGCCCGAACCTGGCAGGCACTGGTGCCGTCCACGGCAAAGCGATCGGTGCCGACGAAACCGAACTGACCCGGGCGAAACTCGGCTGGAGCTACGGTCCCTTCGAAATTCCCTCCGACATCACCGAAAACATGCGACTCGCCATCGGCAGAGGGGAGCGACTCGATAAAGAGTGGAATGACAGCTTCGCAGCATACCGAAATGAGCATCCAGAACTCGCCGACGCCCTGCTACGTGATCTAGCGAACGATCTTCCCAGCGACTGGTGTGCGGATCTAGACGAACTGCTAGGTAAAGCTGACTCTGCCATCGCGACTCGAGCCGTCTCTGGCAACGCTCTCCACGCCATAACTCCCAGACTGCCTCGACTGATCGGCGGCTCCGCCGATCTCGCAGAGTCGAACAACACCGAGGTTGCGGGCAGAAACTCCTTCTCGCCTGAGAACCCATCAGGGCGAAACCTCCACTTCGGAGTCCGAGAACACGCTATGGGATCAATCTCTAACGGTATGGCTCTGCACGGAGGCATAATCCCCTACGCCGCAACTTTCCTCATATTCTCCGACTACCTTCGTCCCGCGATCAGAGTCGGCGCGCTCTCGCACGCGCCAGCGATATGGATCTTCACACACGACTCGGTCGGTCTCGGTGAAGATGGTCCTACGCACCAGCCGATATCGCAACTCATGGGGCTTCGCATGATCCCAAACCTCACCGTCATCCGACCTGCCGACGCTGACGAGACAATCGAAGCTTGGCGCGTGGCGATCGAGAACAGAAACGCTCCTTCCGCGCTCATCCTGACTCGCCAAAACCTGCCTCAACTCTCCGCTCTCGGAGCTAGCGTGGGTGCTTCAGGCAACTTGCAACGCGGAGCCTACATCATCGGCGACATCGACTCTGATCCGGAAATCATCATCATCGGCACCGGCTCTGAGACGCAGTTCGCCCTCGGTGCCGCCCAAGAGCTCCAATCTCGAGGAATCGCTGCACGAGCGGTCTCAATGCCATCTTGGGAACTCTTCGCCGCGCAGTCTGATGAATATCGAGAGTCGATCCTCCCGAACAATGTCAGAGCCCGAGTCTCAGTGGAAGCCGGCACGACTATAGGCTGGGAGCGTTACACGGGATTAGATGGCGCGCAAGTAGGCATCGACACCTATGGCGCATCGGCGCCGGGCGACGTGGTGATGGAGCAGTACGGATTTACTGTGGAGAATGTGGTGCAGGCGGCTATGAGGCTACTTTAGCAGAGTCTGAGGCTTAATATTGTTAGCAGTTCAAACAAGAAGTTCGACAACTTGGGAAAATATGTTTCCATAGAAAATGAACACATGATTAGAAAATAGTATCATGTATTAAACCGACATAAGTGATTATCAAACCAATCGAAGTGATTCCAATAGTAATGAATTTATAATAATTCGCTTTTCTCCTGTTCCGATCTTTTATACTCATTCTGTACCAGACATAATTTCGCTTAGCATTCTTGTACTCTTCTTCGTTTATCCTGATGATAATAGACCAACTAGATGGAGGATCGGGCTGAGCACCGGGTACTTTTCCTCTGCGCCATCCGCTTAACGGCATGAGCATATCATCAGATTTTGGAACTGCAATCATTAATTCATCACTTATTACCAGATCGTTTTCTAGAAAGGCTTCATTAGCCTTATGGATTATTTCACCTTCTTCCGGGCTATCAGTACGGTAGATGATCAAGTGACTAACTTCACAAGAGTCAGGGATATCACTGATATATCTAGTTTTGTTAAGCATTAACATCCCAAGTATACTTTAAATGTCAGGAAACATCTTCTATTTAGTTTATTCGCATTGTTGCTGCTATATAGTGCCTAAATCAGCAACTTAGCCTCCTCCGGACGTTGTTTACCGCCATGAACTGAGGGTTCAGCGCACCATTTGGCTGTAAGGCGACGAACTCCTTGGTAGATATCTTCGTCAAACCCCAGCAGATCGCATAGCACACGCCGATCCAGCAAGGCGCGGTTGGGATCCGCATCCGCGAGATAGGCAGGCATCAGCTCCTTGTCTCGGAACTCATCGAAGATCCGTTCGGCGATATCTAACTGTTCTTCACTCAGTGTGCGGAAGTCTAGGATGGGGAGGGATTCAATACCCACTATCGTTGTTCTTCCGCGACCATCTTGCTGTCTGCTTGCATGCCACCAAAACAACAGCAAGCCTAGAGTGGAATTGCACCATAAAGCGAATGGATAGTCAAAGGATGGATCTACGAAGTTCACGTTTGGCCAAGCTGTACCCCCGATACAGGCATGCTCGGTTAAAGCGGCAGACAATGATTGAGAGTTGAACCGAAAGTCGAGCGTGATGTGTGATCTACCCGCGGTCTGCCACAGTGTGTGAGCCCTTTTTTCCATACCGGGTTTAACTCGAAGAGATGAGTCGGGGTTGCAAAGCATGAATCTTTCTGAGCGTGCTGAGTGGTTCCACAATGCTGGGAATGTTGCTGTGGAAATGGCTGGCATTTTTGCGAAAGGCCCGCCATGAGCATCATTAACTAACATTTGATGATCGAAGCCTCGTTGTGCTATTTGATTTGCTTCAGTCAAACGCAATTCAACTCCTCTTGGCTCAGCAGGCAACCACAATTTGGAGTTCGACAAAGCGTACGCCACCTGAGCAAGAGATGCATCCCTGATGCGTGCACTCCCCCAACCAGCTCCTTGCCTGTCGATAGGGACCTCCAGGACCTCTCCAGTCAGAGTTGTCCCTTCGTAAATGGGCATCCCGCCATAGGGACCGTCTCTTAGAGTCCGTGTCGCTAGATTGGAAGTGATGTTTTTGGAGACATCCCAGGAGCGGGCAAGGTCGGCGGGCCTTCGATGCAGCGAAATGAATTCAGCACTTAGCGCGGGCCTCTCTTTGGTATCGAGTTTGCGAGCAATGACCAGACATTCAGCGATGCTTGTATCGGATGAAAACGCTACTTCGTCACGGACTTCTGCGATGCTCACCACTGTAATGTCCGTGTATCTAGTCGATATCAGCTCTCGGAACTTTGTCCAAGAGGAACCGTTAGTTGCAGTGAACGGGAGCACAAACGCCACAACTCCTCCGGGCTTGACTTTCTTATCCGCAAGCGCAACGAAAGCGGAAGCAAGCCCTGCATGTCCGTGATAACTAGTGCTCTTAGCCAAACTTCTCAACAGTTTCGCCATCTCCACTTGGTCTTCTTCTGAAGCATTAAATGCGGCGAATGCTGCGTTCAGCACGCCGTGCTCTGCATCTCGGTGCTTAGTGTTGCTGGTAAACGGCGGGTTCATGATCACCAGATCAAAGCCCTCATCCGGTACATCGGCGACTATCTGATTCGCAGATTCTTCACCGTCTCCGTTGACCTGCCAAGCAGGGTCGCTGGTGTTGAAGAGCGACAACGCACTTGATGATTGGAGAAGCTCCAGTGAACCGATCTTGACGCAACCATCTTCTTGCCGTCCGTATGCGAGTGTGTATAGCCGCGACTTGCCGAAAGGCACCATCGGTTGCAGGCCAGACAATGTGGAACCGGTGATGTGAATCGCAGAAGGCATCACATCGCACCCGTACATGACTTCCTGCATCATCACCGGATGCAGTGTGGAGAGATCCCCGCCCTCTCGCTCATGACGCACTGCTATCTGCTCGTACACCGCCGACAGCAAGGCACCAGTACCGCACGCGAAATCGGCTATCCGAAGTTCACCGATAGCATCGCGATTCGCCCAGTCGATCTCGCCCATCTTTGCAACCGCCAATCGTGCCAATAGAGCGGCTGATGGCGGGCGGGTGTAAAAGGTGGCGAGATACTTGCGGTCTGCGATGAGCCGCTGAAAGATCTTACCTGTGAGGTCGTGAGAGTTGGTTGAACTGACCACCGTCACTGCTTCAGCCGCGGGTGCCAATGCATTGACCATGTTGCTGGCATCCCGGGCAGGGAGCTCCTCAAGGATATCTTTAGCGATGGCAAAGATCGGCCAGTAGTTGACCTTCAGTATGTTGGCCCACGCCTGCAGCATTACACGTTTAGGGTTGATAGTTTCTTTGGAGTAGATCCGCGCCAAATTGGGAACGCCCTCTAATCCCGACAGATACTCATGAAACACCATCGCGTTGGCAAGAATCGCACACGCCATGCGCCGGCTCTGAATCGAATTCACCATGCCAAGCAGGTCAGCGATAGATTGCGTTACTCCGGGTTTCGTTTCGCCAAGAACCCGAAGAACAGACTCTCCAAGATCGATTCCGCGTTGTAACGCATCTGTAGCCTTCTCTACTCTGCTCTGCGATACCGCAACAAGCCGAATCAGATCTGATAGATCGGCGACAGACCCACTTAACCAACCCGATTCGGGAAACCTATCGACATCAGTCTCCGGATCACCGTCAATGCCGAGAATGAAGACGCAGTAGGACAGTTGTGCTTTCTTCAAACTTCTGCGGAGTTGCCTAGCATCCCCTAGATCACTCGGATATCGGACAGCGACAGCAGCCTCTACCCGATTCGTCTGATCCCGCACCTCTAAACCGAGACGCTCTCTAGCATCGCTCTCTACGCTGATAGCCGGCTCGTATTCAGATTCAACGACGACCGGAGGCTGGTTATCGGCTGTGATCAAGATGTCGGCATGGCGACCCGGATGCTTACTGAAGGTCTGTGTGCTTTCAGGTGAAACTCGGGTCTTAGGCAACATCTCGCCCAGCACTTCAGCCAAGGCATTGTTGATGTTCGGCTCTGTATGGCGCGGCATTTCTATCCCGATCTCGAGCTGCTGGGGTTTCTGATCGATCAGGGTCATGACGAGTAGCGTTTCAGTTCACGATAGCAGAGGCGGAACGTGATTCTTTAATCAGTGTCACACATCGCGGTTGTACCATTACCGCGAGAATAAGGCCTTTGTGTAACTCAATGTTGATTGGCTCCGGACACGGAACTGTGAACTGGTCCCGCCTTACAACTTCTCACTACTTAAAGATTACGCAGCTACGATGCGCATAGCGATAGGAGCAGATCACGCAGGATTCCCCCTGCGCACAGCCGTCATCGCAGCGGTCGAAGCCGCTGGCCACGAACCGATATACCTAGGTGCTCACAACTACGATCCCGACGATGACTATCCGGACCTCGCAGCTCCAGTCGCCGAATCTGTGCGGTCAGAACATGCCGATAGAGGCATCATCGTCTGTGGGAGCGGAATCGGCGCCTCCGTAACCGCGAACAAGTACAAAGGTGTTCGTGCCAGCGTGTGTCACGACAGCTACTCTGCTGCTCAAGGCGTCGAGCACGACGACATGAATGTTCTCTGCATCGGCGCGAGAGTGATCGGAGAAGCGATCGCGACTGACCTCGTGAAAGCTTTTCTGGCAGCCGAAATGGGGCCCGATGAGCGGTTTCAGCGCCGGCTGAACAAACTCGTTGCAATCGAGGAGATCAACTTCAAAATCGACTGAACCAATCCACGAATACGCCGACTCAAGTACTAGCCAGCGAGAAACCAAATGGGCGAATCATCAGACATAAACAACCTTATACGCGCAGCCGATATCGGTCAGGCCATATGGCTCGACCAGATCAGCAGAACGATGATCGACGAGGGCGAAATCGAATCTTTGGTCCGATCCGGAGTACGAGGCATCACTACTAACCCCACTATCTTCGACGGAGCTATCGCCGAGAGCGATGTCTACGACGACCGCCTAGCCGAGTACGCAAAGGACGGCAGCCCTGCGAACGTAGTTTTCGAGAAGCTCGAAGTCGACGACGTTCGCGATGCCGCAGACATTCTACGCCCTGTCTACGATAGCTTGGGACGACGTGACGGCTTTGTCTCGATCGAGGTCAACCCGCATTTGGCGCATGACACCGATGCCACCGTCGACGAGGCGAATCGACTCTGGAACGCGATCGACCGGCCGAATGTGATGGTCAAAGTGCCAGGCACACCTGAGGGCATGCCAGCGATCACAGAACTCATCTCCAGCGGCATCAACGTCAATGTGACTCTCCTCTTCTCCCTTGAGGCATACGAAGCCGCTGCCAATGCATACCTCGACGGCTTGGAACGGTTTGCGAGCAACGGCAACGGTGCTCCCGCATCCGTCTCATCGGTCGCTTCATTCTTCGTCAGCAGAGTCGACACGCTAGTCGATGAAAAGCTGCCGCCGGGAAGTTCGCTCGAAGGGAAAATAGGTATCGCCAACGCTAAGCTCGCCTACCGCAAGTACCAGTCGCTCTTCGCCCGAGACCTCAACGACAGAAGCCGATTCTTCTCTCTCAACACGATAGGTGCCCAACCTCAGCGCCCCCTTTGGGCATCCACCAGCGTCAAAAACCCAGAGTATCCAGCGACTCTCTACTTCGACAAGCTCATCGGCAATGAAACCGTCAACACGTTGCCTTTGGCCACTATAGACGACGTGCTCGAGTCCGGAACAGTTTCCGATTCCATCGCCGTCGGCATAGACGAAGCAGATTCGCAGATGGCTCAACTAGCCGAAGAAGGCGTTTCGTACAGAGAAGTCACCGATCAGCTTCTCGTCGAGGGCGTGCAGAAATTCATCGATTCGTGGGACAGCCTGATGACTCGCATCGAGTCGAAGGTCGCCTCCCTTGCCGAAGCTGCCTGACGCGCCTGGCCGGTTGACAAATGTCCAGCTACGAATCGCGGAATCCGTACGCCCATTTCGAAGGCTTCGAAGTAGTTCGACGCATCTGGGAGCGCGACGAATCGCTCTGGGTGCCTGCCTCGCCCGGAGGCAGTGACGATTGGCTCGGATGGCTCGACCTGCCGGAAGCACTCGATGAAGGCATCGGCATCGCTTCCGATGCCCAACGTGAACTGCTAGGATCGCTCTCGAGCTTCAACATTCTCGGAATGGGCGGTAGCAGCCTCACCGTCGAGGTTCTACGGTCAATCTTCCAAGGCGATCTCGTTTCCACAGACACTCCGCGTCTAAACGTCCTCGACACTGTAAATCCTCGAACAATCGGAGCATCTCTAGGCGAAATCGATCCCTTCAGCACCGTTTTCGCACTCTCTAGCAAGTCTGGAACCACAGTCGAACCACTCTCGCTCGAAAAAGTGTTCCGATCCGCATTGGAGGGAGCTGGAGTAGAAGATGTAACTTCCCGCTTCATCGCCATATCTGATGAAGGAACGCCGGCAGCGCAGCGCGCCGCATCCGGTGAGTTTGCAGCTCACGTATCAGCACCCGCCAACGTCGGGGGTAGGTACTCTGCCCTCTCGGCATTCGGAATGTTCCCCGCCTCTGTCTGCGATATGCCAGTAAGAAGCATGGCAGAGAGTGCGGTCAAGATGGCAGAGTCGTGCAAACTTCCCAGCCGCGACAATCCCGGACTTCAACTTGGAAAGTTCATGGCAGAGAACGCGCAGGCGGGTAGAGACAAGGTGACGATAGTCGCATCTGCCGGCATCGAAAGACTCGGACTCTGGCTCGAGCAGCTGCTCGCAGAATCGACGGGCAAGAGCGGCAGAGGTCTGATCCCGATCGCGGGCGAACCCATGCTCTCACCCCGGGACTACGGCTCCGACCGACAATTCATCCTCGTCTCGCTTGGAGACGAGGAGCCACCCGTCAACCAGGCATTGCGGGATCATCCCACCTTTCACATCTCAATCCCAGACAAACCGTCGGTGGCAGGTGAATTCTTCAGATGGCAATTCGCCACCGCGGTCGCCGCCTACGGCATTGGGGTATACCCGTTCGACCAGCCGGATGTCGAAAGCGCGAAAGAGCTGGCTCGCGAGATCCTTCGAACCGGGGAAACTGATGCTTTAGAGCCTGCTTCGCCCAATGAAGCAGTTGAATCGACCTTGGACGAGGTGCAAGAAGGCGAGTACATAGCTTTCTCAGCGTTCCTTCCCGAATCGCTAGAGTGCACGCAGGCGTTCTCTGAACTGCGAAGAGCAGTCAGCAGCCGAACCGGCATCGCGACAACCTTTGGCTACGGTCCCAGATATCTCCACTCGACCGGTCAGCTGCACAAGGGCGGGCCCGCGTCCTGCAAACTGCTCGTGTTCATTCAAGATGACCGCGAAGCCGATATCCAAGTGCCCGGAACCGATTACACTCTCGGTCAGCTATCCACCGCCCAAGCCATAGCCGATGTCTTGGCACTCCGCAAATCCGGCAGTAGAGCCCAGCTGATAAGTCTCGACAGTGATTCCGTGAACACTGTCCTCGACATCGCCGGCAGATTATGATCAACCGTCAACGATGCGGAGATCAACGTTGTACTGAGTTCAGATTCGGATACATTGTATTTCTCTGGATTCCTGCATTCGCGGGAATGACGGAGTTATCCATCCCTCTGTAGGAGGCGATGCCATGTCCAAACATCGCACCAGCTCGAAGGAAGACACTCTTGATGTAGCACCTGTAGGGGTAGATTTCATGTCCACACTCATCGAGACTTGGACATGGACCTCCTTATGTGGTGGACCTGATAAGCCGCGCAAACGTCTTTCACTAAATCAACGTCACAGTACAGTATGGATAGATAGTTTGCTTATTACTGACCATGAAAGGAACGCAATTTATGCCCGCCGCTCGATATGTGCAGTACGACTACGGAGAAGCGCGAAAAAACTGGGGAAATTCTGTAAGCGATGCCATTTGGAGCAAGTTCAAAAGCAATAAAACCAAAGCGCGGGCATCTCTGAAAGAGCACGAGATTTTGAAGGGAAGTCCTAGAGCAGCGAATGTGCGAGATTTGATTAAACGCATCGTCGCGAGGTCGTTGGGCAAGAAGGTGGATTAGGTGCTCAACGTTCCCCACAGCGCGAAATCCATCAATTTATGTTCCATCGCTTCCCTACAATGCAATAACATGCCGTGGTCGAATAGGTATGGATGCCGAAACGCGGATTCTGCACAAATCGGGTGGTAAATATAGATGGTCCACAGGGCTTCCAACACCGCAAACATCTCGCTGTGCTTACACCTGAACACTCACACTCGATCAAGGTCGCCCCGAGTAGCCTTGATCGGCCTAAACCACTTGCCTTGATACCCAGTCTGCTAATCGATGCAACCTCCCTGAAGCATCTCATCAGCTCCTCTGACCGTCCTACCGCATCCGAACGCGCATCGATCATCGGTCTGATCGGCATCGTCTACTCCGCTGTTCACAAGGCGATTCAGAATGGTGTCGCCAAGCATGAGCTCTGCCTCTGGACCGACATCGAATACGGCGAAGGTGTATTGTTCAAATCCATCGGCGTCGAGCTCCCTACACTGGTCAACATAGAAGTTCACGCAGGACAGCAGACAGCGTATGAAGCAGAGGAGATTCGAGAGACTATCGCCCGATATCGGCCATGGGCTGCCGCATTCCAAGTTGCTGCGACGGCACAACGACTTAACGAGACGAGAGATATAGGCGAAACGCTCCGTCAGGACGTGTTCATCCATGAGACCTTATCGTCTTCGAAAGTTCCAGTCGTCTGGGACCTGCGCAACAGCACCGATCACAAGCTCGATCTAAGGCTCCGCGCCGAGAATCTTCTCCAAGTGATGGCTACTTTCCAAGATGTCGGGCTGGATCCCGCCGGATGGATCCTCAATCTTCCTGAAAATCGAGCTGTTACCGCAATCCTGACGGGAAGAGCCCACATAGATGACAGAAACGACATCGCCATCTGCTTCTGCCCCAATATCGATATCGATTCGGTCGCACTCGACGCTGGCGAGAACTCCGAACCAAGCCAAATCGAACCCTCGCTTGAACAGGCTCTGATCGATGCCTCTCGAATGCCTGGCAATGTCCGTATCGCCATGGGCGCCGGCACGTTCAACCGAC
This sequence comes from Dehalococcoidia bacterium, assembly GCA_965214735.1. Classification (GTDB taxonomy): domain Bacteria; phylum Chloroflexota; class Dehalococcoidia; order Lucifugimonadales; family Lucifugimonadaceae; genus Bin127. The sequence continues at coordinate 1,069,476 of OZ243977.1, read as the reverse complement.
CACTGTCCATGTTCGCACAGCAACAGCTGAGCGACGAAGAAGCATCGAACGCCATCGCATCGCAGATCGAACAGGCGGCGCGGATAATCTTAGGCACACAGGTGAAAGCTTAAGGAGATAAAGATGCAGATCGGAATCGCGGGACTGGGACGGATGGGCGGCAATATGGCGCAGAGACTCCTCCGCGATGGACACGATGTCGTGGGATTCGATCCCGATCCAGAAGCGGTTGACCAAGTCGTTAAACACGTCGGACGAGGCGCTTCATCGCTCAAAGAACTCGTTGCAGCTTCCGAGGTGCCTCGGACGATCTGGGTGATGGTTCCGGCTGGCGACATCACAGAGGAAACCATCAACGATCTCTCCAGCATCTTGTCAGAAGGCGACACCATCATCGACGGTGGAAACTCGAACTACAAGGAATCCATGCGCCGCGCCGAGACCCTCGCCTCTCTCGGAATCGACATGCTCGACTGTGGCACAAGCGGCGGGATATGGGGACTCGAAAACGGATACTGCCTCACAGTCGGCGGCAAGTACGACACATTCCTGCGTAGCAAGTCCATCTTCGACTCCTTGGCACCCTATGAATCTGATGGAGCTCTATATGTCGGGCCGAGCGGCGCGGGGCACTACGTGAAGATGATCCACAACGGCATCGAGTACGGCATGATGCAAGCCTTTGCGGAAGGTCTAGAGCTGCTGGAAGCCAAAGAGGAGTTTGGGCTAGACTTGGCGCGAATCACTGAAAACTGGCGCTATGGAAGCGTTATCCGCTCGTGGCTTCTAGACCTCACCGCGCGCGCGCTGGCAGAAGACCCTGCGCTCGAATCCCTCTCCTCGTACGTCGAAGATTCCGGCGAGGGACGCTGGTCGGTAGACTCATCGGTCGAACTGGCGGTTCCAGCACCGGTGATTGCGCTCGCATTGCAGATGCGATTCAGATCCCGACAAGAAAACCCATTCGGAGGCCGCGTTTTGGCTGCGATGCGGAACGCCTTTGGAGGACACAGCGTCAAACCCGCAGATGATTGAAGACCACGAACAGCACTTCACAGTCATCATCTTCGGGGCATCCGGCGACCTCACGCGGCGTAAGCTCTCGCCTGCACTCTTCCATCTGCACTCGATCGGCGCGCTTCCTGAACTCTGTCGATTCGTAGCTGTCGCAAGGTCTGAATTCACCGATGACCAGTACCGAACGACACTCTTGGAAGCGATGCCCGACGGATCGCCGAGAGACGTGAGCGATTGGCACAGCTACGCCGAGAAGATCTCCTACTTTCAAGGATCTTCGAACGATATCCAATCGATGAAGTCTTTGGATCGCTTCGTAAACCGAAACTGCACAGATTCTGCACGGGACAATCGGCTCTACTATCTCGCACTCTCGCCGGACCTCTACGAACCGACGATCAAGGTGCTCGGCGACACAGGCATGCTTGAAGAGTCGAAGGGCATCCGCCGCCTAGTCGTGGAAAAACCTTTCGGAACCGACCTCGCATCCGCCAAAGCCCTCAACCGCGCCATCCACAACCACGCTTCAGAGCACCAGCTGTTCAGAATCGATCACTACCTAGGAAAAGACACTGTTCAGAACCTGCTGGTCTTCAGATTCGCAAACGCTATCTTCGAGCCTCTCTGGAACCGCAACTACATCGACCATCTCCAGATATCGGTGCTCGAAGACATCGACATCGGCTCACGCGCCACTTACTACGAGAGGTCCGGAGTGCTCCGCGACATGTTCCAGAGCCACATACTCCAGCTTCTGACACTCGTCGCAATGGAGCCGCCAGCGACCAACTCGCCCAACTCTCTGCGTGACGAGAAGGCGAAGGTCCTTAGCGCGGTCCGACTTGCCGATCCCGAAAACGCCGCTGAAAACTCTGTGCGCGGACAGTATCTCGGATACAGAGACCACAAAGGCGTCTCAAGAGGTTCGGCAACCGCCACCTACGGCGCGGTGCGTATCTGGGTGGACAACTGGCGATGGCAAGGCGTACCGTTTTACATGCGGTCAGGTAAGAATCTCAGAGCCAAGTACACCGAGATCGCCATCCAATTCAGGCAGCCGCCACATCGAATCTTCGGCTCGGATCACGAATCGAACCTTGTTCCCAACATGCTTCGGATCGTGATTCAGCCCAACGAATCGATCCGTCTCACCATCGACAACAAGAAGCCGGGCGCAACCCTCGAAGCCGAAGCGCAGGAACTAGAATATCGTTTCCCTCCGGGAATGAGAGACGCGTACGAACGGCTACTCTTAGACGCCATTTACGGCGATGCCTCTCTATTCACCCGGGCCGACGAGATCGAGCTCTCGTGGTCCATCGTCGATCCATTCGTCAAAGCCTGGGAAACGCAGCTGGCATCACAGCTATATCAGTACGAACCGCGCAGCTGGGGGCCGACCGCCTCCGACCAACTCATCGGCTCATCCCGAACCTGGTCGAATCCCGCCTGATTCTCAATCCGATGCAGATACCTCCTATACCCGAATCCGTCAACCTCGATTACGCTGTCATGACCGCCAAGGAGCTGCGTTTGGCGCAGGAAGAGGTGTGGTCGTGGATCGAATTAGCCGAGAGTGCGCCGCTGGACGATGCGCCGGACGACGCTTTGATCGAAATCGCACGCGATGCGCTGGGCGAGATCATCGCAGAACGAAGAGCACTACACGGAGATGAACCAGCACCACGAGGCGGGTGAGTGAGCCTAGTTCAACAATCTCAAGATGCTAAGCACCTTGGCAACTACTTTATTAGTCTATACTAGACTAGTTTAGTATCATGAATGGATCAGGGACAATGATCAGAACCGAGCATCATCGCGTATGGACCGTGTCGGAGGCGAAGGCGCGATTATCAGAGATACTGCGGCTTGCCGAGGTCGAAGGTCCTCAATATATCGGCAAACGTAAGTCTTTCATCGTAGTGCCCGCTGAAGAGTGGTACGCAAAAACTGATCCTCGCAAACCCCTGGGCAAGTGGTTGGTTGAGAACATGCCTCGCGGCATTGATCTCGAACCTCCGAGCCGGAGTGAATCGGGGCGCGAAATTCCGTTCGTCGGTGATGAGCGGCGATGAGCAGATTTCTCGTCGATACCAACGTAGTATCAGAATTGACGAAGCGACCGCCAGATGAGCTGGTGGTCGCGTTTTTGACCGAGCAGGATGACCTCTGGCTATCCACGATAGTCCTGTACGAACTGGAATTTGGAGTAAATCTGCTCCCGCGAGGACCTCGCCGCAACCGTATCGCTGCGACTCTGTCTCGGTTCGTCGCAGAGTATGAAGACCGAATCTTGCCAGTGAACCGGCAGGTAGCTGAGGAGGCAGTCAAGTTGAGGGAACAATCGCATCGCTCGGGTCGCGACCTGCGCTTAGGGGATGCCTTAATCGCCGGTACAGCAACGGCTCACAATCTAACCGTCGCCACCCGCAACATCAAGGATTTCCAAGGATTGGACATCGACATCATCAATCCCTGGGAGAGTGAGTGATGGTTGTAAGAAAATCAGATCAGTTGAGCCGCAACCCCCCATTCCCGAGCGTAGCGAAGTGCACGCCATATCGCTCCGAGCCAAGTACCTACCATGGATTCCATGCGCGTCACTTGGCAGAAACTCGACGATATTTCCGTGCCAAGGTAAGACATCTCAATCGAATGACATCCGAAGTTGCAGATCCTTCAAGGGATAAGAACGCCCGAATTTGCATAGCTGGAACCCGTTGATCTCGAGACCATTGCAAAACCCTCGTCATTGCGGTGAAGACCGCAATCCAGACGGCTGGAGCGTCAGCCGCGAAGGCTGGAACCACGAAGCTCAGGAATTCACTCCTTGGCTATCCAAAGAGGAAGACCTCACCCTTCTCGGCGAAACCTTGGACATCGAACTCGAACTTGAAGCGCAGGAGCAGTCTGTCGGACCGTTCAGCACCGACATGCTCGAACGATTCGACAAGGCATTTCGGACGCGCGTGAAGAAGCTTGATGCTTCAGAGTGGGAACCGGATTACAGGGAACTTGACGGCGGCGCCGAGTAATCATGGCTTCTGACGACTGCCTACCGTCCCCTCAACAGGATCCTTATCAGGAACCGCACCAACACACCCACCAGCATCGGCACCAGAAAACGAACTATCGCATGAACCAGCATCTAACTAAAACCCACCCCTGAATCCTACGGCACTCAACCACAGCCGCGTACGCCTCACTGAATCCCTCTCCCCTTCCCAAGGGAGACCATTGCAAAACCCCATGTCATTCTGAACACTTCGGCAGGGGCTCTCGTGAGCATGTCGAACGGCTCAGCACCAGCTCCGTGAAGAATCGCAATGGATCCAAACCGCCACCAACAGTGAGACGCAAACAAATCAACGCCAATCCCGAGTTTTGCAATGGTCTCTCCCAAGGGGTAGACCCTGCGCCTGTCGCAAGGAAAAGGGGGTTGCCGCTGATGCCTCACACAGCGGAATCTCCCAACTTAGCGACAATACTCAAGGCGTCGCTCGTTCCGTCTGATAATTTGGATCGAAGCGCCTCCAGCTTAAACTGAATTTGTGCGACTAGCCGCATACTCACTCGTCCTACGTTCCACTGTGCCGCACCAAACCGAGCCAAGTGTCAACAACGCCCTAGGCAGCCTGTTGGATGGAATGCTGTCTCGGAGTAGGGTTCGATCCGAAAACACCCGAGCAATTGCCAATCAGCCCGGCCTGCGTCCGGATATTCTCATCACAGCCACCGGCGCGGCACCGGTTGTAGTCGAGGCGGAGTATATTCCCGCTTCTACCGTCGAAACCGAGGCGAAATCCCGTCTCGGGCTCAAGGTCTCATCTAGCGATCGAACGATCGAGGCGGCTATAGCAGTCAGGTACCCGAGCGACCTTGGAGATGCAGACGACCTCCAAGCCGCTCTGAGAGATGCGCGCCTTTCGTACTGCGCGTTTACCGAACACTCCCAAGGCGTGACTCGATTCCCAGAGTCCGGTTGGCTAGAAGGCTCCGTCGAAGACTTAGCGGATCTCGTCCGTTTAATGTCGGTCCCTCAACGAGCCGTGGACGTTGCCGCCAATGCGCTCCAAGAGGGAATTGATGGAGCGGCGAGCATTCTCGACGAAATCGACGAGCGCAGACCGGGCATCGCCAGTTCGATTGCTCAGCTGTTAGGCATGGCAAACGTGCCTCAGACCCGCCGCATGGCATGCGCCATAGTCGCCAACGCCCTAGTTTTTCATGAACGCATCGCCGGTATGCACCAGAACGTGAAGCCGCTTCGACTAGTGTTTGGCGATACGGTGCCTGATCCTCAAAGCGAAGTGCTGACCGCTTGGTCAGACATTCTGGATATCAACTACTGGGCGATATTTGCAATTGCCAAAGACATCGTCGAACATTTGCCAGCGAGCGATGCTGCCAGAGTGTTGACTCGGCTGAGAGACACGGCTCAAGCGGTAAACGCAACCGGCATTGACAACGCCCACGACCTTACCGGACGCATCTTTCAACGCCTCATCGCCGATCGTAAGTACCTGGCGACTTTCTACACTCTTCCTGCTTCAGCATCATTGTTGGCTCAGCTGGCAGTCTCCAAGATGAAGGACATTGACTGGTCGGATCGTGAGACGATAAGCAAGCTTCGTATAGCCGACTTCGCCTGTGGAACCGGTGCCTTGCTCTCAGCTGTGTATGAGCAGATCCTTGCTCGTTACGAGCGTGCCGGCGGCGATCCCGCCGATCTCCACAAGTCGATGATGGAAGAGGTGCTATACGGCTGTGATGTCATGCCCTCTGCCATCCACATCACTGGATCCACGCTCTCGGGTGTTGAGCCTGGCGTTAGGTTCTCGGATTCGCGTCTCTACACCTTGGCATACGGGCGGCAAGCCGACGGCGATGTGAAGATCGGTTCTCTAGAGCTGCTCCAAACCTCCGCGGCACCGTCGCTGTTCAACACTAGCGACCCGGCTCTGCGTACTGGAAGCGTCGGTGAGGAAACAGCTGCTCAAGTGATCGCAGAGATCCCAGACGAAGGCTTCGACCTAGTAATTATGAATCCGCCGTTCACGAGTAACACCAAGCACTATGATGCAGATTCGGGAGTGCTAAACGCCGCCTTTGCTGCTTATGATTCGAGCGATGTAGATCAAGACGAAATGGCTGCACGTTTACGGAGTTTCGCGAAAGTAAGCGCATATCATGGTCACGCCGGCTTGGGTTCTGCTTTTGCCTCATTAGGTGATAGAAAACTAAAGCCGGGTGGTGTGATGGCGTTAGTATTGCCCTTCACTGCGACCAATGGCCCTTCTTGGACAAAGTTCAGACAATTGATTGCCTCTGAATACTCGGATTTAACTGTATTGAGTATCGCCGCTAATGGTAGGGACATGTCGTTTTCAGCTGACACAGGGATTGCAGAGTGTTTGGTAATCGCGCGTAAAAGAAATGGAGTGGCCAATGTTAGAGAAAACGAGGGTGAATCACATCCTGAAACCAAGTTCGTATCGCTTCGTCGTCGTCCTCAAGGATTTGCTCATTCCTCCGCGATATCTAGTCAGATTATTCGATCAGACAACAATCGCCACATTGCTGATGGCCCATATGGTGGTAACGATGTCATCATAGGAACCAAAAGCGAGGGCGAATCTCTACTCGCAAATGTTGACGGTCAAGATAAGAGGTGGGCTGCTACACGAATCCTCGACGCTACGGTTGCACAAGTTTGTTTTGCCTTATCCAGTGGACAATTATGGTTGCCGGCTAGAGCAGAAGCAGATTCTTTGGCAATTACGCGTTTGCGGAATGTTGGACAACGTGGTCTCGATTCCCAAATGTTCATAAGTGCAGCCCACAACGGACCGTTTACGAAAGTCGCGCCCAGTCCAACTGCAACTTACCCAGCTTTGTGGAACCATAACGCACGTAGAGAGACTCGAATAGTATGTGAGCCAGACTCTCAATTACTGGTACGAAACACAATGGAAATAAAGGCGCATGAGGTCTGGTTAACTGCGGGACGCGTCCATTTGAATCGCGATTTTACTTTCGGATCTCAGGCATTAGCGGTCGCTTTTACTGATAGAGAGTCTTTGGGAGGCCGAGTCTGGCCTAACGTTAATTTTCAAGATAGCAAGTTCGATTTTGTGTGCACGCTATGGGGCAATTCAACTTTAGGATTATTGTCATACTGGTGGCACTCTAGCCGTCAACAATCTAGCAAAGCAAACATGACAATCCGCTCTGCCGAGTCTCTGCCCGTTCTCGACTTCCGAACTCTCTCCGACGATCAACTCGCCATCGCTGAGGGCATCTTTGAAGAGTTACGCGACAAGGAGCTGAAACCCGCCTATCTTGCCGATGCCGACCCTAACCGCGCCCTGCTCGATCGTCGTGTTATATGTGATCTTCTGGGCTTCGACGAAGACATCTATGTTGGCGTCCGACATCTAGCCGCCAAGTGGTGCGCCGAACCGTCGGTGCATGGCGGCAAGAGACGTCCAAGAGGCTCCGATTTCGTCGCCTGACCCCGCCTGTCTGATAAACTGACTCATACGCGCAGGAATTCACATCCAATCCCTCAATGCGAGGCTCCAACAATGGCAAACACCGCTAACGCCGTCCAGAAAGAAGATGTCTACGAGGCACTTAAGGATGTCTACGACCCGGAGATACCCGTGAACGTCGTGGATCTCGGTCTCATCTACAGCGTCGATGTCGAGGACAATGAGGTATTCGTCGAGATGACACTCACCGCGCAGGGATGCGGGATGGGTCCCTACATCGCACAGCAGGCCGAGTGGCGAATCGCCGAAATCGAGCATGTTGAGGATGTAGAAGTCGACCTCGTCTTCGATCCCCCGTGGAATCCCGACATGATCTCCGAAGATGGCAAGCGACTTCTCGGCATCGACTGAACAACTCGAGCCACGCAGGACTTCAATCTCTCATGACCTCTCCGAGGAAGCTCACTCCCGCCGAAGAGGCGCGCCTCTCGCAGGCTAGACGACAATTCCAAGAGCGAAAGCGAATCTCCGATTCCCTCAAGTCGATAGGACGCAAGATCGGTATCTACAGCGGCAAGGGAGGCGTGGGCAAGACCACCGTCGCTGTAAACCTAGCGGCGACGCTCGCACAGCAGGGACACAACACCGCCCTCTTCGACTGCGATATCGATTGCCCCAACGTCACGCGCGTTCTTCGGATATCAGAAGGGCCTGTAGAGCGCAACTCGAAGATGGTCCCATCATCGAGGTTCGGTGTCAAGGTGATGTCGATGGCGTTCTTCCAGGAAAACGAAGAGGAGGCGATCATCTGGCGCGGCCCGATGATTCACAACGCCATTAACCAGTTCCTACAGATGACCGACTGGGGAAACCCTGACTACATGGTCGTCGATCTGCCGCCCGGGACATCCGACGCTCCGCTGACCGTCATGCAGACCCTCAATGTCGACGGCTTCGTCATCGTCAGCACTCCGCAGGAGCTGGCCGCGCTCGACGCGAAGCGGTCGATAAACATGATCCGAAAGATGAACCTCGATGTCCTCGGCATCGTCGAGAACATGTCTGGGGGAATATTCGGCCACGGCGCCGCTGAGGATCTCGCCTACGAGATGGGACTTCCGTTTCTCGGCGCAATCACGCTCAGGCCCGACTACTTGGATGCCTACCGGCCGCCGGTTCTGACCAACCCAGAAGTAGCGTCGGAGTTCGAGCGCATCGCCAACCGGCTCACCGGTCAGCTGGCGGCAGTCTGATCGGCGCTCTCCGCCAACAGCGCGACCGTATCACGCAACGCCCTATCGCGATCTATGGTCTCTGGCCGCTCGTGGCCAATCGGCGAATCCGCCACTAATCGGAAAGTGTCGGCAGCTCCCTTATGCATCAGTGGAGTAGCTCCGGCGGCGCCGAAAGTGGCTGATATCTGCTCCATCTCTTCGATCCAGCGAAAAGCCTTCGCGCCCAAGCCATTCACGCCCTGCATCCCATTGAGAACACCCTGCTGGCTGAACTCCAACTCACTCAGAAAATCGTCGATTATCTCCAGATTCTCCGCCGCTATTAGAGCCGATGCATGAAGCGAAGCCGTGCCCTTGCTCAACGAGGCGTAGCACATCTTGATCGCAGAGGCGCGTCCCACATCGCCTCCCATCGTCGGAACTGAAATGCCGCGGCCGTCCAGCTGTGCCAAGATATCCTCGTGCGGACCAGATGCGTAGAAACGAGGCGGCTCACCACGTCCGGGAGGGCTGCCGATGATCCCGGCATCGATGTACTTCCCGCCCGACGATTCGATGATCTCCGCCATCTCGTAAGCCGTGGCAGGCGCAACCGGGTTGCAATCGGCGAATGGCAGCGGTTTGCCAGATGCCGAGATGATATCCGCTACATCCCGTGCCACTCCGACCGCGGCCTCCGGAACGAGGATCGATAGCAAAATATCCGAACGCTCTACCAGCTCCTCTAGCGAACCGACATCACCGATGCCCGCGATCCTTGCAAGCTCTTTAGTCCTCTCGCTACGTCCGTCCAAACTGGTTATCACTTCCAGCCCGTCCTCTTGCAGCGCCCTACCCACATTTGAGCCCATATCGCCGGGGCTCAACAACCCGACAGTCTCTATCGAATTCATTTCAATCTTTCTCCTCGCAATTTGCCTGTCAACTCAAAATGCAACGCGCTGCCGGAAACGCCATCACGACGTACCACGGCAGCGCGCTTGTTAGTTCTGTTGTCAGTTGACCGTTCGGCTCTCGCCCCAATCGATCAGCCCTTCACGACCTTCGCGATCGACTCGCCAACCAGTTGCGGCTCGCCCGGATTCAATCCGAACACGTGTATAGTCAGAGGGGCGTTATCCATGGTGCGTGTCCAGACCGGCGGGTCCAATTCCTTCAACCGGACCACCAACTCATCGTTGTTGAAGCCGACTATATCTTCGTCGACGCTGATCGTCACACCGAATGGCTGGTGAGCGACGATGTTGGTAATCAACTCTGCATGTACGCCCGGCAACCCGCGGAGAGGCTTTATGATAGCCAAGCTCTCCTGCTCAGCCGCCGCCAACCGCGCCTCGTGATCTAAGCTGAACCATCGCTGAACCGCTGCGACGGCACCCATGATCTCTTGACGGTCAACCTTGTGGGGTCTGCCGACACCACGGATTCGTCTCGACTCGTATCCGACAAAAGAGTGTCTGCTGATCGCCTCGATGATCTCTTCGCTACCCAGCGCCAGACCTGTCGAGTGCGGAGCACCCATGTACTTGGCAGCGATGCACTGGAAGTCTGCCCCCATACGGACATACTTGCCGAAGTTCTCCAACGGGAATATCTGGCCGGCGGCGTCGACTGAAACGTAGACTCCCGCCTCCTTGCCGATCTCTATCACCTTCTCCAGCGAAACGACGTTGGGATCCTTCGGCGCCTGCTCCACAACCGGCACGTGAATGGCGCAAGTCTGGTCGGTTATCGCCGCTCGGATGTCATCTTCGGTGGTGCCTTCCTCGTCTCCAGCGTCCACCAGCTTCGCTCCCGCCAGCTGCAGACAGCGATCGTACCAGTATCTTTCTCGACGCTGGATAACGATCTCGTCTTTCATCCCAGTCGTATCCGGCAGTTGCTGTATCAAATCATCATCAGCACCTGCCATGTACGCCGCAGTAGCCAGCGTCAACGCCGATCCTGCGCCGGAAGTGATGTAAGCCGCCGGGACACCGGCCAGCTTCGCGATCGCATCGCCGGCAGCCTTCTCCAGCTCTATCAATGGGATGAACGCGCTGTCGCTTCTATCCATCGCCTCCTTAACCTCGGCGACGGGAGTCGATCCTCCGAGCAGCGTCACGCTACCTGTCGCGTTGATTACCGGCTGGGCACCCAACTCCTTGTATATGGCTCCCCATTCAGCAGTGACCATTTCGAAAACCTCCGTTGGAACACAATCAAACTAACCGTGCGCTCGCAACTTGCCAGCCCAATCACGGCAACTGTATTCTATCTGTAATTCGTCGAGCTCACCATCCCGACAGGCTCAGGGTGAGAGGAGCGTGAGCTGAGTTCCCCAACTGCTCGGGATGAGATATGGACCTAGCAGCAGGTGCAGCGACGAATGCCATCAATATCGTGCAATGAGGTACGCTGGACTAGCGTTGAATCATCAAACCATAATCTGATCCCAAATGCCCTATCGAGAAACAGTTCTGAATCTCCCCACCGATGCCGAAGTTTCGGTAAATCTCTGGTCGCCGTCCGAGTCTGATGCACAACAAGGTCGATTCAACTTGCCCTTGGTGCTCTACTCCGATCTTGAAGACGCGGAACACTGGTCGATATTCGCCGAATCTATGTCGCAGGACCGATTGGTTTACGGACTTTGGGATCTATCTCCCTACTTGCTTCTCCAGTCCATCTGGATGATTGGAGAGCCGGCCATTCTCGTCACGCAGGGGCTACAGCCTGGCGATGCCGGTATCCGCGTCGCGAGCATCGCGCAGGGAAGCGTGACCGCCTTGGCACTCGTCGACTACTGCTTGTCGGAAAACTCGCCTTCGACAACCAAAGGCTTCACGTGTCCCATCGTATTGATTCGAGGCCGACAGAGCAAGATATGCGATCATACCCAAGCCGTGGCAACGCGGGAGGCGATAGGAAGCAAGTGCCGCCTAGTCGAACTAGAGTACTGCGCCGAACGTCCCGCAGAATCGTGTCCGCAGGACTTCGAGGCTGCTATCCGCTGGCTTATCGACAACGGATCATCAGACAGACGCTGACGCTTGAGAGCTTGATCTCTAGCGTCAAGGGTGAGGCTGCTATCTTCAGACGGATTACCGTCGTCTGTTGTAGCGGAGCATAGACAGAAGCCCCAAACCGGCAGCAATAGCCAGCACACCCAAAATACCTACCACCAGTACCAACGAGCCGGAAGGAGCCGCTCCTCCTGTATCGGGTAGATCGTCAACTGGTTCAGTCGGTAGCGGAGTCGGCAAAACGATGACATCACTCGGGTTGCCGGGCGCGTGCAAAGTGATCCTCACAGTCGCGTCGTCAGCCCAACCGTGAACAGCAGGATCTAAGTCGCCGACTCCTGATATACCTTCGTGCATCGCACGCTGGTTCTCGCCGGGACCATCCGACAGAGCGGCCGGGTCACCACCGAGGCAAGGCACCGTCTCTGTTGTTTCGTCGTTGTTCTCAGCACCTGAGTCGTATACCGAAGCTATCGCCGACGATTCAGTAACTACGTCCACTCTTGTCGAGAAGGGTGCTGTGGCCTGTATGTATGCATCGTTGGTACATGCAAACATCGCCAGTGCCGTTATCGCCGAACCCGGTATCGCCGAGATATCGGCTGTGAAAGAGCTGCCTGGCAAGATCGGAGCACCGGTAACTATTTCTTGAACGCCCAGCACGCCAGCCTCCCTGACCAAGGTAGAAGCGAGCGTATCTCGAACACCGCCCTCGGATAGATCATCGATTCCCTCCAACTCAGCCGGGCGCTTGAACATAAATGGATCGGATTCGGGGTCGTGTACCACTACGAGCGGCGGAGTGACGGGTTGACCCGCTGTCAGGTTCTCGATCGTGACTCCCAGCTCGATTTGACGCCTTGGACGACTACCGCGCTGCCCCAGCGTGACCAACATAGCAGGCTCTTTCCAACCGTAGTCCTCTGTAAGGTCAGCATCACCCCCGATACCTGGATGGGGTTCGATCTTTCCTTCACCGTCTGCCACATCCGGCCCAGAAATCCCCTCGCCGCCTAGACACGGGACCGTCTCTTTAGTCTCTGTGTTCTCCTCGGTGCCAGCGTCGAGAGCGCTAGCAGAACCTAACGCAGGCAAGGATCCGTTTTCGGAGTAGATCAGAGTTCCAATCACGATAGCGTCGTTGGTGCAGGCTAACATCCCTATAACAGTTATAAGGTCGCCGGGTTCGGCCGGGATATTCTGGATCGTGGCGGAGGTACCCGGGCCTATCAATCCGCCGTATCTCGTAACGCTCTTAACGCCATTCCGATTCTCGAGTGTCTCCATCAACGGCATCTGCTCTCCCCCTTCAGCCATCTCTTCCATCCCGTGCACACGCTCAGAACTCGACGGCACCAGCACCGCGGTCCTACTGTGAATAACTACCACTGGAGCGGTAATCGGCTGTCTCAGAGTCGTGTTGCGAACGGTAAGCTGCAAACCGGTGGTTTGGGCATCCACGCTCTCAGAACCTGTATAACCTACTGCCGCTGCTACGGCAACGATGATGAACGCGGCTAACAGAATTTTTGACAATTTGACACCTCGTTAAACATCAGCCAGCGTGACTCTGCGCCGGCCCGTTTCCATGATCAATCGCGGCATCTAGCACCGTGACGTGACCTGATAACTAGGCTAACAAAGCTTCAATTGAACATCAGCACCGAGCGAGCTACTTCGCCGGCCTTCATCGCTCTGAACGCATCGTTGATGTCTCCCAACACGCCGCGACGAGTGATCATCTCATCGAGGAGCAGTCGTCCCTGCATGTAGAACTCGACGTATCTCGGCATGTCGATTTTGAAGCGATTAGAACCCATGCTACAGCCTTGCAGCTTTCGTTCGCCCATTTGCCAGGCCGGTATCTCGATCTTCATGCCATAAGGAATCATCCCGATGATCGTGGCGGTCCCGCCAGGCCTCAAAGAATCCCAGCAGGCCTCAGCGGTCTCCTTCAACCCGATCGCTTCAAAAGCGTAGTCAGCGCCGCCGTCGGTAATCGACTTGATCGCTTCAACCGGATCCTTAGACGAAGCATCCACAATATCCGTCGCACCTAAATCCATCGCCGTCTTCAGCTTGGTCTCCGAGATATCCACCGCGATTATCCGAAGCGCCCCGGCGATCCTCGCGCCTTGGATCGCGCCCAATCCAACACCTCCCGCGCCAAAGACCACGGCAGTGGAACCGGGGTGGACCTGAGCCGTGTTCAACGCCGCACCGACGCCCGTCGTGACTCCGCATCCGATCAGAGCGGCACAGTCGAACGGCATATCGTCGCGGATCTTCACAACGCTGTTCTCGTGAACCAGCATCTTTTCCGAATAGGATGCCAAATTGGCCATCTGCTCGAGCGGCTTGCCCCGCCAAGACAGCCGGGGATGCTCATCCTTTCCGCGCGTCGGCTTGTTCTGGCACCGCGTTAAGTGCCCGGTCAAGCAGTGATCGCATCTGCCGCAGTAAACGGACAGACAGGTGATCACATGATCGCCGGGCTGCACGTCTTGTACATGCTCCCCTATCGCCTCCACGATTCCTGCCGCCTCATGACCCAAGATCGCCGGAGTCTCCATCGGGTAAAGTCCCTCGACGAAGTGAAGATCAGAGTGACATACGCCGCTAGCCATCGTGCGGATCAGCACCTCTTCTGGAGCTGGCCACGCTATATCCACCTCCTCAATCGTCAACGGCTCGTCGACTTTATGAAAAACAGCTGCTTGAACCATCTTGAAGCTCCTCAGTTCCTCAGATTGATATGTCGATATCGCGATCGCGCTTAGTCGTCTTCCAACGTTGAAGTGTCGCCTTCGGGCAATCCAAGCTCCCGTGCCTTCAGCAGTCTGCGCATGATCTTGCCCGAACGCGTCTTCGGCATGATGTCGATGAAGTCGATCTCACGCGGCGCCACTCCTGCAGATAGTCGGTCGCGTGCGAAGCGCAACAGTTCACGCCTCAGCTCGTTGCTCTGCTCATAGTCGGGAGTCAGAGTCACAAAAGCCTTCACAATCTCCATCGCTATCGGATCAGGTTTCCCTATAACACCAGCCTCGGCAACTGCCGGATGCTCGATCAGAGCCGACTCGACCTCGAACGGTCCCACCAGATGCCCCGCAGTGTTGATCACGTCGTCGGCTCTGCCTTGGAACCAGAAGTATCCATCCTCATCCAGAGCCGCTTGATCCCCGGTGATGTACCAACCCTTCTTGAAGCGGGAGTTGTACATCTCATCCTGCTTCCAGTACGTGTACATCATCGACGGCCAGCCCGGACGCACCGCCAAGATGCCCGGCATCCCCGGCTCAACCTCATCGTAGTGTTCATCCAATATGCCCATCGTAACTCCCGGGATGGGCCTGCCCATCGAACCCGGACGCACCGCCATCGAGGCGTAATTCGCACACATGATGGCACCCGTCTCGGTCTGCCACCAGTTGTCGTGAATCGGCATCGTGAAGTGTTCATTCCCCCAGACCACTGCCTCCGGATTCAACGGCTCTCCCACCGAACCGATGAATCGCAAGCTTGACATGTCGTACCGCTCGACAACCCGACCGCCGGCTCTCATCAACAACCTGACCGCTGTAGGAGCCGTGTACCAGACCGTCACCTTGTAGTCTTGTATCGCCTTGTACCAGCCCGACGCGCTGAAACCACCCTCGTAGATCAGCTGAGTGACGCCATTGGTCCAAGGAGCCATCATCCCATACGAAGTTCCAGTCACCCAGCCCGGATCTGCCGTGCAGAAGTAGATGTCATCGAACTTCAGGTCCAAAGCCCAGTGACCAGTGATCCATTGCTGGACGACCGCCTGATGCCTGTGCAACACGCCTTTCGGCTTGCCTGTGGACCCTGACGTGTAGTGCATGATCGCGAAGTCATACTGCGATGTCTCGACCATCGAGAAGCCGTCGGCATCTGTCGCAGCCATCAAATCGTAGTAGTCGAGATCGCCCTCCACTGTCGGCAAGTCGGAGCGACCGTCCTTGTTCACTATCACAACGTTCTTCAGCGTCGTGATCTCTGGCAGCATCTCTCCGATCTTGTCTCTCAGTTCAGGGCTCGTGACGAGGTACTTCGCGCCGGCGTCAAGCATCCGGTCCCTTACCGGATCGGGACCGAAAGCCGAGAACAGAGGCGCAATCACTCCACCCGCCTTCAAGATCCCCATGGCGGCGATATAGAGCTCGGGAAGTCTGTCCATGAAGATGAAAACGCGATCGCCCAGCTCCATCCCCAAGCCCTGCATCACGGCGCCGAAGCGATCCGATTCTCGCTTGAATTCAGCATACGTGTAACGCTCCTCCTCGCCGTTCTTGCCCACCCAGATCATCGCCAGCTTATCCCCATGCCCATGCGCCACGTGCCGATCCACCGCCTCGTATGCGTTGTTCAGACCTCCGCCTGGAAGCCAGTCCAGCTTATCGAAGGCATCCCGCCACCAATCGAACTCACTTCGAGCCTTGTCATAGTCCATCAGATTCGGCTGCATTGAAGGATTCGAAACAGTCGGCTTCTCAATCTGCTCAAAAGCCATTAACGACCTCTTTTCTTAACTGAAACTCTGCGCCAGCCCCTCATCTAACTCCAAAAGTCTATGCCGCTATCTTACCCCCTGCCCTAAACCGGCGCATGCTTTCCCATTAGGGCAACATTTGATGGCAGAGACATGCCTGACATGTGCTTCTCTATGTAGAAACTGTCTCAAGGCTTCTTGGTTGTGTGTGGATGTGGTTTCCGCAAGAGCCTGCGCTCAGCTTCTCGAAACACGGAGCGAACTTTGCTCCGTGCACCGACCTGTTCGAGATGCCCTTGAAAACGCTGTCGAAGCACCGGTTCTCGAGCTAAACGACGCTTTGAGGCATCTTTCAGCCTCCGATGAGATCATCGACGAAAACACTGGTGTCGTCCCAGAGTCCCAGCGGCAATCGCCGTGTCTCCAGCCGTATTCAGAGGCAGACACGTTCCGAGCACGAATGTGACAACGATCCCAGCTTGGCAGGGTGTCCGGCTCCGCCGCCATACAATCTTGCCATCCGCATCAGCGGCGATGACATCTACGTCGCCTATACCCGTAGCTCATGGCAAGGCAGCTCCTCGCACTACTACAGATTCGAACTGCACCGAGCATCCTCAAGGAACGGCAGCTACAGAAGATCAGCCTCCGTATACGACTCCATATCGCCTGCCATCTTCTCGAATCCCTCTTCTGGGTACTGGTACAAATCTCGTGCCCAGAGATGCCGATACTCTAACCGCACAAGTTGCGGGAACTGGTCGAGTTTCTCATCCGTCATCGAGATCGAAGAAACTTCCCTCGGGTTGCCGCCGGCACCATCGAACTTCATCCGCCCGAGCCACTGGCTCTGACCGCATCCTCCTTACCTGGAGCAGCGTCAGCGGAACCGACGGATACGAGATGGACTACAAGAAGAGATCGTCATCGACATGGCTAGACGTCAGCGGATCCACAACCTCATCGGCTCGAACCGTCTCCGGACTCGAGAGCGGAACCAGATACGACTTCCGGGTCCGCGCCAACGGAGACGGAAGTAACTACCAGAACGAATGGGGTGCCTGGTCATCCACCGCATCGGCAACTACCCACAGCGAACTCGGGTTGCCGCCGGCTCCGTCGAACTTCTCCGCCCGAGCCACCGGCTCTGACCGCATCCTTCTCACCTGGAGCAGCGTCAGCGGAACCGACGGATACGAGATGGACTACAAGAAGAGATCGTCATCGACATGGCTCGACGTCAGCGGATCTACGACATCCTCGGCTCGAACCGTCACCGGCCTCGAGAGCGGAACCAGATACGACTTCCGGGTCCGTGCCAACGGAGACGGAAGCAACTACCAGAACGAATGGGGCGCTTGGTCCTCTACCGCATCGGCAACTACTCTCAATGAACCTTCAACCTCAATCTCCATCTCCGGAGTCGACACCTCCATGAAGGTCGGAGAATCCGACTCCTTCACCATCTCAGCGTCCAACCTCGACACTTCCCGGAGCTACACCGTCCGGCTAACCACCAGCGACAGCGACGCCGGCTTCAACTCATCATGCTCGGACCGATCCGACACCATCAACATACCGGCCAACAGATCGTCATATACCACATCCCACACCGTATACGCATGCCGAGAAGGATCAGCCCGCCTTGAAGCGGAACTCAGAAGAGGCTCGACGGTTGAAGACGATGCCTCCAGCACCATCTCCGTATCCGCACCGAACATATCGATATCGGGACTCGATACAACGCTCACAGTCGGCGAGAGCGATTCTTTCAGCGTCGAAGCGTCGGGACTCTCCACCTCCCTCTCTTACAACATCCGCATAGATGCCGAATCCGGACTGGCATTCGACGCCGAATGCACAGACCGAAGATACGACTACACTGTCCCTGCAAGGTCGTCCTCTGCCACCAGAATCCCCACCGTATACGCCCGCGCCGCGGGAAGCCATGACATCGATGCCGAGATAAGGCGCGGAACCACCGCAGACGACGATGACTCCGAGACGATAACAGTCACAGCCGAGTCGAACCCCGAGGGCGAGATCGAGATATCAGGCCTTGACACCTCCATGACAGTCGGGGAGTCCGACTCCTTCACCATCTCGGCATCCAACCTCGACACCTCTCGAAACTACACCATCCGTCTTACTACCAGCGACAGCGACGCCGGCTTCAACTCATCATGCTCGGACCGATCCGACACCATCGACGTGCCGGCCAACAGCATCTCGTATACCTCATCCCACACTGTGTACGCATGCGATGAAGACTCGGCTGATCTCGAAGCGCAGCTCAGAATAGGAACGACAACGGAAGACGATGCCTCCAGCCGAATCTCCATCTCCGCGCCGACTGTATCGATCTCAGGACTCGAAACGACACTCACAGTCGGCGAGAGCGATTCCTTCAGAGTCCAAGCGTCGGGACTCTCCGCCTCACTCTCCTACAACATCCGCATCGACGCCGAATCCGGGCTGGCTTTCAACTCGGCGTGCACAGACCGAAGATACGACTACACCGTCCCCTCAAACTCGTCTTCCGCAATAGTAAGCCCGACTGTCTACGCATGTAGCGTGGGAAATCATAGCCTGCAATTCAAAATCAGGCGCGGAACCGTAATCGACAGCCAAGCGTCCGAGACCCTCGCAGTTTATCGGTGCAGAAACACGACTGTCGTCTCGGACTACGCCAGCAACCCCCTTCTAGTAGCCGACTGCGAAACTCTGCTGGAGCTGAAAGACGCTCTAGCTGGCACGGCGACCCTCAACTGGGGCACCGACTCAGCCATAACCAGCTGGGACGGTGTCACTTTGGGAGGCACGCCAACGCGCGTCGTGCGGATCGACTTGGTCGACAAGAGTCTGACCGGCTCAATTCCCCCAAAGCTGGGGGATCTCTCCGCTCTGCAGGTCCTCGATCTGCGCCGCAACAGCCTCACCGGCTCAATACCGCCGCAACTGGGAGGAATTGCCTCTCTGCAGAGTTTGCAGCTTTCCAAGAACTTACTCGACGGCGACATCCCATCAGAGATCGCGGGACTTACCAGCCTGATCCGTCTCGGCATCAACGACAACAGCTTCACAGGCTCGATACCATCGTTCTTCGGAGACTACGAGAATCTGGAGCATCTGTGGCTGAAAGGCAACAGCTTCGCCGGCCCGATACCATCCTCGCTCGGGGATCTCGACAGCCTCAACGAGCTGAACATAGCCCCCAACTCAGGTCTCACGGGATGCGTGCCCGTCGGCCTGCGAGATGTCGAAACCAACGACACAGCCGATCTCGGACTTCCGTACTGTGACGAACCGATGATATCGATATCGGGACTCGAAACGACAATCGCAGTCGGCGAGAGCGATTCTTTCAGCGTCAGTGCCGATAATCTCGAATCGTCTAACGCCTATACGATCAATATTTCGACCAGCAAAACGTCTATCCTCAAGTTCAACTCTTGCAACAGCTACGGCAACGCTTCCGACTCCATCGACGTCGCTACAGGCACTACTGGTACATCTTCGGTAACGGTGAACCCGGTGAAGCTTTACGCATGTACGAAGGGCAGGGACACCGTCACCGCTACACTGACTTCCGGAGAAAGCACCGTGGCCATGTCTGCACCCCAAAACGTGACCGTGTTCCCAGGTGCGCCGGATCAAGTCTCCGAGCCGACTATCGCCTCCGGCGATGGCTCTCGCATCGTCTCGTGGAGCGCGCCGGGCGACAGAGGATCGCCAATAACCGGCTACCAAGTGCGGCACCGACGTGCCGCGCACTCCACCTGGCTGATATCGTCTTGGCTCAGCAAGAGTATCCATGCCATCGTGGGACTAACGAACGGAGTAGAGTACGAAGCGCAGGTGAGGGCGAAGAATGACATCGGAGATGGCCTGTGGTCCGATACCGCCACAGGCACGCCCGAGACATCGCCATGCAGGAACGCAGTCTCGAACTACGCCAGCAACCCCCTTCTAGTAGCCGACTGCGAAACTCTGCTGGAGCTGAAAGACGCTCTAGCTGGCACCGCGACCCTCAACTGGGGCACCGACTCAGCCATAACCAGCTGGGACGGTGTCACTTTGGAAGGCACGCCAACGCGCGTCGTGCGGATCGAATTGAGCGGCGAGAGCCTGAACGGCGTCCTGCCCCCGCAGCTGGGGAACCTCTCCGCTCTGCAGGTCCTCGATCTGCGCCGCAACAACCTCACCGGCTCAATACCGCCGCAACTGGGAGGAATCACCTCTCTGCAGAGTTTGCAGCTGTCCAGAAACTCTCTCGGAGGCACAGTCCCATCAGAGCTAGCGGGACTTACCAGCCTGATCCGTCTCGGCATCAACGACAACAGCTTCACCGGCCCGATACCATCCTCACTCGGGGATCTCGACAGCCTCGACGAGCTTAACATCGCCCCCAACTCGGGGCTCACGGGATGCGTGCCCGTCGGCCTGCGAGATGTCGAAACCAACGACACAGCCGATCTCGGACTGCCGTATTGTGACCAACCGGTGATATCGATATCGGGATTAGCCATGGCATCTCTTCAGCCCGCTCAGATCGTAACTTTTGGAGTCACCGCAGAGAATCTCGACACATCTCAGACCTATGAGATCAATGTTTCGACCAGCGGAACGCCGATCCTCAAGTTCAACTCTTGCAACAGCGACGACGGCGGTTCCGACTCCAGACAGATAGCTACGGACACTACAGGTACAGCTTCAGTAACGGTGAACCCGGTGGTGCTTTACGCATGTGCGGAAGGTAGCGATACAGTCACCGCGATCCTGATTTCCGGAGGAAACATCGTGGCCACCTCCGCACTCAGAAACGTAACTGTGTCAAAACCACTCTCAGATGAGTTTACGACGACCTTAAACTTGCGTGCGAACAGCGACAGTAGCCACCTTGATGGATCACAGTCGCAGGCTATGCTGCGCTGGGATGCACATCCAGATGCTCTTAGCTACAAAGTACGGTACGGCCACGAATGTGTGAATGAATCCGAAACCTTTGGAATCGTGTGCAATCCTTTCGAGCCAAATTGGACATCTCCGGTCACTCTGCACTCCTCCACTACGAGCTACACAATCGACAGCGAATATCTGCTGCCTCAGAGGCTGTATAGAATCCAAGTCGGGTACATAGAGAACGTCAATGGTCCAGTCACTTGGTCTGTTCCAACCTTCACCTATCCCACAAAGTTCGTACCCTCGGGCCCAGTTGCTTCAGTACCTTTTTATGGACATCAATCGTCGCAAAGCTACTCATTCGTGATTTGCGAAAACACCTTCGACTCCATCAGCAATCCCGCCGAGTATTACACTCAAATCGAAGCTGGAATAGCGACATGGAAGACTGCTGTCCAATGGATGTCAGGAAATGTGAACATTATCGACAGTTCACGCGACACTACACGCACGACTTGCCCTAGCATCAACATCATTAATATGAATAATTCGTACTCCGAAGTCAGGATGGGAAGTAGATGGGCCATGATCTTCAGATGCCTTGCATTCGGCTTTAATCCAACAATGATTAAGCCCGCATGCGCACCAGCAGGAGATCCTGACCAAACGATTGCTACGTTGATCAAAACCGGCAAAAGTGAAATACCCAGCAATGTAGACATATTTTTCTACGAGGGTCACAGATGGGATCCATCCACGTCAGACGCTTATGGGTGCACCAACCTAGCGCGATTAGCGAGTCATGAAGCGGGGCATGTATTTGGAGTGAAAGCACATCACAGCACTATCAGACCGTCGATCATGAATCCGGTGCCTAGAACCTGCGTGCCTCAACCCTACGACTTAGCCGCGATGATGGCTCTGTACCAATCTCATACAAGACATTGACTAGAGGAGAACTCAATTGAAATTGAAGATATCTGCATTTGTTCTTGCTATATGCATGGCAGCGATGTATGCATGCGTATTTCAGCGTTCAAACGAACAATCCCTTGACGAAATAATCCAGGAGACGCTGCAAGTCGCGTCCTACCTTGAAAATGAAGTACCGCCGTGTATGGGAGCGATAGAATCCAGCTTCGCCCCCTGCGAGATGCGTGACAGCTTCGGCCTGCCGGGACTTATACCTGCCTCTATAGAGTTACCTGAGATCCCTCCGATGCTTCACTCATGGCTAGTGAACAAGAGAGCTGACAGAGAAGATTACGACGACGCAGATATGCTCGGAGTGACACATATTGTGTTGCGAGGTTTGATGAAGAAAGATACGACACGTTGCGCGGCGTATCCGATCATATTTCCGTTATGGGTTGATCCGGAGAACGAGTTTGCATTGACAGAAGAAGTGTTTCTGGAACATGGGGTGGGAGATATGCGACATCTCTTGTGTTACACCGACGTGGCAGTATATGAGTACTTCGTCGGGACGGGGCCGGCCGAATTGACGCTGATGCACTCCTCTGATGGAATTCCATTCTCGGTGAATACCGATCGTGAATCGTACGATATCGCAGTGAAAGATATCAAGGACAGGATAGCTCGATCATTTGAAGGTTCGGAATGGATATTATGGCTTGCACCGCCGTACACCAACGCGTTGGAGGGATGGGCCATACTGAGTTATCTGGATGTGCAACGCTACCCAGACAACGATATCTACGCGGTTTCTCCTTTTAAGAGATATTACGAACCCACACCGGAAAACCTCGCCCTGCTGGAGTTTCCGCTGGTCGATTTCAGGACCCAGATACGCGACGCGCATGAGAGTCGCCTTGCGAGTGCTTCAGGACGAATCGCAGAGGGAGAGAACATCCCCATGCTGGTGACCGATGCCAACTTGCTGAGCTCTTATTTCAATGAAATAGGTGCATACGACGGCCCCATACCAACGCCTGCCCCTCCCTTGGCACCCGGCGCCGACGATCCATGGGCGCCGGCAACAAGAGTCGACGACTCGCAGGACTACACTACACCAGAGCCAGAGCCCATGCCGGACCACGAGCTCATCCCGTCCGCTCCGTTCAACCTCGAAGCAACCACCACAAACCCGGCATTGAAGGGGACCTCCGCGGAGAAGTCTTCAGTGACTCTCACGTGGGAAGCCCCGCACGACCCGTCCGTCACCCTCTACGGTATATTCAGGAAGAGCGCGGAGGCTTCCGAGTTCAAAGAGTGGGGGACGAAGCTGGCAGATGCAGGCTCCACTAGGAACGAACATATCGACACCGCCTTCGTCGAGCCGGGAGCCGTCTACGATTACCACGTCCGTGCCATGAACTCCCACGGCTTCGGTCCGCCCTCGGAGCCCGTCCGCATCACGATACCGCAGAACCCTTAAATCACTCGAGTGGAACAGATGAATGTGACGCGTACACCTATACATCCATTCACTAGGCAGAACATGCGCTCGCGATTAGCTGGCCGCCGCGTATCAAGGGAGATTCTCAATTGACAGCGACGAGTGATAGACCATTCACCACAAGCATGATGTACTTGTCGATAGCTATATTGTTGGTGTTTATGGCTGTATCTGCATGCAGCGCCGAGCACAAACCGGAGTCCGGCCTCTTGTCGATGCTGCATGCTGTGGAAATTGCCCAATTTGTAGAACCGTCGCCGGAGACTGATTCTGACACCTTTCCGTCGGGACCTGTGCCGACATATGCTCCGGATTCCAGCGCATCAAGCACACCCGTATATATACCCGCCACGTCAGAACCTGTGTCAACCACCATGCAGGAGTCAGTTGTATCGTCTCCCGAGCCGGAAGCAGACACAGTTACGCCCATGCCGGAAACCGCTACGGCGGCGGTTGAAAGAGTCTATTTAGAGGAAATCATTGAACCATGCACTCTAGTCACAGTACCCGGGAAAGACCCGTGCGCAGTAAGAAAAGAAGTGTCCATATGGCTCGATGGGCCTCCAATACCAGCCTTAATCTACTGGTCTCACTACTCGGGATATCTAGACCAACCGTGGCACTGGGTCTCCACTGTGCGCAGCAAAGACCGTATTGCGCATCTAGCCGTTAGAGGAACTGCTCTTCCTGACACTGCTCGCTGTTCGCAGGTGCAAGTAGCTAGTCACAGATACTATATCGATCCCGAAAAGCATCGGCTTACGGATCCAGAACGTGATCCTATACATCTGGTTTTCTGTTTCGTGGATGTCGCTGCGCAAGAATATATCGGAGGCGCTGGTCCGCCGGTGGTCACATTGCGAATCTACTCTTCTACGATTTTCGCACCCGATCTGAAAGTCCCAAATACACACTTCCAGAGAACTGCCAAAGAAATGTGGGGCTCCTCGGACGATGTGCGGACATTCGAAGATTTCATGATCAAACAGATAGATGAGCGTTACTCAGGATCCGAGCATATCTTCTACATCCTTCCCTCCGATAATATACTCTCCGAAAGTTGGGATGTGATCGCTGACTTCGACATCGTAAGGAACGAACCTCCGTTTGCGAACGAGTCTCTATTTTCAGGCTCAGTTTATGACCCGCTTACTAAAGAGCCTCGATCTTCAGCTTCAGGTCATGAACTGCCACATTGGGACTATTGCGAGACCGATCTCTGCGCGCATCATCGAATGATGTTAACCATCTACGAGTATCCCGAGATCATGTCGGGCACCCGCCGACATCATCGGGCGATGGTCGAAAATCACGGCGGACGCATCACCGACGAGCCAGACATCGCCGATCTCGTACTGGATATACATGGGCTGAATTCATTCTTCCGACAGGTAGGCGCCTACGGCTACCCGCACCTCTCACCCATGCCGCCGCCCCCGGTCCTCGGCGAAGACGACGAGTATACCCATGGCACTGACGTCGGAGACTCGGCGGACGATGAGCTCCTTCCGCCTGTTCCTCTAAACCTCACAGCCACATCCACGGCGGTTTCGGTGACTCTGACGTGGGATGCCCCGCATGACGATGCCGAAGTGACGAGCTATCAGATACTTCGCAAGGCTGAGCAAGATCAAGAGTTCACAACCCTGAACGCCGACACCGGCTCCACCAAGAACGAGTACATCGACACGGATGATGTCCAGCCGGGAGCCGTCTACGAGTACCGTGTCCGTGCCATCAACTCCCACGGCGTCGGGCCGCTCTCGGAGCCTGTACGCATCATCGTGCCGCAGAATCCGTAACCAGAAGGAAGCGGCACCGTCCCATCTGATGTCGAGGGACTGACGAGCCCTGATTCACCCGCTCGACATCATGGCGATTTACAGCCTCTATCAGACAGTGCAAGACGATGAATAAATCGCGAGGCGGCAGACGCACCTGCAAGATAATCGTATGTTTCTTAGGTATCTCTATGGGACTCCTAATGTTACTCATACCCTTATATTTGGTAATCGCACTTCCGATCTACTTTGAATGGGAGCCGGATATTTCCGATGAGATAGACGAATCTCAGCTACGTCTCAGCTCTGCGTTTGCCAATCGGATACCTCGATGGTCTCCTGACGGAACTGCCATAGTGGTGAACATCGGATCAGAGATTTATGCCGTGAGTGTTGAGGGTGATCGTGTTTTTGAGATTCCCAAGGAAAATGGAAAGGACCATCATTTCTCGCCATCGCTGTCTCCGGATGGCAGGGTAGTATACACGAACTATCACGTCAGCGACGGCGGCGGGCTATTCTCGTTCCTTCGCAGCAAAGGTCACAAACGAGATATCAGATCCGCCAATATCGATGGAACTGACGCGAAGCGGATCTTCAGTATCGACAACGGGAAGGGGGTAATCCATGATCCGGTCTGGTCGCCAGAAGGTTCGCGTATCGCATTCAGGACTATTAATTCGATTTGGACGATGGCACGCGATGGTTCCGATGCACATCCCATCGAATCTCTAAAAATCCGGGGTAGACCTGTCTGGTCCAACGACGGTCAACGCATTGCGGCGGTAGAAAGGGAATGGATGGGAATGAGCGGTTACAGGTACTCTATTTCGAACGTCAAGTGGGACGGCACTGACAAAAAGATCGTCGTAGAGCTACAAGAAAGAGGAGTTTCACTTGCTGGACCGGTGTGGTCGCACACCGACGACCTGATCTACTTCATCAAGAGAGAGAAAGTTGAGGATATATGGAAGTCCAGCTTGTATTCTGCGCGTCCCGACGGAGCTGATCTACGCATGATCGCGGATCTCAGTGAGTTTTGGAGAGGGGGGAACTTCGCCCCTTCTCCCGGCGGCGGCGAAGTTCTATTCGTGCACAACGGTCCTATTCTCGGAGACGACGGCGTGCATGAATCCAATACCGGCGGGATATACGTAATTGACGCAGATGGAACCGGCATCAGATTGATTGCCCGAATCAGAGGTTTTGACCGCGCCCCCTCGCTCTCCGCATCATGGTCGCAAGACGGGAAAAGGATCGCCGTAGCTAACAATTCAGCCACCCCCAAAGCTCCCGTCATTCTATTCACAATGGCGCCTGACGGGTCTGATATCAGGGTTCTGCTGAAGCGCGAAGAGGATGGGACACCGCAACCCGGGCACGGCGAACCTCTGCCCCTGTCCCGTACACATACACATAAACTATCCCCCGATGTGGAGCCCTGCCAGTCCAATAGTTCGGCACCCGCGGCATGCGCGCCGCGGGACGTGTCCGATCTGATCATGATGCATCCTCGTTCGGGTGCCGCGGACGGATATTATAGCCTCCCCGATGTTGAGGAACTTCTCGAGCGAGGCATGCACGGCGTCGGTGCTTCTCCCACCCACTTAGCGTTCCGCGGCGCCGTGCGCGATGACACCACGCGGTGCGCGTGGCATGGCGTGGCAAGATCGTCCGAACAGAGGGAAAAAGCTATCAGATTCTGGCTGGGCATCCACGACGACCAAGAACCTATACCATCGCCATCAGAGCTGGAAGATATATTTAACTCATCCATTGAACAGATGGACCCTCGAGTGCACGATGTGATGCGTGTGAACTTCATGCTATTGGCACACGGCGGACTTTCAATGGATGCTCTGTTCCTAGCCTGCTACACAGATTACGATGTCCACGAATACATCCTCGGCAACGGCCCGGCTGTTCTCACGGTTGCTTATGACAACATAGCGGAAGGCAGATCCTACGATCTCTATCTCCTTTTGCACGAGGCTGGCATGTACGGCGATTCCGAATTGCTCACTCAGAGCGAGTACGCGGACAGATTCGCGGACACCGTCTCCGAAGTTGAAGCAAGACTCGTCAATGCTCTCGAAGGAAGTGAAAGTGTAGTCTTCCTAGTTCCGATGGCCGCTCACAACTCAATTGCGATAGAGGCGTGGCAAGCCGTCGCCCAATGGGACCTGCAATCCACCGAAGGCATCGTCAACGCTATCCGTTACGGTACCGACAAAAACTACCCCCAGCACTCCCAGCCTCTGTCTTCATTCAAGACTCGCATCAGCGCTGCCGTTCTGACCGATGACTTCGCAGGCAAACGGATAGCGAATATTGATGGACTCTCCGACTACTATCAGAGCATAGGGGCTTACGATAATCCAGACGTGACTCCCGCTCTACCGCCGCCCATCCCGGGTGAAGGCGATACATACACACCTGGCACGAACGTCGGAGATTCTACCGACGACGCAACGCCATCGGTCCCCGGCGGTCTGGTCGATACTCCGACGCCCGATACTGCAGCCACTTCCACCGCGGTTTCGGTGACCCTCATGCCGACGCACACCCCGATGCCTGAGACTGCAGCCACTCCCCAGACCGAGCTCCTTCCGCCTGCTCCCCTAAACCTCACAGCCACATCCACGGCGGTTTCGGTGACCCTGACGTGGGATGCCCCGCATGACGATGCCGAAGTGACGAGCTATCAAATACTTCGCAAGGCTGAGCAAGATCAAGAGTTCACAACCCTGAACGCCGACACCGGCTCTGCTAGGAACGAGTACATCGACACGGATGATGTCCAGCCGGGAACCGTCTACGAGTACCGTGTCCGTGCCATCAACTCCCACGGCGTCGGGCCGCCCTCGGAGCCCGTCCGCATCATCGTGCCGCATAACCCTTGAGCAGATGGGCGCGGGGAGCAGCGTCCCGCCGTCCGAGCTCGCGCCGGGCTAACTAGCCCGACGCGTCTCGGCATCAACGACAACCGATCCACCGGCTCGATCTCCTCGTCCTTAGGTAACCGTGACAGTTCACGCGACACTACACGCACGACTTGCTCTGACATCAAACGCTTTTAATGGGCTCGATGCGGATGATTCATATCGGGCACGACGTTGCAGGGAAAGAGCGATGAAAGCAGGATTACGCAGGCAGCACTTAAAAATATTCCAGTACCATGTACGAGGCCAGACCCGAATGTGTGGCATCGCTCACAACTCAATCCGCGATATACTGCACAACGTCGTCTGGAAAATCGCGTTTGAAAGAGGGAACCTATGTACATCCTGATGGTTAGATTGAAGGTCAAAGAAGACCGCATCGACGACTTCATCGAGGCATCCATCGGCGACGGTGTCGGATCGGTCCTCGGCGAGCCCCACTGCTACCGCTTCGACATTATTCAGGACGACGAAGATCCGACCAAATTCGCATTCTGCGAGGTCTACACGGATGAGGCCGCGTTCCAGTACCACGCGCAGGCTTATCACTTCCATCAGTGGCGCGATGCCTCAGCAGACATGTTCGCGGCACCGCCCGAAGTCTCGTTTTGCCGCTCGGTATACCCGGCTGGAGATGCCGAGTGGGATGCCTACCGGCCCGGAGCCGTCGACGACGAAGCATTCAAGCAAGGCACACTACACATCATCCATGCTCCGCAGTACGTGCAGGCTGATAAAGTCGACGACTTCATCGCCGCGGTGACGCTGGACGGCATCGGCTCCACGCATGAGGAGCCCGGGTGTCTGCGCTTCGACGTCTACCAGAACATCAACGATCCGACGGAGCTTTACCTCTACGAGGTCTACGCCAACAGAGCAGCGTTCGACTACCATGTCGGAACACCACACATAAAACTTTGGCGTGATACCGTTGCCGATTGGTACGACGAAGAGCGGCGAGACGCCTCGATGGCTGGAGATATGGGCGCGCGGCGCGGCAGAAACGTCTGGCCGCCTGACAACTGGAACTGGTCTTCGGGCAAGCCGCAAGCGTAATCCTCTATTCAAGAACCGTGTTGTTTGGACTTCTAACAGGCAACACGGACAATTTGTGTTGGTGGCGCTCGACGATAAGGCCTGGTTTGCAGCCAGCGACTGTAAAACGCAAAAATTGCGATAGATGAGACAGCGCGAAATCAATGATGCACTTATCGCGTCGCCCCTCTTCGATCGCGAGTTGCTCAAGACCTATGAAGTAAAGTCGCTTGACACTGTGCTTCAGATTGGCGAAGTACCAGAAACGGCGCTAAGAGCGAATACAAATTTCAGCAGGGGCGTTATGGTATTTACGAACCGACGTCTTTTGTTTCTGAACAAGACTTTACGATCATTGAAGATTGAAGAGTTTGGCTGGCCAGATCTCATCTATATCGATGATGTGGACATGGGGCTATTGCCACTTACTTTCATAAATAATAAACTTATCTTTATCGACATATCTAAATCTCAGGCCAACACATTAGAGACGTATCTGATTTCAAAATTTGTGGCTGATTCTATACAGTCTATCCAGTTTGGTAAAAGTCTAATCTCGTTGCCTAATTTCGATCGCAGATTGATTCTGACCGGCGAAGTTAAGTCACTGTCCACAGTCTTAAATGATGATGAAACTCCCGAACTTGTGCTGCGAGCCAACTTCAGGTTCAGAGACGGGATCGTCGTAGCGACTGATGAGCGTTTCCTGTTCCTTCATCATCGGTCCGACAAGACGTTAGAAACGGATGAGTTCGGTTACGGGAATATCGCATCTGTGAGGAGCAAGAGCGACAAACTTGAACTGCGCTTTGTGCTGACGGACTCTCCAGCGAAGTTCTCAGGTATCGCAAAGGATTTAATACCCAGAGCCATAGAGTTCGTAAACGAAAAAATCTCTCGACATCGACAGAAGCTATATGACACGATTGAGGTACTGCCCGACTTCGATCAGGAGTTGCTCCTTACGCCCGAGATCATTTTGCTTCCAACTGTGCTCCAAGAAGGCGAAACGCCAGAAAAGGTCGTGAGAGCCAGCAGAGGAAACACCGAGGGAGTTCTGGTCGCTACGGACAGTCGACTCCTGTTTCTGTTCGTCGGGAGCAATGAGCTTCATTATCAAGAGTTCCAATGGTCGAAACTAAGATCCGTGAAGCACTCAGGCTCCAGTGCGTTGACGTTGTTTTTCTTCGATGTAGAAGCCAGACAGTTTGAGGAAGTTGAGTTTGTTGGAATTTCCGAAACCCTCATAGACAGGCTCGAAACGCATCTGACGTCAAAGAAGATGCCGGTTGCGGATCAGCGGATACAGAAGCTATATGACACGATTGCGGTACTGCCCGACTTCGATCAGGAGTTGCTACTTACCCCTGAGATCATTTTGCTTCCAACTATGCTCCAAGAAGATGAAACGCCAGAAAAAGTCGTGAGAGCCAGCAGAGAAAGCACCCAGGGAGTTCTCATCGCTACGGACCGTCGACTCGTGTTTTCGTTCTACAGCGAGAAGCGTCATTGGTATAACGAGTTCCAATGGTCGAACCTAAGATCCGTGAATCCATCAGGCTCCGGTACTTTAACGTTGCTTTTCATCATCGATGAAGAAGCCAGACAGCATGAGGAAGTTGAGTTTATTGGAATTTCCGAAACTCTAGTAGACAGGCTCGAAACGCATATGACGTCGAAGATGCCGGCTGCGATACAGAAGCTGTATGACACGATTGCGGTACTGCCCGACTTCGACCAGGAATTGCTACTTACGCCTGAGATCATTTTGCTTCCAACTGTGCTGCAAGAAGATGAAACGCCAGAAAAAATCGTGAGAGCCAGCATAGAAAGCACCGAGGGAGTTCTAATCTCCACGGACCGCCGACTCCTGTTCTTGTTTATGTTTGGCAAGATCAAGGAGCTTGATTATCGAGAGTTCCAATGGTCGAAACTAAGATCAGTGAATCCATCAGGCTCTGGTACGTTAACCTTGCTTTTCATCATCGATGAAGAAGCCAGACAGTTTGATGAAATCGAGTTTCTGGGAATTTCCGAGACCCTGATCAACAGGCTCGAGACGCATCTGACATCGAAGATTACGAGGGAATCTGCACATAAACATAAGCGCGTCAATGAGCTGCTTGACGCGCTGCCCCCCGACTTCGACCGCAGATTGCTCCTGACCAGCGAAGTCAGGTTACTGTCCCTAGTCTTAAACGATGATGAAACTCCCGAACTCGTGCTACGAGCCAAGTTCATGTCCAGAGACGGGATCGTCGTAGTGACAGATGAACGTTTCATGTTCATTCATTATTCCGGCAAAGAGTTGGAAGTGATTGTGTCCACTTACTGGGATATCGTATCTGCGAAGAGCAAGAACAAAGAACTGGAAATGCACTTTGTGTCAGCTGACACTCCAGCGAATTTATCAGGCATCGCAAAGGATTTAATACCTATAGTCGTAGAGGTTGTAAACGAAAAAATTTTTCAACATCAACAGGAGCTGTATGACACGACTGCGGTACTGCCCGGCTTTGATCGGGAGCTGCTTAGGGCTATCCTCCAACAGCACGAAGTTCTAGAAAAAGTCGTGAGAGCCAGTATAGAAAGTACCGACGGAATTCTGGTCGCTACGGACCATCGCCTCTTGTTTCTGTTCGGGAGCAGGAAGGCTCTGCAGAAGCACGAGTTCCAATGGACGAAACTAAGATCCGTGAAGCGCTCAGGCTCCGGTGCATTGACACTGCTTTTCATCGATGAAGAAGCCAAACATCTTACGGAAATCGAGTTTATAGGAATTGCCGAAGCCCCGGTCAACACGCTCGAAACGCATCTGATATCGAAGGTTCCGACTGAACATCAGAGCATCAATGAGATGCTTGAAGATGAAACGCCAGAAAAAGTAGTTGGAGCCAGCAGAGGAAACACCGACGGGCTTCTCGTCGCTACGAATCGTCATCTATTCTTTCTGTTTGACATTAGCGATTCAGTACATTCATACAAGTGGCACTGGACGCAGCTTATGTCAGTGAATCGCTCAGGCTCGGGTGCATTGACGCTACTTTTCGGAAGTGAAGAAATCAGGTTTGACAAGATCTCGGAAACTCTAATCGATGAATTTGAAACATTCCTAATATCAAAAATACGCAGACAGTCGTTTACAGAAGAATCTCGTACCAAGTCTACGTCCTCGGTAATAGAAGAAGCTAGATATCCCGTTCGGTCAAACTCCTACTCCTTCACTGGCATTGCAGTCATCGCAATTGCCTCTGCATTTATAGTAAACTATCTTTTTTTCAATAGATCATATGATGGGATATCTAAAAAAAGCGATGTACTGGAATACGAGGGAGAGTTACTGGATTATGAGATATCTTATGTGTCAGATTTAGTATCAGAAGACGTAGATGTACTGGAATATGAGGGAGACTCACGGGATAATGAATGGAATTATGCTGAAGATAGAGAGTCGGATGATGAGGGAGATGCATGGGATTATGAAGACAGAGAATGGGGTCATGAAGATGAGAACAAGGAGCGCGATTATGAGGAAAATGAATACAGAGAGCGGGAGTGGTGATCTTCGTTAATTGATTGTTATGTAGCATCCAGACTTAGCCATGTATCTTTATTCATCTGTCATAATATCCCTCACTACGCAGGATAGTGGACTACCTGCCACAGCAACATGGAGCGCGGTGCGAGCCGAACAGCGGGGCAGGGTGTGCACGAATCCGATGCCCTGCGTGATAACGTCCGTCCGCACATGAGAAGTCGATGACCGCTGTGGCGAGGCACATTATGCATGAGAATGAAAAGAATCGTCAGATCGTGAAAGAATAGTAACTACATAGATGCCGTTTGGAGTAGAGACTCGTCTTTCCCTGAAATCAACCAAATTCGTTGCAAGAACATGTCAGACCGCTCTTCATCAACATCCCCACGCAGGTATGAATCCATGTCGAAGAAACTCCGCGTCGTTGTGAACCACACCAGAGAGGAGGGCGATGACGGCTTGCCCTTTCCGGTGTCCGAGCCCATCGAGTGGGTACGGGTGGAGTTCACCGATAACAAACCGCCCGTCGATGCTTTGCGTGGTGTCGATGTCTTCGTCGGCACCGACTTCACCAAAGAGATGGGTAAAGCCGCAGATTCGCTACGCGCCATACTGATACCTGCCGCCGGTTACGATCGCATCGATCCGGACGCCGTCCCGGAAGGATGTGAGGTCGCCAATGCCTATCATCACGAGGCGCCGATCGCGGAGTGGGTGATGGCGGTCGCAGTCGCTCTCGACCACAACCTGTTCAAGGCTGACGCAACGTTCCGAGCAGGATCATGGGAGATGTGGCCCGGGCGTCATGGATCATATAGAGAGCTTCTCGGCCGCACTTTCGGCATCATCGGTTTCGGATCCATAGGTCGGCGCGTGGCGAAGCTGGCAGCCGCGTTCGAGATGCGAGTCATCGCCAGCGGTCGTGCCGAGTCCGTCGAGGGTGAGATGTTCGGTGCCGAGTACTTGGGAGGCGGAGTCGCTCGGGAAGAGGTGCTGCGTCAAGCAGACTTCGTGCTTGTCTCTACTCCGCTAGCACCCGACACGGAAGGGTTGATAGGAGAACACGAGCTATCGTTGATGAAGCCCACGTCATACATCATCAACCCCGCTCGGGGCCACATCATCGACGAAAAAGCACTCTATTCTGCTTTGAAGAACCGCACCATCGCCGGTGCCGCGATCGATACCTGGTACACCTACCCCGCTGGTGCGACAGATGTCCCGCGCCCGGCCAGTCACCCCTTCTGGGAGCTCGACAACATCATCATGACTCCGCATCACTCAGGCGCCACGGATGGTACGTTTGTCAGGCGAGGTCAAACAGTGGGGGAAAACCTCGACAGATTGAGTCGTGGCGAGCCGCTGCTCAACGTAGTCGCCGATCTATCGAAGCCGCAAACCTAGTGTCTCGCTGATAGAGACCTCATCGTTATTCCCGCGGAGCTTGCCACGCGCCATTAGTAGGTTCATCCGAATATCTCGGATACTTCCATCCTCCAGCCTGGCACGGCGTCTCCGCCATCCAGAACATCGCCCCATCCAAGAGTGACGGGCTCTTTGCCGGGCATGTGGACTTCCACGCTCTGAGAACGCGGGCGCACGACCACTACCATCTTGCACCCGTAGAGCAGATAGTCAGCCGTCTTCTGCGAAACACGCGCCTCGCTCTCGCTGGGCGAGACTACCTCTACCGCCATATCGGGAGCACCTCGAAAAAAGCCAATCGGCGGTCCAGTGGAAGGCACTCGAGATTCAGCGACGAAAGAGACATCCGGAGCTAAAACATGATTCTCCGTCAGCTGATAGCCGGTATCGGCAACTGGAGCTCTGCCCAAACCGCCTGAACGAACATGAGAGATCAAGTGCCCATGTATGATGCCTGCAATATCTCCGTGTTCAAACCCGGCCGGCGGCATCTTCACCAACTCTCCTCTCACGAGTTCGTAACGGAAGCCGTCGTCTACCATCGCGAGCAGTTCATCCGCCGACATCTTTGTCTTCTGCATGGCAGACATGTTAAAGTCATACTCCGTTCAGCCGAATATCTCGGATACTTCCATCCTCCAACCCGGCACGGCGTCTCCGCCATCCAGAACATCGCCAGATTCGAGAGTGACGGTCTCCTTGCCGGGCATGTGGACTTCCACGCTCTGAGAACGCGGGCGCACGACCACTACCATCTTGCACCCGTAGAGCAGATAGTCAGCCGTCTTCCGCGAAACACGCGCCTCGCTCTCGCTGGGCGAAACCACCTCCACCGCCATATCGGGAGCACCTCGAAAAAAGCCAATCGGCGGTCCAGTTGAAGGTACGCGAGACGCAGAGACGAACGAGACATCCGGCGCGAGCACATGATCATCTGCCAGTTGATACCCGGTATCGGAAATTGGCGTTTCTCCCAGACCGGTTCGAAAGACATGCTGGGAAAGGCTTCTGTATACCGTACCCCCAATCCTTCCATGATCAAACCCGGCCGGCGGCATCTTCACCAACTCTCCTCTCACGAGTTCGTAACGGAAGCCGTCGTCGACCATCGCGAGCAGTTCATCCGC
The DNA here is from genome assembly GCA_965214735.1 of Dehalococcoidia bacterium. Taxonomy (GTDB): domain Bacteria; phylum Chloroflexota; class Dehalococcoidia; order Lucifugimonadales; family Lucifugimonadaceae; genus Bin127. The sequence continues at coordinate 1,034,043 of OZ243977.1, read as the reverse complement.
CGACATCTTTGTCTTCTGCATGGCAGACATGTTAAAGCCATACTCCGTTCAGCCGAATATCTCGGATACTTCCATCCTCCAGCCTGGCACGGCGTCTCCGCCATCCAGAACATCGCCAGATTCGAGAGTGACGGTCTCTTTGCCGGGCATGTGGACTTCCACGCTCTGAGAACGCGGGCGCACGACCACTACCATCTTGCACCCGTAGAGCAGATAGTCAGCCGTCTTCCGCGAAACACGCGCCTCGCTCTCGCTGGGCGAAACCACCTCTACCGCCAGATCGGGCGGACCACGGAAAAATCCCCTCGGCGGTCCAGTTGAAGGTACGCGAGACGCAGAGACGAATGAGACATCCGGCGCGAGCACATGATCCTCTGCCAGCTGATACCCGGTGTCGGAAGATAGCGTGTCTCCAAGACCATTCGCATAAACATGCGACCCCAAATTGGCATGTATCTTGCCGTTGAGCGTCCCGTGTTCAAACCCGGCCGGCGGCATCTTCACCAACTCTCCTCTCACGAGCTCGTAACTGAAGCCGTCGTCCTGCATCGCGAGCAACTCATTCGCCGACATGTAAGTCTTTTGCATAGCGGTCATACTACGGCCCTTTACCGAAGAAACTCTCTTTCGCCAACCCCATCGATCCAACAATTGACTCATCAGCCTAACCGCTACCATCCCGCTGGAAGGATGTCATCCTTCGAGAACTCCAGAGCGTTACGACACATCTTTGGCCCGTCTGAATCGCCTCAATCTCGTCCTAATGTGATACAGATAATACATGTATCACGCGGAAGGATGACCAAAATGGCTACTTCGATTCGATTATCGGTCGAGACAGAGCAGAGGCTCGCCTCTCTGGCCGCGAGGACAGGACGCACCAAGACGTTCTACCTTCGCGAGATGATTGAGCGGGGAATTGAGGATCTAGAAGATTACTACCTCGGCGTGGACGTTATCGAACGCGTCCGCAAAGGCGAAGAGGATGTATTTTCAGCCGATGATGTGAGGCAAGAGCTTGCTTTGGACGATTGAGTACACCGCCACAGCTAGATCCCAACTCCGCAAGCTGGATAGAGCCGCTGCGCGACGAATACTCGATTACATGGACAGACAAGCGCGTTGCGACCACAGACAATCCTCGGCAAATGGGACACGATCTAACGGGCAACCTAGGCGGATTGTGGCGATATCGAGTTGGCCGCTATCGGGTGATCTGCGACATCCAAGACGATGTTTTGCGTGTTCTAGTGGTGAGAGTCGGAGGGCAAGACAGAGTTTATCGCTAACAAGCCATCGTTATCGGCGGCGGAACAACCACTTTGAGGTTCCGTGGGATTCTATGAGAAGAACAAGCGTCTCAACCAAGATACAAGCCCATCTACTTCAGGGACGCTTGGATTAAGAAAACGTGCGGTTATGGCAGTGCCAAGAGGCTTTCCGGGAGTTTTCTGCCATGCCAGCCAAGTGTGAATGATCGCCTTGGAGTTCCAAGAAACATTGCTCTGACGGAACTCCATTGGAATCCCAGCAACGCTGGATTTGACATGATCGAACAGGGCATGAGGCTGCGGGACAAGGAATCTCAGGAAGTCTTCGAGGATCCCATCCGCTTGGTTGTCAGGCATAATCCACACCCCCAAGCGCGGCAACGGCGGATTGTCCTTTGCCGGCATGATGGTTCCGTCTGCTAGGGGTAGGTCAGGAATGTGCTCATAGCCAGCCTCTCTGACGCGATCGCGGAGAGATTGCCAACGCGCTCTCAGATCAGTGTCGGCATCCAATACCACACCCACGATATCGCCTTCGTATCCCAGCTTGAGTTGGATGGAAATGGCATCACTCAACTGTTCGACATCTCCGATAGGTTTTACTTCATCGAGATCAGGAACCCCTCGATTGCCGCAGATGTGCTTCAGCACATGCTCATCATCCTTTCCTTCCACCCACAGTATCTTTCGCCCCGCCATCTCAACGCGCCTCAATGCCGTGGCGCGTTGCAATCGACAATTCTGCCTCCGAAAGCACAGTAGACAGTACATCCTCTCCACTTCGAGCCAGACGTACTAGGACACCCGATTCAGCAGACTCATCCGCAGCCTTCTGGAATGCTTCAACTGCGTCCCGGCTATGGGAAGTCGCGAACACCTGTATGTCCAGCTCTTCAGCCAGACTAAACACCATTCGCCAAGTGTCAAGTTGCACGGTGTGGTGTAAGCCATTCTCGAACTCGTCGATCAACAGCAGCCCGCCACGAGCGTTGACCAGCGATAGTGCGATGCTGAACAGCCTGTTTAGACCGTCGCCATACGATCGAAGTGGGATACGCCGGGGAACATTTTTAGCGCGTACCATCGCAGTGCGTAACTCACGGGGGCGGGTACGTGGCGAACGATATCTATTAATGCCAACCATCGCGACATCTATGATGCCAGGATCAATGATCTGCAAGGCTTCAACTACTGATTCTTCATAATCTGATAGCTCGATCGCATCCCACAATTCCACGATCTGTCCTGTTCCTTCCTCAACACCGGGACTCACGAAGACACAGCGAACCTGATCTTCTTTTAGAGAATTGAGCGAACCAAATCTAAGAGGGGCGATCCGTCTCATGAATCGCTTCTGTCCGTTTCTTTGAATGACCAGCCTCGCCGTCCCTTCATATTCTCCGAAGAGATTTGATCTCTGTTCCACCAACCGAGTGTTGCCCTCCGAATCGATTTCTTCTGAATACCACTCCACACGAATCTCAAGGCGCCTGCCGCGCGGCTCGCCATCTGTAGAAATCACTATCGGTTCCATGCTTTCTGAAAGCTGCGGAAATCCGTGGAACAACGTTGACGCTAGAAAAGCATCGTCAATCTCCATGCCCAGCCTTCTTCCGTCCACTCCTTCTTCAAAATCTTCTTCTCGATACCTGAGGATGTCGTAGATCACTTCGGGCGCAGCATCGTGAGCTAAAATACGCAACCCTTCAAGAACGGATGACTTCCCCGTGTTGTTCATTCCAGTGATCAGATTCACTCGACCCAACCCATCGATCCGCAACTCCCTAAACGCGCGGAACCCTTCAAATTTGATGTTTCTTATCTTCAGTCCCATCGCTTCACCTCCAGAAACTCTCGTGCATGTCCTTTCACATGTCGCCCGGCGGCGGGACAACCACCTTGTCGTAGGGATGGCGAGCACCGACCATGCCAGAATGTTCGAATACGTCGAGGGCGCATTCGTATAGATCCTCCGGTATAGCGATATCCCCTCCCCAGTTGCCTAGCTGTTGATAGTATTCAACCGCCTTCGCGGTGGCTTCTACCGCCATACCGGGGAAGAAATCTTCCTCGGCCTTCGCGACCTCCATAGGATCGGCACTGTTCACCCACTCGCGTGAAGCTCGGTACGCCGCCGTCACGCGCTTAGCATCATCCGAATCGAGCCAGTCCCAGCGACATATCAGACTGCTGAAGGCAGTCGGTCCCACGATTTCTCCTATCGACCCCACGATGTGTCCGATTCCCTCGTGTTCAAGTTGCTGAGGGAACGCGCCTTGTTCATGAAAGTAGTAGCCGTCACCGCTTCGCCACTGCTCCATCATCTCGTCGCCTCCACCCGAAACGATCCCATCAACATCTGACAGATCGATGCCGACATTCTTGAGTCCGTATCTCAGCATCGCTTCCGGTTGGCCACCGTGCGTGTAGAGAAACTTGCCGTCGAGGAGCTTATCCCAATTGAAATCGGAATCTGGCTCTCTAGCGGCGACGATGAAGCCGTCTCGCGAGTTGATCTGGGCGAAGTGCGCCACAATGGGCTTTTCGCCCTGATCAAGAAACGTCCAACTGCCGGAGACCGCGGATTGACCGACATCCGCCCTGCCCTCTGCCACTTCCGTCGCTGCATTTAAGCCGACACCGGGCGAGTATGTGCCGCTAAGCCCCTCCTTCTCCAAAAAACCGCCGGCGACCATTGAGATAAGTGGACTGTAAAAGGCTGAATGTCTCGATGCGATCAGTCTGATCTCGCTCATGGGGATTGTGCTCCTTTCACCCGTAGCATCGGCACTAGATTCTACGCTTTCCCCCTTGGGCTGAATGGAAAGATGTAGTTGGACGGCGCACACGCGCGGATAATTGATTCAAGCATCTCATAAAACCGCGTCGCAACGCGACACGTTCAAGTTAGCGAGAACACACTCCAAGCTACTTGCCGGCCGTCTCCTTACTTACTGCCATGAATACAGAACACAACGACGGGCACTTCGAATCGCAAGTCGCACTCGTCACCGGCGGGGCGGGATTCATAGGCAGTCATCTTACAGACCTGCTGGTAGAACGCAACCATCAGGTGCATGTGGCGGACATCTTTTCCAGCGGCAAACCTGAGTACATGAGTCCACGTGCGCAGTTCCACAGCGTTGACATCAATGATGCAGCTGTTCAAGAGCTGATTGCCGATGTGAAACCGGATGTCATCTATCATCTGGCGGCGCAAGTGAGCGTGTCGGCCTCGGCTAAAGACCCTCGCCTCGACGCTCTGGTAAACATCATGGGAACCTTAAACGTGCTGGATGCCGCGAAGGGTTTGGATCCGAGCCCCAAGATCGTCTACACATCTACAGGTGGTGCCATCTACGGCTATCTCGATGAAGACCAACTGCCAGCGAACGAGACGGTCGAAGCGCGGCCGATGTCTCCATATGGCGCATCGAAACTCACAATCGAAAACTACCTGCCCGTCTACAAGCACCTGTACGGAATCGGTTATGGCATAGTGCGCCCTGCGAATATTTACGGCCCGCGTCAGGATCCGCATGGCGAGGCAGGAGTAATCGCTATCTTCACCAAAGCGATGCTGGAAAACCGTGAGCTGACGATATTCGGGGACGGCAACGATGAGCGCGACTATGTTTATGTTTCCGACTTTGTGGCCGCGATGGCAACGGTCGGTGAGCAAGGTGGGGAAGGCCCTTACAACATCGCTTCGGGAGAGGGAGTCTCGGTCAACTCCATATACCGAAAACTCCAAGAGTTGACCGGCTACGAATCTGCACCAAGATACGGACCGCCTAGGCCTGGCGACATTCGAAAAATCCGTTTAGACGCTGCCCGCGCTCGAACAGAGCTGGGTTGGAGCCAGACCACGAGCTTCGACCATGGCTTAAGTAAGACAGTGGATTGGTTCCGATCCGAAGCGTCGCTATGTTGAGGCTGGATATCAAGACTGACTTAATAAAGTTCGTTGCGTCGGCTTTAGTGTTGCTTGCTTTGTCTTGCACGGGCGATCAGGTTGAAGACACCGCAACTCCCACATTGCCGCCCGCTCCGTCCTCTACGCCGCTTCCAACCCAAACACCTGTCCCCACAGCCACTCCAACGTCATCGCCTGTAGCTTCGCCCATTCCTGTTGTTGAACCTACAGCCACTGATACCCCCGAACCGACTGCCACGAGCACAGTCGTGCCTTCTCCAACCTCTACAGCTGCACCGCCAACCTCCGAACCGACTGAGAAGTCGGACACCCCTACTCCTGAGCCGGTGATTCCCACCGCGACATCCACTCCCGCTCCTCCGACGCCGACACCGCTGCCTCAGGTGGTTCCCGTAGAAGGCAATCGCGGCGGCGTGATCAAACTGAGCATTCCTGAATCGCCGCCTCACCAGGATATTCACCGCTCGGTATCTCCCATCTTGGCAGGATGGGGCCCTGGAATCGCCTACTCCCGCATCTTCAGATTCAGGTGGATAGCACCTGACGACGGACATGCTGACATCTCGCCCTTGGCCCGCAGATACGACCCTTCAGAATCCGTTTCCGCCTACGAGATCATCTGCGACCTATGCGAAGAATGGAGCTTCAAAGACGATAATACTCTGCGGATCGTACTGAGGTCAGATGTCAATTGGCACAATCTCGAACCAGCGAGCGGGAGGGCGTTGACGGCATCGGATATCGTATTCAGCCTCACAAGGCTTCAAGACCCGTCACTCGCCAACTCGCCTCTGCTCAACTCAGTTGCTGAAGTTCGGGCGATCGATGATATGACACTCGAGATCCAGACCCACATTCCAGACTCGGAGTTGCTGGAGAAACTAGCCGATGCCCGAGCTTCAGTCGTTGCTCCGGAAGTAGTCGCGATTCAAGAAGACCTTGTCAGAGGCCCTACTATCGGCACCGGCCCTTGGATGATCGATATGTTCGACTCCGACTTCATGAGATTCAGGTCCAATCCCGATTACTTCCATCCCAACCTTCCGCTGGCTGATGGGATGGACATATCGGTCGTGCCAGAGATCGAGACTCGCATCAGCGCGCTGCGCGTGGGAATATCCGACTTCGCCCAAACACCAGTTGATCAGCTGATCTCCGCGGTCGATAGATTCCCTGAACTGCGTTGGCGATCAACGCACGACGCGGCGACGGGAATCGAAGTCGCGTTCAATGCGAACCGTGAGCCGTTGAACGACATTGCACTGCGACAAGCCATTATGAAGTCGTGGGACCCGCACAGTTTGATCGAAGAGGTGCATCACGGCCAATCATTCATATCAGCAGGATTGCCGTTGAGCGATCCGCAATGGCTATTGACCCGAGAAGACGTATCTAGCTACTTCAACGACATCCAGGCCGCTCGCACACTAATGCAGGACAAGGCGATTTCGCAAACTGACCTTCTCACCATCACCGTCGGCGAGTATGGCGATGCGTACTTGGAAACCGCAAATTGGCTGGCGGCAGCGATGCATTCCATAGGCATCATTGCCGGGATCCAACGCGTTCCTACGAGACATTTTGGAGACGAGGTATGGGTCGGAGGTGATTACGACGTCTTCGTCGGTGCTCCGCCACTGATTACGAGTGCTACATCGATGCTCTTCTCAGTCCATCACTCGGAAGGACCTTGGCGCTCGACCGGTTACAAGAACTCCGATCTTGATGACTTAATAGTCTCCCAAACCACGCGTCTGGATCCAGAGGTGCGGCGAGAAGAACTGCTACATATACAGCACGCCATCTTTGACGGCGCGCATCGATTCAATGCCGCAGCCAAGGTCTCGCATTGGATGTGGTGGTCGCACCTTCACAACGTGGCGCCAAATTCCTATCGTGCAGATAGTTTCTGGCTCGCTCGCATCTGGATCTCAGACCGCGTCAAATGATAACTACGCTCAATCCTCAGGCGGGAAGCTTTTCGAGCGCGTCTTCCAATGCTACCCACGCCAAGAGCGCGCACTTGATTCGGATGGGGAACCGCTTCACATCTTGAAGGGCGATAGCGTCGCCAATCGAATCGATCTCCGCTGACTCCAATTCATCATCCGTTGTCAACATCTTTCTGAATACAGATGCGGCACGAGGAGTGTCGGATGCTTCAAGACCCTCTATCAACTCGCCCATGATGGAAGCCGATGCCTGACATATGGCGCAGCCATGTCCTTGGGCGCACACTTCCGCCAACCTGCCATCTTGAAGGTTCAGTTGCACCAAGACATCGTCGCCGCAAAACGGGTTGTCGATACGCGCTTCGGAGTGGACCGTCTCAAGAGCTGCGTAGTTCCTCGGGTTGCGACAGTGATCCTCCACGATGTGGCGGTGAATCTCATCGAGATGTCCCAAACCGCTACGCATTGTTCACCCGAATATACCGGCGACTCGCCGACAAGGCATCTAGTGCACGATTATATGGACTAACCCTAGAGTGGAATCAAGCCGTGCCGATCGTATCGGAAGACGCTTGCAGTTGCGGCATCAAGCGATCAATTGTTCGACTCAAGAATTCGTGAAGGTCCGGCTCATCGAACTCATCTAGGATCTCGACTGCAAACCCTCTTATGAGCATCGCCTGCGCCGTATCGTAGTCGATGCCCCTAGATTGGAGGTAGAAGAGGGTATCTTCGTCGATGTGCCCAGCTGTAGCGCCGTGCGCGCACTGCACGTCATCGGCGTAGATCTCTAGAGATGGTTTAGTGTCTACCTCCGCTCCATGTGAAAGCAGCAGATTCAGGTCTTTCTGCTGGGCGTCGGTCTTCTGCGCCCCTCTCGCCACTGTGATCTTGCCGCTGAAAACCGCTTGGGATCGACCAGCCAATATGCCCTTGTAGTACTGGTGGCTCGTTCCGTGAGGCCGGTTGTGTGAAGTGCTGACTTCGTTGAGTTGATGCTGTCGATTGTTCGTCACGTAGAGACCATGCAGAGTTGACTCGACATCCTCACCCTCAAGGATCGTGTGAAGATCGTTTCTGCCTATCGCGGGTCCCAGCGCGAATGCAACCGACAAGTAGGCAGACCCATCGTCTTGGTTGACGCGCGTCGTCGAAAAGTGGTATGAGTCTTCGCCATCGAGTTGAACGCGATAGTGATTCAGCACCGAATCCCTAGCGAGGAAAATTTCGACCACCGGAGCCGTGAGATAGACAGAATTCGATGTAGACACATGCGATTCGATCAGCGTCGCCGAACTTCCTTCTCCCGCAGTTAGGCAGACTCGGGGATACGATGCTCTAGGTTCATCAGCCTGTACGGTCGTGACGAAGATGACATTGATGGGACCTTCGATTCGGGATCCTGGATTGATCTTCACTAAAAGTCCATCAGCCATGAAGGCCGTATTCAGAGATACGAATGCATCACCTCGAAATTCTGCAAGCTCTCCGACACTCTCCAGCGGTGGACAGGTGCCAATTGCCCCGGCGTGGTTCAGGCTGTGCAAGCCGACCCCTGCAGCACTCTCTGCATCGTCAGATAGGTCGGGAGAAAAGACTCCGTCGATGAACACTAGATTCAGCCACGAATCGGACATCGGAGCGTGCTTGGAGAGTGTCTCAGCGTCAACTGGGGCTGACGATGAGCCATGCACGAACTCCTGCCTGTCGACGGGTTGGAGATTGGTGTACTTCCAGAGCTCGTTTCCGCGACGATGGATAGGAAAACCGATCCGTTCGAATTCGCTCCAAGCAGAACGCCTCAGCGCCAACAATCTATCTGGCTGCGAGCCGTTCGAAACGAGTTTCGCCTCTAACCCTTCCCAATCCGCACGAAAACGCGACAAATGCCGCGCCGAGGTTTCCGGCACGCTGTAGGTGGTCGACTTCAATTCAGATTCCCCGTTGATCTCAACATCAAGCGGATATGTAGTCTCGATATCCGTTTCGCTCAACCTTCTCAGCCAGCTCTTCACCGCCACTTTCGACGATACGGCCGTTAACAAGGACATGGACGATGTCAGGACGAACGTAGTGAAGAAGCCTCTGGTAGTGCGTGACGATCACGAAGCAGCGATCAGGTGAGCGCATGTCGTTGACACCATTCGCGACAGTCTGAAGCGCGTCGATGTCTAGACCCGAGTCCGTCTCATCCATGATGGCGATACTAGGCTCCAGCACCTGCATCTGAAGCATCTCGTTCCGCTTCTTCTCGCCACCGGAAAACCCTTCGTTGAGCGCCCGTTTGACCAGATCCGGATCCACGCCCGAATCAGCGACCTTCTTGTCGAACAGAACCGAAAATGCTCGTACGCTCATCTTCGGGCGGCCGTTGGCTTCGTCGATGGCATCTTTCGCAGCCTTAAGAAACTGCCAAGGCCTTACTCCGGGTACTTCTGATGGATATTGCATCGCCAAAAAGAGACCTAGGTGCGCTCGTTGATCGGGAGGCAGCTCTACAATGCTCTCGTCATTGACGCAAATGTCTCCGTCGGTCACGGTGTATTCAGGCTTGCCCATCAACACATTGGCGAGCGTGCTCTTGCCGCTACCGTTAGGCCCCATGATGGCGTGCACTTCGCCCGCATTCACCTCGAGGTCCACACCTCTCAGAATCTCCTCTTCAGTGTCCGTGACGCCGGCATGCAAGTTTTCAATTTTCAGCATTTACACTCTCTATGCTCGCGAGTCGGTTTCAAGATATCGTAGACGCGCCGTACTGACTCTCAGGTAGACGTGTCATGGCACCAATGATGCGTTTTTGTCGAGGCCTGGAAGAAGATGAGTCGCAATGCCCTACCCGACCGCGCCTTCGAGACTCACCTTGAGGAGTTGCCCCGCCTCGAGCGCGAACTCGAACGGCAGCTCTTTGATGACATCTCTGCTCCAGCCAGTGATGATCATGTGATTCGCATCCTCCTCTGAGATGCCTCTCGACATCAAGTAGAAGAGCTGCTCATCGCTAACTTTCGAGGTGCTCGCCTCGTGCTCCAGTCTCGCAGAAGGGTTACGCACCTCTATGTATGGCACGGTATGAGCACCGCACTGATCTCCGATCAGCAACGAGTCGCACTGCGTGTGATTAGTCGCGTTTTCAGCGCGCGGCAAGATCTTCACACCGCCACGATACGTGTTCTCACCGTGCCCAGCAGAGATCCCCTTCGAGACGATCGTGGACTTGGTGTTCTTACCTATGTGGATCATCTTCGTACCGGTATCCGCCTGCTGATAGTTGTTCGCTAGCGCCACCGAGTAGAACTCGCCGACCGAGTTATCGCCCCGCAGTATCACGGAAGGATACTTCCATGTGATCGCCGATCCAGTCTCGACCTGCGTCCATGAGATCTTGGCGTCCTTGCCAGCCATGCCGCGTTTCGTCACGAAATTGTAGACACCGCCTTCGCCATCCTTAGTGCCCGGGTACCAGTTCTGGATAGTCGAATATTTGACTTCGCCCTGGTCAAGAGCCACCAGCTCAACGACGGCAGCGTGCAATTGGCTTGTCCGACGGATCGGAGCAGTGCAGCCCTCCAGATAGCTGACGAACGCTCCCTCGTCGGCGATTATCAATGTGCGCTCGAACTGGCCGGTGCCTTCGGTGTTGATGCGGAAATAGGTCATCAACTCGACCGGGCAGCGCACGCCGGGCGGCACATAGGCGAATGAGCCATCCGAGAAGACCGCCGAGTTCAAAGCGGCGTAAAAGTTGTCAGTGTACGGAACGACTGATCCGAGGTACTTTTTGACGAGCTCCGGATGTTTCTGCACCGCTTCTGTAAAGGAGCAGAAGATGATGCCCATCTCCTCTAATTGATCTGCGTACGTCGTAGCTACTGAGACCGAATCGAACACCGCATCTACCGCCACTCCTGCGAGCCGCTCCCTTTCATGCAGGGGAATCCCGAGCTTGTCGAACGTTTCGAGCATCTCAGGATCTACCTCGTCAAGACTCTTCGGCGCTTCGTCTTGTCCCTTCGGTGCCGCGTAGTAGTAAATGTCTTGGTAATCGATGGTCGGGTATCGCAGCTTCGCCCAGCGAGGTTCACCTTCACCCGATTTCAAGCGACTCCAATACTCGTAGGCCTTGAGCCGCCACTCCAACAGCCAATCTGGCTCTCCCTTCTTTTCTGAAATGAGACGGACTATATCCGAGTTCAATCCCTTGGGAGCGAGATCCATCTCGACATCGGTAGTGAATCCCCACTTGTAGCCTTCGTCTGCCAGTTCAGATTCGCGTGATATCGTGAGTCTTTCTTGTGAGGTCAATGATTCCTCCGTGCCGCGTCTATGAGGCAGGCCTTCGGTTGATCCGCATATGCACCCGAATTTTGCTTCTGCCACTTGAACCGTTTCACACAACGATCAGAATCGGGCATTGCCTGCGACGTAAGCGTTACTCTCTATTTTACCAGTTTAGTAATGAATTCTGAAGCTACCCTGCGCACGCTGCCGGCGGAAGACTCTCATAACGCGATGTTTAGCAATCGTTTAGCTTTCGGCTTTGGCGTACGATGGGCAGTGTGAACCTAGCTTCCATATTCAGCGCTCTGGCCAATGCCGCTCGTCAGTCTAAGAATGAAGGCCGTAAACCCGATCCGGCTATGCCCGACACCGTCAGATCGGGTTCAGAGATGGAACGCGTCATCCGATCAACTGGTGACATCGATGACAGAGTCGTTGCCGCTATGATGAGCGTGCCGCGCCACGAATTCGTCCTCGCCCGAGACGTGCGGAACGCCTACGACAACAGGGCACTATCGATCGGCAAGGGGCAAACCATTTCTCAACCAAGTCTAGTGGCACACATGATCTCGGAGCTCAAGTTGTCCAGAGAGGCGACAAGAGTTTTGGACCTCGGGGCCGGATCCGGATATCAGAGCGCCATACTCTCGTTGCTTGCAGAGACTGTGATCGCTGTTGAGCGTATCCCATCGCTGGCGGAATCGGCATCAAACAGGCTCAGCACTCTCGGTTACAGCAACGTGGAGGTTAAATTGGCGAGGGATGACGTACTGGGTTTTCCCGAGTGCGCGCCCTACGACGCGATAATTGTAGGTGCTTCGGCACCCGAAGTTCCGCCTTCGCTTATTGCTCAGTTGGCACCCGGTGCCAGACTCGTGATGCCGGTTGGCAGATCTCGCCCGCAGCGACTGGCGACCGTCACTCGCACCCATAAGGGCAATGGATTCAAAACACGGCTCGGAGTCGAGGTCGTATTCGTGCCGCTGATCGGTCCGGAAGCTTGGTGAGGGGACACTGACTGAGATCGGCAACTGTTGATACGCGCTGTAGCTATCCAGCAAAATATAGTGGAAGCGCAAGCAACAGAGGAATTCGCGACGAGGATAAATGACTGCAGGAACAACGGCATTTGAGGCGGTCATCGGGTTAGAGACCCACGTACAGCTCAACACCAAAAGCAAGATGTTCTCTTGGTCGGGAGCCGGATACCAGCGAGCAGAGCCTAACACTTTGGTCGACCCAGTATCGATGGCATTGCCCGGCACTCTACCGGTGGTGAACAGAAGCGCGGTCGAATCCGCCATCATGATCGGTATAGCTTTGAACTGCGAAGTAGCAGAGGTCACCAAGTTCGACCGCAAGCAGTACACCTACCCCGACCTCATGAAGGGGTACCAGATCTCGCAATATGACGAACCCATCTGTTTCGACGGACGGCTCAATCTCCCGACAGATCCACCCTGCCAAGTCGGCATCAATCGTGTTCATATGGAAGAGGACGTGGCGCGGCTGATCCATATCGAATCACCGACCGGCGGAGTGATGCACTCGCTTCTCGACATCAACCGCGCCGGCGTGCCCCTCATGGAGATCGTCACTGAGCCCGACATCCGCACTCCCGAACAGGCCGAGGCTTACATAACTTCTTTGCAGGCCATAATCCGTTACCTAGGAGTCGGGACCGCAAACATGGAGGAGGGCTCTTTCCGCTGCGATGCCAACATAAGCGTAAGGCCAGCCGGAACTCAGAAGCTGGGCGAGAAGGTAGAAGTTAAGAACATGAACCGTGTGAGGGCAATCAGAGAGGCTATCGAGTTCGAAATAGAACGGCAGATCGAGGCGATATCTCGCGGAGAACGAATAGTCCAAGAGACACGCGGATGGCTGGATGGCGAGAAGCGCACCGTGACTCAGCGAAGCAAGGAAGATGCGCACGACTATCGCTACTTCCCTGAGCCTGACATCCCGCCTCTTCACATCGATCGAAGATGGCTCTCGACGATTGCAGCCAAGATGCCCGAGCTGCCGGCTGAAAAGAAGATACGCTTTGCCGACACTTGGCATCTTTCCGACTACGACATCGAACTGATTACCGAAACTAGAGGCAAAGCCGAGTACTTCGAAAAGGTGATGTCCGAAGCTGATCTCGGATCGACCGACGAGGAGAGTGAATTTGCCAAGGAGACTGCGAATTGGCTGAATGGCGAGGTGGCGCGCCACATGGGCGAGAACAACATCGCCGACGTGAACGATGCCAACATTGAACCGGCAAGCCTCGCAGCACTAGTCCGGCGCTTCCAGAAACGAGAGATCAACAACAACTCGGCCAAGCGAGTCTTCAATGAGATGTGCCGAAGCGGCTCGCATCCCGACGAGATCATCGAGCGTTTAGGGTTGGCAGCCATGGGTGATGAAGCCCAGCTGATGCCGATAGTAGCCGAGGTGGTGGCGAACAACCAGTCGGCTGTCGAAGACTACAGAAACGGCAAGGAAAACGCAATCCGTTTTCTCATGGGACAGGTGATGAGGGCCACCAGAGGCAAGGCCGATGCGCAAACCGTCATGCGCCTCTTGGCAGATGCCCTGAAACAGTGATTCGGCTCGGAAATACGAGCCGGTGTGTTAGGCTCGTAATTTAGAGAGCGCAAAGCATCTCATCTAGTATCTGAGCAATTCTCCAGCCATAATGTGGTTCCAAATCACTCTTCTAATTCTCGCGGTGATCCTGATCGTCGTCTTGCTGTTGCAGGCGCGAGGAAACAATCCTTCGGTTTTCGGCCAGGCTGAAAGCACCTTCCGCGTGAGACGCGGGGTTGAGAAGCTTCTGTTCAGATCGACGATCGTGCTGACGATCATCTTCGTGTCAGTGGCGATCGCCAACGTGCGCTTCACCTGAAAGCCCGCAGCGGACCTAGCTCAGACCCAGCTCCAAGTCGTGCCGGTGGGTGTGTCTGCCACTTCGACTCCCATCTCGCTTAATCGGTCCCTAATCTCGTCTGCCTTCGCGAAATCACGTCGAGATCTCGCCTCGGACCGCTCCTCGATCAGAGCCTCTACCTTGCTGTTCATAGTAACCGCCACCTCAACGCTCGGAGCAGCCGTATCGGCGTTCTCTTCCTCATTGCCCAAACTCATCTTGGCGGAGGCGGTGATGCCTCTGATCGGCTCCTCCAAAGTGATACCCAAAACGTCTGTCAGCTCATCTAGCATACGTTGAGCTTCGTGCACATCTTTTCCTTGTGAAGCTCCGCGGAAAATCTCACTTGCCAATTCAAATATCGATGCCAACGCCGCCGGCGTGCTAAGGTCATCATCCATCGCCTCTATGAATTCGTCGCGAAATCGAGACGCATCTACCGCTTCATCATCACATTGTTCTCCGGCCGGAGCGACGGCAGAGGCTTGACGCAATCTCCTGATGGCCCGTTCGGCGGCATGCAAGTGCTCCTCGGCGTAACTGGCCGGATTTCGGTAGTGGCTTTGGAAGATCCAGAGGCGAATCGCGTCGGCTGTGTAGGTATCCAGAGCTTCTCGAACCGTGACAAAGTTTCCGAGCGACTTCGACATCTTCTCGTAGCCGCCCATCCTCAACAAACCGTTATGCATCCAGAAACGAGCGAAAGGAACTATCCCAGTCGCTGTTTCCGACTGCGCGATCTCGTTCTCATGATGCGGAAACACGAGATCCAGTCCGCCGCCGTGGATGTCTATCTGATCGCCGAGATGTTGCCTCGCCATCGCGCTGCACTCAATGTGCCAACCCGGACGACCTCGCCCCCAAGGGCTGTTCCACCAAGGCTCTCCTCTTTTCCAAGCCTTCCAAAGGGCGAAATCTTCGCCATTCTCCTTAGCCATATCCGGTTCGAGGCGAGCCAGAAAGGCTCCCGCATCATCTTTCTGACGTCGACTTAGCTTGCCATAGTCGTCATCCAGATGAACTCGATAGTAAACCGACCCCTCCGCTTCGTAAGCCGCGCCCGAGTCGACCAGCACCTCAATGAGTTCCACGATGTTATCGATCTCTTCTGTGACTCGAGGATGGACATCGGCGCGAATGACGTTCAAGCCATCCATAGCGCTTAGAAACGACTCGATATGCTGCTGCGATAGACCTTCCCAATCTCGGTCTAACTCGGCCGCACGCACAATGATCTTGTCATCGACATCCGTGAAGTTCTGAACCCGAACTACATTCATCCCGAGGAACTGCATATACCGTTGAAGCACCTCGAATACAATCGTCGCCAATGCATGACCAAGATGCGGCTCATCATAGGTCGTGACACCGCATACGTACATCCGCACAGGGTCGTAGATCTGATTGAACGGTTCTTTGCGTCGAGTCAGGCTGTTGTAGAGCTGAAATGGCATGACAGACTAATGATCTCGGAATGCATCGATTCTAACTACTCGACCGATGATCTCAACGTCGCGATCGCCTCCGCAGCGATGCCCTCACCGGCACCTATCATCCCTACACTGTCGGTCGATGTCACTTTCACGTTCACTCTAGCTTCTTCCAAGCCGAGAATCGACCCGACGTTACGTTCCATCTTCTCTCTCATATCTCCCAAACGCGGACGTTGCGCGATTATTGTGGCATCGATATAGTCCACTCTCCAACCGGTGTCGCGAGCAATCTCAGCCGCGCTCGCTAGGAAGAATGCGCTGTCAGCGCCTTCGTAGGCGTCATCTGAAGACGGAAAGTTGGATCCTAGGTCGCCGGCGCCGGCGGCACCAAGAATGGCGCTTGCGACAGCGTGCATCAATACATCACCATCTGAATGACCATCGAGATGTGAATCGAAACCAATCTCCGCGCCGCCGAGAATCAAGGGGCCGCCGGGGACCAAGCGATGACAGTCAGCCCCGATCCCATACCGATACGCCGATTCGGGTGGTGCCTTCTCGCCCCTCGCAGTGACCATTACCCGTGCCAGTGCCAAATCGTGAGCAGTGGTGATCTTGATATTGCCCGCGTCGCCTCTGAAGATCGCCACCAATCCCCCCGCCGACTCCACCATCGAGGCATCATCGGTAACGCTTTTATCGACCGTTTCATGAGCCGCCGTTATGATTTCACGCCTGAATATCTGAGGAGTCTGAACCGAGTAGAACTCTCTTCTGTCGAGGGTTTCCACCGCCAATCCCCGGTCGATACGCTTCACTGTGTCCGTCATCGGCAAGCTAGGAACCGCAGCCCCGAAGCTGGTCGCAACATCCAATCCATTACGGAGCATCTCATCACAGATGAATGGCCGTGCGCCATCATGGACCGCGATGAACTCTGCTTGAGCTTCAGCATCAGCGAGAGCATCTAGGCCTGCCTTCACAGAATCCTGCCGACGTGCACCACCCTCAACTACCGAGACTTGCTTGGAATAGTTTCTCGCAGCCAGCAGTTGGTGCATGTTGGAGACTTCCGAGGATCGAACTACCACCGCTATGCGATCAATTAGGCGAGAACCGTCAAGAACGCTCAGAGAGTGGCATATGACTGGCTTATCCCCTAGTATCGCCGTCGTTTTATCGATGCCCGCCATCCGTTGCGACGAGCCGGCTGCCACAACTACGGCATCGATTCGACCATCAGATTCCAATTGTGGATTGCTCCGGAGATGCTTCTTCAAATTTTGTAGCACCGCTCTAATGCCTAGGTATCAGTGATGCATCGATCACACGCGGGCACTAGTAGCTCAATTATCCAGCATCTCCAAACTGGAGCTGCTTGCCATGAGAGGCGTGGCAGCAGCTTCGAGGAAGATGAAATCAATGGCCCGTCAGTTACCCCAGTCCCGGAAACTGAGAATAGAAGAGATTCATCAACCAATCGATGCTCTCGCGGCAGGCGTACGCCATGATGATCATCCTGAGAGTCTTGCCTATGAGGACGTAAACGATGAATTTCCGATATGGATATCTCAACGCCCCAGCGGCGACTCCGGCGATATCGATGATTGGATTCGGGATGAATGAGAGGGCGAATATCGTTATGCCGCCGCGCCTCTCCATCAAACTTCTTATCTTCGGATACCAGCGGACGTTTTCTGCCACGCCTTGTCCGGCAAATCCGGCGAGATATCCGGTAGTTTCTCCGATCGCTGCGCCGGCGCCTCCGATCAACCCGAGCAGACCGAGATGCAACCCAAGAGACTCTGTCGCAGCTACACATACCGCTAAGACGCCGGGCACGGGAATCACGATCGACGCCGAGCCGATCATGTTCAAATAAAAGGTTGCCGGGTACCCGACCTGCTCGACTTGCAGAGATCCGTTGGCCCACATCCAAACGCCAACCGCCATCGAGCCGGCAACTGTGGACCAAATAACGAGCTGAACGAGGCGGGGATGGACGACTAGTTGGTCTAAGATCGCCTTGCCCGTATTGCTCGAAAAATCGAGTATCGTCTTGATTACAGATGATCTCGTTGCTTTTGATTCTTCTGACGGCGCGTCGGGAATTTGTTCCAGCGTGTCGCGAGGCGCCATTTGAGCGATTTTACATCGCCCGAAGCTCGGTCACGCCGCCACGCTCGCCCCTAGAGCCTCGCTCCTCGACTCGAACGAAAACTCACCGTCAACCAAGTCGATCACGACGTGAGCTCCATCGGGCGCATCACCTGACAGCATGAACATCGCCAGCGGCGATTCGATATGCCTTTGGATGGCCCTAGCCAGTGGACGGGCACCCTGACGCGCGTCGAAACCCCTTTCGATAAGCTCGTCTTTCGCCTCGGGAGTCAGATCAATCGTGATTCGCCGCTCTTCCAATCTGGACTGCACCTCTGCAATCATCCGATCCAAGATCTGGCCCACATCATGCCGATTCAGAGAGTCGAAGACTATGATGTCATCGATCCTGTTTAGAAACTCAGGAGCGAAGTAGGACTTCAACGCGTCTTCGTAGTTACGAGAGGTTCTGCCAGATGCCGAAGATACCTTACTCGAACCGGCATCGCCCATCGCGAAGCCCAGATCAGCGGTTGATTGCGACCTTGAGCCTAGGTTGCTAGTCATAATGATTATGGTGTTGCGGAAATCAACCGTCCTGCCGTGGCCGTCGGTCAAGCGACCATCGTCGAAGATCTGGAGCATCGCGTTATACGCGGAAGGGTGCGCTTTCTCGATCTCGTCGAAAAGAATGACGCTGTACTGCCGACGGCGCACAGCTTCCGTCAACTGTCCGGCATCCTCGTACCCCACATAGCCGGGGGGTGATCCGATCATGCGCGCTACGCTGTGCCGTTCCTGATACTCCGACATATCGAGGCGAATGATATGGTCTTCGTCGTCAAACATGAACTCAGCCAAAGATCTGGCGAGTTCAGTCTTACCGACCCCAGTCGGCCCTAGAAACAGGAACACCCCGATCGGACGCTTCGGGTCTTTCAGCCCCATCCGAGCCCTACGGACCGCATCCGATAACTGACTCACCGCCTCTTCTTGGCTGACTATCCGTTGATGCAGACGATCCTCAAGCTTCAGCAATCTCTCCGCATCGGCCTCGATCAGTCTCTCTATCGGCACTCCGACCCGCTCAGAGATCAGCTGGGCTATATCCCCTTCGGTGATCGTCAACGGCTCACCGTCTCCGAGCTGGCCATCCCCGCGTTCGAGTGATTCGTGCCTCAGACGGGCCTTGGCAGATGCCTCATCGATCATATCGACCGCCTTGTCTGGCAGCTGACGATCGGAGATATAGCGAGAGCTGAGCTTAACCGCAGCATCCAATGCCTCATCGCTCAGTATCACGTTGTGGTGCTTCTCGTATCTGGGGCGCAATGACTCCAGCATCTTCACAGTCGTTGCAGCATCCGGCTCCTCAACCCAAATCGGCGAGAATCGACGCTCAAGAGCCGAGTCCTTCTCTATAAAGTTCCGATACTCGGCCGGTGTCGTGGCTCCTACCACCTGCAACTCGCCTCTAGCCAAGGCGGGCTTCATCATGTTGCCGGCGTCTAGCGACCCGTCGGCAGAAGTCCCGGCTCCCACCACCGTGTGAATCTCGTCTACGAAGAGCACTATCTCTCCTCTCGCCGCTTTCACATCGTCCATCACCCCCTTGAGTCGCTCTTCGAATTCTCCGCGGAACTTCGCGCCTGAGAGAAGGGTGCCCATATCCAAGGCAAGAACATGCTTGTCTCTCAACGATGTCGGCACGTCTCTGTTGATGATCCTCTGCGCCAAGCCTTCAACGATCGCTGTCTTCCCGACTCCAGCATCGCCGATCAGAGCCGGGTTGTTTTTCGTACGACGCGTCAAAATCTGCATCACTCGCCCGATCTCGATGTCTCTGCCAACTACCGGATCAAGCTTCCCTTCGGCAGCCAGCGCGGTAAGATCGACCGCGTACTTGCGTAACATGCCATACCCGCTCTCGGCATCAGGGCTGGTGACCCTCGCGGCTCCCCGAATCTGGTGGACCGCCACGTAGACCCGCTCGGGAGTTATGTTGTGCTTCGAGAGCACTCCCGCCAACTCACCATCAGCCTCTTCAACTATCGCGATGAGAAGATGGTCAACGGTTATAAGGTCGTCGCCGAACTTGCTGTCTCTGATCGCCCTGGCCTTCACCAGCACGTTGTCGACGCGAGGTGTCATCAATACCTGATGCTGGCCTCCCGGCCGATTCCGATTGGAGGCCGGTTTGATATCGATCAAACGGCGTACGTCGGCACGCAGATTCTCGATATCCACTCCGATCTGATTCAATATCGTCACCGCGGTGCTTTCAGGCACATCCAACAAGCCATAGAAGAGATGCTCGACATCCCAGAGGCCCTGTGCTCGGTCGACCACGAATCTCTGCGACGCGGCCACCGCGTCGCGTGCCATCTTGGTAAAGTTATCTGGCGATATGCTCATCGCTGATTAATCTCCTAATTTGCGATACTGTCCGGTCGTAGTTGGTCTGAACTACGGCTTGCGACGTTTCAGCCCAGCTCCAAGGCTCGCAGACGCTCGTATAGCTCATGCTGTTCAGGAGTGAGGTTGTCGGGCAAAACCACCTTCACCTTGGCGAACAGGTCGCCCCGTTCATCCGAGCGCAGCTTCCGCATGCCCTTTCCCGCCAATCGGATGGCTTCCCCATTTTGGGTGCCCGTCGGGATCTTGAGCATCACTCGACCCTCCAAAGTGTGCACTAGCGTCTCGCCTCCCAAAACTGCGTCCAAAAGCGGCACCGGCACCTCCATGTGCAGATCATTCCCTTCCAGCCGCAGCCGATGATGAGGAAGGATCTTCACCCACAGATCGATCGGTGGAACTCCGCTCGGGCGCAAGCGCACTTTTCCTCCGTCGGAGATACCGCGCGGGATATCGACCTCTAACGTCCTCGCATTCCCGGCATGGCCTCCGAGAGTGAGCAGACGCTTGCAGCCGTGGAATGCCTCCTCGAGTGTGACCTCCACATCTATCCTCTGGCTCCGAGCAGCATCGAAATCCATCTGTGTGCCGAAGCCGAACGGACTTCCATCCGCGAAAACGCTGAATAGATCATCCGAATCTACCGACCGCCGACCGGCTCGACTGAATGTCGGTCCGCCTCGCTTTCGGAATTCGCTCGCGTGTCGCCAATTATCTCTAAACTCATCGTAATCGCGACGTTTATCGGCGTCGCTCAGCACATCGTAAGCCTCGTTTATCTCCTTGAAACGCATCTCCGACGCCGCGTCGCCATCGTTCAAGTCAGGGTGATACTGCCGTGCCAACCTTCTGAAGGCGCGCTTAACCTCATCGTCGCTTGCGCCGCGATCGATTCCCAAGAGTGAATAGTAGTTCCTGACTGCCGCTGCCATTCCTGAATTTCCTAAATCTGATTCAAATTTATGATATATCTATCAACTTAAATATGCAAATATATGCTCATATTATTGACATGACTTGTATCAACTATTATCATCTTGAGTAAACACCTACAAATCCCGTCGCAAGACGAGATAAGGAGTAACACAATGACCCACATTAGAAGATGGCAGCCATTCAGCTCCGCGTCTACGCTCGCCGGATTCCCATTCAGCGAATGGCTCGACTTCAATCTTGGCATCTCGCATAGCCGCACATCGCGTGCCCTTGGAGTCGATGTGATCAGGAACGACGAGGGATACGTCGTAGAAGCGTCCTTGCCCGGTGTCTCACCAGACGACATTGACGTGACGATCGACGGCAGCCTCCTGAAGATCCGTGCGACCGCCGGAGAAGACGAGACTAAGAGCGACTCTTCGTACATCCTGCGCGAGCGGAGACGCGGATCATACTACCGAGCGTTGCGGCTGCCTCGAGACATCGACACCGAAAACGCTAGCACCGAGTATCGTGATGGCGTGCTTTCAGTGACTCTTCCTGCGCCCGATAGCAACGGATCGAAGCGTTTGCCCGTAAATGTCGGCTGAACCTGCTTCTCCCCGCAACCTCGGCAGTCTAAGACGCCCCGCGAATTTCAGCGGGGCGTCGTCGCGTCTGAAGAGTACGAAGTTGATCTGGGCGCTTAACATGGACATTACGATATGTCTGCAACCGCCAAGACACCTCGTAGCCAAGAAGCCCAGGATCTGCCTCGCTTCTTCGCACGCTATCAACCTATCATCTCGGAGGCGCTTCAATCCGAGATGTCCGATTCTGCCCTCGGTGTTTACCGCACGCACAGCTACTACATGGGGTGGAGCGACAAATACGGCGAAAAGGTAGCGGGCAGCGAGGGCAAGCGGTTGCGGCCCACCCTGACTCTCCTGAGTTCGGATGTACTCGGCGGAGATATCAGCAACGCACTCCCGATCGCGACCGCTCTTGAATATGTCCACAACTTCTCGCTGATCCATGACGATCTCGAAGATCACGACCAGTATCGGCATCACCGCCCCACAGTTTGGGTCGTGTGGGATGAGGCGACGGCGATAATCTCAGGAAACCTGATGCTTAAGATAGCTGACCAAGCCGCTCGTGGCTTGGTGGATAGGGGAATCGATCACGACGAAGCCTTGCAGATCCAAGGGTTGATCGCTAAAGCATATCTCCGAATGATGGAGGGCCAGTTCTTGGATCTGGCATATGAAACTCGCTCACACGTATCGATTAACGACTATCTAGCTATGATTGACCGCAAGACTGGCGCCCTTATCGAGGCATCTATTTACCTCGGAGCAAGGGTCGCAGTCCGAAACGAGGACGACGATAATATCGTGGACGGGTTGCGCCGTATCGGGTTCGAGATGGGAAGGTTGTTTCAGGTCCGAGACGACATGCTGGGCGTCTGGGGCGGTGAAGAGACCGGCAAACCGGTAGGCGCCGATCTGCGAAGAAAGAAAAAGGCGTTACCGGCGATTCACGCTCTGAACGTCGCCCGCGGTGCGTCAGGAAAGAGAATCAACGAGCTATTTGAGAGAGAGAATATTGACGATCGTGGCGTGGACGACTTGTTGCAGATAATGGACGATGTAGATACCCTCGGATACTGCGAGAAGATTTCGGAAACTCACTTGGACGCCGTGACTCAGATCATCAACACCGTAGAAATAGCCCCATGGGCGAAACGCGATCTGAGCGAGCTGGGCTCCTATCTAGTGAATCGCAAATCATGACTATCGGTCCGTACCGAAACCATTAACGATGAACACCCTATCAGCGAGTAGACCCAAGTGATTGCGATCATCGGGACCAGACATCGACTAATGACGCAGATCATCGAGCTATCTGATCTGCGCGAAGTCGACACCATCGAAGATTTCATCGCTTACCGCGGCAATGTGCCGCACGCGGATGAATTACGCTCCACAGAGTGTGTGATAGTTCTGAGCGGCACCGGGCCGGAGCGTTCTGTCAAGGCTACGAAGTGGCTGATAGATGAATTTGCTCCTGACCTAGTTATCAGCGTCGGTTACTCGGGCTGCACACACGAAGATTCGGTGCCCGGGGAAGTGTTAGTAGCGTCTCGCTCCATAACCCTCGAAGGTCTACCAGTTCAATGGAGCATCGGCGATGCCGAAAAGTTCGAACTGTCTCGCAACATCATCAGCACCGCACGAAGGGCAGTCGAAACCGGCGGACTCGATTATCAGATCGGATCTATGGCAACCATCGAGGGCATCATCCGAACCGCTGAAATGAAGAAGTGGCTGCGGGCAACTTTCGACATCCAAGCCATCGATCGCGAAGCTCACCACGTAGCGAAGGTTTGCGAAGCCAATTCGAGCACTGAACTCTTGATCGCCAGATGCGGCATCGACGCCGGGGACCTGACATCGCGTTTCTTGTTCGAGCGGATAAACGATCATCCAAAGGCGAGAGTCGTGATCCCCGTAGCCCTGCACCTCGGTGCTCATCCCACTCATTGGCCTGACTTTAGACAATTCTCACGCAACTCGAACTTAGGAAGGGAAGCCCTGACCTCGTTTATCTCCATATTCCTTCAGACGTGGGAAGCAGAACGCAGGTCTGGCGACAACGGTTCGGGAAATTGAATAGACCATGACATCATCTGCCTTCCGAGTACAGCATGATAGACTCTCAAGCAGACTGCCGGGCGCGGTTTGGAGCCGTGTCAGGCACCCGTTCAAGACCATCAATAAAGCGCCTCAGATAGCTACAGTGCCATCAAAATCCGTGCGCACATCTACCCGGCGATCCAATGCCAAAGGGGATCGTTAGGTTGATTGATTCAAATGGCGCAATTACCGAAGCCGAAGCCGGCGGACGTACAAGCCGAGTATCAATTTCATCTGATAGCTTAGGGCTCTCGGAGCCCAGCCAAGTCAGGATCTGCAACCAGCTGCTCACTGTCACGTCTCAAGATGCTCCGCAATTCATCGACATCACAGATCTAGTGAGCGAGATCGTCGCAGATTCGGGCATCGCTTCTGGAAACGTCCTCGTCTACAGCACCCACACCACCTGTTCTATCATCATCAATGAACATGAGCCGTTGCTGTTGAAAGACATGGCGCACTTCCTTGAACGCCAAGCGCCGAAAGCCGCCTACTACGGCCACAACGACTTCGCCATCAGAACCGTCAGTGTTCGGCCTAACGAATGCCCTAACGGTCATTCCCATTGCCAACACTTGGTTCTCGGCACGAGTGAGACGGTGCCGATCATCGATGGTGCAATGCTGATGGGCGAATTTCAGCGTCTATTCCTAGTGGAGCTGGATGAGCCGAAGCCTCGTCACATCTTTGTCCAAGTGATGGGCATCTGACCCGAGTCTCGGGCAAAACCAAGCCGCAGATCGATAACCTATCATGCGGCACCAAGATCAGACGCTGAAAAATCTCTACACATGGACGCTTCCGCAACCTCAGGCGTAACGTCCGAAACTCGGCATCGAGCAACGATAGATCAAGCCTTTGCCGAGTGCGAGCGATACACCAAGAGCCGCGTTGAAAACTTCGCGGTGGGCAGCCTCCTGATCAAAAGACCACTGCGGAGGCACTTCTACTCAATCTACGCCTTCTGCCGAGGTGTCGACGACATCGGAGATGAGGCGGAAGGAGATCGAATCGAGCTGCTGGCCAAGTGGGAGAGTGAGTTGGACCTCTGCTACAGAGGCACACCAACTAAAACTTGCTTCATCGCTCTGCAACATACAATCATCGAGTTCGGTATCGAGCGTGATCCCTTCAAGCGTCTGATCGAAGCAAACCTACGCGACCAGTTCATAAATCGATATCCGGACTATCCGTCGCTGCTCGATTATTGTGAACATTCCGCCAACCCTGTGGGGCATCTTGTCCTGAGCCTCATGGGAATAAAGGATCTAGAATCTAGGTGTCTATCGGACTACACATGCACTGCCCTCCAACTGACGAACTTCTACCAAGATGTGACTCGCGACTACAAAATAGGTCGAATCTATCTGCCCCAAGATGAGCTGCGCCGATTCGGGGTGGATGAGTCGGAGATCGCCGGCGGAATAGTGTCCGATCGCTTCCGTCGCCTGATGAAGTTTCAGGTCGATCGCGCGCGCCGCATGTTTGAAAGCGGGTATCCGTTGATCGAAAAGCTGCCCTCCAGAGCCAAGTTGGAATTCGCCATGTTCAACGCGGCCGGACTTGCGGTATTGGACAAGATAGAAGCCCAAGGGATGGACACACTATCTTCCAGACCGACTCTGTCAAGAGCCAAGATGTCGCAGATCATCTTCAGGATACTCGCTCGAGGTGTATTTGGCATCAACCCGTTGCCAAAAGTCAAATACTCCGACACGATTGACGAGTAGCGAGATGGGACAGCAACGCATGCCGACTTTGGCTGATGACCGACTGGTCGCCGACGCGTACCGCTACTGCGCTAGGGCCACGCGGAAATCGAGCACCAACTTCTACATCGCATTCCTAACCTTGCCCCGTGAGATAAGGTCATCGTCGCTAGCGGCATACGCATATTGTCGAATGTGTGACGACATCGTCGACGAACCCGAACCGGGAGCCGATCCGAAAGCCGATCTGGAACAGGTCAGGAAATCTGTCCGATACGCATACTCCGGGCTCGCCGAGGGGCCTCTCTGGATCGCACTCGCCGACACATTTCAACGGTTCGAAGTGGATCAGGCCCACTTCATAGCCGTGGCAGACGGCTGTGAAATGGATATCGATACCGATCGCTACGAAACCTTTGAAGACCTTCTCGTCTACTGTCGCCGCGTCGCCAGCTCTGTGGGCTTGATGTGCATCGAAATCTGCGGATTCGACAACCCAGATGCTCCTGCGCTGGCGACCGACTTGGGCGTGGCGTTTCAACTCACCAACGTTATGCGAGATGTGCGTGAAGATGCTATTCGCGGGCGCGTCTATCTCCCGCTCGAAGATTTGGAGCGGTTCGATGTGTCGCCCGAAGAGTTATCCGACGACCTCCCGACTCCCAACTTCAGACGCATGATGTCATTCCAAGTCGAGCGTGCCCGAAGCTACTACCGAAGCGGCTCCAAAGTCTTGCCGATGCTGAAGAGCGGACGCTCATGCCCTGAACTGATGCTCAACTTCTACTCAAGAATCCTCGACAATATCGAAGCGGCGGAGGGGGATGTGCTGTCAAAAAGAATCGGCATCGGTACCACAAGCAAAATCGCCCTTACCGCGAAGCTGATGCTGAAGAGCGCGATTCGTTCTTAATGGTCTCCGAAGGGTGAGTCTCCGACATCCCTTTTACTCGTACACAGCATTATGCTCTCCTTTATTTCCCTCAAGGGAGAGCTCTGCAAAGATATCTGAAGGGGAACGGGTGTATGTCGCGAGTCAGCGTCTAGCTTTGTCCAAGAGTCTCTCTGCGAAGCATACTGCTGCGAAACTGTCAATGAGTCATCTGACAGATACGGCAATGACAACAAAAGAAGCAATCGTCATCGGAGGTGGGTTAGCCGGCATCGCCGCTGCGGTGCGGCTCATTCAGGCCGGCGTGAAACCGACCCTTGTGGAGCGTCGGCCCTTTCTAGGAGGCAGGGCCTTTTCATTCACGGATCGGGAGACTGGCGAACAGGTCGACAATGGTCAACACGTCATCCTCGGCGCCTGCACAGAGTACTTGAAGTTGCTAGAGAAGCTGGGACAGTCCGAAGCTTTCTATCTCCCAACGAGACTAGAGTTTCCAGTTGTCTACGGAGGTCGTACCGCAAAGTTTCGGAACGGAAGAATCCTAGGCATCTTTTCCGCTATCATCGGCTATTCTCATCTCTCGCTCATCGAGAGGCTCGGCGTGCTCAAATGCGGATTGAAGCTGAGGATGATGGACAGTGCGACGCTGGATTCGCAAGAGTTGAAAAACATGTCGTTTGAGAGTTGGCTGAGGCAAAAAGATCAGGATACAAATGCCCTACGCAGGTTCTGGGCTCTGTTCATCGTCCCGATCTTCAACAGCGCAATCGATCAAGTCGCTGCATATGATGCCATCGTCTTCATTCGCGAGGTGATGTTCGGCCGGAGCAAAGATTCTGCGATCGGAGTCCCGCTTGCCGGGCTCTCGGAGATAATGGGCTCGCCTGCCGCCGAGTACCTAGCCCGTCAAGGCGGAGAGCTTCTTGCCGGACAGGCGGCGATGAATATCAAAATCGACGATTCCAGCGGCTTCGTGATAGCTCTGTCGTCGGGACTCCAGCTGAAGAGCCAGACCGTGGTATGTGCCGTGACACCCGATGTTCTCGGCACACTATTGCCCGAATCGTTAGCCGAACTGCCTTTTTTCCAGCCCCTGAATAAGATCCAGACCACTCCGATAGTGGGCGTTAACATCTGGTATGAATCGCCTATCATATCCGAACCTCTCGTGAGCGTTCTTCAAAGCGATCTCCAGTGGGTCTTCAATCTCTCTCTCATTCGGGGTTCCCAAAAGAATCGACCGCACCAAGTCGCCGTGTCGCTGAGCGACGCGGGAACGTGGATGACGATGGACAAGCAAGATGTGCGAAAGCTAATCTTGGAGGCGATGGCGGATGTGTTTCCAAGGGCTAGGCGCAGCAAGGTGATCAAGGCTATGGTAGTGAAATCTCGAGCCGCAACCATAAAGGTTCTTCCAGGTGCGAGTCGCACAAGGCTTGGACACAAAACCCCCGTCCCCGGACTCTTCCTCGCCGGAGATTGGACCGACACTGGGATGCCTGCCACCATGGAGGGCGCGGTGCGAAGCGGCAACATAGCCGCCGATGCCGCACTTGAGTGGACGAGGAGTGAATCTCGATGAATGTTCCCATCCTCTGTCCATATGATGCCTCTAACCGACTTGGCTCGTTCAGAATTGAAGTGGACGCCCAAAATGTCGAGCGAGGCTGCCATCAGAGCTTTTGTCGAGATTTGAATCGGAATCGGTAGTTTCATTGGAGGGAAGTTCACAAATGCCGCGCTACTACGGAGTATTTGTCGATATACAGGGCCGCAAGTGCATCGTGTTTGGAGGCGATCCGCACGAGGCGCAACGCAAAGTCGATTACCTTCTCGCGTGCAGTGGCGATGTCACCGTTTTTTGTCCCGAAGATGAGATGTCAACTAACCTGCAATCTCTTTCCAACGACGGCAAAATCTCATGGATTAAACGGAAGTACCGTCCCGGCGATCTTGAAGGCGCGTGGCTGGTGATAGTCGCCGACACATCCGACGAAGAGATCAACAACGCCATTTCCGATGAAGCGGCGCATCTTAACATCCTCCTGAACGTGATGGACGTGACTCACCTGTGTACATTCATCGCGCCCGCGCTGATCCATAGAGAAGATGTGACGGTGGCAGTTTCGACCGCGGGAACAAGCCCGGCATTAGCACGTCGGCTACGCGAACGGATGGCAGACCATGATTATTGCCGCTGCCTTCAATGGGCGGACCTAGGCCCCATCATCACCGAAGTTCGAAGAGACGTCAGATCAAGACAGCTACCTGTTACGCCAGATGATTGGGCGAACTCCATTACGGAGAAGATGCTCGATGCCTTTCAACAGGGCCGTCCAGATCAAGCTCGCCAACTGCTGGTCTCGGCACTAGAAGAACGAGCCGATCGCCGAACCTTCAGCTAGCATCTGAAATGTCTCCGAACGCGACGCTACAACTACCTCAACCCGATTTTTAGGAGGTTGACACAGAAGCGTACAATCCGATCATAATGGCCCTCTCTTCGAAGAAGATCGTGATGGGTACTCGGGGCAGTCGCTTGGCTCTCGCCCAATACGAAGAGGTCAAACGATTGATCGGTGCCAAGCATCCAGAGGTTGACGTGGAGCTGAAGGTCGTATCGACTCAGGGCGACGAAAACCATGACCGATCCGTGGCATCGCTTGGAGTGGGAGTGTTCGTGAGAGATATCGAAACCGCTCTCCTGCAAGGAGATATCGATGTAGCGGTTCACAGCCTCAAAGATCTTCCCACCACTGTCCCAGATGGGCTGACAATCGCCGGAGTCCCTTACCGTGAGGATCCTCGCGACGCGGTAGTGAGCCGACGCGGGTGCTCATTGGAGGATTTGCAGCCCGGCTCCATCGTCGCGACTGGCAGCGCACGACGACGGGCACTCGTCCATTCCATGCGCGACGATCTGATTCTGAAGCCGATCAGGGGCAACGTCACGACCCGATTGGAGCAGCTGGATAAGACAGACGGCGATATCGATGCTCTCGTGCTCGCGGTAGCCGGGCTGAAGAGGCTCGGTCGACAGGCTAGGATATCGCAATACCTAAGCTGCATGTCCTTCACTTCTGCTCCCGGACAGGGCGCTTTAGCTCTTGAAACCAGATTCAACGACGACGCGGCGATATCCATCTGCAAATCGATCGAGCATCAATCGACTCGACGCTGCGTAGATGCTGAACGAGCATTTCTCTCCGCCATAGGAGGCGGATGCTCAGCTCCCATAGGAGCCCACGCCCGTATCGACGACGATACATTGACGATGGCTGTATTCGTTGCCGACCCTGCGGGTTCCCAACTCCTCAGAGGAATCCGAGACGGTCCGAGCGTTTCAGGCGAACAGATCGCTCAAAGCCTTGCCGAAGAGCTGACCGACAGCGGGGCTCTCGAACTTCTGCCCTCGCTAAGCCCTTCACCGCTCTCGGCATGAGTAAAAAAGGCAAAGTCTACTTGGTGGGGGCCGGGCCTGGTGATCCGGAACTCATCACGATCAAAGGTCTGGCGGCTCTCAGATCAGCCGATACGGTTGTATACGACCGTCTCGCTCCGCGGAAGCTATTGGATGAAGCCCCTGCCCATGCTGAATTGATCAACGCCGGAAAATCCAGAGCGGCGGCGATGTTGTCTCAAGACGCAATCAACGAACTGCTCATCGCCAAAGCTCGCGCTGGCAAGATCGTGTGTCGTCTTAAGGGAGGCGATCCCTTCGTCTTCGGAAGAGGCGCCGAAGAAGCCATTGCGTTTTCGAAGGCAGGGATCGAATGGTCACTCGTTCCGGGCATCACCTCCGCCATCTCTGCACCTGCATACTCCGGCATTCCAGTAACGCATCGAGGCATTGCAAGCGGTTTGACCATAGTCACCGGCTCCGAAGACCCGAACTCGCCGCAGAGCGGAGTAGATTGGAAAGCGGTTGCCAAAGTCCGAGGAACCATCGTTGTCTTGATGGGTGTCAACCGAATGGAAGAGATCGCAGAGTCGCTGATCGAACACGGCAAATCTCCAGCATGTTCCGCCGCGGTCACACAAAACGGATCGTCAGACGATCAGCGAACCGTCACCGGCTCACTGTCAGATATTGCTAGGTTGGCGAGTGAAGCTGAGATACGACCGCCAGCCATACTGACTGTGGGCGAGGTCGTGCGCCTCCGAGACACCATCGCTTGGTTCGATACGCTTCCCTTGTTTGGGAAACGGATTGTGGTCACCAGAGCACGCTCGCAAGCCAGCACCCTAGCCCTAGGACTCCGAGAGTTGGGGGCATCAGTCATCGAGTGTCCAGTGATTCGGACCGAGCCATTGGAGGATACGACGAATTTGGATCACTCTCTGAAACAGTTGCGTCGATACGACTGGGTCGCCGTCGCAAGTCCCAACAGCGTGGCTCAAGTCTGGAGTCGTCTCGGGCAGATAGGGCTCGATTCTAGGGCTTTGGCACAAGTCAGAATAGCTGCTGTGGGATCCGCCACCAAGTCGGAACTGGAGAAACGAGGGATAGTTCCAGATCTTGTGCCAAGCGACTACTCCTCACGCGGGTTGGCTGATAAGTTTTGCGAACAAGGCGAAAAGCCGCAACGAACACTTGTGTTCAGGTCTGATGTCGGAAGAGACAACACTCCTGACGCGCTACGCTCAATCGGCGCGGAGGTCGATGAAGTCGTAGCGTACCGCACAATGGTTGAGCCGCAATCCGCGGCAATAGCGGGCACCGCATACTCTGGTCACATCGATGCCACGACATTCACGAGCTCATCCACTGTTAAGAACCTCATGTCATCCTTGAATGGAAATGCGGAGCGGATCAACTCAGGCAAGGTCGTGTGCATCGGACCTACAACCGCGGCAACTGCCAGATCGAGAGGCATCAGAGTAGATGCTATTCCTGAAGAGCAATCGATTCTAGGCTTGATATCCGCGGTCAAAACTTGCCTCAAAGGTTCATGATGATCGGTCCTACTTCTCGACGAGGTTTTACGCGTCTGCGCAACTTGCGAGCCACGCCAGAGCTGCGTAGCGAAAACGCCGAGACGCGTCTCGATCCCGGCAAATTCATCTATCCGATGTTCTTGATCAACGGTGAGAACACACGACAACCGGTGCCGTCCATGCCCGGTATCTCAAGACTCTCCAGAGATCAGGCTCTGGCGGAGGCAGCGAGCGCCCTCGCCGCGGGAATCGACAAATTTCTGCTTTTCGGTATTCCCGACTCTAAAGACTCGCTTGGAACTAGATCGGCGCATCCTGAAGAAGCAGTCCAAAAAACAGTCTCTTCCCTCCGTCGCGAATTTCCAGATGCCTCCGTGATTACCGATGTCTGTCTGTGCGAATACACGGATCACGGCCACTGCGGCAAATTGACGTCCGAAGGCGAAGTCGATAATGATGCGACGCTTCCCCTGCTTGCTGCCGCCGCGCTATCTCACGCCCAAGCCGGAGCACAGATAGTGGCTCCCTCGGCAATGATGGACGGTCAGGTGGACTCCATCCGCCGAGCCTTGGATGATGCTGGCTTCGAAACCACCCAGATTCTCGGCTATTCAGCCAAGTACGCATCTGCGTTCTACGGGCCGTTCCGAGAAGCCGCGCAGTCAGTGCCTTCGTTCGGGGATCGTCGCAGCTATCAGATGGCACCGACACAGAGAGATGAGGCGATGCGTGAAATCGATGCCGATCTCTCTGAAGGTGCCGATTTCATTATGGTCAAGCCGGCTCTGGCGTACCTGGATGTGATCTCGGCAGCGAAACAGCGATTCCCTGATTCCCCCTTATACGCCTACAACGTCAGCGGTGAATACTCGATGATCACTGCGGCAGCCGAAAACGGGTGGATCGATCTTCGAATTGCCGCCCTTGAAACATTGATGAGCATCAAGAGGGCCGGAGCGGACTTCATCATCACATACTTCGCGGTGGCAGCCGCGAAGTGGCTCGAAAACGGTATCCCAGACTGACACTAGAAACCGAAATGCAGGGATTAACGAATCGTTAATGCATCGCGCATATTCTTCTCTGAATGCAGACCCTCAAACGTCTTTCATCCGCAAGCTTGGCTAGAAACCCTCTGCTGGCGGCGTGCGTTGCCGAAGTTGTAGGAACTTTCCTCCTTGTCTTATTCGGCACCGGCTCTGTGGCGGCAGCCGTCTACACCGGTGCACAAGTGGGGCTTTGGCAGGTCGCGGCTGTATGGGGATTCGGAGTGGCGCTGGCGATCTACGTGACTGCCGCCGTTTCCGGCGCCCACCTCAATCCGGCAGTCAGCTTGGCATTCGCCATACTCCGCAGGCACGATTTCCCAATCCCCAAGTTCTTCGCTTACTGCGCCTCCCAACTCATCGGAGCGATTTTGGCGGCGGTGTGCGTGTTACTGCTTTTCGGTCCGTTCATTACTAACTTCGAGGCGGCGAACGGAATCGTTAGAGGCGATGCCGGCAGCCAGATCTCAGCCATGGCATTCGGCGAGTACTTTCCCAACCCGGCGATCTATGAACCGGGAACGTTAAGCATATCGCCGTGGCACGCCTTTGCGGTAGAGGCATTCGGAACGGCAGTACTCGCAATGGTGATATTCGCGTTGGCGGACCGCCGAAACGCGGCACTCCCCGACAAGAGCATGGCACCCTTCTTGATCGGCTTCACTGTTGCCGCGCTAATCAGCCTTTTCGCACCCATAACCCAGGCCGGATGGAATCCCGCCCGAGACTTCGGGCCGCGCATCGTATCATTCTTTGCGGGCTGGCAAGACATCGCTATTCCCGGACCCGAAACCGGCTTCTGGATCTACATAGCGGGACCGCTCGTGGGTGCGCCGATAGGCGCTCTGATCTTCGAGTACGTAATTGCGCCCGGCTTGAGATCAATCCAAACCAGAAACTACGACTCTTGATGGAATGATGACCACCGATTTTGATGTCCTGTTCGTATGCGTCCACAACTCTGGAAGAAGCGTGGCGGCAAAGTTGCTCTACAACGACCGAGCGGAGAAGCTCGGTTTGGCGACTAGAGCCGAATCCGCTGGCACCGATCCCGCAGACAGCATCAACCCGAAAGTCGCCTCGGCACTCGAGTCTTTCGGAATTGACGTCTCCGATGAAATGCCCAAAGTTATCGAAGACGCGATGCTCGCGGCAGATCCTGCGATCATATCCATGGGTTGCGCCATCAACAAAGCACAATGTCCAGCGATTCGCATGGAAAACATTGAAGATTGGGACCTTCCCGATCCGAAGTCGATGACCGCAGGAGAGGTCGTGCCGCTCATCCACGAGATCGCCCGGCTCGTCAACACCTTTATCCAAACAAGGCGACGATGGTAGCGTCTCTATCCCTACGAGCAGGAGGAAACCCTTGCTCTCGGCTCAAGGAAAGGGGACATTCCCATAAAGCCACAAAGGCGAGCATAAAACCTGCCTCTACAGAAGCTGTCTCAACATTCTCGCGCTACGCCAAAGGGGAGAGTAGCGCATCTATCGACGGAGTTTCTCATCGGTTTCGATAGGAGCAGGCAAGACTGCTCTGCCATGGATCGAACTTCGCTTGATCGGTCCGAAATTCCTGCTGTCGGTAGAAGCGTGGCGATTATCCCCGAAGACCAGGTACTCATCCTCGCTCAGATGCCAAGACCGGCTTAGTTCGACGCTGATGATTCTTGAGAAAGGGTCCTCGATCTCTTCGCCATCAACTATCAGGCGGTCTCTCTTCATATCGACCCGCTCTCTCGGTAGTGCCACAACTCGTTTCAACTCCCAGAATCGGCGCTTACCAGGATGGAGGAAAAGCACCACCTCCCATCGGGCCGGCTCACACTCCCAATATGCTTTTCGGCTAACTCTCACGATACTGCCGTCTTGAAGCGTCGGCATCATCGACTCTCCCACGACTCTTACCCACTTGCTCGTGAGTAGGTCTACAAAGCCTACTGCTAGCGAGCGTAGATTTTTCATCGCCCTGTTCGCCATGCGAATAAACACGAAATTGGTTTAAGGTTTAGAAGATGATGCATACAGGCTTGCATGCCAGCTCAGGTTTGATTCGAACCGTTGCGTCAAAGTCGAAACATCCAGCGAGGGAACGCAGACAATGCTACGAGAACTCCACGAATTGATTGATCGCGTATCGCCTGTCGGTACAGCACACGCCCACTGCGACATACCGTGCGGCATCTACGACCCGAATGATGCCGTTCAAGCAGCGCAGACGGTCATCCGAATGACGGAGCTTATTCTAGAAACCGGCGAGCCCAGCGGAGTCGATGGTCACAACAGCTTCTCGCGCTACGTAGCCGTGAAAGAACAGCACGCCAAGAAAGCCAAAGACGAAATCCTCATCATCTGGACCGACTACTTCAAGCCCGAGCACCTCGAAGCACATCCCGACCTTCACGAAAAGGTCTGGAACGCCTGCAAGCTGGGCAGTCAGGTCAAGCAGAACGTCGACATGGATGCCGCAGTCGCCTTCAAAGCTGCGCTGGAAGAGATCGGCGAGATCTTCTGGGCGACTAAGTAGCTAATGCATTGTCATATCGTCTTTGCGTGCATCACGGTCCGTGTTCTCGGTTCGACGATGGTATTCAACGCGGCGGCATGAAGATCGAATACTGCGAGATGGGGACACTTTCGCGGTCTATTCTGCCGAAGATGACGACCGTATAAACCCCTGCGCCGTATTCCCGCAACTCTTCACCTAGATCAGCTGAAACTGCGAGCGTGTTGCCGGTGATGCTCCACGTTTTCGCAGTTATCCACTTGACTGTGTAGCTTTCAGACGTCAAAGGCGGTAGTTGACGAAGATCGAAATACGATGAGTGGGGTTTCACATCGGCGGGAACGTCGTAGGGATCCGTGCAGCTGTGGCTAGAAACAAAGGTGTAGTCATCCTCATCGTAGTACCAACCACCGCTTAGAGGAGGGCGTAAAGACGCCAAGCTTCGTCCATTGATGCCGCATGATGTCTGGTGTAGCTGCCCTCTGGTCAGTTCGTGGGGAAGTGGATCGTAGTTGATCAGGACTCCAGCAGCGTTGTTGCCCTCGATGTTCACGCCGTTTCTCACTGTGGCGGTGAACCTGAGTTCGTTTCCAGTGAACTCTGGGGGTTGATCGAAAGTGATGTGATCGTTCTCGAAAAGCTGCACTATCCATAGGTTCGGCGCCTGATATGAAAATCCCAGATTGACCTTTCGGTGATGGGGAAAGAGGATATTCCGGCGGTGCCCCGGACTATTCATCAGCCCTTCCATCGCCTCATTGACTTGGACATCAATGGGTTCTCGACGATAGCGCGACGGATTACTCGGGCAGTAGTTCGATCCGCTGACGTTCTCCCAACTGTTCTGTTCGCCACCGGCGAGCGTATATCTCATAGACGGCTTCAATCCGTCGCTTCCCCAGTGAGACAGAAAGCAGTTCGAGTGCAGGTCTTCCGCATGTATCTGCGCCGCCGCGTTGTCACCCGACACTACATCGACT
This sequence comes from Dehalococcoidia bacterium, assembly GCA_965214735.1. Taxonomy (GTDB): domain Bacteria; phylum Chloroflexota; class Dehalococcoidia; order Lucifugimonadales; family Lucifugimonadaceae; genus Bin127. The sequence goes on along the minus strand of OZ243977.1, from coordinate 998,049 downwards.
AGCCCGGCTGCTCTCCTAGCCTGGTTGATGAGATCAAGCATCAATGCCTCAGCTCGGTCATGTTGCTCCTGAGTGAGTCCGGATCCTCCGAAAAGAACCGGGGCGCTCGCCGTCGGTGTCGCGGGAATAGGATTCGAAACGCTCTCCGGAGTGTTAATCGGTGGAAGAGGTGTGGCCGTTGCTGCTGGGGTAGTAGTGTTGGTAGGTGGGCGAGGCGTGGCCACCTTCACCGTTGGTGTAAATGTAGGGGTCGGCGACGGCTCAGGCGTAGGGGTTTGCGTCGCAGATGCAGCAGGTGACGGTGTTGGAGTCGGCGCAAATGTGGGCGGTGGGATCGTAGTGGCGGTCGGTGCTTGAGTCGGCACCGCTGTTGGACTGGGAAGCGGTGGCGTTTCGGTGGGAGTATGAGTCGGGATGGGAGAAGGCGCTTGGGTTGGAGACGGTAACAGTGTTTGAGAGTGTTCCGCAGCAGGGCTAGCTGTCTCAGTTGACGGAGCGGTTTCCCTCTGCGGCATCTCTGGTTCTCTCGGAATCTCGCTTGCGGGATCGAATATAGAAGCCCAACCAGCTAGCCAATTCTTCGACACGTCTGGCCGCACGGCAGTCACTACCAAGAAAGCCACCACTACGAGAAGCAGAGTCCAAGATGCAGTTCTCCACACGGCGATTCAGCGGCTAATCGAACTGCATCGAACCTTGGCGATGCTCAGCTGGTGGGGACTTTGCAACGTTCATCGGTCCGCGTCCACGATCATCGGATATTCGGCTACGACGTAACGTTCTCCGCCTACGCTTCCGTACACCACGGCTGTATATAAGCCATCGCCGAACCGCGTCAGCAGCTCGCTAAGATCCGCTCTGATCGAGAACGATTCACCCTCAATATCCCACTCAGAAGCCACGATCAACACGCCTGTCTGATTCCTGACAATGCTTTCAGCTTCCCGCATAGCTTGCATCCGGATCTCGACGTCTTGCTCCGCGGATAGCGGAGTCTCGGCAAATGTAGAGACCTCCTGTGGATTCGGACAACCGGGCAGTTGAACACTGTATGCCAAGTTCAAGTATGAACTGCCCTTCAGTGGTCGTAGGAGTCTGGTTCTCATCAGTCCCAAGTCGACGCAGGAAGTTCTAGCCAGCTGTCCTGGCGACAGCCTCGACGGCAATGAGTCGTAGTAGATCTCGACCCTCAAACCATCGGAAGTAGTGCGTGATTCTCGATCATTGACAACCTTTGCGCCGTTCTTCAGCCTCCCTTTCATGGCTATCTCAGAGCTCTTGATGTGCGGTGGCGATTCGAAATCGGCATAGTCACTAGACAGGGCCACCACCAGCCAGATGTTCGCGTCTTGACGCGCAATGCCGAACTCCATATTTGCATTGGCAGGATCGAGCAACGCTGCTCTTTGGTCTGGGTCTGACAACATCTCCTCCACTGCTTGCTTCACGTACGCGTCCGACTCGCTGTTAACCCCATTCGAGATCAGACAAAGGACAGTAGTTTTGTCCGACAAGAATCTCTTCCACTCGATCTTCGTATCCGGCCTGCGAGTACCTGTATATGCGGTTTTAGCCCGTTGGCGTTCCAGTGGCTGACAAAACATAGATCTCGCATCTGCTCGGCGTGGCACTGGGGCTCGCCGGTTCCCATCAAACTCAGTTCAGGCAATCCAGAGGCTGTTCTCGCGTCATTGATCAGCTCCGTCATCTGTATCTTCATCACTTCAAGGAACACTGTATCGATACCGGAGTTTTGGCAATTGAACGACTGAAGCTCGAGAATCGAAACCGTCCTGACTGTATCGGCATCCGATTCAATCGAGGCCTGTTCGGATACTTTCGTCTCGGTAGGAGTCACGATACTCTCAGGCGTTTTGGTGGGCGGACGAGGTGTGGCTACCGTCGGCACGAGAGAAGGCGTTTGAGTCGGCGACGGCTCGGGCGTCGGGGGGTGTGTTGGAGTGGGAGCAGGGGACGGTGTCGGAGACGGTTCGTATGTGGGCGAAGGAATCGGAGTGGCGGTCGGCAGTTGGGTCGGCACCGCCGTTGGACTGGGAGGATGCGGTGTTTCTGTCGGAGTTTGAGTCAGAGCGGGAGTGGGGGTGGGGGTGGACGTTGCGGGAGGATTGAAGTTACTGAACGGTACAGGTTCGGGGGCCTGCGAGAACAGATCGGCCCACCAATCGATCAGATCATCGCCGGTCTCCAGCATCAAGATAACTAAGGCGAGGAATGCAGCCACTACCGCGACTAACCCCAGAGTCAACCTCTTCCAAATATTCCCGGAACCTCGGTGGATCCAACGAGCGTAGGATGTTACAGATGTCCGACCTTGGGACTTGCCCCAAGTCTCTTCGTATCCAGATCGCCAACTCGGCCTGAACCGCCTCGGGACTGTCCTCTAGCCCGCTGAAGGCGAGCGCGTGAAGAACGGCCTCCTGATGTCTGACCTTGGGACTTGTCCCGAGTCTCTTCGTATCCAGGATCATCGCCAACTCGGCCTGAACCGCCTCGGGACTGTCCTCTAGCCCACTGACGGCGAGCGCGTGAAGAACGGCCTCCTGATGTCTGACATTGGGACTTGTCCCGAGTCTCTTCGTATCCAGGATCATCGCCAACTCGGCCTGAACCGCCTCGGGACTGTCCTCTAGCCCACTGACGGCGAGCGCGTGAAGAACGGCCTCCTGATGTCTGACCTTGGGACTTGTCCCGAGTCTCTTCGTATCTAGGATCATCGCCAACTCGACCTGAACCGCCTCGGGACTGTCCTCTAGTCCGTTGACGGCGAGCGCGTGAAGAACGGCCTCCTGCACCCCCCATGTACCAACGTTCGTCTAACGGCATTTGAATCCCATTTGCCTCAAGGCACTCTCACCCGTTAATCAACAAAGCTGAGGTTTGACGAGAGAGAGTACGATAATCGATGGGTTGTGTGACGAACACGCCGGGGTAAGACGCTCATGCGGCTGTTATATGTTCTACACACCCGACGAAACATGAAGTGAACACATGAACGAAATAATGATCCGTGCATGTCTCAACCAATATTACCGCCTCTCATCCCCTTCGGATATAAGGCGGCTCTCAAAATGTCTGAAAAGCACAGATACCCTATACGTGGCAGTGAAGGAAGAGCATGCCAAGAACGGGGCTTGGGAACACCACGATTAGTCACGCATAACTGCCAGCTGGGGGAGAATAGGAAGACGATGACTCGTCTCTTCCGTTCGCCCTGAGCACTTCGGCAGGCTCAGCACAGGCTTGTCAAAGGGCGCGCTCAGCACGTAGTTCGGCAGGCTCGCCACGAACGGGGCTTCGGAATAGCCTCCACCAAGATCGACGGCATCACGGCAGTCCTACTCCTGCGCGAAAAACCCGATATCGTCTGAGATGTACTCCTCGCGAATAGGCGACCAGATATCGAGTGCCACGCATCCCTCATCTGTGGCTTCGACCCTATGTCCTACATTGCCAGGAATCACGTAGTGCTCGCCAGCAGTCAGGAGTGTCGGCTCTTCCCCTTCGAGCTCGAACCATGCCGAACCTGATAGCACTCGTCCGCACTGCTCGTGCGGATGGTCGTGCATCGGGACCACCGCGTTTGGGACGAACTCGATGATGCCCATCATGATTTTTTCGCCCCAGATTAGTTTGGCAGTTACGCCGGGAACCAGCTCTCGAGGCTCTAGACGTTGAGGATCGAAGTATCCCGCTGAACCGTCGGGCGTTTTGGTCTTGTCGCTCAGAATCAATTCTCCACTCCGTTGACTGCTTTGAAACTACCCGTGCGAACCAAGTTTACGGTCTATCGCCGCCTCCGCTACAGGGCTGATAATCTGATCGACTTCGATGTTGACCAACGCCGGACCGTCGTACTCGAATGCTCGTTTCAACGCCGGCTCCAACTCTTCCGCGGTCTTCACATACTCGCCATGCGCGCCTAGTCCCTGAGCCACAATGTCGTACCGAGTGCCTTCCGCCAAGTCGGTCCAGACCGGGCGTCCGTAGATGCCCTTCTGGATCTGCCAATCGATGCCCCAGATCGAGTTGTTGCCGAGTAGGATCTTCACCGGCAGGTTATGCCTCACCATCGTGTCTACTTCCATCCCATTGAACCCGAAAGACCCGTCGCCGACCGACAGCACGGTCTGGCTATCTGGCAACGCGACTTGTGCTCCCATCGCGTACGGCACTCCCACGCCGATCATTCCGAAGCTCGATACGTTGTGGAACCTGAATGCCTTCTCGCGTGGTATTGATGCTCGGAGGAAGTGGCAGTAATCGCCTCCATCGAATGTGATATGCGCGTCATCATCTAGGAGTTTCTGAACCGCCTCACTGACGTGCATCGGATGAATCGGTTTCGTCGGCTGTGCGAATTCGTAAAGCTCTGCCAGCCACGACTCCTTGGCCTGCCGCAACTCCGCTAGCCAAGCGGAATGTTCCACCCAATCTCGCTTCGATGCCTCATCCGCCAATTGAGTGACCAAGCAACCGAGGTCTCCCAAGATCCCTATCTCAACAGAACGGGCACGCCCGATCTCAGCTGGCGACGGGTCACAGACGAGTATCTTGGCATCGTTCGCGAAGGGCGGGTTGCCGCCGAATCCCAGCGTATAGTCCAGTCGCTTGCCAAGCATCAATACTGCGTCTGCTTCTCTGATCTTCTGCGCGGCACGGTTTAGAGGGAGATAGCCGATGCCGAAGCTGTAATCGTGAGAGTCCGGAATCAAAGCACGTGCCGAATCTTCTGAAAGGAAGGGAATACGTGTTATTTCGACAAGCCTCTGCACTTCCTCGGGAATCGCGGTTGCACCAGCCGATGAGCCTGCGAAGATCATCGGACGCTCTGCACTGTTGAGGATCTCAACTGCACGCGTGATCCGCACAGCGTCTCCCATCACTTTGGATGGACGACTGTACTCCGAGGGAGCATAACGGGAAAAATCAGCTTCGCTCACTTCAGCAGACTGATAGTCATGGGGTATCGTCAGGTGCACAGGACCTTGGCGTCCGCTCAGAGCGGTCCTGAACGCCAACGCGACGTACTCCGGGATTCGCTCCGGAGATGGCACTTCCCACGCACCCTTCGTGACTGGCGCAGCCAATCCCACTTGATCGATCTCCTGCATCGCGCCACGCCCCAGATTGGGAGAATCTGCACTGCCGGCGATGTTCACAACTGGAGCTTCTGAATGCAGAGCGTTTGCTAGCGCCGATACTGCGTTGGCGTGACCCGGCGTAGTTGATAGCGCCACTCCTGCACGACGGAGTATCCGAGAGTAGGAATCTGCCGCGTGGACGGCTCCCGACTCGTGCCGAGTGTCGATCATCCTGAATGGCTCATCGACCATCCGATCCAACATATCTAGTATGTGGTCTCCAGCAATGCCGAAGAGGGTGTCCACGCCTTCCGCACGAAGCGACAGGTTGAGGAGGTCGCTGCCTGTCAAACGTCTACTCATTTGGAATACCCGGCTCCCGTGGTTCCGCAAGCAGGCTCATGAAGTCCCCCACCTGCATCTCATCCAACTCATCTCCATCTTCGAAGAGTCGGATCAGTCGATCAGTCATTGTCTCATCAAGCCTAGTTTCGATATTGGATCGAAACTTCGACATCAGCAGAGGAAGCGCCTCGCGCCTTCGCCTTCGATGCCCCAGTGGATAACGGACCTCGACTTCGTCTGTCGAACTTCCATCCTCGAAGAATATCTGAACCGAGTTGGCGATCGATCTGCTATCAGGATCCAGATACTCTTTCGAATACCTCTGATCTTCTTCTACCGTCATCTTGGACCTCAATGCATCGATGCGCGGATCCGAGGCTGCTTCATCTTCATAGCTGTCAGCGGTCAGCTCTCCTTCGATCAGCGAAACGGCGGTCATGTATTGGATGCAATGATCACGATCGGCGGGATTCGCCAACGCGCCCGACTTATCGATGATCCGTTTCCCCGCCTCTTGTGTTCGTATCTTCACCGATGCGATCTCGTCTAGCCGATCCCTCACTTCGGCATGCAGCTGCATCGCGGCCTCTACCGCAGTTTGCCCGTGGAACTCCGCCGGATATCGGATCTTGAACAGTACATTTTCCATCACGTAGCAGCCCAAACTCTGGTCGACCTTAACCTCGTCACCATGGAACCAGGTATCTTGGAAACCCCAGCCATTCGCCGTCAGAGCCGTGTAGCAGCCGGGTTCGCCTGAAGATGCCATCTGAGCGAATCGAACAGCTCTAGAAGCCGCGTCTCCTGCTGCCCATGATTTACGAGAACCCGTGTTCGGAGCATGTCGGTAAGTTCTGAGCGATGCATCCAGCCAAGCATGTGAAACGGCTGCTGCCGCAACTTCTCGATCGCCGCTGGACAGCATCGCTGACGAGACTGCCGCCGATGCTATCTTCACAAGCAACACATGATCGATGCCCACGGCGTTGAACGAGTTTCCCAACGCCAAGACGCCCTGAATCTCATAGGCGCGCGTTGCCATCTCCAGCAGATCTCGAACTCGAAACTCGTCTTGTGAATCTTCGTTCGCAGCAGATACAGACTGTTGATCGCCGATCGCCAGCAACGCCCCGAAATTATCCGACGGATGTCCCCACTCCTTCGCCAGCCATGTATCGTTGAAATCTAACCAGCGGATCAACGCGGTGATGTCGAACGCCGCCTTCGACGGTGCCAGCCGATAGGGAGACCCCGGCACTCGCGAGCCCTTAGGCTCATGGGAGTCGGGAATCTCCGGACCTAGAAGCTTCGTGCAGGCAGGATAGTTGAGCGCAAGAAACGCGCAGCCAATCGAATCCATCAGACACAGACGAGCAGTGCGAAGGGCTTCATCAGAAGCTATCCTTCCATCAGCGCATGCGTAGTCCGCTATTTCAGCAATGACAGTATCATACCGATTTGTCATCTGCGATCAGCCAGTTCAACATATCCCTGAGCCGGGGGACCTGTGTAGTCGGCACTAGGACGTATCAAGCGGTTGTTCTTTCTCTGTTCGATCACGTGCGCGACCCAACCCGCGGTTCGACTGACCGCGAACAATGGGGTGAACATAGATGTCGGAATGCCGCATAGGTGATATGCGGTTGCGGCGTAGAAATCGAGATTGGGAAACAGACCTTTCTCTCGCATCACCACCTCTTCTATCCTCTCCGATATGTCGAAGAGCAGAGTATCTCCACTCTTTACGCTCAAGTCGCGAGCCAACTCTTTGATGATGTCGGATCTCGGATCACCGCTCTTATACACCCGATGACCGAACCCCATGATCAATCTACGGGCATCAAGCATATTCTTAATCGCCTTCTCGGCTTCTGCCGGGCTGTCGAACGACGCTATCAACTCCATCGCAGCTTCGTTTGCACCGCCATGCAATGGGCCTCTCAACGCGCCAATCGCGCCGACGACCGCGGAGTAAGTGTCAGCCAATGTGCTTGCGATCACTCTTGCTGTGAAGGTCGATGCGTTGTACTCGTGCTCTGCATATAGAACCAGAATCGTGTCCAGCGTCTGGATCGACAGATCGTTTGACTCCGAGTCGTTCATGAGACGCAGGAAGTGGCCCGCGATCGTGGACTCTTCAGACTGAGTTTCGATGCGCTGGCCCCGATGCGCGAAGCGATACCAATACGGCAGCATCGAAGCCATAGAGGCTATCAGTCTGTCACCCACCCCGGCCGCCGACAGTCCGCTCTCTCCCTCCGACTCTAAAGACCCGATAAATGAAACTCCACTCCTCAACACATCCATCGGATGCGTAGCCATCGGCAAGTTCTCCAACGCCCTCTTCACTCCCTGCGGCAGAACTCGCAACTTGGTCAGTCTCGCCCGATATGCATCGAGTTCCCGAACATTGGGCAGCTTTCCGTAGATGAGAAGATACGCTATCTCCTCGTAGGTCGAACTAGCGGCGAGATCCTCGATGCTGTACCCCCTGTAAGTTAATCCCGCTCCCGCCTTGCCCACCGTTGAAATAGCCGTATCGCCAACTACTACGCCGGCAAGGCCTCTATCGACTCCACTCATTTCACTGCCCTTCTCTAGACTCGTAAAGCTCATCGATCTTTCGCTCATAGTCGTAGTATCCGATAACCTCGTAGATCTCTTCTCGCGTCTGCATCTCGTCAACTATGGCGCGCTGGCTGCCGGTGCTTCTTATTTCACGATAAACCGACTTGGCACTCTTGCTCATCGCCCTGAAAGCAGACAGCGGGTAGAGAGCAACATCTACCTCTGCACTCCTCAATTCGTCGAGCGAGAAGAGGGGAGTTACGCCAAATTCAGTGATGTTCGCCAGCACAGGAACATCAGCCGCTCTTTTCAACTCGGCGAATTGATCGATCTCAGTCACCGCCTCCAGAAAGATTCCATCTGCTCCCGCCTCAATGTAAGACTTCGCACGCTCTACGACCTTGTTCAAAGACTCCGAAGCCAGAGCATCGGTCCTAGCGAAAATGAATAATCCGTCATCGGATCTGGCATCTGTCGCGGCGATGATTCTGTCGCACATCTCGGAGGTGGAAACAACCTGCTTGCCGGGAAGATGTCCGCACCGCTTCTCTGCAACTTGATCCTCGATGTGGATGGCTGCAACACCCGACTTCTCCATCAGCTGGACAGTGCGAGCAATCGACAAGGCACTTCCCCACCCTGTATCGCAATCGACAAGCAAGGGCAATTTACAGACAGCCGAGATCCGCTCGACATCTATCAAGACGTCCTGCAACGAAGTCATCCCTAGATCCGGCAAGCCGTACGAGGCGGTCGCCACTCCGCTCCCCGAAAGATATATCGCCCCGAACCCAGCCGCTTCTGCTTGCATGGCAGCATACGCATTTACCGTGCCGACAACCTGAAGGGGACACTCGTTCTCCATCGCTAGACGAAAACGAGACCCCGAGGCTGATCTGCTGATGTCCATTTGCTTTTCAGTTTATTCCCTGTTGAAACGCCGAGAGAACGACAAATGGAGCCACCATAAGAACCACGATGCCTACCACCAATCGCAATCCTGCCGCATCGAAGCGGTTAGCCATCTTGGTGCCGACATACATTCCCAAAGTTCCTGGAACTCCAACGATCAATACGAGGCCCCATTCCACTTCTCCGTGTAACACGTGTCCGCCGAATCCCGATAAACCGACCAGCACCGTTATCGCCAGATTAGTGCCCGCCGCCTTGTGCGGATCGATGTGCATCGCCAACAGCGCGGGCATGCGCAACACTCCCAGTACCAAGCCAACAGCACCTCCGATAAGACCGATGGTCATGCCGGCCACGCCTTCACGCGCCGCTCGGCGGATTTCAACACCGCGGTATTCAACGCCGCGCGACACCATGCGTTGCCGCACCTGCGGATATCGTCGACGCAGATTGATGAATCGCAACGACCAGTACATGAGCCAGATCGCCGACCATACCATGAGTACCGCCACCGTCAACAGCAAAAGCCACAGCGGAACATAATCGACAAAGTAACCTCCGACGAAGGCACCTGCAATCGCCGGGCCGCCCATGGCGAGAACCACACTCGGAATGACTCGCTTATCGATCATCGCTTCAGCCGTGGAGATCGTCGACCCCATTACGCTGATCAAGAGATTCGTGCCCGCGGCGATCAAGGGATCCACGCCGAAAAAAGTGAGCATGGGCAATCGGATCACTCCGAGCGCGATACCCACAACACCCCCGGTAAGGCCGACGGTCAACGAGATACCCGCCATCGCTGCCAACTGCCAAGTCTCAAACTCCGACGCTAATCCGAACATCACCCAAACCTCTCGCCATGAAAGCGATTGGATGATGGTATGCGCCACCTTATCGAACTTAGATTGCTACAGCCACCGATATCGTCGTCAGCGGAGTCTCCGCATGGCAAGGCGACGGAACCAGATAGGCAACTCCTAGGATCGCTGAAGCTCCTCATCGATGATTGATCAACTGACACGAGTCAGCCCGAAACTTCGAGCAGCCCCAAACGCTCGAGCAGCGAATCTACTTCCATGAACTGGAGAGCATCCGGCTTCAACGACGGTCCTCGAGCATAAATCGATCCTTTGCTGAAGATGCCTCGGCGCCACATGATGTGCTTGTAGATCCAGTTCGCCAATCCCTGCCCCTGAGCGAGGGATCTGACAAGCGGAGCGTAGCGATCAAACATTGTCTCTGCCGTCTTCTCGTCTCCGCTCTGCCAAACCCTCCACACCTTCACGAAGATATCCGGAAGTGTCGATCCAGGCATCGTTCCCACAGACCCTCTTCTCAGCTCCTCGATAAAAAACGCGCCGCCCATACCGCCGAAGAGGATCAACTCGCCATCCTCACCGACCAGCTCCTTAGCCTCAGACATCCGAGGGAGGGTTGGCGGTGTCTCCACCTTTATGTAACAGAGATTTTCATGCCTTTGAGAACAAGCGGCAGCCATTCCAGGGGGAACCGGCGCAGTGCTCTGGTCCTGCATGAAGATCGGGATCGAAACCGCTTCGGCGATGCTGACGAAGTATTCGATGTGCTCGGATGCGACTGTCGGGGTATATGTAGTAGGTCTGATCATCAAAGCATCAGCACCAAGCTCCTCGGCCCGCTTTGAGTAGTGCACCGTCGCATCCGTCCCCTCAGCGCCGGTGTTCATCACTACCTTGATACGCCCCCTAGCGGTATCGACCACGCTAGCAAGAACAGCATCACGTTCAGCTTCAGTGAACTTGAACACTTCGCTAGCCATCGCGATCCCAACGCCGTCGACTCCCTGCTCTATTATCCAGTCCACTTGACGCTCTAAATCTTCATAGACGATCTCGCCATTGGCACCGAACGGCGTGGACAGTATCGGGTAAACCCCGTTCATCGTTAAGTCCGGCATCTATTGCGCTCCCTTCGACTGCGACAGCATCTGCTACGCCTGTTCGCAACCAAATTGATATCACACATGTTTGCTGCCGCGCTCAGATTTTCAGGATGTCAGCCAACAAGCCGAGGAACTACTGCGATCAACACCCCGGCGACTGTGGCTGTTCCGATCACACCTGCCACATTCGGGCCCATGGCGTGCATGAGCAAGAAGTTTTCTGGATCCTCCTGCTGCCCCACATCCTGCACCACCCGAGCAGCCATCGGGACGGCAGAGACTCCCGCCGCGCCGATCATCGGATTAATCTTGCTGGAGCTGAAGAGATTCATCAACTTCGCCAGCAACACACCTGTCATTGTGGCAGTGGCAAATGCGAATAGCCCGAGCACAAAGATACCGAGGGTCTCGGCCTGTAGAAACACGCTGCCCGGCATTGTAGATCCCACCGCCAAACCGAGCAACACGATTGTAGCGTTCATCAACGCGTTCTCCGAGACATCTGCCAATCGCGGAACTACACCTGAAACCCTGATCAGGTTCCCCAGCATCAACATGCCGATCAATGGCGATGCGGAAGGCACGAGAACGCTCACAATCAGTATCGTTGCCAGCGGAAAGATGATCAAAGTGCGGCGAGACACCGGATTCGCAGAGTACTCCATTCTGATCTTGCGTTCCCTCTCAGTAGTCAGCAACTTGATGAGGGGTGGCTGGATTATCGGCACCAGCGCCATATATGAGTACGCCGCCACAGCCGTTGCACCGACGATGTCGCTCACCTCCACGTTTGGCAATGATTGGCCCAACTCCCGCATTCGTGTCGCTATGAAGATCGTGGTCGGTCCATCCGCGCCGCCTATGATCCCTATCGACGAAGCTTCCAACAAGCCGAAGTCGAAATATCCGGTGGCGCCCAACAGCAACGCGCCGATTAGAGCGAAGAAGACCCCGGCCTGAGCGCCTGCGCCTAAGAGCAATGTCTTGGGGTTCGAAAGCATCGGTGAAAAGTCGGTCGCCGCGCCCACGCCCAAGAAGATCAGAAGCGGGAATATATCGGTCTCCAAGCCGACCTCTTGGAACGTCTTCAACATTCCAACCGGTTCGCCAGGACCGCCCTCTCTTATGAACTCTCCCAGCGGAAGGTTGGCGAAAAGGATGCCCATCGATATCGGCACCAAAAGCAGCGGCTCCTTGCGCTGCGCTACGCCAACGTATAGCAGCGCCGCCGCAATGACCCACATGGCGATCATACGCGGATCGTCCGCAATCGACTCGAAACCGGCGATGATTTGGCCCAGCGCGCCGCCGTCGTCCATCCTCTACTCCAACTCCACCAGCGACTGGCCATGTTGAACAGAATCGTCTGCCGACACGTAGACCGTCTTGACTACCCCATCCCTTGGCGATGCCACCGTATTTTCCATCTTCATAGACTCGAGCACCACCAACGCATGGCCCCTCTCCACCGATTCGCCGCCCGACACGTTTACGCGAACTATTCGTCCCGGCATCGGTGCCCTTACAACCCCATCAGCCGCCGAAGTCCCTCCAGTTGAGGGGCGTGGCTGAGCAGCTGGGCGACGCGGAGATCGTTGCGGCGATCGGATAGGCACAATTCGTTCGGCAGGAGCACTCGGAATCTCAACCTCATACTCTGTGCCATCGACTATCACAGTCACTGGAGAAGAGCCCACATCGCCTACCTCGACATCAAACTCGCGCCCGCCGATCGTCAACCGATAGTGCCTGTTCAACGCCAGACCCCCACATTTCGGCTTGAACCACGACCCAATCGTTGCCTTGCTCGGCCCTCGCTGAGCCACGCTCCCGCTGTAGATGCTTCTGAAGATTGCGACGATATAGGAACTTCCGAGGCGCGAGTAGCACCAGATTCCGCCAGCGCGAGAGCGACTCCGATAACGGCCGCTCGCATCGCATCGTCGTCCTTGGTCGGCAATGCCCCGTCAGATACAATCCCACCAGACGCGACTTCATCCCTCGAAGCAGCTCGCCTCTGAACAGCCTCGTCAGCCCAAGACGTGGCTCTGACAACCGCTGCAAGAATCACGAGTACCAAAGCCACCATGCCCATCCCAATGCCGCTCACTTGCAAGCCGTCAATTATCGGGTCCCAGTCCAAAATTCTCTGTTCCTTAAGGGTTACTGCTTCTCTATATCCGTATAGCCACTAACAAAATGCTACACTCGGCAAACGATCCCACCGCGACTAGAAATTCGGCGATTTCAGGAATCAATCCTTGCGACCTCAACCGCGAAATCATCGGCGGCACCGACCGAAGTCCACACGATTTCTCCTGCCCATTTAGATTGCTGCAGAGATGAAGGGCGAACTAGCGAGACCGCGAAATCGGCTTCACCACAACGCAAATTAAAGTTAGATCTATCCTCGGGAGGTGCCAAAGGTGCCGCAGCCATTTCCCAATGGCTATCTCGCGCCAACGATTCGGCATCTTCGATGCCAACCTCCTCAAAGCGGATCGCCGAACCGGGAGGACGTTGCACGAGCGCGGGAAGATCGGCTCGGATCACCGAAGCGATCTTCGCATATCCGCCTGTGGTCTGACGATCAGCGAGCAAGATTATCGGCATACCATCACCCGGAACCTGTACCGCACCCATGTAAGCCGCATCGGAAACGATGTCGTGCCTTCCATCAACCGCATCTACCCTGTGACCTTCAAGCCTCATTCCTTGACGATCTGATCGAACACTCACCTGATACGAACTTTCCCAGAAGCAGCGTTGCGCTTCCTCTCCAAACGACTCGTACTGGGGACCTCTGATGGCACGGATCGATAGCTGCTCATCCGCACTTAGAAGATCGACATTCGAAAGAGCACGGGACCCAGCCGATGGACGCACCTCTCCGTTCGACTCGGTGCCGATCGATAGCGCGTCGCTTTGCTTCAATGACGCTCCATCGACTCCCCCAATCCCAGATGCCACATGAGTCGATCTCGATCCAAGCACGATGGGCGAATCGATACCGCCCGCCACCGCGACGTATGTGTGGAGACCGCTTCTCGGAATACCGATGCTTAGATCTCCATTCTGAGGGACGATCAGAGTTTCCCATGTCGGTGCTGCGAACCCGTTAATCGCCACATCTAAATCCGCGCCAGTAACTGCCACGCGCGTCTCTCTACCGAATCGCAGCTCAACTCCGCCGTAAGTCGACTCCAGCAATCCGCTGGTTATCGGATTTCCAACTAAGCGATTCCCGAGAATCGCTGCTTGAAAGTCCAAAACTCCGCTCACAGAAACTCCGTACCTCTGGCTCCCGCGCCGACCCAGATCCTGCACGGTGAGCCGAGCACCAGCCTCAACTACCTCAAGATCGATGTCTTCCTGCATCACGCCTCTTCGCTCGCGCTCGAGAGTCGCTGAAATTCATCGTGGGAGATCGGCACGAATCGGACAACAGAGCCAGGCAGCAACGTGGAGGGCGGCTCGGACGTCACATCGAACAGTATTGAGGGGCTTCTGCCGATAATCTGCCAACCGCCGGGACTCTCGTTCGGGTAGATCCCGGTCTGTGATTCTGCTATCCCAACCGACCCAGCGGCAACCTTCAGGCGCGGCGTCGCCAATCGGGGGCAAGCTATACGCTCATCCATTCCTCCGAGATAAGGAAATCCAGGAGAAAACCCCAACATGAAGACTCGATACTCAGCATCGGAGTGAATCTGAACTACCTCATCATTCGTCATGCCTGCGTGATCGGCAACCATATCTAGATCTGGGCCATGTTCGCCGCCATATGCCACTGGCAGATCATGAACGCCCACACTTGCACCCCTGTTCGCGTCACCAGCATCTTCAACATCTTGCAACGCCACCTCCAACCTCCCTTGCATCTCGGCGAATGAAGATTCAGTGAAGTCGTATTCGATCAGGATCGATCTAAACGTCGGGATCATCTCAACCACCACATCAGACCAGTCCGAATCATCCACTACGGCCTGAAGGGCATAGACGCGGGCGTTCACGCCATAGTCTATCGATTCTCCGAACTCCACCAGCACTGCCGATTCGGTAGCTGGGAAGATGCGCGGATATCGATCAGGTGTCATCTGGTGATGATACGCCACGAGGCGTTCAACTGCTTGTCAACAGCTCGGCCATTGGCTTGATATCGATGCCCGCATCGGCAAGCTTCTTCTTCACCGATGCCGCCAGCTCTACCGCGCCCGGCGTGTCCCCGTGCAAACAGATCGTATCCGCAGCGAAATCGATCTCGCTACCATCGGAAGCAGTTGCTTTACCCTCTGCAGCCAATTTCAAAGATCTCGCAACCACCTCGTCCGCATCGTGGATCACAGCACCGGGCTGCGATCTGGGAACCAACCGCCCATCAGGCGTGACGGCGCGGTCCGCGTAGCACTCCCGAGCGACAATCGCATCCTCATTGCGTGCGACATCCTCCCAGACCGATCCCGCCAGCACGACATGAATGATCTCGGGATCGATGTTCTTCACAGCTCTCACAATCGCTGCCGCAACATCCGTGTCCCTCACCGCACGGTTGTAAAGCGCCCCGTGAGGCTTCACGTGCTGCAATCGCTTCGTTTTGGTGAAAGCCGTTAGAGCACCGACCTGATAGGTGACAGCGTTTGAAATCTCGTCCGACGTCAGGTCCATATCCCTCCTGCCAAATCCTGCCAAGTCAGGATATGCAGGATGAGCACCAATCCCGACGCTATACTCTTCTGCGAGTGCGACGGTGCGCGCCATCCAGTCGGGGTCTCCGGCATGGAAGCCGGTGGCGATGTTCGCAGACGTGATGTGCTTGACGATCTCTTCGTCAAGTCCCATCTTGTATCCGGCGAAAGATTCGCCGATGTCGGCGTTGAAGTCGATTGCGCGAGTTGGAGACATGTGAGATTCAACGACTTTCAATTGTTGTTCGATCACTCCTAATCTTAACGCTTGCTCTCTAACGAGTTTGGACTCCCTTTCGATAAGGTCGCCATCGCAGATAGCCGCGATTCCACGCTCTATTCAGAAGCGCGCATGCGAACAGAGTAGAGATCTCATTTAGCAGCACCGCCCCAGCCTCTAGAGGCATGGGATAGCGGTATGTGACCATAAAAACAGTTGATGTGAAGACACATAGAAACAAAACGGCTACCAAAGTGGCAACTTTGAGCGTCGCTTTGCGGAATCTGTTGACTTTTCTACGGTCTGCGCTTTCATGCCGTCCGGTACAATTGATGATCTGTGCTAGAAGGGCCGGATTCATAGGCTGGTCACGACTTATTCCGAGTTTCTTCCGACCTCTCTTTATGCGTTCCTCAAATTCCTCGTCGGTGTGATCGTCTTTCCAGTTGTTGCACTGCCTGCAAATGGCTTGAAGATTGCTCTTCTCGTTGGTCCCCACCGCTGAGACAGGATGCTTATGGTCGATCGATAGGTTGCGCTCACGACCTCGAGTATGCAGTTCGATGCCGCAATAAGCACATCTGCCGTCTTGCCGAGCGACGAGGCAACTCTTGAGCTGCCGCGAGAAACGAGTCCGCCGCCGTGGCTTGAGGTCTCGTATGAGGTTCAGGGAGTTGTCAAGGAAGGCGTTTATCAAGGCATTTAGTTCTTTTAGTAGACATGAAGAGGGTCAAGAGGGTCGAAACCGATTGTGTGATGTGGAGTATAATGAGCAACAGCCATAGGCGGTGATCAGTCGTTTCAAACGTCTCTGAAGCATCGCAACAGTCTGCTTCGGGCGCGGATCTGTGTATCTCGTGCCTCCTTGTTCGGCTTGCTTTAGGGATTGCCGCCTATGGCTAGAACGCAGTTCCGGCCGCAAGGAGGCATCCAAATTGGCAACGAGAAGATTCTGGGCAGTTGCGATCAGTGTGAGGATTCTGGTGCTATCCGCCACCGTAGCATCAGCCGGTTACGTGGATAGAGAGGTGGTGGATGATTAACGAGATTCTGCTTAGCATTCATGAGAATGTTAAAGCCTTCCTGCCTAACCGCCTTACAAGCCTGGTACGGAATTTAGTTCACTATATCGCTGTCTTCCCCCTCGTATTGTTGATTGTAGGACAAGTCAGTCTAGTGTTTCTCATCTTCATAGTTATATTGAATTCGCATCAAAGTAATTATTGAATTAAGAGATCAGTCGAGATCAATGAACATAGAAAGCAACAATCATGGAAAATAAACCAAACTTAGATCGAGAAGCAGAGTCAGACTTATATACAGATGATTTTGGTCAAGATTCATTATTTACAGAGCCCAAACGCAAGTGGTATGTAGAGGTTATACGATGGCTATGGATCTTCATTGTATGGACTACGTTATTTTGTTTGGATATCTCGCTATGGGTCATCATGACATCAACAAGTGGTGCAAGGTCTATTAAGCCTACTAGGCGGATTGTTTTCACTGATAAAGAACGCGCTTATTTAGCTAATATGCAAGGCCGTAAATGTATGTATTGTGGGATTAGACTGACTCGAGATAACCTTCAAATCGACCATAAATTTCCAGTTTCTCGAGGTGGAAGCAACGAGAAATGGAATCTGCAAGCTCTATGCCGTCAATGCAACTCGCGTAAAGGTATGCACAGCGATGAAGAATTTAGAGAGCGATATAGTGAGCTTCTATCGTCTATAGAAGCACCTCCACGCAACACTATTCATCAAAGTCGCTTTGCTCGAATAATGAAGGCAACACGTGCACATCCAAATGTTCGTCAAGCGAACCGCAATCGTTATATGACACCGAGACAAAGGTTGTCATCTGCAACACCAGTCATTATTATGGGTGGGACAACCATTATCGCAATTGTGGGCGGCACACTATTCCCGAATATCGTCTTAACAGTCTTCGTGATAGCGTTGATTTTCTCGGTGTCCTTTTCAGTAGGCTTGTGGTTAAGGGCATTGAATAAAGGGATCTTGTCAGAAGAGTGATGTATCAAAGACACTATGTGATTTAGCCATGTTTTAGACTTGGGTATGATAGCGATTCTGCTACTGCTCCGTTTCTTTTCTGCTAACTGCTGGCAACGGAGCAAGAACGTTTCTGATGTACGATAGTGCCTTACAAGTTGAGTTTGTGACTTTGCGCCCTCTTCCACAATCCCATCTCGAACTTATCCGCTCCCTAGAATCGGCATACCTGGCCCACTCTGATCCGATCCGACAATCAGGCTTCGGCGGCGGTGCTCGACGCTGGCGATCAGAAAGATCTCCACTCCTTGAAGCGGTGGATGCCGACGGCGAGTTCCTAGATGTCGGATGTGCCGTTGGCCACCTTCTAGAGTGCGTTGTCGATTGGGGAAACGAGCATGGCATCGAATTGACCCCGTACGGGATCGATCTGAGTCCGAAGCTGATACGCGAAGCTATCCGTAGATTCCCCGCAATGGAGCACCACTTCTGGGTAGCCAATGCATGGAACTGGATACCGCCTAGACGTTTCAAGTGGGTCTATGCCCTCTACGACTGCGTTCCAGATGAATATGTGCCCGCGCTCGCGAAGCAGCTTCTGACCCATTCAGTCGCGCATGGAGGCAGACTCATAATGGGTGCTTATGGCAGCGTATCGCAGCAACTCGATCCGGCCGACATCGCCGGCATGTTGCGCGCTGGCGGCTTGAGAGTCGCTGGTGAATCTTGCGGCGGAACGCTTCCAGACGGAGGGCCGGTCACGAGGTTCGCCTGGATGGACAGATCAGCGAACCTCGATCGCTAAGAATCAAGCTCCGAAATCGACTAGATTCGATGTCCGCATGCTGACCCAGTCGTTACCGCCAACCACGATATGGTCGACCAACTCAATGTCCAACATCCTGCTAGCCTTCAACAATTTCTGAGTGAAAGTGATGTCGGCGGCGCTGGGATCGCCACGCCCGGAGGGATGGTTGTGGACGATCGCGAATCGAGGGCACTTACGCTCGAGAACCGCGCCAACCACCTCGCCGGATTTGGCAACGATCTGATCGCTACAGCCCGCGTACATCCGTGATTTGCCGCGATATCTGTTCCGCACATCGAGAAAGATGATCCACATCTCCTCGCGTGGCTTGTCTCTCAGCAGAGGAGTCATCATCTCTGCAATCATCGACGGTCCTCCTAAGTCTCGCCCGATATCCGATTCCCCGATGTAGGCAGACGCTCTCCGTCCCAGCTCGAATGCTGCGAGCAGCTGTGCAGCTTTAGCGTCTTTGATGCCCGCGATGGACCGTAACTCATCCCAACTTGCACGGCTCAGCATCTCCAACCCTTCATACTTCGCGACGAGCTCCTCTGAGATCCGTTTCACATCTGCTCCCTTCACGCCCCTGCCGAGTAACACAGCGACAAGCTCCGCGGCAGTCAGAGCTTCTGGACCGAGCTCACGCATGCGCTCCCGAGGTCTTTCACGCGATGGCATGTCGCGCAGACGCAAAACATCTTCGGACAGCTGTTTCACGCTATGCCGATCAACCGCTGCATCAGACGCGATGCGCCGTATGTGCCTAGACTTCGTCGCGGCATCTTTGAACAGAACCGCGAAATCAGATGTTCCATTGCCCATGATGGAACGATTCTGCGCGATTAGAGTGCTTTACTCCAAACGGAGTTGGCAAAGGCCGGGACTTTTACAGTCGGCTTAAAACGGCAAGTACACCTTCTCGCCCGACTGGAGGGATTGCGCGACGGCATCTGTGAACTGCATGTACTTGAGTCCATCTGTGAAGTTGGTGTGCGTCACTTCCTCCATGCCTCGGATTGCGTTGATGAACTCCTCTTCTACGCGCCATCCGCCACGCTTCTCCGTCGGCACCTCAATCTCCGACAGCTCTCCATCGCCGCGCTGCGCGCCCATCAGCCTGAAACTCGGATCGGTGGAGCCCGTCGGCTCAACTCGGATCACACCATCGGTGCCGTGGAGCCAAAGATCAAGCTCACGTGCGTGGCCCGAAACCATCGTCACGGTGAAGTTCAAGGACCCGCCACACTCCATCTCGCACAATACATCCAAGTGATCGGGGATGGATATCGCCCGACGCCGACCATCATCGTCCAATCGGCTCTTGACAACGGTCTTGCCGAGAGCCTGCACTGTAGCAGCCGGACCCACCCATCGCATCAATCCCTCGTACCAGATCCCCATAGTCATGATGTTGTTGCCGGAGAGATCTCTGTCGTGACGCCAGTGCAGAGGCAGATCCGGGTTCGGGAACGTGGTGCCCGTCCCTACGAACAGTCGCATATTTACAAGGTCTCCGATGTAGCCGCTCGAAATCAACTCGATCATCGTCTGGTCTATCTCGAGAGTGTGAGGAGCCGGCACGATCTGCGCTACCAGATGCGGAGCACCCTTAGATGCATCGAGCATGTCTTGCGCCTCGTCGGAGTTCATCGCCATCCGGGCCTCGACCAACACGTGCTTCTCGTTCTCCAGCGATGCGATCGTCAAGGGTGCGTGCATGTACGGCCATGTGCCGATGCATACCGCATCTATCTCGTCGTCTTCAAGGAGTTCGAGCCAGTCCTGATATACCTCAGAGATATTGAATTCATCTGCGACGCGCTGTGATGACTCTGGGCTCCGATTCACAACTCCCTTGATCTTCACGTCTTCTTGCGCATTCAAACCTGGAATGTGCTTCAGCCGCGTGTTGCCGCCGGCGCCTATCAAACCTACTGTTATCGTGTCGGAATCGGTCGTCATGAGCCAATTTCCCCTTCGCGCTTTCAAATATCCTCAACTACGAGATTAATCAAGGTTAGCCCACCGCGCCTCAATCGTGCAGAGTTCTCCCCATGTTAGGCCTTTGCAGAAACTCGTCATTCCATCGAAGGGAGACGCCTTTAAGCTTTGCACGAGCCTGCCGAAGACCGATGCACAATATTAATCATGAATAGAGGCGAAACCATAGTGGCAAGAGATGTCGAACTCATCGGTGAAGGCATCTGCATCATCTGGTCCAACGGCTCGCGCTGCATATACCCATATCGGTATCTTCGGCTGCAATGCAGCTGCGCCGCGTGCGTGGAAGAGATGACCGGCCGGCAGCTCTTGAATGTCGCCGCGGTGCCGGAAGACGTGATCGCAGTCGACTACATCGAAGTCGGCAGATACGCGTTGCAGTTCTTGTGGAGCGATGGTCACTCCACGGGCATCTATCCCTTCAGAGCCCTGCTCAGACTTGCAGAGGAAGATGAAGCGGTGGTTTGCGAGAGATGAAGAATCGCAGCTGATGCGATCAATCTACTACTCCCAGATATTCTCCATCTGCCACGCTTCGAGTCTCACCAGATCCGTGGTGCCAACTCCGGATGCCAGGCAAACCATGTTCGAATCATCGCCAACGGGATACGCACGACCGGTAATAGCCGTCCGACCGTTGGCGAACACTTCGATCACCGAGTGATCCACGAAAACTCTGAGGTCCAACTCTTTGCCGTCTTCTACCATGAACTTACCGTCTTGATTAGGCAGATCGGGATTCTCGCCTGCCACGAACACACGGCGATCGATCTCGGCATCTCCGCTTCGAGTCGACGTTGTCTGATCGAGCGACAGCGTGCCAGTGATCCAGTCGTATCTGATCACAGTCCTCTCGGATCCGTCGCTGCTGCACCGCACGCCCAGCTCAGTTCGGTTCGCGTCTCCTCTACGTATCTTCGCAACTATCTCGACTTCATCTCCTGCCTCCGTGATGATCATCGGATCCGACGGATCTACATATCTGCTTCCCGATTCGAATATCCGATCACCTCTTAGAGCCATCACCTCATTGCACGGCATCGTCGTGATGCTTCCTCGTGAATCGACCTTGACCTCGCGCGGCAGCGACATTACGCCCGCCCACTCCAACTCGCGCTCTCGCGCCACCGATCTGCCCTCCCGCAGCCAGCCCCACACGATCCTTCTACCGTCGTGATGCTCGAAAGATTTGGGAGCGTAGTAGAGGGGTGAAGCGTCAATCAAACCTTGTCGCGAGGGAACGAATCTGCCGCTGTCGTGCTCGCCGGTAAGCCAGATAGCACCCGCACCACGGCGGGGTTTCTCTGCTTGAGGAGATGCCAGCATCGCCCAACGATCTCCGAACTGGAAATAGTCTGGACATTCGCAATTCACACCTAACGAAGGCTCGTCCTGCAACAGTATGCCAGCGTAGCTCCAGCTGCCGTAAATGCCGTCTCGGGCTTCATACTTTAAGACGATTCCTCCCTCGCCACTTATCCCAGAACCGATGCCCATGTTCAATATGCCAGTCGATGGATCGATCCAAAGCGTTGGATCTCGGAAGCCGTCCAGATTCAAGCCGTAGGGCCGATCAGAAACTATCGGCTCTTTGAACTTCGTCCAGTATTCAAGCGTTTCATCAGAAGTGGCGACGCACTGCACCTCTGGCATGATGCCGGTGTAGAAGATCGTCGGTGTTCCATCAGCATCGATCGCCGAACCCGAGTAGATTCCTGCTTTGTCGAACTGTTCGGGACCCGGCGCGATAGCGATCTCTCGGTGTTCCCAATGCACCAAATCGTTCGTCCTAGCATGTCCCCAGTGCATGCTTTCATGCCAACCGCCCAACGGGTTGTATTGGTAGAACAGGTGATGAACCCCGTCTCGCCAAGTAATCGGACCATTAGGATCGTTCATCCACCCCGAAGGGGGCATGAAGTGGTACACCGGCCGGTGCGGGTCTGTGCTCATGAGAATCTCATCCTAAACTCCGAGCATCGATTTCACAGTGGCAACCACATCTTCGGGTTGCGGCATAAATGCTGTCTCCAATCCCTTGTTGTATGGCACCGGAGTGTGAGGACCGGTGACCCTCTTGACAGGAGCATCTAGGTAGTCAAACGCCTTATCGGCGATGATGGCTGCGAACTCCGAAGCCATGCTCGCCCTCGGCGTATCCTCATCAACAATGACCACACGGTTCGTTTTCATGACCGATTCGAGGATGATCTCCTCATCGAACGGCGAGAGACTCAGCATATCGACCACTTCTGCGTCGATTTCCTCTTCGGCTAGAGCGTCCGCCGCCTGCTTACACACCACTGACGTGTAAGACATTCCGACCAGTGTCACGTCGCCTCCGTGGCGCAGATATCTGCCCTTTCCCAATGGGATGGCGTAAGACTCGTCGGGAACGAAGCCAGTCAGGTTTATCAGCTTCTTGTCGTTCACCAGAAACACCGGATCATCGTCGCGGATAGATGATGCCAGTAAGCCTCTAACTGTGTACGGGTCGGAAGGCACAACGACCTTGAGGCCGGGTATATGGGCAAGCATCGAGTAGAAGCTCTCGGAGTGTTGAGCAGCGTGCCCGGTCCCGCCGCCCGAGCGCGCGAATAGAGTAAGCGGAACTTTAGTCTGTCCACCGAACATGTATCGAGATTTGGCAGCGTTTGAGAGCAGCTGGTCGTAGGCGACCGTCACGAAGTCAAAGTACATCAGATCCACGACGGGCCTCAATCCGGTCAGCGCGGCACCGACTGCGGCACCTACGAAGCCGGCTTCGGATATCGGAGCGTCTCTGATTCTTTCTGGCCCGAAATCTTGCACCAATCCCTTCGTGGCAGCGAAGGGGCCGCCCCAAGCATCAAGCGGCTCGTTGGTATCGCGGTCGAAGCCACCAGAAATGTCCTCCCCCATGATGAATACATCAGGATCACGCTCCAACTCGTTCCGCAGAGTCTGGTTGAAAGCGTCGCGATACCTCACCACCTGCCCAGGAACGTCGTACCCGGGTCCGATAATCTCAACGCCCGGTTCACTCAACACGTCGCTCGCAGCGGCGCCTACAGCAGTTGTCATGGATTCAAACCTTATCGTCTCGATTCTTCAGATCATCTAATCTCATCGAAGTCCGTGCACAGGATTCGAGTATTCGACGTATACATCCGAGTAAAGCTCGTCCATCGGAGGCATTGGGCTGTTCAGCGCGAAGTCCACCGCTTCTCGCATCTCTTCCTCGATCTGGTCCCTGATCCCGCTCAATTCCTCTTCCGACATGAGTTTCTGCATAGTGACATCTCGCTCAAACTTCCTGATGCAGTCGCGGCGTTGATACTCTTCTTCCTCATCTGGCTTGCGGTACTTCGTCGGATCGTCCGCATGGAAGTGGCCGTGGTATCGGTAAGTCTTCAACTCCAGCAATGTCGGACCGTCGCCGGACCGAGCTCGTGCCACGGCTTGTTCAGCAGCGTCGTACACCGCGAAGACATCCATGCCATCTACTTGCACCCCTGGAATCCCGTAGGAGTCGGCGCGTGCCGAGATATCGTCGGTCGAAACTGCGTACCATGCCGGTGTCGCCTCGGCATACTGGTTGTTCTCGCAGGCGAATATGACCGGTAACTTCCAGATCGCCGCCAAGTTCATCGATTCGTGAACTACGCCTTGGCTGGTAGCCCCGTCGCCGAAGAATGCCACGCCTATCGAAGCACTCTCTTCGCCCCGATACTTCGCAGTCAGAGCCGCTCCGACAGCCAATGGCACAGATGCGCCTACGATGGCATTCGCGCCCAGCATGCCTTTCGAAAAATCGGCTATATGCATGCTGCCGCCTTTGCCTTTGCACTGCCCCGTGTGCCGCCCCATGATTTCCGCCATCATCCGTTTGGTCTCCAGGCCCTTGGCGATGCAGTGGCCATGCCCACGATGGGTAGACCCGATCCAATCCCTCTCTGTAAGATGCGCGCAGATCCCCGTCGGCACCGCCTCCTGACCGTCAGACGGGTGAGTGACACCCATCGCGTTGCCCCTGAAAGTCTGTTCGAGCATCGTCTCCTCGAATCGGCGGATGCGATACATCGTCTGGTAGATCCAGTGGAGCTTTGCTCTCGTCATCCGCATGGCGAACTGTCCCTGTCCTGTCGTGGCATCGCCGAGATATATCCGATTCGGCGGCGATTACCGTGTATGTTTCTTCAGATTGATGTTAGCAAGATAGAGACAGCCTCGTCCCGCAAAACTTGCTCTATCGCGACCGTCGCCACTAACACGCCCGTTCAGGTGCTAGGCAATACTAGTATTCGAGGGAGAGATCCTTGCAGATTCTTCCATGTACGCTGAATTAAGTTCGGAGGCGCTTATGACCCAGGTATGGATCGATATAGAGGAAAACGACAACTGCGGATATTTTCCGATGCAGACGTTCGAGAAACGCGGAGTGGAGCGGAGAGCAGGTGGCATCGTTCTAGAGGATGTCTCGAACGCGAGCGGCACGCATGAAGTTGTCGGATGGTGCGACGGCGCGCCTTGCGATGTCAGAGTGGTGAGGATCAGCGATTCTGGTGCTGGAGAGTCGGTGCTGATATACGGTGGGAATAACGGGATCAGGCTACGCCCAGCGAGATCGGTACTGGGTTGGGAAATAGGTGCTGAAGGTCAGTTCGGCGAGCCGTACATGTTGCTGGCGAGTGAGGCTGGGATACGGTTCGTGGAGTGAGGTGCCATCGGCTCGCAGAAGATGTGCAGTACTGCTGCTTGCCATGCGCGGCTACGTCTTTACGACAAGATCAGGACAAACGGAAGTAGGGATGTTACGCTGAGTAGCGCACGATTCAACGTCAGCTTAGGGCGTGTTAACACTAGCGTGTGGATCTGTGCTACGCTTTCCGCATGGAAATCACAGAATCTCAATACGAACGCATAGCTCCCCACCTCCCTGTGCAGCGCGGCAACGTCAGCGTCCCGAACCTCCAGGTTCTGAACGCGATCCTGTATGTGGCCGAGCACGGCTGCAAGTGGCGCGGGCTGCCGGCCCGGTTCGGCAACTGGCACACGATCTATACCCGCATGAACCGCTGGTCGAAGAAGGGGGTTCTGGACCGGGTGTTCGAACAGCTGCAGAGAGAACAGATAGTGCGTGTCAAGCTGGAGGCGGTCTCTTTGGACAGCACCATCGTCAAGGTGCATCCGGACGGGACGGGGGCCTTAAAAAAAACGGACCCCAGTCGATCGGGAAGTCCCGGGGCGGTTGGACCACCAAGATTCATATGGCTGCCGCGGATGCTCGGACGGCCGTGACGTTCTCCCTGTCGCCGGGACAGGCGCACGACGCGCCGGAGGGTCGCCGGCTGCTCGAACGCCTCGGCCCGCAGCTCGGAAGCCCGCGGCGGCTGATGGATCGGGCATACGAGGGCGACGAGAGCCGCCAGCTGGCGCTGGACCTGGGCTTCGTCCCCGTGGTTCCGCCGCGCCGGAGCCGGATCGATCCGTGGGAGTACGACCGCGAGATGTACAAGCGGCGCAACGAGATCGAGCGGCTGTTCCGCCGGCTGAAGGGCTTCCGACGCATCTTCTCACGCTTCGAGAAGCTGGACGTGATCTTCACAGGGTTCATCATGTTCGCACTCATAACAGAGGCATTGCGCTAGTGTTAACACGCCCTAGTATGTACACAGACATTCAGTTGACTTCAGTTTCGCGACGGTCCCGATTTAGGCGAGACTCCGCTTTCTTCGTTGACACTCGCGATGGTTGGTAAATAACATAGATGGAAGTGCATTTGAGATGACACGGTTCTTGGCCTGCCTGCCGAGGCGTTCGTCCACCAGATCGGTGGCGAGACATGACCGCTACTCTCAGGAACTTCATTAAGACTGAATGGACCCTCAATCTCTCACTCCCTCCGAATGGGCTGAAGTCGGGACCGCGCTCAAGTTCTTGTGGGCTGCGCTGGGGTTGGCAGTTGTTGCCGGGCTCTCCCTCGTATCCGCTCACGCAGTCATCACTTCCCTCGTCGACACTGAAACCATTTCAGCCAGATGGTCGAGGCTTCGTCCCCCTCTGTACTTAGCCGGGATCGCCGCGGTCATCGGACTAGTCGTATGCCTGTTCTTGGCGGTGCAGAACCTGAGTTGGCTCGACACTTTCTACTCGAGGTACTGGCAGTAAACCATGAGTCACTCCGAATCAAGTGCGTCATGCCGCTTGCAAACAGCCGTCGAAATGTTCGTGATTGAGAGGATCGGTTTTGGCGCCGCTGGTTGATTTCATCCGCGAGAAGCACCGAACCACTCCTTTGTGGCTGAAGGTGCTTATCCCGTTTCTGGGACTGGGCACATTAGGTGTTGTCGCTGTTTTAGGAGCAGTCCTCGCCTTCATCGTCACGGCATGGTTAGGCCAACCAATTCCTGTTTTTGGTTTCCAGCAGACGTTTGAACAGCCCATCCCTTTCCCACACACCATTCACGCGAGCACGGGCATGTACGCCAACTCCACTGGCGACCAAGTGCAAGGCCTCGGAATGGACTGCACGTTCTGCCATCGCACTGTCACGACGCAGAGCAACGCCGGTATACCCCCGGTTGAGCTATGCGCATATTGCCATCAAGTGATCGGCAGCGACGAAAGCGAGCCGCTGACAGAAGTGCGAACCGCCGCCGGAGTCATCGGAGAGAACCCCCACCCCATCGATTGGAAGCGCGTCCATAGGCTTCCTGACCATGTGCGCTTCGTCCACGAGCCGCACATCAGATACTTGACGAACCACCCGGAAGCGGTGAGAAACTCGACCAGCGGTGTCAACGTCGGTCCAGCGGCTGTATGCTCGACATGCCACGGCGATGTTGCGGCAATGGAAGAGGTCGAGCAGGTCGAGCCTCTTAAGATGGGCCAGTGCGTCAACTGTCACCGGGACAATAACGCGCCGACGGACTGCGCGGCGTGCCACCATTGAGAAATACCCGGAGATAC
This sequence comes from Dehalococcoidia bacterium, assembly GCA_965214735.1. Classification (GTDB taxonomy): domain Bacteria; phylum Chloroflexota; class Dehalococcoidia; order Lucifugimonadales; family Lucifugimonadaceae; genus Bin127. Next base: position 970,518 of record OZ243977.1, on the reverse strand, counting down.
GAATCGGACACCGAATAGATGAAGCTGAATCGTAGAGAATTTCTTGCGCTGGGCGCCAAGGCCACAGCCGGCACGATGATCTTCGCCGCCTGCGGCTTGCCTGAACGCGAACTGCTTGTCCAGAGCCCGGTGGAGATGCCGGAGGATCTCGTGCGCGGTGAAGATGCCTGGTACGCCACCACGTGGCCAGATATGCCGGGCGGAGACGGCCTCTTAGTGCGGGTAATGGAGGGACGCGCCAAGAAGATCGCCGGCAACCCTGATCACCCGGTGAACCTCGGCAAACAGAGTGCGCGCCACGATGCCGCCATACAGCTCACGTATCACCCTGATCGCATTCGCGGGCCCATGTTCCGCTCGAGTAAAGAAGGTTTACACGACTCCATTCCTTGGTCGCGGGCTGAGAGTATCTTCCTCGATGCAGTAGAAGACGGCAGGGACAACATGTCGGTCGTCACTAACCCTCTCAACAGTCACCTCGGATGGGTCGCCCGCAACTTTGCCGCACTCTTCAACGGGCGGCACATCACATTCGATCCTATCGAGCAGGGCGCGCTTCAAAGAGCGATATCCTTCATCTACGGACAAGAGAATCTCCCTCATATCGACATCGGCTCTGCCAAGACCGTCCTCTCGGTCGGTGCCGATTGGCTCAGCACTTGGCAATCACCCGTCGGATACTCAGTCCGCTACGGGCAGTTCCGTTCACAGGAACATCGAGGCTATCTGATCCACGCCGAACCGCGGATGTCAATGACATCGGCAAACGCGGACCTATGGCTGCCTGTCCTTCCCGGCTACGAGGGGCATCTGGCGATGAGCATCGCCAATGTCATCGTTAATGAACGACTCACCGGCTCCGGGGAAATTGCTCGTTTCCACAGCAAGATCCCGCAACCGGCTCTACTCGGCTTCGCACCTGAAGACGTTGAGAAACTCATCGGCGTTTCAGCCGATAAGATCCGCGCAGCCGCTCACCACTTCGCCGAGGAACGTCCGAGTGTCGCATTCGCCGGCGGAAGTGCCGGAGCACACTCTAACGGAACCTTCAACATCGCCGCGGTGCACGCGCTCAACACACTCGTGGGCGCAGTTGGCACCGAAGGCGGTATCGCTTACAATCCAGCATCCGCCATTAATGGTCTAAATGCCAGATCCGACGGGGCTTCATTCGCCGATTGGGAGGTGGAACTCTCTCATTGGCGAGCTCAAAACGTCGAAACCGCCATCATCCGTGGCGCAGACGTAGTCCATGGAATGCCGGACTCAGTCGACATTGTCGGCGCGATGGAGAACGTGCCCGCCGTCATCGGCTTCGGAACCGTCATGAATGACACGCTGGCAAACTGCGACCTCATTCTGCCGGACAAGAGCTTCCTCGAAAGTTGGGACGCGTCGATTCCTGAACCTGCGCCTGGATATCAGGTCGTCACGGTGCAACAGCCTGTCATACCTCCAACAGTTTCCTACTCCGATGGCTTGCTCTCAGATTCCCGCAGCTTCGGAGACGTGCTTCTATGGGCAGCCGGAGGCGGTCTCGGTGCCGACGACATGGAGGAACTGGTCAGCCGAGCCACCGACGATCTATTCGCGCTTAGCCGTGGCTCTGTTTCCGCCTCGAATCAAAGGCTATTCAGGCAAGGCGTGCTCCAGCGCGGAGGATGGTGGGACACTGCATCAGGAGTAGATGCTCCCGAAGCTTTCGAACCGCCGAACGTCTTCGACCTTGATCGAACGCAAAACTACTCCGAGACCGATGGTTTGGGCGACGGGGCTGATTTCCACCTCGTCCCATTCCTGTCCAACAGCCTCTACGATGGCCGTCTGTCAGCCACCCCGTTCGCCAATCAGAACCCGGACCCAATGACGAGCGCGGCATGGGAGACTTGGGTAGAGATCAACGATCATGAAGCCGAAGAGCTGGGGATCAGACAGGGCGATGTGCTATTCGTAAAGTCCTCGTCAGGGGAAATTGAAGCTTTGGCATATCCCACTCCTGCTGGCCGTCCCGGAGTGGTCGGCGTACCCATTGGTTTGGGACATGAGAACGGCAGCCGCTACGACGAAGGCACTGGTTCCAACGTGATGTCTATACTGGCACCTGAAGTCGATATCGAGAGTGGGGCCTTGGCATGGGCGGCGACTAGAGTGCGAGTCGCCAGATCCGGCCGACGTCGGGAACTTCCGAAGTTCGAAGGAGAGGTCACTGCCTTCCCCGCCGAGCCCGGTGTGCCAGTGCTGGTAGTCGCTCCCGGTCAGACAGCGCACGAGGCGGAAGTGGAAAACCATCATCTCTATCAGCAGGAATTCCGCTTGCCGAAAACCGATGACGCGCAGGCAGAATCCGCAGGAGACGACCATTAATAGAGACGAACCATGACTCTTCAACGCGAAAAAAGACAGTTCAGCTGGGGCATGGTCGTGGATGTCGACAAATGCACCGGTTGCCAAGCGTGCGTTTTGGCTTGCCAAGCCGAAAACAACATCCCGATCAACACGCAAGATCGGTTCGAACGTGCGCGAGCCATCTCTTGGATCCGCGTCGAACGCTACTGGGAAGGCGAGTTCCCGGACGTGAAGGCACGATTCATCCCGATAATGTGTCAGCATTGCGAAAACGCTCCGTGCGAACCTGTTTGCCCCGTATTCGCCACCTACCACAACTCAGAAGGCATGAACGTGCAGGTATACAACCGTTGCGTGGGCACTCGCTACTGCGCCAACGGTTGCCCGTATCTCGTTCGCTTCTTCAACTACTGGGAGCCGGTGTGGCCCGAAGCGTTCCGCAACCACCTGAACCCCGATGTCACGGTGCGTAGCCGTGGAATCATGGAGAAGTGCTCCTTCTGCCTGCAACGCATACGCAGAGGTGTTCGGAACGCCGAGCGTGAAAACCGCGAAGTGGCAGACGGGGAAATCCAGACCGCCTGCCAGCAGGCATGCCCGACGGACGCGCTCGTATTCGGCAACTTTGACGATCCCGACAGCAAAGTGTCCAAGATGAGTAAGGACGACCGCCACTACACTCTGCTGCCTCACTTTGATACCCAGCCCAACGTCGTCTATCTCGCGAAGGTAGATCCGGATAAGTCTTCCAACGGTGCCGCACATGGCTAGCAAGGCTTTACACATGGATGCTCACGCCGAGAACCACGGCGAAGCGCATCACGAGCTCCCGGCCCGCGTTGAACCAGCCGTGATCACCTCGGAGCTGGTCGCCTCTACCGACGCTGGCCCGAGCAAGTTCAAGGCTTTTGTTTGGGTGCTCGCCGCTCTAACCGTGATCGGTATAGCCGCTCTCGCCGTAAAGATGATCGTTGATGGCGGTGACCAGACTGAGTGGGGGTACGTCGCCGCATTCGTCGCCTTCCTCTACAGTGCCTTAGCCGGCGCCCCAATGGTTGCCATTGCTCCGGTAATCGCAAGAGCCAACTGGGTCAAGCCCATCACTCGCCTCGCCGCCATCTTCTCGTTCTCGTCGGTGGTTGTGACTATCCTCATGATCCCCTTGATGCTCCACCTGCCCCCGCTCGTGACCGAGGGCGCCCGAAGACGCTCGATATGGTTCGAAGGGGCAGATTACTCGCCTCACTTCTGGTCCATGGTGGCAATGGCCACGCTGATAGTCGCAGGGCTGGCGCTTTTCTACGCCTCCGCGCTACCCGACTTCGCAGTTATGCGCGACCACTCAAGCGGGTGGAAGCAGCGATTCGGCAGATTCATGGCTAGAGGCTGGATCGGGACCACTGTCCAATGGCGATCGCTTCGCATGAGAATCGGCATGGCCGGAACCTTCTACTTCTTCACCTTTGTATTCGTCCACTTCATCATCAGCACAGACTACGGCATGAGCCTTGTGCCGGGTTGGCGCGATGCCATCTTCCCGATGTACCACGCCATCTCATCGATCCAGGCCGGGCTCGCGGTAAGCGTGTTGGCGACTTGGGCTGCGAGAAAGTATCTCGGTTTTGACAAATATCTCAGCCTCGACCAGTTTTGGTCGATGGCACGGCTGATGTTCGCATTCACGCTTCTCTGGGGATATTTCTTCATATCCGCCTTCATCGTCTTCTGGTACGGGCGTAGCGGATCAGACAAAATGTGGATCGAGCTGCTGATCAGAGGACCGTACATATATGTCTTTATAGCCGCTGCCTTCTTCATCTGGTTCTCGCCTTGGTGGTGGCTCATATGGAACCGTGTGCGCCGAAGCATGAACGGACCCGCAATCGGCTCCGCCCTCATCCTGATCGGCTTACTACTCGACCGCATCCGACTCTACGTCGCGGCATGGTCAGTCCCGCCAGAGCACATTCATGAGCGATTCCTGACCGAGATACCCGACACGGTGTGGCCAGATGTCACTGACATCTTGATCATGCTGGGAGGGCTCGCCGGCGCTCTGCTGATCGTGTTGTTCATAACGCGCATCGTCCCGGTGTTGAGCGCGTGGGAAGTTCAGCACTTCAACCTCCTCTATAGACCGGTGCAGTACATGAAAACGAAGGCCTATCTGGTCGGCAAGCCTGACTGAGCGGCTGAGAAGCTACGAGCCATCTGAATCTAAATGCAGCAACGCAGAACAATCGATCAGATTCATACTAACCGTGTTCTACTAAACGGTCAGTTGGACACGCCCAAGTGGTGGTTGCCCACAGTTATTGGTCTCGCAGTAATTGTGTTGATCGGCATCGTCCTCATCGGCATCATGGTCAACAAGGGGCTGGGAGTGACCGGGCTCTCGCGTCCAGTATTCTGGGGACTCTTCATCACAACTTTTGTGTTCTGGGTCGGTATCAGCCACGCCGGGATCATGATCTCAGCCATCCTCCGCCTCTCACAAGCGGAGTGGCGGCGCCCTGTGACTAGAGCCGCCGAGCTGCTGACGGTATTTTCACTCCTCACCGCCCTGCTCTTCCCGTTGATGCACGCCGGCCGGCCGTGGCGCATCGTCTACTACATACTTCCATACGACTTCGCCAGGGGCATCTACCCGAACATCAGATCTCCCCTTATCTGGGACCCCGTCGCCATCAGCACCTATCTCACCGGGTCGACGTTGTTCCTCTACATCGCGCTGCTGCCGGATTTGGGAAACCTGAGAGATCGGACAACCGGCTGGCAGAACGCTCTATACACCGTCCTCGCCCTCGGCTGGCGCGGTAACCCGAGGCAGTGGAAGCTTCAAACCGTCGGCGGCATACTCCTATCCGCGCTGATGCTCCCCATATTTGTGTCTGTGCACTCGATCGTTTCATGGGACTTCGCGGTCACGCCTGCGGTCGAAGGCTGGCACTCGACCATCTTCGCCCCATATTTCGTTATCGGAGCCGTCCACTCCGGAGTTTCTGCCGTTGTAACGATGATGGCGCTAATGAGATGGCTATGGAAGTGGGAAGACTTCATCCGTCCGGAGCACTTCGATGCCTTGGCGAGACTGCTCATCGTCGTGGCTACTGGATGGCTCGCATTCACGTTCTTGGAGCTGATATTCGCCGTCTACGGGCTGGACGCACCGGAACTTGCGCTCCGAGAGATGCAGATCTTCCAGTGGCCTTGGTGGTTGCTCTTCGTGACCTTCGTATTGACCGGATACGTCATCCCCGTGACGATGTGGCTGCAGAAGAGTGTGCGAAACAACATCGCCCTGATGTTCTGGTCATCTATATTCGTCAACATCGGAATGTGGCTTGAACGTTTCCTGATCATCGTTCCGGGCCTCGCCCGAAAGACTCCATTCGTCTATACATGGGAGTCTTATAGACCGAGCGGACTCGAGTGGTTCATTCTGTTCTGGTCGTTGTGCTGGGTGACGTTCCTAATGCTGTTGTTCGCCCGATTCTTCCCGCTCGTTCCACTATTCGAACAGAAAGAGAGCCAAACTTTCTCTGATTCGATCAAGATCGGAAGAGCCACGGTCCCCGCGATCGTGCGCGAAGCCGACTGATCGCCAAGATTGAGGTACCACGACACATGAGTAAGAGCGTGCTCGGTCTCTACACCGATCCAAACCAAGCAGCCGACGCAATGGACGCCCTCAAAGAAGGGGGGTTCAAACTCGGCACCTTCGACGTTCTCACCGGCACACCCTATCCCGAAGGCGCCTTCGGAGAACACGTGCCTCAGCACCGCCTTTTCCGCTTCCCCGCATTCGGAGCGATCATCGGATTCACGCTAGCGCTGTTCCTCACTTCTTCCACTCAGATCGCTTACCCTCTCGTCACCGGCGGGAAGCCGATCCTCTCACTCTTCGCAATGCTCGTAATCCTTTACGAGATGACCATGCTATCCGCCGTCATAGCCACTGTGGTGGGAATCGTGTTCGAATCGAGGCTGCCGAACGTGAACCCCGGAGCTTATGACCCTCGGATCACCGAAGGATGGATAGGCGTGATCGTCACGACCGACGACGATTCCGCATCCAGAGCCTCCGACCTTCTCAAAGGCGCCGGCGCGCTGGAGATCAAGCAATCGTGAAACTCACCCTGCGAGAGAGACCGTTCAAGCACGTTCGCACCTTGTGCATCTCGGTGCTTGCGCTAGTTCTGCTCGTCTCGACGTCGATCGGTTGCGCGATCCAGGAATCTAACACCTATCCGGTAGAACTATTCTCCGAGATGCACTACTCTCAATCGACGCGATCACAGGAGCCGCCCAGATTGGCACCGCCCGCCGATGCCGTACCATTCCGACAGATCGGTTCCGAGCAAGTGCTGAACGTCCCGGAGTTTCAAGAACGCCCCTACGATCCTGCCGTAGCTAGGGAACTCTTCCGCGTCAACTGCTCGATCTGCCACGGCAACGATGGTTCGGGAAACGGTGCCGCAACTGTGCACATAACCTCGTCTACCAGCTACTACGCAACTGCGAACGGTGAACCCTACGCGGCACCCGCAAATCTCAAGGAAAAGCGAGAAGATTACGAAAAGGAAGCGATGATCAATCTGATCACTAACGGCATCATCGTCATGCCTAGCTTCGGCAAACTCCTATCAGCAGAGGAGATTCGCGATATCGCAACCTACGTTTACGACACAAGTACCGGGCTGGGCCCTTAAGGCAAATATCGCAGGCACCGCCCCCTTCTATTCAGTCAGCACAGTCACGGCTTCCGACTCGCCTTCGTCGGCTTGGCGACTAACGGCATGATCATGCCAGCAAGTAAGCAGATCTGCGCTCTGGCAACAGCGCGAATCGTGTTTCTGGTCTTTGCTTCTGCCATCGTATTAATCGTCGCTTCATCCTGTATATCCGAAGATGATCTGACCATCGACCAACGAGCACACCAACTCTCTCAACAGCTGATGTGTCCAGTATGCGACGGGCAGACCCTCGATCAGTCTCAGGCTCAAATCTCGGAAGACATGAAGGCGGTTATAAGAGAAAAACTCGAGGCCGGCGGAAGCAACGAAGACATACGCTCGTACTTCGTCGAACGTTATGGCGAGCTCGTTCTCGCTGCGCCTGCGGCATCGGGATTCAACCTTGTCGCGTGGGCTATGCCACTGTTGATATTCCTCGCCGGAGTACTGGTCGTGATCAACGCCATGAGAAGGATGCGCTCTCAACCACCCGCTCTAGTCTCAGCCAACGCTACACCTCCCAACGACACGGCCGAGCGAGAGACGGGTCCCGAAGATCTAAGCGAGTATCTGGAACTCGTCGACGAGCGGATCTCTTCAATCATCGACAATCCGCGTAACCCATCCGACGTATCGCGCGCGCAGTGAGAACTTCAGTGTTAGACCGAAGCAGCAAAGCGAAGACTCTTTTCATCTCCGCGAGACTATTGGAAATCCCATCATTCCGGCGAAGAGATCGTTTACGAGACATAACGTCCATCCCGAGAAAGACAATGTTTCTGTTGGCTTGATGAAATTTCTGCTTGAATTTAACAACTGAATGATGTCTGAGCTCGGATCAATCGCGATAGCTCTCGGCATCTGCGTCTCTGCTTATGCGACCGTAGGCTCTCTCATCGGTGTCAGATTCCAGATCCCAGAACTCGTGTCGAGTGCTAGGAGAGGGATCTACTTGGCGCTGCTCTGCGCGCTAACAGCTTCCGTCGCGCTTCTCATCGCATTCATCACCAACGATTTCAGTGTCAGATACGTGTTTGAGAACTCAAACCTCGTTATGGGGCGTGGCTATACTCTCGTTGCGTTCTACGCGGCAAACGAGGGTTCGCTGCTCTTCATCACACTTGCCCTATCTATGATGTCCGCGCTCAGCATCCGATTCGCGCCTCGAAGTTTCGCCGCCGCCATTCCTTACACAACAGCGATTCTCTCTGCCGTGCTCGGATTCTTCTTTACAACCATGCTGTTTCTTGCCAATCCATTCGAACTGCTCGACACCACTCCCTTGGACGGCCGAGGAATCAACCCGCTGCTGCTCCATCCCGGCATGTACAGCCATCCGCCGTTCATAATGTCCGGCCTCATAGGTATCACCATTCCCTTCTCATTCGCCGCGGGGGCACTCATATCCGGCCGATACGGAGACGACTGGGTAGACATCGCTCGGGTGTTCGCCATCATCATGTGGGGCGTGCTAGGCGTGGGAATGTTGATCGGTTCATGGTGGGCCTACACAATCCTCGGCTGGGGTGGATATTGGGCTTGGGATCCCATCGAAAACGTCGCATTCATGCCTTGGCTGGTGCTCACGGCATTCATCCACTCCATCATGGTCCAGAAAAGGCGAGGCATGTTCAGGATGTGGAACATCGCCCTCATCAACATCGCCTTCGTGCTGTCCCAACTCGGCATCTTCATCAATCGAGGAGGAACCGTCGTATCAGTCCACTCCTTCGCCGAATCATCGCTCGGATATGTTTTCTTGGCATTCATGATCCTCAGCCTCCTTTTCGCATTCACCATATTTCTCTGGCGATATCCGGATCTCCGTAGCGAACGCGCGATCGAATCTTTCCTATCGAGGGAAGCATCGTTTCTAGTCAACAACTTCCTGCTCCTCGTGGTAACCGCGGTAGTCCTTTGGGGAGTAGTGTTCCCCCTCTTCTCATCTCTTGCCCGCGATGTCGATGTAAGTGTCGCAGCCCCCTACTTCAATCGAGTCAACGGACCCATCCTCCTCGCGATGATAGTCATTATGGGAGTCGGTCCCCTGCTCCCTTGGCGACGCACCGCGGCGCGTTCCCTTAAGAGATGGCTTTTGGCGCCTCTCGCAACGGCTGCGGCAGTGGCGATAGGCCTCGTCGCAGTCGGCATTACCGAGTTTTGGGCCGTCACGGCATTCGCCGCGGTAGCTTTCGCTGCGACCGCAGTCCTTGAGGAGTGGTGGTTTGGGACTCGCGCACGTATGAGCAACTTGAGCGAATCTCTTCCAATCGCCTGGTGGCGTCTCGTCAACGGAAATCGGCCTCGGCACGGCGGGTATATCGTTCACCTTGCAATCCTCAGTCTCGCGACCGGAGTGGTCGGCACCCAGTTCTTCGATCAGCGATTCGATGCCGCGATTCATACGGGCGAGAGTCTGGTCATCGATAATTACCGGCTCGAACTGCGGGAGAAGTTCGCCCACGATCGGCCAGATCGATTGGCTCAATGGGCGGCAATAGACGTCTACACAATCAATCCCGATGAATACTCGCTGGAGAGAGAGCAGGCAGTATCCGAAGGACGCTCAGGATTCACAGTCGCTAGTGAGGCCCGTCCAGGCGACCGATTGGTGGGCTACGTGGAGCCTCGACATGAGTTCTACCGGAGTCATTCGCAAGTATCAGTTCGGGCTGGCATTAGAACCAATCTTCTGGAAGACCTCTACGTCACACCGCGCGATTTTCTCAAAGACGGAAGGGTCTCATTCGCAGTCAGCATAAATCCATTGGCGCTCTGGCTATGGATAGCCGGGCCCATCTTTGTCCTGGGCACAATAGTCGCTCTGTGGCCGCAACCGGCGTTAGAAAAGCGTCCCGCTAGGCTCCGAAGCCATGCCCGCGCACCGCAGATCGATCCGACCATCGACAAGGTACGAGGCTAGTTCGTCGTCTTGGTAGCTCTGCTCGGAATAGTCTTGGCGATAGTTATCGTCGCAGTGATCGTAGCTCCGTTTTCGCGGCGAAGCGACCGCAGGCTATCCCATCATGCCGCCGAGGATACCAACGGAACGGAAAACGAGGACATCAGCCGAATCTACGGCGAGATTCGCACAATCAAGTCAGAACTCGACGCTGGCAACTTGACCGCATCCGAGTTCGAACAGCAGCTCGGAGAATTGCGCCTAGAGGCAGCCCGAGCGCTGAGGAATCAAGACCGCCAAAGGATGCGCGACATCGAAGCGGAGCTGATGATCGAACGAGAAGTGCGCAACGCTCGGAGTCGGGCTCAGGCCCATCGCGATGATGATTCTGAATAGCCGCCTTACAGCTCAGTATGCCGTGCTCAGCCTGATCGCTATCGCCGTGCTGTGCGTCGCCCACATCGTCGCGAATGCACCCTCGGCTCTCGCCCAATCAGACCAAGTCAGGATAGAGGGACGATTAGTCAACGCGACTCAAGGCGCTGATGCACCCGAGGGCTTGTCCGTCTTTGTACTGCTCATAGATCAGGAAGCCGAAGCCATAGTTGCCAGAGAAGAAACAACCACCGATGCTGCTGGTTTCTTCACGATCAGTACCCCGATCGCGGCCGATGGCCAGTTCTATCGCATCGTGGCAGATGATGGAATATTCACTCCATACGTCGACTTTCCGCACGACGAACTGCCCGATGAAGTTGTGATCACTATCTATGAAAGAACAACATCCCTAGACCAAATATCCTTCGGTAAGTACGCCATGGTGATTCCGGCCGTGGACGTACGGAACGAAGAGGTCGGGGTGCTGACATCGGTGACTCTCATCAACTCTGGCGACCGAGTCTACGTCGCCGATCTCGAAGACCCTAACCTGACTGGCTTCAATCTTCTGAGATTCAACCTCCCGGAAGGTTACAGTCAACTCTCAGTCGAATCGGACCTTCCCAGCGGCAACGTGATGGAGATCGGCACTGGATTCGCGCTCTCCAACCCGGTGCCGCCAGGTGAATACAACATACTCATGAGCTACGGCGCGCCATTTGAAAACGGGGAACTCTACTACCCGATGAGGCTGCCATTCGGCGCCGCCTCAGTATCGATCTTGCTTCCCCAAGGCAACAACCAGCTTACCGGGGCAGGACTTTCGAAAACCGAAACGGTCGAGATCAACGAGAAAAGCTACACATCATACCAAGGCACGAACTACGATCGAGGATCGCAACTCGATGTCTCGATAACCGGACTCCCGACTCCTTCAGTGGCGCAGCAGACCGTCGATTTTTTCGGTAGCTCCTACTTCAGAATCGCGCTCGTAGCATCAGTAGCCGTCGTCCTCGCGGCATCCGTCGGCGTGGTATGGCTGATTGCTAACAGTCGTTCCAGAGGAAGTGAGACGACAGTCCCATCCCGATCTACCGAGATTTCTGCACGATCCGCGATCATTCGTTCGATTGCAGAGTTGGACGAGATCCACGAACGTGGGGAAATCGACGATGCCACTTACCACTCTCGGCGACGCGAGCTTATGCAGCATGCGATGGCATCTCGAGACGAAGAGACATCATCGGTTTGACCTCAGAACGCAAGATAGTCCTCATCGGAGTAGGACTTCCCATTATCCTCGTCATCGGGCTACTGATCTGGGGCACATTGCGTGCTGGTGAGGATGGTGGAAGACCCGGCGTCAACAACGTCCTAGGCGAGGTGGCGGTCTCGACCAACCCATACAACGACTTCCTTGTTGAGACCATCGATGGCGATGCCATTCGCCTCAGCGATCTGCGTGGAAACATTGTGGTAATCGACTTCTGGTCTTCTTGGTGCCCACCCTGCCGCGCCGAGGCACGGGTGCTGGCAGAAGCATCCGACAAGTGGCTCGACAACGGTGTCCGCTTCGTAGGCATCTCGATCTGGGACGATCCGAAGGCCGTAGTCAACTTCATCGATGAGTTCAAGGTCAACTACCCAATCGCCATCGACTCCGACGGCTCGATCGCGGTCGACTTCGGCGTTAAGGGCATACCGGAAAAGTTCTTCGTCAACCCTGAAGGGAAGATAGTCCGCAAAATCGCTGGACCAAACACCAGTCGATCACTCGATGATGTCTTGGCACTGATGAGCGAAGAGGCTTCCGGCATCAATGCAAATTAAAATTAGAAGGTTGATTAGTTTCTGAAATACGCTGTTGTCCCAACTGGGGCGACTCTTTACAGGAGAAACATGGAACACAAAGGATTCGTTCTCTGGCTCACGGGACTCTCAGGCGCCGGCAAGACGACCATCGGCAATATGATCGAGGAACGGTTGAAGAATGCCGGAGCAAAGGTCGAGATCCTCGACGGCGATATAATCAGGACGAACCTGAGCAAAGGCTTGGGCTTCTCAAAAGAGGATCGAGACACGAATATTCGCCGCATCGGTTTCGTGGGCGAGCTATTGGCTCGCAACGGCGTGATCTGTATCGTCGCTGCTATCTCCCCCTACAAAGCTATACGCGACGAGATTCGCGGGCGCATCGATAACTTCGTTGAAGTCTACGCTTCATGCAACCTGGACGAACTGATCAATCGCGATGTGAAGGGTCTCTACAGGATGGCGATCGAAGGCAAGATCGATAACTTCACCGGAATCTCCGATCCCTACGAGCCGCCTGACAATCCCGAAATCCGATTCAAATCCGATTCAGAGACACCCGAGGAAAGTGCTGAAAAAGTCTGGAACCGGTTGGTCGAGTTGGATCTGATAAAACCGTGAAACAGGCTCGATTCGAGCTGCGAAACATGCTTCCCCAAAATGGATCAGGAAGAAAGAACAAAAGCTATCGAGGAAGCTCATATTTTGTTTGGAACGCCTCGGTCCCACCTTCGCGTCGAGTTGCGGCAGACCGATGACTCCCTCATTTTGACTCACAAAGGTCAGACACTCACGGGGGTTGAACTCGATGAAAGCGGCATCAACGCCGCATCCGCAATGGCGGTAGCCTTAGGAATTCCTGTCCCGCGAGTCGGCGAAACCGAGCAGACACTCGCATCGACCGGTCTGCTATATCGGGTGCTTGCCATCTCTGACCTCGACTTCCGAAATCCCAGCGCGTTCGAACTCGCTAGTCATCTAGTCGACGAAGCGATGAGAATGCAGCGCGGCGGGGGGCAACTCTCTGGCGACTAGCTCTGATTAGACGGAGTACCTGTGAAACTCGACCATATCGAAGCCGGACATAGATTCGAGCCTTATTCATTCGTGATCGACGAAGATTCCGCTCGCGCCTACATTTCTTCAACTGGTGAGGGCTCTGAAACCCCCGCGTTCGAAGGATCGGTTCATCCCCTTCAAATCGATGCTGCTGTACTGAGCAGACTGATCAACGAACTCGGGATCATCGAAGATCGAATCGAAACGATCCATGCGGGTCAGCAGATGACTGTTCACCGTTCAGTCGCGCCTGGCGATGCCGTCAAGGCCCAAACCACGTTGAAAACCAATGCCGTTCGGCGCGGCAGCAGATGGGCCAACTTCGAGACTAAGTACACAACAGGCGACGACGAGGCGGTCGCCGAATCTGCATCGACAATCATTCTGATGCAGGAATAGGGAAGCGAGATCGTTATTCATTGCCTGAGACAGTCGAAAACTCACTCGGACCTGGCGACTGCCTAAGGGGATTTTCAAGAGTGGTATCTCAGTCGCGCATCAACGACTACGCTGATGCATCCGGTGACCACAACCTTATCCATCTAGACGAAAACTTCGCCAGTCAAACTAGGTTCGGACAGCGAATCGCACACGGGATGCTGAGCCTCGCCTTCGTGTGGGAGATGCTGGCGGCTCAATTTCCAGAGGCATGGCACCAGGGATGCACAGTCAAAGTTCGCTTCACATCTCCAGTGCTACCCGGCGAAACCGTGCATGTCGAAGGGTCAGCGATCAGAATTAAGGAGACTGGCAGGGGCCGTGCGATGGAGTGCGAGGTACTCGTGACACGGCGTACCGGCGAATCTGCACTCGCCGGTACGGCGACAGTGCCGATCGAAGGCTGATCTATCACGATCCCAAAGGTAGGGCGAATATACTTATCTCGGAATAACAATCTGATTTGGGGGCTTATAGGTCTGCAAGCGTAGCATTGAACATGAACGAAGATATCACTGTCATAGCACTTGACGCGATGGGCGGCGACCACGGCCCGTCGGTAACGGTCCCGGCTGCCATACAAGCGGTCGATCAACCCGGGCTTGCAATCGCCCTTGTAGGAGATGCCAAAGCCGTTTCCGCCGCGCTCGCCAAGAACGGCGCATCCTCTCATCCTCTCTTGCAGGTGGTGCCCTCCGACGGCGTAGTGATGGAAACTGATAATCCTGCACAAATCTTCAGGTCGAAGCCCAGGGCCTCTATCTTCGTGTCCGCGGGGCTGGTCAAGATGGGAAAGGCACAAGCCTTCGTCAGCATGGGCTCGACCGGTGCCTCCATCGCCGCGGCAACCGTGACCTTCGGCACTATGGAGGGCATAACACGAGGGACACTCGGCGGCCCGATCATCGGGTACGCACCGAATACCATAATCATTGACCTCGGTGCCAACATCGACATCCGCCCTCATCAACTCGCCGACTTCGGTGCGCTAGGCAGTGTAATGTCACGTGTGGTCTATGGGCAACGAGACCCTCGCATCGCTCTCCTCAACGTCGGCTCCGAAGCAACCAAAGGCAATGCATTAGTTAAAGACACTGCCCATTTGCTCCGAAACTCGGATCTGAACTTCGTCGGAATGATCGAAGCCAACGAACTTCCGTTCGGGAAGGCCGAAGTCGTTCTGTGCGATGGATTCATCGGCAACATAGTGTTGAAGCTCACGGAAGGCCTCGGCAAAGTCATCGCGGCACATGTTCGGCGTAACTCGAGAGCCGATGCCCTCGCAGATGAGATCTACAGCAAGACCAATCCCCTCGCCGGGTTTGGCGGCGGCCCCCTCTTAGGCGTTAACGGCACTGCAATCGTAGGCCACGCATCGACTAGCCAAGACGGAATAGCAAGCGCGATCGAAACTGCACGCGAAGTGTTTCGTCGCGACTTCGTGCCGGCGCAACAGCAAGAGCTTCGAAGATTGCACGGCTTGTCCACATCACATAGTGACGCATTGACGTTCGGCAGATCTTGAGCTTCGAAAACAAACCACGCAGCGCGTTAGTGACCGGTGCATCGCGCGGGATCGGGCGAGCGATCGCCTTGCGCTTGGCGGCTCTGGGCCACTCCGTCGCAATCAACTTCAACTCGCATCAAGATGAAGCCGAGCAGGTAGTCGCAGATATCCACGATGCCGGCGGTACCGCTTTCTCGGTCCAGGGTGATGTGACTGATCGGGAACAGTGCGAACGTATATTCGCCAAGGCGACGGAGAAACACGGACCTGTCGAGATCCTCATCAACAACGCCGGTGTCATATCTGACAGCCTTCTGCTACGCATGTCGGACGAGCAGTGGAGCCATCCCATTGATACCAACCTCTACGGCACCTACTACTGCTGTAAGCTAGCCATTCCCCACATGGTTCGAAACCGATGGGGCAGGATCGTCAACATCTCTTCCGTCGTCGGAATCCGTGGCAATATCGGACAATCCAACTACTCGGCATCTAAGGCGGCCATACATGGCTTCACCTACTCGTTGGCAAAGGAGATCGCCACTAGGAACGTGACTGTGAATGCAGTGGCGCCGGGCTACGTCCAAACCGCGACCAGCGGCGTAATCTCCGATCGCGTCAGAGAAAAGGTCCTCTCTTGGATCCCCATGGGTAGATTCGGCGAACCAGACGAGATCGCGCCGATGGCAGTGTTTCTAACCACGGAAGAGGCTCGATACATCACTGGCGAAGTCATCCGCGTGGACGGCGGAATGGCCATCTAGTCGAACGTATGCTGCGATGAGGACTGATCGGTCGTTCGAAGGCCGCACCGCCCTCGTCACGGGTGGGTCACGCGGAATCGGCAAAGCCATCTGCCTTGAACTCGCACGGCGTGGTGCCGACATCGCATTCAACTACCTACGTAATCACACCTCGGCAAGAGCAGCCGAGGAGGAAATAAGAGACTTGGGCGTTGAGACTCTGAGGCATCGCGCCAACTTGGCGCATCCTGATGCAATCGATTCGCTAGTTGAAGTGGTGGAAGGTCGTTTCGGCGCGATCGACATCCTCGTCAACAATGCCGCATCCGGCGTAATGCGGACATCAACCGAGTTAGAAGAGAAACATTGGGACTGGACACACAACATAAACGCCAAGGCGCCGTGGCTGCTCACTGCCAAGGCGGCGCGAATAATGCCGAGAGGATCACAAGTGATAAACCTGTCATCTCCAGGCTCCGGACGCATTCTCCCGAGCTACTTCGCAGTGGGAGTCTCCAAAGCCGCGCTTGAAGCCGTAACACGGTACATGGCGATCGATCTGGCACCTAGGGGTATCTCGGTAAACGCAGTATCCGCGGGTTTCGTCGAGACTGATGCCCTTAACGCGTTTCCGGACGATCTGGGTATCAAAGAGGTAGCCTCCAGAGCCACTCCTGCCGGTCGAAACGTAGCTCCATCCGATGTCGCGGGAGTCATCGCCATGCTCTGCTCCACCGATGCCGAGATGATCCGCGGGCAGACTATTGTCGTTGACGGCGGTGAGATGCTGTTGCATCGGTGATGATGTTTCCCAGTAAGGGATAGCTCCTTGGCTGTTAGCTGGGAACGAAGAAACAGTCTATAGACTGAGCGTGCAGCAGACTCAATAAAGGGGAGCAATCGTAAATTCGCTGAGATAGTGAGATTTGCTCTCGCTGTGGCATTTTTGATCGTTACCGTATGTTCAGAGCCCGGAGATGCAATCCAGACTCTATAACCCAAAATCCACAACGAGATCGAGATAGTAGCTGCGACAATTTCTGCTGAAAGTGATCCTCGCTAAATGCATCTCTTCCATTGCGCTTAGCGCAGAGAAAAGGGAGCTCCGCTGCCGCACACTATCAGATAGCGGTAGAAAATGGTCGGGGAGGCGGGGGTCGAACCCGCGACCTCCTGCTCCCAAAGCAGGCGCGCTTCCACTGCGCCACTCCCCGACTCTCTCAACTCCAATTTTACGCCGAGACAGGCTGGAAACACACCCGAGTCACCCACCATGATCGTAAGCTGCGATCTACACCTCCACTCTCGCTACTCGATGGCAACGAGTCCCAGCCTCGATCTGAAGACGTTGGCAGATACCGCCTTCAAGGTAGGGATCGATCTCTTGTCGGCACCCGATTTCACTCATCCCGTGTGGCGTACCGAGATGAAAAGCCAATGTCGCGAGACGCAACCGGGTTCTGGCATCTACGAGGCATATGGCAGTCGCTTCATCCTAGTCAGTGAAGTTTCATGCATATGGAAACAGGCCGGAAGTGGACGCAGAGTTCACCTCCTCGTCATGGCTCCGAGCTTCGACGCGGTGGAGCGCCTGTGTGTGGATCTGGCCAAGCTGCAAAGGCTCGAGTCGGATGGCAGACCCGCGCTAACTGTATCCGCTCAAGAGCTGTTTCACATGGCGCGCGATGCCGACGCGGCGTGCGAGATAATACCGGCGCATGTATTCACGCCCTGGTACGGAATCTTCGGCACAAAATCGGGATTCGAATCGATTGAAGAGTGTTTCGGCGATGTTGCCGGCGAGATATTCGCTGTGGAGACCGGTCTCTCAAGCGATCCAGAGATGCACTGGGCAGTACCAGATTCCGCAAGTAGGTCGATCGTCTCATTCTCAGACGCACATTCAACCCGTTCCATTGGGCGCGAACTGACGATGCTTGATGTTGAGGATATGAGCTATACAGCAGTTATCGATGCGTTGCGTCGGCGAAGAGTGGTCGAGACGTACGAGTTTCACCCCGAGCACGGGAAGTATCATCTAGACGGTCATCGCAAATGCAACATCAGGATGTCCCCTCTAGAGTCTGCCGACACTGATGGCGTGTGCCCTGTGTGTAGTCGTCCGATGACGCTTGGAGTGCTGAATCGAGCGAACAAACTGGCATCGCTGCCGTTGATTGAGGCTGTGCGAGGCGATGATGGGGAGATGACTCATCCGGAGGGGCTGCAACCGCCTTTTCGTCGCCTCATACCTTTGCGAGAACTCCTGTCCTATTCACTAGGCGTGGGCATCAACACCAAGAGCGTGGAGCGGATGTACACGATCCTGACCACTCGGATCGGAAGTGAGCTGAACGTGCTACTTGAATCGACGCTCGAAGAGATACTCTCCACATGTGGACGGCAAGATGTAGCTGCTGCTGTCATGGCAGCCCGATTCGGCAATGTGACGGTTGAGCCGGGATATGATGGCGTGTACGGGTCGGCGGTACCGAACTCTCCAACTGGCGACTCCCTAAGTGCGCGTCTCCTTCTCTGATCACATTTCTAGCCCCATGCATATCGAATCTGTTCAAGCGATCTATCCCAGCTACGCGAACATCCCCGCGTCGTGGCGCACCGACCTATGGCAGATCGTCGTCAAAGTCGAGACCGATATCGGAGTGATCGGCTATGGATGCGGCGGCGGCGGCAAGGCGTCTCTGCCCATTGTGAACACCCACTTCAATGAACTTCTCACGGGTGAAACGTTGGACGAACCCTCCGACTTGGCGCGCATCTGGGACCGTCTCTACTTCGAGTCGATTCCGTACGGTAGAAAAGGCATCGCAATGATGGCGCTGAGCGGAGTAGACCTCGCGCTCTGGGACGCGTTCGCCAAAGCCCAGCAAGCTCCTGTTGCAGAAGTGATCGGCGGTCTGAAGAAACAGCAGATCAGTGTCTACGCCACTGGCTCGGATAGTCATTGGTACGCCGAACAGGGAGTCATCGCGCAGAAATTGACCCATCACTGGACTGGAAGTCGTGCAGATTACGATTCCGCAGTCAACAGCGCGAGAAGCGCAAGATCCATCATGGGCGACGACGCGCTAATCATGTTCGATGTCTACATGTCTTGGAACTCCGCAGTCGCAATTGAGATGGCGCAACGGCTGCAGGAGTTCGATATCTACTGGTTCGAAGACGTGCTGACACCAGACGATCTCGAAGAGCTGGGCGAGTTGAGGTCCGAAGTTGCGCCAATTAACTTGGCAGGCGGTGAACACGAGTTCGGCTTCAGCGGATTCAATGACATCGCACGCGCCGGCGCCTATGACATCTGGCAACCTGACATCACTTGGTGTGGAGGCATAACCGCTGGACTGCGGATATGCGATCTGGCGAAAGAACATGGTGCCGAGGTGATTCCCCACCGGGGCGGCGAACCGTGGGGATTGCACCTGATCGCGGCTTCGGACATCTGCACCGATCTGGCAGAAATGGTGGTGGGAACGCGCGGTGCTGCTCCTGAGCAGATCTGGCTTGGATCACCTGCTATCCAAGAGGGTAAGCTCTCAATCAGCGACAATCCCGGCTTCGGAGTCTCGCCGAATGAATCGATGCTTTAAGGTCATCGTGAGATAACAACCAAGTGGTATTCGCAGTAATTGTGTTGAAATCCATAGCTGAATACCACAGATAGAGCCATCTGCCATATTGTTGGTGCTACGCACGTCGCGCGTGACGAAATCTCTGCCCTATCTCCCTTGGCTGGTGCTTCTCGGCCGGATGACCGCGGTCTGTGGTTTCTGACCGATGATGCCCTCATCAGCTTCCGCTAAGTCCGCAACCTTCTGGACTAGTATTCAATCCCGGAGAGCGTGTGGAAGGTTACACCGACTTTCTCTGGGTACTGGAACTCTGCTTCGGCCCCCGTAGTTGCGAAATGACTGCACCTTGGCGGCTATTTCCTAGACTGTTCCGTGAAGGGTGACCTTCACATAAATCGCCTAGGTAACGTCATGCGTTCGTTTCGGCAAGCGACTCCCGATTGGACTACCTCTTCAAGGATCTGACTATCGACTCGCATGCCTGCATGTAGATCGTGGCATCCACGTTGATCGAGATGTACTGAATCCCGAGATCGATCAGCCACTTTCCCATCTCCACGTCTTTAGCGTACGAACCAACAGCCCGTCCCTGCGACCGAGCCTTCGCAGTCGCTTCTCGCAATGCCGTTTCTACTATCGGGTTGCGCACATCGCCCGGATAGCCGAGAGACTGAGAGATGTCATAAGGACCGAGGAACAGAACATCGATCCCGTCCACGGTCATGATCTCTTCGAGGTTGTCCAAACCGCGCTTGCCCTCGATGTGGACTACGATCATAGTTTCGTCGTTCTGACGGTCGGTGTGATCAGCCCCTTCATTCTTGAAGTAATCGCCGGCTCGAGTGAAGATCGAGAGTCCTCTAGCCCCTAACGGCGCGTACTTAGCCGAGTGGATTACCGATTCGGCATCGGCGACGGAGTTGATCTGCGGCACTTGAACCCCGTCCGAACCAACATCCAACGCACGCAGGATCAGCCGCTCGTCGTTGTCTCCGACTCTGATGATCGGCGCCACCCCGACTCCTTGCGCCGCGATCACTAGATCAGTAGCGGATTCTTGCGATATCGGCCCGTGCTCCGTATCGATGATGCAGAAATCCATGCCTGAATAGCCCAACGTGTCCACCATCGGCACGGAAGGGATAATCACAAATGGACCTATAACCGTCTCTCCCTGCTGCAATCGCTTCTTCAGATGTCCGCGAACAGACATATGTCACCTTCTCTACTCGTCAAGTCAAGCCACAATAAGCGGCACAATACTCTCGGCGGTCGTTATACCGCCATGCATAGATGCGAGCGTCATCCCCGATTCTGTATCCGGCACAGACATCGACCAGACACCCCGGGAGATCGCGACGAAGTCGCCGACTCGAGCTCGACAAGCGTCGTTGATCGAGCGTGGGGTTCCAAGAATCCCCATATCGATCGCCTGACCGCCGGTAAGCAAAGCGAATCGATCATCGAATCTCCTCGTGAAGAGATCTTGGAAAGCATCCTGTTTGCCTGGTTTCGTATGGAAGAAGAGCACTCTAGGCTCGCCGGCGGGAACCGTCGTAAGCAGATCACTGATCGGATCCGACGGCGTCAATGTGCTCCAAGTCTCTTCGGGCGAGTCTAGATGTCCATGGTCAGCTGTGGCTACCAGCTTCGCCTTTCCGGCCAGACCGTTGGCCAACGCTTCCAAGAGCGCATTGGCGCGCGTCACCGATGCCCTGGTGATAGGATGCGATACGCCGTAAGAGTGCGCGCAGCTGTCCACCTCGCTCCAGTAGATGTATGTGAACGAAGAGCCATCGGAACGAGATACCGCTCTCTGCGCGATCTCTACGATCTCAGACACGGCATCGCCTTCCATGGAGAAGGCCTCAGCCTTCGACTGCGCCAACATGCGAGTGGTCATCGACTCGGCGATTCTTTCATCCACAACATGAGTGAATGCGGTTGACGCGCCGAATGGGATCACCGGTGCCAGTAACATATCTTCGGGCGCGAAGCCGACTTCCGTCAAAGGCATGCCATCGCGCGTCCGTCGCCAAGTCAGTGGCTGAATCCTCTCGCCCAAGCGCGGAATATGAGTGTCCCAACCCAGACTCCCATGTTCACCGGGCCATCTCCCGGTGGCGAGAGAAATCAGATTCGGCGCAGTCGATGTCGGGAACAGCGAACACATCTCAAGTGCCACGTGCTCCCGCGCAAAGGATCCGACAGGCAAAGTGTCCACGAAGTTCATACCGAAGCCGTCCAGCAACAGGAAAACCAGGTGATCAACTTCCCCGATCGCGTCTAGAGTATGGGACACCGCCGTCTCATTGGCATCGTCTAATCCCTCTGTTTGGAGCACACCGGCGATTCTTCCCAGCGCAACACCCAACGACGCGTGGTTAGGCGCGTCGGGCGCCGCCAAGACACCTTTATACCCGTCATCCAAAGAGGCTGTGAGATCAGTCCTGCTGTTGATTGAAGAGGTCACTCGAACTACATTCATTCCGCGACTTGACGCGCCAACCTAATAAGAATAACCGCCTGACTCGCCATCGAATCAAGTTCTCATCGTACCCTGAAGTAATGCCTAACGCCAACTCGAAAGCCAAGATTGTGTTCCTAGGCACCGGCACCTCAGAAGGCGTGCCTCGCGTCACGTGTCTGACCGCCGACCCGCCGACCTGCACCATCTGCATCGATGCGATGAGGCCAGGCTCTAAGAACCGCCGAAGGAACACATCGCTGGTGGTGCAGCGAGAGCAGATCCATGGCCCGCCCGTCAACATCATCATCGACGCCGGGAAGTTCTTCTACCAATCCGCAATTGAGTGGTTCCCCAAGCACGATATCCGTAGCGTGGACGCAGTGTTGCTGACTCACGCCCACGCCGACTCCGCTGGCGGACTCGACGACCTGAGGGATTGGACCAACGTGATCCGATTCTCTCAGGGCGATGAGCACAGAGCTTTGCGACACAACAATAAAAACGCGAGCATACCCATACATCTCCGACTTGAAGACTTGGAAGTCATCTCGAAAACGGCGTACTATCTTGTCGATCGGACCCAGATGACCAGCGGAGGGACCGTCGCATTTCTAGAATTCCTAGAGATAGATGACGAGCCGCTAGACATTCTGGGCACTATCTTCACTCCACTGCCAGTGCCTCACGGCCCCGCATATAGCTGCAACGGATACCGAATCGGCGACTTCGCGTACATCTCTGACGCTTCAGACATCCCAGAGCCCATCATCGAGAAAATCCACGATGTGGACACTCTCGTCCTCGATGCATTGAGGACTCGGCGCACCCACGGATCTCATCTCACCGTGGAGCAGGCAGTCGAGTTCGCAAAGACGATCAGACCTCGGCGCACTCTGCTCACAGACGCGGCTCACGGCATCGACCACTACTCAATGAATGCCCGACTGCGCCGACGGGAGGTAAGCGACGGACTCGACATCCAATACGCCTATGACGGTATGGCGATAGAGATCCACGCCGATTAGGGCATTCCTGATCTCTGTAATTTCATGCAAAGCGACCTTTACATAAACGCGTCGTTCCCGCGCGGGAATCCAGAGAAGGAAAATACATCCGAGTTGAACTGGATCCAGCCTCACTGAAATCCCCTCACTTCAGCGAAGAACGGACAAAGCGCAAGGCGCTTAGACGCCCGTCACTGACCTCGATTCTCTCGCTTCTCTGCTCGGTACTGCTCAACCACAGCGTCGTCAGGCGGGTAGTACTTGCCTGGAGTCAGATTCTCCTGATCCAAACGCGCACGTATCCACTCTTCCAAGTCGTCGTACTCGATCGCCTTCTGAGCAATATCCCGCGCTACCACTCTGGGAATGCATACGACCCCGTCGTCGTCAGCTACGATGTAGTCGCCGGGCTTAACCAACACACCATCGCAATTGATCGCATCGTTCGTCGAATAGGGAGTCCCTACCCTCGTGCCGAGGCTCGAAGTCTTGTCGTAGCCATACAGGGCGATCCCATAATCCTTCACCGTGTGCATATCGCGAATCCCGCCATCGCACACCAAGCCGTCGATGCCCCTCTGCTTCAAGCGGAGAAACTTTATATCGCCGCCGATCGACATCCACTTGGAGCGCATCGCCTCCATCACGATCACATCTCCGGGGCCAGCCAGCTCGAACGCCGCGTACTCAGGTGATTCCTCGCCTCCTGGCTTCTCAGCCATCAAGTCGGGACGCGCCGGTAGAAACCTCACAGTGACCGCTCTCGCGACTAATCTCACGCCGGGATTCATAGTGCGAATATTCGCCATATACACGTAGCGAGGATCGTGGCCGTTGCGGGCCAAGATATCGACTACCGCAGTGCTATTCACAAGCTTCAGAGCCTCGATAGTAGATCTGTCGAGCACGTGTTCCGGCGTAGATTGCAAGATGGCCATCGTGGAAATCTCCTTGAATCGAGCGAAGCCGCCACTGATTCAGGATTCTATTTGAGCCGCCTCCGATCAAGCATAGTTCTGGAACCGCATCAGGACGGCGTTACATTAAATCACTCAGCGATTCCACGTCCCTGCGAAACGTTGCATAACTAAGGCGATATGCCTCGCACCCAACTCGAAATCCTCGATCATGATGTTCTCGTTAGGCGCGTGAATTCGATGCGTCGGGTGATCGATCCCCGCAGAGGCTATTGGTATCCCCAGCGAGCCGAAGTCGTACATCGGACCCGAACCCGCCATATTCGGATATATCACCGCATCGGCGCCGTACACTTCTTCCGCGGCATCGATAGTCATTCGCGCCCAAGCGGAGTTCAAGTCTGTGCGGTACGGATTCACTCCGCTGATCAGATCAAGTTGCACGTCCTTGAACCCGTGCCGGTCGAGATGCCGTCTAAGCTTGACAAATACGTCATCGGGACTCATGTCCGGAACCAACCTGAAATCCATCTTCGCTGACGCCGTGGCGGGCAATACTGTCTTCATCCCAGTGCCTTGATAGCCGGAATCGAGCCCCGCGATGTTAGCCGTGGGTGTCAATAGGTGCTTTCGCCTCAGATCCTCTCCGCCTGAGCCGCCGACCAACGTCGATGTGCCAAACGTCTCCTTCCATGACTCCGAGTCATCGGGCAACGCCGCAATCGCCAACTCTTCGGCCTCGCTCACATCCATGATGTCGTCGTAGAAGCCCTCGATCAGAATTCGACCATCTGAAGGGTCTTTGATGCTGTTCAACGCTTGTATCAGCAGCCATGCCGCGGAAGGAAGAACAGTAGCGTACGATGAGTGTGCGTCTACACCGAGTTCTTCAACCGACAGCTCCACCGCCAGAACGCCTTTGAGTCCTAGATAGATTAGGGGACGATTCTGTGCATTTCTTCCACCGCCTTCCCAGATGCAGGCATCCGCAATGAATTGATGTCCCCGCTCCGCAATCAGTCGCGGAAGGTTTTTCGAACCCGACTCTTCTTCGCCCTCGGCAAAGAATTTCACATTACAAGGCAGTCCGCCCCACTCCTCGCGGAACGCATCTAACACTGCAAGTCTGGCCGCTATATTCCCCTTGTCATCTGACATACCTCTTCCGTATAAGCGGTGCCCGACTCGAGTCGGCTCGAAGGGATCGGTGTCCCACAACTCGATCGGATCGGTGGGCTGCACATCGTAGTGCGTATAGAGAAGCAACGTCGGGGGCTCTGATCCATCTTCCGAACGACCGCTGATCTCACAGGCTCTCCGATAAGCGTCGCCGCTCGCCGCCGCATAGCCGTAAACCGACGGTAGGCCGTCGTTGGGAGTCGGCAATATCTCAGTAGAGAATCCTGATCGCTCCAGAATCTCCGCCACCAGTCCCGGAGCTCTGTCGAAGCCCAGTCGCTGCGCTGAAACGCTGGGCTGCCGGACCAACTCGAAAAGCGTCTCTAACGACGCGTCCAGATTTTCGTGAATATGGCGGTATATCTCTTCCATGTTTGAACTCGCAGTAGACACCCTTCAGCGTATGGATTGCGGGGACCGCGCCACAGTAACGGGTAGTTTTCCTTCGGGGGAATGGCGTGCTCGCAGTGATCTCTGAAGGCTCTCGTGAGAATATCGAACGGGGCAGCGCAGGATCAGTGGAGCGATCTCATGGGGCAGCAGCACCCACCAGAAACATCACTCAGCCGCGCCGGGCATTCCAGGCTCCAGAGGGACTGATTCGGGCGGCACACCACCAGCTAGGAAGCCGCCGTCTACGGTGATGGTCTGTCCGTTAACGTAGTCGCCCAGATCCGAAGCTAGAAAGAGACATGCGTTAGCTATATCGCGCGGAACTCCACCCCGACGGTTGGGTATGTAGTCCCTAGCGTAGTCCACGTACCCCTCCAATTTTCCTCGATTATGCTCCTCCTCAGGCGACAACACACGACTGTCGATGTATCCAGGTGCCACGCAGTTAGACGTGATGCCGGTTCCTGCGAGATCGACAGCCATGCTCAGTGCCATTCGGTTCAGACCTGCCTTCACGATCCCATAAACCGTATCCTGCGGCCATGCACGATAGCTGTGCACGCTGCTGATCGAGATCACCCTGCCTCCATCGCCCTGCCGCAACATCTCTTTCACCGCCCGCTGAGAACAGAAGAGATAGCCCTTCAGAGCATGGCCGACCAGGAAGTCCCAGAAATCCTCAGTGATATTGGTGAAGTGCGGATCAGCCGAAGCCACAGCATTATTCACCAAGATGTCGATCCGACCATGTTTTTCGACGAACTCGTCGAACATCCTCTCGCGGTCATCCGAATCTCCGATGTCTGCACGATGCCAAGTGGCGCGCTGGCCCATAGCCTCAATCTCGGCGATGATCTGCTCGGCATTTTCATCACGCTCTATGTCATTGATCCCCACATCGGCTCCATTCTCAGCGAAGACGCGCGCTATGCCGGTGCCTATTCCTCGCCTAGACCCCGTGATCAGTGCCTTCTTGCCTTCCAGAAGATTCCAACCTGCCATGTGGTTCACTCCCTTTGTCACGTTGAGCCTGCAACCTGCGCTGTAGCCAAACCCATCGCCGCGTTTTTCACATTATCAATGTCCGGCAGCCAATACTCGGCTCGAGAAGCGTCCTCCAACGCCAAGCGGGAGAAAAGGATACAAGCCTCCACGACCTTCAACCCGGTGGCTCGCTCTACAGCATAAGCGTACCCCCCTATCTGAGGCTCGTACGGTGCCGCCATCTCACCCACCGACCTATTGAACGACCTGTCAGTCTTGAAGTCGGCGATGCCCAAAGTATGTTCATCAATGCGATAGATCAAGTCGACTCGCCCTTCAAGAACTTTTGGCGATCCTTCGCCAGCATCTATAGGGGCTGCAACTGGAATCTCGATCCAAACATCATCGCGATGCAACTTCCAAACTCGGCAAATTAGCGGAGTGCTCAACGTCGCGGCTGTAAGCTGAGCGACCTCTTCGCTATTCTCGGACACATCATGCTTCTCCGCCTCTTGTCGGGCAATCGAATCGACATCTGCCCCGCTCCGCTCCAACACTCTCTGCACCGCCGCATGAACCGCCTGGCCTATCTTGGTAGCCGCACGTCCCTGATGTCGATAATCGTCTGAATCCGGGATCGGTGCATCGTCAGGCTTCTCTACGTATCCATCAAACTTCGTCTCGTCTCCGGGCCGCTTGAGAGCCGAGGGTGTGACCCAAGAACGCGCGGTCCCCCACTCCATGATGCGCCTGTGTTCCCGTGTCCAGACCTCGCGGTCCGCGACCGGTTGCATCATCGTAGATGGCGCAACATCCACCTTTGGATCAAACTCGGCGGAGAACCAATCGTCTGGAATCGGGGACCACAGTGCCTCACCACCACTGCCGACGTAATCTGCAAATTTGGCTGCCACAGATTTAGTGTCCTTATTCTTTCTGTAGCCGCTGACAATCAAGTGGTCTCGGGCACGGGTGCAGGCGACATAAAACAGCCTAGTCGTCTCCAACTCGCTGGCGCGCGTTTCTCTAGCAAGCAGTTCTTCATAACCCTCCGTCTGGAAATATCCATCTCCTCGCCTGCCTCCCAAACGCATTCCAAACTTCACCCCAGAGTGCGAACTTGAATCGCTGCCCATCAACGGTATCGGATTTCTGTTTCCACCACTTCCGCAGAGATCGGGAAGAATCACAATCGGAAATTCCAGCCCCTTCGAGGCATGAATCGTCATCAGTCTTATCTTGCCTTGATCGAACTCCAAGGCAGGCTCTTCGCGCAGAAACTCATCCGCTTCTCGATACTGCGCGAACCGCTTCAGACATCCACGAAGTGAAGACACTCCCTCTTCCATGAATCCGCGAGAGAGCTCAACCGCCAAATCGAGACGCCTCAAACCGGCTCTCGGGTCTCCGTTCAGATACATAGACTCGCGCGCCTGTCGCTCACGGATGAACCGTTCTATCAAGACCGGAGGTGGCAGCTCGTCTCTGAGGCGATGATACCGCCTTAGGACCTCCATGGCATCGTAAACATCACTCGATGCCATGGATTGAGGAAAATCAGCCACGCAGCTGAACTTGCCGCCCTGCAACGCCCAGTCATGCAGATGAACATCGCTGCAGCCGAAATATATCGACTTCAACGCTCCGGCGGTAGCTGGCTGATCCGAAGGGTCGTCCATCGCGGTGAGACAGTTGAGCAGATCGCTAAACTCTTGAGTCTCAAAAACCGCTGCACCGCCGATATCAGCCACATACGGGAGCCCGAGCTTATCAAGCTCGTTCATGTATAACTCCCAACTCGACCTCGCGCGCGTCAATATCGTCAAATCGCCCGGACGAGAATCCCTGACGCGGTCATTGTCATGCCGATCTCTCACCTTTACCTTGCCGGCGCATACCGCCCTGGCTATCTTCGCAACCTCAACGGCATCGATTTCACGTAATGTATCCACATTCTCCGCTAGCTCATCGCCAAAGTGATACACCTGTCCGTCAACTTCATCAGGGGGTGCCGTATCGCTTGCAACTTTTAGTGGGATGTATTCGGCCTGCTGCAGATCCGTATCGCTGTTGAATCCATCGTTATCAGATAGCATCCACTTATTGAAAACATGGTTGACCCAATTGATAACCGCATCGGTGGATCGACGATTCTCTCTCAACGTCAGATACTTACCGTGTTCTCTCACATCATCTTTCACGCCTTGGCTGATCTCTATATCGGCGCCTCGGAACTTGTAGATCGACTGCTTAGGGTCGCCAACCGCGAACATAGAACCTGGAGCAGGGGCAATATCATCCCCGGGCGGAATCGTCAGCAATCGAACCAACTTGACTTGATTCGGGTCAGTATCTTGGAACTCATCCACCAACACGCGCGGATAACGCTGTTGGATCTCCTCTCTGATATCGCTGCGCCTTGCCAACATCTCATTCAGCCAAGTGATGGCATCGTAGTAGGAGACGGTTCCCGCTCTCCGCCGGTCATCAACCATCGTCTGAACGAATTTCCGGACATACTCGATCAGTTCGATCGTCACCGCTTCACGAGCAACGTCTAACGCACCTTCGACCTCTGCAATGACATTATTCAGTACATCTCTCGCTTCCTCTTTCCGCGCTCCATCGCCCCAGTTGGCATTCCTACCTACATTCTTACCTACGACAGAAGAGGTGCTTGAGAACGTCATCAGCAATGCTTCCGCCTCTTTCTCCGTTCGGCACCCTCGCCCTTGAATCGATATCTCAAACCAGCCAATCACCTCTGCCATCCGCATATACAGTCTGTCTTCAGGATCTTTGCACCACCGCATCGTAGCCCTCAACTCCTCGATAGAGCCTTCCAGTTCCCTTATCGTCTCAACCCCGATCCGCGGCGGCGGTGTCAATTCGCCAGTCTCCAGATCGCCATGCTTCTCATCCATCGCCTTGGCAAGCTCCGCGATCTTGTCAAACGGCTTCTGCAACCCCAAACCCATCGCGACCGATATTGTGTGTGAAAAACTCTCGTCCTGATCCAGCAGGTCTATCGCCCACTGATGCTGCTGTTCTCGGAACATCTCCAGCTGGGAGAACGAATCTTGCACCTCTATCGCCGGGGGGAGACCAGCGGCTAGAGCATGCTCGCTCAGAATCGAATACACAAGCGAATCGATCGTCTGAAATGCCGCCGTATCGATCCCTTCAAGAGCCTTTCTGACCCAAGGCTCGGAACTACTAGGGATGTAGCTCTCTTCCAACTCCTCCCTGATCCGAGAACGTAGCTCTGACGCAGCCGCGCGGGTGAAGGTAATGGCGACTATGTTCGCTATCGGCACACCCCCTTTCAGCAACGCCATGATCCGTTGCACGAGGCTGTATGTCTTGCCCGTGCCGGCACCGGCTTCCACGTAGATGCTCGAACTCAGATCGTGTCCGATCACATGTAACGAATCTCGATCCGATACTGTGCGAGATTCTTCTATCATCGAGAAGATTTTTGTAAACCCTTCATGTAATATGGTGCACCGATGTTAGTCAGTATCAGCTATTCGACACTCTCATCACACGGATCGATTTTCACTCGGCTCAACCTTCATTCTCGATCCGTACGACGACAGACCTGCTGGGACAAAGTTGATAGATCATCCATCTTCAGCCATGCCGACGTATGCCTTTAACTCCTCACCTGACTTTTTGCGGTTCCAAGCAACCAATCGATCGGCAGTGCAGACATCTGAGTAGGCGCAGTGCTTGCAGTTCTTCCACGGCGGGCCATTCCTATAAGTGTCCCTTTCTCCGGGCCTGGCAGGGAATATCCCCTGCCTTATCCCTCCTACGATCACATCCAATGCGAACGTCAACCGATCCTGTGCATCCTCCAGATACATCGGCTGCTTTGGACGCAAGCGGCCACTCCCTCGTTGAAAAACGAACCAATACGCCGAAGACACATTCGCTTCCCCGCCAAGCAGTCTGCTGGCGACTAGAGAGTAGACAGCCGGCTGCAACTTCGTCCCTGCCGCAGTTACATCCTTATCCAAATCTGTGTAACTAGATGAATTACCGGTTTTGAAATCGAGGACCAAAGCCCGATCACCCGATTCCGCAACCGCGATCAAGTCGATCTTGCCGCGCATCTGGAATGAAAACCCACTGCTAAGCTCCATCCTCCCGGAGGCATCCTCATTGTCATACCCGAATGCCTTTTCCGGCATCATCTCGCCGTCAAAGTCGAGTAGAACATCCAGGTCAGCTCGATGCCACTCATCCAACTGTCTCAGAAGCTGCGCCTTTTCAAGATCGAATATCTCACGGTAGCCGATGAACTCTCTAGCAAAGAAATCATCGAAAACCTCATTCGCAATCTTGTGCAGTCTTGACAATCTCTTTTCGGTACCGTCGGGACCGCACTCACCCAGAAACCGCTCGAGAATCTTGTGCACCAATATCCCTTTATCGAGGGCAGACAAAACGAGCGAATCTTCTGGATCGATACGTTCTTCAACGTTTAGCACCTGCGACAGGAAGTAACGGTACGGACACTCCGCGTAACTCTGCAACGCAGATACAGATGTTACCCCCGACCTAAACGGCATGTCCTGCATCGGGAAGATGTTGCCGTCGTACGCACCGAAATCTGCAGAGCTTCTAGCCATCGCTAGCGCAACGCCGGCAGCCAGCGCACCGTTGCGTGGATCAATCAGCAACTCGCGACGCGATTTCTCGCTGCACGCGGCTATCGACACGTTCAGAAGATCGAATTCGTATCGAGAAGAAATGTCGAGCTCCGACGAGCCGAAATCAGCCAGTGGCGTGACGGGCTCCACCACGTCGCTCTGCGGATCCATCAGCGACTTGGATGATCGGCCAGTCTCACCATTCTCCTCGAGCAACTCATCTACGAACCATGGCGAAGGATACGACTCGTTGGTGGCGCCTATCAAAGCTTTGTTCCAATACATCCTCCTCAGAGGCGCCGCGTCCAACGCCATCTTGAACTGGCGATGCATAGACTCCTGCTGATCGCGCTTGGTCGGCAGTACCGATCCATCGGCATCCAGATATCGCCTAGTGCGATCTGACAGCAACGGATCAGCCGCTGCCGGTCTAGGCAAACTTCCCTCAGCCATTCCCACGATGTGAACTCTCTTGAAAGCCGAGCCGACACCAGCGGAAAGCGGTGCGACCAGCACGCTCGATCCCAATCCCGTAAGATGTCCGAGTGTATCGCGTAAAAGATCTTGCACGGCACCTGTGAATCGATCAAAACCAATTTCTGAACCAGTTACCTGGTCCAACCCACGAACTTGCTCGAGCAGAGATCGAATCTGCTCCGAGCCGTCGAGTTCATCATCTTCGGAATCGTCAGCAAGAAAATATAGCGATACTATCTCTTCCAGCCAATCGGCATAGTCCGCCCATCTGCCTGTCTCTTCAACATCTACTCTAGGGAGCAGATCAGATAGGAAATCGCTCATCCTGAACGCAGAATAGGCGGCGGCTTCAAACGCATCGGGACCAATTTTCTGTTCGTCATCAGGTGCCTCGCGCGCCCGACGAGCATAGTACTTCATCCTGCCCGCGTAACGTTTCAGAGGACGTTCCCACTCGGTATTGGAGTCGAATCTCGGAATGTTGGCGTTTCGTGATGCAGCCTCCCAAGGCACCGTCGGCACTCGATCACCGGTCTCAGGATCGATCACCGGCGAAGAACTGGTCCATGCAGTAAAGGCGTCGCGCCTCATCTCGTCGGAAACCATCTTCAGGAACAGCGAAACAAACCTTCCCGCAGGCGTGTCCGAAAGTCTCTTGGAAGAAGGCCCGCAACTGGGAATGTCTGCAAATCTCAAAGCATCTCCAATCCGAGACGCATAGTCCCTGCTCGGGTAAAACACCGCCATCTCTCCGAATCTCACACCATCCCGCGCATCAGCCATGATGTTGCGGATCAGAGCACGCGGCTCATCAGTCGTGCTCATCGTCGAATAGAAACGAGTCCTGACGCTTTTCGCATCGTCAACGACATTGTCTTCGTCATTGCGATGGCGCGGCGCAACCGCCAGCGTCACCGATGATTCTGCTCCTTCCAACGCGGTCCACAAACAAGCGTAGCTGTCTGGCACCGCCTGCACACGCACTAATATCTGATTTCGTCCCAATGCGGATGAGAGCGTTGTTGGATTTCTTTTCGCAATGTCGGCGGCTGTCGATGCCACCTCTTCTCGCGTCGTGTACCTAGATGCCGACTTCGCGTACTTCCGCTGCACTTCCAGCAATTGAGGATAGATGCCGCTCCGCCGACCGTCCATGAGTTTAAGCAAAGACTTCTCGGCTCCCGAATCCAACAGTGCCAATTCATGCAATGTTCGCCCCACCGACGCCACAGTAGATGGGTTTTGCGCATGATCGCTCAGCGGGCCGCGAGTGCTCAAATCCGACAACGCCTGATATATCAGCTCCGACGCGAGTAACTGCGACATCACAGGCTTGGAGACAGTGCTCATTTCGGTCTCGAAAAGCTTGGCAGCCACATCCTCTATCCGCATGAACTCGATGTTGAACAAGCCGCCGCCTCGATGCCCTGTCCCTTCGCACAAAGCCTCTGTCACCGCGCGTCTGAGGAAGAATGCCGAGTAGAACGACGGTGTCGCTACTGTGATGCGGGAAAGAGAATCATTCGCGCGCAGCTGGCGAATCTCATTGGCAATCGCCGTCACCAATGGTGCCCCGTTGGATACTTCGATCCTACGGTCTGTTTTATCAGTATGTTTCAGCATCGATTCAAAATGGCGCCCCCGGTGAGAATCGAACTCACGCGCCCGGCTTCGGAGACCGGTGCTCTATCCACTGAGCTACGGGGGCGCAGGCGGTTCGTAAATGATAAACCGCGCCCGTAACTGAGCACCTTACTCTTGCCACATCGAAACAAGGTCTTAATCTATCGGGACTACGAGCTGAGGTTAAGACTGATCTTCAGCCGTCTGCAGAGTCGGAGCCGCCTCCTCGTTTGAAAATGATCGGATCAAGAACACCGGTGCGATCAGGGTTGTGACGACCGTCATGATTATGACAACGCCGAATATCTCTTCATTGATGACTCCGCTCGCAAGCCCGATCCCGGCGACGATCAGTGCCACTTCTCCCCTTGGCAACATCCCCCAGGCAATCCGCCACGAGCTTTGTCGGCTGAAACCGACCATAAGCGCCGGGATTCCTGAGCCGAACAACTTGCTGAACACTGCCGCGGCTGTGATCACGATTGCGAAGAGCGACAGATTGAGCAGATTGTCGGATGCGATGAATCTGCCAAGGTCGACTTGCATCCCGATCACCGTGAAGAACACGGGGACTAGCAAATACCCTACGTATCGCATCGGTGTTTCGATCCGATGCCTCAACTCGGTGCCGGACAGAGCGAGCCCGAGCGAATAGGCGCCGATGATCATCGCCAAACCGAAATACACCTCTGCGATACCGGCTGCTAAGAAGCCGAGGGCAACAGCGACCGAAAAGCTGCTTCCCCCACCCTTAAAATACAGTGCTATTCCTGAGATGTAGCGCGCCAACAGACTCCCGATAATCGTCAAGCCCAGCCAGAAGCCTATCGCCTTCAGGAAGATGGCACCGACACTAGTCGCCGTAACCGCGCCTTCGCTGTGAATGCCTACCACCACCGCGAGAATAACTATCCCCAAAACGTCATCGACAACGGCACTTGCCAAAACCGTTACGCCCTCAGATGAATCTAGCTGTCTGATATCTGCTAGCACGCGTGCCGTGATACCTACCGATGTCGCGGTCAAGATAGTTCCGACGAACAGTGCCGGCACCAACTCTGAGAGTGATGAAAAGTTCGCAAAACCGAACCAAACCGTGGCCAACACTCCTAGCGCAAACGGCACGGCTACGCCCCCAGCCGCGACCGCCATCGCTGGACGGATGTACTTCAGGAAGCGCTCACGGTTCGTCTCCAGCCCGGCTTCGAAAAGAAGAAGAACGGCAGCGACTTGTCCTAAGAAATAGAGCTCAAACGGCAAGCCTGCGACGCGTTCTAAGTCGTGACTGTTGATCGACTCGATAACCGGGTGAAACACTGGCCCGATAAATCCCCAGTAATCGATCCCGCCCAGTGCGTGAGGGCTGATCAAAATCCCGGCTGCCAGCTCCCCGAGAACCGCGGGAATCTTCAGCATCCGCTCTGCAACTTCACCACCGATCTTCGCCGCGATGACGATCACCGCCAGCATGATCAACAACTCCGCCGCCAAATGTAACAGCGACTCGCTCAACTCAAGATATGGAAGATACTACACAAGCTCAATTGCGCGGATGTATGCATGGAAGATGAGTGATCGGAAAATCCCGAATTCGGCCGAACAAAACATATTCTACAAACGAAGATTCAATTAGGTTCAATTACCGATCACCAAGCGTGGCTGAAGGAAGAACCTATCCTCTCCCATCTTTCCCAAACCCAAGAATTCGCCCTTTGTGCCATAAACGCGCAGATATCTTCCATTATTCTCTATCGATTCGTGCGAAACGCAACGGACCAGGCGGCCATGCTTGAAATCTACCGAACCTTCGCCATTCACGTCGACCCTAGGCAGATCTTGGATCACGTAATCGACGGGCAGCAATCTGCGTCGCCATTCATCATGGTCCGTCAGATCGATCAGCGACGATAGCTCGATCGAATCTTCGATACCGAACGGACCTGATCTAGTCCTTCGGAGAGAAGTCACATGGGCGCCGCACCCTAGCTCATCGCCGATATCGTGCGCTAGGCTACGAGCATAAAATCCCTTGCTGCACTCCACAGCGACGCTCGCGAACGGCGGATCCCAGCACGTCACATCCAAGAAATGCACTCGTACTCTACGCGGATCCCTGACGATTGTCTCACCTCTTCTGGCGATTCTATAGAGAGACTGGCCTCCAACTTTGATCGCGCTATACATCGGCGGCACTTGGTCAAATTCTCCTCGAAACTTCGCCAATGCAGCGCGAAACGCTCCTTCAGTAACCGAGTCAGCGTCAACCTGCTGCACCACCTTGCCTTGCGAATCATATGTGTCGGTAGCCACTCCAAGCATCATGGATATCTCGTAACGCTTATCCCCGCTCAGGAGGCGATCCGAAAATCTGGTAGCTGAACCGATGCAGATCGGCAACACTCCGGTAGCCATTGGGTCCAACGTTCCACCGTGACCGATCTTCAACCCTCGTGCTCTGAGTCCGAACTCGCCTCGCAACTTGACCACCACATCAGAAGATGTCCAATCCGTCGGCTTATCAACATTCAGATAACCTACCGGCGCACTTGAGACATCTATGCGCGACATCGCGACCGCTTCTC
This sequence comes from Dehalococcoidia bacterium, assembly GCA_965214735.1. Taxonomy (GTDB): domain Bacteria; phylum Chloroflexota; class Dehalococcoidia; order Lucifugimonadales; family Lucifugimonadaceae; genus Bin127. The sequence goes on along the minus strand of OZ243977.1, from coordinate 934,720 downwards.
GCATGACTCGCTATCTGGAGAGCGAGAGCCGATCAATCAAATCGATCATCTCTTGCCCATCCTGCAACGAGGTGTCCGAAACGAAGATCAGTTCCGGCGTCCGCTTCATCTGCGCTCGTCGGCTCAGCTCTCGACGGACGATCCACGACTTCTCCATCAGCTCTTCCAGCGTCTCCCTGCACTTCGCATCGTCGCCGTAAACGCTCACGAAGACGCGCGCTTTCGTTAAGCCGGAATCACACGTGACTCTAGTCACTGAAGACATCGCCGGCAGATTCAGATCTTCGTCGACGATCCGCGCTATGTAGCGCTGCAAATTCCGCGCCGCGCGTTCCATCCTTCTCGTCATCGCGTGCCCATCCACAACCCTCTTTGGCTATACCGCAACTTCACGTACTTCATAGCAGACGATTTCATCGCCTATCTCGTATTCGTGGAAACCGTCTAACACTACCCCGCCTTCGAAGTTGTTAGTCAGTTCGGTGACGTTTTGGTCGAAGTGGCGCATCGAAGACACCGCCCCCTCGAACAATTGTTGGCCGCGTCGGTTCACAATCATGCGTGCACTCCTACGCATGACGCCTGAGTTGACCCGAATGCCCGCGATACGCTCACGTCGTCCATGCGCGAAAGTCTGCAACACAGTCGCACGGCCCAGTATCACCTCTTCGTGCTCCGGTTCATGCAACCGCCGCACTGCGACCTTGACATCGTCGATCATCGTGTAGATGATGTCGTAGGTCCTTATCGGCACGTCCTGAGACCTCGCCGCCCGTTCCGCTGCCGCCTCAACTGTCGTTTCAAATCCCACGATCATCGCGTTCGACGCCGAGGCGAGCATGACATCGCTCTCGGAAATCGGACCTGGTGCCGCGTGCAGAATCTTCACCTGAACTTCTGAAGATGAAAGCCCGTCTATCGCTCGCCTGACTGCATCGATGGTTCCCTGCGAACCCGTCTTCGCAACGATGTTCAGCTCAGCCGCACCGTAGCTGGCACGATGACGCAACACCTCCGCCATCGTCGATTGACGCGACGCGTCCGGCCGTCGCGATTCCTGACGTTGTCTGGCATCTAACATCTGTCGACCAGACTTCTCATCCGGCACGACCTCGAACTGCTGCCCCGTCTCGGGCACGCCATGCAATCCCAGCACCTCCACCGGCGTCGAAGGCCCGGCAGATTGTACCTCGTTTCCATACCCATCAACCATGCGACGAACTCTGCCCAGCTTGTCTCCGGCGACTATGTTGTCGCCCACGCGTACGGTACCAGAACGAACCAAAACCGTCGCCACCGGACCTCGTTGCTTATCTAGAGTCGCCTCGACTACCACTCCGATACCAAGTCGGTCAGGGTTAGCAGTAAACTCCGAAATCTCCGATACCAAAAGCAACGATTCAATCAGATCCGTCACGCCTTCGTTCTTCAGAGCCGAAAGCTCAACCGATAGCGTATCTCCCCCGAAGTCCTCAACTATCACCTCATGCTCCAACAGTTCTGTCTTGGATCGAGATGGGTCGGCGTTCGGCAAGTCCGCCTTATTCACCGCAATCACCATCGGCACTTTAGCCGCCTTGGCGTGATTTATCGCCTCTACCGTCTGCGGCATCACACCGTCGTCTGCTGCCACCACGATCACCGCTATATCGGTTGCCTGAGCTCCCCGCGCTCGCATCGTCGTGAAAGCCTCATGGCCAGGCGTGTCGATAAACGTCAATGGCTGATCTTCATACTCGATCTGATAAGCACCGATGCTCTGGGTTATTCCACCGGCTTCAGAATCGACTACATTGGTGCCTCGGATAGCGTCCAACAACGTAGTCTTGCCGTGGTCGACATGTCCCATCACTGCGATAACAGGTGCACGAGGTGCAGCGTTTTCCTCAGCATCGGATACGTCGACTCGTTCTGATGCATCGCTGGTCTCGACATCCGCCGGTTTCCGCACTCTCACTCCCAATCGTGTCGCGACAGTCGCAGCTACCTCGAAATCTACGCTGTCGTTCATCGCCGCCATTATGTTGCTACGCATCAATTCCTTGATGATTTCGATTGGTGAACGGCGTATCACATCCGATAGTTCTGAAATACGGATCTCGGCCGGTATATCGACGGGACCGGAGAACGGTGGACGCGCAGATTCACGGCGAGGGGCTGATCGTTCCGCTTGCGCGGCTCTCCCTCTCCTAGCGGATCGATGTGGTCGTCGTCTCTGTGTACGCGGCATGCCTTAAGCTGAAATCGCTCTCTACGCGAAGATTACCGAGTAATAGCTCGAGACACATCCTCGCCTTCGTTCGCGCTCACGAAGGCGAGGACATCTTGGATGAACTCGGGAGAAACTCCCGATCGCAGTCTCAAGGCTCTACCTATCTTAACGTTAGCATTGCGATCCCGTAGCTCCTTATCATCGAAACAGACGTAGCATCCGCGTCCCAGCGCCCTTCCTCCGGGGTCGATCGTCAGTGAACCGTCTGATGCCAGCACTAACCGCAACAGCTCGCGTTTCGGTCGCTTCGCACGACAGAGCACGCAACTTCTCATCGGCACGCGCCGCCGTTCAGGAGTCATGTAACAACCCCGATGATATGGATGAAGCGGGAAGCCGTTATCAACGGCTGGATCGACGAGGTCCGCCGCGATTGCCCCCGCCCCTCCGGGGAGCGCGTCTTGCGTCTCCATCCCTGTATCCGTCAATATCCTCGGCAAATCTCAGACCCGATGACTGAGTTTCAGACTCGACCATCAACTCGCCTGGCAGAACCCACAAATCATCCGAATCGATATCTTGTTCGATCGCCTCCTGATCAGCAGCCAGACGTTCAGCCTCCAGACGCTCCTGCTCCTCGATCTCTAACTCGCGCAGCTTCTCTTCAAGTTCAAGCAGTTCCAAATCCAGATCCTCTTCGGGCTCTGGCTCTTCTTCGGGTTCATCCACCGGATCAGACTCAACCGGCACCGCTTGAGTTCTCGATACTGGTACTACCGGCACGAACAAGGATGGCACTTCACGGGGAGTTACAGACTCTTGCTCTTGAGCTTCGTCCTCGACAACCGTTGCCTCTTCCGCTACTTCTACTTCCGTCGCTTCCGCTACGGGAATCGCTACCTCCGTGGCTTCGCTCTCAGACTCGACCAACGGCTCCTCAGCCACGGCTTCGACCAACTCCGCCTCATCTTCCACCATTTCTTCGGCCGCCGCTTTGGCAGCCTCTTCGGCCGCCGCGGCGGCTGCCAACTCGCGCTGCAGAGCGATCTGCTCTTCTGCATATGCCGAAGAGCCCTTGATATCGATACGGAAACCTGTCAATCTCGTGGCAAGACCAACATTCTGTCCCTCGCGTCCGATCGCCAAGGATAGCTGACTGTCTGGCACGATGACTTCAGCCAAATCCCTAGACAGTATGATCACCCGCTCCACCTGCGCCGGACCCAGTGAGTTAGCTATGAACGTCGCAGGATCGTCGCTCCACTCCAAGATATCGATCTTCTCTCCCATCAACTCCGTGACGATGTTCTGGATCCGGATGCCGCGTAAGCCGACACACGCACCTATCGGATCGATATCGTGTTTATTCGAGTACACCGCAACCTTGCTGCGAGCTCCAGGCTCTCTAGCGATCGCCTTCAGCTCCACGACACCGCTCTTGACTTCAGGCACTTCCATCTCGAGAAGTCTGCGTAGCAGATTCGGGTGAGTTCTCGAGACCACTATCTCCGGAACACTATCGCCATTGAAGCCTTCATCGCCCACGCGCAAAACGTAGAACCGCAGCTCCATGCCTGTGCGATACCGCTCTGAAGGAGGTTGCTCGTTGGGAGGCAACAGAGCATCCGCCTTGCCCAAATCGACCATGACCGCCGGCCGTTGCCCAATCGCCATTTCATAGCGCGATGAATCGATTCGTCGAATCGGTGCCGAAATCACTTCGTCCTCTTTGTCGGCGAACTGTTCGAATACGAGTTGACGCTCGGCGTTACGCAACCGCTGCATCAACACTTGCGTAACCGTGCGGGCAGCTATCCGCTGAGGCCTGAACTCCAAATCCCCGGTGATGATGTCGTCGCCCGACATTGCATCGGGCCTGATCTTCTGCGCCTGATCAACCGTCACCTGCCCCCGAGGTTCCAATTCATCTATGTAGTCGACTACATGGAGAACGGTATTGATCTTCACGTCGCCCGTCTCTGGATTGAGGCTAGCCACGACATCATAGCCTTCAGCCTCATCTTCTCGGCGATACGCGGCTGCGATGGCGTCTTCAAAAGCAGACACGACCGCGCCCTGCGGAAGTTCCCTTTCCGCAGCGAGCTGCATCACTGCGAGCAGCATGTCGCTTTTCATCGATCAATCCTCCGGCGGCAAGGCAAATGTCCGGCGAACGAACCACGCCCCAATAGCAAAAAAGTGGGCGCACGCCCACTTCCACATCCACGCCTATAAGACGCGACAACAGTTGTCAATAAACTGATTTTACCATACCAGCAACGTTACAAACTCACGAGCCTCACAGTTATACATCGCCTATTCGCTCTACCGATACCCGGACCAATTACCCGTACCAATCACTCTCACAATCCGTTATTAAGCATAGCAGAAACTGAGGAAACGACTTCGTCAACGCCGCTAATGACCGCTTCAGAGGGGGCTTGGCTCCGTGCCTTTATCTCCACGCCGCCGCTCTGCAAACTTCTCGGGCTCACAACCACTCGAACCGGCATCCCGACGAGGTCAGCATCGGCGAACTTCACGCCCGCGGCCTCATCCCTGTCATCAAACAAAACTTCAAATCCTGCTTCATCCAACTGGCTGTAAATGGCCTCGGCGGTCGCACGCACTTCATCGTTGTTGCGGAAGTTCACCGCTACAATCCCTACCTCGAATGGCGCGATCGAACGGGGAAGCATGGTTCCCCGCTCATCATGATTCGCTTCTACAGCCGCCGCGAGCAGACGACCAGTGCCGATCCCATAGCAACCCATATAAACATGCTCGCTGCTACCTGCCTCGCTGTTGTAAACCACATTCATCGAATCGCTGTAGATCGTCACGAGCTTGAATATGTGCCCGACCTCAATGCCTTTGTGCGAGATCAATACGCCTGTCTCGCAACGAGAGCAACCTGCGCCCTCCTCCGCTTCTGCGATGTCATCGACCAGCCCAGCCTCGTAATCTCTGCCGTAGTTCACATTTCTCAAGTGGTATCCTTCTTCATTCGCGCCGGCCAGAAGATTCGCGTTCTCGACAACCGATCTGTCGGCGATCACCAGCTCTCTGTCGATTCCGACAGCCGACGCAGACCCGGCCACGAATCCCGCCTCAGCAACTTCTTGCGATGATGCAATTAAAGGTTCACTTCCATTAGCCAAGTTCCTCAACTTCGTCTCATTTACCTCGTAATCTCCTCGGATCAGAACGATGCGGACTTTTCCGTCGATCTGATAGAAAACAGCCTTTGCCGTGCTAGAACGAGGTTGACCCGCAAATTCCGCCAACTCCTCGATAGTCTTGACTCCTGGAGTCGCGAACTTCTCACTCGGCAAGGGATCCTCTGGAGGGTTAGGGATGCGCCTGAATTCGGCCTTCTCCAAGTTCGCGGCATAGTCGCATTCATCGGAATCGCAGATCAAGACCAGATCTTCACCGGCATCCGTTAGCAACACAAACTCAGCCGAGTCTTTACCCCCGATCGATCCGGAGTCGGCCTCCACCTGCACCACATTCAATCCGCATCTCCTGAATATGTTGAAGTACGCCGCGGCCATCGCGTCATAGCTCGCATCCATGCCATCGGAGTCGGCATCGAACGAGTACGCATCCTTCATCTCGAACTCGCGTGCCCGTAGCAGTCCCGCCCGCGCCCGCGGCTCATTGCGATACTTCAACTGGATCTGGTAGATCCTCAGCGGAAGATCCCGATAACTGCTGATCCCATAGCGGGCCATCATCGATGCCGTCTCCTCGTGAGTCGGCGCTAAAACCATTTCGCGCTCTCGACGGTCTCGGAATTCAGCCAACGGCGGATTGTAAGTATCAGCTCTGCCGCTCTCCTCCCACAACGAGCGAGGTTGCACCATCGGCATCGTCACTTCCAATCCGCCTGCAGCGTTCATCTCCTCTCGGATGATCGAGCGAATCTTATCCATGCTCCTCCAACCCAACGGCATGATGTTGAATATCCCCGCGGCAACTTGCTGAATGAAGCCGCCACGCACCAGATATCGGTGGCTCACCGTCTCAGCGTCCATCGGTGCCTCGCGCAACGTCTTAAGCAGAAAACTGGATGCTCTCATCTCTACCCTTTGAGAATATTCGATCCGATATCGACCCGATGCAGCGAAGCGATTAAGAGTCGCCGCCCCATCTACTTTCGACGTAGCCCTCAACCATCGACATGAAATCTTTGGCGATTCCGGGACCCTGGAGCATCGTCGTTCGCTCTCCGTCGACGAAAACCGGAGCCCTAGGACTCTCGCCGCTTCCCGGAAGCGAAATACCGATATCTGCAGTACGCGACTCGCCAGGCCCGTTTACTACACAGCCCATCACCGCGACGTTCAATGTCTCCGACCCCGGATACTCGGAACGCCAAGCGGGCAGACGCGCGTCCAACATCGTCTGGATATCCTGAGCTAGGTCGCGGAAAAGCGACGAAGTTGTGCGGCCACATCCAGGGCACGCCGTCACAGATGGTCTGAAGGACCGCAACTCCAGCGACTGGAGAATCTCCTGACACAGCTTCACCTCCTCGGTCCGATCCCCGCCAACATCTGGCGTCAAGCTAGCCCGAATCGTGTCGCCGATGCCTTCATGCAGGAGCACCGACAGAGCCGCAGTGGTCGAAACAATACCCTTTCTGCCCATCCCAGCCTCCGTCAGACCGAGATGCAGAGGGATGTCAGTCTGACGAGATATCTCTCGATACGCGCCCACCATCTGGTTCAACCGCGAGACTTTGCACGAGATCACCATCATCTCTTCTGCAAGTCCAATGTCTACCGCAGCCTCTGCACTCGCGATCGCGCTTTCAACCAGAGCCTCTCGCTCTACAGCATCGCTATCTAAGGGCTCCGATCGTCGGGAATTGGCATCCATCTTGTCCGCCAACAGTTCAGGGTCGAGACTCCCCGCGTTCACTCCGATCCGCACCGGGGTGCCTAAATCACGGGCAATCTCTATAAACGCCGTGAAGTTCGCATCCCGTCTCTTCCCTCGACCGACGTTGCCGGGGTTGATACGAAACTTCGACAGCGTTTCGGCACAATTAGGGTGATCCCTCAACAAACGATGCCCGATGAAGTGAAAATCGCCAACCAACGGCACATCGCACCCTGAGTCGCTCAAGTGTTCAGCAATCTCAGGAACCGCTTGCGCGGCAGCGGCATTATTGACAGTCACACGAACTAGCTCGCTCCCGGCATCCGCCAGCTGCTTCACCTGCGAAGCCGTCGAGGCGACATCCGCAGTGTCTGTGTCAGTCATCGATTGCACCACGATGGGATGATCGCCGCCAATCGTGACATCACCGACGTGCACCGTCCTCGTGAGACGTCTAGAACCTAGAGGCATCGATGTCTGATCGGTTATTTCACGTGCTAGGACCATTGGAGGAGAAGCAGAAGCCATCTCGTATACCTACATTTCATTTTCTCAAATCGCCACGCCATCTGCACATGCAGCCTGCTTCACACATGCCTAGAAAAAGCTCTCGCCGCTGAATATCCGCGATAGATCACTGAACGAAACCAACACCAACAAGCCCAATAAGACCACAAATCCCGCCATATGAACGAGATTCTCCTTCTCGGGAGATATCCGCTTGCCCCGCCTCAAGATCTCGATGATGACGAAAGCCATCCTCCCACCATCCAGCCCGGGGATCGGCAGCAGATTCAATATCGCCAAGGAGATGCTTAGCATCGCTGCCAAAGTCAGAATCACCACTACCCGAGCCGGAAGAGCGATGTCGGCAGTCGCCACCTCGCCCGAAAGTTGCCCTAGACCCACCGGACCAACAGCCAATGGACCGTCGAACTGGGGATTATTGGATTGTGTCGCTATCCCCACTATAGAGTTCTTGATGAGAACGAAAACATCGAGCGTGCGGCCGATCCCTTCACTCAACGCCGAGGTCCAACCTACCCCTAGTGCTTCGACTCGCGGATTGTCCAGCCGCATCTGTATCCCTACTGCCCCTTCTTGGAGGTAAGTGAGTGACCCTAGTCCGTAATCGAAGCTACGAGCCTCGTAATACGGAATCCCGCTGCCATCTGGCAAGTTCACAATCGGCACCACATCGCCGACTCGCGCACCTGATGCATATTCTCGTGCGTCAGACACCGGGATCTGCCGCAATGTATCGTTCACAGCACCGTCGGCGACAACCCGTAAACTGTCGCTGATGCCTACCCGTGGATCGTAAGTGCGCGCCGTAGCCAACCGAATCTGTGTCTCATCATTCTCGACCTCTAGAACCACTTCCCTCCGCGGCGGATGCCAGCGCGGTGTCAGAGCCACCTCTTCGCTCTCTCCCGGAATGTACTGATACTTGGGTTCCATAGGGCTTATGGACGGCTCTGGAATACCTCGCTGAACCACCCAGCGGCTCTCCGAACCCAACTTGCGAGTGACTGCATCTTGAACATCGCTGAAGTTCTTGATCTCTACTCCATCGACAGATAGCACCTTGTATGAAGCGCGAATACCAGCCTCATAGGCAGGAGAATCTGGGAAAACCGATGTGACAACCACATCGCCCACCGTCCGTTCCACTGGGATCATCACCGCCGCGGTGAAGATGATGAAGGGCAAAACCGCGTTCACCGCCACGCCGGCGATCAGCACGCCCAGCCTCGTCAACGCCGATTTGCCTGCCAAGCTGTCCTTGGCATCGGGATCCTCTTCACCCAGCAATCTGACGAAACCACCGAACGGCAACCAGTTGATAGACCAGACCATGTCTCTCAGCACAACCCGGCCATCGGCGATCTCTCGAATCTTGCCGATAGCCTCAAGATCATCCGATCGCGAGTCTCCACGCCCGAAACGACGGATCGATGATGCCACGCGCTCACCGGTCTCGTCATCGAAATAACGAACAGCAACCATCTCGCCGGCAGAAAAATCACCCAAACCTGCGGCTGCATCCAACCTCGTCGCCGATGTGATGGAGTAGGAAGTCGAACCGGTCCAGACACCGAAAGCTCTGGGAGGAAATCCGAATCCGAACTCCAGCACCTTTATGCCGCTGAGCTTCGCGGCAAAGTAGTGCCCGAATTCGTGCAACACTATCAGCGGCCCCAGCATCAGCAGAGCCACCAATATGCCGAAGATCAGAGTGTCAGATATCAAGGAAACAGCCGTCCTTACTCCCTAAATTAAATACGACGCTCCACGTACCTTCGGATCGAAAACGATCAAACATGGCGGGCCAAGGTCGTATCTATCGCCCACTGAGCAGCATCTGCGGCATCAGACAGCGTGAACTCATACTTGGGCTCAAGAGAACCTAGCGTCTCTCCGATCTCATCTGCGATATCAGTGAAGCGAATCTCGCCGTTTAGGAACAACTTCACAGCAGCCTCGTCCGCGCCTGCCAGCGCCGCGTTGTAGGTGCCACCACGGCGCGCGTACTCCATCGCCAACTCGAAACACGGGTACATCGTCGGATTCATCGGCTCAAAGGTCAGATTTCCAATCGAAATCGGATCGAAATCGCTCAGAGATTCATTTTCTCTACGTTCAGGATAGAAAAGAGCGAACTGGATCGAGTGACGCATGTCGGGAAGATTCAACAGTGCCTTGAACGAGCCGTCCTGCATCTCAACCATCGAATGAATGACGCTCTGCCGATGGATCAGGACTGCAACATCATCCAAACCGGCATCGAAAATGCAACTCGTCTCGATCACCTCGAAGGCTTTGTTCATCAACGTCGCGCAGTCGATCGTTATCTTAGGTCCCATCGTCCAAGTAGGATGCTTGAGAGCCTGTTCTGGCGTAACATCTTCAAGCTGCTCCGGCGAGAGGTCCCGCAACGCGCCGCCAGACGCAGTGATGAAGTACCTCTTAGGCGGTGAAGTTTCGCCCAACATGCACTGAAGCAAGGCGCTCGGCTCGGAGTCGACAGGAATGATCACCCCTCCGCCCGTCTTCTCCATCTCTTTCAGCAACTCTCCCGCCATAACAATCGACTCTTTGTTCGAGAGCAACACTCTCTTCCCCGCCTCGAGAGCCGCAGCCGCAGCCGAAAGTCCCTCGACTCCTACCGTAGCATGCATCAGCAGATCGACTTCGGGATGAGCCGCAATCTCCGCAACCGGCAGATACGATGCGCCCCCGAGCCTCTTCACTCCCGGATCCAAACAGCCGAAGTACTTGGGTTTGAACTCTTCGATCTGACTCTCGAGCACCGCAAGATTCTTCCCCGCCGCCAGCGCCACCACCTCGAAATCATCTTGGAACTGACGCAACACATCCAACGTTTGTGTGCCGATCGAACCAGTCGATCCCAGTATCGCCAATCGCTTTTTCATGCCGTCCACATCGCCACAAAGTATACGAACAGGAAGTTGGGAATGAGCGAATCTGTCCGATCCAGAATCCCTCCGTGACCCGGGATCCACGATCCCGAGTCTTTGACACCCACTGTTCGTTTAACCCAAGACTCGACCAGGTCCCCAAGCACTCCGAGCAACCCCACGGTGATGCCGAATGTTGCTACCCAAACCAGCTCGATCTCCAACTTCACGACATTGGCGATAATCCATGAAGCCAAAACCGCCGCTAATACACCTCCCACCAACCCCTCGACGGTCTTGCCAGGGCTGATCGCGGGTGCCAATCTCCGCCTGCCAATTCTTCTCCCCACAAAGAATGCCGCGGTGTCAGCAGTGAAAACCGTGAATATCACCATTGCGATCCACTTGATGCCTTCATCCGAAGTAGCCGTCAATGGCAAAGTAGCCAAAGCGACCGCGCCGTAGGTCCCAAATGCAGGAACTACCAGAAGAGACCTCAAATCCCTGCTGAAGCGCGGCCCTAGCCAGATCACGCTCCCCAGGGCTCCGGGTATAGATGCCGCCAAAAGCGTCCATAGAACTTCATGATCCCGAATATCATACGCATCCATCCGGTCCAACAGCCCCAATATAGCCCCTCCCAAAGGCAAGCCGACGAACACTATGCCCATTAGACGATTGAACCGAGATGCCGCTGTCTTCTCCATCAAGCCGACCAACTCGATTGTCGATGCAACCGCCGCCGCGAGGGACGCGAGGGTCACAGTCCAAAACCCGAGTGCTATGACCACAACCAACAGCGGAACACCAGCCACACCAGACGCGAGGCGCAGTAAGACATTGGACGCGCCGGAGCCGTCTGTTTCAGCCGCGCTTGCTTCGTTATCGCTCAAAGAACCGCTATGCTCTTCGCCGCGCAGTCAGGCCGGGCGTCTGCCGTAGCGACGATGGCGACTGCCATATCGTACAAAGGCATCTTCGATATCGCTCGCCCCGAAATCGGGCCACAGAGTCTGCGTCGAGTGAAACTCCGAATATGCAGACTGCCACAACATGAAGTTGCTGATGCGAAATTCGCCGCCTGTTCTTATGATCAGATCCGGCTCGCTGCAACCAGCCGTGTAGAGGTAGCTGGAAAACAGATCCTCATCGATCTCTTCCAGCGTCACACCTTCGTCGATCATCCGGCCGACAGCATGCAATATATCCTCTCTCCCCCCATAATCGAAAGCCAGATTCAGAACGAACCCATCATTTTCCGCGGTGGTCTCAACCGCTTGCTCGATCATCTCTCTCAATTCATCTCCGATGCGAGCAGCAGACCCGACATGCCGCAGTCTCACGCCGTTCTCGTGAAACTTCCAAACATCGTTGACGACCGCCTCCGAAGCCAGCTCCATTATGTGCTCCACTTCATCATCCGGACGCTGCCAGTTCTCTGTCGAAAACGCGAAGAGAGTCACCTCGCAGACACCTAGATCCCGCAGTATCGACACTACGCGCTGGATGTTCGAGTAGCCTGATCGATGGCCCTTTGCGACCTTCAATCCCCGCTCTTGAGCCCACCGAGCATTGCCATCCATAATGATGGCGACATGGTTCGGCACCTTTAAGGTGGAACCATCCTCGAACTCGGATTCAGAGCCCCGCGACTTTCGCAAGTCGGCATCGCCTGATATATCCGAATCAGCCCTCGTGCTCAATCCGCCGTTCTCGCTATTCTGCATCTACATCAGACAACGGCCAGATCACTCCATGATCTGGATCTCTTTGGCATCAACCATCTCCGCCACACGGTCGACTGAAGAGTCGGTCAAATCCTGAAGACTCTTCGATGCCCTCTTGCAATCGTCTTCCGATGCTTCGCCCTCTCGCTGAATCTCGCGAATCATGCTCTGAGCATCGCGCCTCACATTGCGGATCGCAACCCTGGCATCCTCTGCTCGCCGACGAACCATCCGCAGGATATCTCGTCTGCGCTCTTGGTTGAGCTCAGGAAGAATCAACCTGACTGTATGACCGTCCACCTGAGGATTGATTCCTAAATCAGATTCCTGGATCGCTCTCACAACAGGCTGGACCGCCTCGGGATAGAACGGATCGATCCTGAGGCTGCGCACACCTTCGACCGAAATAAGGGCCAATTGATTCACCGGCAAGACACTGCTTGAGCCGCCCATGTTGAGCTTGGCAGGCAACTTCGAGACCAGAGCGGGAGAGGCCTGATTGGTTCGGAAACCCTCAAGGTCATCCCCAAAAACCCTCAAGGAAGAATCCATGCGCTCTTTCGCGTCGTCCAACGTCTCTTCTAGCATCTCTTCACCACCGATTTCGATCAATGCCGACATTCGATGTTTCAACTATAAACGCGCACTGTAGAGAGATGTGATTCTCTACTGAAAACCAACGCTTGACTCGTTTCTCTCTAGCAGCCGTTGAAAATCCCGTCATTGCCGAGAAAGGAGATGTCTCTGTAGCTCAGTCATTACGTCGAAAGTCTATCCGTAGCCCGATACGGGCAGGAACATAGGGCATGCAGGGTATCTCCCTTCTCCGAAGAGGAGCGCGGCGTCATTCTCCATATCTACAGAAATGACGCGGGAGAAGCATTCGGAACTACATCTCGGAGTCTGTCCTGACGCAGATCTGGACTGCAACGAAGAGTTTCCGCGAACTTCCCGTTCAAGCCTGTCCCTACATCAGCTGTGCCGGGGCAGACGAAGGCATCGAGATCTGCTTACCCTCATCATCCGCCGTAATTCTCGTTCCCACCTGGCCACCTGATACGAGATCTGCCAAATTGCCCCGCTTGAATATATCGAACACCAATATCGGCATCTCATTGTCCATTGCCAGTGACAGCGCCGTCGAGTCCAGAACCCCCAACCTCAACTCCAGCGCCCGTTGATGCGTGATGTGATCGAACTTCGCGGCAGCAGGGTTCTTCGCAGGATCCTGGTCATACACGCCGTCCACATCGTTCTTCGCCATAATCAGCACGGACGCGCCCACCTCCAGCGCCCGCAGACTCGCTGCCGTATCCGTCGACATGAATGGATTTCCCGTCCCCGCGGCGAAGATCACAACCCTTCCCTTCTCGATGTGCCTGATCGCTCGGCGGCGGATGTAAGGCTCAGCTACAGACTGCATCGGAATCGCCGTAAGTGTTCTTACCGCCACCCCGGCACGCTCCAAGAAATCCTGCAGCACCAGCGCATTCATCACGGTCGCCAACATTCCAGCATGGTCCGCGCTACTACGGTCCATGCCCTGCGCCTCGTAATCCGCACCACGCCAGAAATTGCCGCCGCCGACCACGATCGCGATCCCGACTCCCCAATCGTGAACCCGTTTTATCTCGCGAGCCAGGTACTCAACCGTCTTGTTGTCGATCCCGAAATGCAGATCTCCTTTGAACGACTCGCCGCTCAACTTAAGCAATACGCGGCCGTATCGAGAATTCCGCATTTAAGGGTGCTCCATACTCATTCGCCCAAGGCGAATCTCTCGATCCTGCCGATCTTGACGTTCTCTCCCACCTTCGCAACCATCTCGTTCACCAGCTCTTCGATCTTCATGTTGCCGTCGCGGATATAGATCTGCTCCAGCAGAATATCCTCATCCGCCACGTCTTCGGCATCATCCGGCACTGATTCCCGATCCACATACTTCGGGCTCATCGCGGCTACCTGCATCGCCAAATCCCTTGCCAGCGACTTGAATTCCGGAGTTCGCGCCACAAAGTCGGTTTCGCAATTCAACTCGATCATCGATCCGACACGGGATCCGGTGTGGATGTACGCCTCTATGACACCTTCTAATGCGACTCGGCCAGATTTCTTCGAGGCTTTCGCGAGGCCGCTCTCCATCAACTGTGCCGCTGCCTTCTCCATGTCTCCGTCCGCGGCTTCCAGCGCACGCTTGGAATCCATGATGCCGGCACCAGTCATGTCTCGCAGCTCCTTGATCTGGGCCGTGCCGATCTTTGCCATCGTCGTATCTCTCCCTGAAGTAGAAGTATCTGAAACGGATTTCGCTATGAGGATGTTTATGAACGGCCAGAATCGGTGCTCTGCGCGCGTCTCGCCGCGGCAGCACGAGCCGCAGCCATAGCAGCTTCCTGAACTTCTTGCTCCGCCAACGCTGCCTGACGCTCCTGCTCTTTGATAATCGCCAGTCGCTTGCCCTCAGCTATCGCGTCGGCTATATGGCGAGCGATCAGCGAAATCGAAGAGTGCGAATCGTCATTGCCAGGTATCGGATATTTGACCGTACTAGGATCGCAGTTAGTGTCTACTATCGCCACTACCGGTATTCCTAGGTCTGATGCCTCTTTAACTGCGTGCTTCTCTCTGTCGATACCAACGACGAACAACACATCGGGAAGCTTCGACATCTCTTTGATCCCGCCGAAAAACTTGTTCAGTCTGTTCACCTCGGCTTGCTTCATCAGCAGCTCGCGCTTCGTGTGAGCCTGCACTTCGTTTTTGGCAAAATCCTCCTCAAGCTGAATCAACGACTCGATCCGCCGCGAAATCGTCGCGAAGTTCGTCATTGTTCCGCCCAACCAGCGCGATGTGATGTACATCGCTCCCACCTGATGCGCCAATCGCTCGATCTCCGCCCGAGCCTGAGCCTTCGTACCCACCAGCAGACATTCGCCACCATCAGCTACCAAATCTCTAATCGCCGACTTCGCCGACTGCAAAGCCTCGATAGTCTTGCGCATATCCAAAACGTGCCGCCCGCTGTGCTTCAGCAGGATGTATTCCTGCATCCGCGGATGCCAACGCTTAGAAAGGTGCCCTAAATGCACCCCTGCCTTGTACAGCCCCTCGATCGTAAGAGGCTCCAGTTCATCTTCCCCATCCACAATGCCGACAGGTGCTTCGTCCTCCGCCGGCCGCGTTACGGTTTCAGTAGTCAAATTGGTTCGTCAATCCCCTAGTTATGGTGAAGGTATGGAAACAAACGCACTTCGACTCTTGGCGCTTGAAACCAACTTCTGATCGTAACACAAGCGACGATCTGCGAACCTCGAACAACCATCGATCGCAATCCATCAGCCTACTTCAAACGTAGTCTGATAAACGGGGTTGCCCTCTTTGTGGAGACCTTTGTAAAGTAGCTCGAAAGACACTATTCCGAAGACTCAGTTCTTGGTGGGTTCCTTCGAACCATGGAACTCCCTTCGCCTACAATTTCGCAAGCGTCTCCCTTAGCGGCGTGCAACGGTTATCATCGGGGCAGTTGACTATAGACAGTTCAATTCTCCGCATCGCCTTCCCAACCGACGCCATCATCAAGCCATAAACATACCTGACAAGGAGACGAATGAAGTTGCGTTCAGTAACTACTCGAACGAACTGGCTGCTTCCGGCCCTAGCAGCCGTCGCAGCCGTCGGCATCGCCGTCATCGGCGGCTTGGCGGTCGGCCCCGGAGCCAATGAAACCGTCGGCGACGTGCTCTCGATCCAGAGCGCATCTGCCAACTGGATCACAGATCTAGTCGACTTTCTGCCCCTTAGCTTCGCCTTCCTCGCAGGGATGCTCGCCACTGTGAATCCATGTGGATTCGTGATGCTCCCTGCCTACCTCACTCTCTACGTAGGCGATGAGTCCGACTCTACCGAATCTTCCCTGCGGGGAACCGCGGCGAGAGGAGTCAAGGCGATATACGTCAGCATCGCCATGGGACTGGGCTTCGTGGCGCTGTTCGGTTTTGCGGGACTGCTAGTCAGGGCAAGCACCGAAGTCGTCGTCGATGCACTGCCATGGATCGGGTTCATCCTCGGCTTTGCAATGGCGGCCCTAGGCGCCTACATCCTCAGCGGAGGGAAGCTGTACACCGGCATCGCGCAGAGAATGGCGGATCGTGTAGGAGACCCCCGAGTAACCTCGTTGAGGGGGTACTTCCTCTTCGGCATCAGCTACGCCTTGGCATCATTGAGCTGCACACTCCCGATATTCTTGGCAGTCGTCACCAGTAGCTTCACCAACGAGGGCTTCGTGAGGGGAATGATCCAATTCCTCTCCTATGCCGGTGGTATGACCTTCCTCATCATGATCCTGACAATCGCCGTCGCCCTCTTCAAGAGCGCGCTAGTGAATCAGCTGCGTAGGTTCCTGCCCTATATAAACGCCGTCTCGGCGGGCATTCTGATAGTCGTCGGCGCCTATCTCATCTTCTACTGGCTAACCGAAGGCGATTTGGCTAGAACCTTCGGATTCAATTGATCGGCACTGCCTACTGATATCCCCGATACGGTTAACCGACGGAACTGATGACCATGAGATCGACGTGCTCTTCGGAGCCGCTGACTCCTTTTACATCAATCCCTACTAGCACCGCACGGACTACACAGGCGTACTTAGCCGTGTCGGCCAGGGATGCCACAACTGCTAGACCACCAGACATCTAGCCCGAAGATGCAGCAGCCGTCACCGGGTTGTGCAAAACGCCGATCTTATCGATCTCCACCATCACGTCGCCACCGACATTGATTGGCGGCGTGGTCCCTGATGTACCGGTCCACAACATATCCCCAACCTCCAGTGTGACGTATCGAGAGATGAACGAAATCGACTGCTTGACATTGAAGATCATCTCTGAAGAGTGACACTTCTGCCCTTCCACGCCATTTACCAAGCCTCGAATATTCACATCTTGCGGATCGATATCGGTAACAATGAACGGGCCCGTAGGTCCAAAAGTATCTGCCGACTTCGCACGCCACCACTGCGTATCTGCATCTGGGCCGCCCTGCCACTCGCGAGCACTCACGTCATTACCTGCTGTGTACCCGAAAACGTAATCCAGCGCCTCATCCTCACTCACATTCTTAGCGCGCTTGCCCATGATCGCCACCAGCTCCGATTCACACACCACCAAACCCGCGTCAGCAGGAATCTCTATCGCGTCGCCCGGGCCGATGATCGCCGTAGGTGTCTTGTAAAACGGCTCCGGTCTAGACGGCTCTTGGGCACCCAGCAGATGCGATCTATAGTTCCTCGCCAAACACAGCATCTTCACCGGGTTCGGGTTCGGCGCCAGTATCTTCACATCCATCAACTCGAACGTCTTGCCGGTCTCCGAATACTCCCGACCTATAGGCGAATTCGATATCTGCCGCACGCTCCCATCATCATCCACGATGCCGTAAGAAACTTCTCCATCGCTCTCAAATCTCACGTACTTCACTATTGATCTCCGTTCCAACCGGCAAGATCCCATCGGAACCCGCCTTAAAAAGTCAGCAACAACGTTTCGCGAAACTTCCGCAAGTTTACGCCACGCTTCTAAAACCCGCAAAGAGCACCCGTCATCAGACTAAACGATAATAGCGGCAGATAGCTCTCGACACTTCACGCATCCGAGGCACTAAATGTTCGATGTCACAATCATTGGCGGCACCATCTACGACGGAAACGGCGGGACCGGCTACAGAGCCGACATCGGAATCGATGGCGACTCCATCGCTGCCATCGGCGACCTCTCCCGTACCGACGTCAAAGAATCAATCGACGCATCGGGAAAAGCAGTCACACCGGGATTCATCGACCTCCATACCCACTCAGACTCATCCTTCCTAGTCGATCCACTAGCCGACTCCAAGCTGACGCAGGGCGTAACGCTCGAGTACTTCGGAAACTGCGGGATGAGTTTCTGTGCTCCTCTCATCGGAGCGGCAAGAGATCAGCTGAGAGAACGACTCACCAGAGGGGGAGAGGGGACCTTCGAAGTCGATTGGGACGACTTCAACGGCTACCTTAACGCCCTCGAACGTTCCGGCTCGACCATCAACATCGCGACTCAAGTCGGGCACGGCACCGTCCGCTCTGCGGTCATGGGCATGGACAACCGAGGTCCCACCCTCGACGAACTCATTGCCATGACGAGAATCGTTGAAGAAAGCCTAGATGCCGGGGCGATGGGCATCTCGACCGGACTCTGGTACGCTCCCGGCTCCTACTCCCTGACCGATGAAGTCATCGCGCTCACTCAGACAGTCGCCGATCGAGGGAAACTCTACTCATCGCACATCCGATCCGAGGCGGACGATCTGTGCGGTCTCTTCCCGGCCCACGCCGAAGCTGTCGAGATCGGACGCCGCACCGGAGCAAAAATTCAGGTCTCGCACGTCAAAGCCGTCGGTCCCAAGTTCTGGGGACGCGGACCAGAACTCCTCGAAGGCTTCGAACGAGCCCGCGCAGAGGGGATAGACGTTGCCGGCGACCAGTATCCTTATGCTTGGTCCAGCACCGGGTTCAGCGGCGCAATGTTCGCCCGATGGGCACTCTCCGGAGGGCGGCAAGCAACTATCGATCGTCTCCAAGACGACGATCTGCGCGCAAAGATGAGAGAAGACACTGATTACTACATAGGACGAAACCACAGCGCAGCAGGATGCGTGGTCGCACACTTCCCGCCCAATCCCGGCTATGAAGGTATGAACCTCGAAGAGATCGCCGACGACATGGGCTGCGATCCGACCGAAGCAGCTCTGAGGCTCTACGAAGAATCGGATGGCTCTTACGTCCTCAACTCCATGGAAGAATCCGATGTCGAAGCCATCGCGCAGTGGCGGCTCATGGCGGTCTGCTCCGACGGTAGCTCCCTGCGAGCCACAGGTCCCCTATCAGGTGGCAAACCCCACCCGCGCAGCTACGCCACTAACTCACGCTATCTTGAGACATTCGTAAAACAGCGAAACCTCGTCGGATTCGAGGAAGCCATATACAAAATGACCGGGCTAGGCGCCGACCGTCTAGACCTCAAACGCAGAGGCCGCTTGAATCCAGGAATGTTCGCCGATATCTTAGTCTTCGATCCCGACAACATAAGACAGCACAACACCTTCGTCGATCCTCACGTCTACTCTTCAGGCATGGACTACGTCTTCGTCAACGGCAAGCCGGCACTGGTCAACGGCGCGCCCAACGGCGAAGCCCACGGCAAGGTGATCCGATCATTCGAAGATTGATCAGACGCTATCGCGCCCATAAGACGTCTCTGTCCTCACAAGGAAACTCGGCATGACATATGACCTTGTAATCAAAAATGGAACCGTGATCGATCCAGGCCAAGGTCTCCATGACAAACGCGATATAGCCATCGCCGGCGGGAAGATACGAGCCATCGAAGAGTATGTCTCGGACAGCAACACTCTCGATGTCATAGAAGCCGACGGACTGATAGTTACTCCCGGGCTAGTAGACCTGCATGTTCACGTTTGGTGGGGTGTCGCGCATCTGGCAGTCGAGGCGGATCCGTCATGCGTCTACCGCGGCGTCACTACCGCAATCGATGCCGGATCAGCCGGATCGAACACCATCGCCGGGTTTCATCGATACGTGATGAGCGAAGCCAAAACCCGCGTCCTGGCTTTCCTACACATCTCGGGGATGGGCCAGCTCGACAACGATATCGGCGAACTCGAAGACATCCGATGGGCCAGAGTCGAAGAAGCAGTCGAAGCCGCCAGAATGTTCCCAGAGGTCATAGTCGGCATCAAAGTCAGACTCTCCTACGGCATCCTCAGAGACAACGATCTCGTCGCGCTCGAAAGGGCGCTTGAGGCATCCAGACTTCTCGGCAAGCCTTTGATGATCCACATCGGCGGTACAGCGAACCCGGTCGAAAGATACTTGGAGCAGCTCCGGGCGGGCGATATAGTGACCCACTCCTTCACCGGGAACCCGCCCGGAATCCTAGACAGCGACAACAAGGTCATCGATGCCGCTTGGGACGCTATGAATCGCGGCATCAACTTCGATGTCGGGCATGGTGCAGGCTCTTTCTCGTTCGAGGTAGCCGAAAAGTGCACGGAACAAGGACTCCCGCCCGGAACCATAAGCTCTGATGTCCACAGATCCAACATTCGCGGCCCCGTCTACGATCTGATGACGACCCTGTCCAAGTATCTCTATCTCGGATACTCACTCGACGAAGTCATCGGATTCGCCACCCACAAACCTGCCAACGCCATCGGCATGTCGGATTTCATCGGCTCACTCCGCATCGGCGCAGATGCCGACATCTCGATCGCTCAGCTCCGAGAAGGAGATGTGACGCTCACCGACGCTCGCGGGGCGACACGTCAGGGCAAGCAGCTCTTGGTCCCTGTCGAAACCTTGAGACAAGGACGCCGAATGCCTCCGCAACACTCCGCACATCCGCACCTCATAGGTCATCCTCACCATCACTGACCACGCTCCGAACGAAGCTATATGAGGGGCCAAGACTCGCTCGTACTGCGCGATCTGTCCAAATCTTACGGCACCGTTCAGGTCCTCAAAAACGTCTGCCTGAGCGTCCCATCCGGATCGGTCGTGGCGTTGATGGGCGAAAACGGATCCGGAAAGTCGACCCTGCTGAGAATCATCGCGACTCTCACGAAACCGACCTCTGGCACTGTCGAGATTTGCGGCATCGATTCATCTGCTCAAAGCGAACTAGTCAGAAGCCGCATCGGAGCGTTGATGCACTCTCCCATGCTCTATGCCGACCTCACAGCCCGTGAGAACCTCGAACTTTATGCCAAGCTGTGCCGACTCGACAATGTCCATTCCCGTGTCGATGCCGCCGCAGAACGCTTCGGCTTCCGTGCCAGGCTCGATGAACGTGTGCGCCAGCTCTCCCACGGCTACCAGAAACGTGTCGCGATCGCACGTACAACTATCCACTCACCCGAGCTGCTGCTTCTGGACGAACCCGAAACCGGGCTCGACGATGCTGCGCTGGCGGCCCTCGAAGATCTGGTAACCGATTGGCGGGATCAAGGCCGAACAGTCGTCTTGGCGACTCACACTGCCGAACTGGCAGGTTCGAACGCTGACATCACGCTCCGAATACACGCTGGCAAACTCATCCCGAACTCGGCTTCAGGTTTATCTACGCCGTGATCTCTTACTTCGCAATAGTCTGGTTATTGGCGCGCAAGGACTTAGTGCTCGAGTCTCGAAACCGAGACATATTCATCGCAATCGTCATGTTCGCCGCGCTCGTGCTCTCGATATTCGCCATCGCGGTGGAACCCGCGACTCAGAGAAGCGTCGAAGCGGTACCCGGCATCCTTTGGACCGCGATCGCATTCGCTGGTGTTGTCGGACTCGCCAGATCGATATCGCATGAAACCGATGGCGACGCCATTGCCATGCTGATGCTAGCCCCAGTCTCTAGAGACTTGATCTTCCTCGGCAAGTCGCTAGCGACTTTCATATTTCTCGTGATTGCACAAGCTGTGATATTTGTCCTATTCGCACTTCTCTTCAACATCTCCACCTTCAAACCCGAGATCATCGCCGCCGGACTCCTCGTCGGACTCGGATTCAGCGGAGTAGGCACTATGTTCACTAGTCTCACGCTTCGCGTCCGGGCACGCGAAATTATGCTACCCATGCTCTTTCTGCCTACTGTTTCGCCTCTGCTATTCGCCGCCATCAGGATAACTTCTGAAACCTTGGCAGGAGGAAGCTGGGGCACTTCATCCGTTTGGCTGCAACTCGGAATCGTTTACGACATCGTCTTCCTGGCCGCCGCCGCCCTGCTCTACGGCTACATACTTGAGGATTGAACGACCGGCTAATCCTCTGCATTGGTGAGGCATCCTCACAACCCCATCACCTTTGCGAATGAAGCCCTCATAATCGTCGTTCAGGCGAAAGCCCGAAACGAGAATCGATCACCGTACGATCAGGTTCACTGATAGACCTATCAGCGCGTATTTATATACTTGATTCGCAGTCTAACCGTCATCGCAAGCTCCTATTAGCTGCGATTAAACCCATATCGGATCGCCTAAATGCATCTGCGATACGCCCTGCACGGGGTCACCGCCGTAACAATGGCGATCGCGCTCTGGACGATCTTCATCTGGGTCCCGACCGAGGTGAATCAAGGTCTGATTCAGAGAATCCTCTATATCCATGTACCTATTGCATGGGTCAGCATGGTCGCCATCGTCGGAGTCGCCGCGGCGAGCATCATCTACCTGAAGACCCGAAATGAAAAGTGGGATCGCCTCGCCCTTTCGATGGCGGAGATCGGAGTGTTGTTCGGGGGGCTGATGCTGATCAGCGGCATGATCTGGGCTAAGCCCGTCTGGGGAGTTTGGTGGACCGGTGAAGCGAAGCTGACCACCGCCCTGATTCTCTTCTTCATCTACATCGCATATCTCATGTTTCGCGCCTACTTCCCAGCGGGCGATCAACGAATGCGTCTCTCAGCGATAATCGCCGTCATCGGTGCCATTGACACCCCTATCATCTACTACGGCTCCATCTTATGGCAGGAAGCGCATCCGCCAGCCGTAGTCGGTCCCGTCGCTGACGATGAAAGCGCGGTCGCCGCGCAGGTAGGGCTGACCCTGCTAGTCGCGGTCATCGCCTTCACACTTCTATTCGTGTCTCTGCTCACGGAAAGAACAGAGCTGGCCAGACTGGAATCAGATGCCGAGATAACGAAGTCGAGATTGAGATCGCGAACAGCATGACACTGCTTGTCAAATCGGCGATCGTCGGCATCGTTCTCGCGTCGTCGATCCTCCTCAGCTTGCCTACCCACGCCCAAACTTCGGACGAACTGATCACCGGCATCATCACATCCATCGAAACCGACTCGAACGGAACACTCGATTCGTTCACCATCGTCGATGCCGATGGCGAGACAACGGAAGTCAAGGTCTCCGACCAATCTCCGAACACCTCATATGGACTCGAGAACCAAGTCGGCGATAGATGGGTCTCCGACCATGCCAGCGAATCGAAGGAAGCCGCATCACGTATCAGAGATCAGCAGCGGAGACTCGCCAGAATCACTATCAGCCTCAACCGCGAAGGCGTAGCCACCTCCGTTGTGCAAGCAGAATCCTCGGACATCGATTCAAATCTCGGATACCTATTCGCCACTCTTGCGATTACTTGGATCGCATTCGCCGCGTACATCGTATACATGAGTCGGCGGCAAAGCCTGATCGCATCTGACATACGCCGCCTCAGCGATGATAAAGAGCATGATTGACTCTCGCAACGCGATGACAACAGACCAAAACCAAACCGACGAAGCACTGACCGATGCCAGGTCCACCGCGCTTCTGAGCGGCAGGGCGCGCATAATCGTCCTCATGGTCCTCATCGTTGCAGGAATCGCATACTTCGCCACAATCGCATTCCAAGAGGCGACCATCGAATACATGCTCGTCGACGACGTTGTCGAGGCCTCTTATCAGGAGCAAGCCTCCAACATCGGAGTTCTAGGGAAACTCGTCCCCGGCTCCTACATCAGATCTCCAGACGGCATCACAGCAAACTTCAAACTGCGAGACGAACATGGGTCTCGCGTGTTGCCAGTGGTCTACGACGGCGAAGTAGGGCAAGTATTCTTCAACGACCACTCCGAAATAATCATCAACGGCACACTCGAATCAGATGGGGTGTTCCGGGCGGAGGCATTGAGCGTGCGCTGTCCGTCAAAATATCTTACGGAGCAGGAACAGTTGGAACTAGAGGGTGACCCTCAACCACCTCCCTACCAACCCGACTACTTCGACAGCCAACCCGACGCTTAAGGCCCCCCGCACCACTTTTCCACCTGGGACCTCTGCATAGTGCGTTCCCCGTAGCACTGGGCGGAGGATAATGCTCGTGCCGTAGCGGATTTGGGGCATCCTAAGCAACCTGCTTGATACCGTACCGTCCGCTGAAACGCGTTCCGCCGTTGATGGCGAGCCTGTAGCCATGTCTCGTTTAACTACAAGTAGGGAGAACTCCTGAACTAGATGCAAGAAATGAGAGTATCGGGTCTTCGATATGACATCCCTCGAAATCGTGGGCAACAACACCAATTCGCACACAGCCGTATAATGCGCTCAACACATGTCAGGGAAAAGCCCGCCACATTGCATGTGCTGACGTGTCAACAAGGACTTTAGTGCGAAATGACCGCAACAGCAACGACCAATCGACTCACCGACGAACAGATCACCGAGTACTGCGAAAACGGATTCATCGGTGTCGAAAACGTCTTCTCCGAAGAGGAAATCGCCGATCTTCGACGAGTGACCGAAGAGTTTGTGCAGCAATCCGCCGAACTCACCGAACATAACGAGATGTTCGACCTCGACTTCTCAGCCGGACACAGCAAGGAGACTCCTAAGCTGCGTCGCATCAAGGACCCACACACGCGTCATCCCGTTTACGACGCTGCGATGCGCAAAGAAGGGCTCCTAGATATCATCGAGCAACTCGTCGGACCCAACATAAAGCTCCACCACACCAAGCTCAACATGAAGGCACCCGGTGGAGGCGCGCAGGTCGAGTGGCATACCGACTGGGGCTTCTACCCCGCCACCAACGACGACATACTCGAAATCGGCCTCACTTTAGACGACATGGAGATCGAGAACGGATGCCTCATGGGCATTCCCGGATCCCACCGCGGCCCTGCTTGGAGCCATCACCAAAACGGTGTCTTCATCGGCGCGGTCCCCGAAACCGACTTCAACATCGAGGAAGCCGTACCGATAACCATCAAAGCCGGCGGAGTATCCATCCACCACGTTCGAACACTCCACGGCTCCGCGCCTAACGTCTCCGACAGGCCGCGCCGCCTGTTGCTCATGGGCTATCAAGCGACCGATGCCTGGCCTCTCAGCGGAGTGTCTGATTGGGACGCTTGGGCAGGCGACACTCTGCGCGGAGAGCCTACCAACATGCCTCGATTGGAGAATGTGCCGGTGCGAATGCCTCTTCCCAAGAGCGAGATCGCGGCCGGTTCGATATTCGAGCTCCAGGAACAGATGGAGAAATCTCACTTCGCCGCCGAATTGGAAGCCGCCAAGATGCAGTAACGTCGCACAGGTTTCATCCTGTGTTTCAGGATGGTAAGCCCTCTTTCCTTGCGTGCTACGCAAGGGTTTCTCGCTACAACAAGTAGGGGGACGAGACGCTTCCACGTCGATGCCTGTTCCGAGCTACGAAGAGACCTCCTGATAGGCGTCTCCATCAGTTGCTATCGGGACCTCTTCGACTTCACCGCGCTCGTTAATCTCATACGCGCGCACTATTGGACGGGTTTTCTCCACCAGTGAAACCAACACATAGATCGGATCGATCCAACCCGAATCAACGGCGTTACGGACATCGGTCTGCGAAGGGTAAGCCTGTGTAAAGGTGTGAGAGTGGTAGATGGCTACGATCCGTCGGCCCGTGGCATCCGCCGCTTCCTCTGCATCCATCAACTCGAGCGGCGACATCTGATAGCGTCTGATGGGCTGCGGGTGCTCGTTCCTCATGCGCCGCGAAGACTCAGCTACCCCATGAGCGCCGATCAAAACTCCGCAACACTCCTCAGGATCACGCTCAAGCGCATGCGCGAACATCTCAGCCAAGATCATCTTCGGTATCGTGAACGAAGCCATGAATACATGATATCTGCGAGGCTCTGACTTTCACCCGAAACTCGGAGTATCAAGACGCGAGCGAGTAACCTTTCCGAATAGGCCAACTAGCGATCGGAGCCAGATGAGATGAAAATCACGAACGTCGAAACGCATCTGTGGGACCCGCAATCCGGCAAGAACTTCCTCTACGTCAAGATCGAGACCGATGCCGGGATCCACGGATGGGGCGAGGCGTACACCCAAGGCGACAGAGATCTCCAGATCGAGGCGCACATCCGCCAGCTCGCACGCTATCTCGAGGGACGAGACCCCTTCCACATCCGTCACTTCCTCCATGTAGTGCATGAGGATTTCGCCACCAAACGGGGCGGCATGGATCTGCACTGCGCAGTAAGCGGAATCGAGATCGCACTCTGGGATATAGTCGGCAAAGCCCTTGAGCGACCCATCTACGACCTTCTAGGCGGTCCCGTACGCCCTCGGCTACGTCTTTATGCAAACGGCTGGTCAGGCGGCGCGTCAACTCCCGAAGAGTACGGACAGCTAGCTGCCGAGACCGTAGAGGAGCGAGGATTCTCGGCTCTGAAGTTCGATCCTTTCCCAGGTCCTTGGCGCGAGTATCCCGAAAGAGCCGCGCTCGAGGAAGCCGTCAAGATCGTGAGTGCCATCCGAGAAGCCGTCGGCGACAGAATCGATCTGCTTATCGAAGTCCATCGCCGTCTGGCGCCGATGAACGCCATCCGAGTAGCCAATATGCTAGAGCCTCTTAACCCGTACTGGTTCGAAGAGCCTTGCCCACCCGACGACATCCCGGCCATCAAAGAGGTGAAGGACAAGACCACCATCCCGGTAGTCACCGGCGAGGCGCTCTACACGCGGACCGGATTCCGAGAGGTATGCGAAACCCGAGCCGCGGACATCATCAACCCTGACATCTGCAACACCGGAGGAATCTGGGAGCTGATCCAGATAGCCGCCATGGCGCAGCCCTTCTACATCGGAGTATCCCCGCATGGCTGGAACTCGACCGGTGTCGGCTGTGCAGCCGCGATACATGCATCCGCCGGGATGCCCAACTTCCTCATCTACGAGTACATGGTCGGAGTCGAAGCCGCCACGCGGGAAGTCATCCATGGTTATCTGGAGCCCGAAGAAGGTTACATCGAATTGCCCAAAGCACCAGGGCTAGGCATAGACGTCGACGAATCGGCTCTGGCTAAACGTCCTTACAGGCAGCTCCCCAAACGCGGCATCCGCACGCTGGAAGACGAGCGGCAGTGGCATTGAGGGTTTAGTCCTCGGAGCTGACGGCTCAAGAGAGCGGACATGGTCATGGGTTATGGGAACACATCTGCGTATTTTTTCTCCTCATATTTGGCGCACCTCCAAATGTACTCACTTCCATCAGAACCAGAGATGTAGACTCGTACGCGCCGAAGGCACTTGCCACGTTGTGTAAATTCCAGGCAGTGCCGTTTGTGAGGATGTCGCATGATTTCCTAGTGGCTATTCCCAGAGTCTATAAGCGACGCATAAGTAGCACTCGCCGCACTGTCGGTAGATGCCGCTGATAGTGGAGATGCACAGTTGGACCGCGTCTCGTCGGCCAAAAGCGATGGCGGTTCGTAGGTGGCTCTAACCTCGGAACTAAGATATGTAACCCCAAGTAGAACGCTCACGACCAAAGCACAGAACCCTATCGACTTTTTGAGTTTGGACATGATAACTCCCTCCCTGAGAACCCGAAAAGACTTACCGCACCACCCTACGATAAAATATCAGGTTAGCACATCGAAGCGAGATCAGCTTGGCATTCCTGTTCCTGCATGAGAAATTTTCAATCCGCCTGAGGACCACACTCGATGATTCCGATAGCCGGTGCTAGCCAACCCTTAGCACGCACTCTGATTCTTATCATCTGTTCTGCTCTTGGGGTCTCAATGGTAGGTTGCTTGAGTTCCGAACCTTCACCCGAACCTAAATCGGATCCAACGCCCACCCGCGTAACAGTGGCCGTTGACATAGTTCAGACATCTACCGGCACGGAATCTACGGCTTCCAGCGGGGGAGGCACGCTCAGAATCGAGACCTATGGGTTTTTCATTCCGGACCCGGTTACCGACATCGACATAGACAACGACACCTTCAGTCCTTTGATGTGGGGAGAGATGTTTTCAGGATTAACTCGGATTTCTGATGATCCCGGATCGCCAGTGGAGACAGACTTAGCTGAACGCTATTCTGTGAGCGATGACGGTCTGCTGTACGAGTTCGTACTTCGTAAGAATTTGAAGTTCAGCGATGGCAGTCCAGTTGCGGCATCCGACTTCAAGTGGAGCTGGGAACGAGCACTAAATTCTCCATCCGGCACTCTCCGCGCGACTCGTGTGCTGGGTTCTATAGCAGGTGCTGATGCAGTCTCTACCGGTGAGTCTCAAGAGTTAGCCGGAGTCGACGCAATTGATGAACGCACACTCCACATTCGTCTCAATGCATCCCGCCCCGAATTCCCTTCGTTACTCGCCGATCCGATGGCATCAGTCCTCAAACGTGACAATGTGCAGAAGTGGGGGCCTAAGCCGCTCGATTGGTCTTCCGTAATTCTTAAATCGGGAAACCGGAACTCAGTGTTCGAATTGCCGGTTGGTACAGGCCCTTTCAAGCTGACGAAGTTTGACGCATTCGACGTAGAGTTCGTTCTCGAACGCAACGATCACTATTGGAAAGGGCCGCCGGAGGTCGATAGGATCGAGTTTCTGCCAATTTTTGACGGTGGAACGGAAAATGAGGAGGAGGTCCAAATCGTGGACTACTCTCATATTGAAGCCGCGTTCGACGAGGGAGAGCTCGATATCATACGAGAGGCGGTGGAGGTCGTGGAGTGGCTACAGTCAGGGGACATCGAAATCTCGGGGAACCTGCAATGTTTCGACACAGCACCCACCATCGATTTTCTCGCTTTCAACCCCGCGCTGTCCCCTTACGACGACCAGTTCTTCAGGCGCGCCCTCGCCGCGGCAGCTGATGTCGATACGATGTTGGCGGCGGCGTATCCAGAATCAGGCTTCGGAAAGTCCAGCGGCATACTGCCGCCAAACACCCGGAATCACGGCGAAAAAGCCAAAGTGATCCAATATGACTTGGATCTCGCCGCGTCGGAACTGAACGGCTCCAAGTATCGGGATGAAGCCGACCAACTCAAGTTAACGTACCACAACCAAGGATTGGGGCTATCCGAAATCGAATTCGAAAGCCTCGCTGCGAGTTGGGGGTCTGCTCTGGGGGTTGACACAGAATATCGGTTCCCGGGAATATCCGAGTACTCTGATCTGCTCAACGATGGCGAGATCGAGATGATCTATTCCCGTGTCCAAGTCGACTATCCAGACCCGTCCGCTGTGTTAGGTGTATTCGAGGGACTGTTCGGCAAAGGCAACGCGGTCGGCGATCTGGCAGAGGTGGAGCAAATGTTAGATGCCGCTTCCTCCGAGCGTGACGCCGCCGTGAGACTCCAGTTGTACAGCGACTTGGAGCAGCACATACTGGACAGCGCGATCGCGATTCCTATCAAATGGAACCTGAAAGGCGAGTGCGTCCGAGTTCAGCCGTGGGTTCAGGGGTATCACATTCCCAAGTACAGCGGCTCGCGTTTCAAGAACGTCTCGATAGACACGAAACACCCCGAGTATTCTGCAGGCCGGTAGCGGAAGCACGAGAAGCAAGCCCGCGTTCTGCTGCGGCACCCTTCCATCGCCGCGTTGCTCTAAATTACGGCTTTCACTCAAATGATGGGGCTCCATTGGAGTGAGAAGGTTCTGCAAAAGCGGCTGCTTCCGTGAATTGAAGCTGCTTCCTCATCTCTGCAAAACACATACGCCCCGTCATCAGTGACGGGGCGTATGTGTCGGTGCCGCGATAGCGGCGGAAGGTGGTTCAGGCCTTTAGAAGTAGAGCTTGGACACCGCCTCGGACATCTCCTTGCGACGTCGATCCGACACCTTGTAGTGCGGGTATCGCGCCACAGAGTCGCCGAGGAGGGACGCGTGCTCAAACTCGCGGTCCCCGACCAGCTTCGTGTCAAAGCTGTGTGCCAGTCTTTCCCAAGCCTGGTTCAACGTCTGCTTCAATTCTTCCGCTCCTTTGTGCGATGTAACTTCGGCGGGAAAATCGATCCGCCATACATCTATTAAACACCTTCACGGAGCAAATTGCTACGAATTCATGCTAACTTTTCATAGCATTTCAAATCAGTGATAACTCGATATACGATCATATACGTCTGTTAACTACAGATTACTGATGATTTTCAACGTATTCAACATCATTTATTCTTCATTATGGACTAGATTCGTAAATTTACGAAATTCGTAAATTTATCAAGGATTTACTAACTCTCTTCCAGATACGCTACGATTTACGGCGTAGCCAAGCCTTTACTCACTCGGTAACCCACGCAGTATCTGGATGGATTCTGCCCTGCTCGCAATCTCGTCCCACTCGAACAGCTGCGGAATCGATTCGACTCGGCCCCACATGTCTTGCTGATCCGCGAAGTGAGGATCTGATGAGTTGCCAGACGCGCCCAGTGGGACTATCCATCTCCCGCCAGACCAGTTCGAGGGATCGTGAAGGTAGCGGTTCACAGAGCCAGAACCGGTCTTGTGATCGAGCATCGGACGCGATCCGGTGGCGAACGGCACGTCGCCGTCTCCCCCGGTTCCGATTGCCGGAGCATCGAGGTGAACAGCATGCTCTGGGAAGACGGATGAGAGAGGGTGCGTTTGGCGCGTCATGTGCACTTCGCCCCAAGGCTTTGCGATGAGATTGCATTTCTCGTCGATAAGGTCTTCTGCGACGCGATCGATGCACTCCAAGATGAAACTCTCGGCGGATTCCCCTTCGTTCAGAAACTGTTCGACCTCATGATTGTCCATCGCTTGCAGGAACGCAGGTTTGACATGCCTTCGTAGATGGTCGATTGCGTTGAGATCGGGATTCCGAGCGAACTCGTCTCGGTCGATGCCGTAGCATCTGCTAATCAATCCTAGAGATATTTCTTCGCTGATCGCGCTGTATAAGGTTGCTGCCGCGGAATCGGCATCTAGGCTTGCGTTCCAATTTGTCAGTGTCCGCCATACAGTCGCGAACGGGCCGACGGCATCATCGGGAACATCGATTGACCTGAGAAACATGATGATGATCTCAGCCGGCACGCTGACCGCATCGGCATGAAACGCCGCCATGTCATCCAAACCGATCTTACGGACCTCCGACTTCGAGGCATCGATGTGGCTGATTATTCGACGTGCCCGATAGTCGGGGCCGAAGCTCGCCGTGAGAAAGTAGGGATAATCGTCGCCTACGACTCGCTGGTTGCACGTGACCGCCCATCCGATCTGAGGATTCCTAGCTCGCGGCAACTCGTCATCCGCGATATAGCCCTGCCACTCATTCTCTCCTGTCCATCCTTCGACTGGTCCCCAGCCATTCGCTGATCCTCGGATCGGAATCCGACCTTTCAGAGCGTATCCGAAGTTCCCATGCACATCTGTGTAAGGGTAGTTATTAACCCTGTCCGTCCAACCTGCCAAAGCCGATTCGAACTCGTCCGCATTCATCGCCTTCATGGCATCCAGCGCGGCATCGACCCAAGGCGTAGCATCCTCGGACCCAGGATCTGCCAATGCGATTCCCCAACCCGAGTCGGAACCTCCGGCGATGATCGGCCCGTGATGGGTGCGTATCGCCTCGATCTCCACTCCTTCAGAACCTCTTGCTTGCAACCATTCCATCTTCGACTCCGCCGACAGCCACTCGTCTTTGAACAGGTACTCGACTCCTTCATCGTTTCTGCGTAGCTGTTCGATGAACAGGTCTTGCGTATCAACGCCGCCATGCGTCATCCCCCATGCGACATGCCGATTATGGGCGAAGTGCATCACCAAAGGCATTCCCGGTATAGAATGTCCCAGCACATCGAAGTCGCGACTTGCCAAGTGGATCTGGTAGTAGACATTGGGCATCTCCAAACCTCGATGCGAATCGCCGCCGACCATCGGAACTCCGGATTCGGTGAGCGATCCTCCCACTGCCCAGCCATTCGATCCTCCCTCGACCTCCCTCAGCGGGGCGGTGACGTTCACCGCACGCCTAAGATCTTCGACAGCGTTCTGAGCAGGTCCTTGATATATCGATCCGGGAGGAACGGTCATGTACATTCCTCTTTGGTAACCGGGTGACATCTCGGCCGCGCGTTCCGGACCCAGCTTAGCTGCCAGCTCCGTTCGCCACAACTTGCTTTGGAACGATCCTTCGGCGCTGTTACGCACCTTGTAGACGACGATGCAGTGCCAAGGCTCCCATAACTCGGGTTCAGATCCGAGCAAGTGGTACTCGAAAGGCAGCGGATCATCAGACTCTATGAACGCATTCACGCCATCGGCATAAGCATCCAGAGCCGTCTTCGCTTCATCGCTGCAAATCGAGTAGTCCGCACGCGACACGCGTTCGAAATCTCGTCGGCGCATCAGCTTGTCTTCATCGATTGACGAGGCACCAAGATACTCGGATGCCCGACCGAGGCATCGAAGACGATCGAAATCCATCTGCCATAGGCGATCTTGAGCAGTTGCGAAGCCTTGCGCGAAGAATACATCGTAATAATCGTCGCCGCGAATGTGCGGAATGCCCCAAGGATCGCGGTATATCGTGACACCTGAGCGAATATTGGGATGTTCGAATGTCGATCTTGTGTCAGGAAGACAATCAGAAGGTGAAGTTGGTTGGTTCGTCAATGGATACCTCGCTCCTCTTACGAGTCTCGATCTGTCTTTCACACGTGCATTCCCGAGCGGTGTTGCGATCTTCAACGAGCCAGACGGGCATATGACACTATGAGGTTATGCTGAAACTAGGCTTTGCAACACTACCGCTGTCAGTCCTGTTCGCAGTCGGCTTAGTCGTTGCGTCGATGATCGCGTGCTCCAGGGAAACCGTCGACCCCACTATTGCAGTGGAGACTCTGGTCGCGCCGTTCGACATCGATGAATTCGAAGCGATCAAACCAGAGCCTGCGATTCGGGGAATCGACTTACGCATCGACAGCGGCTTCGACGAGCGGGAGAAGCTCCCCCAAGACGCCATTTCGCCGATCTACACCCCGAAATACGTCGACCCAGACGAATCTTTGATCATGGATGAAGAACTCGTGATGGGAATCGCTATAAACGGTGAGGCCAGAGCTATGCCGGTCGGGTTGATGCGATTCAGGGAGATGGTGAACGATGTGATCGGAGGCGTTCCGATTCTCGCCACCTGGTGACCTCTCTGCTTCACCGGTCTCGTGCACGACCGGAGGATTGGCGATAAGACCTACACCTTCGGGAACGAGGGTGCTCTGTTCAAAGGTGCCATGACTTGGTGGGACTGGGGGACTGGATCGATATGGTCCCAACCTTGGGGAGCCGCCATCGCCGGCGAACTGGAGGGAACGAGACTGACGCTCCTGCCGGTCGAAGTTACAACATTCGCTTCTTGGAGGGAGCGACATCCCGAGACGCTAGTGTTGGTTGACGAACGCAGCAGTCGTTTCGTCTACGCTCCCCATCCTCTCGGCAAGGCTTACGTTCTCGGCATCTCGATTGGAGACGAAGCCGTGGGATATTACTTCGGATCCGTTGCCAAGGAACAGGTGATCAATCACCAGGTGGGGAGCCACAGAATCGTTCTGTGGGCAGATTGGGAGCGTCGCGAAGCTCATGCTTTTACCAGAATTTCGCAACGACTGCATGAGAAGGCCGATGAATCGCCCGAAGTGTTGACGTTCTCGGCCATCGACGGCGAACCTTTCTTCAACGACTTAGAGACGGGATCCAAGTGGGATGCAACCACTGGCATCGCAGTCGACGGCGAACTCACCGGGAACGTCCTGCAACGAATTCCCTTTATCACTTCCTTCGATTGGGCATGGGAAGATTTCTTCCCTAGTACTGCCTTCTACGGCAATCGAGACGACCGCGGGCCATAGTCTGGCAAATTGGTTACGCCTGAATACCGCCGGCGATAACATCACCCATCTGGGTCGTACCCACAGTTGCCTCTCCTCCACTCGCCAAGTCGGGTGTGCGTATTCCATCTGCCAGAGCTGCTGAAACCGACTCTTCAATCGCTCTCGCTTCAGCTTCTAGTCCAAATGTATAGCGCAACATTAGGGCGCTGCTGAGTATGGAGGCGATTGGATTTGCGATGCCCATTCCCGCAATGTCGGGCGCGGAGCCATGTATCGGCTCGTAAAGACCGCCTTTTCGGGCGCGCCGACGCCTTCGATTCTGATTGGCACTCGGCAACGCTGATAAAGATGCAGAGGGCAACATGCCCATAGAGCCGCCGATCACCGCTGCTTCGTCGGAGATGATGTCGCCAAACGTGTTTTCGGTAACGATCACGTCGAAGCTCGCAGGATTGGTCACCAGCTGCATCGCTCCATTGTCGGCGAGCATGTGAATGAGCTCTACTGTGGGATACTCAAGCCCCAACTCTGTCACGATTTCACGCCAGAGCCTGCTCGTCTCCAGCACGTTCATCTTGTCTAAGGAGTGCAGCCTTTGACGTCTCCGCAAAGCGATCTCGAAAGCCACTCGAGCCACGCGCTCGATCTCTCGCTCCCGATACGTCATCGTGTCGACCGCGGCCCTTCCACGCGATGTCTCCCAGCGCTTCTTCGGCCGTCCGAAATAGAGGCCGCTCGTCAACTCGCGGACTATCACCATATCCACGCCCACCAGTTTCTCAGGACGCAACGGACTCGCATCGACCAGTTGTGGGTGCACGGAAACCGGCCGCAAGTTGGCGAAGAGGTTGAGGGTCTTCCTAAGTTTGAGGATCCCGTCTTCGGGCCTACACGCGGCTTGGGGGTCGTCCCACTTCGGACCACCTACCGCGCCGAACAATACGGCATCGCTGCCTTTCACAAGCTCCAAAGTTTCATCCGGCAAAGGAGTCCCAAATGTATCGATCGAGTGACCGCCCACCGGTCCGGTGACGAACGTGAATCCGTGGCCGAACTGACGTCCGACTTCGTCGAGAATCTTTACCGACTCTGCCGTGACCTCGGGGCCAATACCATCACCCCCCAAAACAGCGATTCGCATGTCCATTTACGAATACCTCTTCTCTTGTTGCAGCAACGGCTTTGGAAAGTCTGTCCAGCGTCCGCTCACCAGCGAGCCGCGCTTCTTGCCTCGAACTCGTTGATCTCACTCGCGAACTTCAGTGTAATGTCGATGTCATCCAAACCTTCAAGCAGTGAGTTGCGTCGGAATGGATCGAACTCGAAAGTCGCTGCGAAGCCGTCGCTATCCTCGACCCTATGTTCATTCAAATCTACGGTTACTGAGTAGCCTACGCGCTGCAAGGCTTTACCCATGATCACATCGACCTTCTCTTGGTCGAGGACCACGGGCGCCATTCCGTTCTGCATGCAGTTGTTCCTGAATATATCGGCGAAACTCGGAGCGATGATAGCTCGGAATCCCATCTCACGAAGCGCCCATGGAGCATGTTCACGGGAGGAGCCTGAACCGAAGTTGCGTCCCGCAACCAAGATCGACGCGCCGTGGTATCTCGGTTCGTTAAGGACGAAGTCGGGATTGGGAACCCCATCCTCCAAGTAGCGCCAATCGAAGAAGGCGAACTCGCCGAAGCCAGTTCGCTCGATCCTCTTCAAGAACTGCTTGGGGATTATCTGATCGGTATCTACATTTACCCGATTCAACGGTGCTACTCTGCCCGTCAGTTTTGTGAATTTCTCCAACTACTGTTCTCCTTCTGGGTTCTCAGTTTCCACTTCGTTTATCAGATTCTCTGCGCCGCGCCTTGTCCTCCTGCTCCTTCAAAGCCTCCTCCAACGGATCGGGCGGCAACGGCGGTGTGACTGTTATCGGACCAACCTTCTCAAAGCGCATCTCCTGCCAGACGTGGAGCTGCCGTAGCATCAGGACCGCGACTGCTCCCAAGACGATCAGGAGGATATCGGACAACACAAAGAGTCTGTTCACAGTAACGATGTCTGCCAGATTCTCTACTCCAACGTAACGAGGAATGAGGATCGGATTGAATAGTAGGGACGCGGCCCATAGCAACCACCACAGCGTAGCGATAGAGTGAACAGCACCCCGCTTTTTCCAAGCGTTCGGATCCTCTATGGTCACCTCTGGATCACTGCCCTTGAACAGCTCTTGAATCACACGACCGGGCTTGTATAGATTCAGAATCGGAATGAAATGATGCAGGACCGCCCACTCAGGCCGGTTGTGCTGATCCTCCGACTTCAGCGTCAGCAGGTTTCTGCTCGCCCGGTGGACGGCAGATAAGTATGGGAAAGCCACTATTAGCAGCATCAGCATGACCAGCAGCCAGATCAATCTCGACCTGTCTTGCGATTGATGGAACTCGCTTGCTATGTCAAAGACCGCCCCACAATCTGGGTGCACCGTGTCATCTCTATGAAAAAAGTCGAAAGATGCGCTGGCAGTGGGGCAGTTGAAGCCCTCTGCATTGGCGAACTCGACAATTCCCGGGGAGCTCCAAACTCCGGTGCACTCGCTAATATCATCGTTGAAATTGACGCACGTGATGTCGTTTGACTCCACGAAACTGTTGATCGTCTCGCTGGGCAATTCGCCATCAGGACAAGCGTCCGTAGAATCACGCCCCCTTAAATCGGCACATGCCATCTCCTCGCCGCCGACTCTCTGAGCAAACAGTCGCGAATTCTCGATCTGACTCCAGTAGTTGTGTTCTGGAGGCAGCGATTCGATTCCTCGATCCACCCATTCTTGATATCGGTTCGCGTTCGAGTAGTCGGTGACTGCCAACCATGTGAGCACAATCGCCCAAGCTGCCATCGCCCAGGCGGTCCACTTCAGGTTCTGCTCATTGCTTTCGTACGTGTACGGCCGATATCGCTCCTCTCGGATCTGTTCCAAGCGATGACGACCCCTTATTCGATCCCACAATCCGGGCCCGGAAGATTCTTCAGTCTTGCGACGCGATTGCCGACGCCTAGGCGGAGCGTATATACCGCCGGCAGGATTACCACCCGTCTGTCGGCCTTCAGACGACATCGAGTCATCATCGGAACGCGGCTCGGGGGGCTCACCAGAATAACGCATCACAAAGAGAGATCAGACTGACCTGATCGCTAGAACCACTCTCTGACATCCACGAACCTGCCAGCGATCGCAGCAGCAGCAGCCATCTCAGGTCCGACAAGGTGTGTACGCCCGCCTTTGCCTTGGCGGCCTTCGAAATTCCGATTCGAGGTCGATGCGCATCTCTCTCCCGGCGACAAGATATCTGGGTTCATCCCCAAACACATCGAGCAGCCGGACTCACGCCACTCGAAACCGGCATCGATGAATATCTCAGACAATCCCTCGCTCTCGGCTGCCCATTTCGTGAGGGTCGAGCCAGGCATTATCTGCGCACGCACGCTGCTAGCAACCTTCTTACCTTCCACTATCCGAGCGGCGGCTCTCAGATCCTCGAGCCGGGCGTTCGTGCATGAACCGATGAAGACTCGGTCGAGCTCGATGTCTTGCAGCGGGGTACCGGCAGACAACCCCATGTACTCAAGTGCTCTTCCAGCTGACTCTTGATCTGATGGATCGTCAAAATCATCAGGGGCGGGCACCGAACCAGATACTTTGGCAACTTGCCCCGGGTTCGTCCCCCAACTGATATACGGCTCGAGTGCCTCGCAGTCGATCTTGATCAGCGTGTCATATGTAGCACCGTCGTCAGTCGCCAACTCGGCCCATTCTTCTGCTGCTCGATCGTAATCTGCCCCTTGCGGCACGAATTTCCGGCCGCGCATCCACTCGAAAGTCGTGTCGTCCGGCGCAATCATCCCGGCGCGTGCCCCACCCTCGATCGTCATGTTGCAGATCGTCATTCTGCCTTCCATGTTGAGCCCGCGAATGGCATCGCCCGTGTACTCCACCACGTGTCCGGTCCCGCCAGCGGTCCCCATCTGACCGATCGTCGCCAAGATCATATCTTTGGCAGACACTCCGACCGGCAGATCGCCGATGAAGCGGATCTCCATCGTATCTGGCTTCCGTTGCCGTAGCGTTTGAGTCGCTAAAACATGTTCGACTTCCGAAGTGCCGATCCCGAACGCCAACGATCCGAAAGCGCCATGGGTAGATGTGTGAGAGTCGCCACACACAATCGTCATCCCGGGCTGGGTGTATCCTTGCTCTGGGCCGATCACATGAACGATGCCTTGAGCACTGGAATCCACATCGTAGAGCTCGATGCCGAAATCGATGCAGTTCTGCCTTAGAGCCTCTACCTGCTGACGCGCGATCGGGTCGCGTATCACCTCGGACCTGGTTTCATCCGTCGGAACATTGTGGTCGACTGTCGATATCGTCAGGTCCTGTCTACGTACTTCCCTTCCCGAAAGCCTCAAGCCCTCGAATGCCTGAGGCGAAGTGACTTCGTGAACGAGATGAAGATCGATATACAGAATCGCAGGCTCACCCTCTGGCTGTGCCACCAAGTGTGAGTCCCAGATCTTCTCGAACATAGTTTTGGGCATATTTACAGGGCCTTCTTCAGATCTATCAACGGCTTTGCGATTCTAACTGCAAGCTGGACTCTAGCCTTTCGGACATCTCTCTATAACACCGGCATCCCCGTGAAAGAAGGAATCCAGAAAAAGACAATGCATCTGATATGAACTCCCCAAGAGTCTCTCCAGGCTCTTTGATCTGCATCGGATTATCCAACCTTCAAGGTTCGCAACAGCTTATCTGATGGGATTCTCGCCAAAGCTACTCGCCTCGTGGACCAGTATGTATGACATCGCCCTCAAACTCGCTGATCATGAGAGCTCGATTGATTGCATTTACATACGACTTGGCAGACGCGACCACAATATCAGTGTCCGATCCACGACCCGAATAGGTCGAGCCTCCGTGATCTATGCGAATCGTCACCTCGCCCAACGCGTCGATACCTTCAGTCACCGAGCTGACCGAGAACTCTGTCAGCGTCACATCCAAGTCGACGATGCTGTCGATGGCTTTGCAGACCGCATCGACGGGACCGGTTCCCACCGCCTCGCCAACTCTCTCCTCTTCATCGGGAGTCGTGAGTGAAACCTCGGCGCTAGGATCGACATCGTTGCCGCACATGACGTGCACCCGGTCCAAGACGTATCTGCGATTCGTGTCTGCGATGCGATGCTGCTCCCGCATCAGCGCCTCAAGATCGGCATCGGTAACCTCGCGTTTATTATCGGCGAGATCCTTGAACGCCGTGAACACGTTGCTCAACTCTTCGTCGTCCAATCGATAGCCGAGGTCGCTGAGCCGCGCCCGCAGACCGGCTCGCCCCGAAAGCTTTCCCAGCACCAGCGCCTCACCGCGCCAACCTACTTCCTCGGGAACCATGATCTCGAATGTCGTGCGCTCCTTGAGGTACCCGTCTTGGTGGATGCCCGAAGAGTGGCGGAACGCGTTCTGTCCCACAATCGCCTTGTTGTACTGAACCGGAAACCCGAAGATGCTGCTTATCATGCGGCTGGTAGCACCGATTTCATGGCTCTTCACACCGGTCTCCACACCGTAGTGATCGGGGCGAGTTATCAGCGCCATGATCACCTCTTCCAGCGCCGCGTTCCCCGCGCGCTCTCCCAATCCATTGATGCAACCCTCGATCTGTCGGGCACCGTTCTCGACTGCCGCCAGCGAATTAGCCACCGACATGCCGAGATCGTTGTGGCAGTGCACGCTAACCACGGCTTGATCGATGTTAGGCACATTCTTGAAGACACCGTCGATCAGAGCCCCGAACTCCTGCGGATTCGAGTAGCCCACGGTGTCTGGGATGTTGACTGTCGTGGCACCGGCGCGGATCGCCGCTTCCAGAATCGCGTAGAGATACTCCGGAACCGTGCGTGTCGCGTCCATCGGTGAAAACTCAACGTCATCCACGTAGTTCCGAGCCTTTGCTACAGCCTCCACAGCCATGTCCATGATCGTCTCTCGGTCTCGTCTCATCTGATGCATAAGGTGAACGTCCGACGATGAGATGAAGGTGTGGATGCGAGGCCGCGTCGCGCCTTCCAGCGCCGAGGCGGCGGCTTCGATGTCGGATCCGACCGCTCTCGCCAAAGAGCAGATCACTGGACCATCGACTTCATGGGCGATGCGTCTCACCGCCTCGAAGTCGCCCGGAGAGCTGCCTGCGAAGCCCGCTTCGATCACATCTACATTCAACTTCGCAAGTTGCTGCGCTATGCGTACCTTCTCACTAACAGTCAGGCCGGCACCCGCGGACTGCTCGCCATCGCGGAGCGTCGTGTCGAAAATGATTATTTGGTCAGTCGCGTCTATCGTTTTGGTAGCCATTATTGTTTCTCTCTTCCTCACATGCGAGGGAGGGGTATGAAACGGTTCCTTTACCAGCTGTCTTATTCGTTGCGGTCAGGTAGTCGATTCAAGCCAGGGCATCATGCTTCGCAGCTCTTTTCCGATCTCCTCCACCGGGTGCTCGAGATTCTCTTGCCGCATCTGCTTGAAGCGATAGAGCCCCTCATCGTTCTCCGCGATCCACTCCCGGGCGAAACGTCCCGACTGTATGTCATCGAGCACTTTGAGCATGTTTTCTTTGACCTGGTCATCGATCACCACTGGGCCGCGGCTATAGTCGCCGTATTCAGCCGTTTCACTGACCGAGTAGCGCATGTACTCCAAGCCGCCTTGGTAGATCAGATCGACGATCAGTTTCAACTCGTGCAAAACCTCGAAATAAGCTGATTCGGGTTGATATCCGGCTTCGGTCAGCACCTCGTATCCAAGCTTGATCAACTGCGTCACGCCTCCGCACAGCACTGCCTGCTCGCCGAAGAGGTCGGTCTCCGTCTCTTCCTTGAACGTAGTTGTCAGGATGCCCGCTCTCCCACCGCCGACGCCCTTCCCGTAAGCGAGCGCCTTGTCCATCGCCTGGCCCGAGGCATCTTGCTCAATCGCGACTAGGCAAGGCACGCCGAGGCCACGCTCGTACACCGCACGTACTCGATGTCCGGGTGCTTTGGGGGCTATCATCACGACATCCACATTCTCGGGTGGCTTTATCTGGCCGTAGAAGATAGTGAACCCGTGCGCGAATAGCAACGCCTTGCCGGCATCTAGATTAGGCTCTATGTCTTCTCGGTAAACACCGGCCTGGATAGTGTCAGGCAGGCAGAAAGAGATCAGATCGGCCTCTTTGGCGGCATCGGCGTTGCTAAGCACTTTAAGACCATCGCCCTCCGCCTTCTCGCGGCTCTTGCTGCCCTCATACAGACCTACGACGACGTTGAAGCCACTGTCGCGGAGATTCAACGCATGTGCGTGCCCTTGGGAACCGTAGCCGATAACCGCCACGGTCTTGTCTCTCAAAGGAGAATCGTCGATATCTGCGTCGTAGTAAAGAGTTGCCATGTGGCTCGATGTCCTTATCTGTATCTGTCGGTAATTGTGGTTTCAGTTATTTTGGTGGCTAAACGCTCCCAGAAACGCCTGGCATCGGGTGATACTCATGCTGCAACCCATTGGCCCAGGTTCTGCCTGCTTGGAACTCGCCATCCTCCTCGCCTTCGAACAAGGTTCCTCTCAACACCGCCACGCGTCCTGTGCGCATCATCTCGCGGATGCCGAAGGAAGAGAGAAGCTCGACCAAAGACTCGATCTTGTCTCGTCCGCCGGTTATCTCCAAAGTGAGGCTGTTGACGCCGATGTCGATGATGTTCGCCCGATAGACGCGTGCCAGTTCCAGAAGCTGCACTCGTGTATCGGGAGTCGTGTTCACCTTGATCAGCGCCAGCTCTCTCCAAATGTGGTTCTTGTCTGTGATGTCGGTCGCCTCGACGACGTTGATCAATCGATCCAGCTGGGCGGCGCACTGATCGACCACCGCGGGCGTGCCCTCAAGCACAAAGGTGAGGCGGGAAAATCCAGGTTTCTCTGAACGACCGACGGTCAAACTGGCTATGTTGAGACCGCGTCGCCGGCATAGGCTGGCGATGCGCGCCAAGACTCCAGGGCGATCCTCTACAAGCGCAGTGACTGTACGAGCTTGGAAACTACCTGCTGTTGTCATGGCTCTATGTAGGCTCCTCCATCAGCTCGTGGATACTCGCGCCGGCCGGGATCATCGGATACACATGATCTACCTTCTCGATCACGAAGTCGACGATGACCGGACCTGAATAAGCACTGGCCTCCTCGATCGCAGGCTCTACATCGTCGGGAGATGTGACTCGCATCCCCTTCATTCCGAACGCCTCAGCGAGCTTCACGAAGTCCGGGTTCGCGGTATAGGCATCGGATTGTGTGTCGCCGAAGTAGAAAAGCTCCTGCCACTGAGTGATCATGCCCAAGTGGTTGTTGTTCATGATGGCGTACTTGACCGGCAATCGATTTTCGACAGCGGTCGCCAGCTCCATCATCGTCATCTGGAATCCGCCATCCCCGCAGACTGACCAGACGAGTGAATCTGGACTCGCCATCTGCGCGCCTATCGCAGACGGCACTTCATAGCCCATAGTGCCGAGGCCTCCTGAGCACAGCCACGAGTTCGGTCTTGTGAAGCGGTAGTGTTGAGCCGCCCACATCTGATGTTGCCCCACACCGGTGCATATCAGCGCGTTGCCTTTGGTAACGTCGGACAAGCCCTTGATGACGTGTTGGCCCAAGAGTCGGTCTGTCTCAGGAATCTGCAACGAAGGATGTTTGGCTTTCAGATGCTCGATGTGCCGAACCCAATCCGGCCGAGACCGTTTCTCGACCTCAGGAGTCAGCTGTGTCAATACATCCTTGAGATTGCCGATCACCGGCTGGTCGACGCGCACCGACTTGTTAATTTCTGCGGGGTCGATATCGATGTGAATCTTCTTGGAGTTGACAGCGAATCTGCTCACATCGCCCACGATCCGATCATCGAATCGGCTTCCGGCAGAGATGATCAGGTCTGCATGGTCCAATGCCAAACTCGCATACGCTTCGCCATGCATCCCGGGAAACCCGACGTGAAGCGGGTGATCCTCAGGAAATCCTGAAATCCCTAACAGGGTCGTCACGACTGGAATCTGCGCCTTCTCGGCAAGCTCCTGCAACTCATCGAACGCACGCGAGATAATGATGCCGTGCCCGGCCAAGATCACGGGCTTCTCTGAGGCATTGACCAGTGCCGCTGCTGCCGCGATCTCTTCGTCAGAAGCATTGGTCGGGACCGAATACCCGGGCAGGTCGATTCTGCTGTCTCGCTCGTAGTCGTAGTTCCAAGGCTCCTGCATCACGTCTTTCGGGATGTCGATCAAAACCGGGCCCGGCCTTCCCGTGCGCGCGATATGAAACGCCTCGTGCACCACAGGTCCCACATCTTGGACTCTAGTGACCAAGTAGTTGTGCTTCGTGACCGGCAGAGTAGCACCTGTTATGTCTGTCTCTTGGAACGCATCGGTTCCGATCGCTGATCTGCCCACCTGTCCTGTTATAGCCACTATGGGAACCGAATCCATCATCGCCGTGGCCAAGCCGGTTATCAGATTCGTCGCGCCTGGACCCGAGGTGGCAAATGCGACACCGACCTTCCCAGAGGCGCGCGCGAAGCCATCCGCGGCGTGTGCGGCACCCTGTTCGTGGCGAACCAGAACATGACGGAGCTCCGGGTACTTGCTCAAGACCCCATAGAGCGGCAGGATCGCCCCACCGGGCAATCCGAATACGATGTTGGCGCCCTCGTTGAGCAACGCCTCGCAGACTATCTCGCCGCCGGTTATCGTCTTTGCCATGTTTCGGGTAGCCTCTGTCCAGCTCCGTCAGTTATCAATATCAAGTTCGGATGTTAAATGCCATAAAAAAAGTCCCGTCCGTATCGTTCGAAAGGACGAGACTTGCCCGCGGTACCACCTTTGTTGATCGGCGACGCACCTCGGTTGCGTCGCCAATCCGCCTCATGTTATCGCCTTAACGTGGCTGACCCGCGAAATCTTACTTAAGAGAATCAGATCCTCTGTTCGGAAAACGAGCTCCCGGGCGAGTTCCCAAGTGTGAGGCGCACCCGATTCCAGCGAGACGGACGCTCTCTATAGCTCCCACATACCCCTGGTACTACTCCCGATCTTAGCGGTAGTATTCACTTATCAGCATAATTATGCCACAGCTTACGCATTTCGCAAAGCCGAGGAAGGGCGACGCCGTCAGATGGAGATCTGTTCCATGAGTTGGAAACAGATACCTGACTTGTTGCGAATCCTGCAAACAATCGCTCCGCACGGGACTAGGGAGTGGAGCTTCGGTGACGAATTCGCACTTCGAAACGCGCTCGATAACAGCCGGCTGAGTCCCGACGGATGCCGATGGTCGCTGCCTTACGACCAGCGGCTACTCTCTCACCGATAACCTCTCCGCATCTAGAGACGTTCGTCGCCTCTGGATCCGCGGCGGTTCAGAGATACCTGTGAGAGAAGCTACTCGTCGACAGGCAGCTCGACACCCCACAGCTGGCCGCTGCCGCTGACAAACTGGCCGGTCCTGATGCTGCTGATGTCATATTCAGGAAGATCGCGGGTTACCACGCATCTACCGTCTAAATCCCAGCCATGCCCATGCCGGGTAAAGGAGAAGTCCAGATTGTCGAAGCCGTGCTGCTGACGATGTTCGGGAAGGTCGGCATGGCGAGTCGGAACGATGTGTAGAAAGAAGCGCGCCTCCGCATCTTCGTCACTGCAC
Organism: Dehalococcoidia bacterium; assembly: GCA_965214735.1. Taxonomy (GTDB): domain Bacteria; phylum Chloroflexota; class Dehalococcoidia; order Lucifugimonadales; family Lucifugimonadaceae; genus Bin127. The sequence continues at coordinate 890,010 of OZ243977.1, read as the reverse complement.
TGCTCCCTGATGTAGACCAGCGTATCGTCAACAAGATACAGGTCGAAGAAAGCGCGGATTGCAGGTTCGTCGGAAGGGTCCGGAAATTGCTGAGATATCGGATCATCCATGTATGATCTGTCGACTTCGAATACGACGCCGTCGCTCAGATCTGCCACCAGCCTCAGCTCAGGCAATGCGCGCAAGAACATATGGTTATACCCTAAATTGGAAACCATGTAAGGCTCATAGAAATTATAGAACCAGACCACGTAGTCGCCGTCTGCGGACGAGTGGTAGAGCTGTTGCCTCAAATTTCGATGAAAACCTATATTCTTGGACGGGTCGTCGGTATGAATATATATAACGTACCGATGGTTACTTATTATCATACTGTCAACCGACACTGCCTTGAGGTATTCCATTACTTCGGAATGAGTCTTCTTGAAACTGTAGTAGACCCGAGCACCAGTCATATTCGCCGCCTTTATTTCGTGAATATGCAACGTCGCGCTGTATGCCAGCCAGAGGAACAGCGACAAAGCTGCGATGATGGGCAGCCAAGGCAAATCTCGTATTGATGCTATCCCCTCCCCTTGAACAAATGTTCGAATAACGGACATGCCACCCTCGTTTGCCGTCATCCGGCGATGCCCCGCGTAGCTCAGTAGCCTGTCCAGCGCGAATAGTCCGGCGAACAGGAGCAGGAGATAAGCGGGAGCCAGAAATCGGGGCTCAACTCCGTGTCCAGTTCTACCTGTTGTACCTGCCATCAGTGAAACAGCCAAACATGCGATGTACACCAGCGCAAAAACGCCGGCTATGCAAAACGGACGCCAGACGCCCCACACCTCGGTTTTTCTCAGCGAGGTTATGAGAACATATCCAACCCCCAGCACCAGCCCGAGCATGGCTGTGCCGGCAATGAGCGCCGAGATTCTCTCGGCGCTTCCCGCCAGCAAATCGAGGAACAGCCAACTCTTTGCAACATCATGCATTCCGTCCAGGATCTCTCCCATGGTGTAGCTGATGTCTGCGGTTCGGGGTCCGGTGGGGTGTCCGGTCAGCAGGAGGTTCCTCAGCATCCACAAACCAACCGGAGCCAGGGAGATCAGCGAATACACGGCGATGCGACGCAGCTTCTCCGGCACCGACGCGACAGGCTGGAAAATCAGCAGCAGAACCACAGCACCTACCAGCGCGATGCCAATGTACCGGGTCAAACATACTAGGGCGGTGAGCACCGCCACCGCAACGAGCTGAAAACCTCTGCCGTCGTTCAGAAACCGGTCGGTGGCGATCAGCGCCAGCGTGACCAGCAGAATGAAAAGGGACTCGGAGAATACCCAAGACGCCATCCAGGCCAGCGGTGTTGAAAGCACCAAGGCAAGACTGCCCCACAGAACCATAAATTTGGATTCCAGACGTTGCCGCAGATATCGCCCGGCGATAAATACGGTCAGTCCAAAGACCGCGGCATTGACCGATCCGGCAATGTCGATCGGGTCGAATACGAAGAGGCTAGCAGCGACTAGGAGCATAGGATAGAGGGGAGGCCAGGAGGTATAATGCTCTCCTATAGCTCCAACAAAGCCATCTCCTGCCAATATGTTCCGGGCCGCGTCAATGTAATATATGGAATCAGAGGTCAAAGCCGGCCCATAAGTGGCTCCTCGCAGCAGTACGAGACTCACCCCCAGCATGGATATGCCCAGCAGCAGAAGGGTAAAACCGTCCGGCCGCCAACGCGCCACGAGCCGGGCGAGTGACGATATAGTCTGATTCAACATAGAGATGGAGAGCTTAGGGCTACGAGGAGTAATCTAGCATAGACAATAACCAATTGTAACAGTTCAGAGACACGTGTGGGAGAAGCTATTCGTTGACAGGCAGCTCGACATGCCACAGCTGTCCGCTGCCGCTGACAAACTGGCCGGTCCTGATGCTGCTGATGCCATATTCAGGAAGATCGCGGGTTGCCACGCATCTCCCGACGAAATTCCAGTCATGCCCGGTAACGGAGAAGTCCAGATTCTTGAAGCCGTACTGCTGGCGATGTTCGGGAAGGTCGGTCTGGCGAGTCGGAATGATGTGCAGAAAGAAGCGCGCCTTCGTATCTTCGGCTCTGCACTGATCCCTGATGTAGATCAGCGTATCGTCGACAAGATACAGGTCGAAGAAAGCGCGGATTGCAGGTTCGCCGGAAGGTTCCGTAAATTGCTGATATTGAGATATCGAATCAGGCATGGATACCGGAACATCCATGTATGATCTGTCGACTTCAAATACGATGCCGTCGCTCAGGTCGGCCATCACTCTGAGCTCCGGCAATGCACGCAAGAATATATGGTTATATTCTAACCTGGGCCAGTCATAGAACCAGACCACGTAGTCGCCGTTCGCAGCCGATCGGTAGAGATATTGCCTCAAATCAGATTGAATATATGTACGTCTGTAATTTCTATATCTGTCCGGGTTGTCGATATGAATATACTCAATGGCCGCATTGTTAGTGAATATCTTACTGTCAACAGACACCGATCTGAGGTATTCCAGTAATTTGGAATTAGTCCACCTTGGACTTTGGTAGCCTTGGACGTCTTGTGTATTCGCCGCCTTTATTTCGTGAATATGCAAAGTCGCGCTGTATGCCAGCCAGAGACACAGCGACAAAGCTGCGATGATGGGCAGCCAAGGCAAATCTCGTATTGATGTATCCCCTTGAACAAATGTTCGAATAACGGACATGCCACCCTCGTTTGCCGTTATCCGGCGATACCTCGCGTAGCTCAGGAGTCTGTCTAGGGCGTGTTAACACTGGCGCAATGCCTCTGTTATGAGTGCGAACATGATGAACCCGGTGAAGATCACGTCCAGCTTCTCGAAGCGTGAGAAGATGCGTCGGAAGCCCTTCAGCCGGCGGAACAGCCGCTCGATCTCGTTGCGCCGCTTGTACATCTCGCGGTCGTACTCCCACGGATCGATCCGGCTCCGGCGCGGCGGAACCACGGGGACGAAGCCCAGGTCCAGCGCCAGCTGGCGGCTCTCGTCGCCCTCGTACGCCCGATCCATCAGCAGCCGCGGGCTTCCGAGCTGCGGGCGAGGCGTTCGAGCAGCCGGCGACCCTCCGGCGCGTCGTGCGCCTGTCCCGGCGACAGGGAGAACGTCACGGCCGTCCGAGCATCCGCGGCAGCCATATGAATCTTGGTGGTCCAACCGCCCCGGGACTTCCCGATCGACTGGGGTCCGTTTTTTTTAAGGCCCCCGTCCCGTCCGGATGCACCTTGACGATGGTGCTGTCCAAAGAGACCGCCTCCAGCTTGACACGCACTATCTGTTCTCTCTGAAGGTGTTCGAACACCCGGTCTAGAACCCCCTTCTTCGACCAGCGGTTCATGCGGGTATAGATCGTGTGCCAGTTGCCGAACCGGGCCGGCAGCCCGCGCCACTTGCAGCCGTGCTCGGCCACATACAGGATCGCGTTCAGAACCTGGAGGTTCGGGACGCTGACGTTGCCGCGCTGCACAGGCAGGTACGGAGCTATGCGTTCGTATTGAGATTCTGTGATTTCCATGCGGAAAGCGTAGCACAGATCCACACGCTAGTGTTAACACGCCCTAGCACGAATAGTCCGGCGAACAGGAGCGGGAGATAAGCGGGAGCCAGAAATCGGGACTCAACTCCGAATCTAGTTGTGCCTGCCATCAGTGCTACAACCAAACAGGCGATGTACACCAGCGCAAAAACGCCGGCTATGCAAAACGGACGCCAGGCGACCCACACCTCGGTTTTCCTCACCGAGATTATGAGAACATATCCAACCCCCAGCACCAGCCCGAGCATGGCTATGCCGGCAGTGAGCACCAGTAAATCGAGGAACAGGAAACTCTTTGCAACATCATGCATTCCGTCCAGGATCTCTCCCATGGTGTAGCTGATGTCTGCGGTTCGGGGTCCGGTGGGGTGTCCGGTCAGCAGGAGGTTCCTCAGCATCCACAAACCAACCGGAGCCAGGGAGATCAGCGAATACACGGCGATGCGACGCAGCTTCTCCGGCACCGACGCGCCGGGCTGGAAAATCAGCAGCAGAACGACAGCGCCTACCAGCGCGATGCCAGTGTATCGGGTCAAACATACCAGGGCGGTGAGCACCGCCACCGCAACGAGCTGAAAACCTCTGCCGTCGTTCAGAAACCGGTCGGTGGCGATCAGCACCAGCGTGATCAGCAGAATGAAAAGAGACTCGGTCCATACCCAATACGCCATCAATGCCAGAGGCGTGGAAAGCGCGATGGCGAAACTGCCCCACAGAGCCAGAAAGTTGGATGCCAGACGTTGCCGCAGATATCGCCCGGCGATAAATACGGTCAGTCCAAAGACCGCGGCATTGATCGGTCCGGCGATGTCGATCGGGTCGAATACGAAGAGGCTGGCAGCGACTAGGAGCAAGGGATAGAGGGGAGGACGTAAGACATAATGACCTCCTAGAAAGTCAACAAAGCCTTCTCCCGCCAGTATGTTCCGGGCCGTAGAGATGTAAACGACGGAATCATAGGACAAAGCCGCCCCATAAGTGGCTCCGCGCAGCAGGACGAGACCCACTCCCAGCAGGGATATTCCCAGCAGGAGAAGGGTAAAACCGGGCGGGCGACGACGCGCCACGAGCCGGGCGAATGACTGGACAGTCTGATTCAACACATAGGGGTTAGGGCTAGGAGGGGCAATATAACAAGAGACAAGAACCAATGATAACCAAGGAGATAATTGAAAAGCCACAGCTTAGGCATTTCACAAAGTAGAGGAAGGACGGCACCATCAAATGGAAATCCGTTCCATGAGTTGGGAACAGATACCCGACTTGTTGCGAATCCTGCAAACAATCGCTCCTCACGGACATAGGGAATGGAGCTTCAATGACGAAATCGCGCTTCGAAACGCGCTCGATAACAGCCGGCTGAGTCCCGACGAATGTCGATGGTCGCTGGCTTACGACCAGCAGCGAGCTATCGGCTACTCTCTCATCGAACCCGAGCTGAACATCGGCAGAATCCTCATCGGAACCGCTACCGACGACGATTCCACCTTTCACGCGCTATTGGCTGACGGCATAGCCCGTGCTACAGCTTTGGCCGGATCCGAATCTGTCGAAATCCATATGGCAGTCCGAGATCAAGAACCTCCTCATATCTCGGAGGTGCTGAGTGCCTCTGGATTCGCTCCGATCAGAGATGTATGGAAGATGAAGTGCGGAATCGAAGACCTCTTATATCGCCCTGAACAGATAGAAACCGCGGGCGGATTCGTTCTTTCAAGCGTCGATCTGTCGGATAGTGCCGAGGTCTCGGCACTATCCGATCTGCACAACGCCTGCTTCGTGGGCAGCTGGGGATTCTCTGCCAATACCGTGGACGAGATTTCATCTCGGACGAGAGCTGATATGTCTGGAACAGGCGGCACTCCGGTTTGGACGCTGAGAGAAGCCGATAGCGGTGAGATGATCGCTTACATCTGGATCTCGCTGCATCGAGGCGACGGTCGTATCGAGATGGTGGGAGTTCATCCCTCCGTCCGAGGAAGGGGTCTGGGACGCGTGATATTCGATGCCGGCGCTGGTCGGTTGCTTGACCTCGGTGCCGAGGTCTTGAGTCTCGATGTCGATTCGGAAAACCCGCCTGCCATCAAGATCTACGAATCAATCGGGCTCAAGACTCGGAGCGTGGTGACCTACTACGGTCTGAAGGTTCGCTGAGTCTGGGACGATGAAATCGGTTGGCTTGTCGTTCTCTGGATGGAACGCGCAGCCAAAAACTCTAGCGCATCCGCGTCAGGTGCCGAAGGTGCTCCGCATATCGTCGCACTTAGTAAATGTCTGCAAATTGAGCCTCATCCACCCATTCGATCTCCATATCCTCGAGCCTCACGTACTTAGGGGTATCTTCAGATCCATAACGGAAAGTGGCACCAATTCTTGGATCGACTGTTACGCAACCTGACACTTCTACTCTTATCATCTCGTCTCCCACCCACATCTCGCAATATTCGTCGCAAGGCTTATCGGGGTAGGTTTTGATCACGCCGAAAGAATATGTAGATACCAATGCCCCATCGTCTTCTTCGGAGGGAGCGGGAGGCACTAAGATCTCCACATCTGCCAGCCCCTCTTCCGCAACGGCAGAAGGTGCTGCGCTCTCACCCGACCCTGCGCAGGCGATCAGCGATACCCACAGCGACAGCAGCAATACACCTAAAGCCGCATCTGACCATCTCCTCCCGACTCCCAGATCATTCCGCCTTCGTACCGAGAACCCTGAAATCATGATTGAAACTCCGTTCGTTCGGTCATTTTGTGTTATTGCATCTAGGAGTGGCGTGCGATGGACATGCCACCGCCTTAAGATAAGGGAGGTCTGAAATTACCAGATACAAGGCTCTTAAATCCATCATGGCGGCTGTAGCACTGGGTGTCGTAGTAATAGCCGCTTTGCAGACGTCATCAGGTGCGGATGCCCGGTGGGCGGCGCAGAAGGGAGAACCCTCCCAACCCCGTGAAGTGGCGTCCTACGAAGCCGTTGCGGCACAAATGATCATCGCCGACCACCATACAGACACTCCGCCAGCGATGCTCCACGTAGCCAGGTCCCTAGCAAGCGGAGAAACGTTGGAAGAGGATGACGACGTATCGCCGAGCTGCAGAAGGGTCTGCGTGAGGTGGGATGATCTGCACGCCTGGGTTTGTGACGAATCAGGAAACTGTACTTCCGTGGTAATTGGGAGGGTATGCTGCAAGTGGGATCTGCGCTACTGCTACCAAGGCTAGTTAGATAGACTTTATCCAAATTGGGGAAGTGCTAGTGCGATTCCTCTCGGAGACAAGAACACACCTTGCTGTACGGTCTCCATTCAGAAAACCCTCATAAGCATTCAATTGCTCAAGGCTATGGGCACTTTGTATGGAACCGGATAATCATCGCAGCAACCTCTCCGGTGCCTCTTCGTCTAACCATACATCGCGGAAAACCGAGTTGCCATACGCCTGAAGTCTCAGACCTTGAACCCAAGGCTGTGTCAAAATGTCGAGGTGAGGATCAAAAACCATAAATGGGATCGCCAGCGCATCATCCAATATGTGTTGCTCGATCTCCGCATACTTGCGTAGACGCTCAGCGTTATCCAGAGTCGATGCGGCGTTCGTGATCGTGCGTTTCATCTCGATGACTTCGTCCGACGAATTGTTCTCGCCCAACGCGTTCGCAAGCTCACGAAGCACACCATGAGGCGACGGGTAGCTCGGAGTGAATCTTACGCGAGTCATTTGCACATCTACCAGTCGGATCTCCTCTTCAAAATCGAACTGAAGTATCTCAACGTTTAGTCCCAAACTCTCACTCCATGCGTTGAATATCGCCTGCTGGTGAAGACCAAACGATTCCGGAGACGATATCGAATACAGCAAGAAGTCGAAATCACTGATGTTCGTACTGTGCCGAGACATACCGAGCTCATTATGTGCCGCCTCAAGATCAAAATCCAACACGGATACCGTCGAACCTTCGAAAGACAAGGACTGGGGCACCAATCTACTCTGATTCGGATCTCCGTTTAAGTTTCGGATCACAGCAACTACGTCAATCGCTCTCGCCAGAGCGCGCCGAAAATGAACATCATCTAACGGGGGCTGCGACGGATTCAGAGTTATGAACTCGATATTTGGGGGTTGATCCATACGAAGTTTGGTAAACCCACCTTGGACATCGTCAATGCCACCCGCAATAAACGTCATGAAATCTAGCTTCCCAGAATCTAGCAACTCTTTCTGCCTCGCCTCAGTGGCTTCAAAGTTCCACCAGATATCGGGACGTACGATGGCAATTATCCCGTCGAGATATGCCAGGCGGTCCCAGTAGTGATCGTTACGCTCCAATACACACCTAGCACCATCCAAGGCGCCCTCCCTAGTGGTTTCTGGATGGGCATATTCCACTACCCGGAACGGTCCGGCTCCAGTCGGCAGGCTACGTGGCACGATCCCCGTGTTGATTGTTGTTTCGCCAGGAAAGACGAAGTCGTTCACCCACGCATTCCCCCACTCCTCCACGTCTTCATCCTTCAGCACATACGCAACCGGATCGGTTAGCAACATCGGGAACTCAGGACGCGGGGCGACAAGCCGCACATTTAACTGACGGTCATCTGCGACTTCCACTCCGATCAAGTCTTGGGATGTGCCATCGGCAACCGCCTCAGAACCTTCAATACCACCCAGAATGTCGTTGGCACGACTGTTGCCGGTCGATTTCCGGAGCGCCCTCTCCCAGCTCCACTTCACGTCGGATGCGGTTAACGGGCTACCGTCGCTGAACTTGAGGTCTTTCTTCAGCACGAACTCGTACAGCAACCCACCTTCACGTACCTTGAACGACTCCGCAAGCTCAGGCTCCGTACGCGAAGTTTGGTTGTCGGCCACCTTCATCAGCCCCGCATGAATCTCCCTCACTAAGGTGAAGCCGTCAAAGTTGCGAGAAATCGCAACGTCTATGGTCGGGTCCGCAATTCCGCACTCTTCAACCTCGATCAGCAAAACGCCTCGTCGTCGAGGTGACTCGGGGTCTACAGGCTCGCCCAACAAGTTCTCATCATTGTCAAGGGCAGTAGTCTCGACAACCTCCACATCTGCCAGCCCCTCTTCCGCAACGGCAGAAGGTGCTGCGCTCTCACCCGACACTGCGCAGGCGATCAGCGATACCCACAGCGACAGCAGCAATACACCTAAAGCCGCATCTGACCATCTCCTCCCGACTCCCAGATCATTCCGCCTTCGTACCGAGAACCCTGAAATCATGATTGAAACTCCGTTCGTTCGGTCATTTTGTGTTATTGCATCTAGGAGTGGCGTGCGATGGACATGCCACCGCCTTAAGATAAGGGAGGTCTGAAATTACCAGATACAAGGCTCTTAAATCCATCATGGCGGCTGTGGCACTTGGTGTCATAGTAATAGCCACTTTGCAGTCGTCATCAGGTGTGGATGCCCGGTGGGCGGCGCAGAATGGAGAACCCTCCCAACCCCCTGAAGCGGCGGCATATGAAGCCGTTGCGACACAAATGATCATCGCCGACCACCATATAGACACTCCACCAGCGATGCTCCACATAGCCAGGTCCCTAGCAACCGGAGAAACGTTGGAAGAGGATGACGACGTATCGCCGAGTTGCAGAAGGGTCTGCGTGAGGTATAAGTACGAGCCCATTTACATTTGCGGCGCAGATGGTTGCCGTCTACGCGGATACAAAGAAGTATGTTGCGCCTGGGAACTGCGTGACTGCTACTACGGATAGGCCACAGCCGGGTTAAGGCGTTCGCAGGCCTTTGGCAGATCCAGCCAGAGCCGGCCGGTTAATGGTTCGCCCCTGTGCTGAGCCATTCCAAATGGTTCCCAAATCCTCACCGAAGTGCTCGCCACGAACGGAGCAAAGGCACTATTGCAGGGCTAGGTTTGAAACTCGTCGCGCCCGGGGTTCTCGTACGCGACCCCCTTTTCCTTAAATGTGGGTATTTGCAAAACTCAGGTTTCGGCATTGTTGAGGGAGCGTCTCACTGGTGAGGGACACTTAGATCTATTGCGATTCCTCGGCTTCGCTCGGAATGACATGGGAGTTGCAACAGTCTTCCGCTTCCCAAGCGTCAGAACATCTACCCATACCCTCACAGAGCGACGCTAATCCCCGGAGCCAAGAGCCCTGTCGAGATTGAACGCCGCACTGATAAGCGCTAGATGCGTGAATGCTTGAGGGAAGTTTCCGAGATGTTCGCCTCTAGGCCCGATCTCCTCCGAGTAGAGTCCCAGATGGTTGGCGAACCCTAGCATGTGCTCGAATATCAGACGTGCCTCGTCTAACCTCGAATGATCCACGTGGCCAGCGCGCGTCAAAGCCTCCACCAGCCAGAATGTGCACATGCTGAAAGTACCCTCCCGCCCTGAGAGACCGTCCGATGTTTCTTCCGCGTTGTATCGATATACGAGGTTCGAGGAAACTAGCCCGCCTTCTTCTGGCGGTCGGTTGATCGCGTCGAGTGTGCTGAGCATCCGAGGGTCGGTGGGAGACATGAAGAACACCATCGGCATTATCAAGTTCGACGCGTCGAGCGCCGTGCGGCCGTATGCCTGAGTGAAGGCACCGATCTCCTCGTTCCACCCGCGTTCCATGATCTCTTCGTAGATCTCGTCTCTGACTGCCATCCACTTGTTGCGATCGCTGGGGAAAGATCTCTTATCCGCCAGACGAATCGCCCGATCAATCGCCACCCAGCACATCAGCTTCGAGTATACGAAGTGCGCTCTGCCTCCGCGCGTCTCCCAAATCCCCTCATCCGGATCACGCCAATGGTCGCAAACCCAGTTCACCAGCCTCCGCAGGTGAGTCCAAAAGTCGTACGAAATCGGACTGCGGTATTTGTTGGACAGGTAGACCGCATCCATCAACTCGCCGTAGATGTCCAGCTGAAGCTGATCGTATGCACCGTTACCGATTCGCACGGGGCGAGAGTTCATATATCCGCGGAGATGGCTCAGTTCCACCTCCTCCAGCTCATGTCTGCCATCGATCCCATACATGATTTGGAGGGATCCGTCTTCACCAAGCTCTGAACATCGGGCCTGCAGCCAGTCCATGAAGTGCCCCGCTTCCTCCGTCAGCCCGATGCGGATCAGACCGTAGACGCTGAAACCTGCATCCCGAATCCATGTGTAGCGATAGTCCCAGTTCCGCTCGCCTCCGATATGCTCCGGCAGGCTCGTCGTCGGCGACGCGACGAACGCCCCTGTCGGCTCGAAGGTGAGGAGCTTCAACACCAATGCCGATCGATGCACCATCTCACGCCAGCGTCCTGAGTAAGAGCAACGGTTGATCCAGCTGCGCCAGTAATGCACCGTTTCATCAAAGAGCTCCTCGTACCTCTGGCGGTCGTATCCCATCGATCGCTCTTCGAAGCCGATCGCATCCAGCGCGAAGTACTCCGTGTGCCCAGAGCTAACCGTCAGCTCCATGACCACATCGCCGTCCACGATTTGGCTTCCTGCCGTACTCCAGAACTCCAGATCCTGAGTCTCAGATCGGAAGGTCAGACGATCCTCGTCAAACTCAACTTCATGCCTGTCCAAACCGTAGTTGAAGCGAGGTCTGCACTCTACCTGCACCTTCAACTCGCCCCTGATCCCGGTGACTCTGCGCACCAACAGATGGTGGCCACTCTCATCATTGTGGCCGCGCACGGGCATAAAGTCCACTACCTCCATCACGCCCTCGTCAGTCGTGAATCTCGTCACCAACACATTGGTTTCGGGGAGGTAGTACTGCGTCGATTTGGCATCATCTGAAATGGGACGCAGCTTGAAGCAACCGCCACGCTCGTCATCCAATATCGAAGCAAATACTGAGGGAGAATCGAAATGAGGAGCACAGAACCAATCAATTGTTCCGTCTGTTCCGACTAGCGCGGCAGTATGCAGATCACCGATGATGCCGTGCTCGGCTATAGGCATATACATATGAGTAACCACACTTCACTAGGGCAGTTGATTCAGATTGAAGACCGTTAGGTCACACCAGATTTTAACTTTTTCGTGTCTGCGACACCTTGGTAAACGTCTGCAAGACGTATAACCGATCTACCCCAATTCATCTTTAAGGCGCGTTGCCGGGCCGCATGCGACATTCTTCCTCTCAGCTCACTGTCCTCAAGGATCGAGAGCATAGATTCAGCGTATGAATCGGCAGATCTGCCGGCAATCAAGTAGCCCGTTGCTCCATCAACGACGATCGCTCTTAAACCATCAACATCGGCAGCAACAGCCGGGACGCCGCAGGACGCGGCTTCCAGCACTGCCATACCGTACGTCTCATGATACGAGGGAGATACGATCACATCGGCATCAGAGTAGAGACACGGCAGCTCTATCTGGGGTTGGATGCCCAAGAACTCTATGAATCGATCGACTCCGCAACGCTCCGACAGATCCTTCACCCGTTTCCACTCTTCATCTGAACCGCCACCCACGATCTTCAATCTAGCGTCTGGTATCAGCTCTCGTAAGATCGCGAAAGATTCGATTAAAAGGTCCACACCTTTCAATTCGACAAGCCGTCCGACGTACACGATCGTACGATGAGTTCCACCCTTCTCTCCCGTTCCATTGCCGCAATTCTTGTTGGGGATGAACAGATCCGTATCGACACCAGGCGAAACGATCTCGATCTTTTCGTAGTCGGCACCGAATTCCGACGCGATGAATCGCCCTTCTTCCTCGGTACATGCAACTATCTTGTCCGCATCGCTAGCGATTTCTGGCTCGGTTCGAATTCTCGTTTGGGACTCTTCAGATCTGCTATAAGCGTTCAGCTTTATCTGCCCGATCGTGTGGAAGCACAACACGTGCGGAACACCCCATCGATCCGATAACTCGCGTCCGACTACTCCTGATAGCCAGTAATGCGACGCAACCACATCGTATGACTCGGCTGCTCCATCGACGGAGGCATCCACAAGCCTCGTGAATTCGTCCAAGACTCCAGGCATCTGATCCTTCTTCAAAGACACATCGCCGGCCGGGATGTGGATTAGTTCGATTTTCGGATCGGATCGCCAGAGCTCGGGATCAGCGTCCGGATGATGTCTCGAAAATACTTTGACCGAGTAGCCAGATCGAGCCAAGATCTGAGATGTTTCGCGAACGTAGACGTTCATCCCTCCAGCATCGACTCCTCCCGGAGACGCGCAAGGGCATGCGTGCAAGCTAACCACTGCGATCTTCATCGAAAACGATTCAGCGTGTGACTAGTCGTATCAATCTGCAACGGTCACGCTCGATCCAAGCGCAGGGTGAAGATCGATCTATTCTCAGCTCCGAGATGGTACTTGTAACGCTCATCGCCGCGCATGAAGTCGTAAACCTCAAACCCCTGTCGGATCGATGACAGGATGTTCAGCGCGTGATTCAGCAAACCCACGGAGTGCCAGGAGCGGGCCGGGTCGTATCCGCTGTTGTACAGATACTTGACCTTGCCGACGACGAACGCGAGAGAGGTGGCGACATACTCCTCATCGATCGAGAGAAATGTGAGCCGAGTCGCTCCGCTCTCCGCCAGCTTAAACGCAGCGTCCCTGAAAAACGCCTCTCTCTCAGGGGTCATGAACTCTCGCTTTTCCACCGAACTCATCCGGTGGAGCCTCAAGAAGTCATTCATCCTATTAGCGACATCATCAGGATCTGAGAACTCAACCTGCCTGATTTCACCGGCTTGGTCGAGACGTCGCAACTTGCGCCTGAGTTCATGCCGATGTTTTTTCGTGAGCGATGAGAAATACTCATCTTCGCTAGCCGGAAGATCGATTCTGGGCGCGACTCCTTCGTCCCACTCATGCAACTTCCAACCTGTGCTGTCAGAAACGTTCCTCAGAGCGTGGATCGTATGCGAATCTTCGGGAAGCGACTCGAAAACCAAAGCTTGGACTTTAGATTCGCCGTGAAGTGACTTCAACAGTGCCGCGACATCATCATCTTGCAGCCCCCCGCTGTACTTGAAGCCGAGATAATCTACTAAGTCCGTGCCTCCAATAAATGTGCAGACACCCTCGTCGTGGGCGCGGTCAAGCCGCAATGGAGCAACAATTGCAGCGGTGCCGTCGCTTCGCTTCACGCACCTTATCATCAACTGCGAATCTGCTCCGAAATGCTCCCACCAGACGCGATTCCATTCGGGCGAGTCAAACACTGAGCTCGCCGGCATCTCGTTGTACATAGTTCGCCAATCAGTTTCGACCTCGTCGAACGAGAGCGACAACACGGTGGTGCCAGACCGGTTGCTCATTGCTTATCGCCTATCACGATACTGTGAACACTCTCGTCATTCTTGTGGTAAGGATGCATTTCCAACTTCGCGGGAATGACGAAAACCGCGCTCTGGGTGGACGTTCCGTCCCGTAAACCCCTTACACCGTACAGGGTTACGGGGCATGCTCCGTGGATGTGATGAGGCTGTGCGCGGGTCTCCGGCGATGCGAGGAGAAGATGCTGGGCATTTTTCAGAGTTCTCAACTGTCTCATCATCACGTGATCACCGATGTGCCCCATTGAGCAGCATCTCGGCGACTGAGTCGAGATCGGGCTCGACATACTCCAGCTCCACCAGGGCGTGGTTCTCCACAGTTGTGGGATCTTTCAACCCGCTCCCGGTCAATACGCATACCAGCGTCTTGCCCTTGACCTCTTCTCCGGCCTTTGCGAGTTGTATGAAGCCGGCCACCGATGCCGCTGATGCCGGTTCACAGAACAGTCCCTCTTCTCTCGCCAATCGGATATAGGCATCGATGATCTGAGAATCGGAAACCTTGTCGATGGTCCCTTCAGATTCGTCCCTCGCTTCTTCAGCCCGCATCCAGCTTGCAGGATTGCCGATGCGAATGGCACTGGCGATCGTCTGTGGATCCTCGATCTGTGCTCCATCCACAATTGGTGCCGAGCCGGCAGCTTGAAACCCCATCATTCGCGGGAGCTTGGTCATTCGTTCTTGAATGCGGTACTCGTTGAATCCCTTCCAATATGCCGTGATATTGCCGGCGTTTCCAACCGGGATGCAGAGCATATCCGGAGCATCTGACAAGACGTCTACAATCTCGAATGCGGCAGTTTTCTGCCCTTCCAATCGATAGGGATTCAGAGAGTTGACCAGTTCGAAATCCAGCCGTTTCGCAAGTCCGCGAACCATCTTCAGCGCATCGTCGAAGTTCCCGTTCACCGCCATGATACGGGCGCCGTAAGCCATCGCCTGCGCCAACTTGCCCAACGCGATTTCTCCCGAAGGCACTACGACTAGCGTCTGCAATTTGTAGCGGGATCCGTAAGCCGCCGCGGACGCGCTCGTGTTACCCGTGGATGCGCATATGATCGAGGTCCGACCTGCCTCCAGAGCCTTGGCGATCGCCATCACCATGCCTCGATCCTTGAACGACCCGGTGGGATTCGATCCTTCCAACTTAAAGAAGAGTTGATCGCAACCGAGAGACGGACCGATCTGGCTAGACTTCACCAGCGGGGTGCTGCCTTCGCCCATCGAGATCAGGGGCGTAGCAGGTGTGACCGGAAGGAACTCCTTATACCGCTCGATTACTCCGGTCGTGCCGTTCAATGTTTGCTCTCGGTCTTAATTGACGAACTGATCAGCACGAATCATCACGCGCCGTTAGATGACTCGTAATCCTCGACCCTGATGAGGTTCTCAAGTGCTGCGACAACATCGAGTTTGCGCAAACGCTGCGCTGCGTGCTGCATGTCGGCCTCTCTGGAAGGATGAGTCATTATTACCAGATCGGCGGTGCCGCGTGAATGATCCGAGTCTTTCTGCAACACCGACGCGATGCTGATTCTCGCTTCTCCGAACACACTGGCGATCTTGGCTAAAACACCGGCTCTATCGAGAACGGTCAGCCGCAGGTAGTATCTGACACGCAATTCATCCATGCTGGCGGTTGCGAGAGGAGCCTGCTCACTCGACTTGGGGAGCAGAACGCTCACTCCGCCGTTTCCGGTTTCAATTCCGCCTGCCAGCCTCAAGACATCTCCCATCACCGCGCTCGCCGTGGGGCCGGCACCGGCACCCCTGCCCTGCAGCCAGAGCGAATCTATCAGATCGCCGTTTAGTTCGACTGCGTTCAACACCCCGTTCACCTTCGCCATCGGAACGTCGAGCGGCACCAACGCCGGATGCACTCGACATAGCAGTCGACTCTCGTCTACTTGCGCCAGAGCCAATAGTTTTATCGTGAAACCGAGGTCTCGGGCGTAACGCAGGTCTCTCCCCTCCACACGTGTTATCCCTTCTCGGTGAATCTTCTCAGGAGGAACTGAAGCGCCGAATCCCAGCCTTGCCAATATCGACAGTTTATAGACCGCGTCGTGGGCGTCTACATCCGCGGTCGGATCCGCTTCCGCATAACCCAGCTGCTGAGCTTCAGCTAAGGCATCGGCAAACGAGGCTCCAGATTCCTCCATCGACGAGAGCACGTAGTTCGTAGTGCCGTTGATGATCGCTCGGATTCCGCTGATGCTGTTCGCCTTCAGGCTATCGGTCAAGACCGCCAACACCGGTATACCGCCGCCCACACTCGCCTCGTAAGCGATAGAAACCTCGTGCTTCCTTGCCACTTCGAGCAGTTCATCTCCATGCTTCGCCAGTGCCTCTTTGTTGGCAGTGACGACGTGTTTGCCAGCGGACAGGGCGGAAGCGATATACGCACGTGCCGGCTCTTCGCCTCCCATAGCCTCAACTATGATTGAGGCGCGATGATCACCTAGAACATCTTCGGGATCTGTTGTGATTAAATCTTGCGGGATACCGTCTCGCTTCTTCGATCCGTCCCGAACCAGCACTCTCGTCAGTTCAACGGTAGCGGCGGTGCTACGTTCTCGACCAAGGATAACTTGAGCCACCTTCGATCCCACCACACCTGCCCCAAGCATCCCAACACCTACAGGAGCCTTCGACTTTCCTGAATCCACCGCCTACTGTCCCCCGCCGCCTGCGGACCCCAAATCTTCCAATGATGTGAATTGCGACTGTGGCGTCGCGGTCGGCACTATTGCCGCAGAACGCACCTGGCGGTTCACCCAGTCGTAGATCTCGCTGTTCAGAGAGATGCTCGTGTAAAAATCTTCTCGGTGCTCGAAGATGAATTTGTCCAGAGCCAAGTCTGACAACGCCTCGAAGTGCTGATCCGTAACCTCTCGAGCCTCAGTGAAGTCAGAGACTATATGCGCTGTCCATGTCTGTGTAGATTCATCGTATCTACCGCCGCTCAGAGTGCGTAGCGGCAGAACTCGGTCGCTTGGTGTCCCGTCTTCGTTGCGCTTTCTGCCGAAAAGCTGGGAATCAAGATCGGTCCGGACTCCTTCTGGCAGCCACCCGAGGTAACCTCCCCCGCGGAGCTTGTTGGGATCCTCTGAAAAGTCTTCGACGATAGCGCTCACCGGCCGTCCTGATGCCAAGTCTCGGTTGATCTGATTGATCTTGCCTTGATCTCTATCGAAAAGGACTATCTGGTAAACCTCTGCATGAGGGACGATACGGGAGAGATTGCTAGCGACTTCGGTGCGCAGACGCTCCTTGAACATCGTCTTCCGGATGAAGTCCCTATACCTTTCCTCCGACAAGCCGACGCGATTCAGGAACTGGCGCTTCGCCTCATCCACATTCACTTGGTGTTCACCGGCATCCACATCGCCGGACTGGCTAGATACAAAGCCGAGAAGATCCTCGATTCTTTGATCGATCTCACTCTGTTCAACTGTGACCCCGTAGCGGGGAGCTAGATGATAAGCCAGCTCGTTAGATTGAAGCTGCTGCATCATCTCGAAAGCTGATGATCCGAGCTCGAAAGGAAGGCCTAGATCCTCGCTGAGGCGCTGGCTGAAGCGAATGTATTCGACTACATCGCCGCGTGTGTAGATCGTGTCGGCTACCTGGACCGCTATTTCTTGCGGAGGCTCAACATATGTCTGGTAAAAAGCCCATCCAGGGATCGCCATCAACGCCAGAACGGAAACCAGCGCGGCGATTATGAACGGCCGATTCCTGAGCGCTGCACGATCTCGGCGGCGCATGATCTCAAAGCGCGACACACCAGACCGGTTGGTGATGCTTCGTCTGCCGGCACTGTAACCCGTCAACGGTGCGCTGGAAAATGTGCTACGCTGTTGCTGCTCTGCCAATTCGGCGACCCTTAGCCAATAGAAGCGGATCGTCGCTCCGCAATATCCCGGTCACCGAATTCTAATATCGGATCGGTAGTGCCGGATGGAGACGAGTTTACCGCACCCTTGTAATCGGTAGCAGATAGCTCGGAAACGGAAACTTCATCTCCTGTTCGGGCCTCCACCGTTGACACTGGAAGATGAGTTTGACGATTCTGCGGACCGTGAGCCTGCCGCAGCTGCATCGGCGCGAGCATTCTGTGACGACTCTGTTCGATCACCCTCGGCGGGATTTTCAGGTTGGCTTTCTCTAGATTTCGCTTGAACGGCACCAGTGACGTAGTTGTGATTCGGCGCCATCGGAATCAACGCGAGATGGCGAGCCCGCTTAACAGCGATCGACGCGCGGCGCTGCATCTTCGATGACATCCTGAGACGTCGGCCGGGAGTCAGCTTGCCCCGCTCGTTAACCAACCGGCGCATCAGCTGCGCGTCTTTGTAATCGATCGTGCCGTCTTCGCCTACCAGACTGTCGCGGCGGCGTCTACCTCCCGGTCCGCCTCCGCGTCTAGACTGCGTATTTTGCCGTGATCTAGGATATGTTGTCATTCTTGCCTCGACATAACCGTCTGGTTAATCGGTTTTTCCTCATTATGCTGATGTATTCACCTATTTGGGATCGGCGAAGATCACCAAGGCAGATCTTCGATATCTCCCGGAGCGTCTTCGTTGGCCGTCGATCCTGAGCTGCCAGATCCTGTCCATTGACTAGCGGGGGGCTGCTGCTGTAAGCCCGATCCTTCACCGTAAGAACCGTAGCTCTGGCCGTCTTCCTCCTGCTGGCCGCTCAGATTGATCACGCGGTACGCGTTCACATCCAAGCTTGTTCTCGTCTCGCCCGATTCGGTTGTGTACCGTCTCGTCGATAATCTGCCATCCACGAAGACCTTCGCGCCTCGTCGGACGCGCTGTGCCACATTCTCGGCCTGCCTGCCCCAAGCAGACACGTTGAACCATTCCGTCTCCTCACGCCATTCGCCGTTCACTTGGTAGTTTCGATTCACCGCCATGCTGAAACTCGCCACTTGAGCTCCACTCGGGGTGTATCTCAACTCCGCATCACGACCGGCGTTGCCTATAAGCAGTATTTGGTTGAGGCTCATATCTCAGTGCTTCTCCAGTCATTCTCGCATTCAGGGGAGTTTCATTCCAGCAACCCACGTTCGCTAGCGAGAATACCTCAAACCGGCTACTTCTTCACGATCAGATGACGAATAACGTCGCGATCCGCGTTGACCGCCCGTTGCAGCTCAATGGTTCGGCTCGGATCGATCTTGAACGAAGTCTCCAAGTAGAACCCTTCAGTGTTCTTCTCTATCGGATACGCCAGCGTTCTCGCGCCCCATGGCTTCACCTCCTCTACCTCTCCACCGAGAGACGATATTAGAGAGCGCACCTTCTCCGCCGATTCCTCGCCTTTTTCAGCCGCGGCTCCGCCGCCCAGTATCCACACCATTTCGTAATCTCGCACGAGTTCCTCGATCGATTCTTTTCAAAAATGCCGCATGAAACGACGGCCCAAACATTCGTGAAACAAAATCCGATTATACAAACCGAGCCTCTGAGTCAGTCCGCCACTGCCCTGATGCCTTTCAATCAGTCATCTAGCCCCGGAACTGGGAATCCTTCCGCGAATCTGGACACTCGGCTCGCAAGGTCGCTGTTTAGGGATGTGTCATCGTCAGCTGAGAGCCCTTCCAAGACGAGCTCTCCAACGGTGTGCATGTCCTTCTCCGACATCCCTCGCGAGGTCAATGCTGCCACACCCAGCCGCAAACCGCTCGTCACCCTTGGCGGCAACGGATCGAACGGAACTTGGTTCTTATTCACCACAATCCCGACTTGCCTCAGCGAGTCTTCTGCCTCCGAGCCGTTCATCTTGGTCGACCTGAGATCAACCAGCATCAGATGGTTGTCTGTGCCTCCCGACACGATCCTCAAGCCTCCGGCTTCGAGCACGTTCGCCAACTCTCGGCAATTGCGGACGACTCTCGATGCGTAGTCGGAGAACTCTGGCTGCATCGCTTCCTTGAACGCCGCCGCCTTCGCCGCTATTGCATGCCCCATAGGACCGCCCTGCATTCGAGGAAACACCGCCGAGTCGATCCTTCTTGCTAACTTGGAAGTTGAGAGGGCGATTGCGCCTCTCGGGCCTCGCAAAGTCTTATGAGTTGTGGATGTGATGATATCGGCGTGAGGTACCGGAGATTCGTGGGCACCGCCCGCGATCAGACCTGCGATGTGGGACATGTCGACGAGATGCAAAGCACCTACTTGGTCGGCGATAGCCTTGAAGCGCGCAAAGTCTATCTTTCTCGGATACGCTGTGTAGCCGGAAACTATCAGCTTCGGCATGGTGGCGTTGGCGATGCGCTCCACAGCGTCGTAGTCGATCGTTTCGTTCGCCTCATCGACCCCGTAGTGGATGAATTCATAGAGGCGGCCCGAAAAGTTGACCGGGGAGCCATGGGTGAGATGCCCGCCATGATCGAGTGACATTCCCATAACCTTGTCGCCCGGCTCGAGCACCGCGAAATACGCGGCCATATTCGCCTGCGATCCGCTGTGGGGCTGAACATTGGCGTGTGCTGCACCGTCGAAGAGCTGTTTGGCCCGCTCGATGGCGAGAGACTCTACGGCATCCACGTTTTCAGTGCCGGCATAGTACCGACGCCCCGGATATCCCTCGGCGTATTTGTTCGTCAAAACCGAGCCGGTCGCTTCCAGAACGGCGCGGCTGGCGTAGTTCTCCGAAGCGATGAGTATGAGCTCTCGTCGCAGCCGGATCTCTTCAGAGCGGATTGCAGCCGCAACCTCGGGGTCTCGATCGGCTAAGCTCACGCCTCTCCCACATTTCGGTTCTTCATAGTTTCTCCAGAGGACTTCAGGGCTTCAGACGCTTCACTCTTTAGACGAGTCTAATTCGCTCTGAGAATGGCATGTTCTTGCGAATATCATTGAGTAGTTGGAAAAATGCGACCGAGCTTCATCAATCAATTGTGAAACACGGCGCGACAGAGATTCACTCATCCAATCGGAGGCGACGCGACGACTACCTCAGAGCTTCGAGTTCTCGAAGAGATTCCAGACCGGGCGATGGTGGTTTGCGCCCATCCAGACGATGCGGAGATCGGCGCCGGCGGGGTTTCGTCTCTTTGGGCGGCCAACGGCTGCGAGATCACCTACGTGATCTGCACCACCGGCAGCAGCGGCAGCAACGACACTGAAATGACATCGGAGCGCATCTCTCAGATACGCCGGGCGGAGCAACAGGAAGCGGCAGATGTCATCGGAGTGAAGAACCTCGTCCTCCTCGACCATCCGGACGGCATGCTGGAGTCGGACCGAGAGTTCCTTGAAGAGATTGTCAGGGCGATACGCACCTTTCGGCCCGAAGCGGTCTTCACTCACGACCCATTCCGCATTAACGGCTTCAACCACCGCGACCATCGCATGACGGGGCTCACGGTTCAAGATGCTGTCTATCCCTATGCCAGAGACCATCTGCATTTCCCAGAACACATCGAGCACGGGCTCGAGCCATTCAAAGTGAAGGATGTGCTGTTCTGGCACTCCGATCGTCCGAACGCGATAGTCGACATCACTGAGAGTATCGACAAGCGGATCGAGGCTTTGAGCCGTCACGCCAGCCAAGTCCCCGGCTTATCCTTGGGAACAGATTCGGACCGCAGGATTCGAGACCGTGCCAGCAGCGTCGCCGAAGGATATCCATTCAGTTACGGCGAGGCTTTCCGACGCATCTCAGCAAGGGGTTGAAGCGAAATGCCGATGTACGACATAAATTGCCACTTGCTGCCGGGTATCGACGGCGGTCCCGCCACCATGGAGGAGAGCGTGCAGATGGTGCTCGAATCCGCGCGATCCGGAATCGCCGGAATCGCTATCACGCCCGATCAGCGGGATGTCCATGAATACTTGGGGATCGACCAACTCGGCAGGCAGATGGATTTGCTGCGCAGAGCGGTCCGTGCAAATGAATCACGCTCGGACCTGCGTGTGCGACTGCGCCTCGGGATGGAGAACCACCTATCGCGAGACTTGGCTAACCTCTACGATGTCGGAGAGGCACTTCCCATCGAGGAGACTCGTTTTCTTTTGATCCGCCTGCCCTTCAACTACCTCCCCGACTACACAGAATCGGTCATCGATCAGCTGCGCGTATGGCGTCTGCAGCCGATTCTGGCCCATCCGGAGCGCAACGTCGTTCTGCAACGTGACTGGAAACGTCTGAGAGACATGATCGGCGTCTTTGGCTTCGTGCAGATCAGTGCTGGGAGCATCTTGGGCAACTACGGTACCGATGCCAGAAATGCGGCTGAACAGTTCATCGCCAGAGGCATCGCTCATGTCGTGGCATCTGAAATGCGTAAACCCAGCGGCACTTTGGTCCCCTCGCTCTCAGAAGCTTACGATGCCGTGCGCGACATAGTGGGAAATCGAGGGGCATCCCTGCTTTTCGAGGCCAATCCCAACCGAGTCTTGTCGGGTATATCGCCGCGTGTCCTGACCATGGAACAGAGCGACCGTTCCATATTCAGACGCCTAATCAGTCCTCTTGCCCGGACCTGACCGCCGAATTCAAGCGGCGCCTAAACCACGAACGAATCTGATGAACAACTCGGATATAGGTTTTCCGAGATTGAACAAAAACTGAGAGATCTGGGTCGCGCCTGCTCCTACTACCGCCGCCGCGATCACATCGCTCGGGAATGAAGCACCGACATAGACGCGCGAAAAGGCGTATAGCGACGCGCCGGTGATCATCGCATAGCCTAGATTGCGGTTGGCGATGAATCCCGCGCTGGCAGCCGCAAATGCGACTGCCACGGGGTTGGAGGGAAATGACGGATCGGTCGACCTGTAGAACAACAGATTCAGCGAGTCGCCCAACTCCATATACGGACGAGGGCGATCCCACACAAAGTTCAGCAACATCACGATGATGTTCGAGATGCCGATCGCTGCGGCCGCCACCAATGCAGATCGCTGAAAAATCGCACGTTCGACCCGATCTCGGCCCGCAAACCACAATCCGAACAGAGTCGCCGATAACAGTAGCATCACCAGATAATCAGATGCGATTATCCTCACGATCTCGCCCAACAATCCCGCATCTTCTGCCAAGCCGTTGATCCATAGCATCAGCTCCTTGTCATACACGTTCACCTCTCCACCTCCTCTCTATCCACTTCGGAACGCTCCAGCGAGGCGCTTCGGACATAAAGCTGTCGATGTCCTTACGCATTGTTCGCTTCATGACGCTAAAGGAAACCGCTAGAGCCGCCAAGTAATGGTCATGCCCCAGCGCGTCGAGGCCGTCCATGTCTTTCTTTCGACTGGATTCCGGTCGCTTGATGACGATGCTGATGCCTCCGACAGTCGCGCAGACGATGAACGCCAGCAGTGCGCTTAGCGGAAACAGCCTCGCGTAGTCGTTGCCATCCAATCCGCCATGGATGTCGTTCAAGTTTCGAGCGTTCGTGATGTCGGAAAGCGTCGCCTTACCCCACTCTCTGCCTTCGGATGTGCCGTCGACCACCGATCCTGCCGCCCACGGTCCTTCGTTCCACATTGGCGAAAGCACGAAGACCATCACACCTACCGCCACGAGCGAAACTCCGAGGTACAGAGCTGGCCGCCTCCATGGAATGAGCCACAGACCCCGGGTGCCGCTAATGGTTGTCGCTATCTGCAGAACGCCGAGATTGACGAGAAACGCGAACAAAAGATAGTCGCGACCCATCACCGCGGCCACTGCATCGATGTCGTAACTCATGAAACCTGCCGCGCTAGCGGCGGGAGGTCAACCGCCGCCCGGAGCTACACCGATACACCAGTCGATGTACTTCTCGTTGTTGCCCGTGACGCAGTCGAAGTAGATCTGCTGCAACTTGGCGGTCAGCGGACCCGTCTCGCCGTTTCCGATGTCTCGATTGTCAATCCGACCCACTGGCGTGACGTGCGCCGCTGTGCCCGTCAGGAATACCTCGTCTGCCAGGTACAGCTCGCTTCGGTTTATCCGACGCTGAACAACGTCGATCCCCAACTCGTTAGCAGCGATGGTAATAATCGAATCGCGTGTGATTCCCAGCAGCGCGTTAGCCGTCTCCGCCGGAGTGTGGATCGTGCCGTCGCTGACCATGAAGAGGTTCTCGCCGCTGCCTTCAGAAACGGAGCCGTCGTGATTCAGAAGAATCGCCTCGTCGTATCCGCCCATCACAGCCTCGGTCTTGGCCAAGATGCTCGTAGTGTACAGGCCCGTGATCTTCACCCCGGTCGGCATCATCGAATCGTCTGGACGTCGCCACGAGGAGGTTTGGCACTTGATCGCGCCTTCTGCTTCGATGTAGTCGCCGAACGGCTGGATCATGAGCGAAAAGTCGCTCGCAAGCGTATGCAGTTTAAGATTAGCCACCGCCTCCTCGCTCTTGTATGCGATCGGGCGAATGTAGACATCCTGATTGAACCCGTTTCGTTCCATGAGATCGACGGTGATCTCGCACATGTCGTCGGCCGAATAGGGAAGATCTATCTTCATGATGCTGCAGCCGCGCAACAGGCGTTCGTAGTGCTCGCGCATGCGGAAGATGAAGACCTTGCCTTGGCGCGGATTCCAGTTGCCGCGGATCCCTTCGAACACGGCGGTGCCGTAGTGCAGCGCGTGGGTACTAACGCCTACCTTCGCCTCTTCCAGCGGAACCTGTTCACCGCGGAAAAAGACCCATGTTGTCGACGTCATCGAACGCTCTCCTATGAACTGCGGCAGCCGAGGATTCACTGGGATTCACTGCCCGTAGCCATTATATTAGGCGGGAGGGAAGGTTCGGAGTTGTCGTGGATGCACAAGGACAGGAGTTGTCGTGGAACATCCCGGACATCTTTTCAGGGAGGACTGGCCGAGCTTTGCTATGATAGGCGTACTGGAGAAGGCTGATGGTTCACAAGACGCGGGCATGGTAACGTCCACATTGGATACGAAGGATTTTGCCACTAAGGCAGATATCGCTATTCTCAGAGCAGAGATGGATGCTCTTCGCTCTGAACTCAAGGCTGACGTGCAGGTGCTCGATGCAAGGATGGGTGGGCTTGAGTCGAAAATGGGCGCGCTTGAGTTGAAGATGGAATCGCTGGACTCGAAGATCGTGCTCAAACTGGGCGGGATAATGGCAATTCTCCTAACGCTGACAGTGGCGGTGCTGAGGTTCCTGCCCGAGGGCGGCTGATCGCCCGAAGATCGACGCCCCGACCGGTTCACGCGCCTTAGAGGGTGTCTAAAAAGCCCGCAATAACCGTTCGCGGCGAGTCTCATCTTCCGTTCGCGGCGAGCTTGTCGAACCATGAACGGAAGCCACGCCCTTCGACAAGCTCAGGACGAACGGAAGATATATCTCGGCCACGTTTTTAGACACTCTCTAAAGATCCGCGCCATTTTGAGCACTTGGGTAAGCCTATCGTGAGCGTGTCGAACGGCTCTGAACAGGCTTCGCAAAAGAATCTAGAAGGCACTTGGGGCGCGAAACACCTTCATTGCGCCATCTTTAACCGCAGAAGCGGCGCGTTGCCTGCTACTCTGGAATCAATCTCGCCTATGTGCAACATCAGGCACGACCCATGACTACAGAGGAACCACAACTCAACGGCCGCATCGCCACGCTGTTGGACCGAGTCAACACGCGCTGGACGGTGCTGGGAGAGACTCAGGGCGCGTTCCAAGGCAGTCAGAGAAAGCCAGACATTCTCGTGTTTCCGCAGGCCGCCCGCCCGGTGGCGATCGAAAACGAGTACGATCCGGCGCTCACCGTGGAACGGGATGCCGCATCGAGATTGGGCGAAATTCTGAACTCTGAGGTGACCGGTGTCAGCGGCAGGATCAACGCGGCGATGGCTCTCAGGTCTTCAGTCGATCTGCATCGCTGCAACACTCACGACGAGATTGATGAGATGCTGTCCAACGGCGTAGAGTTGGAGTATGCGTTGCTGACGGGAACCGCCCCTGACCGATACGCAAGGTTTCCTAAGCGGGGTTCATACGAGGCAACCTGCGAGACCTCGCCGCATTCGTGGGACATGCCTCTGTTCCGGAGGATGCGGTTCAAGAGGCGATCAGGATCGATCAGGATCTTGGAGGGTGGTATCGGAGCAGTTGCCGCGATTATGCGGCAGGCGTGTGAAGACGGCGATGGTTGAGATTCTCAAGCAAGAGTACAGCGATCAGACACTACGGATGGCGGCGCGATTCTGATCAACGCGCTGGTGTTTCATCACAGTCTGACTGGTTATCGAGGGATAAAAGGCCTCGACGAAATGAGGTGGAATGACGTACCGATTCCACTCTTTGTGCATCGAGAGTGGCAGAGGATCCTGAAGATCAACTACTGGTCGATATTCCATCTCGCTTCGGAGGTGCTGACGAAGTTCAATCCTACGGTCTATAAGAACCAAGCTATGGGAGTGATGTTCGACACTGTCGCTAAGCTAGATCCTTTGGGTGTGATGCATTCTCACGACCTTGCTGGCACTATCTACCAGCGGCTGATCGCGGACCGCAAGTTCTTGGCGACGTTTTACACGAGACCCGAATCGGCGGCACTGCTCGCACATCTGGCGATACCCGATGATGGAGGATGGGGCGACCCGGAGCGGTTGAGAAACTTCAAAATCGCCGACTACGCTTGCGGCACCGGCACTTTGATACACGCCGCCTACCGCAGAGTCAACCAGCTGCATCTCTTGTCTGGCGGTGATCCTGGCAAGCTGCACGCCCACATGATGAAGGAATCGCTCACCGCGTGCGACGTTTTGCCATCTGCGGTGCACCTCACGGCGTCTATGCTGTCGTCCTCTCACCCTAGGCAACGCTACGAACGCACACGCACGATCGTCGCGGAGTATGGGAAAACCAGCGACGGCGGCGTCTCGATCGGTTCGCTCGATCTCCTCGGTGCCAACGGAGAGATCAGACCACTGATACCGCTCCACAGCGGTACAGCAGTCACCGGTACCGGCGAAGAACGCGCTGAGCTCGATGTAGAAATGCCGCCTGACAGTCAAGATTTGGTGATTATGAACCCGCCGTTCACACGAGCGGGATCCGATTGGGAAGGAGACGCGAGAGAAACGGACTATATCAAGCCATTTCGTGGTCTCGGCACGGACTTGGAAACACAAACACGAATGACAGCTTTGAAGAAGAAATACGGAGCAGGCAAGTGCGCTCATGGATATGCAGGAATCGCCTCATGGTTCGTGGCGCTGGCAGATCGGATGGTCAAGAACGATGGCACCATTGCGCTAGTGCTCCCAATGACGGCGTTGCAGGGTACCAGCTGGCAGAAAGTGCGTCGATTAGTAGCTGACAAGTATTGTGATGTGATCGTACTGACTATTGCCGCTCCTGGTCAGTACAACCGATCATTCTCTGCGGATACTGGGATGGCGGAAACGTTGATAGTGTGTAGACAGTCGTCACCCGATGCTACGGGGCGTGGTTTGTTCGTCTCATTGAATCGTAGGCCACAGAGCGAGATGGAGGCGGCGGCGTTGGCAGGGATTATTTCGGGAATCACCAGTAATGCTCAACTGAGATCCATGGAGGACGGTCCGTTCGGAGGGAATCTGCTGCAGATCGGTGGGGAACGGTTGGGTGAAGTAATTGAAGCACCTCTAGGTTTGAATTTGCCATGGTCATCAGTAGGGATTTCGGATTTTTCAGTAGTTCAGTCTGTTTATCAACTGACCCAAGGGCTGGTTTGGCTACCTCAACTGGCATCGAAGTATTCCATCCCAGTAGGATCTGTGGGAAATGTAGCGCAAGTAGGTGTCTACGACATGAACATCGTGGGTTCAGGTGCTCGGACTGCGTTCGATCTCATCGACGAGTCAAGTAGCATTTCGACCTATCCAATGCTCTGGAGTCACAACGCAGAAAAGGAAGTGCGGCTAGTAGTCGCACCGGACAGTGAAGGCAGAGTGAAACAGGGGTGCCAAGATCGGGCGGCCGAAATCTGGGAGACGAGAAGTCACGCTCATCACAATCGAGACTTCCAGTTCAATTCCCAGCCACTGGCTGTGGCATTTACTGATATGCAATCCATCGGTGGCAGGGCTTGGCCCAACGTGAAGTTCGAAAGCCGCGCTCATGAAGTCGCATATTCGCTGTGGGGCAACTCGACTTTAGGGCTAGTCTCCTACTGGTGGCACTCCAGCCGTCAGCAGTCAGGACGCGGCAGTATTCCGATCACCGCGATTCGCACAATGCCCACTCTGGACGTTACTCAACTGTCGGATGATCAGCTCAAGACGGCTGAGGTGATCTTCGAAGATATGAAGGAACGCACTTTCCTACCCGCAAACGAGGCTTGGCGCGATTGCAGCAGGAAGGAGCTAGATCGGCGCGTTCTGGTGGAATTGCTGGAACTGCCTGAAAGCGTGCTGGAGCCGCTGGATCTGCTGCGCCTCAAGTGGTGTTCGGAGCCCAGCGTGCATGGAGGGAAGTCGACGGCTCCGGCGGGACACGAGGAATGAGTATGTGTCACATCTACAGCTGGGCTGATCGAAGAGAAGGGAGATTCAATTGGCGATACCAGCACTGACCAAACCTCTTGACGAGCTAACCTCTAACGACATCGACGAGCTGGTTTCAAGCGAGATTCAGGAGGGCGTGAACGTCGAGTTCAAACGTGGGCTTTCTTCTAGCGGCAGCTCGGAACCGAGAACTGGGAAATTTCCGATCACAAATCGCGATAAGGCGAGCATTCTCAAGGAGATCGTGGCGTTCGCCAACGGATATGGCGGCAGGCTGTTCTTGGGCATCGCTGAGAAGGATGCCACAGCAAGTGAAGTTGTGCCGGTTTCTGATTGCGTTGACAAAGCTGATAGGTTTGAGCGCATCTGCGGAACCTCTATCGATCCGCCTATGTTGAGATTGCAGGTGAAAGGTGTGGAGACCGATGAAGACCGCTCTGGCGTGATCGTTTTCGACGTGCCAAGATCTACTCGGTCGCCACACATGAGCAAGCGGGACAATCAAGCTTATATGAGGCGCGGCACAGAATCGGTGCCGATGGATATGAGAGACATACAAGACATGACCTTACGTTCAGCGAGTCGATTCAGCGAAATCGAAGCGAAGTTTGGACGACGCAAAGACCGTTTCGGAGAGTTTGCGAAGGCATTTTCAACGATGAAAAATGAAGGGTATTGCTTTCGTATGAGCTTCGTTCCGCTGGATGATGTAGACCTTGGACATGTGCATGGAAACCAAGACGTTACACCTCAGATTGTAGATATTCCATTGCATTTAAATGATAAGGACCATAACAATACTTTGATACATGGAGTGCATATCTGGGGATCACCTAGTCACATGCCAGTAATTCGAGGAACAGAAATTGGTCGTAGTGAAGAATATAGCAATTTTCAGTGTTTTCAGTGGAAGATAACTCTTTGGTCGAATGGTGGATTAGAGACGTGGTTTGGTTTTTCTGAACCTAATCAAAGTGAAGTATCTAAGCTCTTTTCTGATTGGATAGTTACTTGGTTGGCGAATAGTCTTCGTAACATAGAACGAGTTCGAAGGTATGTCGGCATGCCTACTCTTTCATATGGTCTCGAAACGCAGTTAAAGATTTTTGGCAGAAGAGTAAATTTGCGCCGATTCAGAGAAATCGAGCCCATTTTTGATTCCAGCAGCTATCTGGAATGTGGCGATCACTCTTCATTTCCCCGATATCCAGTCGGTGCTAGCGACGAATTTGACGAGGTCGTCAATCTTTTCCTGAGAGATTGGTTCAATGCCGCTGGGACAGACTTCGCCCAGCAGATCGTCGTAGATTATCAGTTAACAAGCACGGAATGAGGAATCGCCCGTGTCAAAAATGGCAACGGATTGCGTCCTTGATGGACTGCCTTGCTTTCTCTAGATTCCCGCCTGCGCGGGAATGACGGAAGAAGAGTGGACTCGGGGAGAGGCACCTGTAAACGGCACGCCCCGCATCGAGTACGGGGCGTATTGCGCGGGAATGGATAAAGAAGCTGGGTGCCTCCGCCCTGCCCCTCAATGCTCGCTAATTGTGTGCCCCGCTATCCACTCGAAGTTGATGTCCTCTCCCAAGCCGGGGCTGGTAGGCATGTGTATCATGCCGTCGTCGCCCATGGGATCGATTATCGAGTTCAGATACTCGGGCGGCGCGTCGTAGTCTACGAAGGGGTGGAGCAAGCCGCGCTCGTACCAGCGCCCGTTGAAGAATCCGCCGAGAACAGCGAGGTTGCCGGGGCCGCCGCCGTGGATCTCGCAGTCCATGTTGAAGGCTTCGGCCAGGTGGCAGATCTTCATGGACGGACCGATGCCCCCTACGTCCATGACACCGGTGCGGAGGATATCGGCGGCGCCGTGGATGGCCCACTCGGCGCGGGAGTGGAACTTGCCTTCGACGAACTCGGGTCCGAGGATGGGGATGTCGAGGTTGTCGGCGAGCCAGACGTATGAAGACATCGAGTGCTCGTCCATCATCTCTTCGTACCAGTAGTAGCCGAGGTCTTGGATGCCTCTTCCAAGTTCGTATGCCTCAGTTCGGCTGTACCAGTGGTTGGCATCGAGCATGAGATCGATGTCGGGACCGGCGGCTTCACGCACCGCGGCACAGGCTTTGATATCCATCTTGACTGAAGGCGCCCACGAGACGGGAGGCATCCACGTGTGGAGCTTGATGGCGGTATAGCCGCGCTTGACCAGCCACTCGGCGAAGCGTCCGTAATCCTCCGGTGTGGCGAGTCCGTTCTCCATCTCGTCGCCGCACATTGTAGAGCCATAGGCTGGCACTTTGTCCCGCATCCCGCCGAGGATCTTCCACACGGGCATTTCGAGCTTGCGCCCGAACCAGTCCCACAGGGCGAGTTCGGCGATGCCGAGAGATCGGTCGTTGAACGATCCGCCACTGCCGCGCTGCCAGCGAGCCATCGCCTGCCAGAGCCGTTCGCGGTCGACGGCGTCCTGCCCCATCAGGACTTTGCGGATGAAATTGTCCATGATGGCTGGTCGGAGCGCGTCGGGGGACCCGAAGCTGTATCCGCTGGCACCGTCCTCGGTTGTGATGGTGAGTAGCGCGGTTTGCGCCTCGTGCGGGTCGCCCGGATGCGTGTGCCCGTCGGTGTCCTGCACAGTATGAGACGTATAGGTGAACGTCGTTACCTTGATCTCTTCGATCTTCATGTCTATCCGCCTCTTTGTATGGAGAACTCGGTATCACGATGATACCTTGCAGTGAAATATGTGAAGCGTGATTTCCGGGATTGGTTGAGTTCCGCTACAGCGACCCTAGGATCGAGAAATCAGCATGGATGGATGATATACGCGATTTTAGGCATCTTGCGCCTACTCTCGATTCTCCGAACACATAACGACAAAGCGGGAGAAGCGAAGGCTGAACTGCTCTCCATGCCGCTGATATTAAGGCACTCGATGCTAGGATTTTGATGATCTAGTGCGAGTAAAGAAAGACCGAGCCTGGCAATCTGATATGCATCTGAAGGAAGTGAAGCTGGAACGCTTCACCGCGTTCGCTGACTTGGTGCTTAAATTCTCGCCGGGCATCAACGTATTAGTAGGCGCGAACGGCACTGGGAAGACACATCTCATGAAGGTGTGCTACGCCGCGTGCGATGTAGCTAGAACAGGCGACTCCTTTTTGGAGAAGCTGGTACAGGTCTTTCTTCCATCGAGCCGTGCCCCGGGGCGGCTGGTGCATAGAAAAGTGAGACGACGACGTGCCACGGTAGAAGTGTTTCGCGGCGATAGACGATTAAAGGCCTCGTTCTCAACTCAAGTGCGAGTGGCATCTTCTCCTGAGGCTGAAGTAGTGGGCACTAAGTCTTGGGCAGACAAATCAATGAGAAGCGTTTACATCCCTGTTAAGGAGATGCTGTCTAACGCGCCAGGATTTCTTTCGCTTTACGCGAGCCGCGAAGTTCACTTCGAGGAAGTTTACCGAGACATCCTAGAACGTGCCTATCTTCCAGTGCTACGTGGCCCCATGGATGAAACACGTAGGAGATTGCTTGCCGATCTGCAGTATGCCATTGAGGGAAGGGGCACCGTCAGAAACGAAGAGTTTATCTTGAATAGCAAGCAAGGCAATCTTGAATTTCCTCTTCTCGCCGAGGGGATGCGCAAGCTGGCACTGCTGTGGCTCCTCATTCAGAACGGCACTCTACAAAACGGCTCTGTCCTGTTCTGGGATGAACCTGAGACGAACCTGAATCCGAAGCTGTTCGGGATGGTTATAGATGTGCTGCTGGAGCTACAGCGCCTTGGTGTGCAGATTTTCTTCGCTACTCATGACTACGCCATACTTGAGGAACTTGAGACCCGGAGATCTGACGATGACAAAGTGGCGTTCCACTCGCTTTATCGAGCAGAAGAAGACGAAATCGTCTGCAACACGGCATTCAACTATCTTGATTTGCATCCAAACACGATCGCAGAAGCATACACCGACCTTTACGACCGAGTGATAGAGCGCAGCTTGCGAGGTTTGGGACATTGACGGTCTTCATCGAGGGCGACTTGCAGATGACCATAGATGGAAGCGAAGTGGTGAGCATTCGTAAGTTCGATGACGCTAGCCATGGATTGAGCCACTGCATGAAGGGGGTTGACCTCATCCTAGGCAGGGTGTCCGATAGCACTTCCGGAGTCAGAAACGAAGCGGTTGCCGATGCTTCCTGACGCGGGTTCAAAGCTCTGTAGTTAGACGGCTAGGATGTCTTTAACTCAACTCATCGCCCTCGCTACGCAAGTTCCCTCCTCGCCGCTTCGCGCAGCTCGTAGAGAATGTTGAGCGCCTCGATCGGACTCACATTATCAGCATCTAAGTCGGCGATGCGCTGCAACGTCTCGCTAGGCCCGGCTGCGGAAAAAAGGTTGAGCTGCATGTTTTGCTGCGAGGATTCAGAGATGCGGGAGCCGTTGCTGCTCCCCGAAGATTCTAGCTCCTCCAACAACGCCCAAGCACGCTCGACTACGGGTGCCGGCAGACCCGCCAACCGAGCCACGTGTACGCCGTACGAACGATCAGCACCGCCGGGAACTATTCGGTAGAGAAATGCGATCTCATCGCCTTCCTCCGCAACTGCCACCCGCAGATTCGAAGCTCTCGGCAACGATTCTCCCAGCGCCGTCATCTCGTGGAAGTGAGTGGCGAACAGTGCCTTGCATCCGAGCGTAGGGCTGTTATGTATGAACTCCGCAATCGATCGTGCGATCGCCAATCCGTCGTAAGTACTGGTTCCTCGCCCGATCTCGTCCAGTATCGCAAGGGATTTGGGCGTTGCCTGATTCAACATCGAAGCCGTCTCCACCATCTCGACCATGAACGTCGATCTGCCGCCCGCGATGTCGTCCGACACCCCGATGCGTGTAAATATACGGTCCACGACACCGATGCGGGCACTCGTGGCGGGGATGAAACTACCTACCTGCGCCATGATCGTCAGAATCGCTGCCTGACGAATATACGTCGACTTGCCTGACATGTTCGGTCCGGTGATTATGAGCAGCTGCTCTTCC
This sequence comes from Dehalococcoidia bacterium, assembly GCA_965214735.1. GTDB lineage: Bacteria > Chloroflexota > Dehalococcoidia > Lucifugimonadales > Lucifugimonadaceae > Bin127. Next base: position 856,641 of record OZ243977.1, on the reverse strand, counting down.
GAGTTCGATACAAGCAGGCTGTTCGGCACGAAGCGACCAGGTCCGAGAACAGATTCCACAACCGGGTGTCTACCGTCCTCGATGTCGATGGAGTCGCCCTCGTCCACGAACGGCAATACCCAGTCCTCTTCTGCTGCAACGTCCGCCAGCGACAGACATGCGTCTACCCTAGCGATAACCGATGCCGTGCCCATGATCGCCGGAGCATATGTAGAAACTTGATCCGAGACGCGGTTGAATATGCTCTGTTCCAACTCCTCTATCTGTTCGGCAGCACCGAGGATCCGGCTCTCGAGCTCCTTGAGCTCCGGCGTGACGAAACGCTCGCCGTTGACCAGAGTCTGTCGACGTTCGAACTCTTTCGGCACAAGATGCAGGTTAGCTCTCGAAACCTCGATGTAGTAGCCGAAAACTCGGTTGTAACCGACCTTGAGCGACTTGATCCCCGAGCTCTCACGGGACCTCGCCTCAATGGCTGCGATAGCGGATCTGGCATCGTGAGCGACCGACCTCAATTTGTCGAGATCATCATCGAAGCCCTCCCTGATCACATCGCCATCTCCTACCCGTTGCGGAGGGTCATCCACGATAGATCGTTCGATCAGTTGCCGTACCTCGCTGTGCATTGCGATTCCATCGAAAGTCTCTGAAATCGAACCCTCATCGTCTGGTGCATCCAGCAACTCTCTTATTCGGGGTATCTGGCGCAACCCGCGCAGTAGTGCGACGAGGTCTCTCGGACCTCGGGACCTCAACGCCACGCGGTTGATCACGCGCGGGATGTCGGGGACGTTTGAAAGACATCGTCGAAGGTCGCTCCGCAAGTGTTGGTCCGTATGTAGCTTCTGAATCGCGAGCTGTCGGGAGGTCAGTTCCATCAGATCCAGCAACGGAGACGAGAGCCAGCTTCGCAGCAATCGGGCACCCATCGGAGTCTTTGTCCGGTCCAATGTCGATAGCAAGGTCGGGCCGCCCGCAACCGCCGGCTCCAGCACCTCCAGATCTCTGAGCGAACTGGCTCCGATGTGCATATACGAGTCGGAGCGATGCCGTCTTAACGTCGTCACGAAGGGCAGATTGCCCATCTGTGTCTCAGAAAGATATCCGAGCGCGGTGCTCGCAGCGATAACCGCCAAAGAGCTGTCCTCGAGATCAAACGGTTCAAGGCTGGATACGCCGAAGTGCTTTAGAAGAACGTAGGTCGCTAGATCAACGTCTAAGTCATCGTCGCCAACGTCCCGAATCACCCAGTTCTCCAATTCCGACCCTGCCTTGGCAGCCGCTGACGCGGCTTTGAGCACTCTTGCACACTGCTCATCGGCCAGTATCTCGACTGGCTCAAGACGCTCCAACTCGTCGATCAACTTCGATCTGTGGATTTCCATGACCGCGAACTCGCCGGTGGATGCGTCGAGCCATGCTAACCCAGCCAGATCAGACGAAATCACGCATGCGGCCAGATAGTTGTGCTTATCCTGTTCCAGCAGCGATGCATCGAGAACCGTTCCCGGGGTCACGACCCGCACTACCGTTCGATCTACGACGCCGCTGATCCCGGGTTTGTTGCCGATCTGTTCGGCGATCGCCACCTTCAAGCCGGCACCGACTAGACGTCCTAGGTAGTTGTCGAGGGCGTGGTACGGAATTCCCGCCAATGGAACTTTCTCTCCTCCACCGACATCCCTTGCGGTCAGCGCCACATCAAGGATGCGCGACAGTGTTCGGGCATCTTCATCGAAGCACTCGTAGAAGTCGCCCATCCTGAACAGCAGCAGGGAGTCGGAATGCTTCGCCTTGAACTGGAGATACTGCCTCCTGCCGGGGGAGAGGCGCTTCTTGGTGCCGCGCCGTGTGGCTGCGGTCGAGGAGGCGGGATTCGATTGTCGAGATGCGGTTGCCATCAAAAGATGCATTAGATTCTAGACTCCGCCGACTTAATCCGTCGAAAGAACGCCAAAAGCCTGAAACAGCGAAACGCCCTGAGGGGCGAAACTGATGCGATCTCTCGGAATTGATCGATCTTCCTCGGCTTATTTTCAATATGAGACAGAGGGGCGATAACAATACCATTGAAGCGACTCTCGTGAATAAACTAGGTAATGATCGTCATAATTCGTCGTGTCAAGGTGCTCCGATTGCGCTATTCCTCAAACGGATGAGTATTGCCACTTTGGTGCTCTTTACCGGAGCCTTGCCGTTGGTGTTTGCTTGTGGAGACTCCGAGCCAAAAAACACAGAAGTCACGCCGGTGTCGCGTACCGAGATAGAAGTCGCGGGTGAGGAGGATGCACGTGCATCTTCGAACGACGCGGACCCACGATCCGGAGGAGTGCTTGTCTTTCCCGCGCCGTCCTGCGGAATCCCAGATCCGGCGATAGATTCTGTTCTGTTGGACGGTCCGATGGTAGATGAAGTGCACGCAGGTCTAACCCGTATCGGAAGCGATCCAAGCAACCGAGTGGATCTTGAACTGGCTGAGAAATCCGTAGTCCGAGAACAAGGCACCGTCTACGAGTTCACGTTACGACCGGACTTGCGATTCAGCGATGGAAGCACTATTTCCGCATCAGACTTTAAGTGGAGCTGGGAGCGAGCGATCGGTCTGGCAGTCTCGGGTAGCGATGCCGAACGGGTATTTGGACCGATCAATGGTTTCGATGCCATTCGCCAGGGTGATACGTCGGATTTGGTTGGCGTTAAAGTGATAGATGACCGTACGCTGAGGGTGACGCTGCAACGTTCGACTCCTCACTTCCCTATACTTGTCTCGCATCATGTAGCGTCTGTTCTAAGTCGAGAAAATGTGGAGAATTGGAACGTCTCGTGGCCTAACTCAGGCACATTCGCTATGGGCGACGAACCTTTTTCGAGTTCCGGTCTTCCTGTAAGTGCCGGCCCGTTCAGAGTATCTAAGTACGACCCTAGATCAGAAGAGTGTCAATTGAGACGCAACGAGCACTACTGGTCGCGAGACGCGTACATCGACGGAGTGATCTTCGATACAGAGGTTTACGGAAGTGCGGTCGACGAGATTGGGAGTGGCGATGATCTCTTTGTTGCCGGTGAAATCGACTATATAGATTCCATTCAACGCAGTGAACTGCCTATCGGCGCATTGGAGCTTGATGCCCCCCAAAACTTCGGTGTCGAGTATCTTCTCTTGAACCCTAGCCTTCCACCGTTGGACAATGTTCATTTCCGCCGATCGATAATCGCCGCATCACCCGATTTCTACGCCTTGGAGAGGGGCGACGCACCACCAGAAACATTCAACGTCTATCGTATTCCTTTCGATACGGATATGGCGCAGAATGAGGCTCAGGAATGCCAATGCGCAGAAAGTACGATGAAGTATTGAGCTACCCAACTGACCTCGTTTCTTCACGTTCTTTGTTGGCTTCTGCGATTTTCCCTGAATGGGACAAACAACTAGGTATCAGTGTCCAATCTCGACACACATCCCGACTCGCCATACAACGCATGGTTGCTCAAGGCACGGTACCAATGGTATCGTTGGTCATTCGTCCCTCCTACCCTGACCCATCTGCCGTCGCACTTCCATTGCTCGATGCCATACCGGGCGGTTATGAATCGGAGATAGTTGAGGAGTTGCGACGCAAAGCGGAATCTGCTGTCTCCGAACTGGATCAGGCCAAGCGCATAGAGAAGTGGCGCCATCTGGAGGATCTCCTGCTAGATGCGGCACTCGTATTGCCAATCGCGCAGTTATGGTCCGGGAGTGGTTTAGTACAAGAATGGGTCAACGGATTGAACATGCCGGAGTTTGATGGTTCGATGTTCTACGACGTGTGGCTTGACGGAGCACCTGAACGCGTCTTGGATTAGATCATGCACTCAACACCAGGGTCTTGTTGCGAGATAGGACCAAAGAAAAAAGCCCCATAGCTCAGACATACTGCGCGGCTACGTCCATCCCGCCAACACGGGTAACAGGATCTGTGATGGTCGTCGCGATCCCTGCTCAATTGACATCCGCTGCCTCGCTACCTACCCGATCCTAGACTCCCACGCCCCTATTCGTCGGAAAAGGCGGCACGAGTCCACAGACCTGAAAGATCAGCCGTAGTAATCACAGATTTCTTATCTCTTGAGTTACGAAGGCACATCGGAGCGTAATCACGAATATGAATCCGAATCAGATAACTGAACTTAGCAAAAATCATCGACTATCGTTGTTGCAGCGAGTCTCCTACACGAGATTCGTCACCCCAATTCGAACGCTTTTTCTCGTATTCTCTTCCATGACTTCTCTTATAGCGGTCGCTTGCGCGGACTCAGCGCCAGAAAGCGATGGAGCTGCTCCGGCGACAGATACCGAGATCGAAGTCGTGTCCGAGAGTCCCAATGAAGACTCCTCCTACCCCGCCGACGCTAGATCCGGAGGAGTGCTTGTGTTCCCCGCGCCCTCGTGCGGCATTCCGGACCCCGCAATAGACCCGGTCTTGCTGGACGGCCCAATGGTCGGCGAAATCCACGCCGGGCTGACGCGCATCGGGAAGGATCGAGACAACCGCTCAGAGTTGGAGCTGGCTGAAAGATACGCCGTCCGAGAACAAGGAACCGTCTATGAGTTCACACTGCGGCCAGATCTACGTTTCAGCGACGGAAGCCCCGTTTCGGCGTCAGACTTCAAATGGAGTTGGGAACGGGCAATCAGTCTGGCAGTCTCGGGCAGCAACGCTGAACATGTGTTCGAGCCGGTCAAAGGATACGACGACGTCCGTAACGGAGATACTTTGGATTTGTCTGGCGTCGAAGTGATAGACGATCGCACGCTGAGAGTGACCCTGCGACATCCTACGCCACACTTACCGATGCTTGTCGCCCATCATGTCGCGTCCGTCCTGAAACAAGGGAACGTGAATGATTGGAACCTCTCATGGACTAACTCAGGCACATTCGCAGCAGGCGAGGAACCGTTCTGGCGATCCGGCCTTCCCGTCGGGGCGGGTCCGTTTAGGGTGTCGAAGTACGATCCGAGATCTGAAAAGTGTCAATTGAAGCGCAACGAACACTACTGGTCCCGAAACGCACATATCGAGGGAGTGATCTTCAATACGAACGTGTATGGAACAAGTGTAGACGGACTCGGGCAAGGCGACAATCTTTTTGTCGCCGGTGAAATCGACTATCACGATTTATGGGACACGAATCCGAACGATCTGGGCATCACGGCCGTCCAAATCGACACCATAAGACAGCTGAATGCCGAATACCTGCTGTTCAATCCAACGATTCCGCCGTTCGACAATATCCATTTTCGAAGATCATTGATGTCCGCTTCTCCCCAATACATCTCCTCCACAAACCCTTATAGCGTGGAACAGCGTTTTTTCACAATGCGCGTGCCTCTCGATCCAGGCGTTGCTTCAGAAGAAGCGCAAAAATGTGAATGTCCCGATAACCACAACATTCGCCTGAGTTATTACTCGACCTTTGTGGCATCCGCCGGACTGTTGGTCGAGACGGTATTTGATCAGTGGAACAGGCTCCTCGACGTCGAGGTTGCGACACACCACGAATCCAGACATCAGATCCAAGAAATGGCATCAAGTGGAACGTTGGAGATGTTGACGTTCTACCACACCCCTGCTTATCCCGACCCGTCAGCACAGATTCAGCCGATCCTGAGTAAGATTCCGGGGGGCGACACATCGGAGATCGTGGCGAAGCTGCAACGCTTGGCTAAGTCCGCAGCGTCCGAACAGGATCAGGCCAAGCGTAGTGAGCTGTGGCACCTTCTAGAGCAACGTGTTTTGGAGGCAGCCCTAGTTCTGCCGATAGCTCTTGTAGGTTCCGGCGAAGGACATGTGCAGCCTTGGGTCAATGGCCTAGTGTTTCCAGAATACGGCGGTTCGATGTTCTACGACGTGTGGCTGGACGGAGCACCTGAGCGAGTTTTGGATTAGACCGTGCACTTAACGCCCGGCCTCTTGCTGCGAGATTCGGCGAAAGAATGCCATAGCCCAAACATAAGGCGAAGCTTCGTCCATCTATCTAGGCAACTCGAGGAGCAGGATCGTAGCCGGTCGAGATCACCTGCTCAATTAACCTCCACCTCTCAAACGTCCCGATTCTAGACTCCGACCCCCATGTCATCGGAAGGGGCGCACTTGGTCGCAAAAACCCGAAACGCCCCTCGGGACTTTGCATCCCGAGGGGCGAAACTGATGCGATCTCTCGCAGTTGGCGGATGCGCTCGCGCTACTCCACAGGTTCCAGGTTGAGGAAGATGTGGAGGCCGGTGCGGTGCCAGAATCCTTCATGGATGTACTGGTTGTCGTTGTGCGGCCACGACTCTTCCTTCCAGTAGGTCGTGTTCATCGGCAACGTGATGATCGTCGAAGTCAACGGAATGTCTGGAAGTTCGGGCAGCCAGATCTCCATCGCCTTGCGGTAGAGCGGGAGCACGCCCGGGCTATCTTCCGGCAGCTTGCTCATCTGCTCCACGTAGGAGTCGAATTCTTCGTTGCACCAGCGGTAGAAGCCGGGATAGGCGATGAATCCGATGTCGCCTTCAGTTACCAGTTCGCAGCGGTATCCCTTGAGCACAGGCTCGGGATCGACCATGCTGCCGTGGCCCCAGATGAAGCCGTCGGCATGACCTTGGAAGATCTGGTCGAGGAAGTCGGTCGGGGTCGAGAAGCTGGCGTCGAAGCCGTTGCGGCGCAGGTTCTGCGTGACAACGGGAGCGGCCGGCGTAGTTGATGGGTGCTGCGGGAACGTGACGATGTGAATCTTCACGCGCTCGCCGTCCTTGACCCAGAATCCCTCGCCGTCTCTGGTGTAGCCTTCGCCTTCCATCAGAGCCGCTGATTTGTCGGGGTTGTACTCGCTTGTATCGTAAGTCTCCAGCAGGTCAGCGACCTCGTCGTGGTACTTCTGCATCGGCGCGTAGTATGGCCATGGCAGCTGCTGCACGATCTGCCCGCCGCCGAAGCCGAACTCGATGACTTCCTCGCGGTTGATCGAGTACGAGATTGCCCACCGCACATTCTTGTTGTCGAACGGCGGACGCTTCGTGTTTAGACCAAGACCGACTGGCCACCAGTCTTCATAACCGTATGGCGGTTCACCGTAGTAGTGGGATGTCATGTTGGGATTCTGCGCCACGACGGCTTTGTAGTTCGGCACCGTCAGCGAGAACGCCATGTCGATCTCATTCGTGATCAACAGCTGTGCCATCGTGATCTCGTTCATGCCTGGCAGGAAGATAAGACGCTCTACCCTCGGCAGTTCCTGGAAACCGATTTCGGCAGCCCACCAGTCGTCGCGGCGGTCCCAGATCTTCTTCTCGACGTCGGTGTGAACCAGTCTGTAAGGACCGGTCACGACCGGCCAGCCCTTGGCAGGGTCGTAGTGGGTGAACGTCGAAGGGTCTTCGACATCCTCAAAGATGTGCTTCGGGATCCAAGGAACGCCGATGTCAGCGCGGAAGATCAGGAGGTCCCACACGTAACGCGGCGCCGGCTCTTTGAAGTCAATATGGACCGTCAAATCGTCAATCGCTTTGGCTTCCTTGGTCCATTGTGCGACTACTCCGTGGCGAGCCGTCTTGTCGTTGTTGTTCGCCATGTTGAGCGTGAATGCCACATCCTCCGCGGTGAAGGGCATGCCGTCGCTCCACTTCACGCCGTCCCTGATCTTCACCGTGACACCGGTGTAACCATCGTCGTACTCGAAGCTGGTCGCCATCCAAGGGATCAGCTCGCCGGTAAGCATGTTGAAGTAGAACAGTCCTTCACTTCCTGCCTGATAGAGACCGCTGCGGGAAAGCCCTCCGGAGTGAGCGTTGAAGTTCTCGATGTCGGTGAACGCGCCGGGGTGCTCGCCACCGAGGCCAGCCATTATCAAAGTCCTGTTGCGGGGGATGTCGCGGTATCCCAGAGGTACCGGCGTAGGCGTGACTTCAACCTCTACTTCTACCTCCCGCTCGATCTCTTTGACGACTTCCTTCTCAACTTCAACCACTTTCTCCTGCTCGACAACCACGGTCTGGACAACCGTCTCGCCGGCCACCTCAACCTCTTTCTCCACGATGACCGTCTCAACGACTCTCTCGACCCGGGTTTCACCCGGCACTTCCACAGTCTGGATGATAGTTTCGGTGCCACACGCAAAAGCGAAGATAAGCGAAGCAACGAGTGCTCCAAGCGCGATGGCAGGTAATTTCAGTTTGAATCTATACATTTTCAACTCCGAATTCCTCATGTCTAAATGCCATTATCTGATCAGATCAGTTTGCATTAAGCGAAGATATCACGATTTTAAGTGGTTTGACCGTCATATAGATGTATTTTTACCGCGTCACGAAGTGACTCGCTATATCTGCGGTTTCCGACACTGCTGATTCATCATGGAGAAAACATCTTGCGAAGCGATGCTCGTCCGTCGCGTAGTGGCCCGGCATCGCGGAAGTGCAGCGATCAATCGCATCGGGGCATCGATTGACGAACGGACACATTCCCTGCTCGATCCCGATGCCTCTAAAGGGGGGCTCGCTTCGGCTTCTTATATCTGCCCATCTGCGACTAGGGTCCGGCATCGGTATCGATTGCATAAGCAGCTGCGTGTAGGGATGCTTGGGATCATTGATCACATGCTCCACATCCCCTGCCTCTACTACGTGCCCCAGGTACATGATCATGATGTTGTCAGCGACCTGATAAGCAGTGGTGAGATCGTGGGTGATGTAAAGGATCGCGATACCAAGCTCGTGATTCAGCGTCCGAAGCGTCTCCAAGATCGTGGCACGCAACGAAGCGTCCACCATCGAAACGGGCTCATCGGCGATTATCACTTTCGGCTTCAGCAATAAAGACCTCGCCACCATAACCCGCTGCCTCTGCCCGCCCGAAAGCTGATGCGGATAACGTCCCAGCGTCTCCGCGGGTCTCAGCCCAACCCCTGAAATCGCCTCTTCGATCAAGTGATACGCTTCGTCGCGCGACGAAGCCAATCGATATCGGTCGATCGCCACCGTGAACAGATGGTCCACCTTGTAGAAGGGGTTGTACACGGAGAAGGGATCCTGAAATATCGCCTGCACCTGACGCCGGTACTCGCGCCGCTGGCGCCTGTCCATCTCGAACACATCTTGCCCCTGATACACCACCTGGCCAGAAGTGGGAGGCTGGAAGCCAAGTAGTATCCTCCCAAGCGTCGTCTTGCCGCTCCCGCTCTCTCCGGCAACCGCCGTGATCAAAGCGGGATCTTCTGCCAAACGCAGCGTCACATCGTTGACAGCGACGTTCTCCTGTCGATTCCAGAAGGGGCCCGAGGTAAAGACCTGAGTTACGCGGCGGAGCTCCAGCAAGGGCTGTTCAGCATCCTGAGCCGGGCTTGGAACGGTAGATTCTTGAACCGTCATCGTCACGTAGACCCCTTCATGCCCCTTTCATCCCTGTAAAAATATTCCTCACGCCGCCATCGCTTTATCGTGAAGGTGACACGCTACTTTATTGGACTCGCCGATCAACTGAGGTATCTCTGTTCCGCACACCTCCATCGCCTCCGGGCATCGCGGCATGAACGGGCATCCGGGCGGGACCGAGAGTAACGAGGGAGGCAGGCCGGGTATTCCCTCCAAGATGCGTTTTCCCGCTGTATCCGGGAGGCTAGATATAAGGAGCCGAGTGTACGGATGCTTGGGATTGGCGAATATCTCTTCAACACTCGCTATCTCGGCTAGCTTCCCGGCGTACATCACGCCTATACGGTCAGCGAATTGCGCCATGAGTCCCATGTCGTGGCCAACCAGAATCACTGCGGCATCGATCTCGGTTATCACATCTTCCAGCGTCTCCATAACCTGTCTCTGCACCACAACATCCAAGGCGCTGGTCGGCTCGTCGGCCAGTATCAGCTTCGGCTTGTGGGAGATAGCCATGGCAATAGTGACTCGCTGCTTCATGCCTCCGCTCAGCTCATGTGGGTACAGTCTCAGCACGTTGGCGTTCAAACCGACCTGTGCCATCAAGGTCGTCAATCGCTCTTGCATCCGATTGCGCGATTCATTCACGCCGTGGTCATTCAGCCCGTCGACGATTTGATCCCCGATCCTGCGAACCGGGTTCAGCGCGTTCATCGCCGCCTGCGGCACCATCGCAATGTCGTAGCCGCGCACCGCTCGCATCTCGGGCTCAGAAAGCGACACGAGGTCTCGTCCGTTGAGCTCGACGCTGCCGCTGGCGATCACCCCGGGCGGCTTTATCATCCGCATCACCGCCAGCGCCGTCGTAGTCTTGCCAGAACCCGATTCGCCGACTAGTCCGAGCTTCTCACCCTCTGATATATCTAGGTCGATACCGTCAACCGCTCGCACCGTGCCAGCGCGAATGTTGAAGTAGACCCGCAGGTCGCGAATAGAAAGCAAAGGCTGCTGCACTACAGGCTCTGCCTCAAGCGCGGGTTCGCCCACTTGTCAATGCCGGCGGCGATAAGGAACAGCGTCACGAATATCCATGCGAGCAACAAGATCGGCGGGACGTACCACCACCACCAGTTGCTCAACAATGCTCCATAGTAGATCGACCAGTAGACTGTCATTCCGAGCGTCGGCTCACTCTGCGGTCCCAATCCCAAGGCTTCGAGGCCCACAGCAGCCAGTATCCCGCTCGCCATTGCGCCGACAAAGCTGGCAGCTAAGAACGGCAGAAGATTCGGCATCAGTTCGCGGAAGATGATTTCGAGATCGCCCATGCCGTTCAGCCGTGCCACCTCGACATAGTTGTGTTCTCGCATGCTCAGCACTTGCGAGCGGATGACCCGCGTAGGCCACATCCAAGCGAGCAAAGCGACAATGAGCCCCATCGCGTTGACTGAAAGCCCCGAGCCGGACTTGAGAGTCGACGCTATGACTACCAACACCGCCAAGCTGGGGATGGTGATGAATACATCCGAGATGACGCGAATGACCGCGTCGACGTATCCGCGCATGTAGCCAGCGAGGAAGCCTAGGATGATGCCGATGCCAAGCCCGAATATGCCTGCGTAAAGCCCGATTCGCAACGTAAGCGGCGCACCGTGGATCATCAACGGTAAAATTTGACGGCCGTTGAAGTCGGTGCCAAGCCAGTACTTCGCCTGAGGTTGGGCGAGCTGCGGACCAGAGATGGGATCGGCGAGCTTCGGATCCACCAGCTGCCCGCCGATCAGCCACAGCGCAAGCAGGGCGAACAACATGATCAGACCAGCAGTCAGGTAAGGCTCGTTGACCACGTAGTACGCGATCTGGGACAGATTGCCGTATCGAGGGCCAGGTGCCGTATCTTCCGCCGTATCTGTAACTGCGGCGGTATCGGTGGTTTCTGTGTTAGCTTCCTGCATTTGGTCAGCCGGTGCCTAATTTAAAACTCGCGGTCACGCTTGGCGGCGCACACGCGGGTCAATCAGAGGATAGATCAAGTCCAGTATCAGCGTCGCGGTGGCGACGAACAGTATCAGCACGAGGACCACACCGTAAATGACGAAATAGTCGAAACCAGATATGGCATCGAAAAGCAGAGAACCCATGCCGGGATAGCGGAAAATGTATTCGACTAGGATCACGCCGGAAACTATCAGACTCAGTGCCAACGCCAACGACGTGAGTTGGGGCAACATCGCGTTTCGCATCCCGTACTGCATGAAGATACGGGTGGGATTCAAACCTCGCATCTGCGCCAGCGTGACGTAGTCCTCTCCAGAAGTTGTGACCATCATGCCACGCATTCCCAAAGCCCAGAAACCGACTTGAGACAAGACAATCGACGACGCGGGCAAGATAGAGTGCTTCACGATATCCCAAACCCGAGCCAGATCCCATCCGTCATATATGGTGCCGACTTTCGACGCTCCGGCGATCGGCAACCAGCCGAGTGTAAACGCGAAGATCAGTATCAGGAAGAAGGCCAGCATGAAGTAGGGAATCGGCGACAACGTTAGAAACACAGGAAGAATGCCCTTCAAAAATCGCGGAGAGCCAGGCCAAGCTAGAAGAGCGCCCGCAATCGAGCCCAACAGGAAGGAGATCACGATCGATACTCCGACCAGCCCGAGTGTCCAAGGCATCCGTTCCATTATCAAGTCCATCACTGTGGAAGGGTGCCGGACCAAAGAGACGTTCAGGTCGCCACGCAGGACGCTGCTCAAGTATCGGAAGTATTGCAGATAAAGAGGTTGATCCAGCCCGTAATCTCGCTCGTACGCGGCAACGACCTTCTCCATCCCGGTGGAGAGATTACCGGTCGCCGCCATCATGATCATCCGCTCACGTACCGGATTTCGATCGCTGGCTATGCGCGGCAGAAAGAAGATAACCGTCGTTGCCAACCAAACGACAAGAACGAACATACCGAGCCTAGCAGCTATGTATGTGACACTCAACCTTTAATTGCCTAAACAAACCATCATGCCAGCTATTCAGTTCGAAATTCGAACGCCAAAGCAATCGAATTGACAAAACGATTTGCAGATTATAGCACTCTGCGAACCCGTGAACCCGTATTCGCTTCAGTATCGCACTACTGCAGTGTCGCCTGAGAGCCAGCGGAATTCGCTGAAATCGCTGCCGACGGGCGCCTCGAAAACCAAGTGCCCCGTGATCTGCTCTCCTTGGTTCAACTTCACGCTGCCCCACATGCCTCTGAATTCAGAAGAATAGTAACGATCCTCGTCGCTTTCCACTGTGTAAGAGGCATCGAGAATATTGATCGGCTTCAGGCTGATGCTGCCACGAATCCGCAGCTCCGCCGCGTCACGGTCTACCACCATGTTCACAGCTCCGGAAGTGTTGTTGATAAGGGTCGCTTGGATCACCACCAGCTCCGTACCATCGCCCTCCGGAGCGATCGCCCATCGGTTTACAATCCCGGCCGTGTTCGGTGCATCGTAAGTTACATAGGGTTGCGCCTCAGGTTTTTCGGCTCGCAGCCACAGAATCCTGCCTGCCACGTAGGGGTCGGGACCGCCTTCGAATGGATTGGCCCACAAGATCACTTGGACCACCGCCAGGGCGATTAGCGAAACGACAGTCAATCCGATGAGGAAGATCGGCAGGTCTTGTTTGGGAAGGCGTAACTGGTGCCTTGCCAAAACGACTCCGGACGCGTCCATATCTAGGTATTCGGATCCCGAAGCTCCAGAGAACGATTTCGAAGGTCTATAACTGATAAAGACGCGATAGACATCGTCTTCCATGGAGGCGACGCCTTCCACGTCCCAGTCTAGATCCGTGTCACGCAGCTTGGGGCCGTACGCGTACTTGTTATCTGCCGCGTATCTGAGCGCGGAAGCGACCTGCACAGGGAAGGCATCGCGCGCCTCATCGCCCTCGGTGTAGCGCTCAGACGCTTCTTCAGGATGTTGTTCTTGTGTCACTTCGCTGGCTCAGCTCGATTCGGTGATCAGCACGAGTCTAAATTTCCACAATTCAATTAAAACAATATACATCTGACGACCACCGCTGATTCTGGATGGCACCGCTCTCCGGCAAAGAGGAAATCACGACGCGTGGGAAGATGCCATCGACGGCATGCTGCTCATCTGATCTACCACCTGAGCCAGCGCGTCGACAGTGTAGATGACATCCGCTTCGGTCGAATCCTTGCCGAATGAGAATCGCAGGCTGCCGACTGCGGCTTCGGTGTCCATCCCCATCGCCATCAACACATGTGAAGGTTCGACCGAAGCCGAGCTGCAGGCGCTGCCGCTAGATGCACAGACGCCTCTGAAGTCCAGACCCAAAAGCATCGGCTCGCCCTCCAGCCCGGGAATCGAGATATGAGCGATGTGCGGCAGGCTCCGGTCCGGTCGGTTATTGATGACCACTTGGGGAATCCGCTCAACCACGCTGGAGAGGAACATATCTCGGAGTCTGCGCGTATCCTGACAGAATCTCGAGCGTTCCGCCTCCGCCAGAGCAAGTGCCGCGCCCATTCCCACGATGCCTGGCACATTTTCAGTTCCCGATCTCCGCTGCCTCTCCTGGCCTCCACCTGCAATCAACGGCTCGATGCTGACGCCTCGCCTCACGTAGAGAACGCCCACGCCCTTCGGCCCGTGGATCTTGTGCGCCGATAGAGAGAGCATGTCCACGCCTAATGTCGCTACGTCCAATGCGAGCTTTCCGGAAGCTTGGACGGCATCGGTGTGGAACAGCGTGCGTATACCGTTGCCGGCGTTATGGTCTCTGATTCTTCGGGCGATCTCGGGAACATCATTGACCGCGCCGACTTCATTGTTGGCGTACATGACGCTGACGATGGCAGTTCGTTCAGAGAGCAGGGCCGCTAACTCGTCAGGATCTACCACTCCATAACTGTCCACCGGCACCGTCAGGACTCGATGTCCATAGTGCTCCAGCTGTTCCGCCGCATGAATCACTGCGTGATGCTCGGTCGCGGAGACTATTATTTCGTATCGATCAGGCGGCATCGCATCGACCGCACCCTTGATCGCCAGATTGTCAGATTCTGTGCCGCCGCCTGTGAACACGACCTCGCTCGTGCGGCAGTTCAATACTCTAGACACTCTCCAACGGGCCTCATCGATGCCATTCCGAGAGGCGTTGGCCAAGGCGTAGAGACTCGATGGATTGCCGAACGCTTCGCTGAAGTACGGGAGCATCTCGTTCAGCACCTCTTCACGAACGGGCGTGGTCGCCGCGTGGTCGAGATAGACGAGCCTCTCGGCATCATCTTCGATTCGATCCAGAAAGTTCATTCTTGCAAAGCTCTCTCACTCATTTAGCCGACATTCTATCTCTTCATCTCGAGGGCTTAAGGGTTGAGTTGAACCACCGCATGCCGCTCAATGCCTTTTCGCCGGAGGCGGCTGATACATGCGCGGAAACGCGGTGCGAATTGTTACACTCTATTGGTTGATTGGCTACGAAACCCGCTCGTGCCGACTTGCGTATCAAAATTAGCGGGTGAAGTAACCAGAGCAGAGTCGGACAAACCTGACGATGATCAAACTTGAGCATATGTCAAAGTATTACGGGCCTTACCCGGCCGTGATCGATGTTTCATTCGAGGTGCTCAAAGGCGAGATCGTGGGCTTCTTGGGCCCAAACGGCGCCGGCAAGACCACCACAATGCGAGTCTTGACCGGCTTCACTCCCCCCACTCGGGGGCAAGCCGTCGTTGCCGGATACGATGTTGTGTCGCACTCTCTAGATGTCCGAAGACACATCGGATATCTACCTGAGACCGTCCCGCTCTATCTCGACATGACCGTAACCGAGTATCTCTCTTACATGGGGCGTCTGCGGGGTATGAATCGGGAGTGGATCGAGCAGCGAGTGCCGGTAGTTATCGACGTAGTCAAGCTGGGCGATTACCGCAACGCTCTGGTCGGCAAACTCTCCAAGGGCTATCGGCAGAGAACCGGGATCGCTCAAGCCATTCTGCATGAACCCGATGTGTTGATCTTGGATGAGCCGACGATCGGCATCGACCCCATTCAGGTGGTCGAAACCCGCGAGCTCATCAGCGAGCTGGGCGAAGATCACACCCTTCTGCTGAGTTCGCACATCCTTCCAGAAGTTAGCATGATCTGCAAGCGCGTTCTCGTGATCCACGACGGCAGGATCGTCGCCGACGATCACCCCGAGAACCTTTCCGAGAGATTGCAGCACACCGAGCGCATCGAGTTGACGGTCAGGGGTGCTGAGCCGCGCGAGGTGATCGGTGAAATGCGTGAACTTCCCATGGTCGTCGATGCCCGGCGCGATAACCGTGCGGAGAGCATTTCGCGCGCGCAGCGCGACGGCACGACGCCGGTGATAGTAGATGCTCGGCCAAACACTCGTGCCACCGAGGTCATCGCCAACAAGGTGATGGAGCGCGGCTGGGGGCTGGTGAATCTCACTCCGTTGCCTCTCACTCTTGAAGAGATCTTCCTGGAACTGACAACGGAAGAGGAGATCGGCTGAACCGTGGGATTCATTTGGGCGATCGCCGTCAAGGAGCTGCGGACCTACTTCGCATCTCCTATGGCATACGTGGTTTCAGCAGCGTTTCTCGCAATCACTGGATTCTTCTTCGTAGCCTCGGTCTCCGACGCCTTCTCCGAGGCGACGATCCGCGGTTTTCTCGCCGGCGCGATTTTCTTCATGATCTTCATGTCGCCCGCCATCACTATGCGCCTCTTGGCTGAGGAACAGAAGATCGGCACTTTAGAGCTGCTTCTAACCTCGCCGGTCCGCGAGTATGAAATCGTGATCGGGAAGTTCCTAGCCGCCTTCATAACAGTGCTGGTGATGCTTGTACTCTCTCTATACTTCGTGATGATTCTCTTCATCTACGGCATCCCAGACGTCGGGCCTATATTGACGGGGTATCTTGGTCTGGTCTTGTATGCCGCTGCCACATTGGCGATCGGCCTGTTCGCCTCCGCGCTCAGCCCCAATCAGATCGTGGGGCTCGTCGTGGGTGCCGGCCTACTGACCGGGCTCACGATCATCGACTTCGTCTCGGAGCGTGTGCAGGGCATCGGAGGGCAGATACTAGATGCCTTCCAGCTTGGCGCATCGTTCTCAGTATTCGATCTTGGCAGCTTCGGAGTGGCGGAGAGCGGACACTTCGCCGATTTCGCACGTGGCATCCTATCTCTTCAGGATGTCGCCTACTATCTATCCATCACTGCTATCTTCTTATTGTTGACAGTCGTCGCGCTAGAAACTCGAAGATGGCGCTGATCTGATTCTCGACGCGCCACGCGTTTCAATTGATGCCTCGATGAACAGCAACCCCGATCAACCGTTCGAACTCCCAGAGACTCGTCCAACTATGGAGGAGCTGGACGACGACACGCCCATCCTGCAACGCTTGAAGGCCAGCACGCAGTCCATCCGTCAAGCCGCCGCGCTCGCAGGGACATTGACTCTAGTGATCGGCGTGCTGATCTGGATATTCCTCCGAGATCTATCAACATCGGCTTACATACTGATGTATGTCGGCGCGGCGATACTGATCGTCGACGGTCTCATCTCGTTTGAGGCTGTGAGATACGCGCTCTTCGGCCGACGCGGGCGATACGGCATCAATACCGCCATCATCTTGTTGGCATCCATCGCGATCGCGGTGGTGGTCAACTACCTCCTCTTCTGGGCGACAGAGCGGCCTGATCCGGCAGGGTGGCTGCGAGTCGACACCACTACTACTAAGCAGTTCATCGTTTCCGATGCAACCCTGAACACGTTGAAGAATCTTCGGGAACCGGTGCGAATCACCGCTTTTTTCCGTCGGAACACCCCGCAACGGCAGGCGGCTTGGCGCAAGACTGAGGATCTTTTAAGCGAATTCCGACGTAGATCTACCGCACATGATCTCTCATTCCGCTTGGTCGATCCTGAATTAGAGCCGAATATCGCTACGGAGTTCAACATCACGCAGTTCCCTTCCCTAGCCATCGAGGCGGTCGAGAGCCGTCGAACCGAGGTGATCCCCGGCCTGAATCCGAACGCCGGGCCTGACGTATTCAGCGAGCAAGACATCATCACCGGCCTATTGGTAGTCAACCAGCTGAAGCAGAAAAACGTGATGTTCATCAGCGGACACTCAGGCAGAGACGTAACCGACATCTCAACGGGCGGAGAGGGTTACGGCCTCGCCGCTGAAGCACTTAGACGCGACAACTACACTATCGGCAATGGCACGTTGCAGGAGCTAGGAGGGTTGCTGACTGGCGGCGACCCGAATCAGTACCCGGCGGTCGTGATATTTGCAGGGCCTTCGCAAGACATGACCGAGGGTGAAGAGTTCGTGCTTCTGGAGTACGCTCGCAGTGGCGGAAGCGTCTTGATGATGTTTGAACCAGATGCCGCGCCCGACAGTTTCAAAGGATTCCTTTCCCGCTACGGCGTCGCAGTGGGCGAAGGCATAGTGGTCGACACGGCGAGCTACGTTGCGCCTAATCCGAGGTTCCTGCAGATCAAAAACACTAACAGCCAGCTGCCGCAGCATCAGCTTACTCAAGATTTCGACGTGCTATATCTGCCCGGAAGCTCTCACTTCCGCTACGGCATCGATCCGGAGACGATACCCATCACTCAAGACGGCATCCCGTACGTCAGACAAGACCTTGTGGCTATAAGCACACTGCGAAGCTGGGCTGAAACCGATGAAGAAAACATCGAATTCGACCTAGAAGTCGATGAGCCGGGCCCGTTGCCGGTAGCGGTATCAGTCGAGGCAGTCTCGGAGATAAGCGGAAGCCCGCGCTTTGAAGACGGAGTAATCGTGAATACAAACATGGTGCTCATAGGCGATACCGATTTCGCGAGCAACGCGTACTTCGGATCAGCGAGGAACGGCGATCTCTTCATTAACGCGGTCAACTGGCTCGCCGAAGACTTCGAACTCATCACTCTGAGACCCAAGCAGACCTCGTTCAGGGAACTGGTTCTAACAAACTCCGAACGCGATTTCGTGCGTTGGAGCGGCTGGCTCCTCATGCCCGCGCTCGTGGCGCTGGCAGGCGTCTGGGCTTGGTGGAGAAGGCGCTGAACCATGAGCCTCAGGCTATCTCTGTTGCTCGTCATCGCTGCGTGTTGGATCGCCATCGGAGCATCACTCGCAATTAAACAGCTCGGGGTCGAGACTCGCTCTGAACAGCCGCCGTTCTTCTTCACTCTGTCGCCCGACGATCTGCGACATATCTCCATCTCCACTAAAGAAGGGTCGACGGCGTGGCACTATCGTGAAGACTTCCGCCGTTGGTTCTTCGACGACGAAGATGATGTGCCAACTTCTCTCTTCCGATGGGGTGGCATCACGCAGCTTCTGGGCGGTCCACGCACCCAGAGAGAGCTTGCCAAATCGTTCTCTGATCCCGCTCTCTATGGCTTCGACGATCCAGAGCTGACGATCCGAGTCCTGCTGAGAGATAACCGAGAGATAGTTCTCGAGATGGGCGACCTCACCCCCGATGGAGGAGCGCACTACGCCCGCCAGCAAGACTATAAAGAGCTCTACACAGTCGACGCTTCGTGGGGCGAGGTGATGCTACGGCTCGTAAATGAGCCGCCGTACCCCGATTGGCTATACACCATGGACCCGACTGAAGCTACTGAAATCCTCCTCTTCGAGGGCAATGAAGTTACGTCGGGTTACGGATTCGATGAAGAAACTGGGCACTGGGTAATCTGCGATCTTCCTGCTGTCGATACTCCGTGTACAGGGACTGAACAGATAGACGAAAAGATTACGAACGACTTCCTGACGCTCTTCGGCAACCCGGAGATAAGGGGTGCCGAAGTGCTGAATCTTGCTCAACCGGAAGATTTTGAACCTTACGGAACGCATAGAAACGCGCCATACGTGCATATTCGGCGCGAGGTTCAGGTCAGAGAGCGCTTGACCAATGTCTTCCGAACCTCGATGGTGATCGGTGACGCGACACCCGACGGAGAACATCGCTACGCCGTTGCAAACGAGACCGACGATGTCATAAAGGTCGACCGCGAATGGGCGGATGAGATCCTAGCTATGTTCGACCTGAATCGGCAAGCACCGAACTAATAGCCGCTTCAAAGTCCGGCGAGTCGGATCACCTTCTGCGAAGACGGGCCCCGTTCAGGTCGTCAGCCGTTTGTAGAGCATCAATAGGCGCTGGGGGAGAAGGCTGACATCGGGCAACACTTCATAGTTGAAGTCGTCCATCATGAATTTTAGATAGTCGTGCCCCTGCTTGTCGACGGTGAGGCAGAAGGGAACGATACCCTCCCGCTTCGCTTCTAATAGCGCCATGCGGGTGTCGTGCACCGCGTACTCTTTCTCGACTCCTTCTCGGCTGTAGCCCCGGTCTTGAGGACGGCCATCGGAGATCAGGAAAAGGAAACGCGAGCGCGAATCTTGATCTGCCAGCTTACGGGCCGCATGACGAATCGAGGGGCCCATACGAGTGGCATGCAATGGCGCGATCCGATCTATTCGCCTCGGAATGTCGAGGCTGAACTTCTCGTCAAGGTCTTTTATAACGTAGAACTCGACGTTCTCTCTTCCGTAACCTGAAAAGCCGTAGATGCCGTAGTCATCTCCGAGCGACTCGAGCGCATTGATCAGGAGAACTACCCCCTCTTTCTCGACATCGACAATGCGCTTATACGACTTACGCAGACCTTCCGACCTGCGGGACCGTAGCCAGACCATGTACTCGACCGGATCGTCAGGCGCGCCCCAATCGTCGCTCGGACGCTTCGCCTCCTCGATCGCCTCAGCCGTAGATGCGGACATGTCAAGCAGAAACGCAACCGCGACGGATCGTTCAGTCTTGTTCCGGCGCCAGAAAAGCTTTTCGTCTGGTGTAGCACCGACGCGTATGTCGATCACGGCTTCTAATGCGGCGTCGAAATCCAGCTCTTCACCGTCTTCGAGTCGCTTCTGCTTCCGATACATCTCCGGCATCACGAGCTCAAATTGCTTCTTGATCATCTGCAGCAACGAAGCTCGTTCGATCAGCGTGTCGCGATAGAACCCGGAATCACCGCCGCTCATGCCCTTCTCGTGCACCATGCACCAGCGTGGCCGATACTCGTTGGCTCTGAAGTCCCACTCGTCGTACACGAACTGGTCTTGGCCTGAAGGCGTGAGGGGGCCTCCCTCTTCATCCACGTGCTGCATCGGACCCGAGGGCTGGCTCTGCGCCTCCGGGTCGCGTCGCTGCATCTCTTTGAGCAGGTTCTCCATCATCTCCGCCAGCTCGGGAGACATCTCCTCGCCCTCTTGACCCTCTTTGATCTCGAACTCAGTCGAGTTCTTCATCATCTCTTCTAGCTGCTCTTGAGTGAGAGGAGTCATCTCCCCCTCTTCTTCCATGAACTCCGAGCCGTCCATCATCTGTGCCTGCGACAGGAGTTGCGATAGCTCGGGCTTGAACTCACCCCGATAGTCGACGTCTTGAGGAGACGAGTAATCCTCTTCGTCTTCCAAATCTGAGGCATCGCCCTCATCCGTCTCCTCGTCATCATCGCCGACGCCTTCCCCGGGCATCATCGACTTCACGAACTGCTCTATGATCCCCTGAACATACTCATCGTCGTCATCGCCCTCGTCAGATTCGTCATCTTCCTCGTCGTCGTCGAGGTTTTCAAACTCGTCTTCGTCGATCTCTTCATTTTTGATCTCCGACAGCAATGCGCAGGCTCGAATGGTGGCCTCGGCCGCGTCTTCTACGCTGGCCGTCTCGTTACGCATCATGTGCACGAGTCGCCGCAGATCCCGTGCGGTATTGAGATGCTGTTTGGGTACCATCAAATCAGAGGTCTGGCCGAGACTTATTCGGATCATGAACTCAACCAATGTCTCTCGGGCAGGCAGGTCGGTGAGTTCTGGACGCGAATCGAGGGCATCGCTCTGGACGGTGTTGTAGATCACTGCCAGACCTCGGTAGGCGCGCATGACGTTGGCATCGATCCTAGTGCTTTCGAATATCGTGAACACATCGGTGCTCAACCGACGGTCAGGGAAAAGATCGAAGAAGCGAGTCATCGGGGTCGCAGCGGAGGTGTGGCCGTTGGTCGAGGTATCGGCATCAACTTCAGACGAAGCGGGTTCATCGTCTATGCCGGGCTTCTCTTCCGATTTCAGGCCGGTCAGTTCCGGTCGAAGGTCCTTGAATAAGCTTGATGGGCGGTCGAACCTGAAACGGAACGACCCGAACTCGATGTGACCGGTCTGATGAGTCGATATCACCTTGAAGAACCCGAAGTTCTGGTCTTTGTCGTGGTGGCGATTGATGACTTTTGGCAGGTAGATCGTCGTGCCCTCGGTTGTGGGCAACTCCCCTTGGAACCAACCTATGTTCTTGTCGACCAGCTGCTGCGCGGCCTGCACCTCGATGTCCTGCCCTGCCAACATGCGGCAGTACATGCGGATGATCTCTCTAACCCGTTCGAGTTCGACACTTGACGAGAGCGAGTCGAGTGTCTCGTGCGAGTGCGAGGATTCATTTCTGAAGTAAGAGACCAGAGCTTCCGGATTTTCCTCTGCCAGCGACATGCCCCTCTGCTGCCACTCGATCAACTGGGGAAAGGTAACACGCTCCATGACTCTCGGGGCAGCTGCGAGGAAGGCGGCCGACGATGGGGGCGAGACCGTGGCGATCTGTTGGGAAAGGTCGAATAGCGTTTCTCGCGCCTCCATATCGACGTGATTGATAGCTCGCGCGCCGTCCACTATAGTCTTTGCTGGGTCGACCTCGTCGTTGCCGGCGAGTCTTCCCACCAGCGATATCAATGCGACGCGATGCGTTGACGGCAGGTCGGGAAGCGAGCTTTGAGCAGCCTCGAATAGCGGGTTGGTGTGTCTCCAAGATGTAGAAGCCACAGTGTTGGCGAGAGTGATGAAGGCTCCGGAATCCTTCCCCAGCTTAGGGAACAGCTGCAGGGACTTGGTAAGCGCGTCGCTGGCCATGTCGTAAGAGCGTCTTGAAAGCTCTTCAAGGAACTCGGCGAAACGTCGCAACTCTTCGAAAGAGAGCGGCTCAAGCAGCTGCGGTGTCGATTCGAACAACCTGCATGCAAGTGTGGACGATTTCCAAGTGCCTCGGTAGATGGCGCGACAGGCCTGTGCCCAGTCGTTGATGTACCGAGGCCTCAAGCGTCTGATGGCATCTGGGCTCGTTCGGAAATAGGCGACCGCGAGACTTGGCGAATCCCCGCAAAGAGCATCGCCGCTCTTGGCCCAGTTGATAAACTGCCCAGCCGGCAGATGGCGCTGGACCGCTGGAGAAGCGCGGAACAGCTCCGCACCCGCCTCCCACGACCTCACCGTCCGACGCGAGATCGTCAAGCCGGTTTTGGCCCACTCGTGCAGTTTGTCGTCGGCAAGCCTTCCCGAAAGTGCTTTGACCGCGCGGTCGAAGTTCGCGGCGACAGGCGAAGGGAAGCTCTCGAGCTCTTTATGGATCGCACGAAGCGCTTGTTCGGTGGAAGATGTCATAGTCAGTCGATACTCGGCGGCAGGATTCCGCGGTTGTTCATCATCTGGGAATTGTCGGGGCAAGCACTGACAGCGTCTGCTTGATAATCCGCGCTGTGGCTCCCCAAATAATCCGACCTTCGTAGGCTATCGCATCCCAATCGCGAGTGTGTCCGCGTCTCATGAGGGTTATATGACGCTTGTTGTCTTGGTCAATAAGAGCAGATACTGGCATAAAAGCGTAGTCGTCGACCTCTCTCGGCTCGGGTGTGATGGTTGCATCCCCGAGCAATCTGCCGGTGAAGGGCCATACTTCGTAGCCGGTGCCTGTAACGACTTTCGGCAACCCTCCCCAGTTTTCGATATACGAACGGTCAACACCCAGTTCTTCTTTCGTCTCGCGCAAGGCTGTATCCAGTAGGTCTTCATCTTCAACTTCTGCCACTCCGCCCGGAAACGCCCACTCTGTACGATGATTCCCAGTATGCGCGGCTCGTCGAATCAAGAGTATCGTCGCTGCATCATCGCGCTCGGCGAAGAGTACCGTCACCGCTGCTTGGCGGCTTGGTAGATCGGGAGAGTCGAGCTGGTCGGCACGAGATTCTCCGGGTAGCTCGACAAGGCGCGGGCTTGAGAGAATTCGCCGCGCTTGTGCCATGAACTCGCCAGCGTCGCCGACAGTTACGGGAAGATTGACGTTACCACCTCGTCTATGCTCCGCTGAACTTGAGGATCGTCGGTGATCCCCCAAGTGACGGAAACTTGGCAAGCGCGGCGCGGCGAGATCCCCTCTTTGATGAGCCGAGCTGCGTAAATCAAGACCCTAGTGCTCGCGCCCTCTTCCAGTCCATGCTCACGTAAGTTGCGGATCTTGGCGCCGAGAGTAGCGAGTAGAGCCGCATCTTCTTGTTCGCAACCCGATTCGTGACTAATGATCTCCGCCTCGTGTTCCTCATCAGGGAAATCGAACTCCAATGCGACAAACCTCTGCCGGGTGCTATGCTTCAGGTCTTTGACCGCGTTTTGGTACCCGGGATTGTATGAGACGACGAGTAGGAAGCCATCCGCGGCATCGATCACCATTCCCAGCTTGTCGATGGTCAACGTGCGACGGTGGTCCGTGAGCGGGTGGATGATTACAGTCGTGTCTTTCCGTGCTTCAACGACCTCGTCCAAGTAGCAGATCCCGCCGGACTTCACTGCGCGGGTCAATGGTCCGTCTTGCCATCTCGTGCCTTCCCTATCGAGCAGATACCTGCCGATCAAGTCGGAAGCGGTCAAATCCTCGTGGCATGCCACAGTGACCAGAGGGAGGTTCTGCGCCGCGCCGTTGGTTTCGGCTATCGACTTCACCTTGTCGGCGGGCTTGGCGACTGTCAGTTCCTCGCCCAATCTCCACGCCATATGCTCCACGAATCTAGTCTTGCCAGTTCCCGTTGGTCCCTTCAGGAGCACCGGAACTCTCTGGTTGTAAGCGGCCTCGAACACCTCGATCTCATCATGGATAGGAACATAGAAAGGCTCGTCCGTGATGAAATACTCTTCGATGATCGTTTCGTTGTATAGGGCTTCAGTTGCCATTTAGACTTCCAATCAATCTATTAAAGCCTTAGTCGCGTCCCATAATTCAGTCACTCGACGCTTCAACGCATGCAAGTCGCCGTTGTTGCAGATGACCTCGTTCGATGCCTTGATCCGCATCTCTGGAGGTAGTTGAGAATCGAATCGGGATCGTATCGCATCTTCAGACAGGCGTGTTCTTCGTGCCGCGCGCTTCAACCTTTGATGATATGGCGCTTCAACCGTCCACACGACATCTGCCAAGTCGTCCCATCCCGCCTCGAACAGCTTGGGAACCTCGAACGCGGTCTCTTCTATCCCACGGCTTCGGTTTCCCTCCAGCTTACTCTTCGCCAAACTCTTCGCATGAGGCCAGATGATCGCTTCGAGCAGTTCACGTTTCTCGTGATCCTCGAATACCAATGAACCCAATCGCATGCGATCGATCTCCCCGTCGGCATCCAATACCTCCTCACCGAAAGCATCCACCAACTCCGCATGACCTGCGGTCCCCTTGGAGTATGCGTCATGCGCAAGTGAGTCGGCATCAATCGCCGAGGCACCTAACTCGACCATGATTCGGATCGTCTCTGTCTTCCCTGCTCCCATACCCCCTGTTACGGCTATCGTTTTCATCTGTGGGGTGGAATTCCAAATTCCGCAAGTAAACTATTTTACAACTCCGACCGCCTCGTTTATAGATGTTGCCGTAATTCACCTAGGCATGGGATGACGCGTTGGGACATTCGCAATGAAATCACAGAAAGGCGATGAATCACGCCTGACGCGCAGACGGCTACGATCCCTTCCGAGTGTCGACGCGCTACTCTCGGAGGATCGGTTAGTCGCCCTGTCAGAGGAGTTCACGCGCGCCAACGTTGCCATGTTGGTAAGGCAAAGACTGAACCAGGTGCGGACGGCGATCATCAACGCGAGAAACGTGTCGGGAGCACCGTCTCGGTCTCAGATTATCGAAGAGATCGAGCACTTGGCGCGTACAACATGGTCAGAGGCGCCTAGAAGCGTGGTCAACGCCTCGGGCGTGATTCTGCACACCAACCTCGGTCGCGCTCCCCTCAGTCGGAGAGCAGCTCAGGCGGCACTAAACGCTGCCACCGACTACACTAACCTTGAACTCGATTTGAAGAGTGGTGGACGTGGTTCTAGGCACGATCATGTGTCGAACCTTCTAGAAACTGCGACCTGCGCCGAAAGAGGCATCGCGGTCAACAACAACGCCGCGGCGGCTTTGCTGACCCTGAGCACGCTGGCCGGCGATGGGCGAGAGGTGATCGTCTCCCGTGGCGAAGCCGTCGAGATCGGAGGCGGCTTCAGAGTCCCCGACGTGATGCTTCAATCCGGCGCGACGCTCAAGGAAGTCGGTACCACCAACCGAACCTACACGCGCGACTATGAAAATGCCATCGGACCCGACACCGCCGCGATCCTCAAAGTTCACAGATCCAACTTCACCATTACCGGCTTCACTCACGAGGATGACCTCTCTGAAATCGCGGAGGTATCACGACGGTATGGCATTCCCCTAATCCACGACCTAGGCTCCGGATGTCTCATAGACACTGCGACCTTCGGACTCGATCGCGAGCCTACCGTGCAAGATTCAATCCAACAAGGCTCCGATGTCGTGATGTTCTCCGGCGATAAACTTCTGGGCGGACCTCAAGCCGGGCTGATCGTGGGCAACGCACAGCTCGTCGACCTTATCGAGAGGCACCCGCTCGCACGGGCTGTGAGGATCGACAAGATGAATCTGGCGGCTCTGAACGGGACTCTGCTAAGCTATGTTCTAGGCACAGCGACCGACGAACTGCCGATCTGGAGGATGATCTCTGCCGACGAGGAAGAGATGCGGCTCGTCGCCTCGGATTGGCGCGTTCGAGATGAGTGGCGTATCGTCAAGGGGAAAACCGCGATCGGCGGCGGAAGTGCTCCTGGCCAGACTCTCCCAACGTGGCGACTAGGCATCCCTTCCGACGAAGGGGCAGACTTGGTCGCAAATTGGATGCGAAAACGCACTCCGCCAATCATAGGCCGCATCGAAGGCAACGTCTTCTACCTCGACCCACGCACCGTCCAGCCCCAAGAGCATCATCTAGTGGAGTCTGCTTTGCGGGAGTACGCTCGATTCGGGGCATGACGCTATTCGAAAATCGGCAACGAGCCATCCTCAAGCGTCAGGCACCGTTGGCAGCGCGGATGAGGCCGCGGAACTTCAGCGAGTTCGCCGGACAGAAGCATCTGGTCGGCGAAGGGAGGGTCGTTCGGCGGATGATCGAAGATGATCGTCTGCACTCTATGATCCTCTGGGGACCGCCCGGTTCAGGCAAAACGACGCTCGCGCAGCTCATCTCACGGATCACGAAGTCGGAGTTCGTCGAGCTGTCAGCCGTATCTTCAGGGGTGCGCGACCTGCGAAGCGCGGCGGATGATGCGGCTCACAATCTGGGCGCGACCGGCATCCGTACGATCCTATTCGTCGATGAAATTCACCGATTCTCCAAGTCTCAGCAAGACGCTCTGCTACCCCATGTCGAGTCCGGGACGCTGATCCTGATCGGAGCAACCACCGAGAACCCCTCGTTCGAGGTGGTAGCTCCGCTGTTGTCCCGCTCCCGCGTCTACACCTTGGAAGCACTGACCGACGAAGACATCGAGATGATCATCGATCTCGCGCTCAACGATGTCGAACGCGGCCTCGGCTCCAGACGAGCGAGTCTGAACGACGATGCCAGATCGTTTCTCGTGCGTTCTTCGAACGGAGATGCGAGAGCGGCTCTGAACGCGCTCGAAATCGCTGTCGACTCGACAGGAGCGGAGGGCGATGGACGTTTAATCGTCGACATTACGACCGTTGAACAGGCACTCGAGAAGCGGGCACGCTACGATCGCTTGGGAGATCTGCACTACGACACCATCTCGGCGTTCATCAAGAGTGTCCGCGCCTCCGACCCCGATGCCGCGATCTACTACTTGGCGCGTATGATCGATGCTGGCGAAGATCCGCTCTTCATCGCACGACGACTGGTGATACTCGCAGCCGAAGACATCGGCCTTGCCAACCCGAACGGGCTCGCTGTAGCAATAGCCGCGCAGCAGGCCGTAAGTTTCGTCGGTATGCCCGAGGGCAGGATACCCCTTGCCGAGGCGACTATATTCCTCGCCGCTGCACCCAAATCCAACTCGGCGTACATGGCGATAAATCGAGCCATGAGCCGAGTCCGATCCAGCAGAGACGAACCGGTCCCCATGCATCTGCGCAACGCTCCGACCCGACTGATGGAGCAGCTCGGCCACGGCAAGGGCTACACCTACCCTCACGACCAGCCCGGACATTTTTCACCGAGCGAAAATCTCCCAGAAAAGCTACGAGGCGAGAGGTTCTACAAACCGGGCACGCTCGGTGCCGAGAGTCTGATCGCTGAGAGGCTCAAGAACTGGTGGGGAGAGCGGTACACGTCTGAAACTGACTGAATACAATCGAGCATGTCGAATGATGTCAGAAATTTGGGAGGTACCTAACCAAGTGGCGGGACGCATGCAGACTCGGAGCCTTGTCCTGAGGTGGGTGCCAGCACTGGCATCCATCTTCGGCTTGATGATCCCGTTGACTGGCTGCAGCGGATCAAGTATCTCGATAGACGTCCAAACGCCAACTATCGAAAGCGTACCTGAGAGCGAATCAACAACACAAGCAAAGAACACTTCAAGTTTGACAGATGAAGCGGAAGTCACAACGATCACGCCAGCAGTCATCTCAGGTGAATCAAGCCCAACTTCCGAAACCGAGGCAAACAGCGGTCGGCACATTTTCAGAACGTATTTAGGGAATCATTTCGAATTTGACCCAAGTAGATTAACACATAAAGACGAAGCCTCTTTACAACTGCAATACGAGATATTTTCAACTCTTACCAACATAGTTGAGACATCAGATGACTTCGTGGAACCTGATCTTGCCGAGAGTTACACAATATCTGAAGATGGGAGAGTCTACACTTTTCTATTGAAACATGGTTTAAAGTTCAGCGACGGAAGTCCGTTATCGTCCGCAGATTTTAAATGGAGTTGGGAACGTGCGCTCAAACCGGAGAACCTATCTGCTTTAGCAAAAGAAGTGCTGGGTTCCATCGAGGGAGCAGATGACGTAATGAATGGAGTCTCAGATGCTTTGAATGGGGTCGAAGCGATCAATAGTCACACTTTACGAGTCACTCTCAAAGTTCCTCGCGCCGATTTTCTCATGTTGATTGCGAGTCCAGCAGCTACAGTATTGAAGCAAGACAATGTGGATGAATGGGCACAGGGTAACGAAAGTTACATCGTATCAGATCTGTCGCAGCATAAACCCCTGATTGATCAAGAGCGTCTTCCAGTAGGAACTGGTCCGTTTAAGATTGAACGATTCAATTTCGATAACAATTTGACACTATCGCGAAATGATTTTTATCATGGACAACCCGCTTACTTGGATGGTATCGAGTTCATCATAGAAGGGATCATTGATAACGATGAAATGGTAGATGTTCTTGAAAGCAATGATCCTGAACTCCTACAAATGGCGATGCTGAAAGAAGATCAACGCATTGTTAACTTGTTTGAAAATGGAGACTTGGATAATTTAAACATAAACACACCTACAGGAGTCGAAGACATCGAGATCCAGAAATTACAAGGCTATACGAGAGTCCCTGTAGACACCATTCATTCACATTTCTTGGCTTTCAATCCCGCTCTAGCACCTTACGATGACTTACATTTTCGTCGTGGACTGGTCGCTGCCACTGATGTTCCTCGGCAGCTGAAAGACAGGGTCGAAAGGCATCTTCCTCTATATTGTCGTCAACAATCCCTAGACATATTCCAGAAATCAAGGCGATCTCCTTCGATCCTGCCCTAGCTCGCAATGAGATGGAACTATCGACTTATGCTGATCAAGTAAGTGACATTACATTGAGACTGCTGGAATCTTCTCTGGAATTGCAATTGGATCTTGAATTGATCGTGAATGAAGAGTTTATTGTAGTAGACACTCAAGCAGATATCGGATCGTTCAATTCTTTCGCCAACAACTGGTTGAATATTTTGAATTTGAGTGCAGTCCGTAAGCAAGTCTCCATTTCTGAATACGAAACTCTCGATAATGAAGCCAATATAGAGATGCACTATAAGTACATTCCAATTACTTAGCCCGATCCTCATGTGGTAATATAAAATTTCTCATCTCTCTTCGGAGAAAGGAATCCGTCTCCTGAGTATCAAGAAATAGAGCGGATGCTTGGAGAGGCGTTGATAGAACCTGATTCTAGCAAAAGATTGGAGATGTACTCTGACATTGAGCGATACATCCTCGATCAGGCTCTCGCCATCCCAGTATTTGATTCTATTTCCAACACGTACATTTTGTTGCAACCGTGGGTGCGTGGATTCGACGTGCCGAGATACGGAGGTTCGATATTCAAGAACGTCTGGTTCGAGGACCCTCCTCGACGCGCCGGCAACTGAACGAGAGTAGTCAGTTCTGGGAAAGGAGTTCATGCGCTGTTTCTCACTGATAAGACTATATTTTATGTGCTTCGTGCTGGTTCATATAATTGCATGTAGCCTCGGCGATTCAACTTCTACAGCCGAACCTACTGGAACGGCAATAATCCCAATCGGGGATGATGAACAAAGTCCACTAGATGAGACTTCTAGATGAGACTTCCTCATCTCTTTCGAATAGAGATGCAGGAGGCGGCATATTCATTCTTCATGCCGGCAACGTATTGATACCCGATCCCGCGTATAGCGCCGGGGTAGCCTCCAAGATGCTTCACCTCGAGATATTTTCAGGCCTCACCAAGATCATCGATGATCCCAACGCTCCCGTCCGCCCCGAGTTGGCTGAGCGATATTCAATCTCCGATGATCGATTGACGTATGAGTTCATGCTGAAAGCAGAATCTGAAGTTCAGCGATGGTACTTCCCTGACCGCGGCGGACTTCAAGTGGAGCTGGGAGCGAGCCTTGAACCCATCCACAGGATCAGAAGGCGCAAGGGAGATCTTGGGTTCGATAGTCGGCGCAGAAGCGATCTTGGAGGGTACTACCGAGGAACTTACAGGAGTTGATGCCATCGATGATCGAACCTTGCGCGTGACTCTCTCGGCTCCCAGAGTAGATTTTGCGGCGCTGCTTGCAGAGCCCGTGGCTTCAGTGCTGAAACGGGAAAACGTAGAGCAATGGGCATTCGACTACGCAAGATGGTCAGACACGTCTCAAGCCGTGTTGCGACTCCAAGCAGACCAGATTCCAGTGGGAACAGGTCCCTTCAAGATTCACCGATTCGAGCTGTTCAAGACATGTGTATTGATCAGGAATGAGCATTACTACGATGATCAAGCGTACTTGGATGGAATCGTATTCGCCATGGAGGGTCTGGATGATCCCAACGATCTGGTGAATGCGTTTGACGGCGGACATCTGGACATGAGGCCGAGATCAGCCGAATTCTCGAAGCTGCTAGAGACGGGCGAAGAAACCATACTCGGAGAACTGCATCACTTTGAATGGGAGCCCAGATCCCAGTTCCTAGCCTTCAACACCGGATTAGAGCCGTATGACGATCTCCATTTTCGAAGAGCTTTATTCGCAGCATCCGACATCGAGGCTCTCGCAGAAGAGTTAGACCGGGATGTAGGCAGAACCCTTCTACGTCCGGAGATCGCGGGATACAACCCCGAGCTGGCAGGAATCGGCTACGACCCCAACCTGGCTACGCGAAACGCTGAACAGTCTCGATACGGAGACGAATTGGACGAGATCACGCTCAAGTTCGAAGAGTGGCTGGCCGGAGACTACACCGCAGAGTTCAAAGCTATCGCGAACAACTGGGAAGACGCTCTGGGCATCGAGACACAATACAGGCACGTCGATCCCTCCTACTATCAGAGAAGGCTCGCCGAAGGCAAAATCCAGATGGTCTTCCAAACCACTCGCCCGGAATACCCCGACCCCAGCAAGGTCCTGAACCCGTTCGGCTCCATCTTCGGCAAGGGTGACTCATCCGCCCAACATCAGATTGTCGAGGGCATGATCCGAAAGGCGTCCTCCGAACCCGATCCCGTGGTGCGTCTCCGGCTTTACTCGGATATCGAAGCATACATACTCGATGAAGCATTGGCTATGCCTATGTTCTGGCCCTCCGAGGGCTACTACATACAAGTGCAACCATGGGTCAAGGGGCTCATATTCCCCAAATACGGCGGCTCTCGCTTCAAACACGTGCGGATTGACACTTCTCATCCCGGTTACCCCCTTGATCGTTCATTGAGATAGCCAGATCTTCCATCCCATCGGCGATAGACCGGATAAAATACCCTCGCTCCGGCAAACTCCGCTCCGGCGCGGTTTCGCCCAACTAGAAAGGTTGCATCTACCCCACGACCGACCGGAACGCCTCTCTCCTAGCCAGAATCCGCCTGAAACATCGCGAGCCAAGAGGTTCTATGCCTCGGGGACGCTAGGCACCGAGCAGTTGATCGGCGTGCAGATCAAGAGCTGTTGGGCGGCGCGGTACGCTTCTGAGACTTAGCCCAAGGACCTATACAGATTTTGGATGCGTCGCCGCTACCTCTCGCTGTCAGGCGGAGGCGGGGGAGCTTCCCCTTTGGCTTGCGCCTCCAAGTAGCGGGCGTACCAATTTCTCCAAAGCCGGTCCGTCTCAACGCGACCTTCTTCACGCCCTTCTATGTGACCCGCTTCGCGCCCCTCTTCAAGGCCCGCTTGACGCCCTTCTGCGTAGCGCTTCCTCAGGAATTTCTCCGCGTATATCACGATGCCCTCCACTTGGATCATACTCGATCCCGCCGATGTGACCATAACAGCCGCCATGCCCATGCCGACTGATAGAACGATGTCGAAGACGTTCCCCTCGGAGCTGCAACATGCAGTGCGCCAAGAGAGCAGCGACGTCCACGCAACCACTTGCAGCACGAAGAGTAGCAGGTAGGTCCCCTCCCACCCTTCGGGGATCGCCCAGATCGAGTTCCTAGGTTGCTGCTCTGTGTCTTGGTCGTACGGCAATGAAGTTCCATCTCATGCGCGATTTGGTGCGTCTGTTAACTGTCTTCGACAAGCCCTTCATTCGTCAGGCTCACATGTTTTTTAACAGAATTTCTAATCGATTCCGACATCCGTGTCACTCTCCTTCTGAATCGATGGAAGCCAATAAGTCGGGTGTTTCAGCCGGGGCGGGATTCGAGGTTCCGCCATTGGATCGATATCGTCGACGAATCGGGCGAGATACCGAATCAGGGCAACTCGCGCTCAGGCGCGGTCTCATCCAGCGGATCCGCCAGCAGCATCGGGAACTCGACGCGCGGCTCCGAGAGAGAAACCTTCAAGCGTCGATCGTTAACCACCTCCACCCCAGTCAGCTCTTCCGCATCGCCACTCGCAACCGCATCGCCACTCTTAATCCTACCCAGCACATCTCTGGCACGGCTCGGCTCCGTAGATTTGTGGAGCGCACGCTCTCAGCTCCACTTCACGACGGAACGTCCTCTTCGACATGAACCGGAGATTCGACAACCGCCACATCCCACTTGCTCGCATCACTCGTCGGAGAAAACGGCGGCGCAGGCGATGCATTATCCACCTGACCAGTGCAGCCAACGATGATCAGCCAGATCAGCACCAGCCCCCATCAATGCGCCGACGTAAAAGCACGCGCGCATTATCCTCTTTGCTGTAAACCCGGCGCAGCACGGCATTATCTCACTTTCAAGCCGCCACCGCTATGCTGTCGCGCACGCAGTCTGTCATCGCGATCAGCGTGTAGTCGATGTCTTCCGACGAGATGCCGTAGTGCGTGACCATCCGCATCACAGGATCGCCTGCATTCATCAGTATCCCGCGCTCGCGCATCCGAGCCGAAATCGCCGCGCCCGATCCCGGAGGGATGTCGAAGTAGACGATGTTCGTCTTCACTCGGTCGGGATCGATTCCGATGCCGTCGATCTCCGCCAACCCGCACGCGAGTTTATGGGCGTTCTCGTGGTCTTCCGCCAGTCGCTCGATCATGTTGTCCAGAGCGTAGATCCCGGCTGCAGCTACCACGCCCACCTGCCGCATCCCGGCTCCGAGCATCTTCCGCCATCGCCGCGCGCGATCGATGAATTCAGAATCGCCCACGACCACGCTGCCGATGGGACACGACAGCCCTTTTGAAAGGCAGAACGTCGCAGAATCCGCTGCTGCAACCAGCTCTGACGCCTCTACGCCCAATGCGACGGCGGCGTTGAACAGCCTCGCACCGTCGATGTGGACAAATAGCTCTCCCTCTCGTGCCGCATCCGCCATCGCAACCGTCTGATCAGCGGTCAGAGGCTGTCCGCTGCTCTGGTTGTGGGTGTTCTCAATGCAGAGCAGCTTTGTCGGCGGAACATGATAATCGCTAGGATTAGTGGCAGCTCTGATATCGTCCGGCTCTAGAAACCCGACCGAGTCGGTCTTTATCGGATACAGAAACAATCCGCCGAGGACAGAAGCGCCGCCGGCTTCGTTCCCGAAGATGTGAGACTTATCACCCACCAGAACTTCGTCGCCCCGCTGCCCATGAGCGAGCATCGAGACCAAGTTGCCCTGAGTGCCGGACGTCACGAACAGTCCCGCCTCCTTCTCCAGCATCTCTGCCGCCTTCGCCTCAAGCGCGTTCACTGTAGGGTCGTCGCCGTAGACATCATCGCCGAGTTCGGCTTCGTAAATAGCTCTGCGCATCTCCGGAGAGGGCAAGGTGACGGTGTCGCTGCGGAGGTCTACTCGGGCATCCATCTTTGAGTGTGCTCCTAGGTAAGGTTGAGCGAGTATCTGTAAATCATACCGACGAGTGACGAGTCTAGTTTGTGGCGGACATATGATCAGACCTTGGCACTGTTGCACAGGCAGGGACACAGCACCAGTCAAACACGGTGGCAGGCTTCACGGGAATGACGGTGTTATGAGCTATGCGGAATGACGGAGTCATGCAGAGGTTCGCGCCGAGAGAGGCAGGATGAAGGTGAGTTCGAGTCGGATGAATTATCGTACTCTAGATGGAGTTACCGTTCCGTAAACACTCCCCTTCGCGGGAACAATGCCAATATTCTCAACTTTGCCTCAAAGGCACCATCTTTCCATGAATGAAGCTATCAAAAGATCGGTACGTCCCGCCGAGGACGGGTCTATGGACCGCGCGGAACCCGAAGGATTTTGGGAATTCTGGGGAAGGCGAAGCGTGCTCCTCT
Source organism: Dehalococcoidia bacterium (assembly GCA_965214735.1). Lineage (GTDB taxonomy): Bacteria > Chloroflexota > Dehalococcoidia > Lucifugimonadales > Lucifugimonadaceae > Bin127. Next base: position 821,870 of record OZ243977.1, on the reverse strand, counting down.
GGTCGTTGGCCACACTGATATTCGTCGTTGACCAGATAACCAAAGCTCTAATCTCCGGATGGTTGGCGCGCGGCGAATCGTGGCCATCCGAGGGCTTCTTGAGGCTCACTCATGTAGGTAACTCAGGAGCCGCGTTCAGCATCTTCCAAGGCAACAGCAACATCCTCAGCGTTGTCGCGGTGGTAGCTATCGGGCTAATGCTCTGGGTTTACAAAACCTCTGGAGGCAAATCGGTGATCATCCGCTCCGCGTTGGGGCTTCAGCTAGGCGGCGCCGTCGGAAACCTCTTCGATCGTCTCACTCAGGGATACGTCACCGATTTCATCGATGTCGGACCATGGCCGATATTCAACGTCGCCGACTCCGCCATATCGGTCGGCATGGTATTGATGCTCTGGTACTTTTTCACCATGCCAAAGGAAGAGAGCGGCACCTCCGAAACTCTTGCTTACACATCCGGCGCCTGTTCTCGGTGCGCCGATATCAGGAGGTACAGCACTTTGCACAACGGCTCTCACGCCGCGATCGAAAATGAGGATCCCTCCTGATCGCCTTCGTCCCGCCGTCCGACTAGATCTGCTTATCAAGGAGACGGTGCCGCACCTCACAAGAAGGGAGGTGCAAGTGCTCATTCGTGCCGGGTCTGTGGAGGTAAATCGCCAAACGACGCTCATACCGTCCCACAGAATTGCCGGAAAAGACGAAGTTACGGCGACCATTCCGGATCCCAAAGGGCAGATTGGAGCACTTGAGCCAGAAGAAATCGATATTCCTATAGTTCATGCTGACCATCACCTCATCGTCGTTGATAAACCGGCAGGTTTGGCTGTTCATCCCGGAGCAGGCAGACGCCGCGGCACTCTGGTCAACGCTCTGCTGCACCGCTTCCCAGAGATATCTGACGTGGGCGACATCGAACGTCCAGGGATCGTTCATCGCCTCGACATCGACACTTCAGGCCTGATGGTCGTTGCCCGAAAGACGATCTCGTTCAGAGCACTTTCAGATGCGATCAGGGCGAGACAGATCGATAGACGTTACACAGCACTTGTAAGGGGAAGACCTCATCATGAAGCTGGGATAGTAGACGCTCCAATAGGACGCGACTCAGCCAACCCGACTCGTCAATCTATCTCCCGAAGAGGCAGAGAGGCTCGCACACGCTACAGAGTATTAGAAACCTTCGGAGCCGGTTCGAACCTGAAGTCGCTGCTAGAAATAAAGCTAGAAACTGGGCGGATGCACCAGATCAGAGTGCACATGCAAGCGATCGGGCATCCGGTGTCGGACGACCCGATCTACGGGGGCATCGAATCTAAAACCGGACTGATACGGCAGTTCCTCCACGCGCACCGACTTTCTTTCTCCCATCCCATATCGGGCGAAGCCCTTCAGTTCGAAGCTCCTTTGCCGGAAGACCTGGCAACCGTGTTGAACTCGCTCAGGCGACCATCCTGATACAAGGAGCTCACAGCTATCGGTTACTCTGGAATTATGAAGCACATACAACCCGCACGCGTGCGGTTCGCTCCTAGCCCGACCGGGCTTATGCATATCGGAGGGCTACGAACGGCGCTGTACGATTGGCTCTTGGCTCGCAAAACCGGCGGCCAGTTCATACTTCGAATCGAAGATACAGACCGTGCTCGATTCGAACCGGAAGCAGAGCAACACATCAAAGACTCGCTAAGATGGCTCGGACTGGACTGGGACGAAGGGCCAGACATCGGGGGGCAGTACGCACCCTACACACAGTCAGAGCGGCTCGAGAGATACGCCGATGCCGCTGCTCAGCTGATCGCAACAGGCGTGGCATACGAGGACGATACCCAGCCCGAGGAGCTCGAGGCGCTACGGCAACGACAGCGCGCGGCAGGGCAACCACCCGGCTACGACAATCGAGGGAGATACCGAACCACCGAGCAGATCCAAGCCTCCAAAGACCAAGGCTTGGACGTCGTAGTCAGGATGAGAGTTCCAGATCATGGCGAGATCGAAGTGGAAGACGAAGTCAGGGGCTCTCTGAGGTTCGACCTCTCGCTGCTTCAGGACTTCGTAATCCTGAAGTCCGACGGCTTCCCCACATATCACTTGGCTCATATCGTCGATGATCGTGACATGGCGATCACCCATGTAATCCGCGGCGAAGAGTGGCTGCCGAGCCTGCCGCGTCATGTGCTCATTCACCACGGATTGGGCATTCCACTGCCCCGTTATGTTCATGTTCCTCTCATCTTGGGCAGGGATCGCGCGAAACTGAGCAAGCGCCATGGCGCGCACTCAGCGCTTGAGTATCGCGATGCAGGATATGTGCCCGATGCCGTCTTCAACTACTTGACCCTGCTTGGCTGGTCGACCGGCGACGATACCGAGGTGATGACCCGAGATGAGATAGTTGAACGCTTTGGAATCGAGCGCGTGCTCGAACATCCAGCCATCTTCGACTCTGAAAAGCTCGAGTGGCTCAACGGAGTCTACATCCGCTCAATGGAAGACGATCAACTGACTGATCTATTGATGCCAATCTTAGAGGCGTCTCAGGACGATGGAGGGTTGCCTGACGAAGTGACGCGACCAATTGATCGCTCCGTAGTCCGTAAATTGGCTCCAGTGCTCAAGGAGAGGGTCAAACTCCTGACCGACGCGACGGATTTGATCGACTTCTTATTCATGGATGAAATCGATCCCGACCCCGCTGAGATGGTCGGAAGACGCATGGACAACGATATGGTTATCCGCGCCTTGCAGTTGAGTTCGGAGCTGTGCCGCGACGTAGAACCCTATACCGCTGATAAGTTGGACGTTGCGTTGCGGGATTTGGCACGAGAGTCTGGAATGAAGGCGGGCCAGCTATTCACTCCGATCCGCGTCGCAGTGACCGGAAAACGCGTGGCTCCTCCGCTTTTCGAGACGCTCGAAGCACTGGGGCGTGAAAGAACTTTAGAAAGGCTGCAGGCGAGTTCGAAAGCGTTCGCCAAGTTCATCGGCTAAGGGATGTGAGTAGGATTGCAGTGTTACCATCAATATCGTTGAAACCATATTTGCATTGACATTATTCAAGTCAAGTGTGAAAGACGGGACGAATTGGTAGACATTAGAAACCGAGAAGGCGAGAGTTTCGAGGCGATGCTCCGCCGCTTCACGAAGGGTGTCCAACAGGAAGGCATCATTTCAGAGGCGCGGCGAAGAAAAGCCTTCGAACCGCCCAGTATCACTCGGAAGAAGCAGCACGCGGCCAAGATTCGCAAGAGCCGCAAGACGATGCTCAAAAACCGCTGAACCTTGGCGCCGTAAGGCAGTCAGGACTATCGCCCATGAGATTCGGGATAGTCGTATTTCCCGGCACTTGGTCGGAGCGCGACATGGCATACGCCGTCGGCGATGTCCTCGGATATGAATACCGGTACATCTGGCACCGCGAATCCAACATCTCTAGTTTCGACGCTATTCTGCTTCCGGGTGGTTTTTCTTACGGCGATTATCTCCGTTGCGGTGCCATCGCGAGGTTTTCCCCAGTTATGGATGCCATCAAAGAGTTCGCCGAGCGTGGCGGACTAGTATTCGGAAGCTGCAACGGCTTCCAAGTGCTCTGCGAGGCGGGCCTGCTACCCGGCGCACTGATTCGCAACGATCATCTCGAGTTCCGCTGCTCGCCTGCGAACATCCGTATCGAAACCTCAGCCACGCCCTTCACCTCCCGATACTCTACCGGCGACATCGCATCGATGCCGATTTCTCACGGGGAAGGCAACTATCAAGCCGACCCCGAAACCTTGGCGATGTTGGAAGAAGATGGGCGCGTCGTATTCAGGTACGTCGATGACACTGGGGACGCGACTGATAGAGCCAATCCAAACGGATCGCTCAACAACATCGCCGGCGTCGTAAACGAAAAACGCAACGTTCTGGGCATGATGCCGCACCCCGAACGCGTCTGCGAAGATCTGTTGGGTGGTGATGACGGCAACGGGATCTGGCGATCGATGGCAACGGCAATCGACGGCGCTAGGGCCTGATAGGATAGGCCGCACGGCCCCGCAACCTCTCCCCTCGTGTAGAGTGCGCCACGTTAGCGCAAGTGAATCGATCCCGCGCATCGAATGGAGGGATACGTGAGAGTTCTGCAACTGAGCACTATCTGCATCTCGTTGTCGCTCGCTCCGATCATGTTGGGCGGATGCACGACATCGGACGAGCCGACAGCCACCTCACTGTCGATCCACACCCCGACTCCTTCCGTAACGAACACGCCGACTGAGTCCCGGCACGATCCAACGGTCGTAGACACGCCGACCAACCCTTCGCCTGAATTCGAAGTGGAGGTGGTAGATGGTCCTGAGGAGACGATAGATGGGACTCGTGGCGGCTCATTTGTTGCTGAGACCGACTCCAGCGGCGGTGTGCTCTTCTATGAGATGGGAGGCGGGACATTGATTCCAGACCCTGCGATACACGTGATCGACAATCGGTTTCTGTTCGGTGAGGTCTACTCCGGTCTAACAAGGGTGTCGAGTACCGGATCAGCAACGGTTGAGCCGGAGCTGGCTTCGACTTTCGCGGTAAGCGAAGACGGGTTGGAGCATCGCTTCGTTTTGAAAAAAGACCTGAAATTCAGCGACGGAACCGACTTATCTGCTACCGATGTCAAGTGGAGCTGGGAGCGGGCACTGAGACCCGAGACTGGGTCGAAGCGAGTGCGACACGTGCTGGGAGATATTGAGGGAGCTGATGCGGTGCTCTCTGGCGAGAGTACGGAGCTGGCGGGTGTAGACGTGATCGACGAGTTGACCTTAGCTGTGAGTCTGGTTCGCCGCAGAGCAGACTTCCCGGCTCTGCTCGCGGATCCTGTGGCATCGGTTCTCAAGCGGGATAACGTGGAGAACTGGGGAGTTGATTGGTCGGCCGTCTCTGAGGTCACCTTTGAAAAGGGCGTGGACCCTTTCGAGTTCCGGGAGATTCCAGTGGGAACCGGGCCATTCAAGATAGTCGAATTCGATCTTCTGGCGCACCATGCAGTTCTAGAGCCGAACGAGCACTACTGGGGCGAGAAGCCGCTACTAGGCACCGTCAGATATATCAACGCTGTTGCCGCCGCGTTCCCAGGCGATGGAGGCGTATCATTCCCGATCTTAGACGAGACCCGATTCGACATTAGGTCCATTGGTAGCGAGGTGGGGGCGTTGGTAGGAAGCGGTGTCGCTACTCTCGAGGAGGGTGGGAAGGTTGTTTACTCTGAGACTGCTCCCGAAGTGGCATTTCTAGCCTTCAACACAGCAGTGGCACCGTACGACGATGTGGAGTTTCGCCGCGCTCTAGTTGCGGCGGCAGATGCCAACGACATCGCGTTCTCAACCGAGTCCGGCAGCCCGAATCTGCTCGCTGACGGGATCATTCCGCCATCGATTTCCGGACGTGAAAGCGAGCCGCAACTGAAGGGTCCCAGCCGCGAGCAAGCACAGTCGGCTATAGCAGCGTCGATATACCGAGACACGGCGGCCTCCTTCTCTTTGAGCTACCTTACCGACGATATCGTGCTGCAGCCCGATTTCGAGATACTCACTGCCAACTGGCGCGAGTGGCTGGGATTAAACGCCATGTTCGGCACTGCCTACATTCATACATCTGATCAGAAGATGGTCGACGAGTTCGAGCGGCTGCTGGAGAATGGCACCCTGGGGATGCGGTTCGTGCGAGTGATGCCGCACTACCCGGACCCTCACGCCGTGCTCGGCATCTTTTCGGGACTGTTCGGGGAGAATGCCGAATCTCCCGAAGCGGCAGAGCTGGAAGAGATGCTGGCGGAAGCCGCGGCGGAGCCTGATGCAGCGACTCGACGACAGAAGTACATCGATATCGAGCAACACATACTGGATCGAGCCCTTGCCCTTCCGCTCTACTGGGACACGGACGGGGCATACGAGGTTGTGAAGGAGTGGATACACGGGTACGAGATCCCGACGTACGGAGGCTCTCGCTTCAAGAATGTGTGGATCGACGCTTCGCACCCGGGCTACCCTGCGGATCGGTCTCTGAAGTAGGTGCACAGACGTGCCCCGATTGGTCTCCGCTCGCAGGGACGGACATCCTCACGCCTGCAGAAGACCTTGGGTAAGGCTTATCAACCCCCTCTTCCTGCGATCAAGTCGCAGGGTCTCCCCCTTGGCAAGGGGGAGAAAATCTTCGTTCCCCCTACTTGTAGAGACCGTTGCAAAAACCCCTGAAATCACAACCACGTGGACGCTCCCGGCCGTCTGGATTGCGGCCTTCGCCGCAATGACGAGGGTTTTGCAATGGTTTCTATTCAAAGGGGGAAATCCTTGCGCCTGCGTAAGGAAAAGGAGGTGCACATCCCCAAGACCCCTCGGGCGGGTTTGAAGAACCTGTTTCATAAGTCTCAGCAGCCTGTGATTGTCGCCGGATCTGGGACGGTGAAATCAGTTGATTTGAACTGGATCCCCCTCGCCTGAATCCTCTCCCGCGGCGGGGAGATGCTACGCATCTTCGGGAGTTTTGCAACGGTCTCTCTAGTAGAGGACGCTCCCGCGAATATCTCGCGAGACGCGAGGCGCAATCGTGCCCGCGCTTCTGCGAGAATTACTGATAGATACACTACGCCATGCCCGCTCTGTAAAAGTGCCTGCAACTCAAGAGACCCTCGACGAAATCGCGCTGAACCGCGCCGAGTACGAGGCGATCACCGATCGCTTAGGCCGCGAGCCCGACCCTCTTGAACTGGGCCTATTCGGCGCCTTGTGGAGCGAACACTGCGGATACAAACACACCAAGAACCTTCTCCGCACACTCCCGCGCGACTCTGAACGGCTGCTGGTCGCACCGGGAGCCGAGAACGCCGGCGTGGTCGACATCGGCGACGGCTACTCGGTCGCCATGAAGATCGAGTCGCACAATCACCCTTCTGCTGTGGAGCCGTATGAGGGCGCGGCCACCGGTGTCGGAGGGATCGTACGCGACATCTTCGCGATGGGCGCACGTCCAGTAGCACTCTTGAATTCGCTGAGATTCGGGCCTCCAGAATCGGATCGGAATCGACACTTGATAAACGGCGTTGTCGCTGGAATCTCTGGCTATGGCAACTGCATCGGCGTTCCCGACGTTGGCGGAGAGATTCTTTTCGATGATCGCTACTCCGGCAACCCACTGGTCAACGCAATGTGCGTCGGGCTACTTTCAGAAGGAAAATTGATGAGCGCCAGTGCTGATGCGGCCGGCGATCTGTTGGTTTTAGTGGGAGCGAAGACTGGTAGAGACGGTATTCATGGCGCGTCGGGCTTGGCATCTCGTTCCTTCGCGGAAGAGGCTGAGATGAGATCGGCGGTCCAAGTTGGAAACCCTTTCCTAGAAAAAGTGCTCATCGAAGCCTGCCTCGAAGCCATCGAACTGCCAGGAGTCGTGGGAATGCAGGATTGCGGCGCGGCCGGCATAACAAGCGCCGCGGTAGAGATGGCGGAGCGGAGCGATCTCGGAATCGAGATCGATGTCGCGAAGGTTCCTCGACGTGAGTCAGGCATGACTCCTTACGAGGCAATGCTCTCAGAGTCGCAGGAGCGGATGCTTCTCGCCGTCAAGCCCGGATCCGAACAGCCGCTCTTCGACCTGTTCGAAAAGTGGGACCTGGACGCAAGCATCATCGGTACATTCACCGATAGTCCTCGCGTCTCGGTTCTAGATGCAAGCACGCTGATCTCGTCCACTCCGGTCTCCACTCTCACGGATGCCCCCGAGTACCATCTGTCAGCACCTAAGCCCAAGTGGCTGGATGAGCTGCAGAGCTGTGATCTGAGCGCGTTGAAGCCGCCCAAATGTGATCCCTCAAACGCGCTGCTCCGTCTACTCGCCTCGCCGAACATTGCATCTAAGAAGTCGGTATGGCGGCAGTACGATCACCAAGTCCAAAACAACACCGTGGTCGGACCCGGCGGAGATGCCGCGCTGCTACGCATCAAAGGCACTTCACGAGGCATTGCAGTCTCGACCGACGGAAATGGCAGGCTAGTTTACCTTGCGCCACGAGTGGGTGCCGCCATCGCAGTCGCCGAGGCATGCCGCAACGTTTCATGCGTCGGTGCCGAACCGGTCGCGTTGACCGACGGGTTGAACTTCGGGAATCCCGAGAAGCCTGACATCCAATATCAGCTAATCGAGTCCATCAACGGTATATCGGATGCCGCGTCTGCACTGAAGGTGCCGGTGGTCAGCGGAAATGCGAGCCTCTATAACGAGTCTTCAGATGCGGCCATCTTCCCGACACCGATAATCGGTGCTCTGGGCGTGATGGACGATGTAACGCGGCATGTCGGTTCAGCATTCATGGATGAAGGAGATGCGATTGTCCTCATCGGAGCGTCCTCCCCTTGGGATGATGCGGCAGGCGCAGCATGTAGCGAAGCTCTGGAGCTGTTCTATGGAATGATCGCCGGCGAACCGAGAATCGATCTCGATCTCGAAGTCAGAGTCCAATCATTGTGCAGGCATCTCATCTGGGATGGATTGGCAAAAAGCGCACATGACTGTTCAGACGGCGGCTTGGCAGTAGCAGTTGCCGAGTCTTCAATCCTAGGCGGCTTGGGCGCGATGATATCGCCAGATAGCGTGATCGAAGAATCTCAGTGGCACTGGTCGCTCTTCGGTGAAACCCAATCGCGCATCGTGCTTTCAGCTGCACCGAGCGACGCGGGATCGATTCTGAAAGAGGCGGAAGTCGCAGGAGTGCCTGCAATCGTGGTCGGAGAGGTAGGCGGCGACGCATTACACTTCGGCAAAATCGTTGATATTCCACTTTCTCGGGTCGCTGACGCATGGGAAAACGGCTTCGAGAGAGCGTTGTCAAGATAGAAGGCAACAACGAAAAGCGCATCCCGTACTCGGTCGTCCTTCTCGGGCTTCCTCCTGCCATTCCTTTACGCGCCACGTAATTCGCCAACCGTTTCACAGCAGTCTCAATTGCGGTGCGAAAGCCCTTGGACAATGCTTCGATTCCGTCTCCACTCGTAGGATGAGCCTGTGATCCCGATCTACCGATCTCAAACACACCTATAAGACCAACCGCCGCTCTTTGATATTATTACGCTGGTGGAGGAGTAGGTACGGCGCGGTACACCGACATCCCAGACAAGTCTGATACCGAATAGCCACGCCACGCAGAGCAATTTCCATGCCTCGATACGATTACAGATGCACTAACGGCCATCAATTCGAGGAGATGCAGAGCTTCTCATCTGCTCCTGTAGCGACATGTGGGGAATGCGGATCTACCGCTTCTAGGCTACCGTCGGTACCGATGGTCTTGTACAAAGGTTCAGGCTTCTACACCACAGACTACGGTCGGAACGGATCCGTCTCGAAGTCCGAGTCCAGATCTAGGAAGAGGGAATACTCATCTTCTGACTCTTCCAAGAAGAAATCGTCAGCGAAGAAAGAATCTTCGCCAAAGTCGACTGACTAACCTCGAATCGCACCATGCGCTTCGTGATCCAACGTGTAAGCCGGGCTCGCGTCACTGTCGACGGTGAGATTACCGGAGAGATCGGAAAGGGCCTTATGATCCTTGTTGGCATCACTCATGAAGACGAGGATGCAGATGTCAAATACTTGGTCGACAAGACGGTCAATCTTCGCATTTTCAATCCCATCGAAGGGGAAACTGGCTTCGATATCTCATTGAAAGACGTGGATGGAGGTGTGTTGCTCGTAAGCCAATTCACCCTCTACGCTGATACGAGGAAGGGCCGCAGGCCAGGCTTTACGGGAGCTGCCCCGGGCCATGTGTCCAGTCCCATCTTCGATCAAGTCGCAGATGCCTTTCGTGACTCAGGGGTTGGCGTGGAGCTAGGCGTGTTCGGTGCCATGATGGACGTCGAATTGACGAACACTGGTCCGGCTACATTCCTCCTTGACTCAAGCGACCGACACCGTCCACGGCGTCGGTGACCGCCGCAATACTAGAGATCGAGGCATCTTAGAGCTGGCATACGGTCACGGATCCTCTCAGCCAGTTCTCTGAAATCGTCGTACGCTCCGCTGACGGCAGCAGCGTGCCCCCCAATAGCACCATCCGCTGTTGTGAGGTGGAAGATGGGCTTGCGTGCTTCTTGAGCCAACGGCACTAGGCTGCGGTAGTGTTTGACGATAGCGAGTGAGCGCGCATCTTGGCTCGGAGTCAGCGGATACGAATCGCTTTCTTTACCTAACAGGCTTTTAGCATATTCCGCAGGCATTCGGTTGACCCATTTGTCATATGCCCTTACCGGGCGATTCAAGCGGACACCGTGCTGTTGCACTACGTAGCCGATAGGTTGCATTTTGCCGCAAGGCAAAGGGAACACGGGACTTTCCCAGTTCTCTCTCCTCCTCTGCCAATCGTCCCTCCAACTGTGAAGCGTAGGACCCAGGTTGCGGATCCCTTGAAGCGAAAAGAGATCGGCACCTAATGTAACGACCACATAATCAGTAGCTATCAGAGCAGATCGGTTGATAGAGCCTAGATTAGGACCGACATCGGCTAAGATAATCGACGCGCCTGTCTTCTTTGCTGCATCTTGCATAACCGTGAAAAACGCGGTCAATACTCTGAATGGTCTGTACAGATCTCTCGATCCCAACGCCCTCGGCCATTCGATGGACAAAGCATCCTCGAAGTTGGCAAGTGCTAAATCTCCCGGAATCAAACTCAATTGATGCGTGATTCGCTGAAGTTGTGGAGAGCGTAAATCCCCTACTTGCATCAAAGGCTGCAAACACTGGGCAATCGTCCCTGCAGATGAGGGAGCGGCACCATCCTCATCCCAAAGCGATGCTAATCGATCATCCTCAAGGAACATGCTGGTCAGGTTGGCTTGGGGGTCCAGATCTGCGGCGACGACGTTTAAGCCCAGATCGGCATACATCCACGCGAGATGGTAGACGAGTGAAGTCTTACCGACTCCGCCCTTGTTATTGAAAAACGTGAGTACAGGAACACTCATCTCATATCGGCATCTTTCGGCGGCGCAACCTTGACTCTCGCCAATACATGATTCCCTTCTATATCGAACTCTAATTCAGGGTGCCCCGACTCGATTAGCAAGCGTCTGGCCCTGGGTATTCCGACACCGAATCTTTGAACATAACCTAACGTCCGCATTGCTTCTGCCAAGTTAGGGTTCCGATAATCCGTTACACCGGGCCGTCCAAAATTCTGATCGGTAACCGCTCCGAACGGTCCGCCCGGGCTGATAACTTCAATGCGACCATCGAACCAGAGCACCCGCACAGGGGCATTCGTTGCTTCATAAGATCGATGCATAATCGCGTTGCTGGTGATCTGCCGTATCGCCTCGGATGGATAGAGATCGATTCGATCTTCGACTATGCCTGAAGTCAGATTCACGGTTGTTCGATTGTGGGCAGTTATTTTTTCATCCAATCGGCGCAGCACATCGGGAATAGACCCGCGAATGTCTTGACTGTCAACAATGTCATCGGAAAGCTGCATCCCATCCAACTTCAGAAATTGAACGTATGCCCCCGGCAGGAAGTCCTGCGGATTCTTTCCTAGGACGAGAAGCCCCAGCACGGTCACCGTCGGATCATCAACCGATGCAATCATCTTGGTGGCTGCCAGCTGCTCTTCAAGGCTACGTTCATTGGCATCCAAAACATCTCGGGCGAAGGCATGAGCAAGATACTCATTTACAAACTGGGTGAGGTTAAGGTCGCTCAAGGCAGCAGAAGGCACGGGGTGGACATCAAACGGGATATCTAGATAGCGACGTCTTTCATTAAGAATCCGTTCGTCCTGGGCAGTTGCTGTTCCGCGTCGCGGTCCGATTCGGATATGTACTATCCCCCGGCAGCGAACCGGAGGAGAATCGGACGGGTGCACCGTAATCACGGCAACATTTTGTCCGCAAATATTCCGTCTCTCCACGATCATCGAAGGAGGAGGAACTATATTTCCATCGGTCTTCATATCCGCCAACCGACGTATCAATTCATCTGTGATCGATATGCCTGCAACACGACCGTCGTCCCTGACACCCACGAAAACAACTCCAGGCTCGCGTCGTCCAGCCAGATCGTTGGAAAAGGCGCATATCGCTTCCCGAATCGATTCCGGTACTTTCCCACCCATCGATTCTTTGAACTCTACTCGGTCCGATTCGCCTTCGTTCAGAAGTCGGATCAACTCTTTGTCTTCGATAGTGTTCGCTTTCCGTCTCCTAACCCACACAAAACTCAAGCGAAATGTCCAGCGACGGCGGGGAGTGCGTCAACTCTCCAATTGAAATCAAGTCCACGCCCGTCTCGGCCACTTGGAGCACGTTTTCAAGCGTGATGCCTCCTGAAGCCTCCAACAATGCGCGCTTCCTATTCTCAACGACCACGCGACGCATCTCTCCGATCGGCATGTTGTCCAGCATCACTATGTCGGCACCCGCTTCGATCGCCTCTAGTGCCTCTGACTCGTCCTCTACTTCAATCTCCAACCTCACCGTGTGAGGAGAATACTCCCTCGCGTGTGCCACGATATCCGAAATCGACATCCCTCGGCTCCGCATGACTGCAATGTGGTTGTCCTTGATAAGAACTCCATCCGATAGGTTGAGCCGATGATTGCTTGCGCCGCCCACCGCCACGCAGTACTTATCCAACAACCGAAGGCCGGGAACGGTCTTCCGAGTATCGACAATTGTGGCTCCGGTACCCCTAACCTCAGTCACATACCGATCCGTCAATGTGGCAATGCCGCTCATCCTTTGGATTAGATTCAGAGCCGTGCGTTCGGCGCCCAGTATCGACTCCGCGGAACCCGAAACCGTCGCGATTGATTCACCTCCCACGACTCGTGCACCATCCTGCAGCAGATGATCAGTTTCCAGAGAAGTGTCCAAGGTCTCGAAAGTCAGAGTCGCCGCTTCGATGCCGGCGATGACGCCGGGCACCTTGGCGACCAGATTCGCCGACGCATAAATCGCAGAATCTCCGATAGTTGCACGCGTTGTAACGTCGTTCGAGACGAGATCCTCATCCAAAGCGCGTCCGATCACGCCTCGGATGTGTTCAGGTGAGAGACGCACTTGCCTGCTCCTCAGCCGGCCTGATGCGCGACGTACTCCTCAAGGGCCTCGTCGGGAAAATCGGCGTTCGAGAAGACCTTCGAAACATCGTCCAGAGCCTCCAACTCGTCTAGCAGACGCAACGTCTGCAAAGCTTGGGACCTGTCAAGCACCACCACCGTGTTGGGAATCATCGCAAGTTCAGCCTGCTCGATGCGCACGCTCTCCATCTTCTCCAACTCTCTCTTGGCGCGGACGAACTCGCTGAATGGCACCGTCACACTCACAATGTCATCTTCTACATCCACATCCTCGGCGCCGAAATCCATCACCTCCAGTGCCACTTCATCAGGATCGATGCCCTCGACCTCCAAGTTGATGACCCCCTTCTGCTCGAAGTTCCACGAAACCGCTCCATTGGCTGCAAGATTGCCCCCGCTGCGGGTCACTTTGGAGCGGATCTCAGATGTAGAACGGTTCCGATTATCGGTGACTGTCTGGATTATGATCCCAGTTCCTCCGGGCGCGTAAGCCTCGTAGGTGAGCTCCTCCAGATCCGGCCCGTCCCCGCTTTTGCCCGATCCCTTCGCGATCGCTCGTTCGATCGTGTCTTTGGGCATGTTCTGAGCCTTGGCATTATCGACCGCCAGCCTCAGCCTGAAGTTCATCTCAGGATCCGGCGCGCCTTCGCGTGCCGCGACGGTGATCTCTCGCGTCAGCTTGGTGAAGAGCTGCCCGCGGCGAGCATCAGCCACGCCCTTCTTGTGCTTGATTGTGCTCCATTTCGAATGACCAGACATATCATCCTCCTTATGAAGCTTGCGGGCAGGGTCCCGTTTCCGTCATTCGACGTCGAGATTAACGCGCATATTCGACTTAGTCGCGGCAACCCGCAGCAACGACTGCATGGCCTGGACGACCCTGCCGTTCCGACCAATAACCTTGCCCTTATCGGTTTCGGCAACTTTGAGATTCACGACCAAGCGGTCGTCTCTCCAAACGGAATCTACCTGCACGGCATCAGTATCTTCGACGAGGACGCGGGCGATGTAATCGATCATCTCACGCATCGCAGTCTCGCCCTCTGCATCATCCGCGACGGCCGGGCCTTCTTCGCTTTCTGACGCCTCGAGGGTATCGGTATCCGTAATTTCGTCGTCGACGGCTTCCATCTTCTCTTCTGCATCTTCAGGCATCGGCAACCGCCATCTTCTCGGCTATGCCCTTAGTCTTGAGCATCCAAGCGACCCTCTCCGACGGCTGTGCGCCATTGCGCAACCACTTCAAAGCCTTATCTTCGTCAATGTCGATTTGTGGAGGATCAGGAAAGGGATCGTAGAACCCGATCTGCTCAATGTACTTGCCTTGCGCGGCGGATCGTTGATTCGTCGCCACGATGCGGTAGTAAGGGCGCCCTCGGGCACCGATTCTTCTAAGTCTCAGTCGAACCATGAATCTATTCGATGTTTTCCAGTGAATTTTACGGAGCTGAGTCGGCGAATGGTCCGTCCAGCATGATTAAGCTATCATTCTATCTCACTCAATTTCTGTCCAAGCTCCCGACTCAGTCGGGTAAGAAAAAGTAGCGTGTCGCGCCCGCCACTGGCTGTGGGGATGTCTCTCTTGCCTTGTGACCAGCACAAGCACACTCCCTCTGTGGGCAGGCGTAACGGGATCATTGACGCAGGGATTTAGTTTGGTACGCTTGACTCTGAAACTCAGGTCGCCTGAATATCTTGGATTTGGATGAAGATAACGGTTCTATTCTTCGCCGGTGCGCGGGAACGCGCCGGAACCGGTCGTGTGACCGTAGATGTCGATGCCTCGACAAGCATCGCCGATGCAGTGGATGCCGCGTGCTCTCAAGCGCCAGGCAATGCCTCATTGCCGCCTAACGTTATGTATGCCCGAAACGGAGGCTACTCAGAAGGTAGCGACCTGATCAACGATGGCGACGAAATCGCAGTCATACCCCCTGTCAGCGGCGGTTCCGGTGGTGTAAGTCATGCATGGATCACTCCAGATAACATCGAATCGGAAGCCGTCGTAAGCAAAGTCGGATCTGATAGCGATGGCGCGATCATCGTTTTTCACGGCATCACGAGAGATCGTAACGAAGGGCGTCGAGTTCTCCATCTGGAGTACGAGTCGTATTCGCCGATGGCAGAAGACACGATGCGTCAGATCATCGCTGAGATGAAGAGCCGCTGGGAAATCGGCGACGTTGCCGTCTGCCATCGCGTCGGGCGCGTCGACATTGGCGAAACTAGCATGGTATTGGCAGTGAGCGCGGTGCACAGGCACCCTGCTTTTGAGGCGTCCCTCTACTTCGTCGACAGGCTTAAAGAGATAGTTCCGATATGGAAGAAGGAGTATTTCGAGGGCGGTGAGGTCTGGATCGGCGAGACGCCGGGTTGAGCGGGCTATCGCTTGCGCTAGGTTTCCGAAGCAGATCGAACTTATAATTGACCAGACGCGTCCCTTAAGTCTCAAGTACTGAGACGACTTGCCGCCGCCTCACACCCGACACCGCGCCGCTTATCTGCGCGTCTAT
The DNA here is from genome assembly GCA_965214735.1 of Dehalococcoidia bacterium. Taxonomy (GTDB): domain Bacteria; phylum Chloroflexota; class Dehalococcoidia; order Lucifugimonadales; family Lucifugimonadaceae; genus Bin127. The sequence goes on along the minus strand of OZ243977.1, from coordinate 806,261 downwards.
TGGTCTGGTCGCATTGCAATCCTCAACCTTCAATAACAGCATCGTCGTCGATGTTCGAGATGTCGTCAAAAAGTACGGCGATTTCACCGCGGTCAACGGTGTCTCGTTCAAGATACACAGGGGGGAGACCTTCGGGCTGTTGGGACCTAACGGGGCCGGAAAGACTTCGACGATGCGGATAGTCTCGGGGACCTCTCCGCTCAACGGTGGCTCAGTTCACGTCGTGGGTCTCGACGTTTCAAAGTCAGGACGCGCCGCCCGCAATATGATCGGCGTCGTCACCCAGCACGATGGCATCGACATACAGCTCACGGTGCGCAAAAATCTCGAGATGTACGGCTACTTGGCGGGCCTCTCTCTGCGTGATTCTCGAAGCCGAGCATCGGAAGTGCTCTCGTTCTTCGATCTCGAGGAAAGAGGCTCTGCGGATACGAGGGCGCTCTCCGGTGGAATGAAGCGCAGATTGGCAATCGCCAGATCGATGATGTCAAGCCCTCTGCTGCTCGTGATGGACGAGCCCACTACTGGGCTCGACCCTCAGAGCCGCAACCGAGTCTGGGAACAGCTAGGCGAGTTGAAGCAAGCGGGAGTCACCATCCTGATGTCCACCCACTACATGGTCGAGGCAGAAACCCTATGCGACCGACTCGCCATCATGGATAACGGCCAGATCCTGGATGTGGGTGCTCCTGAGGAAGTTGTACTCAGACATGTCGGCTCCGAAGTGGCGATTCTACGGATAAGCGATACAGCAAAGAGAGAAGAGAAGCTTGCCTTGCGACAACGCCTCGAAGAAGAAGGAAGGGACTTCAGCGAAGTCGGCTCCCGTATCGTGGTGACCGCGCCCAAAGGAGAGCGTCCGGATCTGGAATCGATCAAAGGCATAGCCGAGATGCGAATCACTTATCGCGACGCGCATCTCGAAGATGTATTCCTAGTTCTCACCGGAAGGGAGTTGCGAGACGAATGACAACTCACCCTTGGCAACCTGCAACCGCCTCGCCGTCGTTGCCGCTCATCCTCGGCATCAGAGTCAGAAGCGTAACCGCGCTTTGGCTTCGGCACTGGTTCTCTTTCATCCGATATTGGAAGTATGCACTCGCTTTTATCGTCGTTGAACCGGTCGCCATGCTCATCGGGGTGGCGATCGGAATCGGCAGGCTTATCGATTCAGTGCCCGGTACCGAGATCACCTATGCCGAGTTCGTCGCGCCTGGCATCGTGCTAGGGAGCGCAATGTTCGTATCCATGATCGAGTGCGCGATGGGTGCCTACAACCGAATGGACAACCAGCTTTATGAGACGCAGCTGACCGCGCCATTGTCGGTGCTGGAAGTGCTGATAGGCGATGTGGCTTGGTCCACGACACGCGCAGTGATGAGCGCCGGTTCTATACTCGTCGTCGCCATCGCATTCGGGTGGATCAATGAATGGACCGTGTTTCTCATATTTATCCCGGTCGTACTTACCGGAATCCTCTTCGGATGTGTGGGCTTCCTCTTCTCGTCCACCGCGCCCCATCCGATGTTCGTCGGGCTCGTCTTCACCGTCGTGGGAACTCCAATGTTCATGTTCAGCGGGATCTTCTACCCGTTCGAAGTCTTGCCCGACTGGGCTGAGATGGTCTCGAACTTCATTCCCTTGGCGCCAGCCGTCAACTTGGGCCGAGCCTTCGCCACCAACATTTACGATCCATCCTTGATCTGGGATACCGTATTCTTGGTGCTGATGATGGTAGTTGTGGCACCGTTCTCGCTGTTCCTGCTGCGGCGCAAGCTCATCACCTAGCGTTACGGATGCGTAAAATAGGCAGTAATCGGCGCGGAGGGTTCGCATAGAGGCCTAGTGCGCCCGCCTGCTAAGCGGGTTGGGGGTGTTGAGCCCCCTCGCGGGTTCGAATCCCGCACCCTCCGCCACTCCCTACTTGAGCTTAGCGTTCCACTCTTCGCGCAAGATGCCGTAGTAGCAGAAGTCGCATCGCTCGTCACGGTTCACCCCGTGGCTTCGCAATATACCCTCCCGCGTCATTCCGATCTTCTCCATCACCCGCCAAGACCCCGTGTTTCTCACGTCTGCCCACGAATAGACCTTTTCTAATTCGAACCCTTCAAACCCCCAATCCATCACCGCTTTCGCGGCCTCTGTCATCAGGCCTCGATTCCAATGCTTCCGCGCAATGGCGTAGTGCATCGAGGCGATCGACGATTTGGCATCTACCTGCAACTCTATAGCCCCGATAACTGCATCCTTCAGTTCGATAGCGAAACTTGGTGTCTCATCCCAATCCCTCAAGATGCATCGCGCCACGAACTCTTCTGCATCTTTGAACCGATACGGGCTGGGAAGCGGAAGAAATCGCGACCACTCCTCGTCATTCGCATACGTGTAAATATCTTCCGCGTCGCCAAACGTGAAGGGGCGTAGGAGAAGCCGACGGGTGCGGATTATGGGCAGCGTGTCCATTTAGCTCTGACAACTCAACTTTCAGCCTAATATGAGCCCGCCGAAAACGTCCACTGGCATGCCTAATCCTTGACAAACGCTCCGCGTTCTAGCAGAATTGCGTAGTTGATTGGTCTCGGCGACCTTTCTACACGCGTTGTGTTTCGGAGCCTTAACATATGGAGCGAAACGCGGTGGCTAATAGTTAGGCTACTCAGGTAGCCTAAGCTGAAATCATTGACGGAGGTTCAACTGCAATGAAACATATTTATAGGAAGTGGCGATTGCCGCTAGTAAGCATGCTCGCAGGAGTCGCCATCTTGGCGTTTGTCGGAGCGTGCGGGGATGAAGAGCCGACGGCGACGGCGGTTCCTCCGACGGCAACACCAGTTCCTCCCACTGCCACGCCGGAGCCCGAGGCTCCTGCCGAAGAGGAGGCGATGGAAGAGGAAGCTCCTGCCGAGGAGGCGATGGAAGAAGAGGCGATGATGGAAGATGCCCAAGGCATCACCTTTGAGCCAGGCGAAGTGGCTAGAGAAGATACTCTCAGACTCTTCCACGGCGGATCAGAAGGCCGATACATCGACCATGAGCTTTGGAACCCGTATGCCATCGGTGCAAACCACCAACAAGGTCCCAACCTCATCTTTGAGCCCTTGGCATTCTTCAGCGCCTTCGCAGACGAGACCATCCCCTGGCTCGCCACCAGCTGGAGCTATAACGACGACTTCACCGAGCTCACGATCAATTGCCGAGAGGGAGTCAACTGGAGCGACGGACATCAGTTCGACTGCGGTGACGTGGTTTACACGCTGAACACCCTCAAGGAGCTCAAGGAACAGGTTCGCTGGGGCAAGGACGTCGACGAGGCAATGGAAAACGCCGAACTGGTTGACACCTTCACCGCGAAAGTGAACTTGTCACGCCCCGACCCGCGCTTCATGTTCCTGATGACTTACAAGTTCGACATCGGTGTCTACATCGTTCCTGAGCACCACTACAAGGGACGCGACTGGGCTGAGTTCGGCGACTACGACCGCGAGAAGGGCTGGCCGCTTTCGACCGGTCCTTGGCAGGTGACGACCACCACTGAGCAGAAGATCTTCGATCGTCGCGATTCGTGGTGGGGCGAGAACGCCTCAGACCTCGGGGAGTACGGAAAACTTCCAGAAGTGAAGCGCATCATCTACATCCCAGGGGTTCCTCAGGAACAGCGCTCTCAGGCGTTGGTCAACGAGGAGGTGGACTACTCCAGCATGACGACCCCCGCGCTGATCAAGGAGACTCTGGACCAGAACTCGGACCTGTTGACACACTCCGGCCGCGGCGAGCCTTACGGCTACGTCGACTGGTGGCCCGTATCTATCGCGTTCAACAACAGTGGTAAATTCGGCCCCTACGACAACCCGGACGTTCGATGGGCATTCTCCTTCTACCTCAACCGTGATGAGCTGAGAGAGCTGGCATACGATGGCGCGGCAGCGTATAACCCTCTGACAATGCCGCAGTACCCGCCGCTCCAGCCTTACTTCGACATCGCAACTGAGGTGATGGAAGAGATCGGGCGCAGCACCTTGGACTACGATCCCGATCGTGGAGACGAGTTGCTAACGGCTGCTGGATTCGAAAAGAACTCCGCCGGTTTCTGGGAAGACTCCGGAGGAAACACCATCGACTGCGATATCGTCGGCTTCGGTGCTTGGGTAGACCTCGGTCCCGCGGTCGCTCAGCAGCTCAGGAACCACGGGATCAACGCCGACTACGGACAGCCAACCGATGCCTCAAGCAGGATGGCAGAAGGCAACTTCGAGTGCCTGATGTTCGGCCACGGCGGTAGCGTGCGCGACCCCTACTTCACGATGAAGCTATACCAGTCCTCCAGTGTGAATATTCCTGGCGGACACCAGGTGAACTTCTACCACTGGGAGGATTCCGATTGGGACGAGTTGACTGACGAAGTCGCCAAGACTTCGCCGGATGACACCGCGAGGATGCACGACTTGTGGCGAGAGGCTGTCAAGATCTGGCTCGAGCAGTTGCCCGATGTCCCGATCTTGGAGTTCTACCACCGCATCGTCTTCAGCGAGAAGTACTGGACCAATTGGCCGCAGGGCGACACCTCCCAAGGTGCCATTGACGTAACCGGTTACGTCAACGAAGCCTCTTGGCACTTGACTTGGACATTGGTAGTCCACAAATTGGAGAAGGTCAACTGAAGCACGTTCGATAAGCGATCGCTTGGCACGAGCGTCGTAATTCGAAACGAACCCAAGAGCGGCTGTGCGGTAAGTTCTCCGCACAGCCGCTCTTTCGCTTCAGGGCTTGAAGCCAATCAAAGCATGGTATCCCGAGGCTCGTGTAACTCCCAGCGAGCACACCTAATCCCACAAATTCCAACGGACTCCATGGATCGCCCATCCGACTAGCTCAGGGCGAACCCATAAAGCTGTCCTTCGTGGCACCCCCCTTCCCTTCTTCCTGTTCATGGAGACCAGCACCGTTATCGCCGACGCTAAGCGACGATGCCGCTCGTTTATCCTGTACCAGATCGATCTGAAACGATAGCGGACAATCCTTACCGTCTCGACCAATGATCCTATGAGATGCTACGACGACTCATACTCCCGCTTCTATTCGTTTCCGCATTAGCAACCGCTTCCCTAATGGTCGCTTGCGGAACTGAATCTCAATCCGCCGAGACTGACCAGCTCGGCGCGTCTGAAGCTGCACCAGTTGACGAAAACGCCATCGTGACGATCGGCGACCGCGCTGAACTTCGGGCCTACACGAGACCTAGCAGTGTGCTCTCGGTAGATGACTTCATAGTAGCCGGATGGAAGAGGAACAAGGAGTTTCAGGTCGATACGCTCCCCGAAGCCGAAAATGCCTGGTTCGGCTTCTTCAATCGAAAAGATATCGAACTCAGGTTCTACCCCTCACACGAAGCCGCAATGACAGCCGGACAGGAAAGCGTCGAAACGGCGATCGCAACCGAGAAGCTGTCAGGCCGTGGCGCAGGATTCTCAGCCGTCACCTTATACGGCGCATACGTTATCGCGGGGAACACAGTGATGCTCTGCGAACTCTCGATCACGGACTGCACCGACCTGCTCGATCAGATCTCGAACTGAATTCGCTCCATGCCTACATATCTGCCAAGCGCGAGCGCGGTAATCATCCCAACTCTATTAATGCTGTTTTACGTGGTATGTGGAGAGACAGGCTCAGAAACCCGAATGTCTGACGTTTCCCAAAGCAATGAAACTGCGTTAATCGCTATCGGCGACCAACGCGATATCAGCGCACTCACTCGACCCAACGCAACGTATCAGTACGATGATTTCGTCGGGGCAGGTTGGAAAGAGCACCAGATCTACGATGTCTCTACACTGCCTCATGCCACTCATGCAAGATATGGGTTCTTCAACCAACGCGACATTGAGATCCGCATTTACCCATCACACGACCTCGCACTCGAGCACGGAGCGAGCTCCGCAGAAGAAGCGATCGACCGCACGGTACACGATGGCTCTGGATTCGCGAGCCGACGTGTTTACGGCAGCTATCTGGTCGCCGGGAACATCGTGATGTTATGCGAACTTACAGTCGGTGACTGCGTGGCTCTGCTGGAGGCTACGGACGAAAACTCGTAACCGAGCGATCAGGGATCAGGGAATGTTGGCGAGGAATTCGTCGCAATTGTCAATCGACTGTCGGCTCTCGAGACCTTCGCACATCAACACCATATTTCCGGTCACGACGAAGTCCCAGTACCTAGGAGAGTAGGAACAGCCAGAGTGGGGTGTCTGTGGATCTCGACTGCACCGCCTTCGATCCTTTGCTCCCTCGTCCCACAAAACATCATCGCCTATCACTACGGCATCGTCCCCCGTAACGTGGTCGGCATATTCCCAACCCGAATCTATCGCAGTCTGATGGTCGGGATAGAAGCGCGCTTCGTATTCAAGCCTGTTGAAGATCAACCTGAACGCAGATTCAGCTCCGGGCAGCTCTTCGATGTCGTATTCTTTGTTCGCCTTCATACCCGCCGATTTCAACTCTTCGATCGTGTAGATACGGTCTGAGGCACGAATTCTAGGATCTGAGGTTCCTTCGCCTTCCAACTCACCTCCCGATTCGGCCGGTGCATCGGTGCCGCATGCCAGAGCTCCGAGAGCAAATGCCACGTAAATTGAAGCCATAACCGCGGCAACCATGAATCTTCTGAAATCGAGGAGATACATCATTACGTCACCTTACTATCGCAGTTCCGACATCAACGCCTCGCAGTTAGCCAGGGACGACTGAGAGTCTTTTACTTGGCACAGCAACACAACGTTTCCAGCCACCACAAAATCCCCGTACTTCGCGTTGTCGCATTTTCCGGAGTGGTGCGAACCTCGCACATTGCCCTGACACGCGCGGCGTTGCGTCAACCCCTCATCCCAACGCTGCACATCCTTCGCAATCACCGCATCCGGACCAGTCGCTTCGTTTGCAAAATCAACGCCTATCGTGATCGCTGTATCGTGGTCGGGATAGAAGCGAACCTCAAACTCCTTACGATCATAAGGGTCCGGCCCGTAAAAACCGTAGATCGCGGCAGTAGCCTCTTCTAGGCCGGCGACATCGTACTCCTTGCTCTTCTTGAAGTAACGGGCATTCACAAAATCATCGACCATGTACATCGTGTCCGTCGAAACGATCCTCGCCTCTCGAGGTTCGCTCGAGACCGCCTTTTCCGTGCCTATGGGACGTGTTGGAGCAACTATACCGCGGCTCTCGTTCGAAGTTGAACGATCCGAATCACCGTTCTCCGATATGACATCAAACTCGATCTTGCTACTCGATTCCGCAGATGAATCGGTGCCGCATCCAACTGAAAACAATCCGAGCAACGGCACGCTCAAAGCCGCCAGCAAGGCTAGATGCCATCTACTCCGAGCTATCCATTGCAACCTGTGTTCAGCGATCTTATCGTTACTGCACGTCGGCCATAAGGGCATCACAGGCGGTCAAAGAGGTTTCGGAATCCTTGCCTTGGCAGAGCACGATAGCGTTCCCGGCTACAACATAGTCACCGTACTTCGCGTTGTCACACTTGCCCGAGTGGTGGGAACCCCGAACATTCCCCTGACACGAGCGACGTTGGACCAACCCTTCATCCCAACGCTGCAGATCCTTAGCAATGACGGCATCCGGGCCGGTAGCCTCATTTGCGAAGTCGACACCGGTAGTAATCGCCGTCTCATGATCTGGGTAAAACCGAATCTCGAACTCAAGTCTGTTGTAAGGATCTGGGCCGTGGAAGCCGTAAATCGCGGCAGTCGCACCGTCGAGCCCCTCGATGTCATACTCCTTGCTCTTCTTGAAGTTGGGAGCGTTTATAAAGTCATCTGCACTGTAGACGGCATCGGTAGAAACGATCTCAACGCCTGGCGGGCCTTCCGATACCACATTCCCAGCTGCAGCTGGCACCGAGTCGTCCGCGCCGTCTGAGGATGATTCTTCTGTGCCGCAAGCTACGGCTCCCGCCACAGCCAACGCCAACAGCACACCTCCAAACGATAGCCTCCAAAGTGATCGAATTAAACCTGAAGTCATGATGCAATGCCCTCCTGAACGATTCGCTATATCGCGCTGCTGTCAATTGATGCAGCTCACGTCAAAACGAACTGGGCGCAAACCGAGTTTGAATAACCATCTTACCAAGAAACTGACATGCAACTGTCAAGGATGGAATGGGTAATACGGAATCTCCCACACCTCTTGATGCTGTGCCTCCAATCAAGGCGAGAGGAGGTGATCACTCTTCCGCATCGCTTCGATTCTGGCGTGCATTTACTCGTGTTGTTCAGAGCGCTCCGTCAGAGCATCGTCTTCAAGTAAGAGGGCTAGGCTACTCTTCCAGCACTTCAATCAACGAACTGCATCGATGCCACGCCTCAGCATCGTCTCTTCCTTCACAGAGCACTACCACGTTGCCGTAGATCGCAAATGCCCCATACTTCGGTTTCGGTTCGGCGCGAAAATCGAAGATCGTTCTTCGATCCCTGATCCCCTCATCGTAGTCGGCCTTGTCATCATCCAAGATCGCATCTTCTCCGCTGCCTTCTTCTGCCGGACCAGTTCCCAACTCGACTGCTGAAGCGTGAGACTCATACATTCGCGCTTCGTACTCGACTGCCGTGCCATCTACCCGCCAATACAGCAGATATGCCTCCACTCCGCCCGGCAGAGTGGCAACGTCGTAACTTTTGCCCTTCTTCATCCCGAGCGCAGTTAGATCGTCGAGGGTGAGTCGCCTATCAACTGCGATCACTCGGTCAATGGCATCGTCTTGGGCCTGCTGGTCGCCGGCATCATCCGCTCCACCGTCAGCACCGCAAGCCAAAATCAACGATGCCGCGATAGCGGAGGCGAACTGAAGCAACTTGACCACGAATCTACTGCGAAGCCGCATCGTCAAGCGCCGACGCTATCTCCTCGCAACGCTCTAACGCCTGCACTATCTCTGCACCTGCACACAGCATCACGACATTGCCATAGATGGCGTAGTCGCCGTAGCGCGGGCCGGTCCCGCTCCTACCGCCACCTCCGGGCCCCTTGCCGATGATCATTCGACGGTCTTTCACACCCTCCTTATAAGTCGCCTTAGAAGCATCTAGAACAGCATCGGAACCCGAACCTTCTTCAGCGAGAGAGGTCCCATGCTCAACGGCATCGCTGTGGCTGTTATAGAACCGCATCTCGTAATCGATAGGATCGCCGGTCGAAATTCTCCAGAACCCGAATATGGCATCAGTCGCGCCCGGGAGGGTCTCAACGTCGTACGATCTTGATTTCTTGAATCCAATCGCATCCAGATGTTCCGGAGTGAAGATTGTCGCGACATCCGTTACTCTTTGGAATTCGTGATCGGCACCTCCGTCTTCACTAGTCCCACAGCCCGCCAACGCGAGCAGAGGCAACCACAGCGCATAGAGAGATCCCAGCGAGATTCGAACTATCAATTTCGGCATCAGAATCCTAATAGACGAAGATCTGTTACAGCATGATACCAATCTTGGGCGCATCCTCAACTAAGCTGCCAGAAATCACCACTCAATCCCTATCCGCTTAACCGCGCTCAAAATGCGTCGAACTGAATCCAAGCCTTGCTAGACTTGAATCGATGGGGCTGTAGCTCAGTGGGAGAGCGCCTGCTTTGCAAGCAGGAAGTCACGGGTTCGAATCCCGTCAGCTCCACCAATTCTGCGGGCACCCTAGAGCGTTTAAAGATTAGTGATGTTTACAGAGTCGCGATCGCTACTTCCTCCGATAGGAGTCATTGTCAAAGCCCGCTCTCAATCCTGTCCCTTCCCCAATGCCAATAGCATCAGATCAATGGTAAAGTTGACTGAAGTTGTGGCGTGGTGTAAAAATGTGGAGTCGCATACAGGGCGACTGAATCGTTGTGCGATGCGACGTTGACCGTGCCTGAAACTCGCCCCTACACGCCCATCTGGTTTTTGACAAGATAGATTAACGTCAAATTGGCGGCAACAGACACACAGATCCAAACAGGCTCCGCAGTTGTCGGGCCTAAAGGCAGGTTCGCCTTCGCAGTTCAGAACCCGGTTTGGCGTTTCTTCGCAGCGTTCGCCAGTAACTTCGTAGTCCGGCGCGTCATCCTATTCATCTTCACGATCTGGGTTGCCGGGTCAGTGATATTCATACTCCCTCGTCTGACTGGCCAGGACCCTGTCAAGGAGAAGTTGCTGCTGGAGGCGCAACGTGGCGGTTCTATTCAGTCCGGTATCGATGAGATGGCGGAGATATATTCCGAAAGACTCGGTCTTGACCTTCCTCTTTGGCTCCAGTATCGCAACTACATGTACGACTTGGCGCGTTTCGATCTCGGCATCTCAATCTCGTACTACCCGCGAACTGTGAACAGCATCATCGCAGATTCGATTGTCTGGTCCATAGGGTTGATGGGCGTGACGTTAACCATGGCGTTCACCTTAGGCACGATAGCCGGAGCTCTGCTTGGCTGGGCCAAATCACCGGGATGGCTGCGCTATGCATTCATGCCGTTGCTCACCCTGTCCGCGATACCCCAGTACATGGGTGGGCTAGTCCTCGTCATCGTGTTCGCCAAGTTCGTCAACTGGTTCCCGACGTTCGGTCCCTACGATCCAGGCGTAATCCCCAACCTGAGCTGGGGCTTCGTCTTCGATGTCATACACCACGCCGTGCTACCGGGCGGAGCTATATTGATTTCGGCAGTCGGTTTCTGGGCCATCGGCATGCGCGGCATGATGATCAACACTCAAGGCGAAGACTTTATGATTCAGGCCGATGCGAAGGGCCTGACAAGCGGACGTGTGTTCCTCAGATACGCGCTTCGCAACGCGCTACTGCCCCAAGCCACCGGATTGGCGATCTCGTTTGGAACGCTACTGACAGGCGCAGTGCTTGTCGAGGTGATCTTTATCTACCCGGGATTGGGGAACACCCTCTTCCAAGCAATCCGAATTTCCGACTATAACCAGATAACGGGCTTGGTAATGACCATTATCGTAGCTCTTGCCTTTATGACGATGCTCGTCGACTTGATATATCCGCTCATTGATCCGCGCGTCAAGTACACCCAATCCTGAAGATGACGCAGATCGCTACCACAGAGCCTGAAGGCGCAGATCGCGGCGCGGCGGCCATCTTGCGTCAGCCTAGCTTCTACCAAGACCGAATCGTTCCGATCGTCGGTTATTCGAGACGCAATCCATCGTTGCTAGTAGGGCTCGGTTTGATCCTCGGGTTGTTCCTCATAGTCGTTATCGGCTTGTTGACGTATCCACGCCTCGATGATCACGTGACTGGAGGCGCGCCCATCAAGGACAAGGCGATATCGCCTTCATGGTGCACATGGTGCGACGAGATTCGCGAGCGAGACGAAAAGCCGAGACTGTGGCAATACCCGATGGGTACTGATGTCCACTCGCGCGACCTTTATGCTGTGTTCCTCCAAGGCACTCCGCGCACTATCGGCACCGGATTGATCGCCGGATTTCTCTCCATCTTCGTCGGCACCATAACCGCCTTCGTCGCCGCATACTACCGAGGGATACCCGACACTTTGATTCGATTACTCACCGACGTCGGGATATCGATCCCCGGACTGATCGTCCTCATCATCATTCGGATTCAGTTAGGAGCTGAACTCACTTGGTGGCAAACTGGAGTCTCGCTCGCGGTGGTCGGATGGGTATTCTCGTCGAGAACCATCAGATCGCAAGTCCTAGTGATGAGAGAACAGCCCTATGTCGAGATTGCCCGACAATCCGGCTCCAGCGGAATGTCTATCATAGTCCGCGAGATGATCCCCAACTTGATCCCCTACATCACTGCCAGCTTCGTAGCCGCCGTTGCCGGGTCGATCTTGGCGACCATCGGACTCGAAGCGCTCGGGCTCGGGGACCTGCTGACGCCTTCGCTCGGGATCATGATCTACTATGTGACGCAACTCGGGGCAGTCACCCTCGGATTGTGGTGGTGGTGGCTATTCCCGGTTGCCGCGATCGTCATAATATTCGTCGCTCTGTTCCTGATCTCAGCCGGCCTCGATGAATGGTCCAACCCGAGGTTGCGCAAGCAGGTATAGCGGCTTACCAGATCCAGCTCGATCCCAACATGGTAACTACCTCTACGCTTCCACCGACAACGCCCTTCTCGAGTGATATCGCGCTCCAGATAGACGACCTGCGTGTCTACTACGGCACTCCGCAAGGCACCGTCAAAGCAGTCGACGGGGTATCGTTCAACCTCAAGCAAGGCGAGCGCTTCGCGCTGGTGGGAGAGTCGGGAAGCGGGAAAAGCACCCTGGCCATGGCTATCATGCGCCTGACACGCCCGCCCGGACACATCGCCGGCGGACACATACACCTCGACGGTAAAGACCTGGTCAACCTCTCAGACTCCGATATGCGGCAGATACGTTTGCGTGACATGGCGCTCGTACCGCAAGGCGCGATGAATTCGTTAAATCCTGTCATGCGCGTAAAGGATCAGATCATCGACGGAATAATTGACCACCTCGATGCTGATCAAGACGCGCCTAGCAAGCGGGAACTTGGTGAACGTGTATCTGAGCTCCTCTTGAGAGTCGGTCTCGATCCTTCAGTATCCCGGCTCCATCCCCATGAACTCAGCGGCGGCATGAAGCAGAGAGTCGCGATGGCGATAGCCATCTCGCTAAACCCCAAGATCATCGTCGCCGATGAACCGACCAGCGCGTTGGATGTCGTTGTGCAGCGTCAGATCATGCAGACTCTCGGCAGACTGCAGGAGGGGTTAGACGCTTCGGTGCTTCTTGTTGGGCACGACATGGGCTTGGTTGCACAGTTCGCCGACACCATCGGGGTGATGTACGCGGGGAAGCTCGTCGAAGTCGGAAGCGTCTCAGAACTGTTCAAAGATCCGAAGCATCCCTACACTAAGCTTCTAATCGACAGCTTGCCCTCGTTCGATCTCAACCGCAAGTTCACCGGAATACCGGGGATGCAGCCGGCACTATTGGATCTGCCCAGAGGCTGCGCGTTCAGTCCCCGTTGTCCCTCTGTCCACGATCGCTGTTTCTCTGAGGACCCGGTGTTTATGAGTATTGGTGGAGATCGAAGCGTTTCGTGTCACTTATTCGCCGAGAGTGCGAACCCATGAGCAACTTCATCGAACTAGATCATGTGAGTCGCCAGTTCGGCGGCGGCTTCTTCTCCACCAAACCGCCCATCGTAGCCGTCGACGATGTCTCAATCTCGATTAACGAGAATGAGCCGAAGATAACGACCATCGCCGGCGAGAGCGGATCCGGCAAAACCACTTTGGCTCGACTTCTAATGGGGACTATCGTACCGACCTCTGGCACGATGTACTTCCGCGGCAACGACTTCACAAAATTGGGCAGACGGGATTCTTGGCGATTCAAGCAAGAGGTCCAGTCAATATACCAAGATCCCTTTGGCTCCTACAACCCTTTCTACAAAGTCGACCACGTCCTCGAAACCCCGATAAAGAACTTCAAACTGGCTAGTAGCAAACCCAACAAGGATCGCATGATCGAAGAGGCTCTGGCCATGGTCGGGCTTCAGCCTGGCGATACCCTAGGCCGCTTTCCTCACCAGTTGAGCGGAGGTCAGAGGCAGCGGATCATGGTGGCTAGGGCGTTGCTCATGAAGCCCCGCCTAATCCTCGCCGACGAGCCGGTCTCGATGGTAGACGCATCACTCAGAGCCACGATTCTGGATAGCATAAGACGTCTCAACCGTGAGATCGGAATCTCCGTCGTATACATCACTCACGACCTCACAACCGCGCTCCAGATCAGCGACAACATCCTCGTGATGTACCGCGGTTCAGTGGTCGAAGCCGGTGCCGTCGAGAAGGTGATCCTCGATCCGAAGCACCCCTACACCCAGCTTCTCATCGACTCGATCCCGCAACCAGACCCAGATCATAAGTGGGGCGATGAACCACCTTCGGCACGCTTCGAAGAGTTCGATACTATGGTCGGATGCAAATTCGCAGATCGATGCCCTTACGTGATGGAGGTCTGTAACGAGGCGCGTCCACCGAGTTTCCAACTCGAAGCCCATCGTCAAGCTCGGTGCTACCTCTATCAAGACGAAGCACCGATTATGACTGATGCGGACTTGGCATCGATCTTCCAAGATCGACGCGCTGAACTCAACGTTTAGTCGCAGCACATGCTACGCTTTGCGTACGCCCTTCGACGCGCGTATTCGGATTTAGTGGGATAATGTCGCTTAGCCCGAATCTATGCAACTTGTCTCGGAAGATCTGCCAGACTTGAATCACTATGAAAATCACTGGAATCGACATCACGCCGCTTAATACCGGTAGATCCATCGTCCAAGTCCGAACCGATACCGGCATCGATGGTGTAGCCGAAGGCTCGGGAAGGGCTTCGGGCGCGTTCAACGCCCACATAAACGAAGTAGCAGCACCGTTACTCATCGGCGAAGACCCGCGCCAGATAGACCGCCACTGGGAGACCCTCTATCTCGGTGCCGCCAAAGACGGCCGTATCACAAAACTGCCCCCTCATGTCGTAGGTGTCATTGATATCGCGCTATGGGACATCTTGGGAAAAGATGCCGGACTACCCTGCCACGCCCTAATGGGCGGAGCCGCAAACAAGGAGATCCCCCTCTACTGGAGCGTAGGCGAGGGCTGGAGGAAAACTTCGCAAGAGATGCTCGACGACATCACTGTCGGATATGAAGACGGATACAAGGCATACAAGATCCGTATGGATTGGAGATCGTTTCGTCAAGACGCAAATCCCTACAAAGACTTCGAGATGTTCAAGCTCGTGCGGGATTTCCTCCCCGATGACATGTACCTCGGATTCGATGCAAACAATGGCTACTCGGTCAGCACCGCTATCGAGCAAGGGAAGCGCTTCCAAGATCATGGACGTATCGATCACTTCGAAGAGCCACTCCCCCAGTACGACCTGCCAGGCCTGCGGCAAGTCTCAGACGCGCTCGATGTCGCAGTTTCCACTGGAGAGCAGGACTGGGACCGCTGGAGATTCCGAGACGTCATACTCCTCGGCAATCCCGATATCCTTCAGCCGGACATCCTAGGTGCCTCTGGACCCTCGGAGATACTGAAGATCTACACTTTGGCAACATCGTTCAACAAACAGATAATGCCCCACTCGCCGACCGCCGGCATCAACAGCATGGCATCCATACATGCTTACTCCACGATAAAGAACGCCACTAGGCCGCACGAATTCTCCACGGAGTTTTCGGCACCTTTGGATCAGGTCGCCGAGCTCTACGGCGAGCACATTGTGCCCACCAACGGAGTCATCACGCTCACAGACAAGCCCGGACTGGGCATCGATCTAACTGAGGCTGCGCTGGAAAAATATAAGGCTTGAGCCCTATCTGTGCACGCTAGGGCGTGTTAACACTAGCGTGTGGATCTGTGCTACGCTTTCCGCATGGAAATCACAGAATCTCAATACGAACGCATAGCTCCCCACCTCCCTGTGCAGCGCGGCAACGTCAGCGTCCCGAACCTCCAGGTTCTGAACGCGATCCTGTATGTGGCCGAGCACGGCTGCAAGTGGCGCGGGCTGCCGGCCCGGTTCGGCAACTGGCACACGATCTATACCCGCATGAACCGCTGGTCGAAGAAGGGGGTTCTGGACCGGGTGTTCGAACACCTTCAGAGAGAACAGATAGTGCGTGTCAAGCTGGAGGCGGTCTCTTTGGACAGCACCATCGTCAAGGTGCATCCGGACGGGACGGGGGCCTTAAAAAAAACGGACCCCAGTCGATCGGGAAGTCCCGGGGCGGTTGGACCACCAAGATTCATATGGCTGCCGCGGATGCTCGGACGGCCGTGACGTTCTCCCTGTCGCCGGGACAGGCGCACGACGCGCCGGAGGGTCGCCGGCTGCTCGAACGCCTCGGCCCGCAGCTCGGAAGCCCGCGGCTGCTGATGGATCGGGCATACGAGGGCGACGAGAGCCGCCAGCTGGCACTGGACCTGGGCTTCGTCCCCGTGGTTCCGCCGCGCCGGAGCCGGATCGATCCGTGGGAGTACGACCGCGAGATGTACAAGCGGCGCAACGAGATCGAGCGGCTGTTCCGCCGGCTGAAGGGCTTCCGACGCATCTTCTCACGCTTCGAGAAGCTGGACGTGATCTTCACCGGGTTCATCATGTTCGCACTCATAACAGAGGCATTGCGCCAGTGTTAACACGCCCTAGGGAAGTCTTTTCCACCGCGAGAATGGTTGCAAGACTCTGAAAGACGCAAGGCATCTTCATGCTCTCCGCCATGAGTCCCTTGCGAAAGTGCCGACCGCTCCCTTTCCATCATTCCGCGAAGCACGCCTCATATCAGGGTACGGAGCGGCTTCGCGGGAATGAGGACGATGCGAGTCGGGAACGACCGCTAAGTTCTTCATGACCATCTCTGTCCGTACGCACGAGGACGTGGAATAATACCGTCAGCGTTAATCCATTTAGCTTGTCCGGACACCTTTGCCAGACATGAATCACCATGAAAATCACCGGAATCGACATCACACCCTTGAAGACCGGACGAGCCATTGTCCAAGTGCGTACCGACGCTGGGATCGACGGCATCGCAGAAGGAGCGGGAAGAGTTTCTGGCACTTTCGGATCCTTCATCAACGACGTTGCTGCTCCTGTGCTCATCGGCGAAGACCCGCGTCAGATAGATCGTCACTGGGAAACTCTCTATCTCGGCGCCGCCACAAAAGGAACCGTCACAAGGTTGCCGGCCAACATCGTCGGCGTAATCGACATTGCCTTGTGGGACATTCTCGGCAAGGACGCGGGATTGCCTTGTCATGCTCTAATGGGCGGCGCAGCTCGCAAAGAGATGCAGATGTACTGGAGCGTCGGTGACGGCTGGCGCAAGACTCCCCAAACTATGCTCGAAGAGGTGACCGTCGGATGGGAAATGGGATATCGGGCCTTCAAGATCCGCATGGGTTGGAGGGCGTTCCGCCAGGATGCTGCCCCGGGCAAGGATTTCGAGATGTTCAAAATCGTGCGCGACTTCCTCCCTGACGACGCTTATCTCGGGTTCGATGTCAACTGCGGATACTCCGTCAGTACCGCCATCGAGCAAGGGAAGCGTTTCCAAGACTATGGACATCTCGACCACTATGAAGAGCCTCTTCCACAATACGATCTGCCCGGATTACGTCAAGTGTCTGACGCTCTCGACGTTGCAGTTGCCACTGGTGAACAGGAGCCGGACCGCTGGAGATTTCGCGACGTTATTCTGCTGGGAAACCCCGACATTCTCCAGCCTGACATCTTAACCGCTGGCGGACCGTCAGAGATTCTCAGGATCGGAACACTGGCGAACACATTCAACAAGCCTCTCATGCCCCACTGCCCGACAGCCGGGTTGAACAGCATCGCATCTCTCCACGCCTATTCGACGATCAAGAACGGCACTCGGCCACACGAATTCTCTGTCGAATTCGGCACCCCATTGGATCAGACAGAAGCACTCTACGGCGAGGATGTAATCCCCAAAGGTGGAATAGTCACGCTGACAGACAGTCCCGGACTAGGTGTTGAGCTAAATGAAACCGCGCTGAAAAAGTATAGGGCTTGATGAGAGATTCTCTTGAATTTCGGACCTGATAGCCAGCGATGAGCGACGCCGCTGAGACGCGACACTTCACTGCCACCGGTTTCGTCGTGCACAACGGCGCGACGCTGCTGCACTGGCATCACCGCGTCCAAGCCTGGCTACCGCCGGGCGGCCACATCGAGCCTGACGAGGATCCGGTTCAGGCGGTGTTGCGAGAGATAAGAGAGGAGACCGGGCTGGAGGCGGAGATTGTGCCGGCTTCACCTTTGCCGGAGATATCGAACCTGCATCAGCTGCACCCGCCGAGGACGATACTGGTTGAGGATGTCTACGACGATAAAGTCGGGAAACACCAGCACATCGACTTGATCTACTTCACAAGGGTCGTGGGAGATGATGTTGACGCGCGCGATCGCGATTCTGATGAAGGGCACCCCGAGGTGCCGAAGGGTTGGGTCTGGGTTGAACGCGACGAATTGGAGGCTGGTACAGTGATTGCTGCTGCTAGCGGGGAGATATGTGCACCGCCGGAGGATGTGGTAGTGCTGGGAATTGCGGCGTTAGATTGAGTGAGCGATCTGGTCGAGTAGCACCTACTACCCTACTCACCGTAATTCGTATCTAACGTCCGATCCGTTATACGGATAGTGTGATGAAACACCTCGTTGAGAAACTCATACCAACTTGAACTATCCTCAATTACATCATCAAGGTGATGAACTCGGACTGTGCCAATCTGCTCAAGTCTCCGCCCCATCTCTGTCGTTATTACACCGGCAACTAAGAAATTCACACATCCAGCTGGAGTGTTGTCGAAGCTCTTGATAGCTGCACCCAACCGCTCCAGAGCACCTGCAGGATCCCGACCACCCTTTATCTCGATACTCGACACCATTCTCGAATCCCGCCAAAACTCTATGTCAGGCTCAGAACCATAGCGCATCGAATATCCATCCTTTAACTGCACACCACTGCTGAACGCGTCTCCTGATCCTATGAGTCCTTTATCTTTCAACCAATCAAGTATTCGCGACTTAACTAAGTTGTCTGCATCTTGGCCGATGATGTTCCTCATCGTTCCATCAAGTCCAATTCCCATATTTGCCAGCATGTTCCGATAACCGTTTTCGAGCGTCCAATCCGTTCTGCCCTCGATTATTGAACAATTGACAGCGTTGTACAAGCTGGCAACCTTCGACGCTCGCTCTGTGGTTACTCTTACCGTGGTCTTTTCCTGTTCCCAGCCATCGACTGCGGCAGCAAGGGCAGAAACTCGCTTCAGCGGCAGCATCGCCATGTTTCGGTAATATGCTGAGGTTTGCGGCAATGCCAACAGCATCTCAGGGTGCGCGAAAACGTGTTTGGGTTCATAATTCGAACTGATCACGTGATCCCAAGCACCCGCACTGATCATGTACCGTTCAATAGGCTCAAAATTCAACTCGCCGTCGAACTGATGGACCAGTTCACGAACATGTTCGTCAGTTCTCTTTGCAATTCGATCCGCGAGAATTACAGACCGGCTGATTGCAGCGTCAAAATCAGACACTGATTCGTCGCCATCTGTAGACGCACTTCCTTATCTCAGTGCGTCCGTACCGTCCCATCTGTTGAGATGAATTGCCCTTCCCTCGCGGCAACATCCAGATGTTCTCGCAAACAAATCCCGATCGCTCCGCAAAATCCGACAGGATCAGATCTACGGGCACCTGTTCGCCGTGGTACTGAACGTTGTCATTAACCATCACTACTGCCCCACCGGGGCGCATGACCCTCGCCAACTCGGCAATAACGTAAGCCATCTCCAGAAAATACCCCTCAAGAAGCCGCACCACATGAGGATTGCTAAGCTCGCCTCGGCGTTGGTTCAAACCATCGACCACTTCTTTCAATGCCGACTGCGACTCGTAACGCTTGAGTGCGCTTGCCCAGATCTCGTCGCCGCCATGCCATCTTCCGAGCCAGTCGCGTTTAGGCCGGTTTTCGACTGTAGCCGTGACCATCTCCTGGCGCAAGTTGGAAAAATCCGTCTGACTCAAACCAAGCCAAGCCAATTCGAGAGCATACGTCCGCGTGTAGTCGTAGCGATTCGCGTAGGGCGGAGATGTGATTACCATGTCGTACGATTCGGCGTCCAACAGTCGTAAGTGTCTGAGGCATGAACCTTGTATGAACTCTGCCCTGCCACCTCCAAACACGTCTTGCAGTCGATCCATGTCGTGAGTCATGATGCTCAATCTTTGGTTCAAGGCGTCCAACAGTGTGCTTATCGGCCCCTTATCCACTCTGGACCGCAACTGCCTCCCCGATCTGTAATCCCAGCGGAGGTACTGACCATCCTTTCTGGTGTAGCTGATCTCCTCCAAGACGCTCATGCAGGCGAAATTCAGCAGAGTCGATATCTGTGCATCGTCGATGCTTGCAATAAACTCCTTGGCTTTCGCCAAATCAGCTTCAGTCTCATTCGAGAAAGCACGCTCGGTGATGCGGACGTGTTTGAAGCGGTGTCTCTGCGCCGCCTTGCGATTCGACGAGATTCGCTCCAGCATCGCTTCGCCCGCCGATTCGAACTTCGATCTGCCCAAGCCATTGGATGCTATGGACATCGCTCGGGCAGCCATTACACCGACCGGCATAATCTCAATCCCCGTGCCCGACAACCCCATGCCTGCGGCCGTCAACGGCGCCGTCCCTATCCCGGAGAAGGGGTCCAACACGCTCTCCGGCTGGGATTCTCGTATGAACGCCTGCACAAGTGTCCGAGTGAAACCCTCCTTGTACTTCATCCAACGCAGGCCCGGTTCAGATTTGTTGCCCTGATAGGAGACGACGCTGCGATTCAGTCCAGCACCCACCGACATCCGAGAGTGGAAGCGGTCCTGAAGCGTCTGCCTCTCAATCACGTCCGTACCGTGCGGAGACGCTATGACGCCGAGAGTGACTGGCGCTGCATGGTCCACGTTTTCCGCCGTTCCTTGGAAAAGGTCTCTCTGACTGAGGGAGAGAGCAGGGTTGATTGTGGGTTCAGCTGTCAATTCAGACCGCGGGAGAAGATGAATCTGTCGGCGGATGAAGTGGATTCTAGGGCATACCGATCTTACAGGGTAACCGACTCCATCGCTTCAACGCCACACTCAGCGGGGAGGTGTGCGCCGCGGCAGGATGTAGTTGCGCGGGGCAAGCAATTGGAGCAGCAGATTGCCTCTAACGGGCGAGTTACCCATTTTCATCAATCTGCGTTACCGGTGATTTTCGCGTTGAGGTTACCGGCCCCGCCGGCGGATTGGACCCTCATCGTGGAATCTAGTGCCTGCAGAAAGCGCGGGTAGTACTGCGAGGCTCGATAAAACTGTCGCAGGTTAATCGTTAGATTCCCTTCGCCGTCCATACTTTGCTGGATCGCTTGATTAATTGCGACATCCGCATATACGTACGCTTGTGGAAACCATTCATCGATTCTCGACGAAACATTCGCGAGCGAGCCTGCATCGATCTTCCTATACTCGTCGATTCCTAGTGCTTTCAGAATCAATGTGCCTATCAGCCACACGATGTGCAAACGCCGATTGACTTGACCAGCTTCGGAGACCGAGCTAGGTGTTGAGTTCTTGTATTCGCGTTTGACTCGCTCATGGACCTCGTGAGGTAACCAGAGATGCCGTGCAGTAACACCTTCAAAAACACTGTACGGTAGGCGGAATCCTCAGATTTGTAATAGCGCGGAATCTCTCTCAAGCGATCCTCGAGTTGATCGGAGGTTGGAGGGTCGCCAACAGACTGGAGATAGTTTTGGGCAGACCATATCGCAAAGTTACGAGCATCCACAGATGCACCGACATCTCTTTCGATGACCCCAAAGAGGCGGTCAATCTTGTCTTGGTGCATCTGTCGTACAGTTGGCATGCTCGATCCGTCTCCAAAGCTGGCGCGCTAGACTTTTCAGTCTTCGCGAACGCGCTGCTACGGCTTAGACGGATTCTATGGGGTCATGCTATTCGGTGCCAGTCTGTTGGCAAACGGAGGGATTCGGTGCCGAGGAGCGACATCCTCTTGATTTGCGCTCCATGTTGACTCGTTCTCCCCGATCTCCAACTTCTCACCTCACCCACACCAAGCCTCCCTCCGCCGGCATCGGAGGGTCGTAGTCCGTACAGACGTGATCCTCAATCGTTACAACATCCTCGTTCCACATCCCCAATAGTTCGCACGCTTGCTTAGGGAAGAGCCAACGCGCATCCAGCGTCTCGGCTGTCTGCTTCATCAGTTCGCCTTCCCATTCCCGAACCCTGAATCCGAAGACTATCATCTGAGCTTCAGGCTGTCCAGGGAAGCGTACGTACTTGCCGGAGTCTGCGATGAAGGGCGCACACTTGATAACCGTCAATCCAGTTTGCGCTCTGACTACACGCTCAAGACATTCTTGAGCTGATTCGCCGGGCATCATGCTTCCGGCGGGCAAAGCCCATCTGCCGTCATAGCGACGACGTATCAGTAAGATTCGGTCGGAAAAGTCGGCGCAAACCGCCCGCGTCAACGGAATGAAGTACCTTGACGAGTAGTACAGATATGGGTATTGGTACCTCGGGAAACGCTCTTCTCGATCGTATTCGGTGTCGCATGGCATCTCGGATGACATCCTTTCATGTGCAGATTCGCGAAATGGAACCACACAAGATAGCACCGATTACGGACGGTGCCAAGACCACACAGCAGAGATCCCTCACTTCACCACAAATCCCCCACCCTCTTCTCCAATCGCTAGGCAGTCCTCCACCGTCTCCAGATACATCGTCATCAGATCCGGCAACACCCGCAACTCGTCGATCGAAAACCACCCCGCATCCAGAGTCTCATCCGTGGCAGTCATCAGTTCGCCTTCCCAGTCATCGACTCTGTAGGCGACCGTCAGCAACTGCGCCTGCGAGCGGTTCGGCGCAGTGAACCTAGGATCGGAGTAGATCGCAAACGCTTGACACGACTTGACGACTAGCCCGGTTTCTTCCCACACTTCCCGCTTCATGCACTCAGTGACTGATTCACCCGGCTCCATCCCTCCCGCCGGCAATGCCCATAGACGGTTGTCGCCCCTGCGTATCAGCAGCACTTTGCCATCGGCGTTGAAGATGACAGCTCCTGCCGCTGGGACTATATACGTCGGTGATGCTGATGCCATTTTTTGACCTTGGGCGCTAATCTGCTAGTAATAATTTGGACGGCTAATTCTATTTGAACATCACGGAGTTGTAGAGATGGCAACACATAGTCGGCGTGCAAGATCCCGAAAGAAGAGCAGAGCACAGGGCAAATGGCGCTCGTGGGAAACTACCGAGGGCGTGATCCGCGCTCCCCACCGCTCGATGATGCGCGCCATGGGTATGACAGATTCCGACATTGACGCTCCCTTCGTGGGAGTCGCTTCGACTCACAACGAAGTGACCCCCTGCAACTCCGGCATCAAGCCGCTGGTCGATGAGATCAAGGTCGGCATTCGTGCGGCTGGAGGCTCGCCGTTCGAGTTCGGCACCATCACCGTCTCCGACGCCATCTCGATGGGCACCGAGGGCATGCGAGGATCGCTCATCAGTCGGGAAATAATCGCCGATTCTATCGAGACGGTCTGCTTCGCCGAGCGTTACGACGGAGTGGTAGCCGCCGCCGGCTGCGACAAGTCGCTCCCCGGCGCAATGATGGCGATGGCGAGACTCGACATCCCGTCCATATTCGTATATGGAGGCTCGATACTGCCCGGCCATCTGAACGGCGAAGATATCCAGATCCAGACCGTATTCGAAGCCGTCGGCCGTCGGCAGACCGGCCAGATCGACGACGACCACCTCTACGCTATCGAGAGCAACGCGTGCCCTGGTCCAGGCGCCTGCGGCGGTATGTTCACAGCCAACACCATGTCATCCATCGGCGAGGCCCTCGGGCTCTCGCTGCCGGGCGCCGCCTCGGAACCCACAGTAGATCAGCGCAAGCGCGCCTCATCCCGACAGGCCGGCGAGGCAGTCATGGAGCTCCTGCGCCGCGGCATCTATCCGCGAGACATCCTTACTCGGGAAGCGTTTGAGAACGCCGTCGCGCTAGTTGTCGCGATGGGCGGCTCGACCAATACCTGCCTCCACCTTCCAGCCATCGCGTACGAAGCCGGAGTATCCCTGACACTCGACGACATCCACGATATCTCGATGCGAACACCGCTCATCGCCGATATGACGCCGGGGGGCAGATACGTCATGTTCGACCTCGATCGCGTCGGCGGAGTGCCTCTTGTTATGAAGCGACTCCTAGATGCCGGACTGCTCCACGGAGATTGCATGACCGTCACCGGCAGGACAGTAGCCGAAAATCTCGTCGATGTCGATCCGAATCCTGAAGAGAACAATGTAGTCCGATTCCCGTCCGACCCGCTCTCAACCACGGGAGGACTGGTGGTCCTACACGGCAACTTGGCACCCGACGGGTGCGTGCTGAAAGTGGCGGGACATCAATTCGGAGCTCGATTCTCAGGTCCCGCCAAGGTCTTCGACCAAGAGGAGAGTGTTATGGCGGCGATCCAAGCCCGCGAGATCGAGCCTGGCGATGTCATCATCATCCGATACGAAGGGCCGAAGGGCGGACCCGGCATGAGGGAGATGCTCTCAGTCACCGGCGCCCTTGTGGGGCAGGGCCTCGGCGAGAAGGTCTATCTCATCACTGACGGCAGATTCTCAGGTGCCTCGCACGGGTCGATGATCGGCCATGTCGGGCCGGAAGCCGCGGTAGGAGGTCCGATCGCCGCGGTCCGAGATGGCGACACCATCGAGATCAACCTAGAAGATTTCGAACTCAACATCCTCATCAGCCGAGAAGAGTTGCAGGATCGTCTAAACGCCTGGCAACCGAAACCTCCGCCCTACAAGCGGGGTTCGCTGGGCAAATATATCAAGCTGGTGGGCCCGGCGAGCGCGGGCGCGGTTACTGGGTAGGTTGTATCTTCTCTAGCGATGACGGTGCAAGGCGACCTATCTGGATTGAGTATCGGTAGCACCGAACTATTCGGCGATCTGCCCGAAGCTCTCATTAACGAGTTACTCGCGAATTCAGATCGCGTGTCGATCAACGTTAAGGGGCAAGTTGACAATGTAACTGTTCAACAGAAGAACCTGCGCGAGCGAGCAGAAAAGTTAGGTTTGATCTGCTCAATGCCGGACATGTCAAGCATGCCCTCCAAGTCGGTTGGCGCTGTCGACGGATCGCATGCCACAGTCAATTTGGCGTCGTTCGATCTATCTGCCGCCGCGGCATTAGGTGTTGATGGATTGGGTTTCGGACGAGGCGACGGTGACGGTGACTTGCGAAACTATGAATTTGAGTGTCATATCACCGATCCGCTCCCGCACGGCACCGAGTTAGCTTACGCACTGATGTTCTGCATGGAGTACGAGGTTGCTAACCGCATGGAACACGATCTCGTCATGATCGATGGAGCGTTCTCGACGGGAATGGTCGCGATTTCGATCGGGCTGAAATCGATTGGTCTCCAAAACGATTTGTCTAATGCCCTCAGGAATCGTTGGTTCAGTAGCGTCAGAGAAATGTTGCCTGAAATACTCGTCACAGATCGGTTAGTAGCATTGCCCAAGAGAAATTCCAGCAACGAATTCGTCACTCAAACTATGCTATTCAACAACAATGAAAGCGATGTGAATGGCAGGACAGTTGCGAGTTTGATCTTGAACAGTGACGAATACATTGTCCCTTTTCGTCTTGAAACTCATGGATTCTACATAGATGATACTGACCTCAATCTTGAGTATGTCAGAAGACTTAACTCGATATACGACAGCATGAGGGTCGTCTACTTCAAGCCTTACGACTGGTCGCCTGCCCTGAGGGTTGAATTCCCCCCTAGTCAAACCGATGATGTTCAAAGTCTGCACGAGAAGCTCGAAATGATCAAGCTTCAGTGCGTCAGCCCAGCAATATTAGAGCCCTATCCGTTATACGTTGCAGACCGATTCGTCAAGAGTCTCAGCAAAGGAGTCTCTGCGCTTCTTCAAGCCGTAAGGAATGATGTCGCCCACACTTCAGACGATCCCGATCTGGCAATGCGAATGATGTATGCACATCGAACGGATCCCGCGCCTGAAACGATGGTTGAATGACCCAAAACTCTTCAGAAAGAAGCGAACGAACGCCTGTGGTTGCGGTCGTCAGCAGCCCTTCTACTAACACATCGCTGATGCTGGACATCATAGATGACAGGTCTCATGATCGACTGGTTGGGGCGATGGTCGGATTCACATCTCGTCAACTCGAGCCCGGGGAGTTTGAAGAGAGCACACCATTCACTGCGGTTCTGGGCCAGATCACTTCGTTGGAAATGCGAAACCGGTGGCACGAAGATCAGACCTTCAAAAACATCATCAAGTCCCAGCAGTCTTTGCCCGCCATCACTCAACAGCAAGACACCCGCACAGCCGTGATGAAGATCGGAGGCTGCTTCATCCGCAACGAAGGTCGCGAAGGATACTCGCACGGCGATCTGGGCAGCGTTCCATCGACCGGCACAGAAGTCAATCTAGTGCGCCAATCGTTCTTGGACCGAGTTTTGTCGTTCTGCAAAGACGAACTGTTCTACCTCGGAAATGCTTACGGCAACAACATTGGCTTTCCGATGTGGTTCAAGCACTTTGGCGCCGGTGAATACGGGACTGGAGAAGCATATCACTTGGGCATCTTCGGGAAGACTGGCTCGGGAAAGACTGGTTTGGCAAAGATGCTCCTATTGGCATATGCCCGCCACCCAGACATGGGTATCCTAGTGATCGATCCCCAAGGCGAGTTTTCTCTTGAAATGAGAGGCAATCAAGTTGGAAGGCAACAGCTGAATACAGGTGAAATCCTCAGGTTCAAACTCAGACGCAAGGTTGTTCAACTGCCCATCTCGAAGATTCGCCTCACTGACTGGGATCTTTTTCGAGAATTGTTAGTTGAAAGTCGATTCTTCTCCATCGTTCTAGGTATACGCACTGGAGACCCTAAGTTTGCTGCAGAAACACTGCTCATGCGACATCTTGAACGACGATACTCTATCCACCAACTGGAGAGTAAGGAATGCGCTCATGATGCCCTAACTCACTTGAAGAGCAATGCTCATGATGTATACAAGACCAGCGCGTCGGTCTCTAGTCTGAAAGAACGACTGGAAGAACTAAACAACGCAGGGTTTGAAAGATTTTTCGGCGAGCATTGGCTACCGATCGCACATCTCTTTGCCCGAGGGGAGGACAAACAAGACCTTGAACACATCGTCGCTGAGATGATCGGCGGCAACTCTAGACAGTCGAAGCCGATAATCGTGCTCGATCTTTCTACTCAATCCGGTGCGACTGAGTGGTCTGAGACGCTTCAGAAGCGAGTTACATCCTACATCGCCAACGCATTGATCACCGAGTCATCAAAGACCCTCGGAAGCGATTCAACGGCGAATACACTGGTGATCCTCGATGAAGCGCATCGATTTGTCCCGTCGGGCGACTTGTGGAACATGAACGATCAAGAACGTATGCTCCTGAACGAGCTGAAGCGCGCCGTGCGAGAGACTCGCAAATACGGTGTCGGCTGGATGTTCATAAGCCAAACCATGCAAGGCATCGATGCCGAGATTTTGATGCAGCTTCGAGCGATGTTCTTCGGATACGGCCTCGCCATGGGCCTGGAGTTCACGCGGCTGCGGGAACTCGCAGGCGGCGACGATGAAGCCATGAACCTTTACCGCAGTTTCCGCGATCCGCAATCTGCCGTAGATGCGGAGTCGAAACACTTCCCTTTCATGGTGATCGGCCCTATATCGCCTATGCCATTTTCCGGCCAACCCATGTTCATATCCGCTTTAGGTACCGAAGACTTCCTCAGGGCGAACGCGTCAGCTCTCAAAACGCATCGATCCATTTAGCAAGTCGGCAGCAGCATCTTCTGCTAGATTCTTTTTCGCACCTACCACAATATAGAAAGCCTCCCACCCATGCCACACAAAACCGTTGCCCCCGAGATCATCGACGGACTCGCCGAGTACGACTCCGCTACCGTGCAGAACGCCGCTGCGGTGCTGCAAGGATACATCTCCGAGCATATCGACTACTCCGGTCCAGACATCAAGCCCTACGTCTTCGACGAAGAGGGCGGAGACAAGCCCGCCGTCGGATATGCCTTCACATCCACTTGGACGCCGCTTCATGAACCGGCATCCGACCTTGAAGCCCGAACCGACTATATGGACTCGATCGCAGCCGCAGACGTCCCGGTCATCGTCGTCCAGCAGGATGTCGATATTCCGCCTCGCCGAGGCGCCATCATCGGAGACGGTATGGCTTACCAGATGCGAGCACTAGGCGCAGTGGCAGCAGTGACTGATGGCAACGCGCGGGATGTGCCTGGAATCCGCGAAGCTGGGCTCAAGCTTTGGGCCACAGGTCGCGTGCCCGGCCACGGACCTTTCAACATGATCGATCACGACATCCCGGTAAACGTGGCCGGATTGGTGATCATGCCGGGCGATATCCTAGTGTGCGATGGCGACGGTATCACAAGAGTCCCCGTCGAGATCGCAGAAGATGTTTTGGAGAAGTGTGCTGAGGTGAGAGCGAGAGAGTCTGCGACATTCGAGTACTTCAGGAAGCCCAACTTCACCCTAGAAGATTGGGAAGCCTACAAAGCGAGAACCGACTGAACACAAAAGTCTCTAGCGAGGCGCTTACCTATCTTTCGTGAGAGTTAGGAGATACTTGTGTAGCCTCGTGATTCCCGCGGACCTGCACCGTACCACGATACGGGGCAGGCGTTTACGGGGACGGTGCCCATCCATAGAAATAGATCCTGCATCTGATGGATTGCGTGCCCCCAATGACGAGTAGTTCTGCAAAGGCTCCCATCGCTGAATGGAGCAGACTTCATCGCACGCAGAGATGGCAAGTTGCTTCGAGCTCCTCTCCGCTATACCTCTATCGGCTTCACCTTCGCTAGGTAACCGCTCTGGTTAGCATCGACAACGAAGTTGATAGAAGGAGCACCGCCGGCATCGGCAACGTCCGATGCCACTAGCTCCATATCCGCGATTGCTTCGCTCGAGGCAGTTATTTCAAGGGACTGGACAGGCCTCCCCAGACCTATCTGCACTTCGTGCTTGGCTTTACGCACTGCCGCTATCGCACGACAAGCCGCCCTGAATGACGCGGCATTAGTCGGCTCCGCAATCTCGCCAAGTTCGTAGCACGCAGGCAACGACTTTTCAGACGCTATCGAAGGCGTCTCCAGAAGCCCCATCGCGTATTCTGTCAACGGCCAAGGCGCTATATGTATCGAGGAGCAATCCGTCTCATCGGCGAATGACCACGACCAAACCTCGTCGGCTATCGTCGGCACGAAGGGTGCGAATAGACGCAACAGCACGTTGAGACCCAGTCGTAGCGTCGCGACCGCTGAAGCTCTCGACTCTTCGTCTTCGCTACGCGCTCGACGTTTCACAAGCTCGATATAGTTGTCGGCGAAAGATTCCCAGAAAAAGCTCTCAGTCGACTGCAAAGCGTTCGCGAACTCGAAGCGCTCCATCAGATCTGTGACCCTCTCGACCAAGCCACCAAGCTCTGCTACGAAGCTCTTATCCAGTTCATTCACGATCTTGCCCCGGCTCGCTTCTTGCATCAGGACGAACTTGCCAGCGTTGTATAGTTTCGTCACCAGCTTCTGGCCGATGGTGAAGACGGTTTCATCGAACGCCATGTCCATTCCGAGACGGCCGTTAGCCGACCAGTACCTGACTGCGTCCGCGCCGTATCGCTCTATCAAGGGCATCGGTGTGACTGCGACACCACGAGACTTGCTCATCTTCTTGCGGTCTGGATCGAGGATGAAGCCGGAGATCATGGCATTCCGCCAAGGCACGTCGTTTTCGTGAAGCGCCGCCTTGACGATCGTGTAGAACGCCCAAGTCCTGATGATCTCATGCGCTTGGGGACGCATATCCATCGGGAACAGCTGCGACATGCGATCGTCTTCCTCGCCCCAACGCGCCACTATCTGCGGTGATAGCGACGAGGTGAACCATGTATCTAAAACATCCTGCTCACCCATGAAGCCGCCCGGCTCGCCTCGCTGCGACTCTGAGTAACCTGGCGGCGGCGTCAACATGGGATCAACAGGAAGCATATCTTCAGTGGCTATGATGTAGGAGTCGTAGTCGATGCTGCCTTTCATATCGATCGGATACCAAACTGGTATCGGCACGCCGAAAAATCGCTGCCGGCTGATCGCCCAGTCGTGTGCCAATCCTTGGGTCCAGTTGGCGTATCGCTTCTCCATGAAATCAGGCAGCCACCGCACTTCAGAACCCTTCTCGAGCAGCAGCGGTTTCTTGTCCATCAATTTCACGAACCACTGACGAGATGGGATGTACTCGATTGGAGTGCTGCCTTTCTCGTAGTAACGAACCACATGCTCGATCTGCTCGGGATCGCTCTGAAGCGGCACCGTCGGGTTGCCAGTCGGCGAAATTGTCAGCGCCGAGTTCTCTTCCATACGCATCAACTCGACTATTGACTCTCTAACCGCTTTCAGTCGCTTGCCCGCTAGTCGGCTGTAGTTGTTGTTCGCCCTCTCTGGATCCAAACTCCCCCATCCATTGCCATTCGATCCATAAGCTATGAACTGGCGTTTAGACGCTCTGCCGTCTCTTCCGACCATTGAACGGAGCTCCAAGTCGTTCTCCCTCCACCACTGGACGTCGCTCTCATCCCCGAAGGTGCAGATCATGAGAATGCCTGTTCCTTTCTCAGGGTCCGCCTTCTCTGAGGCGAATATGGGCACCTTGGCGAAGAATCCAGGAGTCACGGCGTGCTTGCCGAAAAGCATCTTGTAGCGATCATCTTCAGGATGTGCGGTGACGGCGACGCAAGCCGGGATCAACTCGGGGCGAGTGGTAGATATCACAAATGAATCCGGCAGATCGGGCTCGCCATTCATCGTCTCTAGAACTGCAAACTGGATGTCGTGGTATGCCCCCGGAGTCGGTCGGTCCTCAACCTCCGCCTGAGCAACCGCGGTCTGGAAATCTACATCCCACATGGTCGGCAGCTCTGATGTGTAGACATGCCCCTTCGCGTCTAGATCAAGGAAGGATCTCTGGCCGATTCTTCGGCAACGATCATCGATCGTCGCGTACTCCTCATCCCAGTCGATGGAGAATCCGAGGCGATAGAACAGCTCTTTATAAGCTTTCTCGTCTTCCGCAGTGACGAGGTGACAGAGTTCGATGAAGTTCTCGCGCGAGATGACCAGCTGCCGACTCTTGGATAGACCCAGCTCCTTGCGTCGCTTCTCGATGTCTAGTTCGGAGATGTACGGCACATTTGGCTCTGCCCTCACGTTGAAGTAGTTCTGGACGCGACGCTCCGTTGGAAGGCCGTTGTCGTCCCAACCCATCGGGTAGACGACGTTCCAGCCAGTCATTCGGCGGTATCTGGCGATGAGGTCCTGATGAGTGTAGGAAAAGACGTGGCCGGGATGCAGCGAACCGCTGGCGGTCGGAGGAGGAGAGTCGATCACGAAGCTCTTCGATCTAGGCGCGGCGCGGTCATACGATGAGATTCCCAATTCATCCCAGATCCGTCGCCAATGCGCTTCTTGTCGGTGAACGTCGAAGCGGCGCGGCAGACTCTTGGGATCGATCGGCGAAATCCGTTCCGTATCGGCAGTGATAGTCAACTCGGCTCTCCTAAAGCTGTTTTTGGGGCGGGATCAACAACAAAAACCCCGTCCGTTCAAAGGACGGGGCATAAATCACGAGCCTCGCGGTACCACCTTTGTTGCCGACCTCGTAAATCGGGACGACCGCTCAATCGATGCGGTGTAACGGGCGCCTTCCGTTGTCGCTTAATTGCCGATGCGCGGTTTCAGCGACACCGCTCTGGGGCGACTTCACGATGTTGCGCTGTCGGCTTTTCAGCTAACGCCGGCTCTCTACGAACGCATTTGCCATCGCTACTACTCCCCTTCGTAGCGTTTGCGCGTTTTTCAACAGTTAAATGCTACAACAACGCCGCGCGCGGTTGATCGGAATGTGCAGCTGAGCGTCCCTCGGGCAGGCGTTTACAAAGAATGAGTCGGGCGTGCCGGTGCTAACCGACATAATTCTGTGCACATCTTTTATATAAGGAGTGGTGGTCGCTTACACGGAAGACTTTGAATCACATCGATAGAGAATCGGGATCTGAAATCGCCAGCTCCGCGGCAGCGCGAATGTAACCGACGAGGATGTCTCGATTCGAGGAATCAACCTCCGCGACCTTGATATGACGCAACTTCTTGCCGGTTCCTTCCATCATCTCGTGGGGATCCGTCAAAGATGCGCCGTTGAAAAACCCTAGACGCACATACTTTTTCTGGCACGCGAGGTAACAGATGGTGCGGCGGCTCACCTCAGGAAGATAGTAGTGCGGCGTGCCCCACTTGATGCCTTCCTCGAATTCGTGCCCGGCACCCAGAATCATAGAACGCAGCGCGAGCAGAGTCTCACGACGAGCCTCTGGTTGATCGGATATCCATGCATCAACGACCGATGTATTCGCGCTGTCTGGGGCTATGCGACACTACTCACTTTCGCCGACTCCCGATCACGGCGAACTCGAGCAAATCACCCGTCTCATCGTTCATCAACATCCTCAGACGACGCGAGTCTGCCTCTGAGATCTCTGCCATCATCTCTAACCCGCGCTGTGTCTCATATGCGACTTGTGCCGGATGAGTCGAATCGATGCGTCTCTTGAACAACCAGTATGTAAATTCATCGTCTAGGGAAAGCGATCTGCAATCGTCGCTCTCGATTGGAGCGTTATCCGGAACTACCTCGTCCAAGAACTTTTGCCACAGCACAGATTCTTCGTCATAGTAGAGACCTTCGTAAGCCTCATCTGCGCTGTCGTCTGTCAACGGCATTCCTCTAGCAAATCTCCGTCTATGAATTCGATTTTGGATTGCCGTGAAAAGACACTGTTCCAAGTGAACGCCGTAGAAGTAGTTGAGGTGGCCTCTCCACCGGTCGATCCCCAGCGTTCTGCGGAACAGCCCCTCTTCGAATCCGCCGAATACATGATCGGAATGTAGCCATTCCCACATTTCGGAGCGGGCGGGATTCGTTATTTCACTCGACTCGAGGTTGAGGATGAGTCTTTCTGCCAACCGCTTCCAGTTGAACGCCTCGCCGCCAACGATATATTGGAACTGCTCGCCGTTAACAGTTTCGCTAGCAATTGGCCACTTTGCCACGATGTTCAAAACCGAGAGCTTCCAATCAGATGGATTCGATGAAACTTCTCTGCGGAGCTTCAGCAACAATCGTTGACACTCAGATGACTCATCGGCTCTACCGCCGCTGGCACTCTTGAAGCTCACAGGTTCAACGCGGGACTTTGCCGCGCTTCCTCTGTTGGCGCTCCAACATCCTGCGTTCGCGGCGACTCAATCGTCTGCCATCGGGTCCGCGGATGGGACCGTTTCCCGACGGAGCGGAGGCGGTGGAACCAGCGCCGCTGGCTCTTGCCGCAGCCATCACGCTTTGAGTCCTTGCTTGAGACATCGCTATTCGACGAGCTGCATCCTGAGCATCGCCCTTCTTCGCCATAATGCGGCCACGGGCATCGAGCATCTCTGTGGTGTTCATCTGGGGAGCGAGATGGAGAATCGTGCGTGCCACTTCGTTCCGAATCTCTTCGTTCATCTGCTCGAAGAGACTGAATGACATTGTTCGATACTGGACCAGCGGGTCTCGTTGGCCTATCGCTTGCAAACCGATGCTCTGGCGCATGTTCTCCATGCGCGTGAGATGGCCGACCCAATGTTTGTCGAGCGTGCGGATGAGGACGCTGCGTTCAATCGTGCTCAGATGCTCCTCGCCGAACTCGATCTCTCGCCACTTGTATGTCCGATCAACATGTTCATGCAACTCTTTTTCGATCTCGGACTGATTCTTCGCGGCAAAATCGCTCTCGGCGCGGAATATGTCGACAACGGGGAAGTATCGTCGTATCTCGCGCCGAAAACCTGCAACGTCCCAGATCGTGATGTCGCCATCTAGGTAGACGGCAACGATGTTAGACATCGCGCCCTTGATATAACTCTTGATCTCGTCGCGGAACGATTCGCCGTCTACGATACGGTCTCGCATTTTGTAAACGACATCGCGCTGGGTGTTCGCCACATCGTCGTAATCGACCAGGTGTTTGCGGATTTCGAAGTTGACGCCCTCCACCTTTTGCTGTGCATTCTCGACCGACTTGACGAGCATCGCATTCTCGACCGGCACGTCTTCTTCCCACTTGAACATATCTAGCGTGCCTTTGATGCGGTCGCCCCCGAATCTCCGCACCAGATCATCCTCCACGGATAGATAGAAGCGTGTCTCACCAGGATCACCCTGCCTCGCCGCACGGCCACGCAGCTGGTTATCGATGCGCCGAGATTCATGTCTCTCGGTGCCGAGGACGAAGAGACCTCCTCGCTCCAACACCATTTCATGTCGAGCGTTCCAGTCTTCTTCCACAACTCCACCTTTTCCTCCATTCTTCGAGACTGAGGAGACATCCACTTCAGGGTTGCCGCCGAGAATGATGTCGGTTCCCCTGCCCGCCATATTGGTGGCGACAGTAACTGCTCCGGGAAGGCCCGCCTGTGCGATCACATAAGATTCCGACTCGTGCTCCTTGGCGTTCAACACTCGATGGTCTACACGACGCTGCTTTAACAGACCAGAGATGATTTGCGACTTCTCGATGGTAGTCGTGCCCACAAGAACCGGACGGCCCGATCTGCTCAACTGTTCGATCTCAGCAGCAGCAGCTTGCCACTTGGCCTTCTCCGTCATGTAGATCAGATCCTGATTGTCTACACGCTGATCCAGAGCATTCGTCGGGATCTCTACTACATCAAGACCGTAGATCTTCGAAAACTCCTCCGCCTCAGTAGCCGCCGTACCGGTCATGCCAGACAGCTTCTCGTACATGCGAAAGTAGTTCTGAAGCGTGATCGTGGCGTAGGTGCTCGACTCGGCGCGTACCTGGACACCTTCTTTTGCCTCCAGCGCCTGATGCATACCATCGGAGAAACGTCGTCCCTCCATCAACCGGCCCGTGAACTCGTCGACAATTATGATATCGCCGTCTCGGACCACGTACTCCCTATCCTTGGCGTACACGTGTTCCGCCCGCACTGCGTTCTCTACGAGGTGGGGAAGTTCGTGATTCTCACCTGATTCGCTGTAGAGAGCCCCGATGCCCAAGATCTTCTCAACCTTTTCGCTGCCTCGCTCTGTCAGCGACACATTCTTGCGTTTCAGGTCCAGTTCGAAATCTTCATCGCGCGTCAGGCGTTTGGCGACGCGGGCCAAGGGAGCATAATCACGTCCGCTATCAATCCCGGGGCCGCTGATCAGCAGAGGCGTTCGTGCTTCGTCGATCAGAATGTTGTCTACTTCGTCGACTATTGCGTAGGCGAGACCGTTCTGGACGCGATCTTCCGGCTGTGAAACCATGTTGTCGCGCAGATAGTCGAATCCGAACTCGTTGTTCGTGCCGTAAACCACATCGCACCCATAAGCCTCGCTCTTCGTGGCCGGCTTGAGGTGCATCCCCGCGACCGCCGCGAACTTCGACGATGCGTCTTCTCCCTGCCCATCTTCAGGAATCTCGCTCCGATAATTTTCGTCGAATATGAATGACTGATCGTTATGTTGGAGACAACCGACGGAGAGGCCCATGAATGTGTAGACCTCGCCCATCCATGAGGCGTCACGCTTCGCCAAGTAGTCGTTTACAGTCACGACGTGAACGCTTCGTCCGTCGATGGCATTGAGGTATGCCGCCAACGTCGCCACCAGCGTCTTCCCTTCACCAGTCCGCATCTCGGCGATCTTGCCCTGATGAAGAACCAGGCCGCCTATCAGCTGCACATCAAAGTGGCGCATACCCAAGACACGCCGAGATGCCTCCCTGACTGCCGCGAAGGCATCCGGCAAGACATCGTCCATCGTCTCTCCAGAGCGCAATCTCGCACGGAGTTCGAAGGTAGTCGCGCTGAGGTCGTCGTCGCGCAGGTCCGCGAACTGCGGTTCCAACTCGTTGATCTGATCCACATGGGGCTGCAGATCTTTGAGCAGCTTCTCGTTGGGATCACCAACGATCTTGGCGAGGAGTTTCCCAATCATTTCATTTAACCCGCGAGCGACAGAGCATCATCCCGTCGCCTAGGTTCAGCATCATTACTGGAACAGGGCACCCACGGATCGACCTTTGTGGATCCGCATGATCGCTTCGCCAAGCAGGGGAGCAATCGACAAAACAGTGATCTTCTCATGCTGCTTGTGTTTCGGCTGCGGCATCGTGTCTGTGATTACTATCTCTTCAATGTAAGGCATCGTTGCCAATTTTATTGCGGCATCGCCCGGAAACACTCCGTGCGCCGCTGCGACGTACACCTCACGTGCGCCATTTTGGATGAGACCTTCTGCCGCCGCGACCATCGTGGCTCCGGTGGCTATCTCATCATCTATCAGTATCGCAGTGCGATCCTTCACCTCTCCGATAACGTTGTTTGTCAACACCGAGTCGTTGTTGCCCATCCTGCGCTTCTCCACGATCGCGAGAGGCGAGTCCATGTACTCGGCGAAGTCTCGTGCACGCTTGGAACTGCCTATATCAGGAGATACGACTACAGGGTCCCTCAGCTCTTTCTCCTTGAAGTATTTCGAGAGCATCGGCATCGCCGTCAATTCATCGACCGGCACCTTGAAGAAGCCCTGTACTTGACCTGCGTGCAGGTCGACAGCGAGGAATCTGTTCGCTCCCGCAGTTTGCAGTAATTCAGCGATCAGACGGCCCGTGATCGGCACTCTGGGCTGATCCTTTTTGTCGGTGCGAGCGTAGCTGAAGTATGGAACCACTGCTGTTATCCGACCGGCCGAAGCTCGTAGCGCGGCATCGATCATGATGAGCATCTCCATGATGTGGTCGTTCACCGGCTCGGAAGTCGGTTGGACCACGAAGACATCGCGCGCCCTTATGTTCTGGAGAATCCGGACGAACGTGTTGTCGTTGCTGAACTTGAATACGTCTGCGTTGCCTAGCTGGATGTCGAGATAGTTGCAAATCTTCTCGGACAGCTCTTCGTGAGCTCTCCCAGATAGTACAACTGGCCCGCCGTTGGTTGGGAACATGGAGGATTCAGAGGTTGATCGAATTCTGCAAGAGATTCCAGAATGCCGCTAGATTTCGATTCTAGCGCAGTTCTCCGATGAATCGGCGAGTTTAAGGTGCCAGCGCAGAGTACTTGTCCTTGTCGTGGCCAACGACCGCCGGCCCTGAATGCGGCAACAAGATCGGACGCCGAATGAGCCGCGGCTCATCTAACATCAGTTTCAGCAGCTCTTCACTCGAAATGCTGTCTCGTCGATCTCGGTAGGGTTTAGCACTGGGGCTACGCCATGAGAAGAGTTCGTGTGCCGGCACACGAACCACGAGATCGCTCAACTCGGACAGCGAGAATCTGTCGGCAAAGAAGTCTCGTTCGAGAACGTGAATCCCTAGATTGTTAAGCGACTTCTTGGCATTTCTGCAAGTGCTGCAGGATTTCCAAGTGTAGAAAGTGAATTCTTGATCCATAGTTTTGACTCCTGGTGCAGCGTGAAAGGCGGCTTATCGACTTTCAATGGCACTGCTACTGACTAGTCTCACACACCTGGTCTGGTGTAGATTGAAATTGGGCGTTAGGAGCGGCACCGCGTAGCCGATTACATTCGTTCGAACCGTTCAGGAGCACCTTTGGCCGACAGCGTAGACACAATTTCTGGTTATACCGGCGTTCGGTCGCACATCGTGCGCCGTATACGCGAGGGATCCGACAGTTTATTCAACCTGAGCATCTACTCGCTGGGGATGTCGGGCGTATGGACCGGCGTGGGCAACGTGATTCTTCCATTCAAGGTGATTCAGATCGTCGAAAACGAAGCGATTGCGATCTATGGATGGGAGTTGGGCAAGAATGGATTGTTGGCGCTGATCTCTCTGATCGGATTGTCGACGATTGTAATCGTGCAGCCGTTAATCGGCTTCATAAGTGACAGAGCACGAGTTTCCGATCGTTCAGAGTCGAAAAGACTGCCATTCGTGATTTTCGGTCTGTTCGGTCTGGCGGCTATAACCTTCACGATGGGATTTGCGGAGAGCTTTGTGGCAGTGCTGCTGGTCGTGATCGGGATGCAGGTCTTGGGAAACGCTGCGCAAGGTCCTGCTAACGCGTTGATCATCGACCATGTTTCAGATCACGACAGAGGTCGGGCCTCGGGCGTTCTAAACCTTATGCGGCTAGCGGGAGCCGGTCTAGTGACCTTCGCCGTGGTCGCTTTTATGGCCAACTACCATCCCGCCGACGCTCCGCAATGGATGTGGTACTCAATCATCGCCATGACTGGAGTGCTTGTTGCAACGACCGTTTATACGCTATTGGCACTGCGCCTATCACCCGCGGTACACCGAGGAGGTGAATCGACTCGGGCTCTGGAGCAGCGAGAAGCTTCTCGCACCCATGCCTATGTTCGCGCGAGATCCACAATCCCCAAATCCGGTAGCCGGTTAAGATTCATTCTTTTTCTCGTTGCGCTGGCATTCTCTCTGGCGGCGCTTTCCTCAATCTCCACAAACGCACTGTTCTTTTTCCAAGATGTCGTCGGCTTGGAAAATCCCGCGCAGGGCGGGAATCTTGTGTTGATCGCGCTTGTGGGGTCTTCCGCGATCGTTGTCTACCCGGCCGGCAAGCTATCTGACAGGGTGGGACGAGGCACCCTTCTATTAACCGCGGGGCTTTTAGGATCAGCCGGCGTATTGGCTCTGATTTTCGTGGATTCCCTCGTCAAAGCACTTATCCCATGCGCTGCCATAGGAGTCTCGCTGGGGCTCTATCTCTCAGTGGGGTGGGCAGTCGCGAACGACTTGGTCAAACGGTCGACCGCGGCGCGTGACCTCGGTCTCACTAGTATCTCGTCTCTCATCGGTTCTCTGGTAGGCAAGACCAGCGGCTTCGGCATCGGCGCGCTCAACAGACAAAGCGAGGCGGTTGGGATCGACAACTTAGGTTATGTCGCCATGCTGGTAGGTGCTGCGATAGCCTTCGTGCTGTCGGGTTTGATGTTGTGGCGGGTGGTAAAGTAGGTGTTACGCTCTTCAAATCAGCCGGTAGTACCATCGAAAATCATGAGCGAAGTCGACTCAGACACTTACTCTGGCCATGCCGCGCGAACCATTCTGTTGGCGAGCCCGCGCGGCTTTTGTGCTGGCGTCGACCTCGCCATCGGCATCGTCGAGCTTGCAATCAAGCGCTACGGCTCCCCTGTCTATGTGAAACACCAGATCGTTCACAATCCTAGAGTTGTCGCAGATGTCGAGCGTCTGGGAGCCGTCACTGTAGAGAACGTAGAGGATGTCCCTGATGATTCGGTTGTCGTTTTTTCGGCGCACGGCTCTCCGCCCTCCGACTTCGAGAAGGCCAAGTTGAAGAATCTAACGGTTCTGGATGCCACATGCCCGCTGGTCACTCGAGTCCACAACGAGGCGAAGAAGTACTCTGCCGAAGGTAAAAAAGTGCTGCTTGTAGGACACCGGGGACACCAAGAGGTGATCGGAACCACTGGGCAAGCCCCGATGCATCTGGTCGATGATAGGGAGGATTCGGAACTCCCGGATTGGGATGACGAAACGGAAGTGGCGATCTTGACGCAGACCACTCTCTCCGTCCGAGACACATCCAACGCCATCGATTCGATCCGATCCAGATTCGCGAACGCCATCGTTCGGAACGACATCTGCTACGCGACGACGAATCGGCAAGCTGCTGCGATGGAGCTGGCTCAGGGCTCAGACGTGGTTCTTGTGATCGGCTCGAAAAACAGCTCGAACTGCAACCGTCTGAAGGAGGTCGCCGAGCGCGAGGGAGTCGACTCTTATCTCATAAACGGCCCCGATGAGTTGGATTTCCGTTGGCTGGAAGGCAAGCGACGCATCGGCATCACTTCCGGAGCCTCAACCCCCGAAAAAATGGTGCAGTCTGTGATTCAAGCCATCAAACATCGAGAGATTATCAATATTGGCGCGGGCGAAGATTCCATCACTTTTAGACTCCCCAGAGAGTTAAGGGCGACAGCTGCTGAAGCCGAATTTGAGTTCAGGGGATCATCGCTCACGTGAAACTCGGCGCGCTGCGCGTCATATTGAGCATCACGTCGATCTTTGCCGCGGTAGCTGTTGCCGCAGGCTGCTCAGACGATCTGCCATCTACGGACATTCCGACACGTTCGATCCCGAGTGTTGAGATGGGAACATCCGCTCCGACCGTCGCCGCAACAGAAATTCCTGCACCACTTGCAACATCTACACCTTCGCCCACTCCCTCCCCTATTCCAACAGACTCCCCTGCACCTACTAACACCCCTACCGCTCAAACCGCATCTACAAGTGTTGAGATGGGAACATCCACTCCGACCGTCGCCGCAACAGAAATTCCTACGCCACCTGCGACATCTACACCTTCGCCCACTCCTTCTCCTATCCCAACAGACATCCCTGCACCCACTAGCACCCCCACCACTCAACCAGCATCTCCCACATCGGCAACGGTCTCAACGGCTCCATCATCTAGCCCGTCTCCGATCAAAGCTCAGGAGGGATCGAACGATCCGATTTTCTTAGACATCGACGACTGTCAATCGGGTATCGACAGGTCTGGCTTGCCGAAAACCGAAATCTCTATCTCAACGATGAGCCAAGTTGCGAGAGTCGTCGCTGAGATAGCCGACACCTCTGACGAACATCAACAGGGATTGATGTGCCGTGCAGTTGTCCCTGAAGGAACGGGGATGCTCTTTGTATTTGAGGGAGAAAATAGAAGAGGATTCTGGATGTTCAACACCTATGTTCCACTAGACATCGTCTACTTAGACGCAAACCGAGATCCTGTCAAGGCATTGACCATGTCGCCATGCCCTCGACCAGAGGGACTTGATGATGCTGCATGGCGTTCGGAGTGCGTGGACCGTTCATCAGGGTATGGCTCTGAAAGCCCCGCGCAGTTCGCGTTAGAGCTTCCGAGCGGATGGTTGGAGCAACTCGGCATCGATCTTCATCTGATCGGAGACGTGACGTTCGAGTGGTGATTCCACAAATGAGCGCGCAGTCTTCAAATCGAGTGCTAGCCGTCGTAACCGACGGCCTGGGGTACGACATGCGTATCGCCTCAACGGTGTTGACAACGCTTCGCGAATCTCTAGATTCGGCGACGCTG
Source organism: Dehalococcoidia bacterium (assembly GCA_965214735.1). Taxonomy (GTDB): domain Bacteria; phylum Chloroflexota; class Dehalococcoidia; order Lucifugimonadales; family Lucifugimonadaceae; genus Bin127. The sequence goes on along the minus strand of OZ243977.1, from coordinate 765,303 downwards.
ACGCAGATCAACGAAGCGGTCACCCACCACTTCTATCCCGATGACGATATGGAAGAATCGCTCGGCCTGACGTTGATGCCTCGGGTTCCAGAGGGGATATCGCACGAAACCGAATGGCTTGTTGCAGAGCGCAAAATCTCAAGCGCCAATCGAACCCGCGAATCATTGATCCGCTCCGGCATCTGGGAAGAAATCGCATCCAAAAGACGCTTAGCCGCGAGAAATAGTAGATACGTCCCATGGATCGATGACGATGACGAGTGGAATCGGATAGTAAACACCAGTCTCACAGTGCCTACTCAGGCTTCCGGCATCTGGGTGGGATATGAGGATGTCGACCCTCCTGTCCAAGGCAATTCAGAGACTGGACACCAGCAGATCGGCAACTTGGCGTTGGCTCCCCAAATCCCACTCGAGATCACCCGATCCATCGAGCGCGGCGAATTCTTCCGGAACGCACTCCTGCGTTCGACACTCGAAAACGCTCTGTCTAAGTGCCGCAACGTGAACTTCTGCTTCCTACTATCTGGAATACGAGGTTCGGACGGCAGAGTACACTCGGCTTGGAACCATCTTGAGGCATTCTGCGAGATGCTCTTCTCCGAACTCGGCGCGCCGCCTGAACGGGTCCGAATGCAGGCTATTCTCGACGGTCGCGATGCCCCTGCCCACGGCTCTTTGAACCTTGAAGGCATAGATGGCGGATATCTCGATCATCTCGAATATTTGCTCGAAAAACACTGCGCCATCGAATCTCTAGCATGGGTTGTCGGACGCTCGATTGCGATGGATCGTGACTATCGCGAAGAAAATGCTCGCGCCGACTACTTGCAGATCACTGCCGGTCAGGGTCGGATAGTTCAAGGTTTCGACGAATTACGCGAGACTATCGCGAGCGCGCACGCTAAAGGGCTTACAGATGCAGATATTCCCCCGATCATCATGGCTTCTGCCTCAGACGGGGCACGGGTGATCAAGAATGGCGACGCCTTCGTCAACCTGAATTTTCGATCTGATCGGCAACGGTCGAAGACCGCTTCACTATGCGCTGCTAGAGACTATCTTTCTGCAGAAGCTTCGGCTCGAGGTCGCGACTGGTCGTTCGATTGGCTGCGCGACGACCTCAATCTCGACATCTGCACCATCGCAGAGTACGATGCCTCATTCGAAGCAAACTACGGAGTGAAGGTGGCATTCCAGATCTCTCCTCATCGACTCAGTTTCCTAAACCACTGGGATCGACTTCTGCCAGAAGGCAGTCGCTACCTGTTGGTGGCTGAGAGTGTCAAATCTTCGCATATGGGTTACTTCGTGCGGGGACGTCGCGAGGAACCCGCAGCGAAGAACGCCGAGGACCGCTGGATCATACCATCGATCGGCCAGAGCGAGGGAGTATTCTCCGATTCAGATTTCTATCTTCAGCCCCAAATGAGGACTCAGGAAGTAGCGGATGCTGTGATCAGGGCTATGGACGAAGGGCAACACCGTCTGATCATGTGCAACTTTGCCGCGCCAGATATGATCGGACACCTACTGCCGACTCGTTTCGAAGAAGCGGTCGAGGCGTACGGATCCACTGTCTCGACGCTCGCCGAGCTGGCGCGCGCAGCATCACGTTCCGGTTACTCGATGGTGGTCACCTCGGACCATGGCAACATCGAAAACGATGCTCCGACGCATACGACTAATACCGTACTAACCACTATCATCTCCTCGACGGGAGAGGTGTCTCCTGCCGATCCGGCCGGCAGTTACTCGGCGAAACTATTCGATATCTCACCCACTGTAGCGGAACTGCTCGGAGTGGATGAGAAAGAGGTGGCGCGGGTCGTGGCAGAGCACCGCGGAGATTTGGAAGAGCGATATATCGGAAGATCGATCATTTAGCAGATCGACTGATTACCAAGCGATCTCCCCGCCGTCGATCACGAGTTCAATGCCCGTGACCCAAGACGATTCATCGGATGCGAGGTAGAGGATTCCGTACGCGATGTCCTCTGGCAGCCCCAGCCGCCCCATCGGAGTCATGCCCAATCTGAAGTCTCGGATCTCCTTGACTGAGTGGATATCGGTGGTCATCGGCGTGTCGGTAAATCCCGGATGCACCGAGTTGACCCTAATGTTGTCAGGCGCGTACTGGACCGCGGCGGCCTTGGAGAAGGTGCGCGCGGCACCCTTGGACGCGTGATACGCTGCGCCGGCGCGACTGCCCACGATCCCGAATATCGAAGAAACGTTGATTATCGAACCGCCGCCCGTTTTCTTCATCGATTCGATGCCGCTGCGGGTTCCAAGCATGACACCGGTGGAGTTGACCGCGAAGACATCGTTCCAATCATCGATGTTGACCTCCTCCACGACCACCCTTCCCTTCGGGCCCGACATTCCTGCGTTGTTGACCACGACATCCAATCTGCCCCACTTAGATTCCACGGTATCTACCGCGGCGGCCCAATCCCGTTCAGACGTGACATCCAGCCGTTGAAACACTGCATTCGGAGCGAGGTCCGATTCGAGTGATTCGCCCTTCGTCGCATCGATATCCCCGATCAGCACTTTGGCACCTTCGCGCACGAATATGCGTGATGTCGCTTCACCGATGCCCGATGCGCCTCCAGTCACGATCGCCGTCTTGCCATTCAGTCGGCCGCCATTGTTCATGTCCGTTCGCTCCAAGATTGTGTCTTCATGAAAGTTTCAATCAGTCAACCGCTAAATTCCGCACCGTGTCTTGATTAGGGAACAAGCCGAGTCCCGACCTATCATCAAAAGGCTTCCATCTGCCATTCACAATCGGCGGAACATCATCGAACAGAGTGTTCCACCTCTCCATCTCCGGACCAGTGGCTTCCACTATCCTCAGATTCGGTGTTGCCATAGTGCAGTGAAGGTGAAGAACCCCGTACGCGTGCGGGGCTACCGGCAAGTTGAACGCGTGCGCGAGGTGCGCCACCTTCATCCACTCCGTGACTCCGCCTACTCTTCCTATATCGGGCTGCACTATATCGGCACCGCCCTGCGAAATCAGCTCCTTGAAGCCGAACTTGGTGTATTCGTGCTCGCCGCTCGCAACTGGAATATCGGTCGCGCGGGCGATCGCCGCCAAACCTTCGATGTCATCGGCGAGAACAGGCTCTTCGAACCAAGCCACGTTGAACTGCTCGAACTGGTGCGACATTCTGATCGCCTGCTTCGCGTAGTATCCGTTGTTCGCGTCGACCAGAATCTCGATGTCGTCGCCCACTGCCTTCCGAACTGCCTCCAACCGCTCCATATCTGCTTTTTCGTTCATTCCGAACTCGTACCCCACCTTCATCTTCACGCTCTGAAATCCGGCCTCCACGTAACCGACCTGCTCGGTAACGAGTTCCTCCATGGTGAAATTCGTCCAGCCTCCGCTGCCGTAGGTAGGCACGCTCTCGTGTGCCGGACCGAGCAACTTGTACAGAGGAACGTCCAGCGCCTTAGCTTTCAGATCCCACAACGCAGTGTCCAAACCCGACAACGCTTGGAAAGCCAATCCTTTGCGCCCATACCCTCTTACCCGCCAGAACATATCGTTCCACAGCTTCTCTGTGTTGAACGGATCGTTGCCTTCTAGAACATCAGACAGTTCATCATGGATTATGCTTCGCACTGCACGTGGTCCGCTCAAGTAGCTGAAGCCTTGGGTTCCTTCATCCGTATCGATGAAGATGAAGATGGTGTCGCGGCCCCTAGCACCCGGCTTGAGCGGCGGAATCGTCGAGTCCTGCACCACCATCGCGTCTGGATCGTGGATGAGTATCGTAGTTACGCTGGTGATCTTCACTTGCCGCCTCTGTCTTCAATTACTTGTCGCGAGCTCCGTAGTGGTTGGATTTTACACAGAGCGAAGCACCTCGACACCAGTGCATGCTACGACTGGACGGCGCGATATGTTTGGCATGCTTGGAGATTGTTTCAAACCCGATAGATAGCGGCGTATCTCTCTATCCTTCAGATATTTTTCTGAAACTCGGTACAGACCTGTGGACGATTTCAAGCGCCATTCGCAGGGGTACCTTGGCTTCATTCAGAATGAACGAGGTTTTGTAACACTCTTGCGTTGCCGAGTTATACCTTACGGTAACGCCAAACCGCGATGGGGCCAAACACAACAGCCATCGCGACCGTCCATATCAGACTCATCCAAGCCAGTTCAGCAAGCGGGCCTCCCTGAGCCATGGCTCTCCCGAGATTCACCGCCTCGGTGACGGGATTGTTCTCGGCGAACACTTGAAGCCAAGAAGGCATTGTCGCGATCGGCACGAACGCTGAACTGAGGAAAGTGAGGGGGAACACGACGATGAATGTGATCGAACTCGCAGTCTCGACGTTTCTCACTGATGCCCCGATGAGAGCGGCGACCCAAGAAAAACCGAAGCTGAAGCCGGCGACCATGAAGGGAAGAATGAAGGCTGGCCAGAATCCGCCATGGAAGCGCATGCCGATCAGCATGCCGACACCGATCATGAGATAGGCGACGAATAGATTGCGGAGCGTGTCCGCGACGATCCTGCCTCCGATCACTGCCGAACGAGCCATCGGCAATGAGCGGTATCGATCAACCATCCCCTTCTGCAGATCTTCAGCCAAGCCTATCCCGGTCTGGGTGGCGCCGAATATCGTGGTCTGAATCAAGATTCCAGGCATCAAGAAATCTATGTAAGACAGCTCACCGGTCGGAATGGCTCCCCCGAAGACGTAGGTGAAGAGCAACACGAACATGATCGGCGAGATCGTAGCGAACATGATCAGTTCTGGTGAACGTCGATACTTGACGATGTTGCGCCATGTCATCGCCAGGGTGTCTGCGATGATCCAACGTCCCTCTGTGGCGAGTGATGCGAAAAACTCGCGCGGCATGGAACTCGGCGAGCCTGATGACTCGCCAAAGGCAACAGGTTGCCGTCTCATGGTGCTCATTGTTCATCGCCCCTCTCGGTAGCTGCTTCCTCTGCGGTACGTCCTGTCAGTGCCAGAAACACATTGTCCAAGGTCGGTTCGCGAACCGCCATGTTTGAAACCGCGATATCTTCGGCATCCAAAGCTCGCACAACAGAGGCGAGGATCGCAGAGCCGTCTTCTACCCCGAAAGTCGCGGTTCCAGCTTCGTCGTCGATTTCCGGCGGCGCACCATTGGTAAATTGCGCCAACACGCTCGATGCCTGCGGCAGGTCCGCACGGTCTCGAAGGGTGACCTCTATGAATTCCGAGCCCGATTGCTGTTTAAGTTCGTCAGCGGTGCCTTTGGCGATTACTCTTCCATGGTCGATTACCGTTATTTGGTCAGCCAGAGTGTCCGCCTCCTCGAGGTACTGAGTCGTCAGCAGAACCGTGGTGCCTGCCTTCACGAGATTGCGGATAACCTCCCACATCCCGGCTCGGCTTCGCGGATCCAAGCCGGTGGTCGGCTCGTCCAGAAATATCATCGGCGGATCGGCGACCAAGCTCGCCGCGAGGTCCAGCCGGCGCCTCATCCCGCCGGAGTATTCGCGAGCGGCACGATCGGCAGACTCGACTAGATCGAACTGCTCCAACAGCGATTGGGCCCTCGCCTTCACGAAAGAACGGGGCAGATGGTAGAGGCGGCCCGCCAGTTCGATGTTCTCTCTGCCGGTAAGCAGATCGTCTACCGCCGCTGCCTGGCCGGCTAATCCGACGTGAGCTCGCAGCAATCGCGCTTGCCGTGCGACATCGTAACCGAGGACCGTCGCCGAGCCTGAAGTCGGCTTCAACAGAGTTGTGAGGATGCGGACCAGCGTCGTCTTGCCCGCGCCGTTAGGCCCCAGCAGCCCCATCACCGATCCCGTCTTTACTGTTAGGTCAACTTCATCAAGAGCTTGTATCTTCCCGAATGACTTGGAGATTTTCCGCACTTCGATAGCTAGTTCATCTTCGAGCACCCGACATCCTTTCGATTCAAAAATCAGGCGCGGTCTGAGTCCCGCGCCCGTATCTGAAGGTTAGTTCCCAGTGTACTTACCGAAGCCATTTACATTCTGATGGCGTGTCACAAGCCTTCTTTTGCATGGTTTGAAAGAGCATCGGCTATATAGACTCTTCAGGTACCTGAGCGACCCTTCTGCCTACACCCCACCTCTATCACCCCTCGATCTGATGCACAGGATGTACGCGGAACGGCAACTTGGCCCTGAAGCAGCCCGTAGGTATCAGCGATGAGACTTCGCCGCATCTACTACGGGTGGTGGGTCGCACTCGCAGGCGCCTTCAATATGCTACTGAGTTCCGGGCCGACCTTTCAAGCTTCTAGCGTTCTATTCAAAGCCATTGAGGATGAGTTCGGCTGGTCGAGGGCGCTGATTTCGGGCGTCGCGTCGTTCGGCAGATTCGGCGGGGCGTTGCTGGGACCTGTGGAGGGCTGGTTAACTGATCGTTTCGGAGCCGGGAAGATGGTGTTCTTGGGCTTCATCATCGGCGGGGCAGGATTGATCATGTTCTCGCGCATCAACGGCCCGATTCAGTACTACATCGCCTTCTTCACGCTCTCCCTCGGCTTTAGCGTCGGCGGCTTCACTCCATCGATCACTGCTGTCAACGCTTGGATGACTCGGCACAGAGCCACTGCCATGTCGATCGTAGTCGGCGGCAGCAGCATAGCGGGACTGCTTGTCCCGCCGATCGTGTGGGGCATATCTACGATAGGTTGGCGCGACACGGTGCTGATCATCGGCGTGATCACATTACTAGCCTCTCCGTTCGTGGCAAGCATCATCGGCAAGAGGCCCACCGCGATAGATGATGTATCGACGGCAGCAGGTGGACAATCCCGACGAACTCGTGCTGTCAGGAACAGCCACGACTTCACACCTCGCGAAGCCTTGCGTACGAGGGCTTTCTGGGCGATATCGATGACTCATATGCTCACAAATTTCTCGGTAGGGGCAGTTTCGGCTCATCTGTTCCTTCACCTGAGTGATGAGAACGGGGTCGGACTAGAGCCTGCCGTTGCTTCGGGAGTGGTGCCGGTCTTGGTCATAACTGCCTTCATCTTTCAGATCGCGGGCGGCATCATTGGCGACCGTGCCGATAAACGAGCTATCGTGCCCTTCCTCATTCTTCTACAAGCAGCATCGCTGATCGTCCTAGCTCTAGCGTCAACGTTTATAGGCGCCCTCATTTTCGCGGTGATGTGGGGCATCGGCTTCGGGGCTCGGACACCGATGCTCCATGCGTTGCGAGGCGAGTACTTCGGAAGCAGGCACTTCGGCACGATCTTGGGCATGTCCAGCTTTCCTATGGCGATGGGCATGATGATCACTCCCGTCGCGGTGGGTTGGGTGCACGATCTCCAGCACACCTACGAGTATTCGTTCTACGTCCTGGCCGGATTCTGCGTGATGGCTTCGATCACGATACTCTTCGCGACCAGCCCTGCATCGCCCGCGGCGATGCGGCGTCTAGCAGCGCGAACAGCGCGCAGAAGAGCCCAGCTACTCGATCAAACCGACGACTCTTAGGATCAGCGCAACCCAGCCACGTAGCCAACTCCCGGATAGACGTCCGGCAATGCCACCCTATCGTCGTTTCGCTCCTGCCAAGCACGAATCTTGCGAGCCAGCTCGACCGCCTTCTCACCGTGCTCCTCGCTGTAGAAGAGGTTTCGCTCCTCGAAAGGATCCGAGTTCAGATCGTAAAGCTCGCAGAAGTCGCCGACCGCCAAATTCAACTTCCAGTTATCGGAAGAGATGATCACTCGGTGCGGTATATCGCGTTGCAGCTCCAGTGGCGACATCGGAAGAGATAAACCATCGAGTCCACGGCCGTGCCAAGCGACTATAACGTCGTTATCACCGAGGTCTGCGTCTCCGTTGAAAACATCAGCTCTACTTTCACCCTGAAGCAACTCCGGGATGTCGAAGCCCATCAAATCTAGGAGCGTCGGCACGGTATCGATGTGAGAATATCGACCGGAGATACGACGACGTTCCAGCCACGGTGCTCTGACAAGCATCGGAACCTTGACCGTATCCTCGTACATCACCATCTTGTGCAGCAGCCCATGGTCTCCCAGCTGATCGCCGTGTTCGCTCGTGAAGACTACGATGGTGTTATCGGCGATCCCTTGTTCGTCGAGCGCATCTAGGATCTTGCCGATCGCTCTATCCAGCAGAGTCACCACCCCGAAGTATCTCGCTTGAATCTGGCGCAAGTCGTGCTCTTCTTCGCCTGGCGGCGAGACATCCTCGCCACGCAATTCACGCGCGGCGTTCGGCGCCATGCGGTCCTCGCCTGTCTTGTACTGTTGCGCCATGAGCTGCACCATCAACGAGGCATCTTCAGGCGGGTCCTTTATAAAGACGGGCGACTCGGGTATCGACCAAGGATCGTAGAAATCGTCCAATGGCCCCGCGTAAGGGAAGTGAGGCTCGAGGAAGTTCACGTAGAGAGCGAAAGGGCGATCGCGGTTGCGCTCTATGAACTTGCTCACCTCGCGCCCTAGATACGAAGCCTTTGTATGTTCTTCCGGCAGCCGGTGCGCGTATGGCCGGCTAAAGACCTGTCTGCCTCCCACTTCCGAATCTGGCTCGAATCCCTGATCGATCAGGTAGTTATGATACGGGCTGAAGAGGTCTTCGTACTCCGAGCTGGTCGACCAGACTCTGTAAGTGTCCTCGATGGGATGCCACTCGTCGAATCCCCTTCGCTTGGTGTTCTCATCTCCGAGGTGCCACTTGCCGAAGTACGCCTTATGGTAGTCGTCAGGAATGTAATCGACTATCGTGTCGATATCTTGGGGCAACGGTACATTGTTCTTGTATGCCCCATTAGTGTGCGGCCAAGTGCCGGTCATGATGGTTGAACGCGAGGGTGTGCATATCGGCGACGAGACGTAGCAGTTTTCGACGACGGATCCGGTCTCTGCGAGGCGGTTCAGCGCGGGGGTCTCGATCCAGTCGTTGCCGTAAGCCGCCATGGTATCGGCGCGCTGCTGGTCGCTGAAGATGAAGAGCAGATTGGGTCTGTCGGGTCTTTTAGCCATTGCAGCGGACTTTCGAATTCTCGCACCTAACGTTTTGCAATAGTTTAGTCTCTCCCGTACTTCATTCTGGCTCGGCTGAGCAGAGCCCTTCCTCGCTCAGTGTCTACGCTCTCCAGATGACCACGTTCACACGCAGGGCATGAACTCCTAGTTGCTTCTCCGATTATCATCAACACTGCCAAAGCTGCCCCTAGGATGAACCCGACCCAAACCAACGCAGAGTGAATCAGGGACAATAAAACTCCCAGAATCAACCCTAAGATTATCGCCGCCAATGGGCCGCAAGCCAACAAACCGCATGTAGTCTTGGCGACCTTCTCAGCCCTATCGCTCTCTTTCGGGGCACCTACATAGCCACATTGCTCACGATCACAAACATATTCTCCGTAGATCTCATCTCGCATGTTTGTCACTAGGAGGTGATTCAGTGTCCGCTATTAACGTCGAAGATACCACGTAAGTCGGCATCTTCGTAGCGGGCATGTTCACTGTACAGGTAGCACCGAGAAACGCGCTTGTCTGCCGTTTTGAACAGAGGCGGATCTGCAACTGTGCATTCATCCATCCGCGCATAGCAACGATCGTAGAAGTTGCAACCGGCTAGGGGATCATCATCGTAATCGTAGGCAGCCGCACCTTGATCGGTGCCCCACTGCAGATCCGGATCCGGCTGTGGGATCGAATCGACGAGCATCTGAGTGTACGGATGCGTCGGATTATTGATTACTTCGTCCACCGCGCCGGCCTCTGCTACTCGGCCCTTGTAGAGGATTACGATGTTATCGGCGAGCTGGTATGCCGTAGTCAAATCGTGGGTGATGTAGAGGATAGAGATTCCCAGATCCCGATTCATCGAGCGCAAAGTTTCGAGGATCGTTGCCCGCAAGGATGCATCCACCATCGACACTGGTTCATCAGCGACGATGATCTTGGGGTTCAGCATCACCGCGCGTGCGACCATCACTCGTTGGCGCTGCCCGCCGCTCAACTGGTGAGGATGGCGGCCCAGCGTCTCCTCCGGCCTCAGCCCCACTGTTCTCAAGGCTGAAACCACGATGTCGTCGACATCGGATTTCGACGAAGCCAATTTGTATCGACGAACCGGCGTTCTCAGAACATGGTCCACCTTGTAGAACGGGTTGTAAGACTCGAAGGGATCTTGGAAAATCACCTGCACCTCGCGACGGAACTGGGCCCGCTCACGCCTGCTCATCTCCGCAAGATCGCGCCCTTGATAGACGACTTTACCTGTCGTAGGCTCGACCAGTCCTAGAATCGTCCTCGCGAGAGTCGTCTTGCCGCTGCCGCTCTCCCCTGCCACCGCAGTGATGGATGGTGGATTCTCTGGGATGGTGAGCGTGATGTTGTCAAGTGCGTGGGTGTAGGTTTTCTTGAACGTTCCTGAGTCGAAGACCTTGCTGATGTTGTCGGCGTGTAGCAACACATCGCCTGATGTGTCGCCCATCCTCGTTACCACTTCTTGACTGTCTGCCATCGTCAACTTCTACACCGCCTCGCCATCGATTTCAGTCAATAGATGACATGAAGCGATCTGGTGCTCACCTACTCGGCGCGGAATCGGCAAGTCGCGTGAGCAGATCTCCATGGACTCAGGACATCTTGGATGGAATACGCAGCCGGGAGGTGGTCGTAAGAGCGAAGGCGTCAAGCCTGGAATCCCCTCCAGTGTCCTTTTGGCTCGCGTGTCTGGCAAGCTCGATATCAACAGCCTCGTGTACGGATGCCTCGGGTTCTTGAAGATGTCGGCAGCCGTCCCGATCTCTGCGATCTTTCCGCCGTACATGATCCCGATACGCGACGCGAACTGCGCCATCAGGCCCATGTCATGACCGATCATTATCGCCGCTGCTCCGATCTGCTCCTGCACCTCCCTCAACGTCTGCACTACCTGCTTCTGAACGACTACGTCAAGCGCGCTCGTCGGCTCATCCGCGATGATCACGGAGGGGTTCATCGAAATTGCGATAGCGATAGCGACTCGCTGCTTCATCCCGCCACTCAATTCATGCGGATACCTAGACGCGACATCCGGATGGAGCCCCACGCTACGTAGCAACTCCGATACGCGTTCGCCGAATGCTCCATCCGACATCCTGACTCCATGATCCTTCAGCCCGTCTATCATCTGATCTCGGATACGCATCACGGGGTTGAGCGAATTCAGCGCACCTTGCGGCACCATGGCGATCTCCGAAAGCCGTCTCTGTCGGATTCGTTCCTCCCCGTCGTTGAGCAAATTAGAGCCGTTCAGCTCGATACGCCCTCCCTCGATTCGCGCAGGTGCCTTATGTGCCATCATCAACGCCAAGGCGATCGTCGACTTGCCGGAGCCGGACTCCCCGACGAGTCCCAGCCTCTCGCCTCTTCGCAGCTCGAACGAAACGCCGTCGACCGCCTTCACCGGCCCTCGGCGCGTGTGGTAGTAGACCTTCAGGTCTTCAACCTTGAGGGGAATTTCGACTGTCGTAGCTGTCGTCATACCGACGTACGCAACCTCGGGTTGGCGATCTGGTCAAGGCCGGTGATCATGATGAAGAGCCCGACGATGAAGATGGCGATGATCACGATGGGAGGGCCGAACCACCACCAGAGGCCTTGCGGCACCGCTCCGTATCTGATGAACCAATCCGCCATCAATCCCAGCGAGGGCTCGTTTTGTGGGCCTAGGCCGAGGGCGGAGAGACCGATGGAAAGCAGGATCGCACCAGCTACGGCGCCTACGAAACTTGCCACTATGAATGGAGCAAGGTTGGGTATCAGCTCTGCGAAAACGACTTCGAGATCGCTCTGCCCGTTGAACTTCGCAACTTCCACATAGGCCCGGCGGCGCAGGGTGAGCACCTGTGCCCTAATTACTCTGGTGGCACCCATCCAAGAGATCGCGCCGATCAGCAGACCCAGTTGCTCGATCGTCAGCTGATCGACGTAAGCGGTGATTACGATGAGTATCATCAATCCGGGAATCGTGATGAAAGAATCGCTGATCACGACGATCAACGCGTCGATCCAGCCGCCGAAGTATCCGCCGATAAATCCGAGCGTAGTGCCGATCCCAATCCCGATCAGCCCGGCTATCAACCCCATCAACAACGTCCCGAAGGTGCCGTACGCGGTGTATGCCAACACGTCGCGAGCGAACTGATCGGATCCCAGCAGATATTGGAGCGAAGGCCGAAGCCGTGGCTGGTTATCAGTAGCTCCCACCTCCGTCCGCTCGGGATCGATGATCAGCGTGCCGACGACGGCGAAAAGCACGATCGCCAAAATCATCGACCCACCAACCACTATCAGCTTGTTGCGGCTCGCCGCACCCGTCACTCGTTGAGCTAGAGTCTCTCTCTCGAACTCGACGACATCGTCGACCGCCGCGTCGTATCTCGCCGCGGCCCTCTCTCGCGACGGAGCTTCGGGCTGAGTGCTCATGCGGCCCGATACCTTATTCTCGGATCGATGAACGGGTAGAGCAGATCGACGATCAGCAACATCAGCCCTACTCCCAATATCACGTACATGATGATGCCCTGCATCAGGAAGTAGTCGTTAGTTCCTATCGCTCGGTAGAGCAGGTTCCCGATTCCGGGATAGGCGAACAGCACCTCTACCAGCACAGAGCCGGAGACGACGAATCCCAAGTTGATCGCCAGCCCCGTCACTTGGGGCAGCAAAGCGTTGCGGACAGCGTAGCGAAGGAATATCCGCCTCTCTTTGAGACCTTTGAACTCCGCCAGCTTGATGAAGTCGTCACCCATTGTCGTGACCATCATGCTCCGCATCCCCAAGCCCCAGAATCCTATGCTGGAGAGGATTATCGCGGTTCCGGGGAGTATCGCGTGCTCCGCTATGTTGAGCATAGCGTGCAGCTCGAAACTCGGCACGACGTTGTAGTCGTAGGCACCGCCGCCTGGCAAGAGCGGCCACCACACGGTGAACATCCACATCAGCAGCAGCCCGAGCAGGTAGAAAGGCACCGCCGTAACCACCAGCAGAACCGGCACGACGAGAGAGACTGAGAGCGGAGTCCGGGTCCATCCCAGCCAAGCACCGAAGAATGAGCCTATGAGCGCGGCGAGAATCGTGGTGACTCCCACCAACCCGAGCGTCCAAGGCAGAGCCCTGCGCACCTCCTTCGTCACCTCGGCCGGAAAGAGCGCTATCGATTGGCCGAAGTCGAGTCTGACGACGGCGGTCCAGTAGTTGAGGTACTGCCTCCAAAGGGGGTTGTTGAGGCCGAATCGATCCTCGTAGCGGGCGATCATCTCCTCGACGTTCGCGATGTGAACGCCGCCGGCCTGTTGCAACAGCTGGTTCATCCGCTCTCGGACCGGGTTGGTGGGATTCAACCTGGGAATCGCGAAGTTGAGGGTGTTCGCAATGAAGATGATGAGGATGAACATCCCGACTCTTTTCAAGACATAGTCGGCCGTCACATCGAGGATTTCAGCGGGTCTTCAAACACGAGCGGCAACTTGATTCGGCACTGGCCAGCTTAACTTCTCCAATCGAGAAAAGTGTATATGAAACTCAAAAGCGTATAGAGCTTAATGAATTGAAGCATCATCCCGAGATGACGGTGCCAACCGATCTAGCTAATTGATCGACATTAATGAACCATTGTTGTAAACTTTGCGCCTAGCGTGTTTGGCTTGCAATATCCTCGCTTAGCTTGGACACGCTCAAGGCAACCCGCCTTGTATACTCGCTTGTTTTATGCATACGCGCCGAGAAGTGACGAAGGCGCAGGAGTGAATGAAATGCAATTTGTATCGAAAATACGCGTTGCAGCAGGACTGTTTATCGGTTCACTGATGCTGGCGGCATTAACTGTCGTGGCTTGCGGAAGCGAAACCGAGACCGTCGTGCAGACAGTCGTCGTCGAGAGGGAGGTCGAGGTCCCCGTCCCTCAGACCGTAGTGATCGAGAGGGAGGTGATAGTCGAAGGCGAGACCGTCGTGCAGACAGTCGTCGTCGAGAGGGAGGTGATGGTAGAAGGCGAGACCGTCGTGCAGACAGTCGTCGTCGAGAGGGAGGTGATGGTAGAAGGCGAGACCGTCGTGCAGACAGTCATTGTCGAGAAGGAGGTGATGGTCGAAGGCGAAAGAGTGTTGCAAACGGTTATCGTGGAACGTGAAGTGCCTGTAGAAACACAGGTTGAGGTCACCGCTATTCCCACTCCTCGCGGTGAGATAACTCGTGAAGACACCTTCGTGATCACTGGCTTCGGACCCGGCGCGACCCAGTGGGAGAACTTCGACAACATGAACCCCTACTCGTTGGGCGGACTGGGAAGAGTCCGAGGGATCTTGAACAAGACCATCTACGAGTTTCTCTACCTCTACAACCACAACAGCGGTGAAGTGATCCCTTGGCTAGCTGAGAGCAGCAAAGTCGACGATGACTTTATGGGCGTCAACGTCACGCTCAGGGAAGGTATCGAGTGGTCGGATGGCATGCCCTTCACCAGCGAGGATGTCAAGTTCACCATCGAGCTTCTGCAGAACAACCCGGACATGGTCTTCGCAGGCGACATTATCGAGTGGGTGAAGGACGTGGAGATCATCGACGACCATAACTTCCGCATCAACTACAACAAGCCCAACGCTCGTTTCTTCTACTTCTACTTCCAGGAGAACTCCGAGATCCACCTCCCGATCCTGCCCAAGCATATATGGGAGGGACAAGACCCGCTAGAGTTTCCGAACTTCGACTTGGAAAAAGGCTGGCCAGTCGGCACCGGGCCCTACGTCGCGGTGCGAGCCGACTCGCAAAGCCAGATATTCGACCGCAACGACAACTGGTGGGCCGCTAAGGTCGGATTCAAAGAGTTGCCGGAGCCGCTCAGAATCGCTTACATTCCGCCCGGATCCCCAGATACGATGGTCGCCCGCATGATAAACAACGAGTTCGACACCGGCTCGATCATGCAGCCCGGCGTGTTCGTAACTGCACGCAACCGTAACAAGAACATCATCTCTTGGGACACTGACGGTCCGTCCTACGGCGCCGCCGATGCATGCATCTACACACTTGGCGTCAACACCCAGTACGGTCCGATGTCCGACGTGAACGCCCGAAGAGCTGTGCAAGCAGCCGTCGATCGCGATCAGCTCGTGTTGCTGGCATACGAGAACTCCACCGTCACCAGGTCAGTGCCGTACTCCACTTATGGAGGTTTGAAGGCGTACGAAGACGCTCACGCCGACATAATCGCCAAGTACAACTGGGAGGGACAGGGGCAAGCCGATGTCGACCAGTACATGGCTACTGCCGGATACTCGAGAGACGGAGACGGCTTCTGGGCCAAGGACGGCGAAAGGCTCTCTATGGATCTGCACGTCCCTGGATGGTTGCGTCCCATGGGGCCAGTGGTGGAGAAGCAGATGAAAGATGCCGGCTTCGACGTCTCCTTCGTCTTGCACGATCCCAGCACCGAGCCTCTATGGGCCGAGGTGAGGACCGGATTGGC
This sequence comes from Dehalococcoidia bacterium, assembly GCA_965214735.1. GTDB lineage: Bacteria > Chloroflexota > Dehalococcoidia > Lucifugimonadales > Lucifugimonadaceae > Bin127. The sequence goes on along the minus strand of OZ243977.1, from coordinate 749,794 downwards.
GGACATGTGGATCTTGGTTCACTGCGGAAGCAGTCGTGAACCTCACGGCACCTTCCAGCACTACCACAGCAGATACAACTCCCCTAGCCAAGGCGAGCAGAACTCGTACCTCTGGGCCAACAGCCAATACAGCAACCCAGAGTTCGATGCCATCATCGACGAGATGGACGGTGTGCTGCCGTCAACTTCGGATCCGCAGTACATGGGACTGGTCGAACGCGGACTCGAGATTTTCTTGGATCAGGTGATCGAGATTCCGCTGGCTGAAGAGCGACATGTGGTCACTTTCAACAACACCTACTGGCGCGGCTTCGCCACCAACAGCAACCCATACGTCGCACCGTACAGCCTGTGGGCAGGGTTCTTGCTGGAGGTCCTTAACGTCAGCAAGGCACAGTAGTCAGTATCGAGCGAAGATAGCCGATGCCACGATAACTTCACAGCATCGGCATAGAATCCGAGGGTGGCATCTAGCTGGATGTCGCCCTCGATTCGCGTTAGACGGGAAGGCCGTTGAATATGCAAGAGACAGCCACTGAAACGGATGCAATCCTCGCCAATGTTTCAAACCGGATCGCGACCGTCACTTTCAACCGGCCTGAACAGCGGAATGCTATTTCCTACGCGATGTGGCACTCCCTCAGCGACATCATGGAGAGATTGAACACGGACTCGGGTGTACGGTGCATCGTGTTTCGAGGAGCCGGCGATAGAGCCTTCTCGGCCGGTGCCGATATCAAGGACTTCGACGAGAATCGCCGCGACGCGAGAACCGCCGCACGATATGCGGAGGCTTTCGAGCTGGCTCTGGAAAAGATCGACGAGTGCGGTAAACCTACCATTGCAGCGATACGAGGATTCTGCGTAGGAGGAGGTCTTGAGTTGGCAGCGGCTACCGATATCAGGGTGGCGACCGAATCTTCCCGATTCGGAGTGCCCGTATCCAGATTGGGGCTAACCGCTGGATGGGAAGAGCTGCGCCGATTGATCTCTGTAGCCGGAGTGCCAGCGGTCAAGTATCTGCTACTGTCTGGCCGCATCGTAGAGATCGACGATGCATTGCGTCTGGGTCTGGTGACCTACTCAGTCGCCGACGAAGCATTCGACTCGGAGATCCGCGAATTGGCAGCCCAAATCGCCTCCGGCGCTCCGCTGGCCGCGGCCGACCATAAAGCGATGATCAGTCGATTATCAAGAATCCCAGATACCGCCACGCTGACCGATGAAGAGTTCGCGTTGCAGTTCAGAGTGTTCGACTCGAGTGATTTCCAAGAAGGTGTCCGGGCTTTCAAAGAGAAGCGGAAGCCGGAATTCAAGGGAAAATGACGGCTTGCCAAGATAGGTTGTGTTTATCCACATAGTCGCAGTGTGCATCATGCCCGCGTAGAATCATGCCATGATGGCGACGGATAAATCACTTTTGAGCATATCGTCATGTTGAGTCCTATCGCGGTAGAGCCCCGCGAAGGTTACCGAATCTGGATCCGATACGAGGATGGATCAGAGGGGGAAATAGACCTATCAGACATGGTTGGAGTAGGGGTGTTCAAGGCATGGGAAGACCGTGCGTTTTTTGATTCGGTGAGAATCGCGCCGTATCGTTCGATTACCTGGGGGAATGGGCTCGATCTGTGTGCTGATGCCCTGTACATGGAGATCACAGGTAAGACGATTGAGGGATACATGTCCGGGTTCAACGCCGCGAACGTGAATGTCTGAGCTTTGCCGGTTTCGCGGCATCGTCATCATAATGAACTTTAGGGAACACCCTCCGCCACACTTTCACGCGGTTTACGCCGAGTTCAACGCCGCAATTGACATCTACACCATCGAAATTTTGTCTGGAAGCCTCCCTAGACGGATCGAACGTTTGGTATTGGAGTGGGCTACTGCGCGTCAAACTGAGTTGGTCAACGCTTGGGCTTTGGCCAGCAGACTCGAAAACCCCGGCAAGATCGCGCCGCTAGACTGAGCAGACGCTTCATATCCCGTATTCGTGGAGCTTTCTCCTCAAGAAAGCGGCCCCTATCGGGACCGCGGAAATCTCGTCCATGTCGTCCTGCCCCTCGAATACCACGGACATCCATCCATTGAAGCCCACGGCTTTGATGATCTTCATGATGCGATCGTAGTCAAGCCAAGTCTCGGTGCCGGAAGAGATACGGTACATCTTGGCACGCACATGAACCGCTCTTGGAGCCGACTTTTCGATTGATCCGTAGAAGTCGTGCGCCTTGTCTTCCACACCCCGTTCGCCAAGGGAGGCACCGGGTGAACCACGGTACTGGCCGGTATCGAGTATATGCGAGTAGTAAGGATTGTCCACATCGTCCAACAGACGGATGACCTGATCGCCGGTGGCGGGAATACATCCATGATTGTGGTTGTGCAAGCCCACTACCACGCCCTTCGATGCGCCGTGCTCCGCTACTTCTTTCGTCGACTCCACTAAGCGGTGCCACACCGACTCTTCATCTTCGTCGTCTGGAACCCAGGCGCCGAACGATCTTACCATCGGGATCCCCATCACGGCTGCCACGTCGATCCACTTCTTCATGTTGTCGATCTGATCGCGCAGTTCGTCGCCGACAGCACCGAAGTTGTTGGACACTCCGATATAGCACATGTGAAGACCGCGTTCGAGGCATGCCATCTTGACCGCTTCAAGGTAGTCGCGATCCGTAGAGGCGAAGTGCGCGAAGTGAATATCGATTCCGTCCATCCGATACTCCGCCGCCTTATCGATGATGCCGAATAGATCGATCGCGCCTGAACTGAATGTGTCGCGGTAGCAGAGCGACTGAAGGCTGAGCTTGATCATATTTTGCGGTCTCCTCGGGTAGATCGTCGACTGTCAACGCGTTCGGACGCGAGCATACCACTGTTTCAAGGGTAGAAGAGCAGGCATGTTGCCGATGAGCGCTATCATCAGCATCATTCATCAATCTCTCAGGGAGTCATCGGTATGTCAGCACAAGCAGCATCTACTTCCGTCACGGTCCCCTCGGCGGCGCCAGAATCCATAAAGCGAATGACCAAAGCGGCGGCGGCATTCGTGTCGTCGCTTGATGATTCGAATCGCGGCTCGGCTTTATTCCCGTTCGAGGGAGATGAGCGCTACTTCTGGGCCTACACGCCTGTCGACCGCAACGGGCTGTTGCTATCAGACATGACGGCACACCAGCAACAGGCTGCTTTCGAGATGATGGAGACGGGCTACAGCACGAGCGGCTACGCGATGGCTCGCCAGATCATAGCCCTAGAGACGATCTTGGGTGAATGGGAGTCTATGAATAACGCCGCTTCAAATTGGGCCCGGCTAGAAGAGAGATACTGGTTTAGCGTATTCGGCGAGCCTGGAAGCGAAGCACCTTGGGGCTGGCGCGTCGGCGGACATCACATCGGTATCATAGCGACCATAGTCGGCAATCGAGAGGTGAGCATTCATCCGCTCTTTTTAGGCTCCAACCCGGCCGAGGTTCTTCACGGTGAACAAAAAGGCATGAGAACGTTGGCAGAAGAGGAGGATTGGGCTCGAAAACTGGTCCGCGAGATGACCGATGATCAACAAAGAGTCGCGATCGTCGATCCGGTAGCTCCGGCTGACATCTTGACGACCAACTATCGGATCACCGATCAAAGTATGACTCCGGTGGGAATATCAATCTCCGACCTCTCGGACAACCAGCGGAAAGCCTTGATCAAGCTGGTCCGCCACTATGTGTACCGTGCGAACGACGAACTTGCGGACAATTACTGGAGACAGCTACAGGCAGAGGGATGGGACAGCCTTCACTTCGCTTGGGCCGGACCTTTGGAGAGGTGGCAGGGACACTACTACAACATTCGCCACGACCGCTTCGTGATCGAGTACGACAACACGCAGAACGGCGCCAACCACATCCACTCGGTGCTCAGGGACTATACTCACGACTTCGGCGAAGATCTGTTGGCTGCCCACTACCATGCGGCGCATTGAGCATGACTCCGAATTCGGCGGCCCTTTAATCCTTTAATAAATTGATGTCTGAGCAGCAGCCTTGAGGACTCTCCCCATTTCAGAGAGGGCACTTGAAGGCGTTTTTCAGCTCATGATCCGCTTAATCGTCGGAACCGTGTTCGGTTACGCGGGTGCTTTTCTGGGAACGCTTGTAAATGCCGCGGCATTACCCCCGAACCAACTGGATACGCTCTTTTTCGGTGCTCTGCGCATCGTGGTTATCGGCGTGTTCGCAGCACTCGTCGCACAAATGGGTTGGATCAAGATTTTCGCTTCACGGTCTGCCGCGTTTTTAATCTGGGTAGGAAGCGCGGCTATCGGCGCGTTGGGAGTCTCGGTGGCGTTGGCGATAGGGGCGGCAGTGTTGGAAAATTCCGACTTGTACATGCTCAATCGTGAGATTTCGGGACTGGGGTTGCTCGGAGGTGCCTTGGGGTGCAACTTGGTGCCCTTGGTCGCTGCCGCTGTCTCGATACTCAATGAAAACGATTGACTCCGATGCCCGCTGACTTTGCGTCTAATTCTGTCGTCGTCTTCAGAATCGGGGTATCATTCGAAAGATTGTAGAAACTGCTATGCTTGATGTTGAATCTGTGGCTTCAGATTTGCATCGACACTTACCGTAAACGCGGCGACACGTGAGGACGGTTCGTGAGTTCAGCGATGTAACAGCGATATTGGAGGGTTCAGTATGTTGAACAGATATTTGAAGTGGGTGTTTGTACCGCTCTTGGCGTTGGCAGCAACGTCGGCGGTGCTGATCGCCTGCGGCGGCGAAGAGACGATCGTCATCCAAACTGTGGAAGTGCCGGTCGATAGGGAAGTGAGGGTTGTCGAGACCGTTGTGGTCGAGAAGGAGGTTGAGGTTCCCGGCGAGACGAGGATCGAGACTGTCGTCGTCGAGCGGGAGAGGATTGTCGAGGGTGAGACCGTCATCGAGACCGTTGTGGTCGAGCGGGAGGTTGTGGTTACAGAGAAAGAGACCGTCGTAGAAACTGTGGTGGTTGAGAAGGAAGTCCAAGTTGCCGGTGAGACGGTTATCCAGACCGTTGTGGTCGAGAAGGAGGTCGAAGTGGTCGTCCAAGCGACTCCGACACCGGCGCCTGAAACCTTCTACGGGTTGCCGATTCCGGAAGCCGCACCTACGATCAGCGAACCGCCCTCACCGCAGACCGGTTCTGACACCGTAGTCATCCGCACCGGATTGGAACTCCGCGGCAGCGGCATACCCGGCGATCCATCGGGTGGAATGTTCAACGGATCCAGCGTGTCCGAAAAATTCTTCCTCACAGATGAAGGCGGAAACGCAGTCAACCAGATCATCACGGACTGGGAACTGGTTGACGATGCTGATGCCCTCGGCGGACAAGCCCTCATATTCACGTTGAAGGAAAACGTACCCTTCCACAACCAGTGGGGCGATTTCGGGAACCTCTCAGCTGATGACGTTGTTTGGGCATACAACAAAGGCAATCCTGGCTACAACCCAGAATCCGCTACCGACGGAGGATCTAACTGGGTAGCGTTCATTGGCAACCAGCCATTGACCAAGATTGACGACAGAACCGTTCGCGTTCCGTTGAAGCTCTTTGACGTTCGTTGGGACACATTCATCTTTGGCCAATCGGGACTAGGGTTGAGCATCACCAGCAAGAATGCGTACGACACAATGGGAGAGGACTGGGTGCGCGACCACGTCGTGGGCACCGGCCCTTACTACGTCAATGAATACGCCTACGATGCGACGCTCCAGCTCAAAGCGGTTCAGAACCACCACCGCAAGACTCCCGACGTCGAGAACATAATCTACGAGCCAATCGGTGAGGATGCAGTCGCTGAAGCCGCGTTGCGAACGGGTAGCATCGATGTCGCGGTGGTTGACTTGCGCAACTATCCGACACTGACTCAGGAAGGCTTCGAGATCGTCGGTGCTGGTGCTGGATCATTCCATACTATCTCCTTCTCCGGGAACTACTGGCAGGACACGATCTACACGCCGGATCCTGATGACGTTGAAGAGCCGATCGAGTTGCACGCCACCGTGCGGCACCACATTCCGTGGATCGGCGATCCGAGGCGAGACAACTTCGGCAACCCGCCAGAAGGCTTCACGAGCATGACGCGGGCAGCGCAAGTCAGGCAGGCTCTTTCGTTCGCAATCGACCGAGCGTTGATCGCCGAGGTGCTGTTCTCGAACGCAGCGTGGGTAAACTACGTCTACGGTCACGACATAAACAACCCCAACTGGCAAGACAAGTGGAACGTTGAATACAATCCTGAGCTTGCTGGAAGGATGTTGGATGAGGCGGGCTACCCCAAGAACGACAACGGCATTCGCTTCGAGATGCCCTTCTTCATCCGCATCGGCAGAGGCGACGAAGAGATCGGCACTGCCGTCGTGGGCATGTGGCGAGAACTGGGCATTGACATGCAAGATTGGAAAGCTCAGTACCAGACGTACAGACCGAGTCTGATCGGTCGCACGGCAACTGCGCCATGGATCCACTCCGCCGGAGCAGAGAGTCCGCAGGCGCCATGGGACTGGCCAGTCGTGAGCAACTCCGAGTGTTCGGGAGGACGTCCCGGATTCAACATCGGGATCGAGATCCAACAGCTCTGCGAGTGGGGCACTGAGATGAACCAGCAGCAGGACAAGCAAGCCAGGATCGAGATCCGCAACAAGATGGCTGACTTCCTGCACACGTTCAACCCGGCAATCGGCACGGTCGCACGTCCCAACGTGGCACTCGTCAACCCCAAGAAGATCGCTTCATGGGACATGCCGCTGTCCGTTCGCGAAGCGGCTCTGCATCACCCAGAGTTCGTCGTTACTGTCAAGTAACCTCGGCTAGAGGCGCGACACAACATAGGCATATTTTCCACCGGCACGTGACCCGCTAAATCGCGTGCCGGTGGAGTTGTACGATCAGATCGTCGGGCATTAGGAGACCTCTTGGCACTAAGTTGGCAACCCGACAAGCCAAGGTTTAGAGCCATGAAATGGTCTCATTAGGGGGTTGAGGCAAACCCATCGTTGAGAACTTCATCTGAAATCTGAATCCTCAACCGACTCGATATGCTCAAATTCATCTCACGCCGTGTACTCACGATGGTCATCTCCTTGCTTGGCGCTACCATCGTGGTTTTTGGGTTGGCACACGCTAAAGACGACCCGATAAACGTCTTCATAAGAGCGGAAGGCTACGCCATCGGGCCCGAGCAGATCGCGGCGCTCCGAGAGAAGTGGGGGCTTGACCGCCCGATCGTCCTGCAATATCTCACTTGGCTGGGCAACATACTCCGCGGCGATTTAGGCCGCAGCGTCGGAAGCAATCGCTTGGTGACGGATATCTTGCGTGATCGATGGCCGGCAACGATGCAGCTGGCTGTGGCTGCGTGGATAATAGGCTCGTTTGTGGGGATCCCGCTCGGCATCCTCTCCGCGATGCGCCGCGCATCAGTCCTAGACTACATATTGCGGGCACTGGCGTTGTCGGGGCAATCCGTCCCCGCTTTCTGGATAGGCATCGTAGGCATTTGGATCTTCGCAGTTCACATGAAGTGGTTGCCAGTGCCTACCTACTACGGGAGAGTGGACTCTGGATTCTTCACCCAGATACAGTACTTCGTGTTGCCCGTACTTGTATTGGCATTCGGTCCGATCGCCGGATACTTGCGAATCACCAGATCCGCCATGTTGGAGGTGATGGACTCTGAGTATGTGAAACTAGCGCGTGCCAAAGGCTTAGACTACAGAAGAGTGGTTACGAAGCACGCTTTCCGAAACGCTCTAATACAGCCGCTCACCGTCTCTGCGCTTCTCCTCGCCGGCTTCATGGATGGTGCCGTACTTGTCGAGAATGTGTTCGTCTGGCCCGGCGTGGGACAGATCGCGGTGGCTGCCGTCGACGACAACGACTTCACGCTTCTCACCGGAATCGTCTTTCTATTCACGATTCTCTATCTGGCGATGAGCTTCGTCGCCGACATGCTTTACGTAGTGATAGACCCGCGGATCAGGCTCGACTGATGAGCACCACCAGCCAAGTATCTGAGCAATCTAGCCAGTCAGTGCCCATTAGGATGCTCTCAGCTCCTTTGGCAGTATGGGATTTCATACGGCGATGGCCCGTGATACCAGGCATCGTGATCGTGATCTTCGGCATCTCGACTATCTTCACCACTCAAATTGCGACCGACGACCCCAACCAACAGAACCTGCGCGCCAGCTTCGCGGCTCCGGCGTGGAACTCCGAGTACTACGAACAGAACGACCGCATCGATAGACGCTACTGGCTCGGGGCAGATCAACACGGCCGCGATATCTACTCACGCATCGTACACGGCACCAGAGTGTCGATAACGGTCGCCTTCGCCGCGGCTGTGATTGGAATGTCGGTAGGCTTGTGGGCCGGCGTCGCCTCTGGCTGGTTCGGAGGCTGGTTCGACGAGGTTATGACTCGATTCGTAGATGTCTGGAACGGATTGCCATTCCTCTTAATCGCTCTCGTAGTCTCCATCACCATCGGCACCGGGCTCCTTGTGCTTATCGGGTTGTTAGTGATGGCTACATGGGTAGGTCTTGTCCGAAACCTCAGAGCGGAGGTTTTATCTCTGAAAACGCGTGACTACGTTGCCGCGGCAAGAGTCGCGGGTGCCGGCGACTTCCGGATAATGTATCGCCACCTCATGCCTGGTGTCCTCAATCTGTTGATGGTGCTTGCAAGCCTACGCATCGGCGGATTGATACTCGCTGAGGCATCGCTCAGCTACCTAGGCATTGGCGTGCCCTCTAGATATCCCTCGTGGGGAAACATGATCAGCGATGGCAGAGAGTTTCTCGACAGTGCCTGGTGGGTCTCGGTGTTTCCGGGCTTCTGCATATTCCTAGTTGTGATGTCGTTCAATTTCATCGGTGACTGGGTCAGAGATCGAACAGACCCGAGGCTGCGACAGATCAGGTAGGAATTTACATGGATGAACAGGATTTTTGAGGTGTGGGAATTTAGAGCTGGCTATGTTGAGAATGTCGCAAGACCACATGTCATTCCAATCGGAGCCTAGGAATCATCACGGGTCCAATCATGCACCAACCATCCAGAGGCTTCACCATCAGCTAAAAATCACACCGCCCGCCAAATCTCGTCCATCCTATTCATCGATGTTAATTGCCCAAAAGCGACGCACGTCAGCAAGACATGGCTACCGGGCGGAAAAGCGAAACCATGGATCGAGAAAGGTCATAGTCGGCATGCCAGTCGTGCTCAGGAATGGCCCTTATCGTTTCTTTTTCTATTCTGGCGACCGTGACGAACCTCAGCACGTGCACGTCGCACGCGATAATCGAGTCGCGAAATTCTGGCTGAACCCAGTGAGAATGCAGATTAGCGGCGGTATGAGACGCTCTGAGATACGCCGGGTTCAGCGAATCATAGCGGAGAATGATAGATTTCTCATAGAGGCATGGAATGATTATTTCGACGATTGAAGTGCAGATACCAGAAGCTCATGACGTAACAGTTACGGAGGACACGCTAGCCGCTGAGCTGTCAGACGGGCGTACCATCTCTGTGCCATTGACTTGGTATCCTAGGCTTGTCCACGCCACTCAGGAGGAGAGGAACAACTGGGAACTGGTCGGTGCAGGACAAGGTATACGTTGGCCGGACTTGGACGAAGACCTGAGCGTCAAGGGGCTGATCGCTGGTCGACCGTCAGGAGAGAGTCAGCGTTCCTTCAAGCGATGGCTGGAAGCAAAGCTCGCCGGGCGAAGCGTGCAACTCTACGACCTGAGCGGCATCGGCTCAAAAGGGGACAGTGAAGAATAGTCCAAGCAAAACGACGTGGTCATCCAACCATCAGACCGAAATCACATCGCACACCGAATCCTTTAGATCCTGTTTATCCATGTCAATTGCTCCCGAAAGATGCGAAGCATCTCACCTCTCCCTGATCTGAAACTGTTGAAAACCCTGGTTCAACCCGGTTGTCAAAGCGTCTATCTACTGCTGGGTGCTTGAATCCGTGAGGATTCCTCGGATGCGCTCAGAATAACATGGGCTTTTGCAACGCTCTCCGCCGTTGGAAAGATCAATATCGGCGAGATCCGCAACGCGACCGATTCAATCCTCCCAGATTTCGCGATAATCGTGAGGCATCTATGGTTCCGAAAAACTCCACATCGCCAAAGAAAGGTTGTTGATTCATGTATGACTTGGTAATCAAAGGCGGCCACGTGATCGATCCAAAGAACGGTGTCGATGGTCCATCAGATGTCGGCGTTTCGGGCTCCTCAATCGGAGCGGTCATGCCCGACATTCCCGAATCGGAGGCACGCAAAGTCGTCGATGCGGCAGGCTGCTACGTGACACCGGGGTTGGTCGACCTTCATGCTCACTGCTATCTCTACAGCGGCGCGATGTTCCCCGATGAGCTGTGCTTCCCGTATGGAGTAACCACGATGGTCGATTGCGGCGGTTCGGGCTGGCGCACCTTCGACCATATGAACGAAACGATCATCAAGAAGTGCGGCCCTAGGGTGTTTGCACTGCTGAACATTGTCGGGCACGGAATGTGCGGTGACGGCGAGCAGGACGTCGAAGACATGGATGTCGAGATGACGGCGGCGAAGATACGGCAGCGTTCCGACGTTATCGTGGGCGTAAAGGTGGCGCACTTCGGAGGCGTGGGATGGGAGTCGGTAGATCGAGGCGTTGAGGCGGCGAAGCAGTCGGGCACCTTCTGCCTGATCGACCAGAACGCCCGCGCGTCGCGACCGTTTTCGGAGATGATGCTGGAACACATGAATCCGGGCGATGGCGTGACGCACTGCTACGGCTACGGCAAGCCGATGATCGGAAACGACGGCAAGGTGAAGCCACACTATTGGGAGGCACGTGAGAAGGGCATCATCATGGACGTTGGGCACGGCAACAACAGCTTCTCGTTCTCGATGGCGGTTCCGGCGATCGAGCAGGGCTTCCCGCCCGACACGATCTCAACCGACCTCCACCGTATGAGTCTCCACACATCGCGGGCGACGCAGACGGAGGTGATGAGCAAGTTCCTGGCGATCGGGATGTCGTTGTACGACGTGGTCGAAAAGTCGACCTGGGCACCGGCGAAGCAGATCGGACACCCCGAACTCGGCACCCTGACGCCGGGAGCGACTGCCGACATCGCGGTGCTCGAATTCGTCGAGCGGCCTGCCGGGTTAAGCGATTCCGGCCCGACCGGCTACCGGATCATGAAGGCGAAGGGACGTCTGATCAACCAGGTGACGATCAAAGGCGGGTCGATACAGTTCGACTACGACGGCAGATCAAAAGAAGAGTGGACGGAGACGCCCAAGACGGATCTGGATTTGCCGGGGTGAGGTGATCGCGTCGCGTTAAAGGGAGGGATGCCGCAACTCAGCAAGCATACCAAGGGCCGTAAACACGTTGCGTGCTACGCGATTTGAGACCCAGACCCGCTCCCGGTAGCTTACCCCTTCCGCGGTTTGAAGTGTTATCCACCGCCAACCCCAGACTTCAACAGTGACATCCCACCAATCCCTGCATTCATCTGGGGGCACCGTTTGCGAAGAGACCATTGCAAAACCCTCGTCATTGCGGCGAAGGCCGCAATCCAGACGGCCGGGAGCGTCCACGTGGTTGCGGTTTCAGTTGGAATCCGCGCTTCTGACGGCCAGCACCGTCCCAGATCCTTCGACAAGACCTGTACTGAGCCGTTCGACATGCTCACGAGAGCCAGCCAAGCTGGACGGAATCGAATTCGTCCCGAGCGTAGGATCGGAAATCGACGCTTTCGCAAATTTCGAAGTCGATTACACGACATTTTTCCCTTTCAACGCGCCATCGTCGGAAAAATGATCCGTCCATCGTGCAGCTGCCCGCCCTTCCTTCAGTAGATTTCTTGGCGTTCAATCCTGCGGTGCCGCCATTTGATGACGCGCATTTTCGTCGGGCTTTGGTCGCCTCCGTCGATGTAGCTTCGTTAAATGGCATAGGGCGGGAGACGGCTGGAATCCTTAACCCCGAGTTGCCGGGCTTCAACTCTCAACTGCCCTATGTCGGATACGACCCGGCGAAGGCAGCTGAGATGCTTACGAAATCTGGATACGCAGAGAACCTCGATGATCTGAGATTGACATACCACGATTTCAGGGAGGGTTGGTTTGGAGAGAGATTCGAGAAGGTTGCTGATGGATGGTCAGAGGTGTTGGGTTTGAATTTCTCGATCATTCGAGTCGTTGGTGAAGCCAGCGACTCAGGGACCGTAGAAAACGTTGAAATCCAAATGACGCACCGCAGTGTTCGGGTGTCCTATCCATCTCAGGAGGAGATACTCAGGGAATTCGTGAACACTTTCGGCAAAACCAACGATTCGCCCGAGATCACAAGAGTCAGAGAGATGTTTCACCAAGCTCGATCGGAACCGGACGCAGCAAAGCGTCAGGCGTCGTACGCCGAGATCGAACGCTACATCATGGAGGAGGCCCTGATCGTCCCGCTCTTCTGGACCTCGACCGAGTACGGAACGTTTGCGCGAATCCAGTCATGGGTCGAAGATTTCAACCCGTCGCCGTACGATTCCGGATCTATGTTCAAAGACGTTTGGCTCAACGAAAACGCACCAACCCGGGCGGATTAACCAAGTGACAATCGCAGGCACAGGCGACGCTATCAGGTTCAACTACGACGGCAGATCTAAAGAAGGGTGGACGGAGACGCCCAAGACGTATCTGAACCTGCCCGGGTTGATGACTAGGGAGGCCAGCTTACAGCGCAGGCAGCTCCCGCTCCGGTGCTGTCTCGTCGAACCAGACATCGTTGAATTGCGACACCGCCCACTTGGAGGGCATGTAGTCGTGCACCCAAGGTTGGGTGCGGATGTAGTAGCCGTCATTGAACCACAACAGCGGCATCGCCAACGCTTCGTCCAAGATGTATTGCTCTAATTCCTGATAGGCTCGGATCCGCTCGGCGCGGTCGAGCTCGGATGCGGCTGCATCAAGAAGCCGAAGCGTCTCTAGATACGCGTGGGAATCGGCATCTTCACCCCATACCGTCTCGAATATCCCGAAGATCGCGTGGGGATCAGGATTTGCAGCACCCAGACTGATTGTAGTCATTCCGATTTCTCCGAGCGCAAGAGCATCTTCCCACGCATCAAAATCAATCACTTCAACTCTGGCATCAATCCCCAACAATTCGCGCCAATTCTCAGCGAATGCCGCGATCTCTTCTTCGAAGAAATCAGTGATGAAAGTTTGATAGATAACTTCAGATACTTCTCCGTTGTAACGCGATTGTGCCCACTCGCTTTGCGCCAAAGAAGGATCGAAGCCAATCGCTGTAATTTCAGCGTCTCGATGCGACATGCCGGGAGGCGAAATTGCACTTGCGGACTCCAGCCCCGGATCCGGTTCCAAAGCGGCGACATCCGAAGCGGCAACTATAGCTCGGCGAAAATGTCGATCGTCAAACGGCGCGACACCCGGATTGAAAACCATGAAAAACGTCCCGGTGTCGGATTCAACGAAATAAAGCGTGTCGCTCGAATCCCCTGTGCTGCTGATTTCCGCCTCATCGACATCCCAAGGAACGTTGACTGCATCGATTTCTGAACGTTCAAATGCGTTGTTCAGCGCATCGCGATACTCCTGCCCAAACAAATCAGGAAACTTAACCCACTTCACTCCGTCCAAATACGCCGGTCTGCCGAGGTAGTGGTCGTTGCGTCGCAGAACGACTTTCAGTTCGTACGGGTCAGGATCAAGCTCTACGATCTTGAAGGGACCAGTTCCTATAGGCATCTCAGACGTTTCGTATACGTCGGATTCGTCTGGATACCAGTTCGACCATTCGTCGCGCCACCTCTCAACGTTGCCCCTCTTCAAGACACTTGCTGAAGGGTCAGCCAGCAGCACTGGAAAGTCGGAGCGCGGTTTTGACAATCCTATACGAAGCGTTCGATCATCCACAATCTCCACACCCGTCAAGTCTTTCGATTTTCCGGCAATCACCGCATCAGACCCGTCGATCATGCCTAATGTCTTGCGCGCGTGCGGCGAATCGGTCCGCGGACTCAGTGCTCGTTCCCAACTCCATTTGAAATCGGCTGCGGTCAACGGTGAGCCGTCGCTGAACTTCAAATCTCGTCTCAAGGTGAACTCGTACGTCAACCCATCTGGCGACACTGTGAATCGTTCTGCGAGCTCTGGTTCGACGACGTTCTCGCCATCGCCTCCGATGCGCATCAATCCGCTAAAGACTTCGAGATGCAACTCAATCGAACCACCCTCATACGGAAACGCGGGATCCGGCACGATCCAATTGCTACCCGCGTAGAGAAACACGCCTCCGCGACGCGGATCCGACGATGAAACTGTGCGGCTAATCCTACCGTCATCAACCGCGACCGTAACGATGTCCTCACTCAACGACGATTCGCTTACCACCGGCACAGGCGTACCTGACGGAGCAGAGCAACCCATCAACACGACTACAACCACACCATCTCGATGTAGATGGTGTGGTTCTTGGAATCATCCTCAACGAGTCTTTTTTCTCGTCCACCTTTTGTTGGACGTAGTAGTATCCTTCGTGCCTCCGTTGATATCCTTCACCCATGCATTACCGTCATCTAGGAGATTCTGGGCTGGAGGTATCAGAGACCGGGCTAGGCGCGAACAGCTTCGGCGAGCCCGGGCGTCGCACGTACCCGGAAGCCGAAGCGATAATCGATGCCGCGATCGAGCACGGTATCAACTTCGTCGACACCTCGAACGTATACGCCCAAGGCATCTCAGAGTCTTACATAGGTCGTGCTCTCAAGGGGCGGCGCGGCGAGATGTTGATCGGTACCAAGTTCGGGTCTAAGCGGAATCACGGGCCTAACCTGTTCGGCGGCGGCAGGAAGTTCATCATGGACGCCGTCGAGGAGAGCCTCAAGCGGCTCCAGACCGACTACATCGACCTCTACATGATCCATCGTCCCGATCCCCGATTGCCGCTGGAGGAAACGCTGCGAGCGATGGACGACATCGTGCGTCAGGGGAAGGCGCTGTATATCGGATGCTGCAACTTCGAGGCGTGGCGTTTGACGGATGCGGTTTGGACTTCCAGATCAGCCGGCATGACGGTCCCGATCTCCAGTCAGTTCGAGTACTCGATGCTCAATCGCAGCAGCGAGTCGGAGATGCTGCCGGCTTGTCGGGCCCATGGAGTCGGCGTGATGCCCTACCTGCCCCTGGCTGCCGGATTCTTGACTGGCAAGGCTGGCAACGAAGGCGTGCCCCCGGTTGGAAGCCGGCTCTCACTCGATAAAAACATGGCTGACCGATGGATCACGTCGAAAAACCTCGATGTGGTGCGTGATCTATCACAGTGGGCGGCAGAAAGAGGTCGCACCATCGTCGAGTTGGCGTTTGCATGGCTACTCGCCGATCCGATCGTGGCAACGGTGATCGCTGGTGCCAGCTCGAGGGAGCAGATCGCCCAGAACGCCAGAGCCTCGGAGTGGCAGCTATCGCAAGATGATCGGGCAGAAGTGAACGCTATATTGGACGCGCATGAAGTCAGTACTACAAAGACTTACTTCTCACGAGCCGGGTACTTCGACGAGCAGGTTGAAGTCGAATTCGGCGATTAGACCGGCGAGAAGCGCAAGATTCGTTACGCATCTTGAGGCACATGGAGCCATCCTTGTCCCCGCCTGACGGCATCGACCGCTTCTTGGAATATCCAACCATCCTTGAAGGTCTGATACCCTGTGTAGCCCTCTCCGCGGATGTCGGCCAGAAGCTCGCTCATGAGTTGCGTCCAGTTGCGCTGAGTATCATCTTCGATGTCGGGTAGAGACTCGGTAATCTGTGGCGGCACTTCGACCATCTCCCACTCCGAGTCGCGCGTCTTGATGTGCAACGGACCTTGGGCGTACGCGCCACATATATGGATAGATGCCTCGTCGCCGTAGAAGGCGATGTAATCGTCGTTGAAGCGTGGCTGCATGCCGCCGTGACGAAATATCGAAGTCACAGGTTGACGGTGCTCGGATGCAGGCTTGACGTGCGCCATGACGGTGTACGCCCACTCCGAATCGACATCCCTCCACTCGATAGAGTCCAGTTCATCAGAGGAGGGTATGAATTCGCTGCGTTCTCGAAAGTCGTGGATCCCTTCGACCACAGGCGCGACGTGCATGTCGTTTCTAGCCTCGCCGTTGATATCGGTGAGAGAGCCGTCGAGGGCGTGCAGAACGATCGACAGCTTGTGTGTGAAGTTGTTGCTTAACCGTCCGCCTCCGAGGTTTATTCGATGCGACCACCCCCAAGGGATGTGCGGATGCAGTTCGTAGTGTGAAATGCACTCGGTTTCGAAAGGTTCGCCAATCGCTCCCCGGGCTATCAAGTCCTTTGCCAAGAGCGCGTGCGGCTGATATCTGAAAGAAGCTGCATATGCCGTTTTCAGGCCCATCTCCCTCGCCTTCAGATATAGCTGCTTCGAAGTTTCGGCGCTCGTAGTCAACGGCTTGTCGCAAAAAACGTGACAGCCGCGTTCCAGAGCTTCCATGATCTGTTCGAAGTGCGCCCCGCCAGGCGTCCCGATCACTACGATGTCGGGATTCAACTTATCAAGAGCCGCTGTCCAGTCCGTAGAGGCGTAAGGAATTCCCATATCCTTAGCCACCGACTCCACTACCTCCCTCGTTCGGCTAACCATCCCGACGACCTCGACACCGCATGATCTAAGTGCCTCAGCGTGTCCCTGACCGGCAAAACCAGAACCGAATACAAGCCCTTTCATCTCATTCTCCATCGCAGGGACAGTCCCTTGCTTTTATGCGCGCCACGATAACCATACGGATTTCGTGAAGATTCGTGTTCAACGTCCGCGGCTATATACGGGGCGATTCTGTGTGAATTCGGATCGAACGGGCGAGGTTTACTTGCCAGACAAGAATCCTACTCTCTCGTACTCGCTCTTGACTACTGGTCGGGCATCGACCTCCAGCCAGTCTTCGAGGATCTCGGTGTAGAGGCTGCGGAAGTCTAAGTTGAACTCGAGGTCGCCTTCTACCAGCTTGTTAGTCTCCAGGGACGGATACTCGCTGTACTGGCCGCCCGCCACAGCGTCGCCGATGAGGAACGCCACACCGCCAGAACCGTGATCGGTGCCGTTGCCATTATCCTTCACCCGTCGCCCGAACTCTGAGAAGACGAGTATCAGTATGTCGTCGCTCTGGTTGTGTTCCTTCATGTCCGTGTAGAAGTCGTAGATGCCTCCTGACACGTCCTCGAGCAGTCTCTGTTGCAAGGCGATCCCGTTGGTGTGGGCGTCGAAGCTGCCATGCTGGGTGTAGCAGATGCGCGTACCGATGTCGGCTTGGAGCACTTGAGCAGCTCCCTTCATGCCCTGTGCGAAAGAATTGGGAGCGTACTCAACGGTCGATGAGTAGCCTTGGGGAACCGAACGCAAGATGTCTGATCCCTTGAGCGCGTCCAGACCCGTCTGGCTGAGCAGATCCATGACCGGACCGTTGCCCAAGCCTCTGGAGTAGATGTACTTGAACGTTTCGAGAGCTTCAAAACGTTCGTCGCCGGCATCGATGTGATTCATGAGGCCATACGTCTCGAGGTCGGTCACCGAAGCGACTGGCGCACCTTTCGCGACAAGCGCCCGCGGCAGTCCGGCGCCGAAGTTCACCGCTGCCACAACGTTATCCCCGTTGGGATGCATCTGCTTGACGGCGTTTCCGAGCCAACCTTCATCGCCCACCTTCATCGGTTCGGCAGTGTGCCAGATATCCATGGAACGGAAGTGCGACCGGTTAGGCTCCGGGTAGCCCACTCCGTGCATTATGGCAACCTTGCCTTGGTCGTATAGATCCTTGATCGGCCCCATACCGGGATTCAAGCCATACTGACCGTCCAACGGTATCACGTTCTCTTCGGTGATCCGAACATTGGGGCGATTGTCCGCGTAAAGCGGATCATCGTAGGGAACCACGCAGTTAAGGTAGTCGTTTCCTCCCGAGAGCTGAACTACGACGAGTTTGCGTTCTTTCTGAGCAACCATGAGAGATACTCCTAGCGGTTAGCGGTGCTCGCGCGAAGAGGTTTCGCGGATTTTTCGTAAATTTGGAAGCGGTGCCTGCACGTTTCCAGCACGTATAGCCGATCTTCTCCGTCCAAGGCTACAGTGACTGGATCCCAGAAGTAAGGCTCTATTCTGGCGGAGATCTCGCTCAGGTCTTCTGTGTCCACTTCGAAGTAAGGATCGAAGGTGGAACGTGCCCTGTCTTCGTCTGCCTGCGCGTCTAGATACTCCTTCGACCACTTAGACAGCGTAGCCTGCCCTCTCAGCTTGGTGAGAAAGTTGCCGTCTGGATCAAAGACTTGGACGCGCTGGTTTCCCCAATCCGCCACGTACATGTTGCCTTCCGAATCGATTGCCACTCTGGAAGGTCGATTAAATTCTCCATCACGGTCGCCGCTACAGCCGTATTTCGCCAGAAACTCGCCGTCGGGTGTGAGTCTCTGTATCCTGTCGTTCCGCCAGTCGGCGACACAAAGGTTGCCAGCCGGGTCAAGTGCTATCCCCCATGGCAAGTTGAACTCGCCGTCATCTTGCCCGAACGCTCCCCACATCTCCAAGAACTCGCCTTCTTTGGTGAGTTTCTGAATCCTGTGGTTCCTATGATCCACTAGGAACATATTGTCGTCATCATCGAAAACCATGCCTGAAGGTCCATCAAATTCTCCGTCTCCATCACCCTTAGTTCCCCAAGTGGACACTAACTCCCCGTCTCGGTCGAAGACTGTGATCCTCTGCAAGACTTCATCTGCCAGATACAGGTTGTAGTCGGAGTCCAGAGCGAGGGCAACAGGGCCTATCATTTGCCCCGCATCACGTCCGTGCGTTCCGATCTGACCGAAGAAGTTGTGATCCAAGTTCGTCATCTGGATGCCGACGATTTCGAGTGCTGCCATGCTGCTCCGGCTGACCACGAATATCCGTCCATCGTCACGAACCGCCATGTCGGTGGGCAAGTGAAATCCGCGCCCGCCTTGGTCGGCGTTGAAGCCTATAGTATCGGCATATTTGAGATTGAAGTTAGACATTGAAACTGGTGCTTCACTGGTTGGACCGATATCTAATGGTGTCTGAGAGGATATTGCAGGATTTCATTGGACCGCTGTAAACAATAGTGCGTCACCGTCGCCTATACTCTCTGGATTCTCGCTTTCGCGGGAATGACAGAGCTACGAATAGGTCTCCCTTCTACAGATGACTGACGGTTTTGCGACATTATCGCCTAAGCCATCTGATACTCCTGGGTGGCGACGACGAGTTGGGTCACGGAGAGTATCGCTCCCTCCGCGTTTGCCGCCGACAACTCGTCGGCGAAGTTGACGTGCCCATGTTTAGCCGCGTAGTCGATCAAGCCCTGTCTGGTCTGTTCGCACACCTCGAGCGGTCCCAAGATATCTAGACATCGATCTACAAGCTCATCCGGCGAGAGGCTCTCACCCGCGGCAGATGCCTTGATGCGGTCGATGATGTCCCTGATGCCGGGTTTGTCGGGATCGTTCAATACCATGCTTGCGAAGTTGACTCGCTGGACATAGGAGCCAGTGTTGATCCATTCGACTCCACCTTGCCAGCCCTCGACACTCGGAGGATTCAGAAGAGCCTGCCCCATGTTGGCGCAGGTGGCTGCTGCCATATAGGCGTCGTCTGACGGCACTTCCAATCCGCCTGCCAACCGCATAGTCCCGACTACCATCTCAGCGGGGCTCTTGATCCTTGCGAAACGCGCCGACTCAGATTTGAAGAAGTCGGCGGTGAACATGGCGTACAGCATCTCTTTAATGCTGTAACCCGACTCGAAGTAAGCCTCTGTCATGATGTCGATGGCTTCGGGGTCCCGGGGAGGAACGTGCGGCCATTGCGGGACCGGAGGTTCGTCGGCAACGAAGAAGTGATAGAGGTGGCGGGCGATGAATCTGCCTGTGGCTTCTTGCTGGCAGATGATGTCCACGGCATCTTCGCCGTTCAGGTCGCCTGTCTGGCCCAGCAACGTCTTCTCGCCGTGATCATGATCATCGTCGTCATATTCGAATTGCCACGAGATATAGCCGTAGGGACGCGCCGTGTTGTTCCTCATCTTGATCGACATGTAGTCGGGATTGACGACGCGCCATCCAGTGAACGCTCTCGCGCACTCCTTGATGTCCTCCTCCGTGTAGTTTCCCACGCCCATCGCAAACAGCTCTAGGATCTCTCTGCCGTAGTTCTCGTTGATGGAGTGTTTGTGGTTGTCTTGGTTGTCCAGCCACATGAGCATTGCCGGGTCGCGTGAGAGCTGGAGCAGCAGTTCACGGAAGCTTCCCATCCCGTACTCTCGGAACATATCGATCTGATTTAAGACGACCCTTCCTTGGATGAGCTTACTGGCTCCGGTGGCAAAAACCCGGTGCCAGAAGAGGCACATCTTCTCTCTGAGAGGGGATTCGGACAGCACCAGTCTGTAAATCCAGTAAGCCGAAGACGACAGTTGATTTCTCAGATCTGATTGATCAACGTGGTAGCGGCGGATCAGGTCGTCGGGCAGGTGATCGGCCCCGGTAGGATTCAAAAGCGCGTCGAGCGTGGCATCGTAGCCGTCATCGACGGCACGATCCAACTCGGCCGGCGTTGCACCGAAGCTGGCGCGCCGCAACAGATGAGCGATGAGGGCTGTGTCGGTCCTAGACTTGGTCAGAGTCATGATCTGTGCCTCTTATCCAAATTTGCTTACACTGGTGAAGTCTTGGCACATAGTTTAACGCCACTCGCTCTTTGTAGAGAACTTTCCAAAAGTGCTACGTCATCCTGATCCTCGCGCACTGGGCTTGGCGAATCAGAGAGATGGCAACAGTTCCGGGCAGCCCCCACCGGTCTGACGCTTCTGTATCTCCTCGTCCTACGAGTCTCGCCTCAGCCGCCCCACAGTCCCTACCAAAATATACAGTCGTTGAGCGTCCCTAAACAGTTGCTATCATTTCGATTTCCTGCCCAACTCGTGACTTTCCGTTTGTGTTACCTCCCTGTCCCAAGGTTCTTCTCTAGGGCAGCATTAGGCTTAGTGGGCGTTGGTTTGGCTCTGGCTCTGGCGTGTAGTGAAAGTACTGAAGACACTCCGGGGAGAGAAGTATCGGATGTTCAGCCGAAGCTTGTCGAAACTGTTGGCGAGCAGTCATCAGTTATTTCGCGAGGCTCAAGCGATTCGTCATCCCGCTACGGGGGTGTTCTGTTGATAGACAATGACTGCACAGCCGCGGATCCGGCAGTAGACGCGGCGTCTTCGAAGCGCCAAATCCTGATGCTGCCTATAGTCAGTGAGGTCCATGCCGGTTTGATGAGCATCGCAGAAAATGGCGAGAGCCTGGCAGAGCCTGAACTCGCAGAGCGATTCACGGTGCACGATGGCGGCAAGGTCTATGAGTTCGTGTTGAGACCCAACCTTAAGTTCAGCGATGGTAGCCCGTTGGCTGCGGAAGATTTCAAGTGGAGCTGGGAGAGGGCACTTCGAAAAGCGACTAGCCATAGCCGTGTTAACGATGTGTTGGGTTGGATAACAGGGGCTCAGGCAGTCGCATCAGGTGAAGCCGCGGAGCTGGTCGGCGTAGAGGTGGTTGACGATCGTACGCTGGTGGTCAGACTGGAGCACCCCCGGCATGACTTCTCGATGCTGCTCGCAGATCCGATCGCTTCCGTATTGAAGCGTGAAAATGTGGAAGAGTGGGATTATGAGTGGGAGAATGTGGACGATCCCTTTGCCGCGTTAGATGGCTACGTGCCGCCCGAAGCCTTCACCGGGGAAGGAATCCCAGTAGGGGCGGGGCCGTTTCGTCTGACCCAATACTCTCCTCATTCAATTCACAAGAAGTGCATATTAGAGCGCAACGACCACTATTGGGGGAGGCCGTCTTATTTAGACGGAGTGATTTTTGTGGATGATCTTTGGCCAGACGAAGAGATGCCCGAGGAGGAGACGAAGTTGGTTGAGGAACGAGCGTTTGAAGAGCATCGGATAGACTACTTCATAGCAACCCCGAATATGGCTAAGGACTTACGTGAAGGCAAGAGTCCGATCGTGGGTAAGGTGATCTATCAAGAAGACGCGCCCTATTCGCAGTTCTTGGTCTTCAACCCGGCGCACCCGCCATTCGACGATCGGCATTTCAGGCGTGCGATGGTGGCAGCATCTAATCTCAGCGCGGTGTTCAATCCGCTTCCGATCAGGTGGGAACAAAGATTGGTGCCTCCCGAAATCGCACCGGAGTCGTCGCAACTGTCTGGCATCGCATTCAGCCCGGAGGCGGCGGAGCAGGAACTCGGCACCTCAAACCGTGCAGAGGGCCTTGACAGCTACGACGTAACCTACTTCTCGACCTCGTATGGCTTTTTCGACGACCGATTCGCGAGGCTGTTCGAGACGTGGGAGAAGACGCTCGGCTTCAAGGTGGTTCATGATCACACAACCAGCGGCTTCGTCTCTGAACTGACAGATTCCGGAAAGCTACACATGCGGGAAATCGAGATGAATCCGCATTATCCACACCCACACGCCATCTTGCGATCTTTCCTCTCCGTCTTCGGCGAAGGCAACGAGTCTTCGGAACTCGCTGAAGTAGAACGGATGATTCTATCGGCTGTTACGGAGCAAGACGATGCAATAAGGCCGAAGATTTACGAGGATATCGAGCGACACATACTTGAAGAGGCATTGGCTCTCCCGATGCTTATTAGTTGGACAGGATATGAGTTGGTGGTACAGCCTTGGGTGCACGGTTTCAACATCACTCAGTATCCGAGTTCAGTCTTCCACGACGTGTGGTTCGACGAAACTGCCCCGGAGCGAGCATTACCTTAGCCTGGGCTGAAAGAGTTTCGCCGTAGTTCGGGGATGCTAGGAGCTTCCTGCTAGGTTCCAGATCCGCTCCTCCGTGCCTAAAGTATACCGACGCTCTCAATCAAGACATATCTGAGCCACACGGCATCTCCGATTCAAGCCAGATGTGAACTGCGGAGGTGATATGGGCTCCGACCAAGTGGGATCCCGAGAAACGTGCTCGCGGTGCTCCTCAATCCGCCTGCTGTCTGAGACGCGGGTCGGTGAAGTCGCGGATCCAGTCACCCATAAAGTTGAGCGACATGACGACTAGGAAGATCGCCATGCCGGGGAAGAACGACGACCACCATGCTGTGGTCAGGTACTCGCGGCCCTCTGAGACCATGAGACCCCAAGAGGGTGTTGGCGCCGGGATGCCCACGCCGAGGAAGCTGAGCGTGGCTTCGGTGAGAATCAGTCCGCCGACTGACAGCGTCGCGATGACCAAAATGGTCGGCACTACGCCGGGCAGGATGTGACGAATCATGATGCGTGGCGTCGAGGCTCCACAGACCAACGCCATCTGGACGTACTCCCGTTCCTTCAGCGAAAACACCTCGGCGCGGATGTTTCTGACGAACCCGGCCCAAGACACCATCGCCAACACCGCCATCATAACGGCGAGGCTCGCACCGAACAGCGTCACGATGACTATGGCGAGCAACAGGAACGGCAGAGCATGCCAGATATCTACCGCACGGGCTATCAGTTCGTCGATCAATCCCCCGTACCAAGCTGCGATCAGCCCAAGTGTGACACCCACTACGAGGCCGCTCAGAAGCGAAACACCAGCAACCGCCAGCGATATCCGCGCGCCATGGATGATCCTGCTTAGAACGTCTCTACCAACCTGGTCTGCTCCTAGCAGGTACTTCGTCGTGCCCTCGGCTGTCCATGCAGGCGGTGTGTTGCGGGCTCGCAGCTCCTGCACGTTAGGCTCCTGAGGTGCGATCCAAGGTGCGAATAAGGCGCAGATTATCAAGACGATGAGTACCGCTCCTGGCAGCACCGGCCAGCGGCGAATGAACGCGTACGGTCGGCCCAGCACTGACAGAGTCCGCGCTCTCCGTGTAGCGGGCTCCGCACTGTATCTCATCGAGACGTCAGCCATTAGTCGTGCCTATGTGTAGCGGATTCTGGGATCGATGAGAACATAGAGCAGGTCGGCTACGAGGCTGAATACGACGTAGATGATGACGAATATCAACACCCCGCCCGTCAAAACCGGAAAGTCGTTGTTGTTGACCGCCTCGAGCATCGTCCTGCCAAGACCCGGCCACGCGAATACCGCCTCTGCCACGAGCGTTCCGTTGAGAAGACCAGCGAGCAGAAGCGTCGACAACGTTATCGGCTGAATCAACGAGTTTCGGAGGGCGTGTTTCCAGATCACTCCCGTGGGACCCACCCCTTTGGCGCGTGCGAGTCTGACGAACTCCGAGTCGAGTATCTCAAGCATCGACGATCGAGTGATTCGGAGGTACCCCGCCATCGAACTAGTCCCAACCACAATTGCCGGCATTATGAAGTATTCGATTCCTAGACCCTCGCCCTTCAACCCGCTTGGCAACCACTCCTGCCAGACTGAGAATAGCAGAACCATAACGATGCCAAGCCAGAAGTTGGGGATCGCTTGGCCGAAAAGGGCTACGAATCTTCCGAAGTAGTCCAAGTATGTCCCGCGGAAAACAGCGGACATGATCCCCATCGGGACACCGACTACTGTCGCTAAGAGCCACCCGGCAAGGGCGAGTTGCGATGTCGCGCCAAGTTTTTCGGTGATCACTTTCGTCACTTTGCGCTCGCCAGCCAGCGACTGGCCCAAGTCGCCTTGAAGAGTGTGACCTATCCAGACGAGGTACTGCACGATGAAGGGCTTGTCGAGCCCTAAATGCTTCTCCAAGGCTCTTACTTGCTCGGGAGTCCTCCCGTACCCCTCCGGATTCGCATAGAGCAACAGCGGGTCACCAGCCACTCTTGACAGAGCGAAAACGACGAACGTAGCGCCGATGATAGTCACGATCGACGTCAAAAATCGGCGAACTAAGAACCTTCTCATTGAGTTATCAGTTCAATACTGATTCGGAGCAACGTGTCGGATTCAGTTTGTGTCAAGCACGTCAATGCAACGCGACATCCCCAGAGGGCAACAGCATGATTCGTCGCGGACCGTCTAGCCGAACTTTAGCGGAGAGAGGGGCAGATCCCGCATAAGCCTACCCCTCTCCCTAGCTTTGTCCACCTGCGCGAGCTTGCGCCTACTCGGCCGGCTCGATCAAGTCCAATGACACGATATGCGTGCCCGCGGCATTGGCTCGCATGTTCCAAGACTTTATGGTTTTAGGATTCCAGACCAAAGGCTCCGGCGCCGCAACGATTCCAGAGTTGAGCCTCCAGTGCCGGTAGTACTCCAGCAACTCAGTGTTGTTCTCGATCCGTTGGGCTTTATCCAACTCGCCCGCGGTTTTCAAGTAGTTCTCAAGTACGAATGGGATCTCCATCGCACAGCTGAAGCCACCTCTCGAAAGAGTGGTGAACACAACGCCTTTAGGGAAGTCCCAAGGCACGGAGTCTCGGGCGTCTGTGCCGCCACATGCACTTAAGAACGGCTGGTTCTGCGAGCGATCAACAACAGTTGGCCTCCAGACCGGGTAGCCGTGCCTCACCAAGCTGGTTCGGATGCCAAGAGTATCCCACATGGCACCTACTGCGGCTTGGATCTCTCCCGCCGTGCCCGTTGCACCGCCCACGTGCGGAGTTACGTACATGTCTACTTGGAAGCGGATGCCTCGAGATGCAACCGGGTACCCGGCCTCGTCGAGGAGTCTCGCCGCCTCTTCGGGGTCATACTCGATGTTCCACTTGTCGTCCCATTGTGGCGACCTGATCGAGAATGCATTGACTTGGACGAGCCATCCTAGACCGTCCATGATCACGTCGTTGATGGTCTCCTTATCGATCGCGATGGACATGGCGGTTCGGACCAATCGGGCGCGCTCCATGCTCTCTTCGTTTCCGTACTCGCCGATCCAAGGGAACTGCTCTGTGGGTTGGTAGCCCTCCCGGCTGACTTCGACGTTTTGCGGCTCGCCTAGCGTGATGTCGGGACAGGATACTGAGCTCTGCCCTTGCGAGCAGTTGTAGTCGTACTGCTCCCAGTAGTTGCCGGCGAAGAAGATGCCTTCCTGAGCAGCCTTGCCGCTATCGGACATCATGAAGCCTTCTTCCAGCAACGGCTTGATCGCCTTCAGCGACACGTCTGCGATGTCGGTCTGACCGTTCCTCAGCATCGCGATACGCGTCGATTCTTCCGGCACCTCGTTGACGTTCAGGAACTTCATCGGGGCTGGCCTGATGTGGTGATCTGGATTCGACTCCAAGCGCACGATGTTCTGCGGAATGAACTCCTTGAGCATGTAGGGACCAGAACCGATGACGTTTTCATTGGCCCATTCGCGTCCATTCTCATCGAACGCCCTCTTGCTGAAGGTCCCGTTGGTCCCGGCAAACGTGTTGAAGTAGGCCTGATTCCAAACTACCGTGAACTGCTTGATCGGGACTTCCACCGTGTAGTCGTCGATCTTTGCCATGTGCTCGAATACGGCGGCATAGTCGCCTGATTGGTTATGCACGCTTTCAGGCGCGATAAGATCGTTGAAGCTCCATACGAGATCGTCCGCAGTCAATTCGCCCCAACCGCGGTGGAACTGGACACCCTCCTTGATCTTGACAGTCAGCTTGCTCTGGTCGGATGCTACTTCCCATGTCTCGGCCAACACTGGATGTACGATGTTCGATCCTACAGGACCTTCAGGCTGGAAAAATCCTTCCGCAATGCTCCAAGGTCCATCTGGTGCTCCGGTGCTGTTCAGTCCAGTCATAGTGAGGCCGACGCGGTTTTGGACCGCCATCTCGGCTGTGTCCGCCGCGCTCTGCGGATCGGGAGCCTCCATCATAGCCATTGCGATCGGAGTAGGTGTCGCGACAACTATGACTTCCTTCTCCGTCACAACCGTCTGAATGACGGTTTCACCAGCAACTTCCACTTCCTTCTCGACAACCACTGTCTCTACAACCGTCTGCCTCTCGGTGACAACGACCTCCTTCTCGACAACGACCGTCTCGATGATGGTCTCCCCCTCTACGACTCGTTCTCGCTCGACCACGACCGTCTCCACCCTGACCTCTCCCGGAACCTCTCGTTCAACCACAACAGTCTCGACAACCTTCACTTCCCGCTCAACGGGTACTTCAACCTCCACCGTTTGGATGACGATCGTCTCCTCACCTCCGCAGGCGATAAGTACCCACGACGCCGTCGCGAGCAATAGGATCGGGAAGATAGTGCTCCGAGCGTATTTCTTCAACATCGCAGCTCCTCCAAAGATAGTTTCACGTCAATATCTGACAATCCGCGAACACTTACAATCATGAATGCGAATTTCGCCGATGCCAAAGCCATGAATTACGTTAATCGCTGACAATAGCATCAATGTCCGCATGATACCCCAGATTGGTATATTGCGCGGAACCAGAGATCGGAAATATGATCGCGGAAGGTTACACGATCATTCCAAGAGATGAACCTTTTTTCAACGACCTTCCGAGAGAATCGTTTCGGTTGCCTAGGATCTAACGATGGGTTCAGTCGTAGACGGTTTTGCCCACGGTGTGCGCGTTGATGAAGTCCCAATCCAGCGGCACTCCCATACCCGGACCTTCTGGAACCTGCACCTCTCCGTTTCCATCGATGGCATCTATCATGTCGCTGTATCCGTCCAGATACACGGGCGGATAGGATGGAGCCAGCTTCGGATGCACCAGACCGAGCTCATAGTAGTTCGAGTTGCGCATCGCCGCCATTGTCTGCCTTCGGCTGGGGCCGGGGCCATGCGGCTCGACATCTAGTCCGAACCCTTCGGATGCATGGGCGATCTTCATGACGCCCGTCACGCCGCCATCGTAGTCGTGGTCTATACGCACGAAATCGGTAGCATCGGCAACGATGAAATCGACGTGTTTCTCCAGCCCGCGCACATGCTCCAGCTGCAACAGCGGCACCCTTATGAGCTCTCGCAGCTTACGGTGTGCAAATGCCGATTCGCCGCCGTCCTTCATCACGTCTTCCCACCAGAAGTAGTTATAGGCTTCGCAGGCGTGGCCGATCTTCAAGGCATCGCCGAAAGTGAGAATCGCGCAGTACGGATCCAGCATCAGATCCATACGGTCGCCGACTCGGTCGCCGACGACTTCGACGAGCCTGACGTGCTCCTCGATCGGCGCCTCCTGCCAAGGGTGGATCTTGAAGCCCTTGTACCCCATTTCGGCGCACTCTTCGGCAAAGTCGGCATATGCTTCGGGACTGTTCAATCCGCCGGGGTATCGGTCGCCGATATAAGTGGAGGCATATGCCGGGAACGACTTCCTCTGCTCCCCCAGCAGCTGATAGATCGGTTTGTCTAGAAGCTTTCCCGCCAGATCCCACAATGCCATGTCGACCTGCGACATACCCATCCTCGCGTGTTGACGCAACGCCTGCTTGGCATCGTTGTAGATGCGCTCCCGGGCGAATGCGCTCTCGCCGATCACAGCGTTGGCGAACATACCGATCGCCGAGTGCTCGGTAGCCGATCCACCCACGTACTCGCCCGTCACACCAGCGTCGGTGTGGATGACAACCACGCGTGCCGTTTGGCGGAGGTTGGTTCCGGGCGCATAGCCGGGAAGGACTATTCTCCCAGACCCCTCCATGTTCTCAACGAAGTACTCGAACTCGATTACTTCCATCTTGGTGATGATCGGATCTGCCATTTGAATTTCTCCTGTAAGTGAGATCTCTGCAACGCTCGTTCCGGCTCTCGATTCACGCGAAATCCGGGGCGATGAAATCGGATGAGGTTCCAGTATCGGGGTACGGGACAGGCCCGGCCGTCTGGATTGCGGTCTTCACCGCAATGACGAAGGTTTTCTCCATCGCGAGAGCGGCGAAGATGCCGTGCATATTAGGAGTTTGTGACCATCTCAAGTAGCTCCTTCTATGTGCTTAAGATACCTGTAATCTTGCCTGTCTCTTCATTCAGGTCGATATCGAACGCGTTGGGGTTCGAGGGCAGGCCCGGCAAGGTGATGATGTTGCCGGCGAGAGTCACTATCTGGCGCGCACCCGCCAACACTCGGAGCTCCCTGACCGGAAGCGTGTGGCCCGTCGGCACGTTGAGGAGACGCGGATTCGCTGAGACAGAGAGGTGCGTTTTAGCCATGCAAACAGGAAAATCCCAACCGTTATCCGCGAATCTCCGCGCGGTGGTGCGAGTGAGCGGCCCCCATTCAACGCTGTCGGCTTGATAGAGCATCGTAGCCATTCTTTCGACCTTGTCGAAGAACGAATCGTCATCTTCATACAGAAGTCTTACTTTGGCTTCGCCGCTATGGGCGGCATCCCAAACCGCTCCCGCCAAGTCGACCATCCCACCTCCGCCTTCCGCGAAGCCCTTCGCCTCCGACACCGCGACGGCACCAGCGTCGGCAGCGGCAACCGATGCCGCGGCAACCTCTGCAGGGCTGTCTGAGGGAAATCGGTTGATGGCTACCACGGCGGGAAGGCCGTACATATTCACGATTCGGATGGCGTTCGCGAGGTTTTGAGATCCGATCTTGACGGCATCGACGTTGACGGTGTCCAAATCGTTGCGTTTAACGCCGCCATGCCATTTGAGGCCTCTTATGGTCGCGACTACCACAGCTGCATCAGGCCGGGGTCCACCTTGGCGCACCTTGATGTCCATGAATTTCTGGAACCCCAGATCGGCTCCGAAACCGGCCTCAGTGACTGTGATGTCAGCCGCGTTCGTCGCTAGAATATCGGCCAAGATCGAGCTACAGCCATGTGCGATATTGCCGAAGGGGCCCATATGGACAATGGCGGGTTGCCCTTCCAATGTCTGGGCGAGATTGGGCTTCACAGCATCTCGCAACAGTGCCATTATTGAGCCGATTCCGCCAATCTCTCTAGCCGTCACGGGAGTCCGGTCTCGAGTCCATCCCACAACTATGTCGCCGATGCGGTTTCGCAAGTCTTGATAGCCATTTGTCAACGCCAAGATCGCCATCATCTCTGACGCTGAGGAAATGTCGAAGCCTGCCTCTCGCATCGGAGCGTTGGCACCGCCGCCCACACCGGTCACGATCTGTCTCAACGAACGGTCTTCAGCGTCGGTCACTCGGCGCCAAGTGATTCCGCTAGCTTCGAAACTCGGAATCGCCGAACGATACACCGCGTTATCGGTCAGCGCCGCCAGCAGATTGTGGGCGGACTCCATAGCGTGAAAGTCGCCGGTGAAGTGAAGGTTTATCTCCTCTGCCGGCTGGACCGTGGCTCTGCCTCCACCCGTCCCTCCTCCTTTGTGCCCGAACACCGGGCCCAAGGAGGGTTGGCGGATCGTCAATGCGACAGATTTGCCGATCTTGGCCAGACCTTGGGTGAGTCCGACCGCGGTGGTCGATTTCCCCTCGCCGGCTGGGGTTGGAGTGATGGCTGTCACCACCACCAGCTTACCGGGCATCGATCTCTTCGGGAACGAATCGAGAGGAACCTTGGCTTTGTCGCGGCCATAGGGCTCGAGATCTTCGAATGAGAGACCCAGCTCTGCCGCCACATCAGCGATCGGACGTAAGGTCATGTGACGTGTTTCCTATTCAATTTGCAACTGACTCGTGGCGGCATGAAGCCGCTTCGGCATCTTCCTGAGCGATCAAGGAATGCGTCGACTTAAACAGTCTATTGAATTAATGTCCATCACCACGTATCGCAACCTTCCGCCACTCCCATGCGTCCCGATTCTGTCTTGTTTTCTCCCTTGACTTCGCCCGAGTCGATGTCGACTCTGAAGGTAAGTATCTCAGGACCCAGTATCCGCTCCTCTAGCCGCCCAAAAACTACTGACACTCTCCCGTCGTCGAGGCGTTCCGAGGCATCTTGCTGCCATTCATAGTCCATTGCGAGCCATTGATCGCACGTCGCGCCGAAGAAGCCCCACGTCTTGTCCGACAAGTACGCGTTGGCCATCTGCTTGGCAATCAACGCGATCTCGGGCGAAACTGACGCTATCGCAGTAGGTGTCCCGATGTTCTCGGCTTCGTCGCCACATCCCACTGTCGGAAACAGCATAAGAGTGATGAGAACCGCTATCGGAACACCGATGCGATTTCGACGTGCGGAGAAAGGGGTCAATCCGTATCTGGAATGGTCAGAGTTTTCAAGAATGCGATGATAGCGTCCTGATCTTCATGGGACAACCCCACGAAGTTGTCCCGCTCTTCTTCCGCATCTCCGCCGTGGGCGACGATGGCATCCGAAATCAGGGTTGCGCGACCATGGTGCAGGAACGGCGGCTCTGACGCGAAACCCCACAGCCTGCGAGTCATCCATTGATCGGTCGGCACACCGTTTTGGATCACTTCTTCGTTGTCCAGATCCTCACCCATCTCGTGTCTGCGGAGATCAGAAAATATGGGTATCAGGTAGTTGCCGTCTTCATCTCTCTCGAAATCGTCTGAAAATTTCGAAAGGTCGATGCTGAGCACATTTTCGACAGTGCTAGGTCGTAGATCTCTGCCCACGTTGAACTCGTTGGGCTCCGTGAAGATGAGTGATTCCAAAGGTAGTGCCGGCACATGACAGCTCGCGCATCCGATCTCTTCAAACTTTGCTCTGCCGCTCGCGACAACTTCTGCCAGGTCATCATCCTGCGGCTCGGTGGGAACGGGGGCTGGTAAAGTCGCCATAAACGCCACGATCGCCGTCACGTCTCCGGGAGTGATCTCATTTACTACTCCATCGCCGTCGTCATCGCTATACGGACCTGCCCGTTCATAATTTTGGATCCCGTGATGATGAAGCATCGCGTTGTTCGTGAACTCTCGAAGGCTGGTCGTGACTCCCTTTTGAATAAATGGACGGACGATGAGATCGCCATCGACTCCTTCGACTTCGCTCGTGTATATGAAACCGTTTGGATGCGCCGTGATATGCCCGAAGTCCACGCCCTTGGCTGTCAGGCTTCTCCGAACCGGCCAGCCTGACCGCTTAGCTTCGGCGATAGTAGCATCTTCGATGGACAGCAACTCACGCGTCATTTCGCGAGCAAGAAGCTCGATGAAGCCTGAACCGAACATCCCCACTGTGCCGCGCTCGTTGCCGACATTCGACAGGGTGAGCGGCTCTTCCTCTTCATACTCGTATTGGAGACGGTCTTGCAGCTCGGTTCTGAAGTCGAACTCGTTCTGCTCATCGAAATCTACAAACTCGAAACGCTGACTCAGCGAGAATACATTCGCGACGTTGTCTCCTCCGCCACCAGTCGCGGGGATGTTGTGGCAACCGCTGCAGGCATTGGCATCCGGACCCGATATTCGGTTGAAATTGTCGGGACTTTGCCGTCGGCGTCTAAATTCAGATGTGCCTGTGAGAGTCGGCCGCCCTGCGCCGTCGAGAACATTGAACGAGGCGGTGAAGAGCGACTCTCCATGATCGATCAACTCCTCGATGGTGTACTTTCCGGCTTCTATGCCAGCCTGACTCACATGTGCCTTTACCGCAGGCTCATCGCCGATCCATTTATGATCGATCAGGTCGCACTCGAACCTCACGCCTTCTAGCGACTCAAATGCGTCGACGTGAAGCTCCATGTGTTCATAAGTATCGAGATAGTTGAGGATTTGGACGGTGGGGTAGTCGTACGATCCGGTCGCCAGAATGTCGCGCACGTAGCGTATGTATCTGACGGTAGCGTCTTCAAGCTCCCCCCGCACCTCGACGAGTGCTTCCTCCAACGCGTCGAGGTGCTCGGCGATTTCGTCGACGGTCAGCTCCTCCAACAGCATTCCGTTATCGATCGATTCGACGCGATCGCATACTGCGGCGGCAGCAGCATCCCGCTGTTGCGAGGCGAACGAACCGCAGGCGATGCCCCAGACGGCGATTAGGACGAGTGCCGCAAATGAAAGCGGGATAGATATAACGGGACTACCAGATCCCTGCCTCTTGATCGATATCCCGTTGGTATTCGGCAACAGTACCGTCCATAATGTCCGCCAAGCGTACCGGTTCGCCAGATAAACCTGATTCGAGCGTTCCGTACGCGACGGCCAATGCCTTCATTCCAGCTTCTGCGTCGACCTCAACAGGTGCTTTATCTGATTGTATTGCGCGCGCCAGCTCCTCCATTTCTAGGGCGATGAGTATTCGGTCGATCGAAGCGAATCCAATATCGTATGAACTCATACGCCTCTTACCTTCAAAGAGCACGGCAGTAATGTCATCGAGTTCCCAATCAGGAACAAGACCCAGCATCTCACTTTCGGATAGCGGAGCGTCTCTCCCCTCGATGTGGATTTTCGGCGGGATGCCGCTACGACTCGGTGGCATCTGCATCGTCGCCAAGTCGCCGTGAATCGTATTGATTCCCGCTCCATAGGCGTGTGACGCGTTTGTGATCGTGAACTGACCGATCACGCCTGAGGCGAATCGCAAGATCGCTATCGTCGTGTCTTCTTGATCAATTTCAACTTTTTCTTCATCCGCGAAGGCATCCTCGACTCGGTGGGAGTAGAACGCAGCCAACTGTGCTCCCATGCCCTGCCTAATCCTCTTTGGCACGGCCAAGGCTGTGTGAGCCGCGATTGTCTCGATGTCACCCAAGAAGTAGATGAGCAGATCTGCCTCGTGAACGCCTTGTTCGATGATGACGCTGCCGGCCCGACTTTTGAGGGCTCGCCAGCCGGTATCGTGCATAAGCGCAGAACCGCCGCCCAGCGATACCTTCATAGCAAACTTGGGATCTCCGATCACTCCGGCATCTATAAGAGCCTTCGCCAAACGATTCATCGGATCGCGCCGATACTGCTCACCGATAGAAAGCACCAGATTCTTCTCTGCGGCTCTGTCTCGCATCAATCGACAGGCCCTCATGGTCAGAGCCATCGGTTTTTCGGTCAACACACTGATTCCCGCGTTGAATGCCTGCAACGCGAAGACGTGGTGCATTCGGGTATCAGTGACTATATCGATAGCATCCAATCTAGGATTCGAGGCAAGCATCTCTGTGTAGTCTGTGAAGATGGTCGGGCGGTTGCCGGTGGCATCTTCAACGACAGATGCGACTCTCTCAGCCGCTGCTCGATGACGATCGCACACAGCGGCTAGGGTGAACGATTCGAAGTGTTTCCGTAGTTCGATATAGCCGTGCGCGTGACGCATGCCCATTCCGCCGCAACCGACGATTCCGAGGTTAAGAGACACTTGGATAATCCCTTTCTAGCGTTGCTACGGCACACTCGCCCGATGCTTCATCGAAGAGCCACTGATCCGTCATCGCGCAGTGCTCCGTCGAGAGGTCCGTATTCGTGTGGATGCTTCTTTATCCCCTCTTCGTCGATCTCTACGCCGATGCCAGGCGTTTCGGGAATCTGCAACCAACCAGACTCCAGCTTGATTATCTCTTTGACGACGTCGCTGTAGGGAGGTCTTTCTTCGTAGACGTGTTCCTGGACCTCCCAATTAGGCACACATGCTCCCAACTGCACATGCGCAGCGGTGGCGACCGGACCGGAAGGCACAGAGTGAGGGATTATTCCTTGATGATGCGATTCTGCGATGGCGCAGATTTTTTTGCAGTGAGTGAAACCGCCAGCGACTCCGATATCTGGGCGGACATGATGAACACCTGCCGCCTCTGAGTACTCCCTAAACTCCCAGATCGTTAGATTTCGCTCCCCCGCTGCCATTGGGATTCGCGACTTTTCCGAGACTTCGCCGAATGACAGCACAGAATCCGGAGCGACCGGATCCTCATAGAAGTATGGCCTGAACTTCTCGAGTTCCTGCGCCAGCACGATGCCTTCGCCGGGCATCATGTTGCGATGTATTTCGACACCTATATCCATGTCCCAGCCGACGGCGTCGCGAACCGCCGCCATGCGATCGACGAGATCTTTGATCCTCTCGCTGTGCCGCATCGCTGCGTGATCGTGTTGATACAGGAGGCATTTAACGGCGGTGAAGCCGTCTTTTTTGGCATCGGCAGCGTGATTGGCCACCTCCTCGAGAGTTCCTGTGGGTAGAACTAGCATCGCACGGACAGCATTTCTCGTCCTGCCGCCGAGGAGCTGCCAGACCGGGGCTTCGAAGTACTTGCCTTTTATGTCCCAAAGCGCTTGGTCGACGGCGCTGATTCCGCCACCGATGGCTCCGCCTCGCATCGACTTCGCTCGATAAAGGTAGTTCCAATGGTGTTCCGTGTTCAGCGGATCCTGTCCGACCAGATACGGGACGAACGACTTGACCACATCTTGCGATGCGCCTGGCCAGCCGAAAAATGTAGACTCACCAATTCCACTGATTCCCGAATCGGTAGTTATCCTCACCATCATCCAGTTAACAGCGACGAAAGTTTCTATCTGTTCGATTTTCATGGTGTTACCTGTGTCCGTTGGAATGATGCGAAATTATATGCCTGTTGCCTGTGCATTAGAGTGAAGCTGTGAAGCTCGAGAGCGTTTCCCTCAAAAAGGGGCGTGGCGAAAGCCTGTTCCTTATAATCGCCTCGTTCAGTGCGCTTCTTGCGGCAGCGGTTATATCAGCGGCTCCGATCTACTTCGATTCCGTCGAGCGACTCGGCGTGCAGCGCATCGTGGGCGATTTGACCCCGGGCCAAGACGGAGCTTGGATCCATGTCGAGGAGCTGACGTTTAATCCATCTGCAATCGCAGCTACCAAGAGATCTTTGAACGATGCAGGTGATGAGCTGGGAGACATTGTGCGTGAACGTGCGATGTTCGTGCGTTCGGGACGACTCGGAGTATCGACAGTAAACGATTCTCCCCCTCCGCCGGCGTTAGAGTTCCAGTACCAATCTGTCGAAGGAATCGATCTCGATATAGAGGTCGTTGAAGGTGCTCTCCCCTCCTCCGGTTCGGGTGATTTAGAGGTAGCGATCATTGATCGAGTAGCCGACGAGCTGGGAATCGTTGTCGGCGACTCGTTGACACTGATCGTGCCGCCGACAACGCTTGTCCATAGTGTTGCCCGAGTCACTGGTACATTCGATATCCGCGACCCCTCGCATGAATCGTGGCTCGGACTCTCTTCGAGCCTCTTTGACCCGGAGCAGGGGCCAACGGGTGGACGTCCTCCGATCATCGCTTTAGCCGATGAAGATACGCTCGCACGAATCGCACGACGTGGCATCGCTGATTCAGGTGAGATCTGGGCTCTTTTCTATACGAAAGCGGAGACTCTCGGCCGGATCGATATAAATGCGACTCTAGAGGCTATAACTGAGTTCCGCACGGCAGTTTCCCGCGACTTGGCGGGTGCCGTCGTCTTTTCCGGGCTTCGGTCGGCTTATCTGACGTTGCAGCGGCAACTCACCTTCGCCAATACGATCACAATCGTCGCTGGAACCCTATTTATGGCGTTCGCGCTCTTCAACTTAGGAGTACACGCCTCAGTAGTCTCATCCCGCTGGTCACGGGATGAAACCTTGCTCCAAGCGCGTGGAGCCGACCGCAATCAACTCGTCAGGGCGATCCTGACCTACGCCCTCCTTATATTTCTTTTCCCGGCCTCCCTTGGCCCCTTAGTTGCAGCTGGGGTTGTTCCGTTTCTTGGCACATTGACAGCCTTCGCCGAGCTGACCGGAGGAGATATGTTGCTGTTTCGGATTGACGCTGAACAGTATCTATGGGCCGGGCTAGCATCGCTGGCTACGCTCATGCTTTTCGTCTCTCCGCTGGTCAAAACCCACAGCAGCCAGCTTGTCAGCGGATTGACACGTATACGAACTTCGGTTTCTCCATGGTTCTGGCGAGCGAATATCGATATTGGGGTGATGATTGCCGCGGCGGCGCTGATCGTCGAGTTGAATGGCAGAGGAACTCTCTTCATAGTGAGTGAGGATGGCTCAACTAGATTGAGTGCGTTGGCGGCATCGCTTCCAGTTGTGGCTTCCGTAGGTGCCGGATTGCTCTCACTCAGGCTTCTCGCGGCGGCCGGTCCTGTGATAGAGCGCTTCTCAAGGATCAACCTATCCGCGATGGTGTCGCTGGGTATGCGACTGCTCTCGCGATCCACGATGCAACACGCGGTATTGATGCTGCTCGCTTTCGGCGTGACCATCGTCGCGATAATCGCTCTAGGACTAGCTGGCACTTTGGAGAGAAGCGCACGTGAGCGCATTTCGTTTCAGACTGCACTGGACTTGAGGATTTCAGGCATCGATGGTGTCGATGGGGCACGAAACCAGAGCGTTGAGAGCATCTTGTCGAATGAATGGGCGGATGAACACGCTTGGGGTGCCAGAACGGTTGCCTCGGCAGGAACAACCGAAACTTCGAGCCGGTTCGAGCTCTTGGCACTGCAACCAAGCAACTTCGGTGAGAGCACTTGGTTCAGATCCGATTTTTCCGATCAGGGGATAGAGCCTCTCATGGGCGCAATCGGCAGTTACAGCGTTCCTACACCCTTGGATTTGCCGGAATCGACAGTCGGACTCCGAATCGAGGCGATGCTGGAGCGAAGCGGCAGTGGACGCATGGATCTTTGGGTGAGAGTCATTGACGGGGAAGGGGGCACTCACACCATCAGGCTTGCACCAGAGAGTGAAGACGAAGCGGGACAGTGGCAAAGCTGGAGTAGTCCATTGGCTGGCACGATGCCCGGACCGCTACGATTGGCGGCGATACAAGTTTACCAACCCCCTACTGCGCCGCTGGGAAACGTTGCTGAACTGACTCTAGACTCCTTGGTTGCGATTTCCGCGCAAGGGGAGGAGCACACGATCTCCGAGTTTGACGATGCGAATTTCTGGCACCCGATGGAATCTTCGCTTCCCAACAACTACACTGTCGCAGCATCAACATCAGCTTCCCCTGAATCTTCCGACGGCATCGCGTTGAGGGTCTCAATGGGCAAAGGTACCGCTAACGGTATCCGAGGCATTTACTATTCGACCAGCGGCCCAACGATTGTGCCGATTGTCGTGAGCTCTGGATTTCGGAGCGCGACGGGTTTGGGTGTGGGAGACAGGTTCACCGGCCACTCATTCGGCCAGCTCATCCCCTTTGTGATTAACGGCAGATTCGAGATGTTTCCGACTATGCGGCAAACCGACTCTTCATTCGCGGTGGCGAATGTTGATGCGATGCTGGCGTATATGACTCCCGTTAGCGAGCCTTTCTTGGGCAATTCGGCGGAGTTGTTCGTGACCGTCGGTGACCAATCTACATCCGAGCAAAGACTCCGAGACATTAAATCCATCAACCCGGCATTTCGAGTGATGGATCGGGGAAGACTGATCGCCGATTCCTCCGCTGGTTTTGCTGCAACTGCTGGTTGGCGCGTGGTCGGCGTTGCGATGTCACTAGTTACATTAGTTATAGCCTCCACTGCCGCGGTGGCTTTTACGCTTAATCGACAGGAGGCTATGCGTATCGACCATGCAGTGCTCGAGGCTCTGGGTGCCGGAAGATGGTCGATCGCACTCGAATCGTTGATCAGGACCTCCTTGTCTTTGGGCATCGGACTGGCATTCGGGTTGGTCTCGGCGCTTCTGAGCCTGAGGTTTATAGCTGATCGGATGACGAGAACCGAAACAGGCGAAAATGTGCTACCCCAGATGCAACTCGCTGTCGACTGGACAGGCTTCGCGCTGATCACTACCGTGTTCGTTTTGGCAACTATGGTACCCATCGTGTTTGTCTTTCTAGTGAGACGTGAAGCTGTGGCGATCAGAATCAGGTCGGCGGTCACGAGATGAGAGGCATCGGGTTCAGAGATCATTCAATGCGAATACCCGCTCTGCTCAAGTTGATCGTGAGTCGGGCACTGTCGGAGAAGGTGTTTCTGGTGTTGCGGGCGGCAGGGTTGACGATCGCGGTGGGAATCTCGGCAGGAGTGTTCATATATCTCGACGGACTCGGGCAATCGGCACTCAACCAAATAGTGGTTGAACATCGTTTCTCCGACTTGAATATAGCTATCAGGGGCCGCCTAGATTCTCCTTCGATGGACGGTCATCGAAGCCTGATGTCCGCTGTAGAGGGTTCAAGTTCAGGCGAGTTTGGACTTGTCACGAACGATCCCGTAACTGTAGCGAAGTCGATCACCTTGTTGTTCGATGAAGATGTGGTTCCGTGGAAGAATGCTCGTGCCTTCTTCTCGTATGTCGGAGGAATTCGCGGCGTCGCAACCATCGTAGAAGGCGCCTGGCCAGGCGAATCTCCTGAGTCTGGATTTGATGTCGCCATATCTGACGAAGATGCCCGCTACTCGGGTCTAGACGTGGGGGATGTGATGGAGCTGTCGGTGCCGGGAACGACCGATCAAAACGTGGTCGCGCGCATAAGCGGCATCTATGAGCGGACGGCCAATTCGCCTGCTTGGACGGCTCTTGACGAAGGTTTGATAGGCAGCAGCACGGCATTTCGGTTTGTACCGCTGATCGTGACGAGCGATGCGATAACTAGCCGTGTGGCGAGCGAGTTGCCTGAAACTGAGTTGCGCTACTACTGGATATTCGAAACCGATCGCGGGGCGCTGACAGCTAGAAAAGCGGAGCAGATATTGAGTGGATTGGAGGCGCAGGAAACGGCGCTGCGAGCTGAAGTTGCTGGATTCCAACGGATCACATCGCTCGATGACGTGTTGGCGAACTTCATCGAGACATCGACCATCTCTAGGAGTTTGATGCTCGCCGTCGGTGCTGTCATCTCACTGTCTTCGCTGGCATTCGCGGCGCTAGTCGCCGGACAGGCTCGAGAAGTACGCACCAGCGAGAGCGGCATGTTGAGGGCCCGCGGGGCGACAGCGCCTCAGGAAATCGTGTTGATGACTGGGGAGAGTATTCTCATCGCTTTAGTGGCATTGGCGATCGGGGTGTCTTTGGCACTCATTGGGGTCTCGTTGTCGGGAAGACTGCCCGGGCTGAGCGATCTCACTGGCGGCGAACTGTTGCCGGTGTCGTTGTCGACGCAATCGATGGCAGCCGCGCTTGGAGCAACGATCATCGGGTTCGCGTCTCTGTTGATACCGTCGATTGTGCGGAATGTTGCGACGGCGCAAGAGTTCACATCGCGGCTAGCTCGGCCGGCAAGGCGAAATGTGGTGCAGCGCTACTACTTGGATGTAGCACTGCTGGGAGTGGGGGGCGCGGCGCTGTGGCAGATTTCGCAAGAAGACCTCTTCATAGCCAGCAGCGTGTTGGGCGAGGGTTTCAGCAACCGATTGGCAATCGCAATGCCGGCGGCGATCGCGGCTGGAGGCTCGATAGTGCTGATGCGCTTCCTACCGTTCGTATTGTCGATGGTCGCCGATGGACTGAGTCGACTCCCCTCTGGACTCCGGCTGACGCCCGCGATCCCTTTAGCGCTCTGGTCATTGGCGCGCAATCCTCGTTCCAGCATAGGACTTATGTCGCTGATTATTCTGGCAGCTGCGATAGCGGTGCTCTTGGCGGTGTTTTCGCCATCTATCGAGAGGTACAGCGTCGACGAGGCTCGCTATCGAATAGGCTCGGATTTTCGAATCTCACAGATGATCTTCAGGAGCCGACTCGATATGGCCTCCTCCGCGAAGGCGATCAGAGAATTGGAGAAAATTGATCGTCTTTCTACCGTGGCTAGAGTTCCTGGCACTGCGGCTTCGCCGGAAGGCAATCAAGCGATATCAATCGTAGGTATCGTGCCCGACGAGTTCGACAGTGTCGCATGGTGGCGGTCAGACCTCTCTGACGAGAGTCTCGATGCTTTGGTCGCATCGGTTGAAGACACCACATCGAGCGGGATCCCGATCCCAGCCGATGCGGCGTGGCTCACTGCCAGAATTAAACCCGACACTCAACGTTCGGATGCTGGGCTTGTCGCTCGTCTGCGCGACGCTCGCGGTCGATACCACTCCATCACCATCGGTAACTTGGAACCTAGGTCGGTTACCGTGGGTACGCCGTTCGCTTGTTCGGAGCCGGTGTCGGATGAGACTGGTGAAGGATTTCTCCCGCCTGAATGGTGCCGTATCGGTTTCCCACTGACAAGACTGTTAGAGGAGATCGGACCCGACGCCGAGTTAACTTTAGATTTCATCGGCATCTCAAGACGGCGCGTTGAAAATGCACCCGCTCCAACATTCGGGTCGATGCTTATAGATGACATCACGACCTACTCATCGGAAGGGGATCCAACGGTGATAACTGATTTCCAAGACATACTGGAGACTCGCACCGCAGGTCCGGGTTTCGGACAGTTCGGAGCACGAATCGATCCGGTAGATGAATCGGGCGAAGGCCCAG
This sequence comes from Dehalococcoidia bacterium, assembly GCA_965214735.1. Classification (GTDB taxonomy): domain Bacteria; phylum Chloroflexota; class Dehalococcoidia; order Lucifugimonadales; family Lucifugimonadaceae; genus Bin127. Next base: position 708,511 of record OZ243977.1, on the reverse strand, counting down.
CTCTTCTTACTTGGTCGCAACCTGATTTTCGACAGTTGAAGGGTATCAAACTAGGCACATCCGAAAATACGCTGAAAGTGATAGGCAACCGTTGGTTCAAGGATGAACTAGATTTAAGCGAGGGCGACACGTCTCGGATCTTTTTTGGCAGCCAGAGCGTTGATGCCGAATTTGTGGCTTTTACCGACTTCTTCCCGACCTTTGGATCGGGTTCGGCACCCTACATCATTACCGACATCAGAAAGATCTGGGAGGTGGTTTCGATCGATGATCCGACCGGCAATGAGCTGGTCAACGAGTATTGGATTTCGGGCCGGGGATTTGACGATGCCACATTCGCCGAGATCGGAGAGATACTGGATCGCAACCGGGTAACTGCTCGCCTCTTCCAAAACTCGGCGGGCGAAGTCAATCGATCGGAGAATGACGCTTTGAGCACTCTGGGCTGGAACAGCTACCTCTCCTTTGGATTCTTGGCGGTAACCGCCGTTTCGGCTCTGGCGTTTATGGTCAACGGCTGGACAACCTACCGATTGCGCAGGCTTGAACTCGCTGTGTTGAAATCGATGGGACTAACGATGAGACAGCTTCTGATCATGATCGGCATTGAGCAGACGCTTATCGCAGCCATTGCGCTGATGATCGGCGCAAGCTTCGGCATGATTCTGAGCAAGGCTCTGCTCCCCTATCTAGCTGGGCAAGACGCTTCTACTCTCGCGCCGCCGATGGTGCTTGATGTCGGTTGGAGTTCGTTGTCGGTCCTGCTCGGAGCCATCGGGCTGTGCCTGGTCGCCGCCATCACGTGGGTATTTCTCTGGGTCCGGAGCCAGCAGGAACACGCGGTGCTGCGAGCCGGCGGAGCGGCGGTGTGAAATTGGCGGTGCTGTGCCGGAGGGAGGTGCGGCAGTTCGATGCACCGATGGTGACGCGCCGGGGACTCGAACCCCGAACCTAGTGATTAAGAGTCACTTGCTCTACCAATTGAGCTAGCGCGCCACCTACGATTCTATAGCCATGCTACGATGCCACAACAATCCGTAAAATCCAGAATGTGCGATCATTGAATCAGACGATATTCAAGTGGACAAAGCGCAGGAAGGGGAGTGATGTTCAACTTGAACCTACTGGGACTCAAAAAAGAACGGAAAATGGAGCCGAGGAAAAGTCCCGCAATACCAGTCAGAAATACTTTTTTCTCTGCATACCCGATAGTCAACCATGCCCTTCACGGAAACTCGCTAGATGCCTTCCTATCGGGAGCAGGCAGCTTGTTCAATCTATCCCCCGATACCTACAACCGTCTAGCCTGTCCTCTGAGCGACGAAGATCAGGACTACGTCGCCATCTACAACGACTGGGCAATCATCGGGCAAGATCTACTCGCAGCTATGCGTGAGGCTTCAAGATCCCCAGAGTTCATGAGAAGGCTAGAGGCTGGGCAAGGCTTTGAAGGCTCTCAACTGCCTCTTATCTAAAGGAGCTAGATCACCAGCTTGGAAAGAATAGTGGCGAGTCTGTGAACTTAGACGACCAAACAGATGCTCACCAAAATCCGTCTCTTGTTGGTAGTGTCTCATATCGCGAAGAGCAGTTCAGCGGACCGCTACCTTCGCCAAATATCCTCGCCGACTACGATTCAGTGGTGCCGGGCACTGCCAAACTGATGGTCGAAATCATGCAGAACCAAGCAAAGCGGAGAATGGAGCTTGAACGCTCGTTAACTCGCTTTTGGATATTTCAGGTGGTTCTATCGCAAGTAATGGCGTTCATCCTTGCAATGACAGGGATATTAGGCGGAATATACCTGACAGCAAATGATCAGTCTGTCGTGGGTCTAGTAGCGATCACGGCATCCATTGGAAGTCTCGTCGGTGTCTTTCTCTGGGAAAGACAAAGAGGACATCCCTCATCCAACAGACAGGATTATCTGGTTCCAAGACAGCCGCCCGAAGATGAAGCTCCAATCCAAGATGAGTAGCGCATGACTCACTCCCCTCCCTCCCAAGACGACCTCCTCCAATGGCTCCAACGCGACCTTAACAACTGGGGACGTTGGGGCGCAGATGATCAAAAGGGAACCCTGAATCACTTGTCGACACAAAACACCCTGAATGCCCTCTCTCTAGCGGAAGAGGGCGTGACTGTTTCGTGCGCTCGTGCCGTCGGCTTCGAGGCGGCACCGGATGTTCCCAGGCCTCCGCAACACTACATGATTGGTTCCGGCGATGTGTACAGAGAAGGCGAAGGCCCAGACAGGCAGGTGGCGATCGACTACTTCGGATTGGTCTTCCACGGCCACACCGTGACGCACGTCGACTCCTTGGCGCACTTCTTTTGGGACGGAAAAGCGTACAACGGACGCCCTTCATCAGTGGTGTCCGTAGCTGAAGGAGCCACCGAGCTTGATGTGACGGCCGCTATGGGAGGTATCGTCACTCGAGGCGTGTTGGTAGATGCTCCGATGCTGAGAGACGTGGAGTACATCGAACGCGGGGATGGAGTGGGGCTAGACGATATCTCGGAGGCGGAAGATCGTTGCGGCTTCAAAGTACGATCAGGCGATGTGTTGCTGCTACGAACTGGTCAGCTTGGGATGCGGGAGAAGCAAGGACCCGTAGATCCCTATCAAGCCGGCTCGTCGGGACCCAAACCCGAGATTCTGCCATTCATGCACGAGCGTGAGGTCGCGGTAATGGGCTCGGACACGGGAAACGATGTCCAGCCGAACCCATACAATAGGTTCAGCAACCCTGTTCACCAAGTCGGGATCGTCGGTATGGGGTTGTGGATTCTCGACAATGCTTGGCTAGACGACTTGGCAGCCGCATGCGCCGAACGCGGTAGGTGGCAGTTCCTGATCAACATCCTGCCGCTTAGACTCCCGACGGTCACCGGTTCTCCAGTGAACCCCGTGGCAGTGTTCTGAACGTATTTTCGCCTACTAGACTTGGGCGTTTTTTATCAACTCGATGTTGGTGACCTTGCCGCGTCCGGAGACCTCCACGCCCACGAAATCGATCCGCCAGTCGATTGAGTCTGTTCCGTGTTCAACGGCCAGGTAAGTCAACGCCGCCTTCTGAATATTGGCGAACTTTTGGCTTGTGAAGCCTTCTGACGGTTGACCGAAAGCATTTCCATTACGCGTCTTCACCTCTGCGAATACCAAGACTCCGTCATCTTCGGCGACGATATCGACCTCCCCGGCTCGGGTTCGATAGTTGCGGCGAAGGATCCTGTATCCGCTCGAAGTCAGGTGCCTCGCCGCTGCCGCCTCACCTGTTTTACCGATGCCGTTTGGGAGGTGAAGGGTCCCGTTGCTGGCGATGTGGAAGTCGTTTGTTTTGCCCACTGCTCGCCACGAAGCCGCAGCTATGAGCTCGGAGACGGGTCGAAAGGTGCGACGGTGAACAGGTGAGGGTCCATGCTCTTGGAGAGCTTGCAGATGACGGGCCGTTCCGTAGCCTTTGTGATCAGCAAATCCGTACTCCGGGTAGTCACGATCACATTCATGCGTCATCATTCGATCACGCGTCACTTTTGCAACGATGGATGCGCTGGCGATCGAGTAAGAGATCGAATCGCCCCTGATTATCGACTCGCAAGGAGTAGGATCACCGATGTTCCTCACGGCATCGATCAAAAGAAAATCGGGACGTGGCTCGTTGCTGTGAATGGCTCTACGCATGGCCGCTTTGGTAGCGGGCACGATGCCGATCGCATCTACCTCTTCTGCGGAACAGTGTCCTACTGCAACTGATACGGCGATGTCCATGACGACATCAAAGGCATTTTCGCGCCGTGACGGGGAAAGCTTCTTGGAATCTTTGATGATCTCCTTGGCATGATCGGGCAGATGGTTCGGCAACACCACCGCGGCTGCTACCACCGGACCCGCCAACGAGCCGCGGCCTGCCTCATCGATCCCGGCGATCGCGTTGAATCCCGATCTTCGCAGATCGTCTTCATTGAGCATTGTCGGGCGAGAGGCGGCAGGCGTCTGAGTTTCCATGAGGGCAAAGATTATCCCAAAAGCACTCTCTTTTTCAAGCCCCGAAGAGCGAATACTTTAGACGCGGACGGTCTCTGCGAAATCCGCGTGATCTGGCTGGGAAATTTGGACACCGAGATCGATGAATCCGCCACCGAGAACAGCTTCGCCGTCGTAGAAGACGATCGCCTGTCCAGGAGTGACGGCACGCATAGGCCGATCGAAACGCACCACCGCTCTATCGGCTTGGGTCATTTCGACGGTCGCTGATTCTTCGTTGCCGCTGTATCTGATCTTGGCAGAAACCTTAGCGTTTTTCTGAGGCGGCGCGCCGGAGATCCAATTCACACCAGAAGCGAAGACTTCGAGCTTCAGCAGATCCGTCGCCGAACCGACCGTCACGACCCCTGAATTCGGATCGATCGACGTGACGTATGTCGGTCGCCGAGTCCCACCATTGATGGGCAGCCCCTTGCGCTGCCCGATCGTGAAGCAGTGTATCCCGCCATGCTCACCCAAGACGTTGCCATCTGCGTCGACGACGATGCCAGTCTTCTTCTTGGCTAGTCGCTTTTCGACGAACTTGTGGTAGCCGCCAGTCGGAATAAAGCAGATATCTTGAGAATCAGGCTTGTCTGCTACGGGGAGGCCTTCCTCTACTGCGATGGCGCGGATGCAGTTCTTGCTGAAGCCACCTATCGGCAGGATGAGATTGCGCATCTGCTCTTGTCGCAGGTTGAAGAGCACGTACGATTGGTCCTTGGTGCTGTCCGTGCCGCGCATCAGCACCTTAGAGCCATCGTTCTCGGTCTGGATGCGAGCGTAGTGCCCTGTCGCCAACGCGTCGGCACCCATCAAGGTCGCTCTCTTCATCAAAAAATCGAACTTCATTCTGTCGTTGCACGCTACGCAGGGAAGAGGAGTGCGCCCTTGTTCGTACTCGCTGACGAAGTAATCGATGACGTGCTGTTCAAACTCCTTCTCAAAGTTCAGGTAGTAGTGCTTGGCACCGATGATTCGGCAAGTCGTGCGTGCGTCTTCAACATCTTCGAGCGAACAGCATGACTTTCCTAGCTTGCCAGAGTTTTGGAAGGGCGAATTGAAGAGCCGCATCGTGACGCCCACCACTTCGTGGCCCTGACGCGCCAATAGCGCGGCGGCAACTGACGAATCTACCCCGCCGCTCATCGCGACTACGACGCGCAGCTTCCTTTCGGAGTTCTGATTGAGAGACATTTGAATTCGGAGAGCAGGACGATTAGTGTGAGGCATCGGCTCTTACTTCAAGAGTAAATCACTCACCCCCTACCTCCGGCTTCGTATTTGACATGAGAAACCGCGTAGTTGCGCTATGCGTCTATAATGCTTACACGATGGCGACGGGAATCACTGAAGCGGCAACGTCAGTTTCGATTGGGGAGTGCGCGCGTGCGGCGGTGGACGAAGCGTCCGAACATCTTGGTTCGGATGTAGTGTTGTTGGATACGCGGGGCGTGAGCGACTTCACCGACTATTTCGTGATCGCATGCGGTGAAACGGACCGGCATATCGAGATGATGGCATCTCGCATCGAGAGAAGACTTCGGGAGATGGGCTCTCGACGCAATCACCGAGAAGGATCGGGCCGGGGCGGTTGGCTGTTGATCGACTTCCCAGGCTTCATCGTGCACCTGTTCACGAGAGAGACGCGGGAGAGATACGACCTCGAGGGACTGTGGTCTCAAGCGAAAGAAGTCGTTCGGATTCAGTGATCGTCTCGGGTCAGTCGTCAGAGCCGACTAGCCAATCCTCGGTGGCGCGTTGATACTCGACTATGCCATCATCCCCGAAAAACAGAGCGACTTCCCGTCGGGCGTCTTCTGCGTTTGCAGAGCCGTGAACCAAGTTACGGCTCACATCGATCCCTAGATCGCCTCTGATAGTCCCAGGCACTGCTTCTTCAGGCCGGGTTGCTCCCATGATCTTGCGAGTTATGGATATCGCGCTCGGTGCCTCTAGACACATCGCTACGACTGGTGAAGAGGTTATGTAATCCACCAATCCGATGAAGAATGGCTTGCCCTCGTGCTCGGAGTAGTGTCTGCGCGCCAACTCCTCGGATACGTTCATCAGCTTAAGGCCGACGATCTTCAATCCCGTCGCCTCCAGTCTGCCGATTATTTCACCTGTCAGACCGCGCTGAATACCGTCCGGTTTTATAAGCACGAGAGTGCGTTCAGATTCCATCTAGATCGATCCTCCGTTGAGATCAAGGCGCGCTTGGGCTGCACATACTCATCCAATTGTGCAACGAGAAGGCGACCGTCTTCAAAACCGTCGCGATCTCGTTATCGTCGGTGGTCTGGCGTAGATCGGAGATATCGGCGAGTTCGAAAGATTTCCTGATGCTACCGCGAGGCGCGCAATATCAAGAAGCTGCTGCGGTGGACGGATCTGATCGATGGGTGTAGCGGCTTCCTCACTCAAGTTCTGGGCCGCTTCACCGCAAAGAATCGTTTCTCGATTCGCGAATCGTTCATTCGCTTCATAAAGATCGCAGATCCCAGTCTCGAACTCATTGTCGATGCCGCTCAACGGAGCTTGAAAAATCCCGTACGACACTTGACTCCTCCCGATAGGAATCAAAGAGACGACACGCTTTTCGCCCCGGTCGGCATGCGCGAATGCTTGTAGCAGGTGAGTCGGTACTCCGATCAAGGGCAACCCTTTCGAAGCCGCTAACCCTTGCGCAGTCGCGATGCCCACCCGTACCGCACTGAAACCGCCCGGACCTCGTGCCACTGCGATGTGGTTGATCTCTTCGACGCTGGTATCGGCTTCTTCCAGAACACTCAATACTGCAGGCATCAACTCTCTGCCGTGGTTGTGATGCGAGCACCAACTACGCGAGAAGGAGAGTGATGTCTCGCCGATACTGAGGCCGACTCCGGAGATGCCTGTTGAGGTGTCAATCGCTAAGAGATTCAACTTGGCTGACCGTCCTGCAGAGCCTCCCAGAATCGTGCAAGGAGGCGATTGGATCGTGCTCCATCCGACGAGAAGTTGAGTCGTCTAGAATTTACCTCATCTTCCGCTTCGAGCCGTATCGTCAATGCGTCTCTCGGCAACGCGGCAGCTCCGTTCTCGGGCCACTCCACAACTATGGCGCCGCGCTCGAGGTTTTCATGAAGAGCCAACTCGTCAACTTCTACATCGCTTGCCACTCGGTAGAGATCGCAATGAAATATTCTCACTCGGCCAGGGTATTCGGCAACGATTATGAAGGTCGGACTTCGGGTGCTAACCACACACTCAGCGCCCCGCGCGATACCTCTCGCAATGCACGTCTTGCCGGCGCCCAGATCTCCAGACAGCAGTATCGTGTGTCCCGGCTCGATGAGTCGGCCTAGTTGCTCGCCAAGTGCTTCTGTACGTTCCTCTGAATGAGTGACCACGCTGCATCGTTGCAGTCCAAGTTCAGGCATCGGACTTCCCCGCGCACGAAAAGTGATCCCATCCTAAAGTATCCATCTCAATGATGCCGCCGTCGTTCAATACCGTTACATTTCCGCCCTTTCCGTCAGTAGGTTGAATGAACTCGCCGATGACTCCGAAGTCGGAACGCGAATCATGGGGCTGCGCCTCGTTGACCTGTGAGATCGTCTGCTGGCTGCCCGCGTAAATCAGCTCGTAGTCCTCGCCACCAGTAAGGGCCATCCTCAACCAGTCGTCTGGGAAGCACTCGATCAGCGAAGGATATATCGGGACATTGTCTGCATGAACAACGGCGTCTACGCTACTTGCGGCGCACAGTCTTCTGAGATCGATCAGAAGGCCGTCGCTAATGTCGATTGCACACCGCACGCGTTGTTGCTGCATAGCTGACACGAGATCGGTGCGTGGAGTCGGTCTGAAGTGTGCCTCCAACAATTCGACGCGGTTCGATTCGCTGGCTGAAGGGGCAATTCCGTCGTTCATCGAGATTGCCAGTCCGCCCGCTGAACCTCCGAGTGGGCCGGTGACCGCGATAATGTCGCCTGCCGATGCCCCGTCGCGACGCATCGTTGTAGATGCAGAGATATCTTCCCCAGTCATAGCGATGCTAACCGAGAGAATAGCCGATGATACTGTATCGCCTCCCACTAAGCGTCCGCCATACTCTTGAAGAGCGTCGACCATGCCGCCGAACAACTCATCTATACACTCCGCGGTCTCTTCCTCGGTGATGGCCAGAGTTACCAGCGCGTGTCCGGGAGTGGCACCCATCGCGGCGATGTCGCTCTGATTCGAAACGATGGATTTCCAGCCTAAATCCCTCCACGCGATTCTGCCCTTGTGAAAGTGCACTCCGTCGACCATGGCATCGGCGGTCATGACGAGTGCTTCGCCCGGCGTAGAAACTAGTGCTGCATCGTCGCCGATGCCGATCTCGTCTTCAGGCGCGCCGAAGGAGCGAGAAGCGTGCCGACTGATGAGGTCCAAAAATTCGGATTCGCTGTGCATCTGGCTTCTAAACGGCCCGTTGAGGGCAATGCAACGATTATATTTCGAGAGATAGACCAGACCGCTCTGCTCCACGCGGCACAACTTTAGTCGATATGCATTCGATTCTCCTTCTTTCGGACATTCACGCGAACCTAGCCGCGCTGGAGACTGTGTGGCATGACGCTTCCAACATCGCTCCGATTGATGAGACGTGGGTATTGGGCGATAGCGTCGGGTACGGGCCACAACCCAACGAGGTGGTGGCTTACATTCGACACCTGCCCCGATTAACGATGGTGAAGGGCAATCACGAGGCAGCAGCGCTGGGCGAGATATCGATATCACCTTCGTCGACTCGGAGTTTCAACCCCGTTGCAGCCGAGGCGGTGTTATGGACATCACGACGCCTATCGACTGAAACTAGACAGTTTCTCGGAGCGTTGCCGCTGATCGCTGAAGAAAGAGACGTTACGCTGTGTCACGGGAGCCCTCGGGAACCGCTATGGGAGTACTTGCTCTCTGTGGAGATTGCCAAAGCGAACTTGAAGCACTTTCCGACATCGGGATGTGCAGTCGGCCATTCACACGTCCCGTTCGTCATCGGATTCGATGGAGAAGATCCCGCGTTGGTGCGCTCAGTAACGGACGGATATGTGATCGATCTAGCTTTTACGCGTTGGTTCATCAACCCCGGCAGCGTGGGACAGCCGCGTGACGGTGACCACCGAGCATCCTATGCGGTGGTTCAGTTCGGCGTTCAGGGCGTGGAGACTCCTTTCGTCTCTTTTCACCGTGTCGAGTACGACTTTCATGCGACACAGAAGATGATCGATGACTTCGGGCTGCCATCGTACCTGGGGCACAGGCTGGCTGAGGGCCGTTAACCGTAATCGGCAGGATGAAGGTGATCTATAATTCAGCGACGAATCAGAGAACCCGAGAAGGAAAAGATGCCAAATGCCGGTTGTTCATGTCTATATGTTTGAGGGCAGGACCGACGAACAGAAATCCGAAATGGCGAAAGGTATCACCAAGGCGATATCGGATGCAGCGAATGTCCCGGCTTCGGCGACCACGATCATAATTCACGACAGCAAGCGGTCGGACTGGGCAGAAGGCGGAACGATGGCATCCGAGGCGTGAGAAACTCGTCGAACGGTTCCGGCCTGCCGGTCGCGTCGATCCGCAAATCGATTGTGCAACGGATGGTCGGCGGGATTTACGTGATCGTAGACCCTGAGCACACATCGGGGCGGCCCTTGATTGATATCGCGTTGGCAGCAGTTGAAGGCGGCGCAAGTGCCATTCAGCTGCGAGATAAGCGCGCTAGACCTGATGACCTGCTGAATGATGCTATTGAGATAGCGGCGATTTGTCGTAACTCGCGGGTCGTCTTCATCGTCAATGATCATCCTGACATAGCTGCCGCTTCTGAAGCTCATGGTGTTCATGTGGGGCAAGGAGACGCATCGATCTCAAGTTGCAGAGAGACGCTTGCAGAAAATCAGATCGTCGGCAAGAGCAACGCTCTGGTAGAGGAGGCACGTGCATCCGTCGTTGAAGGCGCCGACTACATCGCCGTCGGTGCAACCTTTCCAACATCTACGAAACACGATACGCGTCCCGCCGGATTGGAAACTTTGCGAGCCGTTGCATCGCAGACCGATGTTCCAGTCGTGGCGATCGGCGGAATCAACTCCTCAAACGTAGCCAGTGTCGCGAGGGCCGGCGCCGATGCCGTCTGTGTGGCTACAGCCGTCACGCTGGCCAATGATCCTGCATCTGCCGTGCTCGCGCTGGCAGAAGCCTTCAAGTCAGCACAGGCTGACGGCGTGACGAGAGAAGACGGTTGAAGTTCGCTATGGATGACACAGTCCCGATACCCGACGTAAGTGTTTCCCTGCAACGGGCGATAGATGACGCTATCGAAGTGCTTGGTGGTGTTCACGAAAGGCGAGAGCACGGGATTCAAGCTTCGAGAGAGACTATTCAGATCTCATCGAGGGCGATCCGTGCTGCTCATCGTGGCGAGATGGAGTTGGCTCGTGCGTTAGTGAGTGCAGCCAGAGACGCTATTCAGCGTCCATCTTCGTCGGAGAGCACAGCTATATTCAACACCGGATATATGCTAAACGGTCAAAAGGAGTACGCCGAAGCCGCTCTGACCGTCGCTTTTTTGAGCGACGATCCTATGCCAGATGCGGATGGTCTCGGTGTCTCGCACGCGGCATATCTCAACGGGCTCGCGGAGGCGGCTAGTGAATTGCGACGCTCGGCCCTCGATTCCATCCGACAGGGAGATGTTAATCGTGCCGATCAATTGTTGAGCTATATGGACAGCGTGATGGCTGTGCTGGCGCAAGTGGACTTCCCAGAGGGAGTGACCGGGGGATTGCGTCGAACCACTGATCAGTTGCGAGGTGTCACCGAACGGACGCGGGGAGACGTCACTCAGGCACTGCGACAGAGTTCGTTGGAGCAGAAGATAACTAAATTCGCAGACGAGTTGCGATCTAAATGAATCATAGAGTGTCGAAGCACTCTAAGCAGCCAAGTGGTGCGACATGCGTTGTCGCATAGAATCGAGTATCGATACGTTGAAAAGCGTGTAGTTACGGCATCGCTGTAATCGCTCTGATTCGATTGAGGAAATAGCAAGGACTCTACCAACTAATGACCGCTCTGTATTTGTCGCTCGCATCTGGATTGTTCGCTCTTGCAGGTGCTGCCTTTCTCTTCAACCGAGTAACTAGCCGCCCAGCAGGTGTCGACGCGGTTCGGGAGATCGGTGCTCTGATCCACGACGGTGCGATGGCGTTTCTAAGGCGAGAGTATTCGATACTCGCCATTTTCGTAGCCGTTATTTTCGTGATTCTCGCCCTCTTCATCGACTACAACATCCTAGACAACAACCGAATCGAGGCTCTTACCGAAGGCGGTAATCTCGATATATCCGGTCCGTGGACGGCCCTCGCTTACTTAGCGGGAGCCATCGGATCAGGGCTCGCTGGATTAATCGGAATGAGCATCGCGGTTCGCGGCAATACCCGTACAGCGACGGCTGCCCAGACCGGCCTCAACTCGGCGTTGCGCGTCGCCTTCAACAGCGGTTCTGTCATGGGTTTCACTGTGGTGGGCATCGGCATTATCGGCGTCACCGGTTTATGGCTCATATTTGGCAATCCCAACGTGATCGCGGGGTTCGGATTCGGAGCTTCTTCAATTGCGCTGTTTGCTCGTGTAGGTGGCGGCATCTACACCAAAGCGGCTGATGTGGCTGCAGATCTGGTAGGCAAAGTTGAAGCGGGGCTTCCTGAGGACGATCCGCGCAATCCAGCGGTCATCGCGGACAACGTCGGCGACAACGTCGGCGATGTGGCTGGAATGGGAGCTGATCTGTTCGAGTCTTATGCGGGCTCTCTGATCGCCACGATTGCCTTGGCTTGGGTGACGGCTACATCGCCGGAGAACGATCTTCCACGCGTGGTGCTTCCCATGATGCTGGCAGGCATCGGAATCGTCGCATCGATCATCGGAACTGCCTTCGTCCGAACGAAAGACCAAGCGAGCATGGGCAACCTTCTGTGGAGTCTTCGTTACGGGATATTCGGTGCCGGCATATTAGTGTTGATCGGCACCGGCGTCTTCATCTCGATCTCGGACGACCTGCCGTTCAATCTCTTCTGGGTCGTCCTGACCGGTTTGGTTGTAGGTCAAGTTATAGGTACTGCCACGGAGTACTTCACTTCATATGAATTTGCACCGGTAAAGTGGATCGCTCGACAGTCGCTAACCGGGCATCCTTCGACGATCATCGCTGGAGTCGCCATCGGTCTTTACAGTACGGTTATACCCACGCTTGCCGTAGTTGCTGGAACTTGGATCGCGTTCGAGCTGGCCGGGCTCTATGGCATAGGCCTTGCTGCAGTTGGGATGCTGTCTACTCTCGGCATCACGCTCGCAACTGATGCCTATGGTCCCGTCGCCGACAACGCCGGCGGAATCGCCGAGCAAGCGGGATTGGATCCCGAGGTCCGAGAGCGAACTGACGCGCTCGACGCTTTGGGCAACACTACAGCTGCTACCGGAAAGGGATTTGCAATTGGCTCAGCTGTGCTAACAGCGATGGCACTCATGGCAGCTTACGGTCAGGTGATCGAAATCGACAGTTTCGATCTGCTGCAGCCTCGGGTCTTGGTTGGCGCGCTTATCGGCGCGCTGCTGCCCTTCCTTTTCGCTGGGCTTACCATGCAGGCGGTCGGCACTGCAGCAGGGCAAATGATTGAGGAAGTTCGACGTCAGTTCAGGGAGATACCTGGTTTGCGCGAAGGCGCGCCGGGCGTCAAGCCTGATGCGACTCGCGCGGTAGACATCAGCACCACCGGCTCCTTGAAGGCGATGATTCTACCCGGGCTGATCGCGATCGCGGCTCCCGTATTGGTAGGCAGCTTCATCGGAGCAGCGGCGCTAGGCGGAATGCTGGCCGGCTCGATAATTGCAGGCTTTTTACTCGCTATCTTCATGGCCAACGCGGGCGGCGCGTGGGACAACGCGAAGAAGTACATCGAGTTGGGGAACCATGGCGGCAAAGGCTCGGACGCTCATGCAGCAGCGGTCACTGGCGATACGGTTGGCGATCCCTTCAAGGACACATCGGGACCGGCGATCAACATTCTTCTAAAGCTGATGGCGATCGTTTCGCTGATCTTCGGACCTCTGTTCATCTGAGATTCGTCCAGACGCGGTAAATCACGCCTGTGTTCGAGAAGCGTGGAAGATAGCCCAGCTATGCGCTGAATGGTCATTCCCGCGGGGCATGCTCTGCGCCGCAATGACGAGTGGTTTCGCAAAGGACTCCTCGCGGGAATGACAGTTTTCAGGATCCCAGCGTCCGCTTTGAGACGGCGGAGGTTTGAGATTTCAGAAGTCAGTCGCTGTGAAGCAATTCGTTTACTGTAACGGTCCTTGCACCATTGGCGATCATCGATTCAATCGCTCTCATGTCATCGTCGGGATTCGTGTTGACAGCCGAAATCGCGTCTGTGACCAAGACCGTCGGGTAGCCTTTATGAAGACAGTCGAACACCGTGTGTTGAACTGAGTACTCGGTAGATAGCCCTCCAACAAAGAGCTTCTTGATGTTTAGGCGTTCCAAGTGCGTTTCTAGGCTGGTGTCTTCAAAAGCCGAGTAGGCGAGTTTCGTCGGGTCTTCACCCTTGCGGATAATCACGCTTCCGACAGGCAGCTTCAAGTCTTTGTGGAACTGAGCTCCGTCAGTTCCCCGAACGCAATGCGCCGGCCAGATTCCGCCGTTCTCGATGAAGCTGGTGTGTGTTGTCGGGTGCCAGTCCTGCGAGGCGAAGACTCTCCCGCTCTTGGCGCCGAACTTCAGCGCGACATCCGAAATCTTCCGCGCCACCTCATCGCCATCTTCGACTGCTGCTGAGCCGCCAGGACATAGATCGTTCTGGACATCGACGACGATCAACGCGTCACTATCGCTGATTTTCAATATTTACCCCGTGGATTGCCGTTACGGAGACGGCAGTTGCTAGTAAGTCGGTTAACTCGGCACGATTCCTACGGTAGATAATCGTGCACCATGATGATGTTAATGCATTGACGACCTAGGCGGCGCACTTGGGTTCTGCCCTGACTCGAGCTGTCAACTCGGCGGTGTACAACTTTAGACTTGCAGATGCACACGATTTTTCGGGATTCCTTGACGCGTGCTCAATGTCAACACTAAAGTTTGACCGACAGATCGGCTGCCCAATCCTCATCTCCTCTCGACTTGGCGACTCAGAACCGACCACACTACTCGACGGCGATTTCAGACGATTCGCGGACATCTTGGCGGCTCGTGCTTGCATGGGTTCTAGTGAGCGCCTCAATTGCAGTGGCTCTGGGAGGAGCGTATATGTGGGGACGGAGCCACGGCAACTCTCACTATGTAGAGATCTTGTTGCCCACACCTGGTCCGGTTCTGGTCCAAATAGTTGGAGAGGTCAACCAGCCCGGATTGTTTCGGCTCAACAAAGGGGACCGACTGATCAATGCAGTGGAGGCCGCGGGAGGGTTGACCGAGTCTGCTGCCGCTCACGAGGTGAATCTGGCGGCGTTCGTGAAAGACGGCACCCGCATCGTGGTTCCTCCGCTTCGTGTGGTTGAACCTGAAAGCAACTCGGGAGGGGACGGAGGTGATAGTCCTGCATCGGGAATCGCTTCGCAAGGAGATCAGTCTCAGATTGGCGCGAGTTCGAAGTATCCGATCGATGAGTCCGCAGATGCGATAAACGTCAACACTGCATCGAAAGAAGCTTTGATGTCTCTTCCTGGCATCGGCGAGGTGAAGGCGACTAGGATCATTGCTTTCCGACAAGAGCGAGGCGGACTGACATCCGTGGAACAGCTATTGCTCGTCGATGGGATCGGTCCCGGGACTTTAGAGGCTATCCGCGCGCTCATCTCGATTCAATGAGAATCGTCTGGTTCGCCGCTGCGATTCTCGCTGGCGTTGCAACAGCTCTAGCATGGGGTGCCACTCCGGGCGATCTAATACCGCACACAGTCTTTTGGGCGATCTGCTTGGGAACGTCCGCCCTGATCGTTGCGGGCATCTTGTTGCGTCGAGATATCAGAGCACCGCTTGTTTTTATCGTCATACTGTTCGGCATGTGGCGAGTGTCCGCGGGACCTCAAGAACTGGTCGATTTGAGCGGTATTTCATCGGACCTACTCAATGGCGTTCGACTCCGCATAAGTGAGACTCTCGCCCGCGTGATCGGCGGCGACGAAGGCGGGTTGGCGACGGCTCTCCTTACGGGCGTGAGAGCAGGCTTGTCTACGGAGCTGGTAGAGGCATTTCGAGCGGCCGGGTTGTCGCATGTATTAGCGATTAGCGGACTGCACGTTTCACTGATCGGAGGAGCGGCGATAACGGCATCGACATTCGCGATGGGCAGGCAGGGACGCTACTACCTGATCGTTCCAGCATTGGCAGTGATAGGCTACGCCGCGTTGGCCGGTTTCGCGCCTCCGACTACCCGAGCAGCGATCATGTTCTTGGCTTTCATCGCCGGTAGGATGCTCGGGCGAGGATCGTATATGTTGCCCGCGATCGCGCTTGCCGCGACGACGATGGTCTTGCTCCAGCCAAAGGTGCTGATGTCGCTCTCCTTTCAACTTAGTTTCGCGGCTGTGCTTGGCATCGCCTTGGTAGCGCGTCGCTTCGACCTCTTCGCAGAGGTCTCTTCAGGCGGATCCACAACATCCGAGCGCAATTCGGTTCTGTTCAAACTCAAACGATTCTTGGCGGGCAGTCTAACCGTCTCGGTTGCCGCTACTTTGGCAACCGTTCCATTGGTTGCGATCCATTTCGATGCCGTTCCGATATGGGGCCCTATCGCGACGTTATTCGTGCTTCCTGCTCTACCCGTTCTGATCGTCTCGTCGCTTTTGGCTTCGGCAGTAGATGTCGTAGCACCGCAATCCGTCGCTTTTCTTGCTGCTATGCCGGCACTCGTCGCAGCCCGCTACTCGATCTTCACGGCGGAACTATTAGGCCGTGTTCCCCCAGGTCCCTTCTCAACAGATTCGTTGGGTCTCTGGTTTGCAGCCGTTTACTATCCTCTGCTCTTCATCGCCGCAACCCGATCTACCGAAATAGCGTCATTCGTCAAGAGATCATTCGTAGAAATGAAAGGTGTGAGACCCGGTCTGATGCTTACAGGCAAACTCGGATCTGCATCTCCCTACGTCCTCTTTTTCTTGCTGCTCATCGCTGGTCTCGCGATGTGGGCTGGAGCAATGAACCAGCCGCAAGATAGATTGCTGAGCGTCACTTTCTTGAGCTTGGCTCGAGGCGAATCGATCCTGATCGAAGCTCCCAACGGCAATCGCATGCTGGTCGATGCGGGCGGCACTCCAGACGGTGCCGCAGACGCGTTGCAAGATTTGATTCCGCCTTGGGACCGCCGCATCGATGCAGTGCTCGTAACGCATCCAGATGCCGACCATCTGGCCGGGATGAGCGAGGTGGTGAAGCGTTTCGAAGTAGGTGTGATACTGGACCCCGAGCTTAACTCGGAGAGCGCAACATTTGCGAATTGGCAGGAGACTGTCAATAGCCACGGGAACACGTCCCCACCTGTGGATGGCATGGAGATTCGACTCGACCAAGACGTATCGATTGAGTTTCTGACATCGGGGTGCGATGATCTTCAAAACTCGTGCGCCAATCGAAACGATGCATCGGTAGTGGTGAAGGTCGTCTACCGAGAGGTCTCATTCCTGCTGACGGGAGACATTGAAGCCGATTCCGAGCTGCAACTGATTGATTCAGGCCGCTCATTGGAGGCAACGGTGCTGAAAGTGCCGCATCACGGCAGCCGAACATCATCGTCCGAACCATTCATAGCCAGTGTTTCGCCATCAGTAGCGGTCGTTGCGGTAGGAACGGAGAATCCGTTTGGCCATCCTCACGAGGAAGTTTGGGAACGCTTAACTGACATCATCGGCGAAGAGCGGTTGTATCGCACCGATATAGATGGAACGATCAGATTCCAAACTGATGGCAGTCGGCTCTGGAAGAGCAAGTGAGCCTCGGATCAGCCGAGGACTGTGAACGCGGAATGACGATGGCATGTGAAGATCTCAATATTGATTTTTTCAATATATTTGAGTAAAATATTCATCATAAACTATATTATAGAGCCTAAAATGACTAGTATCAGCAACTGGAAAGACCTGACCGATTTGACGAAGGATGCCAGAGTCGTCGTCGAGCGTGTCAGGTTACCCGATAGCGATATCGCTATCGAAGGTCAGTTCGAACTCACAGCGTTGGCGCGACTGACCAGCGAGGATCAGGTTTTCGTGATGACCTTCGTGTTGGTGCATGGCTCGATAAAGCAGATGGAGCGTATCTTTGGGATCAGCTACCCGACGGTCAAGAATCGGCTCAATCGAATATCAGAGAAGCTCCAAGCAGCCGGGAACCTGATTGCAAACGAATCTGCTGATGAACGGACCGATGCCAAATCTAGATCGGCGGAGATTCTCGACCGATTGGAGGCCGGCGAGATAAACGTTGAAGAAGCGGTGATGAGGCTCTCCAGATGATCTCGAAGATCGCTAAGATCGCGACGATCAAGTTCCATCTCCCGATTCTCACAGGAGCTCGACGAGACCGCATATCTTCTACCCACAGCTCGCAAATCAACGCTACTTTCAGTGAGGATCTGGTTTCACATCCGAACAATAAAACCTCTGAACCACAAAGGAAGGATGATATGACCGAAGATCAGCAGAGAGTGCGGAAATTCCTCGCGGAAGGGAGAATCAGCGAGAATGAGGCTGAGCGTCTCCTGCACGCCTTGGAAGCCAACCGTAACGAGGAGCAATCCCGACGAGTCGCAGTTGAGGAGCATCCCGAAGTTTTAGACCGTCTCGGCGGCTCGTGGGCCGAAGAGATCGATGAGGATGTCCGCCAACGCATCGCTGCCGCGCTTGATGTCGATGAAGCGGGCTCGACGGGCGATGATAGCTTCGACGTGGGCACCAACCCGCGTCTTCGGGTGCGTGGCTTGAACGGGCGGGTTCGTATAGTCGCCGGCGACGCGGGCACGATTCGCGTGCGTGTCACACTGAAGAATCGTCATGCCGTCGAGTACCGATGCGTTCAGGACGGCGACCTCGTAAATGTCGAAGTATTGCCTGTGAAAGGCTCTGGAGGGTTATTATCAGGGTTCTTCGGCCAGCGTCGCGGAGCGGATATCGATGTTACCGTGCCCGTCACGACAAGTTTGGATTTAGCTTCCAGCAACGGACCGGTGGAAGTGCGCGGCACCGAGGGAGATGGAACATTGCAGACTTCCAACGCGCCGATCCGAATAGAGAGATTCAAGGGCGGATTGGAGGCGCGCACCAGCAACGGTCGGATCAAGGTCGATCGGTTTCAGGGCAACGCGGATCTGGCTACCTCTAATGGACGTGTATCGATAGACGACGGTATCGGGCAGTTCGATGTAAAGACATCGAACGGGTCGATAAGTTTTCAGGGCAAACTTGATCCACTCAGCAGCAACCGGCTTATCACATCGAACGGAGGCATCAAGATATCGCTCATAGGCGATCCAGATGTCAAGGTGGAGGCATCTACAGTCAATGGGCGAGTCAGGTGCGAGTTGTCAGGGTTCTCGGCATCAGTCGACACCGGCAGAAAGATCGAAGGCGCTGTGCGTGACGGTGAGACCGAGTTAGTGGCGAGAACCGTAAACGGGTCCGTCACGATCGCTTAGGCGACGCAGATGAAGATATGGAAATTCGGGACTTTGGTGTTACTCAGAGTCTGAGTATTGTGCGATTACTCTGTCTGCATCTTGCACGGGAACCGGCTCGTAATGGTCTATCGATGCTTTGAAACCGCCTCGCGCCTGTGTCAGTGAACGGAGATCGGCTGCGTATCGCTGCATCGAAGCGATAGGTGCTTCCGCCCTGATGGTAGTGTAACCGTTGCCCATCGGCTCCATGCCGCTGATGCGGGCTCGCTTGCGGTTAAGATCGCCCATCACATCGCCGGCGGTGTCGTCGGGAACGGTGACGTCGACTATCAGAATCGGCTCCAAAAGCTGCGGTCTGGCTTCGCGCAAGGCTTGTCGGAATCCCATGCTGCCCGCGATTTCGAACGCGACGCCGGATGAATCTACTGAGTGTGAGCTACCGTCGTAGAGTTCGACATTGATACCGACTACCGGGAATCCTGCCAACACGCCTTCGCTGGCGGCGTTGCGAACGCCCTTTTCTACTGAGGGTATGTACTCCCTAGGCACGTTGCCGCCGACAACAGCACTGGAAAAGCTGATTCCGTTTTCAGGAGAGCTCGGAGCGACTCGCATCAGTACGTGTCCGTACTGCCCGCTTCCGCCAGTCTGTTTCCTGTGCTTGTAGTCAACATCTGCCCTGCCCGCTATAGTCTCTCGATAAGCGATTTTGGGGAGCGATGTCTTTAACCCGACATCGAACTTCCGAGCGATGCGTTGAATCGCCATCTCGACATGAATATCGCCCAACCCTTGCAGAACCATCTGGGACGTTTCCGGGTTCCTCTCGAGTCTCAATGTGGGATCTTCCTCTGTTATCCGTGCTAGGGATGAAGCCATCTTGTCGAGATCCGATTGCGACTCTGGACTGACTGCCAAGCCGAAGACCGGTCTCGGCAACTCAACGCCTTCGAGTGATGCAGGGTTTGAGCTCTCAGTGAGCGTGTCGTAAGTCGATGCCGTCGAAAGTTTCGTCACCGCTCCGATATCACCTGTAATAACTTGGGCGACGGTCTGCAACTCTCGTCCAACGGGTTGATAGACCTGTGCGATTCGCTCGTTCTGTCTATTTGCGCCAGTCGTCAACTGCGAGTTCGGCATCAGCGGCTCGCCATAGACGCGCAAGTAAGAGATTTTCCCCACGAAAGGGTCGGCGGAAGTTTTGAAAATGAGGTCGGCTATGGCACCGTCGGCTATCTCTTCAGTATCACCGTCTGTTGGCGATGGGAAGTAGTCCACTATCGCATCCATGAGCTCTGTCACGCCAGTCTCTTTATCGGCCGCGATAGCGAATATTGGCACTATCGATTTCGTCTGGATGCCTTTCCGCAAGCCCTCCCGCACATCGTCGATGCTCAGCTCCTCACCTTCGAGGTACATCATCATCAAGTCATCGTCCGACTCAGCGATCGCTTCGATCAGTTCCTCAGGGATATTATCGACATCTCCATCGAGGTAGCTCTGCACGCTTGAAAACGATTCGGCGCTTCCGTCGAGAAGCTGCAACGGCACGCAGTTTCGCCCCCATGCCTCCTGAATCAACGCGACTGTTTCATCGAAGTCGGTTTCGGGCCGGTCGAGTTTATTAATCGCTATTGCGCAGGGCAATCCCGCTTCCTGCGCCGCCTGCCAAGCTTGTATGGATCCGACTTCGATGCCCGAGGGCGCAGAGATGAGGATCAATGCCGAGTCGGCGACTCGCATTGCAGATAGCATGTCGCCTCGAAAATCAGGATAGCCCGGTGTATCCAAGGCGTTTATCTTGTGATCCTTCCAATGGCAGGGCAGCAGCGTCATCTGGATACTCGAGCCCCTCGCACGCTCCTCCGGCTCATAGTCGGATAGGCTCGTTTCGTCGTCTACTCTGCCCCGTCGGTTAGTAGCACCAGTTGCGAAGTACATCGCGTCGACGAGAGTCGTCTTGCCAGCGCCGCTATGCGCTGCCAACACTACGTTCCTGATTTGAGATGTGGAAGTTACCGCCATTTACTTCATGCTCCTAAAACTAGACTCGGCGCAAGGTCGAACCGATATGTCTGATACAGCCGGCGCCACCGCTTAATGCAACGTCAGCCGAAAGTCGAATAACGAATTTCGACACACTATACAGGGATGAATCGACCAAGTCTCAATGAAGTGTAGCAATTGATTCGTTCGACTCCCGCCCTTGAGGATCATCAGATGTGGCGGTAATTGGAAAACCTCGTATGATCCCGTATGAGTTCCCGTCGAAGACGTCAATGGCGCAGACACGTTTTAGGGGCAAGTCTCGGATGCAGATTTCATCTGCATCAAGCATCTGTCGGCGGCCCGTTCACCGCGATTCAGGGATGGACCGTACCGAGATTTCGACACCGCTGATTCCTCGGTAGACGGTCGTCTCACCATATTGGAACCCTGTGTGATCGGGTCGGATGTGGAGCGAGTGGGTCTCGATTCCCGATCTTGTGGTGCTTGGCGGGGGTAGAGGCAGGATTCGGGGATTTCATGAAGATGAACCGGATGGGGTTTGTGGCGGGGTCATGGTTCGACCGGCTCACCATGTGCGGGTAGGGACGGGCTCAGGGTGATCGGGATAAACGGGGCCGGAATTCAGCGACGGATCATCCCGTGAGATGGCACCGTTGATTTCCTTTGCGGCGGCCGTCCCGTCATAGTGGTAGCCCGTGTGATCGACGTCGGACGTGGAACGCGTGGAGCGTGATTGATCGCGGTCGGACGAAAACCTGTCGCGCCAGTATGATGCGGGCCTATGATTAGGTGCGCTTACGATTTGGTCGGGAATCGCCCGGCATGCTGGGAACATCGGATCGCTCCTCCGCCATCCGGATGCCTTCTTCGCCCTTAAATACTCGTAATACTCGTCCGTGCACAGGGGGATCAGGCCAGTATCACCTGCTGCCATTGCCGCCTCGCCCATCCTGATCGATTCCTCGAGCGTCGGCAGTTGGGGCGGGTCCCAGATGATCTCCGAGGTTCCGTTTCCTCTATGAACGCGGCGCCCCGTCTCAGCGATGAAGTCGAGGCGTTGTCCTCGTAACATTGCCTTGGTTTGATCGTCAAGAGGCTCACCTTTCGGACCCTCCGCGTTGGCGTCTCCGCCGAGCATGAATGCCAAGCTCAACGCCAGAGCCGATAAAGTGGCAATGGCGCCCACACCAGCTACCGACAACTTGAGCAAAGTTCTTCGATTCATATCCGTCCACTCACTTTCGCGATGCTTGTTGCCCTGAACGTATCACGACCATCAACGAAGTGTCCCCGATTCACATCAGCAAAGAGACTGCTGAAAATCCCCATGTCGCCGTTGGCGGTGCTGACGATGTAAACTCTTGGCGCGTCGCGGAGCAGCGGCGAGGCATTAAAACTGGAGGCGTATCGAGATGAAAATCACCGATGTCCATGCGTACGTAGTTGAACCGCCGGGCAGAGTGAGCGGCAGCACATCGGATCGGCAGTGGACCTTCGTTCGGATAGACACCGACGACGGAATCTCTGGCTGGGGCGAGGCGACGAACTATCCGGGACGAGGCAGTTTCCTCACGGCTCAAGCAGTTCTCGCGATGAAGGAAGTCCTGATCGGAGAGGATCCTTCGAATATCGAACCGCTTTGGCACAAGCTGTATCGTCGATACACCTATATGGGTTCTCGAGGCATGCCCACGACAGCCATCAGCGGCATCGACATCGCGTTGTGGGACATCAAGGGCAAGGCTCTGGGAAAGCCGATCTACGAGTTGCTGGGAGGAAAGTTCAGGGACGAGGTGAGGCTGTACGCCAACGGGTGGTTCAACGATTGCTCAACTCCTGACGACTACCACGATGCCGCGAAGCGAGTCATCGAGTCGGGGCACGAGGCGATGAAGCTGGACCCGTTTCTCGAGATGCGTCCGTATCATACCGGTTACCGAGAGGGGCAGATATCGCAGGATGGCGAGCAGCTGGGGTACGACATCGTGAGCGCGGTCAGAGATGCCGCGGGTCCGCAAGCGGAGATATTGATCGACGCTCATGGCCACTACAACGTCCCGACGGCGATCCGCATCGCGAACACTCTTTACGAGCGGAGTCGGATCGAGTGGTTCGAAGAGCCGCTTCCACCCGAGGGCATCGACGGACTGGAGACCGTCCGTCGACACACTCAGCCGAATCTATGTGTCGGAGAGCGGCTCTTCACGCGCTGGGATTTTCTGCCGATCTTCCATCGGAACTTGGCAGACTACATAATGCCCGACATAGTTTGGACTGGCGGCATCAGCGAGATCAGGAAGATCGCCTCGATGGCGGAGGCGTACTACATCCCGATCAGCCCGCACAATGCGATGGGCTCGTTGCAGGTTATCGCTGGCGCGCACGTCTGCATGTCCACGGTGAACTTCTACCGACTCGAGCACTCGATGGGCACAATTCCGGCATACAACGCAATGCTGGAAGAGCCGATCGATTTTCACGGGCAGTACATCAAGGTGTCGGGCAAGCCGGGTTTAGGTGTCGACATCAGCATGGATGCGATTGAAAAGCATCGGCACCCGGATTGGGCAAATGTCTGATCCACTGCCAACCTCACAATCGCTGTCCTCGTTTATCTGCCCTCTAAAGACCTTGGCTGGATCGGCTCGTTGATCTCGGGCTCGGCCGTGGATCGGAAGTAGTGCTAATGATCGATATCGTACGGAGATTGTGCGCGCGAAAGTGCGTCTCGCCGGGCACGCCAATATTCTGGATTTCGATAATTGGGAGTCTCGAAGATGCCGCTGGGGATCGAACGACAGGCCGGAAACATCGGGGCGCTCTCCTGCCGCTAGGATTCCTTCTGCTCCTTCAGGTAATCGCGGTACTCGTCCGTGCACAGCGGGATCAGGTCGTCATCGCCTGCCGCCATTGCCGCCTTGCCCATTATGATCGATTCCTCAAGCGTCGGTAGTTTGGGCGGATCCCAGATGATCTCCGCGGTGCCATTTCCTCTGGCAACGCGGCGGCCCGTCTCCGCGATGAAGTCAAGGCCTTGACTTCGTAACTCAGCCTTGGTGGCTTCATCGAGCGGCTCACCGATGAGACTCTCTGTGTTGGCATCTCCACCAAGTATGAATGCCAAGCTCAACGCCAGAGCCGCTAGAACAGCGGTTGCCCCCGCGCCGGCAACGGACAACTTCAGCAAAGCTTTTCGATTCATATCAGTCCACTTACTTTCGCGGAGCTTACATTCCATCTCGAAAGGCATTTGACCTGTGAACCTGTGCTTCGAAAAGCCCCTCGCGAGACTATGGAAGAATCCTATGTCATTCCGAGCGTAGCCGAGGAATCGCGATGGATCCAAGCGGGCACCAGTAGTCAGACCGCACACTAATGCTTGTTTAAGGTTTTGCAACGGACTCTGATCGCAGGAATAAGAGTGATTCTCCAGAGAATGCGGTTGACCAAGCGGGGAAGGACTCCTTCAGTTAACGAGAGGAATAGAATGTCCCGACAGCGATCAACATTGGATCAACGTGCAAACAACGCGATGGACGCTATCAAGAAGCATCGTCATCCAGATCAGGCGACTGTCCGATCTACAGACCGCTGTTAATTGACCTAATATGCAGCGACTCGCAAATCGCACTCCGTTCTACTACGGATGGGTCGTACTGTTTGCGGCGGGGAGCGCGAACTTCGCTCGCAACGCCGCCGCCAGCCTGACGATCGCCGTCTTCGTCTATCCGCTCTCCGAGGAGCTCGGCTGGAGCCGCACTCTGATCGCAGGCGCGGCGGCGGCAGGTGGTCTTACCGCGACTTTCGTGTCCCCCATCGTGGGTCAACTGATCGACCGTTACGGCGCACGGTCGGTGCTCACCGTCAGCGTCCTTTTGCTATGTGTGACTACAGTATCGCTAGCGTGGTCGGACGTGAGCATTACGGTGATGGGGGCAACGGTCCCCTGGGTGTTCTACATTGCGTACGCCACGGGACGAGTGATATTCTCCAGCCCGGTGCAGATCGGCACATCCGTCGTAGTCTCGCGCTGGTTCATACGTCTCAGGGGCAGAACCAACGGCATCTTGAGTCTGTCTCACTCCTTGGGCATGGTGCTGTTCCCGCTGATCGCCTCCGTCGTCATCGCACATAGCGGATGGCGCGACGCTTGGTTTGTGCTCGGTGTAGTCGTGTTTGTAGTGGCGTTGTTGCCGGTGGCGCTGCTCTTGTCGGAGCGTCCAGAGGACATGGGCTTGCTTCCAGATGGAGATAACCGAGCTGCCTCGACAGATGACTCTGCTGCCGGAAAGACGACATTAACAGCCGATGTGGAGGTCAATTGGACATCTAAGGCGGCTATGCGAACGCCCACCCTCTGGTTGATCGCCATCTCCACCGGGCTGCTCTTCCTGATGCACGCCGGAGTCAACACTCACAGCGCCGCCTTCTTCCGAGATCAAGGTTTGAGCGCGGTAGTCGCCGGAGTCGGCATCAGCCTGAACGCGATCTCTCTGGGGCTGGGCAGTCTAGTCTGGGGGCGAATCGTCGAAAGGGCGTCACCTCGCTTCGTGATGGCATCGGTAGCGCTCGTCATGGCTGCTGGGTCGCTCCTGTTCGCATCGACTGACACCGCGCTGGAGGCGCTGGCATACTCCGCCCTCTTCGGCTTCGGCTTAGGCGGTATGCTCACAGTTCCGCCCGTCGCGTACGCAGACTACTTCGGACGCACTTCCCTCGGCACAATCCGCGGGGTAACTGAGCCTTTCACGACCTTTGGGCAAGCGGTAGGGGTGATGATTCCGGGTCTTGTGTTCGACTACACCGCCGATGGAAGTTACATACCATTCTTTATCGCCGCCGGCGCCGTCGGCATCATCGCCGCGACGATTTCACTCTTTGCAACCCGGCCCCTTCCGCACTTATCCACCTCAAAAGCCGAGTAGAAAATCGCCGAATGGACAGAATAGGCGATAACCTGAACCTAGGATCCTAGAGATGAAGATCACAGACGTAAAAGCTTTTGTGGTGACACCGCCGCGCCACCGCTACGGCGGACCGAACGAGCGCCAGTGGACATTCGTTCGCATTGAGACGGACGAAGGCATCCACGGATGGGGTGAGGCGACGAATTACCCGGGCGGCGGCAGCTTCCTAACCGCTCGTGCGGTGCTCGCGATGAAGGAGGTGCTCGTGGGTGAAGACCCCACTAACGTCGAACCTCTTTGGCATCGACTCTTCAGGCGATACACCTATCTAGGGTCTCGTGGCTTCCCGACAACTGCCATCAGCGGCGTCGATATCGCGCTGTGGGACATCAAGGGTAAGGCGCTGGGCGTGCCGATCTATGAGTTGCTGGGCGGTAAGTTCAGAGATGAAGTGAGGTTATACGCCAACGGATGGTTCCCGAACTGCACGACTCCTGATGACTACTACGAAGCCGCGAAGAGAACCGTCGAGGCGGGGCACGAGGCGATGAAGCTGGATCCGTTTAACGAGATGGTTCCGCTCCATACCCGCTACACGGATGGTGCTATCTCGCATGAGGGCGAGCAGCTCGGTTACGACATCGTCCAAGCCGTCAGGTCCGCGATCGGCCCGAATCGTGAGATACTCATCGACGCGCACGGGAACTTCAATGTTCCAACCGCGATTCGTCTGGCGAACACCCTGCACGAACAGTCGAGAATCGAGTGGTTCGAGGAGCCGATTCCCCAAGAGGGCTTCGATGCGTTGGAGACGATCCGGCAGAACACGGTGCCGAACATCTGCGTTGGCGAACGCCTCTACACGCGATGGGACTTTCTACCGATATTCCGACGCAATCTCGCGAACTACATCATGCCCGACATCGTATGGACAGGCGGCATCAGCGAGATCAAGAAGATAGCCTCGATGGCAGAGGCGTACTACATCCCCATCAGTCCGCACAACGCGATGGGATCAATCCAGATCATCGCCGGCGCGCATGTTTGCATGTCAACCGTGAACTTCTACCGGCTGGAGCACGCGATCAGCTTCATTCCGGATTATCAAGCCATGTTGGAAGAGCCGATAGAATTTCACGGACAGTACGTGAAGGTGACCGGAAAGCCGGGGCTAGGAGCCGAGATCAGTCTGGAGGCGATGAAGAAGTATCGGCATCCGGACTGGACGCTCTAGCGGGAGAAACCCGTTTCATTCGACACCGCCTAATCTTCCTGTCCCGCTTCCGACAGCGAATGTGAAACCCTCGTCCGCCCAACCGGTAGCTCTTCCAATCATCTCCTTCATTGGAAGCACCAAACCCGCCAACTTCACTGCCGCCTAAGTCGCCCCGTTGCAGTGAGATCCGGCACAGTAAAAGAGTATCTGCGGGCCACTTACCCATACGTGATGGGGTGATCTTCCGTGGGGGGGGGAGATTAATCGCGCCCGGAACATGGCCACGCTCGTACAGCTGAGGACTACGCACATCCAGCAGTACGAAATCTTCATCTCCACGAGCGAGAGCATCCTGAATGTCCCAGCAGTCAGTCTCGAAGCGGAATCTTCGCGAAAATGCTCCAAAGCGTCTATGGATCGGCAGCCGTCACCTCTGTCACATCGTTCGCCATAAATTACCCATCTCGGAGCGCTAAACCTGAGAAAACAGCACGATTCTAATCGCCGGGGGAGATGGCGAGGATCAGTGGGATCGTTGCAAAACCTCGCGTCATTCTCTCTCACCTTAGCCCTCTCCCGCAGCAATCAATACCGAGTTTTGCAATGATCTCTCTTAGATCGGTTGCACTTTCGTACTCTGGATTCTCGCCCGCGCGGGAGTGACGATGGTTTCGCATCGGTCTCCGATCGGTTGGATGTGCGTGTCAGCCTGCCATTCCGCCGTTTTTGAACTTTTGCAGGGTCATTACCAATGCCGCGCTAGCCGGCATCGGCACGCCGACGTCTCGCGCTAGCCTCACCGCGGCTCCCAAAATATCGTCCAACTCCAATGCCCTGCCTCGGTTGAAGTCGGATTGCAGGGATGATTGGAACTCTTCTGCCTCGGCGATTGCGTCATCGATCTTGGCATCCACGAATCGATTTGGGAATCGGATACCTTGGGTCAAACCGCAAGAAACGATCTCTTCCATCACGGTGCGAATCGTATTAAGCCCCTCTTCTATCTGAAGCACTTCCGGCAAAGATGCGCGAGCCGCAGTCACCACCGTGCCGAGCGCGCCGATGACGACCATCTTGCTCCAGAGCACGGAACGGATATCATCGCTCACCTCCACTTGGATGCCGGTTACATCGAGCGTATTTCGGATATCTTCCGCTCGTTGAGAGTTCGAACCGTCATGTTCACCGAACTCGATGCGCGCCGCGCTACCAGTTTGAACTATTCGACCGGGTTCAACAAGCGAGGTCTCGATATAAGTGGCACCTTCCAAGACATGGTCCCAACCGAACTCCCTTGCCAAGGCTTCGCCTCCGGTGATGCCGTTCTGTATGGTGAGGATCGTCGTGTCATCACCTACCAACGGATGCATGGTCGGGATCGTCTCAGCGTTAGAGTAGAGCTTGACGCAGTGCAGAATCAGATCTGCGATTCCTGCTTCAGCTGGGTTTTCCACAACTTCAGGTCTGACTAGGAAATCGCCCCAATTAGATGAAACTTCAACTCCGTGGCGGCGCATCTGCTTGGCGTTTTCGCCACGGGCGATGAGTGTCACATCTTCCCCGCTCCGCGCCAATGCCGCGCCGTAGTAGCCCCCTACCGATCCTGCACCCATTACCGCTATCTTCATGATGAGTTCCCTTTATCTAAATAGAATCTTGAGTATCGCTGAGAATCATGGTCGGAGCCAGAGATAGAGATAATGAAAAGACCTCGATCCTACTGGAGAGGAATCAGTTGCTAGCGAGACACGACGGGAGAGCGCGGGATGAGACTCGCGAGATTTCGATTGAGCCGAATTTCATGCCACGAGCCGAGGGCTCCGCGCTTGTCAAACTCGGAGACACCCATGTGATCTGCACGGCGACGGTGGAGCCCAGAGTGCCGCGCTGGATGCGCGACAGCGGGAGGGGCTGGGTCACCGCCGAGTACGGAATGTTGCCGCGGTCGACTGGAGAAAGAGTCGACCGTCGACGTTCCAGTTCCAGCGGGCGCAGTCAAGAGATTCAACGGCTCATCGGAAGGTCTCTCAGGGCAGTGACTGATCTAGGGGCTCTGGGGCAAATATCGATCGTTGTCGACTGCGACGTGCTTCGAGCCGATGGTGGCACACGAACCGCGGCGATCACCGGCGGGTATGTGGCACTCGCATTGGCGATCAGAACCATCGGAGAACCAGATGCAATAGAGACCCGAACTTTAAGTGATTCCGTTGCAGCCATCTCGGTTGGAGTTGTCGAAGGAGTCAGCGTTTTGGACTTGCCGTATGAAGAAGATTCCCGTGCGGAAGTAGACATGAATGTTGTGATGTCAGGATCAGGCGATTTCATAGAGATCCAAGGAACGGCGGAGGGAGCACCCTTCAGCAGAGCGCAGCTCGATGAGATGCTGGAGTTGGCGAGCAGCGGTTGTGAACGAATGAAAGAGGCGCAGATGCGAGCATTAGGCGTATGAGCGCAAGCTTGAGCCTCTTGCTCAGCCGTCATTCCTGCGAAAGATGGAATCCAAAATCGGCGATTCCAGATCTGCAACTGTCGGGTTGTGGGCAAAATACGATATCACTTGAAGAGTTACGTAAGGGTATCGGCTTGTATGCGAGAAGAATCCCCATGGCAAGTAGATGAATTGAGATCGAACAACAGCAAAACCTACATCGCGGTGATCGGCGCAAGTGAAGTCAATGCGACAGCATCGATGCTTGCAACTGCCGAGGAAGTCGGCCGTCGTATCGCCGAGGCGGGATGCGTTTTGGTGAACGGGGGATTGGGCGGCACAATGAAGCATGGTGCCAAAGGCGCCAAAGATGCGGGAGGCACTACCATCGGAATCTTACCCGGACCTGACCGCAGGGCTGCAAACGAGTACATCGACTACTCGATACCGACGGATCTGGGATTCACACGAAATTCTTTGGTGGCACACTCGGGAGATGCAGTTATTGCGCTTCCTGGCAGCTGGGGGACGTTCTCGGAACTCGGCTTTGCGATGGTTTGGGGCATTCCTGTGGTGGCGATCGAGGATTGGGACCAGTTGATGCGTGACGGAGATGTCCCGATTCAATTGAAAGGCTTTTCGACTGCCAAGAACGCTGAAGAAGCAGTGAATCGAGCAGTAGAGTTGGCGCATTCCAGATCTGCTGGAAGGGCGATTCGAGAAAACGGAGATGATCTATGAGTCGAATAAAGTTCGCGCGAGGCAAGGAGATCCTCGATTCTCGAGGCAATCCCACGGTCTATGCCGAGGTGCTACTTGAAGACGGGACTCGGCACGGGGCTTCTGTCCCTTCCGGAGCGAGTACGGGAGAGAATGAGGCTTGGGAACTGCGCGACGGGGACTCGAATCGCTTCAAAGGGAAGGGTGTGCTGCGCGCTGTCGCGAATGTGAATGGCCCTTTGAATGATGCAATTGTCGGTCTAGACGCTGACGATCAGCGCGCGGTTGACGATGCGATGATCGAGGCGGACGGGACCAAGAACAAGGCTCGATACGGAGCCAACGCCATTCTCGCAGTCTCCATGGCAGTGTTGAGGGCATCTTCTAGAAGCCGAGGCGAGTGGCTGTACGACATTGTGGCTGACTATATCGGTAGACGCGCCGACTATGTTTTGCCGGTGCCGATGCTGAACATATTCAATGGCGGTGCACATGCCGCCGGTTCAACAGAGTTCCAAGAATTCATGGTCATGCCTGCGGGTCTCGAATCCCTATCTGAAGCTTTGAGAGCCGGTTCCGAGATCTACCAATCTTTGGGCATCTTGCTGCAAGAGGAAGGACTTTCTACAACGGTCGGCTTCGAGGGTGGCTTCGCGCCGGTCGGCCTGACCAACCGTCAAGCCCTCGGCTACGTGACGCACGCCATCGAAACCGCGGGGTATCTTCCAGGCGAGCAGATATTCATCGCTCTAGACCCTGCGGCGAGCGAATTCTACATGTCGAAAGTGAAACGCTACAGCATGAAGCGAGAGGGTTTGCGGCTGACTTCCGAGATGCTAGTAGAAGAGTACGCCTCCATCTGTAGAGAGTACCCGGTTTGCAGCATCGAGGACGGCTTGGCTGAAAACGATTGGAGCGGATGGTCCGCGCTGACTGAGACACTCGGCGAGGGCGTACAACTCGTAGGCGACGATCTTTTCGTCACTCAAACCGAGTTTTTGGATCGCGGGATCGAGGATAGTGCGGCGAACGCTATCCTCATCAAGCCGAATCAAGTGGGAACCGTCTCGGAGACCTTGGATACGATTAAACGGGCTCGTCAATCCGATTTCGGCGTCGTCTTAAGTCACCGTTCCGGAGAGACTGAAGACACGACGATCGCCGATATAGCGGTGGGATGCGGTTGCGGCCAGATAAAGGCTGGCGCCCCGGCTAGAAGCGAACGTGTGGCAAAGTACAACCGCCTGTTGCGAATCGAGGAATGGGTCGGGGGCAAAGGTTCATACGCCGGTATGACAGTGATCAAGTAACGTCCCGATCTCTGACCATACAAGACTAAACTCAGGGCGGCGAGATTTCGAGCAGCGTAGATGCTGTAGCCTGCTACTTGGAGCCGCTCTGATCGATAGAGGAGCTGAAGCGGAGAAAGAAATGAATAAGACCAATGTTGGAATCAATGGATTCGGGAGAATCGGGAGACAGGTTTTCCGCGCCATCATGGAGCGCCATTCCGATTCGCTCTCCGTGGTCGCAATCAACGACCTCGCCAACCCGCAACAGCAGGCCCACCTATTCAAGTACGACTCGACTTACGGTCGATATCCGGGCGAAGTCGAAGCGGGCGACGGCGTGTTGACAATCGACGGCGCAGAGGTCCGAGTGTTCTCAGAACGTGATCCTTCCAAGGTCCCGTGGGATGAAGCCGATGCCAAGATAGTTATTGAATCGACCGGGTTCTTCACCGATGCTGGAGTGGCTCGAGGACATCTTCAGGGCGGTGCCGAAAAAGTGATCATCTCGGCACCGGCGACGAACGAGGATATAACAGTTGTGCTGGGAGTGAATGAGGATAGTTACGATCCGAAGAGCCATCACATAATCTCAAACGCCTCATGCACAACCAACTGCGTCGCGCCGATGGCGAAGGTGCTGAACGATGCCTTCGGGATCGAGCGTGCTTTGATGTCGACGATTCACGCCTACACGAACGATCAGAGCATCCTAGACCAAGTCCATAGCGATCCGCGAAGGGCCCGGGCTGCTGCGAACAGCATCATTCCCACGACTACTGGAGCCGCAAAAGCGGTTACTCTCGTGATTCCAGAGCTGAACGGCAAGATCGATGGCATGGCATATCGGGTGCCGGTGATCACCGGTTCAGTGACCGACCTCACGGCTGAACTGTCTAGGTCTGTAACCGCGGAAGATGTGAACGATGCCTTCAGATCCGCGCGACGGGGGCCGCTGGGCGATGTCCTCGGCGTTTCCGACGAGCCGCTGGTCTCAGCCGACTACATCGGCAATCCGAACTCGTGCACCCTTGACGCACTCTCGACGGAGGTGGTTTCAGGTGAGAATGGCGAAGGGGAGTTCATCAAGATCGTAGGCTGGTACGACAACGAATGGGGCTACTCGTGTCGCACGGCAGATCTGACAGCCTTGGTCGCAGACTCATTGTGAGGTCCGCCCATCAGGTGGTCGAGAACTGATTCTTTACGCCACTGTTACGCGGCACTAGCATCGTTGGGCGGCGTGGCCGACAAGTTTCACAAGCGCGTATCATGGAATACATTGATAGAAGCGAAATTACGATTCAGAAATCATCAACGGAAAGTTTGAAGAATACGGCGAAGCAACCTAGCCAGCAAGTAGTCGATGACATGGACGCATTCCTTCGCGTCCTGCCCGGCGAACTCGAGTCGCGGCTCCGCGGCAACACCGATGACTCCCGCAGAATCACCGACCTTATAGAGGTGGTGATCGATCTCGGCAGAGTGCCCGAAGCCAGATTCAGCGAAGAGACGCAGACGCTTAGCGAAAGAGAGATGTCGAAAGGCGACATCAACACGGTAATATCCGGCTTGGGCAGATTCGGCGATGACAACAGGGCCGGTATCGAGCGGACATTGCATCGGTTCTCGGTGATCCGCGACCGAGAGGGAGAGCCAGTCGGCCTGACGTGCCGTGTCGGTCGCGCAGTCTTTGGAAGCGTGCGGTTGATCCAAGATCTGATCGAGACCGGCCGGAGCGTCTTGATCTTGGGGCGGCCCGGTGTCGGGAAGACAACGATCTTGCGCGAGGTAGCTCGAGTGTTGGCGGACGATGCATCGCGGCGAGTGGTGATAGTCGACACATCGAACGAGATAGCCGGCGATGGAGGTGTCCCTCATCCGGCGATCGGGCGTGCGCGGCGCATGCAGGTTCCTAACACAGAACTTCAACATCGCGTGATGATTGAAGCCGTTGAGAATCACATGCCTGAAGTAGTGGTGATCGACGAGATGGGAACCGAGTTGGAAGCTATAGCCGCTCGCACCATAGCCGAGCGCGGAGTGCAGCTGGTCGCCACTGCTCATGGAAACACGCTCGGAAATGTGATCAGCAACCCCACGCTTTCCGACTTGGTCGGCGGCACCCAATCAGTGACTCTGGGCGACATTGAAGCACGTCGACGCCGCACCCAGAAAACAGTGTTGGAACGCAAACATACTCCGACATTCGATGTAGTTGTCGAGATGCACGATCGCAATCTGGTGGGCATTCACAACGATGTCGGCGTAGCTGTTGATCGGATGTTGAGGGGGCTGTCAGTGCCGATGGAAAAGCGCCATCTGAATGAGAATGGCGAGATCGATTCCCAAATGACTGACGCGATGCAGTCGGAAGATGGCTTCGAGACCGCGGCATTTGATTTGAATTCGATCCGAGCTCCGCGGCGGATTAAAGAACGGGAAGATATAGAACCTGAACTTAGACGAGAGAGCGACACCAACGGTACGACCGGGATTCCGTCCAATGAATACCGCGTGCAGGTTCCGGCGGTGCGAGTGCATCAGTTCGGAGTCCCGAAAGATTCGATTCGATCCGCGATTCAGCGCATGGGCGTGCCGGTTGAAGTCGTTGACTCTACGGATGACGCAGACATTTTCGTCACCACCAAGCTTCACTATGGAAGACGTCCCCCTGCCATTAAGCGAGCAGAGCGCGACGGTTTGCCAGTCTACGTGCTGCGTAGAGGCACCCGAGAGCAGATCGAAGAGTTCCTGAGCCGATTCGAACGCCCGGATAATCGCGTGATCGGAGAAGTTCGAGACAGAGATTCAGTAGATGATCTGGTTGTCGCAGAGGCCTTGGAAGAGGCAGAGCGAGCGGTCGAGCGAATATTGAGCGGAGAGCGCAGAGTCTCTCTTGCGGCGCAGTCGGCGTATGTTCGCAGGCTTCAACATGGATTGGCAGCCAGATACAACGTGGGATCTGCCAGTGCGGGCAACGATCCCAATCGGCATGTGGTCATTCGACGCAGGCGCCGTTGATCCGACAGGTTTTTCTTAAAAACGTGCGATATGCCCGATGCCAAACCAGTTGTAGAAAGGCGTAAATCACGCCACGCGGCACCCTTCATCTCTTTCGAAGGCGGCGAGGGCGCAGGTAAAACTACTCAGGCAGAGCTCCTGAAGATACGTCTGGAAAGCGGGGGGTGTCAGGCTCTACAGGTAAGGGAGCCTGGATCTACCGAGCTGGGCGACACGATTCGCGGTGTCATTAAATCTCCCAACAAAAACGTCCCTGCTGCCGATGCTCTCCTCTTCATGGCAGCTCGAGCTCAGCTGATGCACGATGTTGTCGAGCCGAATTTGAAGAATGGCGTGACTGTGATCTGCGATAGGTTCGCGGATTCGACCCTGGCTTACCAAGGATTCGGCGGGAGACTCGATCTCACGCGACTGCGACACGCGAACGAGTTGGCAACGGATGGCAAAGTACCCGATTTGACGATCTTCCTACGCATATCACCGGACGAAGGTTTGGCGAGGAGGCGAGATGAAGACGCGGACAAGGAAGACGCTATGCGTCGATTCGAGGAGCTGTCCAGACGTTTCCATTTCGATGTTTTGAGAGGGTATGACGCGTTAGCGGCAGATGACCCGAATCGTTGGGTTGTCATCGATGCGTCGCAACCAGTTGATGCCGTATCAGCAGAGGTCTGGCGGCACGTATCGGCGTTTTTCGCCTAATCGGACATCTGGATTGCGTCGAAGGTCGGAAATCCAGATCAAGACATCGCATCCGAAACTCGTTCCTCTACAAGCATGGGAATCCTTTATCCCGATACAGGGCAGGAACAACAGACGGTCATGAGGATGGCTCTCAATTGGGGTGGCGATTAGTTTAACCTTTATTTGCGATTTGCTGAAAGTATGAGCCGTGAAGGAGCATTGGTTTGCGAAAGAACACGATGAAGCAGAAGATGCTAGCGGGTGGAACCGCTTTGGGTCCTTTCGTGGGATTCCCGGCACCGGCTTTGGTCGAGACGATGGGCTGGCTCGGGTTCGACTTCGTGGTGATCGACTGCGAACACGGGATCATGAATTACGAGACTGCGGAGAACATGATCCGTGCCGCTGAGTTGTCTGGAACTACCCCTATCCTGCGGATCGGAATGAATGATCAGCAGCACATTCAGAGATACCTCGAGGGTGGCGCGCAAGGCGTCATGATTCCATTGGTCAATAACGCTGAACAATCTCGGCAGGTGGTCGATTCGGTCAAATATCCTCCCATGGGCAAACGCGGGGGATTCTCGGGCCGTAGCGCGATGTTTGGGATTCAGGATCAGGCTTCTTACGTGAAGGAGGCGAACGAAGAGACGTTCGTATGCCTGCAGATCGAGACGCCCGAGAGCATCGAAAACGCCGACGAAATCATCAATACGGATGGCGCGGACTGCATCTTCTTCGGGCCGGGCGACTTATCCTTGAATTTCGGCTTTCCCGGGCAGATCGAGCATCCGGAGGTAGTCAGCGCAATAGAACGACTGGTGAAGCAGACCCATGATGCCGGAAAAATATCCGGCACGCTAGGAGTGACATCGGAGCAGGCTCATTTCTGGCACGAGCGCGGTGTACAGTGGATCGTGAGCGGTGCTACGAGATTCTTGATCGCTGATGCTCGTAACTACCTTGAGCAGACCCGAGGTTCGGGCATCAAGTAGCGATCAGGCGGTGTTGCGGGTTGCGGTGCTTGCAAGCCAATCGCTCAAGATACGGCTGTCGTGCTCAAACGCTAGCTGCGGCATCGATTCGATTGAGAAGACTCGAGCATCTGCGGTTTCGTCGCCGGCTTTAAGTTCCCCGCCGACCAGATCGGCATGATAGACCACTAGGATGACGGGTTCGCCTTCGTCGCTGTAGACACCGACCAGCTTCCTCGCCTTGACGGTCAGTCCGCACTCTTCGGCGACCTCTCGCTCAAGGGCATCTTCGGGCTTTTCGCCGCGATCGACGTAGCCCGATGGGAAGCTCCACATGCCGAGATTCGGTTCGATGGCTCGTTTGAGAAGGACTATTC
The DNA here is from genome assembly GCA_965214735.1 of Dehalococcoidia bacterium. Taxonomy (GTDB): domain Bacteria; phylum Chloroflexota; class Dehalococcoidia; order Lucifugimonadales; family Lucifugimonadaceae; genus Bin127. The sequence continues at coordinate 672,144 of OZ243977.1, read as the reverse complement.
CGTCATCCATAGGGATGATGGCGGCGACGGCGACCTTGGGATCTGAGTAGATCACGCGGCCACATTCAGAGCAACGATGGTGACCGCCGTGAATTGGAGTCAGAGAAGGCAGACCCACGTTGTTTCGGTGAGGATCGGCATTATGCGTAGACATAGAGATTCATCAGTTTAGGTGAGGGATGAAAACCGTTGACAACCTTCCTCGTCGCAACACCTGCCGATCTCCCTATGGCACCGGTTGGCGTGTGGTTGCCTCATGTCGCCCGATCTAGAATGATCTTCTAGGTATGAAAACAAAGGTCCTATGTCTTCTCCCACATATTAATGACTCTAGGATAGCCCTGCGCATCAAGATGCTGCAGCAGGCCGGTTTCCAGGTTGAAGCCGTCGCTTTCGAGACTCGTTATCACTCCGGACGGGTCCCGGATTGTCCGATCGAATCTTTGGGACGCATGCCTTTCCGGTCGTACTATCTCAGAGCACTTGTCATTCTCACGCGCCTGCACCGGATTCGCGCTGCCGTCCAGCGTAACGACATAATCTATGCCTTCTACCTAGAGATGGCGCTGGCGGCTCTAGTGTCAGGGGCGAGGCTGGCAAAACCTCCGATCCTCGAAGTGCACGACATCAAGCGGCACCAGGTAGCCCGCGGTCCCAAGGGCTGGTTGGTCCGGCTTGCCGACAGGTTCATCATCAGGGCTTGTTCCCTCCTGGTACTCACCTCTGTCGGTTATCACACGTACTATCGGGACTGGCTGAAGGTCGAACCAGCCAAGCTGGTTATCGAGAACAAGGTTGACGGGTCCCTAGCCGCCGCGGTTCTGTCGAATGGAATCCCAGACTCCATCGGCTCGCCCTTGGATGACAGGCCGCTTCGCATCGGATACTTTGGCGTGCTCAACGATGAGTGGTCGATGCAAGTCCTCGAAGCTTTGGCCGCGGCAGCACCCGAGCGATTTGAGTTCGTGCTAGCTGGCACCTCTGATTACATAATGAACCTTCCGCAACGGGTAGCGCGCATCCCCAACATGGAGCATCGGGGCACCTACCAGAATCCCGATGACTTGGAAAGCCTGTACAGCGACGTTGACATGATGCTCGCGTGCTACCCGCCGCCGCCGCCTCACGGCTGGGCCCGATCCAACCGCTACTACGAAGCATGCCTGTTTCGTCGGCCCCTGATCGTCCGCGCCGGCACTCAAGACGCCGTAGAGGTGGAGCGGCGTGGGATTGGCTTGGTCATCGTGGGCGACGATGTGGACGGCGCAGAGGCGGCCATCCGCGGCATTACGCCGGCGGACTTGCGGCACTGGCGGGGGAACATGGAGAAACTGCCGTTGGAAGTGTATGCATACACCGACGAGGTTGACTTATTGGGTCGTATCCTGACCGGAGTCGGGGAGGTGTGAATCGCCGACTAGCACGATAATCCCAAGCACCGCTACGGTCATTCCGGCCCACAGTCTCGATGTCATTGACTAAAAAGAGCTTATTGATGGTCGCCGGCTCTCCCCGGCAACAAAAAAGCATCGACAAGGGAATGAATACTGCCAACCCAACCGACCATCCGGTTCTTAAGAGACCGAGACCGTTCATGTAGGGAGAGTCCCATTCGGAGGTCGACAACCAATTCACAGTACCCGCCATGCCGGTGATCAGCACCGCTCATCCTAGTAGGACAACGATTGAGAAAGCGCGTCCGGAAAAGGAAGCCGGACCTTGAGCAAGAACCAACGCCACCAGTAGGATGCTCCGCGGCAGGAGGAGGTCCGTACTGATGCTAGGCAGCCAGTAGATAGGGACCAAAAAGCCGATTTGGTGATGCACTACTTTTGCTGCATCGCCGGTTACGTCCCGAACAATCAGCGGTCTGCCATATCAGGGACACCACCGGCGAAAACCCATCCGAGGGTAGGATTGCACCAGCGGCTCGCTGACTGCCAGCAGCATGGCCAACGCTTTCACTGCAACAATGGACTTCACTGAATCAGGGCGAGGGCTATGAAGGAAAACTGGGGAGTCCGCACTCCTAAAGAGGCTTATGCCGCTAAGCACCAACAGTATTCCGCAGGCAACGGCAATCCTGCCTCTGATCACGGATATGGTCAGTGCATCGGCGACGTTGCTTGCCGTCGTTGAATCCATTTACAGAGATATCGTCAAAATTGTTTAGCGCAAAGCACGCGCGCCTTGATTGGGCCGGCATCAGGGTGAGTAGGACTATTCAGTACAATAAGTTGTCGTTGCCCGTCGTCTTTTGCGGTTCCTGCCCCGTTTCTGCTCGCAACTCTTGTTCATCTTATGATGCATACTTGATCATCTGTAGTTCAAAGAAAATGGCAGACTTTCTCCGCTATCGACGCAGGGCATCGGTCAAGGACGATGTCCACCAATTCACCGGTGCCGGACGGAAAGGCGGGCTGGGCGTCTATGATTATTTGCTGGTAGTAGGTCCAAGGTCGTTCTGGGAGCGAGTTTCTTTACCGAGTCTTAAGAGATCATTCCTGCTTCGTCTTTCCTGAGATCAAGGAGCGTTCCTATTACCGCTCGCTCAAGGCATTAAAACAGGCTTGGCGGCAGCTTGATGGCACGCAGAGGCAAATGCTATGCGACATTGCCAACCGCGCCTACTTAGATTCCAAACTGCCCTGCAGCATTGAGGCTTTGCGAGCCGAAGGGTTCAGAGTATTGCTAGTGGTGCTGATCAGAAACCATCGGGAGCGGGCCATTTCGATGATGCAATTCAAGAAAAGTCGTGGCGAAATCACAGTGCTTTTCGGCGCCGCGCGTCTGGAGGAGGCAACGATAGGCGACCGACTGACCGCAGAGTGCCTGACCAAAATTTTCCGAACCAACGTCGATGTACTAACTATCTCTTTTTCATCGCTCACCAAAGACACGAGAGCCGTGCTGGATGTCTTAACCTCCATCTGCGGAGTTCCAAAGTTCGGCTACGTTCTGCCGTCGGCGGTGAACCAGTCGGTGGCTGCTAGGTCTTTGTATCTCTCAGCCTTTGGGCACTGGTGCAGCCTTGCGCTACGCCATTTGGGATGCCGACGGTTGTTGCAACGGATTAAGGAGAACAAACTAGTCAACAGGTTGTTCTTCGTTCCCCTGCCCAAGATGGGGGGGGGAGGCTGCTGCTTTCTGATGAATCTTTGCGGAAGTTGGATGCTTCGGCAATCGAGTGCCAATCTATCGTCGAAAAGTCGTCGCAACGGATAGGAAAAGGGCTATACATGCGGAGCATCAAATCTAAAGCGCGCTCGTCATGACCGACCGACCCAAAGAATACGTAGCAGCCCAACAGTGAAACTTTGATGCTCTAGTGCGGGCCGGAAGGTTCGGGACAGATTTCAATCACAAGCCGAAGGCCCAGGCATTCGTCCGCTAATCCATCGCTGAGGCACTCTAGACCGGTGTCGATTCCGGCTTGAGAATATCTGCTCTATTGCGGAAGGAGCGGAAGGGGTGATTACTGATACTGCGTCAGACCGTTGGTATCCTACCCGTTCCAGAAAACGCAACCCTATCAGAGAGACATTGTCGATGGGATATTTCAGCCGCAGCGCGATGTCGTGCCAAATATCTGTACATTCATTATTGTTTTCGCATGGGTAATTCGACGGATGGTCAGTCAGTCCCGCCGGCACCAGAAACATGGGCGGACTGTTGAAGAGCACTACGTCTTGTCGTCCCAAACGCCACGCGCCCATTAGCAGACTCGACGAAACGAAAGATAAATAGCTCAGAAGGCAAGGTAAAGTCCGGGTAGATTCTAAGGCGTAGATACCGGTACAAATGACTTGAACGCCATAGATTTTCCTCAGCGCCTGCATACGCGTCGGCGTCATCCAGAAGCAGTGCCGATTCTCGTACGATGCGCTCCGCATCCCCGCCGACCAGCCGTGCCGTCCCTGCGGACACCGCCTCGGGCCGCTCGGTAACGTCTCGCATCACCAGGACCGGCTTGCCCAAGGCAGGGGGCTTCTTCCTGAATACCGCCGGTGTCGGGCAGTCCTTCGGCCAGAAGTTTCTGCCACGCCCGCTCTGTTGACGCATGTGCCGGTCGCTGAGGGCATCCGTCAACCGCCGCGGTTCATCTCTTCATGCCAATGTGGTCCACTGGAATCTTTGCGTAGAAAGCGGCCAACGTAGTAGTGGTGTCTCCTTGAACAAGCACCCGGTCGCCTACGGACGTGTGCCGACGACGGAAAGAGTACGCAATGCCCAGCCTGCTCTCAAGCAATTAACCTGCACGCTAAGCGAGTGTAGACGAGAACAACTGCTACGCCGACAGCGAGAAGGTTCTCGATTTCGTGTGCTTTGGTGGGCCCGGACGGATTCGAACCATCGACCTCTACTTTATCAGAGTAGCGCTCTAACCGGCTGAGCTACGGGCCCGGCAACGCCCAGCAGATGGCGGGCGTTCAGGGTGTCTATTTTAATTCATGCGGTTATCGCGCCCGACACGAGCATTTCATTGATGTCAGTGCTCTATCCTAACTCCATGCACGCGCTCAAGTCCTTCGCCATCGCCGCGGTCTCTAAACCACGCCTCTCCACCGGATCATGGATCCTCTACGACTTCTCCGACACCATATTCTCTGCCAGCATACTCACCTTTTACTTCCCGCTGTGGATAACCGAAGACAACGACACGTCAGATGCCATCTTCGCTGTCGCCCTATCGCTCTCCATGCTTCTAGTAGTCCTAACAGCCCCGCTATTCGGGACCATTTCCGACCGTATGAATCGCAGAATTCCCCTTTTAGCGGCGAGCGTCATATCCTGCTCGATCTGCACCGCGCTGATCGGCATGTTCGGCGGACTCTCCACCGGCATCGTACTATTCATCGCAGCAAACTTCTTCTACCAGACAGGACTCATCTTCTACTACTCACTGCTCGTGAACGTCAGCTCCGAAAAGGGACGCGGAATCGTATCAGGCATCGGAATCGGCGCTGGATACATCGGGCTCATCTTCGCATTTCTCATCTTCGCTCCCATCGTCGACGAGCAGGGCAACCAAGCCGCGTTCCTGCCCACGGCTGCGCTCTACATCGTCTTCGCGCTTCCCCTCCTCCTGATAGTCAAGGAACGCGGTGCCAGGCGCGACGTCAACCTCAAACTCGTGAGAGATTCGTATAGACAGCTCTATGCGACATTCCAGCGAGCTCGCAAACACACCAACTTCTTCAGATTCCTTATAAGCAGATTCTTGTACATGGAAGGCATCAACACCGTAACCTCCTTCTTCGTCATATACCTCGTTGAGGTAGGCGACTTCAAAGAATCAGATGCCCGCGAGATGATCATCATCGCGGTCCTCATCGCAATAGTCGCGTCATGGGCGACCGGTTTCCTCGTCTCAAGAGAGGGACCTAAGAAGGTGCTCTCCATAGGACTCGCTGTATGGGCCGCTCTCGCATTAGCGGCCACCTTGGCAAGTGCCAGCTGGATGTTCTGGAGCATCGCCGTCGTCATGGGATTCTTCTGGGCAACGCCGCAGATAGCCGACCGCGTCCTGCTCACGCGCCTGGCACCGCATGGACAGGTGGGAGAGTTCTTCGGACTCTTCCAGATGTCCGGCAGACTCTCCGCAATCATCGGCCCGGCGCTGTGGGGGCTCACGACTTGGGGCCTGCTCAGCTTGGGCGACACCCGCTATAGAATAGCCGTGCTCATAGTCGCCCTGTTCATCATCGCCGGCATTGTCCTGCTGGCGACCGTCAAAGATCGCCGAGAAGAGGCAGATATCGTCATCGATTCAGTGCCAGAGCCGTCAGTAACCACCTGAGCAGGGTACCCGCAATGGTCGTCATCCGTGAGACTTTTGCAGAACCAACCGTGTCATTCCCGTCACACGTATAAGCAAGCGGACACTCGCTCGGATCACTGACAATCCTGAAGTCCTGCCTTTGGCAGATCCATCACCAGCTCCACCGGAGCGTTCCGCGCTACGATCAGGACCAGGTCTTCCGATTCTGATGTGTTTACGGGCTGATGATTCGATTCAGGCGGTACGTATATGAAGTCACCGGGCCCTATAGATTCGTCGATTTCGAGATTCTCACCATGTAGAAACAGCCCCTCGCCGCTCACGACATAGATGGCGGATTCACAATTAGTGTGGTAGTGCGCGGTGGAGCATCTGCCGGGCGGGACGGTGGCGATAGCCAAGTGGATGCCTGTAGAGCCACTCAAGGTCTCGGAGACTCCCGCGAGCCGAGTCATGGCGCCGCTTGCAATCTCCACCTCTAAGTCATCCGAGCGCGTAATCACACACTTCGGCTGCGACATATCAAGAAGCTCCTTCAGATATCGGTTTCTGCACTGCGCTCTCTGCCAAATCCAGCAGACTATATTCGACGCTCTGCCACTCCTGACTCAGATCCAAGGTATGAACCCAAAACGGATGTTCGTCGATGCGTGTCCGCAATGTTTGCTCGCCTGCGCTGGTCTGAGCGTACAGCAGGATGCCGGTGGCGGTACGGAGCGAATATCTGCGATGGTCTTGCGATGCGAGGTAGGCGTACATCTGGTAGAGATTGGCAGAGTGGACGGTGAGAGAACCGTAGTATTCGGAAACTGCGGATCTGTACCACTTGGTGTCAATCACTACGATTCGACCGGTATCTTTGTGCGTCAACATGATGTCGGGATGCATCGCCGGCACTCCCACCGAGTCTCCGGCCTCATTCGCGTGGGGCGAGTTCCAGTCCAATTTCCGTTGCGCATCCACCGTCCATTCTTCCCTGGGTAGCCACATGCGGTAGAAGTTGGCGACGAACTTCTCGAACACCTTCCACTCTTGCAGCTTGTCCCAGTGCCACAGCGAGCTTCCAGTAGAGTCTTCAAGCGGCATCCGCAGATCGTGGAGCATCTCGCAGATCAGCAGCATGAGCTTGTATTCGCGTTCGTTGGCGCCGAGCCTCCGCATCTCGGTCGCAATAAACGAGCTCCTCAATCTGACCCGTTCGACCTCTACCATCATCCGCACCAGACGCTCGAGGTCAGAGACCAACTCGCGGATGCGATCTTGATTGTCTTTCTCGATGCGGGCGAAACCACTTCGCAGCTGGTGGTTCAGCGTTGAGGCGATGATCTGGTTTCGAGGCACGTTTACCGAATACTCCTGATATTCGCAGTGCAGCTCGCCCTTGTAGAGCAGCATGTCGCTCAAGGTGCGATTGAAGTCGATACGCCCGCGCACAGTTTTGAGCGGCTCTGAGCGAGCAACGTAATCCCCGCGCAACCCGCGCCGGATCTGACGATCGGTGAGATCTGCGAGTATGCGCGTGAGCAGAGCTCGAAGATCCGGAGCATCTTCAGTCTGGGCGTCGAACTGATCCTGAAACTCCACCAAATCCCACGCGTACAGCAGCATGTGCCACCAGTTGCGGACTGGGATGTTCGACATATCAGATCCACGCATCATGGCAACGATGGGTTACGAGGGAGCCAGACCTCGCGCTTGGCACGAAGACCATCCTGAGCGGAACTAGTGCCAAACGTCATTCTGAGCGGAGCGAAGCGCAGCCGAAGAATTCCAATGGACTCGGATGCCCACAACCAAGCCAAGCGAGACCACAGCGAAATTCGGAATGGGCCTTGAAGTAGAAGCGTCTGACTGGCGGTGGCTACTTGGATCCATTGCGATTCCTCGACTTCGCTCGGAATGACATGGGGTTTTGCAATGGTCTCAGCCCAGCTGCCCGGCTAGTCCAACCTCTCATCGATCACCTGCCAACAGTTTTTGGCTCTCCTCATCTGCCTTGTCTTGATTGTCGAACCAGTACTCCTCCAGCAACGGCTCGATCTCATGCTCGACGACCATCTTGTACCACTCTTCCCAGCCCCCTTCTGGTGCCGAATCGCCACCGGGACAGAAGAAGGAGTGTCCCACGGCGTAGTTCCGACCGAGGGAAGCATCGTCGCCTATAGTATCGTTCAGTTCCTTCATCCTTGAATGGATCCGTTCCTGCATCTCACTGGGCATAGCCGTATCCGCCAACCAGTCTCTGAACGTACCCTCCCCGAACTGAGGCTCCAAGTTCATAAATCCGAACCGTCGGCGCATCGCGACGTTCATGCCGGTCAGGGAGCGGTCGGCAAGGTTCATCGTGCCGATGATGTAGACGTTTTCGGGAACGTAGAACCGCTCCGCGTTGTTTCGATGCTGCAACTCAACGGCGTGCTCAGGCTTGCGCTTATCTGCCTCGATCAACATCAGCAACTCGCCGAACACGCGACTCAGGTTGCCGCGATTGATCTCGTCAATGAGCATGACGTAGTCGTTGTCTGGATCGTCAGCGGCTTCTTTGCAGAGATGCAGAAATGCGCCGTCTCGTGGCTTGAAGACCATCTGATCATCGGCATTGACATCGGGACGGTAACCACCGACAAAGTCTTCGTAGGAGTAGGACTGATGGAACTGTACGCTCGATACGCGGACTTCGGTCTTCTCTCCCAACAGCGCGTAGGCGAGCTTGCGGGCAATGAAGGTCTTGCCCACGCCGGGCGGGCCTTGCAGGATGAGGTTCTTCTTGGATTGGAGTAAGCGCAACATGCGCTGGAGTTCGTCGCGCTCCAAGAAGACGCCCTCGGCGAGCATGGAGTCGATGGTGTATGAGGGGACGGTTTCGGACACTGGCGGGAGACCAAGAGACTCGCGCGTAGCTGACTCAAGATTCATCTCGGCGAAGCTGATGCCCGCGTTGTCAGCCATCTCTTGCGCTCTCCCCAAGCATCGGACGTAATCTTCGCCATTGCGGATGTTGCTCCCCAAGCCGAGTTCGGACAGGATGCCCAGCTTGTCATCGTCAAACCTGTTGATGTAGATGTACTTTCGCGGATCGATCCAGTAGAGCCAGCGAGGCATGACCCTGCGGAGACCATAGACTTGGATCACATTGTCGAAACTTCTTACAAATCTGTCTCGCTGCTCTTGATCCCCCAGCGGATTCACTTCTAAAGCCGTCTCAAATAGATTCCAAAGCAGCCGGTTATCTTCGTCTTGAAGATGCGCGGGAAACTCTGAAATCCTGAAACCGCTAAGCCCACTGACTTGAGAGTGTTCACCGGGCAGATCCGCATCAATATCAAGCCTTTCCTTCACCGCACGATACGCAGGCATCCGATTCTCATACGTGGAGCGTTGATTGAAGGCGCGATAAAGGGAATACGGATCGTATTCTCGAAGGTCCCGCAGTTGGTTCTCCGTCGGATCTGGGTCGGCGCGCAACGCTTCAGCAATGACATCAGCGAGCTCGTCGCGCCACTCGGGAGTACGCCAGTCGTCTTTCAGAAGCCTCTCGGCAACCTCCTCGTGGAACGGTATCCAGCTGAGTTCTGGTGGGTAATAAAGTTCTGGTTGTTGATCAGCAGGGAGGGGCCAGTGCTTAGGCCTTTCCCAAGTGTTGATGTCCGGAAGAGCTAACCCTAGTGTGTCCGAGATTTCCAAAGTTCGTTTCATGCAGTCTAGATACTCACCGCCTTTGATGTCGCTCCACTCAAGCCCGAGATCGTCCAACACCAACAAATCACGTTCAGAGTCTCCGAAACGCTTCACAGCTAAATGTGAAAGTGGTTTCATCCAGCTCAGCCCCATCGTCAACCACAACAACGAGACCCCTGTATCCAGCGCGTGATCAAATGCTGCTATGAATGTTGCGCGATCCCCATCGCTCGCGAATGGATCAACATCTAACGCCACATCGAACAAATCCCACACTGCTGAGATTTGCTCGAAGTTGTCTTTCGGATCATTTGATTTCCAAACGAAGCAAACGGAGTTTTGGGCGTTGGCCTCGAAGATTTTGAAGTCTATGCTCTCCGGAAGCGGAGAGTGCAATTCGAACTTCTCATACATCGCTTCCATGATTCCCCGGCGATTCTCGGCCGTAAGTCCCCGATTGAACGACGCGAAGAATGAGAACGGATCGATGCCTGACTGGCTGTAGTCAAAATCATGCGAAGCCAGATCCGTCACCATGAGACCGCGCTCGCGCAGATCGATCAGAAAATCGACCAGCTCCACCTGCCGATCGTGGTACTCCAGCAACTTGTGCGCCAACTCCTCGTAGAAGGCAACCCATTGATATTGCGGCAACGATATATCGACTTGGTGTGTGTTCATGGACATGTATTCTTTTGTAAGTGTGGTTTCACTTGTCGAATCGGTTGGAGTGTCCCTCGTATCAAACACTAGGGCGAGCTCAAATGCTCTGGATTCGCGCCTTGGGAGACCTTTGCATGACTGCATGTCATCCTGAGCTTGTCGAATAGTCTAGGATGTGACATGCTCTTGACCGGTTCAAATCGGATGCGTTATCGTACTCTGGATTCCCGCCTTCGCGGGAATGACGCGGTTTCGCAATAGTCTCAGTTTTAGGAATGACAGGGGTAGGCAAAGGCTTCCGCTTTAAGGAATGACGGGGTAGTTAAAGGTCTCCGTTCGCAAGAATACGAAGTGGTGTAGAGATCTGCACGCGCAGGCATAGCTGGTAGTTTTCTGATAATTCTGAACACCGAAGACTAGATCACGATTACTCAAACGACTCTTTACGGAGAATCGCAAAAGCCGCGTTCATCTTGCACATCCCTGTCGATTACCCCCTCACATCATCACCACCGAGCGCAACACCTCGCCTCGCTCCATCTTGTGGAACGCATCCTCCACATCCCCCAACCCGATCGTCTCCGAGACGAATCCATCCAAGTCGAGACGCCCCTGCAGGTAGAGGTCGATAAACATCGGAAAATCTCGCGTCGGCAGACAGTCTCCGTACCACGATGACTTCAGCGAGCCTCCTCTGCCGAAAACCTCGATCATCGGCAACTCGACCTGCATCTCCGGACTCGGCACGCCTACCAGCACCACGGTACCGGCTAGATCGCGAGCGAAGAAGGCCTGTTTGTAAGTCTCGGGCAAACCGACAGCTTCTATCGCAACATCCACGCCGTTGCCGCCTGTGAGATCTTGAATTGCCTCTACCGGATCCGTTTCCTTGGAGTTGACGGTGTGTGTCGCGCCGAATCCCTTCGCCCACTCCAGCTTGCGGTCGTCGATATCCACGGCAATGATGGTGTGAGCACCCGCCAATTTCGATCCTGCAATCGCAGCATCTCCGACTCCGCCACATCCGAACACTGCGACAGAGTCGCCACGGCCGACTCCGCCGGTGTTCACAGCCGCGCCAAGTCCTGCCATGATGCCGCAACCGATCAGTCCAGCGGCTTTTGGATCTGCGGTAGAGTCGACCTTCACCGCTTGTCCAGCCGCAACTAGTGTCAGTTCAGCAAACGCGCCGATGCCCAGCGCGGAAGATACCGGAGTGCCGTCGGCGAGAGTCATCGGTTGGATGGCGTTAAGACTGTCGAAGCAGTACCAGGGTCGGCCGCGGAGGCACGACCTGCATCTCGTGCAAGGAGCTCTCCAAGCAATGATGACGAAGTCGCCAGGCTCGACGTTTCCGACACCGTCTCCGATTTTTTCGACTACTCCCGCGGCTTCGTGCCCTAGAAAGAACGGAAAGTCATCCGAGATCGCACCTTCACGGTAGTGAAGGTCGGTATGGCACACTCCGCAGGCTTGAACTCGCACCAGAGCCTCGCCCGGGCCTGGATCGGGGACTAGGATCGTCTCCAGAGATACTGCTGCTCCTTTCGAGGATGCTACGACTCCTTGGACTTCATTCATGTTGGCGGACATTTGGCAGCTCCTTCACTGTTTCAATCGATAGCGGAATTTTAAGGCATGTGCAATCCAACTTAGGAACAGCTGGGATGAGAAGCAGTCTGTGCAGTGTGGATACCGTTAGAAGCCCACCCATCACTCAAGTCCGGCACCTCATTCCCGAGAAGGCGTGCCATTTACAGGATGGAATGTCCGACCAGAGTACTACAACCCAGAGTACGACAACGCACATAATTTCATCGTTCTCAACTCGCCATGGAGCCGGGCCGCTGACAGTTTTTCTACCTTCTCTATGTAGCGATTGACTCGCTTGACAACTTTTCAAACCTGAGTGCTCTACAAAGGTTTCCAAGTGCCTTTGACGAACTCGTGGGATGGGGAACGGGATGCTACTTGCAGTAGTTGTTCAGCTAGCATCAGACCAGCAAACTTGTCTATCTCCTCAGTTCGACGGGGAGGGACAATGCAGTAAGGACACCCCAGTCTGCAACTGCAGTTGCGAGCGATTCTCATTCCCTCACGCAAGACATTCCGCCACTTCTCAGTGATCTTTTTGACTATCCCGATTCCTCCAGCGTAAGACTCGACGATGTAAATATCGCCCTCTTTGGTGTTCGAGACTGTGTAAATGTCGTGCTCGTCGGTTGGGATGACGAACCTCACACCGACTCTCAAGATTTGCTCCAACGCCACCATTGCGGCAGGAGACGATTCAAAGCTTATGAGCCTTAGCCAAAATGCATGTCCATTTGATCGGAAGGAAGCTGAGGAAGAATCAAGTTGCCATCTATCGACTACTTGATCAGTCATATCGTCGATTTCAGAGACTTGCTGAATATTCTCGTATACGTCGATTCGGCAATGCAAGGTTTCTAAGTCATCGTCCCACTTGTGTCCTCCGAACAAGTCGTTAGGATTTACCGACTTGGTTGCAAATGCCTCTGTTCGATGGTTAGATTCTTCCCTCGTCAGTTCGATGACTCGTTTGCCATTCTTATCGGATGTGAATCTCGATACGCGGTACTTGGTCCCACCATGCAAGAGTATGGCATTGTCATACGCCTCTTTGAATTTCTGGTAAGACGAAATAGTTCCGAGTGAGTTCGATTCGATCTCGAGACTGAAAACTCCGCCGCCACCACCTCTAATCTGGATGCTTCGTTGCGGTTTGTAACGTCCGATCGAGACTGGGGTGCGACCCTCATTGATATGTCTCTTCGCCACATTTGAGATTCCTTGGCCCAGAACATCCACGCTACCGTTGAAATCTGGAAATCCTGATTCATGAAAAACACAGACCGCGTGATCTTCGGCTATCTCTTCGTTGCCTGTATCAATCACGATTTCGTCGAGCGGCTTATCTAGAAACGCTTGAAGATTACGAGCGTAAAAACTGTCCAGCGGATTGTTTCGAGCATAGTAGATGACGAGGCCATTACTCTGCCAGCTGCGTCCGGCACGTCCGAGCTGCTGGCGTGCAGACATGACATTGTCGGGGAATCCCACCATCACCACAGCGTCCAGTCCGGGAACGTCTATCCCCATTTCCAGCGCGTTGGTAGAGAAAACGATCTTCACGTCGCCGCTCTTCAGCCCTTCCATAATCTCGTGCCTATCTTCAGAGTTCATACCGCCTTTGTAAACGCGAACTTGCTCCGTTGACAGAGGATGCGATTCGACCTCGTTCAACCTAGAAACGGCAATTCGATAGGCGCGCTCTGCAAACTGGCGTGTCGGGCAGAATATGATCGCAGATTTTCCTATCCTGCCTAGTGCCAATGCTACGCAAGACGACCTCAATTGCAGGATATACCAGTAGCGGTGAGAAGGGATTTCAGGATCGATGAAAAGGTAGTCGCGCTTGGGTCTGAGGTTGTCGCGAGCTGATACTTCCACAAACTCCTGACCCGTCAGATTCTGGGCATATTCAAGCGGGTTGGCGCAGGTGGCGGTTGCCAAGAAAAAATTAGGATCAGATCCTCGAGATTTGAGGTGATGCACCAATCGGCGCAACACCATCGCCGCGTTGGTTCCGAAGTATCCTCTGTACTCATGTATCTCGTCTATGACGACCCACTTCAAGTTTTTAAGGAAGTTCTCCCAAACATCGCTGAACGCTAAGAACGATGCGTTGATGAATTCGACGTTCGTCATGAGAATGCTAGGCGGAGCATCTCGTAACCATTTCCGGTCTTGGGGTGAAACATCGCCGTCATATGGCCATGATTGGATGGGCATATGACCTGCATCGATTAGATCTTTGTGCAGTTCAAGCATCTGTGCGCGCTGATCTGAAGCTACTGCCTTCATGGGATAGATGAAGAGCGCATGAGCGTTACGGTCCGTCATCAGGCTTTCAAGGACCGGGATTGAAAATCCGTCAAGAATCTAAGTCTGAATCCGTGATTCCGACGAAGACAGGAATCTAGAGCCTGTGTTCGCTATCGACACGAGGGAAAATGGAGCTTATACACTTGTCTTGGATGTGTTTCAGGGATGTTAAATACAGAGCCGTGCCAGATCAATCTGCTTTAACTAGTGGATCCAAAACTCTGGCTAATTCCACGTCGAGCCGCTCATCGCTGTAATGCTCCGGCTTCTTGGCAGAACCGGGCCCGCGGGCGGGCCAACGTTTCACGATCGCTTTAGCAAGCGATATGTAATTGCCCTTCACCAATAGCCAATCGTGTGTATCAGGCATCTGCGTCGATATCCAACGCTGCAACGCTTGACGCATCTTAAGAGAACGTATGGCAGGACGCCTAAACAGTTCTGACACGATACTTGATCGTCCTATAAATGTGTCTCTTGCCTCCATCAATTCCTGCTGCTGTAGCCAAAGCCCGACTTCGAATAGGTGCCTGTCAGGCCGTGACGTTATTCTGCGCACATTGGATCGGATACTGCCCCACGCGTCTTCAGTCTCACTATCGCAACGCACTCCGAGCAACGCCTTTTGATCCATTGCCAGCCATAGATTGACTCTTAGTTCGTTCCTCATCGCCTCGTGTTGAAGAATCTCGGAATTCGCCACCGCACGTCCCAACGACCATATTCGGATGAACTCTCGCTGAGCCTCTATGTAACGGTTTTTGTCAAACAGCTCAACCGCGCTATCCAGCACCTCGTCAATCTGTACATCCAAAGTCTCCGCCAAATCGCGATACTCTTCACCGTCAAACTCAGCTCGCCAAGAAGTGACTACGCGTGAGTACATCTTCTCTGCGTCGGTCGTATGCCACATCAATACCGGCATCACTGCTCTCTCTGTCTCATCACGTTGTTCATGATCCCTGCCATCGAACTCCTGTACTTGTTCAGCACCATGGCGTAGCTAGAAGGGCTAGATGCTGAACCACTATCGTTTACCAGCTGATCGATGGTGCTCAGGTAGCGCTCTTGCATATCCGCGCTGCTGAACGAGCCGGCAGATTCTCGCAACACGTCCAAGTTGCTTTCGTCATTCGAGTCGAGATAAGGGATCAGCGCCCAATCGATCAACGCCTCGATGCAGATATGTCCGTAGAATGCGCGCTTCGATAGCAGTGAGCCCGATACACCCACGGTCTGCTGGAACAGCGAGTTGGAGCGGTTGTAACTGAGCACCCATTCGTCACTCCCGATCGGATCTTCATCTAGCTTCCACATGGGATCGGTAGCCATATCCACCGGGTTGAACCGAAACGGCATCGAAGTCCCTCTCGAAGCCGGATCGACCTCCACATAGATGTTCTTCGACGCATGAGCCGGTGGCGCATCGCTGGCCACCACGAACAGATCCGCACTTATACGGTGCTTACCCGGCGGCAAAACAATGTGTGGATCCTGAATCTCCCCGTCAGGCCGCTCGGTGAATATCCGCACACTCTCCCGCAGAAGCTCCTTTTTCACGCCCGTTCCACCCGGGACATCTCCTGGAAGAGCGTGGTCAGCCTCATCGGCCAACAGCAGAGTGTCATCATTGTCTGAGACGAATGCCCGGATCGATACGTTCAACTGGCAATGCGTCTCGCGATAGTCCCTGTTCGTACCCACCACCGTGATCGCAACGACATCTCCATCGCTGATGCGGCTGGGCGAAGAAGTCAGATCGATTCCGCTAGTCTCATTGACGATGCGTATCGCTACGCTTTGACGATTGCGCTCCGGCGGTTGAGGCGGATCTTCTTCGACAAATAGCGGCAAGCTCTGCGATGCTACTTCTTTGCCGTTTGAAATCGCAACCGCCCTCAGCGTGTACTTGCCAGGCGTCGGACACTCTACGCTAGACGAATCGATGCTCGAGCGGTGCTTGCTCTGAACGACCTTGATGTCATCGAACAAAACCATCGCTTCGCCCATCGAAGTAGTCGAATACTTCTGCTGCAAAGTCTCGTATCTGCCAGTCGCATCCTTGATCTGCAATCGAACATTGGCCGACAGATCGAGATCTCCGGGATCATGAACGCATTTTGCGTAAATAGCCTCGATCCGTTCGTCCCAATTCACTCTTGACGTGCCATCGCTCGGATACTGCACTCCGAAATCTAACTCCCATTCCGGCTCTACATCGATGTCTTCACGCGTGCTGCGACCATTATTGGCGGATGTCGCTGACAAGGGTGTTGGATGTATGAACGATGCGATGATGTTGGACATCAGGTCAGCATCAGGTATATCTTCACCACTTGAAGTGAACTCATCGGCGATCGGCCAGCCCCGACTTCTGGCGAACTTCCTCACACACTCATCTATCTTGGCTCTGATCTGCTTCACTTCGGTGTGTCGACCATCGAAAGAGTCGTGTTGCGGCCTCTCGATCGAGCGCAACCTGCTGTTCAGCGCATCGTTGAACTCAGCGAAGCCCCGGAATTGGCCTCGATGCGCGAACGGGATGATGTCGGCGAACTCCGACTTGGCGCCCAGCGTCTCCACCCACTGCCCATGTCTCAACAGCTGAACTCCAGAATACTCTGGAATCGTACTGTGCAACTCTTCCGGTTCTCCGAGCTCTTCTTGGTGAAGCAGCACCAACCGCTTGATCTTCAGGTCGCCACTTCCGTCGACCGCGAGATCCTCGAACTCAGCCACATCTTCTCTGTTCGGATCTTGCCAAGGCTCGCCTCTCCACCATTGCGGCACGCCAACACGGTTCGTTTCGCCGTTCGGCAATCGGATCGAAACTCGCAATTTGCCGTTTTGGATCGGACGCCACCAGCAACGTTCTACCCACTTCGCGAGTGTTCCATCCCTGATGGCTTGCACCGTTTCGCTACTCAGAAATGGGATGATCACTCGAGTGCCGACTTCGTTAAGCGGGTCAAAGCCCATCGGAACTTCGAGATCAGGATCAATCGAGGAATCCAATCGGAAGAATTTGGACATCAGCGTCTCGATTGCATGCCGACCAATGAACGGAGTTCGGACCACGTCCGCAGGCGATGCGAAGCGAACGCCCAGCCGATACTCGCCGTCAGGAAGCAACGTGTCATAGAGCATCAACATCCGCTCCTCGTCGGGTTCGTTGACCGGCGGCGGAACTTTGGATTGATACAGAAACGCTGACTTGCCCTGTCCACGTGAACCGATCATGTCGTCTCCGCTCTTGGTGAACCCCTGCGCCTCGAACGCCGCCCAACGCTCTGATTCACCTAGCCGATAATGCCGGCGTTGCAACTCTTCGCTGGTCATGATCTCCCCGCTCAAACCGCTCGTGCCGGTATCGGTGACCGTCAGCAGATATATCGGTGTCCCGTGCCTCGACTCTCTGACATTGAGACGATACTCTACTCTGACGACGCTATTCCCCTCTTGAGCATCCAGCGAGTTCTGTACCGGATCCTGCGCCAGCGCACGCAAGGCACCCATCCGATAACCCTCGATGATGTTCTTCACCTCTTGAACCATGTTCTGGGCAGTGGGTTGGAATTGAGTCGTCATATCGCGTAAACATCCCCGATTGATTCAAGAGCGTCGGTTTGTAAGTTTGTAACCACATACGTATCAGTACGACATGGATTTTACTACCCCAACTCATTAATAGAAGACCTGTGCACAACTTGCCAAATCGAACCTTTGCCACGTGATGCGTTCATTTGGCAGGCTTTAGCTCATACGTTTTTGGATTCTGTTCCCGCATCGAGGTACGCGTATGCCTTCGCGGCAATGACTAAAGTGGTGTCCTAGTTGAATGTTTTGTCTCCTAAACGGCAGGCTTTAGCGAGACTGACCGATAGTTTTATTACTGCCTACCCTGTGCGATAATCCATTCCATGATTACGAAGTTTGGAGTCTTATATGCCGGTTGCGTCGATATGGACGACATCGGATACGCTGGCATGCCTGCCAACGAGCGCTGGATGTCGGACGATCAGCTGCGGACAGTGTTCGACAAATCCGAGTCGTTCGCCCTGACGATGGATCGGCTCGGATATGACACTTTCTGGGGTGCCGAGCATCACTTCCAGAGAGAGGGGTACGAGTGCATTCCGAACCTGCTCATGCTCTTCGTCCACTTGACGCACTTAACTGAAAACCTCAAGTTCGGATGCGGCTTCAACATCAACCCGATGTGGCATCCGCTTCGGCTTGCCGAGGACTACGCCACTGCCGACATCCTGACGGACGGGCGTGTGAGGTTCGGGATCGGCAGAGGGTATCACTCTCGGGAGGTGGAGACCTTCGGCAATCCCATCATCGATCAGGATGCCAACCGCGAACTGTTCGAGGAGCAGGTGGAGGTGATGTTCAAGGCGTTCAACGAGCGCTCCTTTTCGCATCATGGGAAGCATTACGACATTCCGCCGAGGGTGCCGTATCGAGGATACGAACTCGAAGAGATCACATTGGTTCCGCGCCCGAAAAATCCGGTCGAATGGTGGCAGCCGGTCGTATCGGCTTCCGAGCGAGGCTTGAACTTCATGGCGAAGTACGGGATTAAAGGCATGATCGGTGGCGGCGCGGCACCTGGCGGAGCTGCTGATCAGGTCGTACGGAAGTGGCAGGAGGTGCAGTCTCAGCATAGTCGAGAGTTGGAGCTGGGCGGCGATCTAGTAATCTCGTTCTCGGTATACATCGCCGATTCAGAGAAGCAGGCGATAGAGGAATCACATCTCTGGGCCGAGGAGCGTGTCAAGATGTTCGGTCCGCTGGGCTTCGTGCGAGGATTATCAGACGAACAGATCGATGCTATTAACTCGAGCGACCGCTCTCGTCTGATGTCTGCTGGTCTGCCTACTATCGAGAGTGATCTCGAGAGCGGCGGTTTCTTCGCCGGGCCGGCCGAGTTAGTGACCGAGAAGCTGATGGAGGTTCAAGAGCGGTATCCGGGCCTCGAGGAGGTGAATATCGGGATCACCGGGATGGGCATGCCCGAATCTGCGACGCTGGAGCAGATGCACCGCTTCGCCGAGGGCGTGATGCCGCACTTCGGTGGGAATTGACGTGGATGCCCACCCCCGCTAGCACCGGAATGACTCGCAGGATTTTGAGTTGGGGTGAAGCGTCCCGCTCGTGGCGGCTACGCGCACTTGACTAGAATTAGGAATCGCAGATAGCGTCGGCGCACTGCTCTATGGAGTTGCACGTATGGCTGACATCACATTGCACAACCTAAACCCAAGTACGGCGCAACGGCTCATCCGACTCGCCGCCAAGAACGGTTGCACAGTTGAGTACGAGGCGACCAAGATTCTCAATGATGCGCTTGGCGATCAAACCGAGGTTACCGATCAAAACTTGTACACCAAGATTCGCACGGTAGTCGAACCCATTGGCGGTATCGAGTTAGAGTTGCCGCCCCGAACCGGTGTACGAGAGCCGCCAACGTTTGATTGGGACCCTGAGCTTGATAATTCTTGACACCAATGTTGTCTCGGACATCATATTGCCGGTGCCGAATCCCAGCGTCGCCCGCTGGGTCGCAGAGCAGGTGGAAACTGATCTGTTCGTCACCGCAGTGACCGAGGCGGAACTTCGTTACGGTATTGAACTGTTACCTCTAGGCCATCGCCGCACCACACTCGAGACACGTATAACCCAGATCTTGAATGATGCCTTCCAAGGCAGAATCCTTCCTTTTGACGGTTACGCCGCACGCGTGTACGCAAAGCTCAGGGCCACGCGCCGAAAAGCCGGGATGACTTACGTCATAGAGGATTGCATGATCGCCGGCATCGCCCTATCAATCGGGGCCGCCGTCGCTACCCGAAACGTTCGCGATTTCGAAGGATGCGGCATCGACCTGATCAATCCATGGGAGCATTAGACGCCAGAGTAAGGTCTTAGGGCGGAACTCGTTGGTCTCGGTGGCAGGGATTGCGGTAACCTACTCCCATGAAAATCACCGATATCCGCACCAGGCACATCTGCATCCCGCTTTCTACACTCGGTCGCTTCGAGCCGGTGACGATGTGGTACGGCTCGCGCTTCGCCGCGATCAAGACGATCATCTTCATCGACACCGACGAAGGCATCACGGGGTTGGGCGAGACCGGCATCGGCGGCGCCGGCGCCTCCTATCTGTTCGACCAGGTGAAGTCGCAGCTGATCGGGCGAGACCCGTTCGACATCAACTCGATCGAGCGGACGATGAACCTGACTGGCAACGTGACGACGAAGATCGGCCATCTCAACAACTCCAGCTCGACGCCGGCTTTGAACATCACCGGTTCGATCGATATGGCGCTGTGGGACATCGTGGGGAAATCCGTAGGTAAGCCCATCCACAAACTCATCGGAGGCAAGTATCGAGAGCGTGTCGAGGCTCGGTACTGGATGGGCTCGAAGCCGCCGGAGAAGGTGGCGGAAGAGGTCCGCGGAGCCGTGGCTGCGGGCTTCAAGTCGTTCAAGATCAAATTGGGACTCAACCCGGAATTCGATCTCGAGTGCGTCAGGGCGGCTCGGGACGCCGCCGGACCGCGGATCGAACTCGGCTACGACTTCAACGGCTCTTATTCGCAGTTGGAGGCGGTGCGTCTGCTCCGAAAGATGGAGCCTTACGATCCTTCTCACGTCGAGGAGCCGGTCGACTCGTCGAACATTCGTGCTTTGGCTGAGGTGAAGAGGCACACGGACATCCCGATACTGTGCGACGGTCCGGCGCGGACGACGAAGGAGCAGATCCAGGAGCTGATCTTTCTGCGAGCCTGCGACGCGGTGCATCTGGATCTGGTGATCAACGGCGGCTACCTCGAAACCCAGCGATGCGCGGCGATCGCCGAGGCTGGCGGATTGAAGGTCTCCTGCCACTCATCGCCCGGAGAAACCGGGATATCGACAGCCGCGCAGCTGCACTTGGCAACTGCGACTCCGAACTTCATCTGGCCAGTCGACTCGGCGTACACGAAGCTGCTTCCGCCGTCGGAAGATATCATCACAGAGCCGTTCGTGTTCAAGGATGGCTCGTTGGCGGCACCCGGAGGTCCCGGGCTGGGCGTGGAGATCGACGAGGATGCGATCGCAAGAGCCGAAGAGCGGTTCGATACCGAGTTAGACAAGTGGCGGCACCGCTTCGCGCCGGATCCGCGCGTCCCATCCCGTCAGCACTACTACTGGCACAACCACCCCAGCAAGCACCAGCACGACGATGCCGAATGGCGAGGGATGTTTGGGTAGACTTTGCCGGGCAAGATTTAATTATAGGAGAAGATATTGCAGTTCCAGCAGATCACGATCAAAGATGCATTGATCAACATTCAAGAACGAAAGTGGGCACTTCCAGCTATTCAACGCGAACTGGTCTGGAGTCAAACTCAGATCGCCCGCCTGTTCGACAGTTTGATGAGGAACTACCCAATCGGATCGTTTCTTTTTTGGAGAGTCAAATCTGCCAGCGTCGACGAGTATCAATTCTATGAGTTTATGGATTCCTATCACGCAAAGGAGAATACACACTGTAAGCCCTTGACAGTTGTAAATCCCGAAGCAGGTTTGATTGCTATACTAGATGGCCAGCAACGCCTTACAGGACTGAATATCGGTCTAAAAGGAACGCACACAATTAAGCTGCCTCGGTTATGGTGGAGTAATCCTGATGCATTTCCACAGTGTCGTCTGTATTTGAATCTTCTTGCTTACGCTGATGAGAACGAGCAAGGCATGGAATACGATTTCAAATTTTTAGATGCTGACCGAGCCAAAGATTGTAATGATACACATCACTGGTATCGTGTTGGAGATATTCTAAAAGCTCCTGAGGTCGAAGATATTTTCTTAGGCAGTGCTGGCGACAATCTTCCTGAATCGAAGCTAGCGTATAGAATGATTTTCAAACTTCACCGAGTTGTTCACAGCAATCACGCGATTTCATACTACGAAGAAAAGGAGCAAGATCTAGACAAAGTTCTAGATATTTTTATTCGAACAAATAGCGGCGGGACAATCCTATCATACTCCGATTTGCTGATGAGCATTGCGATCGCGACGTGGGGCGAACTGGATGCGCGTGAGGAAATCTACAATCTTGTCGATGAGTTGAACCGCATCGGGGATGGCTTCAACTTTAACAAAGATTTCATTTTGAAGGCCGGATTGATGCTGGCAGATATTAGCTCTGTTGAATTCAAAGTTACCAATTTCAATCGCGACAATATGATATTGTTGCAAGAGAAATGGCACGATGTTGCCGCATCACTTCGATACGCAATCGAGTTAATCGCCAGTTTCGGATACTCGCGGGGCAATCTTAGTGCCACCAACGCTGTCCTGCCTATCGCTTACTACATGAATATGCGGAGATTAAACCGTGATTTCGTGAATAGCCACCATTACCGTAGCGATCGAGAAAGTATCCGTCAGTTTCTGATTCGATCGTTGCTGAAGCGTGGTTTCTGGGGTTCAGGAGTAGATTCTCTGTTAGTTGCATTGAGATCTGCGATCCAAAAAGATGACATTAAAAAATTCCCTTTGGAAGAAATCAATTCAGACATGCTGCGTAGCGGACGAAGCCTCGTTTTTCAAGACGAAGAACTAGAAGACTTGATCGAAAACTCCCGTCGGTCGTTTTTGTTGCTCTCTCTGCTGTATCCATCCGTCCGGATGGAGGGAAGCAAATACCACATCGATCACATTTTCCCTAAGAGCAAATTTACAAGGGTCCAGCTCAGACGCGAAGGCATTCCTGAGCATGACATCCAAACCTTCTTGGATAGAGTCGACTGTCTGCCTAACCTGCAGTTGCTGGATGAGAAGGAGAATATGGAGAAATCAGACTTGATGCCTTGGGAGTGGCTACACAAGTTTTATCAGGAAAAGAATGAACGCAGCGCGAAAATCGAGTTGCACGACCTCCACGAGACGCCAGAAAATCTCTCAGGCTTCGACCGGTTCTACGAAGCGCGGCGAGAGAGATTGCTGGACAGGTTGCGGAAAATCCTCGGCGTGAATCCTACAAGTCTCAAAGTCAACGAGACGCTGGGTTAATGCCGACATCATCTCGCTCTCGTCACCTTTTCTCCTACTCGAATACGTATCTGGTATTATGCCGAGTCATGTTTGCTTGAAACGGAAGACTAACCCATGCCCACTCCATCACACGGCGCAGATTGCCTTTCCAAGACATACGACACCAAGTGCCGGTACTGCTCAAACCAGATCGTGGTGTACCAGTGCAACCATGATAGTGTCGTTCTTTTCGACGGGCGCGGAAACGGTTGGCCGCAACACAGTTGCTCAGGCATGCTGCCCGAAATGTGGCGTTACCCGTATCTCGGCGAGGCTGCGCCGCAGGTAGACGCTTCCAAGATCGGGATGCTGCGCGAGCGCGAGGTCCAAAGAACGCAGCGTAGGCTCAAGCCTTCGTCAGTCCCGTTCCAAACCATCGACGCCGTAGAACATATTCATGAGACGCGGGAAACAGTGATGATCGTGCGCGAACTGCCTTCCGTTGCTGCGCGTGTCACCAGCTTGGATCGCCTTGGTTCATTTGTGCGAGCCGCGATGGGCATCGATGCAAACAGTTCGGCATCCAAAACTAAGGCTCAGCTCTGCCTTCAGGACACCAACGCCGAGCCGAGAGGAATCTACAACGCCATCGTCGACCTGGAGCAGCTCGCTGGTTTGATGCTCGAACGCAATATCGCTCTCGGCGTTCGCTTGGAGTCACGCGGCTTCGGGAACATCGCTGAGTGGTTCGTCAACGATATAGCCGTCATCGAAACCTCGCCTGAATCAAACAGAGGCAACACGTCGACGAAATCCGGAACCATCCAGCGCGCAACCGTTAGGTGATCGCAGCCGCCCGCTAGCGTGCCAGCGGCACCAACTTGGACATTGAGATCACTCGGTCTCGTGTCAGCAGCGGGATGCCGTAGACGATGCTTGTCGCAGCGATCAACTCGTCGGCAGGGTTGCTTCTGAAATCGAGTTGCGTTGAAACCCTGGCGACTCTGAGGTCGATGGGCAACAGCTTAACGCTCTTCACGAAATCGGAGAACGAATCGCTATCGAGATCGAGTTCGAGATTGCGCCTATCCACGAGAATCGCCAGTTCCCATAACACGATGGGCGAAATCGACCAAGTCCTGCCTCGCAACAATTGCTGCTCTTGATCACTAAGCAACCCCTTCAATGCGAAGATTACGATGTTAGTGTCGAGATTCATCGCTAGGATCCCAGTCGGAGGCATTCCACTTGATCCCGGTGCTGAAGATGTTGCCCCGGATTTCGATTTGGTCTCTCATGCTGCCGATCAGACGATCGCAGTTGGTTTCGTATCGGACCAACCGCGCAACCGGCTTGCCTCGTTTCGTTATGACAATGCCTTCATGATCCAGTTGATCCATCAAGGCAAGGCACTGCTCCTTGAATTTGGCGGCTCCAATTGTCTTCATGCTTGATCCTTCCCTATATGGACATATTATACGACTAGACATATTTTGTGTCCATATTAGTGCCACTTCGACACGCTCCAAAGCCGCAACGCACGAAGTTCGTCGACCACCTGCTATCCAATGTAGCCGACACGAGCGATAGAGGCCAGCAATCACCATCCCAACTCCATGCAGTCAGCCGATTCAAGCAGATATTTGCGAAACCTTGTAGGGGCGGGTTTGCAAGCCTGTTTCAAAAGTCCAAAAGATGCGCAGCATCTCCCCTCTATCCGCCTCGAGACCTTTGCAAAACTCTTGTCATTGCGGCGAAGGCCGCAATCCGGTCGGCCGGGGGTGTCCACGTGGCTGCGATTTCAGTCGGGGTCATGCATCTGGCGGCCCGCTCCTCCCCAGATCCTTCGACAAGGCCTGTGCTGAGCTGGTCGAAGTGATCAGGATGACATGGAGTGTTGCAAAGGTCTCCGGAAGGGAGAGGATTCAGGTGAGGGGATAAGTTCAGATCAACCGATTTTGTCTCTCCTGATTCCGCGAGAATCGAAAGTTGCCGCGACTTATGGAAGCTCTGAGCAAGTTGTCGTTTGGATGCGTCTGACTGCTGGCGCGTGCTTGGATCCATGGGGATTCCTCGGCTTCGCTCGGAATGACACGATTTATTCAGAGGTTCCAATTCCCGCTTCATCCCTCACCGCTCCCAAACGTTTAGTCCCACCTTGATATTCGGCCTAGCGACGCGCAGCCAGAACAACAGGAAACCGAGCCCCGATATCGCGATCGCTTCCAGCGACCAGATCAGCCATGACGCTGTCAAGACAACCTCCGCGCCATGGATCATGAACGAATATCTCCGGTGGCGAACCAACAGCGGGGATTTGTTGACCCTCAATAGCGCGGCGTTCCCCAAGGAAGATGCAACAGTCGTGCCAATAACGATCACTATCGCCAAGACACTCAAAACCACCAACGTTGCAGGTACCGCTTCTCCGCCGATTTGCCGCAACCCGGAGACGAACAGGCAAATCATGCCCGACACGAAGTAGGTTCCACAATTTGGCGCAAGTCGGAGGTGTAGCCTCCGTACCTGGCGGGATGGCCGTGCTGGATGCGAGCGACATTGGTGCCAGAAGTTCGATTGAAGTCGATTATTCTTCGCTCGTGCCGTCTCGGTTCGGGCTGATGTACGGCTTTGGAGGTTGCTGGTCAGATCTCATTGTGCCGATCCTCGAGCAGCATTTTAGCCCGGAGCGTCATGCTGAGCCTTCGCCACGTCGTGAGCACGAATAACGCGGCGACCACTCCTAAGACCAAAGCACAGAAGCGGTCGAATGAAATGCCTAGCCACAGCAACCAGACCACCGTCAGAGCGGAGTCGAGTCGGACGATTTGAGTCATGATGGGGCGAATCGAGGCGATGCCGGAGATTCTTCGTGCGACGGTGGATCGGAGCTCCTGTCGGTAAGCGATGGCGTTCCGAACTATTAACGAGACCGCAGCCAATCCAAAAATAAGCACGAACCACCACACCAATGGCTCGCCAACGGCGATTCGGAAGAATGAGACTACGAGGAAGAGAACCACGGCGCTAATTGCACCATATCTAGACATTCCAACATCATTGGGCCGGCTCCGTATCATGGGAATCCCGTACATAGCCATCACTCTTGAATGACCTTTTGCGGCACAGTCCGCGATCTCCTTGGATTATGTCGGTGCGGATCTGGCATGATGAGGGTGGATTCGACGAGTGTTCGCGTCTCCTTCGTCGTTCAGCATGGCTCTCCGGCTGTGATACCTTCGGCGCGCTGCAGATCCCGGACGTGGCAGATGATGGCGTTGATCTCTTCTTCGTGGACGTTGGGTATCGGGGGCATGTCGCCGAAGGTCCAGTGGTGGGCAGTGACTCCGTTATTCACCGCGTTGCGGAAGGCGTGGTCGCCGTGATGTCCGATTTCGTATAGACGATGGACCAAAGGCGGCCCATTGTCGGTGCCGTCGGCGGCATCGCCGTGACACACCGCGCAACGGTTGGTGAAGGATTCCGCGCCCGAGTAGTTGATGTTGCTCTCCGTTTCAACACCGGTAGATTCTGTGCCCGAAGCGGATCGATCGGGTGCAGATGCGCACGCTGCCAAGAGCAGGGATAGAAGCAGTACGCAACATACGAAACGTTTAGTGGCACACACGGAACGGCGGGGAGTTTTTCAGAGTTTAGTGTATGTGATGGAGTCTGCCGGCTCGCCTCTTGCAAGAGCGCAATATCTGCATCCTCATACATCATACGCAGCCAAGCTTCAATGCGGTTTCTGCCGATGTTCCACAATATGAGCTTCACTGCCGACCCCAAACGTTGAGGCCGATCTTGATCTGCGGCCTGGCCACACGCAGCGAAACGACCACTCCCGCGAGTAATGTCCAGAGCAGCAAGAACGCCAAACCCGATATCGCGATTGCGTCCAACAGCCAGATCAGCCACAACGCTGCCAAGACAACCTCCGCACTATGGATCATGAGCGAATATCTTCGATGACGAATCAACAGCGGGGACTCGTTCACCTTCAAGAGAACGGCGTTTCCAATGGTGGAGGCAACAGTCGTGGCTACGGCAATCACGATTGCCAAGACGCTCAAAACCGCCAATACCACTGGAATCGCTTCTCCTCCGAATTGCCTCAATCCAGAGACGAACAGGCAGATCACGCCTGACATGAAGTAGGTCCCGATCTGGCGCAGGTCGGACGTGTAACCTCTATGGACGGCCGGGTGTGCGATCTGTACGCGTGCAATATTAGTACCTGAAACCTTTTGGAAGTCGGTGAGCCTGCGCTCATGTCGAGTCGGTTCGGGACTGATGTATGGCTTCGTGGACTGCTGGTCAGGTTCCATCGGATTCGGAAGTCTAGTTGTTCCCGCGATGCTATATCGTATGAACGCCGCCTCTACCCCTTCGGCGAAGGAGGAGACTCTCGACGGATTCGTGGAAGAAAGGATCGCGCATCGCGTCCTATGCCTGTATGGGAGTGTTGCAAAACTTAGCAGGAGTGGGTTTGAAACCCGACCCTGGCGCGCAACGAAAACAACGGCGGGTATTGCTAGGTTCGCCTGAGAACACGATAGGCGATACGGACCAACTTTCTCGTTGCAACAGGTCGGTTTCGGCGGGAAGTAGCTGACCGGGGATCGAAAAGATCAGGATGTGGGTATCAAGATTGATCACTGGCTTCCCATGTGATGCCGGTGCTGAATATGTCTCCTTTTATCTCTATCTTGTGCTTCAGGCTGCCGATCAAGTCGCCGTCGTGTCGCTCGAACGGAATCAATCGAGCAACAGGCTTGCCGCGTTTAGTAATCACCAACCCATCACCGTCGAGCTGATCCATCAGTGCCAAGCATTGCTCCTTGAACTTGGCTGCTCCGATCGTCTTCATCGCGAGTCTCCTTCTATGGTCACTATAGGCGACT
This sequence comes from Dehalococcoidia bacterium, assembly GCA_965214735.1. GTDB lineage: Bacteria > Chloroflexota > Dehalococcoidia > Lucifugimonadales > Lucifugimonadaceae > Bin127. The sequence goes on along the minus strand of OZ243977.1, from coordinate 644,178 downwards.
AGGCATATCAGATGCCCACTTCTATTCAGGCTCGATGGAGAGTAGGCATGGAGCAAAGGGCAGCCACCTTGGGTCGGCACCGGACAAGATGTTCGCAGAAGCGTGCTCGGGTGTGTCCGAGAGGATGACCCGGTGGCGACGGGATAGAACGGAAGATATCTCGACAACTGAACAGCGGATTGAAGATACGTCACTTACACTTTGTGTTTGGTTCGGTCGGTTTATTTGAAGGCCTCGACCGAGTGGGCCTCGTGTTTGACGCCCAAGCCTTTTCTGCGTCTTTATCGCTGTCTCCGATGAGCCCCTTCCACGCCTCCGCCGTCTTGGATGCCGAGGATGCGGGTCTCGCATCGTCGGCGACGGTGGATTTAGGAATCTCGCTCGAACCGTAGCATTGCGGCCAGACGCGGCTTGTGCGGTTTATTTGGGCAATTCCGTACGTCTCCCCTTATCGGGGTGTCGCAACGGAACTCCTTAGAAAGGAGGTGATCCAGCCGCACCTTCCGGTACAGCTACCTTGTTACGACTTAGTCCCAGTCATCGGCTTCACCCTCGGCACCTGCCTCCCTTTCGGGTTGGCCCAGCGACTTCAGGCGTCTCCGACTTCCATGACTTGACGGGCGGTGTGTACAATCCCCGGGAACGTATTCACCGCAGTGTGCTGACCTGCGGTTACTAGCAACTCCACGTTCATGCAGGCGAGTTTCAGCCTGCAATCCCAACTTAAGATCGGTTTTTTCGGATTGGCTCTGCCTCGCGGCTTCGCTGCCGTCTGTGCCGACCATTGTAGCGTGTGTGTAGCCCTAGGCGTAAGGGCCATGATGACCTGACGTCGTCCCCTCCTTCCTTCCGTTTAGGGACCGTCTCGCCAGAGAGTGTAACTGGCGACAGGGGTTGCGCTCGTTGCGGGACTTAACCCAACACCTCACGGCACGAGCTGACGACGGCCATGCAGCACCTGTGAAAGGCTCCCCGAAGGGTCCCTCCCCTTTCGGTTCGGTACCACCAGACATGTCAAGCCTAGGTAAGGTTCTTCGCTTACCATCGAATTAAACCACACGCTCCGCTGCTTGTGCGGGGACCCGTCAATTCCTTTGAGTTTTAGCCTTGCGGCCGTAGTCCCCAGGCGGAATGCTTATCGGGTTACCTTCGGCCCACAGGGAATAAACACCCCGAAGACCTAGCATTCATCGTTTAGGGCGTGGACTACCCGGGTATCTAATCCGGTTCGCTCCCCACGCTTTAGTCCCTCAGCGTCAGAACTGCCCCAGCAGGCCGCTTTCGCCACTGGTGTTCCTCCCGATATCTACGTATTTCACCACTACACCGGGAATTCCACCTGCCTCTGACAGTCTCTAGTCCGAAAGTATCTCCCGACCGCTCCAAGTTGAGCCTGGAGATTTCACAGAAGACTTTTCGGACCGCCTACGAACCCTTTACGCCCAGTAATTCCGGACAACGCTTGCCACCTACGTGTTACCGCGGCTGCTGGCACGTAGTTAGCCGTGACTTATTCCTCAGGTAACGTCCTTGCTCTTCCCTGAGAAAAGAGGTTTACAACTCGAGAGCCGTCATCCCTCACGCGGCGTCGCGGCATCAGGCTTTCGCCCATTGTGCACGATTCCTTGCTGCTGCCTCCCGGAGGAGTGGGGGCCGTGTCTCAGTCCCCCTCTGGCTGGTCATGCTCTCACACCAGCTACCCGTTTTAGGCTTGGTGAGCCATTACCCCACCAACTACCTGATAGGACGCGGGCCCATCCTCAAGCGATAAATCTTTCTTCCCGCAGTATCAGCCACGGGAATGTATGCGGTATTAGCTGCAATTTCTCGCAGTTATCCCCCACTCGAGGGCAGGTCGCCCACGCGTTACTCAGCCGTCTGCCACTGGGTTTAGCCCCCGAAGGAGCGACCCCGTTCGACTTGCATGCATTAAGCGCGCCGCCAGCGTTCGTCCTGAGCCAGGATCAAACTCTTCGTTAAACTGACGTATCTTCTTTCCGCTGTTCAGTTGTCAAGGTGCAGACAACCGCCACGAGAAACGCAACGGCTGGAATCCCCAGTATAACCTCGCTGAGAGGCGAACGCAACCAAATACCGTAGCAGCGCGAAGTTTTATTCCTCCAAGATTCCCACCCCTACGGCGACACGTTCTCGATGCCCCAAAACTGTCGTGAAATCCCGAATGAAGCGCAACGTCTCACCACCGCCGCGCGCCAAACACACATCGCCTCCCCATATTTGCAGTGGTCTCTGATTGTAGGGGCGACCCTTGCGCCTCGTCGCAAGGAAAAACGATATCCGCATGGGTGGGCTTCAAATTCGCCCACGCTAAATCGGAGAGACGGGCAAGAGGAGGCGGGCAAGAACAGCGTCAACGGATCCCTACCACATGGCAGTTCCAGCTGTCCTAGACGGCGGTCTTGAAGGTAGATAGGGCAGGTTGCTCGGAGCGAGAGGTTCGCACATTACCCGTACGGATCTGACCTTCGCAGAGGAAGATGCGGTAGCACAAAACCCTCCCACGCTAAAACGATGGCGTCACCCCGCTCGAAATATCTGAGTTTCGCAACTTATTCCTCAGGTAACGTCCTTGTCTTTCCTGAGAAAAGAGGTTTACAACTCGAGAGCCGTCAACCTCTGCTCCCCTATGAATGAAAGCGCATCAGCCGAAGGCTCTCCGTCATATACCAGCACTCCGTCTTGGAGCACCAAGAACCGATCGCTATACCGAAGCGCCATGTCGGGGTCATGCGTGACTAGCACAACTCCTTTCCCGTGCTCGGCAGCCAAAGACTCCAGCAATGCGAACAAACTACTCTTGGCCGCAAAGTCGATCTCTGCCAACGCTTCGTCGAGCAGCAGAAACTCGCGTCCTTGCGCTAAACAGAATGCCAGCCAAGCACGTCTTCTTTCTCCTCCGGATAACTGCCTGAACGATCGCTCTGCGAATCCTTCAGCCCCACAGATGGCGATGCACTCATCAACCACATGAAGGTCTTCAGATCCTAGACGCCAATTCAAGCCCTTGCCAGGCCGGAAGCGCGCCATGGAGACTGTCTCACGAACTGTCAGATAGGGTGGGTGTTTGACATCATGAGGCAAGTAGGTCACGGATGAGACCATGTTGGAAACGGTGTCCCGCGGATCGTCGCGCCGCACGTGGATACTTCCACCATCAGGTGTCAATTCACCCGCGATGAGCCGCAAGAGGGTGGATTTTCCGCTCCCGTTGCTGCCCAACAGACAGCAAAACTGTCCGAGCTCGATGGACAGCGACAAGTCCTTGAAAATCGTGTCCTGCCCGAAAGAGAACGAAACACCCTCGATGGATATGCTCATTCGAGCGTCGTTGGCGCGCCGTTTCGCCATGGGTTGTCTAGCCGTCAATTTTCACATTTCGCCCAGCAGAAAACTCTTGCTCGTCACAATACCTTGCGCGCGACCCAGATCATTAGTGGCGCCCCCAACACAGTCGTCACCAGTCCTGCCGGCAACTCGCTCGGCATAAGAGCCAATCGTGCAACCTGATCGGCGTATAGAAGAACCGCCGCTCCGATCGGGAGGGATAGGGCCAACACCTTTCTGACATCATTTCCGACGAGCAGCCGAGCAACATGGGGAGCGAGCAGCCCTACGAAGCCGACCACCCCGGCGATTGAAACGCCGACCCCCGACAAGACGCTTGCCGCAACTATAGCGATCAGCTGCGTCTGCTTGGGATTAGCTCCGAGCTGGGCGGCAAGGCGATCTCCGAGCGCCAGCACATTTATCCTACCGCCGATCAACACTACCAACACAATTCCCAACCCAAGATACGGCAGCACGGCTGTCAAATCGGACCATCCTCGGTTAGCTACACTTCCAGTTAGCAGCGCGAGCGACTGTTGCGTGAAAACTTGGGCGTATGTCAATATGCCTGTAGCTACCGCAAGCATCAGTGCCCCGATTGAAACTCCGACGAGAGCGAACCTAGAAGCGCTCAAGTCTTCACGCAAGGTGAACATATAGAGCAAACAGCCGATCAAAAGCGAACCTGCTACTGAAATGGATGCCAATCCCCAGCTGCTAAGTGTGAGTATTCCGGCCAAAGATAGAGACTGAGTCACCACCGCGCCATTGCCGAGACCGAATATGTAGGGGTCGCCAAGCGGGTTGCGCGTCGCGCTCTGCAACAACGCTCCAGCCAATCCTAAAGACGCTCCCGCAAGCAGCGCCGCTACCGCCCTCGGCAATCGCAATTCACGAAGCACTACGTTGGCGACGGGGTCTCTCCCGCCCGTGAACAGCGCATCCAGTAGACGTTCTGGCTCGATTCGTGCCGCGCCGAACAAGATGCCGATCGCGCAGCCTGCCACGATAATGGCTACCGTGGCCGACAAAACAGCTGCGAAACGCACCGATCACTCAACGCCTTCGACGAGTTCCGAAAGCTGTGCCACAGCTTCGCTTATGCGCGGACCTTGTGCTCGTAGGAACAGGATCGGGTCAATCTCATAGACATGCCCGGACTTGTACGCGGTCAGCGTTGAAAAGCCGGGAATGATTCCAAACACCGAAGATAGAGACGGTGCCGGCGGCGGAGCCGGACTGATCGTGAATATGATGTCCGGATCTAAGGCGATCACCTCTTCAGCGGATACCCTCGTGAAGCCGGGCAACGATCCAGCAGACGGGATATCGACCGCCAGATTCGACATGCCCACAGCGGCGACAACCGCGCCCGGATAAGAATCGGGTTTAGCGACGTAAAGCAATCGGTTGGCATCTGAAATCAGAACCAGCACCCTCAGATCTTTCGCCGTGCCCGTAGCTGCCTCTTCTATATCAGATGTGATTCGACTTACCGCTTCAGAAGCTTGCTCCTCTCTTTCGATAATCTTCCCAACCAATTGAATGCTTGCAACAACGTCTTCTACCGACGCGGCGCGCAATGCCACAACCGTCGCTCCAAATCCTTCCAAGGCTTCAACTAGGTGAACCTGGGTAAGAGCCTCTATCAATATGAGATCCGGGGCTTGAGCTGCAATCGCCTCCATGTTAGGAGCGTACGCTCCGCCTAGCACCGGCAATTCCTCCACCTCTGTAGGGAATGTTGACGATGTATCGCGCGCGATAGCCACGCCACCCACCAAGTACAGCGTCTCAGTAGAGGTGGGGCTTATCGAGACGATCCGAGACGGAACCTCAGGAATCTCTACAGTCCGCCCGATCAGATCGGTCAAGACTTTTACGGATGGAGGCGTCTCAGTAGGTATCAGTGTGGCTGTCGGAGGCTCCGGAGTTGAAGTAGGAGGAACAGCGGTGGATGTCGGAGGTTCTGGAGTTGAAGTAGGAGGAACAGCGGTGGATGTCGGAGGTTCTGGAGTTGAAGTAGGGGGAACAGAAGTGGTGATTGAAGTGGGTGGAACTGCCGTTGGTTCTGGTTCGCTAGAACAGGCGCTAACTGTTGCTAGTGCGATGACGATGGCTAGAACCAACGGCGATAAGCGATTCATAGTATGGCAGCTCCTAAAAGTTGCATGTCTGTAGATCAGTGGTGTCCTCAGGGAAGATCACTCGATATCCTGATGATTCAGGTAATAATTATATCTCTCTCCCTGTTAGCGTTCAGAGAAAGGCAAATGAGGATAAGAGGGGAAGGTGGTCTCATCAGGCGATGAAGATAGGCAGTCTTCTGGATCGCGTCGCTGCATCCGGGCCGCGCCCGGTCAGCGCTTCTTCTGCCGCCGTGTTTCGGATCACCTTCGGGTTGCTGGGTTTCGTGGCGATGGCTCGTTTCTTCCTCAACGATTGGATCGACGCGCTCTACGTGGAGCCGACGTTCCACTTCAAGTACATCGGTTTTGAGTGGGTCCACCCTCTTCCCGGATGGGGGATGCACGGTCTCTTCGCGATGCTTGCGATCCTCGCGCTCGGCGTATCTGCCGGATTTCTCTACCGGTTCTGCATCACGGCATTCGCGCTGGGCTTTCTCTACATAGAGCTGCTCGATGCCACAAACTACCTCAACCACTACTATTGGCTGACTCTCACCTCTGTGCTCATGGTCTTCATGCCGCTGAACAGAGCCTGGTCTGTCGATGCTCGGCTCAACAGAGCATCGACACATCGCCCACCGACCGTCCCTGTATGGACTCTTTGGGCACTCAGAGCCCAACTGAGCGTGGTCTACTTCTTCGGAGGGGTCGCCAAGCTAAACGCAGACTGGCTTTTTGATGCCATGCCGATGAGGATCTGGCTCTTCCAGCATGGCGACTACCCGATACTCGGACAGCTGTTCCAGCAGGCTTGGGCCGCATATGCCATGAGCTGGGCGGGATGCATCTTCGATCTCTCGATAGTATGGTTCTGCCTCGTGCGTAGCACCAGACTCGTCGCTTATTGCGTGCTGCTGGGATTCCATCTGGCTACTTGGCAGCTCTTCCCCGCGCTAGGGATGTTCCCATGGCTGATGATGGCATCGATGCTCATCTTCTTCAGTCCTGTTTGGCCGGAATCTTTCGCGCACAATGCGCGAGCCCTCTACACCAGCATCCTCAACGGCAAGCAGAGTTGCCAAGCGACAGAAGCAGTTGAGCAGGTGTCAGAAACACCACACCGGAACACGTCGCGAGTATCAGGTTCGTGGACTCGTCGATTGGCGGTGGCATCGCTACTGGGGCTGGCGCTATTCGAGATCGCAATGCCGTTCCGACACTGGCTCTATCCCGGCAACGTGCAGTGGACCGAGGAAGGCTACCGCTTCTCATGGCGGATGATGCTGTCCGAGAAGATCGGTTTCGTCAACTACAGAGTGGTATCGGAAGAGAGTGGAGAAACTTGGCTAGTGGAGCCGACGCAGTATCTGACACCTCTGCAGGCGCAACGCATGGCGATCGACCCCGACATGATTCTCCAGCTCGCGCACCGCATCGCAGACGATTACAGGAGACGCGTTAATGGGGAGGTGCGAGTGATGGCAGATGCCTACGTCAGCTTCAATGGCAGAGCCAACGCTCGACTCGTCGATCCGGATGTGGATCTGGCGGCGGCCCGCCGTAGCATTACTCCCAAGCCTTGGATCCTGCCGCCCCTCTACTGAATGGATATTTAGCAGCACCCCGTCGCGCGCTCACATCATCTGAATCGCCTGCTGCGCTCAGCCGCCATCGCCGTCGGTATCGGCGAAACCCACGGAGATTCCCAGCAGGCTTACCACGTCGGTGTTCAGAGTGCGTTGCAGTTCCTTCAGCGCCTCGTAAAGAGCCGCGGCTTCGGGATTCTCCTCACCGATCGCTGCGACGAGTGAGCCCTGCACCGCGTAAGTCGCATCGATGGCGACCTTGAATCTTTCCTTCACTCTCTCGTCAGCCTCTTTCGAGATGCCTCTCACCAGCGCGCCTATCCCTAGCATCTCTTCGTCTTCGCCCTTGGCAGGAGCACCTACATAGATCGTCTCCATGCTGAGCAGTTGGCTTCTGATATCCGCCGCTCCGTTGCCCGCGGCACCCTCTCGGATCGCGGTGATCTCGGGACTACCGTCGTTCGCGCCTAATCCGGCACCCAGCTGCATATCGGACATTGAACGGATCAGGAATATCGATGTGCGTACTGTCTCAGAAACAGCAGCCAGCGATACCATGGCACTCGAAGCAGTGCCGGAGTAGAAGCCGGCGAATCCATCATCAGGAATGTCGAGGCTGCCTACCCATTCGGCTAGCGTTCCCGCCGCCTCCGCCGCCGCCACTTGTGAGACTGACCGCATATACTCACACGCTATCGCCTCGTCGGTGATCCTCTTCAAAATCTCATCGTCAGGTGCGAATAGCATCGTCTCCAGCGCGCCTAGCCCCCTCTGAGTGGCAGAAAGAAACTCGCGGACGTGCTCGGCAGTGATGGTGTCTCGGGTAGCGAGAGTGTTCTCTATCCGCTCGGGTTCGACTGGCCACCAGTCGATGAATGACCTAGACTTGCGATCCATAGAAGGGCCGAAGCTGGCGGGCAGTGTGCTTAGCCATCCCGCTCTGGCACCAAGCCATGACTCTCTAGCGCGGTCGAGACTGGCAACGTCTTTCCGATCGCACAAGGCTCTGACTGATACATCCAGATCAGCCAGTGCTTCGCTCGAAGACGTGTAGACGGGAATTATGACTCGCTCCGACAAGTCGATGACCACTTCGGATCTGGATACGGAGGCTCCGCCGCCGCAACTGGACGCGAATGCGACCATCGCGATCGTTGCCAACACTGCAACATTCAGGCCAGACGTTTTCTGCTTGAAGGTCATAGCGAGCGGAGGAATGCGATCAGCGCCTCGCGATCCTCTTTCGAGAGCTGTTTGAAGGTGTCCTTGGAACTCTCCGCCTCTCCACCGTGCCAGAGGATCGCTTCAACGAGATTGCGTGCCCTGCCGTCATGCAGGAACCTAGTGTGCCCGTTGACGGTCTTAACCAGCCCGATGCCCCACAGCGGAGGCGTGCGCCACTCTCTGCCGTCTGCCAAGAAGTCCGGCCTGCCGTCTGCCAAGCCCTCTCCCATATCGTGTAGCAGTAGATCGGTGAAGGGAAATATCGTTTGGTTCGAGAGAGCTGCCACCTCGTGCTCGCCGGTCTGGTACGAGGGGTGGTGGCACTCAGCGCATCCCGTTGCGAGAAATACCTGAGCGCCGCGCCTGACCTGAGGGTCGTCGATGTTGCGCATCGCCGGCACGGCTATAGTCTGGACGTAGAACGCCACCTTCTCGAGCCGCTCCGTCGGAGCCTCGGGAGCCCCCCATTGGGAGCAGAGGCGCACTCGGTCTGGATATCAGGGCAATTTTCCAACGGATTGATCTGCGTAGTGATGCCGATATCGCCCAAGAAAGCACCTGCCGCCTGCTGCTCCACAGTCGGCTCGTTCGCCTTCCAACCGAACCTGCCCAACACCGTCTCTTGCTTCTTGATGTCCCAGACCATGTTGGCGCGCCCGGAGATGCCGTCGCCATCCGCATCGTCCGGATCGGCAAGTGCCAAGATGTGAGCCTCATCGATCGCCTCCAGCAGACCCATGCCGATCACAGCAGGAGCGATACGAGGCGATGTCATAAGGTCTTTCGCGTGCTCGCCGAATGCCAACTCGACGATGGAGTAAGCAGGATCTAGCAGAGTGTAGGGTTCGCCATCGCGGAAGGTGCCTTCGATCTCCTCGTAGGCGATGGAGATGAGTGCCTCGTGCGGAACTCCGATGATAGAACGATCCTGAATCTGATTGCCGTACACGGGGTCGCCCAATGGAGCACCGTGTTCGTTGATCCCCGGCACGCTGATGCGCAACAGAAGGCCCCGCTCGGGGTCGTCGTCGTTATCAGGCGGCTTAGCCCTGCCGTCGAGAACGTGGCATGACGAGCATGACTGCGCGTTGAAGGTGGGTCCCAACCCATCTCGAGCGTCAGTGGAAGCTGGAGCCGTGACCCAATTCTGCTCGAAGAAGCTGTCGCCTACCTCGAAAGTTCGACGCTCATCGTTGGTGAGATTGCGCGCTGAGAAGCTGAAAGCGTTCCGATTGCTTGTGAAAGCTGTCGTCTCGCCGCCCAGTCGCTCATTGAGCAGCTCCTCACCTTCATCGTCAGCGAAGAATCCGCAGGCGGCAAGAGCGGCAGACATGAACACCATATATACCGCCGCCACGGCTATCGCGCTAAGCTTCTCCCGACGAACGTCCATCATGGTTGAAAGCGATCTGTCCGCTGCCCCGCGGGATCCCGCGGGGCAGCGGACAGTGCCGTATCTAAAGCAAGGATCAGCTCACGCTGATTGTGATTCCAATGGCAGTCGCCGCGGAGACGATGGTATCGGTCTGAGCCTCCAGTGCCTCGATAGTCCGCAACACGGAGGATCGTCCCGGCGAGCTGTCGGCAACCGTGTCTGTGAGGTGGCTATCGAAGGGCGACGGGATCTCGGAAGCGTAGTCCACGCTTCTGGCGACCTGTTCCCGCAGGGTGTCGGCCAGCTCGGCATCTTCGTTTTCGATCAGATCGATCACGCCAGGCCCGGAGACACTTCCGTAGTCTCCCAGCAGAACCATCTGAATGCCCCTAGCATTGCCAACGATGTCGGCGGTGGTGTTATCGGAGAAGCAGGAGTGCTCGTCTTCCTGAGAACGCTCCTCATAGGCGACCGTCATCCTCTCGCCTGCCAGCTCGCCCCTGCTGAGCTCGCCGATCCCGGTGATGATGTGAGTCAGAGCCTCGTCCTCGTCCAACCCGAGGAAATCGGCGCGGTAGTTGTCGCTCCTGCCTGGCTGCCAAGCGTCCACAAGGGATCGCAGGTGAGATACCAGCAAGTCCGACGTGGTGGCTAGATACCGTCCGCGCCTATCGGCATTGTCGGCACTGATATAGTCCTCAACTGGCCGCGCGCCCGGTCCGTCGGCGTTAAGGTCCTGTCCCCAGAGCAGGAACTCTATAGCGTGCCAGCCGGTGGAGACATTCTCCTCGCCTCCAACCTCGTTGAGTGAGGTAAGGAGTTCGGCGTTGATCTCAGGATACTCGGACACCATGTTGATGATGCCGGCATCGGAAGAGCCTTCGACGTAATCGATGTATGCCTCGTCGAGTGGCCAAGCGTTGATCAGTCCCTCGGGGCCGTTCTCCTCGTTATCGATGGGGCCGCCGTAGAATCTAAAAGCCTCTGTGGGGCCGTAGTCATCGCGAGCTCTCAGCCACGCGCGCTTTGCGGCTTCGAGCGAGTGTGCGGAGGGATCCGCCAAGAAGGCATCAATAGCCTGATCCATCTGGATCGCCGAGTCGAGACTCTTGCCGTATAGAGCGTGCACCCCATCGGCATAGTTGGCAACCACCTCGCTCTTATCGACTTCCTCTTCGGTGCAGCCGATCGTTGTCGCAATCATCGCGACCAGAACCGCGAATGCCACAATGCTACGAGTTATTGACATCTCATTCTCCTTCGATGTATGTACATCCATGCTTGACGGGATTTCGAACGACTCGGCAAGATGCCTTGCTACGCGTTCCAAGCCATATGTCGCACGGCGATTAGGAATTCTATACCAAAAGAGTAATAAATACCAATAAGGTAATGAATTGCTTCGGGCCCGCGAATAGGCGGGAAGACTGCTCGAGATCAGCAGGAACGGGTCGGAGTCGCGCTGACGGCCCTTAGGGCTGGATGTCCTACGCCCCTATCAGCTCGAGCTCTTCAGCGCGGTGGCAACTGACGAAACGGCCCGACGATATCTCTCGCAGCTGGGGAACTTCCTTGGCGCACTGTTCGATTGCGAAGGGGCATCGGGGGTGGAAGTGACAGCCATCGGGCGGATCGGCAGGATTGGCGACTTCACCTTCAAGTACCACTCGCTCTCTAGCAGCCTCTCGTCTCGGGTCGGGGATGGGTATTCCTGATATCAGCGCGTAGGTGTAGGGATGAAGCGGCCGCTTATAGAGGTCTTGGCTGGGGGCGATCTCGACGAGTTTACCCAGGTACATCACCGCTACTCGGTCGCTGATGTGTCGAACCACCGCCAGATCATGCGCGACGAAGAGATAAGTAAGGCCGAGTCGGTCTTGAAGGTCCTCTAGCAGGGCCAGGATCTGTGCTTGGATGGAGACGTCTAAGGCAGATACCGGTTCGTCGCAGACCAAAAAATCCGGAGCGACGGCGAGTGCGCGTGCGATTCCGATACGCTGCCTCTGGCCTCCGCTGAATTCGTGCGGATATCGTCGTGCCATGTGGGGGTTGAGGCCGACCATCTCGAGCAGCGAGGCGACTCTTTCGCGGTATTCGGCTCGAGATTTCGTCTGTTTGTGTATCGCGATGCCTTCCCCGACGATGCTTCCCACCGACATGCGCGGGTCTAACGACCCGTATGGGTCTTGGAAGATGATTTGAGCTCGGCGTCGGACGCGTTGGAGACGACGTCCTTTGAGTCCGCTGATAACCTCGCCGTCTAGAGTGACAGTTCCTCTGGTCGCCTTTTGGAGCTGGAGAACTGCCCTTCCCAGAGTGGTCTTTCCGCTTCCGCTCTCTCCTACCAGGCCGAGACACTCGCCTTTGAGTATCTCGAACGCGACATCGTTGACTGCTTTGATAGAGGCACGTTTCCGAGTGAAGATCGCTCCGGTTGAGAGAGGGAATTCTACGCTCAGGCCTTCGACTCGGATGAAAGAGGTGCCGGCACCCTCGGTCGGCTCTGATCCGTCGCTCTGGGTTGAATCGGCTTTCATATTTAGTTCGCTATCGCTACCGACTCACCACTGAGCTCGTGGGCTAACCAGCAAACAGATTCGTGGCTATCGTTCACTTCAACCGAATCCGGGTACTCTTCGAAGCATTTTTCAACGGCATACCTGCACCTTGGGTTGAAGTGGCAACCTTGCGGCAGACGCGCCAAGTCGGGTGGCTGCCCGGGGATCGGCTCGAGCCGCTCATCTTTGTCACGGTCGAGGCGCGGTATGGAGTTTAGGAGGCCGGTGGTGTACGGGTGTGATGGTTGCTCGAAGATACTCAATGCACTGCCCTTTTCCACGATCCTGCCGGCGTACATGATGTTTATGCGGCTGGCGTAGCGCGCTACGACTCCAAGGTTGTGTGTGATGAGCAGCAACGCCATGCCTCGATCACGCGTTAGATCACGCATCAAGTCGAGAATCTGCGCCTGAATCGTGACATCAAGCGCTGTTGTCGGTTCGTCGGCGATGATCAACTGTGGTTCGCAGCTAAGCGCGATTGCAATCATGACCCGTTGCCTCATGCCGCCGCTGAACTCGTGAGGAAACTGATTAAGACGTCCCTCAGGATTTGAGATGCCTACGATATCGAGCAGTTCGAGGGCTCTCGAGTTTGCCTGCACCTTGGTCAGGTTCAACTGTGCCGACATGCCCTCAGTGAGTTGCGTACCGATGTTCATGACGGGGTTCAGCGAAGACATCGGCTCTTGGAAGATCATGGCGATGCGTCGGCTTCTTATGCGTCGCATCTCATCCGCCGATAGTTGTAGCAGATCACTGCTGTCGAATCTGACTTCTCCTCCCACGATTCTTCCGGGAGGGGATGGTACCAGCTGTAGGATGCTCAACGAGCTGACGGACTTCCCGCAACCACTCTCGCCCACAAGCGCGACCGTTTCACCTTCTTCCACGTCATAGCTGATGCCGTCAACCGCTTTGATGACGGTTTCATCGGTATAGAAGTAGGTCTTGAGGTTGTTTACCTCGAGTAGAGCCATAACGTTCCAGCGGCTATGAGTTTGCGTCAGCCCAAGTAGGGGCGACGGCCATATGTTGCAGGCAGGGGTACAGGGCGGTAGTTCTCTGTCTCAGTCGCCCAATCGAGCAACAGGGCCCGCATCTCCGACATCACTGCGAGATTCTCCGGTCGATGAGCGACATTTGTCAGTTCCCACGGATCTCGCACGAGATCGTACAGTTCATCCCCGTACGATGCTCCAGACGCGCTTTTGCCGAATTTTTCGTGTTCGTCGGGGTCGGTTACATACTTCCAGCATCTGGTGCGAACCATTCGGCGTCTGCCTTCTGCTTCGCGTTGCCAGAGAGTGTTCATAATGAGTTCAGTGCCGGCCATGCCCTGCGACTTCAATCGGTTCAAAGTCTCATCTGTCAGCGGCGGCCCGCCGGTGCCGTACTCTGAAAACGCGGCCGATCGAGGTGCCGCTCCGGTCGCGGTCGGCAGAGGCTTCCCTTGAATTCTGCGTAGCATCTCTGAGCTGATCCACTTAGAAGCGGTGTCGATCTTTATCCTAGGTCCGGGCATGGGAATTTCGGCATCTTCTTCCATCGGCTCGTGGTCTTCAAAGTCAGCCACACCTGAAAGCTGCAGGATCGTGGGCAGGAGATCGATCGTGTTGGTCATCGATTCGTCGGTTACGCCGCAAGGCACTCCACCCTCGGGCCACGAAACTATCATCGGCACTCTCACCAGCGCGTCGTAGAAAACGCCGCCCTTGCCCAGCATATTGTGCTCGCCGACGAAATCGCCGTGATCCGCCGTGAAAGTGACGATCGTGTTTTCTCTCAATCCACTCGCGTCTAGGTAGTCGAGTATCTGTCCGACACCGTCGTCCAAGAATCTGGTCATCGCCAAGTAGACCGCCATCGCTGCCTTGATATCGTTCGGATCGTCATCATCCAATCCGAGCATCTCGTAAAGCTGTCGATTGCGAACCGGAGTCGAGGGATCGGAGAATTCGCCGGCTCTCTGCGGCGGCATTGCGACGCTGTCCGGAGGAATCATTTCAGCGTATTTCCTCGGCGCTTCGAGCGGCGTGTGAGGATCCGGGAGCGAGACGAACAGAGCGAATGGCGGACGGTCAGAGTCCTCTCCGACCGCTCCAAACCGATTCATGAATTCGCGGGACTGGATCGCGAGTGCATTGGATGAATATCCTTCCAGCGGATGATCTGTGACAGCGTAGGAAAACGAAGGGCTCTGCCTGGGCATGTTGTTGCGCGTTGAGTGAGACTCGATAATGACTTCCTCTGGGACCACCCATTCCATTCCTGTTGTGCCGGGAATGTCGCCTTTGTAGTCGATGCGGGGCATGCCTGAGTGGGTCATTTCGCATCGCACGTCTAGAAGATCAAGGTCCCCTTGTTCGATGAAACAGTGGTTCTTGCCGATCAAGCCCGTCGTGTAACCGAGTTCCTTCCAGATCCGAAAAGCGTGCAACTCACCCTCTGGCATAAGTGTTTCGTTTCGACGGCAGCCTGTCGAGTGGGCATAGCGTCCGGTCATCATTGACACTCGGGCAGGAACGCACAGGGGATGCGGAGTGAAGGCGTTCCGATAAGTTACGCCCTCGGCAGCGAGTCTTTCGAGCGAGGGAGTTTCGATGCCGATCTCCGAGTACATCCGAAGAGCGGTTGCTTTGAGCTGGTCGGCGACGATGAATATGACGTTGGGAAGTTTGGAATCGGGTTTCGTCTGTTCAGGCATAGGTATCTCTGCTGGTGTGGAAGTCTCGGCGTTGATGAGTTTACGTATAAGAATCTCAAGCTGCTCGGATCATCCTCTGCCCCTGAGGCGCGGGTCGAGGATATCCCTCAGGGAATCTCCGATCAGGTTGATGGCGAATACAACGATAGCTATTGTGAGGCCGGGGATGATTGCGATATGTGCCCCGAATCGGAACCACTGCTGTGCAAAAGTGAGCATGTTGCCCCAGCTGGGAGTGGGTGGCTGAACTCCCAGCCCCAAGAAGCTCAATCCCGCTTCGGCTGTGATTGCGGTGCCCACGCCTACGGTGAAAAGCACTAAGGAGACGGGCATCGAATTGGGCAGAAGATGCCTGAGGATGACACGCGTGTCGGATGAGCCCAACGCCCGCGCGGCTTCAACGTATTCGAGCCGCGACTGTGTCAGCACGTGGGAGCGCACGATTCGCGAAGTGCCGCCGATGATGTTTAGAGCCAATGCGATGATGACCGCCCAAGTCGAAAAACCCAAGGCGAGAGTGACTGCCATTGCCAGCACAAGTCCCGGGAGAGAGATGAGGACATCGATCAGCCTTTGGACCAGTAAATCGACGATGCCGCCTCTATACGCGCTGATGATGCCGATGAGTGTTCCCAGGGTCACGCCCAGCAGTGGCGCCGCGAGGCCAATGACGACCGAAGTGCGTCCCGCGTGCTGAAGCCGAGTGAGAATATCGCGCCCCAGTTCATCGCCACCGAGCACCAATAGCTCGCCCTCGAAGCCCCTCGACATGGGAGGCGCGGCCTTCGTGGTGAGAGTGCGATCGTATTCGTAAGGAGTCAAAATGCCGGCGGATAGAGTGAAGAACACCACAAAAAGGAGAATGACGACTCCCAGCGTCCCGGTCGGATACTTCTTGACAAGCTTCAGGACCCGGCCCCGGCGGGCTAGGCGTTCGGCGGCGGGTCGATCCTCGACCGTACTCGAGATTTGAGCGTGTTCTTGCATGAGCGATCGGATTACTCGAGTTGGATTCTTTTGTCGAGAACCACGTATAAAAGGTCGATCACCAGCATCCAGATCATCACGAAAGTCCCGAGCACGAGCACGAGGCCTTGGAGCAACTCGAAGTCGCGCGTGCTCGTGGCTTGGATGATCTCGACTCCCATGCCGGGCAGTGCGAATATGCGCTCCAGCACGACGGCGCCGTTCAGAAGCCCCGCGAACAAGAGCGCCGAGAGGGTCAGTACCGGCAGGACTGCGTTGGGTATCGCGTGGCGCAATATGACTCGTCGTGGAAGCAGTCCCTTTGCCCGTGCCGTGCGAATGTAGTCCTGGTTGAGCACTTCGAGCATCGTAGACCGGGTTAGACGGGTCGCGACGGCGGCGAAAAACGTGCCGATCGCGATTGACGGGATGATGAGCCTCTGCATCTGTGCCACCGGCGCCTCCAAGAAGGTCTGCTGGAAAATCGGCGGGCTCCAGCTAAAGTAGTTGACCATCAACATCAAGATCAGTATTCCGAGCCAGAAGTTTGGGAGTGCCAGCGCGATCGCAGAGACGGCTCGGATGGACTGATCGGGCCATCGTCCTCGCGTCATCGCCGAGACGACGCCGAGCGGCATCGCGAGCGAGATTCCGATGAGCACCGAAAAGAACGCCAGAAGGAAGGTGATCTCGGCGGTGTGCGCGACGACGGAAGCCACAGACTCGCCGCTTACGTCGGATGAGCCTAAGTCGCCGCGTAAGAGGGCAACCATCCAGCGCGCGTACTGAACGGGTAACGGGTCGTTCAAACCCAGACGCTCTCGAATCGTCTCAACTGCGGCAACGTCGATGATGTTGCCGTCTTCGCTCATCAAGCCCAGCGCCACGTCGCCGGGCAGAACCCTAGCCAAGAAGAATGTGAGAGTCGCCAATATGAACAGATTTGGGACTAGCAGCAGAGTCCTTCGGATGATGTAGTTTCTCAACTGCTCGAAACCTGCTCAAATGGCGTCTCTCTAGATCAATTGACCGTCACGCAACATCGAACGATCACGATTTATTTGCCGGCTCACTCAGATTTTCTAGGCGACTCGTCCGTGATCCAAACATCAGTCCAGGTGTGCAGATTGAACCACTGACCGAGAGCCCCCGGGCGATCCTGAACATAGTTGGCAATGATCTCTACCGAGCCTCGCTGTTTGCCCATCGGCACCACGGGGATCCAATCTTCCCGCATAACCTTCTGAAGCTCCTTAACGATTTCGCCCTGCGCCGCACGATCTGTGGACGCCTGCAACCTGTTCAATAGTTCAGGGATCTCATCAGGCTCTGCAGCTACGTTAGGTTCGCGGCCGCCGGGCAAGTACTGTTCAAGCAGAAACGCACTCACGCTCGGAAGCACCACGTTCGGCGTGCTCATCGTCATCTCGAAGTTGGCAGACGAGGTCCTTTCCGCCATCGCGGGGCCGTCCAAGACCTCGATCTCCACCTCCCAACCGGCATCGGCGTAGACCTGGGCCGCCAGCTGCGCCAGTTCTTGGAAAAACGATCTCGTGCCCGAAAGCAGCGTGAACCCCGTCAACCCGACCTCTTCGGCAAGCGCCTGACCCTCTGCCAACGCTTCGGCGCGCGTGTCCTTGCTAACTTCCCAGATGTCAGGGATATCGTCTATGAACGGGTCGATCGTGCCTAGGAAGCCGGTCGGGACTGATGCGAATTCGCCGGTTGGTAGCTGCTCTAGCTGCTGCATTCTCAAACGATCGAACAGAAGATAGGCGGCGCGTCTGGCCTTCAAGTCGTCAAACGGCGGAGCTTTGGCGTTCATGCTCAAGTAGTTGACCCCGGCGAGAGGCGAGACCTCCATCCTCACTGCATCGCCCATCCCTTCAAGCGCTCCTACCGCAGGCGCGAACTCTGCCGGATCGAAGCTGGCGATATCGACACGGCCCGTCTGGATGGCAGAGATCCGCGCCTCTACATCAGATAGAGCGACACTTGTCACTCCGTCTAGATAGGGGTACGGATCGCCGTCCGGCGCCTCGAGGAAGTAATCGGGATTACGACGAGACCTGACAAACTCCTCCATCTCAGCCTCTTCGATGATGAAGGGACCTGTTCCCACAACGCGGTCGGGCCCGTTCATCCCGCCTTCCTGCTCCATCACATGGGGTGCTAGCACTATGCCCCATGCACCTGCGAAGTTCTGGATGAAGTCGGCGTTAGTGTTTTCGTACTCGATTATCACCTCGTCGCCCGCGATCGATATATCAGTGATCGTCTTCAACGCAGTTATCCGAGGATAGGCCTCGCCTTCTGGCGGCGACTTCGCGCGGTCGAAAGTCCACTTGATGTCCTCCAAAGAGAGGTCTTGCCCATCGTGCCACTTGATGCCCTCACGGATGGTAAAGGTAATGCTCTTGGCATCGGAGCCGATGCTCCAGCTGCTTGCCAGATCAGGCTCGATCGTCGTGCCGTCGCTGGCTGAGAACTTCACAAGGTTGCTGTAATGACGTTGCAGGCTCTGCGGGGCGAACCATACTGGCTCCGTGTTGTAGTCCCAAGCTCGCAATGTGACGGAGACGCCGCGAATGATCGAGCCGCCGCGTTTGCCGTCAGATGGCGGCGGAGGCGCCTCGGTCGGCTCTGGTGCCGCGGCCGCCGTTGGAGCTTGCGCCGGAGCGGATGTGGCGGGAGGAGGAGTCGATGTGGGTTCCTCGTCATCGCCGCAGGCGGCAAATATCAGAGGCAGCGCAGCGGCAAATACAGTCGCGAACAGGACTAAGGGGCGTTTGGGGTAGATATGACTGAGCATTGCGTCTTAACTCCAGATGCGTGCTTGACGCGGTAGCGTCGGGTTCAACATGATCGCTTGGATGCCTTGAGGAGACGGTCAGTGTACTCCCGCTACCAGCGCCTAGGATCAGATTGACACTCAAGACGCAATATATCACCCTACGCGCCTAAAGAGTCGAGACTGTCCACTTACTAAATTCAAGGCGTAGCTAAAGTGCGGCGTAGCTAAAGTGCGGTCCGAAGCAGGTTGTGAAATTTGACACTTTCACTGTATTGAATTATGGTGCAACTGTATTTCACGAATATATGGAGTGTCGTTTAGGCCCTCGGATAATCCGTGAGGCTTGATCCCAACTTAATATTTGTGACGCAGTTGTGCTGGCGCGCCATCGATTTGATGTGCTAGCAAGAACATCGCTATTTAGACGAATGCGAGGTTAGTTAAATGGAAAGTAAGGGTTCACTCCCAATGTCACGATCGCTCGTTGCCATGCTGTTGGCATCGATATCGTTGGCCGTGGTCGCCGTGGTCGCCTGTGGCGGGACCGAGACGGTTATTCAGACCGTTGAAGTTCCAGTCCAAGTCGCTGGCGAAACAGTCATTCAGACCGTGGTCGTCGAGAAAGAGGTCGAGGTCGCTGGCGAGACGGTCGTGCAGACCGTGGTCGTCGAGAGGGAAGTCGAGGTAGCTGGCGAGACCGTCGTGCAGACCGTGGTCGTCGAGAGGGAGGTCGAGGTAGCCGGCGAGACGGTCGTCCAGACCGTCGTCGTGGAGAAAGAGGTCGAGGTAGCCGGCGAGACGGTCGTCCAGACCGTCGTCGTGGAGAAAGAGGTCGAGGTTGAGAAGCAGGTGGAGGTGCTGGTGGAAGTGACGCCGACTCCCGAGCCGATCCGATCTCCATTCATCACTGAGGACCCGCCACCTGGCCAGAACGAGTGGCCGACCATCTACGACGCGAACGGCAACCTGTTCCCGAAGCCGTCGAGCTTCAAAGAGGCACCGACACTCGCAGCTCGCGTAGCCGCTGGCGAGCTTCCTCCGGTTGAGGAGCGCCTGCCAGAGAATCCACTGGTCTTGCAGCCCACGAGCGGCATCGGCAAGTACGGCGGTACCTGGTATCGAGGGTTCACCGGACCCGCAGACGGTCAAAATATGGAGCGTCCGCTCCACGACCATTTCCTCTTCTATGACGTTTCTGGGCTAAACGTACAGCCAAACATTGCCGAGTCATGGACTCAGAACGAAGACTCCACTGAGTTCACGTTCACGCTTCGCAAGGGGCACAAGTGGTCTGACGGCGCACCACTCACGACAGACGACATCATGTTCTGGTATGAGAAGATACTTCTCAACGAAGAGCTGGTACCAAACCCACCGGCGTGGACGAAACCCGGCGGGAAGTTGCTCAAATTCGAGAAGATCGACGACCAGACGTTCAAGGTAACCTCCGAAGAACCGTATGGCATCTTCGTGACGCTCATGGCTTCAGTCATCGTCAACGGTCAAGCGACCAGTGGTGAGAACGGGGGCGGATTGATAGCACCTCGCCATTATCTGGAGCAGTTCCACCCCGATTTTGTTGGATTGGAAGAAGCTGAACGTAAGGCCGAGGAAGCCGGTTACGACAACTGGTTCACGTACTTCCTGCAACGCAACAACACGAACCAGAACACTGATGCGCCGATGCTCACCGCATGGCGGCTTACTAGCAGCATCACCACCAACGTGTGGTCGTTCGAGCGCAACCCGTATTACTTTGCGGTGGACACCGAGGGCAATCAGCTCCCGTACATCGACAACGTACACCTTACGCTCGCTCAGAACAATGAGGTCTTGAACCTCAGCGCACTAGCGGGTAACTACACGGTGATGGGACGCCACATCAACATTGCGAAGCTTCCGCTGTTCCTCCAGAACGCCGAGTCAGTCGGTTACCGTGTGCAGTTCTGGCGCCAGCCCCAGTCGGGTATCGCCAACATCTACATCAACGAGTCGTGGGACGGCAATGCTGAGATTCAGAGTTTTCTTCAGAACGTCGAGTTCCGCAAGGCACTGTCTATGGGGCTCCAACGCGACCAGATCAACGAGGTCTTCTTCCTCGGTGTCGGCTCGATCGAAGGCTTGTGCCAGGGTTACGATGACCCGGACAACCCGGGCATGTACGTCGGTGAGAAGTACGTTCGCTTCAACGCGGACGAAGCCAACGCGATCTTGGACAGCATTGGTCTCGACCAGAAAGACGGGGACGGTTTCCGTCTAATGCCGAGCGGCGAGCGATTGACGATGCAGTTGCCATCTGTTGTGGCAGCGTTCGAAGACTACCCGGGTATCAACG
Source organism: Dehalococcoidia bacterium (assembly GCA_965214735.1). GTDB lineage: Bacteria > Chloroflexota > Dehalococcoidia > Lucifugimonadales > Lucifugimonadaceae > Bin127. The sequence continues at coordinate 623,156 of OZ243977.1, read as the reverse complement.
AGATGATCGCCCGCCAGTGGGCAGTGAACATCGGCATCCACGCCGAGGTTCAGTCCCTAGAGCGTTCGCTCCACGGTGACCGAGCCCTGCTAAACGAGCTGATGACCACGAACTGGGAGTCGTCACCAAGATCGACCACACTTATTACCCCGCAACACTTGCTTCCGGTTGGCGGAGGCGGCAACACCGGAAGATTGTACGGCGACTGGCACCAATCCGGCGGTGAGCGTGGTATCGAACCGACGAACCCGTTGCTCAAGGAGCAGATGGATCTTTTCGACGAGTCACAATCCACTGCTGGACCAGAGCGCGCGGCGGAGATTCTTCAGCGTGTTGTCGAGCTCAACTGCTTAAACGTCAACCCGATCACGACCGTGATGAACAAGCCGACTTACGTCGCGATCATCAAGAACAACGTGAAGAACATCCCGAACCCGTTGCCGTTCTCGTACCACAACCAGACGTCCGGAAACGGACACCCTGAACAGTGGTGGATCGACGACGCGAACGCGATGGAAGGCCAGTAGTTCGAACCCCCGCCTAGCGGACGCGGCTAAGTTCGCTGAAACAAGGTATCCGCCTCTGCCTAGTGCTGGGGCGGATACCGCAGTAATCGCCTAGTCCCGAATAGCGGCATTAGCGAAGCACCCGTGATCATCCATGTTCCGGTTCCTAATACAGAGAACGCTGTACGCCATCATCGCGATGTGGGCGGTTTCGGTGATTTCGTTCGTGATCATCAATCTCCCGGCTGGTGACTTCGTGACGACCTATATCGCCACGCAGCTCGCGACGGGCAACTTGATTTTGGCGGAAGAGGCCGAGGGCCTGCGCGAACTTTACGGTCTCAACTCCCCAATATACGTCCAGTACGCGAAGTGGATGGGCAATATTCTCCAAGGCAATTTGGGCTATTCATTCGAGTTCACTCAACCCGTCAGAGAGGTGATTGAGCTGAATCTCTTGAACACGGTACTTTTGGCATTGGGAGCCGTCTTATTTATCTGGATCGTTGGTGTGCCTATAGGGATCTATTCAGCGGTGAAGCAGTACTCACCGGGCGACTACATTGCGACGTTCTTCGGTTTTTTGGGCCTAGGCATTCCAGACTTCCTGATAGCGCTAGTAGTTGCCTACTTGCTGTTTGACCTGACTGGTTTTTTGGCAACCGGCCTTTTTTCTGCGGAGTATCTCACGGCAGCTTGGAGTTTTGGCAAAGCATGGGACTTGGCGAAACACTTGGTCTTGCCCGTCATCATCTTAGGCACCGCCGGAACCGCGACGCTCATCCGCATCATGCGCGCAAACTTGCTGGACGAGCTTAAAAAACCTTACGTAACCACGGCGCGCGCGAAGGGTGTGAGCGAGTTTCAGCTGATCATGAAGTATCCGGTTAGATACGCGATAAATCCGGTAATCTCCCTCACGGCATACATATTGCCGTTCATCATTTCCGGTAGCGTCGTGCTGTCCACGGTGCTTGACCTACCCACCTTGGGACGTGATTTTCTGCGAGCGCTACTTGCACAGGACATCTACCTGTCGGGCGCGATCATACTTGGAGCCGGTTGGTTAACCATCATCGGCACGTTTTTATCCGATCTGCTCCTCGCCTGGTTAGACCCTAGGATCCGATTGGGAGATGACTAGCAAGATGGTTGCCGGATCTCGAGCATTGCCGGAGGCGGACGCGATCGATGAGGACACCTCGGATGAGGGTCGGATTGAGGTCATGTCGCAGCGCCAGCTGATTTGGCGCCGCTTCAAGAGACATCGGCTCGCGATGGTCGCGACAGTCATCGTTGTGCTCTTTTACGTTGTCGTCGTTTTCGCCGACTTCCTTGCAACGAACGATCCGGAAGACATTGACGCGGATCGACAATATACGCCGCCGCAGTGGTTGCGCTTCTTCGACGGGGTCAAACCCGACCTCCACGTCTGCAAGCTAGTTGGCACTAGAGATGAGTTTCTGCGCAAGGTGTATGCGCCGGACTGCGATCAAAAGGTTGACATCCGACTGTTCGGCAGAGGCTACGAATACTCACTGTTCGGCTTGAAACTCGACTGGCACCTGCTTGGTGTCAACGATCCGGAAATAACTGCCGAGGATACCCTCTTCATCCTTGGTACCGACGTACAAGGACGAGACTTGTACTCGCGCTTGATGCTAGGAACCCGTCTTTCGCTGCTCATCGGCTTGCTCGGAATCGTCATCTCCCTCATTATGGGTACCGTGCTAGGTGCCACATCCGGGTTCTACGGCGGATTCGTCGACAACGTCATCCAGCGATCCATCGAAATCATTAGATCGATACCCACGGTACCGCTCTACCTCGGACTGGCGGCGTCGTTCCCGGCGGACTGGTCGGTAGAGCGCAGATTCTTCGCCATCACCATCGTCGTGTCGTTGTTCGCTTGGACTGAGTTGGCGCGCGTGGTGCGCGGACGTTACTTGGCAATGCGACAGGAGGACTTCGTCACAGCGGCGATCGTTGCCGGGGCGAGCCAGCGTCGCATCATCTTCCGGCACATGTTGCCTTCGTTCTACAGCCATATCATCGCCGCCAGCACCCTCGCACTCGCTTTCATGATCATCAGCGAGACGACACTGAGTTTCTTGGGACTCGGTCTGCTGCCGCCTGCAATTTCGTACGGCACACTGCTGTTCACCGCGCAAAATCTTCAGACGGTTGCACTCGCACCATGGCTGTTGATCCCAGGGATTTTCGTCGTCGTATTGGTGCTGTCCCTCAACTTCATGGGCGACGGTATCCGTGATGCCGCCGACCCGTACGGCAACTGATGCCCACCCCGTTATCTGATGACTACCGAAACGACAGAATCCGCATCCACCGCCCCTCTGGATTCCGGCCTTCGCCAGGATGACGCGGCACCTGCCGGGAATAACGGCGGGGAAACTGATGCCGGAGCGATTCTCTCGGTTCGAGAACTCACAACGCACTTCTTCACTGACGAGGGTGTTGTTAGAGCCGTAGATGGAGTCGACTTCGAATTGATGCCTGGCTCTACGATGGGCATAGTCGGCGAAAGTGGATGCGGAAAGAGCATCACCGCCAAGTCGATACTCCAGATCGTCGAGGCGCCCGGACGAATCATCGCAGGCGAGATCATCTACAACCCGACTCCTGACCCTGAGACTGCGATCGATCTCTTGGCGATTGATGCGAACAGTGAAGAGATGCGGGCGATGCGGGGCGGGGAGATCTCGATGATCTTCCAAGAACCAATAACCTCGTTCAGCTCGCTTCACACCTTCGGAAATCAGATAGACGAAGCTCTAAGGCTCCATACAAATCTGGAAAAGCAAGAGCGCTTCGAAGTTGCCGTCGACTGGCTCACGAGGGTAGGGATTCCCAATCCGGTCCAACGGATGTCTGAATATCCCTTCCGCTTCAGCGGCGGACAACTGCAACGGGCGATGATCGCGATGGCTCTCTGCACCAATCCAAGAGTATTGATCGCCGATGAACCGACCACGGCATTAGACGTCACCACCCAGGCTCAGATACTGGATCTGCTTCAGCACCTGGCGGAAGAGAACAACATGGCGATCATCTTCATCACGCATGACTTGGGCGTGATAGCTGAGATCGCCGACGACGTTACTGTCATGTACCTGGGCAAGGTGGTGGAAACGGGTTCCGTGATGAGCTTCTTCGATGACCCGATGCATCCGTATTCGAGGGCTCTGCAATCATCGATACCCAGTATGTACACAGATTCGCGGTCCCGACTTCCCACGATCTCCGGATCGATCCCGCATCCACAAAACCGTCCCCAAGGTTGCTCGTTCCATCCAAGGTGCACGTCTTTCATGGAAGGCGTGTGCGACGCGAACGAGCCGATGCTGACGGATGTCGGCGTAGACCACCAGGCCAGTTGCTTCCTATATTCGGAAGAAGGTGGATAGAAGATGGAAGAGACAAACGACTTGGGCAATGGTGGCGCGCCCACGAATGTTCTTGAGGTCAATGGACTCAGCAAGTTTTTCCCGATAAAGCGCGGCTTCTTGAGGAGGACTGTAGGAGAAGTCCGTGCCGTCGACGACATCAGCTTCGAGATCAGAGAAGGCGAGACGCTTTCCTTGGTGGGTGAGAGCGGATGCGGAAAGAGCACCACGGCGAGGTGCATCATCCGTGCCTACGAGCCAACTCAAGGTGAGATTTTGTTCAACGCTGATGGAGACGAGACGGTAGATTTGGCTCAACTGTCCATGACAGAGCTACGTCCCTATCGGCGCCAGATGCAGATGATCTTCCAAGACCCGTTCTCTTCGCTCAACCCTCGTATGAACATCTTCGAGATCATCAGCGAGCCTCTCCTGGTCCACGAAGTTGGAACCAAGTCTGAGCGCGAGGATCGAGTGGTGGAGCTACTGCGGCTCGTCGGATTGCGGCCAGAGTACCTTCGGCGCTTTCCCCATGCCTTCAGCGGCGGGCAGAGGCAACGCATCGGAATCGCACGCGCTCTCTCGATCAACCCAAGACTGATACTGGCCGACGAGCCTGTGTCCGGGCTCGATGTCTCTGTGCAGGCGCAGGTGATCAACCTGATGATGGACCTGCAGGACGAGCTAGGTTTGACCTATCTCTTCGTGTCACATGATTTGAGCGTGGTGAAGCAGATCTCCGACCGAGTAGTGGTGATGTACGTCGGCAGAGTCGCTGAGATCGGCACTCCCGACGAGCTTTTCAGCACTCCGAAACATCCCTACACCGCTGCGCTGATGGGGGCGGTGCCCAAGCATCATCCCCGCGATAGAACCAAGAGAGTAATATTAGAGGGAGAAGTAGCCAACCCGGCAGACCCGCCGACTGGTTGCTACTTCCATCCGCGGTGCCCGTTCGCGACGGATCAATGCAAGGTGGAGACACCGCCTCTCAGACCGACCGGGGACGGCAGATTCGTAAGCTGCCATCGAGCGGACGAGATCGAGCTTGTGGGCACTGGCGGATCTGGCTAGTTCTCCGGATGTTCCCGGACGCATAGGTTCGACAAACAATCGATCAACTAACCCAATCAGGAGTCCGCGTACCGTCCGCGGACGATGTCAGTCGTAGGCTTCGGCTCAAATGGAGTGCGACTTTGCTGGGTTGTGCTCTCTCTGTCGCAGCTGTCCATCTTCAGCTCATCTCACGGATACCGTGGTACGAAGATGCCTACCACCTAGATTTCTGGCCGGCGGTCTTCTTCTCACTAAGCGGAGTCGCCGCCGCGCTGTTGGTGCTACCCTGGGCGGTATTCCATATGCGGGATCGAGCCCATTTGCCCGCGAACCCGCTGATCTGGCTGGGATTGGGGCTTTGGTTCGGAGTCTCGACAGCGTTCGTGACGGGCGGATTGTCTCCGATGACCAGAGTGTTCCTCGCGGTTGCAGAGAAGAGGATGACGCTGGGCGAGATGCCTTCCTTCATGCTGGACGCCGTATTGATCGGATTCAAGGACTTCTTCGTCCAAGGTGCTATCGCAGTGCCGGGAGGACTTATAGCCGGCGCGATCTTCGCAGTCGGTGGATTCGCGATCGATCGGCTCAACGCGTCATCGGACGACCGCATCTCCACTTTCGCCCCTTGGATTGCGGCAACCGTGATCAGCACGGCGGTGCTGCTTTTCGCTCTTGCCGGACCACCCGAGACGATCCGCGACATCTCTCGCTAGTTGGACCAGAATACGTCGGATATTCGCTCGACGTTTTCCTTGGATTCGTCTGTGTACTGGTAGCAGCTCGCTCCCCGATACTCGTCGGTCTTGTACATCGGAGGCATAGCGTCCCAGCAATGATCCATGACATAGGGACATCTGGGAGCGAAGCGGCAGCCCTGATCGATCACATCTCGGCCGGTCTCCTGCGATGCCATCTCACTCCCCCACCTCTCCTTGGGATCCGGTCTGGGAATCGACTCGACGAGCAGCTGAGTGTAAGGATGCTTAGGCTGTTGGATAACATCCTCTACCCGTCCAGCTTCGACCACCGAGCCCTGGTACATGATGACGATGTTGTCGCTGATCTGGAACGCAGTCGTGAGATCGTGGGTGATGTAGACGACGGCGATGCCGAGGTCTTTATTGAGGAGATCGATGCTGCCGAGTATGGTAGCTCGGAGGGAGGCATCGACCATCGAGACAGGCTCATCGGCGACGATGACACGCGGCTTGAGCAGTATGGCGCGAGCCACCATGATGCGTTGCCTCTGGCCGCCGCTCAGCTGGTGAGGAAACCTTCCTAATGTCTCTTGATGGCGCAGTCCCACAGTGTCGAGTGCTTCGACGACTAGGTCCCTAGCCGCGCGTTTATTGTCGGCCAGCCTGAAGTTCGTGACCGGCGACATCAACACATGGTCGACTTTGTAGAAGGGGTTATAGACCTCGAACGGATCTTGCATGATGGGCTGGACTTCGCGTCGGAACTCGCGACGCTCCTTCCGCGAAAGGTCTGCAACGTCTTTGCCGTTGAAGTGGATCGTCCCTTCAGTGGGAGGAATAATGCCGAGCATCAGTCGGGCGAGCGTGGTCTTGCCGCTGCCGCTCTCGCCGGCTACCGCGATGATTCCAGGACGCTCAACCGGGATCTTGAGGCTGACATTGTTGACCGCGACGGTCTGCCTTCGCCTGAGGAGCCCGCCTCCGAACACTTTGGTGACGTTGCGGATGTCCAAGACGCTATCGTCAGACGCGTCTCGCCCGGAGGGTTGAACTGCTGTAGTTTCGGCAACCAAGTGCTTAACTCCGCGGGTACATGTGGCATGCGACCCATCGCCGAGGTTCGTTCTCGAGCAGCGGCGGATCGTCTGTCGTGCATAGCGATGTGTCGAGATCGGATCTGAGTTCGGTGAACTCGCCTCGGAAGTCTTCATCGTCTTTGTAGACCGGACATCGCGGATGGAACCGACAGCCGGGCGGGGGCACGACGAGCGTAGGTGGCAAGCCCTCTATGCCGGTGAACTTGCCCTTGACTTGGATGTCGGGAAGGCTGTTGATGAGCTTCTTGGTGTACGGATGCTTGGGATCCTCGAATATCTGTTCGATAGGGGCGAACTCCACGAGATGCCCTGCGTACATCACACCCAGCACATCGGCGAATTGCGCCATCAGTCCCATGTCGTGACCAACTAGTAGCACGGAGGCGTTCATCTCCGCCTGGAGTTGCTCCAGTGTCAGCATGATCTGCCTCTGCACGACGACATCGAGCGCGGAGGTGGGCTCATCGGCCAAGATCAGTTTAGGGCGGAGCGAAGTTGCAATGGCGAGTGCCACACGTTGCTTCATACCTCCGCTGAGCTCGTGCGGGTACATCTCTGCCACGTTATCCTCGAGGCCCACGCTTCCCAACAACTCGACCACGCGTTCCGCCATCTTGGACTTGCTAGGCATCTTTTCATTCGCCGTGTGATGCTTGATGCCGTCCATGATCTGTTCTTTGACCTTGTAAACGGGATTCAATGAGTTCATCGCACCCTGCGGGACAAGAGCAACATCGTTGAGACGCGTCTTGCGCATCTCTTCATCGTCCAGTCTCAGAAGATCGACACCATCGAGCAGGGCTTCCCCACCGGCGATAATCGCTGGCGGCTTGTGGAGGCGCATGAGTGCCATCGCCATCGTAGTTTTGCCGGATCCCGACTCGCCGACCAGCCCCATGCGCTGTCCGCGCATGAGCGAGAACGAAACGTCGTCCACGGCTCTGACTTGGCCGGCTTCAGTGTCGTAGTAGACCTTGAGGTTTCGCACCTCGAGTACGTTCGGCTGATATGCGCCGTGTCCGGGCTCGAGCGTAGTTTGGGTAGCGGTGGTCATCGATTTCGTCAAGTTGCAGATTTCGTATGTCGAAGCATCAATTCAATCTGCATCCTGCAAAATTGTAACTACTGACTCAGTACGGTTGGAGGAAGCGGCGCGGAAGTAGGGTGCGAGCAACTCGCGGGCATTTTCGAGAGTGATGCCAACCGCATCGCCATCTGCACCGATCTCCGTGACCATTCCCTGCGTGACTTCATAACTACTACTCGCTGGCGAGCCGTTCCATAGGGACAGGACATCCGACTGCGAATCGTAGTCGATCCGCAGTTTCGGACTTTCCGCCATGGGCAATTTGTCCAATCCTCGTGCAAGCATGTAATCCAGCAACAAAGGACCTGGGATGGAGGATCCTTCTCTCGGTGCTACGCGCCCTGTTCCCGCGACGCGCTCTCCCGACTTCACGGACAAGAAAGGTTCGAGCACCTCGCGGGCGCACTCGAATGTGACACCGACCAACTCTCCGTCTGACTTTACCTCGGCAATCAAAAACTCAGCGATGTCGTATCCTTCGCTCGCGGGTTGTCTGCTACCGATGTTCAATGTGTCTGATTTCGGTTCGTAAAAAATATCTAATCCCATGGTTGCCCCCATTCTCTCAGCTTGCCGCGGTCGAAGAAACGATTGAACAGCTTGCCATCTTCAACCACGACGCGGAGCCACTTGCCTTCTTCTTCAATGTATCCGTAGTACCTGATCCTGCCCTTAACATCATCTTCTGCTAGATAAGGGGCTGCCAGCACACGCTCGACCCACTCTTCTTTGGGTTCCGAGTGGTTCCGCTTCGCCCTTTGGTAGTAATCTGTCTCCTCCAAGGATGGTACCCTTCACGTTAACGCCCAATTTTACAAGGTGAACGAACTGCGAACTAGGCTCAAAGTCGCATGCCGCGCATCGTCACATCAGAACCTCAGCCTGCCGATCTGATAGCGTCCAAAAGCACGTTGGCGATCACAGCTAGCAGGATGCCGATAAGGGCGGTAGTGGTGCCAATCGAAGCAAGGGTCATCCATAGAAGCCTGCCGGTCATCCACGATTTTGTCCGAGCCTCGAGTTCGCGGAGGTCGGCTTTTGTAGCTATTTCGCCATCGCTCGTGGCACTATCGATCACCCTCGCTACCGCATCGGCAAGCCTCTCATCGGCCCCAGCCTCTTTGAGATACTGGGCGGCACTAAGTGTGTCGAACCTAGTGGCCACCGTAGCCACCTGTTTCTTTTCGTCTCTTCATGGCAGTAATTATAAGGAGTATCACCTCTAAACTAGGATGCCTCAGTACGGGACAGAGCGGCGACTACACGCGCCGGCGCAAGCGCGGGTTGGCTAGCTCGTCGAGGCCGGCAGAGATCATGAAGAGGCCGACGAATAAGAGGACGATAACCACTATCGGCGGTACCAGCCACCACCAGAGTCCTAATAGGACGGTGCTGTTGAAAATGTTCCAATAGATCATACTGCCTAGAGTGGGGGAATCTAGCGGGCCCAGCCCGAGGGATTCGATTCCGATCGATGCCAGAATCGCGCCTGCTACTGCGGCGACGAAGCTGGCCAAGATATATGGTGCCAAGTTGGGCATCATCTCTTTGAAAATTATCCCCAAGGGCGAAGTTCCGGACATCCGCGCCATCTCCACGTAGCCTCGCTCTCTCATGACCAGTACTTGTGACCTAATGACCCTGGCAGGGCCGGGCCAAGCCAATACAGCGATAACGAAAGCAAGCTGATCAACTGTCAAGCCTTGTCCAGGATTGAGCGAAGTGGCGACAAGTATGAGCACCAACAATCCGGGTATCGGTATCAGGCTATCGACGATGATCCTGATAACTGCATCGATCCATCCTCCCGCGTAGGCAGCGATGAAGGCGAGCACCAAGCCGAAACCAACTCCGATAGCGGCTGCTATGAGACCGACACGCAACGTCAATGGCGTTCCGACGATTACGGCGGCGTAAATATCTCTTCCTTGGACGTCGGTACCCAGCGGATACCCGCTCCATGGATTCCAAGAAGGCAGCTCCCTTGCGGGGACAGATATCGCTCTGACCAACCCGTTGACACCTTGGACCTCACCAAGAATGTCCTCTTGTCTATAGAAGATGTACGTTAGACCCACGACCAGAGCCAGCCCGACGAAAACTCCTATTCCTCCGATCATCAACCGATTTCGTCGGAGGTAACGCAGAATCGGCAAGAGCCGGTCGTCGTAGAACGAAGGTGTTGCGTAGCCGGGCGAGTACACCTGTTCTGCGCCCGCTGTTGTCTGAGTTGACTGCGCCATAAACCTAGCGGATCAAGCCCCCGTCTGTTTAATCCTAGGGTCAATCAACGGATAGACCAGATCGAGGATCAGCGTGGCGAGCGCCGTACCGAAAGCCAGCACGAAAACGATGCCTTGCGTTGTAGGGTAATCGTTGTTGCGCACTGCTTGGAGTAGCAAGCCTCCCACACCTGGATACGAAAAGACGATTTCGACCAAGACCACGCCTGACACTATCAAGCCCAACGACAACGTCAGTCCTGTCAGCTGCGGCAATGTCGAGTTGCGGATGGCGTAGCGGAACAGCATCACCCGATCGGGAAGCCCCTTCGCTTCGGCTTGCATCATGTAATCCTCGCCCTTGGTCGTCACCATCATCCCTCGCATACCCATCGCCCAACCTCCGAGCGAGACCAATGTGATCGCCAACGCGGGCATGATCGCGTGTTGCAACACGCTGATGATGAAGGACCAATCGGACCAATCGGGCCAGCCGATCTCGCCTTGCCGGAACCCATACGAGAGTGGCCACTCTTTATCGACATTGAAGACGACGAGTTGCAGCACGATCCCGAATATGAAGAAGGGGACCGCTGAGAGCGTGAGGAACGGTGCCATAGTGGCCATCAACGCGAAGTTTTGACGTCGCCACTCCATGATGGCTCCCATCAGCGAACCGACGGCAAACGCGAAGAGCAATGTGAGCACGCCCATTGCTATGGTCCACATGATCTTTTCGGCGAGCAACTGATTGACGGTCTTGGGCCAGTTGAAGATCGAACGCCCCAAGTCGAAGCGAACGACATCGGTCACGAACTTGACGTATTGCTGCCAAAGCGGCTTGTCGAACCCGTACTTCTCTTCAAACACCCGAACTCGCTCGGCAACGTCCGGATCCAGGAATCCGCCGGCTTGCGCTTCCTGATAGATCTTCTCTTCTAGCGGATTCTGACCTGAGATTCTCGGTAGGAAGAATACAACGGTGCTGGCAACGAAGATAGTGATGACGAACATCGCCAAGCGGTTTGCTATGTATTTCCAAGGCATGGGCTTGAGCAGTGTCCTAAAGCGTCGGAGCTTACCTGATCAACTCGAAAGGGTTTGTCGAACCACAAGACAATCCGAAGATTCTACTGGGAACTGTTAATCATGTCAATTTGGCGCCTCACGCGGAGGAACAGATAGCGCTGAGCATCTCGCCGGAATTCAAGACTGCTCGCATATGTTCAGCAGAGAACCGAACTGTGCGCGAGTCGGAGTGTGTCCATTAGGCGCATGTTGCATTTCAACAGTGAGAATACGTTCAGTTCTCGCTCGTTTGACACCTCTATATGCTCGTTTGACACCTCTATATGAAGGAAATAGACTTTCACTTTGATACAAAAACTTGCCGAACAGGTTTGAAGAGTTAGCATCGAAAGGCTAGGTAAGAAGCTATGAAGAAATACTTTGTGCTGGCGTTGATGACGCTAGTCGCCGCCTCTGGACTTACCGCAATCGCATGTGGCGAGGGTGAGACTGTGGTTGAGACCGTGGTCGTTGAGAGGGAGATCGTGGTTACACAGGCAGCTCAGGTGGTCGTGGAAACAGTCGTCGTCGAACAAGAACGGGTGGTTGAGGTCGAGAAAGAAGTTGTCCAGACTGTCCTCGTCGAGCAAGAGCGGGTGGTTGAGGTCGAGAAAGAAATTGTTCAGACTGTCCTCGTCGAGCAAGAGCGGGTGGTAGAAGTTGAAAAGGTAGTGGAGGTTGAGGTGGAAAAGGTGGTCGAGGTTGAGGTGGAAAAGGTCGTTGAGGTTGAGGTAACTGTGGCTCCAAGCGAAGATGCCATGATGATGATGGAAGAGATTCCTCGGGAGCGGCAGTTGATCCTTCTTTGGGGCGGATCTGGAGGAGTGGGCACCGCCGGTCAGTACACCGACCACGACATCTGGAACATCTACAATCCAGGAACCAGCCACCAGAACGGTCCAGGCCTGCTTTACGAACCCCTTGCGTTCTACTCTGCGTTCAACGACACCGAATACCCTTGGCTGGCAGAGTCATGGGAGTACAACTCCGACTTCACCCAGTTGACGATCAACACGCGAGACGGGATCACATGGAGCGACGGAACGCCGTTCGGCGCGCATGATGTCGCCTTCACGCTTGAGCATCTTCTGAACAACTCCGGGTTGCAGAGAAGCGCCCAGGTCCAGCGCGATGTCGAGTCCATCGAGTTGGTGGACGACAATACCGTCGCGGTCAACTTCCTCGGTCCTCGCCCGAAGTTCTTCTACTTCATGACCTACAAGTTCGACATCGGGCTGTACATCGTGCCGAAGCACATATTCGAAGGCCAGGATTGGCTCGAGTTCGCTCACTTCGACATTGATCAGGGATTGCCAGTGACCACTGGACCTTGGGAAGTCGTCCAGACTTCGCCGCAACAGAAGATTATCAACCGCCGCGACTCGTGGTGGGCGGTCGACCAAGGCGTGGTTGACGCGCTACCCGAGGTTCTGCAGATAATCTACTTGCCGAACCCGGGCGAGACCCAGATGGCTCAAGCCGTCATCGCGAACCGGGCAGACGCAACTTTAGACTTGCGGCCGAGCACCATGCGAGAGGTCCTGGCAAGAAACGCCAATGTAGTCACACATTCAGGCTTCGAGCCCCCTTACGGCTACGTGGATTGGTGGCCCATCAGCCTGTTGTTCAACGCCAGTGAACCGCCCTACAACGACAAGCGTGTAAGGTGGGCGGTGTCGAACTACATCAACCGCGACCAGTTGATCGATGTTGGTTATGGCGGAGCCGGAACCCCTTCGCAATTGCCCCTGCCCTCCTATGCTCCGTTGCAGCGATACTTCGATGCAGTCGAGGACAAGCTCCTGACTACGCATAACACGACTGCGTACGATCCTGACAAAGGTGACGCGCTGATGATGGAAGTGGGATACACCAAGAACTCTGACGGCTATTGGGAGAAAGACGGGGACGTCGTAGTATGCGACATTCTTGGTTTCGGTATCTTCAACGACTTCGGGCCGATCCTAGCAAGGCAGCTGGACAACCACGGGATCAAGTCAACTTACAGCACTCCACCAGACGCATGGGCGAGGCAAACCGACGGCACCGCGTCATGCGGTCTGCGAGGTCACGGCGGCTCGGTAAGAGACCCTTACTTCACGATGAACCTCTACTACGGCACCGATGCCGCAGAAGCGGGCGAAGGACACCAGGTCAACGCCTATCATTGGTCGCACCCTCGTTGGAACGAGTTGACGGATGAAGTATCCGCGACAGGCATCGACGACGTAGCGAAGCTTGAAGAGCTTTGGACCGAGGCGATGGAGATATGGCTTGAAGAGTTGCCCGACGTTCAGGTTGTGGAGTGGTACCACCGGATACCGATGAACAACACTTACTGGACCAACTGGCCTACGCACGACAATCCGTACACCAACGGAGCGTTCTGGCACCTCACATTCCAGTTGATCCTCAACAACTTGCGCGCTGTGCAGTGACAAACCTCCAGCACGTTTGAAGCAAATCTAGGCCCCGTCCACTGGAACGTGGACGGGGCCTTTTATTTGCACTAGGCATAAATCCACCACAATTGCTTGCGTATTTATCGGTGGCGGCAACTGTGGTATCAAGCGCGGCAATCCGAAATCGGCGAATCGCCGTGTTGAAATATGTCTCTTCATGTCAGAGCATTAGGTCTTGACGAAAATCGTGACCAAAGATAAACTTCGCATCTAGTTAACGTCTTATCATGGTTCTGAATACAGGTGTAAAGAAATGAGGGAGGAGACTCAAATGCGGAAATTGTCTGTAGTAGCGATATTGGTGGGATTCGTTTTGGCAGTCGGCGCAACAGTTGTCAGTTGTGGAGGAGGAGAAACTGTAGTCGTCGAAACTGTAGTCGTTGAGAGAGAGATCGTCATTACGCAGGCTGCTGAGGTGGTAGTGGAAACCGTGGTCGTTGAGCAAGAACGAGTGATAGAGGTTGAGAGAGAGGTTGTTCAGACGGTCGTCGTCGAACAGGAGCGAGTCGTCGAGGTTGAGAGAGAGGTTGTTCAGACGGTCGTCGTTGAACAGGAACGAGTGGTCGAGGTTGAAAAAGTTGTAGAAGTTGAAGTTGAAAAGGTCGTCGAGGTTGAAAAGGTTGTCGAGGTTGAAGTTACTGCGGCACCCAGTGAAGACGCGATGATGAGCGATGACATTCCGCGCGAAAGGCAGTTGGTACTGCTTTGGGGCGGATCTGGCGGAGTAGGATCAGCGGGGCAATACACGAATCACGACATTTGGAGCGTCTATGGGGGACTTAGCCACCAAGACGCAGGCCAATTGATATACGAGCCTTTGGCTTACTACTCGGCGTTCAACGACGCGGAATATCCTTGGCTGGCAGAATCTTGGGAATACAACGACGATTTCACGCAACTGACGATCAACACGCGTAGAGGCGTTACTTGGAGCGACGGAGTGCCGTTCGGCGCACACGACGTCGCTTACACGTTGGACTACCTGCTCAACAACAGCGGAGTGGCACGCGCCGGCCAGGTGCAGAAGGACGTCGAATCTGTCGAGCTGGTCGACGACAGCACCGTCGTCGTGAACTTCCTCGGTCCGCGGCCGAAGTTCTTCTACTTTATGACGTACAAGTTCGATATCGGACTGTACATAGTGCCGAAGCATGTGTTTGAAGGTCAAGATTGGCTGGAATTTTCGCATTACGATCCCGACAAAGGTTGGCCAGTAACCACCGGCCCTTGGGAGGTTGTCGCGACAACACCGCAACAGAAGATCCTGAATCGGCGCGACTCTTGGTGGGCGGTCGAGCAGGGACTTCTGGACAAGATGCCCGAAGTGTGGCAGATCGTGTATCTCCCGAACCCAGGCGAGACTCAGATGGCACAAGGGATGATCGCCAACCGCGCAGATGCATCATTGTCTTTGCAAGTGGGTACCATCCGTGAAGTGCTGGCGAGAAACCCGGCGATTATCACTCACTCCGGATACGAGGCACCCTATGGCTATGTCGACTGGTGGCCGACGGGGCTGCTGTTCAACAACAGCCAGCCGCCGTACAGCGACAAGCGCGTCCGGTGGGCGGTTTCGTACTACCTCGACCGCGAGCAGCTGATTGAAGTCGGCTTTGGTGGAGCCGGCACGCTTTCATATCTCCCGATACCCTCATACGCGCCATTGCAGCGATACTTCGATGCCGTTGAAGACAAACTCTCGACCACTCACGACACCACCGAGTACAACCCTGAAAAGGCCGATGCCCTGATGATGGAAGCCGGCTACTCGAAGAATGCCGACGGCTACTGGGAAAGAGACGGCAACGTGGTCACTTGCGACATATTGGGTTTCGGCATCTATAACCATTTCGGACCTATAGTTGCGAGGCAGCTGGACAACGCCGGTATCAAGTCGTCTTACAGCACGCCGCCAGATGCTTGGGCAAGACAATCGGCAGGTGAGGCCTCATGCGGATTGCGTGGGCACGGAGGTTCGGTGCGTGATCCCTACTTCACCATGAACCTGTACTACTCCACGCCAGATTCTCCAAATCCGTACCACTGGTCCAACGATCGATTCAACGAGCTAACCGACCAAGTCTTTGCCACGTCGATCGATGACCACGCCACGCTAGAGATGCTCTGGGCCGAGGCGATGGACATCTGGCTTGATGAGTTGCCCGATGTCCAAGTTCTGGAGTTCTACCACCGGATTCCGATGAATACAACCTACTGGACAAATTGGCCAACCCATGACAACCCGTACACAAACGGCGCATTCTGGCACTTGACCTTCCAGTTGATCCTAAATGAACTGGAGCCGGTGCAGTAGATAGCTCCATATCCAGGGCTTAGCGGCGGATCGGCAATCCGATCCGCCGCTTTCTTTTATTTCCATATCGATGCGCGCGTGTGCACAATGGGAGTCATGGCATCTGATGATTCTGGGGTGGGGGACCGTGCCGGGGATGAGAATAACGTTTCGACACTAGCTTCTTCGCAACGAGGTTCGCTTGTAGAACTGCGCGCCCGCGAGAACGAACGGATGGCGGAAGATCGACGGCTGCGTATCCGCTTGATGTGGTCGTGCGCGATCATCGGTGCCATGGTCGGAATGTTCGCCGGATACCTCGGTGTAGTGATCAGCATCGTCAACCAAGGAGTAGGGGTGTTCGGATGGGACTTCTACCGGCCCGATCTGATCAACTTTCTACGTACATCTTTTGCCTATGTCGTACCAGGAGCCCTTGTAGGCGGAGTGTCGACGTACGTTCTGTTCAACAGTCGCTCCGAGATGAAAAGCCCGCTCAGATGGGTCATCATCTGGATATTGGCCGCGTTGGGAATTCCCCTGCTGTCCGGATTCTTCCTTCCAGTTACCCTGATTCTGTTCATCGATATTTGGGAGGGATTGAGGCCCGGCCTGTGGGCATCGGCACTTCTAGAGGCATTCTTGGCATCGTTTCTGGATGGCTTCATCTACATGGTCACAGTACTCTCCGGAGGAGCTGTGAGCGGGCTTCTATTCGTGGCTGTGTCGATCGGTGCCCTGATGCTTTGGATGAACGACCCGATCCCTGAGCGATGGGACCGTCTGATCCCTCGTCCGGCGTACCACTATCTGATTGCCTTCGTCGTTTCGGCGGTCCCGTTGGTGATCATCATGTTCGGACCCTTCGGTTTGCTCCGCGCTTTTACGGGATTTCTTACAGGGGAGCGGCTCTGAAGCAGCATTTGCATTCAGCGCAGGGTTGATCACGATTTCGGATACAATTAATCGTGGCGTTTCAAGCCCTTCCGATCAATCTAACAGCGCGTTTTTCAGGGGTTTATTCTCGACATGGCTAGGCAGGTTCCCGGGGAGCCATACGTTCGGATTTCTTCCCAAGAGGCTTACGATCTGGTGCAGAAAGGCGAATCTGTTGTCGTTGATGTACGCAATCCCGATGAGTGGGCGGCTGGTCATGTGGAAGGAGCCCTCTGGATTCCGGTAGACGACATCATTCCGCGCTTTGACGAGTTGCCTAGCGAAGGGAATTTGCTCTTCATCTGCGAAGTCGGCGCGCGCAGCGGGTTGGCTGCGGAGTACGCGGCCGCGATGGGCGCGGAGACGACGCGCTTGTACAACGTCGAAGATGGCACTGGTTCATGGATTTCGGCTGGCTTGCCCCACGCCACCGGTGCTTGACCTCAACCTCGATGTTCATCGCCTGCTATGGCTCGGAATCTTTGCCCACCGGAACTGGTTCGAATCTTGGAACGCAGTTGAGGGTGGTTGCTATTACGGGGGTTGTTGAAGAATTCCAGAAGATGCATCGTCATCTATGGATTTCTGCCTTCGCAGGAATGGCGAAGGTTATGCGTATAAACGACGAAAGTCTCTTTGCGGAGCGATCATCTTGACCATTTTGGTTGTCGGCACTCTTGCGTACGACGATGTTGAAACCCCTGCCGGCATGAGACGCGGACAGCTGGGCGGATCCGCATCCTACTTCGCAGTAGCGGCGAGTTACTTCAGCGACGTCGGGGTTGTGAGCATTGTAGGCGACGATTTTCGAGACGAAGATCATGAGCTTCTTTCGAGCCATGGAATCGATCTGAGCGGCGTAGAGACGGCATCTGGAAATACGTTTCACTGGTCGGGCAGCTACTTGGACGACATCAACTCCGCACTGACTCTCGACACGCGGCTGAATGTGTTTGAAGAGTTCAGCCCTTGCCTGTCTGATCGGCACGCCTCGGCTCCCTATCTATTTTTGGCGAACAGCGACCCTGAGCTTCAACGTATGGTGCTGGATTCGATGAATCAGCGGCCTGTCTTGGTCGCCGGAGATACGATGAATCACTGGATCGTCGAGAAGCGATCGGCTGTGTCGGATTTGCTGGGGATGTTGGATGTGGCACTGATAAACGAGGGGGAAGCAGTGCAGTTCTCCGGCGAGCGCGGTCTCGTCAGGTCTGCCGACGCGCTGCTTGGCACAGGGCTGAGGGAGGCAGTGATAAAACGTGGGGAGTACGGAGTCGCCTTGTTCGGTAACCGTCTGCGTTTCGCGGCGCCGGCATTCCCGCTGGCCGATGTTATAGATCCGACGGGCGCCGGCGATTCATTCGCCGGGGGGTTCATAGGCTACATCGCCGCTACCGGTAAGCACGATCCAGATAGTTTGCGTCGAGCCGCGATCGTCGGTTCGACCATCGCTTCGATCACTGTCGAAGGGTTTGGGTTGGATGCGCTCACCAACCTTGAGACTGATGCGATTCAACAGCGATACAAAGAGTTTGTCGAGCTGACTCGATTCGCTTCGGAGGATATGGACGATCGATTGCCGTTGCGCGAGCGACATTTGGTTTCTTAAGCACTTAACTGCTACGAGGCAAGTATGGAATACGACATTGCAGATATCGGTTTGGCGGCGGAAGGCGCGCTCAAGTCCGAATGGGCCGAACGGCAAATGCCTGTGCTTCGGGAGATTCGGGCCCGATTCTCTAAGGAACGCCCGCTGTCCGGCATCCGCGTGGCGGCGTGTCTTCACGTGACTTCAGAGACCTCCAACCTAGCGAAGACGCTGGTGGCTGGAGGCGCAGAGCTATCGATCTGCGCGTCGAATCCGCTATCGACACAGGACGACATCGCAGCGCATCTCGTCGCTGAGGGCATCTCGGTCCATGCGATCAATGGCGAAGATTCGGAGACCTACTATCGACACATCAAATCCGCAGTCGACACGCAGCCGCATTTGACGATTGACGACGGTGCAGATCTGGTGGCGGTTCTCCATTCAGAGAAACGCGATCTCTTGGACGGCGCTCTAGGCGGGATGGAGGAGACGACTACCGGCGTGATCCGTTTGAAGGCTATGCATTCTGAGGGTAAGCTTGCCTATCCGATCATCGCGGTGAACGATTCGATGACTAAGCATATGTTCGATAATCGCTACGGAACTGGTCAGAGCACGCTGGACGGGATCATCCGGGCGACGAACATGCTAATCACGGGCAAGTCTGTCGTTGTAATCGGTTATGGCTGGTGCGGTCGTGGCTTCGCTGACCGGGCCCGAGGATTGGGTGCCCATACCGTGGTTTGCGAAGTCGATCCGGTTCGTGCGCTCGAGGCTGTGATGGACGGTCATCGAGTGATGAGCCTCGACGAGGCAGTGCCGATCGGGGATATCTTTCTCACCGTCACTGGCGGTCTGCACGCGATCGACAAGTCGCACATGGAATCGATGAAAGACGGAGCTGTAGTCGCGAATTCAGGCCACTTCAACGTGGAGATCAATGTCGATGCGTTGCGCGAGATGTCGGAGGCGCGACGCTACATCCGTCCCTTCGTCGAGGAACACACGTTGGAGGATGGGCGTCGAATCTATCTTTTGGCGGAAGGCAGATTGATCAACTTGGCTGCCGCAGAGGGACATCCTCCGAGCGTGATGGATATGAGCTTTGCGAATCAGGCTCTGGCAAGCGAGTACATCGCGGAGAATCACGCTTCGCTAGAACCGGGAGTCCACACTCTGCCTAAGGAGATCGATATAGAGATAGCGGCGACTAAACTACGAACTATGGGCATGAATTTCGACACGCTCACAGCAGATCAAGAGAAGTATCTCGTCAGTTGGGAAATGGGCACATGACTGCACCTCTAGTCGAAGAGAGCAGAGTAGACACCGAGTCTGAAACGATGGAGGGATCCGATACAAATTTCCTCCTGACATCGGAATCGGTTTCCGATGGCCACCCGGACAAGATCTGCGATCAAGTGTCTGACGCAATAGTAGATGCTGCGCTGGCGGATGACCCGATTTCTCGAGTCGCTTGCGAAACATCTTGTACAACGAATCGCTTGTGGATGTTCGGCGAAATTACCACGAGATCTGAGATCGACTTCGAAGGAATCGCCCGTGGCGTGATCCGCGACATCGGGTACGACGATCCCGAGTACGGATTCGATTATGACACTTGCAATATCGGTGTCTACATCCACGATCAATCGCCGGATATCGCCGCCGCGGTGGACACGGCTCTTGAGGTTCGAGCGGGAGAAGTCTTCGATGACCTGCAGCAGGGTGCCGGCGATCAGGGAATGATGATCGGTTACGCGGTGGATGAGACTCCGGATCTGATGCCACTGCCGATTTCTCTTGCCCATCGCTTGACCCGTCAGATGTCCGAGCTGCGCCGAGAAGGATCGATCCCATACTTGAGGCCAGATTCCAAGAGCCAAGTCACCGTCGAGTACAACGATCGACACGAGCCTCAACGAATCGACACGATAGTCCTTTCGACATGGCATGCTCCCTATGCGTCTCACGAGCAGATCGAGCGCGATCTGATTGAGGAAGTGATTCTTCCTCTGGCACCGTCTGAGATGCTGGATGACCGCACTAACTTCATGATCAATCCATCGGGAAGATTCGTCACTGGCGGTCCGCATGGCGATGCTGGGCTGACGGGCCGGAAGATAATCGTGGATACCTACGGAGGAAGTGCCCGACATGGCGGAGGTGCTTTTTCGGGTAAGGATCCCTCAAAGGTGGATCGATCAGGTGCCTATGCGGCTCGATTCGTTGCCAAAAACATTGTTGCCGCGGGAATTGCTCGTCGGGCGGAAGTCCAAGTTTCTTATGCGATAGGGGTGGCTGAGCCAGTGTCGCTCATGGTGGAAACTTACGGTACCGGGCAGTTGCCCAACACTAGCATCGCCAAGATCGTGCAAGAGACGTTCGATCTCCGTCCCAGCGGCGTTATCACGATGCTGGATCTGCGTCGGCCGATCTACCGGGATGTTGCAGCGTTCGGACACTTCGGCAGAGGCGATCTGGACCTGCCGTGGGAGAGCGTATCGAGAGCCGGGGAACTGCGTGCCGCGGCCGGACTTTAATCGATCAGATGGCACATGGCAGATCAACCTGACATAGCGTTTGGGACTGACGGCTGGCGCGCTGTAGTCGGTGACGATTACAGCTTCAAAAATGTCGGAGCCTGCGCGGATGCGGTAGCAAGGGAGCTGATTTCATCAGGTCGGGCGGAGCACGGAGTTGCAGTTGGATACGACACCCGATTCCAGTCTGATAGCTTCGCCGCTGTTGCGGCGAATGTGATCGCCAGCAGAGGCATCAGGGTTAGCGTGTCCGATCGCCCGCTGCCTACTCCAGCATTGAGCTTCGCTGTGAAGAGCACAGGCGCGGCGGCCGGCGTAATGATCACCGCCAGTCACAACCCTCCCGAGTGGAACGGCTTCAAGTTGAAGTCATCGTTGGGCGGTAGCGCACCTCCCGAAGAAGTGGCGCGCGTCGAGTCGCATTTGACGGCAGCTCTGGAAGACGTTGATAAATTGAAGATCAACCGTGATTTTGATTGCGCGGGGGTGGATATGTTCACTCCGTACGTCAAGCAGCTAGCACGGATAGTGGATGTCGATGCGGTGAAGTCAGCAGGCATCAGAGTCACCGTGGATTCGATGCATGGATCGGGCGCAGGAGTGATTGCCAGGCTGCTAGAGGGCGGTGCTTCCGAGGTTTCCGAGATCAGGTCGGAGAGCAATCCTTCATTTCCTGAAATGAAGCAGCCAGAGCCGATTGAGGATAACTTGAGTCCGCTAATCTCGATCCTCGGCGATTCTGATGCGGATGTAGGACTTGCAACGGACGGCGATGGCGACCGTCTGGGCGTTGTGGCAGAAGATGGGACCTATCTCTCGACCCTTGAAGCGTTTTCGATGCTGTTTCATCACCTCAAGACAAGGAAAAAGATTGAAGGGGGTGCCGCGTCTACCATCACGATGAGCAGCATGGTCGATCGGCTTGCAGAGCACCACGGCGTGGATCACTTCAGGACTCCGGTGGGCTTCAAATTCGTAGGGCCGGCCATGGTGAATAACCGCTGCGTGATCGGCGGAGAAGAGAGCGGCGGCTATGCGTTTTCGAGTCATATTCCAGAGCGCGACGGCCCCTTGAGCGGGTTGTATTTCCTAGAGAGCATGGCTAAGTCCGGCCTATCGCCTAGCGAGTTGCTGAAGGAGGTGCACGAGATTACAGGGACCTTCTCATATCGGCGAATCGACAATGAGATCGACGAAGATGAGCGTGATCGGTTTGCCAACGCGATTGGCAGCTTCTGCCCTGCTTCCTTGGGCGGCATCGCGGTCACACTCGTCGATCGAACTGACGGTGTCAGGATGCTGCTGGTAGACGGCGGATGGGCGGTCGTTCGAATGTCAGGGACCGAGCCGTTGGTAAGGCTTTACGCCGAATCGGCAACACCCGAGACGCGAGATTCGGTTTTGGAAGACCTTAAGTCAGGTTTAGGAATCTGATCTTAGTGACCTAAATCGGGGTCCAAGTCGATCTTCTGTATTCTTCGTTCGTACTTGTTGTAGTGTTGCCAGTCGCGCTCGGCGATACGGTAAGTCAGACCGCTAAACCAAGGAACAGGCTCGGCTGAAAGACTAGCTCGGATCCGTCACCTCGATCAGAATGGCGGATTGTTCACCATTGATCGTGATGTTTCGCTCCTCACCGGCGTTCGAGTAAACTACACTGCCTTTGCTGACTGTGATCGGCGAGTCATTTCCGAGCCGGTAGTTGATTTGACCGGATATGACGACCCACCAAGCGTTGCTGCTCTCGTTCAGGGTCGCGACGCTGTCTCCCGGCATGGCATGAACCATCTCGACTCGGTTCCTCTGATCGGCGATTACGGTTTCGCGCCAAGCTTCGTCGGTGCCGTGACGCTCTATCATGTACGCGAGCGGCGTTAAGATGCGGTTCGGCGGCTCCCATCGGTCATCTAATGGAATCGACCTAGCCGGTTCGATTCCCTTCAGATCATGGTTCGAATCTGGCTTGCCGATAACCATCCTCATACACATGTCGCCTTTCCAAGCCATGGGATCATGCCGATATCCACACGGAGCAACGACGATATCTCCGAAGTGGGCATTGAACGCCTCGTATTCGCCCACCCGATAACGCATCTCGCCGCCGAACACTACCCACCATTCATTGAAATCGGGGTGAAGATGAGGGTCGCTGGGGGAACCACCGGGAGATGAGATCACGGACATACGATTTCTGCCGTCTTCGACGAGGATTCGAGATTTCGTGACCTTGGCGTAGTCTCCACCCGACCGCGAGATCTCCGGCAGAGCCGGCGCACCCGACTCAGACGAATCTGGACTTAAAGATCCCACTATCTCTTCGTACGAAACATGCCGGACGTTGGTTTGAAACATTGCTTTATCCGTGAGAGTGCTCGTTTTCGACGGTCAGAGCGGCGCGGAAGCCGCACCATAAGCAGTTTACCAGTCAGAGTGACTCAGACCTAACTATTCATGAATGTCGTGCGAGAACTTCGTCAATCCCGCGAAGAAAACGTTGCAAAAACACTCATAGTTACGGCACAGAACCTGCTCCGTACCACGACGCGGTGCCGCAAACCAAACCGTCCAGGCTCGTTTGCCAGGGTTCGAAAAGGAGGAGAGTGTTGGAGCAAGAATCGGACGTTTATATAGGACTGCTGACCGCTGGCGAATGCCGATCAGACTGTCCTCGGGTCCGCAACTTCAATGAAGATGGCTGAACCGTCTCCGGTCGCCGAAATCCTACACGGTTCCCCATCTCCAGAGTAGACGAAGCTCCCTTTGCCGGCATCAACAACGTCTTCCGCAATCTTGAACTGGACATCGCCTCTTAACACCACCCACCAAGATTCGGCATCTCCGTTGATCGATTCTGTGGCAGATCCAGACAATAGGTGGAACATTTCGACGCGGTTTCGCTGATCCAGCAGTACGGTCTCCTGCCAATCGGCATCCAATCCATTACGTTCGATCATGTATGGCAAAGGAGTCAATATGCGGTTCGGCGGCTCCCATGAATCATCTAGTTGTATGGTTCGTGCGGATTCGATGCCTTTGATATCGTGGTTCGAACCCGGTTTAGTAGCAACCATACGCATACACATGTCGCCTTCCCACGCCAAAGGGGTGTGCCGATAACCGCAGGGCGCCACCACTATATCCCCGAAGCGTGCCTCAAAGGGTTGGTACTCCCCCACAAGGAATCCCATTACGCCTCCGAATGCCATGAACCACTCGTTGAAGTCGGGGTGGATATGAGGATCTCCGGGCGAGCCGCCTGGCGAAGTGATGACAGATATGCGGTTCCTGCTATCTTGGATTAGCACCCGATTCGATTTGAATTCCGATCCGAAATGCTTGGATATAGCCGAGTCAGGCCGGTCGCTAGACGTGTTCTCGGCGGCTTTGCGCCTAAGGTCGCTGATTAGTTCGGAATAGGATACGTGGCGTACATTGACTTCGGACATTGAGATTCAGGCGGTAGATTTCGACTTTCGAACACTAGCGAGTTTACCACCATAGGGATCGCTCACTGGCGTGGATGGTGCCGAGAGTGGGATTCGAACCCACATGCCTTTTTACGGGCTGCGGGGTTTAAGCCCGCTGCGTATACCGTTCCGCCATCTCGGCCGGGGATATCGTAGCTTCAGTGAACGAAGAAACCTATGCATATGATTCTATCGTGGCATATAGACAAGATAGACGGCTCTGCCGTAAACGAGGCTATCGCAAAACCCTGCCCTGCCAAGCTCCCGTCTCGTTTTCCGGCGGAAGCCTGCGGTTTACGATACAGAACAGAACGTCCACCCAGAGTACGATAATTCAACCGAGTTGAACTCGCGAAGATCGAATCATGGTTAATCGAGGCCAGAGATGCCAATAAGAGATGGATCCGTCATTGGGATCATAGGAGGGACCGGGCTCTATCGTTTGGAGGGCTTTAATGATGCGCAGTGGATCGAAGTGGAATCGCCATTCGGTCAACCATCCGAAGAGTTGCTGATCGGCGAGATCTCGGGCTACATAGTCGCCTTCTTGCCTCGACACGGCAGGGGCCATCGCATCCCGCCTTCAAGCATCAACTATCGGGCGAATATCGACGCGTTGAAGAGAGTAGGCGTGGATCGTATCGTGTCGTTCAGCGCAGTGGGCTCGTTGAGAGAGGAGCTAGATCCGGGTACCTTCGTTCTCGTAGATCAGTACATCGACCGGACATTCTTGAGGGATAACACCTTCTTCGGTGAAGGCTTCAGTGCGCATGTGAGTATGGCTGATCCGGTTTGTCCTACTCTGTGTGATGCCGTCGAGAAGGCGGCACAGGGCATAGGAATCGACATTGTGAGGGGCGGCACCTATTTGGTGATGGAGGGACCGCAGTTTTCAACGCGAGCGGAATCGGAGCTGTATCGGAGTTGGGGTTGCGATGTGATCGGGATGACGAACATGCCGGAGGCGAAACTTGCGCGGGAAGCTGAAATATCGTACGCCACGGTTGCCATGGTCACCGATTACGACTGCTGGCACGATGAGCATGAAGACGTTTCGGCATCTATGATTCTGGAGGTGCTGGAGCAGAATTCGGCGAGGGCGAGAGAGTTGGTACAGAGTCTGGTGCCCGTAGTCGGCGAACTTGAGGCACCCTTCCCTTCAGGTGTTCATCGAGCGTTGGAGAACTCGATCGCAACTGCTTCCGATCAGAGAGACGAGGAAATGATACGCAGGTTGGACACGGTCGCCGGACGTGTGATTGGACGAGAGGGATGGAAGAGTTAGCGGATTGACGCGCCTCCATCGCATATCATGCACCCGCATCATTTGCATCATCTCGTCTTTCCCGTAAAGATAGTGAGAGAAGATGACTCGTCACAACTGTCGAAGTCGAGGATCTAGACGGTCGCGTATCCAGTCGCCGAGGAAGTTCATGGCGAATACTACTAGGAATATGGCGAGTCCAGGGAACAGCGACATCCAGTACGAGGTTCCGATGTAGTCTCGTCCTTCCGCGACCATTGAACCCCAGGCTGGACGCGGCTTGGGTATCCCGACTCCCAAGAAGCTAAGGGTTGCTTCCGTGAGGATGAGCTGACCAATGTTCAAGCTGGCGATCACGAGCACAGTGTTGATGACTCCCGGAAGCACATGCTTAGCGATGATGCGCTGTGAAGATGCTCCAGCGACCACCGCCAGCGCGACGTAATCCGATGCCTTTAATCGTAGGCTCTCAGCTCTCACCTGCCGCGCAAATCCGCCCCAGCTGAAAAGAATCAGCAAGGCGATGATGAGGGTCATGCTCGAACCGAACACGACTACGGTGGCAAGAGCGACAAGGATAAATGGCACGCCGAGGGTCAGGTCCACCAAGCGCATCAGGAATTCGTCATAAATGCTACCGAAGTAGCCGGCGATCAACCCTAGTATGGTGCCTCCTACGGCACCGGTGAGCAGAACAACAGACGCGATGATCATGGAGTAGCGCGCCCCCCAAATTATTCGGCTCAAGATGTCGCGGCCCAGTGGATCTGTTCCAAGCGGATATGTCCACTTTGGCTCCTTGCCGCTTATCGGCGACGATTCATCCCAGATCGGCGGGCGATCTTGATCCCGCAAGTTGCCGACCAGCGGATCGTGTCGAGCGAGCCAGGGAGCGAAAACTGCCGCGATGATTAATGTCGCAACAATGAAGGCGGGCAATACAGGGTATCGACGGAATACGCGCCAAATCGAATGAAATGGATTCCTACGTTTGCTCACGACACTCGGAGGAGCGAGGGATTTGAGCGAAGTTTCGGTGTTGGATGCCAATTCAACTCTGCCTGATACGCGGATCCAAGACGCCGTAAAGCACGTCCACCAGCAAGTTCATCGCCAAATAGCCAGCTGTGGCAAACATTACGATCGCGCTGATTACCGGAAAATCGGTGCCGAACACGGATTGAACTGCCAGTCGTCCCAGCCCGGGCCAACCAAACACAGTCTCAGTGACGACGGCTCCGGTGAGCAACGCCGTTAGAAACACTCCTGCGAAGGTGAGGGGCACGATGATGGCGTTTCTGAACGCGTGCTTCACGATAACCGACATCTGGGAAGCGCCTTTGGCTCGGGCAAGTTTGACGAACTCGCTGTCTAGGATCTCCAACATCGCCGAGCGTGTTAGCCGAAGCAGTCCGGCAGCGGCATACCAGCCGAGTGTTATCGACGGTAGCACCAAGCTACGAAGATCACCTTTCTCGCCCGGAGGAAACCATCCCAAACGCACTGCGAAGATGAGAATCAGCATGATACCTAGCCAAAAGCCGGGCATCGCCTGACCCAACAGAGCGAAACTCCTCGCGAACAGATCGAGCAGCGTGCCTCTCCAGATCGCAGAGAATATGCCCAGCGGAATACCCAATGCCATAGCGAATACGTAGGCTCCGGCCGCCAGCTGCAAAGTATTCGGCACTTTACGAAGTACGACTGTCGTCGCTGGTATCTGCTCCTTGACGGATATATCGAAATCCAAGCGAATGGCGCCGGAGAGCCACCGGAAGTACTGCTCGTAGTACGGGCGGTCCAGCCCGAACTCTCTCCCCCACGCCTCCCACTGTTCGTCAGTCGTGTACTCGCTCAGGAATAGATACCGTGGGTCTCCGCTCATTCTGGAGAGCGCGAAGACAAGAACGCTTGCGAGTAGCAGAACGACGACTGCCGCCGCTAATCTACGAGCTATCAACTTCCTCAATTTACGGGCTCAGGTGTCTACTGACGCATGGAGACACGATGGGAGACGGTGTGCCAAGAGGCAGATCTCGGCAAACCGTCTCCCACACGATTCTCAGGGTTGCACGGCCTACAAATGAGGTTTCATTGCTCGCTCATGACCACCGTTTCAGGTGCCACGAATTCCGGACCCGTGTTCATGTACGGGCTGTACTCGACGATCTCCGGTCGTAGCACCACGGATGTCGGCAAGGTGCTTACTGAAGCCACCAAGTTCCAATTGTTGACATACGTCCACCAATCGACCGAGTTCTGAATCCGCGATTCTAGTGTGGTCGATGCCAAGTCCAAGTTGCGTTCCGAGATAGCGGTGATCTCGTTCGGCAACTCGATGCCGTAGTTGAAGCCAGCCGACGGCCGATAGACTGACCCGAAGAAAACGTCCGGACGTGCGTTCGTACCGGCCTGGATCATCCATGGTATCTGTTTCTGGCGTTGCACCAGCCTCGGGCGCGCAGCGCCGTAGTCGGTAGCATCCACAGTGACTTCGCATCCCAATTCACGCCAGTACTGAGCCACCGCTCCGCCAACTTCCACGTCCCATTCCTTGCCAGGAGCGACGTGATATTTGAACGGGAAGCAGTTCGGGTACCCGGCTTCCGCCAGCAACGCTCTCGCCTGATCTGGATCGTACTGAATGTCGAACTCGTCGCGCCAGTGCGCATCTCCCGGGAAAGCATTCATCGCGTTGCTCAGAGGTGAGCCGACACCAGATTGGATCTCGTCGACGATCGTTTGACGATCGATCCCGAGCCTCAATGCGCGACGCACCTTGTTTGCGCGCTCCATCGATGCGGGATCGTCGGGATCGCCGATCCAAGGATGATCTTCATCTGGCAAGAACCCCTCGCGTGTGCGATAGATATCCTCGCCGTTCTGGTCAGTCTCTGCCCAATAGTTGCCGGCGAACATCACTACTTGGTTGATTGGAGGACCTACCACTTGGGGGCGAGATCCTTCGATGTTTTGCGTCGTGTTCTTGATCAGTTTCAGCGGCACCCGCGCCACGTGTATCAGGCCCGTCTGCAAGGCGGCGATTCGGGCGAGCGGCTCAGGCATCAGAATCACTTCGTAAGACGCTACGCTCGGTTGCTGACGGTAGTGTCCTTCAACCGGTTCCGCTCGGATATTGCTGTCTGTTGTCCATTCGGTCACGCGGAACGTTCCCGTTCCAACAGGAGTCAGGTTGGCAGCTTCCTCGCCCATCTCGTCATAGAGACGCTTGGGAACCATCACCGGCGACCCGAGCGTTGTGTTTGAGAGGATGTGGTACCACCGCGGGTCAAGCTTGTTGTCCTTGACATTCATCTGGATCGTGCTGTCGTCAATCGCCTGAAAGTCGGTGACGAATCTCTGGATTCCCTGGGCACGCTGGTTTATGCTGCCCTCGCGCAGGGCATCGCCGTAACTCCATTCCACGTCATACGCGTTGACATCTCCCCAAATCGTGCCGTTCCAGTCGGTATGGAATTTAACGCCGTCGCGTATCTTGAACGTGACCGAACTCGTGTCTTCAGCTACACTCCAAGATTCCGCAATGCCTTCTGTATAGGTAGGCTCGTCAAGGTTCAAACGTGGCGGTGCAGAGTGCTGCGCCCACATCAGCGGCTCAAAGAATCCCCAGAAAATCAACAGCTGAGAGTTGCCGGTTCCCTGCTTGCTGGGGAGAAAAACTGGAGGATCGACCAAGATTTCCCCTAGTCGGAGATTGCCTTGGAACTTCGGAGCCGGGGCGACAGCGGCAGGCTCGGGCGTCGCTGTGACCACCACCTGAACCTGCTTCTCGACTTCGACTGGCACCTCCTTCTCAACCACTACGGTCTGCACCACAGTCTCGCCAGCGACCTGAACCTCTTTCTCAACCACCACGGTCTGCACCACAGTCTCGCCAGCGACCTGAACCTCTTTCTCAACCACCACGGTCTGCACCACAGTCTCGCCAGCGATCTGCACCTCCTTCTCAACCACTACGGTCTGCACCACAGTCTCGCCAGCGACCTGAACCTCTTTCTCAACCACCACGGTCTGCACCACAGTCTCGCCCGGTACAGATTTTTCAACGACCACGGTTTGGACAACTGTCTCTGTGCTTCCGCAAGCGATGGCGACAGCTGTTACGACTACCAAAACTGGCAATGCAAGGGCAATCCACCATTTGCGCGGCGAAAGGCTAATATTCATCGCGTTTCGCATTTCTCCCCCTATTTGGTTAGGAACAATCCACCAACTGGCGCAGAGAATTTTACGAATCCAAAGCGTTTTCGCAATGAATCGCCCCACTGCATGTTGGTACTGCCAAAGTTACACCCGAGAATGACATCTGTCAAACTTGATGCGCAAGAAGGGAATGCGATAGCAGAAGGGACTGAAGATGGAGGCGACGGGCGGAATCGAACCGCCGAATAAAGGTTTTGCAAACCTCCGCCTTAACCACTTGGCTACGTCGCCTCAGACGTTGCTTAATTTTATCAGTGCGGCTTGTTGTGCTGCACCGTCAATGTTAGATGGTGCCGAGAGTGGGATTCGAACCCACACGCTCTTTCGAGCACTGCGCCCTCAACGCAGCCTGTCTACCAATTTCAGCATCCCGGCACCGTGAATTCTGACGCTCCGAAGCGCAGCGACCCTTGATTCGGATCTTCTTTGGCAGGAGCGGCAGGATTCGAACCCGCGACCTTTGGTTTTGGAGACCAACGCTCTAGCCAACTGAGCTACGCTCCTGCGCGTGTGTCCTCATTCCGTAGGTGATGAACTTGGCAACTACCCGTTCAATTCACCGTCCGGATCAATTGAGTTTCACTACAGGGGATTCTACAAGATCGAGCCGCACTAGTCTCTACAGGCAGGAGCTTAGCGTGTGCCGCCAGTCACGAATGGACGACCTGCATCGGAAGACAGTACGTTGTTGGTTAAATGAAACCGTCGGACTGGCGTGCTCACGTCATGAACGTGATGCGCCAGCCCGACGGGCTTGTGGCTCAACCCTCAACGTGAAGTGTAGAGGGCATCTGATCCTATTCGTTAATCGACCACGGATCCGCCCGACTCGCCAGTACGCACCCGCACGGCATCGTCGACACTCGAAACAAAGATCTTGCCGTCGCCGATCGCTCCTTCGCTACCGCTCTTGGCGGCACCGATTATGGCATCCACTACTGCATCCTTCATCTCTTCGCCGACTACGGTCATGATGGCGGTCTTCGGCAACGCCGTTCGCTGCGAAATGTGTCCGCCGCGCCCGGTGAACACCTCTACACCATCTTGCTGACCGCGCCCGGTGATGTTCCAGTAGCTGTAGCCCTTGACGCCGGCTGCCGTCAGCGCCGATAGCACATCCGACACACGCTCGGGACGAACTATAGCCTCAATCTTTATCATCTTTGTGAACTGCCTTCCCTTGCAGATTTATTTCAAATTCGGTTCGTTGATGCGAGCGGAACATCACATGGCGCTATGCATAGACGCTCCGCCCACACTTTGTGTTGCGATCTAATCGGCTCCGTCTGCCACGTAGCCGCGCTCGCCATGAGCAGTGAGGTCCAAGCCCACGTCTTCGCTCGCATCTGGCACGCGTAGTCCCAGACCCGGTATCTTGTCCAGCACGAAGAGAATGATGAACGTCACTACGCCAGAGTAAGCCAACGTGGCTATCACTGCGATGAGGTTTGATATCAAGTGCCCTGCGTTGCCGTCGACCAGCCCTCCTGAGTTGTTACCCAGAGCAGCGAATGCGAAGATACCTGTGGCCAAAGCACCCCATATACCACCGAGTCCGTGAACCGCAAACACTTCCAAGGAGTCGTCAACACCGATCTTCCTCACGATCTCGAAGTGCACTGCGTAGTGGCAGATCAACCCGGCGCCAAGACCGATCCCCAAGGCACCTGCTCCGCCTACAAAGCCGGCAGCGGGAGTGATGGCGACTAGTCCAGCAACGACACCGGTTGCAACACCTACTGCGCTGATCCGTCCAGTATGAATGTAGGACAGAACACCCCAAGTAACTGCAGCTGTTGCCGCTGCCAAGTTAGTCACGAAGAATGCGCTGACTGCTACAGGATCTGCTGCAAGTTGCGACCCTGCGTTGAAGCCGAACCATCCGATCCAGAGAATCGCTGCTCCCAGCATCACGAACGGAACGTTGTGGGGCTCGAGGCCGGGGTTGCGTCGCTTGCCTACCAGCGCGGCAGCAGCTACCGCCGCGATGCCGGCGTTGATGTGAACGACTGTGCCTCCTGCAAAGTCAAGAGCACCGCTACCATCAAAGTCCAAACCGCTGATCCATCCACCACCCCATACCCAGTGACAGACCGGTGCGTACACGAGTGTGATCCACAGAACTAGGAAAATCAGGTAGGTAGTGAACTTAAACCGCTCCACAAAAGCCCCAGTGATAAGTGCTGGGGTGATGATCGCGAAAGTCAGCTGGAATGTAGCGAACAGCAGGTCAGGAATGACTTCCCCGCCGAGTCCGACACCGCTGAAAGCAAAGTGGTCCAACCCGCCGACAAAGCTGCCTGCGGCATCCGGATTAGGATCGTTGAACGCTAGGCTATACCCCCAAAGCACCCAGACGATGCTCGCCACTCCCATGGCGATGAAGCTGTACATCAACGTGCTGACCACGTTTCTGCCGCGTACGAGTCCCCCGTAGAAGAACGCGAGCCCAGGTGTCATAAACAGCACCAGCATGGTTGCCGTCAACATCCAGGCTATAGAGCCAGTATCCATAAGGTGAATTCCCTCCCAATTTGTGCTTTAACCGCTATTTCGCCACCATATGGCAATTTTGTTTCCTGAATGTTACAGGTAATAGAAGCTCGATCAGGAAATTCGTAGCCGAACCTCGTCTCAGTGAAGCGACTGTTGCAAAACTGGCCAGCAGGTAAAAATCTTCACGATTCAACCGGATGGACATTTCGTCCATTCAGATAAGACAATGCAACGTCATCCCGCGATTAGGATTCCTGACCAGTATCAAGAGGTGGGACAGGCTATTCGCCGGAATGAGGAACGGTTTTGCAAGCGTCTCAGCGAAGTACATTCGTCGCGGCGATACAATGCGTTGCACGACAGTTGCTCGAAACAGTTGCGCTGATCCACCGATTCAGACGGATTTAGATTTCATGCCCATTATCGATTCTCATTGCCACGCTTGGTCGTACTGGCCATACCTGCCCGAAGTCCCTGATCCCGAGCATCGGGGCACTGTCGAGACCCTATTGAATCAGATGGATGTCAACGGTGTAGACCGCGCGACGATCGTCTGCGCTCAGATCCACCGCAATCGTGACAATAACGACTATGTCGCGGCAGCAGTCGCGAAGCATCCGGACCGGCTGGATCAGTTCGCAGATGTCGACTCGTTTTGGTCCGACACCTACCACACGCCGGGCGCGGCGAAGAGGTTGGAATCGGCTGCCGAACGTCTGCCCATGAAGGCGTTCACCCATTACATCGCAAGCGAAGATGATGCGTCTTGGTTCAACTCGCAGGAGGGGCGAGACTTCTTCGGCGTGGCGCGCGACGTCGGGCTGATCGCTTCAATCGCTATGGCACCTCATCATCAGAATGAGATCCGAAAGGTTGCTGAGGCATTTCCTGAGGTGCCGGTGCTATGTCATCACATGTCTGCGTTGAGCGCGCATGGCGATGACGCCCAAGCGAAGCTGGACAACGTCGTCGCTTCAGCCGCATTGCCGAACATGCACTTGAAGCTTTCAGGATTCCACTACCTGACCGATCAGGAGAGGATCTGGGACTTTCCCTACACCGACACTCGGTGGATCTACGAGGCCTGCTACGAAGCTTTCGGAGCTCGATTGTGCTGGGGTTCGGACTATCCAGTAGTCACTCGGGCGATGACGCACCGCCAGTCCCTAGAGGCGTTTAGGGTGCATCTGGACTTCATCTCCGACGAGGATCGTGAGGCCATACAAGGCAGGACGTTGGAGAAGCTGCTGGCAGATGCTCGCAGCGGCGATTGAATGGGACGGGTTAAACTCTACCGACAAATGCGGATGTCATGGATGCTACTGATGTTTCTGGTGAATTAGCCGACTCATTCAAGAGAAGTTCAGCGTAGAGGGATGGACAAAGATCCGGAGGGCGCGAGTTTAGAAACCAGTCTCGAGAGCCAATTTTTATTACGAAATGGACTTCAGGCTCCGCGATATCTAGCCTCTGACACCAAGCACCACCAAGAATCCAACTAATATCCGATCACGCCCATCTCTGCAACCTGTTCTCACACTTGACACGAGCCCCTATTCGCGACTCGATCAAGGTCACCCCAACACCGCCACCTTGTTGCGCTCGATGAGGTCGAAGTCGACCTTAGCGCCTAAGCCCGGCTCGTGTATCGCGTGAACGAAGCCGTTTTCATCAGCTTCGATATCCTCCACTAATCCGTACTTCTGCGCCTCCGAGGGCAGGAGAACCTCAAACATCTCGGTGTTCTTGATCGCCATGGCGCAGTGGAGGTTCGCCACGTTGTTCAACGAGTTGCCGCCGTGATGGATTTCGTAGTTCATGTGAAAAGCTTCGGCCAGGTGCGCCGTCTTCATCACAGCTGTGATGCCACCTTTTACCGCAACATCGCCGCGCAGATAGTCGGTCGCCTGGTGCACTAGCCACGGCGCGTAGGCGGTGAAGCCGCCCGGAGAATGCTCCGTCGCCATGAGCGTAACATGGAGATTCTGGCGCAGCTTCACATAGTTGAAGATATCGTCTCCGGCCAAAGGATCTTCGTACCAGTGGTAGCCCAGCTCTTGTATCGCCTTCCCGACTTCGAGTGCCTGAGGGTAGTCGTACGCCCAGATCGAGTCGAGCATCAGCCGATAGTCATCTCCTACCGCTGCTCGAACGGCTCTGCAGACCTCGATATCCTCGTGGATTTCTTCTGCGGGAGGGTGGATCTTGTACGCAGCCCATCCTGCCGCTTTGCTCTCGGCGGCCTCCTGGGCGTACTCCTCCACCGATCCGAGGCGCGGAGAACTGACGTAGGCGGGGATGCTATCTCGGTACGAGCCAAGCAACTGGTGGATCGGCAGTCCGGCAACCTTGCCGGCAATATCCCAAAGCGCCACGTCCACCGCGCCGATAGCTCGCATAGTGGTGTTGTTCTGCAGAAGGATCATCGTCTCGTGCAGCCGCTCCCGCGCCAGCGGATCTTGATCCATGACTACTGGCTTCAGGTATTTGATGAGAGACCAAGCATCCATCTCGGAGCTGCGATTCGAGGTGCCTAGGAAGGCGTTGCCATCAACTCCCTCGTCCGTGCGGATTGTCAGAAGTCCGATCTGACTGGTGTTGCCATGCTGCACAGAGTGCTTCTTAGGCAACGCAGAAGGTATGCCCTCCCATTTGAAGAGAGTCAAGGAAAGGTCCGTAATCTTCATTCTGTTCTACTCCAATTTGCCCTTTCGACGCAGGTCGGTGCAGTCGCGTAGGCAATCGCATTTGGACGCACTCTAATCTCGCTGCTTCGGATTTGCTTCAGTCGATGCCCTTCAAGCCATTCTCTGCCCGCCATCGATATGAATCGATTGTCCAGTGATGGAACTCGCGTCGTCTGACACCAGAAACGCCACGAGTATGCCGATCTCTTCTGGCGTTTGCGATCTACCGAGCGGTATGAGATCGTCGACGTCTTGCTCGAACACCTCGTGAGGGTCCGTTCCCGACAGCGAAGGGTCGATCCTCATCCTCTCTGAAATCGCCAAGTCGTGGAAGGCGGTCCATACTCGCCCCGGGCATATCGCATTTACGTTGATGTTGTGCGCGCCCAGCGTAGCTGCGCAGTACTGCGTGTAGTTGATTACCGCCGCTTTAGAGGGGCCATACGGGTTCGAGTAGCCCGGCCCGCCTGAAGGTGTGCCCCACCAGATGGGCCCTCGACCGGCGCCCGACGCGGTGTTGATGATCTTTCCGTACTGCCTCTCAATGAAGTGACCTGCAACCGCTTTCGTGCAACGCATCACTCCCTGCACGTTTATGTCGAGGACGGTGTTCCAGTTCTCCTCCCAATCTTCGTCCATACCGCCACCAGATTTGCCAGCGACTCGACCGATCCCCGCATTGTTAACCAGTATGTCCAAGTGCCCGAATTCGGCGATGACGTCCTCAACGCCATTCGCTACCGATCCGTTGTCCGTCATGTCCATGTGCACTGCGAAGCCCCTACGGTCGAGTGCGCTCACCTCCGCTGCCACGGCTTTCGCGCCGGCATCGTTGATGTCGGCGATCGCGACGTCGGCTCCTTGCTCAGCCAGCTTTAGCGCGATGCCGTGCCCAATGCCCTGACCTCCACCGGTCACCAAGGCTGTCTTACCTGTGAGGTCTGCGATCATCTCTCGTATCTCCTATCCGGATTCTCCTCTTTGCAACGGCAGCAGAACGTGTGACGAGTGCTCTGCGCTGTGGAATATCGTCTGGTGAGCGATTTCGTAACGCTGATCTAGCCCGAGCGGTCCTCCGGTGTTGCGGTTCACGTCGAAGCGAGGCCAGTTGCTGCTGCTGATGTCCAAGCGGATGCGATGGCCCTTCCGAAATACGTTTGAAGTCGGATAGAGGTGGAAAGAGAACCTATAGGGGGTTCCCGGCTCCATCAATTCCGCTTGCGTCCAACCGTTTCGGTATCGTGCTCGGATGATGGAATCCGTGATATTCATAGCGAATCCATCAGGGTAGTTGTCGGATGGCGGATGAACGTCGATGAGCTTAGCAGTGAAGTCGGTGTCGAGAGTCGACGAAGATGCCCATAGGTGCATCACGATGTCGCCCGTCACTTCCGTATCGTCTTCGAGCTTCGGCGTTTGGAAAGTGAGAATGTCTTGCCGAGAGTTGATGGGCAATTCGTCGACGCATCCCAAGAAGTCGGGCCTGCCCCGCTGATCGAATGCTCCCGGCCTGATGATCGAGTCGGCCGCCGATATGCCGCCTCCAATAGTAGGTACGGGATCTTTCGGATCGAAGGTGTAGCCGGTTGACGGCACCTCATCTTCGGAGGGCTTATCCTCCGACAGACACCCGCCGGCACGCAGGTACAAAGGCATCTCGACTGTGCCGGGCACCGGCCAGTCCGGCTCTGACCGCCAGTAGCCGCCGTGGTCTAGACGGCGGTCATAGTCGTGTCTGTTCATACGCTGGCTACCGGTACCCATGGTGAAGATGCGTACGGGTGACCACTCGGCAAACTCAGTGTGCATGCCCTTCAGATAGTGATCGAACCATGCCAACCGAAGATCGTTCAGATCGATGTGCGATTCAGTTCCAAAATCCACGTCTCCGGCGTGCGTGACATCGAATCCGCCATGTGTCCAAGGCCCCATGAGCAGAACCTGTCGAGACTGTTTAAGTGCGCTGAGCTTCGCGTAGCTCTGGGTAGTGTTGCGCGCATACGAGTCGTACCAGCCACCGAGATACATGGTCGGCACATCGGCATGTTCATCGTAGTACTGATCGAATGCGTACCCGCGCTGTCTCCAGTAGTCGTCGAACTCTCCATGTGTAAGGATGTCGATAGCCCATTTCTCGTACGAGGGAAGCCTGCGGAGCACAGTCGCTCCTTCTTTGATCGGGAATTGGCGTACGATGTCAGGCATATCGATTAAGAACGCCTTCTTGATCTCTGCCTGAAGGCCCGAATCTGCTATCGCCTCCTTGCTGGTCATCGCCATCCGAAAGACGTAGACGTGGAATCGCTGCTCAAGAGTGCCGTTTTGACGCATCGAGCCGTGATAGTAGTTTGAAGCCCCGACCGCTACGATCATCGTCGACAGGTGGGAAGGTGCCAAAGTCGCCAAGGCGCTCTGGTCGCTGCCGGCATACGAAGCACCCATCGTACCGACAGCGCCGTTGCTCCAGGGCTGTGTACCGAGCCACTGCACCGTGTCGTATCCGTCCGGTGCCTCCTTCGCGAACGCGTACCACTCGCCTTCAGACTCGAACCGACCTCGCACGTCCTGTATAACCGTCACGTATCCTCGTCGTGCGAAGTACTTCGCGTTGGAAACCTGCCGAGGTGCCGCCTTGTCATAGGGCGTGCGTTCAAGAATCACTGGAAAGCGGCCGGCGGCAGGGCGGCCGTTCACAGAAGGAAAGTAGATGTCGGCAGCGAGCTGGACATCATCGCGCATCGGAACCATCACGTTCTTCTGAAAGGTCGTATCGTAAGCGATTGATGATCCTTCATATGAAGCTTTCACTGTGTGCATCTCCTGTCATAAACATGCTGATTCTGTTCCGACAACCCGTATCTGTTTGCCGACGCGCACAGCGCGAGAGGACCCGACGATCCGTTCCCACGGAGCCCCTGCCGAAATGTTGGCGCGATCGATCACCTCAATTTCAGCTGCCATGCCTCATCGTAGCTGGGCGAATGTACCTTCGATGAGTAACCTATAACACGATCCAGTGTTGTGCCGCGGCCCTGTGACTGTAAAGGCTCTCGTGCTTCTATAAATGTCGAACCTGATTCAGATCGTTGTATCAGCCTCCGCGCTGATGGTTGCGGGCTTCACGATCGGAGCAGTCGGTTTCGGATTCGGCCTTACGACCGCGCCGGTATTGCTGCTGTTGCTTGATCCTCAGACCGTTGTCATAGTGGTCAACGCTGCAGCCATCATCGCTTTCGGGCTTGTTCTCATCGAAACCCGCCATCTCGTGCGCTATCGCGAACTCGCACCAATGGTCATCGCCTGTGCCCTCGGTGCTCCAATCGGCGTTTACGCGCTCAGCTCACTCGATCCTTCGGCGCTTCGAATCGCGATAGGCGTGCTGGTTCTGGCATTGACGACGCTGGTTGTCATCAAGACTGAGTGGAGGGTTCCCAAACCGCAGATAAGTGGCCCGATCCTCGGTTTCGCGGTATCCGCTATGACTACAGGGCTCACCATCGGCGGTCCCTTACTCGTGCTGTTCTTCATCGGACGTGGCATGCAGCGGCAGGGCATCCGCGCGTCGATGGCTTTTTTCTTCACCATCATGTACTGTGTCGCTGCGATAGGATACGCGACACAGGGACTGTTCACGGCTGAGCGTCTCATACTGATAGCCGCCTCGGCTCCGGGGGTCGCGCTGGGGTACTGGCTGGCGGCACGACTGACCGGAAGGATGAACGAAAAGGCGTTTCGTCAGGCGGTGGTGGGCGTCATTGTGGTCACAAGCACGTTGGTGCTGGTGCAGGAGATAGCTTCGCTACTGTAGGGCATCGTTTCATACATCGCATCTGCGAGTTCCATGTAACACGGATTCTCTAGTTTCACATAGGAACTAATCGGAATACATGGGAGCCCCAATGCACAACAATCAACCGCTGTTCCCCGCTACGCGTAAGGATGAAATCTAGAAAGCGAACGGCACTCGGAGAGGCACGTTCCGATCAGCGTTTTCGTACCATCCCTGAGGTGCGAAGTCGCTCGTGTGCAGGTAGCACTTTATGTCCACCTCGGATGCTCCTTCGGTGAAGGTCAGCAGACGGCTCATAGAGATGTTCTTGCTCCCGTGATACTTGGAGATGGCGGCAACGTTGATGAATGTGACTCCCCACTTCTGCTCGATGTGCGAGCGTCCGCCGTAGGTATCGTCCGGGTTGGTATGAGTGTGCCCTCCGATCCATAGATCGATCGCACGGGGATGCGAATCCAAGTAAGACTCGAACAGTCCGGCATCGGGTACTCCGTCGACGAAGTAGAGATAAGACGCGCCGATCGGCGCACCGTCTTCAAATCTTCCGTGGTATCCACCGTCGACACCTTCCCACGGACCTGATGCGACCGTCGTCTCTTTCAACATGTGATGATGCGCCGAGATGATGATCTTTTCGCTGTTCTCTTCCACCTTTCTTCTCCACCATTCGAAAGTCTCGAGCGTCACCGCCCCAGCCGGGTAGCCGCCTCTAGCACCTCTTCCGACCGGAGGCCCGCCATCGTTGCGGTCACCCATCACTAGGAAAAGTATGTTGCCCACCTCGAACGAGTATCGTTCCCAAGTGCCCTCTATCGGATAGGGCCTATCCTCCGCATGCACACCTGAATACTCAGGATTCTCACCCGTTGGATCGACCCACTTCCGGAACCACCATTGAATCGGTTCGTCCACGCCGCTGGCATCATGGTTGCCGACCAAGTTGTAGAAATCTTCTCTGGGATGCTTGGTCGAGGCTCCATACTGCCTCACCACCTCCCTACCCTCCTCGTCGTCTGGAGGAGTCTGTGAGCCGGATAGATCTCCGACATCTAGCATGATGTTCCACTCGAATGATGGTCCGCCCTCGACACCGCCGTTCTCGGCCTGCATGATCGCTTCCGCCAAGCTCAGCCGGTTGCCCCTGGTCAAGTCGGTGCCCACGTGTGCATCGCCGCCGGTCCATAACCTGAATGTTCTTTTGTTCACATCTTCTCGCAATATGGAAACCGTCTGTCCGATGCCAGTGTAACGGCAATCTGACATCAAGTGCTCGACATGCGGACAGTGCCGAGAAGGTCGACAGAAGCGGTGAGCGTTGAATGAATTCGCGCCGTGCGCTAGAATCGGGATTCGTACGCGGTTTATTTCCCCTCTCGTTCCCGAGTAGCTCAGCGGTAGAGCAGCTGACTGTTAATCAGCGGGTCACAGGTTCGAATCCTGTCTCGGGAGCCACTTCACAGTCCGATCTTCCATGAAGCGGCTCCGATTTTCGCAGAGTATTTCAGCACATAGAGAGCGTGTCTGGCAAATTTTGTTCGAAGATGAAACGTTCCGCGACTGGGCCAGCTTATTCGCCGAGGGATCATACTACTTGGGAGATTGGGATGAAGGTAGCACGATACGGTTTCTGACTCCCGAAATGGACGGCATGATAGGACAGATCGCAGAGAAGCGCATTCACGAGTTCATGTCGATAAAGCATGTCGGGATCATCGACAAAGGAAACGACGATCTAGATAGCGATGAAGTGAAGACTTGGTTTCCGTCGTTCGAGAACTACACTCTGAACGAAGTCGGCGATGGCACTGAACTTATTCGATGCGGATGTGTTTCCCAAGTTAGAAGATTACTTTGAAGACGCTTGGCCAAAGCCGCTGGCCGAAGAAGCGGATGAAGTCTGAGCCTGCAGGGTCCTGATTTCCAGATCGATTTTTCTCGATTTCGTCAAGAACCGAGTTGATTTCCTCGCAGCATGGACAAGATGGGCGAGGTTATCTTTGACTGCCTGCACGAGTTCTTGGATAACCTTCAAGTACGGTTCAACGACGTGGGCTACGCGATTCACAGTCGTTCTTCGCTTTTGAACCTCTCGGATCGACGAACAAGAGGAACAGCAATTAAATGACGTTTTGCTTAGGGATCAGCGCACAAGACGGGCTCATCGGTATTGCCGATACTCGGATCACTGCTGGCAACGAAGTCCAGAGCGCGAGGAAGGTGACTGTTTACGAGCAACCCGAAGGCGCAATGTTCATCATGACATCTGGGCTGCGTTCGGTCCGCGACAAGACATTGACCTATTTCGAAGATGTGTTAGTCGATAGAGCCGATCCTCCGACCAGGCTGTTCGAAGCCGTGAATCTCTTCGCCGAGCAGGTGCGCCGAGTCTCGAAGGAAGACAAGGAAGCTCTGGAAGACGCCGGCTTGAGCTTCGATATCAAGGCTCTGATCGGCGGACAGATGATCGGCGACAAAACTCACAAGCTTTTCCTAGCATATTCAGAGGGGAATTGGGTGGAGACTGGGAGAGGGACTCCCTACCATGTGATCGGCTCGACCGGATACGGCAAGCCGATCCTAGATCGGACGTTGACGTATGAAGACTCGATGCAGCATGCTTTCAAGGTGGGTTGCTTAGCCTTCGATTCGACGAGAATCAGCGCTGCAGACGTGGATTTTCCCATCGATGTAGTCTTATATCTTCCCGACACGTTCCGAATCGTAGAGCATCGTTTCGACACCGACGATCTGCTCGAGATGTCTACTTGGTGGCAGGAAAACCTGCGCCAGGCCGTGCAGGAAGCACCGACCAACTGGCTTGAAACCGCGTTCGCTAAACTCGCTCCCGTCGCTGACGATAAATCCACCGACGCTTGATGCTCTGGCTTGCGTGAGATGCTCTTCCGTATAAGTCACGCGACCAGATACGCCTACAGCAGGCCGGTTTTCCTAGAGCCTCACACGTTGAGGCTACGACCAAAGTGCGGCAGTTCTCAGCGTTTGCTCCACTATTCGCTCGATATCGACCCCGGACCCGTAGTTTTGACGGAGGCCGAGGATGGGGAAGGCAATGATATCGCTATCGCGTGGTTCGAGGAAACCACCGATCATCTAATAGTGCGCGTCGGGTTCGAGGTTCAGACGCGGCGCGGGAACCCGTTCGATTATCTGCCCGCAGACCTTGAACAGAGTCGCCTACCGCTGAAGTATCCAGATCCGGAACAGAGGTTATTACAGCCGTATCTAGCCTCATCGTCAAAGAAGGACGGTATTGTCGGCGACTTCGCCTTCTCGATTGCCAAGGATGCGGGACTTGAAGCTCTGCCCTTCCTGCATGCTTTGAATGGCGAGATATACCGCGCAGTTCGAGTGGAGAACCGCGATTACGGAGATCCTCTCTCAGCCGAGGAGACGCTGAAGTCCCGAGTTGCTGCTTGCCGAGATGTCGCTGTCCTATTCGTCGAATCATGCCGACAAATGGGAATCGCGGCGCGCTTCGTCAGCGGCTATCAAGAAGGAGACCTCGATTCCAATGACCACCAAATGCATGCTTGGGCGGATGTTTACCTTCCCGGTGGCGGTTGGAGAGGATATGACCCGACGCTCGGGCTGGTAGTGGCAGATCACCATATCGTTCTCGCTGCCTCAGCTTTCCCTAAGATGGCGGCTCCTGTGACCGGGAGTTTCCGCGGCACAGGGGCAACGGCGACGATGGAGAGCGAGATCGAGGTTTCGATCGGCGAGGCTGGGGAACCAAAAGGTTAGCCTAGGCCAGATGAGACCTTGGGACCTGTTGAAGTACACCCAAAGATGCACAGCATCTTCCCACTCTCCCTTAGAGCCTATTGTGTGAACTTCCGTCTTTCCGGCATTGGCCGGTGCTTCAGTGGACGGAAGGTCATCTTGAGCACGATATCCAACGAAACGAATAAATCACAGGTCAGGGCACTTCCCTCGTGGGTGCGCTGTCATCGATCCACACTTCGTGGAAGATAGATTGAGGAAACACGTTGCCATTCAGATTGTGCACCTAAGGCTGAACCAGCAGGTTATATGTCCCTCCGGCCCAGAAAAGAGGCAACCCTAAGGATTCGTTCAGAATGTGCTGTTCGATCGCTGCGTACTCCTTTAACCTAGCGGCGATGTCCTGCTGAGTAAGCACGTCGTCAAACTTGCTGTCAAGAGCCGCGTACACCGGGGGAACCTATTGGTTTTCAAACGTAGAGTGGAAGAGCCCTAGAACTGCGTAAGGATCCGGATATCTGACATCTTGCTCAAACACTCTAATCGCGACTTCTCTTCTTTCAAGCGCAGCATAGAGAGACTTCGAATCCACAACCGATTGCCA
This sequence comes from Dehalococcoidia bacterium, assembly GCA_965214735.1. GTDB lineage: Bacteria > Chloroflexota > Dehalococcoidia > Lucifugimonadales > Lucifugimonadaceae > Bin127. Next base: position 579,917 of record OZ243977.1, on the reverse strand, counting down.
GGCATTGACATCTAATTCGTCTCGCCATGCTCCCAAAATCATCTCGACTTCCTCGGAGTGAAAGTAGTGTTGATCGCTGAAGACTGGCACTTCGTGTCGCAGGCGCGGATCTGCCTCGTCGCCTCGCAGTACATTAACTGATGAGCTAGGGAGCAGCGACAATCCGTCTACGCTGTCATGAAACAAGGGTGGCAAGATGCGATTCGCAGGAGTGTAACTCGGATCAACGAACCTTCGACTCACGTCTGCTGAAGCGATCAATGCTTTTCGGAAGCTAAGGTCATCCAACGGTGGTTTCGACGCATTGAAGACCAGTAGGACAAGGTAAATCGGCGATGCCACTTTGTGGAACCTAGGTCCGACTTGTGATCCGTCCGCCACATTGGGCTCATAATCTTCTTCATTCGCAAACGGATTGTAGTCAATCTGCCCGTTCTCTAGAAGGTTTTTCGTCGCAAATCGTACTTCTTCGAACGAAGTCGCACCTTGAAATGGAGTGTTGGTAAACACAATAGCGTCAAGGCGCGGTGGAACGCCCCAGTAGTGATCGTTACGAGCTAACTGACACCCCATGCTTTCGCGCTCGTTAATGTAACTCAACAACTTGAACGGGCCGGCCCCGACAGGAAGGCTTTCAGTACTCAAGTCGACCCTAGGAGAAAGTACCGGATCGGAATCGTTGCTCCACACATCCCTCCAAGCAGCGACATTCTCGCGCTTCAACACTGCCGCAACCGGATCTGCGATCAAAATATCGAAGTCGTACCGCTCAACACTCAACTTCACCTTCAATCTACGGTCATCTACTACTTCAACCCCTACCAGCTCGCTCACTCCGCCAATCCGGATTGCATCAGCACCTTGGATCACCCCTAGAACATCGTCGGCTCGGTTGCGTCCAGTTGACTTTTGTAGCGCGCGTTCCCAACTCCACTTAACATCAGCTGCCGTCAGAGCACTCCCGTCGCTAAACCTTAAATCTGATCGGAGAATGAACTCGTAGATCAATCCATCATCGCTGCGAGTGTAACTTTCAGCCAGTTCTGGCTGGACTGGAGTACTTGAGTCGTCCGTAAACTTCGTTAACCCGGCGTGAATCTCCGGTACCAACGGCGGCGAGACGAAACCTTCTTGGGTCGCCCACGCGTCGACCGCAGGATCAGGAATCCCACACTGGTTTACAACAATCGACATAACCTTGCCTTCTTTAGAGCCACCGGTCGATTCTGTCGCTACAGCAATCTTTTCGATCGGTTCGATACTAGAAGGCGCGTTAACCTCCGGATCCACATCCGCGGTCATAGTCGCGTTGGATCGATCATTGGGTGCCTCGCAACCCACGAAGAGAGTTGAACACACACAGATCACCATCAAGGCCAAGATTCTGAGTTCGAGTGTGTGCCAGCTCTCCCTGTCACCACCCATCAACCCACTTGGTTGAGATATCTCTAGATTTGGCTGCATCTTCAAGAAACTAATCAGGGTCAGTCATCTATGTCCCATATTCGGCCAGTTCAGATCGGTTGCATTTTCGTGCTCTGGATTCCCGCCTCAGTAGGAACGACGGGATTTTGCAACAGCCTATTCAAAGGAAGCAAAGAGTTCTCTTTCCCCTGCGTGCAGGAGGAAATCCTTGCGCCGTACGCAAAGAAAGGGGGCGTACCCGCAACAATCCCCACGCGGGTAAGGGCGGTTTGTAGAAGTCTCAATGCTGACTCAATCCGGTTTCCGCCGCTTCTCACCAGATTCTGGCGGCTCGGAACCCTAGGAATATCGCCGCCAGAGCCGCGGCGTTAGAGAGGATGATGTTGGCGGCCAAGATCCACCAGCTTCCCGATCTCCACAACATCGCAGAATCGAATGCGAAGGTGGAGAAGGTGGTGAACGATCCGATGAAGCCTGTCAGCACCAATAGACGAAGGTTCTCTGACACCCAGCCTCGATCCTCCATCAGGGACCAGATGAAGCCGAAAGCAAATGAGCCGAGGACGTTGGCGGTCATAATCGCGAACGGAAACGCCGATGTTGCGTATCTTTGGAACAGCAGAACTATGCCGTAGCGAGCCAAGGCACCAGCAGCACCGCCCACAGCCACGCTCAAAACCTTTTCCATGTGCTAAACCTTATTGCATGCGATTTTTTCGGCAGTACTCGGCTGGTTGTGGTTAAGCATTTTTTCGTGCTCAATTCGCTCAGCAAATAGACATTGGAGACAATTGCGATGGCAGGTTCTATGGTTTCGTTTTCGAGCAACGGCGGCAATGCCCGCGGCTACCTTTCGCTACCGCCCAGCGGATCAGGTCCCGGTCTGCTCGTGATCCAAGAGTGGTGGGGATTGGTGCAACACATCAAAAACATGGCTGATCGATACGCCGCGAGGGGATTCGTAGCGCTGGCGCCCGATCTCTATCACGGCGATGCCACTACCGAGCCAGACCACGCGATGACCTTGATGCATGAGTTGGAGATGCCACGAGCTTCAAAAGATCTCATCGGTGCCGCTGACTACCTGCGATCGCATGCGGCGAACTCGACGGGCAAAGTGGGATGTTTGGGCTACTGCATGGGAGGCGGCATGACGCTCTTGCTCGCTTCGCTGGGTGCGATCGACGCGGCAGCTCCGTTCTACGGCGTGCTACCTACCGGGAACCCCGATCCGGCGACGATTCAGTGTCCTGTTCAGGGACACTACGCCGAGAACGATGGGGCTACGGAATCAGTGCCAGTGTTGGAGTCCGGCATGAAAAAGTCGGGAGCAGAGGCTGAATTCTTCATCTACCCCGGCACTCAGCACGCTTTCTGCAACGATGATCGTCCAGAAGTTTACGATGCCGATGCCGCAACTCTATCGATGGATCGAACTGTTGCCTTCATGACGCGTCATCTGGTGTGAGAATTCTGTCATTCTCGGACTTTGATGCACGTCATGGTGCTTCTGATGCCTGGAACTGTGTGAATCTGCTCACTGACGATGCCGCCCAATGTGTACAGACTATCGGTTTCGATGACGATGATAACGTCGTACGGTCCCGTAACGCGATGAGCGTCAACTACGCTGGGTATTGCCGCCAGACGCTCTGCCGCGTCTTCGCTGGTGCCGGGCAGAGTATTGATTAAGAGATATGCCTTAATGGTCACGAATCGACCCTCCGATGCTCCGAAAGCGAATGCGAAGTATTCCAACTTACATGACATGATAAGCCTGATGCGGTCGGCACTTGACAATGATCAATGAAGATATGTTCAACGGAGATGGCGGCGGCAATTCATCGTCGGATGCCCGAGAGCAGTTCAACCGGCAAGCCGCTGAGTACGCCACCAGCACGGCACACTCCGGCAGTGAAAGCCTCTCGATATTGAAGGATCTGGCAGTCGGTCGCCGTTACTCGAAGGCACTGGACATCGCGACGGGACCTGGTTTCACAGCATTCGCGGTGGCAGAATTCTGCGACAGCATAGTTGCGAGCGATGTGGCGCCCGGCATGCTCGATCAAGCGAGAAAGATAGCCGCGGAAAGAGGCGTATCGAACGTCGAGTTTCAGATCATCGATGCCCATGCCATCCCTTACGACGACGACTCTCTGGATCTCGTCACTTGTAGAACAGCACCGCACCACTTCAGCGACATTCCCCTGTTCCTGCAGGAAGTCCGCCGCGTGTTGCGCGTCGACGGCGTGTTTCTGTTATCGGATACGACGACTTCAGAGAATCCTGAATCGGCGAGGTGGCACCAACGCGTGGAGGCTGTGCGGGACCCCACTCATGTAAACGCTCCACCTCCGTCTGAGTGGCGGCGGTTGATAGCTGAAGCGGGATTCGAAGTGGTAGATACTGTGGCAACCAGTGTTGACATGAAGTTCACGGAGTGGGTAGAGAGGTCCGGAACGCCCGATGAAGCTATCCATGGGCTGTTCAGTGACTTTGCGACGGCGGATCCTGATATCGCAGAAGAATTTCGGATCGAAGAGGTTGAGCACGGCTCGGACTTCTCGTTTTCCTGGCCGGTGTTCGTGTGCCGGGCAGAAAAACTTCGGCGATAAGTCCGAAGACGCCTGGCAAGCGTAATGTGACATGTGAATCGGAGTTAATTGCAGTTGGCTGTAAACTTGAACCAGTTGCGTTTCCGCAGAAAATCGTCTGCACCTACTCCCCCAACACCTAGCGCGTGGCGTTTATCCGCGCCGCGGGCATGACTCATCTAGGAGCGAAGATGTTGAGTAATCAGCCAATCATCAAAGCCAGCAACGTGACGAAGGTGTACCGTACTCGCGACGTGGAAGTTCGAGCGTTGGATAACGTGGACATTGAAGTTGACGAAGGCGAGATGGTCTCGGTGATGGGGCCTAGTGGTTCCGGAAAGACCACGTTGCTCAACTGTCTCTCCGGGCTCGACAGCGTCGACACCGGCGATATCACCGTGGCGGGAAACGTCATCGCCGAGATGTCAGACAACGATCTCAGCGAGTACCGTGCCCAGATGATGGGTTTCATATTCCAGTCCTACAACCTGCTGCCAGTCCTCTCGGCGCAGGAAAACGTTGAGTTGCCGCTCGTTCTGGCAGGAACCAGGCAATCACAAGCATCCAAGAAAGCGATGGAGAAGCTTGTCCTCGTAGGTCTGGCAGACCGCGCGGATCATACCCCTTCCGAACTATCAGGAGGGCAACAGCAGAGAGTCACTATCGCCCGAGCCTTAGCCAACGACCCCGCTCTAGTATGGGCAGACGAGCCCACGGGCAATCTCGACTCTAAGAACGAAGACGAGATCATGAGCCTCCTCATCAGGCTCAACAAGGAGGAGGGGCAGACCTTCATCATAGTCACCCACTCCGATCACGTAGGCTCCATGACAAACCGCACGATCCGAATGGTGGACGGCAAGATCACGGATCACGGTAACGGCATGCCTGCACATTGACACGACGAACAACGAAACGGACGGCAATCCATCTAGCCGAAACGGCTACGATCAGATCCGCATCGGAAAGCAACCCATAGCACTATGGAAAATATATTCGGACTATCCGTGAGCCAGCTCGCATACGGGCTACTGGCGGTGTTGGCAGTGATGCTGCTGGCAATCGCGTTCTACGCCGTGCGAAACCGATTCCTCATCAGGCTCTCACTCAGAAACATCCCTCGACGACGCGCCCAAACCGTCCTCATAATCGTCGGACTGATGCTGTCCACCACGATCATCGCAGCATCGCTCAGCATCGGCGACACTATTGCTGTAAGCATACGGAACGCGGTGCTGAACGGTGTCGGCGATACCGATATCCTCGTCCAGAAACCTGATCTAGGCCCCTTTCTCATCGGACCAGCCGAAGAATCCACTCTTACCGCCGAAGAAATCGAAGAGATAGCCCAACTCGCATACCAAGACCAACGCATCGACGGAATCTCACCCTTCGCCGAGGAAACCCTTCCAGTCATAAATCAAAGAACCAAACTCACTCAGGCCAGAACCATCGTCGCTGGCTACGATGTGCAGGGTGTCAATGGAACCTATCGACCACAATCAGAAGGCGGGCCAAGCTCTGAATCTCGCCTCTCCCCATTCACGCTGAACCCATCCGTAGAGGGCGAAGAGATCGACTTCGCCAGCCTCGCAGATAATGAGGTGCTGCTCAACAGGTTCTTGGGAGAAGAACTGGACGCTCAGCCGGGCGACTCATTGACCATCGTGACTCCTGCCGGTAGAACCGATGTTCGAGTGCGAGGCATCATGGAGATCGGAGGGCTGGCATCCAACGATCAGCGAATGTTGATGCCTCTATCCACCTTCCACCGAATCATGGGATCAGACCCCTCGACTGCCGAGACAGTCGCCATATCCATCGATGTGGACAACTACGACATCCACGAAACATCCGATGAAATAGTAGGTGATTTCCGCGTCCGGTTCACTGACGAAGAGATCGCATCCTACCTCCACTCCGAGCTCAGATCATTGGATCCCATCATCCCGGCATTGGAAGCCTACGTTGAAGAAGAGAGTGCTTCCGGAGGTGCGCTCAATGAAAACGACATCGGAGAGATGCAGAACTTCATCGACGAACTCAAGCGCGATGAACCCACGGCAGGCTTCCGCGTCCTCGTTGTTGACAGCTCTACCATCGGACACTTAATCTCTGCCATCACCGCCACCGAAAACCGAGCAATACTCGAAAAACTCCCTGCTCTCACTGTCACACTCGCACAGATCGAGCGTCTATCCGCCACCGACATCAAAGCGTTTCTACTCGATATCGCAGAGCAGGTCGGCAACATATTTGTGACCTTCTTCACATTCTTCGGATCATTCTCCGTGATCGTAGGTCTGCTGCTCATTTTCCTCATCTTCGTACTCTTGGCATCCGAACGCCAGCAGGAGATGGGAATCGCGCGCGCGGTCGGAACTAAGCGCGGGCACCTCGTTCAGATGTTCACTTTCGAGGGGCTTGCATACGCGATCGGTGCTGCCGCAGTAGGCACTCTGGTGGGAATCGGTGCCGGCAGAGCGTTGGTAGGTCTAATGGCACGAGCCTTCGGAACCGATGCCGACCCAGCATTTTCACTCGACTTCTCTATCACCATCTACTCCATCATCTCAGCGTTCAGCGTCGGGTTGGTCCTGACTCTAATCACCGTCATATTCTCCGCCTACCGCGTCAGCAACCTCAACATAGTTGTGGCAATACGCAACCTGCCCGAAGAGTTCGTCGCTTCCACTACGGCGCCCTTGAAGGATCGGATCCGAAACTTCATCTACTGGATCTTCGGTCCCATCTACATGATCGTTCAGCTGATCCGAGCTGTACGCCGCCACGAAGATGTCGGCATCGCGCTTCTCAAACTCGTCTTCACTCTGCTCATAATCGGATGGCTGATAGGTTTAATTGCTTCCTTCATCCGTATATTCTCGCCGTATCTATCGCAGGGCTGGCCCTTGGCGATCATCGGCATCGCACTCGCCGCCTACGGACTCTCCGGCGACATCGCATGGCAATCCTACGTCGGTGCCAGCATCGCCATCTACGGAATCGGCATGACCGCTCTCACATTGGCGAACGAGAGTGGACTGAGGGAGACCGTATCCTCCAGAATCGCCTACAGCATCGTCGGGATTCTCATACTTGTCATCTGGGCAATGCCGACTCGATTCGCGAGCAAAGTCACCGGGGAACTGGACGGCGACATCGAGATGTTCGTACTGGCAGGCATCTGGATGGTCGCATCCGCGGTATGGGTCGTTATGTACAACTCCGATCTGATAGTGCGCGGGTTGCAATCGACACTTGGACGAATCAACGCCCTCAGACCGATACTGAAACCGGCGGTGGCGTACGCCGTGGCAAACCGCTTCAGAACCGGACTTACAGTCGCAATGTTCGCTCTGGTCATCTTCGTCTTGATGGCATTCTCAGTTTTGAACAACAGCTTCAGCGCACTCACCAGTTCCCCAGAGTTGATAACCGGTGGATTCGACATACGCGCAGAAATCAGCCCTGAACTGCAGATCGAAGATATATCGTCTGTCATAGCAGAAGCACCGGAACTGGACATAGACGATTTCACACTCATCGCCGCGCAAGCCGATCTGGCAGGCAAAGCACGCCAGATCGGCAGCGAAGACCCGCGCTACCTCAGCCTAGTAGTACGAGGATCAGAAGCGGATTACTACTCTTCGACGGAGTTCAGGGTGCAGAACGCTGATCCTGCATACTTGCCAGAGGGGATAGATCACGAGGATCAGGCCGCAGTGTCGCGAGCCATTTGGGACGCAGTCGCGAACGATCCGACTCTATCTGTCATCACCAGCGACCACGTCGCCGATCTCGAACAGTTCGGGCAGGGGTTCTCAGACATCTTATTGCTGGAAAACGTAGATACCAGCGAGGGAAACTTTGTGGCGCAAGAGATTGAAATCGCTCCAGCATCTGCAACAAGCCTATCGGCAACGACCAAGCGAACCGTCATCGCTGTGGCAGATACCAACGCAGACAGCTTGGAGGGGGACGTCGGAGGCGGCCCAGCCCCCGGATTCATCGGGCTATACACGCGTCTGGATGTATTCGACGAGATATCTGAGGAGCCAGTTCCATTCACCTTCTACAGGATAAAGCTGGACCCAAGCACCGATGCCGGACGAATCGCCGCTACCATGGAAACCGTGTTCCTAGACCACAGCATGTTGGCTATCGACACACGCGACGAGGTCCAAACCGCGGTCTCGCAGAACGAACAGTTCAGCCTTCTCTTCCAAGGATTCATGGGACTAGGGCTGGTCGTGGGGGTCGCGTCTCTCGGAGTGTTATCGCTGAGAGCCGTGAACGAACGACGAATGCAGATAGCCATCATGCGCGCGATCGGATACCGTGCCAGGATGGTACGCATCCAGTTCATCATGGAAGCACTGTTCATCACCGTCATTGGAACCGGACTCGGCCTCGCATTAGGTGCCTTGCTATCGTGGTCTTTCCTAGACGACTTCTCCGAGCAAGCTCAAGGATTGGAGTTCAGCATCCCTTGGTTCACGGTGACCGCAGTAGTAACGATAACCATCATCGCGGCGTTAATCACGACCTACGTGCCAGCTCGCCAAGCCTCGCAGATCTATCCCGCAGAGGCACTGAGATACGAGTAGTAGAGACTGAAGGCTGGTTCGTTCTACCCAATTAGACGCATATACCTTCTCCTCTCCTTCGGTAAAGGAGAGGAGAAGGTAGGGGCGGAGTTCATTAGTCCCTAGCCTACCGTGAGCACCGTTTCTCGCATCAGCAACCTCGATCAAGGGCGAGAGGAAGATCAGATCAGATTCACGTTGCCGCCACAATACCCTGTCAGAATAAGATCTTCACGCCGCTTCAATTACGATTTCCGCTCCGTATTGAGCCCGTCCCAATTGTGTTGCGTCTCCATCGATGGAGCCGCATACGTTGACAGGACTGGCCGGACGAATCTCGTCAGCACGGCTGGCCGGCGTCGGTCCCCAGAACAGGCAAAGAGCATTGCCCGGCGGCCAATAAGCAACGGCACCCTTTTCCACAACCGCGGCGGCGGTTTCGGCGAGCTCCGCGTTGACGGGTATGTGGAAGTAGATCTCGTCGCCCCAAGTCTGGACACGTCCGACGATGGGCAAGGCATTCCAAATCAGGTCGCTGGTGTGCGAGTCGTTCAGTGAAGCCTTTAATTCGATGTCGCTGGATTTGATTCGGATCTTTCTCACTGATTCAGCCTAGCCATCCTATCACTCTTTAGAACGACGTTCTTTCCACTCGGCGTATATACGTTCGGTTTCGGCGTTGAAGGGATAGTAGAGCTTGGGCGAGACCTTCTCCCGCAAAGTGTGTTCCAAGATCGCCTGCTCGATCTCATCGCCCCGTACGCAGTCGTCGTAGATTTCGGCGGCGAGGTGTGATGGGAGCACAACTACGCCGTCGTCATCGCCCATGATGATGTCGCCGGGCCATACGAGCACTCCGCCGCACTGGATCGGCTCGTTGACTTGCCAAGGAAGAATATTGGGTTCCCCAATAGTGGGCGTGCTTCCCCCGGCGAATACTGGATAACCGTATTTGATGACTTTGTGCCCGTCTCTCACAGCGCCATCTGTAACCAATCCTTCCGCGTTCTGGGTAAGGATTCGGGAGAAGACTACGTCGCCGCCGGTCGAAGTCTTGGAGAGGCCCATGGCATCGGCGACGAGAACATCGCCTTTTTTAAGCGTCTCGAGTGCCTGCCAACGGGGAGTTTCGTTGAAGCCTTCACCGTGTTGGCCGGTCGCGATGACGGATTGGAGATCGGGTCTTGATGGCAAGTATTGAAGCGTTACCGCCTTGCCTACCAGTCGGCATCCTTTCGCCAAGCTATCAACGCCAAGCATGTAGACCTTGTCGTAACCTCGCCGTGCCAATTGTCCAAGCACCGTGGCGTTCGAGACGCCGCGAAAGGCTTCGAGTAGGTCGTCTGAAACTGTTGCCATCGGATCCGTCATTCGACGTGCACCTGCTCTTCTTCATAAGACGATCAAGCCGAGTATATCGGAAGCAGCTACGCGTTCCATCAAGGGCTAGAATCGACCACATACCTCATGCCACTAAGGAAATGTTGCGAAACTTCTCGTCATTGCAGTCTAGACCGCCAAGAAATCTACCCGGTTCGATTTGCTTGAATTATCGTACTCTAGATTCTCGCCTTTGGAGACCTCATTCCGGCTCTCGCAGAAATGAGGTAGTTATGCAAAGACCCCTCTTCACAGGAACGACGAAGTTTTGCAACACTCTCCATAAACTAGATTCGGCTGCTTCATGACCAATCCCTTCAGTTTCATTACAACGCCCTTGAATAGAAGGCTAGCGAGACTCGAACCTCGTTTGAGGGCCGTGGTCCTGTACATCTTGGCATCAGTTATTTTGATTCCTTTGGCATCGGTTCTGTACAACTCCATCGTGCTGGGCGGCATCTGGGGCGGGATGTTGGCACTGTTCGTCATCTATATCGCGCTTCGAAGCGGCTACTTCGCAGAGACAGTTATGCTCCAGCTACCTGGAGATGAAGGCCCGTCGCCAGAGAAGATTCGGAGCACTCAAGGTGGTCAGCGATTCGCCACTTGGGATGAAGTCACTTACCTGTCAGCAACTGAGGGTGATGAGGAGTTGAACGGCGATGACAGGGTCATTGGATTGGAGATCAATGGTGAGGCGATAGCCTATCCCCTCTCCGCGATGAGCTTGCGAGAGGCTGCAAACGAGGAGATTCAGGATCGGCCGCTCACTGTTACATGGTCGCCAATCGTGTATTCGGCAAGGGCATTTCTGGCGCAAGGACCGGATGGCGAGCCGATCACCTTTGCTCCCGTCCCAAAGACGATACTCAACACATCGCTTTTCGAGACTGAAAACGCCAGTCTGTACATGCAGTTCACGGGTGAAGCGATCAAAGGTCCCGACGCCGGGCATCGGCTCGAGCATGTTCCTTGCGTGAACACCACCTGGCAGGCTTGGAAGGCAGCTTGGCCAGATTCGGATGTGATGTCTCCTGAAGACACTCCCGAAACCGACATCTTCGAGACCTACTACGCATCGAGCAGGCCCGGTTTGCACACGCAACCAGCTAGGGACCGACGGTTGCCCGATAAAGATGTGGTGCTAGGGGTTTCGGTTCCCGGGAACGGGCAACGGTGTTACTCGGCTCAAGGCTTACGGGAGATGCCTTTGAGAAACGACTGGGTAGGTTCAACTCCGACGCTGGTCCTTTGCGAGCGGTCATCCGCGACCTATCTGGCATTTGATCGACGGGTAAAAGGTGAAGAACTGACCTTCGAGGGAGCAAACAGAAATCCCTACAGACCGAATCGCGTCGTGGAAAGAGATGTCGATCCCGAAACAGAGGAAGAGAGGGCTCCAGACGCAGCTTACGAACCTTGGCTGCTGAGAGATGATCAAACGGGCAGCTTGTGGCAGGCGACCAACGGTATCTGCGTTGAAGGCGCGCATTTTGGAGCTCGTTTGAGGATGTTGGATGGTCGGCTGGCGTTTTGGTTTGCGTGGTCGAAGATTCACAGCGACGTGGAGCTGGTACTTTGAATCAAGCCGTCTCATCAAGTCCTAACGTCACTCAAGAACCCAACCATTCGGCAGTCTCTTACGGCATGAGAATCGATGTCGCTCGATAGGTTTGATCCGCGTCACTTGACAGGTATCGTGCTTGCTGGGGGACGATCTCGACGCCTAGGTATGCCACTTCCCAAGCCTCTGCTTCCGTTGGGAGGCAAATTGATGCTGGCGAGAGTCGCAGATGTGCTGAAACAGGTGTGCCACGAAACGATCTTGGTTGTTCGGCAGGAACAGGATGACGACGTGCCGGATCTGGGACTGGCGCTAGGGATGCACGTCGTAGCCGACACCGTAGGTTACTCCGGGCCTTTGGCTGCAATGAGCACTGGATTCAGCGAGGCCACAACGCCTCTCGCTTTCGTTGTCGGTGCTGATTACCCATTTTTGTCGCGTGGTCTGATAATCGAAATGACTCGACGCTCAGTAGCAGCGCATCGAGTTTCAGAGACATCTGCTATTACTCATGCAGCCACAGTTGTGATTAACGATGGCAATAGTCTAAACCCGCTTCATGCCATCTACCCTGTTCCGGGTTGGCGAAGGTTGGCTGCCGATGCTCTCGTGGCAGGAATCCGATCTCCGCGTCTCTTACTGGATCGAGCGATCTCCGGCATCGGCCCTGAAATCGAAATAATGACCGCCGATGAAGTTGAAAGGGTCGATCCGCAGCTATTGAGCCTGTTGGATATCGACACTTTGGAGGACTTGGGCATTGCGAAGCGGATAATTGAACTTCAAATGCACAAGGTTCGACCAGATTTGAGACGCTCTGGGATCTGAAGAATGAAGAGAGAAGTAGGACGTATCATCCTGATAAGACACGGCGAGACCAAGTGGAACGCAGAGGGACGTTCACAAGGTTGGGCCGACAACGGCTTGAACGAATCCGGTCTAGAGCAAGCCGCTCTCGTAGGTGATTTCATAAGGTCGAAGTTCGGCAATGCGAGAGTGATCTCGAGCGACCTTATGAGATGCACCCAGACAGCAGATGCCTTGGGCTTGGATTACAGCACACACCCGTTGATACGCGAGATCGACACCGGGAAGTTTTCGGGATTGCTGGGTGCCGAAATCGAAGCGCGGTATCCAGAAGCCGCCAAATCCCTCTCTTACTCACTGGACAGCACTGAGCATGGTGGAGAGTCTTGGCGTCAAGTCATAATCCGCGTGAAGAGATTCGTCGCGGAAGAGCGCATCTTCGACAACAAAGTGAACGTCGTGATCGTTTCACATGGCGGGACGATAAAGTGTCTCATTGCCGCTCTGTTGGGGCTGCCCGACGAGAGTATCGATAAATTTCACATGGACAACACTGGAGTAACCGTTGTGCGGCATGAGGGCTCTCCAGACACTGCGGCTCTTGAGCTGCACAACAGCACCCAACACCTCGATCAGCCAGGTTTGGCATAATGGCATGGGCCTTCACTCATGCTCCGAAAGGATTTAGCGCATGGCGATCAATCGAAGAGAAGAACAGACTGTAAATGATCTCGGCACGGGCTGCGAAGTGCGTACCCTCACGGACGCGTCGACCGGTTCGAATATGCTCACAGTGCTGGATATCAGTTTGGCTCCCGGCGGCGAGTTGCCATATCGAGCCAATGAGACTCATGAGGAGTCGTTCTTGATCGCAGATGGCGATGTTACGTTCAAGCATCTGGATGCGACGTTCGAGTTGACTAAAGGAGATTGCGTATTGGTTAAGCGGGGCGATGCGTGTGGAGCCATCAACATCGGGGATTCGAACGCGAGGGTCATCTCAGTTTGCCCCCACCCGAATCCGAAACGGATCGATTTGGAAGAGCCTAACTTCACAAAGTCCGAGCCCGGCAATAACGTCTTGATTCGATCCGATAACGCTCCGTTTGAGTTCGCGCCCGGAGTGTGGCGTGTGGATATGGTGGATGATTTTCGAGGAGCCACGAGCACATATTTCAGCGAGTTGCGTTTCGATGCTGGCGCGATGACCCCGAATCACTTCCACCCAGCTCATGAGGAGTCGATGTTCTGCTTCGAAGGCTCACTCTCCGCAGTATATGGAGATGAAGATGCGCTGCCTCTGTCCGCAGGCGACATGTTTCTATGTGAGCCGACCGTCAGACACACGGTTAACAACCACTCAGACCGGCCCGGTACGTTGCTGGCGATCCACCCGGTATTGAATCCGCCTCCGAGAGTGCTCTGCGACTGAGACCTCAGCTTAGCGTTATAGCTTCGAGACGACAACGCGGATGATGTCTTTCTGGCTCCGTACGTCATCAGAAATATACCGAGGAACAAAGCTGATATCGCGATGCCTGCAGAAGGCGTTGAATCGGTGTTGGATGAGCTTGGACTCGGCGGATTCAAGGCTACGAGGGCGTAAGTGGCATTGGTTCCCAGATGCAATCCATGGATCAAAGTGCACACCGACGCGTTTTCTTCCGACCAGCGGACCTCGGAGTCTTGGATTTCGGGCTCTGCATCATCGCGGAACACAGCGATCGAGATTGCCGACTCTCGGACATCTGCGTCGCGTTTTGGAGTTAGACACAGCCTAATCGGCGCGGATAGCGGGTAGGAGCTATCCAAAGCATCGAATCTGCTACGCCGTGAAGTGACTGACCATTGCAGTACGTACCGATCCGAAACAAAGTGCAGCGTCCTGTGCTGGGCTGATATTGTTGCTTGGGGATTGGACGGTTCAACATTAATGTCCAACTCCAATACGTCACCCCAAAACGCGGCATCGCCTTCGGCGTGGATCCCGAAGCCTGGCAGCTTTACGGGGTTTTGAAGCGATACGCTCCTGCCGTGCGAAATGGTACCGACAAAGCCATCAGATCGACGCAGCGGTTGCAATGTGTCGTCTACCTCGATATAACCGCGCGCCCTGCTCCCGGCTCTGCGGCCATTATGTGCCCGAACCACGATGCGATATCGCTCTCCTCCTTGTAAGCCGAATATGTCAGCCCAATGGTCATCGCCTTTGATGATCAAAGGGAATGGAGGCGGATAAGGAGACCACTCAACCGTGTAAACCTCGATGTCTGCACCGCCATCGGATTCGGGCTCGTCCCAGAGGAGTCGCGTGGCTCTAGGCATCTGGACGATGGTCAAATCCATTGGTCTTGAGGGCGAAGAGACCCCGCGTGAAGAGCGCCGGATGGGGTTGTCAGTTGGTATCGGAGTTTGAGTAGGAGCAGGCCCGGCAGTGGGAGTTTCGGTTGGAGTTGGTCTAGCGGTTGGCGTGAGAGATGGGTTTGCGGATATCTTCAATGAGATGAATGCCGATTCTCCAAATCCTACGGAGTTGAACGCCGCTAGCGAGAAGGTGTATTCGACCTCGGGTGTGAACTCTGACAGGGAGTAGTTCGATGTCGTGGACGGCAGAACCAAGGGCTCTGATGGCGGATTGGGGGACCAATTCAATCTGTAGCCATCTACCGGTGCTCCTAGCATCGGCACCGGTGCATCCCAAGTCAAGAGTTGTTCGTCTCCATTGCTACTTTGGGACAGATTCCTAGGGAGACCCGGCGGGAGACCGGGTGGAAGCGGATCAACCCACGGTTCCGGCGTAGTAGTAGGCGACGCTGATGGTGATGGTGATGGTGTAGAAGTTGGTGGTAATTCGAAGCTGATGAATATCGGTTCGCTGGATCCTGCAGCGTTCGTTGCTGACAGTGCGACCTCGTAGATGGCTTCCGTGATCAGATCTTTAAGCGAATAGCTATGTGTCAATGGTGCGAGATTTTCTGTGAAAGACGAATCTTTAACAGACCAAGTCAGTCGGTAGCCACTTACTGCTCCGCCTGATGTTGTGGGAGCCTTCCATGACAGGGTGACCGAGTGCGGTCCATCCACCTGAACTTCCAAGTCGCGGGGTATGCCCGGCGGAACCAATTCTGGATCTGGAACTTGAGTTGGATCTGGTACACCGGTAGGATCCACCGGGGGATCGACTGGAGCAGTGATTTCGAAGTTGAGGAACGCAGCTGTGCCCGAGCCGGCAGAGTTAAAGGCTAGCAGCGACAAGGTGTACTCGATTCCCGAGCGTAACCCTGTAAAGTCGTATTTCCTCGTTGTTGCTGTTAGCTCGACGGGCTTGGATGGCGTATCCGGAGACCAATTCAGGATGTAGCCTTCGATCGCAGCACCGCCGTCGTCCGTCGGCTCGGACCACGACACTGTTCCCGAAGTGCCCGCGTCTGATGCCTCCCAAGCGACATTCTTCGGAGCCGACGGAGCAGTCGGGGGAATCGGCATCGTGAGCGAGAACGTCGCATCAGAGCTCGAACCGACCGAGTTGAAGGCAGACAGAGCGAAGGTGTACTCCACACCGGGGCGCAATTCAGTCACGGTGTAGCCCCTCGTCGCCGCCGTCAGCTCAATCGGCGCGGAGGGCGCGTCCGGAGACCAGTTCAGACGATAGCCTTCGATCGCAGATCCACCGTCATCCGCAGGAGCCGTCCAGCTCAGCGTCGCCGAAGTCCCGGCATCCAACGCCTCGCCCGAGAAGCTTCGCGGCGCGGAAGGAACAGTCGGAGGAACCGGAGTCGTAAGCGAGAACGTCGCCTCTACGCTTGAACCGACCGAGTTGAAGGCAGACAGAGCGAAGGTGTACTCCACACCGGGGCGCAATTCAGTCACGGTGTAGCCCCTCGTCGCCGCCGTCAGCTCAATCGGCGCGGAGGGCGCGTCCGGAGACCAGTTCAGACGATAGCCTTCGATCGCAGATCCACCGTCGTCCGACGGAGCCTCCCAGCTCAGCGTCGCCGAAGTTCCATCATCTGATGCCTCGCCGGCGAAGCTTCTAGGCATCGAAGGCGCAGTCGGAGGAACCGGAGTCGTGAGCGAGAACGTCGCATCGACGCTCGAACCGACAGCGTTGAAAGCGGTAAGTGAGAAGGTGTATTCCACGCCGGGACGGAGACCTTCGACATCGTGGGATATCTTGTCAGCGGCCAGTTCGATCGGGCTGTCGGGCGCGTCAGGAGACCAGTCCAGACGATAGCCTTCGATATCCGCACCACCGTCATCCGCAGGAGCAGTCCAGCTCAGCGTCGCCGAAGTCCCGGCATCCGATGCCTCGCCGGCGAAGCTTCTAGGCATCGAAGGCGCAGTCGGAGGAACCGGAGTCGTGAGCGAGAACGTCGCATCAGAGCTCGAACCGACCGAGTTGAAGGCACTCAGAGAGAAGGTGTACTCCACGCCGGGACGGAGACCATCGACATCGTGGGACATCTTGTCAGCCGCCAGTTCGACCGGAGTGGATGAAGCCTCTGGAGACCAGCTCAGTCGATAGCCTTCAATCTCCGCACCGCCGTCGTCTGTCGGAGCCTCCCAGCTCAGCGTCGCAGAAGTCCCGGCATCCGACGCCTCGCCGGCGAAGTTTCCAGGCATCGAAGGCACGGTCGGAGGAATCGGCATCGTGAGCGAGAACGTCGCCTCGACGCTCGAACCGACAGCGTTGAAAGCCGTCAGAGAGAAGGTGTATTCCACGCCGGGACGGAGACCTTCGACATCGTGGGATATCTTGTCAGCGGCCAGTTCGATCGGGCTGTCGGGCGCGTCAGGAGACCAGTCCAGACGATAGCCTTCGATATCCGCACCACCGTCATCCGCAGGAGCAGTCCAGCTCAGCGTCGCCGAAGTCCCGGCATCCGATGCCTCGCCGGCGAAGCTTCTAGGCATCGAAGGCACGGTCGGAGGAACCGGAGTCGTGAGCGTGAACGTCGCATCAGAGCTCGAGCCGACCGAGTTGAAGGCGGTCAGAGAGAAAGTGTAATTCACCCCGGGACGCAGAAGATCTGTAATCGAGTACCCGGTGGAATCGGCTGCCAGCTCGATAGGCGCAGTGGGAGCGTCCGGAGACCAGTCCAGATGATAGCCATCGATATCCGCACCGCCATCATCCGCAGGAGTCTCCCAGCTCAGCGTCGCTGAAGTCCCGGCATCCGATGCCTCCCCTGAGAAGCTTCTAGGCGTAGAAGGCACGGTCGGAGGAACCGGCATCGTGAGCGAGAACGTCGCATCAGAGCTCGAACCGACCGAGTTGAAAGCGGTCAGAGAGAAAGTGTAATTCACCCCGGGACGCAGAAGATCTGTAATCGAGTACCCGGTGGAATCGGCTTCCAGCTCGATAGGCGTGGTGGGAGCGTCCGGAGACCAGTTCAACCGATAGCCTTCGATATCTGCACCGCCGTCGTCTTCAGGAGCCTCCCAGCTCAGCGTCGCTGAAGTCCCGGCGTCCGACGCCTCGCCTGCGAAGCTTCTAGGCGCAGAAGGCACGGTCGGAGGAACCGGCATCGTGAGCGTGAACGTCGCATCAGAGCTCGAGCCGACCGAGTTGAAGGCGGTCAGAGAGAAAGTGTAATTCACCCCGGGACGCAGAAGATCTGTAATCGAGTACCCGGTGGAATCGGCTGCCAGCTCGATAGGCGCAGTGGGAGCGTCCGGAGACCAGTCCAGATGATAGCCATCGATATCCGCACCGCCATCATCCGCAGGAGTCTCCCAGCTCAGCGTCGCTGAAGTCCCGGCATCCGATGCCTCCCCTGAGAAGCTTCTAGGCGTAGAAGGCACGGTCGGAGGAACCGGCATCGTGAGCGAGAACGTCGCATCAGAGCTCGAACCGACCGAGTTGAAGGCCGTCAGAGAGAAAGTGTACTGCACACCGGGACGGAGGCCCTCAACCTCGTGGGACCTAGCTTCTGTCGAAAGTTCAATCGGACTGTCGGGCGCGTCCGGAGACCAGTTCAGACGATAGCCCTCAATAGCAGATCCACCGTCATCCGCAGGAGCCGTCCAGCTCAGCGTCGCTGAAGTCCCGGCATCCGATGCCTCCCCCGAGAAGCTTCTCGGCGCAGAAGGTGCAGTAGGAGGCACAGGAGTCGTAAGCGTGAACATCGCCTCGACGCTCGAGCCGACCGAGTTGAAAGCCGTCAGAGAGAAGGTGTATTCCACACCGGGACGGAGACCATCGACATCGTGGGACATCGTGTCAGCCGCCACCTCAACCGGAGTGGATGAAGCCTCTGGAGACCAGCTCAGTCGATAGCCTTCGATCTCCGCACCCCCGTCGTCCGCGGGAGCCTCCCAGCTCAGCGTAGCCGAGGTTCCTGCATCCGACGCCTCCCCTGAGAAGCTTCTCGGCGCAGAAGGCACGGTCGGAGGAACCGGCATCGTGAGTGATACTGTCGCATCAGAGCTCGAACCGACCGAGTTGAATGTCGACAGTGAGAAAGTGTACGCGACTCCAGGACGCAATTCAGTCACGGTGTAGCCGCTCGTCGCCGCCGCCAGTTCGATCACGCTGTCGGGCGCGTCCGGAGACCAGTTCAGATGATAGCCTTCGATATCCGCACCGCCGTCGTCTTCAGGAGCAGTCCAGCTCAGCATCGCAGAAGTTCCAGCGTCCGACGCCTCCCCAGCGAAGCTTCTAGGCGCAGAAGGCACGGTCGGAGGAACCGGAGTCGTGAGTGAGAACGTCGCATCAGAGCTCGATCCAACCGAGTTGAAGGCGGTCAGAGAGAAAGTGTAATTCACCCCGGGACGCAGAAGATCTGTAATCGAGTACCCGGTGGAATCGGCTGCCAGCTCGATAGGCGCGGTGGGAGCGTCCGGAGACCAGTTCAACCGATAGCCTTCGATATCCGCACCGCCATCATCCGCAGGAGTCTCCCAGCTCAGCGTCGCTGAAGTCCCGGCATCCGACGCCTCGCCGGCGAAGCTTCGCGGCGCGGAAGGCACAGTCGGGGGCACCGGAGTCGTGAGCGAGAACGTCGCATCAGAGCTCGATCCAACCGAGTTGAAGGCGGTCAGAGAGAAAGTGTAATTCACCCCGGGACGCAGAAGATCTGTAATCGAGTACCCGGTGGAATCGGCTGCCAGCTCGATAGGCGCGGTGGGAGCGTCCGGAGACCAGTTCAACCGATAGCCTTCGATATCCGCACCGCCATCATCCGCAGGAGTCTCCCAGCTCAGCGTCGCTGAAGTCCCGGCATCCGACGCCTCGCCGGCGAAGCTTCGCGGCGCGGAAGGCACAGTCGGGGGCACCGGAGTCGTGAGCGAGAACGTCGCATCAGAGCTCGATCCAACCGAGTTGAAGGCGGTCAGAGAGAAAGTGTAATTCACCCCGGGACGCAGAAGATCTGTAATCGAGTACCCGGTGGAATCGGCTGCCAGCTCGATAGGCGCGGTGGGAGCGTCCGGAGACCAGTTCAACCGATAGCCTTCGATATCCGCACCGCCATCATCCGCAGGAGTCTCCCAGCTCAGCGTCGCTGAAGTTCCGGCGTCCGACACCTCGCCGGCGAAGCTTCGCGGCGCAGAGGGTACAGTCGGGGGCACCGGAGTCGTGAGCGTGAAAGTCGCATCAGAGCTCGAACCGACCGAGTTGAAGGCCGATAGCGAGAAAACGTAATCCACGCCGGAGCGGAGTCCATCGACATCGTGGGACATCGTGTCAGCCGAAAGTTCGATCGCGCTGTCGGGAGCGTCAGGAGACCAGTTCAACCGATAGCCATCGATCGCGGCTCCACCGTCGTCCGACGGAGCCTCCCAGCTCAGCGTCGCAGAAGTCCCGGCATCCGACGCCTCGCCCGCGAAGCTCCTAGGCATAGAAGGAACAGTCGGAGGAACCGGAGTCGTGAGCGAGATCGTAGCATCTACGCTTGAGCCGACCGAGTTGAAGGCCGTCAGAGAGAAGGTGTATTCCACCCCGGGACGCAGTCCATCGACATCGTGGGACTTTGCGTCCGCCGAAAGTTCGATCGGCGCGGAGGGTGCGTCAGGAGACCAGATCAGACGATAGCCTTCGATATCTGCACCGCCGTCATCCGCGGGAGCCGTCCAGCTCAGCGTCGCTGAAGTCCCGGCATCAGACGCCTCGCCCGCGAAGCTCCTAGGCGCAGAAGGTGCAGTAGGAGGCACAGGAGTCGTGAGCGTGAACATCGCCTCGACGCTCGAGTCGACCGAGTTGAAGGCCGTCAGAGAGAAAGTGTAATTCACCCCGGGACGGAGCCCTTCGACATCGTGGGACTTTGCGTCCGCCGAAAGTTCGATCGGCGCGGAGGGTGCGTCAGGAGACCAGTTCAACCGATAACCTTCGATATCTGCACCGCCGTCATCCGACGGAGCCTCCCAGCTCAGCGTCGCTGAAGTCCCGGTGTCCGACGCATCTCCGGAGAAACTACGCGGCACTGAGGGGACCGTCGGAGCTGGGATAATTACCACATTAGCCGTTGCATCGAATACTCTCCCGTGTTGAGACATGGTTACGGTGATCACGTCTTCGCCCGGATTTTCTCCCGGACTGTATCGCGCGGTCTGGCCAGCAGCCTCGATCGAGCCTTTGAGAGCACTCCAATCGATGACGACACTGGACGGCACCGATGAGAAAGGGTTTTCACTTTCGTCGGATGCTACTGCCAATAACTCTGTGATTTCACCAATCGTGGCTGTGAACGATGCCGGTTCGATTGATGCTCCGTAGATGCAGTCGCTGTCCTTTGGAACTAGCACCTGTAAATTGGATGACTCGACTGGAATTAGGGCTCCATCCGATACAAACGATGCCTTGACCGTCGATCCGACAGATTGTGCCGAGCAGCTGGGCATCACAAGCTGTGTCATCGTAAATGAGACGGATTCCGTGGCGAACTCAGAGACATCACACTGCACTGTTTGACCGACGGAAAAGCATCCTGCGGGTTGATTCGTCACCTGACGATTCGGGCCAATATCGATCTGTATCAACCCTCGGCTGCGTCTCTCGACCGTTACTACCCACGTAGCGGCCTGAGACTGCTCATCGTACTCGGCATCAGACAGCGTGATGCTCGGACAGTTCAACGTAGTGCCTCTCACTGTTCTGGTGTCTGAACCAGTGAATGGCGGTTCGCCGGACACAACTACATCAACAGTCAGTGCGGCACTCCCTCGGCACATGTGGTTCAACGGAGCTGTGAAGAAGATATCGAGATAGCCGTTCGCCGGAACTTCACATGACCATGCTCCTTCGGCACTTGTGCACTGCTCAGATGTCTCGCTCGCCGTTACTCCGATGCTGGTCGCCGCTTGAACAGAGAATGATTTCGCTTCATCGCTGGAATTGCTGAGGATAACCTCCCAAGTTCCCAATTTTGAATCGGACAGATAGGCCGAGTCAACGATATCGATGGCAGTGAAAGTCGGAGGCTCACGCACCACAATCTTGAAGATGAGGTCCTCTGAAAACATAGATGATCTTTGACTGATCGACAGGGCGAGTTCGAACGTGCCGGGCTGGCTAGGCGCCGTATAGCGAACATGGCCGGATCCCAGATCTTCGATACTCCCCGAGGCGGTGGGCAACGTCCAAACCGATTCGACATCTCCGTTATCTACCAACTCGGTCGCATCACTTCCATCATTCGAAATCAGGCTCAAGTTGAACGAAACGGAGTTGTCGACAATCATCCTCAACGCGTACTCGTTGGCAGAGATCATCTCAACACCTGCAACCGTTACTTTAGTGATTGCTGGGGTAATGGCTATAGTTGCGCTGGCAATGAGGGTTGTGTCGGCGAACGAGACAGCGACGTTTAGTGTGTCTATCCCTTCGCCGATTTCTGAAGGAGCCACATAGATCGTCGCTTCGTCTTCCACAACGATCACGCCTCGTTCGGCGGACCAGACGACTGATGCCCCTTGAGGCAGATCGTCTAGGACATTGCCGTTCGCTCCGAGAGCGTTCACCCCAATGTTTATCGATCCGTTTACCGCAGATGCCAAAGCATCCGACACTATCTCAATTCGGGTAACACACTCGTCACTTGGAGATGAGACCCTTATCTCTTTCGACCAGTCGCCGTTTAAAATAAATGCGCCATCGATCTGAAAACGGGCCGTGATGCGGGTTGGAACTGTTGAGGCGCCGCACGGAGGTGTAGCAGCGAGCACTATCTCGACTGATTCATCTTCGTCTTCGTCATCACCATCAAACATAGCGACACCTAAATCGCATACGAGTGATATGGGAACCTCTATTCCGATACGCTCGCATCCATCTGGAAGCGACTGGATGATGCGCGTCGCCTCGGTATCGATTCGGACAACGTCACTGACTCCCCGCTCGTCAAAGGCTATTGCCCAGACCACCTCATTCGAATTGCGGTCATATCTGGCATCAACTTGGAGAACGGGACAATTCCGAGCTCCTAATCGCACTCTTGCGCGCGCCTCGGCTATCGCCTGTTCGGAGGTAGCATCGGGGTACACCTTCGCGGTTGCGAATACTGATGAACTGCACGAGTTTCTGGTCCGGGCATTGAATACGATTTGAACTTCTGACTCGGCTGAAACAGTGCATCTCAACCGACCAGAAGAGAAGGTATGATCTGACGCTTCAGCACATGAACTGGAAGGTGTTACCGTTACCACGGTCACATCGACTCCGATGCTCACGCTAGCGTCAAGATAAAACTCCTGTTGCTGCGAGGAGGTATTGGCAACTATGGCTTGCCATGATGAGTACGTACGGTTTTCATCGACTCCTAGTGATGTGAGGGAGAAGGAAATCGAATCCGATGGTTGCGCCGACACAGTCTCGGAAGTCAGGCTGATATTCGCCATCGCGTACATGATGACAACGATGACTATTAACGCAGACGCGCGTAGTAAAGATGATTGATTGAAACGCAACCACACAACTCCTCATCGAAACTTTATCGCGAGGAATAGCTAAGCGGTTGCGAAACTTAGCTCGGTGCGCCCGAGTCAGGGAGACTGAATTACGAAGTATCGGCTACCGACTGCACCAAAAGATGGAACTCTGAAAATCGGGTTTGTTCAGCTTTTTCTGGGGCGTCCCCTGCCTCTGCGAGCAGACTTTGCACCGTACCAAGACGAGTACTCGAATGAGTTACGGAACTCCTTAGTGGCACCGCATACCTTGCAAGTTCCTAGACTGATCGGGCCGTTGGGTGCGGCGATTTTCCAATGACAGTTGCCGCCTTCAAGCTGGCACTGTGTCGGTTGTTCCTCTTTGACCGGATCTTCAACATCGGTCTTCCTTGATTTGGTGGAGGCTTTCCGTCTTGATGTTGTCATGATATGCCTAACTATAGTTTGGATTCATCCTGCGCGCTGGAGAGCGGGTGAACTCATCCATCAACACAGAACTATGCGCGCTCATCGCCCAGCCGCAAGAGCGAACGCGTACGGAGCAATCAACTGTGCGCGTTCAGCACCAGACACGGGTCTAACATTCGAGCGTTAGACCCGTTCCTACCAGCAAGTTGCGTCCTTGCGGCTCAATGGAGTCCGAGATTAGGTTAGCTCGACGACCGCTCCGGCAGCTTCCAGCTTTCCTTTCGCCTCTTCGGCAGAGTCTTTGGTAGCTTGCTCTACGACAACCGCGGGTGCGCTCTCGACCAGGTCCTTAGCCTCTTTCAAACCGAGCGGCGTCAACTCTCGGACCGCTTTGATGACGTTGATCTTCTTGGCGCCGATCTCTTTCAGCGTCACATCGAAGGCATCCTTCTCTTCCTCTTCCACAACGTCGGAACCATTTACCATCGGCGCGGCGACTGCCATCGGTGCCGCGCTGACACCGAACTCGTCCTCAATCGCTTTGACGATGTCGGCCAAGTCAAGCACTGACATGCTCTTAATCTCATCGATGAATTGCTCTTTGGTTAGTGCCATTTCAATTTCTCCTTGTTGCACTTAGGTGCAGGTATCGGTGGTGATGATTTTTGTTGCCTGTTCGGCTATAACTTCAATGTTGAACGGCATCGGTTTCACGCCTTTGCTCAGCGATCTGATGCAGAGCCGATGCCAAGTTCTGCACCGGTGCATTTAGCACTCGTGCCAGTCCGGTTAGAGGTGCGTTCAACGTTGCTGCGAGCATGCCGATGAGTTGATCTCGGGAAGGCAGATTCGAGATCTGGTTTACACGCGCTGGATCGATGAGCTCGTTTTCCATTACGCCGCCGAGAATTTCTAGATCAAGGCTCAGATCTCGTGTGACGTTCGTCAACGCCTTAACGGCTCCGGCAACATCGTCGCTGGCTGTTATGTAAGCTGTGGGACCATCGACTATCTGTTCCATCCCTGAGATGCCGAGACGTTCTGCGGCGATCAGAGCCAAATTGTTCTTGGCGACGTAAACGTTTCCGCCACCGTTGGTCACCTCGCGTCGGAGGTCGTTCATCTGCGAAGCACTGACGTTTGAGTAACGAATCGTCACGATCAACTGTTTGTCACGCAGTCGCTCGGTCACTTCATGCAAGATATCTTGGTTTCGCTGTGATGGCATTTTGTCTCGGTTTATCGGTAGACGCGCAATCGCCTCGGACGGCTGTTGCTTTTTCGTGTGGACAGCGCGCCGCGAGGCGAATTCGGGAGTAAGCGGGAAGTTGGAAGCTTGGATTCTTCCTATTCCTCACTAACCTCGGCGGGTGTCACGAGCTGCATACGTATTAGCAGCTTCGATTCGACTTTAGCCTCTCTCGCAGAGCGCCCGCTGTCTACGGTAGTTTGTTTCGATGTTCGGTGAGTTCTATGTTTCAGATGCTCCATCAATCACGTCTGTTCTCACAAATACGCTTCCTAATTCTATCTTGAAGACGCTAGATTCTCCAAGCTGGTCAGATTGACCTTGTAGCCTGGCCCCATCGTCGAGCACAGAGTGGCAGTTCTCACCAACGGTCCTTTCACACCTTCCGGCTTTGCTCTGGATATCACTCCATACACGGTTGCGAGGTTGTCGAGGAGCTGATCTTGGGAGAACGATTTTCTGCCGATCTTCGCGTGGAGGTTGGCGTGTCGATCCATTCGGATTTCAAGCCTTCCCTGACGGGCGGCGTTGATGGCGGACGCGACATTGCCCGGCTGAACAACGGTATTGTTTCGAGGGTTGGGCATAAGTCCTCTCGGTCCCAAAATCCTTCCCAGTCTGCCGACCTTCGGCATTTGGTCAGGAGTTGCCAGCGAGACTTCCCAATCTGTCCAGCCCGATTGAATGCGATCTAGCACCTCATCGTTGACCACGTAGTCGGCTCCTGCTTCCCGAGCCTCGTTCGCGGCATCTCCCTCGGCGAACACGAGCACCCTTACGACCTCGCCCAGAGAGTGTGGGAGCGACACGACCTCGCGCAGCTGCTGATCAGCGTGTCTCGGGTCTGCGTTGGTGGCCAGATGAAGTTCGATGCTCTCGTCGAACTTGGCTGTCGCAGATGTCTGAGTCTGACGGACCGCTTCGTCGGCTTCTAATACATCTACAGGAGTGTTGGAGGCGACCTGTCGGTATCGTTTGCTGTGTTTCTGTTTCGGCATGTCGGGTTCGATTATCTATTCAAGCTGTTCAGATGAAGCATGCTCAGCACACCTAGTCTTCCACCATGATTCCCATACTTCGGGCGGTGCCGGCAATGACCTTCATAGCGGCATCGATATCGTTGGCGTTCAACTCCTCTATCTTGGTCTCGGCGATCTGCCGCAACTGGTCTGTTGAGATAGTACCTGCTACTCCAGTGCCAGGTGTTTCAGATCCTGATTCGACTCCTGCAGCCTGCTTGATCAAAGCTGAGGCAGGCGGCGACTTCACCACGAAGGTGAAGGAATTATCAGCGTAGACATCCAAGGATGCCCTCACAATCATGCCCCTTTGAGGAGCAGATCGCTCATTGAACTCTTTGATGAACAACGGGATGTTGATCCCGTGCTGTCCCAATGCCGGTCCGACTGGAGGTGCTGGTGTAGCTTGACCGGCTGCCAACTGAAGATTTACCTTGGCGACTACTTTTCTAGCCAATTCCCGTCACTCCTCACGCCGGTCTCTAAGTCCGGCAATTTGAACCCGAACGATATCAGGCCTTCTCGACCGACAAGAAGGGCAATTCGACAGGCGTGTCTTGTCCGAAGAACGATACGGTGACCCTGACGATACCTTTATCGCCCATCACTTCGTCAACGGTTCCGCTGAACTCAGAGAACGGTCCGTCCTTAATCGTAACTACATCGCCTCTATCAAAGCCGAAGTTGATCTGCGGACTATCCGAGCTTGATCCGGTGATCATGCGATCAGCTTCTTCTTCCGTAAGCGGAGTAGGTTTCGTACGCCCTTCAAATTCGTCTTCTACCGAGATGAAGTTGGTAACACCGGGTGTGTTCCTAACGACGAACCAAGCCTCGTCGTCCATAATCATTTGGACGAGGAGGTATCCCGGATACATCGTCTTTTGAACTGTCTTACGTTCTCCATCGGTCAGTTGAACGACGGTTTGTTTGGGCACGACCGCATCGAAGATTCGGTCTTCGACATCCATAGACAAGATGCGTTGCTTGAGGTTTTCACATGTGCGGTCCTCGCGACCGGAGTAGGTGTGGACGACGTACCAATTTGCGTCGTTCGGGATGATCTGAGTTTGAGTTGCCATATCGCTATTGGATCAAGTATTTGCGAGCAGTGAGAAGATACGAGCGAACGACCAATCGAAAAACCCCAAGAAAACGCCCATCGCCGCCGATAGAGCGATGACCAGCAACCAAAGCCGAGTCGCCTCCTGACGCGTAGGCCACGTCACCTTGCGAAGTTCGGAGATCACATCCCCGAAGAATCCGAACACCGAAAAGCGTCGGGAAGGAGTGATACCCAAATCAGATCTTGTACGGTTCTGCGCCATATTTCGCCACGATGGTGAGAGTTATTAGGTTATCTCCTGCTCTCTTGGAACTGAACGTGAGCGCGGCAGGCCGAGCAGTACTTGCGCAACACGAGACGATCCGGGGAGTTTCGCCGGTTCTTTTCGGTGTGATAAGTCGTCTTTCCACACGTGCATACGAGTTGCACTAGCGTACGGACTGCGTTCTTTCTTGCCATTCTCCAGCTCCTATGGGCTTCGAAGCTATCAGAATCGGATCAGGATGAAGTTTTCACAAGCATCCCGATACGAAGGGAGCAGTCAGGGCGATTAGTCCGTCTCTACTCCCCTATCGCGACTAAATGTCCACCTCGGTGAAAACTCCGGAACCTACGGTTCGTCCGCCTTCTCGGATGGCGAAGCGCAGGTTCTCTTCCAATGCCACCGGGTATAGAAGTTCGATCTCCATCTCCGTGTTGTCGCCTGGCATGACCATCTCGATGCCTTCGGGCAATTTGATCTCACCAGTTACGTCGGTGGTTCGAATGTAGAACTGCGGCTTGTATCCCGAGAAGAATGGTGTCCGTCGACCACCCTCATCCGCCGTCAATACGTAAACTTGCGCTTTGCCTTTCGTGTAAGGCGTTATAGTGCCGGGATGCGCCAGCACTGCGCCTCGCGAGACTTCATCTCTGTCGATTCCACGTAACAGGCAGCCTACAGCGTCGCCGGTCAAGCCTTCAGTGAGTGTCTTCTGGAACATCTCGACACCAGTAACTACAGTTGACTGGGTCTTGCCGAAGCCGACAATCTCCACGGTATCGCCAGTTGTCACTTTGCCGCGCTCGACTCTGCCTGTGACGACAGTGCCTCGGCCTTTGATGCCGAACACGTCCTCGATCGGCATGATGAAGGGTTGATCGACCGGACGCTCTGGGATCGGGATGTACCCGTCCACCTGCTTCATCAGATCAAGGATGGACTGTGTCCATGGATTGTCGAGGTCGGTTGGATTCTCCAAGGCTTCCAGCGCGCTGACTCGGACGACTGGAATTTCGTCTCCTGGGAAGTCATAGGTCTCGAGAAGCTCCTGGACCTCTAACTCGACCAGCTCGAGAAGCTCTTCATCGTCCATCATGTCGCACTTGTTGAGAGCGACGACGAGGGCGGGTACGTTCACCTGCCTCGCCAACAGGATGTGCTCCCGCGTCTGTGGCATGGGGCCATCCGGCGCAGAGACGACGAGGATTGCGCCATCCATCTGAGCGGCACCGGTGATCATGTTTTTGATGTAGTCGGCGTGGCCAGGACAGTCGACGTGGGCGTAGTGCCTTTCTTCGGTCTCGTACTCGGTATGAGTAGTAGCGATCGTGACTCCTCGCTCTCGCTCCTCGGGAGCATTATCGATATCATCGAAGTTTTTCGGAGTGACGTTCGGGTTTATATTCGCTAGCACCTGGGTTATCGCTGCGGTGAGCGTGGTCTTCCCATGGTCGACGTGGCCAATCGTGCCTACGTTAACGTGAGGCTTGGTCCTATCAAAAACTTTCTTCGCCATTTTCCTATTAGCCTGCCCTTTCCTAAGGCATAATCACTTTTCAGTGCTTTTACTGTGCCCCCGACCCTCCGGAAGCTGGTTATGTTGCAGAGCGGTGATCCTTGGAGCCCACACCGAGACTTGAACTCGGGACCTCATTCTTACCAAGAATGTGCTCTACCACTGAGCTATGTGGGCTCGGGTGCATCTTGATTCGAACTATAGTCCTGCATCACAAATCTTGGTGCAGGGAGTAGGATTCGAACCTACGAAGCACAAGGCGGCAGATTTACAGTCTGCTGGGTTTGACCGCTCCCCAATCCCTGCACAACCTGCCATTTTAACACACTGGTAACGATCAACAGCCAGTCATTACGATTTTCGTAGCAACAGAAGCGCGCTCATCAGGTCATGGATGGAGCCCCAGGGGGGATTCGAACCCACCAACCTGCCAATTACAAATCGGCTGCGCTGCCATTGCGCCACTGGGGCAGTCTAAGAGTAGCCACGGCTCTAACCATTACGATGTTAACTACCATCGAATAGACATTCAACGTTCGACAGCGCTACCATCAGGTCAGGTAGCGTTTTCGGTCGATTGAAAACGCGTCGTTCAGCTCGTTCAGCTCCGAATAAGAACGGATTTCATAGACACATGAGTCGTGATCCATTTCACTCAACTCTTCTGCGATGCGCCGGTGTGAGCCTCCGCTTTTCAATGCCTTGTACCAAATGATCGAGTCCGGGCCCCACATGTCCAACAGCGATTCATAGTTGTCTCCGCAGATCTTAGTACCTCTGATCGCGTTGAGAACAGTTCGTTTCACGATCTTCAAGGTCATAGCTATCCGAGGCAGGTGGAGCCAGATAACGGTATCAGACAAAGGTAATAAATGCTGTCTCAACTGGCTGTAGTTCCCATCCACAATCCAACCATCGGGGTAAGAATGGATTCGCTCCAGCACGATCTCACGTAGTTCATCACGGTCTCTCTCAACCCAATTCGGCAACCAAGAGATGGCATCTAGCTCAATCACCTGCAATCCCGTGTGATCGCCGAGCGCCGCGCTCAAAGTCGTTTTGCCGCCGTGTCCGTAGACACAGATTCGACGGCCTAGCGAGAGACCCGGCACCGCGCTCAGGAACTCGGGAGCAGTCAATCTTCCTTTGATGGGCTCAAGTGGCATCATCGCCTTCTTCGGTCAGGAGCATGGCGCGTGCCTGATCCTCGACGCTGGACATCACGTCTCTCAGCGGCATACCGAAATCAGATGCGATCTTCTTGCACTTCTCATACTCCGGAGACGCGCCGACAACGCGACCATGGAGTTTTTTCACCTTCACATCGACCGTCCCGAAGCTCGTAGGCACTTTGATAAATCCCCTCTCCGCCACGAGTCTATCGACATCGCGCACTCGCACTCCGAGTGTGGTAGTTTCTTCGAATATCAATGCTGAAGCACTACTGAGGTCTGCCTTCCGGACCAGAGTCGATAGCATGCTCCCCGGGCGGTTCTTCTTCATCTGTATCGGTGTGATCCAAACATCCAAAGCACCGACATCAAGAAGCAGCTGCGTGACGTGGCCTAGTTCCTCACCGGTCATATCATCCAGATTCGTCTCCAAAAGAACGGTGTCAGATTCGGCTTTCACGCCTGCTTGGCCAGCTAATTCCTTCAGGTTCGCCTTGGCATCGATTGAATCTCCTATCCATAGGCCCAACACGTTAGGCGGCTCGTGCAATTGACGAGTCCCGGCGCCGTAGCCGACACTTTCGATCGTCATTTCGATGTCTTGAAACTTCGCCAGCGATCCGATGATCGCCGCGCCGGTGGGTGTTACAGCTTCCCCGATCGGTTGCCGTGAACCAGATGCTCGGATCGGGATGTGACTGTGCCGGATGATTTCCATCGTAGCCGGGGCGAACGAAGCGGATATGCCATGGCTGCTGGAGGACGTTCCGACCGATCCCGGCAAAGATGAACAGTGCAGAGAATCGATATCCAAGAGACGCATCCCAACGACGGCGCCTGTAATGTCGACCAATGTATCTAAAGTCCCGAGCTCGTGAAGATGTGTCGGTCCCGTTCCGCCGTGCGCCCGTAGTTCCGCCTGTCGAAGACACTCGAACACCGACTCGATGGCTTGGCGTTCATCTTGCCTTATCGAGGCGTTCGAGTAGATGCTTCTGAAATCGTCCCAGTCCCAAGTCGAGGTGGGTTCCTTGGGAATGACATCAACGTGCGTAGCCTCGATCGAGCCTCGCTTCGTCTTGGTGACTCTCAGTTCGAACTCTTGGCCGATCAGTGCTGATATCTCAAACGCCAATTGGGATTCGGAAACCCCGGCATCCAAGATTGCGGCTAGCAACATGTCGCCGCTGATTCCGCCGATGGTGTCTAGGTATGCGATGCGAGTCACGGGGCTGCTGGCGCTTCAATGGGCGGAGTGTGCTGGCGATGCATCCGATGAGCCGAGTGCATTGGCTCTTAGTGCCGCATTGAGGCTGCCGGACCTAAAACCTCGAGGGTCCAGCTCAACAGTTTCGTAACCGGCTGCGACTAATCCAGCCTCCGCCGCTGCCTTTACATCTGGCTTCAGATATTCATCGATACGGTCGATGGGAAGTTCCACTCTGGCCTTGTTCCCGTAGTGTCTTACGCGGCACTGCGCAAAGCCCATCTCTCTAAGGTGCTTTTCGGCGCTGGCGATCATTCGAAGCGCGGCGACTGTGACGTGAGTTCCGTATGGGATGCGTGAGGAGAGGCACGGCTGCGCAGGTTTATCCCAGTTCGGTAGACCGATGCTCTCAGCGATCAGACGTACGTCGTTTTTGGCAATGCCGGCATCCACGAGAGGTGAAATGACTTGAAAATCGGTTGCTGCCTTCATACCCGGTCTGAAGTCGCCCAAGTCATCCATGTTGGCACCGTTGACGATTGCAGCAAATCCGCTCTCCCGAGCCATCTCCCTGAGCTGGCCGTAAAGCTCGGTTTTGCAGAAGAAGCACCTCGTGCCATTATTCGAGGTGTATCTTTCGTCTTTCATCTCATCGGTCTGAACGACTCTGTGGTTCCAACCTCTCTCGGCCGCCAGTGCAACAGCTGAATCGAGCTCATAAGGTGCCATGCTGGGAGAGTTGGCGGTGACTATCAATGCCCGTTTCGGGCCCATCACATGGTGGGCAACAGCACTTACAAGACTCGAATCGACGCCGCCTGAGTATGCGACGATGACTGATTCGAGAGATGCAAGCCCCTGTTGGAGCTTCTCATACTTGAGGTTGACTTTGTATGCCAACATTTCGGTGGACATGCGTAAAAAGTCAGAGGGGGATTCGCTTAAGGGCGAATCCCCCTCGTCCATCAGCTGAATTCGGATCCGTTTGAGTTAGCTGGTGCTTGGAGCCAAGGGCGTTTCAGCAACAGCTAACGCAGCTTCGATCTGCTTTCGGTTCTCCTCATCGCAAGTGATCAGGATCTCACTCTCTTCGCCGTCTTCCTTGGTCACGTCGATCTTGGCGACATCGCCTTCGATTAGATCGCCCTTGAGGAACAGCTCAGAGATCACATCCTCAACCTCGTCTTGAATAAGCCTTCTCAACGGACGAGCACCCATCTTCGGGTCGAAGCCCTTCTCGGCGAGGTAGGTTCTGGCATCGTCTGAGATGGCGAGACTGATCTCGTGAGTCGCAGCCCTTTCTCTGACCTCGTCCATCATTTGGTCGACGATCTCCAAGATGTCTCTCCGTGCCAAGGCACGGAAAACCACGATGGCATCTATGCGGTTCAGGAATTCTGGTTTGAATCCGTTACGCGGATCTCTGACAGTCTCCAAAACACGGTCCCGCATTCGAGCGTAGTCGCCCTTGGAAGTTCCTGCTTCATCTGCGTCAGCGTTGAACCCGATCTTTGAGCCGGATGCTATCTGGCTGGATCCCATGTTCGAGGTCATGACGATGATCGTGTTTTTGAAGTCGACCCGTCTCCCTTGGCCATCGGTAAGGTGGCCATCTTCGAACACTTGTAGAAGCATGTTGAAGACATCGGGATGTGCCTTTTCGATTTCGTCGAGCAGTATCACGCTGTAAGGGTGCTTTCGAACCTCTTCGGTCAATTGACCGCCGTCTCCGTATCCGATGTATCCGGGCGGTGAACCGATAAGACGAGATACCGTGTGTTTCTCCATGAACTCGGACATGTCCAAGCGGATCATCATCCTCTCGTCGCCGAAGAGGTAATCGGCAAGATGCTTCACAAGGAAGGTTTTCCCCACGCCAGTCGGGCCTAGGAAGAGGAATGCACCGATCGGCCTCTTGGGATCCTTGAATCCCGCGCGGGCCCTGCGAACCGCCTTGGAAACGATGCCGATCGGTTCATTCTGGCCTTTTACGCGTCTGCTCAACTCTGCTTCTATGTTGCGCAGACGTTCAGTTTCTTCGACATCGAGACGCGTCACAGGTATGTTCGTCCACATCGAGACGACTTCGGTAATGTCGTCTGCAGTCACTTCGGTCTTGATTTGACTCTTAGACGTCTCCGAGTGCTTCCTCTCGAGCTTCTCTATGATCGCCCTCTGCCGCGTCTCGCGTTCGAAGAGCGAGGAAGCCGCATCGTAATCCTGTTTCGTCACGGCTTTGTTTTTATGGCGGAGGGTTTCGTTCAGATTCCTGATCGCGTCCCTGATTGGCGGTGGCGGCATGGTATTTTTGACGCGGACGCGAGATATCGCCTCGTCGACCAAATCGATCGCCTTGTCAGGCTGATGGCGGTCCACTATGTAGCGGTCAGCCAGATGTGCCGCCATCTCGATAGCCTCATCGGTGATGGCGAGGGCGTGATGCTCCTCATATTGGCTCTTTACACCGTGAAGGATTCTGACAGTCTGTTCGACGTTGGGGGGATCGACGGTGACGGGGCGGAAACGACGCTCAAGCGCCGAGTCGCGCTCGATGTGTTTGCGGTAATCGTCGTGAGTCGTCGCGCCAACGACTTGCAGCTCCCCGCGCACCAATGCCGGCTTCAAGATGTTCGCCGCGTCGACCGCTCCTTCTGCGGCACCTGCGCCTACCAAGGTGTGGATCTCTTCAATGAAGAGGATGCAGTCGCGGGTTGTCTTCAATTCGCTAATTATCTTAGTGAGGCGTTCTTCGAATTCTCCCCGGTACTTGGTCCCGGCGACGAGGGAGCCCATATCCAACGCAACTACACGCCGGCCTTTGAGCATCTCGGGCACTGCCCCGTCCACGATCGTCGTTGCGAGTTTTTCAACTATCGCAGTCTTTCCCACTCCCGGATCGCCAACCAGCACTGGGTTGTTCTTAGTGCGACGGCTCAGGATCTGAATGACTCTCTCTAGTTCGTTATCGCGATCGATGACAGGATCGAGTTTCCCTTCAGATGCGAGCGCGGTGAGGTCTACGCCCATGCTATCGAGGACCGGGGTCCGTTTCTTCCCAGATTGCTCGGAACGTCCCTTGCGTTGCCTTCGGGGGCTGGCGACTAGTTTCTGGGTTTCTTCGCGAACGCGTTCCAAAGTGATCTGGTTCTGGGTCAGGAGCTCAGCTGCCTTCCCTTCTCCGTCTCGAAGAACACCGATCAACAGATGCTCGGTACCGACTCGACGGAGTTCGTTCAGTCGGGCTTCGTCTACTGCTAGCCGAATCGCCTTTTTGGCGTGCGGGTCCAGACTCGGTGGTTCAGTGCCATAGTTCGTGTCTTTATTGATCATGAACTCAAGCGACGTACGCATTTCACCCACATCGACTTGAAGGCTGTTGAAAACCTGAGCTGCGACACCCTCGCGTTCATCCAGCAAAGCGAGCAGAAGATGCTCAGTCCTTATGTAGTGCTGGTTGAATCGCTTAGCTTCCTCCTGTGCCATTTCGAAGACGCGGCGCGCGCGCTCGGAAAAGATGTTGAATCCTTTGCCACTGCTGTCGGGCATAACTCACTCCCTTCGGACAGGGTACAGCGTTTTTGCCTTGCGGTTTCGTTAATCGTCGAACAGGTCAGCGAAATTTCCGTCGCCGAGCAAGGCACTCGACGTTTGGACTCTGCCGCCCGATTCTTCAGATGCGTGGAGGTCGACGACTTGCTTAAGGCTCAATCCAAGCCGCCGTCTTTCGGGTTCGATTCGGATCACTTTCAGCTGGAGCACATCCCCTTCATTCACCACTTCACTGGGACTCTTCACGTGCCGATTGGTCAGTTCAGATATATGAATCAAGCCCTCTATGCCTTCACCGATTCTAGCGAATGCACCAAAGTGGGCCAGTTTGGTAACTTTCCCTTCGACGATCTGCCCGACGCTTAACTCGTTCTCAATCGTTTCCCAAGGCTCGGGCAGAAGACGCTTCATACTCAAAGCGATCTTGAGCGACTCGCGGTCGACCTTCAGGACCAAGACATCGATATCTTGGCCTAGAGAGAGCACCTCATCTGGTCTATTGACTGACGACCACGACATCTCGGAGATGTGAACCAAGCCGTCTGCACCGCCCAGATCGACGAAGGCTCCGAAGCTGGAGATGCCGGCGACTCGACCGCGGCGAATATCACCTTCTTCAAGTTCCTGAACCAGCTTCATCTTTCGCATATGGTTGATCGCCTCAAGCGCCGCTCGCTCAGAGAATATGGCTCGATTGCGTCGGCGATTCAACTCTAGAATCTTGCAATCGACCTCCATACCGATGAAGCCCGGCTTAGGCGGTTCACCATCCGCTACGAATAGGTCACGCGCCGGGCCGACCAGCTGCGAGAGGGGGATGAATCCTTGAACGCCTTTGATCTGAACAACCGCCCCACCACGGTTCGATCCCATAATCCTGCCGCTTACCGTCTCTTCCGCGTCGTGAGCCTTCTCAAGATCTCGCCAGCCGTGTTCGCCGCGGGCTCGGTCGATAGACAAGATCGGGTATCCGTTGTCGCCTTCCACCCTCGAAACATATAGAATGACCTCCTCGCCGATTCCTGGCAAGGCTCCGTCGCCTTCCTCTTCGACAAGCATTCGAGTCTCTCGCAGAGGCACGAAGCCCTCGGATTTCTGGCCTACATCGACTAGCAGGCCGAAATCACCGACATCGAGGACCTTGCCATCGATTATGTCGCCGCGCCTCAGGTTGGTCTTGGGAAGGTAGTTGAATACGAGGTTGATTTGGTCGTCAATCTCATCTGAAGAGCCGCCCTCAGACATGGCAGCAACCTCTGCTTCACTCCCATCAGCCCCGTTAATCTGATCTTCGACGGTGGCTGTATTTTCTTCCGACATCACTTGGCCGGAACTTGCAGTTGTCAACTAAGTTTCCTTACGGTTTCTTCCGTTCATACCCTTTAGGATACGCCCAATTATATTCGACTGATCGGATTGCTTGGCTTGGGCAAAGTTGGCAAAGAGTGAGTAGATGTCGATCCGAATATTCTCGGGAATTGCGCTCGAAATCGCTGATCTCTGCCTCTTTTGGAACGTCTGGCCCTCTAATGACCAGCCAAGTATTGGGATATCCTAGGTTAATGCATAGCGCATGGGTAGTCCCTCGAATGAAGTGAGTGCCCGCGACTTAACTTGCAAATGGAGTTGCTATCAGATGGATTTGGGAATCAGAGGCAAACGAGCACTGATCACAGGCGGCAGCAGAGGGCTTGGGAGGCAATCTGCGCTGGCATTGGCTCGTGAAGGTGTGGATGTTGCGATTTGCGCTCGCGGAGCAGGGAAACTCTCCACCACTGTGCAGGAGCTACGAAGCATCGGAGTAGACGCCTACGGCTATGCTTTGGACATGAGCGATGAAGAAGCACCTGCGGAAGCAGTATCTAGAATGAGATCCGACGTCGGTGAGCCCGATATTGTGGTCAACAACGTGGGCGGCAGCATGGGCACCAGTGATGTGATCGGCTCTTCGCTGGAAGATTTCGCAATGGTGATTGATTTGAACCTGTGGTCAGCGATCAGGCTCATCAAGTTGACGTTGCCGGGGATGCAGGAGCGAGGGTGGGGCCGCATCATAAACATCTCGAGCATCTACGGTCGAGAAGCGGGCGGAACGGCACCTTATATGACTGCCAAAGCAGCGATGATCGCTCTTTCCAAGCACGTGGCGCTAAGCAGTGCTCCATCCGGCGTCACTGTAAACTCCGTCGCCCCGGGTTCAATACTGTTTCCTGGCGGAACGTGGGAGCGCTTTCAGGAAAACAACACCCCTGAGGCGGTCGAAGAGTTCGTCGCTCGCAACCTCCCGATGGGAAAGTTCGGCTGGCCAGAGCCGATCGGTGCCACAGTTGCTTTCTTAGCGTCTCAACATGCCGATTTGATTACAGGCGCGTGTATAAACGTGGACGGCGGGCAGTCCCACAACCTCTACTGATCTTTTCCACATCTATCTGTAACTCCCAAGTGATCGTGCCATGAGCGACGAGTTGACAATAGCCGGTAAGAGTTTCGGATCACGCTTGATGACCGGCACCGGCAAACACCGTTCATCAGAAGACCTGTTGGACTCGGTGGAATCTTCCGGCACCCAGATCATCACCGTCGCGATCGGACGGATCAACCTCGACGACCCGAATGAGGAGAGCGTGCTCGATATATTGGATTGGTCGAAGTACCAGATATTGCCGAACACTGCCGGAGCTAGGACGGCCGACCAAGCGGTCGGGATAGCCCGCCTCGCAAGAGAGGTCACCGGCTCGGATTGGATCAAGCTCGAAGTCATTCCCGATCCCAGTCACCTGTTGCCAGACCCGATAGGTTCTTACAATGCAGCACGAACATTGATCGATGATGGATTCACCGTGTTGCCGTACATTCATGCGGACCCCGTGCTGGCGGCACAGATGGAGGATGTGGGCTGCGCTACCGTGATGCCTCTGGGATCCCCGATAGGCTCTGGTCGAGGAGTGCACACCGCCGAAGAGATATCGATGATCATCGAGCAATCGTCGGTACCTGTCGTAGTTGATGCCGGGCTAGGAGTTCCGTCTGATGCGTCGATGGTTATGGAGATGGGAGCTGATGCTGTCTTGGTCAACACCGCGATCGCGCAAGCGGTGAACCCGTCTCTTATGGGAGCCGCCTTCAAGCTCGGGGTGGAGGCTGGCCGCAAAGCTTACTTGGCAGGCAGGATCCCCGTCTCAGACGCTTCGCCTAGCAGTCCCCAGGTGCAGCTGGCGGTGAGTGGCTGACTCCGCTTCTCCCCATCGGTTGATGCGGCTATGAGCCGCTCTTTCCCTCATCCCATCCTCTGTCTCGTCACCGATATGTCGGTCGTTGGCGGCAACGTAGATAGTCTCGTCGATGCGGCTGCAGCCGCTGTCGCGGGAGGAGTGAACATGCTACAGATTCGCTCCCCCGATCTCTCCGACGAAGAGTTTTGGGATCTTTTCGACCGAATAGATGGTTCGATCGGTAGCGATGCGATTAAAATCGTGAACCCCTCGCGCAGAAGCATTGCTGACATCGGAGACGCGGACGGCATCCAGTTGTCAGAGTCTGCCGTCTTGGATGTTCCGACCGCGCGAAGACGAATCGGCGAGGAGAAGTTGATCGGCAGGTCGGTTCACTCGGTTTCTGGCGCGGTGGAAGCCAGTCGGCACGGAGCAGACTATCTGATCTTGGGCACGGTGTTTCCCTCGGCATCACATCCCGACGGTGTAACCATCGGTATCCACGGCATCAGCGATGCGACGAAAAAGGTTGAGGTTCCCTTAATCGCAATCGGTGGCATTACACCGTCGAATGCAGGATCCGTGATGCGTAGCGGTGCCTTCGGCATCGCGGTTGTGCGAGCGATACTTGCCGATAGTCATCCAGAATCGGCGGCGCGGCGACTCTGGGAAGCAATCAACGAGAGTTGATGACGCAGAGTCAGAGTGCGGCGACTGCCTCCTCGACCCTCTTGGTTAGATCGAGAGGCTGGAAGGAATCGTCGCACTTCAGAGCTTGAAGATCGATTTGCCCCTTCGAAACCGCTCGCAGCGTCTCAACCACGAGCGGCCTCTCTCGGAGCAGCCCGGCCCTGCGTATCGCCGCGAAGAGGGGCAACTCTTCGTTTCGTTCGATCCTGAGATGTTCAATATTCAGATTCGCAGCTTCACGCCAATGCGGATCGAATCCTGGCCCTCGCACTGAGAAACGGCACATACTTGCTACTGGTCCTCGGTCAAGGTCGGCAGTCGATAGATGGACCATGGACCCTGTTTCCATATCTCGATTCTGAATCACGTCCCACACCGCGTCCTGCCACATTCCGATCGTGCCTTCTGGGAGCGCCGGGTGTTGGTTGAGCATCAGGAACTTCTCGCAAAGGATCGGCGCGTATAGCATGTAGCCGGCCTGCATGGTCACATCAGGATCAAAACCGGAGAGAAGTTCGATCACGGCGCGATCAAAGTCTGAGCGCAACTCTCTCCAAGGTGCGTCTCGCTCGCGTCGGAATCGCGAAGACGAAAGGGTGAGAAGAGGTATCTCCCTGCTTTCGACGAGGTCCAAAAACCGATCGGTCGGTACTGTCTGGCCCCTCTCTCGATTTACGAACACGAACTCAATCGAACCGTTCAATCGTTCAGAGTCGATAGCATCGATGACTGCCTTGAACATGCCCAACGAGCCCTCGCCGTTGGCAGTGGTGAGCCATCCGATGCGCAGATGCTTGGAGCTAGACAATTCCGGCTACGCTACTCTTCCGAGACTAGATCGAGTTGCTCGGCGAAGTTTTTTTGTAGCCGTGATATCTTCAACTCCGCCGACGAGAGCCTCTCGTTGCACACCTTGGCCAGCATCATACCCTTTTCAAACAGCTTCGTGGCTTCGTCGAGTGTCAGCTGGCCGCCTTCCAGCCGACGTACCACCTCTTCGAGGCGGGTGAAGGCTTCTTCAAACGAAGGGTTTTCTTCGTTGCTATCGGATTGCGCGTCATCATCGGGCTCTGCCATACACGACCTCTACGAAGGTTGTTTTTCACTTGATGCTACTGTTTGAGCTTCGATCGTGCCTAGCGCGAGTGTAAGGTCGATCAAATCGCCTTTGGAGACCTGAGATGCTCTGGTGATCACTGCACGATCTTTCGATTTGAGGCGGGCAATCGAATAGCCGCGCTTCAACACGTTAGTCGGGCTCAGGGCGGACAGTTCTGCCCTTGAACGAGCTAAAGATTGATGCTTCCACTCAATGAATTGACGACACGCCCTGCCTCCTCGTTCGAGCAGCAATTCGACCTGCGCTCTGCATTTAGCAGTATCGATCGCGGTGTCTGATAGACGGTCGCACGTCAATTCGAAGCGTTGACGAGAAGAGGTGATCCGGGCACCGAGACTATGCCGTAGAGCATCGGCCCGGGTGCTGATATCGTTCATAAGCTCCGCGGAATCAGGCGAAACTATCTCCGCCGCGGCAGATGGTGTGGGTACTCTAACGTCTGCTACCAAGTCCGCGATGGTATGGTCGGTCTCATGACCCACCCCGCTGATCACTGGTGTTTGGGATGCGAATATCGTCCTCGCTACCATTTCATCGTTGAACGGCATCAGATCTTCCAGCGATCCCCCGCCTCTAGCCAATATGACTGCATCGACCGTAAGTTGGCTGGTCAAGACATCCAGATCGGCGAACGCTTCGATGATTTCCGTCGGGGAATTCTCACCCTGCACGGCGGCTGGAATCAACACTAGTTCGAGTAGAGGGAATCGTCGTCGAATCACGTTAGTGATGTCTTGGATGACTGCTCCATGCGGGGAGGTGATGACTGCTACTCGTTTCGGGAATCTCGGCAAACGTCTCTTTCTGGAGGTGTCGAATAGGCCCTCACTTGCCAGTTTCGCTCTCAACTCGTTGAGAGCAGCTTGCAAAGCTCCTGTACCCGAGGGCTCGACATTCGAGACGACGATCTGCAGATCCCCGCGATTTACATAGAGTCCGGCTCGGCCTTCGCATATCACTTGTGCCCCCTCGTCCAAGTGTCGGGTGCCACGTCCTCCCTTGAACAGCACACACCGCAATGCCGCTTCTTTGTCGCGGAGCGTGAAGTAGCTGTGGCCCGACCTGGGCTGGCGGAGGTCGGCAACCTCACCGGTCACGACCAAGTTGCCGAGAAGCGGGTCATGCTCGAGAAGACTTCGGATCAGATACGAGACCTCGGTTACTGTACGGGGCTCGCGCAGAGAGGCAGTTCCAGCAGGACTCGCCGGGCTGGTGTACATCGAGGCTCCGGATCAATCGGCTCGGCCGATATATTCCCTAGTCGTCGTATTCACCGATATCACATCCCCTTCGTTGACGAACAGCGGCACTTGAAGCGTCAAGCCAGTTTCAGTCGTCGCCGGCTTAGTCGCCCCGCTTTGAGTATCGCCTTTCAACCCGATCTCGGTGTTGGCGATCGCGAGATTCACTGCCGACGGAAGTTCGACTAGGATGGTGCTTCCTTCGTGCATAAGGATCGACGCCTGAGCGCCTTCGGTGAGGAAGAGCATCGCATCGCCGAGGATGTCGTCGTTCACCAGATGTTGATCATAAGTCTCCATATCCATGAAGACGACAAATTCGCCATCTCGATAGAGAAATTGAGCGCTTCTACGCTCGGTCTGGGCTACTGTCAGCTTCTGGTTCCCCTGAAGCTTGCGTTCGTAAACATTTCCTGTGCTTAGCTGGCGGACCTTGAGAGTCAGAGTCGGAGGTGCCTTGGGTGCCTGTCGGTGTTGCCACTCCAGAATCTGGTAGATGTCGTCGTCGAGCATGATCGTCATGTTTCGGCGTATTTCTGATGATGAAATCGTCATTCGGCTAACCTAATGGTCGGGTAATCTGCAACGGGCTCGGGTTTCAATCTAAGCTCTGCTTTGACGCATGGCTCAACACGCGTGCGCTGTCATTTTCCAGTACTACTACGTCCTCGATCCGCACGCCACCCCATCTTGGAATATAGATTCCTGGCTCTATCGTGAATGGCATCCCATTTTCGAGGACCGTGTCGCCGCGCGGTCCTACGTTCGGCTCCTCGTGAACCTCCATCCCCAGGCCATGGCCCAAGCTGTGGCCGAAGTGGTCGCCGTGCCCCGCGTCCTCGATTATCTTCCTTGAAATAGCATCGGCATCGGCACCCGTCATGCCTGCCTTCACTTCCTCGATCGCGGTCTGTTGAGCTTCTAACACTATGTTGTAGACCCTGCGTATCTCATCGTCAGGCTCACCCAGCACAACTGTCCGAGTCAGGTCTGAGCAGTAGCCTTGGTAAATCGCTCCGCAATCGAATACGATCGTTTCTCCCTCTCTGATCTCACGGTCGCCCGTCTGGTGGTGCGGCCTCGCGGCGTTTGGGCCTGCGGCGACGATGGTGTCGAAAGAGAGTGATTCGGCTCCAAGCTCGCGGATGGCTTTCTCAAATTCCCAAGCAACCTCTTTTTCGGTCATCCCCGGTGCCATATTCCCAGAGGTCTCTTCAAACGCTTCATCGCCTATATCGATCGCCCGTTGCAGCAAGATGAGCTCATCTGGGTCCTTTATCGCCCTTATCTTCGAAGTCGCGCCAGTCGTCGGTTCGAACTCCAACCCAACTTTGGCATCATCGCAAGCTTTTTCGAACAGTTCCAGCGAAGATACCGTGAGGTCGTCCGCCTCGAATCCCAGTTTAGAGATTCCAATACCCTTGGCGATCGCTGGAAACCACTCCTTGAGCGGTCCTTGGACACGTGACACTTCGTAGCCGGGCGCTTGGATTTCAGCTTGTTCGGTGTATCGGGAGTCGGTCGCTAACACAGCATCGTTTCTAGTGATGAAGAGGTATCCGGCAGTCCCTATGAAACCTGATAG
Source organism: Dehalococcoidia bacterium (assembly GCA_965214735.1). Classification (GTDB taxonomy): domain Bacteria; phylum Chloroflexota; class Dehalococcoidia; order Lucifugimonadales; family Lucifugimonadaceae; genus Bin127. The sequence goes on along the minus strand of OZ243977.1, from coordinate 537,375 downwards.
ATACCGTCTGTTATGGGCATTCGAGATGAGAATACCGTCTAGGTCATGCTCTTCGACGAACTCGCGAATGCTGTCAACGCGCTTTTGAAACTTTAGTGTGTCCATTTACTGAGGTTCTTCCATTGATTCGAGCCCCGCCAGATGTTCGAGAGCGTAGAGATATCCCTGCCAACCCAAGCCGGCTATCTGTCCAACGGCGTACGGGGCGATGACCGATCTGCGTCGGAACTCCTCTCTGGCGTGGATGTTGGAGATGTGAACTTCGACCACCGGCAATGCAGCGTCTTGCAGCGCGTCCAGTATCGAGTATCCCACTTGGGTTAAAGCACCAGCGTTGATGATGATGCCGTTCGCCGATGATGCCTGTTGTTGGATCCAATCGACGATATCGCCTTCATGGTTGGATTGAAAGAACGCCACCTCCACCCCGAAGACCTTTGACTTGTCGGCGATGTTGCGCTCGATTTCGGGCAGCGTGACAGCTCCATAAAGCGTCGCGTCGCGTCGCCCCAGATTATTGAGGTTGGGACCGTTTATGACGAGTATCCGGGTCATCGCGTGATTCGCAACTGATGATTCGGGCTTACGAGAATCTGTCTGATAAGTCGCCTAGACATCTAGCGTACACGCGCACGTGGATGCATCAAGCTCGATGCGACGCTCGTCTTGCCAGCCGAGTGCCTGGGTGAGATTGCAGATATACGCGTCTCGCCTGCTCCGATGAGACGTGAGTGTAGATCTGTGTGGTGGAGGGCGATGAATGTCCGAGAAGGTCTTGAACCACTCTGAGATCGGCCCCGCCGTCCAGCAGATGAGTGGCGAATGTATGACGCAGGTTGTGAGTGTGGAAGCTGGGGTCTAAGCCCGCCTCCAGAGCTCGTTTCTTGACGATTCCTTGGATTCCACGAGCACTTAGCCTACCCCCGAAACGATTCAGGAAGAGCGCGTCTCCCGAACGAGACGATGCGAGCTTAGGTCTAGATGATTGAAGGTACTCGAGCATCCATCTTGCCGCTGGCGCGCCTAGCAGCACCACTCGTTGCTTAGAACCTTTGCCGGTCACTGTGGCCTCTTTGGCATCGAAATCTATGTCGCAACGATCCAATGAGGCGACCTCGGAGATTCTGAGACCGGAAGCGTAGAGCAATTCAAGCAACGCTCGATCCCGCATGCCTAGCTCAGTAGCCGTGTCGGGTGTCAAAAGAAGCCTCTCGATCTCTGCCACTGAGACGGCGGCCGGCAATCTCCTTCTGCTGCGAGGAGGTTTAACGATGTCTGTCTCATTCCGATCGGTGTACCCCTCATCTACCAGCCATTGGTTGAATACTCGAAGCGCTGTCAGCTTGCGGCTGATGCTGTTCGGGTGAAATCCTTGGTAGGCGAGCCATGCCAAGTATCCTCGCAGACTCGATCTATCTGGTGCCTCCACCCGCTCGATTACGTCTCGTTCACGGAGATACACCATGAATGCCGCCAAGTCATGCAGGTAGTTGCGAACTGTCGGCTCCGCAAGTTGCCGTATCGCTACGAGGTACTGCTCGTAAGACTTGAGGATATCGACCCACGGCGAATCGATTACAGCTTCCCAAAGCGCGGGAGAGTTGTTGCGGGTTGCCATTGTTGAATGCTCTTGCAGATAAGGATCGGTGACTTTTTCAAGGGCTCTGCCGAATCACCTGTGTTCATCGACCGCCAATCAAGACGTTGATGCTCGGGATCTGCGGCGACGACGTCCTGATGTGCTGCGCTTGGCGGCATCGGGATGCGCTTTGAAACATCGCCTCATGCGCTGCTCACGCTTGCCGTTCCACTCCTCCAACTCAGCTTCACTTTCAGGTTTGAGATCGAGGGCGACGCGGCATTTCGGGAATTGAGGACATGCGATAAATTCGCCGCGGCGGCCGTCTCGAAGCACGAGTTCGATACCGCCTTCACATACAACTCCGCTAGGTCTTAGATCGGGCTTTTCCAGTTCAGGCACACCATCTGGATGCGCTAAATGACATTGCCTCATCTTCTTCGCTTTTAGCCCTTGCCACTCTTCGATGGTCTCGCCCGAAGCTGATTCCGGAGGAGGCAGGTCCAACGCCACCTTGCACTTGGGGTATTGGGGACAGGCCAAAAAGCTCCCACCTCTTCGTCGCAGCCGTATTACAAGCTCTTCACCGCCGTCGCAAAGTATTCCGCTCTTCTCATCAAGTTCCGCACGCGGCGTCCTCTCGGCATTTTCGAACGCGTACTGGAGAGCGCTATCGAATGGAGCGTAAAACTCACGCAACATCGGCACTCGTTCCAATTCGCCGGTCGCTATGTCATCTAACTTCGTTTCCATACCAGCGGTGAACCCTACGTCCATGATGTCGGTGAAGTATCGCTTCAACATCTTGCAGACTGCGATGCCGGTTTTGGTGGGTTTGAACCTGTTTCGCTGCCTCTCGACGTAGTTCCTATCCACAATTCTGCCGACGATCGTGGCGTAAGTGCTAGGCCTCCCGATGCCAAGTTCTTCCAATGTGCGGATCAGGTTCGCTTCCGTGTAACGGGGCGGAGGCTGGGTGAACTTCTGATCGCTGTTGACCTTTTCCAGCTGAAGCGTTTCCGATTCCACGAGCATCGGCAACCGCTTGGCATCTTCCGATTTCTTGTCTTCATCGACTGCTTCGGAGTAGAGTGTCCGAAATCCGTCGAACAAGATGACGGAGCCGGTGGCTCGCACAATATGAGTCTTCCCGTTCTCAGCTTTGGCGTTGATATCGACCGTGGTGCGTTCCACCAGCGCGTCCGACATTTGGCTGGCGACAGTCCGCTTCCAGATCAGGTCGTATAAACGCTTTTGGTCTGCGTCCAGATAACTGGAGATGCGATCAGGCGTGTTGCTGATAGACGTAGGACGGATCGCTTCGTGAGCTTCTTGAGCGTTTCGTGAGCGCGTCTGGTACCGTCGAAAGCCTTGGCTGTATCGATCGCCGTAGTTTGCTTTTATGAAGACTTCCGCCTCTTGCAGGGCCGACTGAGCCAGCGTCGTGGAGTCGGTTCTCATGTATGTGATCAATCCGACCGGTTCACCGTCTCCTAGCGCGACCCCCTCGTAGAGACTCTGTGCGACTCGCATGGTTCGCTGCGAATTGAAGCGTAGGGTGCGGGCGGCTTGCTGCTGAAGAGTGCTGGTTATAAATGGCGGTCGCGGTCGCTCTTTCCGCTTGCGCTTCACCACTTTTGAAACTTGATACGAAGCTGATTTGAGATCTGAGACGACTGCTGATGCGTGTGCTTCGTCAGGTATGTTCGGAGCTTTGGACTCTCCGTGCAGCCGATAAAGTCGAGCACCGATAGGGATCGCGACCGAATCCTTCTTAAGTTCGACCGAGATGTCCCAATACTCCCGCGGGACAAACGCTTCAATCTCTTCCTCGCGATCGACGACGAGGCGTAGAGCGACGGATTGCACTCTTCCTGCTGATTGCCCGCCGGCGACCTTTCTTTGGATGAAGGGACTGAGCTTGAAGCCGACTAGACGATCCAGAATCCGTCTGGCTTGCTGAGCCTCTACTAAGTCGGTATCGATGCTTCTCGGCGTTGTAAACGCTTCAGTTATTGCATCCTTAGTGATCTCGTGAAACACCACTCGATGGACATCATCTGTGGGTATCCTGAGCAATTCGGCGAGATGCCAAGAGATCGCTTCTCCCTCTCGGTCAGGGTCGGTTGCGAGATAGATCGAAGGGGCTGATTTGGCGGCTGATCGAAGTTGAGATACAACAGTCCGACGATCACGAGAGGTTACGTACTTAGGTTCAAAGTCTTTTTCGACGTCAACACCTAGAGAACGTAGCGGGAGGTCTCGCACGTGGCCCACGGATGGCTTGACTATGTAGCCGTTGCCCAAGTATCGCTCGATGGTGCGCGCCTTGGCGGCAGACTCGACGATTACCAGATTCTTACCGTTCGCGCTTCTCTTTTTCGCCAATTCGCCCTCGGGTTCAGCATTACAGAATTGAATTCGATTCATCCATCAGTCGCGTAGCCACGGCCAGCGGCTTAGCAGGAATCAATTCGAACAACGTGCCCTCCACACATCTAACGATTCCTCTTACTTCCATCATAGTCAGAGCCGAATTGGCGCTGTCAACCGATATTCGTGCCTTACGCACGATTTCGTCCACATGCACAGGTTTCGACGCGGTAGACAAGATAGCAACTATGTCTTCTTCCGTCTTGGAGTGAGTTTCAATCATGACGGGCCTCGGCTTCGGTTTCGTCGAACCGTCGATCCCGGGCTCAGGTGAGTTCGCCTCGACTATCTGTGTCGCGGTGCTGACGTCTTCATGTCGCGTAGACATTTCATCTAAGTCGTAGAAGGTGCTCAATTCATCGAGGATGTCGTCAACAGAAGATGTGAGTTTCGCACCTTGTTGTATCAACCAGTTGGTTCCCGCGCTCTTGGGCGATGTGGCATTCCCGGGCACTGCGAAGACTTCGCGTCCCTGTTCCAGCGCCCACCGAACGGTTAGCATAGCGCCGCTCTTCATCGCCGCTTCCACAACTACCACACCCCTGCACAGACCGCTGATAACTCGGTTGCGCCGTGGAAAGTGCTCCTTGCGCGACCTCATCCCTACGGGGTACTCTGTCAGCAGACAGCCGTTGCCAGCTATATCTCGTGAGAGGCCGACGTTCTCGGAAGGATATATATAGTCTAGGCCTCCGGCCAGCACTGCGATCGTTCTGCCTCCCGCTTCGAGCGTAGAGCGATGGGCTATGCTATCGATGCCCCTTGCCAATCCGCTCACCACGGTAATGCCTAGAGATGCCAAGTCGCCGCTGAGGGTTTCGCACATTTGCCTTCCGTATCGGGTGACTGCACGCGAACCGATCACGGCGATTCCGCCATCGTCTCGGGCTTGGATCTCGCCTTTTGCATAGAGCACGGTAGGCGCGTCTGGTGTTTCTGCCAACAACTCCGGGTACTTGTCTGATCGCAGGTGGATGGCAGTTATTCCCCTCCGCTCGAGATCTTCCATCTGTTCGTCAGGATCTGTGTTGCCTCTCATCTTGCAGATCTCATTGACTAGGTTGTGGCTGATACCAGCTGCTCGCAAAGACTTTCGGTCGGAGCGCCACGCTTCTTCGAGGCTTCCGAAATGCCGCTCCAGCATGTTGAAGCGGACGGGGCCCAGTCCTGATATTCGGTGGAATGCCACCCAGTATTTCAACTCTTGCATGTCAGATATGGATGAGAGGATTCAATCGGCACTGGCAGTCGATGAAACCGTCAGCGTCGATTTCGGAACTTTGTGGAACAATCCGTTTCACACTACACCACGCGCGCCTGAACGACGAAATGGAGCTGTCAATGCTGATGTATCTTGCAAGTGGCGGAGAGGACAGGATTCGAACCTGCGGTGGGCGTAAACCCACACACGCTTTCCAGGCGTGCCCGTTAAGCCGCTCCGGCACCTCTCCGGCGGTCAACCAATCCTAGGGCTCAATCTCAGTCGGCGAGCCGGCGTAGAAATCTGGCGGAGAGGGCGGGATTCGAACCCGCGATCCCGGTTACCCCGAGATACCGGTTTTCGAAACCGGCGCTTTCAACCACTCAGCCACCTCTCCCAGACGAATGGTGTGCGAATTAAATTATAAGTTTCTCAACCAAACAGTGAATGATGTGACTCCTTCGCAGTGTCGGATACGGCAAGCGTTAATCCGTGCAGACCGAGTTCCTCGCTGCAAGGGAAGATGGTGGTCTGGAGCCGTCTCGTCAAACCACACATCTTTGAATAAAGACGAACGATGATAGCGCGAATTGTGAAGGAAGCACACCTAAAGAGTGTCCGAGTCTCGTACCACGAGGAGTAAGATTTAGACAGAGCATCCCCTATCTCTTGGAAGGAGGTAAGTCGATCATGATCACGACTGTAGCCGCCAAGCTTGGGAAGAGGTCGGTTCTGACCGCTGTTCGAGTGCCTTCGTCGTTCTTCAGCGCCTTGAACGCGCCGATCGGAATCGCCACCGCCCTCTTCATGCTCCTTCTAGCCTCTGCGTGTATGGGCGATGCTGAGTCGTCCGAACACCCCACGTCGATTCCCGCTACACAAGTCGTCACTTTGAGGCCGACCGCCGTCGGCGCAATCGAATCGTCGAGCGGATCCGTAGCGGATCCATCGACCGCCACCGTCAGCGATTCCCCGTGGGACGTGCCTGTCGCTCTAGGGCGTGTTAACACTAGCGTGTGGATCTGTGCTACGCTTTCCGCATGGAAATCACAGAATCTCAATACGAACGCATAGCTCCGTACCTGCCTGTGCAGCGCGGCAACGTCAGCGTCCCGAACCTCCAGGTTCTGAACGCGATCCTGTATGTGGCCGAGCACGGCTGCAAGTGGCGCGGGCTGCCGGCCCGGTTCGGCAACTGGCACACGATCTATACCCGCATGAACCGCTGGTCGAAGAAGGGGGTTCTAGACCGGGTGTTCGAACACCTTCAGAGAGAACAGATAGTGCGTGTCAAGCTGGAGGCGGTCTCTTTGGACAGCACCATCGTCAAGGTGCATCCGGACGGGACGGGGGCCTTAAAAAAACGGACCCCAGTCGATCGGGAAGTCCCGGGGCGGTTGGACCACCAAGATTCATATGGCTGCCGCGGATGCTCGGACGGCCGTGACGTTCTCCCTGTCGCCGGGACAGGCGCACGACGCGCCGGAGGGTCGCCGGCTGCTCGAACGCCTCGGCCCGCAGCTCGGAAGCCCGCGGCGGCTGATGGATCGGGCATACGAGGGCGACGAGAGCCGCCAGCTGGCGCTGGACCTGGGCTTCGTCCCCGTGGTTCCGCCGCGCCGGAGCCGGATCGATCCGTGGGAGTACGACCGCGAGATGTACAAGCGGCGCAACGAGATCGAGCGGCTGTTCCGCCGGCTGAAGGGCTTCCGACGCATCTTCTCACGCTTCGAGAAGCTGGACGTGATCTTCACCGGGTTCATCATGTTCGCACTCATAACAGAGGCATTGCGCCAGTGTTAACACGCCCTAGTTGAGCATGCGGAACCCTCGCTCAAGGATCACAGGCTTTCAGATACCGTCATCTGGGCGGCTGTAGGTGCCACCATCACTTGGCACAATGATGACGATGAAGACTACACCGTCACCAGTGACGACGCTTGGTTCGATGCCACCCTCAAGCCCGGAGAGACCTTCTCATGGCAACCCAAAGAGGCCGGCGTGTATCGATATCATAGCGAACTGCACGACGACGTGGCAGGCGAAATCATAGTGCCTCAAGGTGGGGCAGTTGCGCCGAGATACTTCGGCGGCCAGACTATCCGCGCCTACTACCTAGACTCTTGCTCCGGATGTCACGGACCCGAGCGGAAGGGCGCAACCGGACCGGCCCTGCTGCCCGAGACGCTGCCGGATAGCGACGATTTCTACCTGGATGTGATCTTAAACGGCAGGGGCGGCACGGTCATGCCGGCTTGGAACCCCCTCGGACTCAGCGAAGAGGAGGCTTGGGGACTTATCAGCTTCTTGAAGAGCAGCGGCTCCGAGGAAGTGTTGCAATGGGACATGACGGAGATCGCCAACTCCGTTGAAGAGCTGGTGGACGAGGCCTCTCTTCCCGATGCCCCGGTGCACTCCGGCAACATTGACAACCTGATGCTGGTGACCGAACGAGAACACCGTTCAATCGCCCTGATAGACGGGGACACGCACGAAATCATAAGCCACATCCCCGCATCGTACCGAGCGCATGGATACACCTTCGACCCCGTAGATGAGAGATGGGCCTTCAACCTCGGCCGCGACGGATGGGTCTTCAAGATCGATCTCTACTCCGCCCAGGCGGTGCGTCGAGTGCGAGTGGGACACGATTCGCGCGGGCTCGCAATCTCCGACGATGGCAAGTACCTCATCGCCGGCAACTATCTGCCGCACACCGCCGTCATTCTCGACACTGACACATTGGAACCCTTGAAGGTCATCAAGGCTGAAGGCGTGAACCCAGATGGCGAGATGGTCGAATCGCGCATCGCCATCACCAGCGACGTGGCACCCTCGTTGGTCGGACCCTACTTCCTCATCGCGCTCAAAGAAGCCGGGCAAGTGTGGCGCATCGACTACTCCGATCCCGATTTCGCAATCGTCAAGGTGGAGAATGTGGGACGCATCCTCCACGACGGATTCCTGAGCCCCGACAATCGCTACTTCTACATCGCATCTCAGACGGATGATTGGATGACAGTCATCGATGTCGCTGAAGCCGAAATCGTCGAGCGCATCAACACCGGCGATACTCCCCATCCCGGCTCTGGAGCCACCTGGCACACAGGGGACGGCATCACTTACGGCGCCACTGTCCACGCCGGCGAGGGGAAGGTGAGCATCTGGGACTTGGACACGAACGAGGTAGTCGGAACGGTACCCACCAGCGGCCCCGGCCTCTTCATCCGATCCAGCGAACACTCGCCGTATGTATGGGCAGATGCGCTTTTCGGCAGTCCAGCCAACACGATCACGGTGTTTCAGAAAGAGCCGCCATTCGAGAAAGTGACTCAGATCGAGGAAGGAGTCATGACTCTGCATCCGGAGTTCACCGCTGACGGCAGATTCGTCTACGTAAGCGATTGGCAGGGAGACGCGGTGCGCGTCTACGACGCGGAGACATTCGAGAAGGTGGCTGAACTGAGCGATGTCAAGACTCCCACCGGCATCTTCAACACCAGCCGTCGGTCAGAAACATTGGGGCATTGATGAACCTCGCAAACGAGGAAGATTGACTAAGATGCACGTCGTCGGCTCATGCCTGCGACGAACGGGCGGGCACCGTAGTAAAAGCTGGTGTTTACGAGCTAAGCGAGGGTGCCCGTCATAGTGGCGGGTTTGCCATCTCTTAAAGTCTCTATGGTCTGGATTGCAGCGGAGGTAGTGGAAGATGTATGAAGATGTTTCCTAAAGGTCTGTGCCGCGTGGATGTTCTGCGAAGGATCAGGTTGGGCTAGCTAAAGTGCCCAGACGCGAAAACCTCCCTGGCAACGACCTATTTTCCCACACACTCGCGAGTGCAGTATCGTCAGCGCTACGACGTTTCACTTCCGTGTTCGGGATGGGAACGGGTGGTGCCATCGCGCTCTTGTCACCAGGGAGCTTTACAAATTAAGAGTTCCAAGCAATCGCTGCAACCAACGCGGTTCAACAGTTCGGTCGGTCTGACCGAGGCGTTGGTAGCGGGGGCGGGATTCGAACCCGCGACCTTCGGGTTATGAGCCCGACGAGCTACCACTGCTCCACCCCGCAACGCTTGCTTGGATCGAATTCGATTCCGCTTTCTCGATAGCCGGTGTGTAGATTCCGGATTTTGGGTCAAGCCCTCGACCAATTAGTACCGTTCAGCTGAGGACATTGCTGCCCTTACACCTACGGCCTATCTACCCGGTAGTCTCCCGGTGGTCTTACTCCTTTATCAGGATGGGACATCTCATCTCAGGGTGGGCTTCGTGCTTAGATGCTTTCAGCGCTTATCCCTTCCGAACATAGCTACCCGGCGGTGCGGCTGGCGCCACAACCGGCACACCATAGGTTCGTCCACTCCGGTCCTCTCGTACTAGGAGCAGCTCCCTTCAAATGTCCTACGCGCACGGCGGATAGAGACCGAGCTGTCTCACGACGCTCTGAACCCAGCTCGCGTGCCGCTTTAACGGGCGGACAGCCCGACCCTTGGGACCTTCTTCAGCCCCAGGATGCGACGAGCCGACATCGAGGTGCCAACCCTCCCCGTCGATACGATCTCTTGGGGGAGATTAGCCTGTTATCCCCGGGGTAGCTTTTATCCGTTAAGCTACGGCCCTTCCACACGGAACCGTAGGATCACTTTGACCGACTTTCGTCCCTGCTCGACTTGTAGGTCTCGCAGTCAAGCCACCTTATGCCAATACACTCTTCGGCTGATTTCCATCCAGCCTGAGGTGACCTTTGTGCGCCTCCGTTACCTTTTAGGAGGCGACCGCCCCAGTCAAACTGCCTACCAGACACTGTCCCTGGGGTAGTGGTTAGATTCAAACGCAAGGAAGGGCGGTCTTTCATTGATGACTCCACGCAGGCTTACGCCTGCGCTTCGCAGTCTCCCGCCTATTACTACACATCCCTGAGCTCAAAACAATGTCAAGCTGCAGTAAAGCTCCACGGGGTCTATTTGTCCTGCCGCGCGTAACCCGCATCTTCACGGGTCCTGCAATTTCACCGAGTCCATCGTTGAGACAGTGCCCAAGTCGTTACGCCATTCGTGCGGGTCGGAACTTACCCGACAAGGGACTTCGCTACCTTAGGACCGTTATAGTTACGGCCGCCGTTCACCGGGGCTTCGGTCGGGAGCTCTCACCCCCTTCCTTAACCTACCGGCACTGGGCAGGCGTCAGCCTGTATACATCAGCTTTCGCTTTGGCACAGACCTATGTTTTTGGTAAACAGTCGCTTGGGCCGATTCTCTGCGGCCGCAGATGCCTTTCGCGGCTAGCGCGTATACATCCACGGCACCCCTTATCCCGAAGTTACGGGGTTAATTTGCCGAGTTCCTTAACGATGGTTCTCTCGATCGCCTAGGGGCTTTTACCCCTGTCCACCAGTGTCGGTTTGCGGTACGGTCGCCACAGAACCTCGACGTCGGAGATTTTCTTGGCGGCATAGGCTCAACGAAGTTCCCCGAGGCTTACCTCAGGGTTCCGCCGCCCCTCAGCTGTTAGCGCGACGGGCATTTTAACTCCCATCGCTCGCCTACGGGCAGCGACACACCTTATCCAATGGCATGCTTCGCCTACCAATCCGCGTCCCTCCTCCGCCTCAATCGGTCCTCGGGCGGGGCTGGAATTTCAACCAGCTATCCATCGGCTTCGCCTTTAGGCTACACCTTAGGGCCGCCTTACCCTACGTCGATCAACGTTGCGTAGGAAACCTTGGACTTTCGGCGTGCCGGATTCTCACCGGCATTAACGCTACTCATGCCAGCATTCTCACTTCCCAGCGCTCCACGCGGCCTCACGACGCGCGCTTCTATGCATCTGGGAACGCTCCCCTACCGAGGCGCGCGTACGCGCCTCTCGCAGCATCGGCGGTGTGCTTGAGCCCCGTTTATTTTCCGTGCGGGAGCCCTCGACCAGTGATCTGTTACGAACTCTTTAAAGGATGGCTGCTTCTAAGCCAACCTCCTGGCTGTCTGGGCGCCCCCACCTCGTTTAACACTTAGCACACACTTAGGGGCCTTAGCTTGCGATCTGGGCTGTTTCCCTCTCGACGATGGAGCTTATCCTTCACCGTCTCACTGCCGGGGTGCCCTTTGCGGTATTCGAAGTTTGACAGGGTTTGGTAAGTTTTCCACCCCCTAGCCCAATCAGAGCCCTACCTCCGCAAAGTAACTCCCGACGCTGCACCTAAATGCATTTCGGGGAGAACCAGCTATCTCCGTGTTCGATTGGCATTTTACCCCTACCCACAGCTCATCCCATCACTTTGCAACGTAAACGGGTTCGGCCCTCCACGAAATGTCACTTTCGCTTCAGCCTGGCCATGGGTAGCTCACACGGTTTCGGGTCTACTCCATGCGACTAGGCGCCCTGTTCAGACTCGCTTTCGCTTCGGCTCCGGCGCTTCACGCCTTAACCTCGCCGCACAACGTAACTCGCTGGCTCATTCTTCAATAGGCACGCTGTCATCCACCCGAAGGCAGACTCCAACGGTTTGTAGGCGCACGGTTTCAGTTCTCTTTCACTCCCCTGCTCGGGGTGCTTTTCACCTTTCCCTCACGGTACTAGTTCACTATCGGTCGCTGGAAGTACTTAGCCTTGGAGGGTGGTCCCCCCGGATTCCGACAGGATTTCACGTGTCCCGCCGTACTCAGGAACTTGAACAAGAAGGCGATGCGTTTTCGCTTAAGGGGCTTTCACCCGCTATGGCCAGCCGTTCCAGAGCTGTTCGGCTAACGCAACGCTTTGTAACTTCTCGGGAGCCGCAGAAGCTCCCACGCCAAGCCCTGCAACACCAATCAGACATAGGACCTGCTCCGTTAGGTCTGCTTGGTTTGGGCTATTCCCTTTTCGCTCGCCGCTACTAAGGGAGTCTCGGTTGATTTACGTTCTTCGGGGTACTTAGATGTTTCAGTTCCCCCGCTTACCCTCTCGTAAAGAGATGAACCCGCGCGAACGCGGGAACGGGTTTCCCCATTCGGGAATCCACGGTTCAGCCTGCTAGACGGCTAGCCGTGGCTTATCGCAGTCTTACTACGCCCTTCTTCGGCTTCCAGCGCCAAGGCATCCCCCGTGCGCCCTTAGTAGCTTGACCCAAATTCTGGAATCGACTACTCCGGTTCTCGGAGAATGCGGAATCGATATTCTGCTGTGAAGGTACTTCATCCGCGTCGCGTTCCACACGCGCGGTGCCGCCCGTTTCAAGTTCAAGGCGGACTCATAAGTATAAACCCGCCACACTAGTCGGTCAAGGTCGGATATGTAGCAAACGCGGAGCTATGAGGAAATTCGTGAAAATCGCCGAATGTGGCGAATGTCGATTCGATTAAGCAACGACCAACGGCTTAACCTTGATGCTCGATCCGCCGAAGAATATCCCGAATCTCAGTCAGCAACTCCGTCTGAGACGAACCGCCTTCCACTCTCGCATCAGCGTTCACGGCGCCTTGACCAGACTTCACAGACTCCGCACGATCCATTACCATCTGCCTGAAATCGCGCGGATCTCGATCCACAATCAGATTCGCGCCACCCTCCGGCGTCGTCTGTCCTGCCGACTCGATCTTGATCCCGTACACCCCGGCCCACCTCATCACCGGCCCTTGGGACACTGTGACATCCGTGATGCGATCGAGCGGAACGTTGATCTCATTCCTGAATACCACGCCCTTTCTGATGTTCACGAATCTGTCAGACAGCACCATCGAATGGTAATCCCCGTATCGAGGCTTGTACCACAGCCAATATAGAAGCGCGAAGAAGGGGATGAGAACGATCCCGACCACCGTCACAACCGAAATCAGCACCAGCATCACGAAAAGATACTTCGTGACTCTTTCACCGGTCGCCGCATCGGTAAAGTCCACGCTACTGTCAGTGTTCATCGTGATATGCCGCTTCCGTCGTACTCAGCTGAAACTGGTCAAAGCGTATCAGAATGCGGAAAACGGCATCAATCGCTACCTATTTGTAGCGCAGAACTACCTTCTCCGTTCCTTTATCGTCTGATCGATTGTCGAATGAGTCAAGCAGTCCTTGCGAGTTGAAGGTTTCTGGTGATTCTTTGGCGAGAAGCTTCGCCAACTGACTTCCACTGTCGAAAGCTATGTTCCCGGAAACGTCCCAGATCGTCATCGAACTTGCCCCGTATGAATAGATGACATCGTGGTCGCCGTCGGCAGATGTCGTCTTCAGTCGGCCCAAGTTGTGGTCTTCTTGCAGATCGGCGGCGTTTGGAAAATCTGATCCGAAGGAGAGCGCATCTTTCAGATCCTGAGAGGCATAGCCCATCGAATCTCTGTGATCCGCACCTGCTGATGCCGGGTCGTAGATGTCGATCTCCACGAAGCGTCCTGTTCTGCTCTCGCCTGTCATTCCGAACTCCTCAGGCATCTGATCACCGTTGTCGGCAACCCACGTGTACAGCCTCGGACGACCGTCTGATCGGTTCAGCGTTCGAGTGTCAAAGGGATATATCGTCGCGTAAAGGGGCTAGATGCTTCCGCGCGATATAATTCACTTGTTAACGAAACTGAACATCAATATCGAACTTCACGTCCCGTCGGGCCTCCTTGGCTCGGCGGGACATCCGCGATAAGGGGAAACGGATGCCGGCCCAAGCCGTCATCGGCGGGCTATGGGGCGACGAGGGCAAAGGGAAGATCATCGACTTTCTGGCCCGTGACGCCTCGGTCGTCGCCAGATACTCCGGCGGCAACAACGCCGGCCATACAGTCGTAAACGAATACGGGAAACTCGTGTTTCACCTCATCCCCTGTGGTATCTGCCACGAGGGAACTATCAATGTCATCGGAAACGGCGTGGTGGTCGATCCCGATGTCTTGATTCAGGAGATCCAAGAGGCCGAATATCTGGGTCTGCCCGGCCAGGTCGCGGTCTCAGACCGAGCTCACCTCATCATGCCGTATCACGTTGCCTTGGACGAGCTTGAAGAGAATAGGCGTGGAAGGGGAGCGATCGGCACGACTGGCAAAGGTGTGGGACCTTCATACGTGGACAAAGTTTCACGGTTGGGCCTGCGAGTCGGTGAACTTCTAAATCCCGAAGATTTAATGATTCGTCTCCCTGATATTGTCAGCTTCAAGAATCAGGTCATCACTAAGATCTACGGCGGAGAGCCGATTGACCTAGGTGAGTTGTCGGAGCGCGTGAAGCGCTGGTCTTCGGAACTCGGACCGTACATCAAGCGAACGGAAGACATCGTTGCAGAGGCACTTGCCCGAGGAGACAAAGTCATCTTGGAAGGCGCACAGGGCGCGCTCCTAGACATCGATCACGGAACTTATCCTTTCGTTACCTCGTCGAGTCCCACAGTGGGCGGAGCTCTAACAGGGATGGGCATAGGCCCTCGGGCGTTCTCTTCCGTTTGTGGCGTGTTCAAGGCCTATGCGACTAGAGTTGGCGCTGGTCCCTTTCCCACTGAGATCCAAGGGGAAACCGCTGACAAGATCCGCCGGGCGGCTGGAGAATTCGGTGCCACGACGGGAAGGGCAAGACGAGTCGGTTGGTTCGACGCCGTCGCTGCGCGTTACAGCGTGCGTGTCAACGGTTTCGATTCCATGTTCCTGACGCGTCTAGATACCCTAGACGATTGGGATCGTATACGTGTGTGCACCGCGTACGAGATCGATGGTGAGATAACCCAATCGTTTCCGATTGAGCAGACTCAGATGGAGCGTTGCAAACCCGTTTACGAAGAGTTGGGAGGCTGGTCAGCATCTACAACCAGCGTGACGGAGTGGAGTGATCTATCGAAGGGCGCTCAGAAATATGTGGCGAAGATCGAAGAACTTCTAGGCATCCCGGCAACAATCATCTCTACCGGGCCGCATCGCGATGAGACGATGGTGATAGATCGCACTATAAAGGTCTCTGAATAGTACTGATGATCAGACGCTCTTCTGGCTAGCCGTAGCATCAACGTGCATCTGAGGATGCGCCGCTAAAGTCCTACATAGAAACAGACCTCGCAGCCTTCACGACCGCGTCCACCAATGCATCGGGCTCGTGCCGAGCTGGATTCACACCTCCCAGCAGAGATTCGACCAGCACGTCGTCCACCAACCCGTATAGATTCTCGTCGTCGATCAAGACCGGGCTTTCACCATAGTCGTTGCCGCTGATCTTCTCCGCAGTCGTCTCATCGCACTGGTTCACGATCACCGTGTCTATCAACCGACTGGCGGTGCTTCCCAATCCCTCGGGATCTAGGTAATCGTTGACCGTCGCGACGAAATCAGATGCCTTGAAACCATCTGTCTCCCCCTGCTTAGTCGTCAGATTACATGCGAATATGATCTTGCCGCGCGAACCGCAGATCGCCTCCTTCATCCCATCCGGCAAAACGTTGGGCAAAATGCTGGTGAAAAGATCACCCGGACCTAACACTATGACATCTGCGTTGAGCACCGCCTCCATGGCAACCGGATTGGCCGGCACCGGATGCCTCAGGAAAATGCGGCTGATGCCGGGGTCGGCGGCATCGCGCAGATCAATAGCCGATTCTGAATAGATGATGTGCCCGTCATGAAGTTCAGCGCATAGATGCCCGCTCTCCAAGGAAACAGGCAAAACTCTCCCCTGAATCCTCAAAAGCCGCGATGCCTCCTCTATCGCAGTCGATAAGTAGCCGCTCTTAGACAACAGACCTGCCAGCAGAAGATTGCCTAAACTATGACCGGCCAATGCGCTGTTCTCCGGGAATCGGAACTCCAGCACGTCCGCCAGCACACTCGCGTCGCCCTCTTCAGATGCCAGTGCCAGCAGGCACTGCCTCAGATCTCCCAAACCAGGATAACCAAACTCTCTCCGCAAAAGACCAGACGATCCGCCATCGTCGAAAGTCGTGACTATCGCGACGATATCGATCTCTGACGCTCGTGGCTTCAAACCGCGAAGCAGTGCCGAGAGGCCAGTTCCGCCGCCTATCGCTGCGATACGCACTTTCTCGCTTCCCCCGTTTCCGCCAAGCATAGAAAAACGATTCAAGTCAAAGTCAGAGAAAGGTCAGACGATCTCTTGGGAAACATCGTCTCCAGCAGATGCTTGTCCGCTTTAGAGCCAGCCTTGCAGTCCGGAAAAATTTGCAGCAACTCGTCCACAGACCTCGATCCGAACAGTAGACGCAGGAAAATCAGATCATGAAAAGCTGCCGATGCCGAATGTCGGTTAATCGAATCAGACATTTTCACCGATTGAATTGCACCATCTTCAAACTCGATCACCAGCCCGTCGCGGCTGAACATGATCTCGAACTTGCCCGATAACCCGGCATGAGACGAAGCTGCCACCCTCTCTTCCAGCACGCATTTGATGCGCCTTACGAACTTTGAGACATCCGGCACCCGCACATACCAAGCGTACTGTCGATCAGATGCCGGACCCAAAGCGCCATCATCAAATATGAACGCTGGATGTTCGGGTTGCATATCCAGACGGATAGTCTTGATCTCGCGCTCAGGATCTGAATGATCGTCCTTCGCCAGTCGCGCCCTCTCTTCAAACTCTCGCAAAAGCGAAGGAAAAGCTGCTCTCCAATATGACGGTTTCGACATCTCAACCCTGAGAATCACAGCTTGATCAATTGCAAGGATCAGAGCGTACATGATCGCACCGACAGGCTCGCCATAGGAGTCGCCTTCGCTCTTGCAGAGAATGCCTGTCCGGTAGTGCACCGCGCTACGTTCGTTGCGATCAAACGACATGTAACGCACTTCCTCTTCTTTGAAGAGCGGATGAAGCAATGATCTGCTAGCAGAGTCCCGAAGTGTCTTCGTTATGAACCCGACATCGTCAACCTTCGCATCGCGCATCCGATACGCACGCTTTTCATCTTTGCCCCAGCGCGGCAGCGCCAGTATGTTGGAGGATCGGCCGCCTTCAGCATCGATCGCCATCTCGTACCCGAACTGACGATAGTAGTAGGGGATGCCTAGAACCACCAGCACCTCATGCCCGCGCTCTTCTGCCCACTGGTGCATCAGAGCGAACTGTCTTCGGATCAGTCCTCGATTCCGATACTCGGGTGATGTTCCCACTATCTCCGGCCGGCCGATGTCGAACGGCACGCCTTCGTAGGTCCACTGCTGGGTGAAATAGATACAGGACGAAGCTATGCGCGACTTCCCGGTGTCCTCTACGATGATCACGTCGTCCAAGCTGAGCGTGGGATGAGGCTTCGTCAACAGATCACGCCCCCATTCCGCGATCCACCAAGCCTCTGTGCCCGATGATTTTTCTTCCATGAAGACCTTGCTGTGGAATTCGGCAAGCGCGTCAGAATCATCGGCAGTCGCCGCTCTCATCACCAAGCCCTCTCCCAACTCTTCGTATATCTTGCGACCGGCCGCGCTCATCAGATGGTGGCATCAACCGGTCGGAAGATCAATTTCATACTGATCCATGATCGGGTCGAACTGATCCTTGAACCCTTCCAGCTCATCATCCTCGGGCTGCATCGGTAGCCTTGCAGGCCCGGCATTGAACCCGGAGCGGTTCATAGCGTAGCGAATCGGGATGGGATTGGTAATGATGAACAGAGCCTTGAATATCGGAAGCAAGCGCAAATGTTCGCTCGCCGCTCGTTCGATGTCGCCCTCCAAGATCGCGCCGATCATGCCTTTGACCTGGTTGCCGATTATGTTGCTCGCAACGCTCACGACTCCATAGCCGCCGGTCGCTACGATAGAGAATGTCTCATTGTCGTTGCCCGACCAGACCTTGAAGTCTTCGGGCGCATCTTTGATCACGAACGCTATCTGGTCGGGATCGCTGCTCGCTTCCTTGACACCGGCGATGTTGGGCACTTCGGCGAGCCTGAGCGTAGTTCCATGCGTCATATTGAGTGCCGTGCGCGATGGCACGTTGTAAAGGATCCCCGGGATCGACACAGCTTCGGCGATCTCGACGAAGTGCTTGACCAAGCCGCCTTGCGTCGGTTTGTTGTATGCGGGCACCGTCATCAGTATCGCGTCCACGCCTGCCTCTTCAGCGGCTCGTGACAATGCGATAGACCTTCGAGTATCGTTATCTGTCGTTCCGGCAACAACGCAACCGGACTCGCCGATCTCATCCTTTACTGCCGTGAATAGTTCCAGTCGCTCTTCATCCGACATGGAGGGAGCTTCCCCTGTGGTGCCTCCGATAACGAGTCCATCCGAGCCGGTTTCGATCAGAGATTTCGCCAGCTTGCGCGCCTGCGGGTAGTTGATATCGCCGCTCTCTGTGAAGGGAGTGACCATCGCGGTGAGAAGACGTCCAAGTTCGGCCATGTCTCTTTTCCTGTTGAATTTCGAAACAGATCGTTGTGCGGTCCAACGTAACTAGTCAGTTAAGAGACGAGCTCTGTTCGGTTGCCGCTCGATTCAAGTTTTACACATCAACGACGACTTGGCGCTTGAGGCAGTTTCTAGCCAGACATTCATCCATGATCTGGAGAGCGTTCAAGGCGGCGCCCTTTCGCAGATTGTCTGCCGCCAGCCAAAAGACCAGCCCGTTGTCACGTGCCAGATCGTTGCGCACCCGCCCCACCAATACGTCGTCGATGCCTGCCGCATCGATCGGCATCGGATACGCCGACTCTTCGGGGCGATCGACCAAAGATATTCCAGGGAATTCGGCAAACGCCTCTCTGGCTCTTTCTACGGATACAGGCATCTCGAATTCCACGTTAACCGATTCGGAGTGGGAAACTACGACCGGCACGCGCACGCAAGTTGCCGCCAACTTCAAATCATCATCTCCGAGAATCTTGCGCGTCTCGTTCAGCATCTTCATCTCTTCCACTGTGTAGCCCTCAGGCGTGAAGTCATCGACGTGGGGCAAAAGGTTAAACGCTATTCGATGGGGATAGACGCTGGGCGGAGTTGAGTCGTTGCCTCGAATCGCCTCCTCGGTTTGATCCATCAGTTCGATTCTCGCCGCGGCACCGGTTCCGGTGACAGACTGATACGTAGACACAGTCACAGATTTAAGCGGTGCGAAGCCGCGCAGAGCCGCCAGAGCCATTACCAGCGGTGTGGTCGTGCAGTTAGGGATCGATATGATCCCGGAATGCCACTCGACATCGCTTCCATTGACTTCGGGAACGACCAGCGGGACATCGGGCTCCATGCGAAACGCCGAACCATCGTCGATTACGAGTGCTCCTCGCCTGATCGCCTCCGGTGCCAGAGCTCTGCTGACTTCGGAAGAAGCAGAGATGAATGCCACATCGACACCGTCGAACGAATCTGGTGTCGCCTCTTGAACAGTCAGTTCGGTATCGAGGTAGCACAGTCGCTTTCCGCGGGAACGCTTCGATGCCAACGCGAGAATGTTTTCGGCATAATAAGCGCGTTCAGCCAATAGTTCAAGGGCTACCGCGCCGACGGCTCCAGTCGCTCCGACGATTGCGATTTTGAGGTCTTGGGAGTTCATGATTCAATTTTCACACAGCACGGAACCTTAAACATAGACACCAAATCAGCTCTGGGTCCGGCGAGGGCTACAGCCTATAGCCCGAGAACGGAATCTAGACCGACGATCATGCTTTTTTCCTGCATGACGCGGCGCACTGCCAACATGACCCCGGGCATGAAGCTGTCGCGGCTGATCGAGTCGTGAGTAAGAGTAAGCGTCTGCCCCAGCGCGCCGAATACCACTTCGTGCCTAGCGACTCTGCCGGGCATGCGGGCGCTGTGGACATTGATCCCGCCAGTGGTTCCTCCGCGAGTTCCTGCCAAGGTCTCAGCCTCAACGATATTCTGATCGAAATCACTGCCCTTGCCTTCGAGCATAGCCTGGACGATTGAGAGCGCCGTGCCGGACGGGGCATCTATCTTTTGCTCGTGATGGCTTTCGATCAGATCCGCATAGTCGAAATACCTCGCAGCCGACCTCGCCAAATGGATCAACACGACGCAGCCGAGAGCGAAGTTGGATGCAGAGATGACCCCAATGCCTTTTGAAGCCGCGTATTCGGCAATCGAGTCCAACTCATCGGGACTGATGCCCGTAGAGCCTGAAACGCACCGCACCCCATGCGCTATGCAGGTACGCATAGCGCCTACCGCGCCTTCAGCATTGGAGAAGTCCACCACCACATCTGGATCCGTGGATTCAATCATCACTTGCAGATCGTAGCCTACAGGGATTTCCATTCCACTCGCGGTTTCAGTGTTGCTGCCCGACTCGGCGGCGGCATCGACTCCCCCTACTGGATTCATATCGGATTGTTCGTCTACCGCATTGAGAACCGTCGTCCCCATGCGGCCAAGCACACCATTGACTACAACTTTGATGTTTGACATTTCCGCATCGAAATCCTAATAGTTTCGCTCCAATCCGGAGAGCCGGGGCTGTTGTGATGGCATGATTAACGTGAGTAGCGTCTGCCATCGCCATCGCCGCCGCGGCCCCGCACAGGACGCCTGCCCGACCTGCGACGACCATCTTCGCCACCGAAACGGTCTTGGTTTCGGCCTCTTCGACGTTCGTATCGATCATCGTCGCGACGACTGTTGCGTCGGTTCTGTCGATCATCATCCCACCCTCCTCGGCGCTCGTATCGGTTATCATCCCGTCCGCCACGACGCTCGAATCTGCGGCCTCCGCCGCCTCTACCATCGCGCCCGCCGCGGTCAGATCCTCCTCTGCCGCCCCGACCTCCGGGGCCCCTCCTAGCGATAGCCTCTTCCAGAGCCTTCGCGTGGTCTCCGCCATTGGCGCGCCTATCGATCATAGCGCGAACAGAGAGGTCCACTCTGCCGTTCTGATCTACGTTGACGACCATAACTTCAAGCTCTTGTCCCTCTTGGACCACGGATTGAACATCAGGAACTCTCACATCGGATAGCTCGCTGATGTGGACCATGCCGTCTTTGCCGGGTATCAGATTGACGAAACAACCAAAGTCCATGATCTTCACCACTTTGCCGGTGTACGTCTCTCCAACTTCAATCTCTTTCGTCATCCGTCGTATCGATTCAGCTACGTTTCGGGAAGTTTCGCCCGAAGTTGAACCGATGACAACCGTGCCCTCATCATCTACATCGATCGTGACGTCATGCTCCTCTTGCAGGCCTCTGATGTTTGCGCCGCCGGGGCCGATCAAAGCACCGATCTTGTCCGAGGGTATCTTGATCGTGGTCATTCGGGGAGCACCTTCCCGCAAGTCACCGCGCGGCTGGCTGATTGTCTCCGACATGTGGTCAAGGATCTTCAACCGAGCGATCCTCGCCTCCTCCAAAGCTGTGGACATAACCTCGAACGAGATTCCCTTGACCTTGATATCCATCTGGAGTGCCGTCACCCCGTCGCGCGTGCCGGCCACCTTGAAGTCCATGTCTCCGGCGTGATCTTCGGCACCTTGGATGTCCGTCAGGATCTCAGCGCGTCCATTGGAGTCGGTAATCAGCCCCATCGCAATGCCGGCGACCGGCGCCACAATAGGAACGCCGCCGTCCATCAGTGCCAAAGTGCCCGCGCAGACGCTGCCCATCGATGTGGAACCATTTGATGCCAAGACCTCGGACACCAACCTGATCGTGTACGGAAACTCCTCTTCTGCCGGTATCACCGGGCGCAGCGCCCTCTCCGCAAGAGAACCATGTCCGACCTCTCGCCGGCCTGTGAATCCGAAACGACCCGCCTCTCCTGTCGAGTACGGTGGGAAGTTGTAGTGGTGGATAAAACGGTTGGATGTGATCGGTGAGAGGTTATCGAGTCTCTGCGCCTCTCCTGCCGATGCAAGAGTCAATACGTCAAGGACTTGCGTCTCCCCACGTTGGAAGATGGCAGATCCGTGAACCCTCGGCACGTAGCCGATCATCGAGTCCAATTTACGCAGATCGGACAGCGACCTGCCATCCGGACGTCGGCCTTCTTCGAGGATTCCTTCTCGGACCGCCTCCTTCTCTATCGAATAGAGTTCGGTCTGCACATGCAATTGGTCGTATCCGTTGTCGCCGTTGAGTAGCTCTGTCTTAGCTTCGGACATGACCTGCGCCACCGCGGCCTCACGTTCCGTCTTACCTCCCGATAGCTTCAGCGCATCTTTGATCCCATCGCCGACGAAATCGCGTGTCGCCCGCGCGGCTGCCATCTCATCTTCAGAAGCACCGAGAACCTCCCACTTGGCTTTGCCAACCGAAGACTGCATATCTCGAATATGGGCAACGATCTCCCCGTTGACTTCCTGTGCGAGCTCGAGAGCTTCGAGAAGCACATTCTCGGAAACGAATTTGGCTCCGGCTTCGACCATCATGACGGCATCGCCAGTTCCGGCAACGGTAAGGTCCAACAGACTCTCTTCAAGCTGCTGGTAAGTAGGGTTGACTATCAACTCGTTGTTTACCAGTCCGATGCTACAAGCACCAATCGGATCGTCGAACGGGATGTCTGAGATCGTCAACGCGGCCGATGCTCCTACGATGCCGAGTGTGGCATGCGGATTTACCCCGTCTGCCGAGAGGATCGTAATGATGAGTTGGGTCTCGTTGTGGAACCCTTTTGGGAACAAAGGTCGCAAAGGCCTGTCGCAAAGCCTTGCCGCAAGGATCGCCTCGGTGTTCGGGCGTCCCTCTCTTTTGAAAAAGCCGCCGGGAATCTTCCCCGCAGCGTACGCCTTCTCTGCGACATCTACAGTTAGAGGCAGGAAATCTATTCCCGTCCTCGGCTCCTTGCTAGCCGTTGCGGTTGCGAGAAGCATGAGCTCCCCGTATCTGATAGTCACCGCGCCATTCGCCTGTTCAGCGACTCGGCCAGTCTCGAAGGACATCACGCGGCCGCCTACTTCCATGTCGTGTATTTTTATTGCCATTCCTGTTTCTCGTTCGCTTTCTTTAGGTATCCGCCTGTGACCATTCACGGAGGATCATTGTTTAAGCCTGCCAAAGCAAGGGCTTCGTGGTGGATTGATTTGTCCAGCGCGACGCGTAGAAACCGCTTCGCGTTGAGATGCGTGATGGGAAACGTGCTCTACTTTATTTGCGAAGGCGTCCTAGAAGTGCCATGAAATCGATTTCATGCAGTCGAATAGCCTGTGGATGGCTTTCGCATAAGCCTCCGACGGGACACCCGCCTGCCTACCTGCGCAGTCCCAAGCTCTCGATGAGAGAACGGTAACGTTTCACATCTTCTTTCGCGAGGTAATTCAGGAGCCGACGCCGCTTTCCGACCAGCATCTGCAACCCTCGCCTGCCTGCAGCGTCCTTTTTGTGGATTCTGAAGTGCTCGGTCAGTCCTCTGATCCGTTCAGTCAGGATCGCGATCTGCACTTCGGTCGAACCGTTGTCGTTTTCGTGTTTGCGGTGCTTTTCTATCGTCGCCGTCTTAGATTGAGCGTCCAAATAAGTGTCTCTTTCTCTGTAGCACGCCACTTTGAGCCTCGAGATCTTCACAATCCGGGTGCTATCCGCCCTTTACCCGCGCGCACAAATTTCGATTCAAGTAACTGCTTCCTTAACTCTGCCAACATCTTAGGATATCACGGCAGCGCGCCTTAACCCTCATCGACACGCACAGAACACCGAACCTGTTCCTCCGAGAAGCTCAAACGTTCCGCAACGTATAAATTCAATGCGAGTTTCGGCTTGTGCCGTTGCGTTGATGGCGTTTCGTGTAAGATAGTCCTGTCGTGATACGGAACTTGGAGCCGATCATCGAATCATGCTCAAACGTGCACCGCGCGTCTTGACATACGCGAGTTGGCACGAATATTATGAATTCGTATGCATCGAATACAGGAACAGCGAGGCTTGCTCGATCCCTGTGTCGGTGCCGAAGCGGTGAATTCTGGCGGTCGGTAGTGCCGACAGCTGGTTATCACGGTATATAACTGACAGCAAGCAAGTAATCTCATAGCAGATTGGAGGACGGGTCCTCATGACAATTTCGCTCCAGAACAGGCTGTTCGCCTTGGTTCTGATAATCGCGTCGGTCCTTTTAGTCGCCGGCATCGCATGCACGGGGGAGGATGGTGCACGAGGCTCTGCGGGGCCCAAGGGTGACCCTGGCCTTCCCGGTGAACCCGGTGCCCCTGGTGCTCCTGGCGCACCCGGCGAGCCCGGTGCTCCTGGCGCACCCGGCGAGCCCGGAAAGCCTGGACTTCAGGGTGAACAAGGGATACCAGGCTTGGCAGGTCCTCCAGGCCCTCAAGGCAAGGTAGGACGAACCGGAGAAGTCGGACCGCAAGGTCCTCAAGGTGAAACCGGATCAACTGGACCGGCCGGACCCGCAGGCGCAGCTGGACCTCCCGGTCCTCCAGGCGCTCCCGGCATCCCAGGTGCCGACAACTCAGCCAACATAGTGATAGAAGATACTTCTTTCGCGATCACTACCAGAGTTGTCTGGAACGAGGCGGGCACTACCGTCAGCATCTACGGATCGGGCTTCGCAGCCAACGAGAGTGTAGTACTGACAATTCCGGGCGAAGTCGACAACCAAATTGGTAACGCGATCGTCAACGCCCACGAGGCATTCGCGACAGAGGTCACACTCGACGCAAATGATTATCCCGTCGGAACAGTGCTCTCCATAGTTGCCACTGGTGATGCGGGCAATGCTGCGACTACACCTCTCGTGATAGCCGCAGAGAAGTAAGCGGATCTCGGGTAATGCGAGAAGAACCCGTCCCAACGGGGCCTTCTCTCCAAACCTAGCTTCATGCCCCTCGGAGTTTAAAACTCCGAGGGGCATTTCTTTATCTATCAGATCAGACGAATTACGGAGCCGTAACCATCTCCCTAGGTTCCGCTGCTGAAAGATCGTCGCGAAAGCCTGCGTGAGGTCTTTGTGTAACTCGGGTGTCCGACGAGTCTGTGCATAGCAAATGGGATTTGGTAGATTCTTGCACGGGCACAGATGAGGATGTATTGCGGTCTCTGGATTCCCCGCATTCGCGGGAATGGCTAAGATTGTGAAAGGGACGCTCTGAAGAGTTCGGTTAGCGGTGAAAGCGTGAAGAGGCGAGGGGATGGGGGGAGAGTCCGGATCGACCACAACACCATCTTCCCTGACTTCGTGGGGCTCTCTCATTCGGCATAGTCAGAGAATGATGTGCTCACCCTGTCCGCATGGGGACGCTCTCACTCCACGCAAGTAAAACGGACATCGCAAATCCGTGGGCGCACATTTTTCAGGGCATGCAAAAGGACGCTCCCTTAGCGGGAGCAACGTGAGTGTGCAAGTGCCTTCTCCGGAGAGGAAAAACGCCGATCTATGTCGGCTCTACGGATCCAATCAGGCAGCGTGTCAGTCGCCTCTACACCAGTCAGTACTTTCAGGGCTTTGCAACGGTCTCATTAGAGTCCGCGTCGATGCCGTGTTTTCAAGCGGATCAGTCGTTTCGGTCATTCGCTTGAGAAGCAATGGCACTGTCTGCGTTTCCATTTGTGAAGAGCAGTCGCAGCATGAGATCGTAAGTAAGGATGCCGGCGACCAGGCCCTCTTCATCCACCATCACGGCAGTCTGATCTGAGCGTCCCCTGAAGTCGTCAAAGAGGCTTGCCACCTGTTGGCTCACCGGTGCGCCGAACACATCCGACAGAAGCGAGGGCTCTGACGCGGATGTGTAGCCGTCGCCCTGGACCAACGTCTGCAGGACCATCGTCTTGGAGATGGTGCCCAAAACGTTGTCTATCTTGTCTCCGTATATGAGGATGCTGTCGAGATCGAATTTGATCATCATGTCTGCGATCTCTTCAAGCGGCGTCGCTTCATCTACCGCTACCACCTCAGAGAGTGGAATCATCAAATCGCTGGCTCTGAGGTCATTAGAGGCGATGTTTTGCAAGACGTTCAGAACGCTCCCTTCTGCCTCGTCATGCGTTTCGGAACCGTTGTCCGTTTCGTATATGTACTCGGCGACTCGGTTCAATCGCAATATGCGCCCGGCTAGAGCGGCTGACCAGATTATAGGAGAAAGCCAAATTTCGACATCTTCGTAACATCCATCTGCAAGACGGTTGAGAAGCGTGCGAAGAACGATCAGCCCCGTTAGTACACATATAGCGACAGCCGTCATCAGCAATATATCCGCATCGGTCTGAATCAAGTAGCGTGAACCTTCGAGGGCTCCCATTACGATCGCGATGACGGATGCCGTACGCACGGTGGTGACGACGATCCGTGTCGATCTATATTCAGCGGGAGAGAAGCTATCACTATCATCTTCATCACTTGGCTCGGGTGCCGCCAGTCCCAGTCTCGCTGATAGGCCTTGCGGCTCCATGACTCGCAAAGCCAGAGTCATGAGGCAATAGATGAACAGAGCCACACCCACTACCAGCCAAGGTACCCACTCCTCAACCATCACGCTCTGACCGCCTCTCTGCTGTTTCGACCTTCATGTCGGCAACAGCTTCTATGTCTATGCTTCCACTTAAAGGATCGTCTGGATCATTCATGGCAATACTTGAATTGGAACGCCTCGTTGCCCGTGATCACGTGTGAGGCCTAAAGATGTGCGGACTGGCAGCGGAATCGAAACCGATAAGTTTATTTTCGAGAATGTGACCACGGTGCCCCTATTCCCCTCGATTCCTCGAGGCATCGCCTGCCGCTCGAGCCATCGATCGCGCCGGCACCCCTGCAACTAAGTCGCTAGGCGGCACATCTCTGGTAACTACAGCACCGGCCCCGGTTCGGGCTTTGGAGCCCAATCGTACGGGCGCAATCAGAACCGATCCAGCACCGATCGATACTTCGTCATCAATGATCGTTTTCTGCACCTTTTCACCATCGTAGTTGGCGGTGACCACACCGGCACCGATGTTGACGTTGCGACCAAGAACCGCATCACCCACGAATGAAAAATGCCCTACTTTGGCACCTTCTCCGATGCTGCTCGCTTTAACCTCGGCCTGAGTGCCGATATAGGCATCCATCCCAATGATCGAGTTTGCCCTCACTCTGCAGAATGGACCGACCTTGGCACGTATTCTCACCAAAGATGTCTCCACTATTGCGCTGGGCCCTATCTCAGAACCGCTCTCTATAGTGCCGGCTATGACATCGGATCGGGCTTTTACAAGCGCACCCGATCTGATGGTCGAGTTCCTTGTAACGGACGAAAATGGTCCCACGACCGCGTTCCGCCCCACAACGGAATCTTCAATAATTGCGTTCGGGCCTATCCGAGCATCTGCTCCGATCAAAGACGCTCCTCTGATATGGCTTCCTGCGCCGATCCAAGCACCAGGTTCAATCTTGGCGTTTTTGTCGATGTATGCACTAGAAGCGTCTTCGAATGCCACGTCCGCTTTGACCAGCTCTGCGATTTTTGCTCCGAAACGGCTATGCGCGACGGTACAGCAACAGGCTTCAACACTGCTACGTTCGTGGGGATCTTCTTCGCGAGCCAATGGTGGTGAGATGCGAGTAGCGTCCGAAACTCAGCCCTATGCGATGCAAGTCGAGGATTCAAGGACAGTCGAGACAGGAGATGCGGCGAGTTGAGAAAATCGAGCCGCTCGGACGCACACCTGATTCTGCTCAGTCCCGATTTGCCAGCCGGCTAACATTTGGCTGTAATCTTAACATTTGCAACGACGCGGTCCAGCCTAGCTTTAAGGCATGCATTATCGCGCGATCGCGATTTCTTGAAATTTAGACTTCTGCGGCTCAACCGATCCAAACTGGAACGTAAATCGATTTTGACAGTACACGACGGATCGTTGCCAAGCGGTTGGATTTGGTATGTTAGGAACGATCGCGGATTCTGAAGAGCTGCTTCGACTTCGGCAAGAATGCAGAGCGAGTCAGTCTTTCGAATCTTCTTCTCGTGCCTGCGTCCTCAACACTCGTCTGACGCCAGCTCTCAGAGAGTCCTTCAACTGATTCAACTCCTCACGCACAGCCGCTCGGAACTGTGGGCCGTACTCTCCAACGTGTCGGAATTTCTTTCGCCTTCGCCTAGCCAAAGAACGTCGATGCCGATGAATGAGGGTAGACAGCTCGTTGATCATTGCAATGCGCAACGCACGAGCCGCCGCAGTCGGGTCAGTGTGAGCCCCTCCTTCGGGCTCTTCAATCACGCGGTCGACGATGCCCAAGCGCATGGCATCGAAAGATGTGAGCCGCAACGATCGGGCGATTTCGGGTGCTCGTGTCCGATCTCTCAACTCTGTCTCGGCACCAGATTCCGGTGAAATAGGCGTGTATATCGCGTGCTCCATCATGAGCAGACGATCTGAAATTCCGAACGCCAAAGCCGCCTCGCCGCCGCCTTCGCCGATCAGCACAGAGAGCACGGGTGTCTCCAGCTGCAACATAAGATCGATCGTTTCAGAGATCTCGCCCGCCAAGCCGCTAAGTTCTTGGCCGATGCCGATCGCAGGGCCCGGAGTGTCAATGAACACTACTACCGGCAATCGGAAATCAGCCGCGATTCGAGCCGCCCTGCGAGCCTTTCTGAATCCAGTAGCGGAAGTACCGCCGCGATTCAGCTCCGCGTAACCGTAAACGTCGGTGAAAGACGCGATCTCATCGTCGGCGTCGTCTGCAGCTTCATCTGTGTCGTCAGGATGAATATCGACGGATCTCTGCTGGGCTATGACCATCACGGGTTGGAGGCCCAGATAGGCCGGGCCTATTACTACTTCATCTACATCGCCGCTGACTCGATCTCCGTGAAGTTCCACGAAGTTGCGGAGAGCCAACGCGATATAGTCTCTCGACTGGGGGCGATCGGGCCTTCTTGCCAGCTGGACGGATCTCCATGCATCGGATCTTGAGGGAATGTAAACTCTGTCGGTTCGTGTCGTTTTGCTCCGCGACCGAGTGGCCGTCGAGAACATCTGCAAGAGTGTTGCCAGTTCGTTTCTTTGCAGCTCACGATCTACGACGCGGTCCAGATGACCATTGGCGAGCAAAGTCTCAGCATCCGTCCTGTCTGTCACATCGAGAGCGTCTTCTACTTCCCTTAGCACTCCTAATGGAGAGAAGCCGATGTGGGCATAGGGTTCGCCGATCCGTATATCCGCCGCAGACGCGAAGCTGGCCAATATCTGACCGGTAGATGGGTTGCCGAGAACAGAGATCAGAGGCAAGCCCTGGTCACGTAAATGTCTCGCGGCGACAATCGTCTTCGCCATCTGAGTCAGCGATAACACGCCCTCTTGGATCCTAGCTCCTCCGCTCGTTGCGATTGCGACGACGGGAAGCCGTTCTCGTGCCGCATGTTCGAATATCCTAGCTACTTTTTCGCCCACCACGAGCCCCATGCTACCGCCGAGGAAACTGAAATCGATCACTATTAATGCGCACGGAACCCCGCCGATTTCGGCAGTGCCTCCAACCGCTGCATCCATCAATCCGGTGCGGGTCTGGTCGCGCAGAATCCGAACCTGGTACGAGAGGCGGGGTGAAAACACTAGAGGATCCAAAGATTCGATCCAGCGATGAGTCTCGTCAAAGGACCCAACATCTGTCAGCGCGTTGATCCGATCGCGCGCGCCGATGTTGTAGTGAAAGCGACAATTCGGACATACCCGCAACGTGCTGAAGAGCGACGAGTCCCTGAACTCTCCGCCACACACCATGCAGTGAGGCAACGAATCCTCAATGTCTATCGGAGTGCCGGCCGTGGTTTCCGACGGGATCTCGGGATCAGAATCTTCCCCGTGCCCGGGGAAAAGGGGTGTGATGGTCATGCGTCTGGAGCGAGGCTCGATAGATTGAACATGGACCTGCCATGCGCCTCAGACGAATTGTAAACGCACTGCTTCGAGCGACTGCAACCGAATAGATCCCATTGGCTTCGTGTCGTCTCGACTAGACCTCGGGCTGCGAAGTCAACGTTGTAATACCTTCCTAGGTTTGCCTGGCTCGCCCGGACCCACAATACCCGCGTCTTCTAATTCATCCATCAGGCGGGCAGCGCGAGGATAGCCGATCTTCAACCGTCTTTGCAGCAACGATGTTGACAAGGTTTTTTGATCGCGAGCCAAGTCCATGGCAGCGGAAACAAGAGAATCTCCGCCACCGCCAGTCCCTGTCACTCCCGGAATCTCTTCCTCGCTATTGGAATCGACATCAAGCTGAGGCAATGGAGGGGAACCTGCTCTGACCCAATAACCGACAATCGACTCGATCTCGCTTTCGTCTAGGTAAGCTCCCTGAACCCTGACTGGCTTGCTCAAGTCGATCGGCTTGTAGAGCATATCTCCCTTGCCGAGCAACTTCTCTGCGCCGTTAGAGTCGAGAATCGTCCGGCTGTCAACCTGCGACATAACAGAGAAGCTGATACGCGATGGGAAGTTCGCCTTGATCAGACCCGTCACTACATCTACCGACGGCCTCTGTGTCGCCACTATTAGGTGAACCCCAGTCGCGCGGCCCAGCTGGGCTAGTCGAACCAACAGCTGCTCCACTTCATTCGATGCAGTGAGCATCAGATCAGCCAACTCGTCTACCAGCACGACGAGATATGGCATTTTCGTCTCGGCACGATCGTTATACGTGCTGATGTTCTTCACTCCCGCAGACTCGAGAGTGGCGAAGCGATCCATCATCTCTCGTGTCAACGCCTTCAGCACTGCTACCGCACGCTCTGCTTCAACGACCACAGGGGTGTAGAGGTGCGGCACGCCTTGATAAGGAGTGAGTTCGACACGCTTGGGGTCGATCATAACCATTCGCACTTCGAGTGGCGTACGGCAAAGAAGCAACCCAGAGACTATAGTGTTCATACACACGCTCTTGCCGGAGCCCGTTGCACCAGCAACCAGAGTGTGCGGCATCTTAGCAAAGTCTGCCATGATAGGCTCACCTCCGCTTCCCATGCCCAGCGGAACCGGCAGAGCGGCGCTCTTGACGAAATCTTCCCACTCAGTTGTGTCTATGACGGATCTGAGGTTGACGGGAGTAGGCTCAGCGTTCGGTACTTCGATACCGACGACAGATGCCCCTGGCACCACAGATTCGAATCTGATGTTGGGGCACATCAGTGCAAGAGCTATATCCTTCTCCCGGTTCAAGATAGCGTCTACCCGAACACGCTGTGCGACAGCCTTGGAATTTGGTCTGGTTCCCTTCCAGCCCGGCTTCAAGCCGTACATGGTTATCGTGGGACCTACTCGTACTTGGTCCACGGTCACATCCACAGCATGTTGGGCCAAGGTTTCTTCGATCAACCTGCTGGTCGATTCGATCTCGGATGCCGTAACTCCACCACCCGGAGGCTCAGCCATGAAGTCGACTGGTGGGAGATACCAAGGAAAATCGTTGATCGCAGCTTCTACTCTGGTCGCCTTTCCAATTGAAGCAGGCTCTTCTAGAGGCGGCTTTTCAAGCACCGACTCATCGCTCAACAACATTGTCCCGTCGCCTTCTAATTCAAGGAGATCGAGCGAGGTAAGTGCATCCTCTTCAACCGTCATTCCGTCGGGATCCGGCTGAATACCGACCTCTATCTCGTCTTGATTCGACCGCGGGACTTCGGTGAGCATCACCGATCCATCGAATTCTTCTGTGTGTTGAGGTTGATCCAAGGTTGCCGTCACCATCTGATCCTCGCCGATGTTGACCGGTGTCGGCACCCAGTCAGATTCTGCCAACGGCTTGGTTTCGATGCGATCGACTTGCAGATCACTAGGGGGCGATGTTCTGTCAGATTCAGTCATCGGCTTGGCGTAGACGGTTTGACCCAATCCGATCACCACTCTCTCCAGAGGATCGGCAACTGCGGGCGACTCTCTATGGACGTAAGGATCGAAGCTGGAGCCCGAGCTGTAGGATGCGGCAACCGTCGATGCGACCGGAACAAACTGCGGATCTTCGACATCGGAAGATGGGCCTCCATCTTCCAGCTCACTCGGAGTTTGCCGCACAGATGATGTAGAGCTTCTCAGTTTAGAGGCGATAGATGTGATGAAGGTCGCGGAAGATGACATGAAGCTGATCGCTGAGGACATCAATATCATCAACCCGACAGCTGTGATTTTCGCCACCGCCGCCGATCCAGAGGGGAACTGCAAAGCAACTCCTAACCCGAACAGCACAAAGGCTCTTGCCCAACCCTGCAACTGTTGCCAAAGCACGATGTTGTATCGGTCCCAATCGAAAGGCTCTCGTGCGAGAAACTCGCCCAACATGCCTCCCATAGTGGCTCCAGACACGGCACCTAGCGGAGCATCGAAAATCCCCAGGACTGCGCCGCCGCCGAGACAGATCAGCAACGACGAGGCGGCTGATCTAAGCCTAGACATTATCCACGAAGTGCGCGTGAACAAGAGGTAGACAAAGACCAAAGCCCACCCGCCCATCGGGACGAGAGACCAGCCCAGGTACTCGAGCATCTCATCCCGTCTCCATAGCCCGACACCGATGAAAACCAGAGCCAGTGCTAGAAATGCTATGTGACGCACCAAGGCAATACGCTGCGCCCGGACTGGAGATTCCACTGTGTCGTCGGCAGAGTCGCTCTTTCTTGATCTCCTGCCGTACCCCTCATCGGAGGCAGTTGGTTCGGGCGAGTCTTCGCTACCTACCGGCAACTGGTTCAGGTCGAATGTCAATTTCGGTTACTGTTATCAGAGGCTTGCGCTTGGTTCTTCGTGAAAAAAAGCGTCCCAATGCAGCCCTTACTAATCGATCCGTCTCGTTCCAGTCTAGGGATTTTCGTGCGACGGGTTCAATAGCATTCGACAACACTTCCGATGCATCGCGCATCAATCTAGGCGCATCCGCTGAATCGACGAAGCCATAAGTGACTATTTGCGGGGAGCCTACTATCCTTCCCTTCTCTCGAGGCAATGCAACGAACACTATTCCATCTCTAGATAAAGACTTGCGCTCCTCCATCACGCTGCCACCCGGATCCCACTGGCCCTGACCTTGAATCAGCACGTTGCCTGAAGGTACACGCCCCACGACACCCACGCCTGATTCATCGAGTTCCAACACATCGCCATCGACGATCAGGTTCACGTTAGTCTCTGGAACACCCATGTCGAGAGCCAAGTCGCAATGAGCTCTCAACATTCGAAACTCCCCGTGAATAGGGGTGAAGCATTCGGGACGCAACACGTTGAACATCATCTTCAACTCTTCGCGCTTGGCGTGTCCCGAAACGTGTATTGGCCTTGATTTAGAGGTGATGACCCGCACGTTTCGCTTCGCCAAATTATTCCGCACTTCGTTCACAGCCATCTCGTTGCCCGGTATCGTCCGAGCAGAAAGGATCACCGTGTCTTCCTCGGTAAGCCGAACCTCCCGATGGTCTCCCCTAGCCATCCTGACAACTCCCGCCGAGAATTCCCCTTGCGTTCCCGTGGTGATGATCGTCACTTGATCGCCGGGCAAGCTGTTCGCCTCGGCCATCGAGATCTCCAGTCCGGGCGGTATCCGCAGGTGGCCGGTATGTTCAGCGAGTCCTGAAGTTTCAATCATGCTCCGACCGAGCAGAACGATCCTGCGGCCAAGCGCGTGGGCGGCATCAGCAACCATCTGCACTCGTGCCACCTGAGTCGAAAAGCTGGCGATTATGACTCTTCCAGGCGACTCTGCGATCGCTCGGAAGATCGCTTCAGCGGCGACTCGGTCGGAGAGTGAAGCTCCTTCATCTTCCGCGTTCGTCGAATCCGACATAAGCAGTCTGACACCGCGCCTGCCGACTTCGCTCAACATCTGGTAGTCAGTCGGTGATCCGATCATCGGTTCGATGTCGAGTTTGAAGTCGCCGCTGTGGAAAATCCCGCCTTGGGGCGTGTCAAGGTAGATGCTGCAGGAATCTGGGATGCTGTGGCACATTTCCAGCCACTGGGCCGTGAAATCGCCGAACGAGTACTCTTGCCGCGGTGTTACAGAAACGATATCGGCTCCCCCGCGATGTCTCGATTTTCTAAGTTCATTTCGAATCATCTCGGATGCCAAACGAGGCGCGTATATCGGTGCAGTCACGATTTTCACCAGGTACGGAATAGCCCCGATATGGTCTAGGTGACCGTGTGTTACCAAGATCGCCCTGATACGGTCGGCAATCGTCCCCACGTACTCCATATTGGGAATGACTCGTTCAATGCCCGGAGTGTTGTACTCGGGGAACTGCACTCCGCAATCAATGATCAGTGCGTCCTGATCGGTCTCTAGTAGCATCATGTTCATCCCGACCTCACCCAATCCCCCTAACGGGATAACCCTCACTGAAGATGTTTGGCGGCGTTGTCGATTCTTGGGCATCTGCTTCTCTTGCTTTCTTAATTCAATCCGCAGCTGCGTCTAGCTTGACGCACGTGCCCATTGCCGACGAGAGTCGCCCGACTACCCGCGGATATAGATGCGCGGTCAAGCGATCAGAAAAGCGACTGCTGGAGATCATCCCTAGAGTGTTCATCTGCATCGGCAATAACAGACGACGGCTGCTCTGGCGTGTCGGCTTGCGTGTGTGTGGAATATTGGTCATTTAATGAGGATGCTGGTCCGGTATCCGGCGATGCAGCCTCAGAATTGGCATCGGCAGTTGCAGTTCGGCTATCCGGCTCATCTGATTCTAGCCTCAGGCGAATCGCCTCGATCATCGCTTCAGGGATCTTCAAAATGTCTTCCCTGAGATTTTCAGCGTGTGCAGGGTTTCGCAATCCCGAAGCGGGATGGAACAGAGGCAACACGATACGCCGTCCATAAGTGAGAAGCTGGCCATGGCTCTGTGTGATTCTTCGATCGGCGAAAAACCAGTTTAACGCGAAGCCGCCCAACGTGGCGATCACTAGAGGATCTATCAACTCGATCTGTTGGCTCAAGTAGGGAGAGCATGCCCCGATCTCGGACCTTTCTGGATTGCGGTTGTTCGGAGGTCTGCACTTGACTACGTTGGCGATGTATACATCGGCGCGCCGCATTGGAATCGATGCGATCAATTCATCCAAAAACTGACCGGCGCGGCCTACGAACGGTCTTCCGGAGACATCCTCGTCACGTCCCGGACCTTCCCCGACGAACATTATCTCTGAACTCGGATCTCCTTCTCCTGGAACGGTGTTCGTCCTCGTCTCTGCCAATTGGCAAAGGCGACACTCTGCTATCTTCGCGGCAAGCCTTCCCAAGGCATCGGCAACACTCTCTGATTCTGGAGACGGGAGGGAGGTCATAACGGTTAGGAAGGCTAACATACGCCTCTGAGGAAGAGACAAAACAAAGCGGTTCGGAGATATCTCCGAACCGCCGATAATCGACTAATGATGGCTGCGGCCGATCAGCCGCGATCCGCTCCGACTTAGCGCGGTATCAGTCTGAGACGCCGTTGTTCTTGAGATATTGAACTGCGTCTCCAACCGTCGCGATTCCCTCAGCGTCTTCATCCGGGATCTCGAGTGGCTCGTCGTTAGTCCCAAACTCCTCTTCGAATGCCATGATCAGCTCCACCACATCCAACGAGTCTGCATTCAGGTCGTCGGTGAAAGAAGATTCGGGACCAATCTCGTCAAGATCGACATTCAGCTTGTCCGCTGTGATTTCACGAACTCGATACAATACTGATGCCATCGCTGGTAGCTCTCCGGGACTGTTGTATGGGTGCTTTGTTAATTTGGCGAAACACGCCGAGACAAAACCAATTATACACCTCTCGCTTGAACTGAATCATAGCTGGACGCGACACAATTATGTTCGTCAGCCGTTGAAACGTCCTTCCCGCACCATCGTGCCGAGAATACCGTTTACGAAGCGTCCTGCGCCGTCTGTATCAAACAGTTTCGCCAATTTGACAGCCTCGCTGATCACCACCGCGTCGCTCGTATTCGGAAATAGGCGGCGTTCAGCCAGAGCCACGCGCAACACGTTTCGCGCCACGGGGGTTGCCGAGTCCATCTGCCATCCTAGAGCGAAGATGTTCAGATCCCTGTCCAGCTTGCTGCGACTGGCCTCGACCTCGGTCGCCAAGGCATGTGCGAATTCTTGCTGCCTAGACGATAGCCCGAATTCGGCAACGATCCACTCCAGACACCGCTCGACGCGTCGGTTGCTCAGATCCGTCTCATACAGAGCCTGGATCGCTGCGGCACGAGATGCACTCCTTCCAACAAGCCGCTCAGGAACTTCATCCTCTACGTGCTGCGCAAGCAGATTCGAACCCGATTCATCTGGTGTTTGGCGAGTGACCCGCGGGTTTGATTCCTCTTGAATAGAGATCGCTCCCTCCGATCCGAGGAACGGTTAGATTCGTATTGAAGGCAGATCTTTGCAGGTACGACTGTAGGGAGGGGGAACAGGGGCTTTTACGCCGCCGCATATTCGCAGATAGCGTCGTAGCTCCCCAAGTTCACAACCTCGGCGGAACGATCGATGCGTCGGATCATGCCGGAAAGCACCCTTCCGTTTCCGATCTCAACGAATGATCTCACACCACTGCCGAGCATGTATTGGATGCCGCGGTTCCATTGCACGCACGAGGTGAGCTGTCGTCTGAGTTCATCTCGAATTTCCGCTGCCGACCTCAGAGGCTTGGCATCCACGTTTCCGATTACTGGCATCATCGGCTCTTGGAAGTCAATGGAGTCGATAACCTCGTTCAAACCGCTCTGTGCCGGCGACATGAGGCCCGAATGAAATGCGCCTCCCACGCTGAGCGGTATAGCTTTCTTCGCTCCCCTAGCCGATGCCATGTCCAGAGCCATCGCGAGCCCGCGGTGCTCGCCAGCGATAATTATCTGCTCAGGAGTGTTAATCGTCGAGATGTCCACGCCGGCTTCTCGGCAAATCTCTGCAACCGTCACCTCGTCGATACCGATCAGCGCTGCCATACCCCCCGGCCGCTCATCGCACGCGTACTGCATCAACCTGCCACGCTCGCAGACTAGCGTGACTGCATCTGAGACGCTCAGCACCCCGGCTATCACCAGCGCCGAGTATTCACCTAGGCTGTGCCCTGCCGTCACGTCTGGGACTGCAACAGTTTCTGTAGTCTCTTCCAATGCCCGCCACGCGGCGATCGAAGCCGTTAAGATCGCTGGCTGAGCGTTGTCAGTCCGAGTCAATGCGTCACCCGGACCATTAAACATAGTGCTGCTCAGGTTCCTGCCCAACACATCATCAACCTCTTCAAACACCTCACGCGCGGCAACCGAGTTCAGATATAGGTCTCTACCCATTCCAACTGATTGGGAGCCCTGTCCGGGGAAAACATAAGCGGTTGACTTCACTGTTTCGGCTTTCATGGTCATCTCAAGTCTCCGTGGCTGGTTTCGACTTAATCAAGTTATTTATCGAAGCGGTTGTTCGGCGCGGTTGCCGGAATCTCGATTCGTGGCTTATTCGTCTATCTCCGTCGGCGCGAGCAGATTGTCTAACGCCCAATCGCCTTTGATGGTCCGACCTTTATGGTTTCCGCACTCGGGACACGCCCGATGCGGGGGAACTCTTAACTGTCGGGAGCATGGACACTTGACCAGCACTGGCAGTCCGATCGCATGGTGCGCGGCACGACCTCCCTTGCGGGCCCGAGTGTGTTTCTTCTTGGGAAGGGGTGGCATAACTATCTCACTGTAAGCGAAATGGAGCTGAAACAGACGTATTAACCGATCATCTAGTAGGAGTATCCAGCGTTGCTATTGACCGATTCTTGGCATCTGCATCTCATGGAGTTCAGGTTTGTCAGGCATTTCAGAGCAGAAGCCCAAGCAACCATCGTTGCACAGAGGCATCATCGGCATAGCCGATCCAAGGGTTTGCCATAACGATTGCGACATGTCTAGAACATTCGACTCGTCAATCGTCAATGCCTCATCTTCTACGTCGTCTTCTTGGTGGGGCACGCTCCGTCTAATCACTAGATCAACGTTCGAAGGCGCAAATTCTTCCACAAACTCCAGATTGATATCTATCGCTGTAAATTCCAAGCATCGCGCACATTCGGCATCGTTGGTCGCTTTAACTGCTGCCTGCGCCAACACAGTGCGATCCGTGCGCATCAACTTTCCCCGGGCTTCGACGTCTCTGAATAACAGTCCTTCATGTTCAAGCGTCTCGTGGGCAAAATGAAACTTGATTTCATCGCCCACTGGACCGTTCAACAAGCTTGCGACATTGAATATCATCAGCATCGAACCGGCGGCCAGCCACGAAAACACGTAGCGGCACGAAAGATAATGTTAATCCCCGTTCACAAGCGGTGTCAATATACCTAAATGCATTGACACCGGAAACGCGGTGTCAGCCTCCGGCACTGGCGACCATGTCTCGGCTGATCACCAACCTCTGAATCTCAGAGGTTCCTTCATATATCTCCGTGACGCGTTGGTCTCGGTATATCCGTTCCACGGCGGTAGGTTTGAAGTAGCCGATGCCACCGTGAATCTGGACTGCCTTGTCTGCTATGCGTCCTGCCGCCTCCGAAGCGTAGAGCTTGGCTTTGGCCGCCTCTACACCATAAGGCAAACCCTCATCGTATAGGGAGGCCGCCCTAAAGGTGAGAAGACGCGCCGCGTCCAACTCCGTCGACATATCGGCCAACGCGAACTGAATCGCTTGGTTGGCGGCGATCGGCTTGCCGAAGGCTTCACGCTGGTTGGCGTAAGAGAGCGAGTGATCGAGAGCTCCCTTGGCGAGCCCGAGACATTGCGCCGCCACTGTTATCCGGCTTGAATCGAGAATCCTCAACGCGATGCGATAACCGTCGCCCAACTCTCCCAGCAGATTGCTTTTCGGGACTCGGCAGTTGTCGAAAACAAGCTCTGCCGTGCCGCTGCCTCGCATCCCCATCTTGCCATGCTGCTCGTTGATTTGAAATCCTTCCGTTCCCCGTTCGACGACTATCGTGGATATGCCCCGATATCCAGCGTCACGCTCTGCGTTCACGAACACGGCAAACACTTCTGCAACCGACCCGTTAGTGATGAAGAGCTTGGTCCCGTTCAACACGAAAGCATCTCCATCGTCAACAATCGTCGTCTGAAGACTTAACGCATCTGACCCGGTTTGAGGTTCCGTGAGGGCGAAGGCGGCGATCCTCCTTCCTGACGCCAGATCGAGCAGCCAACGATCATGCTGCTCATCTGATCCGAATCGGTTGATAGTCTCAGAGCCTAGCGATGTGTGGGTGATCAATACAGTGCTCGTGCTACCACACGCCGCGCCTATCTCCTCCAACACAACCATGAAATCTCGATATCCGACACCGGCGCCGCCGTACTCGGGGGCGATGAGCATGCCGGTGAGTCCCAGTTCGGCAAGACCATTGAACTGATCCATAGGAAAGGACTCTTCTGTATCTACCTTGTCGGCGAGCGGAGTGAGCTCGTTGGTCGCGTACTCTCGCACCGTGGATGCCAGAATCTGTTGTTGCTCGGTGTAAAACGGCCTCATGTTTCAATCCATTGATCGCTCTGAATCTGTCGCTTCGATGAGAATTATCGCAGAGGCTTAGATTCCTTCGCCCAGAATCCCTGAATCTCGCCACCATCTCGGATCATTTCCTAACGCCGAGTAAAATTCTCATATCAATACACGCTTTTCGACATTCTTGATGAAGACTCATATCAGGCGAATAATCGGATTAGATCCTGGACTATCTGCGACTGGTTACGGCGTGTTGGAGGTGAACCTACGCGGCGATATGGCGATGATAGAAGGCGGAGTGATACGAACCAAGCCTCGAGATTCCATCGAACATAGGCTCCTAGTCATACACCGAGAGTTGACGGATGTGATCACCGAGTTCGAACCGCGAGAGATGGCGATCGAAGATCTGCATTCGAGATATCGCAACCTGAAAACCGCGATCATAATGGGACATGCGAGGGGCGTTGCCGTCTTGGCGGCCGGCCAAGCGGGGATCAGTGTGCATCATTATCAGCCGACACGAGTCAAAAGCGTAGTCGCGGGCAGCGGCAGAGCCGGTAAAAGCGAGATGCTGACAGCGGTCGGGATGCACCTGAATTTGCGGCAAGACCTCAAGCAGCGAGATGTTGCCGACGCACTGGGCATCGCGATATGCCACGCACACGTCTCGCAAAGCCCTGTGATGGCGAGTCGGGAGCAGACCGCCCCACAAACATCCTTCTAATTCCATGATCGAAGAGGCGCATTCTTGATAACTTACCTGCGAGGGCAACTGACAGACATCTCAAGCGACCCGCCTCGGGTCGTAGTGCTGACCTCTGGCGGAGTCGGATACCTTGTCAATCTGCCCGTCTATGTATTCGATAGACTGAACCAGCAGAACATCTCCGTCGGCAACGATATCGAGCTTCACATCTTCTATTCCGTGTCAGAGCGTCAGCCTTTACCGTTGCTCGTCGGCTTCCTCCGAACTGAAGACCGTGTTTTTTTCGAACTGTTTCTGCAAGTCGAAGGCATCGGTCCAGCCAAGGCGGCGGCCGCTCTAACGATCCCCGTTGCCGATATCGCGCGTGCGATCGAGACGGAAGACACCGTGACTCTCGTCTCCCTGCCCGGGATCGGATCACGCGCCGCACAAAAGATACTTGCGACGCTAAGGGGCAAAGTAGCTTCTGTAGCGGCATTGTCCGACGATGGGATGGCGTCTATGCCTGGGCACCCCTCAGACGCACGAACAGATGTGATCGGCGTGCTGGTGGATCTCGGATACCGAAACGCAGAGGCGCAACGTCTCGTCCTCGAAGTAATCCGAAACCATCCTGATGCTATAGACGACTCCCAAGAGTTGTTGCAGCACGTATTCCGCTCAACTGCATCCGCGACTGACGAAGCAAATACAGATTCCTGATCATAAGCATTTCGAACCACTGATATATCACGATGGACGATGCAGCCAGAGAGAGAGTCATCAGATCGGATGCCGCCGAGAATGATACCGATGCCGATTCGAGTTCGCCGAGTGTTCGATCAAACCTCCTGACGGACGCGATCAGCGCGAACGACCTGCGCCCCCGAGTCTTCGGCGATTACATCGGCCAAAGGCATATAGTCAACAGCATCCAGATCGCTGTAGAGGCAGCGAAGCAGCGAGGCGACACCTTGGATCATGCCCTGTTCCATGGACCGCCCGGGCTGGGCAAGACTACCATCTCACACATCATCGCTCGTGAGATGGACAGCAAGCTGGTGCACACGTCGGGACCATCGCTCGAGAGGCCCGCCGATGTCGTAGGCATACTCTCTAACCAGAAGAGGGGAGATGTCCTCTTCATAGACGAGATTCATCGGCTTCCTCATGCCGTCGAAGAGTATCTCTACTCAGCCATGGAGGATTTCAGGGTCGATTTCGTAACCGGTTCCGGTGCCTTCGCAAAGACTATAAACCTGCCTCTGGAGAAGTTCACGCTGATCGGATCGACGACTCGAGCAGGAATGTTGAGCGCCCCGCTGCGTGAGAGATTCGCTCTTGCGTATCACCTCGATTACTACACTGAGGCTGAGCTGGCACTTGTGGCGACGCGTTCAGCTTCCATCTTGAACGTCCAGATCGACGCCGGGGGCGCGAACGAGATCGCCCAACGATCAAGGGGCACCCCGCGCATCGCCAACAATCTTCTTCGCAGAGTGCGCGACTTCGCCCAAGTTCGACGAGACGGATTTATAACTTCCGAAGTAGCGGCCGAGGCATTGAAGGTCGAAGGAGTCGACGAGTTAGGGCTCGACCGACTGGATCGTCTGTATTTAAACACCCTCGCCCACCGCTACGGCGGCGGACCGGCAGGGGTTAACGCTCTGGCGGCTTCGACGAATGAAGAGACTCAGACTCTTGAAGATGTCATCGAACCATTCTTGTTGAAGATCGGCTTTATCCTTCGCACCTCTCAGGGCCGGCGAGCCACTCGAGCCGGCATGCGTCACGTCGGCGCGGATGAACGGCTTTCCCCGGACTCGAACACATCGCAACGCCCATTGCTGTAACCAGTTCAGGTGGCGTCCCTACGAGCGAATTCCGATGCTTCGGCAATCAGCTCATCGGGAATGTCGTCGAACGAAGCGTAGTTCATCGAATACAGCTTGGAGTAGAGACCGTCGGAGACGACCAAATCGTTGTGTGTGCCTTCCTCGATGATCTCGCCGTTCTGTAAAACGATTATGCGGTCGGCCCCTCTGATGGTGGCGAGCCGATGAGCGATCACCAAGCCCGTCCGCCCCTGCAAGAGCCTAGACAGCGCCTGTTGAATCAGGAGCTCCGTGTAGCTGTCGATCGAGGCGGTAGCTTCGTCGAGAATGAGAATCTTGGTATCGGCAACGATCGCTCGTGCGAACGAAATGAGCTGGCGCTGACCAAGTGAGAGGTTAGTCCCCCGCTGCTCCAGCTCCGTCTCATATCCGTTGGGCAACCTCATTATGAATTCATGGGCACCCACCGCCCTCGCAGCCTCGACGATATTCTCTCTTGTCGCGTCCTCCTTGTTGTAGCGGATATTTTCGTAGACCGTGCTTGAGAAAAGATACGGCTCCTGCAACACCATCCCGATATTGTCGCCTAGAGAACTGATCCTCAAATCGCGAATGTTCTTACCGCCGACAAGGATCTCACCCTCCCACGCCTCGTAAAAGCGGTGGAGCAGCGAAGTGATGCTCGTCTTACCCGATCCAGTGGGTCCCACGAGAGCCACAGTCTCTCCGGGATTAACCTTGAAGCTCACGTTCTTCAAAATCGGCTCGTCAGGAAGGTAACCGAAAGTCACGTTCTTGAACTCGACCGACCCGTCGTTTTCGACCAGATCCTCCGCACCCTCCGCGTCTTCGATCTCGATCGGAACGTCCAGCACCTCGAAAATCCGTTCACCCGATGCCATCGCCCGCTGGAAAATCGCGTAGTGCATCGTGATCGATCGGATGGGATCGAAAAACAGCTGGGTGTAGAGAATGAACGCCAACATCGCCCCGACCTCCAGCGAGCTGTCCAGCACCCACGAACCGCCGACGACGATGATAATCGCCATCGCCCCGCCTGAAATAACGTCCACGATAGGGATCATCATCAAACCCAGCGCCGCGGCCCGGCTGTTGGCGCGTAGCATCTCGCTGGCTTTTTCATCGAACAGCTCGAGGTTGACATCCTCTCTCGCCATTCCCTGAACTACGCGAACGCCGTTGATGTTTTCTGCCAACGCCCCGGCAGTGATCGAGCCTGTCTGACGCGCGTACAGAAAAGCACGCTTTGCAATCGGCAGCCAAACGACCCTGACCACGCCCAAGATAGATACGACGGCGAAGGTCAATAGGGCTAGTCGCCAATCCATGATCAACATGGCGATCACGATTCCAGCCAGCAAAACGAAATCGCCGACACTGGTGACGATCGTCTCCAAGAATTCCTGAAGCGCAGCGACATCGCCCTGGAGGCGGGCCATCATACGTCCGACCTCGGTCTTGTCCATGAATGAGAGCGACACGCGCTGAAGATG
Organism: Dehalococcoidia bacterium; assembly: GCA_965214735.1. Classification (GTDB taxonomy): domain Bacteria; phylum Chloroflexota; class Dehalococcoidia; order Lucifugimonadales; family Lucifugimonadaceae; genus Bin127. Next base: position 493,842 of record OZ243977.1, on the reverse strand, counting down.
ACTGTACATGGCGCGACGCAAATCGATCAGCAGGTTTTCAGCGACGCGTCCGACGATTATCTCCTGCAGATAGGCACTGAGAGAGTGCAATACGGCCGCACCTACGAAGACTCCTACCATCACGAATAGCCCGGTGCGTGAGCCTTCAGCGTCCCTGTCGCCTGCGGACAGAGTACCGTCAACCGTCAATCTGACGATCCAAGGAATCGCTAGAGAGCTCAGCGCAAATGCCAGCACCGTGAAGAGGCCGATGATGACGAAGCCACGATAAGGACGCACGAATGTGAAGAAACGTCTGATCACTTGCCCGTTGAAGGCCGCACCGAAAATAACTTGGTCGGTATCGCCGATGGAAGCCTGTTGATCGACCCACCGAAGCCGATCTTCCTCTTGGGACCCGCGTGTTCTCTTAGTCGTGTCAGCAGTAGCCATCTTTGCGCCTACTTAGTTGACAATGGGTCGTCGTCATCAGGTCTGATCTGCAACTCGTAGAGGTCCCTGTACTTGCCGCCCTGCGCCAGAAGTTCGGAGTGCGAGCCGCGCTCCAAGATTCGTCCACCTTCTAGGAATAAAATCTCGTCGGCGTGCATGAGCGAGCTGAGCCGATGAGAGATGATGATCGTTGCTCGATCGGCTGTGACCTCCTGCAGAGCCGCCCTGATGCGTTGCTCGGTAGCGGCATCTATCGCGGCAGTCGAGTCATCGAACACGATGATCTGGGGATGCAGCATTATGGAGCGCGCGATCGACAATCGCTGACGTTGCCCACCCGAAAGGGAGATGCCGCGCTCGCCTACCAGCGTCGAGTACCCAGAAGGGAGCTTCTCCACATAGTCCCTCATCTGAGCATTTTCCGTCGCGTCCTCAATCCTACGATGCTCGACCCAAGGATTTCCGTACGCGATGTTGTTGTCGATCGTTGTAGTGAAAAGGAAGGTGTCTTGCTCGACTACACCAACGACTCGGCGCAGCGACTCTAGCGTTACTTCACGGATGTCTTGGCCGTCGATTAGTATTCGGCCGTCCGTCGGATCATAGAAACGCGGGATCATGTGCGCCAGTGTGGATTTCCCAGAGCCCGGCGGGCCCACTATGCCAACGGTGTGTCCGGGCCGCGCTTCAAATGAAATGTCGGTAAGCACTCTCTCGTCGCCGAACTGATCCATGAAAGCGAAATCTACGTGCTCGAAACGCAGAGCGCCGTCGGTGATCTCGAGATCTTTGGCACCGGGTTCATCATGGATCTCCGGGACCTCGTCAAGAACCTCGAAAAGACGCTTGCCGGATGCGGCGCCTCTTGCCCAGCCTGCGACAACCATGCCGAGCATACGCACCGGCGTCCTGAGTATTCCCATAAATGCCAAGAATTGAGCCAGCTGACCGAGGGAGAATGGATCGTTTGCATCCAAGACCTTTAATCCGCCGAACAGAATCACCAAGCCCATCGCCATGAAGAAGGCGAATGTTATGAGAGAAAGGTTGACGGCCCTTACCGTGACGAGGCGAAACGCACGCCTGAACGCCTCTTCAGAAGTTGTGTCGTATTTGCCCATCTCGTAAGGTTCGGCTGAGAAGGACCGAACGACACGAATGCCTTTGAGGTTCTCGTCCATGATCTTCGTCAATCTACCCATTTGCTCCTGGTAGAGCCTCCACCCTCTCGAAGTTTGAAGCCGAGCGATGATCGATCTCCACGCCGCAAATGGCACGAAGCTGAGACTCAGCAACGCGAGCAGCGGGTCGGACTGGAACATCAGATACGCTCCCGCACCGATGAATACGACTAGGTATATGACACGTAGAAAGGCTCTGCTGGCGAACGAACGAACGCCTTCGATATCCAAGAGTCCTCTCGTCAGCAGGTCTCCGGTGTGTATCCGATCGTGGTACGTGAAGCTCAATCGCTGGAGCTTCTCGTAGTACTGAATCCGCAACCTGTACCCTATCCGCTGCGCCACCAGCTCACTGATGAAGTTGTGGAGAAACGTGAATGCTCCCCTGAGGACGGAGAGCACCAAGAGCAACAAAGCGATGAGCAGAAGATCCCGCTGCAACGCATCGCGATTGGTTTCGACCCCTGTGATCAATTTTTCAACGGTGTCCACGCCGTTGCCGATCTGCAGGGGGATGAAGAGTTGGAAGACGGACGATCCAACGATTCCGAGCAGGCCAATCGCCAAAATACCACGATAAACCAATGCCATCTTCGCGATCCGCCAGAGCACCACCATGCCCTCGCGGCCTGTATCGGAACTTGGAGATGAAGCGACCGGCGGTCCAGTCGCGGCACCTGCCGCGGTGCGCAATCCAATGAAGCGCAGTAGTAAGGGTATGGGAATCATCAGCTATGAGCTCTGATATCGTGATGTCCCGGCATGCGGAGGACTTTGCACCGCATAGGGGTACAGTCTGACGATTTTAACAACACGAGACAAATCGACAACGTCCCGCAGGATCGATTCACTCCTACCAAGACTTTGGTTTAGAGTCCCTATTGATGTCGAACCCTAACCTTAAAGGAACGCCTTACGAGAGTCCGTGCGGTCGTAATCACCGCTAATCACGTTAAACGAGAACTCGTCGAGGTGAGTTCAGTAGATGAGTAAATCTGATGGCGTCATTTCCTCCTAACAACGACAACCACAACCACTTGAATACCCGATACGCCACTCTCGACGATGCTCGGGTCATGGATCGTATTCAGCGCGACGTGTTCGGCAATAGTGGAGGTGGAGCACCGTTCTCGAGAGAGTTGCGGCAATCGAACATCTCGTACATACTCGCAGTCAGGCCTATGCGCGACGAAGAAGCTCGGAACTCTCGCACACGAGCAAGCCGTGGACTTCAAGATCTGGCCAATTGGATCACAGTTCGACTCCGCGGCTCAAGCAGCACGCCAAGGGAAAGATCGAATGGGGATCACGTATCTGGCTTCGTCGGAGTCTGGACTGCGGTGGATCAAGCTCACATCGTGGCGATCGCCGTGCGGCCTGACGAACGACGACGTGGTGTAGGCGAATTGCTTTTGATCGCGGCACTGAAAGAAGCCTCTCGCAAAGGGGCTAGAACTGCTACCTTGGAGGTGCGGAAGTCAAATTCCGCGGCGAAGTCTTTGTATCGGAAGTACGGCTTCACAGAGACTGGCATCAGGCGCCGATACTACGCCGACAACGGAGAAGACGCGGTTATCATGACGACCCCGTTCATTGACAACGCCACTTTTGCGAAGCTGTTCGAGAAACGGGTTAATTCGTTCGAGAACATGACCCAAGTTCGAGCGCGCCCCAATCGTATCTAACGCGGAACCCGGCACGCGCTTCGCCGTATCCAAATACCTTCGCATAACTGTAATTCTGACATTACGAGTTTCTGCGAAAGCCTAAGCCTACTGGGACAATAGGACAGCTATCACAAGCAGCAGTGCGCCGATCGCGAAAATGATGCTCAAAGTCACCCAGCGCTGCTGAATCGCCATAAACCGGTCGACGCTTTCCCAACGACGGGCGCGCCAAGCGAGTTCGTTGCCCTTCAATCCCAGCAAAACCGCTACCAATACCCATGTGGCTATCGTCAACTGCCTGGGCAAAAATGAAAGCAGCGGAAGCAGTCCCAGCGCCGACCACCAAATGTTGTGGGAAAGTCCCCAAATAGGACCTAGGATGAATGCCGACCAGTTCCAGCGCCGAATCTCTCTCGGTATCTGACTTCGGCTCTGTTTCAGATTGTTGGATCGCTTCGGCAATCTCCATTGGCTGGGACGCCTAACCGGTACATCGCTCCCGCCAAACGGCGACCGTTCGTCGCGTCGTTCACGGTTCCCCCCGAAGCCCGACCCTGAGATTGAGCCCCATGAGCCATTTCGTCCATCATCAGCGTCCACTCCGCCGGAAGACGCGGTGCCATCGGGAGAGATCCGAGTGCCATGATCCAACTCCGAGCCGCAAGACGCACAGTAAGATGCATGCGCCTCATTGGCCGCTCTGCAACTAGCGCAACTTGTGAACCCTAATGGCGGCGGGCGACTCGGATCGGGTACGTAAATCCGTTCGCCACAGCGGTCGCATGCATACTCGACGCCCACGTTGCGAGTGCCGCAGTGCATGCAAAAAGTGGATTCCTCTTCTGGATCCGATTCTTGCGGAGCTTCAGACATCGAGAACTATCCGGAGGTACAGGATCACACGGAGACATTCATAGGTGATCTGTCGGGTGTGTATGCGTAATGTTAAACGTTGCTCGACACTTCGGATTCCAAGTTCAGAACTTGAACACGGGTTCAGCGATGTCGGAACATATGATCGGCTGCATCGCAGCGAGAATGTCCTCCAGCTCGGCGATGCCCGACGCGTCGATTGACGGCGTCGGCGGTCGCACTGCGGGGGAGTCGAGAAGCCCGCGCCTGGTCATCAGATGCTTTCGGATCGAGAGTCCCAGCCCGGCGGTGTTTTCGTACCTTATGAGCGGGAGCCATCTGTAGAAGATTTGGCGCGCCGCTTCTTGGTCGCCTTCTGCAAATCGGGTATGGATCGCTACCAATACCTCCGGGTATGCGAATCCCGTCATCGTGCCACAAGCTCCTCTCCTCAGCTCCTCAAAGAGAAACGCGCCGCCCAATCCACCGAATATTCCCATCGATCCCTTCGTCGATGCCCCAACCGCGGACACTTTCGGAGGAGTAGGCGGATCCTCGAGTTTCAGATATCTCGCACTTTGCAGACCGAGATTGAGACGGGCTATGAATTCAGGTGTCATATAGACCCCTGTCTGCTCGGGCAAGTCCTGCACTACTAATGGAATGGTTGCGGCTCGGTCGAGTTTTTCGTAGTAGGCGTAGACAGCCTTTTCGTTGGGCTTCGCAAGAACCGGAGGAGATGCCATGACGACGGTGGCTCCGAGCTGTTGGGCCTCGATTACTCGAGCCGCGGCCTGAATCCCGCTCTGCGCGCTGACGCCCACTGTCACCGTCAACCTACCTCGGCAGGCATTTACCACGGCCTCGATTATGCTCGCTCGCTCAGAGTCGACTAAGCGATGCGCCTCGCCCATCACTCCAAGCGTGACTATGCCGGCGCAACCAGCCCGAGCAGCACACTCCACCAGCCGCTCTATCGGCTCATGATCGACTGAACCATCAGCTGCAAACGGAGTAGGCATCATGAAGTGAATTCCGGCGAAATCTTCGCGTTCATGTTTCAGCTCCGTGGAAGGTCAGATTCCAAGATGCATCAAGTTTACAAGAGCATCGGGAACTACCATCCGAGCATCGATCGGATCTTGAGATTCACAGGTGTATGATTAAGCACAACATTCGACAGAGCACAGGTGCTCGGTCTGATTGTTCTTAAATATGGAAAATCCGCACGCAGAGTGACAAAAGTGACGACAGTCTCAAGCAAAGATAGAACTGGTTGGACCCCCGACGCCGCCAATGCTCGCGTAATGGCGATCGATGCAGATGAGATCGCCCATTTCGAAGAGCAGAAAGAACGCTTCAGAGCGGGCGATTTTGAAGGCACGGCATTCATGCGCTTCAGATTGAGGCAAGGTGTCTACGGGCAACGGCAGCCCGATCGCCAGATGGTGAGGATCAAAGCACCGTTTGGGGGCCTCACCGCCCACCAAATGGAGATCCTCGGACAAGTTGCAGAGAAGTTCGCGCCTCTGAAGAAGGGGCACCTGACCACGCGGGAAAACGTCCAGTTTCACCATGTGCCACTCGACGATACTCCGGCGTTGATGAGATTGATTGGCGATGCCGGTTTGACCACGCGGGAAGCATGCGGCAATACCGTGCGAAACGTAGTCGCGCATCCTTCGGCCGGGGTTTCAAAACACGAAGTGTTCGATGTGACGCCTTATGCCGCGGCATACGCACGCTACTTCCTGCGGCATCCCACGACACAGAACATGCCCCGCAAATCCAAGACGGCTTTCTCCGGCTCCGAGATCGACGAGGCGATGACGCCGTTTCACGATGTTGGATTCGTAGCTCGCATCAGGGAAGGAAAGCGGGGCTTCAAAATCGTAGTCGGCGGCGGACTCTCCACAATGCCTCAGATGGCTGAGACGCTCACCGAATTCGTCCCGGTCGAAGATTACATCCGATACGCAGAAGCCGCCCTTCGTATATTCAACCGCCAAGATGAAGAGCGGAAGAACCTCATGAAGGCGCGGATCAAATTCACGATCAAGCGGCTCGGAATAGAGAAGTTCCGCGAGCTGGTAGACGAAGAGTTAAAGGGTGATTGGGCCAAGAAGAAGATCGACCTCGATTCGCTTCTGTTCATCGAAGATGAGGCCGCTGATGCGCCGCCGATCCCCGAAAACCCAGAGACTGAGCCTGACGATGAAAACTACACCCTTTGGAAGGCGGGTTCGGTCGAAGAGCAGCGCCAGAGCGGATTCAACATCGTTTATGTGCGAGTGGAGAGGGGCGACATCTATGCGGAGCAGTGGTCCCCCCTGGCGGACATCGCACGGCAGTTCGCCGGCGGAAGGGCCCGTATAGACCAGCAGCAGAATATCGTGTTCCGTTGGGTTCGAACAGAATCGCTGTACAGCTTCTACAAAGCCTTGGACAAAATCGGGCTTGCCAATGCTGGACGTGAAACAATCAGGGATATCGTCACTTGCCCTGGCACCGACTCATGCAAACTAGGCATCACATCATCGATGGGGCTTAACAAAGCGCTCGGAGAGAAACTGGATGCGATGGATGTCTCAGATCCTCTGGTGAGCAATATCCACATCAAAGCCAGCGGATGCCCGAACTCATGCGGTCAGCACCATGTGGCAGCGATCGGATTCCACGGCGCCGTCATGAAGGGTGCAGGGGGACAGGTCCCGGCCTACGAACTGTTCCTAGGAGGATCATCTACCGAAGGGCCAGTTAGAGTGGGATATCGGGTTCGATCTAGGATTCCCGCGAAACGGGCGCCTGAGGCGCTTGAGATGATTGTCGGTCATTACAAGGCGAACCGCGAGAGCGGGGAGAAGTTCAACGACTTCATGGACCGCGTCGGCACTCAACCTTTCGAGGAGATGTTCGGATCGTGGAAGGCGGAGATCGGCCCCTTGGACCGCGAACATATCGAGACGTACATGGACTGGGGCAACACGGTCCTCTACAAGCTCGAACGTGGCGAGGGCGAGTGCGCCGTCTGAATCGGTGCCTGAAATCACCCATTGCTGAAACGGACCGCGAGGTCTATCGACAATACAGGCTCGTTACCTCGCGGTCATTGCGGAATGCGCGCGCAGGCCTCAAGAGAGACGTCCTCGAACGTCTGATCTACCGAACGACGAGATGCCACATTTTACCGTTGCGAATGAGCTTCGACGATTCACAGCCTAGAACCGTTGCTGACGTGATTCTCTGATCATCCAACGAGGATTCGGCGGGACGACCTTCTACGGTTAGACAGGAGATCTGCGAATGCCGTAGCTGATACCGTCAAGGTTTAGAGACACAACACAGAATCAGACGTTTTTGCCTGGCTCCGAGCTGTCGTAGTCATAGTCGTAGTTGAGTGCTATGTACTCGAATTCGTCTTCCGGCACCTGATCCTCGGGGAATATGGCGTTCTCGGGACATACAGGTTCGCATGCAGCGCAATCGATGCACTCGTCCGGACTGATGAACAGCTGATTGTCTCCGGGTTTAGAGTAGATGCAATCCACGGGACAAACATCGACGCATGAACCGTCCATTACGTCAACGCAACCCTTTGAAATTATGTATGTCATCCCTCAAATACTCCTATGCGGATCCTTGTCAGTCGAGTACAGAACGCGGCGTTGCTGAAGCCGTTGCGGTTAGCCGCCGCAACCGCATCCGCCGCCGCCGCAGGCACAACCGCCAGCAAAGTTAGGGTTGGATATTACGAATCCGGATCTCTGGAACCCTTCAACGTAGTCGATACTCGATCCAAACAGCAATGGAACGCTGGAGTCATCGACTAGCGCCTTCACCGATCCCTCTTCCACAGAGTGATCCTCTTCTGTCGGCTCGTCTTCCAAACCAAAAGCGTACTCCACTCCGCCCTGAGGCGTAGCGACCGCGGAGATCCGCAAGTAAGAGGCGCTGGCATCCTGTTCCTCCAAGACCTCAGCGAGCTTGTCCAGAGCGGCGGGTGTGAATGACACTATGCCGTTGCCGTTCTCAGTCATCTTGTAGTTCCTCCGTGGTGCTGAAGCCACAATTGCCGGGTCGCGTCCAACTTGCCCACACATGCAGTGGATTTAACACTCTTATTACAATCTTAACGTAGTCTACGCATTCCGATTGAGGAGTAGGGACGGGCCCGTCCCCAACTTTAGCGAACCTGCTTCGGCATGATAGCTCAAATTGGAAAAACAGCGTGTTCCTACTATATAATTGTGACTTGAGCGTCGTTTCCTGCAATTTATATCTGAAATATTGCGTTTTTCGACTTCTCACTGCCATCCTAGCTTCAGGAATCTGTGTGCAAACAGAGAGCATTGAAACACGCTTAACGACACGCTACGAATTTCTATAAGGAAAGGGCTTAATGGACACACTCGATCGCCAGATCATCGCAGCGCTCAATAAAGACGGTCGCGCACCCAACGCGCAGATTGCCAAGCAGGTCGAAGTCAGCGAAGGGACCGTGCGGAGACGCTTGAAGAAATTGACCGCCGAGAAAGCGATCGACATTGTAGCCGTTCCCGATCCTCAGAAAATGGGATATCACTCGGAAGTGCTGATCGGGATGCAGGTCGAGCCCGATAAGTTGGAAGAGGTAGCTGCAAGGATGGCATCGCTCAAGTACACCACTTTAGTCAGCATCACTACCGGAACTTACGACGTGTTCGCTTGGGCCACGCTGCCCAACTCTTACGCGCTGGGTGAGTTCATAAGAGAACACGTGGGCAAGACGCCGGGCGTGCAGAGAACAGAGACTTTCGTGTCTCTGGAAGTGAAGAAGCGAAACTACAGTCTGCCCGTCGACATTGATGACGAAGTGCTAGCGTCTTCCAACGGTCGGATCGGCATCGGGTAAACTCTCTGTTACCCAGCTGCTGCACCTCATCAAGGCGTTGATGAGGTGCAGTTAGGTATTTGCAACGGTCTCCTTCGAGTAGAGGAACACACGTGTCTGTGAAACGTGTACGAGCCTGTTTCATAAGTCCAAAAGATGCGTAGCATCTTCCCATATTCCCATCGTGGGAGAGGATTCAGAGCCTATCCTGTAGCTTGTCAACGGTCTCTCAGCAAAGGGGGAGAACCTGCGAGCCTGTTTCAAAACTCCAAAGATGCACAGCGTCTTCGGTTTTTGCGAACCTCAAGCTTGGAATTATAGTTAGAGCATCATTTATCACTCAAGGCCTGTGAAGGGAGCGAAACAACGGGAAAGGTTTAACTGTTGCTTGTTGTGCTAGTCGTGGCGTTGATTTTGATATCCGTAGTCCCGACCAATGTGGCTTATGCCGATGGTCCATACTAAAATCAACTACCTGCTGGCAGCGCAGAAGAGCCGGAATACCCGCTGGACGGCTTGGTTCCAGATTCTGAAGGGCCGCCAGGTCGTCTGAGAATCGCATCACTGTCCACAGGTGCAGTCATGGCAGGTTCCCCGTTTCGGGGGCTATGGATGGGACGCTCAAGAACAACGGTTCTGCCGCTTGGGTAGTGAGCGGGATGCCGCATGTGTCATCGTTGATAAGTCAGCACCCGGAGGATGTGATTACTCTATAGTGATCTCGACTCATGCGAACCATCACTCATCTCTTCGCGATCGCGGTTCTGACGCTGTTGGCGGTTGGGAGCGGGGCGGTTGCAAGCGCACTCGATGCACGAGTAGAGGCTGAGGCTAGTCCTTCCCTGTCCGCCGATGCAAGCGAGGACCGCCCTTACGGCCCTAGGTGGGTTTTTGATCTCGGCTACGATGACAGCTGGGTCGAGAACGTCCCGGATGTCATCGGGGGATTCCGAGTCATACATGTCTCCACGCCAAAATCGAGGGCGTGCCTTTACCGGCCGATAGTGCTTTTGCAGAGCGAGCAGCCGACTCTGGAGGAATATCTGGCGACACCGCTAGATGTGTCCGCTCTCAGGGCGGAGATAGCGTCAATCCCGGGAGCGCCGTCGAATATCAGGCTGAGCTTCGGGTCGGGGGCGGTTGATGGAGAGATGGTTGCTGCTCGGGAAGCCGACTGGAATCGCAGTAGGATGGAGCGCAGTTGCCATGAGCCATCGAGAAAGCTAGGGAACTAGCCAAGTGCATCTGAGAGTGCAGTCGCTAACCATTGAGAAGTCGATTCATGCATTCCATTTCATATCTTTTCGCGATCGCGATTCTGACGCTGTTGGCGGCGGCGAGCGGAGCAGTTGCGGGCGCACCCGATGCACGAGTAGAGGCTGAGGCTAACTCTTCCATGTCCCCCGATGCAATCAAGGACCGCCCTTACGGCCCTAGGTGGGTGTTCGACATTGACTACGACGACAGCTGGGTGGAGAACGTCCCGGATGTCATCGGGGGATTCCGAGTCAAACACGTTTCCACACCTAAATCGAGGGCATGCCTTCATCAGCCGATTCTGATTCTGCAGAGCAAGCAACCCACTCTGGAGGAATATCTGGCGACACCGCTAGATGTGTCCGCTCTCAGGGCGGAGATAGATTCGATCCTAGGAGCACCGTCGAACATCATGCTGAGTTTCGCGTCGGGCCCGGTCGACAGAGAAGCCGCAACAGCTAGGGAGGCGGCATCGAATCGCAATAAAATCGAGCATGGCTGTCCCGAACCTTGGGGAAGGCCGGAGAACTAAACTAAGCCACATGGACTTGCCGGAGATAATAGCAATCCATTATTTCGCAAGGGACTCGTTGTAGGTTAGTCGAAGATATGCAATTCTCTACCATTGGTGCTGACGCGCTTCAGCGTCCGCGGGTCCGGATCAAGTTAGGCCGGTCACTGTTCGACACTCTGTTCCCGGAGACACGGACTACCCATCGGGTGTTCGCCGCTGTCGCTTTCGTCGTTTTGATATTCCTGTGTGCCAAGGGCCGCTTCTACCTGCCTGACAACCCCACACCGATCACTCTACAGACATTCGCCGTTCTGCTCACCGGCAGCGTCATGGGCTGGCGCTGGGGAATCGTCACGGTAGCGGGGTACATCGCCATCGGCGCGCTGGGACTTCCTCTGTTCGCAAACGAGCCGTTCGCTCTGAAAACACCAGCCGATGGTTGGACCTACATCACGGGGGTGACAGGAGGATACCTGATCGGTTTCGTTTTGGCAGCCGCCGCAGTCGGGCTTCTCAGCCAACTCGGCCTCACCCATTCAAGCTCCCTGTGGGCAAACGCAATCGGAAACCTCCTGATCTACTTGCCGGCGCTCGTCTGGCTCTCCGTGTACGACTTCGGGTGGCCCGCCGATGGACAGCTGTTTCAGCAGGCGATGTACGTCTTCATCCCCGGCGACCTCGTCAAGTTGATGGGTGCGTCGCTCGTCACCGCCGGTCTCTGGAACTACGGCGATCGATTGATCAGCAATCTGCGCAATATGTAGGGCGAGTGCCAATTCCTGAAGTGAATCGACTTGGCACTCGTCCAATCACTCCCCTACTAGAACCGATCTGCGATCCAATACTTGGCTTCAACGGGAAGCCGGTTCATTTGCATCACCAGCACAGCTAAAGAGTCTGATTCGGATTCTTAGCGCATCTTGCCCCTCTGTTGGAGAATCAACGCATGTATAAAGACACAAACTGCGGAGCCCTCAGGGCGTCAGACATTGGCAAAGAAGTAACCGTAGCCGGCTGGGTTCACCGACGGCGCGACCATGGCAACTTGATCTTTCTCGATCTGCGAGATCGATCTGGACTGCTCCAAGTCGTATTCAACCCTGAAGTCTCGGCAGTCGCCCACGAGATGGCGGAGGACATGCGCAGCGAATGGGTTGTGCAGATACGGGGCGAAGTCTCAGCACGTCTTCCCGGCGCTGAGAACCCGTCCCTTGCCACCGGCGACGTGGAGCTGATCGCCCGCGAGGCGCAGGTGCTGAACAAATCCATCACGCCCCCGTTCGAAGTCGAAGACGATGTGGATGCCGACGAATCGACGCGGCTCAAGTTCAGATACGTCGACATTCGAAGACCGGAGATGCTATCCCGTCTTCAGCTTCGGCACAGGGTGATACACCTCATGTGGGACCATCTCACAGACCATGGCTTTACCCAAGTAGAGACCCCCATACTCATCAAGTCCACGCCTGAAGGCGCTCGCGACTATGTAGTGCCATCTCGAGTGAATCCGGGTGCCTTCTACGCGCTCCCGCAATCCCCGCAACAGCTGAAACAGATCCTGATGGTTTCTGGAGTGGAGCGCTATTTTCAGATCGCCAAGTGCTTCAGAGACGAAGACCTAAGAGCAGACAGGCAACCCGAGCACACTCAGCTCGACCTAGAGATGAGTTTCGTCCACCAGCAAGACGTTATGGATCTGGTGGAGGGCCTTTACACGCGAATCATCAATGAGTTGAGGCCAGATACACGGATGGGAACACCGTTTACCAAGTTGACGTACACGGAAGCCATCGAGAAGTACGGCTCCGACAAGCCCGACACACGCTACGGCCTGGAGATGGCTACTTTGACCGACATCGCTTTGCTGTCGGAAGCACGCGTTTTCAAGGCGGTAGCTGATGCTGGAGGAACCGTACGCGGCTTCTCGGCACCGAGATGCGCGGGCTACACACGCAGGCAGACCGACGGCTTGATCGACATCGCTAGAGCAGCCGGCGCGCAAGGCCTGGTCTACATCGCAATCGATGAAACAGCCGGAGACACCGACAACATTGCCGATGAACACGTGCGATCACCCTTGAAGAACTATATCTCCCTCGATGTCGTGAAGCGACTCGCTCATCGAACGGGGGCTCAACCCGGAGACTTGATCCTCATAGTCGCCGGACAGCAACGGGTCGCGAACAGCGCATTGGATGCACTGCGCGGTGAATTTGCTAAACGTCTGGAACTTGTCGATCCGAACGAGTTCAAATTCGCGTGGGTCTACGACTTCCCCCTATTCGAGTGGGACGACGATGCCGCGGCTTGGAACCCTGCGCATCACGTCTTCTCGGCACCCAAACAAGAGCATATTCCCTACATCGAATCGGATCCCGGCAAAGTGTACGCCGATCTCTTCGACCTCACATGCAACGGTGTCGAACTAGGCAGCGGAAGTATCAGAATCCACGATCCGGAAGTGCAGACAAAGGTATTCAACGTGATCGGATACTCCGACGATGAGATTGAAGAGCGATTCGGACACCTTTTAACCGCATTTCGCTACGGTGCTCCGCCTCACGGCGGCATGGGACTCGGCCTCGATCGCCTAGTGGCCATGCTGACGGGGCAGACTTCGATTCGTGAAGTGATCGCCTTTCCCAAAACGCAATCAGCCATCGATCCGCTGTTCGATGCTCCGTCGCCGATAGACGATACCCAAATCCGCGATCTGGGTATCGCGCTCGGATCTAAAGCCGAATAGCGTCTTGCCAGTCGATGCAGAAAAGCACTGACAAGCCCGTCTAGGTCTAAATTACAATCAAACTTAGTTGATATTCTCGTGCAGAGGTGCGGTTATGCCTTCGGCGTTGTTCACGGCTCCACCTGTTCGCGATGAACTGAGTGCTCCGCGGATGCGATGGGCGTGAACGTCACACATGAAAAATCCGAAAACGGCGAGGTGGTCCTCAGGGTTGAGGTGGATTCCGAGTTGTATGAACGACATCTCTCGTCTGCAACTCAGCGGGTTTCACAGAGAATCGACATTCCGGGATTTCGCAAGGGTAAAGCGCCTAGGACGATAATCCAGAATTTTGTGGGCAAGGAATATCTCGTCGAAGAGACGATCGAATCTCTTGTGCCCGAAGCCGTGTCTAACGCTCTCGAGCAGGAGGAGATAACTTATTTCGCCGCACCCAGAGTCGATGTCATCGAGACCGATCCCGTAGTCGTCCTCACCGCTACCGTCCCTCTCGAACCCCAAGCGATTCTCGGCGATTACAGGTCGATACGGCTTGACGACAAGCCCGATGAAATCACCGAGGATGCGGTTGACGAGGCGATCGATCGCCTTCGGAGGACTCAGTCGTATCTACAACCCGCGGAGCGTCCCGCCGAGATCGGAGATGTCGTGACAATGAGCGTCAACGCGATGGTGGGCGATAGGCAGTTGTTCAGCGTCGAAGACCAAGAATTTTTCCTTCGAGAAGGTGCCACAGTTCCGTTCGAGAACTTCTACGAAGGCATAGTCGGCCTCTCTACTGGCGACGATAAATTCATGCGGCTCCAAGTTCCTTCCGAGTTGAGCGATGCAGATCTAGCGGGTCAGACCGCAGACATAAGCGTCTCAGTTTCAGAGGTGAAGCAGGAGATCCTGCCACCGCTGGACGATGGTCTGGCAGCAATCTACGGCGAAGACGGCGTAGATACTCTTGCAGAACTGGGTGCTCACCTTCTAGCCGTGCTTGAAGAGGAGTCAGAGAATCGACTGATCCGAGAGCTCGAGACGAAGCTGGTAGATGCGATAGTGGAGAATAGCGAATTCCACATCTCGCCCATCATCCTCCAGCGTGAAGGCCGTCGTATGCTCGAGTACGAAATGGAGAGGCGGCAACGGCTGATGGGTAGGAGACCGCAGCCGCTTAACGTCGAGGATATTCCCAGCGAAACGCTCGAACAGGCCGAACAGGCAGCAGAGACTAGAATAAAAAGAGCGTTGGTTATCGAGAAGCTGGCGGAAGCAGAAGATGTGGAGATCTCCCCTGAGGAGATATTGGCAGAGATTGAACGAACAAATGAAGCCGCTTCATCCGATGCGGAACGGTTGGAGGACAACGAAGAGACCCGCGAATCTGTGCAACGCTACCTGAGCCGCCAGAAGTCGCTCAGCATTGCTGTGCGCATTGCCCGTGGCATGTCCGAAGACGATATTGAGGCGTAGCCTGAGTTTGGAGAACCTTGCGACATGAACAAATTGAGCATCCCTGAAAATATCATCCCCATGGTCATAGAGACCGGCGCAAGGGGAGAAAGAGCGTACGATATCTACTCGCTCCTGCTCAAGGAGCGCATCGTTTTCTTGGGAACTCCGATAAATTCACAGGTCGCGAACGTGATTGTCGCCCAGCTCCTTTACTTGGCGGCGGAAGATCCCGAGAGGGACATCAACCTGTACATCAACTCGCCGGGCGGCTCCGTGTACGACGGGATGGCGATCTACGACACCATGCAGTTGATAACCTGCGATGTCTCGACGATCTCAGTCGGGCTATGCGCGAGCTTCGGCACGGTCCTGCTCGCGGCAGGCACCAAGGGCAAGAGATTCGCGCTCCCAAACTCGACCATCCACATGCATCAGCCCATCAGCGGCACATCGGGGCAAGCATCAGACATTGAGATTCATGCGCGTGAAACTCTGCGCGTCCAGGATCGGATACGGCAGATCATCGCCGATCATACCGGACAATCGTACGAGCAGGTTGCACGTGACAGCGATCGAGATTTCTGGATGACCTCCGAGCAAGCCGCCGAGTACGGTCTGGTCGATCAGGTGCACGACTCCACGCAGAGCGAAGGCCACAACGGGAGAGTGCAATCGGGGATCGCTTAGACCGGCCCGTTTATGATCCCACGATAAGTCGAACCTCCAAATCAACACCGGTCTTGAATAGCAGCGGCAACAGGAACTCCATCCAACGGGGCAGAGGCCGTAAGCTCTGCTCGTTCTGCAAGAAACAGCAGACCGAGGTCGGCATGCTGATCGCCGGCCCCAACAGCATATTCATATGCAACGAGTGCGTCGACCGATGCCGAAACATCATCCGTCAAGCCACCAGGCCGCCCGGCGAACGTGGCCCACAGGAGAAAGCTGTCAGCAAGATCTCGCCAACTACTCCGGCTGAGATCTACGATCAGCTTCAGCAATACGTCATCGGACAGGAATGGGCCAAGAAAGTTCTAAGTGTCGGCGTCTACAACCACTACAAGCGAGTATCGGTCAGCGACGCTCAAAAGGAAGATGATGTGGAGCTCCAGAAAACCAACATCATGTTGGTGGGGCCTCCGGGATGCGGGAAGACGTATCTCGCACAGACATTGGCTCGGATCTTGAAGGTGCCGTTTGCAATCGCGGATGCCACATCTATTACCGAAGCCGGGTACGTTGGCGAGGATGTCGAAAATATCCTTCTCAGACTCCTTCAGTGCGCCAACTACGACGTTGCCAAGGCAGAACGCGGAATCATCTACATCGATGAGATCGATAAGATCGCTCGCAAAGAAGCCAACCCTTCTGTGACTCGCGATGTCTCGGGGGAAGGGGTTCAACAGGCTCTCCTCAAGATCTTGGAAGGTGCCGTTGTGAACGTGCCGCCTCAAGGTGGACGTAAACACCCCCTCCAAGAATTCATCGCAGTGAATACCGCCAACATCCTCTTCATTCTCGGCGGCGCATTCGAGGGGATCGATGAGCTGATCCGCCGTAGACAGCGTCAGTCCCGTGAAGGGATCGGGATGGGCTTCAACCTCGGCAACGGCAGCTGGAAGTCTTCGGAAACAGAAGATGCCACCTCATCCGCCGATCAGCGAGACCTCACCGATGTCACCCCTGAAGACCTTCGAGAATACGGCTTCATACCCGAATTCATCGGCCGCATGCCATTGGTCGTCGGCCTTTCGGACCTGACACGCGATCAGCTAGTTCAGGTTCTCGAAGAGCCTCGCAACTCGATCATCTCGCAATATAAGAAGCTCTTGCAACTCGATAACATCGCTTTGGAGTTCGAAGACGATGCCCTCCGCGCGATCGCCGATCAGGCGCGATCACACGGAACCGGTGCCCGAGGCCTCAGGGCGATCGTTGAAGGGCTGTTGATCGATGCCATGTACGAGCTTCCCTCACTGGCCAGCGCATCAAGATGCATAGTCTCGCGCGAAGCCGTCGTGAAACGCACTCAGCCTCTCATAATCGACGCTCAAGGCAACTCTCTCGAAACCAACATATCTCAGCAGCGCCGCGCCGCCTGATCACGCTTTCGTCGCGCTCGCGCCGCCGACTTGCAGACCCAACCAATTCCATGCCCATCAGCATCATCGTCAACGGCTCCGACGTTGAGTTGCCTCGATCAATATCGATTCTGACGTATCTGAGGAGCAAGGGACTCGCCGAACGTAGGATCGCAGTTGCCTACAACGGCGACGTGTTAGCGAGGGAAAAATTCGAGGCGACTTTAATCAGCCAAGGCGACGTTATAGAGATAGTGCGTCCTGTGGGCGGGGGCTAATCACAGAGCACCTGACCAGCTACCCTTGGACTGCTACGGCAGAGACAGCGACGAAGCAGTAGTGATCCTTCAAGACTCTGACCTAGTAGAACCGGTCAGGGCAGTTCGGGAAAACTGTCGGCATCACAACCTCTTACCGAAGAAAGTTCAGGAGCAGAAGGTCTCTACACGAAGCAGCGTCTTGGTCGTTCGGTAAGATCAACAGACTTCACTTCCAAGACAACCAGCTACCTCATTCAGATAACCGACTCCTTTGGCACCTTCTCAAAGCCATCGTGTCGTGGAGATAGCGGCAGTTACTCTCACTCCTCGACGCAGACTGCACCCACAGCAGTATCGCCCGAGAATTCGGAGCGGTACTTATGGCAACCCACTACTGTGAATGTGTGAGATGCACAGCACTTTTCACGGTTGAATGACGACTTCCACAACTCGCCGGTATCGAACTGCTCCGCCTCTCCCTCGAGGCTGGTGGCACTGCTAGGACTTCCGCGAGGATTCTCCCAAGTCACGGTAGTGCCGACTTTGATCTTGATGAACTGAGGCTCAAACGCGTCTGTATCTTCCATCGACACGTTAACTTCACCTGACAGAGCGGGTCCGTCAGGCACTTCGACTTCGAAATCGCCAGTCTGTTCAGTCTCCGATCCAGCATCAGTCCCCACCGCAGATTCGGCTTGATCTTCGCCTGATTCGGCAGCCGCGGTCGCTTTGGCAGCCGCGGTGGCTTGTGCTTGTGCTGCCACGCTACCGGCGGCTACTTGAATCCCGACAGCGTCTGGATCGCCTCCGGCCGCCAAAACGGCCTCCGCAGTAGCAGTTACAAACTCGATCCTCTTATCAGCTTCAAAAGTCTGGATAGTCTCGAATTGAGTGGGACCGCCGCACGCGACCAAGACCATCGCTGCCAAACAGGCAAAGAAGATGACGGATTTAGGGTTTAGACGCTTCTTCAGGATCATGAGGAAACCTCTCAAACGGCTATACTACCTGTCGGAGTCGTGGATCCAGCCTGTCGCGGAGCCAGTCTCCGAAGAAGTTCATGGAAAGGACGACCAAGAAGATGGCAAACCCCGGCACCAATGTGATGTGAGGTGCCTTAAGTATGTAGTCGCGTCCTTCGTTGGTCATGACGCCCCAAGCCGGTGTAGGAGGCTGGATGCCTGCGCCTACGAAGCTGAGAGTCGATTCCGCCAAAATCAAACCACTGGTGTTCAAACTGGCGACTACGATAACCGTATTCGTTATGCCGGGCAATAAATGCCGCAAAATGATCCGCACATCTGAAGCTCCGGCGACGCGAGCCGCTGCAACGTAGTCAAGTTCCCTCAACACAAAGACTTGTGCCCTTATTACCCTCACGAAACCGACCCAAGCCACCAGCATAAGCACGAACAGCAACATATCCACCCTCCATATGAGGATGTCAATCTTTGCACCGAAAACCTGAGTGACCACGATCGCTACCATTAGGAATGGCAACGCGTTCCAAATGTCGACGAAACGAGTCACGATCTCGTCCAGTATTCCGCCGTAGTAGCCGCTGAACAGTGCCACCGCAGTACCCAGCATCATTCCCGAGGTCAACGAGAATCCGACAACGGCGATCGAGATCCTGGAGCCGTGTAATAACCTGCTGAAGATGTCCCTACCCGCATGATCGGCTCCTAAAAGGTGAAGTTTACCGCACTGCTCCAAATTCTCAGCGATCACTCTGCCGTCGGGATTAATCAAAGGACATGGCTTATAGCTCAGTTCTTCAATCGTGTCGCCTCCTAAAGGTATGTACGAAGCGTAAGACTTAGACCAAAGCGGCAAGTTTCTGTCGTGGGAGTATCCCTTGTCACGCGGAAACGGAGCTACGTAAGGACCGATAATAGCGGCGACCAAGAGCACCATCAATACAAAAATAGGAATGACAGGGTAACGCCGGATGAAAAACCACACCTGTGCAAGCATGCTCCTCCCGCGTCCGTAAGGCACTTCAACCTGTGAACGTGCCTCCTCACTGCTGGTCGCATCTTGAACTTCGACTTCTGTTGCCATGGGTTCCTGCCAATTCAGATAGCTCTACGGATTCGACATTGTGCAAAGCACGAGGTTCTATCGGTACCTCACTCTAGGATCGATCACCGTGTACAAAATGTCTGCAACTGTTGCGAAGACGAGGAAGTACATCAGAAACACAACCACGGTACCCAACAGCAGGGGGAAGTCATTGTTCTGCACCGCATCCTGCAAAGCCACCTGTCCTATTCCCGGCCAGGAGAACACTATCTCAACCACCAAGGCACCATTGAGAAACCCAGCGAAGAGCAACAGCATCGAAGTAATGGGAGCAATCAGCGCATTCCGAAGAGCGTGCTTGAAGATTACTGTAGACCAGCCCACGCCCTTGGCGCGCGCCATCTTGACGAACTCCGAATCTAGGATCTCCAACATCGATGAACGAGTCAGTCTCATCAATCCAGCTGCTGATCCCCAGCCAAGTGCCACACAGGGCAATATGTACTCGTCGAATCTGAACTCGTCGGGTGTTCTACCTCCTGCCGGGAACCAGCCCAGCGTGACTGATAGGAGCCAGATCATGACGATGCCAGTCACAAATGCCGGTGCTGCTTGCCCGACCAGCGCAGTGCCTCGCGCCAAATAGTCGAAAATGCCTCCCCTCCACACCGCAGCTATCACGCCGGTAGGTATACCTAAGAAAACGGCTATTAGCCAGCCTCCCACTCCCAGCTGAACAGTAGCACCCAAACGTCCTTTGATGATGTCCCAGACACCGATCTGTAAACCGAGCGAGACACCGAAGTCCAAGCGGAAGACTCTACCCAGCCACTCAACGTACTGAACAACGGCTGGCTTATCGAACCCTAGGCGGTCTCCCAGTCTCTCCCAAGATTCACGGGTTAATCCGTACCCGCTCTGAGGGACAAACATCTCCCTCGGATCTTTCGGATTTACGTGTACGAGAATGAATATCGCCAACGTCGCGCCAAGAACCGAGATCATCGACGTCAGTAGTCGACCGGCCAAGAATTGAAACATTCAGTTCTCCTCGAAGTTGTGTGGCGATATTCGTTGACTGATTCTGATCACGCTTGTCCGGAAAGGTCGGCACTCTTTCCGCAAGCGAGCAAGCATGAGTCGTCTATAAAAGGGTGCGTCCATCTTCGGGATGGACGCACCCTTTCTTTTTGGCGATCAAGCTGCCGGAGGAGTCTCGTCGACCACTCGCGGATCTTGACCATCATCACACTTCTGTTTACCTGAGCGTGATGAACTCAGGGTTGGTCGAAACGTTGCTGTAGTGCTGCTGACGACCGTTCCAGGCGGCGATCCGCGGCCCGGCCACTATACCCTTCGGAACCTGAACCACGCCGGCGTACTGAACCCAGTACATCGACCAGTCCACCCACTTCAGGTGAGCCTGCTCACGAGCAGCCTTGTCCTGCTCGGCAAGGATCTCGAAGAGCCACTTGCCGCCAGGCTGAGACTCGAAGCCCACACCCCAGCCGGGACGGCTGGAGGAGGTGTCTACCGTCGGCAGCGGCCAGTCCAGAGGATACACGTTCGAGTGGACATCGCCGTTCTTGAACACCGGCAGATACTGCACACGACGGCGCATCCGCTGGCTGATTACTCCGCCGTAGTCCTCGATAAGCTGCTCGATCTGTATCCCGAGCTGCTCCCACTGCGAAGTGATGTAGTCCGCGATCTCCAAGCTAACCTCGCCGATCTCAGCGACATACGCCTGAAGCGTCAGGCTCTCGATGCCCTGTCGCTCGCCGCCTACCAGCGGGAAGCCGGCGGCCTCGAGCAGAGCGTCAGCCAGCTGAAGGTCGCCGTTCGGAACTTCCCAAGGCACACCGTCGCTGAACACGTCGCTATCGATTGAAGCAGTCGTATCGTTCGAGCAGTCGATGGTGTTGCCCAGCCAGTCCCAGCAGCCGGTGGTGCGAGAAGCGTCCCAGCCGGGATACTCGGGACCCATGTACTCGGAGTAGATCGGAGTGCCCTTGCCGTCGAGGAACACGTCGTTGATCTCGTTCCTGTCCATTGCGATGGACATGGCGAGCCTGACGAGACGTGCCTGCTCCATGTCGCTCATGCCGGCAGGGTTGTTCGTGTCGGAGTAGGGGGCGTTCCCGCACCTCTCAAGACCAGGACCATCGCCGTCGTTGCAGGGAGCGTCTTCTGTGCCCCAAGGATTGCCGATCCACGGGAAGTCATCGGTGAAAGGACCCTCGTTCGGACCGGTGCCGCACTCGTTCGAGAAAGCATCCGCAGAGCGGTCATCGCCGCAAGCCCAAGGCTCTAGCGGTTCGCCAGTGCGGGCGTGCGAGTGTTCCCAGAGAAGTCCAGGGTACATGATCGATTGACCCACGAAGCCGCCGGGCATCGTCTCCAAGAAGCGGTAGCCCTCTTCCACGACACCGGGAACCAGCTTGAAGTCCAGACCAGCCAGGTCAGCCTCGCCGTTGCGGAGCATCGCGATGCGGGTGTTGTTCTCAGGAACCTGGATCAAGGTGAACTTGTCGATGTTCGGATCCGCACGCCAGTGATCGTCGACCGCAACCGTCGTGCAGCGGTCGCCAGCAACGCAGCTGGCCTGCACGAACGGACCCGTGCCGACGTGGTGCTCGCGAGCCCACTCCACGTCGAATAGATCCGCGTGGTGAAGAGCGTAGAGACCGCGGGCGGCACTCAAGCAGCCGAACTGCGAGATCGGAAGACAGAAGTATACCGGCGAGACGAGACCGATCTCAACAGTCTGATCGTCTACCTTCTTGGCCTCCAAGAAGATGGCTGCCAGGTCGCCGGAGTTTCCGTAGGTCGTGTCGGGGTTCGTCGTCGCGTTCGATTCGTTGAAGTACCTGACGACGGTGTCGGCGTCAACCATGCCGAAGTCGGTGTCCTCGAAACCGACCGGCGCGTTGAACGGTATCCCCTCGCGCATCTTCATCTGCACCCGCGTGCCCGCAGGATCGATGTCCCAAGACTCCACCAGCTCGGGAGTCATCGGATCGCCGTCCTCGAAGTGGAAGAAATACTCCTCCACACCGCCCGCAACCGTGGGCGTGCCAGCGTAAGGACCGATGGTCGGAAGACCGATCACCGCACTCACACGACGAACCGCATACACAACCTCGACATCCTCTTCCATCGCCTCAGGTGCCATCGCCGGAGCAGCAGTCGCCGCCGGAGCAGCAGTCGCCGCCGGAGCAGCCGGAGCAGCAGTCGCCGCCGGAGCAGCAGTCGCCGCCGGAGCAGTTGTCGGAGCCGGAGCCTCTACTTCAGACTCATCGTCGCTGCCGCAAGCAACGCCGGCGATCAAAGCAATGCCGCCCACCAACAGTGGCAGTAGCGCCAAACGCTTGATCAAATAGCTATCTTTCATCTATAAAACCTCCGCTATAACGGCTCTTCGAGTTCCTCGATAAGTAATAATTACCAGCGATCCTCGCGTCACCGTAGTCTTTAAGGTCTTGTCGCGCTTGTTGCGTGGCTGACGGAACCGCGCATATGGATTCCTACAACCGCCGCCCCGTAACGCGAAATACAATACGCGGTAAATCTAGCACTACTCAACCTGTTTGTCAAACCAGAAATTGCACTCAGATACATCCGCTCAAGCTGTGATTCCAAACCGCCGCGCTGGAATCTCAAGTCGGTTATCTTCCTCCGCCAATCGTCGGTTCCTTCAACAAGTAGATGGTAGATATGTAGCCGGAGGCGAGTGAAATGGCAAAAATGCTCGATGGAAAGACCGCATTGGTGACCGGAGCCAGCTCCGGAATAGGACTCTCGACGGCATTTGTCCTAGCGGAAAACGGCGCAAACGTTGTGCTGGCAGCGCGACGATCCGAACTTTGTGCCGCCGGCGCCGAGAAGATTCGCAGCTTGGGCGGAAACGCTTCTCACGTGACGGCTGATGTCACAGTCGACGACGATGTCGATCGCATGGTGGAACACGCGCTGGACATTTATGGCAGTCTCGATTGCGCGTTCAACAACGCCGGAGTGCTCCTTGACAGCGGAAGGATGCACGAAATAGACGATTCTGTGCTTGATCGATCGTGGGATGTCAATGTACGAGGCATTTGGCTCTGCATGAAGGCCGAGTTGAAGGTGATGATCGAACAGGAGTCCGGCGGAGCGATTGTCAACGATTCGTCTCGCAACGGGTTGCGTGCCGACATCAGACGTCCCGCGTACACAGCAACCAAACACGCGGTGACGGGGCTGACTAAAGCCGCCGCGTTAGACTACGCTCGCATGAATATCAGAATCAATGGGATCTGCCCCGGTCCAATTGATACCGACATGATGCGCTCCGTCGATGGCGGCGATCCCGACTCACGAGCCAAGATCGAGGCGATGGTGCCGCTGGGACGATACGGAGACCCATCCGAAGTCGGCGCTTTGGTGGCATGGCTGCTATCCGACAGCGCATCGTACATCTCCGGTCAGATGGTCGGCATTGATGGCGGGTTAATGGCACGATGATGATGCCCGATGTCATACGAAACTCCTTGCTACCTCGGACTACGCATCTGTTTCGATCCTTGTGATGGCGGCAACTGGCCAAACTGAACTTATTCAGGCCTTGCACGACGCACCAGCGAAGGCATGCCTCGTTGTGACGGGAGCCGGCACCAGCGCAATATCCGCCCTCCTTTCTGTTGCCGGGGCTTCACGCACTGTGATCGATGCTCAGATTCCATACTCGCGCGCGGCTCTGGATGAATACGTAGGCGTGCAAGCCCACGGACACGTTTCTGCTGCAGAGGCACGACTCATGGCTACAAAAGCACACGAACACGCGAGCAGAATGTCAGATCAGGAGGCATCCATAGAAGAATTGATCGGCCTCTCGTGCACAGCTGCGATCGCGACCGATCGCGTGCGTCGAGGAGCAAATCGATGCTATGTCGCATCGTTCAACGGACATCAACTGATAACCTACTCTCTGGTTTTGAACAAGGGCGCACGAAGCCGATCCGACGAAGAGAAGATCTGCAAGACCCTCATATTGAACGCTTTAGCAGAAGCTTTCGGCATCGAGTCGAGGTTGGAACTTCGGCTGAACGAAGATGAGTTTGTTGAACGAACAGCCGGTTGACGATCTGCTGGCAGGACATCGCCAGCTGATCGCTTTCACACCCGAGGAGGGATGGAGCGATGCACTCCCCTCGTCGCTAGTCGTCCTTGCGGGATCGTTTCGACCTCTGCACCGCGCTCATCGATCACTGCTGTCCGCAGGTATGAAGATCGCTAAAGCCGATGGAAGGGCTGCTTTCGAGCTGTCTGTCCAGAATGTCGAGAAACCGACTCTCGAAAAAGAATCTGTCATGGCGCGCTTGTCCCAGTTCGATGCCGAACGAGACACGATCATGTTGACACGGGCCGCAACGTTTGTTGAGAAGGCGAGACTGATGCCTGGAGCGGTATTCGTCATCGGTTATGACACGGCTGTCAGACTCTTCGACGACCGCTTCTACTCAAATTCATCTGCCGGATCTGCCAGCATGGAAGCGCTGAGGGAGATCGAGCGGTTGGGTTCTAGATTCGTCGTTGGCGGCAGGCACGACGAGACTGGCGATTTCAAGACATTGGCGGATATCGATCTGCCCAGTCTCGCCTTGCCGATGCTCCTGCCGATTCCAGAATCGCTGTTCTCGGACCCCATATCATCAACTACGATTAGAGAATCCGGCGTCGGGTGAACCTCGAGCAGCGCGTAGGCGTGGGCCTGAGTCGTCGTGCGTCGAATTCGAGACCGAACGATTGACAAGTCGAAAACTACCTGCACATGACCCAGTTGGATAACCCCCGAATCGCTTCAGCCAAAGTCGACCAATTGTTCATCGACCGATGGTCGCCCAGATCATTTTCCGACGAGAAGCTGGGTGAGGGAGAGATCGCATCCTTGTTTGAAGCGGCCCGCTGGTCGCCCTCTTCATACAACCGTCAGCCTTGGCTCTTCGTCTACGAAACCGATGGACCAGACCGGCCGATTTTCGACTCGATACTCATGCCCGGCAATCAGATCTGGGCTGCCAGAGCCCCTCTGATCGGCTACATATTCGCCAACACGAAGACACCCGAGGGTCGACATCCTCGGACCGCGCAGTTCGACACTGGCGCCGCATGGATGTCATTGGCGCTCCAAGCCAGATCGCTGGGAATCTTCACTCACGGTATGGCCGGGATAGACAATGAAGCAGCCCACGCGAAGCTGGGCGTGTCGGACGAGTTCTATACCGTTATGTGCGCCTTCGTAGCGGGAAGGATCGGACCCCGTGAAGACTTGCCCGATGAACTTCAGGAACGAGAATCGCCCAACGATAGAAACCCGATCTCGGACATCGCCCACAAGGGCGTGATGAAGAGTGGATAGTAAGTTCAGGGCGTGAGGACGGCTTACACCCCGATCGACGCCAGCGCGGCGACCCCTGCCGCGTAACCGATCTGCGGCGGCACCGCGTCTCCGATCATGTTCGCAAGGGCAGTGCGCGTGGGCGACTCTCCGTTGACCAGCCTGAACTCGAACCGGTCAGGAAAGCCCTGTATCCGCGCCGCCTCGCGCGGCGTGATCGTTCTCCTTCTGCTAGGATGAATGTAGCGGCCCCGACCGGGTGTGTTGAATCCAGTCGTGATCGTTCCCGATGGCCGGTTCCAACGAAGCCGTCCGTAGATCGACGGGTATGTATGACCCGACTTGTGGCTGTCCGGCCGCCACTCGTTGGGAAGATCATACTCGTCGTTGTCGAAGAGGTAGTCGATGCGCTGTCTATTAATCTCCTCCAGATCCGCCGGCCGGTCCATCGGATCGTCCGAATCTCTGTCCACGAGGTCTCCTATAGCCCAACGCAGGTCTCGCTTCGGACGCGCCAGCGCCCGCACTGCCAACGAAAGATCTGGCGGTGCGACTTTGGACGCGATAAGAATGTGACGCTTCCTAGTCTGTGGGAGACCAAGCGCCACCGCGTCGACGACATCATCGTCGATGTAGTAGCCGCTGGACTGGAACAGCCCCTTCGCATCTTCCAACACCCTCCGATGGTCGTTCCGAACGCCGGGAACATTTTCGACTATGACGCACTTCGCGTCGAGCGCTACGGCAAGCGCTGGCATCGCGACATAGTACGCGTTGCGCGGATCGATGCTCCGCGTCCGATTGTTATGGGTCGAATGTCCCTCGCACGGAGGACCGCCCAGCAAGAGGTCGACGTTGCCACTTTGCAACCGGAACTCCTCCGCCAGCGGGCGAGGAAGACCGGTGAACACGGCTCTGGCACGGCGCGTCGAATAGCTCGTGGTGACGGATGTCCACACGTTGCGGTTGGAAAAGTTAGCGGGATCGAGGTTTCTTCGGTATACCTCCAGCGCCACCGGGTTCACATCTGCCGCCAGCGTGAACTGTGCATCCAACCCGGCCGCGCGAACCGCTTCACGCACACCATAAGACAGACCGCCAGCACCGCAAAACACGTCTGCGATTCTGACGCGGCGCCGCGACATGTTCGATGGCTCGTATTTAACTACTCCGGTGAGGAAGGACTTGTCCCACTGCGATTTCAGGCAATCCATCGAAGCGTCACGCATATCCTCTGATGCCAGCTGGACCGTGGATCTGCCCGATCGGCTCCCAATCGACAGCTCCCTGACCAGCCGATCATCGCAGATCCTGAACTCCTCGCGCACCGGCAACGCTCGGAGTTTCACATCGTCCGTATGCTCGGCGACCTCGATGGAGGTGTTGGGATGCAGCATCGCGCCTGACTCCATGCCGGAAGTTCCGGACGCGCTGTTTACCGAGCTCGCCATAACCGCTACGCCCGCTTCAAGCCCTTGCTCTTTTCTTCTAAGACCTCCCTCAGCTCAGCGTCAGAAAGGAATTCGAACGCAACCGTGCTGTGAAGCCTTCTCAGCCGCTTATACATCATACGGATACCATTGGCATCTGTGCTGTGCAGGTACGCGCGGCTCGAGTTCGGGTCCCGATACTGAAAACGCACAAGGGTGCGCGCCAGATTCCGGCACCACCCGTAGCGCGGTCTGATTATTCCCGACTCGAGGAAATCCGTATGAAGCGGCATCTTCGCCAAGTGGTACGGATCATCCGAATCAGGATCGTAGAGGATATCGGCACGAAGCCATAGGATAGCCATTCGGTTGCTATCGAGGCGGGCATCTACTCCGTAGTTCGCCAAGCTGACAGCCCCGCTCCTGCGTTCCATCCGCGCCTCGACTAACTCCGCAAGCTTCTCGACCGCCAGCCATCGCCAGAATCCATCGGAAGCCGCCAAATTCGGCGTAAGCTCGAGTGTCTTGTGCATAGTCTCGCACGCAAATCTATCGAAACTAAACGCGTCTATCCGCCTTTTGCTCCTCCGCAACGACTCCACGATCTTATGCAACTCTTCCTTGGCGCGGTCCGCGCGAGTTTCATCCCACCATTCCCCTGAGCCTACGCTGCCAACATCTTTGCTCAGCAACTTATGCGGCAATCCTTGGCGCCTGGCATCGACTGCTCTCCTAGCCATCTGGTTCGATAGCGTTTTACCCTTCATGCGCCCACCTGTCACCCCACTACCCTGTACAGCCTTGCGACCAATCCGCGCAGATCCGAGAGGCTGTCGTTCTGTTGCGCCAGACCTTTGACCTCCGCATACGATTTGCCGCTCACGCTTGACAACCGCCTGAAGATCTGCCCCAGCAATGTCTCTGCTTCATCATCGTCTGGCACTTCTGTAGTATGTTTCAACGCGTCCGCCCAGATCTGGACAGTGATCTCGGATGCCAGCATTCGCCACGCCATATCGCCGGCACCAGATGCAGCGTTCATGGCGATCAGCCTCTCCTCCGCCTTCTTGTTGACCAATACCGTCAGAACTTCACTGACTGGACGGCTGTAACTCTCCGGATCCTCCACATCGTCATGCCATCTGATAGCCCATAACAGCTCATCAGGATACTGCGTACTCCCTCCGAACTCGACCCACTCGAACGGGAACACAACCGTATCGACCGGTTCTTTGATGGCGAACTCCCTGCGCGTCAGAACCTTGCCGCGTTCAAGCCCGTTGCGTCTCAGGGCGCGCCTTTGCGCCGAGACGCGTACCGCCAGAACGAAGTCGATGTCACGTCCTGTTTGAAGCACCTCCATCTTCTCTGCTGCTGGCGACCACGGACGGCTCGGCAGGGAATCCAGCCTCCACTCCGTCAGCATCTCGTACCGCCTCAGATGGCGGCTCCGCGCCGTCAGTCCCAAGGTCAAATCATCCCTGTTGCACCCGAGCGCGGCGGTCAACGACTCCATATCGCTATCGTCGATCACGATCTCGAACCTGGGCTCTATGTGCCGATCGATATCCATCGCCTCGAGGATGTGGGTGTCGGCGGTGAGTTTCCTCTCTGGAAACGGAGCGAAGCGGCACCGCTCCAACACTCTCTCCAGCAGATTCGACAGCGAGTGCGGATTGCTTCCATCGCCGAACGGGGGAATGAATCGGCGCTCTGTGCGATGCCTTCCGACATGCAAAGCTGATCCAGCAGAGGTCATTGGTTGCTACCAGATCTTCCATCTTCAAATACCGACGGAGCTTGATCCAGCACTCGTACCTCCACGTCCAAAGCAGCGTACAGATCGCGGTCGAACCACTCCGACTCAGCATCCACTACCAACGACTTGCTCTTCACGATACCCGCTCCGACGTCGAAGCCGTTTTCCACCCTCGCCTTCTTTCCGCCTATCTTCACAGAAGACAACTCCAGCCGCTCGCTTGCATAGCGCTGCCTGTTATCGTCTATCACCACCGAAGGCTTCAGTGACACAACCGCGTCTACGCTGTCCATCGGCGCATCGTCCCGCAACCTTACCTCTACTCTAGCCGTCACCTTTGAGCCCCGACGGGATGAGTTCTCCCTGCCATCGTGTATCTTCAGCTCAAACGGATCGGGCGAAGAATCGGGGGGGGGGGGGGGTAATTCCCAAGCCCTTGGACGACATCAGGTTCGCCAGCATACGCGCAAGAGTTTTGGTTCCTTCAATCGGGGACGGTGGTGGTACCGGATTCAGATTCCTCTGGAACTCTCTCGCACGCCGCCTTACGCGTTCAATCACCGCTCTCACCACTCTTTGGGCAGTATTGCGCTCGCCCTCGTCATTTGGATAGGCATCCTGGATCCTCTGTGAGTCGGGGTTCCAAGAATCGTGCGATGGAGGTTCTGACAGATGCAACGCTTCTTCAGCATCCGGATGGCTTACGAACGCGCCGACGAACCTAGCCGTCGATGAGCTTCTGATCCCCATATACTGGACGACCATCTTGGGTCCGCTTCTGACCATAGCCACACTGTTGGCTAGTTCATCGTCGTCGTCATTCTCGTCTTCGGGACCATCGTCTAGACCTTTTAGTGCCAGTGTCCCGGGTCGTCTACTGTCAACTCGATTGAGCCGTTGCATCTTCTCTCTGCTACCTGATACGGGAATATCGCGCTCGATCATCTCATAACAGTCGATGTACGGCGAGAGTTCCGACCGCGCCTTCGGCTCCGGAGCGTCATAGTCGCATAGCTCAACCGACAATAGATTCGACAGGATCCGCGGCCACCAGTACCGTTCGACTGCGTAGCGGACATTTCCCATCTCCATCCGCGAGCCGACGATCATTATTGAAGTGCCGCGATCATCACGCGAACGCGGCTCGAACCCCAGACGCCGGGCGACCTCATGCGCCTGTTCGTCGACCAATGGCCTGCACAGCGTCTGGCCTGAATCGCTTTTCCGGTGAACGCCGAACAGTGCCCGCCCCTTATAGCTCCTGCCGTTCCACTCATGCCCGTCGAACGTCGCGCAGCCGAACAAACGCGCATGCCGCCCCTCCGTCTCTTCGCACGGTTCAAACACGCTGTACACCAAAAAAGTGTTGCAGTCGGAGCTCTCTTCATACACCTCTTTTCCGAACCCGTAAGAACCGCCCCGTGTGGCATCCGCGCTCGTCGTGTCTTGACCGAATGACAGGCACAGCTCCTCGAAACGGTCCTTGCCTCCCTCGTACCCCAACCCATACGTGTTGTAATCTTCGATAATCGCGGCATCCAAATCCGCCACAGGCTCTTTGCCAAGAAGCTCAAACGAATTGCCTGACCTTAGCCCGAGCTTTGGCAGCCTCTCAGTCGGCGAATCTGCAGAGCCGAGTCGAAGCAAGTCGCGAAACTCGGTTGCTCTTTTGCCCGATAGAGTCTGATTCTGAAAGACCACTTCTGTCTTTTCGTTCGGAAGTGTGGCATCAACGCTGTTCTGTATCGCCTCTCGAACCACGCGCTCCACCGTGTTCAGGCTGGAACCTTCCAGAGAATGCCGTCGTGCCGTGGATCTCACCATATCGTTGGGATCCTGCTCTATAAAGAACCATTTGGCATTATGATCAAACGTCATCTCGGAGCCTTTTCAGAAGTTCTCATGAGTTATCGAGTATCGCATATTGCCGACTAATCCAGTCCCGCAAACGGATAATCCGCGTCCGGATGCTCCAGCGCGTACCTGGCTTGCCGCAGTCCGAATTTCTCTTGCAGCTGCACGGTCAGGCCACCATCGATCATCAGGGTGTGCCCGGTGATGAAAGATGCGTCTTCAGAGCACAGAAACGCTATCCCAGCGGCGATCTCTTCCGGCTTTCCAGTTCTTCTCAATGGATATTGATCCGCGAAAAACGCATGCCCGCTCGGATTAGCTTCCCACATTTCGGCAAGCCCCTCTCCCACGATATGACCGGGGCCTATCGCGTTCACACGGATATTGTCGGGACCGTATTGCACCGCCATCTGACGCGTCATGCCGATCACGGCCGCCTTGCCTGTTTCGTACACCAGCATGCCGATCTCTTGGAGGTATCCATGAACAGACGCAAGGTTGATGATCGAGCCACCACCAGCGGCACGCATATGCGGTATCGAGTGCTTCGCACCTAGGTATAGAGCCTTTACGAGCACGTCGATCCCGTAGTCCCACTCCTCTTCTTCAACTGATAGAGCGTCTCCGTGGATCCGCGACTCCCCGGAAATGACGCTGAAAGCGTTTTGGATCAGAATGTCCAGCCCTCCGAACTCTCCGACGGTTTCGTCAACCATCCTGCGACAGTCACCTGACTCCGAAACGTCTATATGTGATGCCGCCGCGTTGCCACCAGCTTCTGAGATGCGCGCCACGTTTGCCGCTGCTGCATCGTCGGCGATATCGGCGATAAACACATTCGCCCCCTCAGTCGCCAATCTGCGAGCAGTAGCTCCCCCGATTCCCAGCGCTCCGCCGGTGATTAGAGCTGTTCGTCCTTCGAATCTCGACATTACAAGAATCCTCGCTATTTGCTGATGAAGTGATAATACATGCCATGCATTTATCATCAGCCGAGACCCTCATCGAGGCGGCGGCGGACCGGTCCGATCCCACAGATATCGCCAAAGCACTGATGCGTCGCGCGGGTTGGGTTGATGCATCCGTCAAGAGTTACGAAGTAGTGCCGGGTGCCAACCCGATGCTGTCCCAAGTGTTCAGGGTTTACATCGAGACGAAGCATGAAGGATCGATACCCGACTCGATTATCGTAAAGATCCCAGTTGCCAATCGAGTTGAACGGCGGCTCGAAGCCGATGAAGGCGCATATGCGCGGGAAGCCATGGTCTACGAGATCCTCGCGAAGTTGCAGGGAACCAACCTGCCGCTCCTGTACGCATCGGCGATACATGAAGAATCCAAGACATCGGCGATGCTGTTGGAAGACTTGGGACCGCCGACTCCTCGAGGCGACTGGAATATCGATGCTGTAACTAAGACGCTGGTGGACTTGGCTCGACTGCATTCGTTGCACTGGGAAGACGATTCACTGAACGGCTTTTGGTGGATGAGGTCTGCTCCGAGGGCTGACATATTCGATCAAGACCCGGCTATGTTCAACTCCAAATGGAGCTCTCTTCTAATCTCTTCGGATGCCGGTCTATACGACGATGACGAGTTGCTGAGAGTCGCAAACTATCTGGAATCAAACTTGGTCGAACTTTTGGATGTATTGGCGCTCCGCCCGAAAACGTTGTCGCATGGGGATCTTCATCAAGACAATCTCACGCTCCGCAGGAACGGCGACGGGACATCGACGCCAGTAATCATCGATTTCCAGTCCGTAGTTTTCGGAGGGGCGACGAGCGACGTGGCGAAGTTTCTCGGGACCGCGCCTGACGCGGCACTCGTTTCGGAGCGAGAGTCCGAACTGCTAGGCATCTATCATCGAGCTTTGACACCTGAAATCCAAGACGCTTACAGCTTTGACCAGCTCGCTCGCGATTATCGATTGGCACTCCTCGCCACCTTTGCCAACTACGTCATCTGCTCCACTGCGGGACCTGAACGTTGCGGCATGGAAAGGTCTGCTAATCGCTCCCTTCGGAGTATTGCGCGCCTCGTAGAATTCTCGAAGCCGTTGATGAAGCTCAGGTAGTGCCGGGTCCCCTTGGCTCGCGCCGTTCGATCTTCACATCGGAAACGGAGAACTTCGACTCGTCTCTACTCTGTTCGTTAAAGGCGCTCCGCAACATCACTAAAGTATTGGTGTAGCCCATTACCTTCGAGACGTACTCATCCGCTAAGAAACCACCCACACGAGACACGATTTCACCGTTTGAGAAGAAGCCTGAAACAGGTGTCTCGTCGATGTGGTCAGTGATGATCGATGAGTCGTGATTCTGCTGTTCGAACATGCGGGTCCCGCGTGTCACGGAGTTGAAGCACAGGGCGGCCAGGGGCCTTTGGTCACCATCGATGCAGGTAACCACGTAGTCTTCCAAGTTCATGCGCAGATCGGCATCTGCACGTTCCGGATCGCGGACGTGGAATTGGAACGCTTGTCCATCCTCGACCAAATCTCCGATCGCCATCGCACCCGTCACCTCATCGATGTCCATGATATTCCGCATCACAAAGTCGTACATCCCAGTTGCCGGGTACGACATGCGATCGTTCTCTATGCCCGCAACTAAGGTCTGTGTGATCAGATTGCGTCTCACATGATCGGATCTTCGGTGAATCTCTTCCAACGTTTCTAACGGAGCACGATCGTCGATTCGGTGAATCACGTTCCGGTTCGACGAAGTAATGATCATAGGAGAGCCTATAGGGCTTTCGCTACCCGAAACTATCGTGTCGGACTGGAAGTCGGATTTGAACAGCAGCCCTACGACGCCCTGCCTCTTGAGCTCCTCTCCCATGAACATCCCGTTATCCCCATACTCCAATCCGCCGCTCACTAGAGCCCCGAACTTTCTTACTCTGGGATATGCTGAATCGAGCATCGACAGTGAGTATTCCGTCGAGACCGTCAACGGGTCGACGAACACCAGCATAGAACCGTTCTCGAAATCCGATGGATCAGCGTCGATCACGCTGAGCAATGTTTCAGGAGTCGCTTCTTTGCCGCATGCCTCTTTGTCGTTAAATGAGAAGGGATAGATGCTCCCTTGGTTACACTTTGCAGCTAAGACGGAGAGTCCGGTGCCGTGCTCGAACTCGATCGAGTTGCCGATGATCCCCGATCCGGAACAGCCCACGAGCATCGAAGGCTCCAGTCGTTTGTGAAGCTTCGGAAGGACTGCGGGAAACTCGAAGTGGCCAGGAGCCCCGGCGAATACGACCAATAGATCGGGGGCTTCACCTTCGAGTTGGTCCGATATGGTGTCGCAAAGCTGCTCCACGGCACCGGGCTCGTCGTAAGCCTCGGCGACCGCCGCCGCGAATCTAGCCGGCTGAGATTCGTCGGTCTGGGAGAGGTGGTGCTGGTGTTTTTGCTGGACCATTTCGAATTCCACGAAACGAGTGGCAGTGACTCACGATCGTGGCGCGAATGGGACGTTCCAAATGAGCAGTCACCATCTACGCTTTTTGCATTGTTGCAAAGCAGCGCGGACATTAGCAACAAACCAGCAAACGACTCAAGGCGAATTTGAACGCCGGCTAAAGAGCCGACATTACATGCGGGAAAGCACGCGCTTGGCGGCGACTATGGTGCGATCGATCTGGTCGTCGGTATGGGATGAAGAGATGTGTATCCTGCCGTTTGAAGATAGACGGACACCCTCCTTCATCATTTCAACTGCAAATCGTGCGTACCTGTCTTCATCGCAGTGAAGCGCGTGATCCCGATAGTTCTTGATCTCTCGACCCGATTCATTGAACGACATCGCGAACACGCTTCCGAGTCCCTGAACGTGGATGTCCGACTCCAGTTCAGTTGCCACGCGCTTTATGCCAGCCATCAGACGGGCACCCGTCTCGTCAAGATCGCGGAAGAAGGAAGAGTGGTTATCCTTCATGTGACGAAGCGATGCATACGCTGCCGAGATCGACATCACGTTCGAGTTGAAACTGCCTCCGTGATAGACCTTGCCGCTACCCAGCATATCCATGACTTCGCGGCGCCCTGCCAGCATCGCGATCGGAAACCCTCCGGCGATCGACTTGGCGTAAGTCGCCAAGTCCGGTGTAACTCCGTACAGCTCTTGCGCGCCGCCTAGAGCCACTCGAAAACCTGTTATCACTTCATCGAATATGAGTAGCGAACCGTAGTGAGCACAGACATCCTTGGCAACCTCGAGATATCCGGGCGATGGCAGTATGCAGTTCGTGTTCGCGTTGATCGGCTCCATGATCACCGCCGCAATCTGTTCCGGGTTTCGCTCGAACGCATCCTCCAACTTATCGATGCTGTTCCATTCGCAAGGAACGACTTGGCTCTCGCTACCTGGATCCATCCCCGCCGACTCTCCGACCGGGATCGGACTGTCTGCCTCTCCAGCTTCTACCAGCGGCGGGTGAACCGAGTAGTTGACGCTATCCATCCAGCCGTGATAGTGTCCTTCGAACTTTATGAACTTCGATCTTCCGGTCCAACCGCGCGCCAGACGCAGCGCAAGCTGGACGATCTCAGTTCCCGAACCCGCGAAGCGAACCGTGGCATCCGGGATCGGCACCGCATCCGCCGCCATCGCCGCAACCTGCAACTCGCGCTCGAACTGAGCGGCGAAGATGTAACCGCTATCCATATCTTCACCAACTTGCTCATTGATGAAGTCCGGGGAGTGACCGAATATGTTCGGCCCCATGCCCTGGATGTAATCGATGTACTCGTTTCCATCGACATCCCACATCAGAGCACCTTTGGCGCGCTCGAAGAAAAGAGGTTCTCCGGCCGGTTCGGCAAGTCGTATCTGTGAAGAGATTCCACCTGCCACTACTTTCTCAGCCTCTCGGAACAGCTCCCGAGACCGAGCGTAGCGACTCAAGTTCGAGGGTGTTGCGCTTAGATAATCAGTCATTCTTCAACACCAAGCAGAATTCGTTGCCTTCGGGATCTTCCAATACATGCCATGAAGTATCGCCGAAAGAACGCTTTGAAACCTCACGGGCACCCAGATGAACTAAGCGAATCGTCTCCGCGTCAAGGTCATCCACTGTCAACTCAAAGTGTAGACGGTTCTTTGATCTCTTCTCTTCAGGCACTTGAACCACAATCGTTCGCGGCATTTTGATGCCGGAAGGGGAGAGAATCGCGAAGTATGGATAGTCATGATTTCCGATTTCGCATCCAGTGGCAGCGGACCAGAACTCCACCAATCTGTGAACGTCGCAGGCATCCATTCCCAGACCATGAAACTCGACCGTCATGATGTCTCCTCTAAAGTTTCCTAATCTGTGATACGACTAGTGCACCGTGTCACGCTCGGAATCGTGGCAGAACGTAACTTGCTGATGGCTCAAACGCCCTCCGATAATGCAGTTCGGAAGATCTCGATCTGATCTGCCGCAAGCATGGTGTATCCAGGCGTCCAGAAAGGAATGTCGCCTTCCCAAATGACACCGAGTTCCAAATCGTACCCGCTCTTCGATTCGTCGAACCACTCCAGATTTCTGGGTCCTAGGTTCGCGTCTTCCTCACCTAGCGGAGGATGGTCTGGCATGCGAGAGTTGAAGTAGTGGATGCTGTGCCACTTCGGAACCACGACCAACTCGGGGACGCCGGCCGGATCTTCGCGGACTCCATAGATCCAGTGGTGCTGAGGCTGACCGAGCCAGTAGAGAGTCTTGGAGTTTGCCACTTCCCGATGCTTGACGGGCAGTCCTAGAAAGCCTGCTTTTGCGACTCTCGGCAACCACCGCAGGCCAGTTATCGGATAGGGCACATCCTCAAGCACATGGGAACATATCGCGAAGTCGAAAGGCCCATCTCTTTCCAGCCTCTGCCATATATCCACATCGTTGACATCACCCGTGTACAGGCGTTTGTCAGTTTCGAACTCGTACATGTCTACATAAACATCGACTATTTCATCGGCCCATGGGTTATGACGTCCGCCGATGTCTACGACTGTATAGCTGGGGTCCGCCGTCTTTGATTGCCGAATCTGATCGACCATCGCCGCACGGTACACCTGTTTATCACCGTCTGAGTAGTCCACTATCGGCATCTCGAGCTGCCATCCTCTCGTTCGCTTGACCGGGGCTATTATCGATCCCGCGCCTTAAACCAAATACTTTCTAGACACCTTGCACAGATACGAGTAGGAGGGGTTGACGAACTGAGTGACCCGGGCTTCAAGACATTGAGCCAAGAACATGAACGCCTCGCCCCTAGTCATTCCGTAATCGGCTTCGAGCCACAGTATCATCTCCGAAAGAGCGATGCGGAAGGCATCTTCAGCAGGCTTTTCGATCCCTGTCGTCATGATATGGGTGTCATTCTCGATTCTCGGCCACGTCATCTCCGGCGGTTTGGGAGACACCTCGACCATCATCTTGACGGAGCCGCCGGTCTCGATCCCGCCCCCGCCGCAGATCTCTCCGTCTCCTTGCCTCGCATGCATGTCGCCCACGTGCAGCAACGCTCCCGGATGGTTCACCTCCAAGTGAAGCCTCGCTCCCGTTGTGACCTCTTGGATGTCGAAGTTGCCTCCCCACATGCCGGCCCAACCGTTGTGCCTCGATTCTCGGTCGGGAGCGACTCCCACCACTCCGAGCATAGGTTCGACTGGAAACGAAAGCTTGTCGTTCCAAATGATTTGTCGGTCTTCGATTCTGCAGATTCGAAACTGCGGTCCAATGTTGCTATGGCCGAGGTAGCCGGGCATTGCACCAGTGCTGCCGCCATACCTGGTCCACCCGACCGGATGGGTTTCAATCTCGCCGATATGAACCGTGAGCATATCTCCCGGCTCAGCACCGTTCACATAAGTGCAACCGCTCGACGCATTGCCCCTGTCAGTGGGTTGTTCATCTGATCGGTATGTGTTGTAGAGATCTCGAATGTCGTCGGGGACCAACTCGGCATCGGGCCCGCGGTTCATCTGCGTCTGGACCTCGAACCACTCACCGGGATCGACGTGGAGGGTCACCGGATTCGCTGCCGAATGCTCGTAGTAGAGTGTCTCGCGCGTTGCAATCTTCATTTCTGCCACCAGATACTTGAGCAGT
This sequence comes from Dehalococcoidia bacterium, assembly GCA_965214735.1. Classification (GTDB taxonomy): domain Bacteria; phylum Chloroflexota; class Dehalococcoidia; order Lucifugimonadales; family Lucifugimonadaceae; genus Bin127. Next base: position 456,000 of record OZ243977.1, on the reverse strand, counting down.
TTCAGTTTGAGTGAATTTTAATCACTCTCTACCTACCCAACACCGTCTTTCGTCTGTAAGACTTTTAAGCTCTCCGACTCGGCCGGCTTCAACTCGTAAAACGACACAGTCAAGGCGTTGAGACCACGCGCTAAACTAGGTGTGGATTCACGAATCTAGACATCCACACGCATGGAAGGAAGGCCTCTCATTATGGCCACGCGACCAGGTCCAGCCAAGAAGGCGATACTCATCGGAACTGACGGGGCAAGCATGGAGCTATGGCGAAGGATGGCTGCTTGGGGACGTGCACCAAACATGGCGAAGCTCTTAGCTAACGGAGTCTCGAGGCCGATGCTAGGAACTCATCCCACGTTGACTCCTTGCGGCTGGACTTCGCTCTTCAGCGGTAGCTGGCAGGGCACCCACGGCATCATGTGGTGGGGCTCGCATCGAGAGGGTGAATCGATGAAGACAGCACAGTGGACGATGGCTGCCCACACATCTGAGGCGGAACAGATCTGGAATACTGCCGAACGTGCCGGCAAGACACCGATAATGATCAAGCAAGAGATCACCTGGCCAGCGATGCTGGAGCGTGGCATACAGATCGAGGGGTCGGGACCCGGCATCTCAAATTACCATCAGATCGCCGGATATCATCTATTCGTCTCCGGAAATTGGCGGCCTAGGCCGGTCGGCGGAGCGATCGATCCGGAAGCCACGGATCCGAGTCGTGGAGGCAGTCATTCGGACTACGACTATGTCGAGATCTCAAAGGCGTCCGGATGGACGAATCTGCCAGAATCGGCTCGCGAACCATTGGAGGCTCCTGTCGATATCGTGCCGCTGAAGCGCGGGCGAGAGATTCTCTATCGGGGCAAAGTGGGAACACCGAAAAATTGGCACGCCCTTGTCTATGCATCTGGAGACGACGGCTACGACCGAGTGCGAGTCACGAAGTCGAAGGATGGCGACGATGTCCTTGCCGATCTAGCCGAAGGCGAATGGTCGGAATGGTCCTTGGACTCGTTTGAGATTGATGGCGAAGGGGTTGAGGGATACGTTTCGTGCAAATTGATCACGCTTACCCCGAACGCCGATAACTTTGAGCTGTTCTTCCCTCAGATCTGGCCAAGACGAGAATATTCGAAGCCGGCGTCTATCTCGGATGAGATAGACGAGAAGGTCGGCAACTTCTTGCAGAACCCGGCGCGCGACGCGCTGGGGTTCGTGGACGATCGAACCTACATCGAGCTATGCAACTTCCATCATTCTCGGATTGCCGATGTGGCAGAGATGCTGACAAGGGATCATGATTGGGATATCTTGATGGCGGAAACGCATGCCACGGACTACTCGGATCACTTCTTCATGGGTTCTGCGGATCCCATCAGCGGAGCTTCGCCCGATGTGGTGGAGCGGTGCATCAACGGTTTGAAGGACACTTACGAATCTGCTGACATGATGATTGGCCGCTTGATGGAGCTGGCCGACGAAGACACCGTCGTTTGCGTCGTTTCGGATCACGGAGCCACTCCCAATCGGAGCGAGCCGGTCGATGTGAAGGACATACTCGTCGACGCTGGCCTTCTGGTCTTCACGGACAAGACTTCCGATCAAGACGCGGCCCGGACCGGACCGTTCGGACCGGGTGAAGTCCCAGATCGAGTCGACTGGGATGTGATGAAGCAGAACAAGCTCGAGGTCGACTTCGAGAAGAGCGTGGCGATCCCCATGAACTCGATCGATATCTTCATACCTGTCAGGGGCAGAGATCCCGAGGGACATGTTGAACCCGAGGATTACGAGAAGGTGCAGAGGAAGATTATCGACACTCTGATGGACTACAAAGATCCGGAAAACGGGGAGCATCCCTTCTCGGTGGTGGTGAGCCGTCAAGATGCTGAGATGTTGAATATCTGGGGCACATCGGCGGGTGATGTCATCTACGCGATGCGCCCGGAGTACGACGGGGTGCACGGCAAGCATCTGCCCTCCTCTGTATTCGGAATCGGAAGTCAGCACTCCACATTTGTGCTCGCAGGTGCCGGCGTCAAGAAAGGCATCGAATTGGAGCGCAAGGTACAGGTCGTAGATGTGGCGCCGACGCTTTGCCACCTGCTGGGTCTGCCGATGCCGGCCAAAGTCGAGGGCGGCGTTGTTTACGAGGCACTCGAAGATCCGGACTGGTATCTCCACTGCTGATAAGCGGAGGAGTCGACAGATAACATCGTCTCAGCCATTATCGACTTTGGGAGCAACGATGCTCGTGGTTCGTTGCGAAATCTTTGATCTGCCCAATGATGAGTTGCAAATACAGGAAACTGCGTAACCCTAATTGAAACAGATACTCTTTAGCGCGCGGATCAGCGAATTCATTAATGGGACGATGTATGTCCAGAATATATTTGGCCTTAATCTCGGCGGTGCCCATGCCTCAGACCGTTGTAGTCGAGAAAGTGGTCGAGGTGCTCGTGCATCAGACCGTTCCGGCTGTGCTCCGGCGATGGAGGAGGATGTTGAGGTTGTGTATGCGGTTCGTCGTGTGAGTACGGTGATCGGTCCATATGCTGGCACGCCTACTGTTTCGGGCGGGGTCGAGGAGTATCTCTTCCACTTCGAGGACGGCGATCCGATGACTCCCGATCTCGTCGAGTCTTGGGACATCGATCCTGCGGGCACGCGGGTGCAGATGAAGATGCGCGAGGGGATACCGTTCAACGCGCCGGTCGGTTTCGAGGACACCGACTTCGGCATGGTTGACGCCGACACCGTCGTCAGGTACTTCAACGAATCGAACGCGACGACGAACCCTGAGTTCATCACGCTCAGATAGACAGGAGTGATGCTGGTCGAGATGCCGCGGAGTGGTCGACGAGACTTCTCCGGCGGCTTGATCGCACCAAAAATGAATGGTGCGTCCATCCAGAGATGATGGACGCACCACTTTTATAGACGACTCCCACGTCCGTTGCGAAATCTTTGATTTACCCGATGACTAGTTGCGAATGTAGTAAACTGCGTAAATCTGATTGAACCAGAGGCTTTTTAATCGCGCAGACCAGCGAAATTCATTAAGGAGGACAATGTATGTCCAGACTATATTTGGCTCTAATCTTGGCGCTGATTGTTGCGGTCGGAACCGTGATCGCTTGTGGCGGCGAGACAGTGGTTCAGACCGTAGTAGTAAGGGAGGAAGTGCAAGTCGAGGTGCCCGTGCCTCAGACCGTCGTCGTCGAGAAAGAAGTGCAAGTCGCCGGCGAGACCGTCGTGCAGACGGTCGTGGTTGAGAAAGAGGTGATAGTCGAGGGTGAGACTGTAGTCCAGACAGTCGTTGTTGAGACAGAGAAGATAGTAGAGGTTGAGAAGCAGGTTCTTGCAACCGTGGTCGTGACGGCGACCGCGGAGGCTTACGGAGCCGGTGCTGGAACCGAGGTCGAAGCTGTAGAGGTCAAAGAGGCTGAAGCACCTGTATCGCAGACCGGCAAACTGGTCGTCATATCGCCCGACGTCGGGGCTGGATGGTTCACAAGTTCGCCCTACGACTCTTACACGAGTGACAACGTCGGTGTCGCCGACGCGATGATTTACGCAGATGACGCGCCAATTCCGCAACGCGGCGCGTTCAACCCCGCGATCAGCATCGCGTCCGGTTGGACAGTGGCAGAAGATGGCAGATCCGTCACCTTCAAGCTGCGAGACGATGTCGAGTTCCACCACGGATGGGGCACTCTGACGGCTGAAGACGTGGCATGGTCGTTCAATGACGCGCTCAGGGAGGGAAACACCAACTCACGATCAGGCTTCGTGGGCGAGTATCAAGGATCTTGGGACGTGATCGACACCAACACGGTTCGGATGAACGTCAAAGAGAACGCTACGCTCAGTCCAGTCTGGCTGCTTGAGACATCAAACGTATGGCGGAATACCCTAACCGCGACGTCGAAACGAGCGATTGACGAACTCGGACCGGAGACCGGCGGCCGGAAGATTGGCCAGGGCCCGTTCCAGATGAACGAGGGTGAAGTCGGAAGTTACATCGAGTTCGAGGCACTCCCCGAACACTATCGGCGTGTCCCTTCGATTGAGGGTGTTCGCATGGTGCAGATCACTGAGCCGGCAACTCGAGTCGCGGCTTTCGTCGCAGGCGAGGTGCACATAACCGTGCTGTCAGCGCAGTTTGTCCTAGACGCGGTTTCTCAAGTTGAAGGCGCGAGAGTTCAACCGTTGGGCGAAGGTCAAACGTTGCACATCTACATGGGCGGGAACTTCTGGCAGAAATCCGATCCCATCACAGGCGAAAACATCTTCCCTCGCGAGGGTTTGATTGCGGACGCGGATCATCCCTGGATCGGAGATCCCGATGATCCTGCGTCGATGGAGAGGGCAGACAAGTTCCGGCGCGCGTTGAGCATGGCAGTGGACCGTGCCGCCATTAACGAGGTGATCGGACAGGGCCTGTACCCGCCGCACTACACCTTCACCGGGTTTACGGAGAACGATCCGATCTGGAAAGATGAGTGGCTGGTGCCGTTCGATCCTGAAGCTGCACAGGCTTTGATGGCAGAGGCAGGTGTCGCGGAAGGCTTCGATATGCCCGTCTGGCTCACACCCGACTCCGGTTCGCTGCCCTATGACATCGCCGAAGCAGCAGTGCTTCAGTGGGCGAACAACCTCAACCTCAATGTGCAGATCGAGGCCACCGCCTACTCGGCGCGCCGACCGACTTTGATCGGAAGGACCATAGACATACCGCTCTACCACCACATGAACCTCGGCTACTTCGATGAGCCGAAGGGCAGGTTGATGTCGGCTGCCAAGGGCGGTGCCAACCGCGGCATCGAGCTACCCAACGATATCTTGGAGAAGACATACTGGGCGAACTTGATCGAGACGGACGCACAGAAAAGGGTAGAGAACAATATCTTACTCACCGATTGGCTAGCCGAGCGGTCCTTGGTGATGTCTATGGTGAGGCAGAGCCAGCTCTACGCCGTCTCCCCCAAGATAACGGAGTGGATCCCTTACACCGAGACGTTTGGCGGACTGAACGGCTTAGATTCGATCGTGTTGGCTCCCTAAAACAGCATGCCTCGTGGAAATTGATCCTCGCGCAGCCTCGATCTATTGAACATCGGGTGTGTGTGAGGATCAATGCACACGAAGCCCCGACGGAGAGCTTGGGAACGAAATGGAGTATCGTTGCGTCATTGCGCCTCGTGCAGCATAGTTGGAACTGATAGCTAGATGCTGAAACTGGTCGGATATCGAATCCTGTATGGAGTATTGATCGTCGCTCTGATCAGCGTCGTGATCTTTGCCCTGTCGCGGGCTCACGGCGATCCGAGAAACATCTACCTAGATGAGTACGCCACGCCGGAGGCTTGGGACGCATGGGGCGAGCGAATGGGGCTCAACGAGCCACTGTACGTCCAGTATCTAGTCTGGATCTGGGACGCGTTGCAGTTCGATTTCGGTCAATCGCTGTACTATGATGTCCCCAGCATCCGACTTATCACTGAGCGCGTCCCCAACTCACTGCAACTGGGAGGCATAGCATTCTTGGTGGCTTTGATCATCGGAATCCCGTTGGGGATCTTCTCCGCATTGAAGCGCGGTACCTTTGCCGACTACGTCGCTCGCACCTTTGCACTCTTTGGACAGTCACTGCCCGTGTTCTGGATCGGGATCATGATGATCCTTATATTCGTAGAGAAGCTCCAGTGGCTGCCAATAGTGCGCGGCGAGGAGATGGACTACCGGCTTCTGATATTGCCAGCGGCAGCCTTGGGTTGGCTTCCTGCCGCCGGTCTGCTGCGCATAACTCGTGGTGCGATGCTGAACATCCTCGACAGCGAGTACATCAAGCTCGCACGGGCGAAGGGCGTCGCAAACAACAGAGTCATCTGGTATCACGCGTTTCGCAACGCGCTCATTCCTCCGTTGACTGTAGCGGCACTGATACTCGCAGCATTTCTCACCGGCTCGGTAGTCGTGGAAACGGTGTTTGGCTGGCCCGGAGTGGGAGGCTTAGCAGTGGAATCGATAAAGAACAACGACTTCCCCGTGTTGTCATCGATCGTATTGATGTTCGGGGCGTTCTACATATTGATCAACCTGATCGTCGACGTTCTTTACGCCCAGCTGGATCCGAGGATCCGGATCTCCTGACGATACGGTAGGTAATACTCCGACCAATGTCGATCGAAGCAGGATACCAGGACCGGGAGCAATCTCAACCCGCTCTAGAACGAGTTACAGCTGCAGAATCCCGACGAATGGGGGTTGGCGCGGTATTGAGATTGATCTGGGGCATCATTCGTCGCTATCCGTTGGTGCCGGCGGCGATTTTCGTATTGCTGGTCACTTGCGCCGCATTTGCGCCGCAGCTATCGCCTCACGACCCGGGCAGAGGCAACATTCGATCGGTAAAGATTCCACCGATGTTCATTGAAGGCAATGTACCTGAGCATCCACTAGGAACCGATCACCAAGGCAGAGACATCTTGAGCCGGTTGATTCACGGTGCTCGGGTATCTACCATCATCTCTGGAGCCGTGTTGCTGGGCGGAGGCATCGGCGGAACTTTGATCGGGTTGATCGCCGGATATCGCGGAGGCTGGGTAGATCAGATGGCCATGCGCGCTGTGGATTTCACACTGGCGATGCCGTTTCTGCTGATAGCTTTGGTCATCGTGGGGGTGTTCGGCCAAAGTCTGGAGCTGATCATCGTGCTATTGATCCTTTTCGGCTGGGATAACTTCGCGCGGGTAGTCCGTGCCGAGACGCTGACTCTACGGGAGTCTGACTATGTGAATTGCGCGAGGGTTTTCGGCGCCTCGGAGACGAGGATTCTTTTCCGGCATATATTGCCGGGCGTGACTGGTTCTATCTTGGTGATCGGAAGTCTGAGAGTCGGATCGCTCATCCTGACGGAGTCGACTCTGAGTTTCTTGGGAGTGGGAGTTCCGCCCGACACCCCTGCGTGGGGGATCATGGTTTCAGACGGACGTCAGCACCTCAAAGACGCTTGGTGGATCAGCGCCCTTCCCGGACTGGCGATATTCCTAGTCGTGATGGGCTTCAATTTCCTCGGCGACTGGCTGCGCGACTGGTTCGACCCGCGCCTGAGGCAGCTTCGGATCGATTAAGGATAACCGCTTGGCTTGGCGTTGAGATGCTCCTCAAGTTCTGTCAATATCTGGACGATTATCGAGGAGAACCTCAAAAAGGCTCTCAGTTCCTCCACCGAGAAATCCCTTAAGCGCGCTTGTACTTCGGGCTTCGGAAAATCCGAGATACTCACTGAATGTGATTCGAGCCATCTGATTACGTAATCTCTGTCGATTCCCGCACCGCCTGAGGCGACTTTAAGGCAAAGCAAGACTTGCTCGGACTGCGCGGCGACTACAATGCGATGATTCATGCCCAAAAAGAATGTAGCAGTGGTCAACGCCGCTCGTTTGTTGCCATCAATGTAAGGGTGATTATTGGTGATCGACCAAATCAACGCAGCGGCTTTGGCAGACAGGGACGGGTAGAGGTCCTCACCGCCAAAGGACTGACGAGGCTGAGCCAAGGCTGATTCGAGCAGTGCCCTACCTCTTTGACCACCGAGGTACTGGAAGTTAGGCACTCCTTCGTCGTACTCGGGGAACAGAACGGGGACCAAGCGGACAAGTCGGCTTTCTACGAAGTCCACGTCCGGGTACCAAACTGAGATGTGTTGCGCCATTGTCGTAAATCTTTAGTGTTCACGTCAATCAAAAAAATAAGCCCCTCTTAGAGGGGCTTCGCAAAATCGACTGCACTGTGCCGGGATGTCAGTGCTTCTCCAACTCTTTCAACGCCGGCCCGTGCAGCGTCAGTACAAGCTCCGTCATAAGATCGATGATCTCGGGAGTGTCTGGCAACGGCTCATCCTGAGGAATTCGGCTCCAATGGTCACCGATACCTTCCCACTGAGTGGCCAGGTCGCTAAGCAACTGCTCTTTCTCTTGCGTCGTCATCTTCGTCTGCCTGTGTGACCGCATCAAGCGATAGCGCGTAACCTTACATTATATTTTGGCAAAGGCGCATAGCAACACCTCACCTTGGACTGTCACAACAGTGCTTCGCGTTGCAGCTCGCGTGCCATGAGAGTCGCCATCGCCTCGGCAGGCGGTACTCCTTCGAATAGGACGCTGTGTGTCGTCTCCGTCAGTGGCATCTCGATGTCAAGGCGTCTAGCGAGGCGGAAAGCGGCTTGGGTAGTGGGCACGCCTTCCGCTGTCTGGCCAAGTTCGGACAACGCATTTGAGAGCGACTTACCCTCGGATAGTTTGTAGCCGAGACGGTAGTTTCGGCTGAGCGAGCTGTAGCAAGTTGTGAGCATATCGCCTGCGCCACTCAGTCCAGCGAAGGTGGTCGCATCGGCTCCCATAGCGACTCCCAGACGGGTGATCTCATGGAGCCCCCTAGTGACGTATGCGGCTTTGATATTCGATCCGAGGTTGGACCCATCGATGAAACCGGCACCGATGGCGATGATGTTCTTGAGGGTACCGCCAAGCTCCACTCCTATGATGTCGGTAGACGTGTAGACGCGGAATCGTCCGCTGCTCAAGAGGTTTTGAACCGATTCTGCGGTGTTGATCGATGAAGACGCGGCAGTTGCCAGCGCGGGCAGTCCCGAGGCGATCTCGACCGCCAGATTTGGTCCCGATAGGACGCATACTCGTGAGTTCACCGAATCAGGAGAGGCATCGCGTGATTGGAAGATTGACTCGACGATCACTTCGCTCATCCGCATCCCTGTCTCGATCTCCAGCCCTTTTGTCGCCGAGACGATTATCGCTTCATCAGGGATGTCAGGCCCATGTAAATCGAGCGTCATACGCATCGACGTGGAAGGGACTGCGATAATTGCGAAGTCGACTTTTGACATCGCGACGGCTGGATCCGAGTGGACAGTCAATCGTGCCGGGAATTCGGTCCCAGCGAGATACCGCTCGTTTTGCCGATCTTGCGATAATGTTCGAGCCCTTTCATCAGTTCGTGCCAACATCCGAACTCGATGACCATTCCCCGCTAGAAGAACGCCAAGGGCGGTACCCCACGCGCCGGTCCCGATTATTCCGATATCGGAGATGGTTTCAAACTCCCGGTCCGTCAGAGGAAGCGCGTTCGGGTCTGGACCTCGCTTCTAATCTCCGTTCGCGCCCTTCGAGCAGTCTTCTTATGTTGCCTATGTGACTGAATAAGATGAAGGCGATCACAGGGACGACGAAAGCGATGTACTCGATCGGTTCTATGCCGATGATGGAGAGTGCCACGAGTGTACCCACGCCGGCACCGGCACCGATAATCGAGCCTAGCGAGACGTATCTAGTGGCAAGCGCAATGGCTAGTCCGATGATCGTAGCTGCGCTCGCGATGGGAGAAAGAACCAGCAGAGCACCCCATCCAGTGGCGATTCCTTTACCGCCTTTGAAGCCCACGTATACGGGCCAGGTATGTCCGGCTACGGCTATGGCACCCGCAAGGGCGGCCAAAAGGTAGTTTTCTCGAGCGATCCACATAGCGATCAGGACCGTTAGTGAGCCCTTCGCGAAGTCTAGGATCAGCACTATGGCGGCAGCAGGTTTGCCAAGAGTGCGGAGCACGTTCGTAGCTCCGCTGCCACCGCTGCCGTATTGGCGAATATCGATTCCTCGCCACAATCGGCACACCCATATTCCGTTGGGAATAGCTCCGATGAGATACGCGACCGGAATGACTACCACCCATTCGAGCGTATCATTCATCGCTCCGACCGCCGCCGCTTCGATAGATCATCCTAAGCGGGCTACCATCAAATCCAAAGCTCGCCCGCAATCTATTCTCCAGATATCGCTTATACGAAAAATGTATCAACTCAGGATGCTTGCAGGTTACCACGAATGTCGGCGGGCGAATTCCGACCTGCTCGATGCCTTGTATTCTGGAGCGCCTGGTTCCACGCCCGGGAAGAGGACGATCACCTAATGCTTGGAACCACGCGCGCGACAGCTCCGAACGATCAACTGTTTGACTGTATTGGCGAAACGTTTCGGTGACGGCTTTCGGGATCTCATCTACTCCGTCGCCGGTCAGGGCCGATGTGAAGATGATGTGCGCACCGGGAATGAACTTGAACCGGTCTTTCACCTCTGCAACTGCGGCATGATGATCGATTTCGGCCTCGTCTGAGAGGTCCCACTTGTTGATGACCACGATCCCAGCGCGGTTGGCGTTATCGGCGAAGCCTCCGATGTGGGTGTCTTGGGCAGTGACGAATTCGGTAGCATCCAACACGATGATCGCGACATGAGACTGCTCAATTGCGCCGATGGTTCGAATGGCGCTGTACTTCTCGATTCCCTTCTCGGGCTTGCCTCGTCGGCGCAGACCTGCTGTGTCTAGGAACAGCAGTTTAGAGCCGTTATAGGTATATAGCGAGTCGATAGTGTCTCGCGTGGTTCCAGGTATCGGACTTACTATGGCGCGTTCCTCGCCGGTGAGAACGTTGAAGAGTGCCGATTTGCCGACGTTCGGACGGCCCGCGATAGCCACTTTGATGGCATCGGGATTCTCTTCGAGATCATAGTTGCGGGGGAAGTGATCAAAGACGAGGCCCATCAACTCATCGATCCCGGTGCTGTGGTAGGCGCTGATGGGGAGGGCATCGCCGAAGCCAAGTTCGTTAAACACGTACAGATCGGCAAGCCGCCCGCGATTGTCGGCCTTGTTGGCGGCCAGGATCATCGGGATGCCTGACCTACGTGCCAGCTGCGCAGCATCATGGTCGGTCGCGGTCAGCCCTTCGGAGATGTCGACGGTCAGAATTCCGACATCTGCATTTTCAAGCGCGCGTTCCGTCTGGCGGCGAACTTCCTCCCAGAGCGCCACCTCGGCCGTCGGTCTGTCCTCGATGCCTGCGGTGTCGATGAGCAGGAATCGGCGATCATCCCACTCCGCGTCGACAGACACTCGGTCTCTAGTAGTGCCAGGGATATCGCTTACAATGGCGATTCGCCTCCCCGACAAACGGTTGAACAGCGTCGACTTGCCGACATTTGGCCTGCCTATTATTGCGATCACTGGGAGTGGCATGGCGGTCAGTAAATTCATTCAACGCTAGGTCGGCAACGCGTTCGTGCACGAATCGATAGGCAGCGATCAGCGACTTACGATCTTCTCCATCAGCGCCATCTGAGCCCACATGCGATTCTCTGCCTGCTGGTATACCACTGAAGAGGGATGAGAGAGCATGTCCTCAGAAACCTCTTCACCGGGATGGGCCGGCATGTCGTGCATGAACTTGGCTTGCGGCTTCGCTCTGGACATCAACTCCGGGTTCACTTGGTAGCCCTCGAATGCGGCGAGTCGCTCCAAAGTCTCCGTCTCTTGTCCCATGCTGGTCCACACGTCAGTGTAGACGAAGTCGGCCAATTGCACGGCATCTATCGGATTGCGGGTTTGAATCACGCTACCTGACGCTCCATTCTGCAACGAGTACCTGGCGGTACCTTGGCGAACGTGGAGCGGTAGGTCGTATCCGTTTGGCGAGGCGACCAAGAACGTGCCGCCCACGCCGGACACTCCGTATGCGAGACTGGATGCGACGTTGTTTCCGTCGCCCACGAATGCAACACGAAGACCGTCAAAATATCCTCTGCACTCAAGCATCGTCTGCAAGTCGGCGAGAGCTTGGCAAGGGTGCTCTTCATCGGTTAGAGCGTTGATGACTGGTATCGATGAGTTGTCGGCAAATTCGTCGAGCGTCGACTGCCCGAAAGTCCTGATGATGGCGATGTCAGCCATCCTAGCCACCACTTGGGCGATATCAGCCACCGGCTCGCGCTTGCCGAGTCCGACCTCTTCAGGTGAAAAGTAGAGAGGGCTGCCCCCCATCTTCTCGGCACCGATCCAGAATGAGAGCTTGGTCCGAAGCGACGGTTTCTCAAAGATGAGTGCCACCGTCGCGCCCGCCAAAGCATCGCTTTTGGCTCCGGACTTCAAATCGATCGCGCGATTTAGCAAGGGAGTTATCTCTTCAGGCGCGAGGTCGCGGGAATATAGGAAATGTTTGTTCATAACGGTTACTTGGGCAATTCGATGTTTTCAGGTAGATGCTGATCGAAGAGTCCTGCTTCGATATTCGCAGGCACTAGCAATTGCGACGAATCAGCGCTGCAAGCAACGTTCATTACGGTCGATCCCTATTTCGAGGGATCAAGCCGGCGTAAAGTTGGGCAGTGTGTACTCGTCGTTAAGCTTCGTGAAGACGACCTTGACGGGCATTCCGATCTCGAGATTGGCGGGATATGGATCTACACCGACGATGTTCGATGCCATCTTCGGGCCTTCTTCGAGCTCCACTATCGCGGCGATGTACGGCACATCGGAGGCGAATGATGGATGCGGAGGCACGTGCACAATGCTGAAAGTGTGCAATGTTCCCCTGCCAGATGCCTTCACCCACTCGATCTCGCCGCCTGGCGTGGCGAGACTGAACCCTCGGGGATAGAACTGAAACTCTCCGCTCGCCTTGTCTCGTTGGAGCCACAGTTCGCCGTTTCGAGCACCCTCCCAGTAACGGTCTGATTCCGGTTGAGCAACCGGCAGTAGGCGTTCCGTATTAGCTGCACTCATCTTGTCTGTCCTTCGCTCTATCTCGGCGGATGGGTGATCATGAGTCGCCGCATCTGATGGCTGCTTACTCGTAGGTGTTGATTCTACGCGTCTGCCGTTGCGCTCGTCGGATACTCTCGCTTCGAATGACCTCCGCCTTCTCCGAACACTACGAAAATAATTGCACAAACGGCGATGAGCACGATGGCGGGTTCGGCCCAATAGACGAGGTCGAGTTGATGTGGCGGCGACGTGAGAGGGGGTTTTGCCAGTGAGAAGAAGAACAGGGCCGGCAAGGCTGACGCAGCCATGAATGGACGCGCGCTTCGTAAGAAGCCCAATCCGAGGCTCGCTACGAGGATCAAGAGCATTAACGCGATACCGCATGGCGAAACTATCTCACAGTTGATTCGTGATAGCACTAGACGAACGTACCAATCGCCTACAACCATCCCTTCGAACCACGCGTCAGGCTTCAATTGGTCGGGTGCCTGAAAGATCACTGGCGGCAACAAGACGATGCCGATCGAAATCATGCCCGTCGCTGCCGCCCACTTCCTCGCCCGTTCCTTCCCAAACGCCCGAACCACAGAGACATACACGCTGGCCGTCGCGATGGCGATGATGACCCAGTTGACAAGCAGTCCCCAAGTACTGTACTCCTGGTCCGTCAACTCCCATGCGAAGTCGGCAGCTGAGACAACTGCGATCAAGGTGCCTGTGAGTGCGATGATTGCTGCGAAGCGCTTCAAGCGTTCTAGCAAAGAGAGAGGCGGTCGAGCACCTGCCCAAGTGCGTTTCGCACGCGCCCTAGCACCATGGATGAGCGACGCGAGTGCGAAAAACGATGGCGCGGTGACCTCGACGGCGATGATCGTGACTGCCCAAGCTGCTACATTCGAGATGTTCAGCGTGATCATGCCCATCGCGGCGAAGGGTGCTGCGAGGACTAGGGCGTGTTAACACTGGCGCAATGCCTCTGTTATGAGTGCGAACATGATGAACCCGGTGAAGATCACGTCCAGCTTCTCGAAGCGTGAGAAGATGCGTCGGAAGCCCTTCAGCCGGCGGAACAGCCGCTCGATCTCGTTGCGCCGCTTGTACATCTCGCGGTCGTACTCCCACGGATCGATCCGGCTCCGGCGCGGCGGAACCACGGGGACGAAGCCCAGGTCCAGCGCCAGCTGGCGGCTCTCGTCGCCCTCGTATGCCCGATCCATCAGCAGCCGCGGGCTTCCGAGCTGCGGGCCGAGGCGTTCGAGCAGCCGGCGACCCTCCGGCGCGTCGTGCGCCTGTCCCGGCGACAGGGAGAACGTCACGGCCGTCCGAGCATCCGCGGCAGCCATATGAATCTTGGTGGTCCAACCGCCCCGGGACTTCCCGATCGACTGGGGTCCGTTTTTTTTAAGGCCCCCGTCCCGTCCGGATGCACCTTGACGATGGTGCTGTCCAAAGAGACCGCCTCCAGCTTGACACGCACTATCTGTTCTCTCTGAAGGTGTTCGAACACCCGGTCTAGAACCCCCTTCTTCGACCAGCGGTTCATGCGGGTATAGATCGTGTGCCAGTTGCCGAACCGGGCCGGCAGCCCGCGCCACTTGCAGCCGTGCTCGGCCACATACAGGATCGCGTTCAGAACCTGGAGGTTCGGGACGCTGACGTTGCCGCGCTGCACAGGCAGGTACGGAGCTATGCGTTCGTATTGAGATTCTGTGATTTCCATGCGGAAAGCGTAGCACAGATCCACACGCTAGTGTTAACACGCCCTAGGTTACTCCATACGCGCGTCGTCGTTTCGCCTTTGTAAGCGGCAGCGATCGCCCTTAGGGCACCGGCTGCTGCCAAGAGCGACACGGCTAGTATCCCCCACCCTCCTCCGAACATATGCAATCGATCAGCGTAGATCTGCATGAACACGTGCCCGAAGATCGGCAGTGTCAACCACCAGACGACTCTCGCAAGTAGCCAACCGGTGACTGCGTATAGCTCGGCATGTCGGACGTTGCGAAGCCGAAGGAACGTCGCCCACGATGCGTAGGAGAGTGTGGAGTACAGCATCACTATGATGTTCGCGGCATAGGAGTAATGCACATGATCTCTGGACCTGAATCTGGGACTAGCTCGATCGGCAGCGTCTACCGTCTCTCCTGCGTAATCCTGAATGACCAAGAGCACAACAAGGAACGCCAGAATAGGACCGGCCCACAGAGCGAACGAACCCAAGTGGAAGATGTCATCGACGCTCAGTCGGCGAAGCCGATCCGGATCGCCGTCAGGCAAGGGATCAGTATTTTCACCGTGGCTACTGATTGTCATGGAGAGCTATGCCGCAATAGCCTTGGACGATCAAGACATCAAGAGATCGCCAGTTTAATCATCCTCTTCATCTCAATGCACGTTGCACTCCAAGTCAACGCTCAACCCTATATCTTCCGTTATGCCGGATGACAGTGTCGCCATGTAAGTCTGTGCCCCACCTTCTCATTCCGACATCGATATCGGCACTGACCTTGGATGATGTTTCGGCTAGTGCCGAGAAAGTATCACCGTCCCGGTGGATGACAGGTACCCGCCGGTGCCGTGTGCGACTGCGAGATCGCACTTGTCGAGTTGTCGCTCTCCAGTTTCGCCCCTCAGCTGGCGCACAGCTTCGACGACCGTGAAGATGCCGTACATGCCGGGATGTGTGTATGAAAGCCCCCCGCCGCTGGTGTTGACGGGGAAATCACCGCCCGGAGCGGTTCGCTGATCAGCGACGAGGTCGGCCCCCTCTCCCGGAGCGCAGAACCCGAGATTCTCAAGCGAAACTAGGACGGTGTACGTAAAGGAATCGTAGATCATCATCAGATCCAGGTCCGAGTGGGAAACACCAGCCATCTGGAGCGCTTGTTCTCCGGTGTGTCTGCCGAATGCGCGTGTCAGATCGGGCATCTGTGAGATCATCGAATGATCGTGACCTTCTGCCGCGCCTAGTATCGTCACTGCACCCTTGGCGCAGTCTTCGGCGCGTTCTGGCGTAGTTACGACTATTGCCGCTCCGGCATCGGTCACGAGACAGCAGTCGAGAAGATGGAATGGCCAGACGATCCATCTAGAGTCGTGATAGTCGTCAAATGTCGCGGGTCTGTCTTGGAAGTAGGCACGCGGGTTGAGGTTGGCCCACTTTCGGGTCGCTACAGCGATCTCAGCCAGTGCCTGCCTAGTTCGATCCTCGCCGTACCGGTGCATGTATCGGTTGCAAGCCATGGCGTACGAAGCCGGCGGGCCGATTATTCCGTAGGGTCTCTCGTACTGGCTCTGGGGAGTTCCGAGGTTTACCTCTGAACGCGCTCGATCCGATCGGCCAGATTGTCCGTGGGTGATGAGAGCTACTTCACAGTAACCCGCCGCCACGGCGGCAAGCGCATGCGCCACATGAATGACGAACGACGATCCGCCGACGGATGTGCTGTCTGTGAATCGAGGATGAATGCCTAGATATTCTGCCACATCCAACGTAGACCATCCCGCCGTCATGAGACCGTCGACATCATCAAGAGTCAAACCTGCATCGTCCAGCGCGTTTATCGCTGCTTCAGCATGCAGCGCGAGAGGCGACTTGTCGGGCACGTTGCCTATTTGATCCGATTCGGCGACACCGACGATAGCCGCTTGGCCGGACAGTTTAGACAGTTTTTTCATGTTGGGCATCAGCGTCTCCGGTCAAGAATTCATCTCCACGGCGTTACGATGTTTGCCGCATTACGTATTTTAAGGTGTTTGCGAGCAATGATGCGCGAGTTTAACCGTCAGGGTCTCTAGCGATCAATGCGCTCGTCATTGCAACGGAGAGTAATCAGTGGGCGTGAGGAGGCGGTTCTCGATGTTTCTGACGATGATTCCGTCGGCGTGCGACTCTTCGAATACTCGCTGCCACTCGGGGTCATCACGGAAATTAGCCCACGCTTCGGCGCGCTGGTTGTAGTCCTCGAAAGCGACTAGATAGACGAGCTGGTTGTTACTGGGTCCGACATCGTGGGTCCAGTAGCCGATGTTTTTGATGCCATGCTTCTCGAAGAGCGTCATAGTATGGTTAGCGAATCGGGCGTTCAGGTCGGGGAGCTTCCCTCCGTAGCATTCGTAGATTCGCAGCTCATAGATCATTTCACGGCTCCTTTTAAGTTGACTGTTCGTTAGTTCGCTAGCTTGGGTGTTGTTAGTTTGTAAGAGCCAAGTATTAGAACGAGTGAGCGTCGGTGGGGAAGTTTCGTTCACGCACGTCATCCGCGTATCGGCTCGCCGCATCTTTGATGATCGTAGCCAGATCTGCATAGTCGCCGGAGTGCTTGGGTTTGAAGTCCGGGTCCATGCCCATCAGGTCGTGGAAAACCTGCACTTGGCCGTCGCAGTGAGGGCCGGCTCCGATTCCGATAGTGGGGATGGACAGTTGCTCGGTTATCTGCTTTGCGAGTTCAGCGGGCATCAGTTCGAGAACAACTGAGTATGCGCCGGCTCGTTCAACAGCAATGGCATCCTCGATAACGCGCTGCGCCGAATCGCCTCGCCCTTGGACTCGGTAACCGCCGAAGCCGTGCAGGGATTGCGGGGTGAATCCGATGTGTCCCATGACCGGGATTCCAGCTTCGACGAGTTTCCGCATAATCGTTTCAACGGCGACTCCGCCCTCGAGTTTGACGGATTGGGCTCCGCCTTCTTGCATCAAGCGGGCCGCGTTACGCATCGCATCGGCATTACACGTCTGATAGCTCATGAAAGGCATATCACCGATGATGTGTGCCCGATCCGATCCCCTGACCACTGCAGCGATGGCGCGACACATGTCATCGACTGTGACCGGTATCGTCGATTCGTGTCCGAGCACGACGTTTCCTAGGCTGTCGCCTACCAAGATGGCTGGTATTCCTGCCGTATCGACTAGCTTTGCCTGCGTGTAGTCGTAGGCGGTGATCATGGGTATGATCTCGCCGCGCGACTTCATCAGCCTAAGACGCCGTGCCGAAATCCTTGTCGTGTGTGGACTCATGCCTCAATTATCTACCACCTCTTAAATATGGGCGCATTAGCTATCTGCACTGCAATGGCTGATTTATGCAAAGGTCTCAGTCGCAGGATAAGAGAGCCCGACTCTCAACTCCATAGTTGCGCCACGACCGACATCGCTGAGATCGCTGCGGTCTCGGTCCTCAGAATCAGCTTGCCCAAACTTGCTTCGCAAGCGCCGCGACTCGATGCGAGACGAGCCTCGTCCGATGTGAAACCGCCAACGGGGCCGATCACCAGCGCGACTGAACGCGTATTCGTCACCAGATCCATCGATGAACGAAGTGATTCGAGCAGTACCGGCTGGTCTGTCCTTTCCCATAGAAAGAATGTAGGTGTATCGGTCGAGAATAAGTCCGTCAGTGCTTCGTCCAAGCGAATCGGAGAAGTGATAACAGGAGGAACGACACGGCCTGACAACTCAGTGGCCTCGATCGCTATTCTCAACCATCTCTCGCGGCGACGATCACTGACCGTCCTATCGCCTCCTTGAACCCGTTCAGTCTCTAGCGGGATGAACTGTGCAGCTCCGAGTTCAGTGCATTTGGCAATCGCCAACTCATATCGGTCAGATCTCGTCAGCGCCATAGCCATCGTCACCGATATCGGGAGTTCCACATCCGGGAAGGTTCTCGCCATCAACTTCACTGCCACACCGGAGCGTTGCCGTCCTTTGACATTCTTCTCAATCTCTACAATCCATTCGCTCCCGTCACCGTTGAACAATACCAATGATCCGCCGCGCCTCATCCTGAGCACATTTCCAACTTGGTGATAAAGGCTCTCTGGGAGTAGCATCACGTCGCCCTCGGAACGGTTCGACAACTCGTCATTGGGGAAGTAGAAACGGTGCATCGGCATCGATCGCGTATTCAGTCAAACTTCAAGAAACGAAACATCAGCCAATCGCCTTGCTGACGCAATTTCGTCAACTCGACCTTTTCTGAATCAAAAGACGCCAATAGCTCGTCACGCTTATCCGCCAATATGCCAGACACGATAATCACTCCGCCGCTCTTAGCGGCAGCGACCAGATCATCAGCTATGTCAACGATGACACGGCTCGTGATGTTCGCCAACACCAAATCGCAACCCTCATTCGGCAAATCAGCGTGTGGCAACGTCCCTCGTGCCACCGACGCTCTATCCTCTACGCCAGACATTTGCAGATTGCGAGCCGCCGCGCGGACCGCCGTGTCATCGATGTCCAAGCACCAAGCTCTCCTCGCTCCGAACTTCAGAGCAGCTATCGACAATACTCCAGATCCACAACCCACATCTGCAACAGTGCGGATTGAACCTGCACTGCCGGTGAGATCCTCTTCAATCTGTTCCATACACATCCTAGTAGTCGGGTGGTTGCCGGTTCCGAAAGCCAATCCAGGCATCAGATATATCCGTGCTTCGCCATCTGGGACTTCGGAATTGTCAGGCTCCGCACCCGCATCTTCATCTAGAGGAGCGATCAACATCCGTTTGCCGACACGAATCGACGGGAACGTCTGATGCTGCCATTCGGTTTCATCCACATCGCGCTCTGAAATCGATGCTATCGGAGTCAAGGCACCCATCAGTGCTATCCCGACATCGATCATCGTTCTTCGATGACTCATCGAAGCATCTTTTAGCAGATAGCCGTAAACGGTGACATCTTCCTCTTCGACCGAAGAATGTGGATCATCGATGTCCCAATCTCCGCGCTGCTCCACGAAGACGCGGCCATCACCGTGCTTAGAGAAAAGGTGTGTAACCGGCTCCGCATACTCTGCCGGAACGACAACGCTTATCTCGAGCCAAGAAGCTCGATCACCTTTGCGCTGAGACACTTTTCAATTTGATAGACAGTGACCGTCGTGTTTGAACTGCCTCAAGATGCAGGGGCTTCATCCGCCGATGAAGGCATCTTTCAACCAGCCCCAGATCCCGCCGACGCGTTCGTTCTTCGCATTGCCGGACAAGTCGTTGCGAACGATAACCGGATCTAGTGCCGATCTATCCTTCGCAACTACCGCATCTGCGAACTTCCTGATGATGCGCTCTTGCGCGGAGGTTAGATTGCGGGGCGTAACGACTGCGATCTGAACGATTTGATCTCCTCTGATCCCATTTCCGCGCAGTACAGGCACGCCTAATTCCGGCAAGAACAGATGCTGCCCAGTTTGCACTCCCGCTGGAATATTGATCTCCCGCTCTCCGTCTAGCGTGGGAACCGTGATCTTTCCGCCCAGAATCGCGCTCACGACGTGCAGTTCAGCACGAATATAGATGTCATTGCCGCGGCGGGTAAAAATAGGATCAGGCTCGACTCGAATCCTGACGTACAGATCGCCGCTATCGCCACCCACCTCACCGACATCGCCGTGTCCGCGCATCACTATTCGCGTTCCGTCGTCCACGCCTTGGGGCACGTTGATCGATACCTTGCGTGTAACGCTCAAGACACCCGATGCCTTGCAACGGGTACAAGGATTGCTCACCACCTTCCCCACGCCGAGACACTCGGGGCAACCCATTATCTGCTCGAAGTTGCCGAACAGCGTGCGCTGCGCCCGACGCACCTGACCTGAACCTCTGCAGATTCGGCACGTCGATGCCGCAGTTCCCGGCTCGCCTCTATTCCCATCGCATCTGGAACACGTCTCTTTTCTGCGGATATCCGTCTCGAGCGTGACTCCGAACACAGCATCCCGAAATGAAACGTCTAGCACGACCTCGAGATCGCTGCCGCGCTGTGTTCTAGTTCCAGCCGCGCCGCCGAAAAACGACTCGAATATATCGCCGAAGCCGCCGAAATCAGCAAACCCCTCGAAGCCATGTCCTCTGTTTCCATTCACACCTGCATGGCCGAACTGGTTGTACCGAGCGCGAGCCTCAGAATCGCTCAAAACTTGATACGCTTCATTGATCTCTTTGAACCGATCCGCCGCTCCCTCATTTCGATTACGGTCCGGGTGGTATCGAAGAGCGAGTCTTCGGAACGCCTTCTTGATCTCTTCGTCGTTGGCATTCCGAGGCACCTCTAGAACCTCGTAGTAGTCCCGTTTTTCGCTCATATCAGATTAGCTGTCGCCCGTATTCTGTAGAGATAGAGATCCGAAAGTATGGGGCTAAAGCCCTGCGCTTCGATTCACGAGCGTGTTCAAGGCATCAGCAGTGAAGTTTACAACCGGGATAGAGCGGTCGTACGCAGTGCGCATAGGCGATACGAGACCCACTACACCGTTGGCTTCAACATCGGCCCCGTAGCCGCACATGATCACACTGAATCCCTGTAACTCCGGCGTAGGATTGTCGGACCCGATGAAGATGACAGGCTGTTGATGGTCGGATATGCCCGACACCAGAGTCGCGAAAGCGTCATCGCTCTCCAACGCGGAAAGAGCCAGTGCCCCGCTCTCCGGATCGGCAACCATTTCAGGCTCGGATATGAAGTGGGAGAAACCGCTCATGTAGCGCTCCCCGGGCGCCAGTTCGTTGCGCCTCAAAACAGAGACGGTCGCATCCATCACCTGACGCTCGAAGGGCACGTCTGAGAACCTGTGTTCCGACATTTCAACTACTTGGTCCAGTCGTTTGCCAGACAACTGTGCATTCACCTTATTGCGTGTGATCTCAAGTTCCGAATCGGTCAGCGCGTGGTTCAACTCGATCAACTGCCTGTAGACCCGTGCCTCGTGCATGATCAAAACCAACATTACCAACATATCCTGAAGGCGCAGAAGTTCGATTCCCTTTACACCAGTCGCCCTTGATCTGGGAGTAGTGATGAATGCGAGCGCGCCGATCAGATCTGCGACCACGAGCGAAGCGATCTGAACCCAAGCATCAATATCTTCGAGCCCGAAATCCATCTGTTCGTTCAATAAACCGACGAAATCTCGAGTCGGCTCCAAGCCCAAGCCCAATGAATCGACGAAGTGCCGGTAGCCTTTTTCCGAAGGGATCGCGCCGGACGAGGCGTGAGGTCTGATCAGATAACCATCTTCCTTCAACATGCCCATCTCGTTGCGGATCGTCGCGCTGCTCACTCGCAGGCCGCTATCGACTGCAACCGCGTTTGATGAGACGGGGTTCGCGGTCTCGATGTAATCCTCAACGACGAATGTGAGTATTGCGCTCTGACGCTCTGGCAGTGCCATGTCGCGACTTCGGTATTCCTTTGAAGGTGAAACAATCTGCGGATTGCACCAATTATGCACTCCGTTGACTAACTGAGGCGGCCCCGCAAGATTTGTAACCGTCGATTCTACATACCGAGCTAAGAAACCCGCCTTCATCATGCTGCTCGATCTGCTGTTTCCCGTCTATCGTTAGACTTGATTCATCGCCTTGCCTAACCCCGGCCGGCACACAGTCACCCGCAAAGACAGGAGACCCTGAACGATGGAAATATTCCTGAATGGCGAGTCCGCGTTTCTAGTTAAGACGGTATCCGGATCAGTTATCTGCGACCCAGCCGACGAGGAAGAAGCGAATTTCGTCGCAACCTCCGCTGCCGATGACACTGTGGTTACAGCCGTTTTATACAGCTCTTTTCAAGGCCCTTCTTTCCAAAGCTCTTCGGGCAATAGCGGAACAACATCGATAAACCGACCAGGCGAGTATGAGTTGGGTGATCTTGGATTAAGAGGGATTGCTCTGCGAGGCAAGGAGACTCCAGAATCGCGTTCCATCGTCACCTCTTATCGAATCGACGCTGAAGGCATTGCCGTCTACGCCCTCGGGCAACCTCAGTCAACGCTCGACAATAGGACCGTTCAACTTATCGGCCATGTAGATGTGCTACTGCTCGATGCCACGAGACTAAAGATGAACGCCAAAGACATTTCGAACACCATCAGTTCCTTGGATCCGTCCCTTGTCGTAGCTAACGGATTGAACACCCAAACCGGCAAGCCGGACCCGGTTCTCACTTCGTTGCTCGGAGAGATTGGAGGCGGAAATCAGCAAGCCGAACCCCGGACACGCATCAACGTCTCGAGAGCCTCGTTGCCTGAGGACCGTCGATTAGTGGTTCTCAAGCCGCGGTAAACACCTTTGCCGCATCAAGTGGAGGCGCGGGCTTCATTCATGGGAATGAAGATGTTATGTCAAAACCTCAAGCAACGGTGAGTTATCGCGGATTCGACACCTGACTATCTGACTGCTCTGCGTCGACCGACTCGCCAGGTCGCCAATGCTAGCAACAAGGCTAGTGCAGCTGGCATCGTCGCCTCGGAAGCTCCGGATGATCCAGGAACTGCGTTGCAGAAACCGCCTCCACTTTCTTCCTCTGCTTCTGACATAGCAATGGGCTCCTCAGTCGGGGGCGGCTGAGTGGGCTCAGGGGTATTTGTCGGCACTGGAGTGTCAGTAGGAACTGGTGTGTGAGTCGATGTCGGAACCGGCGTATCAGTCGGAACCGGTGTCGGAGTGTCGGTAGGGACTGGTGTGTTTGTCGGCACTGGTGTGTCGGTAGGGACTGGTGTGTTTGTCGGCACCGGAGTATCGGTCGGAACTGGCGTCGGAGTGTCAGTAGGTACAGGGGTATTTGTCGGCACTGGAGTGTTGGTAGGAACGGGTGTGTTTGTGGGGACCGGGGTAGGAGCGGCCGACAACGGCGGGAAAGAAATGTGGAAACTCTCGAAGTGTTCCCCAGCCACGAAAACTCCGTTTGCCGAGACTGATGGGAGATTGGCGGATGGATTATCGGGATTGTGCATGTCGACGATGAAGAAACGGACTTCAGTACCTTCGTATTTCGGCAACTTCGGATCGATGGACAAGAAGTACTCGCCATTTACCACGAAAACAGACGCCGTCTTGAAATCGTCGCCGACGAAAGCGAATATCTCGAAGCCGTCAGGCACAAGGTCTGTGCCGGATCGGGCAGATCCGGAGAAGAACCCGGGCGAAATCGTGATTGGCGCAGGCTCTGGCGTATTGGTAGGTACAGCCGTCGGAACCGGCTCTGAAGCAAAATCTAGGTCCAACCTCCTGAACTGCGGCAAGTTAATCGCGCAGTCAATGCACACTTCGCCGGTGTCGTTGTTGACCAACGCATAGTAGCTCGTGGCAGATGATTTCACTTGTCCGCCCAACCAGAACTGCACCTCGGATCCGAGGAGCTCTGCCGGAGGATCGACGATCAAATCGTAGTAGTTGTACGGCTGATCGGGCCGGGAGCCGATAATGACCGGTGCCGATTCCCAATCGCCGACTCGCGCTGTAATCTTCAACCCCGACTCTGACGGCTGTGCCCCGTTTACGGTCACTTGGCCATTGAAAACGATTGCAGAAAGCACCGGCGGCAGTTGGGCATGAACGTTGTCGCCGCTAAACGCGACTGAACTCGCGATCCCGGCGGCGATCACGCCCGAAACCAGCGCAATGGCAGTGATGACGGACTTCAGTCCCACTATCGTCGAAGAACGGCGATCTCTACGGCGGTTCTCAGAATGGATCTCGGGAGCAAGACCGACAGCCTCATCGATGCGTGAATGATTTTTATCTTTAACCGAACGAGGTCCAAAGAGGGGATTCATGTTTGCTGCTTTCCATGTTGTGTGTTGTAGCTTCTGGTACGGCCATATCGCCATGCCGCTGTTGCTAGGATCAGAGCCAGTCCAAACGGGACCGATGCCTCCATAGAACCTGACGAGGCGGGTGTCGCGTTGCAGAACCCGCCACTATCATCACCATCAGGCTCAAGCTCGGCAGTAGGTTCGGGAGAGGCGGGTCGAGACAACGGAGTCGGAGTGGGCGTGTCTGGAATGATTGGCGGAGTCGGAGTGGACGTAGATGTCGGGGTAGGGGTTCGTGTCGGCTCAGGAGTAAATGTGGGAGTCGATGTCGGAGTCGGAGTCGGAGTACCAGTGGGCTCTGGCGTAACAGTAGGAGTGGGCGTAGGTGTAGGAGTATCAGTTGGAGTTGCGGTCGGGGTATCCATCGGGGTTGGTGTGGGAGTAGCGGTCGCAGTGAACGTCGATGTCGGCGTTGGAGTGTTCGTCAGAGCTGGGAAAATGAGGTTGAAGGTATCGAATTGCTCCCCGCCTACAAATATTCCAGGTGCCGAGATTGCCTCTAATTCGAACGAGGGATCATCAGGATGGCCTTTGTCGATGATGAAGAACCGGACCGACGCATCGCGGTACTTCTCATCCTGAGGATCGATCGCGAGGAAATACTGGCCGTTCACCACCGGCACGGGAGGAGTCTTAAAGTCAGTTCCCACAACCGCGTAGACATCGTAATTGTCAGGGGCGATCTGAGTGCCTGTTCGCACGGTGCCGCCGAAGAATGCGGCCTGGAGAATAACCTCCGTGGGTGTAGGCGGTATCGTCGGCGTGGGTGTAGGCTGCGGCAACCTAGGGAAGTCTAGGTCCAGTTCTCTTAAGATCGGGAATGTAAACGGACAGCCTCGACATACCTCTCCTCCGGGATAGATAACTGCGAAGTAGTTTGAGATGCTCGACATCACCTGACCATCTATCCAGAACTCAATCTGTTGCCCTCTGAACGCTTCCGGCGCGTTTACGACCAAGTGGTAGTACTTGTACGGTTGGTCCAACCTCTCACCGACGATCACCGGTTGCGATTCCCATTCGCCAATGCGGGCCGTCAATTCAAACCCCGTGTGTTCAGGGACGGTGCCGTTCACGGTGATCGCGCCTGTGAATATGATCGCGCCTAGCGAAGGGGGTAACGATTGAGCACTTAGATCTTCGCCGGTTCTAGAGGCGAAGACAGCTACTCCCGCCGCGACCAAACCGGCAAACAAGGTAACTATGATCCAAGTCCAGCGTTTATTCGAAGAGTGCCGCAGGAACGCCATGTGTCACAGGCCTCCAATCAGAATTATGTAATTTCGGCTAGAGCAATTGCCCGCGATCTAAAGAACAGATTCACGAGATTTTTCGCCGCAACACATGCCGGAGTTGATGGGAAACGCGTCGCGAAAGCACCCAATGATGCTAGCGTTTGGTGTACTGAGGAGCTTTTCGAGCCCGTTTCAATCCGTACTTCTTAGACTCGCGCATCCGAGAATCCCTCGTCAGGAGCTTGTGCCGTTTCAATACGGGACGAAGCTGAGAGTCGAACTCCGCGAGCGCCCTTGCCAATCCATGCGAAAAGGCTCCGGATTGGCCATGCACACCGCCGCCATGGGTTTTTGCTACGACCGTCACTTTCCCAGTCAATTCAGTTACCGCCAATGGTCGCAATGCATCCGAAATCCAGTGATCGACCAAGAACACATCGCCTATCGGCTTGCCATTGACCGTCACACCGCCCTCTCGGTTGTATACCCTCACCCTGGCAATCGATGTCTTACGTCGTCCTGTGCCGTAGTAATAGTGACTCTGATCTGTTGTCAACCGATACTCCTGTGTATTTACTGCAAATTGCGGTCGTCTCTAACTGCCGAGTTCAATGGTTCGGACTTTCAAGGCATCTTGAGATAGTCTATCGACGCGTATAGAACATTCGTCGACGCTCACTCAACTGGTCTCCGCTGGAAGAACTGAATAGACCTGATTCTAGGCATCTGCAGCACGATCGCCTGACATGCCCGACTCGGCCGCCCGTTTGGATCCAATAACCTGCGCCATGTGAGGATGTTCCTGACCGGCGTACACCTTTAATCGAGTCATCATTTTGCGACCAAGTTTGTTCTTGGGCAACATGCCTCTGACTGCCAGCTCAATGACTCTCTCCGGCGCATTCGCCGACATCCTAGCGTAGGGAATCTGTTTGAGGTTGCCAGGGTACTGACTGTGGCGAAGGTAGACTTTCTGCTGCGCCTTATCGCCGGTGACGACGATTTTGGAGGCATTAACCACAACTACGAAGTCGCCGGACAGTAGGTGCGGGACGTAGCCGGGGCGGTCTTTCCCCATTAGGACCATGGCGATCTCACTCGCCAGCCTGCCGAGTACTTTTCCCTCGGCATCAAAGACGCGCCAAGAGGCTCTGAGCGATTCTTGGCTCGGGTTATAGTGCTTTAGTTTTGTCGGCATAACAGATTGATTCTAACTCCTGCACCTCTCGGTTTCACCTTCAAAGAGAGCGTGGACCTACTCATCGAATTTCGATGGCAAAGCGGTGCAACCTCCCGAGGCGCCGTAACCGATCTTCGTCAAGGTCAATCCCTTCGCCGGCGCGGTCTGCGATACCACCCCTCGCCGTGGATCGACCAGAAATTTTTCGACATCCGCAACTTGCCTCGTGCCACGACCTACGTCGATCAGCAGTGCTGCCATTCGTCGGATCTGTTGTCTGACGAAGGCGTTCGCCCGGATCTTGAAAACGACGCGTCCATCTTCATGCCGTATCGCATCGGCTGAGTACACGTTTCTGATGGTCGATGAACCTCTTCCAGCATCAGCCGCGGCGAAGGAAGCGAAGTCATGCACACCTCCGAACAATCTCGATGCAACATTCATCGCATCAACACTCAAACGTCCTCGCACATGGTGCTCGTTGCGTCTGCTGATCGGTGAAGAAACCTCGCTGTCGTTGATCACGTACATGTATTCGCGAAAAGCGGCATCTCGTCGGGGATCGAATTCGTCGTTAACTCTCTTGAGCCTACGGACTCTTAGATCAGGGAGGAGATTCCCATTCATCGCTCGCTGCATCTCCTCGACTGCCATATCGGATTCGACGTCAAAAGCCGCTACCTGACCAATTGCGTGGACACCAGCATCGGTCCTACTGGCTAAACGGAAACGCGAAGATCTGCTCCTGAAAATCCTCTTAGATGCGCGCTCAAGCTCGCCTTGGACGGTTCGCACTTCTGCTTGGTACTGCGAACCGCAGAATCCGCCGCCGTCGTATTCGACAACCATCCCTACGCGCATATGCAGTGGATCAGATCGTCTCGGACGCCTACTCTACAAGTTCGATCAGAGCCATATCCGCGGAATCGCCCTTGCGCTTGCCGATCTTGATTATCCGAGTATAGCCTCCATCCCGATCACGGTATCGCTCGGCCAATTCGTCAAACGTTTTCGCCAAAACAGATTTATCGGTGATGAATGCAGCAGCGATCCGACGATTGTGCAAGTCGCCCTTTTTGCCATGCGTGACCATCTTCTCGGCAAGAGGAGCGATCGCCTTCGTCTTGGCATGGGTCGTCTTGATCGTCTCGTGGCGCAGAAGATCGGTAACCATGGTTCGGTACATGGCTTTGCGCTGAGCTGTTGGCCTGCCGAACTTGCGGCCTGAACGACGATGTCGCATTTTCGTTGTCTTCTCCTAGACGATTATCGAAACCACCATGCCCAGTCTCGTGCCGGACAGGGACGGTGTTCCACAAACAGCTCAGTTCTCAGAAGGATTTTCCTCAGAGTCCTCCCAAGCACCTTTGTTGACCATGAATGTATGCAACTCGTTGAATGACTTCTCGCCAAAGTTGCGGACATCCTTCTTCAACTGGTCAGGATCACACTGGCTCAACTGACTGATCGTATTGATGCCGTGACGCACCAGAGCGTTGATCGTGCGACGGCTCAACTCACTCTCTAGGTCTTTGATCTCGGTGTCACCCAGCCCCGATGGAAGCTCGATGTTATCCTCGACCTCATCCTCTCTGGAATCGGTGATGATGCTCAGCTGTGATTTGAAGATGTTCGCCGCCTTGACGAGAACCTCTTTCGGACCCACGGTTCGGTCTGTCCACACCTCGATGGTCAGAAGCTCTTTGCCCGACATCCTGCCCGACATCGATTCGACTCCATAGTTAGCCTTTAACACTGGAGTGAATATCGCATCCACCGGCAAGCGGCCGATCGCCGACGATGACTCTGGGTCGAACGCCCTATATCCTTCACCCCTCTCAACCTCGAAGCGGACTTCCAGCTTCGCATCTTCGCTGTCCAGCGTGGCCAAATGGTGTTCTGGATTGACGATCTCATATGCCGCGTGGGGCATTATGTCTCCAGCAACGACTTCACACTCTCCCTCTGCGATGAGAGTCAAGATGCGCTGAGATGTGGCGGACCTAGACCTTATGCGGATGCCTTTCGCGTTGATCAAAAACTCGCCGATGCCTTCACGCATATACGGAATCGCACCATATTCGTGCACTGCGCCTGTGACGCGAGCCGAAGTTATGGCCGTGCCCGGTAGCGACCCTAGCAAGACCCGACGGATGCCGTTGCCCAACGTCACCCCCCAGCCACGCTCCAATCCGGCGATCTCGAATTTGCCGTACGTCTCTGTCGTCTCGACCGTTGCCAGATGAGGCTCGAAATCATCCAGATCGTCATCGAACTGAACGATAGTAGCAATTGGCGAATCCATGCCCCGTAACATATTCGCTTCTTATCTCCTCGAGTAGTATTCAACGATTTGACGAGTGTCGATTGACGAATCGACATCATCCTCGCCCGGCATCGATTCGATCTTTGCCGTCACGTTTTCGGTATCGACGCTGATCCAACTGGTAGATTGTCTGCGTCGACCTATGTTTTCAGTTGCCTGCTTGTGTAAATCGGACTTCATAGATTGCTCGCGCCACGAAATGACATCGCCCTCATCGACCAGAAACGAAGGGATATCCACACGTCTCCCGTTAACCTGGATGTGGCCGTGATTGACAATCTGCCGGGCGTGGGGCCTAGAGGTCGTGAATCCGGCACGGTAAACCACATTGTCCAATCGCCGTTCGAGCAGCGAGAGAAGATTGAAACCGGTGACGCCGGGCATCCGTGCTGCTTCGTCAAACGTGCCGCGGAACTGGCGCTCGAAAATCCCATAGATGTGCCGCGCCTTCTGCTTCTGCATCAACTGCATTCCATGGTCCGAGATACGCCTGCGACGTCTCTGTCCGCCAGGCGGGCCGAACGCGCTGCGACGGCCGCTCGTGCGGTCGCGTGAACGATCCACAGCGCACTTCGGCGTGTAACAGCGCTCGCCCTTCAAAAATAGCTTTTCGCCTTGTGATTTGCAGATCTTGCAAACCGATCCGGTATTTCTAGCCATCGCAGTTCCTGTTTGCGTTTCGTCTCTAATAAATGGCGATCAGTCAACGAATGGTTGACGATGCCAGGTGGATATCTTCAATTGATCGATCGTTACTCGAAATCGGGTTGTGATCGCTACACGCAACCGAAACCGGTCGCGGCCAGCATCTTCTCAATTCACACCCTTCGCCTTTTCGGCGGTCGGCAACCGTTGTGCGGTATCGGGGTCTCGTCCCGAATGGAGTTGACGCGAATCCCCGCGCTAGCTATCGCGCGTATCGCAGATTCTCGTCCATTGCCAGGCCCCTTCACCATAACGTCCACAGTTCTCATGCCATGAGTAGATGCCGCCCGCGCAGCCGTCTCACCGGCCCGCTGAGCCGCAAAGGCAGTCTTCTTGCGCGACCCGCGGAAACCCATGGCTCCCGAGCTACTCTGAGATACTACGTTGCCCGCGGTATCGGTAAAGGTAATCAATGTGTTGTTGAACGAAGCGATGATGTAGGCCCGGCCTTGTGGCACGAACTTCCGCTCGCGGCTTCGTCTACGTGATCTTGGCATCTCTTAAAGAATCGCTCCTGATATCGAATAAATCAACGCGCACCGTCTGGCATTTGAAAATCAATGCGAAGGTGCCTGCCGCTTGCCGGCCACAGTTTGGCGTCGGCCCCGCTTTGTCCGAGCGTTCGTCTTTGTCCTCTGCCCTCTCGCAGGCAATCCTCTCCGGTGGCGTAAACCTCGGTAAGACTGAATATCCACAAGCCTGCGGACATTCAACTGACGCTCTCTTCGGAGATCACCTTCGATGATGATTCCAGCACGGTCGATACTCGTACGAACGTTTGCCAGCTGCTCTTCGCTCAAATCACGCATCCTGACCTTTGGCTCTATGCCTAGATCGCTGGTGATATCTGCCGCGCTCTTCCTGCCGATGCCGTAGATCGAGGTCAAGCCGATCACGACCCGCAAGTTATCAGGGATGTTCACTCCCGCAATGATTGCCATTTCGATTCGCCTCTTTGCTTCAACCCTGCCGCTGCTTGAAACGCGGGTTTTGTTTGTTAATAACGTATACCCGGCCCTTGCGACGGACAACTTTGCTGCCCGGCTGCTTGGCCTTGACCGATGCTCTCACCTTCATATCTACCTTCCCTACAGATGACTACCTGAATCGGTAGGTTATCCTGCCCCTGGTTAGATCGTAAGGTGAAAGCTCCACCATTACCTCATCACCAGGGAGTATGCGGATATAGTTCTTTCGTATCCTGCCAGACGCATGCGCAAGAACCATATGTTCGTTCGGCAGCTTCACCTTGAAGTAGGCGTTTGGATGCGCCTCCGTCACTGTGCCCTGCACTTCGATTGCCTCTTTCTTTGCCATACAAAAAAAACCCGACTGTAAAATTTGCCTGCCGCTACGCGGTCGTCAGTATCTCCGGCCCGTTTTTGGTTATCGCAACCGTGTGCTCGTAATGCGCGGAAAGGGACCCATCCGAGGTCACAACGGTCCAACCATCGTCTAGGACAGACGTCTCAAATGAGCCTGTCATTATCATCGGCTCAATAGCTATAGTCATTCCTTCCATCAGCAAAGGTCCCACTCCGGATGAGCCGATATTTGGGACCGGCGGAGCCTCGTGCAGTTCACGGCCAACGCCATGCCCTACATAGTCCCGCACCAACTCGTAGCCTATGCTGCGCGCGTAGCTCTCAATTGCGTGCGAGATATCGCCTATCCGGTTACCTCCGACGCACTGCTCGATGGCCAACTCAAGCGACCTTCGGCACGCGGCGACAAGAGCGGCATCTGCATCATCTCGGATCTGGCCGGCTATTACCGTCCTCGCGCAGTCGCTGTAGAAACCATCGACGATCGCGCCGCAATCGATGCTGACGAGATCGCCATCTCTAACTATTCTATCTCCGGGAATGCCGTGCACGATCTCTTCGTTCAGGGAGATGCATGCCACCGCCGGAAAACCGTATAGGCCCAGAAATGCCGGTCGAGCGTTCTCAGCAGCGATCGTTTCGGCGGCGATGGAGTCTAGCTCGCCAGTGGTGATTCCCGGTTCAAGCGCTTCAAACGCATTATCCAAGGCTACCGCAACTATCCGACCTGCCTCGCGCATCACATCAATTTCGCGAGCGCGCTTCAATACGATCCTTCGAACGGTTTCAGGTTTGCTGGTACTGCAAGTCATCGCTACGCGTCTCGCTCCTCAAGGGAGTGAATCACTCTAGTTGCCATCGGTAAATGATCAGGTTTCAACTCCGCGCCCTCCATTCACAAGATCGCGGCGTTCAGGCGCTCACGGACCACGTCGATCTCGCCCACGCCGTTGATCTCCACCAGCCGATCCGTCTCGCGGTAGTAGTCCACAACAGGTTCGGTCTCCCGTCTGTAGACCTCAAGCCGTTGCCGTACGGCATCGGGCTCGTCATCGACTCTGCCTTCGATCTCACGACGTTTCTCCAAGCGGGTAACCACCTCTTCAACGTCAATGTCGAAGTAGACGACGCGATCTAGAGGTGTGCCAATTACCGCCAATTGGTCGTCCAAGGCGGCTGCCTGCGTGACGGTGCGAGGAAATCCATCGAGTATAACGCGCGGCGCATCGGCGACACGCGATTTGATCATGTCGATGATGACCTCGTCCGGCACCAAGTCGCCTCGGTCGTAATACTGCTTGGCGAAACGTCCTAATTCAGTGTCGCGGCTCATCTCGTCTCTAATCATGTCTCCAGTTGAGATGTGCTCAAATCCGCCGCTAATCGCCAGCATCTCGGCCTGGGTTCCCTTGCCTGCTCCTGGAGGTCCCAACAAGGCTAATCGCAAGACATCCTCCCAAATTCAAACAGATCCGTGATACTTGCTTGTTTAACGATCACGACCTCACAAAGCCTTCATAGTTGCGCATCATCAACTGTGCCTCCAACTGGCGCATAGTGTCGAGCGCAACTCCCACCATGATGATCATGCTCGTGCTCTGAATCAGCGTCAAGGACGCCTCTAAATTCGTGATCAGGTTCGCTATCCAAGGCGTGATCGCGATCATGCCGAGGAAAATAGCACCGCCCCATGTGATCCTGAGGACGATTCTCATCAGATATTCTCGCGTCGGCTGGCCGGGTCTGATACCCGGAACAAACCCGCCGTTGCGCTGCAAGTTCTCGGCGAGATTCTGCTGGTTGTGCACCACTAATGTGTAGAAGAACGTGAACAGAACAGTAAGTATGAATATCAACACCCAGTACGGATTGCTGGTGAGAGTCAGTGAGCGAGTCACCCAGTCTGCCGCTTGCGCCATGAAGCTGGTGCTGCCGGGATCCGTGAAGTACGTCGCGACTGTGGCGGGCAGAGTGACGATCGAGAAGGCGAAGATGAGCGGTATCATTCCTGCTGCGTTCACGCGGAGCGGTATGAACGACGCCCCGGAGCTGCGGTACATCTGGCCGCCGCGGAACACGCTCCTGCCATACTGGACCGGCACTCGGCGCTGCGCCTCGTTGAAGAGCACCACGATAAAGATGATGATCAACATGATGGCGACCAACATGAAGACTTGGAATGACTGATCGCGTAGCGCGTAGAGCTGGCCCACGGTGGTCGGAAGCGACGCCACGATACCCGCATAGATGATCAGCGAGATTCCGTTGCCGATGCCTTTTTCGGTCACGATCTCGCCCATCCACACCAACAGCATCGTCGTAGCCGTCATGCAGAGGATAATAGTGACGGTATTCATGGCCTCCCCGCTGCCCAGCCCGATTCCGGTGATCGCGCCTTGAAGCTCCAGCGTGTTCAGCAACGCCCAGCCCTGCAGGATCGCCAACGGCACGGTCAAGTAGTGCGTGTAGCGATTCAACGTTCTACGCCCCGCTTCGCCGCCCTCGCGAGAGAGCTCCTTCAACTGAGGAATCACGGGAGTCAATACCTGAAGAATGATAGATGCCGTGATGTACGGATAAACCCCCATCGCCGCAATGCTGAGCTGGCTCAAGGCACCGCCGCTGAACAGATCCAACACTCCGAATATCGGATTCGCCTCGAACGCTCGCTCTAACAGTGCCAAGTCCACGCCCGGGTTGGGCACGTGCGCCAAAAACCTGAACGCTACTAGGATGCCGAGAGTGAAGAGGATTCGGAAACGAAGGTCCGGAACGCGCCAAGCATCAACGCCCGCCCGGAACAGCGCCGGTAAGGCGGATGCACGTCCCGATTGAACGCCGGTGGACTGCACGAATACCTAACTTTCCTCTAGCCGGCGTCTGCCGACTCCATGGCAGGGCTCTCGCTAGCAGCAAGGATGGATACCTCACCGCCTGCCGCTTCGATTTTCCGACGTGCACTATCGCTGAACGCATGAACAGAGATTATGAGCCGCTTCTCGATCTCCCCGCTGCCCAGCAGCTTCACACGTGAACCCGGCTTGCGGACCAGCCGCTTCTCGTAAAGAACATCGGGGGTCACCTTGTCCCCATCTTCAAAAATATTGAGCGCAGCGACATTGACAGGGGTGTAAGAGACGCGGAACTTGTTGTTGAAGCCACGCATATGCGGCAACCGCTTGACAAGCGGCAGTTGTCCGCCCTCGAACAGGAACGGCACCTTGCCGGTCTGCAGCTGCCCCTTGCTACCACGGCCGGAGAAAGAGCCGCGGTTGCTGCCATCCCCACGCCCGACTCGGCGCCGTTTGGAGACAGCTGATGAATTTCCACGTAGTTGGTGCAGTCCGGGCATGGTTAAAAACGGGTCCGTATCAAGACACTACTTCAACGAGGTGGCTGACCTTTTTGATCATTCCCCTCACTTGCGGCGTGTCTTCCTTGGTAACGACATGGTTGATGCGGATCAGGCCGAGTGCCTTTACCGTCGCCCGGTGTTTGGGGACGGTCCCGATCGTGCTCCGAATCTGCTTTATTCGAATCTCAGCCACTTCGTACTTCTCAATCAATTGCAGTGCTATGGTTCTTCATTTGCCGACTAAGGTGCCGATTCCACTGGCTCGGATTCAGCTACCGACTCGGACTCAGGCTCGACTGATTCTGCGTCGCTGCCGTTCCTCACATAACTCAGTCCCAACCGACGAGCCCTCTCGGATCTCGGGTCTCGAAGCATTTCGAGGGCCTTCAGCGTAGCCCGAACAGTGTTGACGGGATTGTTGCCCCCATAAGTCTTTGACAATACATCCTCGATGCCGGCGGCTTCGATTACGGCACGTACCCCACCACCTGCGATCACGCCCGTCCCGGGCGCCGCGGGCAGCAACATCACCTTGGCACTTCCGAACTTGGCGACCGTTTCATGCGGTATAGTACTCTCGCGACGCACTACCGGCCGCATTGCACGCTCGGCGTTCTGCCTTCCTTTTCGAACGGCATCGGGCACTGACGCGGCCTTACCCAAGGCAGCACCAACCCTTCCGTTCCCATCGCCTACTACCATCATGGCGCTGAAAGAAAGATTACGGCCACCCTTAACGACCTTTGAGACACGTCTGATCTTGACTGCGCGTTCAATTAGCTCCGGGCCTTCGGGCGCATCGTCGCGTCCCTGTCGCCTTCGTGATCGGGAACGTCTATCGCTACCGCGCCGTCTTCCTGATGCCCGTGTATCCGAAACCATCTAAAACTTGAGTCCTTCCGCTCTCGCTCCATCCGCGAGAGCCTTAACCCTCCCGTGGTACTTGTACCCGCCACGGTCGAAAACGACTCGGGTTATACCGTGTTCAAGAGCCCGTTTAGCTACTACGGCACCGACTCGCTCGGCGACACTGATCTTGTCCGCATCGCTTGAAATATCTTCAATCGAAGATGCGCTCGCCACCGTATGTCCCTGCTGATCGTCAATCACCTGGGCATATATCTGCTTGTTGCTCCGGAAAACCGACAGACGAGGACGGTCAGGACTACCGATCACGCGTCTTCTAACCCTTCGATGCCTGATCCATCTGGGACGCGGATCAAACTTTCTACTAGCCATATCTCTTATGGGCCTCCCACGCCGGCAACCGTCTTGCCGATGCGCAACCTGAGTTGCTCGCCTTCATAAGTAATGCCGAACAGAGGCAGACGAGCATTCTTGCTCTGGAATCTACTCGGCTTACGCACGTTGCGGATATTGGCTGCCTGCTGACCCACATCTTGCTTGCTCGGACCCGAGACGATAATAGTCGTGTTGCCTTCGACTGCAAGGGTGTTCGCGCCAATCGGTTCGACACGAACTGGATGCGAATAACCCGCCAACAGCTGCAGTCCCTTCCCGCTCTGCGTCGCCCGATAACCGGTCCCATGCATCGTGAGGCGCTTCGTAAAGCCTTGATCGACCCCCATGACCATGTTGTTCAACAGGCTGCGCGCTAAACCGTGAAGGGCACGCTGACGACTCGAATCGTCTTGTCGACTCACAGACAACCGTGAACCATCGAACGTCACGCTCAATCCTCTGTGAAGAGTCTGCTCGAGCTCACCCAGTCTCCCTTTGACCGCTACTTTGCTGCCATCGATCGTTACTTGGATACCCGCCGGTACCGGAACGGGGGTACTACCTACTCTGGACACTTATAAATTCCTGACACACCAATTTGATATCGCTCTTCACCAAACGTAAAACAGAAGCTCTCCGCCCACGCCGGCCCTGCGGGCCTGCCGTGCCGTCATCACACCCTTAGGCGTAGACATGAACGCAACTCCTCGGCCGCCGAAATAGCGCGGGATCTCTTTAGTTCCGACATACACGCGATGTCCAGGCTTGCTCACGCGTCGCAAGCCTGTAATTACAGATTCATCGGTGTCTTCGTAGTAGCGCAGCTTCACCTCGAATTCGGTCGCAATGCCTTCTCCACACGTAGCGACTCTCTCCACAAAGCCCTCCTCGCGCATCAGATTCAGCAGATTCTGCTTCATCTTCGAATAGGGTATCTTGACAGAATCGTGATGGACCATCAACGCGTTTCTGATTCGCGTCAGCATGTCTGATATGGGATCGGTCACTGGCATGATTAAATCTTCAGAATTATCTTGATCTGGCTATCTGATTCAGAGACTCGATTTCCTTATACCGGGAAGATTGCCCAGCAAGGCGTTGTCGCGGAAGACGATACGGCAGACTCCGAAGTAGCGCATGTATCCTCGTGGCCGGCCGGTCGCGTAGCAACGGTTTCGCTTTCGCACGTGGCTCGAGTTCTTCGGCAATAGATGCAGTTGGCGGCGCGCGTCCATCCGTTCCTCGAACGATCTCTGCATATCGCTCGCGATGCGCTTCAACTCGGCGCGTCTGCCAGCATACTTAGCAGCCAAGCGTTCGCGTTTCTTTTCACGTTCTATGATCGCTTTTCTTGCCATGGGTTTCAGTTCTTGGTCTTTAGTGCCGACTCACGAGGAGATCTAGTCATTTACCATTCTTTAACGTTGCGCCAGCTCAGCGAAGCCCGGCGAACGGCATTCCGAGGAGCGACAGAAGCCGTCTGCCTTCTTCATCGGTGCGGGCAGTAGTCACTATCACAACCTGCAACCCGCGCAGCCTATCTATCTGATTGTAGTCAATCTCAGGAAACACGACCTGCTCTGTGATCCCCAAGCTGTAGTTGCCGTTGCCATCGAAAGAGTTCGCGTTAGTCCCGCGAAAGTCTCGGACTCTTGGCAATGCGACATTGACCAAGCGATCGAAAAACTGCCACATTCGATGTGCACGGATAGTGACCGAGGCACCTACCGCCATACCTTCGCGAAGCTTGAAGTTCGCTATCGACTTCCTAGCCCTGTTCACGACCGGCTTCTGGCCGGTGATCGTTGCGAGATCATCTGTAGCGGCTGCCACGGCGTTCGAGTTGTCGATCGCTTCGCCCAATCCGATGTTGACGATGATCTTCTCCAGACTCGGGATCTGCAACGGATTGGTGTATCCAAATTCGCGAGTCAGTACCGGAGCCACTTCGATTCTGTAGCGCTCCAATAGTCTCGGCAAAGTCACCGCTCCAGCAACGGCGATGGATGATGGATCAGCCAACTCGAGCTCCCTTTACGCTTCGCACCCGGGTACCGTCTTCCAGTTCGCTCCAGCGGACGCGGCCTATCTCTCCCGTGTCCGGGTCCACCAGTACAACGTTGGACACATGAATCGGAGCTTCACCTTCGATGATGCCTGTCTGCATCACGCCTCTTCTCCTGCCCATGTGCTTTTTAACCACATTGACACCTTCGACCATGACGCGACTGCTTTTAGAGTAGACACGGACCACCGTGCCCTGCTTGCCCTTTTCCTTGCCCGAAACAACGAGCACCGTATCGCCTGATTTGATCTTTTTCGACATCTTTTATCAAAGAACCTCTGGGGCCAACGAAACTATCCGGTTGAACTCTTTCTCTCGCAACTCACGCGCGACCGGGCCGAAGATGCGCGTTCCCCTAGGATTGCCATCCTCGGCGATGATCACGCACGCGTTGTCGTCAAACTTGATATAGGAACCGTCCACGCGGCGGTACTCCTTGGCAGTGCGCACGATTACCGCCTTCACGACCTCGTGCATTCCTACTGTACCGCCTGGCTGAGCGTCCTTCACAGCACAGGTGATCACATCGCCTAGACCCGAGAAGCGACGATTGCCCGAGCCTGTCATGTTGATGCAGAGCACCTCGCGCGCTCCAGAGTTATCTGCCACTTTAAGTCTTGTCTCTCGCTGAATCATCACTCGACTCCGGTCGCAACATCCTTTTGATCAATCTCCTCCGGAGCGTCGGCGGGATCAACCACGTCTACCCGCTGGATGACTCTCGCCAAGCGCCAACGCTTGGTCTTAGACATCGGACGGTGCTCTTCGATCAACACCCGATCGCCGATGGATGCCTCGTTGTGCTCGTCGTGGGCGACAAACTTCGTCACACGGCGTCTGCTTCGCTTATACACCCGGTGCTGCTGCGACCAAGAATAAGCAACCACAATAGTCTTGTCGTTCTTGTCACGGATCACGTTTCCGACGCGTGTCCGTCGAGATTTAGGCATTAGTTCAATAGTCCCTGCTCAATAGAGGATCAATCGATCCTCACGATTCGTCGACAAGTCCAAATTCCTCGACGATCTGGCGTTCTCGGATCACTGTCTTGATCCGGGCGACATTCTTGCGAGTGTCACTCAACTCGTTCGTGTTCGAGAGTTGGCGAGTCACCTTCTGGAACCTCAGGTTCATCAATGAACGTTCCTGTTGTTCAAGCTCTTTGATGAGCTCTTGGGTGCTCATCTCTCGAACCTCTGTGATGTGCATCTACCTGCTGCTCCTGAAATCCATTACAGCTCGTCTGCCCGCGAGACAATCTTCACCGGCAACGGCAGTTTGGCACCGGCTCGCCGCAAAGCCTCACGAGCCAATGGCTCCGACACATCAGCAATTTCATAAAGAATCCGTCCGCGTTTAACCGGCGCGACCCACTCGTCCACGGCACCTTTACCTCCCCCCATCCTCGTCTCAGCAGGGCGAGAGGAAACCGGCTTGTCGGGGAAGATTCGGATCCACACCTGCCCTCCACGTTGCACGTATCCCGTAATCGCCCGTCGACCGGCCTCGATCTGCCGAGCCGAAATCCAAGCAGGGCCCAGGGCCTTCAATCCGAAGTCGCCGAACGCCAGCTTGCTGCCGCGATTCGCAACGCCCCGCAGGCTCCCGCGTTGCTGTTTCCTGAATTTAGTCCTTCTCGGTTGAAGCATGGTTGTATATGATCCTGATCTCGAAACGCCCTTTGGCAGTCATCATCTGCGATGACGTGGCGCCTGTCCCAAACTTATAGGCGAAACGCCGCTCGTCGAACGACTGCGCGACTGTCCTTGCTCCGCTGGAGCGTCTCCCGTGAAGATCCAGACCTTGATCCCAATCACCCCGAATGTAGTGCGAGCCTCAGAGATAGCGAAATCGATGTTCGCTCTCAACGTGTGTAACGGAACTCGTCCCTCCATCTGTTTATCCACTCTAGCGATCTCGGCACCGCCCAGTCGACCTGACACTACAACCTTGATGCCTTCGGCACCGGCGTCTATCGTTCTCTGCATCGCCATCCGCACGGCTCGACGATACGGGATGCGTCGCTCCAGCTGTTCGGCAATGCTCGTGCCAACCAGCTTGGCATCAAGTTCAGGTATCTTCACTTCTTCGGCTGACACCCGAACGCGTCGGCCGGTTCTCCGCTCGATCAATCGGCGCAAGCGGTCGATCCGAGTTCCGTTCCGTCCGATAATGATTCCTGGGCGGCTCGTGAAGATGTGAACGCTCATCTCCCCGCCGCGGTTGATGTTGACGCGCGAGATGGCACCATCCGACTCGTACTCGTCATCGACTATCTTGCGCACATCGATATCTTCTTGCACCAGCGCGCGGTAGCCTCTCGGCTTTCCGGCAAACCAGTTCGATCGCCAATCGGCGACTATCCCCAGCCTGAAACCTATTGGATGCGTCTTCTGACCCATAGTTCTACTCTAAAATCCAGAGCTGTTCGCTCCCTTAAGCTTCGTCCACCTCGATCGTTATGTGCGAGGTCGGACGATTGAAAGCACCTACTCTCCCTCGCGCTCTGGGACGGTAGCGTCGAACGGTGGCGGCGCCATCGGCAACTATTCGCTTGATCACCAATCTGTCGCGATCCATCAAATCGTTATGCTCGGCATTCGCGGCAGCAGAGTTCAGCACGACATAGATCTGCTTGGCGCTGGGAGTGGTCATGTATCGCAGATAGTCAAGCGCATCATCCACACGCTTGCCCCTAATCTCGTCCATCACCAGCCGCAGCTTGTGCGCGGACACGCCGATATTTTTCGCTCTTGCGATTGCCACTGAATAAATCCCTAGCGATTCCCAGAGTGTGAACGGAAAACCCGAGTCGGCGCGAATTCGCCGAAACGATGCCCCACCATATTCTCAGTGACTAGGATGGGGACAAATGTCCGACCGTTGTGAACAGCGAATGTAAGCCCCACCATCTGAGGCATGATCATCGAAGAACGGGCCCAAGTCCGAATCGGAGCGCGCGAGTTCTCCCGTCGTGCGCGGTCCACCTTCTTCATCAATTTCGGATCCACGAACGGACCCTTTTTAGTCGAACGGCTCATATCGCTTTATCTCGCATGGAAACGCTTATCAACGGTCGTAGCGTCTCCTCCGTATGAATTTATCGGTTCTCTTGCTTTTGCGCGTTCTGAATCCAAGCGCCGGCTTCCCCCATGGGGTCTTCGGACTCGGTAATCCTATTCCGCTACGGCCTTCTCCTCCGCCATGTGGATGCGCGTCAGGCGCCATCGCCGATCCTCGCACCTTAGGCCGCTTGCCCCGATGCCGCGAACGTCCTGCCTTGCCGAGTTTGATGTTCTTGTGGTCGGGATTGGAAACCGTGCCGATAGTCGCCCGGCACTCGGTCCTGACCTGACGCATCTCGCCCGAAGGAAGACGCAAAAGTGTGAACTTGCCCTCGTGAGCCATCACTTGGGCACCTGATCCTGCGCTTTTCGCCATCTGAGCGCCTTGCCCCGGGGTCATTTCAATGTTGTGCACCATCGTTCCCTGCGGAATGCTCGACAAGCACTTCGTATTGCCCGGAAGATCCGGCACGTCGTCCCCGGCCTGAACCGAGGCACCGACAGACAGCCCTTGAGGGGCTACGATATACGATTTTTCGCC
Source organism: Dehalococcoidia bacterium (assembly GCA_965214735.1). GTDB lineage: Bacteria > Chloroflexota > Dehalococcoidia > Lucifugimonadales > Lucifugimonadaceae > Bin127. The sequence goes on along the minus strand of OZ243977.1, from coordinate 414,743 downwards.
GTCTTCGTAACAGATCAAAGCTATTCGCGCGCTACGGTTCGGGTCATACTCTATCGCCAGTACCTCCGCGACACCAGATCGCTCCCTTAAGAAATCGATCACTCTGTACCTTCGCTTATGACCGCCGCCACGCCGACGCACTGTTATACGTCCCTTGTTGTTCCGTCCGGCTTTCTTGCGCATCGGCACCAGCAAAGACTTCTCCGGACGTTTCTTGGTGATGTCGCTGTAGTCGTCAACAATGTTGTTGCGGCGACCGGGCGATGTGGGTTTGTGTTCTCTCAATGGCATCGATGAGTTTCCGAAATCAGATCAGGCACCTTCGAAGAGTGTGATCGTATCGCCGGGCGCGAGAGTGACTATCGCTCTCTTCACATCCGGTCTTTTAGTAACGCTTAATCCTCGCCGCTTCATCTTGCCGCGACGACGGAACGTGCTCACCGACACGACTTTCACGTCAAACGCCCACTCCACCGCACGGGCGATGTCATACTTGTCTGCTCGCATGTCTACATTGAAAACGTAGCGGCCGTCTTCATTGAGCAGCGTCGACTTCTCGGTGATGACCGGGGCGATCAGAACTTTAGACAGATTCACCCTGCATCCTCCGATTTCCGAGACCACAACTCGTGGATCCGCGCCACTGCCCGTCGCGTCGCCACGATGTTCGCAGCCTCAGTCGCAATAGCAGGGTTCAACATATCCGCCGCGAGAGCCTCTGCCTTGGGAACGCCCCTAGCTGAAAGAACGAGGTTTCTATCGTATTCATCAGTGACAAACAACGTCCGTCCTTCACAACCCAAACTTTCGACTAGATTTCGGATCTCTTTCGTGCGAGGCACATCAATTGCAATATCGTCGAGAATGATGAGGCGTTCCTCACGCACCTTTTCGGACAGCGCCACACGCAGGGCACCCTGACGCATCTTCTTCGGAAGTCTCTTGTGGTGGCTTCGGGCGTGAGGGCCGAATATCGTGCCGCCGCCGACCATCGTCGGGGACCTCCGACTACCTAGACGAGCTCGGCCGCTGTGCTTCTGCTGCCGAAGCTTCCGAGTGGAGTACGAAACCTGCCCGCGCGTCTGAGATTCGTGAGTGCCTTGGCGCCGATTCGCCAGCTGTGCAACAACGGCTTGGTGAAGCAGCGCATCGTTTGAAGGCGCGTCCCAAACGCTATCGTCCAGATCTACGTTGCCGACGAAGTTGCCGTCTGCGTCTTTCACCCCATACTGCATGATCCGCCCTACGCCTTCACCTGCTTCTCGATTCTCACGATACCGTTCATCGGACCCGGAATCGGGCCTTTTACTAGAACATAATTCTGAATCGGATCTACTTGTGCAATCGAGAGACCCCGAGTGGTCACTCTACGAGCACCCATATGCCCGGGCATCCGAGTGCCCGGCCAGACTCTACCTGGGGACGTGCCGGCACCCACCGAGCCAGGAGCGCGCAGACGATCTGATTGGCCATGTGTCTTCGGACCGCCGGCGAACCCATGGCGCTTCACGCCACCTTGAAACCCCTTGCCTTTGGACCTGCCCACAACCTTCACAGCCTCGCCGGTCTCGAAAATGTTCGCTCGAATCTCTTGACCGACCTCAAATTCGCCCAAGTCTCCGACTGAGAATTCTTGCACGTGGCGGAAATATCCGCCCGAACGTTCAAAGTGTCCGGCCATAGGACTGTTAACACGGGCCGCTCGCATGAAGCCAAGCTGCACCGCCTGGTATCCATCGCGTTGCCGAGTCTTGACTTGAGTGACGAAACAGGGACCCACCTCGACGACAGTCACCGCATTCGCACGACCGGCATCGTCGTACATCGTCGTCATTCCGATCTTGCGGCCCAACAGACCCGACATCGACTGCGGTGCATCCGGAACGGTGACAGCCTCAACCTGATCAGTCAGGAGGCTTCCGACTGACGCATCTGCATCGATTTCAGATTCGACGCTATTCTCTGTTCGAGTAGTCATTTCCGTTCAATTGCAAAATCAGGCGAACCTACTGGATCACCTTCACACTCACTTCCACTCCGCTAGGTACGCTCAGCCGTTGCAGCACATCCATGGTCTTGGTGCTTGGCTCGACGATATCGACCAGGCGCTTGTGGAGCCTCAACTCAAAATACTCGCGCGCACGCCCATTCACGTGAGGCGACCTGGTCACGGTGAATCGTCTGCGCATAGTCGGAAGAGGCACCGGCCCCGCAACCAATGCCCCGGTGCGCGTCGCAGCATCCAAAATCTGCTCGGTAGCCTGCTCCAACTGACCAGAGTCATAGCCACGGAGCGTTATTCGCATCTTGCCGGTAGCCATAATACCCTCGGATCAGCCCTTCAACTCTTCAGCGATGTGTGTCGGAAGAGGCGCATAGTGATCGAGCTCCATCGCGAAGTTGCCGTGTCCCGACGTTAAGGAGCGCAGATCAGTCGAGTAGTTGAACGTCTCCGCCAACGGAACATGGGAGATGACGTTCACAATTCCCGGCTGCCCCGGCTTGGTCTCGGTGTTCTCCATCGACTGAACCTTCGCCCTTCTTGAGCTAAGGTCGCCGATCACAGCTCCCAACATGTCGGATGGAATAACCACCTCTTGGCGCATGACCGGCTCCAGCAACACCGGGGCTGCTCTGCGCATCGCCTCTTTAAATGCGAGCGATCCGGCGATCTGGAACGACATCTCCGACGAATCAGTGTCGTGCTGCGCGCCATCTGTCAACACAGCCTTAACGTCAACTACCGGATGCCCGGCCAACACTCCCGACGATGCAGCGTCACGCATGCCCTTCTCAATTGCAGCGTGCCACTCGACTTTGAGTGTGGCTCCCGTGATTTCACTCTCGAACTGAATGCCTCCGCCTCGGGCAACCGGCTCAAGACGCAGGGTGCAGACACCGTACTGACCATGGCCGCCAGTTTGGCGCACGAACCTGCCTTCGGCCTCAGATGTCTTCGTGACCGTCTCTCGATACGCGACGCGAGGGCGTCCCTTTTTGCAAGTGACACCGAACTCCTTCAACAATCGGTCCACGATGATATCGAGATGCAACTCCCCCATACCCGCAAGCAGCGTTTGCCCGCTCTCTTCATCACTCGTCAAGCGGAGGGTAGGGTCCTCATCCGCGAGCTTCAGCAATGATTTCGTCAAGCGATCCGAATCGGCTCGGCTGGAAGGCTCTACCGATATCGACAGCACCGGCTCTGGGAAGTCGATCTGCGCCATAGCAACATGAGCGTGCTCCGCGCAAAGAGTGTGTCCCGTGGTTGTCGACTTCAATCCGATGGCTGCCACAATCTCGCCAGGCCCCGCCTCGTCAACCGCTTGGCGGTCGTCGGCATGCATCCGCAACAACCGGCCGATGCGTTCCCGTCTACGAGTCGAGGGGTTATAGACCGACATGCCTCGCTTCAACACCCCTGAGTAGACTCTGACGAACAGCAGCCTTCCCGCATGTTCGTCAGTGACGAACTTGAACACCAGAGCGCTCAACGGATCTTCAGGGCTGGGCCAACGTTCGATCACCTGACTTTCATCACCCGGCTTGAAGCCTCGCGCGGGCGGCAGATCCAAAGGTGATGGGAGATAATCGATCACCGCATCGAGCAGCTGGTGAATTCCTCGATGCCTGCGCGCCGAACCGGCGAGCACCGGGAATATCTTCATGTCAATCGTCGCGGCCCGTATCGCCGACTTCAGTTCATCGATTCCGATGTCCTCGCCCAACAGATACTTCTCTGCGAGACCATCGTCGAACTCAGCCACCTTGGATATCAGCTCTTCACGCGCCGCCTCGGCACGATCGATATACTCGGGCGGGATATCGACCTCTTTAGGCTCGATAGCCGCCGCAACATCGTCAAGTCGGCTGTCGATCTCAGGGTAGACATAAGCACGCATTCCCACCAGATCAATAACGCCCCTGAAGTCCGCCTCCTGTCCGATCGGCATCTGTATCGGAACCGCGTTCGCATAGAGGCGAGTGCCTAACGTAGAGGTCGAGTAGTCGAAGTCGGCACCGATACGGTCCATCTTGTTGACGATGACGATGCGCGGAACCCGATGCTTGTCAGCCTGTCTCCATACCGTGATCGATTGGGCTTGCACTCCAGCGACGGAGTCGAGAACCACTATCACGCCATCCAAAATCCTCAGGCTCCGCTCCACCTCGGCCGTGAAGTCGACGTGACCGGGTGTATCGATGATGTTGATCTGATGATCACGCCAAGAAGCATTCGTCGCGGCGGCTGTGATCGTTATACCGCGCTCCTGCTCCTGCACCATATGATCCATCATCGCCGTGCCTTCGTCGACGCTGCCGATCTTGTAGGTCTTGCCGGTAAAGTAAAGAACACGCTCGGTAACGGTCGTCTTCCCTGCATCAACGTGCGCGATGAATCCGATGTTCCGCAACTTGCGGAGATCGGAGAAATCGCCCGATGAAGAGCTAGTCTCTGGCTTCTTCGATTTAGTTGTCATCGCCATTCAGATGTAAACAAAATATTGAGTTCGGTGATATGTGGTTTTAAATGATTGGAGCTTTTCGGATAGAGATATTTGGTTCGTCATGCGACGTAGACCGTCATTCGCAGATACCCGACACACCCAGCCACGTATTACCAGCGGAAGTGAGCGTACGCTCTATTCGCCTCCGCCATACGTTGCATTTCTTCCTTGCGTCTGACAGCTGCGCCGGTGTTGTTAGCCGCGTCGAGGAGTTCCGTGTATAGCTTTCTAGCCAATGGCTGGCCCTTTCGAGACCTGGCCGCAGTTACGATCCATCTCTGAGCCAGAGCCTCTCGACGCTCGGGACGCACCTCGTTCGGAACCTGATAGGTGGCACCGCCGACACGTCGCGGGCGAACCTCCAGAATCGGAGTGGCGTTCCCCATCGCACGCTGGAAAGCCTGCATCGCCGGCATGTTCAACTGTCGCTCCAGCATCTGGAGTGCCGTGTATACGCTTCGACGCGCGACATTCTTCTTGCCGCCGACCATGACGCGGTTTATGAAACGGGCGAGCACATCGCTCCCGTATCGCGGGTCCGGCGCTACCACGCGCCTAACTGCTCTGCGTCTCCTCGCCATCTGATCAAATATCTCTGTAATCAATTCCGTCGCGTATCGACGTGATCTCGGATCTGTATTCCCCTCGGCTTTTCATGCACCGCGCACGAAATTCTTCAACAAAGTTAGAGGATTACCATCTTTGGAGCTTGAAAGCGTCTCTGCCGTTTGCGAATTCCGTCGCCTAATCCTTGATGCGTCGTCTGGCTCGCTCAAGCAGTTACGAATTCAGCAACTATTATACACCTGCCTATGCGCTCCTCGGTGTCCCGTACTTGCTACGTCCGCGCCTTCTACCCTCAACACCCTCTGTGTCCTTCGTCCCGCGCACCACGTGGTACCGGACACCTGGCAAATCACGCACTCTGCCGCCTCTGATGAGCACAACAGAGTGTTCCTGCAAGTTATGGCCTTCACCCGGAATATAAGCAGTAACTTCGATATTGTTGGAAAGTCTGACTCTCGCCACCTTCCGCAAGGCGGAGTTAGGTTTCTTGGGGGTGACCGTGCGCACCTGCAGACAGACGCCGCTCTTCTGCGGAGATCCCTTGCGGAGCTCTCGCACGCGACCGGAGTAAGAATTATGAATAGCCCTGAGCGCAGGCCTCTTCGGCTTCCTGCGAGCGCGCTTGCGCGGCTTTCTAATCAATTGATTGAGCGTGGGCACTAATTTCTCCGTTATCCGCAGTAGAACCGCTCAAAACTTAAGTATCGCAAACATGTTTCCACACCTGTCGAAATCGGCGGTCTCTTAAACTGCTGAAAGCTCAATGCTACACAATTCGCTATGGCAACGTCAACGGGAACCATGGATCATCTAATCCCAAGAATCACATCCCGAGTTTTGAATCGCGAGAGTAGCCAGTGCCACAGCTTTATTTTGCCTGAGCTTAGTGGCGACCTTCCACCGAGGAGAAGAAGTACGAATTTCGGGTGTGTCCAAATCTGATGATCAGCGACGGCAGCTCAGTCGCAGCATCTGACTTCAAATAGAGCTGGGAGCGAGCACTCAACCCGACGTCGCAATCCAGTCGTGCGATGGATGTCCTAGGCCAGATACGGGGGGCTGATGCGATAGCCGATGGCTCCCAGTCCAAGCTCATCGGGATCACCGCCATAGATGATCGCACACTGAGCATCCAAATTGATTGAACCCATCGCGCACTTCCCGGCGCTTCTCGCCGATCCGATCGCATCCGTATTGAAAAATCCAACGTGGAGAACTGGAGTTTTCGATTGGGCGCAATGGTTGGCCCCTCCCATTGTTTGAAGACGGTTCCCATCTCGCATTACGCCCGGCCTCGCAATAATAGGCACGACGAGATTTGGCTGCGTCCCCTGACCGTCGGCAATTTCGGGGACGCATCGCCGTTCGTCTCTGAAATCACCGATGCATTAATCTTGAATCACGATCGAGCTTGGTGTAGAAACGGCAATCCGATGGCGTTCCCCCGAGGTAAAACTGTGCCTACCGCGCCAACTACGATCTATGTTGCGCGTACCAAAGACACGATCGATCCGTAACTCTCGCAATGACTGCACTCTTTCTCTATGGATTCGATGACCCAGAGTCGCAGCTGCTTCTGCAAGGGCTACTACACGAAGACGCTTCGCTCGAGCCGATCCACCTTGATGCATTTGAGGATGACCGCGGTGAAAAGCCGGACGGCGTGGCACTCATATGGGGATTGGGCAAGACTGTCGCGTACTCCGCTTCGATATCGAACCGCGTCGCGGCCAGCGGCACGCCAGTGGTCGCTATCTTGGATGTCGCCGCGACCCGAGGATTCGATTTCCACTCCGGCTTCCTCGAGCTGTGTTTCAACCCCCACTCGGTCAAAGAGACGCTTGCTCGCATCAGAATCGCCCGATCACGCGCCGACGTGAACTCGTCGCCAGTGATCGTTCATGGCGACCTCGCCATCGATATCAACAGCTTCGTAGTGACGTTGGGTGAGAAGAACATTGAATTGACTTATAAGGAATACGAACTGTTGAAGCTGTTTGCATCCAACCCGGGCCGCGTATTCAGGCGCGAAGAAATACTCAATCGAATATGGGGCGATGACTACTACGGAGGCACACGGACAGTTGACGTGCACGTGCGAAGATTGCGTAGCAAACTCGACGATCTGAGCCACACGATCATCGAAACAATGTGGCGTGTCGGGTATCGCTTCCGCAACTCGGAAACTCGAACACCGCCCAGTAGCCGAATGTCAGAGCGCGCGTCCTAGAAAAAGCAGGTGTCTCTGCTAAAATCGAGTCTCTGGTTTGCTTCGTTCTAAGCTTTCTTCTGTATTGCAGACAACGGCGCGAATATCGACCGCGACGCGCGTCAACGAACTAAGCGAAACGCCTCTCGATTCATAGCCATGGTTGCACAATCATCGTCACAATCGCCTTTCGCCAGGCGCAACTTCGACGAAGAAGCGAATGATTTCGTCCTGCAGGCGGCTCATAAGCGCGATGTCAGATTCGTCAGACTTTGGTTCACCGACATATTGGGAACACTTAAAGGCTTCGCAATAACCGTCGATGAACTCGATCATGTCCTCGATTCAGGCGCCAGTTTCGACGGAGCGGCGATCAACGGACTGGCGCGCGAAGGCGAGGCCGACACTATCGCGATGCCTGATCCCTCCTCGTGGCAAGTTTTGCCGTGGAGGCCGAAGGAGAACGCCGTCGCGAGCATGTTCTGCGATCTTTACACACCTGAAGGCGAACCCCTTCCCACCGATGCCCGCCACATACTTCGCACGGTCATGCGCAGGGCACAGGAACTGGGCTTCACCTTCTACGTCGCGCCGGAGCTCGAATTCTTCTACGCATCTTCGGTCGACGACTTCTACGTCGGGAAGGGACGAGGCCCATCTACTGCCTCGGCTCTGAGCAACGGCCATCTCAGCCCCGCGATGAGGCCGAGTCGATACTTCGATCAGACATCCGTGGACATTGATGGTGCCGAACTACGCCGCGAGGCGGTGCTGGCACTGGAATCGATGGGGATTCCCGTGAAACACAGTCATCACGAGGTGGCGCTCGGACAACACGAAATCGACCTCCGTCACACTAACGCTCTCACGATGGCAGACTCAGTCATCACATATCGCGTCGTCGTCAAAGAGCTGGCAGCCATGCGGGGCGGTTTCGCAACGTTCATGCCACAGCCCTTCAGCGACCGAAACGGATCCGGCATGCATACTCACATGTCGCTGTTCAGAGGCGACGAAAACGTCTTTTTCGCCGAAGACCAGCAGTACAACCTCTCAGAGATCGGTCAGCGATTCGTCGCCGGGCTGCTCCGGCACGCGGCCGATATAACCGCGATCACAAACCAATGGGTCAACAGCTACAAACGTCTGGTCCCTGGCTTCGAGGCACCCATCTTCGCTTCATGGACATCCGGGAATATGAACGACTTGATACGCATTCCCACGTACCGCCCCGGACAGGAACCGAGCGTCAGAGTCGAGTACAGAGCCCCCGATGCCGCATGTAACCCTTACTTAGCGTTTGCGGCGTTGCTCGCAGCCGGACTGGAGGGCATCGTCAACGAATACCCGCTGCCAGAACCTGTGAAGCAGGGGATCGATCGCGATGCCGCGAGACTGATCAGGCTACCTCGCAATCTCCAAGAAGCCGTCTCACTCGCTCAGAACAGTTCTCTGCTACAACACGCGATCGGACCGGCAGCGATGGACAGCTTCTGCAGGAACAAAACACTCGAGTGGGAGGCCTTTAGCAGGGCCGTGACCGACTACGAGACGCGCAGATACCTAGATGTTGTGTGAAAGCGTGAGCTACTCGACCCAGAGGACCGGCCAACTGGATCCCCTTGCTCCGATTCGAATTTGATCTGTACCAGCTTATCCAACACCCTAGTTTTGCAAAGATCTCCGACAGGAGTATGATTCAGGCTTTAACTTCCGACATTCACACATGAGCAGCGGCAACGAGCACATCAGACACTTCCCATCTCCGCTAGAGCGTGAAACCGAGTTCCGCCGTCTCGCGCGAGATGGCATGTACCTGCCCGGGCACGAACATGACGCTTGCGGAGTTGGAGTCGTCGCCAATATCGATGGCCACAGATCTCACCAGATAATAGAACAAGGCCTCGAAATTCTGCGAAACCTCGGACACCGAGGCGCCTGCGGCTGCGACCCAGACACCGGCGACGGGGCAGGCATCCTTATCCAGATGCCACATAGATTCATGTCGCGAGTCGCGGCAGAAAACGGCATCGATCTTCCAGACAGGCTGCGTTACGCCGTGGCGATGTGCTTCTTGCCCAACGACGAGGGGCTGCGCCAGTTCTGCATCGAGACTATCGAGGACACAGCCCGCAAACACGGAGTAAAGCCTCTTGGATGGCGTGAAGTCCCGGTCGATCCCGATGCCATCGGCGTGTGGGCGCGGCAACGCATGCCCTACATCAGCCAGCTCTTCCTCGAAGCACCCGAGGGTATCGGCGAAGTTCTCCTCGAACGTAGGCTCTACGTCATCAGGAAATCCGCCGAAAAAGTGGTACGGAACCGAGTGGAGGAAATCGAGCGGAGCGGCCAGCACACGACCGATCAGTTGGCGACGATCAACGCTCTGCTTAACGAGTTCTATATATCTTCTCTCTCTGCTAGGACGATCGTATACAAGGGAATGCTGATCGCCAGACAGACGCACAGATTCTACGAAGACCTCAACGACGCCGACTTCGAATCTCACTTCGCGATGGTCCACTCGCGGTTCAGCACTAACACCCTCGGGTCGTGGAAACTCGCCCACCCATACCGAATGCTGGCACACAACGGCGAGATAAACACCATCAGAGGTAACCGCAACTGGATGTCGGCACGCGAACTGACCCTCGAATCCGATCTGTTCGGCGACTATGTCGATGAGATTCGCCCCATCTGTGAAGCCGACGAGCCTTCAGATACTGCATCGTTAGACAACGCGTTCGAAGCCATCTACATGGGTGGACGGACAGTCGCCCATACTGCAGCAATGATGATGCCCGCAGCTTGGTACGGCCACGAGTCGATGCCGCAGCACATTCAAGATTTCTACGAGTACCACAGCGGAATCTTGGAACCTTGGGATGGCCCGGCGATGATCACATTCTCGGATGGTCACATGCTCGGCGCGGTTCTCGATAGAAACGGGCTGCGACCCTTCAGATACACAGTGACTAAAGACAACCTGCTAGTCATGGCATCTGAAACCGGCGTACTCGACATTCCCGATGGGCATATCAAACTCCGATCAAGGCTCAGACCGGGACGAATGTTCCTCGTCGACTTCGACCAGAAGCGCATCGTCGAACCGAACGAAGTCATCGACGATCTCGCAAGCGCCAATAAATACGGCGAATGGCTCAAAAAGAACCGCGCCACGATTGACGACCTAGCTCCTGCACGCGTCGTTCCCGACATCGATTTAGAAACGCTCAACACCCGCCAGATGGCGTTCGGTTACTCTCAAGAAGACCTGCGCATGCTGGTCGGACCCATGGGAGTCACCGCCCACCAGCCACAAGGTTCGATGGGCAACGACGCGCCGCTGGCTGTTCTTTCCGACAAGCCCCAGCCCCTTTACGCATACTTCAAACAAGACTTCGCACAAGTATCCAATCCTCCGCTCGATGCCATCCGTGAAGAACTCGTGACTCAGATGGCGGTCCCGCTCGGTAGACGGCCAAACCTGTTCGATGAAAGGGAAGAGCACGCGAGATTGCTGCGGATCGATCATCCCGTCCTTCTGAATGAAGACCTTGCGCGCATAAAGGAGTCCGAGCGGCCCGGCATTAAAACCAAAACGATCTCCACCCTATTCCCGGTGGCCGGAGGTGCCAAGGCGCTCAAAGAAGCTCTGGATCGTATCCGAGACGAGGCATCCGAAGCGATAGAACAGGGCTTCACAATCTTGGTCATCTCAGACCGAGGGGTCGATTCCGAAAACGCTTACATTCCAGCTCTGCTCGCCACGGGTGCCGTGCACCACCACCTGATTCGCCAAAAGACGGGAACCCAGGCCGACATCATCGTCGAGTCGGGAGAGCCACGCGAGGTGCATCACTTCGCACTTCTTTACGGCTACGGATGCAGCGCCGTGAACCCCTATCTTGCTTTCGAATCCCTTGCCGGCATCCGTGCCGCTCCAAGCATGAACGGCGCCATGCCTCGGCAGGAGCAGGCCGAGGCGAACTACCGCCGAGCTGTCGAGGAAGGAACCTTAAAGACGATGTCCAAAATGGGCATCTCGACGCTGCAAGGCTACTTGGGAGCGCAGATCTTCGAGGCTCTAGGCCTCTCTCAAGAACTCGTCGATGAGTACTTCACCTGGACCAACTCTCGCATCGGCGGTATCGGTCTTGAGGAGATTGCAGCCGATGCGATCGCCAACCACGCTCGAGCCTATCCTCGCCATGACATCCCGTCGAATCTGCGACTCGATCTAGGCGGCTACTACATGTGGCGATCCACCGGCGAGAAGCACATGTGGAACCCCAGCACGATTTCACTGCTCCAATCATCTTCGACTCTCAACAGCGCAACCCTATACGATCAGTTCGAAGATGCCGCCGACGCAGAGCCGCAAGGCTACATCACGCTGCGGCAACTGGTCGATTTCGACGAATCGAAGTTCTCGCCCATCCCCATCGAAGAAGTCGAGGCGATCGAGAATATTCTGCCTCGATTCGCGACCGGTGCCATATCTCTCGGCTCGATAAGCCGTGAAGCGCATGAGACTCTGGCTATCGCTATGAACCGCATCGGAGCTAGGAGCAACACCGGAGAGGGCGGAGAGGACGATACGCGCTACGTTCCGTTCGATGTCCCGATGTCGCGCAACTCCGCGGTGAAGCAGGTCGCCTCGGGACGCTTCGGCGTCACCACCGAGTACATGGTCAACGCGAAAGACCTCCAAATCAAGATGGCGCAAGGCGCCAAGCCCGGCGAAGGTGGAGAGATACCAGGGCACAAGATAAGCGAGTACATCGCATCGATACGCCGAACTACGCCGGGCGTAGAGCTCATCTCGCCACCGCCTCATCACGACATCTACTCCATCGAGGATCTGGCTCAGCTTATCCACGACCTCAAAAACGTCAACCCAGATGCACGCGTTCACGTCAAACTCGTCGCCCGATCAGGTGTCGGCATCATCGCCGCGGGTGTCTCGAAAGGCAAAGGCGATGTAGTTCTCATATCTGGAGATTCCGGCGGCACCGGGGCATCGCCGTTGTCATCCATCAAGCACGCCGGCATCCCTTGGGAGCTCGGTGTCAGCGAAACTCAGCAAGTTCTCGTCGCAAACGGACTCCGAGACCGTACCGTCGTCCAGACGGACGGCCAGATCAAGACCAGCCGCGATGTCGCTATAGCCGCGATGCTCGGAGCCGACGAGTGGGGAATCGCAACCGCGGCACTCATAACGATGGGATGCATCATGTTGCGCAAATGCCACCTGAACACCTGTTCGGTAGGCGTCGCGACTCAAGACCCATTTCTCCGAGCCAAGTTCGCGGGAACGCCTGAAGCGGTAGTCAACTACTTCACGCTTCTCGCCGAAGCCTTGCGCAAACGTATGGCGGAGATGGGATTCCGTACCGTCGACGAGATGATCGGCAGAGCAGACATGCTCAAGCAGATGGATGGAATCGAGCACTTCAAAGCACGAACCTTGGACCTGAGCCGAATCCTCGCAGATTGCCGCCCCCTGCCCGGTGACCACGCGTACCAGTGCTCCGAGCAGGATCACGGTCTCGACGATATTCTCGACCGCAAGCTCATCGCTCTGGCGAGTCAAACCATCGAAGACGGTGGCGAGACTTCGATAGAAGCCGAACTCGAAATCCGGAACACCAATCGCACCGTGGGCGCGATGATGAGCGGCGAGATCGCTAAGAGACATGGCAGAGACGGATTGCCCGAAGGATCGATAAACATCACATTCCGAGGTTCTACAGGTCAGAGTTTCGGGGCGTGGGTAGTCAAAGGCGTCACATTCAAGGTTTTCGGAGATGCCAACGACTACTTCGGGAAAGGTCTCTCAGGCGGGCGACTCGTGATCGTGCCACCGGATGAAGCGACCTATAGACCGGAAGAAAACATCATTATCGGCAACGTGGCGCTTTACGGATCAACCGGCGGGGAAGCATACATCAGGGGCTTGGCAGGCGAGCGATTCTGCGTTCGCAACAGTGCCGCGCACGCGGTTGTCGAAGGCATCGGCGACCACGGCTGTGAATATATGACCGGCGGGAGAGTGGTAATCCTCGGCGAGTGTGGCCGTAACTTCGCCGCCGGGATGAGCGGTGGCATCGCGTACGTCTGGGACGAAGATGAGACTTTCGCCGAAAGATTCAACGACGGCATGGCAGACATCCAGACGATCGCGCCCGGTTCAGACGATGATATTGAAATGCGAACACTAATCGAAAACCACTTCCATTACACCGGAAGCACCATCGCCGAGAGTGTGCTTGAAGATTGGCACGTATCGGTTCGCAAATTCAAAAAGGTGATGCCACGAGACTACGCCCGCGTTTTGAGAGAGCGAGCGGATGCCGAAAAAGAATCATTGACGCTGGGAGCGAACGGCGCCGCAACTGACGGCGCGCCTCGTACCGTGGAGCTAGTCGGAAGGGCTCTCTGAGAGCGAATGGGCAAAGACACCGGATTCAAAGATTACGATCAGGAGCCCATGGCGCGGCGCGATAAGCGCCAACGCCTAAACGATTGGCGAGAAATCTACCTCAAGTGGGATGAGAACGACGCGCGCAAACAAGCCGCTCGATGCATGGATTGCGGCGTTCCATTCTGCAACGAAGGATGCCCCCTAGGCAACTTGATCCCCGAGTGGAACGATCTCGCTTATCACGGCGATTGGCAGGAAGCTATAGTTCGCCTCCACGCCACCAACAACTTCCCCGAGTTCACGGGCAGAATATGTCCGGCGCCGTGCGAGGTCGCCTGCACTCTCGCCATAAATATGGAACCCGTGACTATCGAGATGATCGAAAAGCAGATCTCCGAACGGGCGTGGCAAGAGGGATGGATAGTGCCCACGCCCCCGGAAATCAGAACGGACAGCCAAGTAGCCATCGTCGGTTCTGGACCCGCAGGGCTCGCCTGTGCCCAGCAGCTGAACCGGGCCGGGCACAAAGTGACCGTGTTCGAGCGCAACGAATATCTCGGCGGTCTGCTGGTGCTCGGAATCCCCGAGTTCAAGCTCGAAAAGTCCATTGTGGAGCGCCGCCTCAAACAGATGCGCGATGAAGGCATCGAATTCCAGACCAACGTCGAAGTAGGAGTGGACATCACATCCGGAGATCTGCTCCAGAGATACGACGCGGTTGTTCTATCCGGCGGTTCAACCATCCCTCGTGATCTACCTATAGAGGGGCGCGAGCTCAACGGTGTTGAGTTCGCGATGGACTACCTCACGCAACAGAACAGAAGATTACGTGGACAAGAGTTCTCTCCTCAAGAAACCATTACTGCGGCGAACAAGCATGTGGTCATAATCGGCGGGGGAGATACCGGCGCTGATTGTCTAGGAACGGCGCACCGCCAATTCGCGGCAGATATCGTGCAGCTAGAGCTGCTTCCCCGCCCTCCCGAGCGCAGAGCGATCCACAACCCTTGGCCCGACTGGTCCACAGTGTTCAGAACGTCCTCGGCACACGAAGAAGGCGGAAAGCGCGACTACAACGTCATGACCAGACGCTTCATCTCAGATGGTGAAGGAAACGTATCAGAGCTGGAATGTGTGCGCGTCGATTGGGTCTTTGAAGAGGGTGGTCGTCCCAGAATGGTTGAAGTCAAGGGCAGCGAATTCACCATCCGCGCCGACTTGGTCCTTCTCGCGATGGGATTCGTACACCCCCAACACGAAGGCCTTCTTGATGGGCTCAACGTTGAGTACGACTACTTCGGAAACGTCAAAACCGATGCTCGGATGCTCAGCAACGTTGAGAAAGTGTTCTCATGCGGTGATATGCAACAAGGACAATCACTCGTCGTTCACGCCATCGCAAGCGGCAGACGGTGCGCCAGAGAAGTCGACATCTTCCTAAACGGCTCATCGGATCTGCCTACAGTGCGAGGATACGCACGACCAGCATTGCCGATCTGAGTTTGAAAGACTCTCCTCCCTAAGCGAGGATCATGAAGAACGGCAATCGGCGATCATATGAGCGGTCGGCATCGATTTCTGACGACAGATGAACGCGACGCAGCTGAAAATGTTCGCCAATACCGTGCAAAGGCTCCGATGCGTGAGGACGATCTCATGAAAAGCCTAAGAGTCGCATCTGCCCAGTTAAACACCACAGTAGGCGATATCGAGGGCAACTGCGATCTGATTCTGGATGCGGTCCAAGAGGCCCGAAGTATGGGTTGTGACATCGTCGCTTTTCCCGAGCTCTGCATCACTGGTTACCCTCCCGAGGATCTTCTTCTCTCGGAACGTTTCATTCGCGAGAACCTCTCCGCGCTCAATCAGGTTGCGGCCGGCTGCCAGGGCATCGCAGCTGCCATAGGAATGGTCGATTTGCAAGAAGATGAAAGCGGACGCATCGCCAAGATCTTCAACGGTGCTGCTATCGTCTCCGACGGCGAGGTCCTTGCCATATACCACAAGAATCATCTGCCTAACTACGGCGTATTCGATGAGCTGCGATACTTCACACCTGGCCAGAAATGCCATCTACTCGGCGTAAACGGCGTGTCGGTCGGCATCAATGTGTGTGAGGATATCTGGGTGCAACCCGGCCCCGCCGATGCCCAGTGCATCGCCGGAGCCAAGGTTATTCTCACCCTCAACTCATCGCCGTACGAAGCCGGGAAGCTTCAGACGCGACTAAACATCGTGACCGGCTTGGCACGGCGCTACGGCGCATATGTCGTCTACACCAACCAAGTAGGAGGCCAGGATGAGCTAGTGTTCGATGGAGGAAGCATCTTCGCGGGACCAGAAGGCGAGACGCTTGCAGTTGCTCCGAGATTCGAAGAATCCGTCACTGCCCTTGACTTAGACATATCCAGGACCACAGGAGCCCGCTCTCAAATCTCGATGATTGAATCCCGTCCGATTCATATCACCGCCAAGCCCTTGGAATTGGAAGCTAAGGAAAAACCGGCACTGCCGAAACTCGGTGACGGCGAACTTGATACTCTGGATGAAATCTACGCCGCCCTCGTGATGGGCACGAGAGATTACGTCGCGAAGACCGGCTTCCAGAAGGTGGCGATCGCCCTGTCCGGCGGCATCGACTCTTCGCTGGTAGCATGCATCGGCGTAGATGCCATCGGTGCCCAGAACGTGACTGGTGTGTCTATGCCTTCAAGATACTCATCCGAAGGCAGTATCGCCGACGCGCAAGATCTGGCCGATAGATTGAACATACCTCTCTGGCGCATCCCCATAGAACCAGCTCATCATGCCTTCGATGAAATGCTCGGAACCGCGTTTGAAGGCACGGAACCCAACGTCGCCGAGGAAAATGTCCAGTCACGCATCCGCGGAAATGTAATGATGACGATCGCCAATAAATTCGGCTGGCTGGTTCTCACAACCGGCAACAAATCCGAAATGGCAACCGGATATGCAACACTCTACGGCGATATAGCAGGCGGATTCGCTGTCATCAAAGACATCCCTAAACAGACTGTGTACGAGCTGGCAGAACGCCGCAACGAGGCCGAAGACGATAGTCCGATCCCAAAATCCATAATCGAGAAACCGCCCAGCGCGGAGTTGAAGCCCGATCAGAAGGATCAAGATTCACTGCCGCCATACAGCGTGCTTGATCGCATTCTGCACGCCTACATCGAAGAGCGGAAATCTACCGATGAGATCATCCGCGAGGAAGATGCCTTCATGCCAGGCGAAGCCGCCGATTCCGATACCGTGCTCCGAATAGTGGGCATGGTCGATCGGAACGAATACAAGCGACGCCAGTCTCCTCCTGGTGTAAAGATCACGGGTTTGGCGTTCGGAAGGGACAGGCGCCTCCCCATCGCGTCGCGTTGGCGTCACACACGTTGAAGCGCTTCTAAGCCGCGGTTAAATCTGCGAGAGCGGGTCATCACGTATATCGTTATGCGTCGTCCGAAACGATCTACTCGATCCAGCTTCTTCATCTCTTCAAATTTGAAGGGTAGATTTAAGCAAGCTGATGCTACATTGCAGAGAACCGCAAGATTCAACGATCCGACTTAAAAACCAACCAAGCTTTATGGTGAACGCAAGAATGAAAACGTCTCTCAATCGTCTACTAACCCTTACAACTGCATCGATTCTCCTCGCCTTTGCTGTCGCATGCACGTCTAGCGGATCGGAGACGGCATCGAATTCCGAGCCCGAAACCGCAATTGAGGACGACTTCCTAGCAACCGCCCAGAGCATCGCCAGTCAAAGCGCCATCCGTGACTCAGTCGTCAACGGAGCCGACACGCCGCGAACTTACTCGCTATCCCTTCCCTCGAGGCATGAGGCCGCCGAGTCAAGTCTCGACAGCCCTGATGCCTCACTTCAAACGGGTGCCACGACCGAGCCCTCTGATGATCAGACCCCGATCATGCAATCCGAAGCTCTTCTGACCGATATTTGGAATAGCACGATTGACGGAGTGGTTTTGATAACAACCGGCAACAACTCGCGATCTTTCTTTCCTACCGGGGGTGCCGGAGCTGGCTGGTTCTGGGATAAACAAGGGCACATCGTGACCAACTATCACGTGGTCCAAACTGCTCTTCGGCTCGGGCAACCCATAAACGTCAGCACATACGGCGGCACGGAGTATGAAGCCGAATACGTAGGCGGCGACCAACGCTCTGACATTGCGGTGCTGAAGGTCGATGCCGATCCTGAAGACTACGTCGCATTAACGACAGGCGATAGTTCCTCGTTGATCCCCGGTATGACAGCGATAGCACTCGGACATCCGTTCGGATCAGGACAGGCTTTCTCCATGACTCGCGGAATCGTCAGCGGGCTCTCTAGGTCGATCCAAAGCAACGATCGAGCGTTTGACACGCCAGGAGTGATTCAAACCGACGCTGACATAAACCCAGGCAACTCCGGCGGTCCGCTCCTCAACAGCTCCGGCCAGGTAATCGGAGTCAATACACAGATATACAGTTTCAACAGCACGAATAGCGGTGTCGGATTCGCAGTGCCCGTAAATCTTGTGAAACGCGTAGTGCCCGATCTGATCGAAACTGGAAGGCATGAATACTCAGTTATGGGAATAAGCATGCTTTGGCTAACCCCTCAGTGGCGCGAACAACTCGGGCTTCCCGACCATCAAAAAGGGGCTTACATCTCGAGAATATCGCCGACCGGTCCCGCTGATAAGGCCGGGCTCAGAGGCGATTCAGGAACTCGGGAACTCTTGGGCGATGGCGACATCATCGTCGCCGTCGATGGAGTTACCATCGACGATGCTGATGACCTGCGACGGTACTTGGTCCTGCAAACCGAGCCTGGTGATGACATCGTCGTCGAGGTCGTACGCGATGGCGAAGTAGCGGCTATCCCGCTCACGCTTGCTTCACTAAATCCGCCAGCGCAATAGCTAGGTGAGCGGCTCTGAAGATATCGTCCAACTGAAAAACATCGGCTCCGTATCGGCTGAGCGGCTTCGCTCTGTAGGAATCACGACACCGGCGAAGCTTAGGGAACTCGGAGCAGCAGCAGCTTATCTGGCAGTCAAGGAAGTCTTCCCTCTCGACACCTCCATAGTCCTGCTATGGGCTCTCCAAGGCGGTCTTATGGACATCCATTGGCAGCAAGTGCCCGCGGAGATAAAGCAAGAGTTGCGGCAACAGATCTCCTCACTGTCTTAGAACTTGGAAAAGCACCAAACGATCCGCTGAATTTCCCGCTGGTAACATATTCAGTGCCTTTTCGGGTGTCGAATTGCGCTGACTTTCACTGAATCTAGAGGGCGGTCGAGAACCAATGCCGGGCAACATATTACTTCCGCAGTGGGGCATGGGGATGAACGAGGGCCGAGTAGTTCGATGGCTCAAATCCGTGGGAGACGACATAACCAAAGGTGATCCCTTGGTCGAGATAGAATCTACCAAGGTCAAC
Source organism: Dehalococcoidia bacterium (assembly GCA_965214735.1). Classification (GTDB taxonomy): domain Bacteria; phylum Chloroflexota; class Dehalococcoidia; order Lucifugimonadales; family Lucifugimonadaceae; genus Bin127. The sequence continues at coordinate 395,566 of OZ243977.1, read as the reverse complement.
GCCGAAGTCGAAGCTACCTCGGACGGCATACTCGGCCGCATCAATGTCGAGGAAGGGAAGACGGTCCCGGTCGGAACCGTCCTCGGCCTGCTGCTGCTCGAAGGCGAGAGCGAGAGCGATCTGCCCGAATTGGCACCCGCATCTGAGGAAGACGACAGATCCGATCGTCGTTCCCGACGTGGAAGAGCCGGCTCGCGATCGCAAGCGGGGCGACGAGTCGTGGTCACGCCTCGGGCGCGTCGGCTGGCGAGGGAACTCGAGGTAGATGTCGAGAGCATCTCGGCAGGAAGCGGTCCAGGCGGGCGAATCACCGAGGATGATGTCAGGGCAGCCGCCGAAGCCGTGGCGTCGGCGCCTCGAATCGCCATCAGCGAGAAGATCCCCTTGGAAGGCATGCGAGGCACGATTGCCACACGTATGACAGAAAGCGCGTCCGCCGCGCTGGTAACCTTGCACACCAGCGTCGACGTGACCGAGGCGGTGGCGGCTCAGAGGGCTCTGGTGAGATCTTGGCGACGCAGTCGAGTCCGTCCTCAGTACCAGGACATAGTGATCGCGGCAACCGTACGAGCGTTGCGAGACAACCCGTTGGCGAACGCTCACATATCGAGTGATGAAGTAACAGTGTTCGAGACGATCAACCTTGGTTTCGCGCTAGCGGTGCCGGGAGGGCTGATCGTGCCAGTTATCGAAGACGCGGGATCGAAGAGCCCGCTAGAGCTGGCTCAGGCCGTGCGTGATCTGGTACGCCGGTCCAAAAGCGGCGATCTAGGTCCGGCCGAACTATCGGGCAGCACCTTCTCTATAACCAACTTGTCCGCGTATGGAGTCGAGAACTTCACACCGCTCATCAACCCTCCCGAAGTCGGAATCTTGGGTGTCGGGCGAGTATCGAGGCAACCTGCAGCGAACCCATCGGGAGAGATTGAAGTGAGATCAATAGGATACTTCAGTCTCACTTTCGACCATCGAGCATGGGATGGTGCGCCTGCCGGGGAGTTCCTGAACGCCATCGCCTCCAATCTGTCGTCTCCAGATTGGATCTTGGAGTGACACATCTCCCGAGGAGTCGAGAGATATCGGCGCCTCGTAATGCAGGCAGCAGCGGAATCGCGGTGCGATTGTGTCTGTAGTGGGGGTCATCGCCAACCCTTCCGCGGGGAAGGACATCCGGCGGCTCGTCGCACAAGGCAGAGTCGTATCCAATCAAGAGAAGGCGAACATTCTGCGCCGCGTCTTCGCCGGGCTCGCTTCAATGGACGTGGAGCGGGTACTCGTCATGCCGGACACGGCGGGCCTGGCTCGTCAGGCGATGGCGGACTGGCAGGATAAACTGCCATCCGACTTCGTGGCGATGACTCGCACCGGGAGTCAGACCGACTCAACTGTCGCTGCCCGCATGATGCGCGAATCCGGCGTCAGCTGCATAGTGACGCTGGGAGGCGACGGCACGAACCGTATGGTCGCAAAAGGGTGCGGCGAGATTCCGATCGCGCCCATCTCCACAGGCACCAACAACGTATTCCCCAAAGAGATTGAAGGAACACTGGCTGGAATCGCCGCTGGAGCTATCGCATCTGGCATAGCCAAGCGAAACGATGCGTGCATAAGGTCTAAAATCATCGAGATTCTAGTCGGGGGCGAGCTGCGCGACATCGCGCTGGTGGATGCAGCTGTGTCACTACAGCAGATGGTCGGGGCGCGAGCCGTGTGGGACACGGCATCGCTCGACTCGGTATTCTTGACACGGGCGCATCCCTCCACTATCGGCATCTCTTCGATCGGGGCGCGAATCCAGCAGATCGAAATCGATGCCCCGCGCGGCCTCTACATGGAGTTCGCGCGATTAGGCGACGAGGTGCGCGAGACTCTGAAAGCACCGCTGGCACCGGGCATGATCCGAGACTTCCAAGTCTCGAAGTGGTCAATCTTAGAGCCAGGCCAGACGCTCCCCATACGCGCTCCGCGCGGCACCATAGCACTAGACGGTGAACGAGAGATCGAGCTACTGCCTGGCATCAGAGCCCAAGCGAGGATCAGTCTTCAGGGACCTTGGGTAGTGGATTTCGACCGGGCGCTGGAGATAGCGGCACGGACGCAGATACATTCCGCCTCCTAGCTGATCAACCTGTAAAGAAAACGGGGAAGACTTTACACGTGGTTTGGGACGTGTAAAAACTCTTTACATGTCGGTAGCGACCTGTAAAGAAAAGGCGGGAATTTTTGCATGACGGTTAAGACGTGTATAAATTTTTGACAGGTTGCATGAACGTGTAAAGAATCGGTCAGAATTTTTGCACGTTGTAGGATGAGGATGGGAAGCCACTCGGATTTCCGCGTTTCACCATACGGATGACTACAAGCATGACAAGGCACGATCCTTCAGCACCCTACAACGATCTGCCGACTCTGCCACCGCGAGCCGATCTAGAGACGCGGAGCGTTTTACGTGACCTCAACATCGCGAGTCGCGCTTTGGCTGAGCTGAAGGGCGCTGCCAGATCCGTGCCTGGTCCTCAGATACTGTTGGACGGCTTGGCCATACAGGAGGCGGTTGCGAGTTCATACATCGAGAACATCGTGACCACCAGCCGGCTACTCTACAGTTTCTTGGCAACCGGTGCCGAATGTGCGGACCCGGCAACCAAAGAGGTTGCCCGTTATCGTCCTGCCATGTTGCTAGGGATAGACATGCTAAAAACCCGACCGACGCTCAGCGTCGAGATGTTCAGCACCATTTGCAGCATGATCAAAGGGAGCGAAACTCATGTGCGCGGAAGCCGACCTGAAGACAGGGCCCTGATCGGGAATCGCATTACAAGAGAGATTGTCTATACCCCTCCGCATGGACGAGATGTGCTCGCCGGCTTATTGGACAACCTGTTGATATTCGCTCACGACTCCAACTCCAATCTGGATCCATTGATCCGCATGGCGGTTTTTCACTATCAGTTCGAAGCGATTCATCCATTCCCGGACGGCAACGGTAGAACCGGCCGGGTGCTCAACATCATCTATCTCATGCAACAAGGGTTGCTCGACCACCCGATCCTGTACCTTAGTCGCTACTTTCAGCACCGCCGTGGCGACTACTACCGGATGTTGAGGGCAGTTACCAGAGAAGCTGCTTGGGAGGGCTGGGTGCGGTTCGTGCTTCGCGGCGTCGGCGAGATAGCGGTAGAGGCGAGAACAAAGATAGACCGGATCCGCGAGTTGAGATCGGAGTTCACTGTTCGTGCCAGAGCCAGTTCCCGTGCCGCGTCGTCTCAAGTTCTGCTTGATTTGGTTTTCGAGCGTCCATTCTGCGGGATAGACATGGTGCAGGAGGCAGAGGGAATATCCCGACCTACAGCTGTGAAATATCTGGAGTCTTTAGAGAACGTAGGACTCTTACGAAGCCACCGAGACGGACGCCGGAGGCTGTTCGTCAACCAAGCGTTGATCGACATATTGGAGCAATGAAATCATCGTCGCAAACGTGTGCAAAGCCTCGCGCGTGTTATTTCGGCGGCAGATATGCCGACCGCCTAGCTTGGTTCAGCTGAGTCGTTCATGTCGGAGAAGCGGTCAAAGCCCTCATCGAAGCTTATTATTCTGCTCACACCCGCGGATCTCATGACAGCGATGTGCAAAGCGTCTCTCGCCGAGATGTTGCTCGTGGTTTCGACTAGCTCTTTGGCGATCCGCACCTCTGGCATGCCGAACGTGAGGACTTCGTCGGCAATTTCATCCAAAATTCCAAACGCGTCGCTGATGGCGACGATCCGACGTATCGCCCCGTAACGGTGGATCATCTCCTGATAAACCTCCACGTCCGTGACGAACTGCTCACCGTCGCTCAACAACCGGCTGATAATCGCGGCCGCGCGATCCTTGTTCGGATGCGGTGCGCCGACGAGGTACATCGGCACGTTTGAATCTATGAAGATCAATCAGACAGGTAACCAGATTCGATCTCGCGTAACATGACATCGATTTCGGCTGTGGGGTGGTTCAATCGCGATGCTCTAGCGATGGCTCGCAGTTTGGCTTCTACACGTCCCGCGTCATCGTTCTTCGCCTTCCTCAAACTTTGACGCACCCATTCCGACATCGTCATTCGATGCCGTTGGGCGGCGCGTTGGATCTCAACGTACTCTTCATCGTCCAACAGGACTTGCAGTCGCTTAGTCATACAAGCAGTATATCTCACTCATCCGATATGAGTAACAATGGCGGCATGGGTTTCCAGTCGTTGGGCATCGCGTCCTCAACCCCCGCGAATCATCTTGATAAGCGCAACCACCTCGCGGCTGCGCTCCTCCAGCGCAGCCCAATCCTCATTCGCCACGATGTCGCTCGAAACCAGCCTCGAACCCATACCGACTGCGCATACGCCAGCCTCGAACCACGGCCTCAGGGAATCTTCCGTGTTCTCGACTCCTCCGGTGGGCATGATGGATGACCACGGCATCGGCGCCAACACGTCCTTCACGAAGCCCGGCCCGCCCACTGCGCTCCCGGGAAAGACCTTCACGATGTCGGCACCAAGCTCCTCGGCGTTCGAAATCTCGGAAGCGGTACCGCAACCGGGCACGTAAGGCACCTTGCGACGGTTGCACACCTTGGCGACATCGGGGTTCGTCACCGGTCCCACGATGAAGCAAGCACCGTTGCTGATGTAGAGGGAGGCGGTCCCAGCGTCTATCACTGAGCCGGCGCCTAGTATGGCGTCAGGCAGTTCGGAAGCGCAGAAGCGTTCCAGTCCGGCGAAAACTTCCCACGCGTGGTCGCCGCGATTCGTGAACTCCAGAACGTAGATGCCGCCCGCGACGCACGCTTTGGCTATGTTCTGCGCCTTTTCCAGATCTCCGCTGTAGAAAACTGGAGCGACCCCGATTTCGTGGATCGCGTTTAGGACCGTGAGCTTCGAGTGTCTTGCCAAGTTCTCTTCTCCCGATTTACGTTGCGAGCCTTAAAGGAATCTGCGTCTCTAACGCGCAGTCACCACCGAGTCTAACGCGTCGACAAACTGACTGTAGTAACCTCTTGTTGCATGGAATTTAATCCCGTCAAACGCAAAATCGCCAACGGCGAACCCTCTATCGGCACTTGGTCGGCATCTGGCGACCCATCAGTCGTGGAGACGCTGCTGCACAACACCTCGCTCGAGTGGGTGACGCTCGATTTCGAACACAACGCCATCGATGTCTCCACCGCGATTCACTGCCTGCGAGCGGGAAACGGATCAGGAAAGCCCCTGTTTGCACGCATACCGAACAACGATCCCATCTGGGTCAAGCGCGTCTTGGATATCGGCTTCGCCGGCATCGTAGTTCCCGATGTGAAAGACGAAGAGCAAGCTGAGGCGGCAGTTGCCGCCGCGAAGTACAGACCTCGCGGAGCAAGGGGCATCGGATCAACCCGGGGCCAGCTGGTGTACGGTGCCGACTACTACGACAAGGCGAACGATCTCATTCTCGTCGTGTGCATGATCGAAGATCCAGCTGCGGTCGATCGCATCGATAAGATAATGCAGGTGCCTGATCTCGATGTTTGCTTCATCGGTCCGAACGACCTCGCCAACTCGATGGGCGTGCCCACCGGTTTGGACAACCGGCATCCGTTACACGTCGAAGCCGTCGCCGAGGTAGCAGCGGCAGGCAAGCGCAACGGAGTCGCGACCGGTATTCACTGCATCGACGGCGCCGAAGCAGCCAAGCGGATAGCGCAAGGGATGACCTGGTTCCCAATCGCGTCGGACGTTAGGCTGCTCAAGAACGCGGTGGATGCGGAGGTCGCACGAATGATGGCTGGGGACTCAGGCGCCGATGACGACGGCTCCACCTTCTACTGAACCTCTGAACCGATTTCCAGTGATTGATTCCCAAGGAGATTCCAAGATGCCGTCCGTAGTCACATTCGGCGAGATAATGCTCCGCCTCGCGACTCTGCGCCGGGAGCGCTTTACTCAGGCCCGTGAATTCGAAGTAACTTACGGCGGAGGCGAGTGCAACGTGGCAGTTTCGCTAGCCAACTTCGGCATCGATTCGATATACGTCACTGCGGTTCCCGACAACGATATCGGCCAGTCGTGCATCAACTACGTGCGCCAGTGGGGAGTCGACACATCCGAGGTCCTGAAGCAAGGGTCCAGGCTGGGCATCTACTACCTCGAAAACGGCGCCGCGATGCGGGCCTCTAAAGTGATATACGACCGTGCCGCGTCTTCGATAGCCGAGATCCAGCCTGGCGATGTCGATTGGGAGAGAGTGTTCGACGGCAAGGACTGGTATCACTTCACCGGGATCACGCCTGCGATATCTGAATCCGCGGCAGCAGTTTGCAATGAATCTGCCGGAGTTGCGAAGTCCATGGGGCTGACCGTCTCCGCCGACATGAACTATAGAAAGAACCTCTGGTCGCCGGCCGAGGCCCAAGCGGTGATGCGTCCGATGATGAAACACGTTGATGTCGCCATCGGCAACGAGGAAGATGCCGAGATGTCGCTCGGAGTCGCAGCCGAAGGCGTCGACGTTACCAGTGGCGAGATCGACGCCTCAGCCTATGAACCTGTGGTGAGCCGATTGGTGGAAGAGTTTGGATTTCAGCAGGTGGGCATTACTCTGCGCGAGTCGCAATCCGCCGACGACAACGACTGGTCCGCCATCTACTTCGATGGCGATGAAATCCTGATGGGAAACAAGTATCCCGTGAGGATAGTCGATCGAGTAGGTGGCGGCGATGCGTTCTCTGCCGGTCTGATCTACGGAAATCTCCAAGATGGTTGGAGCTCTCGGCAGAAACTCGACTTCGCAGTTGCATCATCTGCATTGGCACACACGATCCACGGGGACTTCAACCTCGTTTCGGTGAGTGAAGTCATGGCGGTCGCTGGCGGAGATGTCAGTGGACGAGTTCAGCGATGAACAGCTATCGTCGGCTAGAGAGACGCGTAGCTCTCGTCACCGGAGCGTCGAAGGGCATCGGCAGAGCGGTCGCCGTCGCTTTGTCACGCGAGGGCGCAGACGTGGTTTTGACGGGTCGTACCGTTTCGGAACTCGAGCGCACAGCTGATTCGGTCAGGATCCTTGGCTCCCGCGCCCTGGTTTGCACTGCCGATTTCTTGGATCAAGAACAGGTGTCTAGGTTGGCAAGCAATGCCATCGACGAGTTCGGACACATCGACATTCTCGTCAACAACGCCGCGATAATCCATCCGCGCATCGATCTGGTCGATATGGATGTGCAGACATGGTACGACGTGATCGAGGTGAACCTCAACGCCACCGCCATGCTGACTAAAGCCATCATTCCTGCCATGATCGCCGGCGGATCAGGGAACATAATCAACATCTCCAGCATCGGCGGAAGAAAGGGCGGACGCGGACGCAGCGCCTATCGAATCACGAAGGCGGCGTTGATCAGCCTTACCGAGACGCTAGCGTCTGAGCTGTATGAGCACGGCATCAATGTGAATTGCATCTGTCCAGGCGGCACCGACACAGAGGGATACCGAGAGGCGTTCAACACGCGCGGACGCGCCGACAACCCTCGCCTTATGGCACCGGAAGAGATCGCCGAAGTAGCTGTATTCTTAGCGTCAGATGCTTCATCCGCCATCACCGGCGCCGCGATCGACGCTTTCGGGCAAACGAATCCGCTCTTCGCCTAGAGCAGCGAGGCAACCTATCCAGCAGGCAAGCCGATGCTACTGCTCAGAGTCGGGCGGAGGTGGTGTTCGTTCTCCCTTGGCCTGCGCTTCCAAGTAGCGGGTGTACCAATCTCTCCAAAGCCGGTCTGTCTTCGTGCTACCCGCTTCACGGCCCTCTGCGTAGCGCTTCTTTAGAAACTTCTCTGCGTATATCACGATGCCCTCCACTTGGTGGACCACGCTAGAAGCCGCGACAAAGACGACATGCGCTGTCCTCCCGGGCAAGGCGATGTTACTGCTCGTCTGCAGGTGGCGGAGGAGGCGCTGGCTCCCCCTTGGCACTCGCTTCCAAGTAGCGGGTGTACCAATCTCTCCAAAGCCGGTCTGTCTTCGTGCTACCCTCTTCGATACCCGCTTCACGGCTCTCTTCGAGACCCGCTTCATGGCCCTCTTCAAGGCCCGCCTGACGTCCTTCGGCGTAGCGCTTCTTTAGAAACTTCTCTGCGTATATCACGATGCCCTCCACCTGGATCATACTCGACCCGGCTGATGTGATCATAACAGCCGCCATGCCCGTGCCGACCGATAGAACGATGTCGAAGACGTTGCTCTCGCTGCCGCAACACGCGGTGCGCCATTAGAGCAGCGATGTCCAAGCGACCACCTGCAACACGAAAAGAAACAGATAAGTTCCCTCCCAACCCTCTGGAATCGCCCAGATCGAGTTTCTCAGCATCTGCTGCTCTGTGTCGTGATCGTACTGCAATGTGGTTCCACCTTATGCCCGCCCCGGCCGGCTGTGTTGGTCTAAATGCCTTCGATAAGCCCTCCGTTCTACAGGCTCACACGTTTTTAACAGAATTTTCTACGCAACTCCGAGGCGTTGTGTCACAATCCATCGAATCGATAACAAAAGAGTTGCCGAGTATCCTGTATTGGGGGGGGGGTACACGATTCGTCCGTTACCGCCGGCACCGGTTCATTGAATAGCGGAACTATTGCCACTAAAGCCGCGACTCAAGCCCGCTCTCACGCGGCAGGGTGATCAAACTTCCTCACTACGCTCATCCTCAAAGTTATCCATTGCGGGCGTGACTACTTCGATGAAGCGGCGGAACGTGTCTGCCAATGTCTGCACATAGGATTCGTCTCGCACGTCGCAGTCATGCCCCACTGTGATCTCACATCCCCAATCGCCAGAGCCGAAGTGCTGATCATCGTGAACTTGGAGGGTCTGAATCATGGTTTCCATCCCATCAACGAGTGTGGCGCGGCTCACCTGAAACCCCACATTCGCCCGCCACGGAGCGGTACCAGAATCATCATCTGTCCTCGGAAGCAAGTTAATGCTGTAGAACATACCCCAGTTGCTCCAGCGCGGACGCGACGAGTACCACCGATGAAAGTAGCGCCAGTTGCTGTTCCCTCCTGCATGACGGCTTCTTTTCTCAGGTTTGAGTCCCTCCTCCAAAGCGTTCACAGCCGTATCTGTAGCTCTCCTGAGAAACCTTGAGACATCATCGTTTCTATTTCGTGCGAATGTCCTCGCTAATTTCGAGCCTCTGCCACTTACTTCATCTCCTGCTTGCGTCGCACCGATTCGAATGCTGTACTCTTCTGCGCCAGGCACAGGGATGATTGTGTTTGACTGTACGTAAAGGGAATCAGCCTGCGCATCCCAGTACGGTGTCAGCTGGACACAGGTCACCAAGGCTTCGCCGGGAGTCTTCTCATTGAGCCAAAGCGCAGCAGAGGTGACCTCTGGCGCAAACCTGTGACTCGCGAGTATGATGCGCTGGTCATGATTCAACACCTCAAGGTCGTCGGTATCAAGGTGCTCCCGCAATTTGTTCTCGGCATCTGAATCCGACATCTTTACGTGGGAGGCGAGCATCCTGATGATGTCTTCTGCGCTTGCAGAGTGCAGATAACTCGCATACTTGATGGCCTGCCAATGGGCATCGCTCCCGCTGTCGTCGCGCTTCAACTCAATGACCACTAACCTTCCGACCGCATCCACCGCCAGCAAGTCCAGCCTTTCGTTCGTCCTGTCGAATCCGCTGAACTCCTTGCTGATTATCAGCAGATCGTCATCCAAGATGCCAGGGTTGGCAGCGATCCATTCTTGGATGTCACGCCGTTCCTTGAATCCCAGCCGTGCGAACTCGACCTCTTCCATCTTCTTCGATTGATGACTTTCTTTATCGATCCTGAACAGCTGTGGCTCGCCACTCATGTTTTCCTTCCTCAGACGAGAGTCGATGCTTATCAGATGCGACCATAACTGCCACTACCCCAACCCCTCCGCCAGCAGTTCCGAGAGGAACCGCGCCGGCCTGCCTATCGCTTCCTCGATCTGCTGCTTGCACGACACGCCTGTAACCGCGAATTGAGTTTCAGGAGGCGCGGCACGTAAAGCAGGAAATAGGCGATCCTCCCCCACCTTCTGTGAAACTTCGTAGTGCTCCTTCGCAAACCCGAAAGAGCCCGCCATCCCGCAACAGCCGGCATCGATGAGCTCGGCGTTGAAGTTCGGCGGCAGATTGAGGGTGGCTAACGCATCGGCAGTCCCTACCAGCGCACGCTCATGACAATGCACATGAAGGAGAATCTCCGACGATTGATCCGACCACTCCAGCTGCTCTCCGCCATCATCTGAAGTCTCGACCAGCAGCTCCTCCAACATAAGCGATGCTTCGGCGACTGCACGCACATCCGCGTCGTCTTGCAAAAGATCTGGATACTCATCGCGAAGCGTCAGAATGCAGCTGCTCTCGCAGCCCACGATCTTCGCCCCCGAATCTACATAAGGCATCAGGGCATCTACGTTCTTCTTAGCGTTGGTCGCTGCTCGATCCAACAAGCCCGATGAGATCATCGGTCTCCCGCAACACACACGATCAGCCAATCTGACTCGATACCCTAACCCTTCCAGAAGCCTAGTCGCCGAGACGCCGGCTTCAGGATGGTTGAAATTCATGAATGTGTCGTGGAACAATACGATATCGCCACGAGACCCTGAGCCTCTAGGCTGGCGACGATTGAACCACTGCTCGAACGTACGACCCGCGATCTTCGGGAATTTCCTACGCCGATCGATTCCCAGCATCTTCTCGCCTAACCACCTCGACGGAGCAGATCGCATCATCAAGTTCGTCAATCCCGACTGGGGGCCGGCGGCTAGTGAACTGAGACGATGCACGTCGGCAACGATACGCGAGCGCAAAGGCATTCGGTGAGTCTGATAGTAGATATCTAGGAATTCGTACTTGATCTTCGCCATGTCCACGCTGGATGGACATTCAGACTTGCACGACTTGCACTCGAGGCAAAGATCCAAAACCTCGTACATTCTCTCCGAGCGCACCTCATCAAGAGGCAGCGCACCCGACAGCGCCGACCGTAAAGCATTGGCACGCCCGCGGGTCGAGTGCTCCTCTTCGCGAGTCGCCATGTATGAAGGGCACATCGCGCCGGCGTTGACCTTCCTGCATGCACCCACTCCGTTGCATCTCTCGATAGCACCGGCAAATCCACCGTCGGCGCTCCAATCCAACTTGGTCGGGATCACAGCGGTGGAGTAGTCATTCCCGTATCTCAGATTCGTCCTCATGTCGGGTGTGTCGAACACCTTGCCCGGGTTCATAATTCCCTGAGGGTCGAAAAGATCCTTCACATCTCGGAAACGGTCTACGAGTTCAGTCCCGAACATCTTCTCCGCCCAGGCGCCGCGCACTATGCCGTCGCCATGTTCGCCGCTCAGCGAGCCGCCGAACTCTAGGACCAGATCTGAGATCTCATCCGCGATCGCGTACATCCGATCAATACCCTCGGAACGTTTGAGATTCACCAAAGGTCTGATATGCAGACAACCTACGCTGGCATGTCCGTAGTAACCGGCCTCCGTGCCGTACCGCCTCACTATCTCATCGAACCTCTCGACGTAGTCCGGCAAACGCTCTGGAGAAACTGCGGTGTCTTCCACGAACGGCATGGGTTTCGTATCGCCCTCCACATTCATCATCAAACCCAGACCAGCCTGACGCATCGCCCACACTCGATCCATCTCCGTCGGATCATCAATCAGCGTCACAGCATATGCGCCAGTAGATCGCTCAGCAGCTGCACGCAGATGCTCCAACTTGGCGGCCACTTCAGATTGAGACTCGCCGGTCAATTCGACGACCAAGACATCCGACGGATCGCCTTGGAGAAATCCCAGGCTGCTGGAGAACCCCAACGACCTCCTAGCCTGCTTGATGATGAGTTCTCCGATGTGCTCCACCGCCGCGGGATCGTGCTCCAACAGCTCTACAGTGCCTTCCATCGAATCGCGCAGAGTGTGGAAGTGGAGGATAGCCAAGCCACGGGCTTCGGGCACCGGCCAGAGCTTCAGACGCGCCTCCGTCACCGCTGCCAGAGTGCCTTCAGAGCCGACCATCACCTGAGTGAGGTCCAATTCTGCCGAGTCGGATATCCGATCGATGTTGTAACCGCCGACTCGTCGCAGTATCTTCGGGAAGCGTCGATCGACTTCCAGCGCCGCACGTGAGGCGATGCTCGGGATGCCTCGGTAAATCGAACCCTCGAGGCCCGGCGCCGCCATCCGCTGCTCCAGCGCAGCACCTACCACTGAATGAAAATTCGCCTCGGAGCCGTCGGAGAGCACAACCGACATCTCTTGGACTTGGTCGACTGTCTTGCCGTAGACAATCGAGTGCGAGCCACAGGAGTTGTTGCCCATAGCCCCTCCCACGTTGGCTCTTGACGAAGTGCTCGGATCCGGAGTGAAGTACTGTCCTGTGGGCCTGAGCTGGCGATTCAACTCATCTATCGTGATGCCCGGCTGAGTCCGCACCCATCCTTCCTCTGCGTTCACTTCGAGCATCTCGTGCATGTACTTAGAAAAGTCGATCACAACGCCCGAATTGACCGTCTGGCCTGAGAGGCTGGTGCCGCCGCCACGGGGAAGCACGCTAACACCATTCTTGGAACATGTCTCGATCGTGGCGCACACGTCACCCGCATCTCGGGGCAACACGACTCCCAGCGGAGTCATCCTGTAGATCGATGCGTCGGTCGAGTACATCTGACGCGAGTAAGGATCGAACCTCACCTCACCTGCCACGACGCGTTTTAGCTCACGGGCGAGTTCCGCATTCACAGAATCGACCGTTGACGAGTTCATGCCGTCATTTCATCGCTTTTCGGCAACGACTGTTCCCTGTTCCTCTGGGGGACCAAGAGAGATGCCGCTACGCTCAACAAAAGTATTCCGATGACTATTCCCAGTGAGATGAATGTGAGGAAAAGTTCAGGATCGCTAACGCCGCGATCATGGACGAAGTCATGAATCTGTTGCGGCCAAGCTGTTTCACCGATCATCTTGAAGCCGATGAATCCCAAGATGGCAGCAAGCCCGTAAGACAGGAACCGAAAGATGTTGACTAGCCCCTCGAGCAGGAAGAACACTGGTCTCAGCCCGAGAACAGCCATCGCGTTGGATGACCATACTATGAAACGATGGTCGCTGATGCCGAAAACTGTAGGTATCGAATCGACGGCGAAAACGACATCCGTCGCACCTAGTGCCACAACGACGACAGCGAATGGCGTAGCGTAGCGAACTCCGTTGCGCAACGTGGTGAAATTGTGCCCATCATAACTGTCGGATACCGGAAAGAACCTCCGGAACAGACGCACAACGGCGTTCCTAGAGGGATCGACTTCATGGTCTCCAGCAGTGGCGAGTTTGTAAGCAGTGTAGATGAGAAACGCGCCGAGAACATATAGGAACCATTCAAAGGCGTTGATTATCTCAATGCCAACCGCGATGAACACGCCGCGCGCGATCAGCGCACCCAAGATGCCGAACAGAAGCGCCCGCGAACGATACTGGTCCGGCAGACCGAAGTAGCCGAATATCACGAGAAAGACGAAAAGATTGTCGATGCTCAACGCCCGTTCCGCGACGTATGCCGTGACGTACTCGACTCCGAGTTCGTTGCCACCGGCTACAAAGACCCAAACTCCTACTGCACCACCCACAGCAGTCCAGAGCAGGGTCAGCAGTGCGGCTTCCTTCATCCCGACGTGATGATCCTTGCCGCTCAGCAGTACAAGGTCAATCGCCAAGAGGACGAGAACGCCCAAGGTGAATAGAGCCAGGAGCGTGAAGCTGTCGAAGTAACCGTCCACTTAAATCAACAGCTTCGGTTCTTCAACCCGAGGTTCCGGGAAATCGATTGAGACGCGCAATCGAAAATAGAAACGATCAGCATTCCGCCCGCAGGTCCAATGCTAGAAAATAGAAACGATCTTGAATCGCTGCGTGCCCGACGGAGTCTTCACATTCACCTCATCATCCGGTTTACGGCCCAAGATAGCACTACCGACCGGGGAGATGTCGGAGATCTTAGCTTTTAATGGATTCGCTTCGTTGGCAGCTACAACCTGGTAATCCATAGTGTTGCCATCGTCGATCTTACTCAACGTCACCCACGACCCGATCTGGACAAAATCTCGAGAACCGCGTTCAGATTCGTCGATGATCACCGCTGACTTAAGCGTTGATTCCAATCGGTAGATCTGCGACTGAACCATGCCCTGATGCTCACGGGCTGCCTCAAGCGGAGCATTTTCTCTGACATCGCCGCTCGCGGCCGCCTTTTCTATCTCCTCGGAGATGCGTACCGTCTCAATTCTTAGCTCGTCCCGCTTCTTCACCATATCGTCGTAGCCCTGCTGAGTGATCTGGACTTCGCTGTCGCGTCGTCGCATCACTCCTTGGCGAACACCGGTGAATGAAGGCTTGCGGACGCGGATGTGCTTCGCCAGACTCTCCTTCAAATAGTGCTTCTTCTTCAGGAAATTTAGGAAGTCCTTAACTGTCTCCACTCGTTTCTTGTGGACATCAGAAGCAGCTGTGCCGAGAGTCTCTCCGTAGTGGTCTATGTCCGAAGGCAGAAGAGTCGTGACAACACGATCCGGCCCGATCCATCTCATGAACTTCGAGAGCTCCGGATGCGCGAACCGCTTCTCTTTCTCCGTGACCGTCGAGATGTACTCGGTCACCGCGTCTTTCAGAGTGAGAGTTTGGACCTGGGGCTCTTCCGTGGCAAGAGATTTATCAGTTTGTGTAGCCATCAAGTACCCCTTCATGCGTCGCAGATCTACTGCATCTACCTGATTCAACCCGCATAAACCGCAGGATTTCAACAAGCACTTAGATGTACAAGTCTAAGCCAGTCGCCATACCATTGCAAAGTGTCAATCCTTCAGCATTCGCTTGAAAATCCTTGCTGATTCTACGAGTACTGCCCATCGCACTGGGACAAGTGCGATCCCTCCGAGAGATTGTCAATGTAAAAGTCCCGGCTAGTGGGACCTGCTCAGGTCCACGAGAATGGGACAGGCTTCAAGGCCTAGGCGAAGTATTTACGAGGTTAGTTGAAGCACTAGAAGTGTAATTAGTTTCGGGACAATCTATCAGAGCGAACCCAAGAATCACCGGGAGCAAATCAAAGTCAGCTATCGCCAGTTTCAGCGGATGGGTGCAGCATTCGCTATCGCTGAGGGCTACCCTAGGCGAGAGGGTCTGTTGCCCGGCTTGGGAGAGGTCAACGTATGTCGTAGTTCCAACTACTGTTTGATCTCATTATCTGCAGGTGGGACAACAAAGGCTCCACTGGCAATCCCAACGCCGCGATGTGTAGCCGGTCCAGCTCATCAATAAGGTCGGGTTTGAGGTGGAAGTTGACGTTTCGCCACATCTTGCCCATCTTCTTCACTGAAACTCCGCAACTCGGTACAGCTTCAAGCAAGCGTTGACCCATGTCAATGGCATGCTGTGGGTTTTCACCCCATGCGTCGGGTATGGTCATGCTCCTGAATTCATGTAGATTTATATGAAAGCTGTCGCCGAATATCAGCCACCATGCGTATGCGACATGACCGTTGAGCGTTGCTATCAGCAAGCGCATGGTATCACCATCGGGTACTGTAATTAGGTGTTCAGATCTGGGGTTGGCCGTGCCTTGCGGGATGGAGCTAATATAGTAGCCAGCGGTACGAGGGAGGGCAAGATTTACACCATCATCTGATTCGTAACTCCCGATGTTTTTCTTATGGCTAATGATCGCCTCTATCATTGCGGCAATTTGGGTCGACGGGATCCGCGGCCATTGAGTAGAGATGCGAGCATCAATCGCTTCACTGAATCGCGGAATCAAGGTTGTTCCTCGTCGGGATATGCAAGATTTGCGCTCCTCGGTAGGCCAGCGTTGCAGACCCGACGATCTGATAATGGGATCGGTAGACTGTCCGAGTGTTGCGGAAATCACAGTAGCTCGTTGATTGTTGTTGGGCGTTCTTACTGTTGGGCTAGCATTGAACGGAGTGTCTGGGCGGTTGTTGTAGTGGCGAAGATTGATCTGTTTGGAGCGTTTGTCGAATATCTTCCGGAGCGTCCTTTGCCTCTGTCCGAAGGCGATGGAGAGCGGCACGATCATGGTTACAACGCCACCCTCAGGGCTGGCCACCGCCAATGCCGCTTCGCAGAACAGAGAGTAGAGGTCGTTGACCTTGACGGTCTTGTAACGTTTCTCCTCGGCCAGTCGTTGACGTTCCTTCGCGTCCATCGTCCTAAACAGGTTTTCGTAAGGCGGGTTGCTGATGACGATGTCGAATCCGCGCCAGGGATTTTCATAGAAGAGCAGTCGGGCATCGGTGCGAGCCGGAGTTGATGCGGTACTGAATAGAGGGGCTTCGGCGAACCTGATGAGCTCTTGAGTTGCAAGAGGTCCCTTCTGTTGGAGCATGAGTTTGAGATGATCGCGCGTCTCGGCGTCATCGTGCAACAGCGTCTGCTTGTCGCTCTCTGTATGCGCCTCAAACCATCGGGCGCGAATTTCTGCCGCTTGGGTCAATTTCGCGATGAGCTTGGGGTCCGCGCTGTCGAACTGGCCAGGGTGGTCAGGGCGCCACTCTTGGTCTGCGATCGTTTGCAACGTGTCGGCGCAGACGATGCGTGCCTCGAGATTAGGCAACGGAGGCTGCTGCTGAGTAGGCATTCTCTTGTGCTGGGCGGTGATTGCGATGAAGAGCCGTAGCCTTGTTATCTGGACCGCCAAGTGGTTGATGTCTTGTCCGGCGAGTTGGCGTTGAATGATGTCGGTTGCGGAGTCTTTCTTTTTGTCTGGTTCCAGCTTGTGCAACGCGGTTTGCAGCGCGATGAGCGCGCTGAAGAGAAACTCGCCTGATCCGACGGCGGGGTCGAAAACTCGTAGTTGCTTTATGCGGCGCGTGAGAGTGTCCCGCTGTCGGGGAGAGAGTTGTGGTAGTTGGCTGTCTTGATTGCCGAAAAGTTCTCGCATCGTGTCTTCGCTGATATTGCGGGGCGTTTGGTCTTCCACTGCGGCGGTCAATGCGTCCTTCACCATCTCATCCGCAATGTCAGCCGGCGTGTAGTACGTGCCTTGAGGTTGGCGCAACGGTGGTTGAGTACCTTCTTGGGTAGGTGTAATGAGCCGCTCGAAGAGGTTGCTCAGCAGTTCGGGATCCAGGGTTTGTTCACTCTCGCCAGGCCTATGTTCGTCCATTGTCCAGTGATACCTCGCTAATATGGTGAACAGCCCGGCGGCGTCCTCGTCAGTGTTCCAGTAGCCGTTTGCGGAAATGTGGAGGAGGTCATCGTCATCGTGAACCGCGAAGATGGAGCCGTTGAGGAAAGGCGCGGAGTTCATGACTTGGTCGATGAAGGGCGACTGATGATGTGTTCGTACAAGGTCGGGGATGTTCAGCCGCTCGTGGAACAAGAAGCTTAGGACCTCCTCGTGGTATCGCTCCATATCGTCTAGGTTCTGTGAGACGAACGCCCTTTCAAATGGCTGACTCGGGATGATTCCTTCTTCTTTGAGAATCCAAGTGAACAGGACGCGGATGAGGTGGCGCAATATGGCTCGACGCTCCGGCAGTTCCTTGCCCTTCTGCATGCGCCATGTCCACTTCGAGATTTCCTTGTAGAACGTGTATCGCAGGGGCGCCGCCTCAAGCGGCTCGAGCAACTCGTCGTGGGTGAGTTCACGGCCAGGGGCGCGGATGAGTCTTAGCATTTTGTCGATTGCGGATCGCGCCGATGGAGATGGCAGCCGCAGTTCGAATTGCGCGGTCATGTTCACCCGGTTGTTGGCGCATACGGCGATGCGTATGTCAACGTTTCCCAATGGGGCTACCGTGTAGGCGACTACCAGTGCTGCTCCGGCTTCATCCGCGCTTGCGAATGTGCGGGCGCAGAGAGCCACATCAGGGCGCGTGAGCCCGCGATCTTGCGCATACGTGAGTTGGACGGCAGCGACGACAGCGTTTTTCCCGTCAGAGAAGGGCTTTTTGGACTTTACTGGGATAGCTTTGGTATAGGTGTAACCGATCCAGTCATTTTTGGATGCATCTTCGCGTACGCCTGTCAGTCTGACATCTTCGCTGATATCGGTTTGGATGATGATGTCCTCTTGTGCGAGTAGCTTACGCAGTATGTTTTCGGGTTCCGCATCTTCGTAGATCGCCTCGAACAGGTCATCCGCCAAATTGGCGGTAGGTGTTATAAGGCTTAAGACGCTTCTCGATGCGATGTTTTGGCGGCTCAGCCAGCCTATCAAACTGTGCAACTGCTCTACTGGATCAGGTTTCAGTAGAAGCGGTGCACCTCGATCTCCCTCTCCGAGTAATTGGAAGTTGAACTCGTCGATGAACTCGATGTCGGGGTTCGACTGTTCGCCCGTTCTTCTGTAAATTCGCCATTTAACACCATCAGTAAGGACTCCGATGGTGTCCGGTCCGCAAGCGATGTGTTGCCGCAGGTATCGCTGAAGCTGTCGGTCGGGGGATCCGAATCGTGACGCCCCTCTAGGCGTGTGATCGAATTCGGTCCCGTATTGTTTGGCTTCGACGACGAGAGCGGCTTGTCCAGGAGTACTGGTTACTGGATTGAGGTAGAGGAGTTCGTCCGGGCGGTCGCCTGAGGCTCCGTATTCGGGAATCCTGTGGGTGGGCGGATATCCCAATGCTTCGAGAACTGGCCAGATGAGTGTGGATTGGGTCGTTGCCTCGTTTAGCAACTTTCCTCTGCCCTTGATGTGCGCTATGCCCCTCCGCAACACATCGGCAATGGCTTCTGCGACCTTATCGTGTTCTGTTGTCATAAGGTGTCAGACCTCGCGTTACTCATCTAGGGTCTGTCAAGTTCCAAAAAATCGTAATGCATTCCGATGGGCTGAATGGCACAGTGTCTGGGCGCTCTCTGAGTCAACCTTTGGCTTGAACTCGCACACTTACATCCAATCGTAATTCCACGAGGAATGGGCACAGGACATCGGCAACTGGCAGGACATCGGCAACTGGTACGTATACTCCTGGGTCGCTCTTTCATCGCAACCGTTCACCACGGCGCTTGTCACATCAAATCCGGCGCCAGTGAATCCAGCACATCGATCACCCATATTCAGCCGCGATTCGAGCCGCCGTCGCGTAACGCCCCTCAACTCGCTTCTTCGAACATCCGCGCCATCTCATCACGTTCGAAGTGCTTCAGGTGCGTGACAGAGCCGTCACTCGCACGTACCTTTACCTCAGGTTCAGCACCGGACGGTGTATTGCTAACTACCTTGCCTATGATTCGGGCATCGATTTCAGACGCTTTCAACGACTCCATCACTTCATCTTCCGATTCTTCTCTCACCGTTGCGAGGAGAGCGCCCGACGAGATAAGACCCCATGGATCTATACCCAATGCATCGCAGATCGCATCACACTCCGCATAGATCTTCACGGTGCTCGACTCTATGATCATGTCCACACCGGACGAGAACGCCATTTCATATAGCGCGGTAGCCAAACCGCCCTCGGTAGGATCATGCATCGCTGTGACTCCGCCCGCCGCTACCATCGCACGGGCATCATCGAGAACAGAGATCCCGGGAGCGTGAAGGAATCGCGCAGCTGAATCGATTGTCTCATTCGGCACGTCTGACGCTCTGAGCGCATCTTTGAATTCGTTGGCAGCTATCGAGGTTCCTTCGATGGCGATTCCTTTTGTCAGAACCACAGCATCTCCCGTCTGAGCGCCAGAGGAACTTACTGCGCCGCTCGACGGCGCCTCTCCGAGCATGAATCCACAGATCACGGGTTGCAAAACCGCTGGAGTCACCTCGGTGTGCCCGCCTGCCAATGCGATACCCAACTCCGACGCAGCGTAGTCCAACTGCCTAAAGACGCGGCGCACATTCCTGACAGTCGAACCGATTGGGAACATCACAGTCGCCAGAAACCACTTCGGCTCGCCTCCCGACACCGCTATATCATTCGCGTTCACGTTGACGGCGTACCATCCCATCTCATCGGTGGTGAACGTGATCGGATCGGTCTTGGCAAGGAGCGTCCGCTCTCCGAAGGCGATGTGCGCCGAGTCTTCGCCAAGCCGAGGTCCGGCCAAAAGGCGAGGATCGAGACGAGACGAGACGAGTTCCGACAGCAGATCGTTGAGAACCGCTCCCGGCAATTTGCCGCTCTTTAGAGGCTCGCTTTCGTCGATCTTAGCCACCATCTATCGGAGATGAGAAATGTAATGTATAGTTGGCGACCCGTTCAAGGGGATGGTGGCAATCCGGGCAGCGGACGACCCGATAAGAAGGGAGCGATCAAATCAAGAATCTTCTCCGGCATCGCTCCTTGCTTGCCGTTCCATAACGGTTGATCACCGCCTATTCTGAACCAATCTTTCTTGCAGAAGAAATCGAGCGTCTGCGACTCTCCCTCGACGTGGAAGTCGAGTCTGTAAGCAGTCTCGCACGGCTCCGAATCACCGATCGCGATGTCGATATTGAGTGTCTGTACGAACCTGACAATCTCCCTCGGCTCTTCAACAACCGCGTACGCCGTGTATCCCCCATCGATAGACCCGGCCGAGAACACAATGCGTTCGCTCTTATCCAGATCGAGCTCTTCAACCAAATTGACCAGATTCTCTTCAACTTCCGGCACGTCTGTGCAGTCGACGACCACACCTCCCTCATCGGTTTCGGCGATATGGAACGTCCACATCTTCCCTTCGTGCTCCAATACCATGATCCACCCCTTCACTCTCATAGCCGGATTATCACCGTCCGGGCTCCCGCACCCGAGCGCGAGGTCGTGCCACTCCGTCTCTTGCACCGAGATGACGGTCACCTCATCTTGCTTGATGCCCAGATCGATCAACGTCAAACGCGCCTCCGCCTCAAGCCGTATCGGAATGGTCGGGGTCGCAGTGGGCGTAGGGGTGTCAGTAGGGGTTGGAGTGGGTGTCGGAGTAGGCGTGCGGGTGGGAGTCGGGATCGGAGTATCTGTCGGTGAAGGAGTAGGGGTGGAAGTCGGGCCGGGCTCGCTTTCAAGAGGCATCGATTCTGCAGTAGTCATCGCTTCAGCAGTCGCAGTAGATTCCTCCGTCGCTTCAGCTGTGGGTGTGGGCGATGGAGGCACCGTCGGCGCAGGCTGAACTATCGGCGGCGGAATCTCCGGCTCAGTGGATCTTGAGTTCGCCCAGACAGCGGCTAATGCGATTATCGTCGCTATGGCTGCCAAGATCAGCACAATCGATGCCGCTCCGACGATGCGCGATCGATATCCATCCGTCTGAAGCGGCATGCTACGTCTTTGCCCGCTGTCGGTCATGTTGAAGGGAATCTCGATTAACAGCGGTACTCTCGCTGCTACTCATCAACGCTACATGATGGACGCTTGCCAGCGCCTGAAGAGCGCAACGCGAATTTTTCTCAGGCTTCAAGTGCTTTTGAGAATTCGATCCGAACATGCCTCATAATTCATTACTTTTCAAGTAATATTTAATTCGTTACCGATTAGGTAATAAAATAAAGTTGTTTTTGTTCTGCCGGAGCGTCTTCGTTGAGCCGAGGCTGGACGGAAAGAAAGGACTTACATCTTAACGATGAATACCAATTCCAGATGCCTGTCGAGGTTTACTGTCCGAGGCTTTGCGATGGTGCTGTCGTTGCTTGCGATCGTAGCGCTGGCATCTGCCTGTGGCGGAAGTACCAGTGAAACCACGGGCATCGATCAAAGCGCAACTGAGGTAGCGGCCGCTGTGCAAGCCGCAAATGAGGCCGCCTCAGCGGCAGAAGCCGCGCGGACTGCCGCGGAAGCGGCGGGCGACGAACGATCCGCAGAAGTAATTGAGGCCATGAAGGCGGCGGAAGAAGCAGCAGAAGCGGCGCGAACAGCCGCCGAAGCGGCTGATGCCGCACGGTCAGCAGCGGAAGCCGCAACTTCGAAGGAAGACAGTTCTCCCCGGATCGAGGCAGCCGAAGAAGTGACTCTCACTGTCTACTCCGGACGTAGCTCATCGCTCGTAGATCCGATCCTGCAGGAATTCTCGACGCTCACGGGCATCCCGGTCGAGGTGCGGTACGGCAGCACAGGCGCCATGGCAGCCACGCTGTTGGAGGAGGGTGACAAGTCGCCGGCCGATGTGTTCTTCGCCCAGGATCCGGGAGGGCTCGGAGTAGTGGAGCCGCTTCTCAGCAAGCTTCCGGAAGAGATCTACGAGACCGCGCCTGAGTGGGCGAGGGATCCTGACGGCAAGTGGGTGGGCATCAGCGGCCGTGCCAGAGTCATCGTCTACAACACCACCAACCTATCACCTGAGGATCTGCCGGAATCGATCTGGGACTTCACAGATCCGAAGTGGAAGGGCCGCATCGGATTCCCCCCTACCAATGCATCTTTCCACGTGATGGTCACCGCGATGCGACTGAATTGGGGCGAGGAGAAGACGCGGCATTGGCTCGAGGGAATCATGGCGAATGAGCCTAAGTTCTACGCCAAAAACACCCCGACTGTCGCCGCGGCCGCGGCGGGCGAGATCGATGTCGGGTTCGTCAACCACTACTACCTGCACCGATTCATAGCCGAAGAAGGCGAGGGATTCGGCGCCCGCAACTACTACACGACGGCCGACGATGCGGGCTCATTGGTCATGACAGCGGGGGTGGGCATCCTTGAATCCAGTGATGCTCGATCAGAAGCGGAACGATTCTTGACATTCCTTCAGGGCATCACCGCACAGCAGTACTTCGCGTATCGCACTCACGAGTTTCCACTCAATCCCTCTGTTCCGCAATCGCCGTATCTGCCCGACCTCGGCGACATCTCCGATCGTTTCCAGATCAACCTTGGGGAGTTGAGCGATGTCGCAGGTACGCAGAGCCTGCTTCAAGAGGTCGCTGCTCTACCTTAAGGAGATAGCGTTCCAAAACCGCCAATCATTCCCGCGATAAGAGGTTCTGCATAGGTCTCAATCAGCGTCAATGATCGAACGTGAATCTTTGCGACGCTTGGTCGTCGATTATTCGAAGGACCGCCCGCCGCTTTGGATGATGGTCGCGGCCGCGATGGTAGTCATCGCGGCCGCGATGCCTGTGGTCTACCTCTTTATCAGAGGTGCTTCAGGAGGAGGAGAAGCCCTCGATTTTCTGCTCCGACGATCCGCTGTGATAGTTGTTCTACGCACTTTGGTCACCGTCTTCCTGGTGACTGTGTTTTCGTTGCTGGTTGCGGTGCCCGCCGCTTGGCTGACGATGAGAACCGACCTCCCCCTCCGGAGGTTGTTCTCAGTTGCATTGGCGCTTCCACTCGTCATACCCAGTTTCGTCATGGCGACCACGACTATCGAGGCTTTCGGCCCCCGAGGCATTCTCCAAAGAACCCTTGAGCCGCTGGGAGTGCAGGAGCTGCCAGACATATACGGATTTGAAGGTGCGACATTCGTCTTGGTGCTCATGGCTTATCCATATGTCTATTTGACTGTGCGCGGGGCAATCGCGAATATGAACCCCGAGCTGGCCGAGGCTTGCCGCAGCATGGGCTACAGCACTATCGGGGCTTTGCGAAAGGTCACGCTTCCCCTGCTCATGCCGGCCATGGGTTCCGGCGCCATTCTCGCCGCTCTCTACGCGATCAGCGACTTCGGCGGCGTCGCATTGATGCGACACGTCACGCTGACCGTCGCCAACATGACCAACTACCAATCCGGAGTCGACCGTACTCTCGGCGCCGCGATGGCGATAGTGCTCATCGTGCTGGTAGTGATTCTGCTTCTAATCGAAGCTTCCGTCAGACGGGGGCGACACAGATATGACGATCTGATGCTCGGAGGCGCGCGACCTCACAAAATCACGGAACTCGGTTGGTGGAAAGTGCCGGCGCTGATCTTCGTATTGCTCCCGGTCATTACGGGAGTGATGGTTCCCGTTGCAGTTCTGGTCAACTGGCTACTGAGAGGCGTCTCTAGAGGTCAAGATGTCATTCCACTCGGGGAATCGTTCCTAAACTCGCTTCAGGCATCGGGGCTAGGAGCGGTCGCAACATTGATAGCAGCGACTCCCGTCGCGCTGCTCACTGTGCGGTATCGCAGCAGGGTAAGCGCAATATTCGAACGGCTGACGTACATCGGCTTCGGGCTTCCCGGAGTCATAGTGGCACTCGCGCTCGTATTCTTCGCGGTCAACTTCGCCTTTCCTATCTACCAAACCATCTGGCTTCTAATATTCGCCTATGTAGTGCTCTTCCTGCCGGTGGCAGTCGGTTCATTGCGATCCGGGCTGTTGCAGATCAATCCCGCTCTCGAGGAGGCAGCTCAGTCGCTGGGAAGGAAGCAGTGGCAAGCCACTATCAGCGTCACTCTGCCGATCTTGATGCCGAGCATATTCGCCGGAGCCGCGATGGTTTTTCTGTTGACGATGAAGGAGCTGCCAGCTACTCTGATCCTCGGTCCGACCGGCTTCGACACGTTGGCTACCTCGATTTGGGCCGCCGCATCTGAGGCTTACTTCACTAGAACGGCTGCCGCATCGCTTATACTCATAGCCGCAGCCGGCATCCCCACAGCGTGGCTGGTTCTCAGCAGCCACGCCCCTGCCAGAGAGCCCGCAACGGGATCATTCAGAAGACGCATAGTCGGAATACTCAGAAGGTTCGCACATGAGACTGTTCCGGACAAAGAGGGCTCCGCAAACGCCATCGCCTCGCGCGGTCCCTCAAGCCGATGAAACCGGTGTGATCCACCTCGAAAACGTCAAAACGAGGTATCATCCCGACGACCCCCCGGTACTCGATGGATTTGATCTGAGGGTGCGCCATGGAGAATCGCTGACGCTGCTGGGACCGAGCGGCGTAGGGAAGACCACTGCGCTCCGCGTGATTGCGGGATTCGAGCGAGTGATCGATGGTTACGTGAGAATCGGCGGGCGTCTAGTAGGATCACCCTTCATCCACGTACCTCCACACGAACGGCATCTCGGTCTGGTATTCCAGTCTTACGCCCTGTTCCCGCATCTCACAGTCGAGCAAAACGTCAAGTTCGGCATGCGCGACATGTCTGTCGACCACAAGAACCGTCGCTCTGGCGAGATCATGGAGATGTGCGGACTCTCCGCCTTCTCGGGCCGAACCGTCCACGAACTATCAGGCGGACAGCAGCAAAGAGTGGCTCTGGCACGCGCCATCGCACCCGACTCGGTCGCCATACTCATGGACGAGCCTTTCAGCAATCTCGATCCCGGATTGGTAAACCAGCTTCGCAGGCAGGTGAGGACGATCATAAAGGAGGCAGGAACCACCGCGATCCTCGTCACACACGACCGCGAAACCGCGTTTCTGACTTCCGACCGCATCGCCATCATGCGAGGCGGACAGATCGAACAGATCGGTACACCGAAGGAAGTCTACGCTAGGCCGGTATCTCCCCAAACGGCTCGAATCGTCGGACGCTCCGCATTCATCCCCGGCACCTGGAGGAGCGGCAGGGTCTTCACCGAGGCAGGAGACTTTCCAGCATCGCCGGCGAACGGATCAACGCCGTCAGACGGATCCGATGTTCTCGCTCTAATGCGCGCGTCTGAACTTCGTTTAAGAAGGCACGACACCGTTGGCGAAGGAGAGGGCGATCTTTTCAGCCTCACCGCCGCTCCCTGCGGCTCCGACTGCCGATGCGTGGCTCGCATAGCATCCAGAGAGTTCCACGGCGACTTCACGGACTTCGAGGTGCTATTGCCTTCAGGCGACTCTTTCAGAGTGCGGAGCCGCACTCACACCTCCGAGCAACCAGACGGCGCGCCGGTGACGATACAGACGGTGCAAGGGGCAAAGGTGATCGTGTATCCGGCGGAGGAGGTGTGAGATACTTCCGGCTCATTGACCCACGGATTGATCGATAGATGCTTCAAGCGTAGTCGTTGATCTTCTCAAACCAACGTCGGATTCACGGTTGATGCTCCGATGTCAACAAAAAGCAGGGTACACGTCCTTTTCGGAGACCAGTAAAGCGATCTCAGCGGCAATCTCCAAATCGTCTGTTGAATATCCGAAAATACCGCTGTGTGACAGATCGTTGTCGAAGGGGCAGTGGTCGATTCGAAGCCATCGATCTTGCCGCTCATGAATGGCAGTCTTGGTGTTTCCTACGTTTAGTGTAGCGAATCTGCCATTTGACGCAAGCTTTAGCACTCGGGACTTTTCTTTCCGAAGTAATTGGATGGCCTCACCGGTATCGAGTCGGCCTAAGTGCTCAAGCCAATTGACAGAAAGGTACTCTTCTTGCGGACGCAACTCAAAGGCATCAACGATGGGCATCCCATCAGTCCCAATGCTCGATGGTTTACAGTAACGAGCAACATGATCCTTATCCGGTAACGGTTGACCGATCATTCTAGAGTGAGTTGAGACGTGAATGGTCTGAGCGCGACCAATGCGTCTTCCGTTTCCATCGTACCGCTAGCCCGCAAGCGTTGATCGTTGGGTCGCTTGGTGTCTGAAATCGCCGCGTACTGAATGAGACCTGAAAGCAGGAACTTCATGACAACGATGCCCCCAAGCGGCAATCGCCATTGTGCCAGTAGTAGCCCGCCGGGGCTAATCCCGATTTGAGGGTCACGTAGTTGCCTTTCGCTTATCAGGAACATTGCCAGCTTTCGGAGCGATTCCAGAGCCATGGGTTCTTCTTCTGGATCGTCTCCCGCTGCGCCCTGTAGGTAAACGAGCCTATCTGCAACGGCGCGTAATCCGCCAAGTCTGAGGACACCAATGATGTCATTCTCTGTGGCATCAGAGGATACGAGCGGTTCCCAAGGGACCGACTGCCAACCCGACGTTGAACTCGGAAGCAGGGCTTTGGCAGCGGTCAAAGTTCGCTGACGGGCGAATCGCTCGTGAGCCACTTCAACAATGAATTCCGACACTGAAGTGAGTGTTTGAGAGAGCGGGGCGGCTCCGACAGCTGGACTATGAGTCTGAAGGTGAGAAGTAAGAGCACGGTGCGCGCTATCTATCACCCAGAGTTCCTCGCCATTGGACTTCTCGTCCAACGTTGAGTATGCGAAAGTCGAGAAACCCGCCTCCGAGGAGGTGGCTGAGATGCCCTCAGACGATGTCCGGGTCAGGGTGTCTTGGGTAACCACGCCTGTGAACTTCCCAACAGCTTACCTAGCGAATCAATTATCAAATGCTGACGCTCCTGCCATCGGTCTATCGCGACACGCAGTGCAGGTACATCGAGCGGTCCCTCATGATGCACGTTACACTCGATGCCAATGGCATTTTCACGCATGTCTTCTATTCCCATCATGTTCGTATCCCCAAATGTGAGGTTCAGCACAGCGTCGTGCGCGGCTACAGCGATTCTCGGCAACATGCCGAGAATCTTTACGTTCTTCTGCGTGAGTACCTCAGGGTTTAGGAATCTTTGGGTGGTCCACTTCACAGGGTCATCACGTTTCACCGACACAACACAGTTGAGTCCTAGATGACGATACGGTACGTGAGGAAGTTTCTCCAAGTATTTGGTTGCGAGATCGTGGACGATGTAGCTTTCCCCAAACGACGAGTCACAAATCTCCATGACCATCATCTTCTGCTTTTCAACGGTCCACCGAACTCCGTTCCTGTACTCCACGACCGAAAACGGAGGAGTTGAAATTGCTCCAGCGATTCCCCAACTCTGAGGCACGATCCCCTCAGACACGAGGAACCCGTGGTTGAGAATCGAAGGGTTGTGAAACTCAGCCGTGACGACTATGCTCACCGAGTGAAGCCTTAATGAAGTGTCGCCAGGCATGTCGGAACTCGTAGTCAACAAAGTCGTGCCAAAGGTCAGCTGTTGAGATTTTGTTTAGCCAAGTCGCTTGATTTTAGCAAGTGCCTGTACAGAATCGCCGATGTGTGCGAATCGAGCGGAGGCGAGTAGCATCTTAATGGAATCACGATGTACTTGTAGGAGGTTAGGTCCGTAAGCCCGATGCGGTTGTGTCTTAACGGCACTGTATCATCAGTAGCTGGTACGCAAACACTCGATTACGCTCTTCCATAGCACATCAGCTAGCAAGCCACGTTGCAAACCAACATCCCTCACTCCCCCTTCACGTTGATGATCTGAGTGAATTTCTGCCTGATCTCCACAAGAGGCATTGCCTCCGCCATCACCTTGTCGATGTCCTTGTACGCTCGCGGCAGTTCATCCAGAAACGCCTCTGTGCGACGAACCTCGATACCCTCCATCGCCGTATCGAAATCTTCCATCGTGAACGCCCTCCTAGCACCTCCTCTCGACAACCTGCGACCGGCGCCGTGGGGCGCGGAACATAAGGAGTCGCGATCGCCCTTGCCAACTACGACATAACTCGCAGTGCCCATAGAGCCCGGTATCAGACCGTACTCGCCCTCTCTGGCAGATATCGCCCCCTTACGAGTCACCCATAGATTCTTCCCGAAGTGATTCTCCTTGCGCGTGAAGTTGTGATGACACTGGATCGCCTCCTCGATCCGCATATTCTCGAAGCGATACTGCAATATCTTGACCACACGTTCCATCATCTCCTCGCGATTCAGAAGCGCGAATCTCTGCGCCCAATCTAGATCGCGTACGTACTCGTCAAAATCCTCGGTGCCCTCGATCAGGTAGGCAAGGTCAACATCCGGCAACTCGATGAACCAACGCTTCATCCAATCCTTCCCCTTGTCGATGTGATGCTGCGCGATGCGGTGTCCGATGCCGCGCGAGCCACTGTGCAGGAATGCCCATATGCACTCCTCATCGTCCGTCACGATCTCGATGAAGTGGTTGCCAGAGCCCAGCGATCCCAACTGGTTGCGCCAGCCGGACCTCTTCCTAGAAGACAACCCATCGTAGAAGCCGAGCCTATCGCCCGCCATCTCCTCCAGCGACTCGATGCGGGGACGCGCAGTCTTCTTGATGCGTCCGTTGTACCGGCCGGCGCTCAGCGGGATCTGCTTCTCAATCGCCTTGCGAATCTCAGAAAGATCATCCGGCATGTCTTCACGGGTCAGCGACGTGCGCGCGGCTATCATACCGCAACCGATATCGACTCCCACCGCGGCCGGTATTATCGCCCCATGGGTCGGAATCACACTGCCCACAGTAGCTCCGCTACCCAAATGGCAATCAGGCATCACCGCCACATGCGGATCCACAAACGGCAGCGTGGAGATGTCCCGTACCTGCTGGAGCGTCGCCGGCTCTATATCTTCAGGCGGTGTCCAGCTGACCGCTTTGTCGTTTATCTTGTGAATCGTCATAAGCCTTGTTCCTACAACTTGTGCCGCAAAACGATCGCCGCCAATCGCCATCCTCAAGGCCGATCTGACTATCAATCAAGGAGCCGCGCGAAGCTATGTGGGCAATCCTAGGGAAGTGTCTTGAAACTGGCAGCGGCTCTCGATTCTCGTGGTATCTTGGGCTATGGAATCGTGGATTTGAACTTGTCTCCTCACTGAGTCCTCTTCCGCGGCGGGGAGAGGGGAAGACTCTACGCATCTTTGGAGTTTGCAAAAGAAACCTCTGAACAAGCCATCAGCACAGCCACCTTCCCTGTTTGACCATGCCGTCATATCGGACTTGTTCAGAGCATCCAAAGGTCTCGGGGTCGGTGGTTGACTGCGAGCCACGCGCTTCAGTCCATCACAAGAGGAAGCACCTTACTTCGACCGTCGCGGACGGTAGTCGCGGTAGTCGATGCAGGCATCGTACGTCTTTTTATCAACGCGTATCCAGTCCATGCCGTCAATTCCTCTACGGTTATTCTGAGTGCCATACGGGAACGCACACTTCATCTCGATACCTCGATGCTGTTCCTCCGAGATACGCAGAATCGCCGGCTTCAGTTCAGTAAAATCTTGATCGGTGCTGACGATGATGATGAGGTCGCACACGTTGTCAAGAGCAAGCAAAACCGCGTCGAGAGCGATGCGTATATCAATCCCTTTTTCTTGAGGACGTGCGCCAGAGTATCTGATGGTGCGCGTGTAGACATACACTCCGTCTGCTCTCATCGCTTTGGCTTTTGCTTCCCAGAAAGAGAACAAGTCCGGTTCCTTGCCTTGCGAAGGTACTCCCGTGTAAAACCGTGCCTGCACTAATTGGCTCCCGTTTTGGTGGCATATCGCCTGCGCCAGCTTAGCCGGGTCGAAGTTCGGAGTGGCATATCCAAAGACGCGGCGTGCACTGTGAAAGAGATTCTGACCGTCGATCAGGACGACGGCACGGTTTGATGGTGAGGATTCGAGCGACACTGATGCTGCGGATGCAGGATTGAAATCTTCAAGGCTTACGCGAAGGCAAAAAATAACCCCCGAAAGGCATCTCCGTGATTTGCTCCTTGAGAGCTTCCTCACGGCTGTACTCGCGGGGGGGGAATTACTTTTAAGTATATCGGAACCGAAACTAGTTTCAAGAGTCTGGTGCCGCTACTTTATCGGACAGAAGCCCCGACCCGAAGCCCCGACACCCGCCATCAACTCTCGAATCGCTCGATCACGACGCATGCATTCTGGCCGCCGAAGCCGAAGCTGTTGCTTATCGCCACCTTCACATCCACGTCGCGGGCGATGTTCGGCACATAGTCCAGATCGCATTCCGGGTCTGGCGTGACGTTGTTGATCGTCGGGTGAACTACGCCGTCTAGAATGCTGCCCACACACGCCATCGCCTCCATCGAGCCGGAAGCACCCAGAGAATGTCCGATCATCGATTTGGTGCTGCTTATCGGGACTTGATACGCATAATCGCGCATCGCTCGTTTAATGGCGAGCGTTTCAGACTTGTCGTTAAGCGGAGTAGAGGTGCCATGGGCGTTTACGTAGTCGACATCTTCAGGATTGCGTCCGGCATCGGCGAGCGCAAGCTGCATCGCCAGAGCCGCGCCTTTACCCTCGTCATGGGGCTGCACAAGATGAAAGGCGTCGGATGTAACCCCCCAGCCAGTCACTTCCGCATAGATACGAGCTCCTCGACTCTTCGCATGCTCCAGCGTCTCTATCACGAACATCGCCGATCCCTCAGATGGCACGAAGCCATCTCGGTCAGCATCGAACGGCCGACTCGCCTCTGAAGGGTCGCAGTCGCGAGTGGTCAGGGCGTGAATGCTGCAGAATCCTCCCATGCCGAGCTCGCATATGCCGGCCTCCGTGCCGCCGGTCAATATCACGTCTGCCGCGCCCCGACGCAACACCTCGGCAGCTTCTCCGA
The DNA here is from genome assembly GCA_965214735.1 of Dehalococcoidia bacterium. Lineage (GTDB taxonomy): Bacteria > Chloroflexota > Dehalococcoidia > Lucifugimonadales > Lucifugimonadaceae > Bin127. Next base: position 364,349 of record OZ243977.1, on the reverse strand, counting down.
TAGCCTGAGTGCTGGCCGCGCATGCCGTCACGCACGTGTTCGTGTAGCCCAGCAAACCGAACACGCGGCTCACGTTAGCTGAGCACATGTTGACCAACATCACTGGAACATAGAAAGGACTCACTCTGAGCGCGCCCCGTCTGGCCTTGATCTCCGCCTGCTGGTCCGTCTCCGGCAAGCCGCCGGCCCCACAACCGATCAACACTCCCAATCGCTCGGGATCCTCTGATTCGATCTCTAAACCCGCATCCACGATCGCGGCGTTCGAGGCGTGGACTGCCAGCTGGGAAAACCTGCCCATCCGACGCGCCTCGCGTCGATCCATCAAACCGCCTGCTGTTGGATCAAAGTCATGGACCTCGCCCGATACCTTGCATGGAAACGGTGTCGGATCGATCAGCGACATCCGTCGAATCCCCGACACACCCTCTTTGAGATTGCTCCAAAACTCATCTGGGCTCTTTCCCAAGCAAGTCATGGCACCCATGCCCGTAATGACTGCCCTTCGATCTCCGTAGTCTCTGCTCATCCTGTTGCCAACCTCTACTTCAACGTAAATACATGGCTCGGTGAATCAATCCTATACAACCTGCTTTTCAGCTTGAGAGATAAGGTCTCACTAACGGACCGCGCAGGTCATTGTAGAGTTCCGGCTCGATTCCTAAAGCCTTCTCCCTAGCCTCCGCTGCCACGAACAGAGAGCCGCAAGCCACAACTGCCTCGATCCCGCGCTCATTCGCCAACTTCTCTGCTATATCCAAGGCATCTTCCACGTCAGGCACAGTTGCATCGATATGAATCCCCTCGGCTGAGGCAACCTCCGCCAAATCACGGCAGTCGAGAGATTTCGGATGACGAGACCGAGTGATGACGAGGAACGCAGGAGCAGATCCAGCCAGCTCTCTCAGCACCGAGTGCGCGTCGTGTCCCGATGTACCGCCAAATACGAGTCCCACACCAGCATGGTCACCGAAGTGTCGTTCGATAGTCCGTCGCAGTATTCGAGCCGATGCATCGTTATGTGCGCCATCGAGAAGCAACGAGATCCCGTCGTCCAACTTGATCACTTCTCCCCTGCAATACCATCTGACCCCAGACATCCCGCTTGCGGCTGAATCTGATCTCAACTCGAATCCCTCGTCCGCAAGCACGGACAACGCAGCTGCAGCGGTACGAGCGTTATCTATCTGATGATCGCCCAACAACGGAGTCTCGATCGCCAATTCGCCCATCTGGCTTTCCAAAGTGAATCGCTGCGACCTACTCTTGCTGCCACCGCTCTCAACTGCGATGACGCTGGTCGCGTCTCGAGCTTCGAACAGTTCAGACTCTTTACTCGCAGCGACCTTCTCAATCACGCCCCGCGCCTCCTCTTCCAAAAACCCGATGACTGTCGGACGACATTGCTTGATGATCCCAGCCTTCTCGGCCGCGATTTCACGCACAGTATTGCCGAGTATCGGAACGTGGTCCAAGCTTATCGGCGTGATCACCGAGACGGCAGGATCAACAACATTCGTCGCATCAAGTCTGCCCCCCAGTCCCACCTCGATCACAGAAACGTCAACATCAGCCTCATCTCGGAAGTGGACGAACGCCATCGCAGTCAACATCTCGAATACGCTCACCACACCCATCTCGTCCGAATTCCCGATCGCCTCCGCGTACCCCCATAGAGAATTCACCGCGTGCGCGAACTCGCGCTCCGAAATCGGCTCCCCATCCACACGAATCCGCTCAAAAAACCTGTGTAGATGAGGCGATGTGTAAAGCCCGGTCCTATATCCATTCGCCGCAAGTGCGCCGGCAATCAACGCAGCCGTGCTCCCTTTGCCCTTAGAGCCCGCCACATGAACCACGGGTTTCGCCAAGTGCGGTTCACCGAGCATCTCCATCAGCCTATCGACGCGCTTCAAGTGCCAATCCGGAGGCTGGTTCGCCCTAGACTTTCGCTCGAAGTCGGCGAGAGTCAGCAGCCGATCAACGGCTTCCTGGTACTGTCGATGTTCATCCAACGATTGCGGACCCTCAAAGAGCTCCCGCCAAAACTACAATACGGCGAGCACGCCTCTCCAATTTATGATGTTCTATTGAGATTCAATCATCGCAACACCTTTGCCAAACTAAAAGCATGTCATATCGCGACCAGATCCAAGATGCGCTGAACGGCCACAACGCAGATTACTGCGAGGTAAGAGTCGAAGAGTCCGACTCGACCCGCCTCACATACCAGGGAAAGGCTCTCGACGACATCAACCTGACCAGTGGCAGGGGAGGGGCTGTCAGAGCATGCGTCAAAGGTGCTTGGGGTTTCGCGAGCTTCAACAACATCGAAACGCTCAAAGAGCGCGTATCAGAGGCAGTGGGGCAGGCGAGGAGTCTAGCATCGGGGAATAAAGAAGAGAAGACTCAACTCGCGGAAGTCGAGCCGCACGTGAAGATCGTTCAGCCACACATCGTGAACGACCCGCGCGAGGTCTCGATCGACGAGAAAGTCAGATTGGCGGATCACTACAACGGCATCGTCTGGTCTCAAGCCGGCATCGTGAGCTCTGACATAATCTACGGCGATAACTCTCGGAAGATCGCCTTCGCAAACTCCGATGGCACCTATATCGAGCAAGAGATGGTGCATGTGATATGCCGAATCTCGGCCCGAGCTCGGGAAGGCAGCGATGTCCAGCAAGCCGGCTTCAGCATCGGCGCGCTCGGCGACTACAGCATGTGGGAAGACCTTGACGATGACGTGTTAGAAGCATCCCAACGCGCGGTTGGATTGCTGAGCGCCAAACCCCTGGAAGGCGGGCAGCGGACCGTGATCCTAGATCCGATCCTCGCAGGAGTATTCGTGCACGAGGCTTTCGGACACCTTTCAGAGGCCGACAACGTATATGAAAACGACAAGCTGCGCGAGCTCATGTACATGGGACGCAAGTTCGGAGGAGAGCATCTGAACTTCACCGATGGCGCCGCCTTGCCGGGCATGCGTGGAAGCTACCATTTCGACGATGAAGGCACGCCATCGACCGTCACTCCCCTTGTACGCGACGGAGTGTTGGTGGGCAGGCTTCACTCCCGCGAGACCGCCGCCAAGACAGGCGAACAGCCGACCGGGAACGCGCGCGCCATAAACTATCGATTCCCTCCGATCGTCAGAATGACGAACACATTTATCGAGAACGGCGAAGCGACGTTCGACGATCTCCTCGAAGGTGTCGACGAAGGCGTCTACGTCAAGAACTGGTACGGCGGGATGACGCAGCACGAAATGTTCACCTTCTCCTCCGGCGAGGCATACATGATACGCAACGGCGAGGTACAAGAGGCGGTCAAGCCTGTGATGCTGTCCGGCAATCTCTTCGAAACGCTGGAAAACGTAGACGCAGTCGGAAACGACCAGGGAGTGAACCAAGGCGGCGGTTGCGGTAAAGGCGGACAGATGCCCCTGCCGGTCGGCAACGGCAGTCCTCACATCCGCATTCGGAACTGCCTCATCTCAGGCGCCTGAAACACAATGCCAACCTCAGAACAGATACTCGAAAACGCCAGCCGCGTCCACGGTGCGGCTGAAGTGTTTGCCGTCGAGTCGGAACGCCGATACGTTTCATTCGAAGCCAACAAGGCGAAAAATATCGGGCAGAGTCAGTCGTCCGGAGTTGCTCTGCGGATAATTAATCGGCAGGGAAAGATCGGATTCTCATCCACTACCGACGCGTCGAAATCTCAAGACCTCGTCCAACGCGTCGGTGATCTCGCGACATACGGCGCCGAAGCGAAATTCGAGTTTCCGAGCCCTTCTGGCTATCCGAAGGTCGAGAGCTCGGACCCGAATGTCGCCGGGATCAGAGACGAGGAGATGATCCGCACCGGAGAATCGATCATCGAGCAGATACTAGCCGAGTTCCCGGATGCCCTGTGCTCGGTCGATATCAGCAAGACCGCGCACCAGCAACGTCTCTTGAACTCCAGCGGAGTCGACATCTCCTACGATCAGACCGCATGCGGCGTATCGATGGGAGTAGAACTGATCCGCGGCACCGATATGCTCAGTGTATGGGACGGCCACTACTCGGCGGCGAAATTCGATGAGGATGCAACTAAAGAGATAGTCCAACGGACGCTCCGCCGATTGCGGCTCTCTCAACGCATAGTAGACGGGCCTTCAGGCAAAGATATACCCGTCGTCTTCACACCAGTTGGATTCGTAGGTGCTATACTGCCGCCCTTGCTTGCTGGCTTCGACGGCAAAAACGTCGCTTCAGGATCGTCGCCGCTCATCGATCGCTGGGGAGAGAAGATGCTGGACAGCCGAATATCGATTGCCGACGACCCTCTGCGTCCGCTAGCCGCCCAGACCCATCCCGCAGACGACGAAGGCATACCCTCTCGACGATTGAAACTCATCGACAACGGGAAGATTTGCGAACCCGTTCTCGACCTTCAGACCGCTGGCGAAATCGGCATGCCACCGACCGGATCAGGGATGCGTGGACTCGCCACGACTCCTTCTCCCAGCACATCCTTCATCGAGATCGAGGGCGGCGACACTGATCCCGGAGCCATGTGCGATGGCATCGGCAGTGGCATCATCGTAGAACTGCTACTCGGCGCTGGACAAGGCAACGAGCTAGGCGGAGATTTCCGAGCGAACGTCTCACTCGGGTTTCTAATCGAAAACGGCGAGCCTGTCGGCAGGATCAAAGACACTATGATCTCTGGCAACGTCTACACTGCTCTGAACGAGATCGAAGCGATATCAAGCACTCCTGAATTCGTCTATGGCACTCGCATGGCACCGACGGTCAGATGCCGAGGCATCGAAGTAGCGGCATCCTGAATATTCGATCCAACATCCAGTCCTAAATGTCGCTCGAACAATTCCTCACTTCTTTGGAACAAGACGAAGCGGGCGCGTCGTCCGACGAATCATTGAAGCTGCTGTCAGGAATCAGCAGAACAGAAGCGCACAGATTGACCGCTTTATGGACGGCATGGGATGAATCCATGGTCCTCGACGTTGTCCAAGCTCTACAACGAATATCGGGAACCAATCCCGGCGTCGAGTTTGACACCGTGTTCAAAGCCGGCACCGCGAGTCCAATCGATGAAGTAAGAGAGATATGCGTCCGATCGCTCAGCGGCAGCACCGACTTGGAGCTCGTGACCCTGTTCATCGGCATGTTAGAAAATGACGTTTCGAACAAAGTGAGATGCGTGGCAGCGGAGACGTTGGAGGGTTTCGCCGATCTCGCCAACGATCGAAGATTGCCCGCACCATACAGCCGTCGAGTAGTCGACGCTCTCGCCAAGGCAGTCACCACCGATGTCGATCCGGTTCGCGGGAAAGCGTTGATCTCTCTCGCCGCAATGCCCAGATTCGATGCTACGAGATACATCTCGCTACTTCACGAATCGACCGTCGATGACGATCCTACGTTCGCATACGTGGTTGCAGCTATGGGTAAATCAGGCGACCGCCGATGGCTGTCCGAGATCGAAAATGCCCTCGATAGTTTGGATGCCTGTGTGCGAGGAGCTGCTGCGAAAGCATTCGGCGCGATAGCGGAAGACGACGATATCGAAACACTCAACGAACCGCTAGACGACCATGTGCTCGAAGTGCAACTGGCGGCAGTGGCAGCACTGAAGACGATTGGCACGTCCTCAGCGCGGAATATGCTGAAAATGGCAGAAAAGAGTAGCGAGCCCGCAGTCCAAGAAGCGGCAAAATCATCTTTGGCAGCACTCAAAGATGAAGACGAACTCATCTTCGCCGTATCGCCCACCATGCTCGATCGCGGGCTCTACGGCGCTCCCTTCGCTGGCGACGGACATGAGAGGGACCTGACCCGTTACGACGCTCCCACGCAAGAGGGCTGGGCAAACGTCGATTCTGAGGGACAGGAGCTGGACATCGCACCATTTAGCGACGATATCGGCGAAGACATGGAAGACTACTTCGAATCCGATGAGTTCTTCCAGTCGAGCAATAACTGACCTCATGAAGAGCCCGCAGCAGAGGTCTCGTCAAGTAGTTCAACCTTCCCGTGTGAAGATATCCGCCTCACTGCTCGCGGCCGACTTCGGCAGACTGGCAGATTCGATCTCGGATGCCGTCGATGCTGGAGTCGACGAGTTTCACTTCGACATCATGGACGGAGCATTCGTCCCCAATCTCACTTTCGGACCTCCGATCCAAGAGACTGTCCGATCGTTGACGAATCTGCCGATCGATGCCCACATGATGGTGCGCTCGCCCTCGAATCTGATCCCGCAAGTCGCATCTGCAGGTGCCGATATCATCACGATTCACATCGAATCGACCTCGAATCCCGACGCAGCCATCGACGAGATACTTGAGCATGATGCATCCCCCGCCATCGCCATTCGCCCTAACACCCCAGTTTCCGCACTGGAAAGAGTAGCTGACCGCATCGATCGAGTGCTTATCATGACTGTCGAGCCCGGCTTCGGCGGTCAGCAGTTTCTAGCGTCCCAACTCCCCAAGATCACCGAAGTCAGAAACCTATTCGATCAGCGACGAGGCATCGGCACAGTCGAGGTCGCAGTCGACGGCGGAATCAAGCAAGACACGATCGGCACAGCCGCTCGATCAGGTGCCACTACATTCGTATCCGGCACTGGCATCTACGCGCACCCGGAAGGTGTTCAAACGGGAGTGTCAACCCTCAGAGCCGCGGCGCATCAAACCGGCCCGTAGAGGCATCATAGCGGGTGCCCCAGATCAATGGACAAACACATTAGATTGTCTGCATCTGATTCGAGGTTCGTAGATGAATTACGGCTGGCGAATAGCTGCGCGTCAGCACACCGTACCCCGATGCGTAGAGAACCTCGCGTTAGCTGCTGCGAAGTCGAACTAAACTACGGCTCCCGCCAACTCCCGTTGCGCCACACGCGGCACTCCGCAACTATCGAGCAGCTCCTCAAGCTCAGCCATCAGGTATGCAGGCGGTCGAACCGAGGGCGGCCGTGGCGGTCCCGCTGAGAGGCCTACAGCCTCCATCGCCGCCTTGATGAACGGACCTTCACCGCCAGTTACCGCGCAGACCTTGGCTCGCCAGTCCGACCACTTCCACTTGAAGTCCTGCAATCTGCATTTGGCAGCGGTGTAATCCTGTCGCTCTAGGAGTTCGAATATCTCCGATGGATACTCCGGCCAGAAACCGCTCAAGTGAGTGATGAAACCACGAGCACCAAGTATGTGGCTCAAAATCTGCTGTCCCGAGTTATCAATGACCGACAGCTTGTCCGCCAACGTCAATAGCCCCTCCCGATAGTGCGCATCATTAGGCGACGACCACTTCAAAGCTCGTACGGTCTCCAAGTCTGCCAACTCTTTGAGCAATCCGAGGCTCATCGTCAAGCCTTCCCACCAAGTGTGGTAGATCATCAGCGTAACATCCGATTCTCTCGAAACAAGCTCGAAGATTCGTAGCGCGTCGCCTTCTGTCGGCTCGTAGTAGTAGGTCGGTCCTAGCTGTGCGCCCTGAAGTCCAGCATCATACGCATGGTTCGCAAGCTCGACGATCACGCGGAAGTCGGTGTGCTGGATGCTCGTCAACACCGGCACCTCGCCCTGCGCCGCCTCTACAGCGCACGACATCAATGCCTTGCGCTCATCTAAGTTCATCGTCGGATGTTCTCCGCCTGCACCGCCCACTAGCAAGGTCCCTCGGCCAGTCGTTACACCATGATCGATCATGTAGCGGATATTCGTCTGCAATGAGTCGAGATCGAGGGAATAATCCTCCTTGAACGGAGTCGCAACTGCGACCATAGGTCCGCAGAGCCATTGGCGGAGATTTTCAGAATTCACTTCGTATGTTCCTTCCAAAGCACCATTCTGTCCATGAATGATGCCTGATCTGAAGCTTCAAACGGGTAAAAACGACTATATTGGCAGCGAGAAGACGTGTCAAATTCGAAACCTCGATCGAACTTGCTATCACACATTACGGAATACGTCATATTCACTTATTTAATGAGAAACATTACGATTTTCTGCAACATCACTCTGGCGCAAACCTGTTAACATGGCAGCAGATTCGAAACGAGGCTTGTTTCAAAGTAAGAAACGGGAGGGTCAGATAATGACTGTTCGATCTATATTGTCTAGGATTGCCTTATCGGCGATTCTCATGGGAGGAGCGGTCGCCGCGGGGGTAATCGCTTGCGGTGAGGACGAGGAGCCAACCGCGACCACCCCGCCTGAGCCGACTGCCGTTCCAACCAGGCCAGCAACGCCCACGCCCGAACCCACAGCTGCCGTCGAGGAAGCTCCTAGCGAGCAGACTGGCGAGCTTGTAGCCGCGCTTCAGACCGTTGGATCACCGATCGGCACCCCGGAGCTGTGCGTACCCACCTGCGCCAACGAGCAGTACTTCTATAGTGCATGGGACACGTTGCTCAACTGGTCGGCAGATGAAACCGTCGTGCCGGGAGTTGCAGAGTCTTGGGACCTCGCTTCCGACGTGTCGAAGTTCACATGGCACGTTCGACCTGGTATCCAGTTCCACAAGGGATGGGGAGAGGTCACTGCCGAAGACGTGGCGTTCAGCACAAACCAAGTGAACTCGAACACCAACCCGGACTCTGTCCACGACGTGGCAGGCGATATGTCTTGCTGCTACGGAGAGACTGTCGCAATTGACACCTACACCGCGGAGACGGAAATCATCACCTACGACTCCCGCGCTCCTGGCTGGCTCTTCACAAACCTCCGAGACGCTTACGGCATCAGCAGCAAGAAGATCTACGACGAGCACGGCAAGGAAGGGATGCGGGGCATCTTCGTCGGCTCCGGCCCTTACGAAGTCAGAGAATGGCTCGACAACGACCGCATAGTGTTGGACGCGTTGCCTGAGCACTACTTCAAGACCGCGTCGGTCCAGACCGTACGAGTGATCGAAGTTCCCGAAGAGGCATCACGCATCGCGATGTTCGAGAGTGGCGAGGCACTGATCACCCACGTTTCGTTGCCGAACGTTTCGCGATTGGAAGAGGCTGGCGCGACCAAGAGGCTTCTCGAAACCGTCATTACCCACCTGGGCATGAACCCTAACTTCCTCGAGCAGACGAATCCTAAGACGAACGGACCACTCGACAACCCGGGATACGACGATGCGAAGAACAACCCCGACGACTTCCCGTGGGTTAGTTTCTACGATCTTCCGGGCTCAGACTGTGACTGGGATGTGTTGCTAGAAGAGGTGCCTTCCGACCCGGCCGGGATCTGTCCTGAGATGGAGAACGCCAGAAAAGTCCGCTTGGCGATGGCGATGGCGATCGATAAGCAGGCGATGGTGGACAGCCTCCTCGAGGGACTCGGTTCGGTCGCCTGTAACTGGGCGATCTCCACGGCCGACGCCGCTCACGACGATGCATGGTGCATCGACTATGATCCCGAAGGCGCGAAGCAGCTGATGGAGGAAGCCGGCGTGGACGGATTCACAATCGGATGGTGGGCCGGCAATGAACCCTCGGAGGCGCATCAAGCGATCGCCGGGTATTGGCTGGAACACCTCAACGTCACGGTCGAGTTCCACCTCGGCCCGTTCCAGACTTGGCAGCCCACATTCGTCGACCGCTCGTTCCAGCACTTAGTGCTAGACGGTGAGCAGGGCGGAATGCCCGCGCACTACGCCAAGGCCAGAGAGGCACAGGCTTGGTTCGCAGGCGGCATCATGTGGAGCGGCGGCATCCCCTTCTACCAGCGCATCTACGGCGGTATGCTGAGCGAGGTCGATGAAGAGAAGAGAACCCAGATGGCGGTTCAATTCGGTAATCACGAAGCCTTCTGGCACTGGGACCCCGCGGTCTGGGAACTTCCTGTCTTCACCACCTACGCCGGCGACAGGATGGAGTGGAACCCCCGCAGAGTTTCGATCCACACAGCACCGGTCAACATGATCTTCCCGCTCGAGGACATAGTTCTCAAGTAGTGAGGAAAGCTTGATCACCAAAGAGCCTAGCCCTCGCCCGCGCGGGCTAGGCTCTTTGGTTTCGCGCCGCTACGTGAAACGGCGCATAATAGTCGTACGGAACTATGGCACGCTTAATCGCCAGACGTATATTCCTCGGAGCCATCGCGTTGCTCGGCGCGATGCTGATCCTGTTTTCGTTGTCCCGCGCCGTCGGCGACCCTAGGTTGCTGTTCATCGGAGAGGACTCGGTAGGAATCGACCCGGTGACGTGGGAAGAGTGGGGCAGAAAATTAAACCTCGACAAGCCGGTTCCGATCCAGTTCGCGCTCTGGCTGGGCGACATCTTGACGGGGGATTTCGGCGACAGCGTCGCCCTGCAACGGCCGGTATTGTCGGCGATCCGAGAAAAGGCTCCGAACACCATTCAGCTCGGCATCATCGCTTGGTCCATCGGAACACTCATAGGCGTTCCACTCGGAGTGTTCTCCGCTACCAACAGAGGGAAGTTTTTCGATTACATGGCACGTGGATTCGCCTTGCTGGGGCAATCTGTGCCGATATTCTTCATCGCGCTAGTGATGATATTCATCTTCGCCGTATGGCTCCAATGGCTGCCATCAGGCACTAAAGGCGAGGGCATAGCGGTCAGGAACTTCATCATGCCCGCCATCGCGCTTGCCTGGTTCCCCGCCGCCTCGTATCTCCGCATCACCCGCACCGCCATGCTCGAGATCTTGGATTCGGAGTTCGTGAAGTTCGCCAGAGCGAAAGGAGTCGCCCTTGACACGGTGAGGTGGAAGCATGCTTTTCGCAACGCCATCATTCCCCCTCTCACGCTCTCCGTGTTCGTGCTGTTCGGATTGATGAACGGGACCATCATCATCGAGACCATCTTCGCCTGGCCCGGGCTCGGCAGGCTGGCGATCGATGCTTTGTGGGCTACGGACTTCCCGTTGCTGGCGGGCCTCACGATAATTTACGGAGCCGCGTTCGTGACCGGCATACTCGTGCTGGACATCATTTACGCTCTGCTGGACCCGCGCATCAAGTACGCATAGGAACAGAACGATAGCCACTACCGCGACAACCACCGCAAGAGACCGGCAAGATGCCGTTGCAGGAGGGAGTGCGCTTGTCAACTTCCTGCCGCGGGCTTGGAGCTTTGTGCGTCGCTATCCTGTGATACCTGTGATCATCTTGGCGTTGCTCGTATTCGCCGCGATCACCGCACCTTGGATCACTCCTCACGAGCCCAACAAGATTGATCTTCCCAACCGCCACGCTCCCCCGTTCTGGGTGGAAGGCGGCTCGATGAACAACATTCTGGGCGCCGACTATCTGGGCCGAGACGTGCTGAGCAGAATCATCGGCGGCGCGCCCATCACAGTCTTCGTAGTAACCGCCGCTGTATCCGCCGGCGTCCTGATCGGCACGACCTTGGGACTTGTGACCGGCTACTTCGGCGGCATCATCGACGACGTGGTCATGAGAGGTGTAGACGCGTGGAACATCCTGCCCGCGCTGCTCATTATCCTAGTCGTGGTGCTAACGTTCGGGCAGGGACTGCCTATCCTGATCGGCGTCTTCGCCATGCTCTCATGGCCCGGCGCGGTGCGACTCGTGCGCGCCGAAACTTTATCCCTTCGCAATCGGGAGTACGTCGCTTTAGCCAAAGTCGCCGGCGCATCCGACTTCCGAATACTCATCCGACACATCCTGCCCGGCATCGTGAACATCGTCATTGTCACCGCCACGCTCGGCACTGGCAACATCATCCTCACCGAAGCCGCCCTCAGCTTCCTCGGTGCCGGTATCCCGCCTCCCGATCCGACATGGGGAAAGATGATCTCAGAAGAACGACAGTATCTCGAAGATGCGTGGTGGTCCATCTTCTTCCCCGGCATCGCCATCGCGCTAGTCGTGATGTCCGGCAACTTCCTCGGCGATTGGATGCGAGACCGCTTCGATCCCACGTTGCGGCAGCTTTAGGGAAGATTCCTTGCGCAAACCCCGTCAAGCACACTCTTGATTCATTTGTGGCGAGCGATTCGGCAGAGCCCTTGTCGCACCGTGAACCACTTACCTACTCTCAACTCACAATCGGTCCGACCCGCTTTTCCGCCGCATCGACTACCACGAAGCACGGCATCTGTTGCCGCCGCCAAAAAGCCATCGGATCAATGCCCGAGATACTCGCCACGTAAAGCGCCATCACGGTACCGTGGGTCACGACGATGGCATCCGCCACATCGTTGTCGAGAATCTCATTGACGGCGGCACTGAACCTAGTCAGAGTCTGGCTCCCCGACTCGCTTCCCATAACCGTGCGATCCGGTTCAAGAAAGATTCCCTCAACCGCTCGTCTAAACTCATCGCTGTAGCTAAAGAAGGGGACTTTCTCACGATGGTGCTCCTCAAGCCCATCTTTCGCCTCTACCGGCACACCGAGTACGCATCCGATAACTTCAGCAGTTTCGAGAGCCTTAGGCTCTAGGCTCGACCAGATCACATCCGGGCTGTAGCCTTGAAGTTTTCGCCCCGCCAGCAACTCAGCCCTGCGTCTTCCTGCATCATTGAGACTCCATTCAGACGGTGGCACGTCTGGCTCTATCTGAGGTTGCGAGTGGCGCACCAATATTAACTTGCTGGAAACTCTGATCATCGATAACCACCCTATATCCAACCGAAGTACACGAACCTAGGCAAATGAGGCGAGACAAGTAAGAGGATAAGGAGACAAGCAGGATGGCAAATACCTTGGTGGGCGGTGGAGGATTCGAACCTCCGACTTCTTGCTTGTAAGGCAAGCGCTCTAGGCCTCTGAGCTAACCGCCCGACTCGTCGCATAACCGATCGAATAACTCATCACGGTTGTTTGCGCGTCGTTGATTTTAACAGCGAGCATCCGTTACAGATCACTATCGATCTTTTCCTTTAGCCTCTCGACGCTGCAGTTCCCGCACACGCTCTCGGGTCGCGGACGCGTGTTGTCGGCGAGGCCGATACGATCTTCGGTTGTTACGCTCCTCTCGACCGAACCATCGAAAGAAGAGAGTGGTGAGAGTCGCCAGGTACACCACGTTGCCGGGGATCCACATCAACAGCCCTCCGATCCGCTGATCCTCCCAGGGAGTCAGAGTGAAGTGATGCGGAGTATCGATGTAACTTGTGTAGATGACGGAGTTCGAGAGCGTGATGATCGCCGCCAGCACGGCAGTCGGCGTAACCACCAAGATAAGATAGATGATGCGTTGCGGGTCCGTGAGCTGAGAGCGGACTGGAGGCGGTCCTATGATCGGCCACCAGAACAGGATCGCCGTGGCGAACATCGAGATGTGCATTGCAAAATGTGCAGCTTCGTTTCTGACCGCCAATTCGTAAGCCTCTGGTACATGCCAGCCCCAGATAGTCAGCACGAACGCCAGCAGAGCGAAGCGTGGATTCGTCAGGAACGCGTTGAATCTCCTTATCCACCCCTTGCTGTTCAACGCCGGCGCCAATCCGATCCGAACGGTCTCCGGCAGAGCCCACAGGTAGCATGCCATGGGCTTGGCGGCCAGTAGCAGGACTGAGGCAACCATGGCGATCAGGATGTGTTGCATCATATGCGAGAAGAACATCGTCTCGGAAAATGCCTCTGGCGGACCCGCCAGCGCGAATATCAGGACGGCGAAGCCCCCGATACCGTAAGCCATACGAGTGTATGAGACCGCCTGCCACTGCGAGCGCAACTGAAGTCTGAGCAGTCCCAGCAGGTATGCAGCAGCCACGAATACCACCAAGATGAACTGCGAACCGGAGAAGCTCCATGCACCGAGAAAATCAGCGATGCTACCCGCTATTTCAGTGGATGGATCCACGCCGAGGGAAATCAGGGCTGCTCGCTAGTGACAGATGGTAGGACTTGCTAGTGCCGGAGAGACGTTGCGACGCTCATATGTGCTCAATTTCGCGCCGGATCGAATACCGCGTAGATGATTGAATGGTCGCTGAGACCGTCGATTCTCGGCCGGTGCAAGTAATCACATTCTATGGCGTTCAGGGATCGTGATGAGAGGATGTGATCAAGCCGGAACTTCCAAGACCGCTCCCTTCTACGAAATACCCAGCTGTAACCCTCCGTCTGGTATCCGCTCAATCTCCGAAAAGTATCGCTGAGGTCGAACTCCGCGAGGCCTCGGATGACACTCATTTCGGCGGCGCGTCCCTCTTGATTGCTACGTGGGTAGAATGACTCGAGGCTCCCATCGGGGTGTTCTTTCTTAGGGATGTTGAGATCCCCGCAAAGGATGCGATGACGCTTGGCTGTGGTAGCGAGAACTTTGTATATGCCGTTGCAAGTATCGATCTTCTTACGATCTTGCTTGGATCTGCCTTTATTCGGCATGTGCACATTGTGCAACTCTAAATCGCCGTGCGGCGATTCGACCGTTACTGAGAGGATGTCCTTTCGGGGTCTGGGAATGTCGAAGTCTAGGTTGCTGGCGCTGATCGGCCAACGGCTCGCTATCATCAGTTCTGGCTCGGCGGTTGATTTGTTGTAGATCAACCCGATTTTGCGCAATCTCTCACGTAGTTCTTGGACCGCACTCGGACCGACTTCCTGCAACGCCACGATGTCGGAGGCAGTGGAAGCGATCGCCTCGATCCGTTCTGATTGCCTAGAGACGCGCTTGTTTATGTTCCACGAGATGAGCTTCATCGCGAGCGTGCTAGCTCTCTGTGGCTCTATCTAGGGTTATTGTCGGACTTGACCGCCGTAGTTGATCAGCAAGAGAACGGCGATGAACATCGCTATGCCTAGCAACATACAGGCTCCGAACACCCATGAGTAGTACTTGCGATCAAACCTCAGGTGCATGAAAAACGCCACCACCAAAATGAATTTCCCGAGAGATAGTAGAAGCATGAGAGGCGCAAGCAACTTACCCAGCTGCTGGATGTTGAAAGCCCACACTTCTACGAGCGTGATGATGCTGAGGATCGCGCCGATAAGCGTGTAGAAGGCCGGTGTACCGTGCAACAGGCCGGAAGCGGTCAACTTATCCCATCCGTTTTTGATGTTCACGATGCCGTGTCCGAAAGGGCCTTCCATCTCAGGGTTAGGTTCTTGCCACTGAGTGCGCGGCAGATCCCACCAGTCGTTCCCACGGTGGTACATCATCCGGTTCCAGAGATTGGACATGTCTGCTCTATCCCAACTCGTTATCAGTGCACGAACGGCACGCTGCCGGGCGGCGTAGAATCACGCGCCGATATCAGATATATGACTGTGAAGATCACAATCCATACGATGTCCACGAAGTGCCAGTAGAGACCAGCAATCTCCAAGTCGATGGCATTGTCCGACCTTAAGGCTCCCTTGACGTGAGAGTATCCCAAGAAGGTCAGCCACAGGATGCCTATCGTCACGTGTGCCCCGTGCAATCCAGTCAATATGAAAAACGTCGTGCCGAACAGGTTCGTGCGAGGAGTCAGCCCCTCGTGAGCAAAGGTATTGAACTCATATACCTGAAACAGCATGAATATCGTTCCCAACACGACGACCGAGAATATCCAAAACGTGCCCAGCGCCTTGCGTCCTTCCTGCACGTAGGAAAGCGCCAGAACCATCGCCAACGAACTCATCAGCAACACAAATGTCGAGACGGATGTGATCGGAATATCCAGAATCTGATCGGGATAAGGCCCCACCAAACTGCGATTACGGTAGACGAGGTAGGTGGCGATGAAGGCGCCGAAGAACATCACGTCGGAACCAAGAAACGCCCACATCAACAGCTTCTTGTTGCTCAAGCCGGTCGAAGTGTTGATCACTTCGCCATGTGGATTCTTAACTTCGTATGTGGCTACTGCGTTTGCCAAGTTTACTTATTCCTTGATCGCATCAAGAGATTGGCCGACGAAAATCGATCGCGGTTCAGTGTGCGGCACTTTCAGCGGGATCGTTAACCGGCTCCATCGACCATCCCAGAAGTCCCCAGAGCAGGACCAGCGTGCCGACCGCTATGACCCAGATCTCGGACATCAGTCCGGCGGCAACGATCGTCAATCCGACGGCGAGAATGAACGGATAGTACGACATGTCTGGCAAGTGAATATCGCCGTGATCATCCTCGTGTCCGTCATCTTGCACTTCATCATGATGACCGTAGGCATCATCATCCGCCAAATCGTCATCATCGAACTGAGCTCCCGACGGAGCTTTCAGTGCTCCATCGCCATCTTCGTGGTAGTACTCGGCGATCAGCTCTGGATGCTTTTTGAACCAGAAATCGTCACGGTGCTCGACCTGCGGAATCGTGGCGAAGTTGTAGTGCGGGGGTGGTGATGATATCGACCACTCCAACGTGCGGCCATCCCATGGATCATCGCCAGCCCTCTGGTTGCGCCGAGCACTGATCACAACATTGATCATGAATAGCAGCACGGAAAACGCCATCAGGAAACCGCCAGCGCTGGCGTACATATTTGTGTTCTCCCAACCCATGTTCTCGGCGTAGGTGAAGATCCTCCTAGGCATTCCATCCAGTCCGAGCCAATGCTGCGGCGCGAACTGAAGGTTGAACCCCAAGAACATAATCGCCCAGTTCCACTTGCCCCATGTTTCGTTCAAAAGGTAGCCTGTCGCTTTCGGCCAGTAGAAGTAAATCCCGCCGAAGATCGCCATGATGGCACCGCCGAAGAGCACGTAGTGGAAGTGGGCAACCACGAAGTAAGTGTCTTGCTGTTGAGCGTCCGAAGGAACAGCGGCGTGCATCACGCCGCTCAGCCCGCCAATCGTGAACATAGCAATGAACGACACCGCGAACAGCATCGCAGTTGAGAGACGCACCGAGCCTCCCCACATCGTCCCTATCCAGTTGAATATCTTGATCCCGGTGGGTATCGCAATCGCCATAGTTGAAATCGCGAATGCCGAATTGGCTGCCGGACCGAGGCCCACGGTGAACATGTGGTGGCTCCACACGAACCAACCCATGAACCCGATCGCGACGCCGGCGAACACGAGGAACGAATAGCCGAACAGCGGTTTACGGGAGAATACCGGCAGGATCTCGGAAACGAGGCCCATCGCCGGCAGAATGAGGATGTACACCTCGGGGTGGCCGAAAAGCCAAAACATATGCTGCCAAAGCACGGGATCCCCGCCCGCCGCCGGGTTGTAGAAGTGGGTGCCGTACAGACGGTCAACCTGCAGCTGAATCAACGCAACTGTCAACACCGGAAGCGCCAGCACAATCAGCACCGAAGTTACGAACGTCATCCACGTGAACACCGGCATCTTCGTCAAAGTCATACCGGGCGCACGCATGTTCAGGATCGTCACGATGAAGTTCAACCCCGCAGCGATCGATGCGATACCGAGAACGTTCAAGCCCAATACCCAGTAAGTCATGCCGTCGGACGGGTTATATGCGAGATGCGAATTCGGCGCGTAGCCGAACCAACCGCCGTTCGGCGCATCTCCAATCACCCACGAGAAGTTGAGCAGCAAGCTGCCGAACAGGAAGATCCAGTAACTTAGCGCGTTCAGCCGAGGGAACGCTACATCACGCGCGCCGATCTGCAATGGGATAAGCCAGTTGAAGAACGCGGCAGAAAGTGGCATCACAACTAGGAACACCATCGTGGTGCCGTGCATCGTGAATAGCTGATTGAATACTTCCGGGCTGACCAGCGTGCTGTCGGCTTGAGAGAGCTGAAGCCGCATCACAAGCGCCTCTACACCGCCGACTAGAAACCACAGGAACGAAGTCACTGCGTATAGTGTGCCGATCCGCTTGTGGTCGACGGTAGCGATCCAGCTCCAGATCCCGTGTTCGCTCTTAGGTCTCGGAATAATGCGGGGGAATCGCAGTGAGATTGGCTCGGAGGCGGGCGTGGGATGTGTTGCCTGCATGATCAGTTTCGCTCAGTTGTCTATTTCGCAATCGATGCTCTGCGAACCTATAGTTTCAGTTTACTTCAGAGGCCTATCCGATTACTCCAGCGTCAAAATGTATGCGATCAGATCATCGACCTGATCCGGCTTTATCTTCGGAACCACCATCGCGTTGGTAAATTCCGGAACGATGAACGCTGCAGGATCGTTGATCGACTCCTTCAGGTACTCCACGGCGCTTAGATCGGTGCGAGACCCTGCTCGGTCCGCAATGCCGGATAAGCTGGGGCCCACCAATGCAACGTCCGGCTCCGTGGAGTGACATGCATTGCAACCGATGGAGATGAACAGTTGCTCACCCCGCTCCTCAGGAGTACCTCCGGTGATCACCGGGACATCGATTTCGCCGATCTCGCCTGGTGTCAAGCTCAAAAGATAGTCCGCGATATCTTCTACTTCCTCGTCCGACAAGCTGATTTTATTGTCTTCTCGTTCCTGATAGACCGCGGCATGATCCTGCATAGATGTGCCGATCTTGATGGATGACGGATCCCTGATCCACTTGATCAAGTTTTCTCGGCTGTTCTCCTTGATGCCCGCCCCGAGGAATAGTCGATCGCCGAAATGGGTCAGATTCGGGGCTGATACCAATCGTGAGTTCTCGATATCATCGAGCCACGTCTGCCACCTAGAGTCTTGTTGCTGGATCTCCAGCCCATAGGCTCCCGCCCGATAAGAGTCGTTGGTGTGGCAAGACTTGCAGTGCTGGGCGAAGAGAAGCTCGCCTCTAGCCGCATCGCTGGCGGGCTCCGCCGGAGTCGGAGCAGTTCTCATGCCTGCCAGCCAGTTCTGGAAATCCTCCTCTTCGTGCGCCACTACCCTGAACCGCATATGAGCATGCGCCACGCCGCAGAACTCCGCACACTGTCCGTCATAGACACCCGGCTTTTCAGCGATGAACCAAACCAAGTTTTCGTTCAACGGTACCATGTCAACCTTGCCCGCCAACTTCGGCACCCAGAAGCTATGAATCACGTCCTGCGAAGATAGTTCGAAATTTATCGGACGATTGATCGGAACATGCAGCTCGTTGGCAGTGACGACTTCCTGCTTGGGATATCGGAACTCGAACCACCACCGATGCCCGACAGCCTGGACCTCCAGCACCTCTCCTTGGTCCGTCGGCGCTCCCCTCTGCTGCTCCCAAATGCCGATGATCGTCGGCACCGCGATCGCAGCGATCACGATTGTCGGGATGACCGTCCACGTAATCTCAAGTTTCGTGTTGCCATGAACCTGACGAGGCATCGAATCGTCGCGCCGACGGTACCGAATCACCGCGTAGATGATGATTCCCTCGACAACGACGAAGACACCGACCGCGATCCAGAAGATCAGTTTGAACAGGTCGGCTTGGCTACGCGCGATTGGACCGCCATCGCCGAAGGTCGATTGGGGGTGCTCTGGAGAACAAGCCGCCAGCAACAATGTGGCTAACGCAGCCAGCACCAGCAGGGCCAGCGTCGGTCTTTTAAACGGAGAAAGCTTTTTTGCCATCTACTACGTTCTTTCGAAGAACAACCGTCGATGCTCGGACTAGCTACTCACTCTGCATCGGGCACGGTCGCCCTTTACGTTCCCCTAGAAAAGGTTGTGAAATCTGTAACAATCTCGCGCTTAAGCATAACATTCGCTTAATACACTGGCAAAACGATTCCGGAGCTTCTAGCGAGATTCCGACAACCGAATTCAGGCATCCGTCCTCCGCAAGCAGAACCGCCACTAGAAAATTGTCTAAGAAACCACTTCTGATCGCCTCACAGAACCGAGGCAAAGTCAGTGAATTCGCCCGCATGCTCGAAGGACTGCCGCTGCGATTCTTTGATCTGCGTGATCTCCAACCCATCGACGCGCCATCCGAAAACGGCGACACCTTTCTCGATAACGCCGTCTTGAAAGCGAGTTACTATGCCGAACATGCAGGGATGATGGCGATGTCAGACGATTCTGGCCTCGAAGTCGATGCTTTGGACGGCAAGCCGGGAGTGCGCTCAGCTCGGTTTGGCGGCGAGCATCTCACCGATGCGCAGCGAACGGATCTGCTGCTCCGCGAATTGAGCGATGTCAGCGAAACCGACCGAACCGCTCGATTCAAATGCGTGGTAGCCGTCGCCGGCATCGACTCCGTCGAAGGATGCGTCACTGCGGAAGGAGCCGTAGAGGGAACGATAATCTTCGCACCCAGAGGGAACAACGGCTTTGGCTACGACCCTGTATTCATACCCGACGGCGAGACTCGAACCACAGCCGAGATGAGCGGCGACGAAAAAGACAGAATCAGCCACCGAGGCCGTGCTATCCGATCTCTTAAGCCTCGATTGTTGAATATCTTGGGCGCATAGCTCGAATTTCGAGTCTTACGGCGCAAGTACAATTTTTGCCAACTTCTAAAACCATCCGCAACACTCTGGCGCGCCAAATCTTGAGCGTGGAGCAAAACAGAAAACATCTGAGCGACGCCTTCGGGCGCAATGTGCGCGACCTGCGTATATCAGTAACCGATCGCTGCAACTTCCGTTGCCCGTACTGCATGCCGGCAGAGATATTCGGCGAAAGATACGAGTTTCTCAAGAAGGATGAGATCCTCTCCTTCGAGGAGATAGTCAGACTCGCCCAACTGTTCGTCGAGCACGGAGTAGGCAAGATCCGCATCACTGGCGGCGAGCCCCTGGTTAGATCTCAGCTGCCCTCGCTCATCGCTGATCTGGCAGAGATCCCGGGCATTTCCGACTTGGCGATGACTACGAACGGATTCCTGCTCGAACGCTACGCCGAGCCACTCAAGTCAGCCGGACTTAACAGAATCACGGTGAGCCTAGATTCACTGCAAGACGAAGTGTTCAAAGCTATGAGCGGTCGACCATATGGTCCCGAAAAGGTGCTCGAGGGCATCAACGCCGCAAGAAAAGCCGGTTTCTCACCGCTGAAGATCAACGTCGTGGTCCAGCGCGGCATCAACGAACATACGCTCGTCGAAACCGCCGAACACTTCCGCTCGACCGGAGACATAGTGCGTTTCATCGAATTCATGGATGTCGGCAACCTCAACGGCTGGAATCTCTCCCAAGTCGTGACTGGCAAGGAGATCGTCGATACGATCAATGCCGTCTTCCCGTTAGAGCCGGCAGCCCCCAACTATCGTGGAGAGGTGGCGTCCCGGTATCGATACGCAGACGGGGCAGGTGAAATCGGAATCATCGCTTCGGTCTCCCAGCCGTTCTGCGGAGATTGCACAAGGGCGCGATTGACTACCGAGGGCAGGTTGGTAACATGTCTCTTCGCGACTGGAGGCACAGATCTGAAGATACCGATGCGCGACGGAGCGACCGATGATGAATTGCGAGCGATCATAGAGCGCGTCTGGGGCGCAAGGCGCGACCGATACTCTGAAATCAGGTCCGATGCTACCGACTTTAGCAGCAGACTCACACTCGCGGGCGGTGAGAAGATAGAGATGTTTCGCATCGGCGGCTGATAAATTTGTACGTCTAGAATCTCATTCGATTACGATAGTTCAATCCTACCTAACGTCAAATCACGCAAGCTAACCGACACCCATCCATACCCTACTTTGACTATGCCGACGCACGCTACAGATACCGCCAACCCCGTTAAAGCACGCATAAATTGTGGCGTCGCATTCAACGCCGGACAAGGGTACGGCGGGTATAGCGCCATGATCAGAGTAGGCGAGAGTCAGCTGCCCACGGTCGCTGGCGCGATAGAGGATAGTGCCACATTCATCAGATGCAGCATGATGGCAGCCGCCGAAGGCCTCGAGGCGTTGAACCAAGAAGGGCTTGAAGTCGATATCGTCACCCCTTCCACATACTTCGCAGAACACTGCAGCGATCGAGCCAAGTTGAAGGAATGGCGCGACGCCGGATGGATGCAGGAGAACGGCGATGCCGTCGTTCACAGCGATCTTTGGGATCGGATATTGGACAGCCTACAGCGCCATGCGACGCTGAACGTCATCTTGGCAAGCGATATCGCGCCTACCGCGAGACCGCGGGGTGAGGGGAATAACGGCGGAAGCCAAGCCTCGGAGTCAAACGTCCAAGATGCCGCGAGCACATTAGACAAGCCGACACGAGCACCCGACTGCGAAATCTCATACAGCGTCGCCACCATCGGCAACTCCGGAATCGGAGCGTACGTCATATCTTTCGACTATCCAGGCGTTCGCAAGGAACTCTCCAGCAAGTTTCAAGTTACAAATTACGGGCGTATGCAGTTGATAGCCTGTCTCGACGCCTTGGAGGCAGTCCGGAAAGAGCTGGGCAAAGACGGGCTTCACATCATCCTCAACACTCCCGACGAGTTCACCGAAAAAGCCGTCAACAGAGGTTGGCTCGATACTTGGAGCCAAAACGATTGGAAGCGACGCGAAGGCGATCGCGTCCGCAACTCTGATCTATGGCAAGTCTTCCGAAGACGGGCTCTACGTCACGATGTCGAAGTCCGACTGGCGATGGACGATGGACGTTCCGAGAAGCTGGCGAATCAGGCTCAAATAATTGCCCGTCGAGAACAGACCAAGCTAGAGTCGGATGCCGGATTCAAGCAACAGGAAGAGGAAGACGTTGCGGCTGGTAGGACCGTCTTGCTGTATACGGACGGCTCGGCATTAGAAAACCCTGGCCCCGGAGGATGGGCAGCGGTCATGCACTACAAAGGCAGACAGCGCGCTCGAAGCCAAGGGTACGTCAGAACCACCAACAACCGGATGGAGCTGATGGGGCCCTCAGTAGCTCTGGAGCAGCTCGTCGAACTCGTCTCGCAGAAGAAACTCGCCCTCGAAACCAAGGTGATCGTCATCACAGATTCGGAATACCTTGTAAGTGCGATGGTCAAAGGATGGGCCAAGAAGTGGCGGAAAAACGCATGGACCAAGCAGAACGGCGAGAAAGCGGCAAACATCGATCTATGGAAGCGCATACTGAAGTGCAACGATCGTCTGAAGTCGATCGAGTTCAGATGGGTTCGCGGGCATAGCAACAACTCCGAAAACAACCGTTGCGACGCCATGGCCAGAGAAGCCGCCAAACAACCCGAAGAGAAGCTATTGGTCGACCAGGAGTATCAGAAGAAGCGGTGATACTTCGGACGTGATCCCGTAAGTCTAAAATCATCCGTCGCCAGTCAGTAGGTCAGTACTGATTGGGATAGGTGCTCAGCATCACATCAGATCGATCGACCTGGAGAACAGCAGGGGCAGTTCATTCTCTCGCACCCTGACCGCTGTACCCCGATTTCGTAGACGGCCGTCTCTTTCGATATGCATACGAACGTCGATCAGTAGCGCCCCTCGCCTGAGCGCTTCTAGAAAAGCCTTCTCGTCAGGCTCGGATAGCAACTTGGCATCTGCGTAGTGGAACTCTTCTGTTCTCCCTCTGGGTCTCCGCGCATCCGCACGCACAAAGAGCAACCGTGCGAATTTAGTGATGAACTTGCCGACAATGCGGTAAAGACTCCACTTGGCTAACGTAGTGTTCGAAAGGGCGTGTACCAAGGTGAAAGATGGCTCAGTTTCGTCCAGTCGCAGAGTCAATTGCTGCCTGTTGGGCACAAGTGCGTTTACAGTAGACTTCAATGCTTGCCGATCAAAGGCATCGCGGTAGCCGTATTTTTCGATCACTTCACGCTGCGGAACGATCCAAACAGAACGATTAAACGTGAACAAGGTTATGAGACTGTTCGAAGTCGTTCTCGTGGCTTTGACCTCTACTCGTCCGCCGATGTCCGGAATCGGGAGATTGTTTTCGGATAGCCCCAATCTCTGTTCGAGCGTGTATCCGACACCCGTCGAGCCGCGACGCGCAGATGAAATGTAACCATCTTCACGCAGCTTGAGAAGCCGCTGTCTTAATTCCGACAGTCTCATGCCGATCTGCCTTACGACAGATCACTATATATTCACGCTTCATGGTTCCCGACTTCACCCCTGCAACATTCGTCGGAGAATTCGCGTAAGGCATTCTCTTGTTCGGGATATTTCTTCCGATAGTCTCGACATGCTCAAACCCAGCGTCCTCGAATAGACGAACCGTGATCTTGTCCATTGGAATCTGAACTCCTCGCACTGTCCTATTGCCCACCACGTAACAAACGTGTCCACCATGCCGTACGACACATGAAACGTTGTCTATCGACTGTCGGTACTCATGGAAGAACGAAGCAACTTCCTTGGCTCTTTTTTCATCATCTCTCGCTATCTGGAGAACAGTTTCGTCAAGCTCTTCGATGCCACATTCAAGCTGAGCGACCGCTCCATTGCCACCCATCAACATCCGATCCACACTGCTGGCAGCCGCAAACCCTAGCCACTGATTAGAAAAACGAGAATATTGTCCGTATGCCACAGTCGTGCGAGAGTCGCCGTACGGTGGAGACGTAAGTACAAGATCGACTGATCCATGCGAGAGTATTTCGGTTGGGATGTCGAACACCGTGTTGAAGTCGTGTACGCTCGCCTTGCCTGAATGGGACAGGTCTAATCTGCTCAACTCTGCCATCGCATCGCGGTTCCTACGCAATACATCAACCATCTCTACAAACGGATCGGGAGTGAATTGATCGATCTGCTTTGGCGACATCCGTACCAGCTTGAATTCCGAATTCTTGGTCCAGGACGTTTGCCGAATCGTCCAGCTGAACGCCACCCTGAAGAAATCCTGCACTTCCTCGTCTTGGATTTGTCTGATGAACTCGGAGATCGCAGCAAGTCGCTCTTGGACAGGCCCGCTGAACCAATAATCAATGTTTGTAACATTGAGGATCTCAGGCACTCGGCACGGACGAAACGCCTTTAGAAACACTGAAGATTCAAACTCAGAAACCCAAGGATCGATCCTTTCAATCTCTATGGGATATGTTTTGACCTTCGCAATCAACCTCGCCAAGGGATTCAAATCAGTGCCTACCACATCCATGCCGGCCAACTTAGCTTCAAGCAGTGATGTGCCGGTCCCACAATAAGGATCGAACACCTTTCCTCCGATAGAGCCGTAGTTCGCGATCACTCGCGCTGCCACCTGAGGAATCATCATCGCTGGATATGGATGAATTCCGTGTGTCAACGGCTTTGTATCGGCTTGTCGAAAATCCCAGCTGGTATCGAGATACTTGACGCTCATCAGTTCGAGCACACCCCCATTGCCGTTTCGATTCTGAACTTGAAACCCCGCTGTGGCATCATGTTATTACCAGCGGCAATTCAACTCCATGAACATGGCACGGACACGGTTATCCACCCTGTCCCGCTATCTCCTGCACCCGACGTAATCCCTCAGACACACAGCGATGAGCACTCACTCTCGAAACCTATCCCCCATCATGATCTTCACCGACGGCGGCGCGATCGGAAATCCCGGACCCGGCGGATATGGAGCCATCATCAAGGTAGATGGCAGTGAAGAAGAGCTTTCCCAAGGCTACAGCCTCACCACCAACAACCGAATGGAGCTGCTGGGAGTCATAGCCGCCTTGGAACACACCGCCGACAAAGGCAGCAGCAGACCAACCGTCGTCACGACCGATTCGCGTTACGTTGTCGATGCAATGCAAAAGGGCTGGGCCAAGAAGTGGCGAGCGAACGGCTGGAAACGCAACAAGCGTGATAAGGCACTCAACCCTGATCTGTGGTCGAGGTTGCTGAGCATCTCCGACAGTAGGGCCGTATCCTTCAAATGGATCAAGGGGCACGCCGGGCATCTCGAAAACGAGCGATGCGATGCCTTGGCTAAAGCAGCGTCTAACGCGCCTCCTGACAAACAGATCGACGATGCTGTCTATGTCGGGAAATCATCTGACACATCTAACCCCCATCCCGCGCTGATCCCTGACCAAACGCACCCCCCGGAATCTGAGAGTCCGACCGCGCCGAGACTCTCACACATAGACTCCGCTGGCCAGGCACGGATGGTCGACATCGGCGACAAAGACGTGACCGAGCGTTCCGCAACCGCTTCATGCGAGGTCCGCATGACACCGGAAACTCTGAAGCTCGTCCAGGCCGGCGGGATTCCCAAGGGCGATGTCATTGCGACCGCCAAGATCGCCGCGATATCCGCCGCGAAACGTACGCACGAACTCATCCCGATGTGCCACAGCATCCCATTGTCGCAGGTCGATGTGCATATAGATCCCATGCCGGACGAGAGAGGACTCCGTATCGCAGCCCTGGCGAAAGCGACATGGCGAACCGGAGTGGAGATGGAAGCGATGACCGCCTGCTCAGTCGCCGCGCTGACCGTGTACGACATGTGCAAATCCGCCGAGAGAGGCATCACGATTACCAATCTTCGCCTGCGTCGCAAGAGCGGCGGCAAAAGCGGTGACTACTCAGCGGACTAGCTCTGGCATCGCATCTCGATTGACCACGTTGCTGAACGTGGGTACCATGAATTGATACCGATGGGGTTCTGTTTCGCCCTTTGCACGTGCCGATGTAGCTCAGCTGGTTAGAGCGGGCGCTTCATAAGCGCCAGGTCACAAGTTCAAGTCTTGTCATCGGCACCAACCTCATCCAGTTCTCTGTTCACCGTGCGCTCGCTACGTTTCGGTGACAGAATCGTTGGGATAAAATCCAATGACCCTGGGGCGGTTAGCTCAGCTGGTTAGAGCGCATGCTTCACACGCATGAGGTCGGAGGTTCGAGTCCTCCATCGCCCACCAAGCTTCACCACGTCACGTCGGGAAACTTCGAGCCTAGGTTCAAGATGGCGGCGCAGAATCCATTTGCAGACGCCTTCACTGCTTTGACTGCGCAAGGCGCGGCACAGTATGAAAGAGTATCCTGCACAATCGTCAACCTCGTCGCACAGGTCCGAGAGACATCTGAATTATTAGTAGATACTGAGGGGGGAGGAGCATACGTGGCAGAGAACAGAACATTGAACCAAGATTCCCCCGCGGTTCGGACTCATATTGAAATCATGCAGGGCGTGATTCAGCGGATGGCAGAGAACAGCCGTTCCTGCAAGGTGTGGTGTGTCACCCTTATCTCAGCCATATTAGTGCTTGCCGCGCGGAGCGGAGAGCCGCAACACGCGCTGATAGCTTTGGCGCCTTCAGTTCTGTTCTTCGTTTTAGACGCCTACTACCTCGCGTTGGAGCGAGGCTTCCGCAAGTCGTACGATGCCTTTGTGAGCAAAGTCCACAGCGGGCAGATTTCCACAGCGGACCTTTACACTGTTGCTCCCAGCGGTTCGAAAATGAGAGAATTCTCATGGGCGATGCTCAAGTCGCTCATGTCGTTTTCGGTACTGCCGTTCTATGCACTAGTCATCGCGACGATCCTGCTGGCGTGGCGTATGGTCTTGTAGCTGGGAGGGGGTAGAAGCATAGCTGCGAAAACACCCAGACACAATGTATTCATCAGCTTCCACGAGGAAGACTGTGAATACAAGGATCGCTTCGTCCGCATGATGAAGGGCCATCTTGTGGACAAGTCTGTCAAGGTGGGCGACATAGATGACAGCAACACCAAGTTAGAGACAATACGTCAGAAAATCCGCGACGACTTCATCTCAGACGCGACCGTGACGATCGTTCTGATCGGCCCCTGCACTTGGCGACGCAAGCATGTGGACTGGGAAATCGGCTCCAGCCTGAGGGACACGAAGAAAAATTCCAGATGCGGTTTGGTTGGCATCTTGCTTCCCAATCATCCCGACTACACGAAACCAAGGCACGATCCGCAGCTGATTCCACCCAGACTGGCTGACAACTGCATCGGAGACGATCCTTTCGCAACAATCTACAAGTGGCCAAAACATCGGGCACCCGTCCGCATTCGCGACTGGATCCATAGTGCATTCGTGAGGAGAAAAGGAAAGCCACCTGATAACGGAAGGCGACAGTTCGAACGGAATCGAAGTGGCAAGTGTTCAGCTGGCTGGAAGAGTTAGATATCCAAAATCGAGGCCTCGACAGAGAGTTCTAAGACAACGTGGCCTGAGCGAGAGCGCACCCTTCGCACGTATGAGGTCTGAGGTTTGCTCCAACCATCGCGCCCACTTAGATCACAACAGTAGAGTGATAATCAACGGTCGTGGGAATGTAAGGGTTGATGCACGTTCCGAGATGCAAGAAGCTAGACGGAGGTAATTCATGAAGAGCAACGCGTCAACAGTCGAAGAGTACCTTGACGAACTGAGCGCGGAACGGCGAGATGCCGTATCCACTGTCCGAGAAGTGGTTCTTTCCAATCTTCCGGACGGATACGAAGAGATCATGGACTTCGGGATGATCACCTACGTCGTCCCGCTGGAGCGGTTCCCAAAGACTTACAACAAACGCCCCTTGATGTACGCGGCTTTGGCATCGGAGAAGAACTATGTCTCGGTTCACCTCATGAATATCTACTCGGATGCCGATACCCAGCGCTGGTTCGTCGACAGCTACAAAGCCACTGGCAAGCGGCTAGACATGGGCAAGTCCTGCGTCCGGTTCAGGAAGCTGGACGATCTTCCGCTGGATCTCATCGGAGAAGCCGTTAGCCGTACACCCATGGAAGAGTGGATCAATATCTATGAAGCGTCGCGACCGAGCAAGTCGCGCTCCAGAGCGAAGCGTCGTTAGTCGATCCGAGGTGCGCTACTTACTTCATAGGGCGGTCGCCTGCGTACTCGTCCGGTAAATTGATGGCACTGGATCCACTAGTCTCGTCGCCTGCTGGCATCAGTGAACTAATCAGTCTCAACTGGTGTAAACTTTTTGCGCGCGTCAAAGCGGCAATGATCTGCAAAAATTGGCGAAACGGTTCGTTTAATCATCGAGAGGCACTTCGGACGTGGACAGTACAGACAGAACTGACCTCGGATTAGGAAAGCAGGAAACTCCAAGCTTGCTGAATCGGTTAGAGGGACACCTCCAAAACAAGGTCGTCTCTGGCCTCTTCGAGCTGGTGCCCCTGATTGTAACGATAGTCGTGCTGATGTTCGTGATCGGCCACGCCGATAGTCTAGTGAGACAATTAGGCTTCGTCAAAGACAGACCTTGGGACTTCCCAGGGATCGGTTTGATCGTGTTAGGAGTTCTCTTTTACTTCATCGGGCTCATCGCCAGCTCCACTTTCGGGCGGAAGCTGCTTGACTGGAAGAGCGTCATTCTCAATCATGTGCCGGTCGTCAAGACCGTCTACGGCGTGACTCAACAGGCGATGCTCTCGCTAGGTTCCCAGTACAACTTCAGCCGAGTGGTCTTCGTGGAGTGGCCCAGAGATGGAATGGTGGCGATGGGTTTCGTGACCGGAAGAGTACGATCGCCCGGCTCTGGTGAGGATCTGGTCTCAGTCTACATACCAACAGTCCCGAACCCGACTTCTGGCAACATGGCATTCGTATTGGAAGATGATGTGGTAGAAACCGATATGTCGGTCGAAAATGCCATGAAGCTGATATTTTCAGGAGGGATAGTGTTGCCCGATACCCTCTCTTTGGCACGGATGCCGGTAGATAAGAGGGAAGAAGGTGCCTTCATCGGCAGATACGAGCGCGAAACATGATTATTCCCTAAAATTGGGACGGTATGAGGATCATCCTTCATTGAAATGATCCTGCAACCAGATCCACAGACACGACAACTAGCTTTCAGCGAGTCGAATACATACTCAACACAGAGATAGGTTTTGATGGAACTCAACATTGAGAGAGATGGAGCGATACTGGTAGCTATCGCTACAGAAGAACGAGTCGATAGTGCCAACGCTCGTGAGTTCCAAGCCGCCTTGGAAGATGCGATCGAAGAGACTGATGAAGCCGTGATCCTTGATGCTGGACACCTGATCTACATCAGCAGCGCTGGACTCCGAGTCATTCTGCTGATCGCGAAATCGCTCAACAGACAAGGAGGCCAATTCGCGGTCTGCTCCCTCTGCGACTCGATACGTGAGATCTTCGCCATCAGCGGATTCGACAACATAATCCCGATCAAGGCGAATAAGGCAGATGCCATCGCTGCTATTAAAGATTGATATTTCCCTGACGATCGGGACGTGCATGGCTGGGCGGAGACGGCGATTCAGTGCCGACCTGTTGCCCATGAACGAAGATAAACCGAGGTGAATCAATGGCCTATCAGGTTCAAAAGATCCTAGTGGTCGATGACGAGCCGGACCTAGAACCGCTCATGCTTCAACGCATGCGCCGAAACATCAGGGCCGGACAGTATGAATTCACCTTCGCCCGCGACGGAGTCGAGGCACTCGAAAAACTAACCGAAGACGAAGAGATCGACATGGTGATCTCAGACATCAACATGCCTCGCATGGATGGGTTGACGTTGCTCCAGCAAATACCCGATCTGAACCCGAACGTCCGCGCGATCATCATCTCCGCATACGGAGATATGAAGAACATCCGAACTGCCATGAATCGTGGCGCTTTCGATTTCGTCACGAAGCCGTTGGACTTTAAGGACCTCCGCATCACGATCAACAGGACTCTCCAACACCTTGCCGAATGGCAGCATGCGTTAGCATCGCGCGACTCGCTCGTGGCACTGCAGAACGAACTAGAGTTGGCGAACAGCATACAGCAGTCGATACTTCCCACAGAGTTTCCCGAGAGTTGCGAATTTCAGATTTTCGGGTCGATGCAACCGGCACGCGAGATAGGCGGCGATTTCTACGACGTACAAGTTTTACGCAACGGCAAGATCGGGGTCGCCATAGCTGATGTCTCTGACAAGGGAGTGCCGGCAGCACTGTTCATGATGTCAAGCCGGATGCTGTTGAAGGGTGCCTGCCAACGGTTCGATCATCCGGGCGATGCCCTCGCAGAAGTGAACGACCTGCTCGATGAAGACAACGAAGCAGCTATGTTCGTCACCCTCTTCTACGCCACCTACGATCCCGATACGTCAGAGCTCACGTACTCCAACGGAGGGCACAATGAACCGATAATCGTCCATCCTGATGGAACCACTACCGTCCTTCCTCCCACCGGTGGAGTCGCTCTAGGCGTGATTCCGAACCTCAAGTTCGATGAAAACACGATCACTCTCGCCCCCGGAGACACTGTGGTTCTCTACACGGACGGCATAACAGAGGCAGTCAACGGAGAGGGAGAGTTGTTTGGCCTTGATAGGCTTCGCCAAGTGTTTCTAGACAGGCAGCCTAACACTGCGGAAGAGGCCAGCAGAATCACTCTAGAAGCTGTCAACAACTTCGCCGGTGATGAGCCTCAAGCCGACGATCAGGCTTGCCTTACTCTACGACGATGCGAGAACTATTCGTGAGCACCCGAGTCTCGATCGAGATCGAGCCGAGGATCGACGAACTTGGCACCATCAGGAGCGCAGTCGAGACGATGGCGCACGAGGAGAGATGGAAGGATGATCTTCTATTCAAGATCAACTTGGTGCTTGAAGAGCTCTGCGTCAATATCATCAATCACGGCGAAATAGATGACGAAGAGCCGATCAAGGTCGCACTCTCGTCTGATGAACACAACGTTACGATCGAAATCTCGGACCAAGGCAAGCCTTTCGATCCAAGCATCGGTGGTCCGCCCGATCAACTCTCAATGTCTGTAGATCAGCGTCCAATCGGCGGGCTGGGCGTCCACTTCGTGCGAAAGTTGACCGACGAGATGCGCTATCAGCGAGTCGACAGCTCCAATCGATTGACGCTCGTGAAGCGGAGGACGGATTGAACGGACCAGTCCCAGGACCGGCAGTCCGGGGGATGGTCGCACGGATCTTCGTGCTTTTGGCACTCGCTTGGCTGATCACGCTGAGCGCATGCTCTACGCAGGATAGCAGCGACTCCGTTTCGGATGTCGAAAGTACGTCTCAGACGAAGTCAGATCCCGTATACGCGACTTCAGACACCGACGAAGACAATATCGTACGAACAGGGGTATGGGACGACCGTGTGTTGTTCGGCCAGTCCGCGGCGTTCACGGGGCCGGTCAAGCATCTGGGCATCGGGATGCGTAACGGTATCATGGCGGCGTTCCACGAAATCAATCTAGAGGGAGCTGTGCACGGTCGAAAATTGGAGTTGACTCACCTCGACGATTCATACGAGCCCGAGGCAGCCATCGCCAATACTCGATACCTGATTGAAGAAGCAGGTGTCTTCGCGTTGCTCGGCGCCGTAGGAACTCCCACTTCAAGGTCAGCCGCCCAGATCGCCGTCGACGGTTCGATTCCCTATGTGGCACCCTTCACCGGCGCAGCGTTTCTGCGCGAATCTTCATTGGAGCGTGTCATCAATGTCCGCGCCTCATACGCCCAAGAGACCGAGGAGATGGTGCAACGTTTGACCACAGACCTCGCAATCAAACGCATCGCGGTAGTCTACCAAGACGATTCTTTCGGCCGCGCGGGTTTCCTAGGGGCAAAGGACGCGCTGCTCCGACGGGGGCTGGAACCTGTCGCAATAGGGATCTACCCGCGCAACACCTTGGCAATCAAAACTGCGCTATTGAACATCGTGCAGAAGCAGGCTGAAGCTGTGATCATCGTCGGAACATACCAGCCGGTGGCACACCTCATCTCTTGGGCACGTCACATAGGATATGACCCTGAGTTCGTCACTACATCGTTCGTAGGCAGCAATGCATTGGTACGCGAGCTGGGAGAGAAAGGCGCGGGAGTGTTCATCACACAAGTCGTTCCGTTTCCCACAGACGATTCGATTCCCATCGTAGCGACGTATCTCGAGGCGATGCGGACATATGCTCCGGGCGAGCCGCCTGGATTCGTATCGCTCGAAGGTTACATCGCCGGGCGACTCGTCATAGCAGGCATCAAACAGTGCGGACGTGAACTCAGCAGGGCCTGCTTCATCGATGAGTTGCAGAACGCCGAAGCGATAGATCTTGACGGATTCGAGTTGATGTTCGGGCAGAACGACAACCAAGGATCTGATCGAGTGTTCCTAACAGTGATAGGCAGCGACGGTCAGCTTCACCCCATCGATACGATGACAGATGAGCTGCCATGATCCAGCGCATCAAACGTCTCTTCAAGGGCGGATTCCAGATTTCCACTCAGATGCATGTGGGCATCGGCGGAGCCGTGGCATTGACCTTGAGCGCGAGCCTAGTCGCGTGGTTTTCACTGAACCACATCGACAACGTC
Source organism: Dehalococcoidia bacterium (assembly GCA_965214735.1). GTDB lineage: Bacteria > Chloroflexota > Dehalococcoidia > Lucifugimonadales > Lucifugimonadaceae > Bin127. Next base: position 331,361 of record OZ243977.1, on the reverse strand, counting down.
TCTGATCGAGTCAACGAAGGCAGCGTACCAGACATGGTCGCATCTTTCGGCATAGCCCAGTACACCGGGGTTCTGGCTGCTGCTGCTCCTCGCCTGACATCGGCCGCGACGATAGATGAGTTCAACAGAATCTCAGCCGAGGTCGAAGAGACCAACGCGCTATTCGAGCGGCAGTTTCAGACTTTGGCACCCCGTAGCAGAGGAGATAAACATCTTTCAAAAATCCGCCAGTTCGCCGATCGATTAACCCTCAACATCGAGGAGATCAAGAGAGAAAAGGAGGTGTTGCTGGATCTTGAGGAGAGAACCGCGGAAATAAGCACGGAACTGTCGCAGTTGCAGATCAGGCTGGACCGGTCCCTGATCCCTGAATTGGATGACCAGCTGTACTATGCGATGACCGGCTATCGAGAGCTCGACAAAGCGCCAGACGACTTAACTCGGCACTTTTCAGAATCCGAATTCAACCGGTATCGGCACGTCGCCGACCTCGGATCCGATTCCCATATCGCCATTCAGCTGCTTGCCAGCGCGTTCGCCGTTTCCGAAGCAGCGTTTATAGAGCCATTGCTCGAGAGATTCGAAGCCGCCGTAGGGCGCATCGAACACAGTCTAGCGGCACTCGGCGATTCTGCGTTCCGTGACGAGGTAGACCCACTATTTACAAGGCTTTTCGAGCTGGCGCTGGGCGAAGAGGGCGGCTTCCATCTGCTCGCCCGTCGTCTCCAAATCACCAGCAACCAGCAAGACCTGCTAGAGACGAACGGTGAGTTGGCGATCGAGTTAGTTGACGAGGTAGATGGCTTGGTTACCGATGCCGAATCCCGAGCCGAAGCGGCATCTCAAGATTCCGAGCAAGCGATCATAACCGCCAGAATCTTGCTACTCGCGATCACCGCGGTAAGTGTAGTGGGAGCGTTCCTCATCGCGCGTTTTTTCGTGGGCGAGAGACTGCTGAAGCGTCTACAGACAATCTCGGATCGTATGCGCCGGATGGCTGAAGATGATCTTGAATCTGAAGTCGAGATCGTAGGGCACGATGAAGTCGCGGAGATGGGGGCTGCGCTGGAGGTGTTGCGGCAACATGCTCTGGAGGTTCAAAGATTGAACCTGGTAGAGAAACTCGCTAATGAGCTGCAAGTGAAAAATCAAGAGCTTGAGACGGTACTCGAAGATCTTCACAAAGCACAGGATCAGATCATCTTGAAAGGGAAGCTGGCGGCTCTGGGTGAGGTGACCGCCGGTGTCGCTCACGAAATCAGAAATCCCCTCAACTTCGTACATAACTTTGCAGAATCTTCCGAAGAGCTGCTTGAGGAGCTAGAAGAAACGATCGATGAAGGCTCAAGCGCGTTTAATGAGCAGCAACGCGAGCTGATCGAGGAGATATCGAATGATCTCAAGGAGAATCTCGAGCGGATCAGATCGCATGGCGATCGAGCAAACCGCATCGTTCACGATATGCTCGACATGGGCCGCGACACACACGAATTGGAGCTCACAGACATCAACTCTCTCGCTGAGGAGTACTCTCTGCTCGCATACCACAGCGGCCGCGCAACCGATCCCGACATGCATATCAACATGACGATGGATTTCGAACCTGACCTAGCACGTATCGAGGTATACCCCCAAGATCTTGGGCGAGTCTTCCTCAATTTGGTCACCAACGCGTGCCACGCGACCGAAGAGAAGCGCATAGCACTCGAATCAAGCCATCACGATGATGATCAACCCCCTTACGAGCCGACCCTACGAATTTCAACCCACAGCATCGACGATGGTATCGAGATTCGATTCAGAGATAACGGAACTGGCATCCCGCAAGATGTAATCGACAAGATATTCAACCCCTTCTTCACCACCAAGCCGACCGACAAGGGCACAGGTCTGGGACTCTCACTCACCAGCGACATAATCCGTAGCCACGGTGGAGTTGTCAACGTAGAGACTGAGGCAGGCAGCTTTACCGAGTTCATAATTCAGCTTCCCCCGACACAACCCAAAACCTCGGACCCAGCTTCTCTCGCTCTCGCCACCGAGTGAGAGATTGCATAACTGTCATGCCTGCGAAAAGCCTACCCTCTATCCCGATATAGGACGGGAATCACGAGATATAAGGACGGATTCCAAATCCATCCCCATGCATGAGGTTCGGAAACGCCTGGCAACTCCTTCGGACGCGAGTGCAACGTCCTACATTCTCACGCTGATAAGTTAGGGCTAGAGCCCGGCAAGAACAATATAACCTTTCTAGACGGCGCACACATAGCCACCATCGGACATTCGAAGTCAGACCAACCAATTCAACTAGAGGGGTGCTTAGCGATGGCAGAGATTTACATCGGATCACTTTGGAGGATCGATAACTGGGTTTCCGGCTTCGCGAACAACTCTTATCTCATCACGTGCCGCTCCACCAATCAGAGCGTCATCATCGATACCCCTGATAAGCCTCTCGAAATGATGGCGGCAGCAGCCGAGACCGATGTACAAGCAATACTCATTACCCATAACCATTGGGACCATCTCGAAGGCTTCGACGATGTCACCGAGCGCTTCGGGGTGCCTGTCGGCATAGGGTCGGAAGACGAGCATGAGATCGTCGATCGATCAGGTTACCAATCGCCCGTTGACGTCTCGGACGATGCTATGCTCCAGTTCGGAAACATTCAGATCCGCTGCATCTCTACTCCCGGCCACACCCCCGGTTCAACATCCTATCTTCTGCCCGCCGAAAGCCCCGGCTCGCAACCACATGTATTCGCGGGCGATACGCTGTTCCCCGGCGGGCCCGGACGCACCGGCAGCCCTGATGAGTTCGACAACATTGTGAACAGCATCACCAATAAGCTGCATACCCTACCAAGCAAAGCGGTAGTGCTACCCGGACACGGCGATTCGACCACTATCGGCGATTCGATCGATGAGTACAACGTCTTCGCATCTTCTCCCCGTCCTCCCGGCCTTTTCGGAGAAGTGACCTGGAAGTGATCCAGATTCGATCAACCTCCTCTACAACTAAAACTAATCACAGAGTGCCGTGGGACATCCGCGATATCGCGGCCGGCATTGCGTCGGTAATATGTTTGATCGCGGTATTCGGCATGGTCGAAGTGGGGTTGATCGACCTCGAGCAAGGCGACGGATGGAGATTTGGAGCGACTGCGATCATTGCCGTAGCTGTCGCGCTGCTCGGAATCGGCATCACGAAAATTGCACGCGCTCCGCTGAGTCTCACCGTCAATTGCATGATCTGGTGTTCGCTCGCCATCGCCGCGGCCCATTTAGCCGCGCCGCTCATCGAAGACGGCAGCGTGGAGGCGGCAGCGACCGCCGCGGTTCTTATCACCGTCGGGCACTTCACCCTAATTGCGGTCGCATGGACATTCACCAAAGGCAAGTACCGAGCATCTTTCGCAGATCTGAGGCTCAACATCCCCAGTAGGCCGCTAGCGGCACTTTCCAAGGGCGTTTTCGTTTGGATCGTCGCCTTAGGCTTGATGGTCATCTGGAGTTTGATAGTCGATACCATCGGTTCGGAAGTCCTTGTGCCTCCGGACAACACCACAAATCTTCTGGACGAACTGGGCGGCATGTCGCTTCTCGCCTTATTCGTCGTGTCAATCGCCGCCCCGGTAGCCGAAGAGATCTTCTTCCGCTCATTTCTGTTGGCAGGGTTGATGAAGCGTTTCGGAGCTATCATCGCAACGATCCTCTCCTCTGCCCTCTTCGCAGCCGTCCATATTCCTAGTATCGGCATCGGGATCATCGTTCCCGTATTCATTCTAGGGATGGCGCTGGCGGTGATCTATCTATGGACTCGGTCGGTCTGGAGCTGCATCATCGTGCACGGCTTACACAACGCATTCGCGCTTATCGCGATAAACGCTTTAGATCGAACCTTCGCTGGTTAACATTAGGAATATCGAGGTCCTTGTATGGGAAGCAATATCACAACCGCCATCGAACATGCCAACGCACAGGGGCGAACCGCGCTCATTCCCTTCGTAACCGTTGGACACCCTGCTGCCGACAGCACGGTGGAGGTCGTGGAAGCACTATCGGAAGCTGGTGCCGATGTGATCGAGCTAGGCATTCCTTTCAGCGATCCTCTGGCCGAGGGTCCGGTGATACAGCGCTCCAGTTTCCAGGCGATCAGCAATGGAGTGACCCCTCGATTCTGCTTCGAAACTGCGTCTGAGATCAGGAGGCGGGGCATCCAAACGCCATTAGTGTTTATGGGCTACTACAACCCGATGTACCAGATCGGACTCGACGAATTTTGCTCCGTAGTCAGAGATTCGGGAGCCGATGGCATCATATGCGTCGATCTCCCGGGGCCTGAAGCTGGTCCGCTACTCGATGCTTGTGCGCGGTCCGATCTCTCATTGATACCCCTTCTGGCGTTGACCTCCACCGATTCAGCGATCAGGATCGCGAGCAGTCAGGCGCAAGGATTTGTGTACTGCATCTCGGTCCTAGGAGTCACAGGAGTTCGAGCTCAGGTCTCGGAGCGCGTACGCGACTTGGTAAAAGATGTGAAGACACACACGAGTCTGCCCGTTGCCGTCGGATTCGGAATCTCCACTCCGAGCCACGTCGAACAGGTAGGCTCCTACGCGGACGGAGCAGCAGTAGGCAGCGCGCTGGTGAGTGCCATGCACGACGCTGATCCGAAAGACGCGCCCAAGATCGCCTATGACTTCATGAAGTCCCTGAGAAGTTGAACCTCAGTGCTGACAATCGCATAAACTCTGTCAAATTGACGCAATGGACCGAACCCAAGTCTGGAATCAGCAAATGACCGCGGTGCGAGGAATTAGAGGCGCGATCACTGTAAGTGCCAACGTCCGGGAAGAGATCATGGACGCGACGCAAGAGTTGCTCACCGAGATGGTCTCCGCCAACGATGTGGCATCAGAAGAACTCGGTGCCGTCTACTTCACCATGACAAAGGACCTCAACGCGGAATTCCCTGCCGTCGCGGCACGAGAGCGTCTCGGTTGGCGGCTTGTGCCGCTGATCAATTCGATAGAGATCGATCGTCCCGGATCCATGTCGAAATGCATAAGAGTTCTCATGTATTGGAACACGACGCGATCGCAATCCGAAGTTAGACACGTATACTTGAGAGATGCAGTCGCTCTGAGAGCCGATATCACAGACGCTCAATGATGCATAAGAAGCAATGGCACTATCAATCGAAAACGCCCTTTTGAGCCGCATATCGGCAGTAGCGGTGTTTGGCCAAAGCTCTTTCTTTACGTTTACGTTCTCTTCCGACGAACTCGCTCGTTGGTTCTATACTCGCCGGCGCCGCGCCTAGCAATCAAGGGCTTCCCCGCGCGACGCCGTTTCTGACCGAGTAGGCAATACCCGCCCTCTCGGATCTCATCGCGCCCGAGAAATCTACAACATCCGAAACCCCAATCCATCAAGCTCCAACAAAGCAGGATCACGAAATGAATTCAAAAGTCTCAAACGTCAACGTCGATACAATCGTTCCCCTCTCACCCCCATCGGAGTACCTCGCCGAGCACCCGATCTCTTCAGACATAGAGAAATTGGTCGTGGAATCGCGACAGGAAATCACTGCCATAATCGATGGGCAGGACGATCGGCTCCTAGTAATCACCGGTCCGTGCTCGATACATGACGAGCGGGCGGGAATCGAATACGCGACGCGATTGACTGCGTTGGCTGAAGAGTTGAAGGACCGACTCATGGTCGTTATGCGCGTCTACTTCGAAAAACCTCGCACTACAGTGGGGTGGAAAGGACTCATCAACGATCCCAACCTTGACGGAAGTTGCAACATCCCCTCGGGGCTGAGCAGAGCGCGGAAGTTCCTGATCGATGTTGCCGAGTTGGGCCTGCCGACCGCCACTGAGTTTCTAGATCCCTTCACTCCGCAGTACGTGTCCGATGTCGTTTCTTGGGGAGCAATTGGAGCTCGTACCGCCGAGAGCCAGACGCATCGGCAGATGGCGAGCGGACTATCGATGCCGATCGGCTTCAAGAACGGCACCGGCGGCAGCATCCAACTCGCCATAGATGGCGTCATCGCAGCCAAGGTTCCACACGCGTTCCTCGGCATCGACGATGCCGGCGCGGCAGCCGTCGTCCAAACCAATGGCAATCATGCGTGCCACATCGTGCTGAGAGGTGGTGCTCAAGGGCCTAATTACTCAGCGGAGCACGTAAAAGACGCCCAGTCCAAGCTCGAGAATAGCGGAATAGAGCCACGCTTGGTCATCGACTGCTCCCACGCCAACTGTGACAAAGACCACACCAAACAGCCCATCGCCTTCCGCGACGTGTTGCAGCAGAGAGTGCGAGGCAACGACGGAATCATCGGCATCATGATGGAGAGCCATCTCAACGCCGGCAGCCAGTCGCTCAACGGTGGACCGGAGACGCTTAAGTACGGAGTGTCGATAACCGACCCGTGCATCGATTGGAAGACTACAGAAGAGCTGTTGAGAGAGGCACACGGAGCTTTGAGTCCCGTGGCAGTCGACGCCTGATCAATATCGTTATCGTTGCGCCCTTGTGATCGGGTGTTGCAATGGCACTAGAGACTCTTCAGCCGCATCCCGAAGCTTCGGCCAGGGGCAGTTGCATGACTATCGGCACTTTCGATGGCGTGCACCTAGGGCATCAGAGCCTATTGAATGAGGTAACACTCCGTGCAAGCCGGGGTGGAATGGTCAGCATCGCCCTGACCTTCAGGCAGATGCCGCGCGTTGTGATAGATCCGTCGCTCGAGGTGCCCTTCCTATGCGACCTCTCAACCCGCGTTTCACTCATCCGCGATGCCGGTGTCGACATCGTCCAACCCATCGATTTCGATGATCAGGTGCGGAATATGTCGGCGCAGCGATTCATGTCCACGCTCAAAGAGAAGTTCAACATGCGATGTCTGGTCATCGGTCGTAACGCGCGCGTCGGCAACGATCAGATCGGTTTCGATCAACTCGGGAAACTCGGCGACGATCTGGGCTTCGAAGTCGCCGCTCAACGAGATGTCAGAGTCGAAACTCAGGTTGTATCCAGCTCCACCATCCGCAAAGACCTCGGCGAAGGCGAGGTCAGACGTGCGGCATCGATGCTAGGAAGACTCTTCGAGCACGGAGGGGAAGTTGAGATGGGAACCGGCAGGGCGCGCGATGTAGTTGCACCCACAGCCAATATGAAGTGGTCAAGAGATCTCGTCTTGCCGATGCCAGGCATCTACGCGACTTGGGCTCGCCTGCCAGACGGTCGAATACTGCCCTCTGCGACCTACATCGGCGACAATCCAACTCTCGGTGGCAGTGCCAGAACATTTGAAACACACGTTTTCGGCATCGAAGAGGACTTATACGGACAATTCGTCTCAGCGATGTTCGTCGAGTTCGTAAGGCACGACAAGAAGTTCGAAACACGCGAGATGCTTGTCGAGCAGCTGCAGCGAGACATCCGACGCATCGAAGAGATATTGGAAAACGAGAAAGCCCCATCTGGAATCGCTGGGAGAGAACCTTGATATGAACGCAACCACCGCATTTAGTGATATCCACGACGAACTCACTTGGCGCGGCGCGATCTACGACACGACTGCGGGCGCCGAGGATGTGCTCAAGACTGAGAAGGTCGCCTGCTACAACGGTTTCGACCCCAGTTCCTCCACTTTGCACGTGGGCAATCTGCTGCCCCTGATGTGCCTGGCCAGGATGCAGAGATACGGACACACGCCGATCGCCATACTAGGCGGCGGCACCGGGCTCATCGGAGATCCCAGCGGGCGCGCCGAAGAGAGGGCTTTGCAGTCCATCGAGAAGATTGAAGAGAACGCAGAAGCGATACGCAAACAGCTCTCGCAGTTCCTAGACTTCGACAGCAAGACCAACCCGGCGAAATTGATCAACAACGCCGATTGGCTTCGGACGACCAGTTTGATTCCGTTCTTGCGCGACATCGGCAAGCACTTCACGGTGAACACAATGATCAAACGCGAATCTGTGCGGGGACGGATTGAGCGCGAAGACGGCATCTCATACACCGAGTTCTCATACCAGCTCCTGCAAGCGTTCGACTTCCTCGTCCTCTACGAGCGTGAAGGGTGCACATTCCAATCGGGCGGGAGCGACCAGTGGGGCAACATACTTGGCGGAGTCGACCTGATCCGCAGAACTCACGGCTCTCGTCCTGATGGCTCTTCATTGGCACATGGAATCGTCTTTCCCTTGATCGTCGACTCCAAAGGTGACAAACTCGGCAAGTCGGTCGGCGGCGCGCCGGCGCTCGATCCGCAGATATTCTCCCCCTACCGGCTCTACCAGTTCTTCTACAACACCGATGACGAAGATGTAATCAGATACCTCAAGCTCTACACTTGGCTGGAGCCTAAGGAGGTCACACCGCTGATCCTCGCCGTTCAGAATGAGCCCGGGAAGCGTGAAGCTCAAAGAGTGCTCGCGGAAGAGGTCACAAGCATCGTCCACGGCGAGAACGGTCTGCAGCAGGCTCGCCGCGTGACGCGTGCCTTCTTCAAAGGCGACTTCGACCAACTCACCGAGCGTGAGCTGGAAGATGTGTTCCAAGGTGCCGAAACGACCACAGTGTCGAAGCAGGAGATCGATGACCGAACACTCAGTTTCGAGCGTCTGGCACTCGATTCTTTACTAATCTCATCCCTTAGCGAGGCACGTCGCATCGTGGAACAGGGCGGGATGTATCTCAACAGCGAGCGCGTTCAGAACTCCGACCGCCCCGTGACCATCGACGACGTCCTGCACGGCAAGCTGATCGTGTTGCGTCGAGGCCGCCGAGAACACCGGTTAGTTCGAGTGGTTTGAAACCTTGCGGACTGACTGATGGTCACAGCCGACTTTCGAGAAATGCCGATCGCGCTATACTGCGAATCACAAATGCTGAAAACGCAACAAGCTTCATTCGATAGCCTTTACAAATCTCGCCCAAATGTAGGGGCAGGCGCGGACTCATCGAACGATGCAGTGCCGGCTGAGCCGATCATGGCGTGTGAAGACAATCTGGCTTTCATGCGGCGACTCCCAACAGGGTCGATGAAGCTCATCGTCACTTCACCTCCCTATAACATCGGCAAGTCTTACGAAACTCGCACGCCGCTTGACGCGTATCTGCGCGAGCAAGAGGGGGTGATATCGGAATGCGTCCGATTGCTCCATCCGAAAGGCTCGATATGCTGGCAAGTGGGGAACTACGTCGAACAAGGCGAAGTAGTGCCGCTTGATGCGATTCTGTACCCCATGTTCAAGAGATACGGACTAAAGCTACGCAACCGAATCGTATGGCATTTCGGGCACGGGCTTCACTGCACGAAACGGCTCTCGGGGCGGTACGAAACCATCAATTGGTGGACGATCGACGACGACTATACATTCAATCTCGATCCGATTCGAGTACCCTCCAAATACCCCGATAAACGTCACTTCAAAGGACCTAACGTCGGCAAACTTTCAGGCAATCCCAAGGGCAAAAACCCCAGCGATGTTTGGATATTTCCGAACGTCAAGAACAACCATGTAGAAAAAACAACCCATCCCTGCCAGTTTCCGGTAGAGCTCGTTGAGCGGCTGGTTCTATCGATGACTGATCTAGGAGACAATGTATTCGACCCTTACATGGGAGTTGGATCGTCTGTCATCGCCGCGCTCATGCACGGACGCAATGGCTATGGTTGCGACATCATCAGCGAGTACGTGAATATTGCTTGGACCCGAGTAGATTCTCTCCGATCAGGAACGTTGCGCACTCGTGCCATGGGCAAGCCCGTCTACGATCCATCAAAGCCTAACGGCGGTCATTGATGCAGATCGCTGCCCGTTATTCGCATCTGAACGGCGAAGAGTTTCTGATTGTCAGACACCCCGAGCTCTGGAAAGATGTCAAGGAAGTGGTCGCATCGATCGATGCCGAGTCATGCCGGAACAAAGTGTCCAAAGAACGTGGACAAATAGGCAGGATGCTGTACTCACCAGTGGATCTGAATAACGCATTCAAACAAGGACTTGAGGCTAGGGGATGGAGGCAACGAAGACGTAATTTTTGGGTTACTAGCGACGAAAAAGTGTTGCGTCAAGTCGCACAGAGTCCTCCTGATGTGCAGCGCGAAGCTATCGAGCGAGCCGGACTAGAGCCCATAATGACCTTTAACCAAACCGATTTTGTGAAGAACCGCGTCGCCATCGAGGTTCAGTTCGGCAAATACGCGTTCGTTGCGCACGATCTATTCGTGAAGCACATGAGTTTCTTCGTTTCAGACATTATCGATGTTGGAATTGAGATCCTGCCGATGAAGGAGATGGAACAGCAGATGTCCTCTGGTGTCCCGTACTACGAACGAGATTTGTTGAACGTTATGCGCCAAGGACGCAACACCCCTGCTGTGCCTCTAGTGCTTCTGGGAATCGCGCCAGATGAAGCGTATGCGTGACGAGAGCACTGCCATCAACTTACGCCCGGGCGCGAAAAGGGTGCGATCAGGGGCGTTGAAACTCGAGTCGCAGTGCCTCGGCCCGATCGCGCGCGAAGCATCCCTCGATGTGGTCGTTCACAATGCCGACGGACTGCATGAAGGCGTAAGCGGTGGTAGGTCCGACGAAACTCCAGCCCCGCCTCTTCAGATCCTTTGCCATCGCGGTCGATTCGGGTGTTTTGGAGAGAGTCATCAGGGCCTCGTGATTCAGCGTTGCCGGACGATCCATATCGGACGGTTCCCAGCTCCAGAAAAATGACGCCAGATTTTCGCCGCTATCCTCCATGTCACATGCACGTCGGGCGTTGTTGATCACAGATACGATCTTTCCTCGATGCCGCACTATGCCAGAATCGTTCATCAACCGATCAACATCATGGTCGTGGTAATCTGCTATCTTTCGATAGTCGAAACCGTCGAACGCGTCTCTGAAGTTGCTGCGCTTGCGGAGGATGGTCAGCCAAGAAAGTCCTGACTGAAACCCCTCTAGGCATACCTTCTCGAACAACGCACGCCCATCACATACCGGCACTCCCCACTCCTCATCGTGGTACTCCATGTAGTCGGGATGATCGCTGGACCAGAAACAACGCAACTTACCGTCCGATCCAATTTGAAGACCCGTTGAGTGATCCGTCATTTGTCACTAACCCCAGACGTACTGCACAGGCGGACTTAACCCACTCTGCCACGATTCAAATCACCTGAAATCATACGCATCCTCGCATCGAAATTGAATCTACTCAAAATACTCATGAAACATCGACCATCTAGAATTGATCTAACAGCTGATTCTGCATCCATAACTCGACCAGATCGAAAGGCGCCGTTCAATTGAGCGATACGATGACCGCGACACAACCCAACCTCCGCATTCCCGGACCGGTCCCCTTGCCGGACGATGTCTTGCAGATCGCGGCGCGCCAGATGATCAATCATCGCGGACCCGAATATGCCGAGATGCTGGCCCGCATGAGCGACAACCTGCGCACCATGCTAATGACTTCGAACGACGTGTACTTCATCACTTCTTCAGGCACAGGTGCGATGGAGACCGCAGTTGTCAACACGGTTTCCCCGGGCGATAAGGTCCTAGTGTTGATCATCGGAGTATTCGGTGCCCGCTTTGCCGAGATCGTCGAAGCGGTTGGAGCAGAGGTGACAAGGCTGGAGTTTCCCCTCGGTCAACCGGCCGATCTCGACGCTCTGAACAAAGCGCTCAAGAGCGAACCAGACTACAAGGCAGTAGCGTTGACTCATAACGAGTCGTCTACTGGAGTATCAAATCCGCTCGAAGAGATCTGCGCGATAGTTCATCAAAACACCGATGCGCTTATCCTGCTCGATGCCGTCTCCAGTGCCGGAGGGATGCCCATCGCCACTGATGCATGGGGCATCGACGTAGTAGCGACTGCATCCCAGAAATCGTGGGTCTCGCCGCCTGGTATCTCGATGGTCTCATTCAGCCAAAAGGCGTGGCGCGCATACGAGACCAATGAAACTCCGAAGTACTACTTCGACATTCAGCAGTACGAAGACTATCTTCAAATCGGACAGCCGCCCTTCACCCCATGCCTTCCAGCGATGTTCACGTTAGATATCGCGCTTGCGTCGATGGTCGAAGAAGGAGTAGAAAACGTCTTTGCGCGACATCACCGCATCGGCGAACACACCCGCCAGGGAGCGCAGAGACTCGGTCTCGATATCCTGCCTGATGAACAGTACGCCTCCGACACAGTCACGGCAGTTCGACTCCCCGAAAACGTAGATGGCAACGAATTCCTAGCCAATGTGATCTCGGACCACAACGTCGTTCTCGGCGGAGGCCAAGGCGCACTAACCGGCAAGATATTCCGAATCGGCCACATGGGATGGGTGCCGATGGATCAGATCGACCAGGCGCTAGAAGCGGCTGAACGAACTCTCGCGAAAATGAGCACTTAGCTAGAGCGCATCACAACGGTTTTTGCGTATCTCCTCAGAACATGGAAGCTCACAAAAGGTTCATCCATCTGACTTCATTGCGCTCGACCGCGTTGTCTGTACTTCTTCCTGCGTTAGCTGCGCTTGCAATCACAGCATGTTCCTCCGGAACAGAACCGCCTGAAAACCCAGAGCAGACTCCGACTACCGCTTCGCTCTCACCCTCATCTACACCTACGGTGCTTGAACAGGGACCTCAACCGACTTCATCCCCTGTTGTCCCTACGCTGACCACTTCGGCAAGAGCAGCGGATACAGCAACACCTCAACCCACGCTGACCGCGACCGTGAAATCTGAAGCCGCTGCGACACCAACATGGACTGCCACAGTCACTACCGGCACCAATCCCACCGCGGAGAACAACGCAACGCAGGCACCTCCAATCTCAACCCCGACGCTGGTACCATCCGAGACCCCGACCGAGTCGCCCCCAGAGATTGAGCCGACCGAACCGGCAGAGCCTCCACCGAAACCGACCGTTACTGCGACTACCGAACTACCACACACAGCTACTCCTGTTCCTCCAACTATGACTCCTGCATACACCGCCACGCCGGAACTCACGAGACCTGAACCGGAGCCGATCGTTACTGCAACTGCCGAACCACCTCCCACAGCCACTCCGGTTCCTCCAACTACGACTCCTACAGACACCGCCACGCCGGAACCGCCAGATACACCTACACCAGAACCCCCTAGCCCAGAGCCGGACCCCGATGTCACAGGTCCCAAAGCGATTGATTTCACACTCCCATCGGTCACTACCGATGGCGACTATACTTTATCGGACTATGTCGGCGATCAAGCGGTCGTGTTGGTCTTCTATCGGGCGTTCTGGTGACCCGCTTGCCGCGAGCAGCTAGTTGAGCTGCAAAGACACTACACCGCCATCAGAGAGAGCGGCGCGGAGATCCTCGCCATCAGCACGGATGACCTCTCCGGTGCTGAGCAGCTCGCACCACGAGTCGGCATCAAGTATCCCGTCCTTTATACGAGCAAGGACAACACGATTCCCAAGGCGTACGAGGTCTTCAACTTACACGGTGATGGGCTTGCCTCAGCATCGGTATTCATAATCGACACTAACGGAGTGATCGTGTACGAAAACATCGGGAACAGCCCCTATCATCAGGTAAAGGGGGCCACCGTAGTTGCAAACATCCCGTGAAACCGAACTAACGATGATACATAAGCGTCTGGCTAGTTACATTCACCCGGAGTCTAGCAGCTGGCCAAGCTTACGGGAAATCAAGGTCTGACAAACCAGCCAATGCTAGGCATCGAATCTAAGAAATTCCTGAACTCCTATACATCTATATTGACTAACTTTGCCAACTTTCATCCCTACACAGATTCCTACAACTGCCATTATCAACAGTCATGACCACTAATTTATCTCTGAAGCCCCAATGTAACGCAACACTGCACGACTACGCTGTGTATCATGCTCAACCGATATAGACTCGTACTGCCGACGCAATATCCAGTACGAATACGGCACGTACACTCGGAAGGGACACATTTCATAGAATGCCGATCTTAATTGCCAGAAACACCCTCCTGAATACTCTTCTGATCATAATCACAGCCACCTCGCTCGCCATCGCCTGCGGCACGAACGACCAGCCCGCTGATACCGATTCGGACAACGACGATGTCGATCAGTCAGTGCGACGTGCAGCTCCTGAGTTCGATCTCCCGTCCGCCAATACCGGCGAGCAGATATCGCTGGCGCAGTTCCGAGACGATCAGCCGGTCGTCTTGGTCTTCTACCGTGCCTACTGGTGAAGCTCCTGCCGCCGGCAACTCGTCGAGTTGCAGAAACACTACTCGGATATCGTGTCGGCAGGTGCCGAAGTCCTCGCAATCAGCACCGACAACCTGAGCGGATCAGAATCGATGATTCGTCAAGCCAGACTGGATTTCCCACTCCTATACACCAGCAAAGATCCCTCAGTTCCTCAGTCATACGATGTATTCAATCTGCATGGTGATGGATTAGCGTCTGCATCTGTATTTATCGTCGACATAGACGGAAATATAGCCTACTCCGATATTGGACGTAGCACTTCTCACCAAGTTTCCGGAAAGACCGTCCTCGCCGAGTTGGAGAAACTCGGAAGTTGAGTGGATCAGAGAGCACCGTCTAAAGCTTGGATCACTGCCCCGGCCGGGGGTTTCGGGTAGAAGTTCGTCGCCTTCGGCGGCAACCTCTGACCCCGGCTCACAATGTCTATGAAGTCGTGCATGGGCAATGAACGCATGATCATGCCCAACTGAGACTCGCCACTGTCGACAGCAGCAACGACTCGCGCGATATCGTACTGAAAATCGACAACCGCGTCCATTCGGTCCTCCTCGATAGCCTCTTCAAGTATCGATCGGTGGAGCATGAAGTATTCAGATCGCTCAAGCGTCGATTGATCGTCAAACGCGGTCGGTCTCTCACTTTTGAAGGTCGCCACGTGGAAAGTGCCGCGCTCCAAACCGTACACTCCGAAAACTCTCTTGCCCTCCCCCGTCTCTTTCAGCACTGAAGCGAACTCATCCAGAGTTTCGTCGTTCAGCACCTGCCTATCGCCTTTCCAAGGCGCTACATCACAGACATCGCGGATCTGGCTCTTCAAGGCCTCCAACTCACTCGGCGAAGCCTTAGATATCAACCGATGGTATCCGCGCGTGATAAGCCCCGGCTCCCCTATCGAGACGAGATGCATCATGCGAAAGTTCACCGACTCTTCTTGCGAAATCTCTCTCTTCGCTCTTATCGAGCTCCGGTACCGCATTGCAGCTTCGTAGCGATGATGCCCATCTGCAATGAACAGCTGAGAGGCTCGCATCAATTCGCATATCAATGAGATCGAGCCTCGATCAGTCACCTGCCACAACCGCATCTCATGCCCGCCAGGCATCGATGCCGTCTCTGTGGGAGGTCCTCCCGCGATTGCCCTGATCATCCCTCCGATAGAGCTCCGAATATCATCCTGAAACACCACTAGCAGCGGGCTCAAGGCGGAACGAGAGGCCTGCATCATCTCCACTCGGTCTTGAACCCAAGCATCGCGAGTGTTCTCGTGAGGGAAGATGATCCCGCGATCGTACTCCTCTAGTCGGACCGCCGCGATAAAACCCCTTCGCGTCTGCTCCACCCCGCCGTATGAGAACCTCTCCTCAGTCACGTACATCGAAGGTGCATCGTCGCGCACTAATACACCCCTCGAGGTCCATTCACGTTGCGTGTCAGCAACGTACGAGTATCGATTCTCACCGTTCAGGGGTGCCAATTCGAGACGAACGATGTTGTACGGGGACCTTTCGAGCAACTCCTGCTGAACGCTTGGGGTGATCATATCGAAAGGCGGAGATAGATAATCACCCAGATCGTTTCCGCTCGAAGCCGCGCTGTAACGAATGCCTCGGAAAGGCCGTATCTCTGCCATCAGGAGACCTTTGCACCCGCTCCGTCATTCCCGCGAATACGGGAATACAGAGTCTTAGCTTGCACTCGTGCTTGACACGGGCGACAATGCGGCCGATTTGAATTTATCCTCCTCACCCGCGTCCTCTCCAACGGCGGGGAGAGGGAAGACGCTGGCGCGTACTTTGGGGTCTTGAAAAGTCTCATCAGGTGCGAGGAGCTATCGGTTCGCATTGGGTTCCGATGTGAATATCGCCATTTGGCAAGTATAAACAGCAGTGCTTGCGCCATAATGCTGGCTGCTCGAGAACCTTCGATTGCTAAAATTACGCCTATCTCCGAATCCCAACCTCTGTTCGCGTTGAGTTCCGTCGAAATCTCCAAAGATCAAGCAGCTGAACGCGCCGCAGAACTGCGCGCGGCACTCAATCGCGCCAATCATGAGTACTATGTGCTGAGCCAGCCATCCTTGTCTGATGAAAGCTACGATCAGCTGTTTCGTGAGCTTAAACGAATCGAGGGTAACTATCCGGATCTGAGAACGAACGACTCCCCGACTCTCCGAGTCGGAGCCACTCCTTCGTCCGAATTCGACGAGGTTGTGCATCCAGCACCCATGCTCAGCTTGAGCAACGTGACCGACGAAGATACCTTCACAGGCTGGTACAACAGAGCACTGAACTACGTTGAGATCGAAGAGGCATCCCTCGTATGCGAACTGAAGATCGATGGGCTAGCCATCGCGGTCACTTACACCGATGGGGTTCTTGCTCAAGCCGCGACCCGCGGCGACGGGATCAGAGGCGAAGATGTCACCGCAAACGTGCGCACGATTCGCTCGGTTCCCTTGAAGCTGGTCGGCGATGATGTGCCCCCACGCATCGAGTTGCGAGGCGAGGTCTTCTATCCGATATCGGCATTCAATCAGCTGAATCGGGAACGCGAGAAGGCGGGACTACCGCAATACATCAATCCGCGAAACTCGGCATCCGGGTCCCTTCGCCAACTCGATCCGACCGAGACCGCCAAGCGTCCTCTAGATATGTTCTTCTACTCCATCGGATACGCAGAAGGCGGCGACATCCCGGCGACGCAGTGGGAGGTGTTGGGCACTCTGCGGAGGTGGGGATGCAAGGTAAACGATTGGGCGCGCAGGGTCGCTTCAACTGATGCGGCGATAGAAGCATTTGATGATGCGGCAGAGGCTAGACCCGACCTCGACTTCGGCATTGACGGAGTCGTTGTCAAGATAGACGATCGGACACTCCAAGAACGACTTGGCAGTGTAGGACGCGATCCCCGCTGGGCAACAGCATTCAAATTCCCCGCAGAGCAGGAAGTAACGACATTGATCGACATCCGCACTCATGTCGGCAGAACCGGCGCCATCAACCCCTACGCGGTGTTGGAACCCATCATGGTCGGCGGCGTCAATGTGGGACGCGCCACGCTCCACAACGAAGAGGACATCAATCGCAAAGATATCCGAGTAGGGGATCGAGTGATCGTACAACGAGCCGGCGATGTCATCCCGCAAGTTGTCGGTCCCGCGCCAGACAACCGACGTGATGCTGAATCTCGGCCATACCGCATCGATCCCGAATGCCCAGCCTGCGGAGAACCAGTCGCTAGGGATGAAGATCAAGTCGATATCAGATGCGTGAACTCCGCCTGCCCCGCCCAGTTTCAACGCCTGTTGGAACACTTCGCATCTCGTGGCGCCATGGACATCGAGGGGCTAGGTGTGAAATTGGCGTACGAATTGGCAGACCAAGGGCTCGTGCGTGATCTTTCAGAGATATACACGCTGCATGAGAGATCGGAACAGCTCCTAGCGATGGAGCGGATGGGAGAGAAACGTGCCCAAAACCTTCTCGACGCCATCGAAGCATCCAAGTCTCAACCCTTGTCCCGGCTCCTCTTCGCCTTGGGGATCATCGGTGTGGGTGGCGAGACTGCCGAGATGCTCGCCAGAGAGTTTAGAACTCTTGAGTCGGTAATCACCGCCGATCTTGAGAAGCTGACCGCTATCGAGGGAATCGGGCCGATCGTCGCCAGCTCTATCTTCGACTGGGCGCGCAACGATGCCAACATACGCTTAGTGCAGAACTTAGTCGAACTGGGTCTAAACACCGAGGACGACTCGCCCGAGCCGTCGGCAGACCATCCCATCAAGGGGCTCAACTTCGTGATCACAGGCAAGTTGGACGGTTTCTCTCGCTCCGAAGCTGCGAGCGCAGTCAAATCGCTCGGTGGCAAAGCGACCGGCAGTGTCTCCAAGAAAACCGACTTCCTAGTCGCCGGTGCCGATGCCGGCTCGAAACTCGAAAGAGCGTTGAAACTCGACGTGCCGGTGCTGGATGAAGAGCAATTCAAAGAGGTACTAGCAGGAATCCTCCCCGAGCCAACATTCGAGCCGTCAACCGAAAACGCGCCTCAACTCGTTTGAGGCAAAGGTATCTTGAATCTTGGATCAAGCCTCCGATCTGGTGCGGCGATTCAGATTGACGTTTCGCCGTAAAAAGTCCCGCGCCGCGGATGTTGATGTTCAAAACCCATGGATCATCTTAGCCATGGGCAACCCGGGCACCCAATACGCCCGTTCGCGCCATAACGTAGGGTGGTGGGTCGCAGATCTCATCCGTGAGCGATACCACGCCTACAAGCTGATGGACCAAGGACCATCTAGGATCGCCCATCTCCGCATCTCCGGAGAAGCCGCAGTCATTGCCTACCCCAAGACTTACGTGAATCGAAGCGGAGTCGCGGCTATAGACCTGATCAGACGCTACTCATCCGACATCCAGCGCCTGTTGGTGATCTCCGACGACATAAATCTTCCTCCCGGCAGGCTGCGCATCCGTCGCAGAGGCGGTGCTGGCGGACACAACGGCTTGAAGTCTGTGATTGATGCGCTGAATGACGATGGATTCCTACGTATCCGAATCGGAGTCGGCAAGCAGGGAGCCGGAGACAGTCAAGTAGACCACGTGCTAGGAGATCCTGCAGGTGAAGAGCTCGAAGCTATCGAGGGTACCGTGGCGGGGGCAGCTGACGCAGTGGGCGCAGTTGTGACAGATGGAATTGAGAAGGCGATGAATCGATTCAACTAGCGAAACCAGTGACACATCCGTAAACCAACTTCACGTGAAGCCGTAACATGGCATCTGGCTTCTTCCGCAGGAGGTTGCTAGATGAACGGGACATTGGAACGGATTCGCTGATGGATCAAAGGTTTGGTGTAGATGAGGAAGAATTATCTAGGGCATCGATATGGACTATTCGCCCTCAGTGGCAAGTTGCCTATTTCGGTCTGTTCAGCATCCAGATACTTGTCGGCATCGGATATGTAGCGTGGCATGAGATCGCGGGGCGTGCTGGAGAGAGCGTCTACGAAATCTTCACTGCTATCATTGCGCAAACAGGCAGTATCGGCATAGCATCAGCTGCTATCGCCATTGCTTTGACGGAGGTGATGCAATACATCATGGTTACTGCAGATTGGTTGAGACAGAAACTGATAGTTCCACTCAAAGAGAAACAACGCGAAGAGGGGCGCGAACAAGGCCGCAGGGATGGACGGACTGAAGCCAACGCCCGGTGGCGTGCGTGGAACGAGCGGCGCATGGAGGCTGAAGCCAGAGGTGAACTTTTCGACGAGCCGATACCGTATTCCGAGAATGGCACGTAACACCCGAACGACGAAAGCTCCTAATCATGGTTACTGCAGACTGGTTGCGACAGAAAATGATAGTCACCTTAGAGGAGAAGCAACGGGCTGAGGCTGAGGCGCGACGCGCAGAAGCAAGGGGACCCGATCTGGGGGAGCGGTAACGCTTTAGGGCGCGCTGAGGGGTTGGAGGAGGTCGCGGCGAAGGAGAAGAACGAACCAACGCGTTGTGCCGGGTGTGGGCGGAACAGTAGTTGGAGGCAGAAGCAAAGGGCCGACCATTCGACGGGACCGTGCCAGATTTAGCAAAGGGAATCCCAACGGTAAAGAGAGTCCTAATCAGAGAGCAAGAGCATTCATCTTCGCACCGAGTCATCCGCGTAACTCCTGAAATTGAGCAACTGTGGGAGATGTAATGCGGAGCATAAGCATGCTCAACGTGTCAGAAACATTTGTCGTGCTAAGATCGATTTCACCGCGACCCCAGATTCATTTGAGCGTCATGGCTTTTCAGTAAAATCTTCCTCCTAAAGGGCGTGAATGACTTACACAGCACAAGATCGCCGATTGCCCGACTGGTTCACGAAGATACGAACCGGGCAGACAGTTTTGCCGCGTTTCCAACGACACGAGGCATGGAAATGGCAAACAGTTCAGGAGATGTTGAATACGATTCTGCAAGGATTGCCGGTCGGTGCTGCTCTAGTCCTAGCAGTCGGTGATAAGGAAGAATTCGTATCTAGACCGATACGAACTGCCCCAGAAACAGATGAACGTGTTAATGAACATTTGTTGGATGGTCAACAACGCCTTACCGGATTGTGGCGTGCGTTGCACAAAAACAATTATCCAAATCGCACATATTTCCTTGAGATGTGGTCGAAGGATAACAATGGAAAACGACGCTATAGAGTGACATCCATATCTCGCAGTGGACAAAACCAGGTTAAACGTTATCCGCTGTGGGCAAACCGACCGAGTGATCAATGGCATCGCCGAAGGCCTCTGATACCCCTAGACTTGGTATCACCCGCGTCTGAAGATTGGGCTAAGAAATTTCGTGAGTGGGCCAAAGAAGCTATAGAGGATCGTGATACGCGTGATGATATTTTCGATGATGTGGTAGAAATTCGCGAAAGTTTCATAGCATTCAATCTCCCGTTCTTGCTACTGCCACCAGAAACCAAGCCAGAAACCGCTGTAAACGTCTTCATCAAGATGAACTCGTCATCGGTACGCCTCTCTACTTACGACATCGTGGTTGCACTGGTCGAGGCTGGCATGGGCAAGTCGCTCCATGATCTCGTTGTCGACATGAACATGGAATGTCCCTCGCTTCAACACTACTACTCAGATGGAAGGCGTCAGGGTCTTGAGAGATTTGCACTCAATGCAGCCGCCTTGATACAGAGGCGCGCACCTACCGACTCAACATATATGAGTGCAGATTTCGGCAAGCGTGTTTTTGATAACTGGGACACATTCAAGACGGGACTGAAACGCGCTACCACGTTCTTGGAAGAAGAACGAGTCTTTGATGACAAGCGGTTACCAACCGCTGTAGTCGTACCAGCACTGGTCACACTATGGGCGAACGCGCCCGATGGACTCGATGCGGAAGGACGTGCGCGTGAAATCTTGCGGAGATACTTGTGGCGCGCATTCTTCACAAATCGGTACGAAGCGACTACAGCGACTCGATCACTTGAGGATGTCAATGCTCTGCAAAGGCTGATCGCCGGTGATGAAGCAGCTGCGCCCAGCATATTCGATGACGGCCAGCATCCTTTGCCTAGCGTTCAAGACCTGATTAACGCGCGTTGGCCTGTTAACCGAGTCCGTCTCGGGCGCGCCGTTTTGGCATTGGCTCTGAAAAGAGGGGGACTCGACTTGGCCGACGGAAGCACAGTTACACGCGAAAACCTTTCCAAGCGCGAATATCACCACATCTTCCCACGCGCCCATCTCGAGCGTCTAGGCGTTCCCAACGACCAACGCAATCGATCCCTCAACTGTGCGCTCGTTTCATGGCGTACCAACAGGAACATATCGGACAAAGAACCTGAACGATACCTTGCAGAGCGACGCGACAACACTCGTCTGAGCGATTCTCAACTCAAAGAGAGACTTGCCAGCCATCTCATCCCGTACGATGAGATGGTCAACGACAATTACGATGCATTCATGCAAGCGAGAGCAGAGCTAATCCACGGCGAGATGATGAAACTCTGCAACGGCGCAGCAACCTGATCCCCAGCATCGCACATACGCATGGACACGTCCCACCTTAAAAATCCTGCACATATGGGTTAATTACCCCCTCACTCCCCATCCTCCCCCTCAACACTTCCGGCACCACCAAGCTCCCATCCGACTGCAATCCGTTCTCTAGTACGGCGATGAAGATCCTAGGCATGCCTAAAGCCGAGCCGTTCAAAGTGTGAGGGAACCGCGTTCTCGCTCCTCGCTGGGGACGATAACGAGTATTGTTGCGTCGCGATTGAAAGTCTAGACAGTTAGAGACCGAGCTAACCTCCAGCCACTCCTTCGCTCCCGGCGACCAAGCCTCTACGTCATACGTCTTAGCAGACTGAAAAGCGATGTCGCCAGCGCATAGCTTAAGAACCCGCGTGGTCAAGCCCAGACGATTGCAAAGCTCCACGGCGATATCCAGCATCTCCTCAAGATGACGTTCAGATTCGTCAGGCTCGACGAAACGGAACATCTCCACCTTCTCGAACTGCTTGACTCGCTTCATGCCGCGCACGTCTCTTCCCGCCGCCGCATGTTCCTTGCGGAAACATGGAGTATGCGCAACGTACTTCAACGGCAAGTCGCGGTCGATGATGCTGCCCTGATGGATGCCGTTTAACGAGACCTCCGACGTCGGTATCATCCACAGATCGGAATCCTGGTCCCGATAAAGATCATCCGCGAACTTAGGTAGATTGCCGCTACCCACCAGCGTCTCTTCACGCACCATGAACGGCGGATTGATCTCTTCGTATCCAAATTCGTCGACCAAAGTATCTAAGAGCCATCCAACGATGGCACGATGCAGCCTCGCTCCCTTGCCGCGCAACATGTAGAAACGAGCACCGGAGATGTTCGCCGCCGATTCCATGTCGATGATGCCTAGCCGCTCGCCTAACTCCCAATGCGGCTCGACCCAAGAACCAGATTCCGGCGGAACGACTTCATCCATTAACACGTTACAGGATTCGTCCAGTCCTTCGGGAACATCCGTCAAAGGGATGTTAGGCAACCCGAGCATCAAGTCGCGCAACTCAGACTGGACAGTGCGCAGTTCAGAATCCAACTGGTTGATCCGTTCCCCGGTAGAGCGCATCTGCTGAATCTCTTCGTCTGTCGGCCTCCGCTTCTCGTCGCCTATGCGCTTCGAGACCGAGTTACGGAGCTGGCGCTCTGAGTCGACCTCTTGGATAAGCCTTCTCCTCTCGGCATCCAACTTCAGCGCTTCATCGATGGAAGCGACATCCTCCCCACGCTTGATCAAACCAGCGCACACCTCGTCTGGAGCATTGACTATCTTGTTGAGATCTAACATCTGGCATCGAAACCTCAGGGATTCGGTCTGGTTAAACCTGATCTAGCACCAGACTTTCAGGATCGCAATTGCGGGAAGAGAGTGACTTCACGGATCGAGGATTCGCCGCAGACCAGCATTGCCAAACGGTCGATGCCGATACCCAGTCCGCCAGTCGGCGGCATGCCGTGCTCGACTGCGAGCAGAAACGCCTCATCCAATCGATCCGCCTCCGCATCTCCGAACTCGATCCGCTGACGCTCCTGCTGCTCGAATCTGCGTCTCTGGTCAATGGGGTCGTTCAACTCGGTGAACGCGTTCGCCAGCTCTCGACCCATCACGAACGCCTCGAAGCGCTCGACAACATTGTCGAACCCGGGCTTCTTCTTAGCCAACGGAGACATCGCTAACGGATAGTCGACAAGGAACGTCGGTTGAATCAGATTTGGTTCGACTGAACTGGAGATCACCCTGTCCAGCAATTGCTGCCAAGTGGAACCCGGGGCGATGTGCATGCCGCGATCAGACATCGCCGCCTCCAAAGTTTCAAGGTCCGGGCATGACAGGTAGTCGATGCCTGAATTCTCGATAATCGCCTCCCGCAAATCCATCCGTTGCCAAGGCGGTGTGAGATCTATGTCAGGCAACTCCTCACTCGAACTTGGAATAATCGCCGAGCCGGTGACCTCGATCGCCACATGAGCCACGAGTTCTTCAGTCATCGCCATCACATCGTTGTAATCGGCATACGCCTCATAGCTCTCCATCGTCGTGAACTCAGGATTGTGATCGGCATCGATCCCTTCGTTCCTGAAGATCTTGCCGATCTCGTAGACCTTGTCCATGCCTCCCACTACCAACTGCTTCAGATAGAGCTCCGTCGCGATCCGAAGATAGAGGTCTCTACTCAACGCGTTGTGATGCGTCTCGAACGGTTCGGCAAAGCCGCCCGCCGCCACCGGCACCAAGATCGGCGTCTCCACCTCTAGGAAGCCGCGCCCATTCATAAATCCTCGTACCGCGCTCGAAACTTTCGATCTCAACACCGCATTTCGGGCAGCCTTCTCATTGGACAACAGATCCAAGTAGCGCTGTCTGAAACGCGACTCAGTGTCTTGAAGCCCATGCCACTTCTCGGGCAGAGGCCGCAATGACTTGCTGATGATGGACAACGACCTTGCTTCGACTGAAACTTCGCCTCGCCGAGTACGGAAAAGAGGTCCCCGAACTTCCACGTAGTCGCCGATGTCGAGAAGATCCAGCAACTTGAAATCTTCTCCCATCACATCCGCACGAGCGTGTATCTGAATCGTCCCGCTCTCATCTTTCATGTCGAGGAACGACATCTTTCCCATGCCACGCCTAGCGATCACCCTACCTGCCACAGAGACCTCGTCCGTGCGGAACGATTGGCGATCGCTATCTACTATCTCCGCTTCACCCGTCTCAAACAACAGTCTAGCGTCTGCCACTTCGTGCGTCCTGCTGACGCGCGCTGGGTAGGGATCGATACCTAATTCACGAAGCCGGTCGATCTTCCGCAGACGCTCTGCCGTCAGCCGCGAGGCATCGGAGTCACTCATGTCAGCTTGGTTGCGTGAATCTTGCTCGGGCAATGATGAAAACAGCCTGTGAAACGGATTAGAAGTTCGGAATCTACGTTCGTTCAATGTTACAGTCGCTCGCTCCCGTCCTTTAAGAGACAGAACACGAATCGCCATTAAACGCGCAATCCATTGTTGCGTATCCCCATCTCCAATTGCGGATAATCACAATCATGTTCGTATTTCATGCGCGGCACGCCTTGACGTGCTAGCGACAGCAGATGAACGACACGACAACTTGCAACGCAGAGAAAGGAAATCGCACAGAAGAGAGAAGGCGCTCAGGCCTACCACGTCAAGAACCAAATCGGCTATCATCTCGATGCTCGGTCCGGGTGGCATGGAAGGGAAAACGGGGCTCGACCTCTACGCCGGAACTGGATCAGTAGGGATCGAAATGCTTCGCAGAGGAGCTGAAAGAGTAGATTTCGTCGAGGTTGTCCGATCGAGAGCAGGTCTGATATCTCGAGCAATTGAGCGAGAAGGCTACGAATCGATCTCAGCGGTTCACCGCATGGACGCTATAGCGGCACTCAATCGCTTAAAAGACAGAACCTTCGACATTGTGTTCGCAGATCCGCCCTATGAAATTAACCCTGCTGAACAGATCATCCGAACTCTTCATCGGAACCGAATGCTTGAACCCGGAGCCTGGATCATTCTCGAACACAGTGCGAGGCTCAAACTGCCTGACCGTCTGGATGGCGCATCCACGATCCGCAAGCGACGATACGGCGACAGCGCGATTACCATCTACTCGATTGACCGAGCGGCAACAGACGAACACATGACCAGAAGATGAGCAGCGTCACCGCGTTATATCCAGGCACCTTCGATCCCGTCACAAACGGACACATCGATGTCGTCAACCGCGCGGCTGCGCTGTTCGACAAGTTGATCGTAGCCGTATACGCCGGAAGCCACAAAGATGTCCTCTTCAACATAGATGAGCGCATCGAAATGATGAAAGGCTTGGCTGATGAGAAGGTGCAAGTCATGCCATACAGCGGCTTGACAGTCGATTTTGCACGCAGCAACGGCGCAATCGCAATCGTCCGAGGGCTTAGAATCACAAGCGACTTCGAGTACGAAGGCGCGTTGGCATTGATGAATCGGCATCTCGATTCTGAAATCGAAACGGTCTGCCTATTCTCTTCAATCGAAAACCAGTACGTCAGCTCCTCTAGAGTTAAAGAGATCGCTGCGCTGGGTGGAGACGTATCCGGACTGGTGCCCAAAAAGGTCGTTGCCACGATGCGATCGAAACTCTTGAACGCGTGAGCAGAGGGCAAGATCAAGGAAACAATTAAACAAGGAACCTTATTCTGAAATGATGCCATCCGGCATCACTCCACTTGGAAGGGAGACTCAACACATGGCCACCGAAACCCAAGTCAGCTACAACTCGGAAAGCAGCGAGTTCGCTTCAACTCCGGCGACGATCTACGAACTGATAGACCGTCTAGAAATGCTGGCCCAAGATGGCAGGATGCGAGGCACCGGCCGATCAGTTCTGAAGCTCAGCGAGGTTCTAGGGCTGATTGAAGAGTTGAAGCGCGAAGTGCCCAAGATCACTTCTATTTCTGATCAGATCATGATGAAGAGGGACGAGATGGTAGGCGATGCAACGCGTTTCTCCGAAGCCACCCGCGAGAACGCTACACGGGATGCCATAGAACTGCGACAGCGTGCCGAGGATGAACGGAACATCATCATCGCCCAAGCCAAAAAGCAGGCCACCGGAATGTTAGAGCAGTCTTCTGTCGTCAAAGCATCACGAGCCGAAGCAGAGAAGATTATCGAAGAGGCGAAAGCAGAAGCAGAAAAGACGCTCGTGCGAGCCAAGCGCCAAGCAAGTACCATCGTCGATTCCTCAGAAGAGCGGGCATACCGACAGATCATGGAGACCGACGAGTACTCA
The DNA here is from genome assembly GCA_965214735.1 of Dehalococcoidia bacterium. Classification (GTDB taxonomy): domain Bacteria; phylum Chloroflexota; class Dehalococcoidia; order Lucifugimonadales; family Lucifugimonadaceae; genus Bin127. The sequence continues at coordinate 304,713 of OZ243977.1, read as the reverse complement.
CGCAAGCTCCTGATGAAGCTAGAAGAGCGGCTCTCCCAGACCATCAATCAGATCCGACAGGGCATCGATACCGTCAACGACAGCATGGAAGAGCGCGAGAAACAGCACAACCTTGCAGCAATGGCATCGTTGCACAGAAACTGATTCGCCTCCGCCGAGGCATTATCAGAGTCCGTGTGGCATGACACGAGATGCAGCTGAAGGTGTACCGGGCACGCCGTTCGCGCGGAAGGACTGTTGATAAACCTACTGCCATCCTCGCGAAGGCGTGTCATCGTTCCTGGTACAGGAGGGCGGTAATGATCCTCGCTTCAGAGCCTGCGTTAAGCCGTTCAACGTGCTCACGAGAACCTTGCCGAAGCACTCGGGAGCGAACAGACAGCAGGCCTTTAGCGACGATTGGCCTTCCTCGCTTGTGATGAGCTTGTCGAGCTATCGACCCAATCTGCCGTCGCGCGCAGTTCGAGTCAAAGTCCCATGAGGGGAGTGGCAGTATAGTTCGATGCCGCCTGTGAGGCACGTATCATCTCCCCACAGTCGAAACGCCGAAATCTGTAGCTGCGAAGAGGTCGTTGGAGCGCGCTAGCCATCGCCAGCTATCGCATCAGGCCTAAATCTATCTCTACCAACAGCCCATTAGCATCGGTCTCGTAGCCCTCCGCCGCATCCCTCAGCACTTCGAGCGTGTGTTCATGGCACGTGAGGAATATCACTTGGCACTTCTGAGCCAGATCCACAATCGCGCGGCAAGCGGCGACTGACCGATCACGATCGAAGTTCACTATGACATCGTCCATAATCACCGGTATTGGCGTTGATCTGCGCACATGATCGTCGATATAAGCCATCCGCATCGCCAGATAGAGCTGCTCCCGAGTTCCGCGGCTGAGCCGAGCCACGTCCTTGGCAATAGCCGATTCGTCTAACACTCGCAGGTTGTCCGACGTTGAAGCCGCGCCATCTCCCACTATGTCCTGCTCCACTTTGTATCGGCCATCAGTTATCTTACCGAAGTAGCTCGACGCCGCTTTGATCGTATCTGGCTGACGTTCTCGTTGGAACATCGCAACCGTGTCGTTGAGGAACTTATCGGCGAGCTTCAACACCGCCCACTCCTCAACGTCGGACTGCATCCGCGCTTGGTTTTCGACGATGCGCTGACGCAACTCAGTCACCCGGGCGGACCGCTCAATCTCAGACTTCTCCCCCCGCAACTCGCCGATGCGTATCTGGTTCTCGTCTCTTTCCTGCGTCAGCACCTCCAGATCCCTACCGAGCCTGTCGATCTCGGCGGCATTCTCTTCGGATGAAGATTCTTCGATGCGCTTCCGATACGGCTCGCCCTCGTCGTTGACGAGCCTCGGCTGTGCCATTCGCTTCACGCTCAACTCCTTCTCCAGCTCGATACGCTCATCGTTGCCCTTGACAACGCGGAGAAATCCCTCCGCATCGGCGTGAATGTCGCCCGACAAACCGGCACGCTTCAGCAATAAGACCGCTTCATTCTTCCTGTCCTCAATTGTCGCTTCGATTGATGCCCGCCGCTTCTGCCACCGATCCAATTCAGAGCACTCGCTCTGGAGAGATTCGATCTCCGTCAAGACCGCTTCAGTCCGCTCCGGCGACAACTCGATATCGATGCCCAACTCGGAAACGGATCCAGCCCACTCTTCGCGTGCCGCACGCAACGCGCTCTGCGCGTTCATCAAGGACCGTTCATCCGCTTCCAGCCTCGAGTCGGCGTTGCGTTTGGTCTCTTCGCGAGCTTCGTAATTTTGGCGGACGTTCAGTTGGGATTGGAGTTCATCTATGCGTTTCAGCACATCCGCGCGGTACGGCGAACTCTCAAAACCGCACTCTTTAGATGTTTGCTCTGCATCTCGTCGTGCCTTTTGCAATCGATTTTCCAAGTCGACAATGTTGGCGTCGCGCTCTTCCTTGCCCGGCGAAGCGGCATCTATAGGTTGTGATGCACGAGACGAGATGATCCCACCTGCAGCGACGAGTAGTGCAACCACCAGTGCTCCCGCAGCGACGAAATCGAGCCATGTCATGTCGGCCCATATATTCGCGATGAACGCAACTGCGGCCAGCAGGCCTAGAATGAATCCACCAACAGCAGGCACAGTACCGGGGGGCGGTGCCTGCGACACTGCATCTGTCGCTTCCTGACCCTCTTGGTCGCGTATGCCGGCAATCGTTCTTGCGTTGTCGTACCTATCTTCGAGGTCGTTGGTCCCTTGGATCAACAGATTGAGTCGGCGCAGGTCACGAAGAGTGGAATCTATATCTTCGGCGCGACGGTCCGAAACATTCTCGATCCTCTCCATCTGCATCCGCGCATCATTGACCGTCTCCTGGGTCGATTGCAATCGCGCCTGCACCTCATTCACTTCGCCCCGCTTCTCGCCGACCCTCTTCGCCAATTCGACAAGATGCGTCTTCAACTGAGCAGACAGAGGACCGTCTCGCAACGCGTCGAGGTCCCAGTCAGGCGCGATCTCTCCCGCACGCTCCTTAAGCCCTGCTTCGTCATGTTCGGAGTCGGTCTCGTCGATACGCTGCCGATCGTTTCGGTTATCTCTCAGCAGCTGGTCAAATCGCGCCGCGGCATCATCCGGCATGCCGTCCAGGCGCGGCAGTTCAGCGATTTGCGCTTCGGTTTGGCGCATCTGTTCGAGATGCGGCCGCAACTCCTCGACGCTGCTCAAGAAACGCTTCCGTTCTTCAAGCGAAGATATCTCATCGATGCGCTGATTCGATACTTCGCCGAGCCCTTCAAGCTCCTGCTCTACCTCGATGTACCTGCGCGGCTGCTGAGCAGCTTCTCGCAGCTCCGAGCGAGCTGCTTCGATTGATCGATACGATTCACGGATCGCTCCAGACCTCGGGCTCAACAACCTTCCCGCATCCTCTTCTATCTTTCGACGGACCCGGGGAAGATCGGTGCTGATACCCATCCCGGCTGAAAAGACCGCTTCCGCCTCGTCGCTCATCGCACGCAGAGTTTGAAACTCGGACAGCGATATGCTGAACACTTCGTGGAACAGCTTCTCATCGATGCCGCCAGTAAGTGTGCCGATGGACGGGGCGGAGGCGCCGTTGATGGTTAAGCTGCCCCCGCGTACGGTGCCTTGCCGTTCCAAGATGATTGACTGGGCGCCGATATCCGATTCAACCACCAATCTCCCTTGCGGCGCGGTGCCGCTGAGAGACTCGTATCTGAACAGGCTCTGACTATCGGCGGTCGATCGACCGTCCAGATACCCGAACATCACGTACCTCACAAAGGCGCGAATCGCCGATTTACCAGCCTCGTTGGGACCGTGTAACACGTTCAGAGCGGGAGACAGACCAACGATGGATCGATCGTTGAACGGCCCGAATCTATCTATGTGGATTTCACGGATGCGCATCTTCAACAGCTGCGTGGCACTTCAGCCCGCTTGCAGACGATCCAATATCTCCCAACGCGCTCTTTCGCACAACGAACGCAGTTCAGCATCGTCGATCTTTTCCAGTTCCGCGTGCCTGAAACTCGATCTCACCGTTCCATTTTCACCGTCGAATACGTCGGTCAAGGCACCGCGAAGTTCGGTTACACCCTGCGGCGTGCTAGAAAGCTCCGATCCCAGCCTCAGCGCCATCCCTATGAAATCGTCCTGTTCAGCGCGCTTATCTATATCGACTCGGCTCCTAGTTTCATCTCGCAATCGCTCCACAAATACGCGCGGTGAGGATGTCATGGCAAGCGATTCTCGCACTTCGTCCAGCAAGCTGATATCGGAGTACGTCTCCTTCGACATGGCACGCCTTCCGACCATATTCATGCGAAGCATCAGGTCTCGGCCGTCGGAGTGTAGCGCGGCTTCCCGTGCTTCATCCTCCAGTTTTTCGGCGAGCCTCTGTATCTCCTCCACCTCCGAGATATCGACATCCACAGTTCTCCAACGGACCACATCCAATGGCACGAACTCGGTTGTCACATCTCCGCTGGCGAGATCGGCTTCGACGATCAACGAGCCACGCGCCCCCGGTTCGTTGACATGCAGAGACTGGAGATTGCCCGGATACTCCACCTTGGGATCATCCAGCAACGTCTGCCGAGTGTGAACATGCCCCAGCGCCCAGTAGTCCATCCCCGAGCCGCGCAGATCCTCCAAGCTGCATGGCGCATAGTTGCCATGACCGGGAATGTCGCCCACATTGCAGTGCAGAAGACCGATCTTGAAGACTCGGCCAGCGACCGCCTCCGCCGACTCTCCGATTTCGCTTGGCGGCAGAAAATTCGCAGCCAGATTCCTGCTTTCGGAGCGTTGACGGTAGCTGACACCTTGAATAGCGGCAACCGGTTCATCTTCTCCGCTTCGCCGGAACAGCTTCCACTCCGGAGCCGCTCCGAATATGTGCGCCGCTTCAGGAAGACTCGCCGGGCTGCGCCTTCCGTCCAGCGGATCGTGGTTGCCATAAACCACGTATGAAGCGATGCCGTTCGATGCCAGGTCCTCCAGTCCGCGCACAAATTGAATCTGAGTACGAACATCTGGATCGGCACCGTCGTACACATCGCCGGCTATCAGGAGAAAATCGACTTCTCGCTCGATACTCAGATCAATCAGGTTTCTGTATGCACGTAGATTGGCATCTTTGAGGATGTCCATAGCCGCCGCGCCGATAGTCTTGAATGGAGCTCCTAGGTGCAGATCGGCGGCATGCACGAACCTGATATCAGACATAGGGAAATCTTACGCGATCCGAAAATCTCTACTGATGTCCTAACACGCAATGGTCTTCTCAGCTAAGAGACTTTTGGGAGCATTTAGAGCGGAAAGAGCCCCGCCGCGCATTTCTCGAACATGTGCGTAAATGATCTTGCTCATTGCCTTTGACGATTTTCGCCTGCCTGTAGTGTCTAGATCGCAGCCACGTAGTCGACGAACACCGGGCTCGTCCATGCCATCTCCATATCCGACTGAGTAACCCGCACCCAATATGGGTTTATCCCTGGCTCAGGGCACTCGTCGGTGAACTCAAACTCTACCCTGTCCGGACCCGGCAACGGTGCCAGCTCCACAGTCGCCTTGCGATCCAACTCTCCGATGTCTATCACCTTTGGACCATCCGACAAAGCCGCCAAGGTCGTAGGAATTCGCACTCGGTCGGCAGTGGAGAATGTGATGCGTCGCTCCCCCGTCTCGCCATGGCCGCCGTACTGTGAACTCGCGATGACATCGCTCGACAGCATTACCTCGATGCTCGTGTCTGGAGTGCCATAGATTCCCAACACCAGCCCGCTCCGATAACCACACGCCCATGAGTTCCAACGAACGCTCGAGCCTGTCGATTCGCTGATATCAGACCTCGGGCTATCAAAGCGGATCTTCTGCACATCGGAGATCAATCCGTCGGCGACTCTCACGGAGCCGTCCCAGACAACGCCCGAGTAGCTGGTGCGTCGGCTCGCGCCCTCCCACATAACGCGCACTCGGTCTGCCGATCTTCCTTGTGTCATCTCCTCCGAGTGCAGCAGCTCCAAACCTCGGAACAGCTCGACGCGTTCAATCGGCCCCGCGCCGATTATCTTCACACCGATCTTGGGTGCAGAACGCGTCGAGTACTCCGATCCCATCAGATGCCCATCTGCTGATACCACCGCTACTATTCGGACTCCCGAGGTCGCGTACACTCGCCTCGCCTTCATCCCAGCCAAAACCGCGTCGAGTGTCAACTCGGTGGCATAGACACCCGTAAGCCCCGCCTTCTGGTAGCGCCTCAGCTGATGCCCCGGCTGGTCGTCGCCGGGTCTGCCGGTGTAGCAGTCGCTACCGCCGATGAAACCCATCTTGTAGTTGCGTTCGACCGACTCCTTCAAGAACCACTCGAACTGGCCATGCGTGGAAGTGATCTCCAATGCCGGTTCGATCGACGGTTCGTGGTACTGAAGATCGGCAGCCACACCTCCGACGTGAGGCGTCACTACCACGTCAGAGTAACGAAACGCTTCATGCATCTCGCGCACATGTGGCAGATCGCTATCGATGTCCCAAGGGTCTAGATGATCGGCATGCCCAGAACGTCTCAACTCCTGATCGAAGCGACGGAAGTAGACGTTGTGATGGCCTCCACGATCATAGGTCGCCGACCACTCCCATCCCGGCAGCGGCACGAATCTGCCCGGCTCGTAGTGTTCCCTCTCTGCCTGCTGCTGGATATCGTAGGCGCCGGTGGTGATTGCCGGGTCGTTGCGCTGGAAGCCGGCGAAGTGGATGCCGGCGACATCGCGTGCGTACCGGAAGAAGTCACCGATCTTGTAAGGGTCCACCACCTGCCCGCCGTGCGGATCGCCCCAGTAGAGCCGCAACTGCGGAGAACCTTCAGAAGCCATTATCGGATTGCTGACAGCTTCCAAACCAGCCGCATCGTCCTGCGCCTCTACTCGAAGCTCGCCCGGCTCGGTGACGCGACATCCGTCTACCCACACCACACCGCCGCTATCGTCATCAAATCTGACCTCGTCAGTACCAGGAGCTATTCCAGACCCGCTAATGTTGACAGTTCCACGATATGAGCTAGATGGATTGCCCCACCGATCCTCCGCCTTGATGCTTATCCGAAACTTCTCCTCCGCGACGGCATTTGAAGGAGCGATCACGACCAGCCTTGCTACCTCGCCGCCCACAACGGGCATCTCCGGATTGGTTTCTAGTCCGATGAAATCACCCGAGCCCGTAACATCCGCCTCAATCCAGAAGTAGCGGCGCGCCTCGATGAAGGTTTGGCTACGGGAACCCTTGCCGCCGCCTGTCCTATCGCCATATGTGATCAATATCTCTTCGTTCTCTGAGAGTGGGCGACCAGTGTTGATGATCAGCACCGTGACCAGATCCGGCACCTGCGTCGCCACTTCTGCATCGGGAGGGCACACCACAGACAGATACTCGGCGGCAGTCGGATCATCGAGCTGTGGCAATCCCCAGTCGGAGTCCGAATCGGTGCCTATCCTGACTACTCCGCCCGTTTTCAATCCGGCGGAACCCACAGTGAAGATCAGCTGCCAAGTTCCGAACTCGCCGGCTACGACAGGTTCAGTGTCCATGATCCGTGCGCTACCTACTGCGGAGCTGCTATGCGCAACGATCGTCAACGTATCCATCGACTCTGACATCTTTGCTTCTCCTCGTGCCGCGAACGCGAGCCGACACCATCCGGCAGTCGGCGATTCGTATTATCTAGCCGATTCTCACTCAAAGACGAAGGAGGGGGTGGGACGGCACGTGTAAATTCTCCAATGTCCAATCGAAGAGTACAAGTTACACGGAGAAAGTGATAGCAATAAAAAGACCCTCTCACGTGCAAATTGACGAGAGAGGGTCCCTTGTTTTAGGTATCCCCGTTTGGGTTAACCTACGAAACCAAGGTAATTTCTTACCGTGGCTTCCCTACAGACAAGAAGAACCCTACCACATACCGAAACTTCCCGCAAATCCAATGGCTAATACACTCGATAAACTCCAATACTTGGCAACCCAGCGCGAAATCGTCCCCGGCCTCGTCTTCGGCATCGACGTGGGTATCGCATCATGTGGCTGGGCAGTCGTCGATACCACCAATGAGACCATCCTCGCGATGGGTTCGCGCTGCTTCGAGCCGCCTGAAGACCCGCAGAAGAAGACACTCTACAACGCTGATCGGCGCACGAAGCGGGGCATGAGACGAGTCACGGCACGTCGCGCCGGGCGAATGAACTCCGTTCGGCATGTCATCAAAAGCGCGGGACTCGTCGATAAGCCATCCCACGATTTCTTTCAGTCGCTCGGCGCGGATGCGCCCGATCCATGGGAAATCCGAGCGCTTGCTGTGGAGGAATCCGTAGTGCCGCTGGAGGCCGCAACCGCTCTCATCCACATCGCCAAGCATCGCGGATTCAAATCCAACAGCAAGCGCGATGCGGCCGACACGGAGGGCAAGGCAGTTCTGGGCGCGGTGAGCGATTGGGACAAGAGACTCGACGGCAGAACATTCGGCAAAGCGGTCCACGATGATTTTCCTCACGAGAAGCATCGGCGCGCACGAAGGCGGAACCGCGAGGGAGACTACCGCTTCACACCTGCTCGTGATCATACGCTGTACGAGGCGAGGCAGATCATCAGCAAGCAACGCGAGCTAGGCGCCGAGTGGGCGACCGAAGAGTTCGAAGAGCGATACATCGACACCGCGTTTCATCAGCGTCCGATCCAGAGCAGCGAAGACCTAGTCGGGGATTGTCCCTTCGAGCCGGGCGAGAAACGTGCCGCCAAATTCGCCTACTCGTTTGAGAGGTTCAGATTGTTGCAGACATTGATCAACAAAGGAAGACTCTCAACGCCAGACGGCGAGCGTCTGTTGACGTCCAAGGAGTTGGCACTTGCCGTCAGCGGTTTCGGCAAACAGAAGGGGCTTACGTGGACACGGCTTGGAAACCTTATCGGCTTAAGCGATGCTCATCGATTCGTCAGCGTGCCGGATAACGACCCAGGCAAACTCAGGAAGGATGTGACTGCCTCGAGCTCCGGCGCGGCTCCCGGCTCGTACGCCCTGTACAAGGTGCTGGACCGAGCCGAATGGGAACGACTGATCAAAACGCCCAGCATTCTTGATGACATCGCCTCAATCATCACTTTCAATGAGAGCCCGGACGAGATACGAAAGCGAATCGAGGGGCTACCACTCGAATCTGAAACTGTAGATCGGTTGATGGAAAGTCTGGAAGCCGGCAAGTTCGCGAGTTTCAAGGGCACCGGGAACATCTCGGCAAAAGCAGCGCGGCAACTCGTGCCGGAAATGTTGCGAGGCAAAACCTACGACATAGCGTGTGGCGAAGTCGGATACGACCACAGCAAGAGCCTCGATACCAGCATCGAAGACATCAAGAATCCCGTCGTGCAGCGCGCGTTGACTCAAGCTGTCAAGCAAGTGGAAGTCCTAGTCAGATGCTACGGCCGACCTTCGAGAATCTACGTCGAAATGATGCGTGAAGTGGGTAAGTCCGCCAAAGAACGTGGAGAGATAGAGCGCGGGCTGGCGAAACGAACCAATGAGCGCGATAAAAACAAACGCGAGTTTCTCGAAGCCGTCGGACTCGAAGACTGCTCGCGCGACCAACTCCAAACGTATGAGCTACTCAAGGAACAGTGCTTCAGATGCCCGTACGGGGACGAATATCTCAGCCCCGCGCAGATTATCTCCTCGAATGTGCAGATCGATCACATCTATCCGCGCAGCCGCAGCCACGAGGACGGATTCGTAAACAAAGTGGCCACCTGCGTCAGTTGCAACCAGGCGAAACGCAATCGCACGCCGTGGGAGTGGAGAGGCGCGAACGACGCTGGTTGGTGGACCGAGTTCGAGGCAAGAGTGAAAAGTTTCAGCTGCAAGAACGAGAAGAAGCGCCGTCTTCTGGCGACAAGCTTCAAAGATCGTGAGCAAAGCTTCATCGAACGCAACAAAGTCGATAACAGCTACACATCGCGCGCGCTTCTCAAGGAGCTCAGGAAGCTCTACCCGGAGTCGTACCGCGGCGGCACCGCCTTGAAAGGCGGACACCTCCACGTGTTTCCGCGCCCCGGACAGTTGACCGCCATGTTGCGATACGTGTGGCTGGGAAAGCGATACAAGAAGGATCGAGATGACGATCGACACCACGCAATGGACGCGCTGATTGTCGCAATGATAGATGAAGGCCTGTTCCAACGACTGACCGATGCCTACAAGCAACTGGAAGCAGTCGGTAAGCAGCACCGGCAGACTCCCACCGTAGCTCCGCCCTGGAATTCCTTTGCCGCCGACGCCATCGCCGCCTACGAATCCGGCTGGCTAGTGTGCCGCACAGAGAATCGCCGAGCTAGAGGCGCGCTACACGAAGAGACGATCCGCCGAAAACGAGTGAATGAAAACGGCAATGCGATCTTCTACGAGCGCAAAGCCGTTGAAGCACTCACCAAATCAGACGTGAAACGCATCCCGGATCCGGTGATCCGTGCCCGAGTCGCGACGTGGGTCGAAAGCGGGAAGCCCGAAGATGAACGACCATGCTCCGCCAAAGGCGATCCGATCCGCAAACTGCGGCTGCCCACCAAGATCAAGACCGCCAATCAGATCGACCGCCGAGACATGGGCGGCAAAGACGAGCGCAAGCAAGGCGGGTTCGCAGAGAACTCCAGCATGGTCCGAGTCGACCTCTTCAAAGTCGAGACGACGCGCTACGACGGTGCGATGCGTCGGATCACGCCCGGGTATTACTTGGTGCCCGTCTACTTGAGGCAGATCGCGGACAAGAACGGCGGCACTCCTCTGAAGGCGATAGTAGGCGGCAAAGATGAAGATGAGTGGCCTGAGATGGACCCTAATGCCTTCGTCATGTCGCTATACAAAGACAGCTACATCGAAGTAGTTAAGAAAGATAGCGAGGTAGCTAGACGTTATTACCGTGGCGCCAATCGTAACGATGCCGGCATAATCTTGTCTCCGCATAATCGTCGCGGCCATAGCCATAAGATAGGCTCTAAGTCATTGCGTTCTGTTCGCAAGTTCCAAGTCGACCGCCTAGGGATCAGGCACGAAATCCCTGCTGGGGCGGAGCCTTGGCCGGGCTACCTATACGACAAATAAATGCCCCATGTCTTGGCGCGGCATCCACCTCTCTGAAACAGCCACACTCACCCGACGGCATCGGTCTATCCTTATCAATCGCAAGGATGAAGACCCGATTCACATCCCGCTCGAGGATGTTGGATGGATAGTCGTTGACTCTCAGGAGGTGCAGCTATCCTCCGCTCTCCTCTCTTCATGCGCCGATGGCGGCATCGCCGTCATATTCACCGACCAGCGACACATGCCATGCGGATCGCTCCTCCCCTTCAGTGCCAACTACGCCCAAGCAGAAGTGTCTCATCTGCAGATCGCCGCGCCAGGCTCGCTGAACCGACGGCTGTGGCGCAAGGTGGTGAGGGCAAAAATACTCAATCAATCCACATTATTGGAAAAGACGCGTTCGCAGAACTGGCGCGCACTGCGAAACATGCTGAAAGATGTCAAACCGGGAGATCCTCAGAACGTGGAAGCCCGCGCTGCGAGACGCTACTGGCAGTCGCTCTTTGAAGATTTTCGGAGAGACACCGACGGTGATGACCGCATTAATGCGCTGCTCAACTACGGCTACGCGGTGATGCGTGCCGCCATCGCCCGTTCTCTCGCCATATCCGGATTGATACCTGCCATAGGAATTCACCACCGCTCACATCTCAACGCCTTCAACCTAGCAGACGACATCATCGAACCTTTCAGGCCGATAGTTGACTGTGCAGTCTATGAGATGCGTGAACCGAGCGGCTGGGACGAGTCGTACGACTCTGCGAAAGGACTCTCCTTAAACGACCGCAGATCGATATCCGCCATCCTCACTCGAGACATCCGAGTCGGAAACGAGCAGATGAACATCATAAACGGTATCGATAGGTGCGTATCATCATTCGTACGCTCTTTAAGGAGTCGGAGAGCAACGGATTTTGAAACGCCTGAACTCGACTGAAGGTGCCATTAGAGGAGACACGCTACTTGTGGCTCATAGTGTTCTTCGATCTGCCGGTCAAGACAAAGCCGCAGCGGCGGGTCGCTACTAAGTTCCGCAAGTTCCTTCTCGACGACGGATACATAATGTTGCAGTATTCCGTCTACGCGAGGATCTGCAGAGGTCAAGACGCGGTCGAAAAGCATGTCGGCAGGCTACTCAAATCGCTACCGAAAGAAGGTTCTGTGAGGTCTCTGCAAGTCACCGACCGGCAGTACGCGCGCATGAAGACGCTCGTAGGAACTCAGCCTATGGAAGAGAAGCTCGGCACGCACCAATTCATAATGCTCTGACCAAGCGTGGCACTCATCAACATCAATCTGTCTGTCCTGTCCTCGCCTGTTCGTCCGAACAGAAGCTATCTCAACTTGCGAAAATGCTCATCAACCGATGTCAAAAGCGGTACCGATCTGTGCGGAGAGGACCGGTTTTGAGCCCGTTCTAGTCGCCTCCGTCAAGTTCAGACTGAACTTGGCGGATTATAGCGCCCTGTTGTCTGTAGGGAAGCCACGGCCGAACCCGCCCTGCCCTGCCCATTATAGCGCCCTGTTGTCTGTAGGGAAGCCACGGCCCGTTCCCCGATTCCATAGCCCCTGTTGTCTGTAGAAGCACGGCGCGATTTATAGCGCCCTGTTGTCTGTAGGGAAGCCACGGCTGGCCGGCATTGCGATGTGCGATCTGTAGGGAAGCCACGGCCAGATCAATCCAGTGGAACGAAGTGGCACTATTATAGCGCCCTGTTGTCTGTAGGGAAGCCACGGCACCATCGAGAGCTGTGTGCCTGTGTAAGGAATTATAGCGCCCTGTTGTCTGTAGGGAAGCCACGGCTGGCAGGGTAGGAAGGGTATCGGGTAGGAAATTATAGCGCCCTGTTGTCTGTAGGGAAGCCACGGCCATTTGACTTGCGATAAGTAATACTCTATAATTATAGCGCCCTGTTGTCTGTAGGGAAGCCACGGCTTGAACCGGGTGATCTCTCCTTGCGCCCGAATTATAGCGCCCTGTTGTCTGTAGGGAAGCCACGGCTGAATTCCTTTCTTTCATGCGGGAGCCGAGATTATAGCGCCCTGTTGTCTGTAGGGAAGCCACGGCTACTTTGAGTATATCAAAGCACTATAGCAGATTATAGCGCCCTGTTGTCTGTAGGGAAGCCACGGCCCACAGGATGCCACGCATCGCCACAGGATGATTATAGCGCCCTGTTGTCTGTAGGGAAGCCACGGCTGTGGCATCGCGTGGCATCCTGTGGCATCGATTATAGCGCCCTGTTGTCTGTAGGGAAGCCACGGCCATATGGTTAAACGCTTCCAGTCGAAGGCAATTATAGCGCCCTGTTGTCTGTAGGGAAGCCACGGCCTGACAGGCACAGGAAGGGTAACGGGTAGGATTATAGCGCCCTGTTGTCTGTAGGGAAGCCACGGCCACGGCTTCGGTATGAGACATAGCCTTCCGATTATAGCGCCCTGTTGTCTGTAGGGAAGCCACGGCAACGCGATCTGGTCATGGTTGGACACTACTATTATAGCGCCCTGTTGTCTGTAGGGAAGCCACGGCGGCTTCACGGTAGTCAATTGACTTCCGATAATTATAGCGCCCTGTTGTCTGTAGGGAAGCCACGGCAGAGAAGACGCGTTCACGCCAAGAGCATGAATTATAGCGCCCTGTTGTCTGTAGGGAAGCCACGGCATGAGGTGGTCACGATAACTCGATAGAGTTATTATAGCGCCCTGTTGTCTGTAGGGAAGCCACGGCGAGTGCCACTCCAGATCGTTCCAGTGCACTATTATAGCGCCCTGTTGTCTGTAGGGAAGCCACGGCCCTTCATGCGTTGACCCAGATAGTCCAACCATTATAGCGCCCTGTTGTCTGTAGGGAAGCCACGGCCGAAGCCGAGAAGCTAGCGGAGAGCGTGCTATTATAGCGCCCTGTTGTCTGTAGGGAAGCCACGGCACTTGGGATTCAAGTTCCACAAGTTTCCCTATTATAGCGCCCTGTTGTCTGTAGGGAAGCCACGGCCATCTCGTCCATCTTCTCTATGCACCGCGCGATTATAGCGCCCTGTTGTCTGTAGGGAAGCCACGGCCCCGTGCCAGCGACTGAGCATCAGGTTTACATTATAGCGCCCTGTTGTCTGTAGGGAAGCCACGGCGCAGCCGAGTAGGGAACCCGAAGCAGATATATTATAGCGCCCTGTTGTCTGTAGGGAAGCCACGGCCGAAGCCGTGAGATAGCCGTAGAAGCCGAGATTATAGCGCCCTGTTGTCTGTAGGGAAGCCACGGCCGCGTTCGATACCGGGCAATTCACCTTCGATTATAGCGCCCTGTTGTCTGTAGGGAAGCCACGGCGGGTTTGATGCGGTAGATCCGTCCGCTTCTATTATAGCGCCCTGTTGTCTGTAGGGAAGCCACGGCACCGCCCGACGTCGGTCGACCCGGCGTCGGATTATAGCGCCCTGTTGTCTGTAGGGAAGCCACGGCCTGTAGGGATGTTCGAGTGGGACATGGCGAATTATAGCGCCCTGTTGTCTGTAGGGAAGCCACGGCGAATACACGCTTCCTGTCGCTGCCGAGGGAATTATAGCGCCCTGTTGTCTGTAGGGAAGCCACGGCGTTCTCGTCAGCGGCGCCGTAGCGGGCGATATTATAGCGCCCTGTTGTCTGTAGGGAAGCCACGGCCGCTACGTTCACGGCTTCGGAAGGCTTATGATTATAGCGCCCTGTTGTCTGTAGGGAAGCCACGGCTCTGCCACAGCTTCACCACACAGAACGTGCATTATAGCGCCCTGTTGTCTGTAGGGAAGCCACGGCGTTCGCGTTCCTCAACCTCCACCGCCGCACATTATAGCGCCCTGTTGTCTGTAGGGAAGCCACGGCGCAGATCTGTAAACGTTTCGCGGGCTGACATTATAGCGCCCTGTTGTCTGTAGGGAAGCCACGGCGCCTCTCACGCGTACCCGCCACCTCACCGAATTATAGCGCCCTGTTGTCTGTAGGGAAGCCACGGCCGATGCCGAGTGCGAATGGCTCTTTTGGATATTATAGCGCCCTGTTGTCTGTAGGGAAGCCACGGCATGGACTTCTTTGCTATGCAGCTTCGGAGCATTATAGCGCCCTGTTGTCTGTAGGGAAGCCACGGCAAGTCATCTGTGTGCAGTGATCTGCACGTCATTATAGCGCCCTGTTGTCTGTAGGGAAGCCACGGCGGAATCGAATATCAGACTTGCGACGGCTAGATTATAGCGCCCTGTTGTCTGTAGGGAAGCCACGGCTTCACCGTGTTTCAGCCGAATCTGTTCGAAATTATAGCGCCCTGTTGTCTGTAGGGAAGCCACGGCACGTTTCATATCAGTAAAGATTTGACCTGGATTATAGCGCCCTGTTGTCTGTAGGGAAGCCACGGCATATCGTCTCTAGCCCTGTAGTTGTCGCAGAATTATAGCGCCCTGTTGTCTGTAGGGAAGCCACGGCCACATGGGGATGATGTCCGAAACGCTGACGATTATAGCGCCCTGTTGTCTGTAGGGAAGCCACGGCTGCCTTTGGTGAAGGGCGTCGCAGTCAGCCATTATAGCGCCCTGTTGTCTGTAGGGAAGCCACGGCACCGCCGGTCGTGGTCGTTACTCGACCAATATTATAGCGCCCTGTTGTCTGTAGGGAAGCCACGGCTCAGCTGGGACGATCTCGAACTGGGAGGGAATTATAGCGCCCTGTTGTCTGTAGGGAAGCCACGGCCCTGCAATTGTTCCTGTAAATGGTCAATCTATTATAGCGCCCTGTTGTCTGTAGGGAAGCCACGGCTCAGCTGGGACGATCTCGAACTGGGAGGGAATTATAGCGCCCTGTTGTCTGTAGGGAAGCCACGGCCAGATAAGTAGCCTCTAGCCCGTCATCGGTATTATAGCGCCCTGTTGTCTGTAGGGAAGCCACGGCGATCCCGCGTGCGAAGATGAATCATGCGTGATTATAGCGCCCTGTTGTCTGTAGGGAAGCCACGGCTGGGGCATCCTCTGTGGCATCGTGTGGCATATTATAGCGCCCTGTTGTCTGTAGGGAAGCCACGGCGATCCCGCGTGCGAAGATGAATCATGCGTGATTATAGCGCCCTGTTGTCTGTAGGGAAGCCACGGCTGTTGCGTTCCGCGCTGTTTGGCGGCAGATAATTATAGTGCCCTGTTGTCTGTAGGGAAGCCACGGCATTTACACCAATGAATACCGATGGTACGAAATTATAGCGCCCTGTTGTCTGTAGGGAAGCCACGGCTCGCGCGGTCGGCGATCGCGTGGTCCGGCAATTATAGCGCCCTGTTGTCTGTAGGGAAGCCACGGCTGTTTGCTATGACCTTATTATTCAGGTGTATCACGGTATATTAATTCTCGACCTTCGAAACTTGAAACGACCCACTCGTGGTCTTCGGAGTCAAATGGCATCCACAGATCAGGTCCGACTTTCACGACATATTGCGCCTTATGAATATCCAGTGCTCTGAGTGGATAATAAGTATGAGGGCGTATCTTAATGTTTACACCTCGTTCTTCTAAATATCTCGACGGCGGAATTCGGTCATGTGCCATTGCTCGAGCACTGTTAGGCCGAGTAACCGGATTGCGAGCCACTGTCTTATCCGTCAGTCCAAACCGATCTATAATCGTAACATCGGAGGTGAGATAGTAAGAGACGATGCCAATTGTCCGGACAGCATATACTAGATCGTCTGGAATTATCCCACGTTCCATGTTCTCATATCTCGACCAATTCCTAATCTGTTGATCCGCGAATTCGCGGTGTTCCACGAATCTCATGCCGACGCTCTGTTGGACAAAACTCTGTCGCAGGTCGTTTGAAATAGCAGTTAGTGCAGGCATCCCCGGCGCAAGTAGCAGCCAGCGGGAGTTATCTTCATCCAAGTCTATGTGAATTCCCCAGATACGCTCGTTGATCTTGGCACCCTCGAACAGCAGCGCAGCCTGCATCGCGCTGGTATAGAAGAGGATAGGGATAAACAGCAGCAGTACCCATGCATACAGGTTTGAGGAGCTGCTTGTCCGTATGAGGCGTAGCTTATTAGCTATCGCGCCGCCCAGCCGAACGATGCCGTCTGCCGCCGGCAGAGCGAGCAGCGGCCAGTAGAAGTCCATGGGACGCCACTCGAAGTGGTCGCCTCCGATCTGCATCACATAGATCACGTGCAAACCGACGACGAGCAGGACCAGCGCGTACACGCTGTCACGATACGCCTGCCAGCGCATCATCATCGCGTAGACCGCCAGCGGCACCAGCAGATAGGCTCCGGTTTCGATACCGGCCGCCACATAATAGCGGATACCCATGTCCCACCACGGGCGCACATGCTTGGCGTAGTAGGTGTTGGGCAGCCACTCATCGTAGTACGCGTAGCGAAAGAGGAAGTGCGCTCCTACAACGATGACGAAGGGCATTATCAGGTATGCGAACCTGCTCCAGTCCAGCTGTTTGACTGTCGCCACAAACAGACGCACGATGCCGCTGCCTGATTGTCGGCCGGATCTCAGGCCATCTATCATGGGCACAAGATGCTGCGTCCCGAACCAACCGAAGCAGCAGGCGGCTATCAGCGGGACCTCAGGGCGAGTCAGAGCGGCGAGCGCAAGGCTCAGCGAGGCCGCAAGCAAGGCCCACCGATGATTGCGATACAGGCTCAGGCACACCACTGCCAAGACGACGAAGAAGGTGAACTGTCTTGTCTCGAGACCGCCGCCCGATGTCCACACCGCGAAAGTCGCGCTGCAACACACAAGCACGAACGCCATCCACGACACGATCAGGCGATGGCGCAGACCCGGCATGTTCGCCATCCACCACAGCATCGAAGCCAGGGTCCCGACCGTGTACAGCACGGAAAGTCAGGGAGCGGCATGTTCCGGACGTATGCCCAGCACTTTCCATATAGCCGCTAGCTCCAGCACCCACAGGAAGTTCGAGTACCCCTCGACGCGCTCGCCCACGTTGAACACGAGACCGTGTCCTTCCAGCAGGTTCTGGACGTATCGGAAGCTGATGAAGGCGTCGTCGGTGAGAAACCACGACACGCTTGTGAGATAGGCCAGCGGGACGAGCCACAGAAGGAACGCGGAAACTACAGCGATGTTCTTACTCACCCAGCGCATGGGACTCAGTTGCGTCTGGAGCGGAGCATCTGCATTAGATGTCGGCATTTTCGTCAGTATGGCAGATGCTTTGTATTCATATAGGCGGCACCAAGTGTATTCTTTGGCATCATTACACGAATATAAGTTTTTCTTCTTTGCAATATATACAGTTCTTCAAGAACACATGCATGATTGTCGGTAAATTCTCATATACCCATAAGCTATCTGTTTATGCCATCCATTTTCAGCTACTTCCGCTTCCAGCCTCGCACTGTGACGCTTCGCACGGACTTCGCCCACGGCTCACCGTTCTCTCTATCTCGCATCGACGTATCAGCAAGCAGTTCCACATCCACGAATCCCGAACGCTGCATCCGATCCAAGTAACGATCCAGCAGGTCGGCACCGCCGACGCACGACACCCACTCCTCAGCGGAACTCCTCACCTCGTCAGGCAGTTCCTCCGTCACAACCATGTCAGAGATCACAAACCGCCCGCCTCTTCTCAATACGCGGAAGATCTCGTCGAACACGAGGTCCTTGTTCGGAGCCAACGCGATCACGCAGTTCGAGATCACGAGGTCCACACTCTCATCCACTTCCGGTATCGCCTCGATCTTGCCGAGTTTGAAGACTACGTTGGGCACGCCTAGATTCGTCGCGTTGCGGCGTGCCAGATCGATCATCGCATTCGTCATGTCGACACCTATCACTTTGCCCGTCTCGCCAACCGCCTCAGCCGCCAAGAAGCAGTCGATTCCTCCGCCGCTGCCCAAGTCGAGCACCGTCTCGCCAACCTTCGCCTCGGAAAGTCCGATCGGATTGCCGCAACCCGCAGAAGCGGCCGCTGCTGCTTCGGGAACGATGTCCAACTCATCCAGACTGTAGAGAGTCCGCGCCGCTACTGATTCAGAACCATCACCATCGCTGCAACATAAACCGCCGTCGCAGCACGAAGCACCCCGTGCCGCCACATTTGTGTACCGCTCGCGCACCGCTTCCTCGACCGAATCCGTACCGAACTCTCCTGTCGAGTAGATCTTCGCCAACTCGTTCATCTAGACGTCTCCCTATTAGCGCTTAGCGTCTCTTTTTCAAGTCTATGTCCGTTGCACACGTTAGCCCGCGATGGATTAGCATACAGTCGCAGATCGGCATTTTTGACTGATGAAACGCATCGGGTGTTTGACGATCGTTAGGAGAGCGCAGTGAGCAACGACACACCACTGAAGGAACGCATCAGACGCGGCGACATACTGATCGGAGTCGGCGTGTCCATGACGGCAACCAAGGGAGAACTTGAAGATGTTCTCGGCAAGGACGACTACGCATTCGTTGCTTGCGACAGCCAGCATAGCGCGTTTGCAGAGCATGAGCTAGTCGAGTTCTGCGCAACTGCTAGCGAAGTGGGGATTCCCGTCCATTTCCGCATCAAGCACACTAGGCATGCCTATCTAGTGGGAAACATCGCGGATCTAGGGCCGTTGGGCATCGAAATACCGCTGGTCGAGGATGTTGCCGTCGTCGACGAAGCTCTCAGATGGTTCTACTTCCCGCCTAAAGGCAGGCGCAGCTGGATCGGCGGCACGAGCTACGGCTTTAACGGAGACTGGGACAGGCCTGAGTACGCCAAGTACTGGAACGAGAACGGCTATCTCTGCATGCAGATCGAGAGTCTGAAGGCTATGGAGAGCGCAAGGGAACTAGCCAAGCCGGGCGTTGATTGCCTGACTTGGGGGCCGGCCGACCTCTCTTTCGACCGCGAGATGAATCCGGATCACCGTCTGAAGACCGACGACGACTGTGTGAGAGAGGTGGTTAAGCAGCTGCAAGGCTCTGATACGAAACTCAGCTACCGCTCCTACGAGCCCGACCTTCGCAACAAGTATCTCGACATGGGTGTGACGATCCTGATGGAGCGAGCCAAATAGCCGCTGAACGTTGAGCGGTTCAGGCTTGGGAACGAGCCGCTACTCTACGCGCGGCGGACACCCTTCGACAGGCACCCGTTCGTGGTAGATCTGTCGATACATCAGATCGATGGCAGACGGCTAAACCTTGAAGCTGAGATGCCTGCCGCCCAAAACATGGGCGTGCAGATGGAACACGTCTTGGCCCCCGTCCGACCCTTGATTGAACATTACCCGGTAGCCCCTCTTAGCGATCCGTTTGATATCCGCCACCTCTCCAGCGGCTTTCAATACCTCGCCAAGAATCTCGACATCCTCGCCGGCCGCTTCGTGGAGACGATCGAAGTGCTCACGAGGGATCACCAAGACGTGCACCGGTGCCTGGGGATTGATATCTTCGAACGCGTATACCGTATCGTTCTCGAAAACCTTGGTGCTGGGAATATCGCCATCCGCGATCATGCAGAAGATGCAATCGGGTTGAGTTGGTGAATCTGACATCTCCCCACCATCCCTGTTTACATCGTCCGAGCCAATCGGTCGGCATGGTCTTCAGTATCACCGTACTCTGCTCGCCATGAAAGCACGCGCCTCGTGTAGAGATGCAGGTCGTGCTCCCAAGTGAACCCGATCGCGCCATGCGATTGATGCGCTGTCCAGCAGACCTCCGGGATCAGCTTGTTCGCGCCCAGCTTCGCCTGCGAAACAAGCCGTGAAGTCGCAATTGAATCAGGGTTCGTCGCGAGCGACCATGCCGCCCTGTTCGCAAGATGCTTCACAGACTTCACTTTGATTGACATGTCCGCCATATAGTGCTGAATCACTTGGAACGCTCCGATCGCCCTGCCGAACTGCTGCCTCTCCTTCACATAGCCAAGGGTCATATCAAATATTGCTCCGCCAGCACCTGCCATCTGCAGCGAGCGAGCGACAGAACCATGCAGCATCATCGATTTCAGCACGATGTCACCGCCGCCCACTTCACCAATAGCTGAATCTGCCGGCAGCTCCACTTCATTGAACTCGATATCGAGGGTTGGAACACCAGATGCCATCTTCACCGTCTCACGCTCCAACGTTCCTCGGGATTCGCTCATCGACACCGCGAAAACCGTCATCCCAGCGTCGGTTCGGGCAGGAATCAGCAGAAGATCCGCTGAGTTGCCATAACCGATGAACTGCTTCTTGCCGTTAATGACCCATCCGTCCGATGTATCAGACGCGCGAGTCTCAAGCGCGGCGTACCCGCCTCCCGCATCGAACAAAGCTGGAATCGCAATCGATTCGCCATACGATATCGCAGGCAGCCACATCCTCCGCTGCTCATCCGATCCGAAACGATCGATCGCACCAGCCGATGCGACGCTGGATTCGACTAAAGGACCCGGAGTCAGCGCAGCACCCCACTCGGACAATAACGGTGCCATATCGCTCATATCCATCCCCGCGCCGCCGACATCCTCGGACACCACCAGCCCAAGCCAACCCAACTCGCCTATCTCACGCCAAAACTCTTCCGTAAACCCGCGCTCATCTCCTGCCATCGCACGAACGAAGTCCATCGGCGCGCGATCAGAGAGAAACTCAGCGCTGCTGGCGCGGATCAGTTCTTGTGTTTCATCGAGGCCGAAATCCATCCCCTGCTCCAACATCCCTTACCTTCTCGGCAAGTCTAAACCCCGATACGCAATGATGTTCTTCTGAATCTCGTTGGTGCCGGCCAAGATCGGACCAGAAGTGTTGTACATCCGCATCTTGAACAGCCTGCCCTTAAGGTTCTCGTGCTCACCAGGATCTTCGATAAGCCCGGGCATGCCCAGTAGCTCCAAGCCGTAATCAAGCACCGCGACATTCGCCTCAGTCGCCGCGATCTTGCACATGCTGGCTTCAGTCGAGGGAGGGTGACCTTGCGACTGTAGCCAAGCCACTTCGTAAGTGATCAACCTCGACATCTCGATCTCTGTCTCTAACTCCGCCAATCGTCGGCCGACTTCAGGCACGTCAATGAGCAACATGCCGTCATATCGGCGAGTCGTCCTTGCATAGTCGCGAATCTCTTCCCAAGCCCTGCGCGCCCACGAAACGTAGTCGATGTTTCCACGCTCGAAGTTAAGGAGATTCATTGCGACGTTCCACCCGTCGTGCAACTCGCCGACCAAGTTCTCGGCTGGAACACGAACATCGTCAAATATCACCTGGTTGAAACTGTGCGCACCCGCCATATTGATGATCGGGCGCACCTCCAACCCAATCGACTTCATATCCACGAGTAGGAAGCTGATACCTCGGTGTCGCTCCGCATCTCGATCGGTTCGTACCAGCATGAACATCATGTCTGCCCGATGCGCGAGCGAAGTCCAGATCTTGGACCCGTTGATGACGAACTCTTCGCCGTCGAAGGCGGCGAAGGTCTGAAGCGATGCGAGGTCCGACCCCGTATTCGGCTCCGAATACCCTTGGCACCACTGGATTCCGCCTGCCGCAATGTCTGGCAGATACTTGCGCTTCTGCTCCTCCGTGCCGAACGTCATCAGAGTCGGTCCCAGCATCCTAGTTCCGAATCTGTCGTTGCCCGGAGCACGCCGATAAGACATGACCTCGGCGAATATCAGGTTCATCATCGGCGACGATGCCCGACCGCCATACTCCACGGGCCACGACATCGTGAGCCACCCGCGCTCAGCCAGCGCCTTACGCATCCGCTCGTACAACGCCCAGCCTTCGTCCGTCGATTCGTCCGGCGGGCCTACCCAGCCTTCGGGTAGCTCCTCATCCAAGAACTCGTTCAACTCGCTCGCGAACGCGAGCTCTTCATCGCTGAATTCAAATCGCACGAACAAACTCCCTCGACCGCAGCTCTTGCGCGGCGAGTGCCAGTGAAGCTAGTCGGCGGTAACCGCTAGACTGGTGATCGTCTTGACGATCCCGCTCACCTTGTGCATCCTCGTGCTTACGATCGCACCGATATCCATCAGGTTGTCAGCCTCTACCACGGCGATTATGTCGAACGGGCCAGTCACCATATCGACCGCCACCATCTGGTCTATCTCTTTCAGCTCTTTGGAGACCTGCGCGGTGCTTCCGACCGATGTCTCGATGAGAATGTATGCTCGGGTTTTCATCCTTGGGTTCACTCCCTCGGCTGGGTCACAAGACTCGCGCGTCAATCGCGACGAGTCACTTCATCATGACATGAAGGATACGCTATCGCAATATCACATAACCCAGAACTGTTAAAGAACAGTCCGCCATTCCCACGCACAACCTCTTCATTACCGTAAAGCAGGAACGCTGAGTTCCGCTTCACTCGATACGTAGCGATTCGATAAATTCCGAACTGTCGCCGAATGGACCTACCACCGACATCGCGAAGCCGTCGCGACGAACTATGTCATTTGCCACGCTCTTGACATCATCGAGAGTCACGGCATCCAGCTCCCGTATTCGAAACTCCAACGTCGATATCTCGTCTCTGAACAGCTCCTGCACAGCCAGATCGTTTGCCACCGCCCTGCTCTCCTCCATACTCAACAACAAACGTCCCTTCGCCAACTCACGCGCATCATGCAGCTCTTCTTCAGTCACGCCTTCCCGCATCTTAGATACCTCACCCAGAATCACATCCAAAGCCTGCTTCGCCCGGATGGGGTCGACACCGGTATCAATATCCAAGGACCCGCAATCGGTCAAGGTGTGCATCGAACTGCCGATCCCGTAAGCAAGCCCGCGCTTCTCCCTAACCTCTTCGAACAGCCTGCTACTCATGCTGCCGCCCAATATGATCGACATGATCCGCAACGAATGTCTTCGAGGATCATCGATCCCGATCCCTTGGAAAGCCATCGCGATGTGCAGCTGTTCCAAGTCGCGTGGCTCGCAGTTCAAAGAAGGCCCTTCGAGGTTATCGACGAAGGGGTGTTTCTCTATCGGATCGATGTCGTGCAAATCGCCCACCAGCATATCGACCTGATCCACTATCTCCGAGTGGTCGATATTCCCGGCCACTGCCACGACGGTATTGCGCGCCACATATTGGCGGTCGTGATACGCCAGCATCTCATCCCGAGTAAGCGCCATCACAGTCTCTTCGCTTCCCGCAATGTCACGTCCCAGAGCCTGATCCGGCCATAGCGCCGCATCCAGCAACATCGCCGCCTTCGCTCTCGGTGAATCGTTCGACGCTCGGATCTCCTCAAGCACAACATCCTTCTCGTGAGCGATATCCTCACCTCGGAACAAGGGATTACGGATAATGTCGGCGATCACCTCGATACCAGTCCGATAGTGCGGCAACGCCAATCTGCACCAGTAGCCGGTGCATTCCCGATCGGTGAATGCGTTTATAGACCCACCGACGCTCTCGATTGCGCCGCTGATGTCTCTAGGGCGAGGGCGAGACGGCGTCCCTTTGAACAACATGTGCTCGAACAGGTGCGAGACTCCCGCCTGCGCATCGCTCTCGTAGCGTGAGCCGGCACCGATGAGAAAGATGATGCTCACCGCATTGGTGTACGGTAGCCGACTGGTGATCACCCTGACGCCGTTGCCCAGCACCGATCGCTGGAAATCTCCAGAGAGTCTGGAGTAGCCATCGCTGATGGCATCTGTTGAGGCGCGTCTGGCCTGCATATCAGCTCTGGCGCAACGATCTGAACATGAATCTCAAGCGTAACACCATGCCGAGCGCGACGGTCTACACGCCTCCGCTTTGATCATGTAGACCTTGCAAAACCCCATGTCATTCCGAGCGAAGCCGAGGAATCGCAATGGATTCAAGCAACGACCGCCAGTAAGACGTTTCCACATCAAGGCATACTCCGAGTTTTTCAACAGTGTCAGCCAAGATGAGAACAGTAACTTCCGATGGACCGCTTCTTGGTCTGCACACATAGCGCATCTAGGTCATCAGATGTCGATTTCACGTCAATCACCTTTTGTAAGCGACACCCCTGATAGTAACCTTGGATGCCATGTTGCTCTCTCATAGCAGGCATCCTCTATCGAGCATCGCGGATACATTCAAAGCTCTCTGGAAGGCTGGAATTGTCGTCTGCTTGAGTCTAGGGGCAACCATGATGTTGGCCTTGAGTTGTTCCTCTTCGCCCGAACCTGAACCGACACCCACCATTGCACCGACTTGGACTCCGGTGCCTACATTCACTCCCGTGCCAACGTGGACACCAGAACCCACGTTCACACCTACTCCAGCACCCGATCCGACAGAAACAAGCACACCCAGTCCGACTGCCGTACCAACCGATACTCCCACAGCAACCGCGTCAAGTACGCCATCACCTACTTCTACGCCAACTAACACGCCAGTTCCCACTGCCACAAATACGACAGTTCCAACAGTGACTCATACGCCGACTGCGACCCCAACTAACACGGCAACGGCAACCGCTACCCCGACCAGCACAGCTACTGCTACTCCGACTCACACTGCAACCGCAACTGCCACACCGATTCTATTACCGACCGACACACCAACTCCTGTCGTCGATGCAATGACCACTGAGGACTTGACGAGTTTCGCCCGGAACAGCGTCGTGGAAATCCGCCCACCCAATGGCGGCGGTTCAGGTTGGATCTACAAAGTAGACAGCACAGGCACAGCATGGATCCTGACCAACGAACATGTGGTCTCAGGCAATCCAAATGTTGATGTGCATATCACTGGAAGCGAGATGAGCCAGAGGGGTACGGTCGTAGGCGTTGATGATGTGCACGACTTGGCTGTCGTTACGATTTGCTGCAACTGGGATTGGCAAGTATTGGAGTTCGCTAGCGATGCTGAACTGAACGTCGGGACCGAGGTAGTCGTTCTCGGATTTCCGTATCGAGACGGCGTGATCACCGCTATGAGCGTCACCGCTGGCATTGTGTCGTCGTTTGGATACGATTCGAGCATAAGGTCTTGGGTCGTTCAAACCGATGCAGCATTGAACCCCGGCAACAGCAGTGGCCCACTAATCAACCGTGCTGGTGAAGTAGTTGGCGTAGTGTTTTTTTATGTCGACACGAGCCCCGATGGACGCGATATGAACAATCTTGGCTTCGCTATATCCACGAAGACAGTGTTGGAGGAATTGCCTAAACTTGAGACTGGTAGATCGACGGTAACTGTCCCAACTGCAACTCCGAATCCGGAGTATAAGCCGTTCTTCTTGGAGCAGGGTAGTCTTGAATTTGAGGGTGGAGATTTCATAGTTGATCTTTCTTTGGTTGATAACATTAGGAACTTCGTTGTGACTGCAGAGTTTGAAGTGCCGTATTCGACACAGACTGGCGACTGGGATTTTGGATTTATGTTTCGTAGGCAAGATGTGCGAGAGTTTAGCTTGGTTTGGATTGACTCAAATGGCGAATACACATATTCAACGGTTAGAAACGGTGAATGGAATGATATCAAGACTGGTTCAGCTTTTGAGTTGAAAACATTTTCCGGTGGGAAAAACACACTAGGGCGTGTTAACACTAGCGTGTGGATCTGTGCTACGCTTTCCGCATGGAAATCACAGAATCTCAATACGAACGCATAGCTCCGCACCTGCCTGTGCAGCGCGGCAACGTCAGCGTCCCGAACCTCCAGGTTCTGAACGCGATCCTGTATGTGGCCGAGCACGGCTGCAAGTGGCGCGGGCTGCCGGCCCGGTTCGGCAACTGGCACACGATCTATACCCGCATGAACCGCTGGTCGAAGAAGGGGGTTCTAGACCGGGTGTTCGAACACCTTCAGAGAGAACAGATAGTGCGTGTCAAGCTGGAGGCGGTCTCTTTGGACAGCACCATCGTCAAGGTGCATCCGGACGGGACGGGGGCCTTAAAAAAACGGACCCCAGTCGATCGGGAAGTCCCGGGGCGGTTGGACCACCAAGATTCATATGGCTGCCGCGGATGCTCGGACGGCCGTGACGTTCTCCCTGTCGCCGGGACAGGCACACGACGCGCCGGAGGGTCGCCGGCTGCTCGAACGCCTCGGCCCGCAGCTCGGAAGCCCGCGGCTGCTGATGGATCGGGCATACGAGGGCGACGAGAGCCGCCAGCTGGCGCTGGACCTGGGCTTCGTCCCCGTGGTTCCGCCGCGCCGGAGCCGGATCGATCCGTGGGAGTACGACCGCGAGATGTACAAGCGGCGCAACGAGATCGAGCGGCTGTTCCGCCGGCTGAAGGGCTTCCGACGCATCTTCTCACGCTTCGAGAAGCTGGACGTGATCTTCACAGGGTTCATCATGTTCGCACTCATAACAGAGGCATTGCGCCAGTGTTAACACGCCCTAGTTTTGTACGTGATAGATGATCGGGCGTGGCTGAGCATCAACAATGTGTTGATTACGGACTTAGATGTGAGTAGTGGCCATCAAAGTGGAGCTTTGCGTCTTGCAACAGAAATCGTAAACGGAAGTGGCATTTCTGGGAAAAGTATTGAATTTAATGACGTACTTGTAATTGAAGTTGTGGAGTTGCACGGGCCTACTTCAGGTGAGTTGACAAAATCTGATTCATATATTGCTATAACTGAGGCAGATGTTGATGTATCGCTTGCGTATGGAAGAGCAACTTTCGAAGTTCCCCAAGGGTTGCAAGACTGGAGCATGGGCATCGGATTCCGCATGTATAGAGGCGATGACTATGAGAGCGATTACCTTTTGTTTCAAGTAAATAAAGATACTTGGTGGAGCATGTCCCACGCTACTTCTGCAGGCGGAGAATGGGATGATTCTGATAGTGGTTTCTCAGACAGTGTTGACGTGAAAAGCCCCATATCGAATCATCTTGAAGTCTTTTTTTGTGGGCAGTGTGGCTTACCTCTATGTGAACAGTGAGTTGCTTGGAGACGTCGACATCAGTTCAGTCCAGGGAGCGGGAGATGTGAGCGTGATGTTCGGGACATTCGCGGACGACGACCATGGCACCGCGGAGTTCAAAGACTTCAGCGTGTGGGGCATTCACGGCTTCTAGGGCAGGAGTGATGCTTGGGACGATTCGTCGGATACGCTCGGAGCGCATATGCTGACGCTACTCATTTTTGACTTAATAGGCAACTCAAAATAACGAGAGGCTTTATTCCGAGTTGTGGAATAGGGATGCCGGCCCCGCTTGGCGGTCGTAGATTTTGGTTGGCCTGATGCTCTTGTTACAATTTGATACCCAACTCGAAATAAACGGCGACGCTATTTCGAAAGTCGAAATAGGACACGTTCCCCTTGCAACGTACAAACACAGGAAGCTACATCACCTCAGCAGTCGCAGGTGAAGAGGTGCGCTCGTTCATCCCGAATCCGTTGCCGCCTTCGCCGTCGGTAAGGGTTGAGGACGAAGTGCTGGAATCGCTGGCTGAAGCGATGCTGGCTCTCGGACGTTTGGATGCGGCATCGTTGCATCTTCCAGATCCAGATCTGTTCGTCTACGCCTACGTGCGTAAAGAGGCGGTACTCTCATCACAGATCGAGGGTACTCAGTCATCGCTCTCAGAGTTGCTTCAGTACGAGTTGGCAGAAACGCCTGCGGGATTGACTGATGATGTGGTTGAGGTTTCGAACTATGTCGCCGCGCTCGAGCATGGACTGAAGCGTATGCGCGATGGCTTCCCGCTGTCGAATCGGCTGATCCGAGAGATACACGGTGTCTTGCTTTCTCGTGGGCGCGGCAGCGGTAAGATGCCCGGCGAGTTTAGACGTTCGCAGGTTTGGATCGGCGGTTCACGACCAGGGAATGCTGTATTCGTGCCGCCACCGCACACCTATGTGGAAGATTGCATGGGCGCGTTGGAGTTTTTTCTGCACACCGAAGACGATGGAATACCGCCACTGGTGCGGGCCGGGCTAGCGCATGTGCAGTTTGAGACGATTCATCCCTTCTTGGACGGCAACGGACGAGTAGGACGGTTGCTCATCACCTTCATGTTGTGCCATGCCGGCATCCTGAGCGACCCGGTCCTATATCTGAGCCTGTACTTCAAGCGGAATCGGATGCGGTACTACGAACTTCTGAACGAGGTGCGGTTGACAGGGGATTGGGAGGCATGGCTGATGTTCTTTCTGGATGGTGTGCGAGAAACCGCCGAAGACGCTTATCTCCAGTATGAGAAATTGAAGTCGATTTTCGAGACCCATCGTAAACAGATCGAGAATCACGGACGTCGTGCGGGTTCGGCACTGCGAGTTCAAGAGGCTCTGACAAAGCGACCTGTTCTCTCCCTAGGCGAGGCCTCGAATCGAGCGGGACTGTCGTTTTCGGCGACTTCCTCGGCGATGACGCTACTGACCGAGATCGGCATTGCACGTGAGATCACAAACGCACGACGCGGGCGGCTTTACGTCTACGACGAATACCTGTCGATCCTGAGCGAGGGGACGGAGCTGGAGTGATGTTGGAAGTCCGTACATGGTTTGCAATATCGGGCTAAGAAACTATCTCAAAATGGCGTTTGGCTCGCCAAGTCATGCTTCGACAGGCTCAGCATGAACGGAATACACAATTTGGAAGGCGCTCGTCCTGAGCCCACGGAAGATGTAGTTGGATATACGTTCGTCCTGAGACTGAGGAAGATGTCGTTGAAAATACCTTCGTCCTGAGTCTACGGAAGACGTAATCGGAAAAACGTTCGTCCTGAGCTTGTCGAAGGACATATCCGCAAGGTATCAGGGTGTGTAAGATGGTTTCTAAGCCGTTGTCAAGCAAGGAAGCTACAAGTAAGATGGACCCAAACTCCCCCGCAGTCTTGGCACATCTGCAGATCGTGCAGGATGTCATCTCGAGGATGGCGGCTAACACCGCGTCATGCAAGACGTGGTGCGTCACGCTAGTCGCGGCAACGCTTGTGCTCATCGCAAGGCTGGAAGAATCTAACTACGCCCTCATCGCTCTAGTGCCGACTATCGCGTTCCTGATCCTCGATACCTACTACTTGTCTCTTGAGCGGGGGTTTCGAAACTCATACAGCACCTTCGTCAAGAAGCTTCATGCTGGCGAGTTGAAAGGGAGCAATCTCTACGTCATTGAACCGACGGGCAACGAAGTATTCGCCAGCATGCGCTCCTTCTCAATCTGGCCGTTCTACGGGATTCTGGCGGTGCTGATCGTCGTTGTGTGGCAGTTCGTGTTGGGCTGAAAACCTTAGCCATTCTCTATACATCTGGAAGATCTGCGTCGTCTCCGGTTTCTGATTGCCAGATCCTGATCCGCGCCGCCATGTCACGTATGCGGTCTCGGTGCGATGGATCGTCGTAGAGGTTCATAAGCTCGTGGGGGTCGGTGTTCAGATCATAGAGCTCGCACTGGTCGGCGAGACAGAGATTCAGCTTCCATCGATCAGGTGTGATGACGGTGCGCCAAGGCATCGAAGCCATTCGATTTATCTCTGGCGTGCCCAAATTCCGATCTCCCATCCCGTTCCACTGCACGAACACATCGTTTTCGCTCAAGTCAGATTCACCTTGTAGGACTGGAGCCAGACTCTGCCCTTGCAGGTGGTCAGGCATCTCTTCTGAAGAGGCTGAACCCGTCAACTCCAGCAGCGTCGGCACAAGATCTACCAGCGAGACCGATCCTGGCACCCGTTCCGAATTACCAGCAGAATCGGGATCGGAACCGGGAAGTCGGATAAATAGCGGGACTCTCGACGCCTCTTCGTACATCGAACGTTTTTCGAGCATGCCATGGTCGCCCGCCATCTCACCGTGCTCGCTTGTGTGCACGATGATCGTGTTCTCGAACTGCCCCGTCTCTCGCAGAGCCCCCAACATCTTCCCAACTTGACGGTCCACGAGTGTGACGTTCGCAAAATACTTCGCACGAAGTCCTCTCCAACCATCCTCCGAGGTCAGATCATGGTAATCGTCAATTCCCAGCGGATTCAGATTTCCAGCCATGTAGTAATCTGCACGCAGTCGGTTCAGCAACGGCCCCTCGTCCGGACGTTTCAGGAAAGCTGGTCCTACGGTGATCTGCTGCGGGTCGTAAAGATCGTTAAGCGGTCCCGTGTAGGGCGGATGCGGCTCGAAGAACGAGACATAAAGCATGAACGGCATGTCGTTAGTCGCAGATTCGGGATGCCGCCGTATGAATTCAGCCGCCCGATCGCCGAGAAACGATGCCTGAGTCTGCTCCTCAGTCAATCCGGCAAGCGCGAACCAGTTCTCGTAAGACCTGTTAATGGCGGGTGGTTCGATGCCATGTTTACGAAGGTGGTCATTATAATCTGCCTCCACATAGCGATACTCTCGCTTAGTTACCCGGGTCCGATGAAAATCTTCGGTGCTGATCCATTCGTCAAAGCCGTGCTGCCGAATCATGTCATCGCCCAAGTGCCACTTGCCGAAGTATCCGCAGTAGTAGTTCTCGTCCACCAGCTCAGCGATCGTGGGGCAGTCAGAAGGCAGCGGGATATTGTTGCGATGCAGACCCACCGCGTGCGGGTACAGACCTGTCATGATCGACGCGCGGCTGGGAGTGCAGACGGGTTGCGTCACGTACGCGTTGTCAAACACGAACGAGCGGTCGGCGATGCTGTCCAAGTTCGGAGTCTCGATCCAGTCGTTTCCGTAGCATGCGAGCGAGTCTTGACGCTGCTGATCTGTGAGAATAAAGAGAACGTTGGGGCGTTCATCTGAGTGTGAGCTTGAAGTCATGGCACCTTCGTCTTAACTGGGTCTCGAGCCTGTTAGATAAGGAAAGGTTACATCCGTGCGAAGATCAGACGGGTACACGAAGGTAAAAGCAACATTCATCCGAACCAACAGACGCTAAGCAACACATGGAAAAGATAAATCTCGAACAATCGCTATCCGGTAGCCGCTCCCGGCGACGCCTTCGATCTGGGCAGCGTGAAGATCGACCCTGGGGTTCATATGAAGTCCTGACCCGCGGGCCAGGTTTTCAGGTGAAGAGACTCACGGTTAAACCGGAAAAACGTCTGTCGTACCAGTGGCATCGGCATCGCGCGGAGACTTGGACGGTGGCACGCGGCATCGCGCGGGTGACTATCGAGGGCGAAGAGCAGATGTTGGGGCCGTCGCAATCTATATACGTTCCGCGCACTCACAGGCATCGCATCGAGAATCCGTCTTCAGTGGAGCCGCTTGAGATA
Source organism: Dehalococcoidia bacterium (assembly GCA_965214735.1). Classification (GTDB taxonomy): domain Bacteria; phylum Chloroflexota; class Dehalococcoidia; order Lucifugimonadales; family Lucifugimonadaceae; genus Bin127. The sequence goes on along the minus strand of OZ243977.1, from coordinate 272,981 downwards.
ATCGAGGTGCAGACCGGAGACTACTTGGGCGAGGATGACATTGTGCGGATCGAAGATGATTTCGGGAGGGAATAGCCGCCACTGACCATCAGATACATGCCGCAGACTGCCACCGCGCGCCGGAGTATGCGGATGTATCGATCGCTTTCACCGTCGACACAATGGCTGAAGAATGTGTGTTCGCCTGTGTCGACATCACGTCCTTCTAGATTGTCATTCCGGTTGTAACGCCACTCGAATATTTCGGTTCATTACTGGACGGTCGCCAAACGAGTAGCATGGGCTATTTCATCTCGAAATTAGGCGTAGCCGATTAACGTTATACGTGTAAACGTTATACGTGTACCTGTTCATTTGTCTGATACAAGGCTGATGCAACGATGTGCTGTCCTTCTAATGTTGATATCTCTTCCAGCACTGCCCGCACGACGGGAACTGCCACGGCATTGCCGGCTTGCTTACGCGTCTGAGCATCGGAACACACGATTTTGTAGCTCTCTGGGAAGCCCTGCAGCCGCAACATCTCTCGAGGTGTCAATCGGCGAATTCCATCTACCAGCAAGTAATTGTAGGACGCGTTTGCGCGGAGAGCACAGGAATAAGGGTATGAGGAGATGTGTCCGTTCTTGTTCTCGTGCCAAATCGAAGGACTGATTTCAGGCACGTGCTTGTTGATGCGCTTGCGTCTGATGCGTTCAGAGACGAAGTACTTGGAAGGAATGTTCTCGTCTAGGATCTCATCGAGATTCTTCATCTTAGATCGTTCCAAGCGGTCCCAGTCGAAACGAGCTCCGATCCGATTCCCTACTATGAACACACGCTCGCGCTTTTGCGGCAGGCCGAATTCGAGTGCGTTGAGCACTGCGTAGTCAACTTTGTAGCCAAAATTCGCCATCGAGCGCACGATTGTGTTTAACGTGGCACCGCCATCGTTGGAAACTAACTGCTTGACATTCTCCAAAACCACCCACATCGGTCGCTTTGCGCGCAAGATTCTCTCAATTTCAAAAAAGAGCGTGCCGCGGGTGTCCTGCAAGCCATTCATCTTTCCGATGATGCTGAATGGTTGACAAGGGAAGCCCGCCATCAAAACGTCGTGATCGGGTACCACGGAACCATCCAATAGGCGGATGTCACCGAAAGGCTTGTCGCCAAAATTCGCCGCATAAGCACTAGCGCAGTGTTCATCAATTTCAGAGGAGAAAACGCAATGCCAACCCAACGATTCGGCTGCGAGACGAAAACCACCGATTCCTGCGAAAAGATCGACGAATCTGAGCTGGAATCCCATATTCAACTCGCTTCCAATGAACACGATTAGGTAAATAAGCCTTCATCGCATCGGACGGAAAACAGCCAAGCGTTGAAACTTGCGATATCGTTCCACAGAGTATATGCCACACCAACGATAGAGAACTCTTCGTTGCGCTACATACGCGACAAGCATCGCTTCCAGTGGATATCACGTGCCCGCACTAAACTATCATCATGCAACAGCAACGGCAAATCGCGATTCCTCCGGCGAGCGATGCCGCTACGCGTCGCTCGATGAAGTCGAACCGTCGTGCAGACACGAAGCCGGAGGTGATGCTGCGCAGCATGCTGCATCGGGTGGGACTGCGTTTCCGAAAAGATCGCTACATTCGGCTGGATCGACGCGGAGTCAAGGCCGACATCGTGTTCGTGACGGCGCGGGTTGTCGTGTTCATGGATGGATGCTTCTGGCATCGATGCCCCGAACACGGGACCATGCCGAGCCGTAACCATGACTACTGGCTAGCCAAGTTCCAGCGTAACGTTGAGCGAGATGGATACAACACCGATCAGCTTCAGCAACGAGGATGGCAAGTGATCAGGATCTGGGAACATGAAGTCAAGGATCAGGACCTTGCGGCGCATGCGGTGGAGCGGGTTAGAGCGATAGTCAAGGCTCGGACCGAGAGAGTACGGGATATTGCAGCCCACTCCAACGTAGTCCCGTTCGAGTTCTCTGGCGAAGAGCGTTATGTCTATTCGAGTGGTTTCAGTAGGGTTGCCATGGCGGCAGATCGACACGCAAACTATGGCGAAGATCAAGATTTAGAATCTGCCAGCGACAACGGCGCAGATCAAAGCAAAAGCAGCTATAGATGATGCCTACTCCACTCACCGAAGAAGAGATAGTCGCAGTGCTGGGAACCGCCTACACCGGGGCGGTTTACGATGCCGTGAGGGAGCTCGGAGATGCCAACTGCACCTTGCCTTCGGAGATCCGTCCGATAGATCCTGAATCGAAACTCGTCGGCAGGATCTGGACGTGCAGCGGGAGTATCGTCGACGGCGTCTCACAGGACGACTCGCTGCTCTCTTGGACTGGCATGTTAAGCGCAGCACCTCCAGACTCTGTAGTGGTCTGCCAACCCAACGACTCCACAATCGCGCACATGGGTGAACTATCCGCAGAAACCCTGAAGTTTCGTGGCATCAGAGGCTATATCGTAGACGGCGGGAATCGAGACACCGATTTCATACTCCGCTTAGGATTCCCTGTTTTCTGCCGGTATCTCACGCCATCAGACATCGTGGCGCGCTGGATCATCGAAACGATGGGAGAACCGATCACAATCGGCAACGTGGAAATCACCTCCGGCGACTTCGTCATCGGTGATCGCGACGGCATCGTCATCATTCCCCGACGCTTGGCTTCGGATGTCGCGCGCCACGTCCAAGAAGTGATGAGCGAGGAGAATGAGTTGCGATCGATGATCCTAAACGGCATGGATCCTCAACAGGCATACCTGAAGTACCGGCGCTTCTAGAAGATATGGCTCGTTCTACAAGGCAGACGCTCTTCGAGGAGTATCTGCGCGCGCCAAGATGTGTGTTTGTGTTGCTAGGCATAATGCTCGGGATCTCTTCCGGCGGATTGACCGCCGTGGGAATCCGCAGCTTCACCGATGATCCTCTGCTAACCGGCAGCGAAGCGGCTATCTTCTTCATCAGCTTCGCGATCGGTGCCGTCCTCATCTTATATGCGATGCTCAATGCTACTCTGCTCAGCATTAGAGCCGATGCAAATGGAATCGAAGTGAAGCTGGGTATCCTAGGCGCCGGGGATTCCTGGTCCTGGGACTCCATTGCATCAGCCGCGCCCGCATCGCACAACATCATGCGACACGGCGGACACGGCAATATATTCGCACCATCATCCAGACGATCTTGGACCATGATCGGAATCACGAACGGCGTCGAGATCACTGTGCACGACGATAAAGTCGGTGCAAGGATATGTTTCGTCTCCAGTCGCAGGGGTGAAGATCTAGCGAAGCTGATAGAGGCCGCACGGGCAGATACGGAGCGGAGCCAGACGACGGATAGTTTGGAACCGTAGATTTCAGATAATTCGTTGACGCTTTAGCACGGCTTGTAGGGGCGCGGTGCTGCGTAAAGAATAATCAAGTTACACTTCAAGCCAACTACATACTCGACACGCCTAACGTTCAAGCCTGACCCGAGACCTATTTGGAGTCATGAAATGCAGCAGACAACACAATCCACCAACGGCGCAACAGACCAGATGCCTCAGAGTCTGGGCGCCGCCGAAATGAACCGCACCTCCAGCTCAGGGCCCGCGGTGTGGCTCGCGGGCGATCCCAACGACCTCAAACCATGGATGTCGCGCGGCGCGGCAGGCATCGTCACCAACACCGTAGTGCTGAACGAAATGGTCCAGAAGTACGGACAGATGACAGAGGTCATCCAACGTTACTTAGACATCACCGACAAGAAGGTTGCAGTCGAGATCGACGGACACTCCACACAGGAGCTACTGGACGTCGGCGAGGTCTTCACGAAGATGTCCGATCAGGTCATCCTTAAGATCCCATGCACAGTAAACGCTCTGGGTGCTTTCGCCGAGTTGAAAAGAGCAGGCGTGGAGACGTTCTGCACGACAGTGTTCACACTCAACCAAGCGACAGCCGTGGCACAAGCCGGGGCGACCCATGTCCTGCCCTTCTGCGAACCTTATCGAGATGTATCCGGTGACCCGACCAAACTCGTGCGAGAGCTTCGCGACACCTTCTCGGGATGGGACCAGCGTCCCTACATCACTGCCGCGCTCGTCCGCTCCGCTGACACTGCATATGCTGCGATCCGCGACGGAGCAGATGGAATAATCGTATTCTGGCCTATATTCGAAGAGATGCTACAGAACAAACTCACCGACGAGTGGAACACTATCTTCCTCAACGAGTGGGATGCCATGCACAGTGCCGGTTTGCTGAAAGGAGTACCGTACTCTCCGGGCCACTGAATAGCATCCAGTCCATCATCGCATCGATCAGAGAACCGCTTTACGCCGAGAATCTCGGCATTCGTATGCACTGCCCCTCGTGTCGATCACGAGGGCATGCTCTGGATTTCGGCTTTCGCGGGAATGACCGAGTTGTGAGTTATACAGAGGTCTCCACAACATCGTTTGGCGGTGGGGCACTGCGAAGTACTTTGAGGCTCCTCTACTGCGCTCTCACACGTCTCGAGAGTATTAAGCGCAAGCCGGGTCAGAGCCGTCCCAGCGGTTGAACGACTGAGGTTCCTCGCCTCGGGCAAGCGCATCGCGTGTATCTCGCCACATCTCGTGCCAAATAACAGGATCGTGCAGTTCGTTTTCAGGATTAGTTCTGCTGCGAGCCACGAATCCGGGGAAAATCTCTCGGCCAGTGGACTGACCGACCGGGTTGTAACGCAGGTCGAAGCTCCATCGGATGCGATCGCTATTGTTCGGCAACGAAGAGTGAACTGTGTACTTGGTCATGAACAATGCATCCCCCTTGTTGAGAGGAACGGGGATCGCGGTAGGAGCGTCAAACTCAGTTTCGGGGATCTGGAGTCCGCTCTGTAGTCCGCCTTTGCCGCCCGGGCAGTGTGTAAGCAGGTCTTGGCGGTGCGACTTCGGAACTACCTGAAGGCAGCCATTTTCAGCGTCGGTGTCCATCAGCGGGAACCAGACCGTGAGCATCAGCGTCTCGTCGGCATCTTCATTCACCACTCCGCAGTCTTGGTGCCAAGGGGTGACTCCGAACTTGACCTCACCCTTCTCGTCTCTAGGCGACTGATGCTCGGGCACCTTGATGCGTACGTGCTGGACGGGATTCGAGTAGATCTCGCCACCTATAAAATTCTCGACCGCATCTAGCAAACTTGGATCTGTCAATGCTTTGAACACCGCCGGACCGGCCCAGAACGGAGTATCTGGCTTTACGCTTCCCTGCGGCAGTGAGAAGTCGAAGTAGCCGTTATGGACCTCGCCGGACTCAGCGTAGATTGTCGTGACGCGGTCACCGAACTCCAGATCTTCGTAGATAGAGTTGATCAGTCCCTGCTCGTAGAGATCATCGGCCAGTGTGTCCAGCACCCCGGCATACTCGTCGATCACGGGGTCAATGACGGTCTCGGGATCGATGAGGCTCTGCGCCGTGACGAATCCGAACTCGTCGAAGTGTTCCAGTTGTTCTTTGGTAAGTGCAGGCATGGTTTGGTGCTCGGATCTCGGATGAGGTGTGAGTGGGTGGCGGAGATTTGGGGTAAATGATACATGTCGATGGGTTTCCTTAAGGGTTGGTCGTTAAACCTCCCCAAGTGAAATAGACGGTGGCATCGAAGCGTCGCTCAGGGCTGAGTTTGGCTTCGCCACCGTTAAGAATCAGAGCTCTTAACACTTTGCTGGTCATTGCTGGGACCTCTAGGCGCGGGTGTCGCATATATGTGCTTGTGACCCTGCCGCCAAGGGCGAATGCTTTGTCAGTCTGGTTACCGAGATCCATGCCACGGTAGATCTGCGAGTAGCTCACCCGTCCGACTGTGATCAATCCATAAAGGCATCGTAATGTCCGAGCACACTCTCTCTGGGAACGGCTCAATGAACCTGAACGACGTTTCGCGGCAGAGTCGATGATCAGTTTCCAAATCGCAAGGTCAGACCACACAAACACGTCGAAGCAATTTTCAGCCAGTTGAGGAGATTTGCCCACTGTCTTCCAAATAGGCTGGATCAGGAATGGAGCTTGGAGATCGGCAACGGAAGTGGAGACCAGCTTCAGAGTTTCAACTGTTTCATCAATAATGCTCAGTATTTCAGTTTGATTGTTCCAATCTTGGATTCTTTGAGCTAAGGGTTCGACAAGAGAACGAATATGTGAATCTAGGTTTGCCGAGACGATTCTACGAGCGATTTGAATGGTTGCGTATGCCGATGTGATGGGTCGAACGACTAACTCGGGGCTCCATTTGTCTTGAGAAAGCCGCGCAGTGGAATTGTCTGGCACGACTGTCAGCTTGATTTCGAGCGGTTTCAATGGTTCTCCGTTCGGCAATCGAGTAACCAAGTCAATTGCCTCGAGGTCGTCATAAGTGAATGGGTCGGCAGGCTCATACACAGACTCGAAGTCGAACTTGACCTGATCACCAGTTGCATCAGTTCCGAATACGTCAGTGATGCTAATCTCGGAGTCGGTCGTACGACTTGAGAAATTGGAGTTGACGGCAATATAAACAGGAGGGATATCGCAATCCCTCATGTAACAGCACAGAGCGACTGGGAAAGTGGAATTAAACTGGTTTTTGCCCCATAGATCATCACCGCTACGATTGGAATTTTCGATCCCGTATAGTGATGGATCGCTCACAGACAAGCGAGTTTCACCCCTTCGGCAACGAATCTCGCGAGAGCGACTGGAACAGCATTTCCGACCATTTGTTCGATATCTGTTTTGGTACCTTTCCAACGCCAATCTTGAGGAAAAGTTTGAATACGACTGCGTTCGTACGTCGTTAGCGGCCTTGCCAAGGTTTTAGGTGCGGCATCAAGGTGGTGGCCAGGGTAACTCGGGGGAATTGGGCGGTTGACTCCTCGAATTGTTGCCGCGGGTTCGTTTATGGAGTAAATGGCGCGCCTCGAGTAGTTGCGAGGGTGTCGGTAGTAGTACTCGATATCGATTTCGTCGCGCAGGTACTGGGCAACAGTAAGCGGTGAGCAAGCGGGCTCCTCAGCGAAGTAGTCGCCAAGCAATCCATCTGGCTCATCCCTGATGGCGATCACGAAGAAGCGCTTACGTTTTTGGGGCACACCGCAAAGACTCGCGTCTAGCACCGTCTCTGTTATTCCATAACCTCTACCTTTCATCGTTTCGCGTGCTCGGCGATACGCTCGGCTTAAGCGTCCCCTAGGTACGTTCTCCATGACGATGATGTGCGGATCGGCTGCGGTAGCGATTACGGCGAAAGATTCCGTTAGACTCGCGTTTTCTTGCTCCTTCCGCTTGCCGGCGCTAGAGAAATCTTGACATGGCGGACCGCCAATCACGACCTCAGGCGAATATTCGGCGACGTGATCAACCGCATCCGCAATGTTGGAAAGATCAAACTCGTGAATCGGATGCCGGAAGTTGGCGTTGTAGACCTCGGTGGCTCGGATCCAATTGTCGTACGCTGCTACAAGGTCGAAACCTGCTTGTTGAAACCCAAGGCTCATTCCACCCACTCCAGCGAAAAGATCGACCGTACGAAAGTCGGACAAACGTGTTCTACGTCGAGGATACGTAGAAGAAAGAGGAAGAATTGCCTGGGTGCTCATCAACTGTCAGACGGTCGATTACGCGCGGATTGCAACATTTTAGCACCGCAAGTGGGGAGTGGTTGTTTGCACGAGCCGTTGCTGCTCACCACCCCAGCGCAAATCCATCCCGTCGAGGATCGGCAGCTCCTAAGAAGGTACCGTGTTCTGTGCGGTGAATAGCGTGCGAGCCGCCCACCGCGGCAGTGTACGGCGGCAACATGACCGGAGTGTGCCCTATCGACTCCAGCGCGCCTAGAAGATCACTGTCGAACCTAGCCTCGAAGTATAGGACACCCTTGTCGTAGTAACGGAAACGGGGAGCCTCTACCGCTTCTTGAATGTTCAATCCGCCATCGATGAACTGGTGCATGATCTGCACAGTCGTATGCAGTATGCCGTAACTGCCCGGCGTCCCGATAGAAGCGACGAAATTACCATCCGAATCGAATACCTGAGCCGGAGCGATGACGAAGTCGACAGCGCGTCCGCCGCGGAGATCGTTGGGGCTTCCTTCGTTCAGGTCGAACCATTTGCCCATGTTGTTGAGAAAGATGCCCGTGCCCTTTGGGGCGACTCCCGATCCGAAGCCGCCGCCCAGCGTCTGCGTGATCGTCACGACGTTGCCCCACCTGTCGGCGGTGGCGAAGTGAGTCGTCATCGGCGATGCCGTTGAAGAAACCCACGGATCCGGCAGCTGCTCGACTAGCGATCGGTTCCATCTCTCCGGCGGGAAGCCGCTGAAGCGGTTCGGATCGATCGAGTCTCGAATCTCTTCGGCGTGCTCATGCGAGAGCAGACGGTCCAGCGGGATGTCGACGAATCTGGGGTCGCCGGAGTGGACGGTGCGATCGTCGGCAGCCTTCAGCACCGCTTCTATGAGAAGATGCTGAGTGCTCACCGAGTCGTGATCGAGATCGTAGCCATCGAGTACGTTTAAGGTCTCCAAGATCTGGAAGGCAGACGAGTTCGGCTTGGGTACCCTTATCTCTAATCCTCGATAGTTGCCGGAGAGCGGATCTTGCCACTCAGGCCTGTAGGCTGCTAGCTCCTCACGCGAGATGACTCCGCCCACGGCTTTCTGACCTTCCCAGATGCTATCGCCGAGGTCGCCCTCGTAGAACTCTTCGATGCCCCCTTCGACTACTGCTGCAAAACTATCAGCCAAGTAGGGCTGTCTGAGCAATGCTCCGGTCTCTGCGGCATCGAAGACTAGTGGGAACTTAGATCGGTCTTCGGTGTGCTCTGCGATTCTCGGAGTCATGTCTGCTACCGTCGATGCGATGACCGGAGACATCGCGATGCCTTCTGATGCCAATCCGCTGGCGTACGAGAACACCGCGCTTCGGTCGAGCGTCCCATATTCGTCGTGCATCATTAGCCATCCGCCGATATTGCCCGGCACCAGCGGCGTGAGAGGTCCGAACTCCATATCGTCGCGGCTCATCGATGAAGGTTCGACGTTGTTAGGAGCGTGGCCCGAGAAGTTGAGTACCCGTGTCCGATCCTCTTTCGCAATGTAAAGGAGACCAATACCGACTCCGCCCATTCCCGACATGTACGGCTCTGCCACATTCAATCCCGCGGCAACTGCGACAGCCGCATCGATCGCGTTGCCTCCATCCTGTAGTGCTCGAAGCCCGGCAACGGTCGCGTGCTGGCTGGCCGAGGCGACCATTCCCCTTGTGCCGGTGGCGGGCGGTCTGGTCGAGTTGCCGTGCGGCGATATGCCTGTCTGGTCTGCCATTTCAAGCTCCTATTTGGATCAAGTTCAAGAGATGAGTGATGCGAGATGGTCGCGGGAGGCGATCTTCTCGTCGTCGTCTCCATATGCCATTACGTAGTGGCTTCTGTATCCCGCCGATTCGAGACGGTTGAGACAGCCCGAGAAGTCGATGTTACCCTCGCCCGGAATCATGTGGACTTCATAGTCGCCGATGTTGTCAGCGAGACGAACCTCACCGATACGTCCGATCCCGAAAGCGTCCAAGAATCCATCTACTCCTTCATCAACTAGGTTGGCGTGGTTTACGGTGAACGCCCAGCCCAGCTTTTCAGGGGGTATCACATCAAATATCTTGGCACATTCCTCGACTGTGTGGGCTAGGTAGCGCACCTCTGCATGTTCCGGCTCATAGTTAAGGTTTTCGAGCAAGATTCGCTGCCCAGTGTCGGCGGCGTACTCCGAGATTCTTTGAAGCCGTGCAATAGCCGCGCGCAGTCGCTCCTCAGGGTCGGAGGTGAAGTGATAGCCGGCATGCACGACTGTCCATCGGCAACCGAGTCTGTTCGCTAGGTCTACTGATGCCCGCATGTAGTTCTCAACGCCTCTTGAAACGTAGGGAGAGTATTCGGCAACGTTTACGGCACTCAAAGTGTGGAGACCGATGGAGATGCCGTTGCCTTCGCATGTGTCTCGAACCGCGGCTACGCGATTGGCACTCCAGGTGTCCATATGGTTGGCACCGCGATCAGCATTGAAATCGACGAAGTAGAAGTCGTTGGCGATCGCGTACTCGAGGGCATCTTCAAGCTTGGTTCCGCCGGCGTCGAAACCGATCCGATCCTTTAACGACATCTGTCCTTCCTTATCGCATGAGTTAGTTGCTTGCCAGCGAGAGCCGCAGGGATGGGATACAACTTGATGAATCGATGTTGGAATTTTATGTTGGCGCGCCATGTCGCGCACGATCCTGAAACAGCAATCACGAGATCGATCCTGGACTTGATTTGAACGCCACAGCGATACGAAGGGGTGCCCAGCGCGATGCCTTGCTTTTTTACCTCGGCCGCTTTCTGAGGGACGGTGCTCGTTGGACGATGGCGATACTCGCGATGATATTTCTGTCCACCGTCGGCTTCGGTAACACCGATATAGGCGATCTTCTGGGAATCAGTCTTGCCGGCGGCTTCGTCTTATCGGTTCTGGTGATGATCTCGACCGGACGCGTCTCAACCAAGACGTGGTCGATATGGCTCGCTGCGATTACGGGTGCGACGGGCGTGCTGTTGACCGTCACGGACAATTTTTGGCTATTGGCTATCGGAGGATTCGTCGGTTCCTACGCGGCTAGTGGAGTGCACTGGGGAGCGATGCTACAGCTAGAGCAAATCGGACTGACACGAGTTGTACCCGCTGAAAATCGGACGCGGGCATTTTCTTACCTGACTATGTCCTCGTCTCTGGGGAGAGTCGCCGGCTCATTGCTGGCAGGCCTTTCGACCTTCTTGATATCCAACTATGCCTGGGAGCCGATCGACGCGTACAAACTCATCTTATACGTATATGCGGGGACAAATATGTGTGCTGCAGGTGTCTATGCTCTGCTGTCAAAGGCCGTAGAACCGGTTCCGGCGGCTCCAGTCCATAGCACTCCATCAATCGGGCTGGTGAACCCGTTCAAGGCACGATCTCGACGGAAGATATTGACGATATCTGGGCTATTCTCACTCGATTCGTTCGCCGGAGGGCTTTTGTTCGAGTCATTCCTGAGCTTCTGGCTCTTCACGAAGTTCGGCATCTCTGTCGCCGCTATCGGCATGATTTTCGTTGTAGCACAAGGTGCCAACATGGTCTCTCTGGCACTGGCACCGTGGGTTGCAAAAAAGGTCGGGTTGTTGAATACGCTGGTATTCTCCCAAGTTCTGAGCAATTTGATGCTGATATTATTCGCGTTCTCCCCCGATGGAGCCATTGCCGTTGCGTTCATTGTTCTACGAGCTCTGTTCGATGAGATGGATGTGCCGACCCGGCAGTCGTACATGATGGCGATCACACCGCCGGATGAGCAGTCGGTTATGGCAGGAGCTGCGAATCTGGGGCGCGGCTTGGGCAGAATCCCTAGCGCAACGGTCACGGGGTTGCTGTGGTCCGGTGCTCTGACGGTGGCGCCGTGGCTAATCGCCGCGGGTTTGAAGCTGACCTACGACTTCGCGATCTACGCGGCATTTCGAGGCGTTAAGCCGCCCGAAGAAGAGAGATGAACCAGTATGGAATTAAGTTAGCAAAATATATCCTTGAGGTTGAATGTCATCCCTTCGTTCATCATCACTTCACGTATCGGCGATGCTGATCGCGCTCTATACAGTCGCGGTCGTTGCAATCACCAGCGTATATGCTCCACAGACGGCTCATGCGCAGTCATTGACTATGACATCGGGCCCGTTCGTCGAGATCGCAGACGAGATTGTCGGTCCTTATCGTCTGATCGTCCAGCAGTCTCCAGAGCGTGTCATCTTAGGAACTTTGTCGATCGCGGTGCAGGTACATACCGCAGATGGCGATGCCTCGGTTCCCGATGCGATGGTGCGGGTGTACGGCACTCCCTCCGAACGTGGGGCTCGCCAAGTGGCTCCGGCACTCAACTCCCCGGCCGATAGAGAATTTTACGTCGGACGGCTTGAGGTCGAAGATACCGGTGTTTGGGCCCTAGATGTGGTTGTGGAGCATCCCGACCACGGTTCGGCAACCTTGACGCTGGCGACTGAGGTATTCGATCGATCAAGGGGAGGCTCCAACCTGCTTTTAGGAACGATACTGTGGGTCGGCGTGTCGCTCGTTTTTGTGGGCGTCACCTGGTACTTGATCAGGAAGGCGCGCAGGACGCGCGAAGAGATTCGGCAGGCCCGATCCAGCACCGCTTTTTAAGTTCCGTACATCTGATTCGAATCTGAGTTTCGAGGTAAAGCAATGAAGATCGAAAATGTGAGGATCAGGCACGTGTTCGGTGTGCTAGAGACCGACGGGACCTTTTGGGAGGATCGGCTCGTAACTCCTCTCGATGTCTATGAAGAGTTTCAGGGTTCGGTACGCAGGGCCGGTGTGACGACAGATCAGCATAGGGCAGATGTGATAGAGCACGATGCCTACTTCGTCCAGATCGAAACCGACGAAGGCGCGATCGGCATTGGCGGACCAGTCGAAGAGACCGTCGCATTCCTAGTCGCTAAGCAGCTGACCCATCTGCTCGTCGGGCGGGACCCGTTGGCGACTGAGTTTCTCTGGGACATCATGCATCGATCGCAGGTTCACGGACGACACGGTCAGGCGATGATGGCGATTTCAGTCGTCGACTGCGCGCTCTGGGACCTCAAGGGGCGAGTGCTCGATGTGCCTGTGTATGTGCTGTTGGGAGGACCAACGAGAGATAGGGTGCCAGCCTATGCATCGATGCTCGGATATAACGTCACCGACATGGGGCTGGTAAGAGAGCGTGCCCAGTGGGCGCAGTCGCTCGGATACAAGGCACAGAAGTGGTTCTTCAGACACGGCCCGATGTCTGGTGCCGACGGGTTCAAACAGAATGTGGAGATGGTGGAGACGTTGCGCCGAGCACTCGGCGGCGACGATGACATCATGCTCGACTGCTGGCAGTCCATGGATGTCAACTATGTCGTGAAACTTGCCGCCGCGATCGAGGATTGCGCCCCGCGATGGCTCGAAGAGGTGGCGATGCCCGATCGCATCGATTCCTATCGCAAAATTCGAGAAAAGACGAACATACCCATATCAGGTGCCGAACACGAATACACCCGCTGGGGGTTCAAGCGGTTCATCGATGCCGAAGCACTAGATGTCTTGCAGCCGGACATCTACTGGGCGGGAGGGATTTCTGAAACTCTCAAGATCATGGCACTTGCCACCTCGGCTGATCTGATCACGATACCCCACGGACATTCTACGCCCGCGGGTATCCACGTCTCGGTGACTCAATCCCCGATCCACACTCCATATCAGGAATACCTGATCAAGTGGAACGAGATCCACCAGCTGTTCTTAGAAATGCCCATAAAGCCGCGAGACGGAGTTATCCACGTTCCCGAGGGACCCGGAATAGGGATGGACCTGAATGAGGACAAGATCGAGCGCGAGGAAGAGCCTGTCTGGTAAGGATTTTTGGATCGGTATTCCAACAGTCATTTGAGGCTCAAGGATACGGAAATGGTGCAACACCACCTTGTTAGCCCTGATCCTGCCGAAGGATTGGTCTCGTCAGTAGGCTTCGGCCAGTTCAACCTCTGGATGTTCCCTGTATAGGTAGCAAGAGGCAGCGCGGCCCGTGGCGGTCCGATAGAGTGGCGGTGCCTCTTCGCAGATATCCATGGCATGCGGGCATCGATCCACGAATTGGCATCCCCCATAGTCGATATCGGGAGCTGAAACAGTGCTGCTTGCCGTGGGCGATGCCACTTCCAATCCCTGTTGCCAGTGCACGTCTGGGTCGGGCATGGGGATCGATCCGATAAGGAGTCGGGTGTAGGGATGCTCGGGAGTCTGGACTATCGGTACCACGTCTCCTACTTCAGCGACCGCCCCCCGGTAGAGCACAACGATCTTTTCACTGATCTCATATGCGGTGGTCAAGTCATGGGTGATGTAGATGATCGAGATGCCGAACTCCGTGTTGAGCTCGCGGAGGTTCTGGAGGATCGTGGCACGGAGCGATGCATCAACCATGGAGACGGGCTCATCGGCGACTATCAGTTTGGGATTGAGGAGCAACGCCCGCGCGACCATCACTCGTTGACGCTGCCCGCCGCTGAGCTGGTGCGGATACCGACCCAAAGTGTCGCGGGGATTCAGTCCCACGCGATGGAGCGTGTCTTCGATTCTCTCTACCGCTTCCTCTTTGGAACTCACCAGCTTGGCTTTACGGACCGGTAGATGAAGCGCATGGTCCACCTTGTAAAAGGGGTTGTACACCTCGAAGGGATCTTGGAATATTACCTGCACGTCTCTCCGGAACGATCTTCGGTCTTCTCGATTAAGGGATCGCAGATCCTCCCCGCGATACAAGACTTGGCCCGTAGTCGGGGGAGTCAAGCCGAGTAAGATGCGTGCCAACGTGGTTTTTCCGCTGCCGCTCTCGCCCACCAGGGCAGTGATCGTGGGCTCTTCGTCGTCTATTCTCATCGAGAAATCGCGCAACGCCACGGTTTTCTTGCTGAACCAGCCAGTGCCGAAGATCTTGGATACGTTTTGGAGCTCTACAAGAGTAGACATCGGAGTGCTTCAGTTGAGTCGGATCAGTAGAGTAGACACGCCACTTCGCGTTGGTGGCTTCCGGCTGCCGGCGTTTCTAGAATTTTGAGATCTGGCTCTTCGATGCTGCACCTCTCCATTGCTTGCGGGCATCGCGGATGGAATGGACAGCCGGATGGCAGCGCGTAAAGAGAGGGTGCGGTGCCTGGAATCCCTCGCAGGTCGCCTCGCTTGCGGTCATGCCGTTCAAGCGATGGCAGGCTGTCTATGAGCAGTTGCGTGTAGGGATGTTTGGGATCGCGGACAAGCTGGCGCAACGATCCCGACTCCACCATCCTCCCCGCGTACATAACACCGAGACGGTCGACGAACTGAGCCATCAATCCAATATCGTGCCCGATCAGCAGTATCGCCGCGCCCAGCTCCTCTTGCAGCTCGGCGAGCGTCTCCATTATCTGCTTCTGAACCACTACATCCAACGCACTCGTCGGCTCGTCGGCGATGATGACCTTGGGACCCATGGAGATGGCGATCGCGATCGTGACACGCTGTTTCATCCCGCCGCTCAACTCGTGCGGGTACATCTCGGCGACCGATGGCTCTAGACCTACCTTCGCGAGCAGATCGGCGATGCGCCTGTCGAACTGCGATCTAGATTCGTTGATGCCATGATCGCGCAAGCCGTCGATGATCTGATTCTTGACCTTCGCCACCGGATTCAGAGAGTTCATGGCACCTTGAGGGATCAGTGCGATCTTTGATAGTTTGGCTTGGCGCATATGCTCGTTGCTGAGCGAGATCAGGTCTTCGCCATCCACGGTGGCGGTCCCAGAGACTATCCTCCCAGGTGCCTTGATGAGACGCATCAAGGCGAGCGCGGTAGTCGTTTTTCCAGAGCCAGATTCACCTACCAAACCCATTCGTTCGCCGGGATTGAGAGTGAAACTGATGCCGTCGGCGGCCTTTATTTCACCCAAGGATGTGAAGTAAGAGACTCTCAGGTCTTCCAGCACCAGAGCAGACTCATTAGAAGATGCCGAATCGGCAGTCTGATCCGCTTCGGTATCAGGCAGTTGAGTGATGGTCAAACCTGTCTCCGCAATCTCGGATTGGCGACTGGGTCGAGGCCGGCTGTGATCATGTACAAGCTGCCGAAAACCAACGCCAGGACGATGACCGGCGGTGCCCACCACCACCAGATGCCGCGCAGCGGCGCCGAGTAGAAGAGAGCCCAGTAGATCGTGTTGCCGAGAGTGGCTTGGTTCTGAGGACCAAGTCCTAGAGCGTCCATTCCGATTGTGGCAAGCATTGCCGCGGCGACTGCCGTCGCAAGGCTGGCAGCGAGATAGGGAAGCAGGTTGGGCAGCATCTCCAAAAAGATGACTTCGAAGGTGTTGGCTCCTGAAATCTGCGCGACTGATACGTAGGCGCGCTCGCGCATAGTCAATACCTGCGCTCTTATCGTGCGGAGCGGCCACATCCACACGACAGCAGAGATTATCAGTGCTTGCTGAGTCACATCGATGGATGCTTTCAACGTGACTGCAATGACGACGAGGATCATCAGCACAGGCACTGTGATCATCATGTCGGCGATGCTTCGGGTAATGTGGTCGAACAATCCTCCGTAGAAACCGCCGACGAATCCGAGGACGGTGCCGATCGTCATTCCTATCAGTGCCGCGAGGAATCCCACGTAGATGGTCAACGGGGTCCCGATGACGGTCAACGTCCATACATCACGCCCTTGGCTATCGGTTCCGAGCAGCGAGAACGCCGATCTATCTTCGCCTTTGACTCTGTAGTCGATGGTCTGCCAAGGATCAAGATCGATATCGGTTGTTCCAGCACGCGCCAGCTCTGGATCGACGAACTGCGAACCGATTAGACCGAAGAATATCATGACGATGAGCAGGAGCAGTCCTGCATAGAGCAATGGATATTGCCGCACCCATCTCATCAGATTCGAGGCAAATGCGAGCGTGATGTCGCCGGCGCGGACAGGTGCTGCGGTTTCGGTTGCCATTGCTAGTTCAGGGTGTCGGAGAAGGAAGGGTGCAGCTATCAGTTGCGCCGCGCGTAGGTGATCCTAGGGTCGAGTCTCGGATATGTGAGATCAAGTATCAAGGTCGCAAGGGCGATCGAGAGGATTGTGAGGTAGACGGTTCCGTAGAGTAGCGTGTAATCGAAGTTTCTAATCGCCTGAAGAAGCGTCGCGCCAATGCCCGGATAGGAGAAGACTACCTCGACTAGAACGACGCCGGAGACGACGTGTGCGAGTGAGAGCGCAAACGCAGTGATTTGCGGCAACATGGCGTTGCGGACTCCGTACCAGAGGAATATCCTCCAGCTTTTCGCGCCTTTGGCTTCGCCTAGCAGCATGTAGTCCTCGCCTTGCGTCGTGACCATCATTCCACGCATTCCGATGGCACTGAATCCGATGCTGGCGAGGATTATCGCGAATGCCGGTAGGATAGCGTGTCGGCCGGCATCAAGGATGAAGTCTAAGTCCCAGTCGGGCGAGGTGCCGATGCTGTATCCGCCCGATAATGGGAACCACTCCAATTGGAAGGCGAAGAAGTATATGAGTGCGATCCCGATCAGATAGTAGGGAATCGCAGATAGCGCCATGACAGGAGGGAACAGGGCCTTGACTGAGCCGTGTGCTCCTGGCCAGGAGACGAGCGCACCCAGCGCGATGCCGATGAAGAAGTAGATGACCGTGGAGACGGTGACGAGAATGAGCGTCCAAGGCAGCGCACGGGCGATCACGGATCTGACTTCTGTCGGGAAGTATGCGATTGAGAACCCGAAGTCGAAGCGTGCGAAGTTCCATAGGTAGCGAACATACTGCTCCCAGATGGGCTTGTCGAGTCCGAAGCGCTTCTCGAAGTTTTTGATCATCGCTTCGGTGTTGCCGCTGGACACGGCGCCGCGCGAGGCGAGCTGGCTCATTCGCTCTTCGATGGGGTTTACGTCGGCGATGCGCGGCACTGCGAAGTTGAATGTCGCCGCCCCCCACACGACCAAGATAAACACCCCGATGCGCTTAATTAGGTATTCGGCAGTCATCTCGGCCGCAGGTTGCCCGGCGCTTCAGCCGGTATCTGACCTAATAAAATCCCAGATATAGTATTCGGCATCTCGCGACGTAATCACACCGCAAAAGTGTAAAATCCGTAGTCATTGACACGTTTTTGACGTGGTAGAACCGCCAAAACGTGAAATCAGCATAGCATATGAGACCATGTCGAATTCAGGACCTGGTTGGAAAGAGTGGTGATTTATATGAAATCAAGATCAATAAATAAGATCGGGCTGATCCGCTATGCGGTGCTGATCGCATCGTTGATGGCTCTGGTAGCCGCGAGCGCAATCGCTTGTAGCGAAGAAGAGCCCACCGCGACATCGGTACCGCCGACAGCGACATCGGCTCCGGCGACCGCCACATCTGCACCCGAGCCTACTTCAGCTCCCGCCGAAGAGGCGATGATGGATGCCATTGATCCAGACACCGTACCCAGAGAGAAGACTCTGATCGTGATGAGCGGCGGATCCGACGGTCGGTATCCCGATTGGGAGAACTTCAACAACTACGTGCCCGGAGGGGTCGGCGGATGGCACACCGGACCTCTACAGACGATGGCAGAGCCGCTGATCATGTTCAACCTGCTATCCGGTGAAACCGAGTTCTGGCTCGCCGAAAGCATGGAGATGAGCGACGACTTCACTGAAGTAACCCTCACCATTCGTGAGGGAATCAAGTGGAGCGACGGCGAACCATTTACCGCGGATGATGTGGCATTCACCTTCGCCACCGTGAAGGAAAATCAAGATTCGATGGTCCACACCGCTGAAATCCACTTGATGGAGAGCGTCGAGGTAGTCGACACGCATACAGTAAAGTTCACATTGGGCGCGCCTTCTCCCAGTTGGTGGGTCAATACTCTGACCAGCAACCACGGACTCGGTGAGCACATACTGCCGAAACATATCTGGGAAGATAAGGATCCGCTCACATTCACCTTCTACGACCCTGATCAGGGCTGGCCCATATCAACCGGGCCGTTTGCGCTGGTAGAGGCATCCCCCGAGCAGAAAGTCTTCGTGAGGCGCAACGACTGGTGGGCCGTTGAAGCCGGCTTCAAGCCGCTCCCTGATATCGAAAAAGTCGTCTACATACCCCAGCGGGAAGAATCGGCACGGGCTCAGATGATCATCCGCAACGAGATCGACGCCATGAGCATGGTGCCGGTAGATACCCTCCTGGACGTATTCGAGCAGAACCCGGATGTAGTCAGCTGGAGCAAGCAGGACCCGCCGTACGGATACTTGGACTGGTGCCCGATCGGGCTCTTCATCAACAACGCGGGCGACAGTCCAGCCGCCAACAGCAAGGACATTCGCTGGGCACTCAGCTATGCGCTGAACCGTGAAACCTTGGTCGACAACGCTGAACGCGGCGCCGGCAGCCTCGCATACCATCCCATCACTCCATACTCGTGGTTCGATCCATTCGAAGAAGTGTTGCAGCCGATCTACGAGAAGCACAGCCTTGATCCGCAGGATCACTACGATCTGGTCGATCAGCGCATGGCCGCTGCCGGATACGAGAAGAACAGCAACGACATGTGGGAAAAAGACGGCGAAACGATCCAGATGAGCATCGGATTCCCGTCATGGCTCGCCCGTTACGGGGTACACATGGTGAGGCAGCTCCAAGATGCCGGATTCGAGGCTGAGATGGATCAGAGCCCGGGTACCGGAGAAGCCTTCGGACGCGGTGAACGCGACTACCAGTTCGGATGCAAAGGACCTTCTGGAGTTCTCGGTGCCGATCCGTACTACATGCTCTCGCTCTACTCGTCAGCCACGTTCCGAGACATCGGCGAGCCGCCAGTCAACCCATGGGCGACCGCTCGATGGCGCAATGAGGAGTTCGATGCCATAGTAGACCAGATGGCACAGCTGGAGGCGACGGATCCCCAGACTATGGTGCTATTCGAGGACGCGATGGAGATCTGGTTCGAAGAGCTCCCCGATGTCTACGTGTCGCAGCTCATCATCCGCCACCTAGGCAATACCCAGTACTGGGAAGGCTGGCCGTCGAAGGACGACAACTACGGCGTGCTTCACCCTTGGCAGCAGGAGTTCCTCAAGATCACGACCAGACTAAAGTCGACCCAGTGATAAGTGCCCACGCGGTTTAACGGCCGCATAAGCACCGGAAAAGCAAACCGCCGCGCCTCATGTGAATGAGGCGCGGCGGTTTCGATTCGGGGCATCTAGAGAAATCCCATCTATCAGGTCACTTCATTGCGCTTTGCTCCCCCTTCACTTAAGACGGAAACCTCGACACAGGACACAGTACAAGAAGAGGTGGTAGAACATAGCCGCAGTTGCTTCGCAGAGCAACAGACGATATTGCGAGGAAATGGTCGGGGAGCCGGGATTTGAACCCGGGACCTCTTCGTCCCGAACGAAGCGCGCTACCAAGCTGCGCCACTCCCCGACGCTAAACGAAATTATATGGTGGGCATCATCCGAATCTTCTGAAGGAGAGCACCGATGCGCCGAGAAGGCTCACATCGTCTCCCAGCTCTGTGATCGAGAGCGGCAAGCCTCTGGTCTGATATCGAGGCAAAGCGTATAGCCGCACCGCGTCGGTGAGCTCGTCCCACCTGCTGCTCAGGCTGTGCACCACTCCACCACCGATCACCAAGCCGTCGGGATCGAAGATGCTCAAGAGACTCGCCAGACCGCGAGCCACGTTTTCGATGACCTGCTCAACGACCTCGCCCGCCAACTCATCTCCCGATAATGCGGCTTCGAATACACAACGGGCATCAATGCTTTCAACGTCGCCGTCTGCGAGTTCCAACATTACCGTCCCTCGGCCGGGGTTAGCGTCAACTGCCATGCGAGCCATCCGCCCTATGTTGGGCCCGGATGCGTTCCCTTCGAAGCAGCCGTGGCAGCCCACATTGCATGCCAAGGCTTCAGAATCGGTTCGGACGGTTATGTGACCAACTTCTCCGGCTTGCCCGGTAGAGCCCGTGACCATCTCCCCGTTGGCGATGATTCCGCCTCCGATGCCCGTGCTTATCGTCACGTAGACCAACGTTCCAGCACCCTTGAAAGGACCGAACTCAGTTTCAGCCAGCGCGGCAAGAGTAGCATCATGACCGATCGCGACCGGTATGGACAGCTCACGCTCAAGGTTCGGCTTCATCGTCTTTCCATGCCAGCCCACGAGGTTCGGCGGATGATCGTAAGTGCCTGTCGATGGATCGATTGGTCCCGCAGTAGATACTGCCATCCCGATGATGCCGGTATCATCGCCGACTGTTTCTCGTACACACTCGGCCAGCCGCATCGCCGCATCTTCAATGCCGCGCTCGGAATCCGTCGGCATGCTCTTCTGATTGATGATATTTCCGTCTCTGTCAACCAATGCCGCGCGGATCTGGGTTCCGCCTATATCGGCGGTCGCAGCAAGATTCGAGTCTGGCTCATGATACGGCACGGTTCGTCCATGATATCGGATGCTCCGCAGATCCTCCGAGCCTGTGCTTTGCTCCGCTTCTCCTTCGGTCCGCTTTCCATCGTTATCGCTCCTTCACATCATTCCGAGTATCCTCGCTCTTCTCACTGAGAAAGCCCGTCGAGTAGGCTGAATTGAGTGATAATCGGGACGGAGGTCGTAGGAGACGGCGGCTCGGATTCGAGAGGCAGATATGGCAAACTTTCCAAACTTGGTTTTCGTATTCAGTGATCGACAACGCTTCGACACCATGGCATGTTACGGCAACGACTGGATCCAGACTCCGAATCTGAATGCCCTTGCGAAAGAGAGCGTCGTCTTCCGCAACTGCTACGTCACTCAAGCAGTCTGCGCTCCAGCTAGATCGTCGATCATGACTGGCCTATTTCCCCACGCAACCGGAGTGCCGCGCAACAAGCTTTCACTCCGGCGCGATGTGCCCACCATCGCGGAGATGCTTCCCGATCAATATCTGTGCGCTAACTACGGCAAGTGGCATCTGGGCGACGAGGTGTTGGCGCAACATGGTTTTGATGAGTGGCGGAGTGTCATGGAGGGGCTATGGTCTGAATATTCATCCGAGGGTCTTCTTGACATCGACACCACCTATCACGAATTTCTGCTCTCTAAAGGTCTAAAGCCGGATGCGTTGCGTCCAAGAGGTCAGATCTTCAGCGATGCGATGAGGGGCGGCCTCCCTCCGGAGTTGCAGATCGCTTCGTATCTCGCCGATGAATCCGTTGAATTCATTCATCGGAACAAAGATCTGCCTTTTGTCTTATACGTGAGCATGCTCGAGCCGCATCCTCCCTTCTGGGGGCCTTACGACGACCTGTATGATCCAGCGACGTTGCCGGTCGATCCGGTCTTCATGCGTCGACCAGAGGGACATTCGCTGTTCAACCGCATCAGGTCGGACTTCTTCATGGGCGAGGAGTTTGAACACGCCCCGACCGAGAGTGTTAGGCAGCAATGGGAGGTGAGGAGAGAACAGTACATCTTCAATCGGGCGATGGTCGGATTCGACACATCGACTGAGGAGGGATGGCGCAGGTTACGCGCAGGATACATGTCCAACATCACCCTCGTCGACGATGCCGTAGGGAGGATTGTGCAGGCGATCGACGAATCGGGTATCGCAGACAAAACGATTCTGATCTTCACTAGCGAGCACGGAGATCTTGTGGGCACGCACGGAATGCTGGAGATGCGAACCTTCTACGAGGCTGCTTCAAGGGTGCCGATGATGGTACGTGCTCCGTGGATGCATGAAGGAGGACGGATGGTTGAGGGAAACTTCAGCCAGATCGATCTGGTTCCCACTTTGCTGGAGATGATGGGCTGTGAACCTTCAGGTGGATTGCACGGCATTAGCCGTGCCGACGTGATCAGCGGCGAAGCGGATCTTTCAGATGTGAATATATTCATGGAACACAACGGGCTCGGCGACCGCGATTTAGGCAACCAGTTGGTCAATCTGCTGAACGAACAGCCTTGGAGGTCTGTAGTCACTGCCGATCGATGGAAGCTCAACTTATGCGTCAACGATCAGGGCGAGCTGTTCGATCTGAATTCCGATCCGTGGGAGATGCACAATCTCTACAACGACACTCTCAACGCCGATCGGATCAGGATGATGGCTGCTCTGATACGATCGTGGCAGTTGGATACAGACGACACAGCTCCGTTGCCTGCGACGTGAATCGGGCTACCCCGTCTATTCTCTGGGGCTAAAAGTTCGACACGCTTAAGTGAGACCTTGGAGCGATACACGATACGCATCCCGTCCCGCTCGAAGGAACAAATCTTCGCAACAATTGGACCTCAGGGGGTTACCTCGAATCCCAGCTTGAACGCGCGTCTGAAACGCGTAACTAGTCGACCCGGACGCCAAGCGTCGAGTTCCGGAGCCTTGACTTGGAACTTGTCGCCGGCGATCCTCATCTCGATCCGCGAGAACTGCAACGCATCGAGACGCCGCTCCATCTCGTCCGCCAGCCGAAGTATCACGGCCGCGCGTCGGATAACCGGCAGGTCTTTGCGTGTGATGTGAGGACGATACCTGTTCAGAGTGAATGTTTCGACATCGTTGTAGCGTATGGCGGCAGACATTAGTCCGATATCTCGATGCAAGAAGCCACCCAGCTCGCCTTGTTCGATTATCTTGGCAGCATGTCGATATCTGTCGTAGTAGTTGATGCTCCGACCAGTGTCGATATTCCTAGCTGCGTAGACCATCAAAGCCGACATCTCGTCTCCTAGAGCATCGGGCAGCAACTCGGTCATCTTCCTCACCAGCGCAGCACGTCGATCGGCACGCAACAGATCCCAGGTGTCGAAACGCCGGCCCAACGCGTAGATCGATCGTCTTCGCACATCTTCGACATCAGGAGGTTCAGACATGATGCTAGACAGCACCAGCCCCTCCCGCAGTCCGCGCCCCGAGACGACCAAGGGCCGCCGATCAAAGTATCTGGCGATCTCGCTCATCACTAAAGCACCGCCCAAGATGCTGTCTGCACGATCCGGATTGAGCCCCGCAACGTGTGCTGTGTTGACTTTGTCTAGACCACGCAACCCAGTTGTGATCTTCTTCAGTCGGTTGAACTTGATCACGACGCCGTGCAATCGTGAAAACGCGTTGCGACGCATTGCCCTATCCATCTTGGCTAGATTGCGAATCGTGCCCCCGGTACCGACCAATGTGGCACCGCTGCACAGCGAGGGAATCCCCGAATCCTCCAATTCCGATCTGACTTGCTCACGCAACGCCTTGACCTCAGACCGAGACGGAGGATCTCCCTTCAAATGATCGTTGCTCACGCGCAAAGCCCCCAGCTCCAGCGTGAATACCTGCGACAACTTGCGCCTCTCGAAAAACGAAAACTCGACGCTACCTCCTCCGATGTCGACAAGCACTCCATCATAAACAGGAAGCGAGAATATCGCTCCCAAAAATCCGTGGCGCGCCTCTTCATATCCCGAGATAATCTCCACATTCATGCCCGTATCTCTACGGATCGCCTCTATCACATCCTTGCCATTCACCGCAGAACGTAAACTCGATGTCGCCACTGCGCTCACTCGATCAACTCTTGAAGCCTTGGCAACCACCGAGAAATCCCTCAACACCCGCGTCAGATCATCGACAGCCGGTTGAGAGAGCCGACCATCCTTAGTCATACGGCTTTGGAGCCTCAGCAGCGACTTGACCTCCGATAACACGCGCAGGTCGTAGTCAGAAGTGAGTTCCAGCACTTCCATACGGGTAGAGTTGGAACCGACATCCACGACAGCGATGGATTTCGATCCGGAAGCAGCGAAAATGCCTTCCGCATCGAAATCCGAGAGGAACGGCGACACGGAGAGAGGCGCATAGGTCCGCACAACTTGTGACATCACCCAGATTCTATCCTTGCAGTTCCACGATCTGCTTCAGTCAGTAGCTTCAGAGATACACCAGCCCAAGACTAGATACTCCATGAATCGCATCGAATGCACTTTAAATCGTCAAGAGGCGGTAACTAGCATTTAGAGATAATCTCAATCTCGATATTGATCTCCGGAGTCGTCGATATGATCGCAACTCAAGCCCGTGGCTTCGCAACGTCTTTTGGACAATTTACGTTTGGCTGCCTTGTTCTATTGATCATCTCCTTCGGTTGCTCCGAACCCGAGCCGATACCAACGTACACACCTATCCCGCCCACTTCCACCGATACCCCGACACAACCACCGGCGCCGACCCTGACTCCAACCAACACGCCCACAGCAATACCGACTCCCGTCTCCGCGTCTCAGCCTGAACCTACGCCCACGCCGACTCCAGCACCAACCCCCACAGCGGAACCTACGCCCACAGCGGAACCTACGCCCAAGCCTGAGCCCTCTGCCACTCCCGATGCTGAGCCTATACAGCCGCCACCTGAAACGTGTCCATCCCCTGCGGAGACCGAGTACTTCGCCGCCGTGTCAAAGATCGTAATGGATCGTCAGGGCAGCAATGTCGCCGAGTTAAGTATGCAACTGGATGAACTGTTGAGCGGAGAATCGCCAGACATCATCTTCGAAGAGGATTGGCGGAGCAATACTAGAGCGATATTGTCCAAGATGGCGACTGAGTTCGACGAAGTCGATACGTTGAATCCCCCGCCGTCGTTGGCGACGATCCACGCAACCGTAATCGATATAGGTGAGGCTTGGAAGCGCTATGTAGAGGTCGTTGCCCCGCTGTTGGAACTGGATCGGTCCGAAGCTCAGAATCTAAACGCTATCGTCACTACCACCATTCAAAACACCATTCCTCACTTCCAGACTGCTGGCGATGGATGGGTGTCGGTGCTCATAATGTGGGAAGAACTGTGCGGAGCTGGTTCATCGGCACCTCCGGCGGTCAGCGGACCGGGCGACTCGGCATGCCCGGGCGGCGATGAGGCGGAACGTGAGTATATCTCTCAAGTGGAAGCGATCCTCAACGATCTCATGCTCAAATTCCAAGAGATCAATTCACAGTGGATGCAACTGGAAACGGAGGATCCATTCATCGTGTTTGACGAGCAGTGGCAGAACAGTGTGGAGATGATCCTGTCTGAAATGCTCGAAATCATCGGCAGATTCTCGACTCTTTCGTCGCCGTCCTCCCTCAGCGAAGTTCAATCGGACTTGGAGCAATTGGGTGCCTTATTCACTGCATACTCTGACGCTTTAAGCCCGATATTCGATCTGGATCGCGAAACCGCTACTGCACAGAACATGCCCGTAGGCGACATGGTCGACTCTGCGTTCAGAGAGTCTGCCCAACACCTAGATACGGCATTTGTGCTCTTGAGCGGCTTTGAGGCGGCTAAAATGCGAGTCTGCTTCGAGTAGCAGGTTCATTGAGCCTGGCCAAATCCGTGCCGTTCGCGGCACAAGTCGATACTTCCGCGCACTATGTCCACAGCCGAAATAACGATATCGATAGGAACCGAATCCGATCCGGTATCTGCGAAAGCGTTTGTAGATTCGCTTCGCTGGACTTTGGCGATACTTAACGATATCGCCGCCAACATGGAAGAGCGCAGAACCCCTACGGTCGGATGGGATCTGGGTGAACTGAGACTCAGTAGCCCCGCTCTAACAACGTTTAAGGCGAGACGGTCTGAGCTAAGGCCGAACCTCGGCTCTAAGGTAGCGGATGCTTTCATCGTGGGTATCGAAACTTTGAACAGCGGCGAAAGGATGCCTGAGTGGTTCTCCGATAAGGCTTTAGATGCGACGAAGAGCTTGGCGCGAGTTTCTAAACACAATGGAGGCAGCTTAAGGATCGTCTACTCGGATCAAAGCGTCGGTTTGAGTGCCGAAGTCCCCCAGTTCATAGACGAGATTATAGGTGCGTCCTTCGTCTCCACAGGGTCCGTGGAGGGTAAGCTGGCAACCGCGGCTCTATGGCAACGCCAGTACGTTCGGATATACGATTCGATACATGAAAACGGTGTCATATGCCACTTTGAGGACGACCAAATCGATAATGTGAGGCAGGGATTAGGCAAGCGCGTGATAGCCTCCGGACGACTTCGATCCGATCGTTACGGTCAACCAAAGGAGTTAAAGATCACCGATATTGATGTGATTGAGCCGATGGATGATCCGGTAAAGCCGTCTGAACTACGTGGGCTATTGAAAGGCGTGACAGGGGGCAAACTGGCCGAGGATTATCTGAGGGAACTCAGGGGGTACGATGACGACTGAATCCCGCCACGAGATTCGTTACTGGGATTCGTGTAACTGGATATCGTTGATCGCTGAAGATGAAGCGTAACGGGCGTTCGTCTGTGAAAACGTCTTGAAAGACATGGTTGCTGGTCGGTTGACGATCATCACATCAGCATTGACCCTGGCCGAAGTGGGTGCTAGACGGCTACCGGCGCAACTTTTGAACCAAGCGAATGCGAAGATTGACAATTTTTTCGCCAATACGACTTCCTCCATATCCACGATGTGACTCGTTCTGTTGCCGAGAAATCTAGGAGGCTGTCCCAAAAGCACGGACTGAAACCTGCTGACGCCATCCATATCGCTACGGCGCTTGAGTCAGGTGCAGATGTTTTGGAGACTTGGAACACAAGAGACTTTTTGAAGCTTCGAGGAAAAGTTTCAGTCAAAATAAGGGAGCCTTATTGGACAGGTAACCCGCCTCTCATGTGATTACACTTCGGATCGTCTAGAGGCCGCATATGCAAATGAGGGGAGCATCAATTGGCAACTCGTCTACAACCTGCCGCGCGGCTACCATGCCCCTCATCCCTTTAGAATCTAAACCTGACCTTCTCGCGAGTCGCATCCGAGGCTCACGAGTAACCATCGCCCCTGTAGCTCAGAGGATAGAGCATCGGTTTCCTAAACCGTGTGTCACAGGTTCGAGTCCTGTCAGGGGCGCCACTACCCGCGACACGCAACGTCAACCAACGCCTTGAACGTCCGTCTCCGCGTCGGTTCGCCGTCTCTCGCCGCGCTTCATCGAGAGCAGAACGAACACGATCCCGCCGAGTACCACCACGCTCAGCCATGAGATCATCCGATCCAAAACAGTCAATGTGAAGGCATCGGTGTCGTTAAGGCCAGTCAACAGCAGGACCCCGATGAGCGCAGTCTCGACGATGCCCAATCCGCCCGGTATCGGAACAGTCGTCAATATCGCATTTGCCAGCGCCGCGAACATGGCTATGCTCAACGCCATTTCGAGTCCCATCGCCTCCGCCACAAAATAGAACCTAGCGATCTCCAGAATCCAACCGATCACTCCCAGTACGATCTGATAGGGCAGATGCCGGCCTTCGAAACTTGCCAACGCCCCCGACTGGAAACGCACGTACTGCCGACTAAGCCGACTGGGCATCCATGATGCCAATCGATCCCCGACCGTTCCCATCAAACCCAACATCAGTAGCAGAAGCAACACTAGCCCGGCTGCTATCGCAATGACTATGATCGCTGCATCCACGATCGCTCCGGAAGCCTCGAAGCCATCGACAACGAGAGCCCAAGTCACAGAAACAAGCACTAATACCAGCACTACGACCATATCTTGAACGCGCTCCGCGAAGACCGTGCCCAACGCTGTCGATGTGTGCCCCCCGCTCCGATCCGCCAATGCCCAACCGCGGTAGGCGTCGCCCAACCTGAAAAACATCACAGAATTCACAAACCAACCCGAGAGTATCATCCCAGCCATCGTCAAAGATGTCGGCGACCTCGTCTCGACGATGTCTGTTTCGCTGCTGGTTTTCGATTCGGAAGTGATGAAGATCGAACGCCATCGGACGCCTCGGAACCAAAAACTCGCGTAGTACAGAACTGCGGCTAACAGGAAGTACCAGAGATTCAACCCGGTAACGTTGCGCCAAAACTCCTCCCACTCGAAATCGAGGACGCGCCACAGCACCAGACCGACCGCACCAGCAGCGAATATTATCGCCACAAGGGTGGGCACCGAAAGAATTCGGCGACGAACCTCGCCGAGTCCGAATCTGGAGACGTTAGCAGGATCCTTTTCAGCACTCAATTGGAGCCACCCACCCTTGCCTTGTGTGCCAACAGAGGCCGCCTAGTCGGAACTCCCGCCCGACGGGGATATGTTGAATCTGTTGGCCTTACCTTCATCCAGTAAACCATATGATCCGCGGGCGCTGAGCCTGGACCGTCTAATCGGTGGATGATCGATTCGGCTCCACCCATCGCCTCTACAGCCGGACTAGCCGCCTCAGCCTCGCTTAAGATGGCATCCCTATCAGGACCTTTCGGCAAGACTGCGACTCCTCCCAGAGAAACGAACGGCAATACCAGCTCCGCCAAACTCGGCAATTTGGCAACAGCCCGCGCAGTGGCAATATCGAACCTCTCTCTCAGCTCACGGTCGTGGCCACCGTCCTCGGCACGACCGTGATACACCGAAACGCCAGTCAGACCAAGTTCGTCAACCGCGTGCCTGAGGAATTCGCACTTCCTCGATCGCGCCTCCAACAGCGTCACACGGGTATCGGGCAGTGCCAGCTTGATAGGAATACCCGGAATACCTGCTCCCGATCCCACGTCGATCAACTCTCTTCCCGAGAACCACTCACGCGTCGAAGCGAAGCCTCCCGCCGGAGCCAAGACCCTCAACGAGCGAATGAACAGCTGCTGCTCGACCTGATCCTCGCTACGAATCGAAGTGAGATTCATCTTCTTGCCCCATTCGTCGAGCAACTCGAAATAGCGGACGAACAAGGTTAGCTG
Organism: Dehalococcoidia bacterium; assembly: GCA_965214735.1. Lineage (GTDB taxonomy): Bacteria > Chloroflexota > Dehalococcoidia > Lucifugimonadales > Lucifugimonadaceae > Bin127. The sequence goes on along the minus strand of OZ243977.1, from coordinate 243,608 downwards.
ACTGCTGTCGAGAGTGATGCCTATCGCACTCGCAGCGTGCTCTAACGACTTCATTCACAGTCCTCCGCGCCAGCAACGCAACAGATAACCGACTTGCCGATAGCACTAATGCCGCGATCCAGTGCCGAGTATGTGCCGCCACAGTTCATTCAGACTTCACGCCCCTATCATGATAACCAGATGCAACACTCGCTTGAATAGAGTGGCAACCTCGCACATGAGAGAGTCTTTGCGCTCCATGTGTGGCGATGTGGAACAGAGGACATCAACATGAAAATACTGATCACCGGCGCATCAGGTCTCATCGGAACTGTGTTGCGTAGAGAACTTAAAGAGGCAGGACGGTACACCATCTCTGGAATCGATGCCCGCCCTCTCGAGGACGACTCTTTAGCCGGATTCACACTAGCTGACTGCTATAACTTCGATGCGATGGAGAAAGCTTTCGCGAGCCAAGACAGTGTAATCCACCTTGCCGCCAACGCGCCGGTGGAAACTCCTTGGCACGACGTGTTGCGCAACAACATCGCATCTACCCACAATGTTTACGAAGCCGCTAGAAAGCATGGAGTGAAGCGTGTCGTTTTCGCCAGTTCCAACCATGCGGTCGGCAACTTCGAGCTTGATGAACCTTACAGGAGCATCGGCCTGGGCAACTACTCGCTCATCGGCAATGATCCCGCGAACATCCCAATCGTGGATCATAGCGTCCCAATCCGACCAGATAGCGACTATGGCGTGAGCAAGGTGTTCGGAGAGGCCACCGGCCGCTACTACTCAGAGCACTTCGGTCTTGAGGTCGCTTGCTTGAGAATCGGCTCGGTCAATCCGATGAATCGGCCGCCCAACGAGCGCGGCTACGCTACTTGGCTTTCTCATCGAGATCTCGCCCATCTGGTGGATAGATGCCTTCAAGCACCTTTGACATTCGAGATCTTCTACGGTGTATCGAACAACAAATGGCGCTTCTGGGACATCGAACACGCCCGTAAGACCATTGGATACAACCCTCGAGACAATGGCGAGTCGTTCAGAGGCTGAGGCTTCGCGCTCGATCAAGGGATTTTCGGAGTGCTTTTCTAAGTTACTTAGGCGTTACCTTAAACTCACTGCATGTCAGTATTTTTGGGAATCGATCTGGGGTCAACGTCTATAACCGTGTCGGCCCTAGAAGCGCAAGACGACGGTGCTCGCGTCATCGCTTCATTCTCGATTCCTAACGATGCCGAGACGACATCTCCTACGGATCGATTGATCGGCAGATCAGAGTGGGACATAGAGCAGATGGTGAGGAGGGTCGCAGAAGCAACGCACGCGCTTCTAGAATTATCGAAGATCAGGGATGTATCGGCAATTGGCGTGACCGGCCAGCAGCAGGGATGTCAGCTGCTAGACAGCGACGGGCTTCCGCTCGGGCCGTTCATCAGTTGGCAGGATCAAAGGGCAAAAGACTCGTTGCCTGATGGTGAAGGGACCTATCTCGACGCGATTGCAGAGAAAGGCGGAGCGGTGTGTCGAGGCAAAGGGCTACCATCGTTCTCGGATGCCGGCTGTCCGATAGTCACCGGGTACACCGCGCCTACTCTCTTCTGGCTTCAAGCAAACGGCATGTTGCATCCGGACACGGTTGCGGCAATAACTGCGCCAGAGTATCTGGTGCATCGGCTTGTCGGGGCGAAGCGGCCGGTCACGGATGCGACGGATGCCGCTGGATGGGGAATTTTCCACGTTCCTGATCGGAGATGGAACTACGAGTTGGCTTCAGAGCTGGGAATCGAGCCGTCTATACTGCCGGAGCTGAGGGATTCTTGCACCCTCGCAGGAAGTCTCTGCGTCGAAATCGCGGAGATGATGGATTTACCCCGCGGAACCCCTGTCGCTGTCGCTTCCGGGGACCACCAGTGTTCGTTCATCGGCGCGGCGGTGTCTCAACTCGAGACAGTAGCGGTAAATATCGGCACCGGAGGGCAGGCGACCGTGTACGTCGATGATCTCTCCACCTTCAAAATCGATGCAGAAACTGGTTCGGTCGACCATGGCTGGTTGGAATTAAGGCCCCATATTGAGAACGGCTACCTATTGGCCGGCGTAGGAATAGTAGGTGGGCGCACATTTCGGACGCTTAAAGAGTTCTTCGTCAGGACAGCATCGGATGTATATGAGTTGAGCGATATCGACGACAATGATGTCTATTCCAGACTGACCGAACTGGCAGGCAAGGCTTGGGCCGAGGAAGATGCGTTGGGCTCCACTGAAATGGTCTCTGCATCCGGGCTATTCACCGGCTCTCGGGAGGTGCCTGCGGATAGAGGTAGATTCTGGGGAATCACTCCGGGGAACTTCACTCCGGGCGGGTTGACCTTGGCGCTGTTCCGCTCGATGGCTTCAGAGCTCGGAAAATCTTATCGGAGCGCGATTCAGCTGGGTGCAGGAGATCGGAAACGATTAGCTGGATCTGGTAGCGGGCTGCGCAAAAACGATGTGTTGAAGCGATGCATCGAGGAAGAGTTCGGCATGGATGTCGCTTTTGGAAGTTCAGAGGAGGAAGCAGCGGTAGGAGCTGCTCTGTGCGCCGCTGTCGCGGTAGGGGTATATCCGAATATCGACGCTGCAGTGAGGGAAGCAGCGTGAGCCTGCTAGAAATTGAAACTCGGCGGATTGGTTTCTTAATTGCGTTGGCATCGTCGATGGTGATGATGGGCATCGGCTGTTCTTCTGAATCGACACCTGCGTCGACCGCCACTCCCGCGCTGATATCTGGGTCGGACATCTTGGCACCGACATCATCGGAGGTACGAGCGACAGCGGAGCCGATCGCTACTGCTACGCCAACAACGGCACCGCCATCCGTTGCCGCGACTACCGTGCCTCAACGTACACCCGTCCCTTACACCTACGACTCAGATAATGCGATGTTTCGGATATTCGCCGGATTCGATCTCACAACCGGCTATCAACCGTCGAACAACAGAGTAGTGGCGGCGTTGGAGGATGTGCTAGAGAACGAAGACCACAGGATGGTTCCGGTGATCGTCGAATCGATGCGGTACGCGCTGTCGAACGACGTGATTCGCGCGATGGGGAACACCCTGCGCGCGTTGACCGGCCAGAACTTCGACGATCTAGACTGGAGGTCGTGGGCCGAGTGGCTGGGACGCAATCGCGATCAGTTCCCCCCGCCCGACGACTACTTCGAGTGGAAGATCAACTATCTGAGGCAGATCGACTCGCGTTTCTCGTTGTTTCTAACTCCCGCGAATAAAGGTCGAACCGACGTCGATCTCACAGAGCTCGAGTGGGGAGGTGTGAGGCCGGACGGCATCCCTGACCTGAAGTATCCAGGACATCTGGACGCGAGCGAAGCAGAATACATCGAGGATGATGAACGAGTGATCGGATTGTCGATCAATGGCGAGCATCGTGCTTATCCCTTGAGGATCGTGAACGCTCATGAGCTGGTGAACGATGTGTTGGGAGGCGAGCAACTCGCTCTCACCTGGTGAACGCTCTGCAACAGCGCGATCGGGTATCGCGCAGAGATAGATGGCGAACCAACCGAGTTCGGCACCTCTGGGCTGCTGTTCCGAAGCAACAAGGTGATGTACGACCGCAAGACCAATTCGCTTTGGCATCAGTTCACCGGGAGACCGATAATCGGAGAGCTGCAGGGAAGCGGCATCGTGTTGGACTACTTCCCGACTGCGCGGACCACTTGGGGCGAATGGGTGGCAGAGCACCCGGATACCACAGTGCTGGCGCTGGACGGCGCGCTCTACCCTGAGTGGTCTTATCTGCACGAACGAGAGGAGAGATCGATCTATTGGGAGTATCGGCAAGACCCGGAAACGATGTTCCCGATCTTTCAGCGTGATCCCGTGATGGCACCGAAAGCCGAGGTGCTAGGAGTGGAGATCGGCGATGTCCACAAGGCTTATCGGATAACCGATCTGATGCAGGAGCGGATCGTGCACGATAGTGTGGGTTCTCTCGATGTGGTGGTAATTGCTTCAGGCATCAGTTCTGACGCGCACATTTACGACAACAGCGCGGGACATCAGTTCGAATTAGCGGATAGCGCGACCAAGTCTGGGTTCTCGCGAACCGTTATAGATAAGAACGGAGTAGAGTGGTTGGTAGATCGGTACAGGCTCGTCAACACCGATGATCCGTCAGAGACTCTGCCCGCGGTACCGTCGAACGTGTCATTTTGGTTCGGGTGGTTCGCCTACTATCCGGAAACGCTGCTCTACAACGACACCCGCTAGCGGCAAGGCTCTTACCGCGTGCTGTCGCCATACCGCCATCTTTTGCGGCTACGCCACAGAGAGCGTTCAGAAAATATCGGCGATTCTGGCTTCGGGTAAAAGCGAATTCACGGCGACGGATCGTTTGGTTTGATGGCGAATTTGACTCCCATCCCCTCCGCCGAGGCATGAATTGCGTCGGGCAGCTGGGCGAGAGAGTAGGTGTCTGATACTACGCCTTTAAGGTTGAGCTTCTCTAGCTCCGCCGGAACGCGGTGGAAAACATTGCCCCGTCCGAAGGCTCCGACGAGTCTTATCTCTCGGAAGTGCATGTCGTAGATGTCCACCGGCAGTGAGGCTCCCTGCGGCGAGACTCCGATCATTAGGCTCTGCCCTCTCGGTCGCGTCAGGTCGATGCACTGTGCCACAAGATCGGGTTTGCCCACAGCTTCAGCGGTCACGTCGAAGCCTTTTCCCTCCTCGGTAAGCTCTTGCGCCAGCTCCGACAAGTCCTGTTCCGCAGGATTGTGCAGGATGTCGGCTCCGAACTGAAGCGCCATCTCTCGGCGTTGGTCGATCATCTCGGACATCACGACGGTCTCGACGCCGTGTGACTTCAAGAAAGCCAAGGTAAAGAGTCCCATGATCCCAGCCCCGATCACCAGCCCTGTAGCCCGGTACGGTATGTCGAGCATCTCGACTCCAGAAAGGCAGCAGGCGGCCGGCTCGGTCATCGCCGCAGTCTCGAAGTCAAGCGAGTCTGGAATTGCGACCGCGGCTTGGGAGGGTAACGCCGAATATTGAGCGTAGTAGCCGTTGGACGCTACCTCTTGATTCTCGCAGCGAGAAACGGACCAGTTTCGGCAGTTCCAACACTCGTAGCAGTGGCTGGAGCCGTTGAGTGTTACGCGCTCGCCGATACGGCTCTGCGGCACGCCGTCGCCAATCTCCACTATGGTTCCCGATGCTTCATGTCCCAAAACCTTCGGAGGATCGGATGGGAATAGACCTTGAGTTATATGTACGTCTGTCCCGCAGATGCCGGTGGTATCAATCTCGACGATGACATGTCCGCGCGGCGCCTCGGGATCGGGAAGCTCGTCGAGTGTGAAGTTGGCGCCTCCGTGCCAAGTCGAGGCTTTCATCTCACTGCTCCTTAAGTTGAAGGCAACTCATGATGGCATGTTACTGGTTTTTGGGAAGCGAGAATCAACATGCATGTACAGGAAAGATTAGGATGCTTTCCAGAGCATGCTGCATCACAACCGGTAGTTGCTCCGAGTGGAGTAGCCAGCACCTTTGAACAGCATCTCAAGGCGAGAACGGCATCCCAGTCAATCTCTGTGTTTGGCGTACTATCGTCCATTCAAGGGGGTCGGTCTCATCTGGAAAGTTGGATGCCTGGCCCGTGGCACGCTATCCTTGCTACCAAAGGTACCCCCTCGATGACAAGAGCCCATGGGGATCCGAATAGCATAAGTGTTAGAATCCCGACCAAAGGTACCCCCTCGATGACAAGAGCCCAAGGGGATCTCTCTAGTAAAACAGAGTAGTTGAGGGGGTCATTTTCATCCGGCTACGACGTGCATCAGTAATAGTGCGTCATGGAATTCGAGAAGATCTCGGACTCACTGCGGAGCGCAGGGCGGATTCGGTCGAGGCAGGTAGTTTCCCCCATCTCGTACTTCCGAGCCACCGCCCAGCAACAATAGTCCGCGATTTGCAGCCCGTAGTGGGAGCGGGAGTTATGATGCAAGATCTGGTATCTCTGTCCCGGCGGCAACATCCTTGACAGTACGAGCTTGATGGACTTTTCTACCGCTTGACGTTGTCTCTTCAATGGAACAGTGTCCGTAATAACGATGACTTCATCGGAATCTGTATCCTGTTTCCGTCGTAGAACATGCCGGATAAGGTGCCCTATCATCTCGGGGTAGAAACGATTATGCGCCGTCAACTCCGGGGCGGTCTTGCGCTTCTCCACGATTAGAGTGTCAACGTCCATGGCATCTAGGTGGTTAACGATGATGTTGAACACCTTTCCACGTACCTGCTCTGCTTGTTGTTGGCGGAGCAATGGAAAAGCTCGTTTTCCAAGCCGTATTTGAAATCATCAAGCGAATTGGACCAATCGAAAGGTCTTCTCGTGCTGACATTTGGATATGCGCGTTTGTTTGAGTTCTACGTGATGTTAGCTTGGTCAATTAGACAGAGGCTAAAATCTCTGAAAGATATGAGACGAAAACAGGATCGCACATGAACGTCAACGACAAGGTAACCATAAGAGATATCCGAGTGATCATGACAGAGCCCGACAGCATCAGGCTCGTGATCGTGAAGATACTCACTTCGGAGCCGGGCCTCTACGGAGTCGGGTGCGCGACCTTCACTCAGCGGCCCACCACCGTCAAGGCCGCTGTAGATAACTACCTTCGACCGTTTCTACTTGGGAAGAACGTCGCCGATATCGAGGACATATGGCAATCTTCGTACGTCTCGTCATACTGGCGAAATGGCCCCGTACTGAACAATGCGCTCTCGGGTGTTGATCAGGCTCTATGGGACATCAAAGGGAAGATGGCGGGAATGCCGGTCTACGATTTGCTGGGAGGAAGGGCTCGAGAGGCAGCTCCTGTTTACGTGCACGCGAGCGGAGCGACCAAGGAGGAGACTGCCGATCGGATGGCGGACCTTATGGAGCAGGGGTTCCATCACATCCGAGTCCAAGTGGCTACCGAGGGGTATTCATCGTACGGTTCGCACGGCGCATCGGGCGACGGCTCAATCGTTCAGAAAGATGTATCGAAAGGACCTATTCCAGTAACGAGCTGGTTGCGTGACTACGCCCCGAACAAGCTCTACGCTCATCCCGGGGGTGTCTTCGAGCCGAAGCCTTATATGAGAAACGCGCTGGAGCTTTTCGAGCATATAAGGGAGAGATTCGGGTACGGCATAGAGATTCTGCACGATGTGCACGAACGTATTCCACCCATTCTCGGCGTCTGGTTCGCTAAAGAAGTGGAGCAGTACCAGCTCTTCTTCCTCGAAGATCTCTTCAGCCCCGAAGACAACGAGTACTTCCGGATGGTGCGCCAGCAGTGCGCCACCCCTATCGCGATGGGCGAGTTGTGGAACAGCCCGCACGAGATCATCCCGATGATCAAGGATCGGCTCGTCGACTTCCTTCGTATGCACATGTCGCAGATCGGCGGGATCACACCCGGCAGGAAGTTAGCTGCGATGGGCGAGTTGTTCAGTGTCCGCACGGCCTGGCATGGACCTGGCGACACATCTCCAGTTGGGCACGCCGCGAACCTGATGCTCGATATCAACTGCCATAACTTCGGGATTCAGGAGTACGCGATCCCGCCGGCGAGGACTCGTGAGATGTTCCCCGGCTTCCCCGAGGTGCGCGACGGTATGATGTGGCCGAACGGCAAGCCGGGACTGGGGATCGACATCGACGAGGAGATGGCAGCGCGCTTCCCCTTCAAGGAGCGTGAATTCGGAGGGGCTTGGGATACCGTGAGACGGGCCGATGGCAGCATGGTCAAGCCGTAAATATGTAGACTAGGATCGCCTTAAATGAACGACTCAGAGACGATTCCCGAACGTGTGAAAAGTCGGTTGCCTGCCTTCTGCGCCACTATGGTCGGCGGGTTGATCGCAGTGTTCGTCAACATTCCCTTGACATCGCCCGACGACCGCCTCGGCAATACCGGCAGTGTGGCCATCGTTTCATTCGTGGCGGCTTTGATCTTGGGCCGGCTATGGACATTCCTGAACGGCGATCTGTCCGAGAGGACGAGAAAGTTTTCGAGGATATGCACTGCCCTCTTCATCGTGGCGGTGAGCATCGCTCTGCTCCTAGAGACGGCGGGTGACTTATCGAACACCGCGCGTTACGTGTTGCCCATGTCTGCGACGGTATGCGTCGCGGCGGCGGCTCTTTCCCCGTTCTTCGAGCGTTCGATGCGCGGTTCGGCGTTGATTTGGCTCGGCGTATCGCTGACGATCGGGGTATTGGCGATCGGCATTATCTTGGCGTTCCTAGAAATTGGCTTCACCGAACCTCCGAGCCTATCACTCCCTCCTCCGCCTTGAGTTTCGGCTGTCTTTCGAAAAGGGGAACGGCGGTGTGGATAACTTACACGCCTCCCAGACCGCTATCCTGATCCATGCATGTATGGTGCGAGGAGATCGCTTAGGTGTCGAGAACAACCGTAACTAGAGTGATTGACGCTCCTTTGGATTTTGTATTCCGCACCGTGGCGGAAATCGATAACTTCTCCAATGCGATATCCCACATAGTAGATGTGGAGTTTCTCTCAGATATTCACGTGGGAGTCGGGGCGCGTTTTAGAGAGACTCGATTGATGATGGGCAGAGAAGCATCCACGGTGTTGGAGGTGACTGAGTATGTGCAGAATGCACGCGTCCGTCTGGTCTCCGATGAAGGAGGGACGGTGTGGAACTCGGTTTTTGAGGTGGAAACAGTCGACCAAGGGACAGCGTTAACGCTGACTATGGATGCTAGGGCGTGTTAACACTAGCGTGTGGATCTGTGCTACGCTTTCCGCATGGAAATCACAGAATCTCAATACGAACGCATAGCTCCGTACCTGCCTGTGCAGCGCGGCAACGTCAGCGTCCCGAACCTCCAGGTTCTGAACGCGATCCTGTATGTGGCCGAGCACGGCTGCAAGTGGCGCGGGCTGCCGGCCCGGTTCGGCAACTGGCACACGATCTATACCCGCATGAACCGCTGGTCGAAGAAGGGGGTTCTAGACCGGGTGTTCGAACACCTTCAGAGAGAACAGATAGTGCGTGTCAAGCTGGAGGCGGTCTCTTTGGACAGCACCATCGTCAAGGTGCATCCGGACGGGACGGGGGCCTTAAAAAAAACGGACCCCAGTCGATCGGGAAGTCCCGGGGCGGTTGGACCACCAAGATTCATATGGCTGCCGCGGATGCTCGGACGGCCGTGACGTTCTCCCTGTCGCCGGGACAGGCGCACGACGCGCCGGAGGGTCGCCGGCTGCTCGAACGCCTCGGCCCGCAGCTCGGAAGCCCGCGGCTGCTGATGGATCGGGCATACGAGGGCGACGAGAGCCGCCAGCTGGCGCTGGACCTGGGCTTCGTCCCCGTGGTTCCGCCGCGCCGGAGCCGGATCGATCCGTGGGAGTACGACCGCGAGATGTACAAGCGGCGCAACGAGATCGAGCGGCTGTTCCGCCGGCTGAAGGGCTTCCGACGCATCTTCTCACGCTTCGAGAAGCTGGACGTGATCTTCACCGGGTTCATCATGTTCGCACTCATAACAGTGACATTGCGCTAGTGTTAACACGCCCTAGACCTTACACCTTTCGAGCCAGAATCATCACGCCTTTGATCAAACCCGTCGTTCGCAGAGGGTTGGTAAATGACATGGACGCCGTGAAGGAGTATTGCGAAAACCGCTGATAATTTGCATATCAAGTCGAATAATCGGATTAGTGCTTTAATGTAGCCTAAGCACATAGCCAAGACATGAGGTAGCAAGGAAGTACGTATGCCCTTTCAGAAGTATCTGTCCGACCGTCGGTTTCCTTATTCGGCACTACAAATTCTGGTCGTCTCTTTGAGCATCGGCATCATCTTCTCAGCTTGTAGCTCGGAAGAGGACCCCACTGCGACTGCGGTACCTCCAACCGCTATCCCCCCTACTCCGACAACTGCGCTACCCACTCAAGCGTCAGAGGTTGCAGAGCCATCTGGCGAAACTACTAAGATCGGTACGCTGATGGATGCCACGGGCGACCTCGGCATCTTCGGTCCTCCGATGCAGACCGCTGTAGATCTGGCGGTGAAGATGGTGAATGATGCGGGCGGAGTGAACGGTACGACGCTCGAAGTGATACATCGCGATAGTGCCACCAGCGAGCAGATCGCGACCGATGCCGCCAACACACTGGTAAACGTTGACGGTGTCGATGCGATCATCGGATCGCTCTCTTCAGGAGTCACGATTGCGGTCGCCGAATCGGTGACTATACCGGGCGGCGCTCTGCTCATATCTCCGGCTTCATCATCGCCCGCAATCACGGTTCTCGACGATAACGACATGGTTTTCAGGACCAACGTGTCGGACGCGCTTCAAGGTGTAGTTGTGGCGGCATTGGCCGAAGAGCTCGGTTACAGCAACGTGGCGACGACCTACATCAATAACGCATACGGCGAGGGATTGACGAGCGTATTCGAGGAGAACTTCGTGGCGAAAGGCGGCACGGTTTCCGCACAAGTCGGTCACGAGAGCGGTCAAGCATCCTATATTTCCGAGCTGCGAAGGGCTTCGGAAGGCGGCGCCGAGGTACTTATGGCGATCGCATACCCCGAAACCGCCGGAGTGTTCCTCCGAGAAGCCATAGAAGGCGATTTCTTTGAGCAGTATCTGTTCGTGGACGCCACTAAGAGCCAAGACCTGTTCGACACTCTCGGCGCAGAGGCGTTCGAGGGTAACTACGGCACCGCACCCGGAGCTCCCGACACTCCGACAAAGCAGCAGTTCCTGAGCATGTACAGATCCATGACAGACGGCGATGCCGATTCGCTCTTCATATCGGAAGCCTTCGATGCCGCGGTCATCTTGGCGCTGGCGATAGAACACGCCGATTCGGCAGACGGCGACGCCATCAAGGCTTCGATCCGCGAGGTGGCGAACGCACCCGGCGAAAAAGTCGGACCAGGCAACATCGCGCGAGCCCTCGAACTCGTCAGAAGCGGACAAGACATCGACTATATTGGCGCGGCAGGAGATCAGGACTTCGACGAGAACGGAGACGTCCTGAACACCATCGAGGTGTGGCGCATCGTCGACGGCAAGATCACATCCACCGGAATCTTCGCCAGACCGGGAGACGCCATCGATCTGGAGTCCGCTGGAATGACGATGATGGAGCAGCCCACAGGAGAGCCGACCAGGATCGGAACATTGATCGACACCACCGGCGACCTCGGAATCTTCGGACCACCGTTGCAGACAGCCGTCGATCTCCTCGCAGAGCTGGTCAACGAAGCCGGCGGCGTCAACGGAACCACGCTGGAGATAGTGCATCGCGACAGCGCGACCAGCGAACAGATCGCGACCGACGCCGCAAGCGCGCTCGTCAACGTCGACGGCATAAGCGCAATCATTGGATCGCTCTCGTCGGGCATCACACTGGCGGTCGCAGAGTCGGTGACCATACCGGGTGGAGCCGTGCTGATCTCGCCCGCCTCCACATCGCCGGCGCTCGCAAACGTGCAGGACGACGACCTGCTCTTCAGAACCGCCGTCTCTGACGCGCTGCAGGGAGTGATCGCCGCGACGCTCGCAAACGAGCTCGGAATAGAGAACATCGCGACTATGTACATCAACAACGCATACGGCGAAGGATTGACATCCGTATTCTCTGAGAACTTCGAGGCGCTGGGAGGCACCGTCTCCGCTCAGGTCGGCATCGAGGGAGGGCAGGCGACATATCTCTCCGAGCTCCGAAAGGCGGCTGACGGCGGAGCCGAGGTGCTGATGGCGATCGCATACCCCGAAACCGCCGGAGTGTTCCTACGAGAAGCCATAGAAGGCGGATTCTTCGAGCGGTATCTCTTCGTGGACGGCACAAAGAATCAAGAACTCCTGGACAGCATCGGCGCAGAAAACTTCGAGAACGACTACGGCACATCGCCCGGAGCTCCCGACACCCCGACAAAGCAAGACTTCCTTAGCCTCTACACATCCATGACAGACGGCGATGCCGATTCTCTCTTCATATCGGAAGCCTTCGACGCAGCCGCGGTTCTCGCTCTTGCTATCGAACACGCCGATTCCACCGACGGCGACGCCATCAAGGCTTCGATCCGAGAAGTGGCGAACGCACCCGGCGAGAAGGTCGGGCCGGGCGACATCGCGCGAGCCCTCGAACTCGTCAGAAACGGACAAGACATCGACTACGTCGGAGCGGCCGGAGATCAGGACTTCGACGAGAACGGAGATGTCTTGAACACCATCGAGGTGTGGCGCATCGTCGACGGCAAGATCACATCCACAGGCATCTTCGCCAGACCGGGGGACGACATCGACATCGATGCCGGCGGCTCAATGCAAGATTCTTCCAGAGGCGGGGACACCGCTCACAGCTTCACGATCGGGTCAGGCTCGCAAGGGCTCTTCAAAGTAGACGAGACCCTTCAAGGACTGGACATCGTTGTCGCGCTCCAGACCGACGCGTTGACCGGCAACATAGATCTCGGATCAGGCAACGCGCATGTGGCGATCGACCTGCACACTTTGAAGAGCGATCAGGCGAGGCGCGACAGATACGTACGCGAGCGTCTTTTCGCAAGTCAGCCCGTGACCACGGTCAACTTCGATTCTCTGGGCCACATTCCCGACTCGTTCTACACCAGCGGCGAGGTGTTGGCGACGACGCTGACAGCTACAGTAAACGTGAACGGTGTCGATGCCGACATTCCGTTCGAGATAACCGCACGATTGGACAACGGAGAGAACTTGGTGGTGCTGGGAAAGGCAGAGTTCGTCTGGGCGGATTTCGGCATGGAAGCTCCTGTAAGCAGCTTCTTCAGCGTCAGAGATGACGTGTTGACCGAGATACTTTTACAGGCAACGCTTGATCAGTAAGATCAGTAAGGGTTGTTGTTGCCAAGGCCTCGTCCAGAGAACTGGACGGTGGTTAAATCCCTTTACAGCCCCGTCATTCCCGCGAAATCAGGAATGACGGGGCTTTACGAATACCACCGAGTCAGAGAGCCACAATCGACTATAAATGACTGCCTTTAACTGGAAGGGCTGCCGAAAAATCTCCTTCATCATCCCATGAGCTTCCCGCGCATCAAATTCCACTCATTGAGCTTAACGATGATTCTCATCGCATCTTGGACGGTAGCGGTCGCACTCTCGGCTTGCGCTTCAGAAGAAGAGATGCCGACACCCGTTTCAATGGATGAGAAACCTGAATCAACGTCTGTCCCCGATGCCAGTGCCGGCGAAACCATCAAGATCGGGACTCTTCTGGACTCTACGGGAGATCTAGGCATCTTCGGCCCGCCTATGATCGATGCTGTCGATCTGGCTGTCGAACTCGTGAATGAAGCGGGAGGAGTGAATGGAAGGACGCTTGAAGCCATCCATCGCGACAGTGGGACCAGTGAGCAGCTGGCTACCGATGCCGCAAGCGGACTGGTCAACGTAGACGGCGTCAATATCATCATCGGTTCCATCTCGTCAGGCGTCACGATCGCGATCGCTGAATCTGTCACCATCCCTTCCGGCAAACTGCTTCTATCTCCCGCATCTTCATCCCTCGCCATATCCACTTTGGACGATGATGACTTGGTGTTTCGCACTCGGGTCTCAGACGGAGTGAAGGGGCTTGTGACTGCAAGACTCGCTCATGAGCTCGGATACGAGAATGTCGCCACTATGTACATCAACAACGCGTACGGGGAGAGCTACACGGGGGTATTCGCTGATAGTTTCGAGGAGATCGGGGGTGCCGTCTCTGCCCAAGTGGGACATGAGAGCGGGCAGGCAAGCTACATCTCTGAGCTGAAGAAGGCAGCCGACAGCGGCGCCGAAGCATTGGTAGCTATCGCATATCCCGAGTCTGCGGCAGTCTTCTTGAGAGAGTCTGTGGAAAGCGGGCTCTTCGAAGACTATGTCTTTGTGGATGTGGCGAAGAGCCAAGACCTCTTCGATTCCGTGGGCGGTGAAAACTTCGACGGAAGCTACGGAACCGCGCCGGGAGCACCTAACACCGACGCTAGGATCGACTTCTTGGACCTGTACCGCACTCGCACTGACGGAGACCCCGATTCGGTGCTGATCACCGAGGCTTTCGATGCTGCTGTGCTTTTGGCACTTGCGATAGAGAAGGCAGATTCCGACAGCCCCGATGCTGTCAAGTCGGTGATCAGAGAGGTGGCAAACCCTCCCGGAGAGAAGGTCGGACCTAAAGATGTGGCGCGCGCACTGGAGCTGATACGCAACGGGCAAGAAGTGGACTATGTGGGTGCGGCTGGTGATCAGGACATCGACGAGAACGGCGACGTGCTCAACACCATCGAGATCTGGCGCATCGTCGACGGCAAGATCGCGTCTACCGGCATATTCGCGAAGCCGGGAGATGCCATCGATCTCGAAGACGGCAGCTCGATGCAAGAACAGTCTAGTTCCTCCGATCATGAAACACGCAGCTTCACGATCGGATCAGGATCTCAAGGACTCTTCAAAGTAGGCGAAACTCTTCGAGGATTGGACATCGTAGTCGCGCTCGAGACCGATGCTCTGAATGGCACCATCGATCTCGAGGACGGCAACGCGCATGTAGAGATCGACCTCCACACTTTGAAGAGCGACCAGGAACGGCGCGACCGATACGTGCGCGAGAGGCTATTCGCTTCGCAGCGCGTAGCCACCGTCGAATTCGAGACTTTGGGCGAAGTACCCGATTCGTTCTTCACCAGCGGGGAGGAGTTGAAGACCACACTCACTGCAACAGTAAACGTGAATGGTGCAGATGCAGATATCGACTTCGATATAACCGCCCGTCTGGACAACGGAGAGGATCTGGTGATACTCGGCATCGCCGACTTCACATGGAGCGACTTCGGAATGACTGCCCCAGTCAGCAGTTTCTACAGCGTCGAGGACGACATCACCGCCGAGATACTGCTACAAGCCACTCTGGATCAGTGATGAATGGCAGGAAGAGTGTCGGGGGATGTGGATGGAGGTAGCACCTTCCCAGAATCAGGAAACAGCATCTAAGAGGGTGTCCGTAAAGGCACGGCTACACAACGAGATAAGCCAGTACCTCATCGAAGAGGCTCAGGGGCAGCTTGAGCGCGGGGACCTCATCCAGGCATCCGAGAAGTGCTGGGGCGCAGTCGCACACGCCGTCAAGTCCGTCGCCCAGACGAGAGGGTGGAACCACCACCGGCACGACCTGCTCCGGGATGTGATAGCCCAGATCGCAGAGGAGCGCGACCGTCCCGATCTGCTTATATCGTTCGGCGCGGCGAGCATCATGCATCAGAACTTCTACGAACACGAGCTGTACGACTATGAAGTGCAGTCAGGCATCGACGACGCGAGGACTCTTATCGGCGAGTTGGAAGCGATCAACGACTCTCCGCCACCGCCATTCGTTCCCCGGACGACAGGACATCGCAGGCGCCTGCGGAAGCTGACCCGCGATCCCGTTCCTCTCGAAGAGGACATCAGCAACCTGCCGCCGGTGAGGCCAGAACCACTTGGCGAGTGATGGGGAACACCGGCGATACGAACCCGCCTACCTCTAGCCCAGCACCACCGACATGCTCCACCTTGCCTAGGGCGTGTTAACACTGGCGCAATGCCTCTGTTATGAGTGCGAACATGATGAACCCGGTGAAGATCACGTCCAGCTTCTCGAAGCGTGAGAAGATGCGTCGGAAGCCCTTCAGCCGGCGGAACAGCCGCTCGATCTCGTTGCGCCGCTTGTACATCTCGCGGTCGTACTCCCACGGATCGATCCGGCTCCGGCGCGGCGGAACCACGGGGACGAAGCCCAGGTCCAGTGCCAGCTGGCGGCTCTCGTCGCCCTCGTATGCCCGATCCATCAGCAGCCGCGGGCTTCCGAGCTGCGGGCCGAGGCGTTCGAGCAGCCGGCGACCCTCCGGCGCGTCGTGCGCCTGTCCCGGCGACAGGGAGAACGTCACGGCCGTCCGAGCATCCGCGGCAGCCATATGAATCTTGGTGGTCCAACCGCCCCGGGACTTCCCGATCGACTGGGGTCCGTTTTTTTTAAGGCCCCCGTCCCGTCCGGATGCACCTTGACGATGGTGCTGTCCAAAGAGACCGCCTCCAGCTTGACACGCACTATCTGTTCTCTCTGAAGGTGTTCGAACACCCGGTCCAGAACCCCCTTCTTCGACCAGCGGTTCATGCGGGTATAGATCGTGTGCCAGTTGCCGAACCGGGCCGGCAGCCCGCGCCACTTGCAGCCGTGCTCGGCCACATACAGGATCGCGTTCAGAACCTGGAGGTTCGGGACGCTGACGTTGCCGCGCTGCACAGGCAGGTACGGAGCTATGCGTTCGTATTGAGATTCTGTGATTTCCATGCGGAAAGCGTAGCACAGATCCACACGCTAGTGTTAACACGCCCTAGCATGAGCAGGTACCGGATCCTTCGTCCGTGCGCCATCCTTTTCGATCTCTACGACGCAGCCGGTACAATAAATCATATTGCGATACCACTTGGCCGGCGGGGTAGCCTTGATCCATAGGCGTGGGCAGTAAACCAAGCAGGAAGAATGAAATGGGAGCCACACACGTAACCGTCAAGATCCGGAACCCCGCATACCCTGACAGGAACTGGGCAGGACGGTTCTTGGTCGATACCGGAGCAACAGACACCCTCGTGCCAAGAGACCGTCTGGAAGCCATCGGCATTGAGCCCGAGGGACAACGCGTGTACATCTTGGCTGACGGCAGGGAGATCAAGATGGATATCGCAGCCGGGCGTATTGAATTTCTAGGCGAAATCGTTGGCTGCACCATCGTATTTGCAGAAGAAGGAACCGAGCCTTTGCTGGGAGTGACCGCATTGGAATCCGCGGGCATCGAAGTAGACCCGAATAACCAGCAACTTACAAAGCTCCCGTCCGTCAGGCTCGTAGGTTTCAGACCGGTACGGCGATGACAATGCCCAGCCCGCGCACCCGCTTTTTCACTCCCGACATAGCCTAGCATGAGCGGATACAGCATCCCTCGACCCCGCGCCGTCTTATTCGATCTCGACGATACGCTGATCGACTCCAGTGCCGCGCGTGTAGTTGTATATCGAGGAATATACGATCGGCATTCGGCAATCAATGAAGCATCAACTTGGGATGATGCGCTCGCATTTTTCCAATCTTTCGAATCAGACGGCTTTATAGACGGTGAGGGATTGGGCTGTGCCATCATCGATCGTTGGCATGGCGTTGAACTGGATCCCGTAGCATATACCGACTGGTTGTCCATTCCCGTGGCAAAGCACGCAATGCCGCTAGAAGGCGTGACGGAGTTCCTGGCATCGCTGAATCGAGCCGCGATGCCGTGGGGTGTCGTGACGAATGGTCCGGCGCGACAGGCCGTCAAGTTACATGCCAGCGGGTTGGCTGACATCGTGCCATTCGCCGTCATCTCGATGGTTTTAGGAGCGAACAAACCCGACCCGCTGATCTATCACGAAGCGGTTCGACGGCTCAAAGTATCGTTTCCTGGCATCAAAGACATGACGCACTCGGAGGTTCTGTTCGTCGGCGACAACCCGCATACGGACATCACAGGCGCGTTTGCCGTCGGTATGCGGACAGCATGGGTGCACAAGGGGCGCGAGTATCCCCCAGATGTGCCGAAGCCTGACATGATAATCGGTTCGGTGACTGAGCTCGGAGATCTGCTAATCGCGTAATCGTCTCAATGCAGGCAGAATCGGAATAATTCGAACCGTTCGACCATCCCATCACAGCCTTACCGTCTTTTGAAGGCAATAGGCATTGACGACGTTTCAATCATGACTGCATTATTGACATGACTCGACCATACCCAGTGGTAACATGATTCTCGTGCGGACCGAGTGCATCCCAGCTGGAGATGGGCGCGGCGTGTCTGGTTCTACTTGACCTCTTATGGAAGGCAGGCGTAGGTTGATATGGCATACGGAGTAGCGGTGCTAGGCACCGGGCGCATCGGCGGCCGATACATCGATGTGGTGAAGGCGACACCGGGAGCCGAAATCAAAATCGTCGCCGAGCCGAGGGAAGATGCTGCTGCCCAGTGGAAGGATCGCCATCCCGATGTCGATTTCGTCGTCGACTATCGTGACGCGCTTGCCGCCGACGGAGTGGATGTCATCATCGGTACACTGCCTCATTGGCTCCATCACCAGGCGGGTTTGGACGCGGTTGCTGCCGGCAAGCACATCTTCATGGAGAAACCGTCCGCCGTGTGGGCTTCGCAGGCGGAGGAGATGCTAGACGCAGCGAGCCAGGCCGGTGTGAAACTCATGACTGCGCACACGCAACGCTACTATCCCGCGGTAAAAGCCATGAAGGGAGTGGTCGATTCCGGCGATCTGGGCGAGGTCATCATGGCATACGATGTCTGGCACAAGCCATACACTCCATACAGCCGTCCCGAATGGATGCTCGACCGTGAGCGCGGCGGCGGGATGGGACAGATGGACGGATCACACCAGATCGATCGCCTGCTGTGGATCATCGGCAACGATGTCGCCACCGTCTCGGCGCAGCAGGGGCAGTTCACATATCCCAGATCTGAGCACCCGGGCATCAACTGCGACGATACCGGCATGTACTTCATCCGATGGAAGAGCGGTATAGTGGCGACGATCAGCAGAATCGCTTGGGAGCGCGGCGGCACCGAATACGGCGGCGACTTCTTCTTCACAGACGGCATGGCAAGATTCCGGCTGCCGTATGGCAGCGGCGAGGCGCCCCACTTGCTTATCGCGGATACTGATCACGGGACGTGGCGCAGAGAAGATGTGCCGGAGCGGGATAGTCTTCTCGACGAATTCACAGATTTCGTCGCAGCATTGGAACGCGGCGATGAAGATACCCCGATCCCGCAACGACATGGACTAAACGTGCTGAAGGTTTTAGAAGCCACTGAGGAGTCGGCTCGGACCGGCCGCGAAGTCCTGCTAGATCTGGAGTAGTTCGACATGACACCATCCGAATTGAAATCTGCGCTCAAGGCGGGCAAACCCGCATTTGGATTCATGCTCTTCGCAATCGAGGGCATGCGTTGGGCTCGGTTCTATCCCGGCAGCACCCTCGACTACATCATCGTCGATTGGGAACACGCGTCGCGGGACCGATCAGGGCTCTCGAACCTCATCGGGAGTGTGAAGTCGAGCGGTATGACATGCATCGTCAGGACACCGAGCACCGATGATGTGTACGTCGCGATGGCACTGGATGCAGGCGCAGATGGCGTGTTGGTGCCGTACTGCGAAACTGTCGAGGAAGTCAGCCGATGTGCCAAAAAGCTCCGATATCACCCTCTTAAAGGCGAGTACTTCGAACGCGTAGTGGCGGGCGGCAAATTGCCGAGCGAGAAGACGCGCCAGTACCTGGAGCAGCGCCACGAGGGCCACATCTTCATCATGGGCGTGGAGAGCGAACCGGCGGTCAACCGATTGGACGAACTGTTGGAGTGTGCCGAGATCGACGGGATATTCGTGGGGCCGAACGACATGACGACTTCACTGGGCATCCCCGACGAAGTCGATAATCCCATCTACCTCGACGTTCTCAAGCGCGTCATCGACATCGGCGAGAGTCATGGCATCCCTACCATGGTCCATCAGCAGACCATGGAAGCATCCAAGAAGGCGATCGAGCTCGGTGCTCGCTTCGTGTTGCACTCGAGCGATGTCGGCATCCTGCTGAAGGGCGTCCAGCAAGATTTTGCGGAACTACGGGCATACGCCGGAGAGCACTTCGGCGGTGTGGAAGAAGTGGCTGCCGAAGACACGCTAGAGACGATCTGAGACCGACTGATCCACTCTAATCATCGTCGTACGCTTCGTCTTCCGCCAGCTCTTCCTCAGGATCGAAAGGTCTGACCAAGTCGAACTTCTTGAAGCTCTCGGCGTATTCAGCGTCGATCTTCTTGCCGTTGCGCTTCCGCCACATCCGCATCCATTTGCCCACGTTTTCAGGATCTGGTATCTGACTGGCATGAGCCTTCAGCGCCCTGATAGAGGTCTCCACATCCACTTCATCCATCGGATTCCAGTGGTTGGTCTCTTCGCCGAACATCATCACCCACACCTGATGAACCTTCCAAGGCTCCAGCCCTTCTTCCAGCATTCCCGTGTCCCACAGATGGTCCCGCGCCGAAGGGAACACCGCCGACAGCGCCGCCTCTCCTGCCGCGAAGTGATCGGGATGTCCCACATAGTTGCCCGTGCTCAGATCCCGACTAGGATTAGTCGTGATCAATATGTGAGGACGATGCACCCTGATCGCTCGTACGATGGCGCGCCTCAACTCGATCGTCGGCTCCAGGTAGCCGTCGGGGAAATCTAGGAACACCACACTCTTCAAGCCCAAGATGCGCGCAGCTTCCAGCTGCTCCTCATGCCTCAGCGCGCTCAGCTGCGGACCGTTCAGAGAGCGATCCTCAGTCCCCTTGCTACCGTCTGTGCAGAGAACGTAGACGACCTCCCATCCGAGCCGGCTCCACTTCGCCGCGCTGCCCGAGCATCCGAACTCCGCATCGTCCGGATGAGCAACCACTACCATCGCTCGGGAGTGCTCTTCTTGATCAGGATCCACATCCACGCTCTCTTCTTCATCATCTGTTGTCAAAGATTCTGGCTGGTCGGGGTATCGCGAGTTGCTGGTGGTCATCAGGCTCGACTCATCACCTTTCGGAATCGATGGTGTGCGGAAGTTGGCAGATACCATTGAATGGTGTTTTGGCGATGCCTCGCCAACCTTTTGATTCTAAACATCAAACGCGATCAAGCCGAATGGCTGGAGATACGAAAGTGAGCAAGAAACCCATCGTTTCGGTCATCATGGGCAGTACGTCGGATCTGCCGACGATGAGACACGCGGCGGATGCACTGCAGGAGCTCGGAGTGCCGCACGAGGTGCGGATCGTCTCGGCTCACAGAACGCCGGACATGATGACAGACTTCGCCAAGAGTGCCAAGGATCGAGGGATCAAGGTGATAATCGCCGGCGCGGGCGGAGCAGCTCATCTGCCGGGCATGGTGGCTGCGAACACTGTGCTGCCGGTGATAGGAGTCCCGGTCGAGAGCAGCGCCCTCAGCGGACTGGACTCGCTCCTATCGATAGTCCAGATGCCGCGCGGCGTGCCGGTGGCGACGGTAGCCATAGGCCGATCGGGAGCGGTGAACGCGGGACTGCTGGCAGCGCAGATAGTGGGTTTGTCTGATACCGAAGTTCAGGCGAGGTTGAGCGAACGCAGAGCAGAAGCGGCGGCAGAAGTGGAGGCGCATACTGAGGTAGAGTTGGACGCGATGAGCGATTAGCGTCTTATCTGCGTCCTGATCTGATTTTTATAGTTGCAGCCTGTGGGGCATACCGCATTCTGGGCCTCTGATTTGATGTCATCAACTGGCGATTCTCGCAGAAGTATGAATTGGCCAGTGCAGTTAACATTGGGAGTGGATAAGAGAAACAGTAATTTGACGCGGGCGCGCTCACATGGCAAGGAAGACTAAACGAAGAAAGCAGCGATTAGCCAAGAAACGCGAGAAGCTGCGCGCGCAAGCACTGGGTGGTTCGGCAAACGAGGCGGTAGAGAGTAGGACAGTTAGTGAAAAGATTGATACCCAAGAACGTCCAATGATCTTCACTCCAAAGCCATTCAAGAGCGAGGATTGGACTGGTCCAGATGGAACGCTGGGGAAGTTTATTGCTGAAGAAGTCGCGAAGACTATCAGGTCGTATGAAGTTCAGCCAAATCTGATAATCGAACATGCGAATACCGAGGAGGATACGGCTCGTGGCGGGTATGCCAATCGTCAGATTATGGAGTTAGTCCAGAATGGTGCAGATGCGCTGTCCGACGCGCAAAACAACGGGCTGCTTCGTGTAATTCTGACTGGCAAGTATCTGTATTGCGCCGACGATGGCGATCCCATCAAAAAAGATGGGATCACCGCGCTGATGTTCTCGCACATGTCGCCTAAGCGCGGCACAAAGGAGATAGGACGATTCGGACTGGGTTTCAAATCTGTGCTTGGCGTGACTGACGATCCAGAGTTTATGAGCAGATTGGTGTCGTTTCGATTCAGTCGCGGTAGCGCGAAAGAGAAAATCGCTCACATCGCTCCTGATGCGGAAAGGTATCCAGTGCTGCGCACCCCTGACCCGATCGATGCGGTTGCATTGGCAGATGGAGACGCGCAACTATCCCAGTTGATGGGCAGGTACATGAACGTGGTGAGATTGCCTCTGAAGGATGGTGCAGTCGAACGGATTCAGGAGCAGATAGATCATTTCGAGGCGGAGTTCCTGCTCTTCGTTCCTCATGTCAAGCAGTTATATCTGCAGGACATCGTTGGAGGACCGTCTCACCGATTCACGCTTGACCGTCCAGAAGGCGAGGATGGTGTTTATGTTCTCCACGATGGGACGGAGACGAATCGTTGGCGTCTTTTCTCACACATTCACAAACTATCTCCGGACGCCATTGCGGATAGCAGGGCTTTGGACAACGCGGAAGAGGTGTTGATGCGGTGGGCGGCTCCGCTTGATAGAGACAGCGAAGAAGGCGGGCGTTTTTGGGCTTTCTTCCCTACTAAAACCGAAACTTTCATCTCGGGCATCTTGAACGCACCTTGGAAGCTAGACGATGACCGTCAGAATCTGCTGCCCGGCCAGTACAACGATGAGTTGATCGTCGCTGCCGCGAATATGATCGCAGATGCCTTACCACATCTCGCTACTCACGATGATCCGGCCAAGCACTTGGACATGTTGCCGCGACGTCAGCGCAGAGCGGATGAAGAGCAGACCATTCTGTTGCGGAACAAATTGTTCGGATTGCTATACAAACGCGCATTGCTGCCCGATCAAGAAGGGACACTCAGACCCTTTGGCGAGTTGCGTTATCCACCCCGTGAACTCATGGATCATCGCGCCTCCAGAATCGATAAACAAGCGGATGCTGCCCTCGAAAGTTGGTTCAGAATATCTGACATTCCAACAGAATGGATCCACCGATCTGCGTTAAACCCTCCTCAGAAGAGATGGCCGTTTGTAGGTGCTCTATGCGACCCTGAAGGACGATTGCTGAGCGATGGAGGAAAGGGCACACCCGAAACATCGTTTGCTGAGTGGCTGGAAGCATTGGTGGAGGGTAAATCCGGCACGGATGCGATTGAAGCATCTAAGATAGCAATCCAGACTGCGGCTTTGATTCCGAGGGATATCCGAGACCGTAACTCCCTCGGCAACATCATTCTGAATCAGAACTACAAATGGGTTGGCATTGATTCTGACAACATCTTCCTTCCCAGCAAATCCATGCTCGGTGACGCATGGATGGCATCGCTTCCCCAGGTCAAATCAGAACTTGCATATGACATACCGACACGGTCGGCATTGGAAGAGTTAGGCATCAAAGAGGCATCTCCTGAAACTAAGTTCGATTATTTCTGCGACAAGCTGGTGCAAACAATTCCCTCTCGTGTCGATGTGGAGAAAGATATTTACTGGATACAGTTCTGGGAGATGGCGCGCGATGCTGGATATGAATCTGCGAAATCTACGATCCAGCGACAAGATAACTGGAGAAAATACGTAAGAGTACGTACGGTTGGAGGGGAATGGCATCCTGTTAACTCAGTCCTACTACCGGGAGATATAGCGGTTTCCGACGGTTCAAATGACGCGAACATCGTAGTAGATACGGAGTTTCATGAAAGCGACAGACATTTACTAGAGGATCTGGGCTTGACAGATAAGCCCGAAGTTCGTTCAGGGACAGACTTGGCTTCTGAGTATTGGTACAAGGACTACGAAAGAGAATGTCGTCGGGAGTTCCGCACGCATATCACGGGCAAACGTAATCCAAATGAGGATCGTCTCGTTTTCCGCAATCCTTCAGGACCAGCTCCAATGGCGCCGTTCCGGAATCTTTCTGATGAGGGCAAAGCGCGGTTCACTGACAAGCTAGTCTCTGATGAATCCACTTTCGCCCCATGGACGATGATTCATGATGTTGGAAATCCTGTTCGCGACCCTTTGGAATTTGAAGAAACTCCTGCGGTCCAGATGCTGAAGGAACACGGCAGGGTGGAAACATCTAGCTGCATCGTTTCACTGAGCGATGTGATCGTCGCCCCATATGAGCACCGCGAAGCGTTGGATCATCTTCTCTGCCATGAAAATGGTGAAAAGATACGCGAAGCTTTTGATTTGCCGGATACTTCCGAAATTCCAGCATTTCGTGATCTAGCCCCGCGTGGCGAATCCGATCCGGTTCCGATTGCCGACGAGTGGCCGGGTTTGGAGACTTATATATCCCCAGAAAAACGCGGCAACATGCTTATCCGCTGTGCGGCGATACTGGTGGATGGCGAGTTTGCTGAGATGGGCGAGAGTTTCGCTCGCAACGAGAACGTCTACTTGGTTGATGGCGGAGAGGATGTAGCAGAGTTCAGATCCGTAGCTGAAGCGTTGGGTCTTGTGCTGGCTGAAGACGAAGTCAGACAGATTATGCGCTCTGCGATCGGTCAGGACGTCTCGATGCGTATTCACGTAATCAGTCAAATGCAAACTGATGCAGAACGTTTGCTTGCAGCAGTCCGCGGACCTGCGATACGAGAAGATCTGCCTGAATCTTTGCTTGGAATACTGGAAAAAGGGCGGGGTCCATTGAGCGGTATCGAACTGGCTAACGCTGCGATATCGACCTATCACACTGATGCGCTGAGGCACTATCGTAACGAGCTAAAGGATTTGAACCCGCCTAAGCAGTGGGCAGGCTCTAGTCACGCAGTCAGTTTCGTGACATCGCTGGGCTTCTCTCCAGAGTGGGCGGGAGAGCGCAATAGACGGAGGGATCCGTTCGTAGAGGTGATGGGGCCTTACTCATTGCCGAAGTTGCACAGATACCAAGATAAGATCGCATGGCGTTTGCGTCAGATGCTCAAGTATGGGGACTTGAAGCAGGAGAGCCGAAGAGGCATGATCAGCTTGCCCACGGGTTCAGGCAAGACTCGGGTTGCTGTGCAGGGTATCGTAGAGGCGATGCGTGACGATGGTCTAAAAGGCGGTGTTCTATGGGTGGCGGATCGTGATGAACTTTGCGAGCAGGCAGTCGAGTCTTGGCATCAGGTCTGGGCCAGTATCGGAGGGGAATCGCAATCCCTGCGTATATCAAGGATGTGGGCCGGACAGCCGCCGCCTATACCGACCAGCGACCTTCATGTAGTGGTGGCATCTATACAGACCCTGTACTCAAAGATGACGAGTGATAATCAGGATTACGATTTTCTCCGCGATCTCAAACTAGTGGTGTTCGATGAGGCGCATCGAACGATTGCAGCCACCTTCACATCCGTTATGGGAGAGATGGGTTTCACGCCGCGCCAAAGAACGGATGAACCGTTCTTGTTGGGGTTGACGGCGACACCGTATCGCGGAAGCAACAAAGAAGAAACTCGGTGGCTGACTAACCGGTACGGTTCGAATCGACTAGATCGGGGCGCGTTTGAATCAGATGACCCTAATGATGTGATTCGTGAGTTGCAGAATATGAAGGTGCTTGCGCGTGCGGATCATGAGAGGATTGAAGGCGGGAGGTTCAATTTGACGCGGGAAGAGCGTGAGAAGGCTGGTGCTACGCCTTGGTTGCCTCGTTCGGCGGAAGATAGGCTCGCGAGAGATACCGAACGAACTGAACGTATTGTTAAGGCGTATCGAGAAAATATAAGGGATGTAAACCCTGAGTGGCCTACGCTAATCTTCGCCACCTCGGTGGAGCATGCTCAGACCCTTTCGGCTCTGCTGAATGCGGATGGTGTAAAGGCGCGCGCTGTGAGCGGCAACACGGAGCCGTCTGTTCGTCGCAGAGTCGTCGAGGAGTTCCGCGGCGGCGATATCAAGACATTGGTGAATTACGGAGTATTCCGCGAGGGGTTCGACGCGCCTAAGACACGTGCAATCATCGTAGCGCGCCCGGTTTACAGTCCTAACCTCTACTTCCAGATGATCGGCAGAGGGCTGCGGGGAGTGAGAAATGGCGGCAATGACCGTTGCTTGATTCTCGATGTCGAAGACAACATCGAGAACTTCGAGCGCAAACTGGCGTTCACCGAGCTCGACTGGTTGTGGGATCGATAATCCCAATGCATTGCAATACGGAGAATTGGATGAGTTTGTATCTCAACTGGCATTGACATACGAACACGTCGTCCTCAAGCATGAAGATGTCAAGGGCGAATAAAGAAACGACGGTAGGTCTGCAAGGCTGCTGCGTCCTCCCTGAGCCCCGCCGTACCTCCAGTGGGACTAGACTCACTTCTTCCAGCGGTCGAACTCTGGGGGCAGGAGGTCTATGATCTGGTTGGCGGACATGCCTTGCAGATCATAGGTGACCTCAAGTTGACGCATCAATGCCAAGAATCTGCGGAGAGTGCCGGGGCGGTCGTCGGATAGACATCCTCGCTTGTGACCGCTGGACGTGGGTTCGAAATAGAGCGTGGTGGCAGCCGAGACTAATCCCCGATTCATCAACCATCGTTGCGTTTCAGCAAGGTCGTATTCGGTTCTGGGTCTTTCGCTGGCGTGGCCGTGCAACAACATGCGCGCGTCCGAGATACGGTCTCGGTACAACCAGTAGATTCGTGCAGGTGCAGCGACTCGGTGGTTGCGAAGATGGCGAAAATCCGGATTCAGGATGTAGTACGTATAGTTGTTGAGTTTCGGCCGTCCCATGGATGTGCGGCGACTTCGTATCACTCTAAAAGCGGCGGCGGCGAGCCAAGTCCACATTCGCTGGTTCTGTAAGGAATTGCGTATCGGAAGTTCGCTGTATCCAGACTTCTCGAACGCTTCGCATATCGTCTGCGCCAACTTGCGCTTGGAGGCTAGCGCGGGAATATCAATGTTTACTCGCGGCTCGACCAGGCTTGACAGTTCGAGATTCGTCACCAAACGCGATGAATCGTTGGGAGATACGCCTCCCTCTTGGAAACGGTCTAGAAAAGCGCGGAACTGCTCCATCCCCTTTTGATTGAAAGCACGAACCAGCATCAGGCATCATCCCAGTTAGCGCCGGTTACAACTTTGTTCAGAAACGAATTCTCTCTCAGCCCGGCGAACTCATCGACTACATCATTGATCTCTGACCGTTTCGCGTCGGTGTCATATTGGTTGAGCAGCGAATCTACGTGTCCGCGTAGAGCCGGCACGGAGTCCATCCATTCGATCCATTGCCCGAACCATGAACCATCGGAATCCTCGGTGCTGGCCTCGTCTTCGATCAGCCCTTTCTCTAGGATTCTTCGCAGCATCTCGGGCAAGACGCAGGCTCTGAACATAGGGTCGCTTGCCAATCCCCTCTCTTGACCTCGGAGACGATTCGATAGCAGGAGCTCTGGATTCCCTTCTATGTCATCAAAGTCCAACTTCCACAACAGGTTACCGATGTCACTCAAGCGAACTGGCAGCAAACCCTCTGAGTCGCCGATGATGTCATCAGAATCCGTCAGACGGATGATGCTGGTGTGTGCAAGCAGCTGTGATGTTGCTGGGTCGGATACCTTGATTCTGAAGCGTATGCCGCTTGTGTCTGTGAAGTCGTGTAGCGACACTTCGTGTTCGGAGTACGGCAACAGAGCATCTTTGAGCTGCCACTGATCAAACAAGGTGTCGCTGTACGCTTCGAGCCGAACCTTGGCATTTGATGAGAAGTCGTACTTGAGCAGATCCGTGTTCACTCTGACTCGCATACTGCCATTGCTGACTTCCAACAGACGTAGGGATACGTCGCGCTGCTCGATCCGAGTACGTCCCGTGTAGTTGTAGTTGCGTTTCATATCGATTAACTCGGCCGGCGCGGTGTGGCTCGGATTGTGAGGTCGCGGTTAACGTCGAAGCCTGTGACGGCGAATGAGTATCCAGGCTCTAAGTCAGCGAGGCGGACCTTATTCGCTTCTATAGAGCTGAGTGTGCAGCCCCGGTGGTCCATAGCGATACCAGACACCTTGGGTCTCGTGAAGTTGAAGTCGAAAGTCGAGTGCTGCTTGATGGGGTCTCCTCTCAAGGTTTCGTATCCGGCCGCGATCGATATCGACTCGAGTTCATAATCCCTATCGGGGTTGTCGGTGATGCGAAATCCGCTGTCGGTCCTAGTGATTTCAAAAGCGTTTTGGCGTTTTGCCACTACGACGACCGGGCCTTCGTTCTCTGCGTCGTCGGCATAGATGGGCTTCTTTTGTCGCCGCTTCTGCTCTCTCCGCACTGGTGGCATTGGTTTCCAGAACACGTCTGAGAATAGCCCCTGATCTGGCTCCTCGTCCTCAACTTCAAGCACTCTTGCGATGCCGAGCGGAGCGTTCTGCAAGAACTTGACGGTCTGCATGGCACCCCATTGATATTTGTATCTGATGGCATCGGTTCTCAGAAACTCCGTGTGAGATGGGTTTTCAGCGCTTCCGAGCATGTTTGCCAATGGACCTTCGTCGGGGACAACGAGGAACACATACCCGTCTGGGTTTGTAGGACATGCGTTCGTCACGTTGATGCCTTGACGGTCGAAATACGACCTCTGTCTCGTGCGATAGTCAACTGGTATTCCATAGACCATGCACGTGGAGATGGCTTGCGGAGAGTCGACGGGACGAATCCAGACCTGCACCTGCACGGCAAACGGTTCGTGATCCAATGCGAGCTCGCGGATGGCATCTATGCCATCGTTTACCCACTGCGCGTTCTCCCAGCTGGAAGCGGATCCTGAGGTTGGTTGAGATACGATGGCGTGTACCTCCCGCTGATGAGATGATGCCCAGCTGGCCAGCTCTATGGTGTCTGCCAATTCCCTGTGCTTGGAGCGGAATGAGGGCTCCTTGATCTTCGCAATCAACCAATTCCTGTCCATCTCGGTCTCGTGAGGGGTGCGATAATCCTCTTGGACCTCGATAATCAAGTCTCCGTTTAGCATCGGCCAGAAGTAGTCCTCGATGGCCTCGAAGCGGAGCATATCGACATCGAACGCCTCGACGACGTGAGGTATGACGATGGACAACCCCGGTTCGCCCACTTCGCGGTCTAAGTGAAACCCTTTGCCGATGCGCTGAACTCGACCATCGTCTGATATCGGCAAGGGTTTGCCATCGACCCATTCAGCGAAGTATCCGTAAGGATCATACTGTACGCCATTGGTCCGGTGCGACTTGATGTCGCACCGTCCTAGCAGGTGGGATTTCGGATCGTTGGCGGTGCTGGTGATGCCGAAGAATGTGTTGATGCGGCTCGATGCTGGAAAGACTGTCTTGCCGAGTCCCCAACGACCAAGCGTTCCACTGCTCTTGCCGGTACGTCCGACATTGCGCCAGAAGTAGTAGAAATCGTTGTATATCTCGCTGTCGTCATCTAGGAATTGGTCGGTTCTACCGAGGAGTCCGGTAGTGCCGAAATCTTCTATCGCCAGAAACTTGAGGGTTCTGTCGAATCCAGGCGGGTTGAGTAACCCGCTATCCGCGGAGTTCAGATGCTCTGACAATCCACCCAACAGATCATTTGCGAGTTCAGGTCTGAGTTCTCCGAAAGTGAAGCGAACACGCACGGGCTCTCCGTCGCGTCGGGCATCAAGCGAGTTCTGGATCGATTCTCTGATCAGGTGGCGCGCGGTTTCCTCGTCTTGATCTTCCGAGAAGAACGCAGATTCGATGGGATCGTGAATCAACCTGCCTGGTTCGTGTTCAAAGAATTTCCACAAATTCAGATGCTCCATAAAGGTTTGATCTTGACACGATTGGGGATTATATGGGGTTTTTGGATTTTGAGCAACGACCTGTGTTTGATCTACAACGTCAAGATTTTGAAGCGCAAGCCGGCACTTACTGAGTGAGATTGACTAGCTGGGAATTAGACAATCTGGTACATCAAGAATTTGGATACCGATTGGCTGTTCGTGGTTGGATAATTGGACTGATGAACCAACTAACATCGATGCGTAGGATAGACGGGATTTAGCGATACTTCGCGGAAATGACGGATAGCGACGCGATGGATGATAAGCATGAGACAAGGTAGTCAATCCCCACATACCCCCCTCCCTCCCGGCTCCGTCATCGGTATCTTCGGCGGCGGACAGCTCGGACGCATGCTCGCCATGGCGGCGCGAGCTATGGACTACCGCACAGTCTCGCTCGATCCCGCTGCCGACTGCCCCGCGGCACAGGTGTGCGATCACCACATCGCCGCACACTACGACGACTTCGACGCGGCAAATGAACTCGCTTCCCGAGCAGACGTGGTCACCTACGAGTTCGAAAATGTGGATGCCGCCGCGATAGAGCATATCGCCCGATCCACCGAGGTGCTGCCCTCTCCGTCAGTTCTGAGAATCACACAAGATAGAGAGATCGAGAAGAACACGCTGAGGAAGCTGGGCATCCCGGTGCCTGACTTCCGAATCGTTGCCGACGAGAGCGAAGCACGATCTGCGGTCGGCGATATCGGCGCGCCCGTCGTGATGAAGACGACGCGATGGGGATACGATGGCAAAGGACAGGCTGTTGCGCGTCGACCTGAAGATGCACCTGATGCCTTTGCAGAGCTGACGAGCTACGCTTCTGCAACGAATGTGATCGTTGAAAGTCTGATCCCTTTCGCTTCGGAGATATCGGTAATCGCCGCAAGAGATCGCAACGGAGAGATACGCACTTTCCCGCCATCGGAGAACATCCACACCGACAGTATTCTAGATATCTCCATCGTGCCGGCCAGAGTGTCGCACGCGGTCATATCGAAGGCACGCGACATCGCCCGAGGCATCGCATCGGGTTTCGATGTCGTGGGCCTGATCGCGGTGGAGATGTTCGTGACCGTGGACGGTGAGGTGTTGGTGAATGAGACGGCGCCGCGCCCACACAATTCGGGGCACTACTCCATAGAGGGATGCGATACATCTCAGTTCGAGCAACTGGTGCGCGTGCTGACCGGCATGCCGATGGGCGAAACGACGTTGCTCACGCCCTGTGCAATGGCGAATCTTCTCGGCGATATATGGATAGATGCACGAGATGAACCTGACTGGAGCGCTGCACTAGCCACTCCGGGCGCGCACCTGCATCTCTACGGCAAAGCCGAAGCTAGGCGCGGAAGGAAGATGGGACACGTCACCGTTGTTTCACAGGATGCAGATTCGGCTGTAGATTCAGCGACGAAAGCCCGTCAAGCCCTATTGTGAATGTTGCAATTCCCGCGCAATGAGACCTTAGCGCAAATGTTATTCGGGCAGTTTTAGAGTAGTCCCATGAGCAAGTTGCCCAGAATCAGCATCGAAGTCTCGGGAAGCAGGGTCGAAGTAGAGCCTTTCATCAAACGTCACCTGGAAACTTTTAGGGGATTGGGGGCGCTGATGCTGATACTTATCTCGGGCGGAGTCGGTTTCAAGCTGATCGAAGGCGAAACTTGGAGTTGGCTAGACGCCTTCTACATGGCGATAATAACGACATCCACAGTCGGATTCGCGGAGGTGAAAGAGCTTTCGGAAGGAGGGCGGATATTCGCCATAGTCGTCATCGTGTTCGGTGTCAGTGCCTACGTGTATATGTTCGCCACTCTTGGCGAGTACATGATCTCAGGTCAAGTATTGGGTGATTTCACATCGAGGAGGGCACGCAGAATGCTCGAGAAGATTTCGGGGCATCATATATTGGTGGGCTACGGATCTACCGGTTCGATCACGGCGGCGGAATTCTCTTCTAGATCGACCGATGAGGTCGTCGTGATCGATGTGGATAGGACAGCCGTGAACCGCGCGGTTGATGACGGTCACCTCGCGATACTTGGCGATGCCGGACGAGACGATGTTCTGTTGCAGGCAGGCGTGACTCGTGCGGCGAGTCTGATGTGTGTAGCGGCACCGGATTCGGCAGGGGTGATGGCTGTGCTGACGGCGAGAAACCTCGCTCCTCAGCTACAGATCATCGCCCGTGCGACATTGCCAGACGCGGCACCAAAGCTGATGTTGGCCGGTGCCACTAGCGTTGTTTCGGCACATCATATAGCCGGCGAGAGAATCGCCGAGCAAGTGGCTTCACCAAAAGTTTCGGGGTTCATAGACATCGACCTGCACGGGCAGTTCCTAGAGCTCAGGTGGGGCGAGTGCGAGTTGTCGTCCAACAGTCCGCACGCGGGCAAGACGCTACAGGAATCCGACCTTAATTCGGATCTTGACGCTATTATCGTGGCGATCCGGAAGAGCGGCTCCGAAGTTTACGAGCCGATCGACGCACACACCGTTCTCGGCGATGGCGATGTGCTAGTGTTCGTCGGCACGCAGAGCTATGTCGAACAGGCGTTGCAGGTGATCAACGCCAGATGAATCTAACCCTTCGCGGTCCCGTTGCGTTTGGCCGCGATCCCGGCTTCGATCGTGTCGATGATCTCGTCGACATCGAACACGCATCCGCCCCAGATACCGCCAGATGCCGCCTGCAAAGCCGCCCAGAGCCTCGAATCGTCGGGCAACTCCGGGTGAGGGGCGAGATGGTTCGGCGATTCCCGTCTTTTAAGTTCAGCATCGCCCCATTCGACTCCTCGGTATTCATCACCCGATCCCACTAGGTTTATCGAGCCGGACAGTCGATTACGATCGATGACGATCTCGATGAGGTCGCCATCTCGCACTTTGCCTATGGGGCCGCCGGCGAGAGCTTCTGGACCTACATGCCCGATGCAGGCACCGGTGGATACCCCTGAGAAGCGTGCGTCCGTAATCAGCGCGACGTGCTTGCCGTACGATAGATGCTTAAGCGCCGCGGTGATCTGGTAGACCTCCTCCATGCCGGTGCCCATAGGTCCACCGCAAGTCAGTACCATGATGTCGCCGGCGCGGATTTTGTGATCTTCATCCCGAGTCTTGATCGCCCGTATCGCGTCTCGTTCCAAAGCGAACACTCGGGCGATTCCTGTGTTCCTGTACACGCCGTCATCGTCTACGACTGTAGGATCGATAGCGGTGCTCTTGATGACCGAACCCTCAGGTGCCAGATTCCCTCTGGGGAACGTCACCGTGCTCGTCAGCCCTTTGCTCTTCGCTCGTTCGCGAGACATGATTATGTCGTCGGGATCTGTCCGATCGATGTTCCGCAGATAGTCGCGCATCTCGCTTCTGCGTTCTGAGTCTTGCCACCAGTCGAGGTTCTCTCCCAGCGTCTGCCCTGTCGCGGTCAACACAGATGTATCGATCAGCCCCATCTGGCGCAGGTGCAGCATGACCTCAGGCACTCCGCCCGCGGCGTAGAGCTGGGCAGTTGGATGTCCGATGGGGCCGTTGGGCAATACATCCACGATCCTAGGCACTTCGTCGTTGACTCGCTGCCAGTCATCGACATCCATTCGTCTGCGCCCTGCCGCGTGCGCGATTGCAGGAGTGTGGAGCAGCAGGTTGGTCGATCCGCCGCATGCGGCGTGGACGACCATTGCGTTTTCGAACGCGGCATCGGTCAGGATGTCGCCGGAAGTGATGTTGTTCTTTTCTGCCATGATGAGGGCGCGAGCTGACCTCACAGCGACATCGAACCACGCCGGGGTGCCACTGGGCGAGAGCGCCGAGTGTGTGATCGCGAGCCCTAGAGCCTCAGAGACGACTTGGGATGTGCCGGCTGTGCCTAGGAACTGACAGCCGCCGCCAGGGGATGCGCATGCTCTACAACCGACGTCCTGCGCGTATTCGAGGGTCACTTCGCCCTGCGCGAATCGAGCACCGATGGATTGGATCATTCCCGCGTCTTCGCCGCTCTCGGGCGCCAGAGTGACGCCGCCCGGCACCGCTACAACCGGCTTGTCTCTTAAACCCGCCAGCGCCATCATCATCGCCGGCAAACCTTTGTCGCAGGAAGCGATCCCCATCACTCCGCGCGCGGTAGGGAGGGATCGTGCCTGTCGGCGAAAAACCTGCGCCGCATCATTCCTGTAAGGCAGCGAATCCATCATGCCGGTAGTGCCTTGAGTTCTGCCGTCGCAGGGATCCGAGCAGAAGGTGGCGAAGGGAACTCCGTGGAGGCGTCTCATCTCTTCGGCTGCCGCCCTAACCATCATGGACAGCTCGAAGTGACCGGTGTGAAGACCTAGCGCCACAGGAGTGCCGTCTTCATCCTTGATGCCGCCGGCGGTTGCGAGGATGATGAACTGTTTCCGCATCAGCTCGGAGGGATTCCAGCCCATGCCGGCGTTCTGGGTCATGCCGAAGTGGTCGCCGCTTGGGCTATCGGTCAGGAATTCGGGAGTGAATGGAAGAACGCCGGATGGCCCCTCGGCATGTGTGCGGATCTCTCGAAGGTTGGGATCGGATCGCTCCCCGAGAATATCGCCTGGAGTGACTGTCAGAGTGTCATTCGAGTTGCGTGCACTAGACATATATGAGGCTCCGTAACAGTGTTATTCGCGGTGATCGGGAAGGCTATATCTAGCCTAGATCGATTTGTGCCAAATGCGAGTCTGACTATGGTTTGCAAAGTATAGATAAACACTAAAATCATCTCATGGCGTGGCGCGGAGCAGTCTACTTTATTTGCGCCGCGCTGAAATGAATCAAGAAATGTTCTGATGTCGATGCTCGAGTTAGAAGACGTGATGTGCTCGTTTGGCGGTTTGGTTGCTGTAGACCATTGCTCTTTCGAGATCGAAGAGGGCTCAATTACGGGATTGATCGGGCCTAACGGGGCCGGCAAGTCGACGATATTCAACTTGATCACTGGCATGGTTCCGTTGCAAGCAGGACGCATCAACTTCGAAGGACGGCGGCTGGATGGCATACCGCCTCACTCGGTGGCGCGCCAAGGTATAGCACGCACCTTTCAGATACCCGCAGAGCTGGGGCGGATGACTGTATTGGAGAACTTGGCTGTCGTGCCGGCTGATCAATATGGTGAGGCGATGCTGTCCGCGTTGTTCAGCGTAGGCTGGGTGAATCGGCAGGAGGCGAAGATCCGAGAAACGGCGCATCAAATGTTGCAGGCCCTGAATCTCGATCATTTGGCAGATGAGTTGGCGGCCAATCTATCGACGGGGCAGAAGAAATTGTTGGAGTTGGGCAGAGCGTTGATGTCAGAGCCGAGGCTAGTGTTGCTCGACGAACCGGCAGCGGGTGTGAATCCCACATTGATGCGTGGCATTGCGGCACGGATCGAGACGCTGCGGAGCGATCAGAATATCACCTTCGTGATCGTCGAGCACGATGTCCCACTGATTATGGAGATGTGCGATCGAGTGATCGTGTTGGCTGAAGGCAAGGTGATTGCAAGTGGCGACCCCGATACGGTGCGCCATGATGAGAGGGTTCTAGATGCCTATTTAGGGGGCATCGAGACTTGAATAAGGATTCAAACGTAGCGGCTCCCGCGGTTCTTCAGGTCGATCAATTGGAATCGGGTTACGGACCGACTAAGATCTTGAGGGGCGTTTCGCTGGTGCTGAGCGAAGGCGAGATGGTTACGATCATCGGCCCCAACGGATCCGGGAAGTCGACATTGATCAAGTCGATTTTCGGTCTCGCCGACATCTATTCCGGATCTGTCGAGTTGCGCGGCAAAAACGTTACCGGCGACGCTACTAATGAGATGGTGAAGCGAGGAGTCGGGTATGTGCCTCAAGCGGCGAATGTGTTTCCGTCGCTGTCTGTTCGGGAGAATGTTGAGATGGGCGCCTTCACCATGAACGATGGCGTTGCGGATCGATTGCTGGCGATGCGTGAGCTGTTCCCGGTGCTGGATGAACGGTGGGGAAGTCCCGCCAGGCATCTTTCAGGGGGGCAGAGGCAGATGTTGGCTTTGGCACGCGCTCTGGTGACCGAGCCTTCGATCCTGCTTTTGGATGAACCTACTGCCGGTTTGGCCCCTCAAATTGTCAACGGAGTGCTGAAACAGGTGAAGGAGATCAATGAGTCGGGAGTCGCGGTTCTAATGGTTGAACAGAACGCGGTTAAGGCGTTGCAGATGAGCGATCGGGCTTATGTGCTGGCTCGTGGCGCGAACTTCATGGATGATTCCGCTGAGTCACTCTTGGCGAATCCAGATATCGGTCAGGTATTCCTCGGGATGGGCGGAACCGGCGAGGACGAGGACGAAGAGCACTTCGAAAGGGAGAGCATCGGCTGATGGATGTGAATCTGGCAGCGATCTCGGATGCGATCGTTATGCGCATCGGCGAGCGCAATGTGCGGGTGCTGAGAATATCGGCATTGGCATTGCTAGTCGGCACTATCGCCTGGGTGTTAGTCGCCAATTTGGATCTGACCGTCAATGGCTTGCTTGTCGGTTGCGTCTACGCGTTGGGAGCGGTAGGCTTATCGCTGGTTTACGGCAACATGCACTTTCCAAACGTGGCGCATGGCGACTATATGACTTTAGGCGCCTTTATCGCTTTGGGAACCATGACGATTTGGCTGCCTGAAACTTGGAGCGATAACTCGGTTGGCCCATTCACGTTCAGCTATACGTTGTTCATGGCGCTTCCACTGGGCATCGCTATCGTGGCGGCAGCGGGAGTCATCATTGATCGCTTGGTCTATCGTCCCATGAAAGGCCGAGGCGCGCAGGCGGGCGCATTGACACTCGCATCGTTGGGAGTGGCGATCGCGCTTCGGGGACTGATCCAATACGTGTGGGGCACAGAGGTGCAGAATTATCCGCGCGTATCGAAGAAATTCCTGACCTGGTACGTTGAGACGCTAGATGTGACTGTGCGGATACCTCCGGACATGGTGTTCGTGGCAATCGCCGCGATATTACTGACCAGTGGCATATATCTCTTCCTGAGATTCACCAAGCGCGGCAAGTCCATGCGAGCGGCAGCCGACAATGAGGATCTGGCACGGATCTCTGGCATCGATGTAGCCAGCACCAATGCTTGGTCTTGGGCGATCGCGGGTGGAATGGCTGGCGCGGCCGGCATTCTTTTCGCCGCCGGTCAGGGGCAGTTGCTCACGATATCCGGTTGGAAACTGCTGATCCCGATGTTCGCAGCCGTGGTGGCTGGAGGTATCGGCAATCCGTACGGCGCGTTTGCCGGAGCGATCTTCATCGGAGTTGTCGGCGAAGTGTCGACGGCATGGCTGCAACCCACTTACAAGCCGGCGGTGTTTTTCGCGGCGATACTGGTGATGCTATTGATCCGGCCGCGCGGCATCTTCGGCGAGAGCAGAATCTAGAGGCGGGGGTTCATGGAGGGTTTTCTCGTATACATCAGCGGCCTGCTAGTCATCGCGGGCGTTTACGCCATCATCAACATCGGACTCAACGTCCACTACGGGCATACCGGACTCTTCAACATCGGCATTGCTGCCTTCTTCGCTCTGGGCGCATATACGGCTGCGATTCTGGCTATACCCTCACCGGATCCCGATCTCTACCACAGGTTCACCTTCGGCGGAGACTTAGCTAGCACTTTGGGACGTGAAAGGATCGGCATCGACCTGTGGTTTCCGCTGGTGTTGATTGCAGCGGCAGCAGCATGCGCGGGGCTTGGCTACGTGGTTGGCAGCGTGACTATCAGGTTGCGTGACGATTACTTGGCGATCGCAACTCTTGGTTTGGGTGAGACCGTGAGGTTGATATTCACCAACGAGGCTTGGATCGCGGATGGAACACGAGGGATCAACGGAATTCCCAGAGTATTGGACAACATCGTGGACCCTCGTTTCTACGACTTCCTCTATCTTCCCGTAGTCCTCGCGATTCTGGTCGTCGTATATCTTGCCGCACAGCGCTTGGCGGGTTCGCCTTGGGGAAGGGTCTTGCTGGCGATAAGAGAGAATGAAGATACCGTCGAATCGATCGGCAAGAACGTGTATCGGTTCAAGTTGCAGGCATTTGCCTTTGGCGCGGCGATCATGGGAATAGGCGGTGCGCTCTACGCCTTCGCCAAGCATTCGATCACTCCAGCGACATTCTCTCCGTTCGAAGCGACGTTCATAGTGTGGGCGATGCTGATACTGGGTGGCAGCGGAAACCATCGAGGCGCCGTTCTGGGAGCGTTCGCATTGTGGGCAGTGATCTCGGGTTCCAACTTCTTGCCCGGCTTCTTGGGTGACCCTAATCTGCGATTCGTGGCAGTGGGGCTGATTATCGTCGCCGTGCTGATCATGAGGCCGTCGG
This sequence comes from Dehalococcoidia bacterium, assembly GCA_965214735.1. Lineage (GTDB taxonomy): Bacteria > Chloroflexota > Dehalococcoidia > Lucifugimonadales > Lucifugimonadaceae > Bin127. Next base: position 205,454 of record OZ243977.1, on the reverse strand, counting down.
GACTCATCCCAGAAACTCGGACTCGTACTTGACGCTTACGAAATCGAGTAGCTACGTCCGACTGCGTAGGGCTGTGCCACTCTTCACAATGTCTTGCCGATTGCGGGCGAAGATGTAGGTATCGCACATCCAAAGGGTGTGGATGAGGATTGAGAGAACAGATGAGAAGGAGAGGAACATTGCTCTTATTCAATGCATGCTCGAAGTGTGAAACTGGAACCTTGCGTGTAAGCTCCGACGAGTGGGGAGAATACCTCCGCTGCATCAACTGTGGAATGACCACAGAACTGCCGTCGAATCTTCGGGGACTGCTCCGAAGCAACGCGGCTGACAGGTTGCTGGGTACCAACTCAAGTTCGATCGCCGCGTAGCAGCATTATGTACGGCTCTGCATGAATCACGTCGAGAAGAGCAAAATCCCTCGATTCACGTTCGTCGGGCAGCGCGCAATAACATTAAAATTCTTACTGGTGTCTGCGAATTGCTATTCTTGGCGTATGTGGCCAAGGTTGAATCGCACATTTCATAGGGCGGCGGTGAGCCATTCCCTATTTTCGACGTAGTCATGGTCGAGCATGAATACGAGGAGGACCGACTAGATGGTTGCTACATTCGAGCCGAAGACGGATTTTAAGGTTGTCGGCACTCGGCCGATCCGCCACGACGGATTAGACAAGGTCACAGGGCGTGCCGTATACGGAGGCGATGTGAAGCTGCCTCGCCTGATATGGGGCGACGTGCTGAGATCCGATCAGGTTCACGCCCGCATCAAGAGCATCGATACATCTGAAGCAGAGACGATGCCCGGAGTCTTCGCAGTAGCGACTCACGACGATTTCCCCACCGCCGAAGACCGCGAGATCGATACGGGAGAAGACATTGTAAACCTCAAGCGCGACCAATCGAACATCATGGCATCGGACAAGGTCTTGTACAAAGGCCACGTCGTTGCCGCAGTCGCCGCAGTCGACCGCAACACAGCGAGTGAAGCCCTGCGCAGGATCAAGGTGGAGTACGAGCCGCTTCCGGTGGTCCGAAACGTTGATGAGGCGATGGCGGAAGACGCGCCGATACTGCTCGAAGAGCTAGTAGGAAACCACTTCGGCGAGAGCGTTCCGAACACGAACGTCGCCAGTGCTGTCCGCCACGAATTCGGCGATCCGGACGGTGCCTTCGCCGAGTGCGACTTGGTGGTGGAGCGCGAAGTCTCCTTGGAGATGGTGCATCAAGGCTATATCGAACCCCACAACGCCACTGCTATCTGGGATGAAAGTGGTCGAATCACGGTGTGGGAGAGTACACAGGGAATGTTCGCGGTCCGCGATCAAACCGCCGGTATGCTCGGTCTGTCAGAATCTCGAGTAACCGCGAAGTCCGTTGAGATAGGCGGCGGTTTCGGAGGCAAGACTAAGACCTACCTAGCACCGGTGGCCGCTATTCTCTCGAAGAAATCGAATGGCCGGCCGGTGAAGATGGTTATGGACCGCCCTTCGATCTTCCAAGGCAGCGGACCTGCGCCCGGGGGCAAGGTTCGGGTGAAGATGGGGGTCACCAAAGACGGAAAGATAAAGGCTTTCGACTCGGCAATTCGATACGAGGCAGGCGCCTACCCCGGCTCGGCGGTCGGAGCGGGTGTCAACTGTATTCGAGCGGCATACAACGTTGAGAACTCTCGGATCGATGCCTACGACGTCTTGGTGAACAAGCCCAAGTCGGCGGCGTATCGGGCGCCAGGATCGCCTCAAGTCTGCTTCGCAATCGAGACGGTAGTGGACGAGATCTGCGACACGATGGGATGGGACAAGATTCAGTTCCGCTTGGATAACGCCTCTAGAGAGGGGACGCGCAACGGCAACGGAGTGATGTTCAACCGCATCGGATTGATCGAGACTCTCGAAGCCGGCCGCGAATCCGATCACTGGAACTCGGAACTTGGAGAGCCGGCGCCTGGCAATGTTCGAGGGCGTGGCATGGCCGTCGGCTTCTGGATGAACGGGGGTGGCAAATCGACAGTCGACCTGATGCTTCAAGACGACGGCACCGTGGCGATGAACGAAGGCTCACAGGATATCGGCGGGACTCGGGCTTCGATCGCGATGCAGGCAGCAGAGGTGTTGGGACTGGCTGCCGAGGACCTAAATCCTCAGATCCCCGATACCGACGAGATAGGATACACAGGGACTACTGGCGGCAGTCGCGTCACTTATGCGACGGGCTTCGCGGCGTGGGAAGCCGCGAACAAGATGGTTGAGGAGATGAGGCATCGTGCCGCTATGCTGTGGGGCATCGATGGAGACGACGTTCAATTCGAGGACGGTGTATTCAGCAGCAAGTCGGACCCAGAGCTGAGGCAAGGCTTCAAGCAGCTGGCTCAGAACCTGGGCGACACCGGCGGCCCGATATCGACATCTGCATCAGTGAACTTGGCTGCGGCAGGAAACGCGTTCGCGCTGCACATCTGCGATCTAGAGATAGACCCCGACACGGGGAAGACAGATGTCGTGCGTTACACAGCGATCCAAGACGCCGGCAAGGCGATCCACCCGTCTTACGTCGAAAATCAGATACAGGGCGGTGCCGCGCAAGGCATTGGCTGGGCACTCAACGAAGAGTACTTCATGAACGATGACGGCTCAATGGCGAACTTCAGCTTCCTCGACTATCGGATGCCTATTTCGCTTGATCTGCCGATGATCGATTGTGAGATCGTAGAAGTGCCGAACCCGATGCATCCGTTTGGAGTGCGTGGCGTGGGAGAGGTTCCCATAGCGCCGCCTTTGGGAGCCATCCCGAATGCGATCAACGACGCGATTGGAGTGCGGCTCAACGAGCAGCCTATGAAGGCGGGGCGGATTCTGGAGGCTCTAGCCAAGAAGAACGGCGGCTAGAGTATAGAAGTCCCGGCTTCCAAGAACGAAAAGCCCACGCGCCCGGCTCTAACAAGAGTCGGGCGCGTTTTCGCTATCGGCAAGTTGAGGCGAACGGAAAAACCCGCCTCTGGAAACAGTGACAGCTACGCTCGCTCTGAGTTTGTATAAGTGGTATCCGAGTGCCTCGGAGATCTCATCACAGGCGTTGTAGAGGAAGATTCTCCCTTCAACGACTTTTGCAATGGTCCATTGGACGGGGTACCGCACCTTGAGCAGGTTTGGGCTGGCGGATATTGGCAGAGGTGTTATGCTGAAATTCGAGTTGGTTTTAACTTGCAGAACACCGGACATCGTGTTTAGTTCGGGTCGTTGGATGATGGAGGCGCGTTAAATGGCATTAGTGTTCCTACCGTTCAATCTGCGCAGATATGCAGATGGCAAGGTGCAGATCGATGTGCCGGGCGCGACATTGGGCGAAGTTGTTGAGAATCTGGAGAATCGCTACCCCGGCATCTCTGAAAATCTGCTTGAGGACGGTCGGTTGAAGCCCGGGCTCGCCGCGGTCGTGGGACACGCGGCTACCCGTCAAGGTCTTTTGCAACCGCTCGATCCTGATACCGAGGTACATTTCGTGCCCGCCATCTCAGGTGGTTGATCTCGGTATTTGCACCTCGCACCTGATCCGACTCAAGGTGTTATGCACCCCTATTACGAAGTGAAGGTCCGCTTTTCAGCCGCGGATCCAGATGTGAAGCGATGAGTCGAACTATCCTCATATCGAACAGGTTGCCCGTGACGATCAGCACTGATGATGATACTGGGCAACAGATTCTGATCGACAGTGCCGGCGGCTTGGTTTCCGGCCTTAAGCCTCTGCACGATAAATCCGATTCGCTATGGATAGGTTACGCGGGGACTAGGCCTAACTCCAATATCGAAAAGCAGCTTGAAGAGCGCAAATTCCTGCCGATAGAGATCGATCCTGACGAATATCGACTCTACTACGACGGCTATGCGAACAATGCGATCTGGCCGCTGTTCCACTACTTCGCCGAGTTCAGTTCATTCATCCCAGAGCAGTTCGAAGCGTATCGCCGCGTAAATCGGAAGTTCGCCGAAGAAGTGGGCAGAGTCGCCAAGCCCGGGGACACGGTGTGGGTGCATGACTATCATCTGATGCTTCTGCCGAGGATGTTGAGGCAGATGGCACTCGATGTGAAGATCGGCTTTTTCCTTCACATTCCGTTCCCGGCAGACGAAACCTTCCGGATACTGCCTCAGCGAGTGGAGATTCTGCGAGGGCTTCTTGGTGCCGACCTGATTGGAATGCACACCTACGAATACACGGATCACTATCTTCAGAGCGTGCGAAGAGTATTGGGGATCGAGGGCAGGCAAGGCAAGGTCCGCATGAGGAACCACACAGCGCGTGTCGAGGCTCATCCCTTGGGCATTGATGTGCGCGCGATGCGCGATGCCGCACATTCCGATGAAGCGGAGCGTTTCTTGTTGCAGCTGAAGAGGACCGTGGGAGACCGTCAGGTCATCTTGGGTGTGGATCGGCTCGACTACACGAAGGGGCTGCTACTGAAGCTGCAGGCGTTCGAGCGTCTGCTTGAACGGTCTTCACGCTGGGCAGATCGAGCCTTGTACATACAGCTTGCGGTGCCCACTCGCGAAGGCATCAACGTATACCAAGACTTGAAGGGCGAGGTTGAACGACGCGTCAGCGAGATTAACGGTGTTCATGGATCTCCGATCAGAAGCCCAATCAACTACCTCTACCAAACGGTCAGTCCTTCCGAGTTGGCGGCACTGTACAGGCTTGCAGATATATGCTTCGTTTCGCCGATGAGAGACGGGTTGAATCTAGTCGCTAAAGAGTACGTCGCGTGTCGTGAAGACGGGGGCGGCGTATTGGTGCTGAGCGAGTTCGCCGGCGCGGCGAGCGAGCTGGGAGAGGCCCTGCGAGTAAACCCCTGGGATGTCGAGCGGACTGCGCAGCAGCTGGAGAGGGCGTTAGAGATGGGATTCGGAGAGCGCAACGAACGCATGACTCCGATGCGTAGCCGCGTCGCTCAGAACGATGTGCATCTGTGGGTAAGCCAGTCCATGTCTTCACTTCGGAATCCAGAAGAATCGGTCTTCAGCGTGCCTCCTATGGTGCCGTCATCGGTTTTGGCAGAGACGCTGGCGATCGAGTTCGAAGAGTCTGCGAACGCGATGTTGATGCTCGATTACGACGGTTCGCTACGTGAGTTCACCGTCCGCTTCGAAGACGCGAGCCCGACGAGGGAGATTTACGAGCTTTTGAGCAGACTGGGAAGTTTGGACGGAGTGCGGCTATTCATCAACAGCGGACGGAATCATGCCAATCTTTGGGAATGGTTCGCGGGCTACCCTGTAGAGCTTATCGCCGAGCATGGAGCATGGATAAGAACATCTGAGGATGATGATTGGAATGCTTTGGCATCGCTGGACATCTCATGGAAGTCGGATGTGTTGAGTGTGCTTGAGGACTACGTCGGACGCACGCCGGGCGCACGCGTGGAGCATAAGGCGACGGCGCTAGTCTGGCACTATCGCGAGGCGGATGAGGATCTCGGCAATTGGCAGGCGATGGAGCTGGTGTCAATGCTGGAGACATCGTTGCGCAACGAGCCGGTAGAGGTATTGCACGGTGCCAAGGTCGTAGAGGTGCGTCAGCAAGGTCTGACGAAGGCGAAGGCTTATGAGCACGTCATCAAGCGATTCGGCCCGTTCGACTTCATACTCGCAACTGGTGATGACCGGACTGATGAAGATCTGTTCCATCATGTCGGAGATGATGTCTACACGGTGAAGATAGGCTCGGGAAGTTCGGCTGCAGGTGCCGCGGTCTCATCTCCTCGCGCGTTGCGAGACATGCTGCGGACCCTAGCGGATAGAAGGAGCGGGCAAATGGACGATCAAGTCGGCAAGCGCTGAGTATCAGGCATGTGTGATCTGTTCCGTTGGATCCATGCATGACACCAGACATTTTGACAGAAATGATTTGCCAACCGAGCCGCGATGCTAGACTGGGTTGACCTTGGCCATGAGCACAAATGCCGATTGGAAGCCAGTGTCTGTCGCGGTCCAGAAACACCTGTTGCGCGAAACAGGAAAGGAAGAATCTCGCTCTAACTACTCTAGAGATGGGGCGACAATCTATTTTGGAGACTTTTTAGAAGTCTCTGAAAAGTGGCCCTCGCCAACCGTCATCGTGTCCGATGGTCCCTACGGTGTCGGCAGTTTCCCAGGCGATCCAGTGACTCACGAAGAGTTGCCCGAATGGTATCGACCTCATATCGAACGGTGGTCCGAGATGTCGTTACCGGAGACAACGCTGTGGTTCTGGGGCACTGAAATCGGTTGGGCAAGCGTACATCCCGTGCTGGATCAGCTCGGGTGGGAGTATCGCTCGTGCCACATCTGGGACAAGGGAGTTGGACACATCGCGGGAAATGCCAATACTAAGACGTTGCGCCGATTTCCCGTAGTTACCGAGGTTTGTGTCCAGTATGTGAAGAAGGTTGTGGTAGGAGTAAACGGCTCGCATTTGACTCTAAAGCAATGGTTGCGGTATGAGTGGGAAAGAAGCGGTTTGCCTCTGTACAAAGCTAACGATGCATGTGGAGTCAAGAACGCAGCCACTCGTAAGTATCTCACCCAGTGCCACTTATGGTACTTCCCACCGGCTGACGCGTTTCATCAGATGGCGCAATACGCCAATCGACATGGGCGATCACAAGGTAAGCCTTATTTCAGTTTCGACGGCTTTGAGCCCGTATCCGGCGAAGGATGGGCACGCATGCGTGCAAAGTTCCACTGTGACGTTGGAATCACCAATGTCTGGAACGAACCACATATGCGAGGAAAAGAACGTCTCAAAACTGATTACAAGTGTGTCCACATGAATCAAAAACCTCTGAGGCTCATCGAACGAACAATCTTGGCGTCATCTGATCCGGGAGACATCATTTGGGAGCCTTTTGGTGGCTTATGCTCTGTTGGAATAGCAGCTGTAAACACTGGACGTAGAAGCTATAGCGCAGAGATTCGAGAAGAATACTATAGAGCGGCACAGGATAGACTCGCACATCATGCCCTTCCCTGATCGCTCGGTTCCCAACTCTTCTTGGCATCATTACGCACTTTATCAAGGGGTGATAGATGCTCTATATGCAGTACCAGCCCACTTCACTAGTCGTACAGTTATTGAGGGATTAGTCGCCACTGATTTGCAAACCCTCAATCAGGTGTTGGGAGCGACCATCGAAGCTCAAGTGGTTTCCACGCTAAACACTATGAGGACTGTTTGGGACCCTAGTCAAAAGTACCAGATGTACTCCTTTCATCGACAAGCCCAAGTATTTCCCGATGTTCTTTTCGCATCCGATCGGAACGGTAGGGAAATCGTCTTGGGAATTGAACTCAAAGGTTGGTATCTTCTGGCGAAAGAAGGGATGCCAAATTTCAGATTCCAAGTCACACCTAGAAGTTGTGCTGTCGCAGATCTGCTAGTAGTAATGCCATGGTGCCTCGGAAATGTCCTTTCGGGTATACCAGTTGTCTCAAAACCTTATGTCGTGCCAGCAAGATACGCGGCAGAATATCGCAACTACTGGTGGACAGAGGTGCGGCAAACCCGTACAAACTCAAGCATCACGAGCCCAGAGTCTGTTAGTCCGTACCCATCAAAGGGCGATCAGATTGTCGATCGACCTTCGAGCGATAGCGGCAACAACTTCGGCAGATTGGCGCGCACAGGATTAATGGACGATTACATCAGAGAGATGCTCGAGATGCCGCTCTCCGGGATTTCAGTCAGAGACTGGCTCGATTTCTTGAGACAATTCAAACAATAGACTGGAGCTCTGTCTCTGAATATAACGGCGGAGGTGCGGGCACTCGGACGCTACGCGAAGCGGCTTCTACGCGGGTCTGCCGTATGTGGCGGCGAGATCGGTGCTGGGCAGACGGTCTTCCGTGAGGTCCAGCTCGCCATCGTGCATGGTGTAGATCTGATCCGCCATGTCCAACAGAGTGTGATCGTGGGTCGTCGCCACAACAGACATGCCTTGCTCGGTGACCATCTCTCGGAAGAGCCCGAAGATGGATTGGGCGTTGGTCGAATCTAACTCGCCGGTGGGCTCGTCGGCGAGGACAATGTCCGGACGCATGGCTACGGAGCGCGCGATTGAGACTCTCTGCTGCTCGCCTCCGGAGAGTTCGTAAGGCCGGTGCCGCGCCCTCCGAGAGAGTCCCACCGTCTCGAGTGCATCTCGAGTGCGTGAAGATCTTTCGCTTGCGGAGAGACCGGCTATTCTCATTGGCAGCTCGACGTTCTCGTATGCGGATAGCAGGGGCAGGAGAGCAAAAGATTGGAACACTACTCCGATGCGATGCCGGCGCAGGTTGATGAAATCGCGCTCGCTGAACTTGGCCATGTCACGGCCTTCGAAAAGAACCTTGCCAGTTGATGGGTGATCCAAACCCGCGAGGAGATTCAACAAGGTGGTTTTGCCCGAGCCCGATCTTCCCACAAGTGCTATGAAGCGTCCGCGGTGAACGTTGAATGAAAGCTCTTTGACCGCCGTGACATCTTCGCCGGCGAGTTGAAAAGTGCGTGTCACAGAAATCGCCTCGATGGTCGGAGCGGTATAGGGTCGCTCATTCTCCTGACTCAAGTGTCACCCTGCCTTCGTCAATATCTACTCGAACTCTGCGATTGATCTCGAGTTGCTCCAATATATCCCTCGGTATCTGAACCGCGCCCGACGAGTCGACGATCAAGAACTCTTCGGTATCCGTAGCGGAACCACCCACTCGACGTTCGAAGGAGACCACACGGGTTGTTTCAGTGCTCGTTTTCCCGTCCCTGATGGTGATGGCACGCCCAACACTGGTAGCTACTGCCGGGTCGTGCGTGACGATGACTATCGTAGTACCCAGCTGCTGGTTGACTTCGTTGAAGAGATCGAGGATCTCTTGACCAGTAAGGTCGTCAAGCTCGCCTGTCGGCTCGTCTGCCAGCAGCAACGGAGGATTGTTCGCGAGGCTTACGGCGATCGCTACTCGCTGCTGTTCGCCGCCGGAGAGCTGCTCGGGTTTGTGGTTCAGGCGATGGCCAAGTCCGACGATGCCGAGTAGACGTCTGCTCTGCTCCGTCCTTTGAGCTTGGCTCTGGCCGGTTAGCACCATTGGTAGCTCGACGTTTTCAGCCGCGGTGAGGTAGGGGAAGAGGTTTCGGGAAGTTTCTTGCCAGATGAATCCCACTTCATGGCGCCGATATTCGACCACCTCTTTGTTGGTCATGTTGAGCAGATCGTAGTCGCCCACTCGCGCCGTGCCGGCCGAAGGCGCGTCGTAACCTGCCAATATGTTGAGCAGGGTGGACTTTCCAGAGCCGGACGCACCCACGATGGCGATGATCTCGCCTCTCGCGACATTCAGTTCAAGACCTCTGAGCGCGACTACCTCTAGGCCTGCGGCTTTGTAGATCTTGTACAGACCGCTACAGACTATGTAGTCGTCAGTCATAGCTTGTTGCACGCTCAAGGAGTCTCCTGTGAATAGATGATGATGTCCAAAGAGGTTTGTCTCACGCCTCGCCCATCCGCATGACGCGGTGAATAGCCATTCGATACACCGATATGAGGCTGATGGTGATGACCACGGCGAATACGATTCCGAGGATTCCGAAAGTGGTTGCGAACCCAGTCCAGTATATTTCAAGCGTCATCGGGGGCACCACGGTAGCGGTCTCCCCTGAACTTGCGAGATAAGGGATGATCGTGTCGCCGAGTCTGGTTCCCATGTAAATTCCGATGCCGATTGCGACTCCCACTACAACGGCTTGTTCAAGCAGGGCGAGCAGTAGCAGTTGCCGCATCGATAGACCGATGGTTCTCAGCAAAGCGAACGACGCGAGGCGGTTGCGGAACGAAACACGCGTGTGGACGAGGAAGCCGATTGCGCTCACGATGAGCACGGTTACGAACGCGACGCCCAGCAACGCGCGCCAACCTTCCGAAACGAGAGGATCGACACTTACAGCTGCAAGGCGGGTGAGACGGTCATCTACAGGTCCAGACCTGAGTCGCAGCCCGTCCAGTTCTCTATCGACTCGCGATGTCGCCGAGTAGCGCAACAGGGCGGTTTCGTTCTCGATCTTCAACTCTTCCAATTCAGCAGAGGTGGGAATGCCAGATTCTGTCGCCACCCAGATCTCATTCGGTTGACGCTCACCGCTGAACCTTCGTGTATTCATCAAAGCGTGGATGGTGTCATGATCGACGATGACGAATCGCGATGTGTCGGGATTCAAAGTGGGGAAGTAGTCGATGGCACCAACGATCCTCAAGGTGGTTCTTTCGTTGTCGATGTTGGCCTGTATCGTTTCCCCGACGGATGTTTCCAGTTCATCGATTAATCTTGGACTTGCCAGCACTGGGATGTTCTCGATGGCACCGCCGCGGGTTATACCTCGATACTCGTTGGGGATGCCGCTGGACCAGCGCAGCCTCATGATCCCAGGAGTCTGTGCCTCTTCGGCAGGCAGAGGCGAAGGAGTGAAGGTATCCGCAAACGACTCGACGGTCGGTCGCATCTGGAACCAACGCTCAGCAGATGAATCTTCGAACGCCTCGATGACTGTCAAGGCAGTGCCAGGATGATTCACCGTCGCTATATCGTCAATGTCCATTGCGCCGCTGTTGAGACCAGAATCGATAGAAGCGACTCCGATAGCATGCAGCGTCAACGGGTGGGATGGAAGCAGTCCGGGTTCTCGTCCATAGCTCTGGGGTTGAAGCGATGTCCCGATTCGGCACCAAGTAGGCAGTGGTAATTCATCCTCCTCAGGGTTTGCATATTCGAGCGCGCAGTTGAATCGCAGCCTCTGCTCGCCTTCCGGGAATAGAGACCCTAGACGAAGGCTGAAGAAGCGGTTGTTAGCATCGCTCATCCGGGCGAAGAAATGCACGTTTTGCATGGGAAACAGTGGCTTGATTCGAGCGGTCAGCCATCTCGCATCTTCTGGCAGGGCGATGCCGGAATCGGCTCTATATTCGATGGCGTCAAGCGTCTCGGAGTAGCCGCCATCGCTGAAGTCTTCACGGTGCCAAGCCACGTCGGCGATTGAGTCGGGATCGACGGCGAGGACTGAAAACTGGTCGTAGTCGAAGCCTGAGATGAGCGATCCACGTAACCGATACACCGAAGTAGATTCAGAGACCCCGTCTAGTTCCGCGACTTCCTCGCTGGCATTGAACGATCTACCGCCGCTTCTCGGCGTTACACTCGTGACCCTTATGTCTGATCCAGTCTGGTAAAGCACCTGCTCTCTGGCGCTGCGTTCCAATGTGGCAGCGAAGCTGGCGGCGAACACTCCAAGCCCTGCAGTGAGGATCAATAGAAGGGATATTCGCGAGTGATGCGCGGGATTGCGCGCCATCTGCCAAATCGCGAGAACGATCGCCGGAGGCACAAACCTAGAGGCTAGGTTGTTTCCTAGCAAACGTCCAAGCAGGTCCATGGCGATCGGGAACAGCCGCAGCAGCACGATGCCGGCTGCGACGAGGAATGCAGCAGGAACTGCCAAGATAACCTGATTCACCGCCGTTTCGCCGAAGATGTCTACCGCGACGAAGGAGCCCTGACGAGTCAGCTGCCAGAAGAGGAAGAGGACAAGTCCCAAGAATCCAAGGTCCAGATAGTAACGCTGAATGAATGCCAGCCGCTGCGGGCGCGCTCTGCCTGCGCGATCCGCCAGCACGCCTTGACGTGTGACCCTTATCGCCGGGATGAACAGCGCCAGCATGGTCAGGAAGGCACCGATTCCGGCCATGACATAGACATTGAGCGTGAGATTGACCGGCAGTGCCTCACCTCCGTTGAGGTCGTTGTAGAAGGGGATGATTCCGATCGCCGAGACTCCGAATAGAGCTAGGAAGGGTCCGATAGCCAAGGCGAATCCAGCTAGCAGCAGCGACTCTACGAAGAACATCGCCAAGAGCTGCCGTGGGGTCGACCCTCTGCTACGCAGCAGCGCGACATCTGCGGCTTGGGCTTCGATAAGCAACCCTGCCAGAGTAGCTGTGTAGTAGAGGACGACTAGAACGATGAGTATCAGAACTATGAACATCGGGAGTCTGTTGAAGAAAAGTTCAACCTCGAACCTCAGGAGCGTCTTGTCCAACTCGGTGTCTAACACGAATCCGTCGACGATCGACTTGAGTTCGGTTTCCGTCAGTTGGAGAGTGTTCCTGATCAGTTGCGTATCGGTGGCGTGTATGGTTTCGGGTTCGACATCCAGGAACCATGCGTACTCAGCTCCCATGTCTGGGAAGTAGGTACCCAAACCCTCGAGAACCGTCCGCTCAGGCAGAACGAACTGGGCAAATTCGAGCGTGTCGCTTCGACTGGCAAAGGCTTGATCGAATATCCTCCAGTGCGGCTGTGATGGGGCGAATCTCCGATAGATTCCGCTCACTCTGATGCCCACAGAGTGGTGAAACTCTTCCCAGTGCGGTCGTGCCTGAATTACATCGCCCACCTCCAGCTCGAACACTTCCGCCGCGTTTTCGTCCAAGACACCTTCTACGATCAGGTTGCCGTTCGCATCGGGTTCAGTGACTACCTCTGGATGTCGGCCCGAGATGATCTGGATGTTGTCCACGTGGTCCGGGACAGTCATGCACTGGATCCTTCGACAATCACATTCAACCAAGCCCTCTCCGAAGGCGTTGTAAGCCTCGGCTTCCCCAATGGTCGGCCTGCAAGGGCACTGCCCTATCAACACATATTCAGGAGGTTCGTCGACATAGAACGTCCAGGTACGAATTCCGCGTTCATTTATGGATGAGAATTTACCGACCCGATCGATGACCATCTCGGAGACGGTGTTCACGACCTCGCCGTGGGTTTCAAAGTTGACCGGAACTTGATCGATCTCGAGCAGTATGTCTAGATCATGGGGCGGCTGATCCGCCAGTTCTTTCTGCAGAGCTATATCGCGAAGGGACTCGAAGTAGACGACTGATGCCGACATTATTGCGCCGGCGAGGATCGAGCCAATTATGACGGCTGACAGGAGACGCCAATTGGCGAGGGTGCGCTTGAGAATCAGCTGTACCGAGTTATTCATTTCGTTTCGGCGCAGATCAACTAGTGCCGCGGGTGAGTTCGTGTAGCGGCATGCTACGGTATCGCCTGACGAGGTTGTAGATCGCGATGCCTGTCGAGACGGCGATGACCGCAGTCAGAACGGCAGTAGGAATCCAATTGGTCTGCATGACGAATGGCGGGAGAAGCTCCCCTCCCGTCTCGGTGAATGTCAAGCTGCTGACCGCCAGCCTGCTGACGTACAAGCCGCTGGCGATGCCGATGCCGATGCCCAGAACCGCTACTATCGCATGCTCCACCAGCATCAGTCTAGCGAATGAAGCGGCCGGCATCCCCATGCTTTGGAGAAAGGCAGAGTCGCGCCGGGTCCTGTGATCGTGCGCAGCCAGATATGTGAAGTAGCCGAAAGCGGCCGCGATGCCCGCCATGACGATCGACACGATGCTCATGCCTCGCCATCCAGCCACCACTAACGGGTCCACAGATGAGTCTTCGAGTAGCTGTTCACGGTCGGTCACGGAGGCGAAGGTGAAGATATCTCTGAGCCCCTCGAGCGCCTCGTCGTGGCTCCCTTCAGCTATTCTCACGAACAGCTGATTGGCGCGGTGTATAGTGAGCCCTCTCAATTCGAGGAAGTCGAGCGTCGAATCTATATTGGCGACTAGGAATGGCGATCTTCTGGGATCCAGGGTCGGGAAAAATCGGACTTGATCGACGATTTCAACAGGTACGAATCCGCCGCTGATCTGGACGATGACCTGAGATCCCAGCGAAGTGTTCGTGGAATTCAGAAACGCCGTGCTAGCGACCACAGGTAGCGGCCTGCCGGTTGCGGTTCGATAGATGCCTCGGACTCCTTGATCATTGCCTCTATCGAGTTCCACTCTGGCAACCGAAGCTCCCTGATCAGATTCAGCGCCGATCTCTAGGCCGGGCGGCTCATCTCCAAGTCCATAGCGAACGTCGAGCCCGTTAGAGGTGGGCATTCCGACCCACTGTCCGGGCTCGTCGAAATCAACTAGCGTGATTCGCTCGCCAGCAGCAGTTTCAGCGTACACATCATCCACGAACAGAGTCGCAGGAGTTGAACCGTCCGGCCCCGCCTGCGAAAAGGTCTGGACCGATACGAGTTGAGCCGGCTCAGCGAAACTGCTTGATATATCGGTAGATTGCAGCCTCCAGTCCCCCTCGATCTGGCCCAGAGTCACGGTACGTGCCCTATCTTTTCCGTCTTTGATCACCAACCATAGAAAATGATTCTCGATTCTCGGCTCGGTCTTTGCCCATGCCCCCAGGCTCACCGTATTAGACGGCAGAAGTATTGGTTCAGGCTTGATCTCCACCGCGATATTCGAGGTCAGCTGTTCGATCGGAGTATCGGAAAAATCTTCTCGGAACCACGCGGTTTGAGCGAAATCTACCGAGTCTACGGCTAGGAACTCGAAGTTGAGTCCCAATGATGTAGTGCCGAATCTCCCTGAAGATTTGAAAGCGGGCGTTGCTCTGATTACGCCCGGGACTTGGTTGGCACTATCCAGCTGCTCTTTCGAGATGGAATCTCGCGGCAACATGCGAAGGTCGGATCCAGAGCTGTACAGGATCTGCTCCTCGGTGCTTCGAGCCAATGTTGATGCCAGTGTGCCAGAGACCACACCCAGCCCGGTCACAAGCACAAGCAGCAGCACAGGCCAGGCATACCAATAAGGGCTTCTTCTGAGCCTCCAAAGTCCCAGTGAGACATCGGCGGACGCGAATCTGGTGCCGAGTATCGCTACTACTTGTGCTATCAGCGGGAAGAGACGCAGAAACAGCAGCGCGACGACTAGCAGGAACACCGCTGGAGAGAACAGGAGCGTGACATCGGTCGATGCTACCCCCTCACGGTTCGATTGAATAATCGAGCCTCGGGACGATAGTTCCCACCATATAAGCCCGCCTAGCACCAAGAAAACTAGGTCTAGGTAGTATCTTTGGAAAAGTGGCGGGCGATCGGGCCGAGCTTCCGCCTGATGTTGATCCATGATTCCTCTGCGCGCCGTCATGATGGCCGGGATGAGCAAAATGACGAAGATCGATATCCCCGCGATCAACGACCACAGCCACGAGCTCCACGTCACCTCGATAGGTAGAAATGTTCCCTCTGCCACAGTGTCGTAAAACGGCAACAGGCCGAGAACCGCCACCAGGCCCAATGCGAGTAGCGGACCCACGATGGCGGGAATTCCAGCGATGATTACACTCTCAGTTGCATAGGTGCGGACTATCTGCTGGATGCTGATCCCCCGGCTACGCATCATGGCGGTTTCGGAAGCCCGTCTTCTAGCGATGATCCCGGCGACCATGAACAAGTAGTACGCGACGGATGCCAACGCCAACGCGGCTAGAAGCAGCATCGGTATACGTGCATAGAGCATCCGGGTCTGCAACACCTTGAGCCTCGGTTCCAAGCTTGTGAGCACATCGCTTCGTATGATGTCGATGTCGACGCGGTTCTCGAAGGACGCGATTCGTTCGAGCGACTCGCTGACGGTAAGTTGCTTGAAGTGATCGCGGTCAACGAATAGGAACCAGGTGTATGTCGCCGGCAATCCTGCGTTGGAGTCGGCGATGGGTCCCAGCATGGCAGAGGGTTGTACTACCAAAACGATAGGCAACTCTCGGCCTTCAACTACTGGCGCGGGCGAGAGAATCGGCACGGACTGAGCCAGCCAAAACTCATCTCGAGCGTCGATCGGAGCAAAGATTCCGGTGATGCGAGCCTTTACCAAGCCAATGCCACGCACTTCGGGCACCGTGTCGATCAAGTCGCCGAGCCTGACATCGTGATGCGAGGCGCGGGTCGAGAGGATGCTGGCCTCCACGATCGACACACCGTCGACCACTTCCACCTTGTCAGTCGGATGTTCGCCAAGAAGGTAGACGATGTGGTCTTCTATGCCGGTGAACGACTGAAACTGTGCCCGCGATGCCATGTTGTCGCGTCGCATCTCCTCGCCGTCCCATCCCCAAAACGCGCGTCTGGTGCGAATAAGATCCGAGTAGTCGATGACGGCGTTCGGAAGATGCGTCGCTTCGGCGTCGCGCACGAACTTCTGAGCCTTGGCTGCTTCCTCAGGCTCGAGCGGCACCCAAGATGAAGTTACTTGGATGTTCGTGTAGTACAGCCCGGTGGAATCGACGGTATCTTCTACACCGGCTCGTTCGAGGGTTCGAAGATAGACAGGACCACCGGCGATGACGGTGGCAGTGATGAGAGAACCGATGAAGGCGCCGAGCAACAGCCGAGATTCACCCGACACACGCTTGTATGTGAGTCGGATAATGCTCAGATCGAAAGACATAGGGTAAATCCGAAGCGCCAAGGAAAGTCGCTAGCTTGCCGTCGGTGATGTCTGGCATACCTCGGAGTGCAACTAACACATTTTAGCAAAGGGATATTATCGATTCGCGAGAGGTAAACGCTTACATAGATGCACTGTTCGTACACGACTTCGTAAGATAAGCGCGTGAAGGATATAATCCGAAACAAGGTCGATCGCCTAGATTCATTGGAGGCTTTTGAAGTGAGTCTCGAAAATCTGCGCCGGGCTGGGTGGCTCAAGGCTGTAGCGGCAACATCATTGTTTGTCATTCTCTTGGGATCGTGCGCGACTGGCGACGAACCGATGTCCGAAGAAGTCGCCGAACCTACCTCTGTCGCTACCGCTGAGGTCGATTACGGCTATGCTCTCGCCTTCCCCGATGTTGTTGAATCTACGATCCCATCGATCGTGAAGATTGCCACAGTGCGTAGCGGTGGGGAAGGAAATGGCACTGGAATCGTTTACTCTTCCGACGGGCTTATCATCACGAACTGGCACGTGGTTGCCGATGCTCAAGCGATCGAGGTGTTCTTGCACGATGGAGCCATCTTCGATGCGGAACTGATCAGAGACGATCCGGATCTCGATGTCGCAGTACTGAAGATCGATGCCGATGGTCTGACTCCGGCGTATTTCGGGGATTCGGCGCAGTTGAGAGTGGGCGAAGAGGTAATTGCGATTGGACATGCCTTCGGATTGCTGGGAGACCCCAGTGCCAGCAAAGGGGTTATCAGCGGTCTGAATCGTGTCGTAGCCGATAGCTCCGGGAATGTTCACACCGGACTTATACAGACAGATGCGGCGATAAATTTGGGCAGCAGTGGTGGTGCGCTGGTAAATGCCAGAGGGGAAGTGGTTGGAATAAACGTCGGATTAATCAACTTAGGTAACCGGGCGAATTTCGCTCTGAATATCAATGCCGCCATTGAAGGAGCTGAGCGGCTGATCACTCTGGGCATGCGACCCCGACCCGGATACTTGGGAGTCGGCGGAGTGGCTGTAACGCCATTTATGGCCAGTCAGCTCGCCTTGCCGGTGAACGGAGGTTTCGGCGTGCGCTATGTGGATCCCGAGTCTCCGGCCGCCACAAGGTTACGCATCGACGACGTAATCATCAATATCGACGACACTCCGATAAGAAACGAGTCCGATTTCACGGAGTTCTTGCGGCGTCACCCACAGGGTACGGATGTGGTGGTCACGGCTGTGCGCAGAGAGGGCGACGTTGCAGTGTTTGAAGAGATCCCAGTAACATTGAGTGCACCGGGCGCCTAGGTGCTGTTCCTCCGACAAGAGTGTCGGGGATAGTTTTCAAGAGCAGAGGGATTATCGATGGCAAATTCAGATTCAGACGCTGAGCTAGGCGGCAAAGTCGCGATCGTGACAGGAGCGGGCAGATTGAGGGGTATCGGACGCGCGACGGCGAACGTGTTGGCGAGGATGGGTGCCGATGTGGTGGTAACCGGCACTGGAAGAGACCCCGAAACGTTCCCTCCGGATGAGAAGGATGCAGGATGGCGAGATATCGAATCCACAGCGGATGAGATGCGAAGATACGGTGTCAGGGCACATACGATCGTGATGGATGTGTCTGACTCGGAAGATGTGGATCGGTTGATTGATGAGACGGTCTCCGAATTCGGACGATTGGACATTTTGATCAACAATGCCGCCGCCCCGTACGGCGCAGATCGGGTTCCCGTTATCGAGGTGGAAGAAGATGTCTTCAAAAAGGTGATCGAAGTTAAGGTGATAGGCACTTATCTGTGCTCGAAAGCGGCGGCGCGGCAGATGATCAAGCAGGGCGAAGGCGGCAGGATTGTGAACATATCGTCGACCGCGGGCAAACGGGGCACTGCGAGGATGGCGGCTTACAATGCCTCCAACTTCGCTGTCGACGGCTTCACGCAGGCTTTGGCGAAAGAGTTGGCGGAGCATCAGATCACCGCCAACTGCGTCTGCCCGGGAATGACGGAGACGGCGAGGCTGGACCCGATCGGTCGCGGAGATGAGTGGTGGAGCAGAGCCGCGCAGGTTCCTTTGGGCCGTCCCGCAGAGGACATGGAGGTTGGCGAGCTGATCGGTTTTCTGTGCAGTCCGCGAGCTGCCTACATCACGGGGCAGGCGATAAACATCAACGGCGGCTCGGTCACCGAGCGCTGATCCTCGGGTTGTCGCTACCAGACCGCGGAATCGCCATCCCGTCTAGGATCAGATGCGGCAGACATTGTGCCCGACTCACGATGAATCTGTATCGCTCCCTCGCTGCCGGCACCGTCGAACGCCGCAATCGCAGAAACCTCATGCCCGCGTGCACGTAACCCTTCGATAACTCCCTCTTCCACGCGATCCTCGATGTCTAGTCGGTTCATCTCCGGGTGGGGGAATGTCGAGGATGTGCGTCCTTGGTAGTGCGTCCAGCGAGGTCCTTCTATCGCCTCAGCAACCGTCAGTCCGTGGTCGAAAACTCCGCAAACTATCTGGAAGTTCGTCTGTACCTGAGTGTCGGCGCCAGGCGTCCCGCACACCAGCTCCAGCTCGCCCCCATCTTCCACCGCTTCTGAGAAGACCATTACCGGGTTCATCGTGTGGCGAACTCGCTGACCCGGCTTCAAGTAGTCGATGTGATCGGGATCGAGATGCCAGTAAGTCATCCGATTGTTGAGGAGCACTCCCGTGTTGCCGGCGATCAGACCCGAGCCGTAACCCATCTGAATGCTCTGCAACTCCCCTACTGCGTTGCCCCATCGATCGACGACGCAGAAGTGAGTCGTGTCCGAGCCTGCGGCTCCTGCATCGACTCTGGCATCGCGAACCTTCACAGAGCCATCAGGATGATGGATCATTCCATTGCGCCGGTACTTCCTCGATGAATCGGGCAATCTATCCATAAACGACCAAGGATCACCCTCCGTCAACTCCTCTTCAGCCATAGCAAGCTCGAAATCGATCAACTTGGCGCGCTCCGCCGCGTACTCTTTATCGAGCATGCCCTCGACAGGAACATCTACGAAGTCGGGATCCGCCATATAAGCCTCTCGATCGGCAAACGCCAGTCTTTTACACTCCGTCATCACATGCACCGCTTCAGCTGAAAGGTAGCCGAGAGTTTGAGCGTCGAACTCTTCGAAGAGATTCAACTCTTGGAGCAGGACATGCCCCGACGAGTTGGGCGGCGCCTCGTACACGGTACGCCCTCGATATGTAGTCGAAATCGGTTCCTGCCACTGGACTCGATGGCTCTTCAGATCTTCGTATCGTAGGAAGCCGCCAGTCTCTTCGCTGAACCTGTTGATCTCACGAGCGATATCGCCTTCGTAAAACGCGTCTCGCCCCTCCTCTGCGATCATCCGATACGTACGCGCAAGGTCAGGATTGCGTCTCAGCTCTCCCGGCTTGAGCCAGTTACCGTCGGGAGCGAACACCGCGGAAGACGATGGCGCATCCCGCAACAGCGAGAACCGCGATGCCGACACTGCCTGACCATGCGAGACGGCTACCCCATCCTCGCATAGCTCGATTGCTGGCTCTATACAGGTCAGCAACGGCAACGATCCGTGCCGTTCGTGCGTCGCCAGAAGCGCATCCAAGATCCCCGGAACTGAAACTCCCAAGATCCCATCGAGCGGAATTCCGTTCGGATATCGATCCGGGCTAGCCATAGCCGGTGCCGCACCGGTGCCGTTCGCCACTTCGATGCTTCCCTTCTCACGCATGTGAGTCATTACGAAGCCGTCGCCTCCGATACTCGAGCCCGAAGGCTCAGCGGCACCCAAGGCGAATGCCACTGCCATCGCGGCATCGACAGCGTTGCCGCCCTTGTGGAGAATTCGTATTCCGGCTTGCGCCGCCATAGTGTGGTTGGCGACCACCGCGCCCTTCGATCCCATTCGCGGCGGACGAAAAGCCTGACCGGTGATGCCGTGGGGTGATTGGTACTTCATGATTTGTCTCTGGTAGGCGTATAACGCCTCTGATGTCGAGTCTGTTTGGGGTAAGTCTACGCTCAACCAGCTAGAGAGGTTAAACTCGATCTCCGATTCATTCGTGAGTTAAGGTAATTGGTCGAAAGCGGATCATCTAGCAAGCGAGTTCGAGATGCCAGCCATGCCTTCCGGATCCAAAGCGCCAGACTTCACACTCACCGCCCACGACGGCAAGTCCGTGCGTCTTTACGATGTATTGGAGGATGGATGGAGAGTGATACTTACCTTCCATCCGGCCTCCTTCACTGGCGGCTGAACCAATCAGCTGACGCGACTCCGTGAGAGTCGAGAAGATGCCGATCAAGCCCATGCGAAGCTGCTCGAAATCAGCTGCGACTCTGTACCCGTCCAGATGGCGTGGGTAAAGTCCACGCTCGGCGACGACGCGCCGAATTCGGCGCAAGTGCTCTCCGACTTCTGGCCCCATGGCGCAGTCTCAAAGGCTTACGGCGTGCTAAACGAAGAGCGCGGCATGTCCGGCAGATCCCTATTCGTCATCGACACTGACGGCACGATCATCGATTCGCAGGAGATCGCACAGCGAGGGGTGCTACCGAACATCGCCGCCGCCGTGCAGCTGGTGGCGAATCTCGGCTGACGACTTTTTCGCTCAGAATCGACTCATAGTCAAGATCAACTATCAGCAAAGAATCGTTAGTGTTCGATGGTTCGGCACACACGCCGAATACGACCGTATCAATGCTGAGGAGATTTAATCATGAGCCCCGTAACGCCAATCCGCACAATTGCCGACTACGATGCGGCCCTGTCGCGCATTGATGCGCTGATGGATGCGCCAACCGGCTCCGCAGAAGCCGACGAACTCGACATCCTCGCCGATCTAGTTGAGCACTACGAATCCAAAGAACACCCGATTGGAGCACCGGATCCGATCTCGGCTATCGAGTTTCGCATGGATCAGCAAGGGCTGACGCGACGCGATCTCATTCCTTACATCGGTAGCCGCTCCAAGGTCTCAGAAGTACTGTCTGGCAGGCGGGGATTGACGATGTCGATGGTTAGGGCTCTGCACAAGGGGCTCGGTATACCTGCTGACGTTTTGCTGCGGGAGCCGGGGACAATGCTCAACAGCTCATACGAACGGCATTGAATCGAATCCCGCGCCGATGCGGGTTATCGATCTTGCCACAAAGCTAAACATTCATCCCGCCATAGTCGCCGGTCGTGTCCGACACGAGAGCGGCAACTATCGCTTGTTGACCCAATTCGTTGGTACAGGCGAGGTTCGACGGCAATTCGAGATTGGTGCAAACGCGGACAGTTGATTGAATTCCGATCAGGGATGCTCCTCACAAGCCTTGTGTGGAATCATCTCGTTGGTGGCGCGTACTTGGATCCATGAGGATTCCTCGGCTGCGCTCAGAATGACATGCGTTTTTCAGAGGCTTCTCAGATAATCCAAACGTTCCCGACAGCTTTAGAGAACGAGGCTCTGCAATCAAATCGCTAGCCGCCCTGAATCGACTCCCAATCTGCGCTGTCCAATGGTTCGTAGCCAATCGCTTCACGCGTGTGATTCAAGTCCCTGAATCTCGTCCGGTTGTCAGATACTCCGTACACGATGTCGTATCTGACATCCTCCGACGCCTCCAAGCACCGCCAAACGATCTGCGCCGCGTCTCGATGGCTTAGCCAAACTGCGGCATGACGCGGATCGGCTGGCTTATCATCTGCAGTGACTCTGCCCAATCGGATACAGATCACGGAGATGCCGTGAACTTCAGAGTAGTACCGTCCCAGATGCTCGCCCGTCAGTTTGGCTACTCCATAGATGTCGCCCGGCCTCGCTGGCGAGGTGTGGTACACCAATGGGCGCGGATCGGGAATGTCATCGAAACGCGCCTCGACCATCGCTTTGTACGGCTCGTCGGCTTCATACAGCTTCTGCGTAGCTCCCGAGCTGCCGAAAACGACTCGACGCACGCCAGCCTTCCTGGCCGCCTCGAACACATTGTAAGTGCCGATCATGTTCACACTGAACTGCTCGGCGTGAGATGGACCCAGATATGCCGCCATGTGCACCACTGCATCGATCCCCTCGAAGGCAGGCCTGATCGCATCAAAATCCGTGATGCTCGCCTGAGTCGTTTCGACACCTTGGACATCTGAACGGTTCAACGCTGTAACCGTGTACCCGCGACGCGCGAGTTCCATTCCAGCCACTCCACCTATCAGACCACTCATACCCGTCACGAGAACATTCCGATACCTCTTGTTGTCGTCCATCATTCGCCTCCTCGTTACACCTTCCTCCGACCTTGAGCAAGAGATCGGGGACTGCCAGTTTATACTTTCACTCTAGACCTGAAACTCTAGTTGCTGTAGAGATCAAAACTCACGAATCTTGACACGCGGGAAAACGATTTGAACCAAGACGGGCACTCAGTCGAAAACCTTGATATCGAACGCGATTCACTCGACGCACTGAGTCGGGCTCAAACCGATGCTGAACTGGAATCTTGGCGCATCGAGTATCTGGGCAGACGCGGCATCATATCCGCGTCTTTGCGGTCCGTATCAGAACTTCCCCCAGACCAACGTCGCGAAAGAGGCGCCTACCTGAATCGTCTCAAGACACGATTGAATCAGGCGTTCGAAGAAGCCAGACAGCGAGTCGCTTCATCGAGGGAAACGCTTGGCGTTGCAACTGCCATCGATGTCACGCTCCCCGGCCGCCGAAGCAATTTCGGAGGACTTCACCCATCAGAAATGATGATGAGAGAGATCTTGGAAGCATTCAACGAGATGGGATTTCAAACTGTCGAGGGGCCCCTAGTAGAGTTTGAAAAATACAACTTCGACATGCTCAACATCCCGGCCGATCATCCGGCTCGGGATCTCCAAGACACCATATGGATAGATCGAGAAGCCGAGAACCGAGTCCTCCTCAGAACACAGACATCTCCGATGCAGATCCGCGCCATGGAAGCCCAAGAACCGCCCGTACGGATCGTCTCGCCCGGACTATGCTTCAGACAGGAAGCCACTGATGCCACTCACGAATGGCAGTTCCACCAGATTGAGGGGCTCGCAGTAGACGAAGGCGTAACGATGTCCGATCTTAAGGGGACGCTCTACGAATTCGCTCGACGCATCTTCGGGGGAAACCGCAAGATCAGATTCCGATGCGACTACTTCCCGTTCGTCGAGCCAGGCGTAGATGTCTCAGTGGATTGGAACGGGCAGTGGGTCGAGATCATGGGTGCCGGGATGGTCCATCCCAAAGTTCTGCAAGGTGTCGGATACGACACCGATCGCTACACAGGATTCGCCTTTGGAATGGGTCCCGAGCGCATCGCTATGCTTAGATACAACATCGAAGACATTCGGCACTTTTTCTCGAACGACCTACGATTCTTGAGCCAGTTCTAGCGATTACACCGATCTTCCCACTCGAACCGCGATGAAAGCACCACTCTCTTGGCTGAAACAGTACGTCGACATCAATATCGATGTCGATGAACTCTCGGATCGCCTCACTATGGCTGGCAACGAGGTCGATTCCATCGAGCGTAGCGGGTATATCGACAAGGTAGTTGTCGGTGCGGTTTTGGAAGTGAAACCGCATCCGCGAGCGGACAGGCTTCGCTTGGTGACGGTCAACGATGGCACTGCCCAACATGAGGTCGTCTGTGGTGCGCCAAACGTCGCCGCTGGCCAGAAGATCGCATACGCATCCATCGGTGCCGAGCTGTTCGATGCCTACAGTGATGAACCCGGTAAGACTCGTAGGCTGCGGAAAGCCAAGATCCGCGGAGTCGAATCGTTAGGT
Organism: Dehalococcoidia bacterium; assembly: GCA_965214735.1. Lineage (GTDB taxonomy): Bacteria > Chloroflexota > Dehalococcoidia > Lucifugimonadales > Lucifugimonadaceae > Bin127. The sequence continues at coordinate 181,294 of OZ243977.1, read as the reverse complement.
ATGGTGTGCTCTGAAAGAGAGCTGGGCATCGGAGACGATCACGAAGGCATATTGGTTCTGCCAACCGATTCGCCAATTGGCGTGCCGCTAGGCGACATCATCGGAGATACGACTCTCGACCTCGAATTGACACCCAACAGGCCCGATTGCCTAGGATTGGTGGGTATCGCACGCGACGTGTCGGCACTCACCGGCGAGAAGCTCCGCCTGCCGACACTCGAGTACGAAACCGTCGCCACGCCTGTCGAGCAGCTCGCATCCGTAACCATCGATGCTCCAGACCTATCGCCCCGTTACGTCGGAGCGGTGATTCAAGGACTGAAGATAGGTCCTTCTCCCGCTTGGTTGAGGGATCGCATACTGTCCATCGGCGAGCGTCCGATCAACAACGTCGTCGATGCCACTAACTTTGTGATGTTCGAGCTGGGCCAACCGCTGCACGCCTTCGATTACGACAAGGTCGCCGATCATCACATAATCGTGAGGCGCGCCGATGATGGCGAAAAACTCACTACCCTAGATGGTGTAGAGCGACATCTCGATTCAGAGTCGCTCCTCATCGCCGACAAAAATGGCGGAATCGGGCTCGCCGGCATAATGGGCGGTGCCAACTCGGAAATCACCGTAGAGACCGTCAACGTCTTCTTGGAATCGGCGAACTTCAACGCCGAGAACAACCGCCGAACAGCAGGCATGTTGGGACTCCGCAGCGAGGCGACCCTACGGTTCGAAAAGGGACTGCGAGCAGGGTTGGCTGAAGTCGCCATCAGGCGATGCCTTCGCATCATCCAACAGGTGGCAGGCGGAACAGTCGCTGACGGACTGATCGACGAGTGGCCCGGCGAAGGTTCCGAGCAATCTGACATCACCCTGACACGCGACCGCATCCGTAAAGTGATGGGAGTCGACTACTCAGATCATCTCGTGGAGTCGACATTGAATGCGCTCGGTTTCGAACTGGAGCAGATCCCAAACGGCTGGCAGGTCGATATCCCTTACTGGCGATCAGACATCACGATACCCGAAGACTTGGTGGAGGAGCTCGCCCGCATCATAGGCTACGACGAATTGCCAGCCACTTCCCTATCGGGCAAGGTCCCGCCGCAGAAACCCCAGCCGCTCCGCAGCATCCGCAGAAAAGTGGTTGACGCTTTGACTTCGCAAGGACTTCAACAAGCCATTTCATACATGGCAACATCCGACGAAGCTGAAGCGCGGATAAACCCGCCGGCAGATCTGCCGGATAGCTTGACAGTAGAGAACCCGGTATCGTCTGAACTCGTCGCACTCCGTCGAACCCTGCGAGCACCGGCTCTGGAGACCGCGGCACGAAACACACGCACCTGGCGTGACCCCATAGCCGTTTTCGAGGTCGGCAAGGTATTTCTCAGAAATGCCAAGAGCGAAGGGCTGCCTGAAGAGTCCGAGTTCGTAGTCGGCACCTTGACCGGGAGGCGCAACAGCAGCCACTGGAACGGAGAACCCTCCGACTTCGATTTCTTCGACGCCAAAGGCATCGTCGAGCACTTGTTGGACACATTAGGAATCGATGCTCGATTTCTGCCGTTGGAAGATGCGACTTATGGATTCGGAGCCGGAGCCGCCATCGAGTCGGTAGGACCCAACCCGACCACTATCGGATCTGTTGGAGTCGTCGATCACGACGTTTGGGAACGATTCGAACCTGAAACATCCAGCGCGATCATGTTCGAACTGGACCTTGACGCGCTGATGCGGCTCGTAGGCAACCGAACCCGAGGCGACGGTTACGAGCCCTATCCTCGATATCCGGAAGCACCCCGCGATCTTGCGCTGCTGATGAGAATCGATGTGCCGGTTGGCGATGCCATAGACATCTGCAAATCGAATCGTCTCGTCAAATCGGCATCGGTCTTCGATCTCTACGAAGGTGATGGAGTGCCGCCCGGAATGAAGTCTGTAGGCTTGAGAGTCATCTACCAGTCGAAATCTGGCACCTTGCGTGCCGAACAGGTATCTAGAGCCGAGTCGCAGATAGTGAACCGATTGGAACGGCGACTCGGTGCAACGCTGAGGCAGCAATAGCCAGATCATGACCACGCACGCCGATCGGCCGCATCGGCACCATTACGATCCCGAGATGTTGAGCGTCGAAGATGCTCGTGAATTGATACTGAGCTACTTCGAACCTCTGGATCCTGTGGATGTCTCATTGCTGGACGCACCCGGACTCGTCTTGGCAGAGGATCTGGTAGCCGAGTTTGATATTCCTCCACTCGCCAACTCAGCCATGGATGGATATGCCGTACGCGCAGAAGATGTTTCGGCAGCCTCATCGGAGATGCCGCAGACTCTGCCGGTAACTGGCTATGTCGCTGCCGGTCAGCTGCCGGACAGCCCTATCGAGCCGGGCACGGCGGTTCGCATAATGACCGGCGCGCCGATACCCGCAAATGCCGATGCTGTGGTCCCTTTCGAGGACACCGATGAGGACGAACGCCTCTCGGCAGATGGTAGCGGGCTGCACGAGATCGGTATTCGCTACGCGGCTGGCATCTACGACAACATCAGGCCGGCCGGAGAAGACATCCGCTCCGGGCAGACAGTGATCCGAAGAGGCACCGAGCTGCAAGCCGGAGCCATCGGTGTAGCAGCCTCTCTCGGCAGGACCCACGTAAAGGCGATACGCCGTCCGATCGTTGCAATCGTCTCTACAGGCGATGAGCTGCTGGAACCCGGCGAACAGCGCCGCGCGGGCAAGATATACAACTCTAACGCCTACAGCATCGCCGCCGTCGCGCAGCGTTACGGAGCCGAACCCCGCATCGTAGGAATCGCAAGAGACACCATTGAATCGCTCAACTCGCTGCTAGATCAATCGCTCGATGCAGACATGGTCGTGACCTCGGCGGGCGTCTCGAAGGGCGACTACGACGTTGTAAAAGATGTCCTCGCTCAACGTGGCGAGATCGCTCTCTGGTCGGTCCGGATGCGTCCGGCCAAGCCTCTGGCGTTCGGCGCACTCACCGCACTGGACGGCAGGAAAGTCCCCCACCTCGGACTACCAGGCAACCCGGTCAGCGCTCTAGTTGCTTTCGAGCAGTTCGGCCGGCCGGCGATCCGGCTGATGATGGGAAAGCCAGCCTTGGAAAAACCCGCCGTCTCCGTAACGATGGACGACGAGATTCATAATCACGACGGCAGAAGAGTTTACGCTCGAGTAGAGGTCTATCTTGACGATTGCGGCAACTACCGGGCACGCACCACTGGAAACCAGAGTTCAGGAGCGTTGATATCAATGGCAAAAGCCACCGGATTGGCAATCTGTCCAGATGATGTCGCACTAATCCCGTCCGGCGCTCAGGTCAATGTAGAGATGCTCTACTGGCCAGATGACGAGTTCCTCAGCGCACCCAGAACCTTTGCCTAACCCTTCACCCCAGCACTGTCTGTCATTCCCGCGTCTGCGAGAATGACAGAGCTACATAAATATCTCCTTCCCCAAAAGGATTCAGCAAGCGGTATATATTGGTTTCTTGACCCTCTTGAAGAAAGTGCCAGTTGAACATGACCATGAACCTTGAGGAACAACCCGCCGAGATCGAACATGATCCAGTCGAGAACCATCTCTACCACATCGATCAGACGGCGTACGAACAAGCGGGAGAATCGCTTGAGTTCGCCGTGTGGAGACGGTTGTGCTGGTCGGGTGAATGCAGATTATGCAGGCAATCACCGAACTTGAAGCCGCCTGTGCCCGTAAAGGTCAGGTCCATCAACACCATCTACAACGCTATTCGCCTATGCGCCAAGCGAGACGACTACATCCTCGCCAACATGTCAATTCTGGAGGTGATCTTCAGAATCCTCATCCGTAACAGAAACGAGCCGATGCGCCTGCTCGAAATCGCTGAGGTGATTGAAGATGAGTGGGTCACAGTGCTTGCCATGAAATCCGTAGCACCCGCCACAATTCAGCGTCTGTTGGACAGCCCGAACGGATACAGAATCTGCCGAGCATCTGAGACTGAGTAGAAAGCACTGGAAAACTGGGATCGATTTTCTACAAGCTCGCAATGAATGGCGCGTCATCCGTTCGCCTTGAGCTTGTCGAAGGACTGCTATGTAGTCCGTTGGGATTCCTCGGCTACGCTCGGAATGACATGCGGTTTTGCAAAGAGGCACCTGAGTAAAGATGCCGGAAACAGCAGGTCGCATTGATTTCTGGAACATTGGGTATCCGTTGCTGGGTGCGATCGTCTACCTCATCGCACCGATCGCGATCGCTTTCATCTCTTACAGTCTCTATAGGCGCGCAAAATTCTGGCGCACTGGCGGTCGGTACAACGAGTTAGGATCGCACTCCCAGCGCATTCGAGCCTTCTTCAGCGTCGGAGCATTCGGAGCCGGGGGGCACGGTAAGTTCAAGCCAGAATCCGAGCTCTTCTCGAGCCTGATGCACTTCGCAATCTTCTGGGGATTCGTAGTCCTGCTCATCGCTACAACTGTGGCAGCCATCGAATTCAACGTCGAGGAGTATCTAGGCGTCACCTTTCCGACCGTCCGCTATCGGGTGCAGACGGGATTCGTATGGGATGTTTTGGGAGGATTACTCGCTGCTGTCGGACTCGGAATGGCGGTGTGGCGAAGGTACGTGTTGAAGCCAGATCGTCTCAAGACATTCGCCGATGATGCCGTCGTGCTGTCGTACCTTGGAGCACTGTTGATCACTGGTTTCGCGTTGGAAGGCATGCGTATTGGAGCCACCGAACTCAACCCGTCGTCAGGGCTGTACAACCCAGACATCGCCGTCTGGTCCCCCATAGGCTGGCTGTTCGCGAAAGGATTCAGCGGCATCGGCATCTCTCCAGAGGGCATGACGGTGATGCACAAAGGGCTGTGGTGGCTGCACGCTGGCATATTCGCAGCCGGATTCGCTTACGCCGCGATAGACTTCGGCAAGCTGACGCACATCATCGTTTCGCCATTGAACATCTACATGCGTACACTGCGGCCGCGGGGTGCGTTAAAGCCGATGGGAGACTTCGAGCAACTAGAAACATTCGGCGCCAACGATCTATCTGATCTCACATGGCAGCAACTGCTCAGTTACGATGCCTGCACCAACTGCGGCAGATGCCAAGACAATTGCCCGGCATGGGCGTCGGACAAGCCACTATCGCCGCGCAAAGTCATCCAAGACCTGCGCGGCTACATGGAACATAGGGCGCCCGAAATCATCGGCGCACGATCCCTAGATGCAGAACCGCCGCCGCCCGCGGTCTCAATGACTACCGACGCGGTAGGTGAAGAGGAGCTCTGGGCGTGCACTACCTGCGCGGCATGCGTTGAGGCCTGCCCAGTCTCGATCAACCACATCGACTCGATTGTCGATATGCGGCGCTACTTGATGCTCGAACAAGCATCTGCTCCAGATACGGCATTGACCGCCCTCCAGTCTATGGAGCAACGGGGCCATCCTTGGACCGGAACGACGTTGACTCGCACTTCGTGGTTGGAAGGCGTGGAAGGTGTGCCATCGATAGCCGACAACCCCAACCCCGATGTTCTCTTCTGGGTCGGATGCACCGGAGCACTGGTAGAACGCGGGGTGGACGTGACCCGCGCCATGGCATCGGTGCTCAAAAAGGCACAAGTGAACTTCGCCATTCTCGGCGGAGAAGAGACCTGCACCGGCGACCCCGCGCGACGCATGGGTAACGAGTATCTCTTCACCGTCTTGGCATCGCAGAATATCGACACGCTACAGCGTCACGGAATCAAGACGGTCCTCACCACTTGTCCGCACTGCTTCAACACCATGCGCAACGAGTATAGTCAGATAGCGGGCAAGGATTGGGATGTTGAGGTTCTCCACTATACGGAGTATGTGGAACGGCTGATCGTAGAAGGCAGACTTAAGATGGCTGATCTCGCCGCGGGCGATACAAGAGGCTACGGTAGCGTGACTTATCACGACTCATGCTACTTGGGTCGGCACAACGGGATCTACGACGCGCCCCGCAATATAGCTCAAGCGGTGCCTGGAGTGGATCTGCGCGAGATGTCGCAATGCAGGTCTCGCGGCTTCTGCTGCGGCGCCGGGGGAGGTCGCATGTGGATGGAGGAATCAGGAACGCGCGTGAACCACATCCGCACAGATCATTTCCTAGAGACAGAGAGCGACACGGTGGCGGTATCGTGTCCATTCTGCCTTCAGATGTTCGAAGAAGGTATCAGCGCGAAAGGCGAGGCTGGAAAGAAGCAGGCACGCGATTTGATCGAGATACTCGACGAAGCGGCAGAGAATTAATCGCCACTTACTCCCAGCAGCTCATTGACCTCGTCTCTACTCGGCAAGCCGCGCCAGCTTATCTCTGAGGTAGAAAGAGCCGCGCAGGCGGAAGCGAATCTGGCGGCATGCACAGGGTTGCCAGTCTCGGCGTAACTGATCAGCATCGCGGCGGCAAAGACATCCCCCGCTCCGGTTGCATCGATTCCAACATCATTGACCACCGTTGCGAATGACGGAATTTCTGTCGGACCTGCCTTTCCATCAAGATACATCGATGCTCCGTCTCTGCCACGTGTGACTACTAGTATTCGTGAGATTTCGCGCCATCTTTTCAGTGCATCTACACTCGTTTCCGCGTCCGATATCACACAGATATCCCACCCTTCGCTCATACCTTCAGGCGGTGCTGGATCGATGCTAATCCGCGATGGCAGCGGCTCATCCCAACTCCTCAGCCAGCCTTGTGGCACAACGCAGGAAACTCTAGGGGACCACCACTCGAGGCAGTCGACGGGCAACTCCTGGGTAAGCGGGCCGACGTACAGCATCTCCGGGCTTTGCCAACTCCGGGGCACGTGCCGCCTCTCGATGCTCCCCGCGCGTGCCAGCAGACGTTGCATGCGATTGCCTTCGATATCGTAATGGTTCTCGAACGTCGTAGTTGTCCCAGATTCAACATCGACAAGCCGCTCGGATCGTCCCAACACCTCGCTGAAGGGGTAGTCTCTTTCGGATGAGGTGATGATCGCAGCATCGACGCCCAAGGATTGAGCAGTAGCCGATGCAAATGCAACCGCGCCACCCGGCTGACGCTCATCATAAGCACCCGGCGAGTAATCCCACGTCACGTGACCGATGGCGACGAACGACGGTGTATCGGAGCTCATAAAGGTGTTGGATACGCTCGGAATGGCGATGGACGCACATTATCTCAGATGCTCTAACGAATGCTCTCTTCCTTCGCCGGTGGTAGAGCACACCACACCCTCGCCCATTCGCAAATCGACTGGCGATATGTGCGACGCCCTTATTCCTCGCCGAACGTTGAAGGGCTGCCTCCACCAACAGAAACTGTTGCGAAATCCCATGTCATCCTGAACGAAGCGCCGCGAAATGAAGGATCGCAATGGATCCAAGCATGGGCCGGCAGGCTAGTGCCTCACCATCTTGTGGGAGCGCGATTCAAATCCGCTGGCATCGCCGGTTTTGCAATGGTCTCTACAATCAGGGCGTAGAGAGGCGCGGTCGTAAACCTCTTAGGAGAACGATATCGGGCGCTATAATTCCGCTGGATCGACAAAACCTGAACAGCCTAGGACGCTGTTTCCACCGATCGGAGAGCGGACAACGTGACCAGCAGCGGACCCGATTCTAGGCCCAACATTCTCATATTCGGCGTCGACTCTCTCCGAGCGGACCATCTGAGCTGCTACGGATACCCGCGCCTAACGTCGCCTCACATAGATCGGCTAGCCGCTCACGGAACGCTCTTCGAGAACACTTTCAGCCCTCATATCCCCACCACGAGCGGCTACACCTCAATGCTGAGCGGTATGGACGTTTTCACATCGCAGGTAGTAGCGCTGCGACATAAGGGTCCGGTCAGATCCGAGGTCGCGATGCTCTCGGAGCTTCTAAAGGGCGAGGGTTACAACACAACCTGCGTCGGGCTCACCGGCAATCCCAGCTCACGAGGGTTCGACAACTATCTCGACTATCGGGCGTGGGGCGACTGGACCGAGCGGCCGCTAGACAAGGCGCAGGACCTCAACCGAGTCGTCATTCCCGAGCTGGATCGTCTGCACGACGAAGAGCAGCCCTTCTTCATGCTGCTCCGGCACATGGATCCGCACGCGGCGTACCTGCCGCCGGACCCGTACCAGCGAATGTTCTACCACGGCGACGAATGCGACCCGGCAAACGAGTCCATGGAGCCGGTAATGGCTTTCAAACCCTTCCGCGACTTCTTCGCGAGTTGGATGCCGCCGGGCATCACAGACAAGGACTACGTCATCGCCCAGTACGACGGCGCCATCGCCTACATGGATTCCTGCATTCAGACAATACTGACGTACTTGGAAGTCCGCGGCACCTTGGACGACACGATCATCGTCCTAAACTCCGACCACGGAGAGACGCTTTACGAGCATGAGTGCTGGTTCGATCATCACGGCTTATACGATTCCAATCTGCATGTGCCGCTCATCATCCGATATCCGGAGAAGATGCCTTTAGGACTGAGAGTCTCCGGCTACAACCAGCACAAGGACCTGATGCCTACTCTGTTGGAACTGGCGGGCATCGAGAGCGACATTCCGTTCGACGGCAGGAGCTTAATAGGCATGGTGAGCGGCGAGGTGGCATCCCACGAGGCGGAAATCTACATCACCGAGTGCACATGGATGCGAAAGCACGGCTGGAGGACGCCGCAGTGGAAGCTGATACGAGCATTGGAACCGGACTTCCACTTCAAGCCCCCGGTCGAGCTATACAACCTCGTCGAGGACCCTCATGAGACGACCGACATCGCGAACTCCCATCCCGAGGTCGTCGCGGCGTTGACCGAAAGGATGGAGAGTTGGATCGCGACTCGTGAGCAAGAGACCGGCTTGAAGAACCCGATATTCAACCAAGGCGATTGGCACGGGCATGAAGGAGTCGGCGCGTTCACGTCGTCTCAGCAGGCGTATGACACCCTGCACATCGGAGGCTCCTCAGAGGCCAGACGTCTGCAAGCGAGAGCGCGTAAGTAGCTAGTGCCGCATCCCGTTGAAGAGATGATGCAAAACCCAAAGACGCACGGCGTCTTCCGTGGTTTGGCAAAGGTCTAGTCTAGGAAATCAGAAACTATGAGCTTAAGAGTCGCTATAGTGGGCATGGGAGGTATCGGCAGCAGGCACGCCGAGGTCTATAACGGTGATGCTCGCTGCGAGATCGTTGCGGTCTGCGACGCACTTCAGGAGAAAGCCGAAGCCGCGCGCAAACTGTACGGGTGCCAGGCTTTCGGATCGGTAGAAGAGATGGTCGAGAGCACCAGTATCGACATCGCGAGCGTGTGTACAGCCGGCGAGGAGAATGGCGGAGACCATTACAAGCCGACGATGGCATTGCTCAACGCAGGGATTGCTGTGCTAGGAGAGAAGCCGATCTCCAACAGGATTCCCGAGGCGCGGGAGATGGTAGCGCTAGCCAAGAAGAAGGGCATTCGATACGGGATCAACCTCAATCATCGCTTCACCCCGGCTGCTCTTCGAGCGAGAGAGTGGGTCGATGAAGGACGTTTGGGCGAGCTGAACATCGTAAACATGACGATGTGGATCAACAACCCCAACGAGAGCTCTCCTTACTTCCACATGCGGGCGCTCCACCCTCACTCGATCGACGTCATGCGCTACTTCTGCGGAGACGTCAAGAAGGTGCAGGCGTTCTTCAAGCGCGGCAAGGGCCGTAGCATCTGGTCCAACGTGCAGATCAACATGCTCTTCGATAGCGGCGTGATCGGTCACCTGACAGGTAGCTACGACGGCGGCGGCAGCTACGGCCTAGAGACTCTCGAGGTCGTCGGATCCGAAGGACGCTTCATGCTGCGCGAGGCGTGTGAGCACCTCGAGTTCTATCCACGACGCTCTCAGCAAGTCGAGACCTACGCCTATCTGGGCGATATGATGAGCTTCGGCGAGACATTTCACAGCCGTATAGCCCAATGGATCGATCAGAACGCGGAGAACGTCAGTCCCGATGAAATCGACGGCTCCGCCACGGACGCGCTGAAGGTGCAACTGGTGATCGAGGCTGCTATCGAGTCTTGGGAGAGCGGCAAAGTGATCGAAGTAGAGGAAATTTGAACATGAAGATCGGCGCCAACTCCGTCCTCTTCGGGGGACACAGCACGGAAACGGCATTCAGATGCATCGGGATGGCGGGTTACGACGGAATCGAGCTGTCTGCGATCGACAGCATGAGTCAACATTTGGTGCTGGACCGCTGGGAAGAGCAGGTCTCCCAAATCAGAGACCTTTCAGAGCAACACCGCTTGGAGCTACTCGCGATTGAACAGCCTTCGCACGATCCAGAGATTATGAACCAAGCATGCCGAGCCGCATCTGCTCTAGGGATTCCAATCGTGAACTGCGGTCCGGGAGGACGAACGGGCGACGAGGACAGTTTGAAGGCATCGATAAAGTCGTTGACGGAGTTGTCGGAGATAGCCGAGGGTAACGGCGTGACTCTCTGTGTCAAGGCGCACTACGGCGCCAGCATCCACGATACGCCTACGACGCTGCGCGCCATGGAATCGATATCGTCTCCAGCCTTCGGCATCGACATGGACCCTTCGCACATCCATCGTGCCGGCGAGAATCCAGTCGATGCGATCGCAGCCGTCATGTCTCGCGTCAAGCATGTGCACATCCGAGACTGCAAGGGCATGAAGGCATCGCCTGGCAAACCGGAGGATCAGGCGAACGGCAGGGGAGATATCGACCTGCTCGGGTTCGTTCGGGTGTTGCACGAACATGGTTATGTCGGTCCCCTGAACCTCGAAGTCATCGGCGCCAAGGATTACAGCCTAGAGCAGTGCTGCACTATCGCCGCCGAGTCGAGGGGGCACATACAGGCCTGCCTTCAGGCTTGCGGCGCCCGCTGAGAAAAGGACTCGAACCGCCCGCCGGCGCGGCTTGTCGCATCCGCCCTTGGACAGGCTCAGGACGAACGGAACGGTGCTGCCCATTTTCCTGAATCAAGCTGAGGTGGTGAGATCTCCGGCGCGGCTTGTCGCATCCGCCCTTCGACAGGCTCAGGACGAACGGACCAGCGCTGCCCCCTTTTCCTGAATCAAGCCTGTGCTGAGCCATGCTGCGATGTTTGCCGGTGCACAGACGGCTCGCCTGATGGCGGATGCACAACGTAGCCGCGCACTCGTCTGCCGTTGAGCATGGCACCGATCGGGGTGTAGCGGACGAACAACCAGTAAGTCAGGAATCCCAAGGCACCAGTCACGACGCATACGATCAGGAACTTGAGGCCCGCGTGCCAGCCAAGCTCGAACATGGAGTACGCGACGAGCAGCACTACCGGGAGGTGCACGATGTAGACCCAGTAAGAGGAGTCTGCAACCCATCGTATCCAGTTGCTCTGAGCGGTGAATACACGCTGGAACAGCCCGATGAGCCCAATCGAGTAGCAGACGGTCGCGGTTGCAGTTGCGAGCAGGAGCACGAGCCCTAGCGGATCGTCTTCGGGGAGGTCCTGCAGCGATTCTTGAATCGCGAAAGCGATAGTGGCTGCGCTCAGCGTGGCAATCAAGAACCGAGTCTCGGCGAATCGTTCGATGAGTTCACGACGTCTGTACAAGCCGTATCCGAATAGGAACGGTACGATGCTATAGGCGAAGTCGAAAGTCCCGATTGGCCATAGCTTGGTGTCGTCTACATCCTCGATGAATTGCCCCAGCACGATGAATGCGATGAGGAAGATGAGGGGGATCTGCCATCGGTTCACGAAAACTCTTAGCAGGACGCGGCAGAGCGGGAGGGGTTGCCCGATTTTGCCGGCGATCCATCGCGCGGCTAAAAGTACGACGTATATGTAGATCAGGTGGTAGATGAACCAGAGGTGTCCTATCGCTTGGTCGGCAAGTGGAATCTCTAGCGGGTTTATAAAGGCGAACGTCCTCGTGAGGGCAGTGGTCCATATCGTCGGGAGTATTGCAGCCATGACCGAGCCGAAGATTAGAAACGGCAATGCGATGCGGCGCAATCTGTCTTTGATGAAGCTTTCTGTGGGGCGTCGCTCAAGTACCAGGTGAGCGAAGAACCCAGCGAGGATGAAGAATGTGGGCATTCGCCAAGAGTGTATGAAGTCGAAGATATATCTAGACAGCTCCGACTGCTGGTCGTCCTGGGGCCAAAACACTCCGTAACCGGATTCCGCGAGAAAGTATGAGAGCGCGGCGTGCAACACAATCCCGAGCATCATTGCGAAGCCCCGAAGAGCATCAAGCCCGTAATAACGCGCATCCGGTCTGGAATGCGCGCTAGATGATTCGTCTGTCGAACTTCCTCGTTTCAAAGCATTGCGTGCTCGTCGTGTAAGTCTCAAACAATTATGAAACCGCGGCGCAAATGCACAACGGAACTACACGAAACTGTAGAGAACCTTGGAATAGCCGTTGATAAGTAAGCATCAAACCAGCATCGCCTCCTCTTTCGCCAAAAGGAGACAGTTGAAAAAGGCGCATTAACCCCCTCTTCCTGCGATCAAGTCGCAGGGTCTCCCCCTTGCGAAGGGGGAGAAGATCTCTGTTCCCCCTACTTGTAGAGACCATTGCAAAACCCCATGTCATCCTGAGCTTGTCGAAGGTTCTGGGGCGGAGCGGACCCCAAGGCGCGTCGATCCGAACTGAAATCACAACTACGTGGACGCTCCCGGCCGTCTGGATTGCGGCCTTCGCCGCAATGACGAGAGTTTTGCAACGGTCTCTGTTTGTAGGGGGAAACACTTGCGCCTGCGCAAGGAAAAGGGGGTGCCCGTCCCCAAGACCCTTCAGGGCGGGTTTCAAAGCTGCCTGAGCCGCGGGTCCCAGCGGTCGCGCAGCCAATCGCCCGTGAAGTTTAGCGAGAGCACGAGAAGGAATATGGCGATGCCCGGCATAGTTGATATCCACCATGCCGTGTCGAGATAATCTCGGCCGTCGGCGATCATGTTTCCCCAGGTGACGGTTGGCAGGGGAATCCCGACACCCAGATAGGAGAGCGTCGATTCCGCAAGCACGATACCACCCACCTGAAGCGTCGATAGAACGATTATCGTGCTGGTCACCCCTGGAAGGATGTGCTTGACCGCTACTCTGAGTCTAGTCGCACCCGCCACCCTCGCCGCACTGACGTAATCTCGCTCGCGCAAGGAAAGCACTTCCCCTCGTATCGGACGCACGTATCCGACCCAGGCGATCATGGCGAGGATTATCAGCATGATGCCGAAGGAAGTGCCCAGCACGATCTTGATGACAAGCACCAACATGATGAACGGCAGAGCTATCCAAGCGTCGACGAGCCTCATCACGACTTCGTCGACGATACCACCGCGGAAGCCGGCTGCCAAACCCAAGCATGTTCCTATCAACATGCCGCAGATTACCGAAAAGGCTGCCACTACCAGAGAAACTCTTCCGCCGTAGAGCAGGCGACTATACACGTCTCGCCCTACTTGATCAGTCCCGAGAAGAAATTCGGTTGTGCCTCCCTCGACCCAAAACGGAGGGTGTCTGACTCTCGTGAAATCTGCATCTCTAATAGGGTCGTGGGTCGCCAAGACAGGTGCGAAGATCGATACAAGCACCAGTATCGATAGAGTTCCAACCCAAAGAATCGGGTATCTCTTTAGGAAGCCGTAAACAACCGCGACGCCGCGAAAAACGGTGCCCATTCGATCTGCGACGCTTTTCGGGTTCGCGCCCTCTCGCAATGTTTGTGTATCGATCGCCATCTCTCAGCTAAACCTGATACGCGGATCCACCAAGACGTAGAGAATGTCAGCCACAAAATTCGCAACAACGAGCGCAGTGCCGAATACCAATGCGGTGCCGACCACCAAGTTCAAATTGTTGTTGACCACCGCTTCAAGCGCCAAGAGACCGAGCCCGGGCCAGGCGAACACCGCCTCAATTACGATCGTGCCGGTTACGAAGTTCCAGATCAGCAGCGCAGACACCGTTATCGGAACTATCAGCGAGTTGCGCAGCGCGTGCTTCCAAATCACTTTGGCACCGCCGACACCTTTAGCCCTCGCCAACTTGACGTACTCAGAGTCCAGCACCTCCAACATCGCCGAACGCATCAACCGCATGTATCCCGCCGCGGCTCCCCATGCCAGAGTGACCACGGGGAGGATCATAGCCGAGAGTCGTTCGCTGAGATCGTCAGTGCCGATGGTTCCGATGACAGTTACGGGCACCCACTCCAATTGGACCGCGAACAGGAGAATCGCCATGATCCCGACGTAGAACGCAGGCAACGTGATGCCCAAGTTGGCGAACAACCTCACTCCGTAGTCCAGCAAAGTGCCCCGTTTAACCGCCGACACTGCGCCGAAGGAAAGTCCGAAGACGGTCGCCAAAAACCACGCCGAAACACCTAGCTGCACCGTGGCTGAAATCTTCTCTCGGATCTTCGTGGTGACTGGGAAGCCGTCTGACAGATCATGTCCCAGGTCCCCACGCAACACATCACCTAGCCAGTACAGGTACTGCAACGGCACTGGCTTATCCAGATTCAGCTTCTCGCGCTGGATCTGGAGCGCCGATTCGGATACTCCGTAACCACCCTCAGAAACGAGCATCGCCACTGGGTCTCCGACGACCCGCGACAGGGTGAAGATGATGATCGTCACCAGCATCAGTGCGATAAGTGACGATAAGATTCTGCGCAGTACGAATTTTTGCATCGTCTAATGCAGTGTCAGTATCGCATCTACATGACGAACTCGCCCGAGATGCTGTCAGACATCATCCAAGCATGCGGTGCGCACGTGCAGTCCCAAGACTCCTCGGAGTCAGTGATGCGGGTTCAGCACGTGCGCAACCGCAGTTAGCGCCGAATTGTAGCGGATCAGTTCGCTAGCCTGACCCATTCGAGGCTGTTCATCCGGCCTAGCACACCCTTGCCTTCAGGCAGCATCTGCCACTCCGACACTAGGCTCGGGTTGTAAAGGGCAGCGACCGGGCTTTGGTAGACACCTACCCACACCATCCACTCGCGGTTCCAGTCGAACATGTTGGTGACCAACTCGCGGAGCACCGCGATGTCAGACTCGGATGACATCGCCAAGTAGGTTTCAGCGAAGATCGGTATCTCCATGGCGCGGTTGTAGCCGCCGGGGCGTCCCAAAGAGGTCGCGTGCAGGTCCGTAGGCCAGGTAGGCGGCGCAGATGCAGCACCGCCGCTGAAGAAGATCTTCGTGTTCGTTCTGTTCACCAACGAAGGCCGGAACGACGAGTAGTTCTGCTTGTCGAACGTGCTGTTGATGTTCAGATTGCGAAGCCACTCGATGCCTATCGCCTCCTGGATCGTCTCGCCAGATCCGGCGGCGGGGCCGGCCCACCATTCGAGATCAAAGCCGTCGGCGTAGCCAGCTTCTGCCATCAGAGCCTGCGCGGCTGCCACATCGGTCGGTATGTTCCAATCCTCTTTGTAGAAGGGATGGTTGACATCCCATCCGGGAGCGTACGAGACGCGCCCGAAGCCGTCGGTCAACGCCGTCATCAGCGTTTCGCGGTCGATCGCCATCGCCATCGCGGTGCGCACCTTCTTCGAACTCTCCATCGATGCGGGATCCGCAGGGTCACCTACCCAAGGCAACGAAGTATCAGGTTGCGGCTTGTAGAGCAGGTCTCCCGGCGTGTCGCTCGTGAACGGCTGCCCGTCGATTGCGAGCTTGTCTTCCCAGTAGTTGCCGGAATAGACGTACGAAGAATCACCCCAGAAGCCTTCAGGCGCCTGTGCGAATCCCTCTTCAAACATCTCTTTCCAGTCTGTGAGGGCCAGCTCACCGATCTGGGCCTGTCCTGTCTTCAACATAGCCTTGCGTGTGCTAGCTTCGACTATGTTCAGCACGTTGGCTCTCGCCACGTACGGAACCTTGCGCCAATGCGTGTCAAGCGCATTCAAGAATACTCCGCTGTGCTGGATCCACTGGTCGACCTCGAACGGACCAGTGCCGATCAGACGAGTCCTCATGCCCTCAGGTCCAACTTCGTCGAAGAAGGCTTTCGAGAATACAGAGATCCCTTCTGAGAAGTTGGTCACGTACTGCAACATCGTGTGGCCGCCGAAAGCGATCCAGTTGAAGCGCACCGTGTAGTCGTCGATAACCTCGACTTCCTGCACCAAGTTGGCGAGGTCCCCCCCCGTGTCGTGTACGCTGTCGGGCTGTATCTTCGGGTTTGCGTCGTTCCATGAGAACGCCACGTCTTCGGCAGTCATCTCACCGTAGCCGCCGTGGAACTGAACGCCCTCGCGCAGCACGAAATCGGTGTACGAAACGCCGTCGTCAGACATCTTCCAGTCTTTGGCAAGCAACGGACCTAGAGCAACAGTCCCGTCCGGCGCCCTGACCGCTTCCAGCAGAGTCTCGGTCGCACCAGTGCGGGCGGTGACCGAACATGCCGGGCAGTAGCGCGGGCTCGAGTTCATGAAGTACGAGTTGCCGATGGCAGCAACGAGGACTCCAGATGGAGCCTGGCCGGTACCGGCGCCGCGGGAAACGCCCTCGATGTCGACCTTCGCAATTGGAGCTTCTTCGATGATCGTCACTTGAGCAGTGGCTACCACCACCACCTCGCGGATCACTTCCTTCTCGACCTCGACCGGCACTTGGACCTCGACCTCACGAATGACCTCTTTCTCGATCTCCACCGGCACTTGGACCTCGACCTCGCGCACAACTTCCTTCTCCACCTCCACCACTTTTTCAACTACCACCGTCTGGACCACGGATTTCTCCACGATCTCTACGGCTGGAGCTTCCTCGGTGCCGCAAGCGAACATCATTGCGACGCTTGATGCAACGAATGCGGCCAGTCCTATACGCAACTTAGACATGTCTGAATCCTCCTCAGTTAGCAGCTCAACCTCAACCCGATTGGCGAGTCTCTAACTGGTTCTATGGTTCACGCAGTCTACCACTATTTCGCAAAGTTGCACGGAACTGCGCCGAAAATCTGCACTCACTCTTTACGCCGCGGGATTACGTCAGGACATTCCTCAACGCGGCTTCACCACGATGTGGCGATCCGATCCTTGCCCCTCGCTCTCTGTTACGACGTCCGGGTTTTCAGAGAGTGCCATGTGCACGATGCGTCGCTCGTCGGGCGACATCGGCTCCAACGGCTGAGCCCGACCTCTGGATGCAGCACGGGCCGCGTTTTCTGCCACCTGTCTCAGTTTATTGGCGCGACGCAACTGGTACTGCTCAACGTCCACGATGATGTTGGCGCGGCGTGCCAGCTGTCGGCTCACTAGCAGTCGGACTAGGAACTGCAGATCTCGCAATGTTTCTCCGCGTCTGCCGATGAGCAACCCAGCATCCGCCCCTTCTATCTCGAACACGACAGAACCGTCCCTCAGCTCGTTTAGAACGTATGCATCGACATGAACATTCATCGATGCGATGAGAAAACTCAGTATCTCTCCGGTAAGATTCTCGAGCTCTTCGCGGTTCTCGATGGTCACAGGCTCTCTGGCATCTCTTGAGACGCCACGCGGTCCGTCGTTCCTTCGGCTAGTGCGCGAGCTAGATTTCGACGATCTGCCTCTTCCTCCTTCGGCGCGCGCACGACGCTGGCGAGATGAGTTTCGGTTGCCTTGCCTGCTCCTTGATCCTTCGCCTCTCTCTGATTGTCGATCGCGCTCTGCTCGGGCCGACTGTCCTCTGCGCCTGCCGCCGGAAGATGAAGACGAAGACTTGGGACCACGCGAACGGCGACTGCGGGTTTGGTCGTCGGAATCGTCGTCGCTACGCCTTGATCTGGGACTGGCACCTCTCCTTCGCTGCCGTTGCGGTGGCGAGGCGACCTCCGGCTCGGAGGCAATAGAATCGGATTTCTGTTCCTCCTCCTTTAGGTCGGCGATCCGTGCCACTTCGATCTCAGCCACCGCTCCGCCTAGTCCGAAGATGCCGGCCCTTCCCGGGTGGACTACTCTAATGTCGACGTCTTCGAGCTCTACGTCGAGTGTTTCGAGTGCGACGGCGGTTGCCTCTTGTACGTTCTTGCCGGTGAATATTCGTCGTGTCGTCATTGCTCTCCTCCTCACTTTCCGTCAGGGCTGCTGCTGTCGCGACCGCAGCTTGAGCTGATTTCTGTTCGAGCAGCGCGCTTCTCGTTTCAGCGGTGCCTAAGTACAGCCTTCCGAAAAGATCGATTGGTTGTCTGCCGCCGACGTAGTACTGAATCACCACGCCGACCACGTTCGATAGCAGTATGTAGATCCCCAAGCCAGAGGGGAATTGATATGTGAATACGCCGATCATGATCGGCATCATCCACTGCATGATTCGTTGCTGCTGTTGCTGACGTTCATCAGTCGCCACCGCCATAGATGTCATCTTGGTCGTGATGAACATCGACGCGCCGACCAGCACCGGCAGCAGAAAGTTCACTGGCAAATAGGCTTGTGCCACAGTGTCGGCTAGATCTATGCCGAGGAACATTCTGTTCAACGGCACGTCAGCCAACGCAGGATTCCACGAGTAGAAGGACTCGGATAGATTCGCCATGCCCTCGGGAGTCGTCGGCATCGTGCGAATGATCGCGCGATAAAAACCTATCCAGATCGGAAGCTGGATGATCATCGGTCCCAAGCAGCCAATCGGATTCACCCCTGCTTCCCGGTACAGCCCGAGAGTCTCGCTCGATTGCGCCCGGCGGCTCTCCGAATCTTTCTTGTCCTTGTACTTATCTTGGATCGCCTTGACGCGCGGCTGCAACTCCTGCAAACGCTTCATCTGACGAGTCTGGCGCAGCGTCAAAGGGATCATCAGCACTCGAACAAAAACGGTGAACGCGATGATGCTGAGACCGTAGTTCGAGAAGAGGAAGTGATACAACAGCGCCAAGCCATTGATCATCGGCCGCATGATGCCCTGATCCCAGAGGAGCCCGAAAATCTCCATCAGAGACTTTCCTCCTTGGCACAGGCAGATCTTCGCAAATCTCGCCGGTGCCGATCAGAACCAAGGTCGGGTCTGCACAGTTTCCTTGAACGCATCAGCCGATGGGTTTCACCAAGGTCACACCAGTCCGACGGGGCAATGGCGGATTCTGTAGCCGCTATCCGCATCGGCCGCCGTCCTTTAAGGCTACGCAGCCCTGAAGCGTCTGGTCGTCCGTCGCGAACCACATCAAATCACCGTCGAGGGTGTGGACATATATAAGATCGTTTATCAACCTAGGCGAGGACTTGACCGCAGCATCCGTCGCTAGAACTCCGAGGTTTTGTCCGTCGGAAGCATGCAGAATATACACATTCTCGGCCCCTGATGGTACCGCCAGCACCCGTTGAACGAAGTTATTGCGGCTCCGTTCGAAAAGCAAAGGTGCTCCGACTATTTGTCCATCTATCTTCTGAGACCAGACGGCGGTTCCACGCTGCGCGTCGATCGCGTAGACATCGCCTCCCAAGGTTCCGACATAGATCATGCCTGTTTCACTGTCGGGCGTCGCTTTCGCCCAAACCCAATTGCCCGCTTCAAAAACCCAGTCCTGGCTGCCGTCGCTAGGGTTCAGTCTGTAGAAGCGGCCGGAAAGATCACCGAAATATACGTGACCGTCGTGGACCAACGTGGGACCCGGCACCGACCCCGCAGCATCGAATGTCCACTTGATCCGAGCGGAGGAGTCAGCTTCGTATCGGGGATTGGCACTTAGATCGACGGCGTATAGCGTTCCCGCGTCGGTGCCGATGTAAGCGGTGGAACGGTCGCTGTCGATAGCGGCATCGCCCCACGCCTCTCCATCTAACGGCACGCGCCACGCCACACGCCGCGTAGTTTCCGGAGCCTGATTTATCGCATATAGATACCCTGGCGGATCTCGCTCACCGCCCACCGCGGATGTCCCGAATACGATCAAGCCGTTCTCAGTCGATTGCAGCGCCCCCACAATCTTGGTATCCATTTGGTAACCACCTGAATTCCACGCCACATTACCCGTCGTCGGAGACACGCCGAACACCTCGGCTTCACAGAAGCTGCCACGACAGGTGTAGCCAGCCGCAAACACGTTTCCATCCGCAATCGTAGGCGCGCCATATATCGCGCCTAACCCCTTCGGCTTCTTGCTCAATCCATCCTGCTCATACGGGTAGAGCCAGTTGACATCGTATGCGTTCGTGCTCTGTTCGAGACGCACAAGCACCCCATCGAGATTGCCGACGTAGATGTATTCGCCGTCGGTGGCGGGCGACGACCATCGCCCTTGGGGAGTCAAGTCGTTCAGACAAGCCGACAGCACCAGCGAAGCCGCCAAGGCTGCGACTAGCGCGGCTGAACGCCTTGCGTGTCCCATCAGTGGCTTCACAGGTGATATTGTGCCGTGCTAGCCATGATCATTTGTCGTACATGTCGGGTACAGGATCATAGCCACCGGCGGCGAAGGGATTGCAACGTGCCAATCGTTTCAGCGCCATCCATGCTCCTTTGAGCGCACCTCGCGACTTCACGGCATCCGCCGCGTACTCGGAGCATGTAGGGATGTAAGCGCACTGGCTGGGTAGATAGGGCGAGATCGCCAGCTTGTAGAAGCGTAACAACTGAAGGATGAATCGAATCAGCATGAGATCAGTTTGATTTCTCGGCACGCGTTCGACGCGATTGATCTTCATCCGTTGCGTCGAGCCTCAATCTCTGCACGAGTCTGTGGATAGAAGATGCGAGTTGATCGTAGGTAGCATGCGACGCCTCGGGTTGGGCAGTGATCACAAGGTCCCATCCGTGCGAGGGCATGGAGCCGATGGCGATTGAACGCAGACGTCTTTTGACTCGGTTCCTGACGACTGCGTTGCCGACGCGCTTGGATACCGCGAATCCGAAGCGAGTATCTCCATCGCGGGTATCTGCGGCAACCGCGGCGATAGAAAAGAGCCTGTTGCGCGCACGTTTGCCGTACCTCAAAACTCGACGAAACTCCGGCGGCCGACGCAAACGCCGATTCTTAGGGAGTCCCATTAATAGTGTTCTTGTGTAGCCGCCTACGCGGCATCAGCCTTTTGACGTTTCAAACAGTCAAGCGTTGTCTGCCCTTGGCGCGACGGCGCGCAAGGACCGCCCTTCCTCCACGTGAGGACATCCGTGATCGGAATCCGTGCACACGAGCTCGGCGGCGTTTCTTCGGCTGATATGTCCGTTTAGGCATCTTTGCTGATCGTGAATAGTGACTTCATTTAGTTGTATCAAATCAAACGGATCAATGGTGTGATACGCTTGACGCTCTACTTCAGTATGCGGAGGGACTCAAAAACACGTCCGCGTCAAGTATCAGCCTGAAAGTCTGAGACTAGCGGGGCAAGAAGTTCTCTCACCTCTTCCAACAGCTCCTGCGGCGGCTGATGTTCAGGGCGTCGGGCGGATCCGGGCCCCTTATCCGGCCAACGTTTTCTGAGTTC
Organism: Dehalococcoidia bacterium; assembly: GCA_965214735.1. Taxonomy (GTDB): domain Bacteria; phylum Chloroflexota; class Dehalococcoidia; order Lucifugimonadales; family Lucifugimonadaceae; genus Bin127. The sequence goes on along the minus strand of OZ243977.1, from coordinate 159,862 downwards.
CTTGGCGACCTCTGGGAAGTTCCGATTCTTGTGCACCAACGCACGTTGCTCGGCTGGCAGACCTTGCAGCCATTGTTTAAGCGCGTTCCGCATCGCAAGCGCGTTGATGCTGGTGCGGAGTCCTATCTCGCGCGCAGAAGATACGCTACCGGCAAAGGTAAATACGGCATCTTCGATCTCTTGCTGTTGCAGCCACAACCCGGTTTCAAACATGTCGTGGATACGAAATGGATTCTTCGGCTCGACCTGCCTAGTTGGGCGCAGGTACCGCCATCTCTCTTCGGGCGGCGAAGTCGGATAGTCGTGGCGGGTGCCAAGCCAGCATTTCCACGCCATGGCACGCCACAGCAAGACGCGTTGCTCGGTGCGAAGGGCAGAAAGCCCCAACATCCCTGATTCATAAGTGGCTCTTCCGACACACCAGATACGCTTGAACTTGATGCTGACATCGATCACCTTGATGGGGTCGCTGTCGAGCATCATAATGGCATCGTCCAGCACCCCATCGAGCTTTTCGTCTAGCTCTTCGGCTTCGCTACGATACTCTTCACCGCCTAGCGCTGTGTCCCATTTGGTGACTATCTTGCTGGAATATTCGCCATCTTCATCTCTCTGCCACAGCTTGACCGGCATCAGGCATCTCCCTCCTCCAATATTCGAACCATGTTGGCGACGATCTTGCGGCGATGCTCCGACAAGGTGTCGGTGCTCTCTATGTCCGGGGCGCGGATATCTTTGAACTGATCGATCTGCTCGGATAACCTCCTATGTCTGGGCGACCTCTCGGACATGTCCGATATCATCCGGTAGCGGCTATCATCATTACCTTCCGAGTACGGCTCATGCATCCAATCCAGCAGGGCATCGGCGCATATCTCTCTTATGAATGCGACTGAGCCCCACTTCTTATTTCTGGTACCTTCATTAGCTTTCTCTGCAATCTTGTACAGATGATGCTTCGGCGAATAGTAGAGAGTGTATGGATCTCCCAGATTATCCGGACGTTTCATCCACCAGCTGGGCGACGCCTCGCGGTCTTCGTTGGGCATGGTCTCTTGGCGCTTCAATTCGAACGGCAATTCTCCTGTAGCACCCTTAAGGTCTTGTTCGAAAAATATCTGCCTAGAAGCGTGGGCGATACTTTCATAGGTTTGCGCGTCGTAGAGGTCTACTCGTAGATGATGCACGCCCGGCGCCAGCGTCATCGTCATCAAGCTCTCGTCTCGAAACGGTGAAGGCCGATCGTTTAGCAGCTGCACACTGCCGCTGTAAACATCTATAGGCATGTGCGTATCTCCGAGACGAGCCGTGCCTCGAGCGGTGAACGTCTTTTGAGCCGCAAGCGGAAGAGATCGAGGAGCATCTATACCTTCAACGAGGTTCCCCGGCAGAGCGGAGGCAACTAGAGCGGCGTCCAAAACCAGCTCTCTATCGTCAATCCCTCGGTTCGTGACGACGATCTCGATTCGCACATTTTCGCCATGATTGATGCGCCGACGCTCTGGGTCTTCCAGGTTCTTGGCGTTGACTGATAGAACGATAGATTTCGGCGTGACTTCAGGCGGATCGTCCTGCACGTACACGCTACGGCTGGCTTTGGCGATACTCTCTTCACCCTCGTACTCACAAAGCACGGTTCTGAGGCTGTACCTGCCCTCGATTGGACAGTGCATATGCGGATTGTTCGACGTGCCTTTTAAGACTGCAATGTCGGGAAATCGCACGCTGGTGCTCCCATCTTCCCCCATGTAAGCCCGTGCGCTCGCGAGGCTCTTCGATTTCCCCTTGGTATCTACTGATTGCAACTCGAAAACGACGCTGCCCCAATTTCGGGCTGGTTCCGTCTCGCAGGAAGCACTTATGTTAGACACCTTCTCTCCCCAATTGACCCTGGTCGTGCGTTCTTGGGGATAATCGATCCGGAGATCGATGTTCCAGCGTGTTCCACCGGGGGCATTATCCCTACCGTCAACGGGTGGATCGGGATTAGATGGATTGACGAACGCGTTCAGGAATTGCTGCGCTATGTCTCGCTCTCGATTGGATACTTCCTCCGGAGATGGCTCTTCATCCAGCCATCCCTGTTGCTCGGAAAACTCCTTGACCGAGCCCGCGATGGTTCGGATAATGTCTCGAATCAACGCTCTACGTCGGTCGTATCCGTCGTGTTGCGGTCTTTCGTAATCATCGGACCGCAATTCTTGATCAAGCTTCTTGTCGAACTCGACAAACCCTCTGAATCCGTCACGATGTTCTGACGGTATGAAACTGGAGATAGAAGACTGTTTGATGCCCAGCGTTTCGATCCACTGCTTGCCCCGCATTAGCTGCACGCCGTCATATTCAGGCTCATCGTCGTCATACAGGTGTTTGTGATGGTCAAGGCCGTCATCATTCAACAGGACGATTCTTTTGATCTTCATCCCCTCATGGTTCGGTATCTCTACATTGCGTCCTACATACGTTCCACTTGGTTCCCCTCTGGAGTCCCAGAACTGGTTCCGCCACCACTTCGGTATCGTGACGCTCCTGCTTCGGTTGTGTTCATCAACTATTTTGATCTGCAGTTCGCCAGTCTGAAGAGCGCGCCACCAGCACATCTCTAACCACTTTTCCAACTCTCGATTCCGAAACGCGTCTACCGCTTCCTTCCTCAGATATGGGACGATGATGCGCGAACCCGGCTGCGTCAGGGGTTCGAGGCAGAGCGGGAAGATCAGATCTGTGTCGATGCAGAAGTCGGCGGATGATACTTGCTGGCGCGCTTCGTTGCCTTGATAGGGAGGTGTCTTAGCGGTATCGCGAGGGCTGGCATAGCGTACGCCGAGTCGATACTGGTTGTCTGGCAGCAAGGTGTCGTAAATGATGACCATGCGCCGTCGCTCGTGGTCGCTGGGATTGGGAGGTTCGGAGTGGAACAGGAACGCCGATTTGCCTTGCCCGCGCGAGCCTAGAGCATCTTGATCAGTCTTGGTATAGCCCTGACCTTCGAAGGCTGCCCAGTCGGCGCCTATCGGAAGCGTGCCGCCTCTTCGATCAATCTCATCTTGAGTGATGAAATCACCGCCTAACCCCTTTGTGCCGCTGTCGGTGATCGTAAGCATGTGCGTTTGGGTGCCATCGGCGAGAGTGCGTTGGTGCAGGCGATATTCGACCTTTACAGTCTGACCGTCGAGGGATGCGTCTTTGGAGTTCTGTACCGGCTCCTGCGCGAGGGCTCTTAAAGAGCCCATCTTGTAACCCTTGATAACGTTGTCGATGATCTGCACCATATTGGTACTGGTAGGTTGGTATCCTTGCGACGGGTTGTTCGCAGATGTCATATCTTGCTCCTTGTGGAGATTCAGTAGTTATGCGCGTATGTTTTCAAATGGGATGCAATTACTTGCCGCGTCGCTTCTTGCGGCGTGTTCCTACACCGTTCTTGACGTTCGGATAGTCGTCCACGAGCGCGTAGTAACCGCGACGGAAGGGACGCACGAATCGCTCATCGCGATTCATGATGCCGTTCAGAGTGGCACCGGGCGACCCGCTCGGCAGATTACCGCCACGCTGGACTACCTCATCAGCCAAAGCCTGATAGTGCATCGGCTCTCCGTTCCTTTCGGAGAGCACTTCCTCAGCAATATATGCGGCATCTGCACTGCCCTTTAAGTGAGGCGGCCGGTAAGGAGCATCCAAGCCAACTGAATTTCCTTGCGAAGAGGAAGAGCTTGACTCATCAGCAGGGAGCTTTAGAAGTCGTTCGATCGCGTACACGTCGCCGCGGATCACCTTGCGCTCTTCTTCCAGTTCTGAGATCCGTTCTTCAATGCTCCGCAACCGCTCTCTAAGTGCAGATAACTGACTAGATGCAGCTGCCATGAAATCGCTATCTAAATGACTATCATGCATTACTTAAAACCTTTCAAATACAGACCTTGTTTAACTTAAATATATCATAAAAATTCAAAATCGGCATATCAAGCAGAAATTTTAACCGCATCGCCTTCATTCGACTGTTAACGCCGTTAGATAGCATTAAGAAATGTTAGTGGGCGGGCAGCTAGTTAATTGCCACTACTGCCCGCTAAACTAGGATCGGGATCTGCGACAGATTCCCACGGACGGTGTAAGAGACGCAATGCGTCTTTTGGGAGTGCTGAAGTGTCTATCCGAGGCGAGCTTCAGCGATCTGACTCGAATGCAGATCCGTCTAGCACTATCCGCAGCTGTTCCGACGCCTCGTCGAGCTTGGCCTTCTCTTCGTCCGGCAGCACGATATCGAGCGCGCCCAGATTGTCTTTCATCTGCTCCGGCGTGTCGGCGCCTGAGATCGAGATGGTGATCTCTGGATTCGTCAGCACCCATGCCTGAGCCACTTGAGCAGGAGTCGCCCCGAGACGCGCGGCGACTTCGCTGTTGACTCTGACCACGTCTGCGGCTCTGCCGCGCATCACCGCGTTGAAGGCGTGGGCGCGACGACCGCCCCACAAGGTCGGACTGTCTGGCATCTTGTCGGAGCGGTAGCCACCGCTTAGCAGACCCACGCCGAGAGGACTGTATGCCATGATTCCCAATCCCTTGCTCCGCACCATCGGAAACATCTCAGCCTCAAGCTCGCGGTTGAGCAGACTGTAAGGGTTCTGGACCGTGACGAGTTTAGAGGCGTTGATGTGCTCCTGCACTCGAAGAGTTTCGACTACTTGCCAAGCCTGATAGTTGCAGACGCCGGTGTAGCGCACCTTGCCGTCTCGCACCAAGTCCTCGAGTGCTCTGGCTCTCTCTTCGTAACCGACGGTATCGTCGAAGTGATGAATCAGGTAGACATCGATTCTGTCGGTCTGTAGCCTGCTGAGCGAACGCTCTACTTCACGCATGATGTGGTAGCGGGAAGTGTTGGAATCGTTGATTCCCGCACCTATCGGGCTCGACACTTTCGACGTGATCACGATGTCGTCTCGATTGCCCCTGTCTTTCATCAGCTGGCCGAGAATCTGCTCCGATGTTCCGGCGCGGCGTCTGTCATCGCCGAGGCCGTAGATGTTCGCACAGTCGATGACGTTCAAGCCGCCGTCCCACGCCGCCTCGATAGTTCGGCGCGCATCTTCGGGCTGGTTCTGTCCTCTGAAGCCCAAGCCGAGAGCCATACGGGTGACCATCACGCCTGCGGCGCCGAAATTCACGTATTCGCGTTCCATCTTCGTTGATCCGTCCCTTAATCTCGTCACTCGTCGGTTTCAGATCGACTCAGGGCAACTCTATATCGACGTCTAACTCGGCGGCTATCGATTCGTACCAGTCGATCACCTCTCGATGGTAAGGGATGCCTTCTTCCAATCGGCGTTCTGTCTCTTCTCCCTCGATTAGGCCAGGGTACAAAACTCGGTCGTGGTCAGGAGCGGGTTTAGTCTGCGCCAATCGGTCCAGCACGGCATCCATGTTGTCTAGAAACTCGTCGTGGTCCGAGAAAGCTTCGATCTGGAATGCGGCGAAGAAGTGGTTGCCTCCCGCGTATTGCGAGCCTGTCCCGGCGAGTCCGGTGCCGGCCAGCGTCTGGCACATGATCGCACACACAAGTCCGAATCCGTAGCCTTTATGCGAGCCGTTCTCTCGGGTTCCTCCAAACGGCAACATGTGGTAGTCGTCGGGCGGAGCTACACGCTCTTGGATGGGAGTGCCATCAGTTTCCGTGATCCAGCCAGGCTCGAGTTCCACACCTATCCGACGTGCCAATCCGATCTTGTTGTTCGCTATCTGCGTCGATGCAACGTCGAAAAGAAACGGGGGACGGCTCCGAGCAGGGGCGGCCCAGGCGATGGGGTTGGTGCCCAATCTCGGCTCGGCGCCGAAAGTCGGCACCATTCCGCCTGCCCGTCCGTCGCCGCGGACGTGTCCACCCGTCATGCAGAGCCCGATCATGCCTTGCTCGGCTGCCATCGCGGCGTAGTAGCCGCATCCTCCCAAATGGCCGGAATCTGAGACCGTGACGGCGCCAGTTCCATACTCTTTCGCCCTATCGATGGCGATCTGCATCATATCTGAGCCGATGTGAATTCCCAGAGCACCGTCGGCATGAATGTTCGCCGTTGTGGCGGTCTCTCGGATCGTCTCGATGCTGGGCCTGGGATTCAAGGAGCCGTTCATATATGACGCGACATAGTTGCGCATCATGTTGGATACTCCGTGTGTCTCCACTGCCCTGAGATCGTTGGTCAACAAAACGTCGGCGCATGCCTTGGCGCCATTCTCGTCCAATCCGCAACGTTCGAAGAGGGACTCGGTCGCTGCACGCATTCGCTCGGCCTGCACGTAGACACGGTTCTCCGCTGGCACGTGAAACTGCTCCAACACTGCTATTCAACTCCTCTGAACTGCTCTGCTACTTGTGTGAGCGCAGTTTACAGCACCTATCGTCATGCCGCGCTAGATCGCTCGGGATCATCGACGCGGGAATTATCATTTGGGGAGTGTCAATCCGGTCAGAATTAGGATCCGAAGCCTCTCCGCAGGCGCGAATGTCTATGCCCATGGCATTAGTCATCGCGATGCGTCCCTCTCAAGCGTTGAAGAACGGTCTGGTGCTCGTGCCCCTGCTGTTCTCGGTCAACATCTGGTTCTCAGCTGAAGATCCGAGCGGCATGGCGATCATCATCGCTCGGGGGATCGTAGCAGCCGTCATCTTCTCTGTTCTGTCGGGAGCTGTCTATCTTCTGAACGATCTAGTCGACGTGACGCGCGACAGGTCGCACCCGGTCAAACGGTCAAGGCCGATCGCGTCAGGTGCGCTCGGAGTGCGTACCGCGTATATCGCCGCCATCGCGTTTTTCATCGTTTCTATTGCATCAGCCGGGCTCGTCGGCATCGAGCTCTTGAGCGTGGCGCTCGCCTATATGCTGATCAACGTCGCCTACTCCTTTTGGCTCAAGCGCTACGTGCTCCTAGATGTAATGAGCATCGCGATGGGCTTCGTGCTGCGCGCGCTGGCTGGAGCGGTCGTGATCGATGGAGCATCGATCACGTTCGATGGTGAAACTACGATCATCGACATCACGATCTCGCCTTGGCTCTATATCGTCACCGGTCTCGGCGCCGTATTGCTGGCCTTGGCTAAACGGCGGGCGGAGTTAAATGCGGCGGGCGAAAACGCGGCGAGACAACGAGACATTTTGTCCGAGTACTCCATGAATTTCCTCGACATGCTGATCGCCATCGCCGCCGCTTCTTCGCTGATCGCCTACACGCTCTACACTTTCAGCCTCGGAGACTCGGGTGCAAATGTGCCCGGCGACAACTCGATGATGCTCACGATCCCGTTCGTGGCATACGGGATCTTCAGATATCTGTACCTGCTATATGTGAGGGATGGAGGCGAAAAGCCTGAAGAGATACTGCTCAAAGACGTGCCGACGATCGTAAATGTCGCTCTCTGGCTCGCGGCATCGACGACCATACTGATGTGGCACGCCTTGAATTGAAGCGATGAAACGCAATTGAAACAGGTGCAATATGTCCGAATTATCAGATGAAGAGATAGCGAAACGACTAATGAAGCTGCCCGACTGGGATCGTGACCTAGACAGCGGAGGAATCGCGAGATTGATCGAGTTCGAAACCTTCGCCGATGCCATAGCTTTTGTCGATCGAGTCGCGCCAGTAGCCGACGAGCAGGATCATCACCCCGATATCGACATCCGATACAGACGCGTGAAGTTCGCTCTCGTATCACACGATATCGGCGGGCTCTCCAGCCGCGACTTCAAGATGGCAGCTCTCATCGACAAGCTGCTCTAATCGCAGAAGATCGCGGTGCTCCTCGACATATCAACGGGATAGAGTTCCGCGACCTGTGTCCTCTAGACTGCTTCGCCAGCCAACACGCCAGTCACTCGCTCATGATCGACGGCGACCTCCCCATTGACGATTACAAAGGGTATGCCCTCCGGATATACTTCGGGATCCTCGAAAGTGGCGCGGTCCGTGATGCGTTGCGGATCGAAAACAACTATATCGGCGAACATTCCCTCGCCAATCTCGCCGCGTCCCTCCAAACCGAAAGTCTGAGCTGCGTTTTGCGTTAGACGCTGCACCATAAGCTCTAGTGGCACATCGTGCCTTCTTCTCAGCCTGCCGATCATGCGTGGGAAGCAGCCGTACGCTCTAGGATGCGGCTGGCCGCCGGTGGGTATGGCATCCGAACCCACCATATAGTCGGGCCGTTGCATCAGCTCCATGATGTCAGCTTCCACCTGACGCCAAGTCGAAGTTGAAGCCGGAGGCGCGCCGCGGAAGCCGCACGCCAGATTCTCTTCGTACATCACTTCGCAGATCATCTCTTCGATCGATACGCCGCGCTCCTCGGCGACCTCGTCAAACAGCCTGCCCTCTAAATTCTTGTTCTCGTCCGACTGGATCCACGACCACACGTTGCCTGCCACCGCGCTGCGCGGGCCGGTGCGCATGTCGGCGACGATCCGGGCGCGCGACTCCTCATCTCCCAAAGTGCGCATCATCATCTCCGGACCGCCTTCATGGAACCACGACGGGAAGAATGACTGGGGAAAGCTCGAGCCCACCGGATACGGATAGGTCTCCAAAGTGACGTATACGCCATCGGCCTTCGCCCGCTCCACCGGCTCCAGCAACGCTTCAAGCTCGCCCGCCGAATCGGGTTGCGTCCGGAAGTGTTCCAGATGTATCTTGGCTCCCGTCTCACGCCCTATCTCCATCGCCTCTTCCACTCCACCGCCGGCGAAGCCGCGATCCGTGTTGTGGTTGCGAAGGTGGATAGACAGGGGGCGATCGTACTCCTTCACGATGTTCATGATCGCCACCAACTCGGCAGTGTCTGAAAAAGAGTTCGGATAGTACGAAAGACCCGTCGCAAAACCGCACGCGCCCTGCTCCATGCTCTCACGGATGATCTCCTCCGCCTTGTTCCAAGCATCGCCGACCAGCGGCTCGTCAATCATTCCGCCCACCGCTTCGAGCCTCAACGGGCCGTGCCCCAGAAACGATGCGACGTTGCAGGATGTGTTGCGGTGGTAGTTGGACATCGCCGTCTCAAAAGTCGACATGTCAAGATCTTCCGAGGCGTAGCCCAGTATCCCGCTCAGGTAGTGCATGTACATCACGTAGTTATCATGCGAAAGCGGAGCAAGAGTCAATCCGTCGGGAGCTATTATCTCGGTCGTGACGCCCTGCCTTATACCGCTTGCATGTTGCCCGTTTCTGAGCAGCTCTGCATCGGCATGGGAGTGCGCGTCGATGAAGCCGGGAGCGACCGCCATGCCCAACGCATCGATCACTCGGGTCGCAGTGGCAGATGTCAACCTGTCCACGTGCGCGATCTTCTTGCCATTGATGCCGACATCGGCGAAGATGCCGGGCGCGCCTGTGCCGTCGTATACCGTGCCGTTGATGATGAGCAGGTCGAAGTGCATCTCGTTTCTATTCCTCGAAATCGCTTTTGAATGTCGAATAAAGGCAGATTAAACCAAATCGCGTGCGCCGTGCGAGAAACAGCCTAAAACCGCATGAAGAGGTCTCGGCAAAACCCTACAGGCTCAGTCTATTGATATTGGTTGTGAGCACAGAGTTCGCCCTAGACTCTTTTCGTTCGCTCTTAGCGCGTCAAAGGGCGTGATTCGACAGCCTCACCACGAACGGATAGGAGCTTGTCACGAGCGAAGACTTGAAAGGTGTGATTAACTGCCGGTGCAGTTTGCCACTTCGGTAAGAGCGTTTAGGAACCCGGCGAATATCGCGCTGCGACCTTGCGTATAGACGCTCTGGTCTATCTGCCCGACAATGCATTGGACCTCGGATTCAGAAAGAATCTCGTCGCTCGGCAATCCCTGAACCGGTATCTCACAGGCTTGGGCGCCGAAGATGAAGGTGCTCAGGTCACCGGCCTTCGGATTGCCTCTTCTGCCTAGCTCCGCGAACGCGGTTAACGACGCTTCTGCAGGATCGGGCGTGTTGGAAAGCTTGGCAGTCAAACAAGACAGCGCATCAACGGATAACGTAGCGATGTCGCCAGGAAGCTCCAAGAAATCAGTTTCGACTCCGCAATCCATGAAGCTAGAAGTTATCGCAACGTGTTCGGCGCCATCAGGCGACCAAGACCGTCCGAGCATCGCCTCGCCGAACTTCGCCGCTCCGATGTCATCGATGATGCATTGAGCAGCGTCGGCGCTGACTCTCGCCTGATCCTCCAATGGCCAACCTTCTTCGTTCTTATTGCACCGAAGATCAGCGACTAAGAAGGAGCTGAAGCTTTCGTAGTAGGCATCGAGTGCGGCTTGGTCGTTTGGATCTGGCTGCGGCGCGGGCTCGAAGTAGGATTCGCCTAACTCGTCGATCATGCACTCCTGCACATCAACATAAGTTAGGCCTGAGACGCTAGGTTGCCGCTGAGGATCCCCTGCGTAGAGAGCCTCATCGAAAGCGACGCGCTCTTCTGAGGTCATGCAGAAGTGAGTGGAGATCCATTGCTTCGAGATCGAAGGCTCCGAAAAGATGCCGAAGAGCGGCTTCAGGGTAGGGTCGGGCAGAGACCGCTCCATACACGACAGAGTCTCATCGGAAAACGTTCCACCTACCACGAGGATTCTGCCTACCACAATGTTTCTTGCAGTGGTTTCGCTGAGACAGTCGTCGATCTGATCTACGAAATCCTCGCGTGGCGCCCTCTGCTGTGCGGAAAACACTCCTCTGATCTCTTCTTCGCCACCAGCATGAGCCGTCATGCAAGCGACCTCTCCAATCGGTATGGCGGCTAGGAATCCATCGACGTCGATGAAGTAATCGTCTGTGATCGGAGCGAAACCGATGGATTCGGGATCGAAGCTGCGCGCCTCCTGAGTCGCCACTGCGAAGAGTTCTTCCGCTGCTTGGGTCGCGATGGCATCGGCGGCGTCTTTCGATGTACCGCCGACTAGGATAATGTCGAAGGTGAGTGTTGCGTCAGCTGGAATCACCGGAGGCGAACCCGTAGGACCATAGGCGAGCTGGGGTGGAATCTCGACTCGCCTTCGCTCTCCGATCTTCATCTCCGTGATCGACAGCTGCCAGCCCGGAATCACTTGTTTGACTGGGAAGATAGTCGGTTCGGACCTGGTGTAAGAGCTGTCGAAGATGCACCCGCTTTCGAGCCATCCCGTGTAGAGAACATCCACCTCCCAATCAGGGGAAGGAGTCTCACCCTCGCCCTCCTTGATAATTTGGTACTTCAATCCGTTCACACCATCGATGTAGTCGGAAACATCGACCTCTTCGAGAGTCGGCGCGTTCGGGGGATATACGCCGTTCAGACATGTCGGACCCCACTCAACGAAAGCCGTCGCAATGGAAGTAGGAACTGACATAACCTCGGCAGGCGTGGCAGTCGCGGGCGGTTGAGTAGCCGTCGGTTCAGGCGTGGAGGTCGGAAGCACCGACGTCGGCGTAGCATCAGGATCGGAAGAACAAGAAGCCACAGCCGCCGCTAAGATGCCGGCAGACAGGACGCACGAGACGACGCGCTCGCGTAGAGTGTAGAAGGTCAAATCAGACGCCTAACTGCTCGAATCTGGATGAAAATGTTGGGATGATTAAGTTCCGAGCGTCAAAATATAATGCTCGCCGAATTATATAAACGAACCTTCATGCCCTCTTTTCATTGCGACGAGTGCAAGGGTTTCTCCTGAGGTCTGGCAGAATGAGACGCATCAAGTGCAGGCACTAGTTTCGAATCCGCCATCGTGGGGGTAGTACACACGCCCCCTTATCGATCGTGCGCTAAAGTGTGTCGCGTCGACATTTCCCACAAGAATCAGAGTTCGGAGGACGAGCGATATGAGCGACACCAACTGGTACAAGGGCAACATCCACACTCACACTACCGAATCCGACGGCGACGCAGATCCCGAATTCGTCACTCGCTGGTATATGGAGCATGGATACGACTTCCTAGTGCTGAGCGATCACAACCACCGCACGATCCTAGAGCACGAGATCGAGGGCGGACCACTCATGATCCCCGGCGAAGAGGTCTCCTCACGCATCCATGGCGGCACCGTGCCTATCCATCTGAACGCGATCGGCATCAGACACGTTGTCGAGCCGACCGATCTCGACGATATAGTCGAGACCATCCAAGCCAACGTAGATGCCATCATCAACGCGGGCGGCATAGCCCAACTCAACCATCCCAACTACGAGTGGGCGTTCGACGACGAGCACATCGTGCAGGTGATCGGAGCAAGTCTGCTCGAGATCCACAACGCCCATCCCTCGGTCAATACCTACGGCGCGCCCGGCAAGCCCAGCACGGTCGAGATCTGGGACCGCGTCCTCTCGCAGGGCCGCATCCTCTTCGGCACCGCCACCGACGACTCGCACAACTACCACGACCACACTCCTGAGCGAAGCAATCCGGGACGAGCATGGGTTGTCGTCGATGCTCCCGAGCTGACCGTAGACGCGATAGTAGAAGGCCTTGCCACCGGCAGCTTCTACTCGTCCACCGGCATCGTGCTGACCCATATGAAGATGTCTGAAGAGCGCATCTCGCTCGAAATCGAGCCCCAGAAATCATTCATCTACGTCACCACGTTCTCATGTCGCGACGGCCGGGTTCTGTCGGAAGTCGAGGGTCTCGAAGCCTTGTACGAGCCGACAGGAGACGAGGGTTACGTGCGAGCGACTGTCAGGTCGTCGAGCGGCACACAGGCATGGACACAGCCGGTGGTGTTGGGGCCAACGCTTCAAGTATCACCTTGACGATGCTGGATCATCCGGCATCTAAGGAGATTAGACAATATCCATTTGATCGATACGACTCGGTGATTCAAGACGTTGCGCAAGAATCTAGTGGATAAGAAATGTAGGCAATAAGACCTGCGAGCTGTCGGACGATGATATTCGATACATTCCTTGACTTCAATAAAAACGAGTGTTCGAAGGCATTCTCTAACAAAGCATTTGGCTATTAGGAGGTCAACTCGAACTGCCATTGAGAATCGAGGGAGTAGATCTCAAATGCCGTTACTCTACGTTAGAGTTCTAGCCGCTGAAAAGAATAGCGAACGATCCGAGACAGCTCCGTCAGTCGTCAGAATATCTACAGCTGGGTTGGTTCCGTGGACCTTTGCGCGGTACTTTCTCAGCTCTTGACGATGCCTGTTCTCCTTAAGATCTGGTTAGGCTAACATACAGTCAGCACAAGCAGAACGCAGGAGGGCACAGCCAGTGCTAGCGACAGCACATGAATCGGGGTATTCTCCAGCTTTTGAGGGACTGTATGAGACGATTGAGGCTGCTAAGTACCTGAGAGCGACTCAGCACGCTGATGTGATCTATCCGACGAGTTCCACCAAACTCATTCGGTGGATTCGACGGGGATTTGCGTCTTCTGATCTAACTGAAGTGCATGGAAGGGATCTGCTGATTGGCTTTGAGGACCTAGTATCGATGCGTGTTATCGTTGCGTTGCGCGCGGTGGGTGTGAGCTGGCACGAGATTCACGAAACCAACCGGTGGTTGCGAGATCATTTAGGTGTACCGCGGCCCTTCGCAACGGAGTTTCTGTGGGTAGGGCAAGGACAGATTTTCGCCGAGTGGTCTGAAAGTCTGATTGCGGCGAGTAGATACGGGCAGGTAGCACTGGATATTTTGAGAGAGTATGTGATTCCTGTGCACGGTTTGATATTCGATAGCGAATCTCAGGTAGCGGTTTCTTGGGAGCCTTCAGAGGGTGTAATGCTGAAGCCGCAAGTTCAGTTCGGCGAACCTTGTATCAGGGGAACTCGCATACCGACTCGAACGGTCTGGGGGATGATCGAAGCAGGAGACTCGGCCGAGTGGGTAGCGCAAGCGTACAGTCTTTCGGAAGAAGAAGTGCAGGCGGCCTGTGCTTGGGAATCTCTTCTCGAATCCAACTGATCCAGTCTTTCTGCTGGATGAATCGTTGGCACCACCAGTCGCCAAAGCCTTGCGGCTGGTCGGCTATAACTTTGTAGATGTGGGAACTGTTTTCGGGACCAAGGGCATAGATGATCCTGAAATCATCGCTTGGTGCAGGCAACACGAAGCGGTTTGGGTCCATGCCGACGACAGTGCCAAAAGAGAACACGGGGCGTTGTTGCAGAGCAGGGGGATCAAGACGTTGTGGATCCGCAGACGGAAAGGAAAAATGAGTGGTAAAGAACAGTTGCGGATCCTGTCTTTCGCGTTACCTCGCCTATTCCAGAACTGGGAAAATAATCCAAGAGTGCGTCATTACCAAGCATCAAGCACAGGACCTCTGTCGAAAATCACCTTGCGCAAATTCAAAATATGACTGATCATCTCATCGACGCTTACGGTGTCGCCTCCCGCCTCACACCGAGTAGCCCACGGAGCCGTCCACGCGCATGGGGATCATACGACTGATCTCACGGGATTCGTAGCTCTGCTTGGCGGTTTCGAGCAGGTCTTCGTCTAGCTCCACTCCCAGCCCGGGCGCTTCGGGCAACTTGATGTAGCCTCCCTCGCGGATCAGAGAGTTCTTGAAAACCGCGTTTGACGGATGCTCATCGCGCAACGAATACTCCTGCGTCACGAAGTTGGGGATGGATGAATCGACGTGCACCGCCGCCGCCGTGATGATCGGACCGAGGAAGTTGTGAGTGACTAGTGCCGAGTGATAGGACTCGGCGAGGGCGGCGATCTTCTTGACGTGAGTGATGCCTCCGCCCAGTCCGAGGTCCGGACGGACGTACTGGGGGCCTCCGCCTTCGAGCAGGTCGCGGAATTCCCAGATGTTGTGTATCCGCTCTCCGTTGGCAAGCGGCATCACGGTTCGCTGGGCGATGCTTCCCTGAAGAATCATGCTGTCGATCTGGATCGGGTCCTCGTAGAAGAGAGGGTGGAACTGCTCCAGCTCCGCCGCCAGCGCGATCGAGTTCATCGGCGTCAGTTTGCGATGAATCTCGAGGATGATATCGACATCTTTGCCACCGCCTTCACGCATGGCGGCGACGTTGTCGACGGTGTCGCTGATAAGGCGCTCGAGAGTCATGCTCTCGAAGCCGTTCGGCAACGGATCCGTCTTGATGGCGGTGAAGCCCTCTTCAACTGCCTCCTTCGCGGCGTCGTAGAGTCCCTGCGCCACCGCTCCGCGATCGTTGGCAAAGGGCAGATCGGTGCGCATCTTGGGCCCCATGAGTAGATGTAGCCGCACCTTGTCACGCGTATTTCCACCGAGCAGGTCCCAGATGGGGGTCTGGTACTTCTTGCCCTTGATGTCCCATAAAGCGATGTCGATGGCGCTGATGGCGCCGGAGATGACCGAGCCTCTGAACGGCGCCATCCGGTACATGTACTGCCAGTGGTGTTCAATGCGTCCCGGATCCTGCCCGATCAGATACTCTTCGCACTTCTTCACCACCTCTTGGACGGCTTCCAAATATCCCCAAGCCGCCGTCTGACCGATGCCGCTGATGCCGACATCGGTGTGTACGCGGACCACATAGTGCTGTCCGGGAGATCCGTCGGCGCCTCCGAGAAGGAACGATTCGACCTTTTCGATCTTCATAGCCGTGACTCCATGCTTTTCGAGCGTGTGATAAACGATACAAACGGCTCGAAATATCTAATATTTCGAGCTGTCCTTCGACTGCGGCGAATGTTAGCATGCCCCAACCAACAATGTTTTATTCCTGCTGGTATAGAAATGGCGGGAGCAGTGTAGAATTCGATGCGTAATGTCGGAATCTGATCGTCAAGAGTGCCATCGGTGCGGTACCGAGAACAGAGCGGCTTATCGGTATTGCTCGACCTGCGGCGTATCGCTGATTAACGGCGAGACGGAGCGAGCCGCGGTTGAGTCAGCGAACACAACATCTGATCAGACGTCGAGCGGCTATCGGCTCGCGGATGGTGATTCGGCATATCAATCGCCTAGTGCTACGGCATACCAGTCGGAACGGGCCGAGGAGAATGTCGCTGATTACGAGATTGCCTCGGCATTGTCGAGGCTCGGAGCATGGCTGGTGGACATTGTAATCAGCATAGCGGTTGTGGCTGTGGCGGGTCAAATTTTTAGAGTGTTAGGTTTGTCAACGAATCCTGTATCGGACATCATTCTCTTAATTGCGTACCCGGTGGTGGTTATGTTCATGGTTGCCGATCGCGGACAGTCGCCGGGGAAGATCGCCTTAGGCATCAAGATAGTGAGGAGAGACGGGAGCGAGCGCAAAATCGGTATCGGGTTGGCGATAATGCGCGAATTGATAGGCAAGTTCATTTCGGGAATCTTGCTCATGCTGGGATTTCTGTGGATTTTGTTCGACGACAAACGTCAGGGATGGCACGACAAGCTAGGGCGTGTTAACACTGGCGCAATGCCTCTGTTATGAGTGCGAACATGATGAACCCTGTGAAGATCACGTCCAGCTTCTCGAAGCGTGAGAAGATGCGTCGGAAGCCCTTCAGCCGGCGGAACAGCCGCTCGATCTCGTTGCGCCGCTTGTACATCTCGCGGTCGTACTCCCACGGATCGATCCGGCTCCGGCGCGGCGGAACCACGGGGACGAAGCCCAGGTCCAGCGCCAGCTGGCGGCTCTCGTCGCCCTCGTATGCCCGATCCATCAGCAGCCGCGGGCTTCCGAGCTGCGGGCCGAGGCGTTCGAGCAGCCGGCGACCCTCCGGCGCGTCGTGTGCCTGTCCCGGCGACAGGGAGAACGTCACGGCCGTCCGAGCATCCGCGGCAGCCATATGAATCTTGGTGGTCCAACCGCCCCGGGACTTCCCGATCGACTGGGGTCCGTTTTTTTTAAGGCCCCCGTCCCGTCCGGATGCACCTTGACGATGGTGCTGTCCAAAGAGACCGCCTCCAGCTTGACACGCACTATCTGTTCTCTCTGAAGGTGTTCGAACACCCGGTCTAGAACCCCCTTCTTCGACCAGCGGTTCATGCGGGTATAGATCGTGTGCCAGTTGCCGAACCGGGCCGGCAGCCCGCGCCACTTGCAGCCGTGCTCGGCCACATACAGGATCGCGTTCAGAACCTGGAGGTTCGGGACGCTGACGTTGCCGCGCTGCACAGGCAGGTACGGAGCTATGCGTTCGTATTGAGATTCTGTGATTTCCATGCGGAAAGCGTAGCACAGATCCACACGCTAGTGTTAACACGCCCTAGCTGATACTGTGGTTGTGCGGGCTCGTTGAGCCGCCCGTCTATACTCGGGGAAGTTTCAATGCTTTCTCCGATGGGATCAGAGATGTCTCACGTCTGCTAGACTGCCGATTCTCGGCTTTACTCTCGCTATCCAGATTCCCATCAATGCACACGTCATTCGACATGCTCGGGACGAACGAAGGGGGTATCCAAGCTCCCGTCATTCCCGAGAAAGCGAGAATCCAAAGAAATACAATGCATCCTTTTTCAACATCATACTCATCCCAGTGTAAGTGGCAGGCGTGAGAAGAGTCCCCCTGATGCGAAAGCACGGAGAATCAGCTGAGTAGCCGTACCGACCAGCCACGCCCGCGCTTCTTCTACGGTTGGACCATAGTCGGCGTCATGGCTGCCTCTGCCGCCGTCAGCATGGCGATGGGATCACTGAATTTCGGGCTGTTCATTAAGCCGATGGGAGATGATCTCGGCATCGGCCGGGCGGCGTTCGGCTGGGCGCAGACCGCTCGCCAAGGAGCCGGCTCATTGACAAGCCCGCTGATAGGTTGGCTCATCGACCGTTTCGGGTCGAGGCTGATGCTTCCGGTTGCGGCTCTGGCGACGGGCGGAGCGATGATAGGACTAGCGAATATCACCGCGTCTTGGCATCTCATAGCGTTGTTCGCCGTCATGGGGCTGGTCGGAATGAGTGGACCAGGTGCCCTTGTGACCTCAGTCCCGGTGCTCAAGTGGTTCGTGAGGAACCGAGGTAAAGCCATATCGTTTGCCTCACTCGGCATACCTGTCGGGGCCTTGCTGTTCATACCGCTCACCCAGATCCTTATCGATGCCGTTGGCTGGCGTAACGCGTGGATTGTGTTGGCAGTGATCGGAATCGGTGTGATTGTGCCCCTTGCAGCGATATTCGTTCGACGTCAGCCAGAGGATGTCGGACTGCTCCCGGACGGCGACGTTCTCCCAGAGTCTGTAAGGGAAGACGAAGCTAGCACGTCTCAGATCCAAGAGGAAGATTCGTGGACGGTACATGATGCCATTCGAACGTCCACACTCTGGCGTCTGGTGATCGTATTCTCGATAGTCCAGTTGGGGACCGGCACAGTCGCTCTTCATCGAATCGCAGCATTCATGGACCGCGGACTCGACCCCACGTTGATCTCCTTTGCAACAGCCTTCGATGCCGTCTGCGCCGGAGCGTCCACATTCGTCTTCGGGTTTTTGGTCAGTCGAATCCCTTCTCGACTTCTCGGAGCGGCCGGCTTCTCGATGCTCGCCTGCGCGAGTGTCCTGACGATCTACGCCACGAACCTCCCGATCATGTTCATCTCGATGGCGATATTCGGCTTCGGAATCGGTGGGATGATGTTCCTGAACAACTTCATCTGGGCCGACTACTTTGGCAGGCAGTTCGTCGGCGGCATCCGAGGAATAGTCAATCCGATCAACCTTGTCGTAGGCGGACTCGGCGCCCCGGCCGCAGGCTATGTCCGCGACATCACGGGCTCTTACGACCCAGCTTGGTGGGTCGGGGTCGGACTGATGGTCTTCGCCGCGACGCTGACTGTTCTGACGCCGGCACCCAAGAGACGGGGCTCAATTCCTTCGAACGGCGACCTTCGATCGCATTCCTGACTATTACACTCTATTTCCGTGCAACTCCTATGCGACATGCGGGACGTGATACATAGGCGCGTCAGCCGTCTAGAATCGTAACCGAGACTCGCGCTGTATTCATACTTCATGACTTCATCCGACCACAATCTTAGCGACTCCGTTCCAATAGATCCTCAGGTGGAGTCCGAGTTGGGACGTCACCTGCTCAGCGACGAATTCACCATCGCGGTCGAGATCGAGACTTCTCGCGGGTTGGTGATGGAAACTGATGCTCAACATGCGATCGAGCTGGCTGAGCAGGTGGCTGACGATCCGAGAACCCACGTTGTCTGCTTCACGGACAATCCAGGTGGCAATCCGCATCTCGCTCCTGAATCGCTGGGCGTGAACATGCTGGAGCGCAACGGGGAGGTTGTGATCAATGTTTCATGCAAGGACTACAATCGCAACGCTCTGGAGAGTCGGTTGTGGTCGCTCTCGAGCCGGGGATTCAACAACGTGTTGGCTCTGTCAGGAGACTACCCGGTGACGGGTTTTCACGGTCAGGCTCAGCCAGTGTTCGATATCGATTCTGTGGGCTTGTTGGAGATGATGCGGCGGATGAACGAGGGGATGTCGGTGTCGATCCCTGGCCGGCGCAACGCCAAAAAGAAGCTGATGAGCGCCGCTTTTCATCCCGGCGCCGCGGTGAATCCCTTCAAGTTGCATGAAGGCGAGTACCTTACTCAGCTCTACAAGATGGATATGAAGTTGCGGACGGGCGCCGAGTGGCTGGTTTCGCAGATCGGATACGACGGTCGGAAACACCACGAGTTGATTCGTTACCTTCATATGACCCGAGGAGAGGGAGCCGCGCCTCCCGTTCTCGGCGCGGTGTACGTTCTTTCGGCACCGGCGGCGAGGTTTTTCGGCCGCTGGGGCATCCCGGGCGTGGCAGTGAACGACGATCTGGTCGAGATCGCTAACCTACAGGCTAAGTCAAAGGATCGGGGACGGGCGTTTTTCGAGGAGTTCGCGGCGAAGCAGATAGCGATCTTGCGCGGCTGCGGCTTCAGCGGGGTTTACCTGTCGGGGCGCTTGACATTTGCGAGGATCGAACGGATATTAGCGATCGCTGATGCCTTCTCCGGCGATGATTGGAAAGGTCTAGCGGGAGAGATGAGTTTTCCTCAGCGGGATGAGTTTTATCTGTTCGAGCCGGGCACTTGGACTGGGACTGCTTCGGATGAGCTTAATCGCAGCTATGTCGATGCCAAGCGGAAGGGGACGTCTCGATTGAAACGTGCTTTCTATCCGAACTTGAGTTATCGGTTGGGAAGATTCGGCAAAGAGTGGTTCTTCGACCACGATGCTCCGGGATTCGGAGCGGGCGCGTTTGTTTACAGGCAGATCGAGAAGAGTCGAGTCGCGACGAAGGTTGCTCACGCTGTGGAACAAGCGATGAAGGTTCCGCTCTACGGATGCCAAGACTGCGGTGACTGTTCACTGCCGGAGATCGGAGAGCTGTGTCCGGAATCGCAGTGCGTGAAGAATCAGCGGAACGGACCATGCGGCGGGACCCGCGGCGGCAAGTGCGAGATTCTGGATAAGGACTGTATATATCTGAGGGCGTACAATCGTCTCAAGCTGTACGGTGAAGAGGATCAGATTCTCAGCCGTCCCGTGGTGTTGAAGGATTCGCGTCTGCAAGGCAGTTCTTCGTGGGCTAACACTTTCGCCAAGCGTGATCATTACGCGGTTCGGGGAAATGACTCGCAAGATTAAACTGTATCGATGCCGTTCGGTTGAATTTGACCTTATCGCCGTGCCATATCAGAATAGTTACGTTTGGTTCATGAAGCTATGAGATTGAACGTAGCCTGATATAAGTAGCAGACAGTGACTAAAGAGCGTAGGAAAGTCGATTTCACGATCGTGGGTGAAAACATCCACTGCACGCGTGTAGTCAAACGAGGCGGCGTTCGTGGGCATGTGTTCGAAGATGGAACGGAGGCGGTCAAGTACCGTCTGAACGGTCAGACTAAGTACGTTCGAGTTCCAGATCATTTCACGTCGACTCAGCCTTATGAGCAGGGGAATCTGAAGCACTTCATGATCGCGGTTTGGAAGGGTGTGAACTGTAGCGGCGAAGAGGCAGCCGAGGGAGAGGCTTACATCAAGTACGAGGTGGATCGCCAGATTCGCGCCGGTGCCGCTTATCTCGACTTGAATGTCGATGAGATTTCGCATCGGATCGAAGAACAGAAAGAGGCGATGCGCTGGCTGGTGGATTGTTTCCAACGATTGTCGAGCGTGGCGCCGAGCATCGATTCGTCGAACTCGGAGATAATTCAGGCCGGGCTGGAGCGTTACCAAGGCGACTTGGGAAAACCCATGGTGAATTCAGTCGCGCTCGAGCGATTGGAGACTCTGGACCTGATCAAGGACCACGATGCGAAGTGCATCGTGTCCTCGGCGTCAGAGAGCGGCATGCCAGAAAACGCCGAACAAAGGGTCGAGAACGCCGCCCGCGTGGTCGATGCCGCGATGGAGCGGGGGATCGAGATGTCCGACATGTACATCGATCCGCTCTTCTTCCCGGTTTCAGTTGATGCGAGCTACGGCCCCCACGCGCTGGAATCGATATCGATGCTGCGCGAACGCTTCGGAAACGAGGTGCATATCACGGGCGGCATGAGTAACGTATCTTTCGGGTTGCCGAAGCGAGCATTAGTGAACGAGGTTTTCGTGAAGCTGGCGATCGAGGCTGGAGCGGACTCGGGGATCATCGATCCGATTCAGGTGAAGATCGATCGGGCATTGGAGTTGGATGAGAACTCGAAACAGGTGCAGTACGCTAAGGCTCTATTGAAAGGGCAGGACGATTTCGCAATGAACTACATCACTGCATACAGGAGTGGTGAGCTAGATTGAAGGTGGATCGCCTCCCTCGATCATGCGAGGGGGCGATAACCATGTAACTGCCGTGTGTTCCGACCCAACAATCACTGAGCATGATGAAGACAGTTGAGTAGCTACACTCCACAGATGTCAGCCAACGAGTTTTTGAGCACCGTAGTCCGATTTTCCAAATCGGGTTACAAATGGGCGCGTTGGGCCATCATGTTCATCTCGCGCAATGTGAACGATTTTGTGTACATCAATGGTCACTACCTGGCGGCAGCAATCGCTTTTTACGGTTTTCTATCGCTGTTCCCACTGTCGATAGCGTTGATCACTCTTTCGAGGATCTTGATCGGAATCGAGGGTTTCGAGCAACGTCTAATAGAGGGTTTGCTTCAGCAGTTTCCAACTCTTAAAGAAAGTCCCGACGCATCCTTCGTCGAGAACTTCATACACAATGTGAGCGACAACAACGCGATCACATCCAGCTTGACAGGCTTGGCGCTTTTCATAGCCGGACTAGGCGTGTTCGGCTCGATACGGAAGAGTGTGAACATCATCTGGGGCATCCATCGGCCCCGTCCTTTCCTGATCGAGAGAGCGATCGACCTGATATTGATGCTTGGCGCATCGGCATTTCTATTCCTCTCGGTCATGTTGTCTGCTCTGCTCACATTCCTAGGAGTGATTACGGAGTTTCTTTTCCCGGAAGCACCGAACTACGACACCGGATTCCTGCGCATCATCGCGATCGCGGCACCGCCGTTCATCACATACTGCGTGTTCGCCGTGATCTATTGGTGGTTGCCGAACACACGGGTGAGATTCGTCGAGATTTCCGGAGTGGCGCTGTTGGCGGCGGTCGCGTTCGAGATCGCAAAGTACGCCTTCATATTTTTCCTGCGCAACAGCGGCAGCCAGTTCTCATCCGTCTATGGAAGCATCAGCACGATCATGATGTTCTTCTTCTTCGTTTACGTGGAAGCCATCATCCTACTCGCAGGCGCTATGCTGTCAGCCAAGTGGGCGAACTACCTTCGGGTGCGTGAGCAACGTCGGCAGAACGATACGCTAATGGAGAATCTGCGCCGAATCAACCAGACATCCCACCTGCCGTTCGTACCCCTCAATGAGGGTTCAAGACAGCAGACTCAGGGCTGATCCACAGAGCATACACCCCGGTGTCTGGCCAGATCTTCTGAAAAAGTGAACAGCGCTGGCAATCCGCCGGTATGCAGGAAGACAAGCGTATCGTCTTTCGAGGCGGCGCCTTCTCTTACGTCGTTCAGCATGGCTGCCATAGCGGTGCCTGTGTAGTTCGGGTCGAGGATGATGGCATCGGTTCGAGCGCAAAGATGAATCGCATTTGCGACGTCTTCCGACATGATCCCGTAGCCCTCGCCGATGAATCCAGTGAGAATTCGCATGTCATCTTCGCTGAAGGAGATCGGCAGGTCCAGCAGTTCTTTGATGTCCTCGGAGTGTTGGAATATGTAGTCGTCAAGTTCGATGTCATAGGTGACCGTCACGCCGGTAAATTTCCAATCCATCCCCAGGTTTTTCGCGGCAAGGATGAGGCCGCAGAGAGATCTTCCAGCGACGCCGTAGATGTGGATGTTCGACAGGTCTCGTTCCCGTATCTGTTCGTGCAGCTCGAGCCCGCAGTTCACGAAGCCGAGCATTCCGGCGATGCGCGGAAATAGATGGTCTTGAAGCAGATATACCTTCGCGCCTTCGTCGTTTTCCATCTTCTCCTTCAGCGCGGCTGCGTACTCCTCAGCGTTTTCAGACTCGAATTGATCAAGAAGGTGAAGCTCGGCACCGAGGATTTTGTCGACTAGGAGATTGCCTTGAATTTTGCGATGGGCGGCATGCTTGAGAATGAGGACGTACCTCAGGCCTGCTTTGTTCGCCGCGGCAGCGGTCATGCGGGCATTGTTGGAGTGGTAGTCCATGATGTTGATGAGGGTGTCGTATCCGGCTTCCTTGATGTGAGGCATCTCGAATTCGTAGTGCCTGGCCTTATTACCGCCGAAAGCTAGACCGGTCATATCCTCACGTTTGATGAATATTCGAGGGGCAGAATCGCCGCCCAAATGCTCTCGCAATCTGGTCATTTCTTCCAGCGGCGTAGGGGTGTGAGCGATGCGGACACGCGGCAACGCGTCGATACGAGACTGAAGCTGGTCTGGGGTTAGGTGGGGCGATCGCATGAGCGTTGGATTGAGATGGAATGGTCTGGGTAGACACATGTTATGTGATTCTTCGGCATCTTTAGGGAATGAGGAAGCGCGGATCAGGTATGTGTCGCGGCGCTACACATATTCAAGCTCTACTGTTGCGCCGAAGCTTGTCCGAACGCATCGTCTCCCCAGCAGGTGACGGACCCGTCGGCGCTGATGGCGCAAGTATGACGAGAGCCGCAGTCGATGGACGTAAATTTTGCGTCGGTATCCGGCATGTCCCGAAGGTACTCCTCATATCCCCAGCATGCCACGGTACCATCAACGAGCAGCCCACAAGTGTGTTCGCCACCGCTGCTTAAGGAGGAGAAGCGTTCGCCTTGAGGCGGAGACGCTCTCCCGCCACTCTCAGCGCCCCAGCAAATCGCGTGGCCATCGAGATTTATTCCGCAGGTGTGGGCTACTCCGCTGCTGATGGATGAAAAACTCTCGCTTCGTGGGGGCGAGGCTTGTCCGTGTGTATCGTTTCCCCAGCATACCGCGGTACCGTCAGTACGTAGCCCACAGGTATGGAATCCCCCGCTACTGATGGATGAGAACTTTTCACCTTGTGGTGGCGATGTCTGACCAAAGTTTCGAGATTCACCCTTCTCAACTCCCCAGCACAGAGGTGTGCCATCTGTGCGTAGAGCGCAGGTGTGCTGAATTCCGCTGCTGACTTGAGAGAAGTTGCCGCTGGGCGGGGAAGATTGCCTTGCTTCGTTCTCGCCTAAGCATGTGATCGTGCCGTCTGTGCGTAGAGCACACGTATGGTAGTGGCCGCTGCTTATGGAGGCGAACTTCCCTTCGAATCTATCTTCCCACCACGGCAATCCCAGCAATTGATGCGGCCTGCGTTATCGATGCCGCATGTGTGGGCGAGACCGCCGCTTACGGAGACCATGTTGAGCGGCGTTTCCTGTCGCTGCTCTCCAGTTACGTACGCATCTGCGGTTGGGGATGCTTCGCCGAAACGATTATTGCCCCAGCAGGTTACAGCACCGTCTTGACTCAGGGCGCAAGCGTGCCGCGGCGCTGAGCTGACGGAACTGAAGTGTTCGCCTTCTGGTGGCGATCCTAATCCGGACACGTATTTTGTCCAGCATTCCGGGGTGCCGTCTGGTCGTAGAGCACAATGAGGCTTGCTCGAACTGAGGGACGCGAATCTTTGGTCGGGATGTGGGGACTGCGGTATTCCGTCTCCACCAATGCTTGAGCACTTCCACCATCCACCGGGATCTGGCGTACACCTTTCGAAGCCGCCGCTTCCCCAGCAAATAGTGGTGCCGTCTGCTCGTAAGCCGCAGGTCATTTGTTCCCCGGCTGCAACGGAAACGAAGCGCTCGCCTTGGGGTACCGAGGATTGTCCGTAAAAGTCTGATCCCCAGCAGATAACGGTTCCATCTGCTTTATTGCCGCAAGAGTGGGACGTGCCACTGCTGATGGAAGCGAACTTTTCACTGGGCGGGGGAGATGTTTTGCCCTCTTGCGGAGAGCCCCAACAGATGGGGGTGCCGTCTTGACGCAGCGCGCATGTGTGTGTCCATCCCACGCTAATAGCTTTGAACTTTTCACCTGCTGGCGGAGTTTGAACGTAATAAGCGTTGGTTACTGTGACAGTGCGCCGGGCAAAACCCTCGCCGTTTATATACGGGGTAGAGGCGGCAGTTTGGTCGGGGGGCTTTTCCGTACACTGCACGGCTCTCGGAGCGACGGTTTCGCATGTGAAATCCCCTTCACTGGTGTAGTCCCAACAGAAGGGTGTGCCATCTTCTTGCAACGCGCATACGTGACCTCCGACACTGATGGACGAGAACTTGCTTGTTTGCGGCGGCGGACCTTCGTCGTTCAGTTTGCCTCTACCCCAGCAAATAGGAGTGCCGTCCAGCAAGATCCCGCAGTTTTGGATGCCACTGATGCTGATGGATTTGAACCTATGTGGAGGTGGAGGTGCGGGTTGAGCGGTGACTACGAGAGAGAAGTCGCTTGGCAGCACACGGTTATAGGTGACGGCTGAAAGGGTGTAGCTACCCGGAGATATCCACCCCTGTTGCCATCCGAGCCGATTTCCTTCGGGGATACCATATCCTCCCTCAAGGTACCCGGTGGAATGGAGTCGAGAGATTGAGTCGTTGGCGTCATGATCCGCGGAGAGATCGATGTGTACATCGTCTGGGGATGACAGCTCGATCCGCACATAAGCCCAAGTATCCACGGAGAATCTATAATTTCTGGCGTATCCTCTTCCGGTTGCGTCTTGTCCGCACTCTCTAGTCCAAGAACCGTTGTGCCTGACGAATCCCGTCTGGACATCGAGTGACTCGGCAATGCAATCGTCTATATAGTCGGATTCTCGCCTAATAGATTCTGGGAAAGCGAATTGGATGTCGTACTGGACGTCTCTCGCTTCGATCAGGTAGGTGTCGCAGCTTGCTTCGCTCAGTTTCCACTCCATGCGGTAGCTGGATATTTCGTAAGTTTCTTGGTCGATGACTATGGTGATTTCGACGGCGTCTTGCGCCGGAGGAGCGAGCACTCCGGTATCCTCCAATGCAAATTGCAGTACGGCGGACCCGTTAGGATCGATTCGGATCTCGACGTCGGACCAATCAGAGTACCGTGTAACGATGTTTTCAAGCATGTAGTGGGGATCGGAGAGGCTGCTCAGCCATCCGGATGCGAAGTCGGGAGAACTGCCTGGGCTGATCTTCGTCCAACCGGAGTTTGCGTTGCGCCAGTACTCGTTTTCGCCGCTTTCAGTAGGTGCAAGGATGGCGTACGCGCTATCAGCGCCATCATCGATCTTGACCCATCGGAAAAAAGGCCCTTCTGCCGTTAGGTTTCCGACCTCGTAGTCGGCCCATCCGAATTGTTCGGAACATCCGGGAAGGGAGGAACGAATCTTGAATCTGGCTGATGTCGCCTCTCTCAGAGCTTGGCGAGCGCTTATCGCCATCTTCCACTTGGCTAGCCTCGCATCTTGTTGCGGGTCCAGCAGTTCGTCATTGAAGATGACCATCTCTTCGACTTCGGGGATGGTCATGCCGAACTCGACGAGAGGGTGTCCATGGAGCTTCAACAGGGCTTCGTCCATTGGTGTGAGTTGCGGCGTCAGGTACTCCGAAGGGTTGACTTCGGGCCGCATCACGCTCAAGAATTCGGATCTATGACGCATTCGGGCGAAGGCGTGCACGACTTCATGGATGATTGCGCGTCTAAATGCTCGTTTATATCCTTGATTGAAATCGTTAAAGTCAGTTCCCAGATCCTGCCAAAGGTTGTAGACCAGAATCCTGCCGCTGTGCAGGTAGTGTGAAAACGCTTTAGTGTCTGCGCACCCGAACGCTTCGGCGTCGCAGTAGACGTCTAGGGCCTCGGCTTCGGGAATAGTGAGCCCGATATACGCTTCGAATCTGGGGTCCGATTCTGGATCGACCAGTTCAAAGTCGATATTCATGATGGGCGACAATTCGTCGAGGACGTCCTTGAAAACAGCGACGAACCCATCGGGTCCGGTCACCGAGATGGTTACTTGTTCCCCCGGATTTACCTTTTGGATCGTCTCGCTGCGCCAAGCGGCACATCCAATGCCCTGATCGTCTTCCCAAACCGTGTCTACTAAGGAAGTATCGCTGAAGCACTTCCAGACATCACGATCCACTCCCACTATCTTTTCGGGCACCTCGATCTGTACCGAGAAAGGTTGGTCTTCACCGTAGTCGATGTTGAAGGAGGTCTCTCCAGCCGGAATGCGCAGCGTGAGAGTTTCGCTTGCGGCGCTAAACCCGTCGGGTAGAGAGATGTTCATCTCCCCGTCGCACACATCTAAGGAGTTCCCGCCTTGGTTGCACGAGACGATGATCTTTCTGGTCCCATTGAATCTGAGGTCGCCTTGGTTGGATAGAGAAGTAGTCAGTTCGACGTTGACCGTACCGTCAGACCAGTATCCGACTATGGTGGTTTGAGCATCCAGTGAGAGGCTCACGCGGGGCGTTGGTGTTTCCGTCGGCGTGGCGGTAGCAGTTGGTTTCGGAGTGGGCGTGGCTGTCGAGGTCGGAATGTCGGCCGGCGTGGCGGTGGGAGATGGCTTAGCGGTGGGAGTGCTTGTCGGGGTCGGAGTGTCAGTCGGTGTGGCGGTTGGAACTGGTTTCAGAGTGGGCGTGGCTGTCGAGGTCGGAATGTCGGCCGGCGTGGCGGTGGGAGATGGCTTAGCGGTGGGAGTGCTTGTCGGGGGCGGAGTGTCAGTCGGTGTGGCGGTTGGAACTGGTTTCAGAGTAGGCGTGGCTGTCGAGGTCGGAGTGTCGGCCGGCGTGGCGGTGGGAGTGCTCTCGGCCGTCCTGTCACAGGCTGTGATCAGAAAGAGAGCGGCTATACAAGCAATCGCGATTGGCAGTGTCTTGAGCTTCTTCATCTACAATCGGTTGGGGATCAATTGAATGGGGTCGTGGAAGTGGTTTTCGAGGTTGCGAATTTATGCTGTGAGTCTTTGTGTGCGAATATGCACACAAGTCGAGGAGAGATGGAGTTATGGCTTACGACGAAAAACTCGCGGGACGGATCAGGTCTGTACTCCAGTTCGATTCCGGTTTTGTTGAGAAGAAGATGTTCGGAGGATTGGGTTTCATGGTGAGTGGGAACCTGTGCTGCTGCGTCGCTGGTGATGACTTGATGGCTCGAGTGGGGGTTGCGGAGTATGAAGCGGCTCTGGCGATGCCTCATGCGCGTGAGATGGATTTGACGGGGCGGCCGATGCGAGGGTGGGTCTTGGTTTCATCGGAAGGTGTGTGTGACGATGACGATCTAGAGGACTGGCTCGTACGATCGTTGAGGTTTGTGAAGACGCTGCCGGAGAAGTAGAGACTACGCATCACGCTTGAGGCTGAGGTTCCGGCATCTGCGTTGATTTTAATGGAACGTTGTTTCTGCTTTGTTCGTAGTCAAGGATGGATTGAATGGTTGCACAGTTTTCTTTCACGGGTGGCTCGATGACGGAGCCGACGTTCAATTCCGCGCTCGCGGAAGCGTTGGGCCGACGTCGTAATCGGTGGCGAGACGATGCGGTGGTGAGCGAGCGGACGGATGTTCTGCTGGGCCATCCCGCTCTGCGACCGGATATATTGTTGCAGCCGAAAGGAGGCAATCCTGTTTCGGTGGAGGTGGAGATCGATTCCGATCCGGAACCTGATGCGCGTGAGAGGATCGGGCACAAGACGAAGAGCAGCGGTCGGACGATTCTAGCGGCGGTAGCTTTGCGGGTTCCCGCCGAAGTTCGCAGCTGGCCCGACAGCGCTTATGCCAGAGAGGCGCTGGAAGGATCAAGACGCGGGGCGAGTGATGCGTTTGTTTTCGATTACGCGGTGATTAGCGAAGGCGCATCTAAGGCGCTCGAGAGATGGCCGCGCGAGGGGTTTTGTCAAGGGACGGTGGACGACTTGGCGGAGGTGTGCGAATCCGTCGCCACCCCGGCGCATGTGATCTCGGACTTCGCTTCATTGGTGGCGGAGCAGATATCGGCTCAGGCAGAGGGGCTGAGAGGCGAGATCAGCGATGAAACGGCGCGAGCGATCGCGCATGCCATCGGTCAGCGTAACGTCGCGCAAGGGTTGCGGCTCGCTTGTTGCGTGTGGATGACGACGTTGCGTCTGCACGATCTTCTGGCGGAACAACAGGAGTTGCGGGATCTGGGTTTGCGCTCGATTGCGGAGATGCGTTCCGACGACCTGAGTCGTGGCAGCTTGCATCTGCAAGATGTGCGGGATGCCTGGCGGATCGTGAACGGATACAACTACCGTTCGATCTTTGAACCCGCCAGCGGCGCGCTGGTGGATTCGCTGCCGTCTGGCGCGGGTTCGGACGTTTTGGACAATCTCGCGGATTTGGCGGTGAGAGTTAATTCGGAGCGGCTTGGCGATCATGTGGATTTCACCGGGCAACTATTCCCGAGGCTGTTACAGGATCGGAGCGAGACCGCTGCCTTTTACACGTTGCCCGATACGGCGGCTATGTTGGCACGTCTGGGCGTGGACAGAATGAAGGTGTCCGACTGGTCTTCGCTGAGCGAAGTGTCGCAGACGCGCATCGCTGATTTCGCTTGCGGCACCGGCACCTTGCTGCGCGCCGCGTATCAGCGTATTCGGACTAACTTCGAGTCGAGCGGTGGAGGCGAAGTGGCTGAGCTGCATCGTCGGATGATGGAGGAGAGCGTCACGGGGACGGACATAAACGGTTTGGCGGCACACATGACAGCGGCGGCGCTGTCGACGATTGAGATCGGGCAGAAGTACTTGAAGACGAACGTTGGATCGGTGGCGGTGCAGGGAGGCAAGACGGGTTCGCTGGAGTTCATCGAGCATCAGCAGTTGACGAATGTGATGGGCTATGCCGAGACGTCAGGCGCAGATAAAGACGATTGGACCCAGATACACGCTACTGATGGAGAGTATTCGCTGGTGATTCAGAATCCTCCGTACACCAGGCCGAGAGGCGGCAGGAAGATCTTTGACGTTGCCGGGGTCTCGGAGCCGGAACGTGCTCGTAGCCAGAAGCGATTGACCCAGTTGAGGAACGGTTTGAAGAGGAGCGGGAACACGGTGCCGAACGGTCAGGCAGGGTTGGGTTCCGACTTTTCGGCTTTGGCTGATCGTAAGTTGGGTGGCGGAGGTGTTTTCGCAAGCGTGTTGCCCTTGACGGCTGCACATGCTGAGAGCTGGTCCGGATTCCGAGAGCATCTCGCGAAGAGCTTCACGAACATCACCGCGATCACGTTCGCCACGGATTCCAAGTCGTCGATGTCGGCCGATACTGACGAGAATGAGATGTTGCTGGTTGGCGATAAGTTAGAGCACAAACGCAAAGTGGGAATGGTTTTATGCGTCAACCTTGACAGATGGCCGGCATCGATCAGCGATGCCACGGAGATCGCGCGCCAGATTCAGATCGCGGAGGATTCCGAGGTCTCTCATGGACAGCTACGAGTGGGAGATGAGAGAGTTGGAGAGTGGTTGCGTCAACCCATAGCGGGATCTGGTTTCCCTTGGTACGGCCTTGGGATGCGGAGTCGGTATCTGGGTGAATTTTTAGGTAGGTTGTATCAGAGTAAATTCAATGCTTCTTGGGATCGCTTATCGCTTTCGTTTCCTTTGCGGATGGTGAGTTTGGGTGATGTATTCAAGATTGGCCCGACACACGACTTAATGGGGCATATACGCGGAAAAGATCCTAGAGGTGCTTTCGCTTTCGATGCGATCGCAGGGGGCGATGTTCCTGTTTACCCTGCGTTGTGGGCGGCTGACGCGAATAAACAACGGCGGTTGATTGCGGAGCATACTCATGACGGCGACCCTGTGCGAGGGCGTGAAGATTTGCAAGAACGGATGATTTGTAGCAAGGGCAATCTGTTCGTATCGCGCACATTTAGGATGACATCTCAAGCACTCGCCGCCGCTTGGACATCGCAACCTATGTTAAGTGGCAGGGCATGGGTATCTATAAGCGGAAGCGAAAGTCACTCTGACAAAGCTTCGGCAATATGGTTCAACAGCACTTTGGGCATGTTGACAAGATACGGATACAGCCAGAACACACATTCCGGACGAGCAACATTGGGTGTAAAGGCAATCGCCGGTTTGCCTGTTCCTGATTTCTCCGTTGACACACCTGCTGGCGAACATGCGTGCAATGTAACCAACCGCGAGTTCAACCGGTTATCGGAGTTGGACCTGCGCCCCGCGTCTTATGCGTTCAACGATGCGAATCGTCACGAGATCGACAATGTGGTGCTGGAGATGCTCGGCATCGATTCCCCATCCACACGCGCGGCAATTGATCGCGTGCGCCGGCTGTGGTGTCGGGAACCGCTGGTGCATGGCGGGAACAGAAAGATCATGAAGGATCTGGGGATAGAGGGTTGAGAATTCCCTTTCGATAACCTCGGAAGCTGCTCCCATGGCGGGGAGAGGGGGAGATGCGTAGCATCGCCAAGAAAAAATCCGTGCCCATCTATGTAAATTCCTCCCATGAGCCAAGCCGTGATTCAGGACCAGTTGGTCTCCTGCATAGACGGGATGGTGCCGTCGGGCGCTCGCCAGACCGCGGCATCATCTCGCCACGGATTCGCTGCGAGCCACTCTTCGTTCATCTCCACGCCCAGTCCCGGCGCCGTAGGCAGAGGCAGGAAGCCGTCTTTCTGGGTTGGGAAGTCGCCTAGGCAGGCATCTTGAAACCAAGGGTGGATGCCGCCCTCTTGAATCATGAAGTTCGGAGTGCACGCGTCGAGATGCAGCGACGCGATCGTGCAGAGCGGACCATAGGGGTTATGCGGCTGGAATCCTACATAGTGGGCTTCTGCCATGGCGGCGATCTTTTTCAGTTCGGAGATGCCGCCGCCCTGCACGATATCGGGCTGGACCATCTTGACGATCTGCCTCTGCAGCAGTTCAGTGTAGTCCCACTTGGTGTAGTGTCTTTCACCCGTCGCTATGGGTATGTTGACGGCTTCGGCGACTCGTTGCAGAGCCTCAAGGTTCTGAGGCGGTACAGGCTCCTCGTACACGAAGGGACGATACGGCTCGATGGCCAGTCCGATTCTTATCGCGTCTGCCGGCGCGAGGCGACCGTGCACCTCGACGAGAAGCTCGACATCGTCGCCGACGGCCTCTCTGACTGCTTCCAGCTTTTTGATTGCGATTCTCTCCGCTTCGATGGGTATAAAGATGCCTCGGTGATCGAAGGGATCGCCTTTGAGTGCCGTAATGCCCTGCGAGGTGTGGCGCAGAGCGTTTTCGACCGCCGATTCGGGCGTTGCGCCGTCCCATCTTCCATAACACCAGATGCGTTCACGCATCTTACCGCCTAGCAGATCGTAGATCGGTGCGCCGTATGCTTTGCCTTTGATGTCCCAGAGTGCGATTTCGATGCCGCTGATTGCCGACATCTGCACAACTCCGCCCCTGACGTGGAAATGGTGGTAAAGGGTTTGCCAGTGCTCCTCGATACGCCCAGGGTCTTTGCCGATGAGCTGTTGCCCGAATTCCTCGACCATGGAGGCGACGGCGAGTGGTCCGGATGTCGCCTCGCCCCAGCCCACTATGCCCTCGTCGGTCTCGATCTTCACGAACATGTAGTTTCGGGCTGATCCGCGATTTTCGGCGGACGCAGGCACTGCTTTAACGGATGTGATTTTCATAAAAATCTACCTTGGCGATTAAAGATACAGGGAATGGATTCAATGGTGCAGATTGATCCAGGGCTTTTGTGTAGAGACACGGGCGGTGCAGGAAGTTTTCAATCGCGTCTCGTGTCAAACCGTCGGAGCTATCGCCAACTCCGGAAGGTGTGTAGGCGGATCTTGGGAGTCGACCACCTTCTGCTGCTCCTCGGCGGACATGACCGAAAATCGCTCGGCAGCATCTAGCACCTTGGGCAACAGATCGATCTCGCCGCAACTTGGAGCGGTATGCATGGGTTGTGAAAGCACCCACCAAAGCGATCTATCGATCTCATCCTGCTCGCGATGCGGGTCGTACCAGGTGCGTAGCTCCTTCTTGCCATCGCCCCATCCGCCTCTTGCGATCATCTTAATCGTCTGAACCCCGATGTCTCGTCGGACAGCCTCTGCCAGCAGAGCCTCGGAGTCGCGTCGATATTCTCGGTTCCTTGCCATCGATGGATTCAGGGGAAACATCACGGTGTCGAAATCGAATCGGTTCAGCGCTTCGATTATGGTGCTAGGAACTTGCGGGCCGTGTCCGGTGATGCCGATCCACTTCGTCAACCCTTGTTCGCGCATCTCGACGAGAGTTTCGAGCGCGCCGCCCGGCGCAGTAGCCCGATCCAGCTCTTCTACATCGCCTACCGAATGAAGCTGGAATAGATCGAATTTCTCGATGTTCATCCGCTTGATGATGCTTTCGACATCGCGCCACGCTTCGTCGCGGGGACGGCGGTTGGTCTTGGCGCCGAGAAAGATACGGTCTCGAATCTCCGGCATCCAAGGGGCGATTCGCTCCATCGAGTGACCATACGAAGGTGCGATGTCAACATGGTTCACGCCGTAGTCGAGCACCAGTTGCATAGCACGATCGGCCTCATCTTGGTCGACGTAGCCGATCGCATATGCACCGAAGGTGACGACAGTGCTATGGTGCTCGGTGCGGCCTAGCCTGCGTTTCTGCATTTCGAGCTCCTGACATTAAGTTGTGAGGACCGTAGAGATCGGTTGATCTATGTTAAGCGTTTCTGCCCCTGTCCAATTGGAGCGGCGTACGGCGCATCTTAGAACACCTATAATCGCAGCAACTCCCCAGTCTCTCCTTCTCTCGGTCCAAAGTAAGAAAAATGCCCTTCTCCCAAGCCGCAGTCATCTACAGACAGGGCGATCCTGTAGTCGTCGAAGAGGTTCAAGTCAGCGACCCGGGTCCCGGCGAGATTCTCGTCAGGATCGGCGGCACTGGAGTTTGTCACAGCGATCACAACGTATACAGCGGCTATCGCCGCAACGATAACCTGCCTACCGTTCTGGGGCACGAAGGCGCGGGAATCGTCGAGAAGACGGGCGATGGAGTCGAAGGCATAGAAGTGGGCGACCACGTAGTATTCGCGATCCGTCCGATGTGCGGCAAGTGCAGATTCTGCGCCGCCGGGCAGTGGAACCTGTGCCAGCCAACGCCGCCGCGCAGCTCAGAGCCTCGATTTCACGTCAACGGCAAGCGGCTCTACGCCGATGCCGCTACCTTCACGCAATACACAGTGGCTTGGGAAAATAACGTTGTAAAGATCGATCCAGACATCCCTCTCGACAGAGCCGCGCTGGTGGGGTGCGCAGTGATCACGGGTATCGGAGCGGTGGTCAACCGAGCAAAAGTAGAAGCCGGCTCGACCGTCGCTGTGTGGGGATGCGGAGGCGTGGGGCTCAACGTGATTCAAGGAGCTTCGCTGGCAGCGGCAGCACAGATAATCGCCATCGACATCAACCCTTCCAAGTTCGAATACGCGCTCAACGTCGGAGCCACCGATACTATCGACGCTTCATCTGTCGATGCCGTCGGAGCGGTGCGTGAACTCACGGATGGCGGCGTGGACTACGCGTTCGAAGTGATCGGTCAGCCCGCCACCTTAAGGCAGGCGCTCGAAGCGACATGCGACGGCGGTACGGCGGTGCTCGTCGGCGCGGCGCCGGATGATGGCGAGGTGATGATCCCGATGCGGCATCTCTTCCTCGACCGCGCCCTTATCGGCTGCAGCGCAGGCTCTTCGAGCCCGCGCCACGACTTCCCGTGGCTGATCGAGCTCTACAAGCGAGGCAGGCTCAACCTAGACGACCTAGTGACTCGAACGCGCCCGCTGGCGGAGGTGAATCAAGCGTTCAGAGACATGGAAGCCGGAGCCGTCGCGCGCACCGTGCTGGTTCCGTGAGGAAGCTAGCCGCTCTCATCTCCCGAATCGGTGCTGACCTCGCTCCTGAAACCCGTTCTGATGTGGGAGTTGTCGCAGTATGGCTTCACATTCGATTGACCGCATCGGCATAGCCGCACCCTGCCGTGCTGCCGATACGAGCCGCCATCCGCGTCTTGAAGTGCGAAATCGCCCACTATCTCGTAGGCATCGTGGTTCCATACCGTTATACGCGTTGCTTCAGCCATGTCACGCCGCCCTGCATTCGTCGATGAAGCCGGCCGAGTTGTGCGTCCCGTCGCAGAACGGCTTATCTGACGATTGACCGCAGCGACACAGATACGCATCGCCTTCTACAGAGAATTCGTTGCCATTCGCATCCGCGATCACGAAGTTGCCGCTGACCCAGTAGGGACCGCTGTCTGTGGTAGAAACTGTGGCATCTGCCATGTCGGTTCCTCCATGTTGTTGCTCAACTGGGAAGATAGTCCAGATTGTGAATCGCATTCTACCGCTATCGCGGACCGGCTTCGTCATCGTTCCCTCTTGCACAGCAAATCGTCGGAACTTGCTAAACTTTGGGCGACTAACCGTCATCGCTTCACGCTACGGAGCAGCTCAAATGAAGATCACAGATGTCAAGACCTTCCTCATGTCAGGTGGCGGCAGCCGAAACTGGTGCTTTGTAAAGGTCTATACGGACGAAGGCATAACCGGCATCGGCGAGGGTTCGGGGTGGCCTAGAGTAGTCGAAACCGGCATTCGCGACTTGGCGCCGCTGCTCATCGGCGAAGATCCCTCAGATATCGAACGCCTTTGGCAGAAGATGCTGGTTGGGATGATGGGGCATGGAATGACGGGAACTCCAGGCTCCGGATCCATAAACGCCATCGACATCGCGCTCTGGGATATCAAAGGCAAGACTCTCGACACGCCAGTTTGGAATCTCCTCGGCGGCAAGGTGCGCGACCGCATCCGCACCTACGCTCACGCACACAGTCCGGAGAGGGCTGTGCAACTCAAAGAACGCGGCATCACGGGCGTCAAGACAGGAGGCGTCTATCGCACCGCCGAGATAGTCGAATCCATTCGCAAAGCCGTCGGAGACGAAATGGACATCATGGTCGATGCGCATGGTCCACCGTGGTTCACCGCAAAAGACGCCATCCTCGTCGGCAAGGCGCTCGAGCCCTTCAACCTGCTCTTCTACGAGGACCCTGTCCCTCCCGAAAACACCGAGGCTCTGCGTCGAGTGCAAGACAACGTGGATATCCCAATCGCAGCGGGTGAGCGCCACTCCCACATTTGGGGCGTACGTGAGATCATCGAGCGGGAACTCGTCGACGTAGTGCAACCCGATTCGGGGCGCATCGGAGGCATCTCGCAACTCAAGAAGATCGCGGCGATGGCAGAGGCTCACTATATACATGTAGCCCCTCACTCGGGATCGCTTGGACCCGTCGCAGAATACGCCGCCATTCACGTCTTGGCGTCGATTCCCAACGCCCTGATATTGGAGAGGCTCGAAGACGACGTTCCGCAACGATACCAGGTTATCCAACCGCATCTGCCAACTGTAGACGGCTACATAACAGTTCCAGACGCGCCCGGACTAGGAGTAGACATCGATGAAGATGTAGTAGCTGCGAATCCATCTGAGGGCAACATCGCCCGCGGTCCGGACCCCGAGAACGGACACTACGAGCCCGGCACATACGATGAGCACGTCTACTTCCAGACCAGATACTCGAGGCAGAGGGAGTTAGGACTGTGAAGTTTCTTCCTCGTCGCAAATCGGCTTGATCCCTGAGCTCTGCATGGACGCTCCCACGCCCTGACAGAGGGCACATGAGCCGGCACGCTAACCGTTATCGCGGAAAGGCGGAATCGCGCGCTACATGCTCTTCGCAGCATTTCGGCGAAGGGAAAAGCGATAAAGTTGTATCTACCAACTCACTCTTTGATGCGAGGAAAGCCTAGATGACCCTCAAAGTTGCCATCACCTGCGAAACCTTTGTCGATGCTGCCAAAATCATCCGAGAATCGGGCGACATCGATGTCCAGATCCACAAGCCGTTCACCGACACTGATGCCTATATCGACGCGCTGAAAGATGTTGACGGGGCAATGATCGCGACTTGGCCGCTCACGGATCGCCGAGTGCTTGAATCGTGCCCCAAATTGAAGGTCGTCAGTCGGATGGGAGTGGGTGTCGACTCGATCGATCTCGATGCCGCGACCGAGTTAGGCGTCTTGGCGTGCAACGTGCCGGGCGTCAACACCGTAGAAGTCGCTGATCACGCCATGGCGATGATGCTAGCCATCCTCCGCCGATTACCGGAGTCCATCGCCGCGACCAAAGCCGGTTCATGGTCGGACGATCCACAGCTGATGAGACAGTTCCAGACGCAGGTAGACCGAGTTGGCGGCAAGGTCGTGGGAATTCTGGGTTTCGGCAACATTGGCAGAGCATTCGCTCAGCGCGTGAGCGGCTTCGGCCCTCGTCGGATAATCTCTTACGATCCATTTGTGCCCCAATCGACCGCCGATCTCTACGGTGTGGAGATCGTGACGCTCGAGGAGTTGCTCTCTGAGGCCGACATCTTGACCATTCACTCGCCTCACACTGCGGCGACTGATCACATCATCAACGCCGAGACGCTCGCACAGATGAAGCCGACGGCGATACTGTTGAACTGTGCCCGCGGCAAGGTCGTCGACCAGGTCGCCCTTCAAGCGGCACTGAGAGACGGGCAGATAGCGTTCGCGGGAATCGACGTCACCGAGACTGAGCCGATCGACCCCGAAGACCCGATCCTCTCGCTGCCCAACATCTACGTGACTCCGCACCTTGCCGGTTACTCGCCCCTGTTCCTAGAAGAGTGTGGCACGAAACAGGCGGAAAATGTCAGCTTCGCGCTGACAGGCAGAGCACCTCACGGATTGGCAAACTCCGAGGTGATCAAGAGCATCGCGGTGATGCGGTCTCAAGGTGGCGGCAGGTGGGCAGGCATCCCGGACTTCGCAACCGGCGGACCGTTTTAGTGAGCGTGTCTCAAAACTGACTACAGCTCTTGACGCTCACGGAATCTGGGAAGACGACTG
Source organism: Dehalococcoidia bacterium (assembly GCA_965214735.1). Lineage (GTDB taxonomy): Bacteria > Chloroflexota > Dehalococcoidia > Lucifugimonadales > Lucifugimonadaceae > Bin127. The sequence goes on along the minus strand of OZ243977.1, from coordinate 121,510 downwards.
AGTGGTGAACTGGAGCCTCCTCAGTCGAGTGTTGCGAGAAATCCCCGCAGCGTTTCACCGAACTCGTGCTTCTGCCAATTGCGGATTTTAGGGTTGGATAGCTCGGTGTCGAGACCGCCTAGATATCTGGCCAGCCGTTCCAAGCTAACAGCAGGCCATAGCAGGCCTGGGTTCAACCGCAACTCCTGACCTAGATGCCTGCGCCACATTTTGAGACTTCCAAGGCGCTTCCTGACCCTCTTTCGCTCTGCCGGGCTCAATGGGAGTGTGGCGTGCGCCCGGTTCGGCAAGTTCACGGACCGAGCCTTGATCCCTGCGTCAACTGCTGCTTTCAGGCCTCTGCTGGCTGGCAGACGGCCGTACCGGCCTAGCCCTTTGACCGTGGAGAAGTCGGCATCGGGCTGAGACGATAGCTGAACCAGCGCCGAATCGGACATCAGTCTGAAGAGAGGACGGTCAAGCCGACCAGCTTCTCGTTCACGAAATTGGCATAAGGAGCGCAGTATAGCCAACCCTCTCCCGTCTAGGCTGCGGCTCCCTTTGATGGCAAGGAAGGCCAGTGCGCGATTGGGAGGAGTGTGCCGCACCTTCTCCAAACGTGCGAACTCTTCCTTGACCCATTCCATCCGAGATAGTTTTTTCAGATGTGTGGATAGTGCTTCGCGGGCACGCTGCAGATGCAAAACATCATTAGCTGCGTACCTCAGCGCTTCAGGGCTCAGAGGCCGCAGGCTCCAGTCGGAACGCTGGATCTTTCGTCGCTTGGCTAACTCCACATCCGCGTACTCATGAAGCACGGACTGCAGCCCCAGCCGCTTAGAGCCGACGAAGGCAGCGGCAATGCTGGTGTCGAACAGGTTCCCTACTCGAAATCCCCAGTCCCGGTCAAGGCTACGGAGGTCGTAATCGGCGCTGTGAAAAACCTTCTCAACGGACTTATCGCGGAGAAGGTCGCCAAGCGGCTGGACATCTTCTATCGTCAGGGGGTCGACGAGGAAAGCAGTCCCGGCTGCCGCCAGTTGCACCAAGCAGACGCGCTCGCGATACCTGAAGAACCCGTTCGACTCGATGTCGATGGCGACTTGAGGTGCCTTCAATAGGTGCCCGACTACTTGTGCCAGCCGCGACCGCGCGCTAACTATCTCGATCTGGCTTATGTCGAGACCTTTGCAAAATTTCCCTTATTCTGAGATATTGCATCGAGAATGGACCTGGTTGCCGAAGCGTCTCGCTGGCGGAGCCTGTTCAAATCCGTAGGATTCATCAGTTGGGCTCGGAATTACATGCAATTTCGCAAAGATCGCGAAAGTCAGAGCCGGCGCTAGGACGCGACGATGTTTATGAGCCGTCCCGGAACGTAGATGGTTCTTCGCAGGGTTTTACCCTCGGTATGCCGAATCACACCAGGGGTAGCCATCGCTACCGCTTCGACCTCACTCTCATCGGCACTCGACGGCACATCTATAGAGGCTCTCACCTTGCCATTCACCTGGACTACGATGGTCATAGCCTCTACTACCAGCTTCGACTCATCCCAGTCTGGAGTGCGTTGCTGATGGATCGAGAACTCCCATCCGTTCAAGTTCCACAGCTCTTCCGCCAAGTGAGGGGCCAACGGAGCCAAGTGCAGCAACAGCCTACGAACGCACGATCTCCACACCCTCTCGGACACGCGACCGGCCTCCCACGCATCGTTCATCTCGTTGACGTAGATCATCAACGCGGCGATCGTGGTGTTGTACTTATAGGCACGCATATCTTCGACGACGCGCTTAGTCGTGGCGTGAGCCACTCGCTCGAGGTCGCGATCCGCCCCCGCATCGCCCATTCTTAAGCTCGATGCGTCACGATTGCCCACCTCCCACACTCTATGGAGCCACCGCCGTATGCCGTTGATGCCCGAATCAGTCCAGACTCCGCCCTTGTGCCAAGGGCCTAGGAACATCAGGTAGCAGCGCAAGGTATCAGCTCCGTGCTCCGCGACAAGGGGATCGGGAGCCAGAGGATTCGATCGCTTCGATATCTTCCCCTCATCAGTCACCAAAGTCCCGTGGCTGAATAGATGCAGGTATGGCTCGGAAAACTCCAGCAGTCCCATGTCTCGAAGCGCGCGATTGAAGAACCGGGCGTAGAGCAAGTGCATAACCGCATGCTCCATGCCCCCTGTGTACTGATCCACCGGCGCCCATCTCTCGCTCGCATCGGGATCGAAGGGATGTGCTTCGTCGCATGGGCTCAAGTAGCGCATGTGGTACCACGACGAATCCATAAAGGTGTCCATCGTGTCAGTCTCTCGTTTGCCGGGACCTCCACAGCTCGGGCATGCCGCGTTCAGAAACTCCTGGTGCGCGGTCAAAGGCGATCTGCCGGAAGGCGTGAACTCAGCATCGTCGGGAAGCTCTACGGGAAGGTCCTCGTATGGCACCGGAACCATCCCGCACTCGTCGCAGTAGATGATCGGGATAGGGGTTCCCCAGTACCGCTGGCGTGAAATCAACCAGTCGCGCAGGTGATACGTAGTTGCGCGGTTCCCCCAGCTATTCGCTTCGATCTTGTCGGCAATAGCCGACATGCCTTTCTCGCTCGACATCCCGTCGAACTCGGCAGAGTTCACCTGAACGCCCGGTTCCAGATACGCCTCTTGCAGCTCCTCACCGTCCCAGTCATGTGGAGCCACAACTACCCTGATCGGCAATCCGTACTTCTTCGCAAATTCGAAATCGCGCTGATCGTGTGCCGGGACACCCATCACCGCGCCGGTGCCGTAAGTAGCCAACACGTAGTCACCCACGAAGATCGGCACCCGCTCGCTGTTCAGCGGGTTGATGCAAAACGATCCAGTCGGTACTCCGCTCTTCTCACGAACAGTCGATGTGCGGTCTATTTCAGATTCTTTGGCAGCAGATTCGACGTATCGCTCCACATCGGCGCGCTGATGCGGCTGAGTCAGTTGCGGCACCAACGGATGCTCAGGCGCCAAGACCAAGAATGTGACCCCGTAGATCGTATCTATCCGTGTAGTGAAGGTGGATATCTCCTTCTCTTCAAGCCCGTACTCGGATATGTCGAAGGAGATATTCACTCCCTCCGATCTGCCGATCCAGTTCTCTTGGCTCACCACAACCTTCTCCGGCCAGTCAATGCCAGATACATCCAGCAACTCGTCAGCGTACTTGGTAATTGCAAAGTACCACTGAGGCATGTTGCGTTTCACCACTTCAGCCTCGCAGCGCTCGCAGCGGCCGTCCCGCACCTGCTCGTGTGCCAGCGTAGTCTGATCCTCAGGGCACCAGTTGACGGCACCGTCGGACCTGTAAGCCAACCCCATCTCCAAGAACTTCAGGAAGAAGTACTGGTTCCACTTGTAGTACTCGGGATCGCAAGTGACTATCTCCCGCGACCAATCGTAGGAGTTGCCCATCAACTCGAACTGTCGGCGCATATTGGCGATATTCTGGTAGGTCCAGATCTTCGGATGCACATTCTCCCTTATCGCCGCATTCTCTGCTGGAAGTCCGAATGAGTCGAAGCCTTGCGGATGAAGAACGTTGTAGCCCTCCATCCGCTTGAAACGTGCCGCGGCATCGCCTCCGCTGAACGCGAACCAGTGCCCGATGTGGAGATCTCCCGACGGATACGGGAACATCGACATCACGAACCACTTCGGCTTGTCGCTCGAGTCGGGATTCCAGCGATAGATGCCCGCTTCATGCCAACGAGCTCTCTGCTTAGCCTCGATCGAAGCCGGATCATAGCGAACAGAATCCGCGCCTGTTGATGCTTCCTGAGTGGAGGTTTCGGATGTTATAGCCATGGATATTGTCGAAAGCAGATCAAGATTCCCCTAGACAACACAACCTCTTACGACTTCAAGATTCTAACCCACCGACGTATCGTTGCCGAGATACGTAGCTCTGCATAGGTCGAAGACAACTATCGCGATGAATACTTCCGTCAGCTATATAGCTGTATAAAGGCCTAGACCTCGCTCGATTCCCTGAAACACAGCAATCGTCGCCACAGTTACTTGACATTATTACAACATTCGTATAATTTTTGACATATGTACGAAACGTATCCTTCTTGATGCATCATCCGACACGGATTGCGATGCAGATGATGCAGATAAAGATGGTAGGAGTCCAAATGGCCAGAAAACGCCAAAAGACGGTACAGACCGAAAACCAAATCATCTCCTACATCAGGGAGTTTCGGCTTGACCGAGGCTTCGGGCCCTCCCTGCGAGAAATTATGATCGCGACCGGATTAGGCTCGCCGTCGAACGTCAAATATCATGTCGATCGGCTGGTCAAAGAAGGTCGATTGAACATGGATCCTAAGTTGGCGCGCTCGTTGAGCGTTCCAGGCAACGAAGGCTTCATCAAAGTGCCGCTCATGGGCAGCATCGCAGCCGGCGTCGACTTCTTCTTGCCTGACTCTCAATCCGCCGAATTCGTCGACGAGGCAGACATGATCGAAATTCCCGAATCGATGATCGGTAGAGTCCAACATCCAATCGCGCTGGAGGTCAAAGGCGAATCCATGGTCGATGCGCTGATCGCAGATGGAGACATCGTGATACTCGACTACACCAGCGAGGCGAAGCGAGGCGATATGGTGGCAGCGCACATAAAAAGCAGAGACGAATTCACCCTCAAACATTTCTACCCTGAGGGCGAATCGGTCCGGTTACAGCCCGCCAACTTGTATATGGAACCGATCATAGAGCCGGCATATGACGTGCAGGTAGTCGGCAAGGCAGTGTCTGTTTTAAGGCAGTATTGACCGCTCACAGGTTCAGCCTAAGTCTGGGCTATTCAAACGACTAGTTGCCCTGCATGGCGTTTTTGGGAGTTTCAAGACGCTCCCATCCGAAGCAGACCGCAACCATTGAGTTACAATTTCTGTTGACGCTCAAACATCCGTCGCTTCACTGAGCGGTCTAAGGAACTACGCATCATGTTTGGAAGAGGAATCGGCCCACTTGAGATCTTCCTCATCGTAGTGGTGGTGTTGATAATCTTCGGTGCCGGGAGACTCCCCGAGGTGGGAAGAGGAATCGGAACGGCGATCAAGGAGTTTCGGGGATCTATCGGCGGCAAGGATCGCGACAGATCCGACGAGAAAAACGAAGACGCGGGCGACCTGCGCGACAGTGCCTAACTCCCCGCTTCGGCAACCGATCCGAGGTCGCGGGACCGCACCGCTAGCTTCGTAAGCAGCAGCCCCGCCTCGAACAGCGCGATCACAGGTCCTGCCATCAGAGTCTGTGTAACCGGGTCAACGGTCGGCGTGACTACCGCTGCCAACACGAACGCAGCCAGAATCACCCATCTCCGCTTCTCGGATAGCCAGGCCGGTCGCAAGACTCCCAGCTTGGCGAGCATAAACATCACGATCGGCAACTCGAAGATTAGCCCCATCCAGATAGTCAGAGTCATAACTAAAGAGACGTACGACGACAGCCTAGGAGTGACCAGCGCTATCTCGCCTCCGAACTGGAGCAGGAACAGTATCGCCGGCGGAATCAGAACATAGTAAGCAAATGCCGCGCCCATCACGAACAACGCTACGCCTCCCGGCAGCAACAGGTACAGCAACCGTCGCTCCGAACCCGTCAACCCGGGCCGCACAAACAGTATGATCTGCAGAAGAATCACCGGGAACGAAGCCGCGAACCCTGCCAACACTGAGACTTTGGCAGTCACGGACCAGCCCTCGGTTATGTCCAGCTGCACCAGTCGCGCCGGTTCGTCCGGACGTAGCCGCTCGAGCGCGTTGAGCGCCGGGCGTTGCACGAAGTCCTGAATCGGCTCATAGAAAATGAACGCTGCCACCGTAGCGACGATCACCGCTACCGCAGAGATGTAGAGCCTCCGCTTCAACTCCGCGAAGTGGCTCATCAATCGAGTAGGTTTATCGGTCACTCCTGCTCCGCGTCCCTCTTTCTGGAGACATCCGCCGTGGAACGCGCAGATCCCGTATCTTCGCCGTCAGCACCGCCAATGCGTCTGTAGCCCCCGGGCCGATCAATCGAGGTGACTACCCTCTTCAACTCTTGCACGTCCTCGCCGACGGACCTCGCCTCATCCTTGAAGACGTTCAACTCGTCTGAAAAATCCCTTACTGTATCCAAAACTCCGTCGCGATTCAGCTGTTCGCGCACTTCTTCCAAATCGACCGCTTCCTCAACCATCTGCGTCAACTCCTCACGCTGCCTTCTGAGTTCTGTCATGTACTTTCTCGCAGTTCGTGCGCCCTGCACGAGTCTCACGGGGCCGACGACAAAAAACGCGACCAGCATGACCAATATCAGTTCTAAGCCGCCGATTCCAAAGAAGTTCACTGTGACGCTGCCTCTTCATGTGCGCGACAAGTGGCGTAGATGTGAGAGTCCCTGAAATCCCACCTTCCCGAGGGCAAGACCATGCCCAAGGCACAGAGCGGCATCCCGATCACATTCAGGTAACACCCTTCTATCCTCTCGGCAGGAGAGAATAACCGATCCTGAACCCCGTAGGAACCTGCCCTGTCAAATGCGGACCCGCTTGCTACATAACTGGCGATCTCAGCGTCAGTGTAGCTTCTCATCGCAACTCTGGAACGGACGGTGTGTGAGAAGCGTTCGCCGTACTGACGATGCGGCGCGAATGTGACCGCGACGGTTGTCACGACTTCATGATCGCTGCCGCGCAGCCGTTGCAGAGTTTCCACTGCGTCGGTGGTATCACGAGGCTTGCCGAGAGCGGCACCGTCAAATGAGACGACCGTGTCGGCGGCCACCATGACGACATTCCAAGGCACTCGACTGCCTGCCGCCTTCAATGCCGCGTCTAGCTTCGAGAGTGCGTTCTCACGCGTCAAATCGATAGCATCAATCGCTTCACCACCCGCCTTCTCGTGTCCGCTGCCAGCACTCGGCTGAACCACAAAGTCAAGTCCTGCCAAACGCATCACATCACTGCGACGATTGGATCCCGATGCCAAGATGAATCGAACTCCGACACCAGTCCGATCGACTCGCGGCGCTGAAATCGTCTCTCTCATGATCTGAGCCACTGATGCTTGGCAATAGCGACCGATCCGCAACCGCCCACCTGTTTCGGCTCTATCTCGAGCACATCTCCAGCAATGACACTGTCTCAATGTGCCTAGTCTGTGGAAACATGTCGACGGGCCGGACCTTCATCAGTCTAAATCTTCCTCTACACAATACATCTAGATCACGCGCCATCGTGCCCAAGTCGCATGAAACCATCACTACCCGCTCGGGAGCCATCAGTTCGATAGCAGCTAAAGTTGACGGCGCGCAACCCACCCTCGGGGGATCGATGAGCACAATGTCCGGCTCTACTCCCATGGCAACCAGTTCCTCCGTCACACTCTCCGCACGCGCCTCGATGAACGACACATGAGACAGTCCGGAGGAATTTCGCTTCGCGTCTGCGATCGCAGATGCCGATTCCTCCACTCCGACCACCCGACTCACGTACGGCGAAAGCAGTGCCGAGAAGGTACCGACACCGCAGTAGAGATCGATCAGCGTCTCATCTCCCTTGGTTTCCAGCATCTCCACGATCTCTTGCACGACATTCGAGAGTTGATCTGTATTCACTTGAAAGAACGAAGAAGCAGCAACCTGAAATCGAACTCCGTCAACCTCTTCCTCGTACCTTTGGCGACCTGATTCGATGTCCTGAATCTCGGCCGGCAGCAGTGGCTGGATGATCATGTCGCCAGTATTCGCACCGATGCGAACCGAGAACTGAGTCATACGCCTCAATCGTCCCTGCAACTTCGCCAGCGTCTCATTGATGCCATCGTGCATGATCGCGCACTCGTCGATCTGAACGAAGCGACGCGTATCGGCATTTACATAGCCAGCCACTCCGTCATAATCGCCTCGTCCGACCGTGAAACGGGCATGGTTGCGGTACCCGAATTGCTTGGGACTCGGCAACGCAGGCAGGATCTCGACGTCCCGTAGAGATTCATAGCTACCCACCGCCCTCACTACTGCATCACGCTTCAACTCCAACTGCTTCTGGTAGGCGATGTGTTGCCACTGGCAGCCTGAACACACATCGAAGTAGCGGCACCGCGGCTCGATCCGATCTCCCGAAGCTTCATGGATCTCTCTGACTACAGTAGCGACTCTCTCTGGAAAAACCTTCAACACCTCAACTTCGACATCCTCTCCTGGAATGGCACCGCTGATAGATATAGGGGCACCATCCATAACCGCTGAAGCAGCCCCTTTGTCGTCAAATCCCTCGGCTCTGATCATAAAGCGGTCGCCTAGATTCAAGCCCAACTGTGAGGTCAGGTCCGGACCGCTGTACCGCTGTCTGCGTCTGCGTTTCGCCATCTCGACTCTCATACTCAATCAATCGATGCTGTGGAGTCAACTCAATGTACAAGCCAAGCGTCTGTTACTCTGAAAACGTATCCCCAGTTCTGCCTATTTCACGGTGATCAGATCTTTGAGCAACACTTCCAACGGAGCGAATTCGCCGACTGCTTGGGCACCGCGCCCGAAGCGACGCTTGCCCGAGTGGTTCAAAGTGCGCGCGCCCGGAGGCGAGAACTACGTAGACCTAAAGAATAGATTCCGCAGAGCATCTCTTCATACCGTCTGCGAAGAGGCGGCGTGCCCCAACATCGGAGATTGCTGGCAGCGACGCACTGCCACCTTCATGATCCTAGGCGATACATGCACCAGAGCCTGCTCGTACTGCAACGTCAAGACCGGCTGGCCAGGCTCGCGAAACGTCGATTGGGGAGAGCCGTCCAGACTCGCCCAGACGGTCGCCGCGATGGAGCTTCGATACACAGTCGTCACCTCCGTGGATCGCGACGATCTCGAAGACTACGGCTCCACGATCTTCGCATTGACGATAAAGCAGATTCATCGACTGGCAAAAGGATGCAAGGTTGAAGTGCTGATTCCCGACTTCGCCGGTGATCTTGAGGCGTTGAAAAGAGTCGTCGATGCTGGTCCCGAGGTCCTGAATCACAACATCGAGGCCCCTAGACGCATATTCAGCAAAGTTCGACCTAAGGGCGACTACGATCTATCTCTCCGCCTTCTTCAACGCGTCAAGGAACTCGACCCTCGCATGCCGACAAAGTCGGGGATGATGGTGGGGCTGGGTGAAACCAAGGACGAGATCGTACAAACCATGAAGGACCTACGGACGCACGATTGCGACCTTCTGACGATCGGCCAATACCTCCGACCATCTGAGCGGCATCACCCGCTGATCCGCTACTATCATCCCTCTGAATTCGCCGAATTCGCCAAGATCGGCACTGATCTCGGATTCAAGCATGTGGCATCAGGGCCTCTAGTCCGATCTTCGTACCACGCCGATGAGCAACACGAGACGGCACTAGATTCGCTGTTGGCTTCTGCCGCCAACTGAGTACCGCCGCGCTCGGAGGCGATGATCCCAATTGGGCACTCTCTACGTAGTTGCCACACCAATCGGCAACCTCGAAGATGTGACGCAACGCGCCATCAATGTCCTGCGATCAATCCCCCTGGTGATCGCGGAGGACAGCCGAGTGACTCGCAAACTCATCCAGCGGCTAGATATCTCTCCGCGCCTAGTCAGCTACCATGCCTACACCACTCCGGGCAAAATGCGAGAGATACTCCGTCTCCTCGACGGAAATGATGCCGCTTTGGTGACCGATGCCGGCACTCCGGGCATCAACGATCCAGGTGCCGATTTGGTGGCAGCCGCGGCAGAGAGGGGGCATCATATAGTTCCTCTGCCCGGACCATCTTCCATCGCCACCGCTCTCTCGGCCTCCGGCTTCTCAGCCGATCGTTTCAAATCTCTCGGATTCATTCCGTCGAAGCCAGGCACTCGTCGCAGAGTCATCCAAGAAGTCTCTGATGATCCCATGACCATCGTGTTTTTGGAGACGCCGCACCGCATCCGAGAAACGCTCGCGACGATGTCGAACTTACTCGGGGATCGGCAGATCGTCGTCTGTCGTGAGATGACCAAGGTGCACGAAGAGATATGGCGCGGCACCTCGGCTGAGGCTCTCGAACACTTCTCGGAGACTCGGGGCGAATTCGTGATAGTAGTGGCGCCGCGAGCCGGCGGCAAAACATCTGGAACTTCAGTGACAGATGCCGAGATCTTGTCAATCGCCTCGAAGATGAGTGAGGAAGCAACGTCGAAGCGAGACTTGGCACATGCAGTCTCGAAGCGCACCGGAGCCGGCCGCCGTCGCGTATACCAGTTGCTGCACCAGCCCGAATCCAGCGATCGCTGATCGACGTCGGAGCCGGTTGCACAATCAGAATAGGACACTAGCACTCCGAGTGTTGAAGTCATGGCACCTTGGCCTGTTGTGAACGCGGTACCACAGCGGAACATCATGAAATCACGTTCACTCGTACGCCAGCAACGATAGCGATTGCAGATCCGATTCGGTCAGGAAGCAGCGCGACCCTGTGCAATATACTTGCAAATTAGCAGATATCTGCCTCGAATCCCTCTCTCGTGACCGTCACTCCCCCGATAAAGCGCGACCTGCCTGATGACCTCGGTCGATTCGGTCGATTCGGCGGGCAGTTCGTGCCCGAAACTCTCATGGCCGCCTTGGGCGAACTTGAAGAGACTTACGAGACCACTCGGCAGGATCCCGCGTTTTGGGATGAGCTGTCAAACCTCTTGACCAACTACGTAGGACGTCCTACTCCTCTCTATCACGCCGCAAATCTCTCTCAGAACTTGGGCAATGCTCAAATCTGGTTGAAACGCGAAGACCTCGCACATACCGGCGCACACAAAATCAACAACGCGATGGGCCAGATACTCCTCGCCAAACGACTGGGCAAGACTCGGATCATCGCCGAGACCGGCGCCGGGCAACACGGAGTCGCAACTGCCACCGCGTGTGCCATGATGGGCTTGGAGTGCATCGTCTACATGGGCGAGGAGGACATCCATCGCCAAGCTCCGAACGTCTACCGAATGCGACTGCTGGGCGCGACGGTCGAGCCGGTTCTTTCGGGCAGCAGGACCCTCAAAGATGCCATCAATGAGGCGATCCGCGACTGGGTGACGAATGTACGGACTACTCACTACTTGATTGGAAGCGCGGTCGGTCCTCATCCATACCCGATGCTCGTCAGAGACTTCCAGAGCGTGATTGGCAGGGAGGCTAGGGCACAGTCTCTAGAACAGATCGGACGTCTGCCTGATCACGTAGTCGCCTGTATCGGCGGAGGCTCCAACGCGATCGGCATCTTCAGCGGATTTGTCGACGACCCGAATGTCGGGCTGATCGGAGTCGAAGCAGGCGGTGAAGGCATCTGCACCGATAAGCACGCGGCAGCCATAACTGGAGGCCGGCCCGGGGTTCTTCACGGCTCAATGTCCTACCTGCTCCAAGATGAATGGGGACAGGTGATTGAGGCTCACTCTGTATCGGCAGGATTGGACTACCCAGGAGTCGGACCCGAACATTCGTATCTCCACGATATTGAACGCGCCAGATACGTCGTAGCCGATGACGAAATCGCACTGGAAGGTTTCGATCTTCTGACAAGAACCGAAGGTATCATCCCGGCTCTCGAACCGGCACACGCCATCGGTTACCTGCAGGAATGGGCACCAACCCTCTCCTCGTCCGATGTCGTGCTCCTGCTTCTGAGCGGCAGAGGCGATAAAGACATCGAAACCGTGGCAGAAAAACGCGGGATCGAAATCTAGCGTTCGCAGGATGTGTAGGGCGGCATGGGCAGCAACGCCGAAGAACAGAGAGAAAGCGGCATAGACGCTCAACGGCATGCGTCTGGGAGCAACAAGCAACGCCAAGCGATGTCTCGTCTGAACATCACCCACCCCGTCCGATGGTCTGATCCCGAGCTGGAAGATTCATACAACATCAAGCGGCGCAATACGAAGGATCGAAAGTCTGATCTCAAAAGGCTTCACGAATCAGACGACTAGCCAAGCGCGGCATCCGAGTCCCAGCGAAACCAGCCTCAAATCTGTGTGAAACCGTAGAGTTTCGCCGCATTCAACCCTAGTAGCGCGTTCCGCTCGCCATCCGTCAGCCAATCGAAACCCTCGCGCACCAGACGCAACTCGTCCGCAAGGGATAGCCATCCGTTTAGCTCGCGGTGATAGCCGGGGTAGCCGGTGCCCCAAATGCACCTCTCGATTCCGAACGCATCGATCGCCAGCTTCACCGCGCCGTGCATATCGGCGAATGGAAATCCCTCTTCAGACCGGTTATGGACATCCGAAATCATCATCCATACATTTCGGTGCTTCGCCAACTTGAGAACTACACCGTACTCGCACCAACCATCCTCTGCCATCCAAGGCTCGGGGTACATCATGTGATCGATGACCCAATTGATGCCCGGGTACTTGCCGCACACTTCCGCCAACTGATGCACATTGGGAACGCGGTTGTGCACCTTCACAACTACGCCCCGATCCTGTATCTCGGTGAAAAGCCGTGTGTTGCTCGGCAGTTTCAATATCTCAGCGTCCGGATAGTAATCAGGATGTAGCCTGAACCCGCTCATGGAGTACTCATCGATCCATTTCCGCGCCAACCTCGCATTGTCTTGATGCAAAGGATCGATCAACCCTATCGACCGGAAGCGATCAGGATAGTCCAGAGCCGCTTGCGCCACATAGGTGTTATCCCATGTCGAACCGCTCGATTGAACCAGCAGTGAAGCATCCACACCGTTGAGGTCCATATCCTCGATCAGCAGCTCCACCGGCCCCGAATCGTCTGGTATGGATGTCCAAGTCGGCGCAGTCGGACCGATCGGGGCTATAGGAGGCAACTCCCAGACATGCACATGAGAATCGACAATCATAACGCGCTCAAATGATACTCGTATTCAGCGGGCGATGACTCTCTTCCGTTTGCCATGAGCTAGTGGAGGCACGCTGCACTTCACTCTTACCGAAGAGGATGACCATCCGACACAACACATGTAGGGTCGGAGGCTCAAACTCGCTCGCTCTAGCTCCCCAAGGCTTCGCCCTCGATCTCCGGGTGCCCCCTCAGAAACTCGTCGGCGCTTAGTGCGCGACGCCCCTCCAGCTGCAACTCTTCAACCCGAATCAAAGCGCCATCGCCGGTGCCGACTAGAAACTCCCTCTCGGAATTGGAATAGACCAATCCTGCAGCAACATTGCCGTACCTAGACACATTGCCAGCTACCGACAGCTTGATCAGTTTCAGGTTCTGATGTCGCCAAGTCGTAAACGTGCCCGGCCAAGGATGGTATGCCCTGTTCATACGAGAAATTCGTTCGGCGTTCAGCGACCAATCTACCTCACCGTCCGACTTGCGTATCAGCTGAGTGACCGTCGCCAATCGGTCATCCTGAATTTCCGGCTCTATCTCGCCGCTGTCCAATTTTGTAAGCGTTTCGGTAAGAATCTCAGACCCGATCACAAACAACCGCTCTGTCAATTCGTCCACTCGGATTTGAAGATCAACGGCGATCTTCGGCGAGCGAGCGAGAATCGGGCCTGTATCCATCCCTTCGTCCAACTGCATGATCGTCACGCCAGTGAATTCATCTCCTTCCAAGATCGTCGTGGCGACGGGACTTGGCCCTCGATGTCTCGGCAGGATGGAAGGATGCACGTTCACCACGCCCAGCCGTGGCATCGCAAGCAACTCCTTTGGGATGAATCTTCCATACGCCGCGACTACGATCACTTCTGCGTCGACTTTGGCGATTTCAGATACAGTGTCGGAATCCAATCGATCCGGAGAGAGCGTTCTAATCCCCAGTTCCGTCCCCGCACTGCCTATAGGCGTTTCTTGGATAGCCCGTCGCCGGCCGACGCGGCGCGGCGGTCGAGTGCATATCAATGGCACGTCGATCTCCGACCGCAAAAGAGCATCCAAGCACGGCAATGCGAACTTAGGAGTGCCGAAAAAGATCGCCTTCAAAATGCCTCGATCTCCGTCTCGAATCGAATGTCGCCTGAAGCTCTTCGCTACATTTGTTAACGAAATCTTGCATCAAGTTAGACCAATACTACTGTTTATGCAAAAATTGCACTATTAAAATAACGAAAATCGACAAATGTTGTGATCATATAACGATTTGGTCAAGCGCAAGAAACAGGTTATATTCGCTTAAAATTCGGGCGGTTTCCGCTTGCACATGCACTCAAAAATCGATATCTTGAATCAAGCGGACGTAATTCCCGTGCCATGAGGAGGCGGTTACGGGACACTATCTCCGCAGTTACTTACCCGTGGGCTGTTTGCCCACTAGCCAACCGAGACAGATTTTATCTGGTTCAGTTGAGGATTCGCTGTGGATCAAACCCAAGACGCACTCGAATCGACCAACGCTCAGCAGCGTTGGAGCGCGGTTATCGGTTCGCTTGAAGTCCAGATCGCCAACCAAGCCGATTTCGACGCATTCCTAGCTGATTCCAAAGCCATTCGTGTCGATGGCGACACTCTGATCGTGGCTGTTCGCAACGGATTCGTCGCTGAATGGATACGCCAGCGAGTGATGAAGAGCTTGCTGCGGGCTGTCAACCAAGCCTTCGGGCGAAACCTCAGCGTCGATTTAGTCACCGAAGCCGACTCTGGTTCCGATTCCGACCGGCTCGCAGAGGAAGGACTGTTAGGAGACCACACAACTTGGTCCGCCGCCAGCCAGCGTCGACAACGTGCAAATCTCGCCAAGGCAAACGCTCGTGAGTTCCCGCTGAACAGAGGCATGACATTCGACCGATTCTGCGAATCGCCGTCCAATGCCGTGGCGTTAAACGCTGCCCTCGCCACCGCCACGAATCAGAAACCGTGTTACAACCCCTTAACGATTCTGTCGGAAACCGGACAGGGCAAGTCTCATCTGCTACACGCAATCGCCCGGCAAATGCGAGATTCAGGGATGAACGTCGTGTGCATCACCGCAGAGAGATTCCTGAACAGCTTCGTCCAAGCATCTCGGTCAGGCAACGTATCTCCCATGCGAGATCGATTTCTCGCCCTCGATGCCTTCATCGTCGACGGAATCGAAAAACTCATCGGTAAGAAAGAGACGCAGTCGTTCTTCCTCGACATCATCGACCACCTAGTTTCCAATGAACGTCAAGTTGTCGTTGCAGGAAACTCTTCGCATCCGTTGCTCCAACTCTCCGACGAGATCGTCTCAAGACTTTCAGGCGGTCTCGAAGTCGTCATCGAATCTCCCGACAAGGAGCTCAGGCAGGCGCTTCTGAAGCGACACGCTTCGGATCGGGGAGTTGAGCTGGCATCTGACGCTCTCGACTTTCTCGCCAATCGCACGGTGCGCAATGCCCGCGAGCTGATCGGAGGAATCGCCAGAGTAGCAGCTCATGTCAGCCTCATTCCGCCGAAACCAGTATCAGCGGGCATCGTAACTCGAGCAGTTGCCGTAGAAGCGACTCGTAACAGACTCACAGCTCCGTCGCCAACGCTCTACCATCCCAACGAAATCATCAGCGCGGTCGCGGTCGTCTACGACATCCCTGCTGACACCATCAAAAACTCCACCCGCGGCGGAAGAAACACCTCTTCTGCGCGTGACCTTGCCGCTTATCTTCTCCGCGAAAAATGCGGACTCACCAGCTCCCAAACCGGGGAACTGCTCGGTGGAAGATCACACTCCACGATAATCGCCGCGCTTCAGAGGTATACTCAACGCAGAAGTGAAGATATCAACCTGATGCGCATGGAACAAGAAGCATGCCGCGCGCTCTCCCAACATACTGCATCGGGTAATCGGGTCACCTGATCAGCTGCGGAAGCAGTGCTCTCGATACCAGCGCAACTCCGATATGCTCTCGCGGATGTCGTCCAACGCGCGGTGCGACTTCTCTTTCCCATCCCGTCTCCGAGTATCGGGAAGCCACCGAGCCACCAGCTCCTTCACCGTGCTGACATCAATGATTCGATAGTGCAGATACGACTCGAGCCGCGGCATCTCACGCTTCAGAAAAAGTCGGTCCACCCAGATCGAATTACCGCACAACGGCGCATCTCCCTTCTCGACCCACTCCCGAACAAAACGAAGGGTACGGTCCTCCGCCTCATGCACGCCAATGTTCGATCCCCTCACCGCGTCCATGAGACCAGATGCCTCGTGCTGTCGCGCCGACCAATCATCTATATTTCCCAAATCCACTGCCGAACGCTTGATCGCGATATCCGGACCTTCTGCCAAGATATTCAGATCCGAGTCGGTCACTATCGAAGCGATCTCGATTATCACGTGATGTTCCTCCAGACCCGTCATCTCGAGGTCGATCCAAACCAGCCGCTGACTGTCCGGTGCGTTCGTCATGCCGATATCAGGATAACAGTTGCCCTTGTGTCCGCACCCGTAAACTTCTGTCCAAACGTGGCTGGAGGGCGAGGTTACCTAGGACTCAACGTGATCAGGCAGGCACAATTAATCCCACAGTTCTATAAAGTTGACCACCTACAGCCAGTGCCTTAATCTGGCAAGATCCCGAACGCCAAATGCCGAATTGATGGAGGCTAAAGTGTCATTCTGCGACGAAATCGAGGCTGTTTCGAAGCCCCAGCGTGAAGCCATGATGAATCATCCATTCGTGCTTGGAATCGGCGATGCGACCCTGCCGATCGACCGTTTCAAACACTTCATCACCCAAGATTACGTCTATCTCATCGACTTCTCCCGATGCATCGCAATAGCCACCGCCAAGGCGCCTGACCTTGAAACGATGGGATGGCTCGCGACGGCGGTCGAGTACACACTCAACACCGAGATGGACCTCCATCGCTCGTACTGTGCTGAATTCGGGATCACCGACACCGAGCTCGAAGCCACTCAACCGGCACCCACCACCTACTCCTACACCAGCTATCTGCTACGCGTCGCTCACCAAGGCTCATTCGGCGAAACCATCGCCGCGTTGGTGCCGTGCATATGGGGCTACTGGCAAGTCGGCGAGCAACTCGCCTCACGAGGCGAGCCTGAAGACGCGCCGAGATACGCCAAGTGGATCCGAATGTACTCTGGCGCCGAAAATCAGGCCGTCGCCGAGGATGCCAGAGCCATCTGCAACCGTATCGCCTCAGTAGCCGGACCAGCCGAAATCGAGGCGATGAAAGAGGCTTACATCACCTGCACTCGCTACGAATACGCCTTCTGGCAAATGGCGTGGACGCTAGAAGACTGGGCGGTATAGCCGACGCGATCCGCCGACCAAACAGAACAACTAGGGACCGCGCAATATCTTCTCCGGGCGATGCGAGACGCGCACATCCGCATCTAAGGGGCTGAGCAACCGGACACCCTCCTTGACTGGCTATCGGGCGAGAGGTTATATTGAAGCCATCAAGCCACAGGCGCGGGAGTAACTCAGTGGTAGAGTATCTGCTTCCCAAGCAGAAGGTCGCGGGTTCGAATCCCGTCTCCCGCTCCATCACCATCGCGAGAGCCAGAGCCTCTATCGGTCCTGCACGGAGCCATCGAAGCCGATCGGCGTATCCAGCACTTTAGGCTCCTCCGCGTAGCGCGCCAGCGCCTCGTCATCTAACTCGATTCCAAGACCAGGCTCTTCCGGCACCGTCAGATACCCGGAGATCAACTCCAAAGGCTCTTTCAGCAAATCGGATTTCGGAGGCTCCGACTCTCCGGTGTACTCCTGCAACGCGAAGTTGGGGATGCAGGCATCCAGCTGCACGCACGCAGCCGTCGACACCGGCGAAAGCGGGTTGTGCGGTATCACCTTCACGTGTTGAGCCTCCGCCATCGCCGATACCTTCTTGCATCCGCTCAACCCGCCGCACAGACACAGATCAGGCCTCACATACGCACAGGCACCGCTCTCCAGCAGCTGCTGATACTCGAATATCGTAGTGAAGCGCTCGCCAGTCGCAATCGGGATGTTGCAGTTCGCCTGCACCTCCGCCATCTTCGCGGGGCTATCAGGAAGCATCGGATCTTCGTAGAAAAACGGATTGAACTGCTCCAACCGTCGTCCTAGCCAAATCGACTCGGCGGGATTCATCTGACGATGTATCTCCACGCAGATATCAGCGTCCGAACCGACCGCATCCTTCACCAAGCCCACTCGGCGCACCGCCTCGTCCGCCCACTCCGTGTACGACTTGTGCAGGTAGTAGTCGTCCGAGAACGGAGAGAAGCGCACCGCCGTGAAGCCTTGCGCCACGGCCCGTGCCGCATCCGCCGCCAGCTCCTCGCCAGTGATGCCTCCGACATGCATGTAGCAGCGCACTCGATCACGGGTCTTGCCTCCCATCAGATCATAGATCGGTCTCTCCAAACGTTTGCCCTTCATGTCCCAGAGAGCGATGTCGATGGCACTCAAAGCCCCTTGAACCACGGATCCCATGAAGTGGGAACTTCGGTAGAGGTACTGGTAGTGGTGCTCGATCAAGTCCGGGTCTTGGCCCACTAGGTAGTCCGACATAACTTCCACCATGGTCTTCGTCGGTCTCTGCCAGCCATGTACTCCGCCTTCGCCTATACCTACCGATCCGTCCTCCGCGTGAATCTTGATCAGCAGCCAACGGCTCCATAGAAACGTCTCCACCTTCTCGATCTTCGTTTTGCTCATTGCGATCCGTCCAACCCTTCAAGTAGCGGTTCAAAGAAACAGCGATTGAAGTTTACAAGACCAACCCACGCCGCCGAAGGGCATGCCTGTCGGATGCTTCCAAATACCGCGCACATTGAGAGACTCATGCGGTCAGTTCAATTGCTCCACTGAAATCAATCCCATATCGAAATACAATCGAAGCACCTCGTTCCCGATTGAAAAAATCAACCAACATGCAGATACTAATCACCGGCATCACCGGACGCGTCGGCGCCAACGTGGCTACAACGTTCATCAGAAACGGCCATAATGTCAGAGGTCTCGTATGGCGCGGAGATCGCCAAGCAGAAAAGATTGCTCTCATCGGAGCCGACATCATCGAGGGAGACCTCGCTTCTTCATCCGAAGTCGCGAAAGCCGCTCAAGGCTCTGATGCCATCTTTCATCTCGGCGCCGCATTCCAAGCAGGAGGTCCTTTCACGCCTGAGCAGTACCTCGATATCAACGTCAAGGGCACTTTCAACGTCCTCGAGGCTGCACTTGCACAACAAGACCGTCTCAAGCACGTGATAGTCACCAGCACCGACGCGACGATGGACAAGTACCCTCCTGATGGGATAGCGGAGCCGCTCAGTGAAGATTCTCTTCCGCTAACCACGACGAGTTGGTACGGATACTCTAAGATCCTCACCGAACATCTCGTCGATCGTTACGTTAGAGCCGAGTCGATGCCCGCTACCGTCTTCCGCTTCGCCAACGCCTGGGGTGCCGGCGAAGCCATCGACTTCCCCCAGTTCCACCTCCGAACGTTCATCAGACAACTCAAAGATCGCCGAGATGACGAAGGTACACGCGCTTATAAACACTTGACATCCGTTTACGAGGGCGACCCGCACTTCATCGTGGCACTCGACGAATCGGGCAAATCTTGGAAGAAGCACCTAGTCGAAGTCCGAGACTTGGTGCATGCCTACGAGATGGCGCTCGGAAACCCCTCCACATTTGGAAAAACATATCAACTCGCTTCTCGCGAGCCGTTCAGATGGGATGAAATGATCCCCTACATCGCCGACAAGATGAAGGCTCCTTGGACACCTGTCAGGTTGCCTGTGACGCCCACGCACTACGAGTACGACACATCGGCTGCTTTCAACGACTTCGGCTACGCCCCCGACCTGACGCTTACAGAGATAGTTGACGAGGCATACAGATTCAAAAGCGAGGGCGGCGGCGAGATAATTCCCACCGCGCTCTGAGACTCGAATCGGGATTCACGCCTTGAAGCGGTCCATCGAGTAGTAGGTACCGAACGCGAATCCAATAATTCCGGCAAAGTTGATGATCAACTGCCCCGCATTCGGGTCGGCAAGGAGAATCGAGATCGCAACAATCTCTGAAACGAAAAAAAGCAACGACAGGCACCCCGCCAATATCCGCAGCGCAACTCCGTACTTGTAACCCACGATGTAACGCAGCACCATCGCCATTAAGAAAGGTCCTCCGAACTGCGCAACGCCGACCAAAATTAGCCATAGGCTCTGCGGCGCGCCTTCAAGAATGTCCAAGGTCCACGCAACGCTAAGAACAGCGGCGAACACGGTGCCGGTGACGATGGCTCCCAATCCGCCCACTAACACGCCCATCACGATGTCACGACGAGAAACAATAAACATCGTCGGACCGCCGATCGAGGCGCAGTCCGGGCACTTAGAACCTACAGGAGTGTAGACCATGCAGCTCGGACAGATCGGATCCCCGCAACGCGAACACGACAGATTCGTCTGAACGCCCGAATCGCGAATGCACTCGACGTACTGGAGGCTCGATCCGCTATCAGCGTCATTCATCGAATCAAACTCGACACAGAAAAATCCGCTCGCACCTAAGTATCGCTGCCAATCTTGAGGCTCATCTTAAGACGACGGTCGCTGGTTTACCCAAGCATCTCGGGAGACGATATCTCGATCGAATACTACACGGTTGATCAGCAACCGCCGCATCGTCAACCCCTCATGTCGCGTAAGGGCGTCATGTAGGTTGCCTGACGCTGCACGACGGATCACTGTGACGACGACAAATCCGGCGCAGAACATCACTACCCAGACACCTTGTCCGGCCAGCGCGCTCCAGACGGGCAGCAAGGCAGCGCCCAACAGCCACGAGACCGCCGAGTCTTTCCACGGCGACAACGTGATCAACACAGCCGGAATCGAACCCCACAGTATCAGCAGCGGAACGCCTAGAGCCCCTACGGAACCAACTCCCACAGATACTCCTCGGCCTCCTGAAAATCCCAGGAAAACCGACCAGTTATGACCTATCATAGCCGCCATCGCCGCTGAAACTGCGATGCCCGAGCCCAGATCCAACACCTTGTCTGAAGCAACCAGAATCGGCAACGAACCTTTCGCAAGCACGTCGTACAGCACCACCGGAACCGCCCACACTCTGCTCACATGGGTAGCCAGATTAGATGCCCCCACGTTCCCGCTTCCATACTCACGAATATCGATCCCACCGATATATCTCGCGACAAGGTACGAACTGGGCACCGAACCCACCAGATAAGATCCTGCGATTACGACAATCGCCCACGCTAAGTCATTCATGTGGCATCACCATCTATAGCGCGTCCGCATCGAATCGAGCACCGACGCCGCTCTCGCCGTGCATCTCCGTCGCTCGCTCATACAACAGTCGCGCGGTCTCTCGAGGAGGTCCATTCATACCCGGCAAAACTTCATTCGGAATCCCATTCGCATGATAGTCCGTGCCGCCCGACTCTATAATCCCATACCGCCTCGCCATCTCGTGATACTTCATCACTTCCTCAGCACCGTACTTCTCGGCGTAGACCTCGATCGCGGCTAGACCAGCATCCACTAGATCGCCAATCAATTCATCTAGACCTTCTACAGTGCGCGGATGCGCTACAGTAGCGACTCCGCCCGCTGCATGAACAAGATTCAACGCTTCAAAGACATCCAGCTTCATGCGCGGAACGTGTGCCGGTCGGCCATCGGATAGGTAGCGATCAAATGCCTCGGCAATCGAGGCGACGTACCCGGCATCAATCATCGCCCGCGCGATGTGGGGCCTGCCGATAGTGCCGCCGGCTCGTCGCGAAACTTCATCCCACGAAACAGGCAAACCGATTTCATCCAATCGCTCGATCATTAGCCGTGCCCGAACTTCCCGATCATCCACCAACGCCCGCATCGTCGACTGCAACGGCTGGTTAGACACGTCGATAAAGTGGCACGTCAGATGAATCTCCGATCTGTGTCCGTAGGTGCTCAGCTCAACACCCGGTATCAAAGTCAGTCCATTCCACGGACTGATACATTCCTGCGCCTCTGCCAGACCTTCTGTCGTGTCGTGATCCGTGATCGAAATCACTCGTAAGGAGGTGCGTCTCACCAGAGCCACGACCTCGGACGGCGACATTATGCCGTCGGATGCCGTCGTGTGAAGATGAAGATCAACCTCGACCGGCCACGGAGGACTCACAACTGGCAAAGACGAATCATGCCGTGAGCTAGATGCCGCGCTCATCGATCTGTAGTTAATGACATCGGAGGCGAAATCCGATTTCGGCAAATAGAAGGTTTTGGATCGTCAACCCCGTATTTGACAATGATAGGCGCTACCAGGTCAGAAGAGATCGGCATCGAACTATGAAGCTATCGATTCCGCACGCGACTCTCTAATCACAACTACCTTGATCAAGCCCGGATACTGCAACCGCTGCTCGATGGATCTGGCTATATCGCTCGCCAACACGCTCGTCTCTGAATCGGTGGTCTTCTCAGGATCTACCATCACTCGGACCTCGCGACCCGCCTGAATGGCGAACACGCGTCGAACACCCTTGAACCCACGCGCGACATCCTCCAACTCGCTGAGTCGCTTCAGATAGTTCTCGGTCGTGTCGTTTCGAGCACCGGGGCGAGCCGCGCTTATCGCATCGGCAGCCGCGACGATGAAGGAAGGAACCGAGGTCATCTCTCGATCATGGTGCTCACGGATAGCCAGAACGATCGGCTCCCTGATCCCGTACCGGCTCGCAACGTCGGCTCCGATCTCCGCGTGAGGACCTTCGACTTCGTGAGTTAGAGCCTTGCCGATGTCGTGCAAAAAGCCCGCCGTTTTGCAGACCTGCACGTTGGCACCTACCTGAGCTGCAAGAATGCCCGCAATGTGTCCCACCTCCACGCTGTGCTGCAACACATTTTCACCGTAAGAGTGTCGGAACTTCAACCGTCCCATCAGCTTGACCAGCTCGGGGTGCAGGCTGCGGACCTTCACATCGAACATCGCCTCCTCACCTGCTTTGTGAATCGTCGTTTCGACATCTCGACGCGCGCGCTTCACCGAATCCTCGATCCGAGCCGGTTGAATCCGACCGTCTTTTATAAGACCTTCCAACGCCACCCGTGCCACTTCACGGCGAACCGGATCGAAGCAAGAAATAGCGACCGTGTCGGGTCTATCATCCACCAGAAGATCGACTCCCGTATTCGCCTCGATGGCGCGAATATTGCGTCCCTCACGGCCTATCAGCCGTCCCTTGACCTCCTCAGACGGGATCGGGATGTTCGTCACTGAAGACTCGGATACGACATCAGAAGCCAGACGCTGAAGCGATGCTGCCAGAATCTCACGCGCCTTCTCGTCAGACTCGTCATGAAACCGAAGCTCCGCCTCACGGAATCGGCGCTTGAACTCGAAGCTGTTGTCTTCCTCGACTTGCTCCAGCAATCGCTCCAGAGCAGTCTGTCGGGATAAACCGGCGATCCTCTCCAACTCCGAAGAGGAACGTTCGTGAAACTCCTCTTCGGACTCCGCCAACTTCAACTGGCGGGCCTCCAGTTCAGTCTCTCGGCTCTTCAGATCACTCTTAGATTTATCTATCTGGCGCTGGATCTTCTGGAGATCACGACGCTCTCTTCGATTTTGACGCGTGGCACTGGCACGACTTCGCTCCGCCGCCTCCTTGACCTCGTTTGCCTTCCGTTGAGATTCCTGAAGTATCTCGTTGCTTCGCGTCCGCGCCTGTTCGATCTGTTGTGTAAGTGCGTCCTCAGTTGCACGGATCGCACGGGCGTTGAGGCGCGTATTGCCCCAGTAGCCCAGCAGCAACCCGAAAAGGATACCCACACCCGACATGCCTGCAAGCACGGCTACCACAAAGGGTTCCATCAGAACACTCCTGTTCGTAGCCGCAGAAATCTGCGGTAAGGATCGCTTTCGAGACGTCTCTCTTAAACCTCAACCTCGCACCTATTGCAACTTATCGATAGCCCCATGCAACCTCACGTGATCAAGCGTCTGTAAAGCGATGCGCGGCACAAAGTTGAATTGCTGTCTCCACGCAATCCAATTGGTTGTTTCAATACCTGAATCTTACGATAAACCAGTCCAAAACCGCAATCGACGCGAGAAACGACCTCTAGTACGGCACTATTGCCGAAGCTCTCTGCATCGTTATCTCGATGCCCGCCTGTTACTCAAGGTAGAAGTTTTGGCGGATCAGGTGCCAGCTTCTTCTACTACTTCCTCGTCAGCGGATGCCTCGCCCTCGATTTGAACGAACTCGCCTTCTTCAGTTTCGTCCTCATCTTCTATTACTCTAGGCGGCTGTATCCATGCCACGCGCTCTTCCGGATCGCCTGCGATCGCGACATTGGCATCTAGTGGCAGGTCACTGACGAGAATCGCATCGTCGAAAGATTCCAGCACTTGGCAATCCGCCTCGACGCTCTGCGGCATATCGTTCGGACGCGCCTCAAGCAGCACTTCATATATGCCCTGCGTCACGAAGCCCATGCCGCCGCGGGTCCCCGGTGCAAGCTCCTGATTGAACAGAATCACGGGAACCGGAGCCTGTATCACCTGCGTCACATCCACTCGAAGAAAATCAACGTGTAGCAAATTACCTGAGACTGGGTGTGTGCTCACTTCGCGAATCAGAGTCACATCCGACGCGCCATCGCCGACCTTCACAGTCACTGGCGTGGTGCGACCCGCCTCTCGGATCACGTTCGTGAGAAGCGTCTCTTCCGCCTGCAACGAGCTAGGCGCTGAGTCAAGACCATATACATGGATCGGTATGAAGCCGTGCGCTCTCAAAGCACGATTCTTTTTACCCATCACTGTTCGGATATCTGCGTCCAGCACAAGCTCGTCCATCGCACGAAATCTCCTGAGATATAGCTGAATTGCTCACCAGTCGCCAGAACCGAATCGTTTGGTCGGCGAACTGTTTCATCTGAATTGCCAACCTCCAATTTTAACCTCCCCGCAAACACCAAGCCAATCTCGCTTCTAGGTACTAAGCTCACAACTCTCAGTCACTGTTATACTGGCAACACACGCGGCGGGCGTCAACTCAGATCCAAAGCCACCAAATCCGATGAGCGTGGCACGTTCGTTAACCGTCGTCGTGCCGAGATGCCATGTTGATCCCCATGAGAGTCGATTACGGGGTCAGGACGCTGGTCTACTTGGCCATGCGTCCTCACGCCGGCTATGTCTCCACATCGGTCATCGCAAAAGAACAGCACATCCCCGAACCCTACCTTCTCAGAATCTCCGCCGACCTCGTGCGCGCCGGACTCATCGAATCAAGGCGAGGGCCGGGCGGCGGACATAGACTCGCCAAAAATCCGGCCGATATCACAGTAGGAGACATCATTGAGTGTGTCGAACACAGCTTCGCCACACTCGACTGCATCGCAGAACCAAATGCCTGCCTAATATCAGGCGCATGCTCACAGAGAGAGCTCTGGTCCGATGTGGAAAGAATGCTCCAAGACTACCTGTTGCACATACGAATATCCGACCTCGCCGATAAGCAGCGCCAGCTGGAAGGCGAGGCGGCACTAGATCTGAAGATGGGCTGAATGCAGACGCTGGAACACGAGCACCGGTAATGGAGGTGCTCCCTGCCCAACAACGGTTCAACCCGCCTGCGGTAAAATTACAGGCATCTCGCAACTATTGGTGACGGCTGCTACACAGGCCGTATCGTCCATCGCCACAACTACACATCTCGCCATGCAACAGAACAGCAGAAACGGATCCACTAACAACGGCATCGATACCGCGCCGCCGCTCACTCCAGCACAAGTCCGACGTTACAGCCGACACATCATCATGCCCAACGTCGGCAGCGTCGGACAACGCAAACTCGTAAATGCCAAAGTCTTGGTGATCGGAGCCGGCGGCCTTGGGTCGCCAGTCGCCCTATACCTCGGACTGGCCGGCGTCGGGACGATCGGGATCGTCGACTTCGACACTGTAGACGTCAGCAATCTACAGCGGCAGATACTACACGGCGACAGCGACGTTGGACGGCGAAAGGTCGAGTCTGCCCGAGAGACGCTCAACTACCACAACCCGGAAACCAACGTAATCATCCATGAAGAGCCGATCAACGCCGAAAACGCGATGAGCATAATCCCCGATTACGACATCGTGGTCAACGGCGCCGACAACTTCGCAACCAGATACCTTGTCAACGATGCCGCATACCTCGCCGGCAAGCCGCTAGTGGATGGCGCGATCCTGGTGTTCGATGGCCAGGCATCTACCTACTTGCCCGGGCAGGGGTGCTACAGATGCCTCTTCCCCGATCCTCCGCCTCCCGGGGAGGTACCCAACTGCGCCGAGGCAGGAGTCATCGGAGCGCTGCCGGGTCTCGTCGGGTCGATTCAGGCGCTGGAAGCTATAAAGCTCATCATGGGCATCGGGGAGACTCTCACTGGCAGAATGTTGATCATCGACGCTCTGACGATGGAGTTCAGGGAGATCAGAGTGCGCCAAAACCAGAACTGCAAACTTTGCGGAGACAACCCCGAAGTGACGGAGCTCATCGACTACGAGATCTTCTGCGGCATCGCCCCGCCGCAAGCCGTGGCAGCAGCCCATTAGGCGAAGGGCACTTGATCTCGAACTCCGAGCATTTCACAGCAAGGCACTCACGAGCATGTCGAAGTACTTGGCGCATGTCCCCCTACCCTGATACAGAAGTGGGAAGCCAAGTCGCATAGGGACGGTCCCCCGTGTTGCCCTCATCATTTTCTGCGGAGGCGAGAATGACGGAGCTTCGTAACGATCTCTCAATCCGACGCTACATGCTTTCGCCTTCCCCTCGCGATAGCATAATTATTCGTTGATCCACCATGTCGCGCATCTTCGGCGACGCACAGCGAATGCAGATCCCTCAAATTCCGCTTCTGAAGCGCGACCTGCTCGACGCAATCGGCAATACGCCGATCGTCGAAATATCGCAATTCAGCCCCAAACCTGACGTTCGGCTTTTCGCCAAACTCGAATCTCATAACCCAACAGGCAGCGTCAAAGACCGCGTCGCGCTCGCTCTCGTAGACGCCGCCGAGAGGGACGGTTCGCTGACTCCGGACAGCGGCGGGGTCATTCTAGAACCTACCAGCGGCAACACCGGCATCGGTCTCGCCATGGTCGGACGAATCCGCGGCTACGAGGTAAAAGCCGTCATGCCTCGCAGCGTCAGCGAAGAGCGCATCCAGCTGCTGCAAGCCTATGGCGCCGAGGTGATATTCTCGCCAGCCGAGAAGGGGACGAACGAGTCGATAGCGGTGGCTCAGCAACTCAAGAGCGAAAACCCCTCTTGGTTCATGCCTTACCAATATGGCAACTCAGCGAACCCCGACGCCCACTTCGAAACGACCGGACCAGAGATCGCACGCGAAGTCCCGGATGTCGATCTCTTCGTTGCCGGACTGGGCACTGGCGGCACCCTCATGGGAGTCGGAGCCGCACTCAAGCAGCACAACCATAATGTGAAGATAGTCGCCGCGGCACCTCATCCCGACGACAAGGTGCAAGGTCTGCGATCTATCGAACACGGCTTCATCCCGCCCATCCTCGATCTCGATCGACTGGACGCTCGAATAATGGTCGAAGCCGAAGAAGCCTTTCACTGGACCAAGCGGCTCTTGCTCGATGCCGGGATATTCGTAGGAGTATCTTCCGGCGCGGTTCTAGCGACCGCGATAAGGGCCGCGCAGCGCCTAGAAGCCGGCAAGATCGTCATGCTATTCGCAGATGGCGGTTGGAAATATCTTTCCACCGGCATCTACACACGAGAGTGGAGCGAGTTCCAGAAAGAAGTAGAAGGGCAGACCTGGTGGTGAACCGACAAGACATCTGCTTCCAACCAGCCGTAGAAACGGCTGCGATGCTGCGAAACAGAGATATCTCTGCCCGAGAGGTCATGGCCGCTCATCTGGATCAGATCCAAGAGCAGAACCCCAAGGTGAACGCAATCGTCACTATGGTCGATCCAGACCAATTGATGGATCAAGCGGCGGTAGCCGACGAAGTCATCGCCAACGATCCCGATTCTGTCGGTCCGTTGCACGGACTCCCCGTAGGAATCAAAGACCTCCAACCGACCGCCGGCATTAGAACCACCTACGGCTCGCCCATATTCGAACACTTCGTGCCGGAAGAAGACTCTCTGACTGTCCAGCGTTACAAAGCCGCCGGCGCCATCATCATCGGCAAGACCAACACTCCCGAATTCGGAGCCGGCTCCCAAACTTTCAACCAAGTTTTCGGAGCCACTCTCAACCCATACGACCTGACAAAAACGTGCGGCGGAAGCAGCGGAGGCGCCGGCGTCTCACTGGCGAGCGGCATGATGCCCATCGCCCAAGGCTCCGACTTCGGGGGATCACTCAGAAATCCAGCCGCTTGGTGCAACGTAGTCGGAATGCGAAACAGCATCGGAGTCGTGCCCACATACCCCGCGCCTCTCGGCTACACATCCGAATCGGTCGTCGGAGCGATGGGAAGAACCGTCTCCGATGTCGCATTGCAGCTTTCAGCCATCGCCGGACCGGACCCCAGAGTCCCGAACTCATCAATGCAGATCGGCTCCATATTCGCCCAGCCCCTCGCACGAGACCTCGAGGGAACCCGCATCGCTTGGAGCCGCGACCTCGGGGGAGCTCCCATCGACACCGCCATCACGGCGACTCTAGATAAGCAGCGAACCGTCTTCGAAGATCTCGGGTGCATCGTCGAAGATGCTGATCCGCCCTTGCAAGACGCCGGCGAGATATTCCACACTCTGCGTGCCGCAATCTTCGCGCATCAACACGAAGCCAACATCAGGGATCATCGAGATCTAGTCAAATCAACGATCATCTGGAACGCCGAAGAGGGCATGAAATTGACCGCGCTCGATGTCAAAAAGGCGGAAGAGCGTCGCACCAAGCTCTACGCTCGAATGGCGGACTTCATGAGTAGATACGACTTTCTAGCCCTTCCCGTGACATCTGTGCCGCCGTTCTCAATCGAGATCGAGTACCCTACCGAGATCAATGGCAGACGGCTGAGCAACTACCTCGAGTGGTTCGCTCCCTGCTCATACATCACCGTGACCGGGCTCCCTGCTGTCTCAGTGCCAGCGGGCTTCCATGACGACGGCATGCCATGCGGACTCCAGATCGTCGGTCCGCAGCGCGCCGACTTCGCGACCCTACAGATCGCCTACGCATTCGAACAAGCCACCGAATTCTGGCGGCAAAGACCCGACATAGTTCGATAACCGAGAATTGCTCCCATGCCATAGTCGCAATCATATCTGCAATAGCATAGTTTTTCACATTAGCCGTGTGGATAGCTTGGATGTTGACATTAGCTTCTATATGGACAGCATTGGCATTAACAGGAATAGCGATAGCAGTATCGATATTCATGGATTCATGCAAGTCATTGCCGAGGATGCAAGAGACAAGTAGTTGCCCGAGTGCTGGAACACCTGCAAGCAATCAAGCAGGTAAACCCATTGAAAGAAGAACCCGCCGCTTGTTCTTGCGTTTACTCAATCGTTCGAGTCAGAAGAATTCAGAGCATCTGCTTCATCTTCTTCAAAATCGGCAATCGCATACCGAAAATCCTGCCCCACCATGGACCAATCCTTCCATATCGCTATCGAATCGGCTTTTTTGGGGTCGGATGAAACATTGTACTGATTCAGGGTGTTTCCAAAATCCATCAGGCGTGCCAGGCCCTCGAGAAACGATGGTCTGGAGTAAAGGAAGTCGCTATTCATTCGTACACCATCAAGTAAGGTTCACTTTCTGCGCGCAATCGCATTCTAACCTTTGCGATTGAAAATCGTCAATCTTACAAGTTCTTTCTCTACCAGAGGGGTATACCTCGATTGTACGTCTCAAGAATCGGAAACTTTCAACGCCTTTACCACACCGAAACGTGCGCTACATCCAACTTGCTATGATGTGCTGATTCAGGAGTGTTGAGATGACCGTCGCTGAACACATAGACACCAACGATCCCCAATATGCCGAAGCCGCTGCTGAGCTGCTGCGTCGGCACCAAAGCTACGAGCAAGAAGCCAACATCACCAGTGCAGTCCGCGACTTTCTGGTCCGCACCGGTTTGG
This sequence comes from Dehalococcoidia bacterium, assembly GCA_965214735.1. Classification (GTDB taxonomy): domain Bacteria; phylum Chloroflexota; class Dehalococcoidia; order Lucifugimonadales; family Lucifugimonadaceae; genus Bin127. Next base: position 91,465 of record OZ243977.1, on the reverse strand, counting down.
CGAAGCATCACGAAATAAAAGAGGAGAACCCACCCTCAGACACATCGCGTCGTGCCGTCGATCTCACCGCGCTGGACACCTTTATCGAGGTGAAGCGCAGAATCGGCACCGCCAAAGGCAACGATCCGAATCCGGTCCATGTCCAGCAACTCGATGATTATCTCGAATCATCCAAGCGCGACGGCAATGGCTTTCGGACGGGCGTGCTGACCGACGGCAAGTATTGGCTGCTGCGCTGGCCCGGCGCCGGTGCGATCAGAACTACCCTGCCATACGCCTTCACGCTCGAGAGCAGCGACAAGTGGCTGCTCCTCTACGAGTGGCTGCGCGACACGGCTCTGACATCCTTGGAGAGCATCCCGCCCGACTCCGAAACGGTGGAGAAGCATCTCGGACCAAAAAGCCCCTTATATGAGCGCGACATCGCAGGGCTGACGGCTTTATACCAAGAGAACGCTCACTACGAAACCGTGAAGGTCAAGCGCAGGCTGTGGCATGATTTGCTACGTGCCGCACTGGGAGAGGTCGCCACATCGCCTGAACAGCTGGACGACCTATTCGTGCGCCACACTTATCTAACCATCATGATCGGGATGGTGGTGCAGGCTTCGTTCGGCATCGACATCCGACAGATGGCGGCAAACGATGCCGAAGACCTCCTAAACGGACATCGCTTCCGCAACGATACCGGATTGCAAGGAGTAGTGGAATCGGACTTCTTCACCTGGCCTACAGAGGTCGGAGGATTGCCGATGATACGGACGTTGGCGCGGCGTGTAGCGCGTTTCGACTGGAGTGAAGCACCCGCCGATATCGCAGCCACGCTGTACGAAACGATCATCCCGCCGGAAGAACGGAAGCAGCTGGGCGAGTACTACACTCCCGACTGGCTGGCGAGGCAGATCGTACGGGAAGTGGTGACGGACCCTCTCAACCAGCGAGTCTTGGACCCGTCATGCGGATCGGGCACGTTTCTCGCAGAAGCCGTCACAAACTTCATCGACGCGGCAAAACGACAGGGCATCGCTAGTGAAGAGGTCTTCAGCCGCCTCCGTGATGCCGTCACCGGCATCGACATCCACCCGGTAGCCGTGCATCTAGCACGCGCCGCATGGGTGCTAGCCGCAAAATCTGCCATCCAAGCATCCCACACAACCAACATCACCATACCCGTCTACCTCGGCGACTCCATGCAACTCAGGTTCCGCACCGGAGATCTATTCGCCCAAGACAACGTCACCATCGAAGTCGATGACGAATACAACTCCGCGCTCGCTTTCCCCATGACGCTCGTACGAGACGCCGAAACTTTCGACTCGCTCATGAACGACATCACCGAGCATATCGAAAACGGCGATGACCCCGAATTCGCGCTGAATGACAACCAGATCAACAATCCCTTAGAGCGCGAAACCCTGCAAGACACCATCAAAACCCTCCAGAATCTCCACCAAGAAGGCAGAAATCACATCTGGGCGTACTACACGCGCAACCTCGTCCGGCCAGTAGTTCTCGGCAATGAAAAGGTGGATGTCATCGTCGGCAATCCGCCATGGATCAACTTCAACAAAACATCGAGCATTCTGCGGACCGAACTCGAACGTCAGAGCAAACACGTCTACAACATCTGGGCCGGCGGCAGATACGCGACGCATCAGGATGTGGCAGGGCTCTTCTATACACGCTGCGTAGATCTTTACTTAAAAGAGAGCGGAGCGATTGGAATGGTCATGCCACACTCCGCTCTCCAGACGGGGCAGTACTCCAAGTGGAGAAGCGGCAACTGGTCAGACAAAGCCTCTGGGCAGTCAGTTCATGTGAACTTCGCATACAAGCCTGCTTGGGATTTAGAACGACTACAGCCAAACACTTTCTTTCCGATACCCGCATCTGTTGTATTCGCGAAAAGGGAATTTAAGAATGGCAGGACAGGAGAACTGAGGGGAAACGTCCAAAGATGGATCGGAGAAACAGGTTCCCACAAGATTCAGCGCATCCTGACTCCGATTACAGATACCTCAGCAAGAGGCGGATCACCATATGCCGGTCATGCTATGCAAGGTGCGACAATCGTGCCACGTCGACTATTCTTCGTAAACCTAACCGCGCCCTCGGCAAACATCCGTGTCGGCAACAACACAGTCACGGTAGAGCCGCGGCAGGGATCCTATGACAAATCGCCGTGGAAAGATATCAATCTCGCTCAAATCACTAACCAAACAATAGAAACTGATCATCTATTCGATGTGCATCTTGGCGAAACAGTCGTGCCGTATGCTACTCTCGAGCCGCTGAAAGCGATTCTGCCGCTGAAACAGGGCGACGCCCAGATCCCAACGGATGAAGACGGAGTCGGAGGCATATCGCTGGGCGGACTCGATCGTCGGATGCGCTTACGCTGGCAATTGGTCAGCCGCCTATGGGAGGAGAACAAGGCGCGTGCCAACAAGCTAAACCTGCTAGGTCGGCTCGACTACTACGGCAACCTTTCATCGCAACTGAAGTGGCAACACAACGCAGAGGGTAGACCTGTTCGCCTAATGTACAACTCGTCCGGCGCCCCAACCGCCGCGTTGGTAGATGACCGCGATACATTAGTGGATTACACGCTGTTCTGGGTCGCCTGCAAAGACACGCGGGAAGCCAACTACCTGCTTGCAATCATCAACAGCGATGCATTGGCAGAATCGGTTGATCACTTGATGCCAAAAGGTCAGTTCGGTGCTCGGCATTTGCAAAAGCATCTGTGGAAGCTGCCCATCCCAGAGTTCGATGCTGGCGATGAATTGCATCTCGAACTGTCTGAAGCCGGCAAAGCGGCGGCAGAAGGTGTCGCTGTCCAGCTGGAGCAGTTGCGGCAGGAGCGCGAGCGAGTCACGGTCATCATAGCCAGACGCGAGATAAGGCAGTGGCTGCGAGAGTCGGAAGAGGGGCGAGCGGTGGAAGAGGCTGTTAGTAGGTTGCTGGGGTAGGGTAAGGTCATGGGGAACGCGCTTCGAAAAACTATCTTTATAGCTCTGCCCGTTCTGATCCTCGTATTGGTAGCAATCGTAGTGCTGTGGCAAGTGTTTGATGTACCCATCCTAGACAGTGCAAGGGCTTTCCAAGCGATATTTGCCGTCGTTGCTATTACGTCAGGTGCCATCTTCGCATATTACAAATTTGAAATCTTCAGAGATTTTGAACCTCATCTAACTATCACGCAGAAGGTTTCTCATAGATTGATCAGCGACAATTATGTTCACATTGAAGCGACTGCCACTCTACATAACAGCTCCAAAGTCGCTGTAGAAATTCGAGAAGCATTTTTTCGATTGCAGCAGATATCGCCATTTTCGGATGAAGAGATCGAGATGATTTACGCCGAAACGCTTATGCCTGAACAATCAGATTATATTCAATGGATCACTCTTGAAGAATATGAACGTTATTGGCTGCCGAATCATTTGATCATCGAGCCCGGAGAGTTGCACTCAGAAACTTATGAATTCATCGTTTCAAAAGAATTGTCTACAGTATTGATATACGCTTATTTTCACAACTCTGAATACTCTACTGACGACCAAGCTTCGCAGGGCTGGGCAACTACATCCGTTCATGATATAGTGATTGAGAGGAAGAAGGGACTATGAAATCCAGAAACAAAAACAAACGGATAAACTTCAAAGACGGGACGAGGCCAAGAGAAGCCCCCCCCAAACCGACAGGACAGCGTAAACCGCCGGGGCCGCAGAAACTGGCGAGACCGAAAAAATAATTCCTTGGCTAACCTGGCTCCAATTCCACATGATGCTTTTGGTGAATCTGACTCCGTCGTTTTCCGCCCATGAACCTCCAACTCCACGGCAAACACGTTCGTTCTGATCACCGGTGGCAATCATGGCATCGAGAAAGCCATCGCGTGGGATCTTGCAAGTGAGGGATGCGCGTCGCGATATGCGCTCGCTCCGGATCATGGGATTCGATGCCGGCAACAGATTGCATGTCGATGAGGCGATGGGGAAGTTACGAAGTTACTCGGATGATCCGGCACATCGGCTAGCTGAACTACTCCAGCGTCCAGCTTACCCAAAAAGATGCGGATGTGCGTGAAGTTTTGCTAAAATAATCAGCGTACCCCCTCTGTCGACTAGACGGCAGAGTCGAGACCGTCGCTTGCGGCGGTCTCTGTGTTTCTGAAGCCTCTCTCCTCCCCACTTCCATGCTGACCAACGTCTACGTTGACGGTTTCGAGAATAGATACGAACAGGCAGTTGTAATTTCAAACGATTCTGATCTCGCGGGACCGATACGGTACATCCGAGATAGCCCACGCCTCAACGTTGTTGTCGTAAACCCAGATCATAGGAGCAAGCACGTTCAACAGGATTTGCAGAGTGCGGCAACACGCGTCAAGCGTCTTTGGAAGAGCAACCTGAGAAAGAGCCAGTTTCCTAGAGCCCTTCAAGATAGTCGAGGAACAATCACCAAACCCGAAAGTTGGTAAGCTAAGCCTCAGATTTATGGGCAAAACCATCCCGGACGGTACCCCGAATATGGATCTCCAACTAAAAGACAAACACGCGCTCATCACCGGCGGCAGTCGTGGCATCGGAAAAGCCATCGCATGGGAACTCTCACGTGAAGGATGCGACGTGGCGATATGCTCCAGATCTTTGCCCGAGCTGCAAGCCGCGGCAGATGAAATAGCACACGACACCGGCAGAAAGATCTTCGCCATCGCAGCCGACACCGGAGACACGGAGTCTGTGAAGAGCCTCATTCGGACCGCGAACGAAAAGCTGGGTGGCATCGACATCCTAGTCAACAACGCTGCGCGTCCCTTGGGACAGGCTCCCGTGCCCGGCATCGAAGGCGTGACTGACGAAGCGTTCAACGAAGATGTGAACGTCAAGGTACTCGGCTACCTGCGATGCGCACGTGAAGCGGCACCGATCATGAAGCGTAGAGGATGGGGACGAATCATCAACATCAGCGGCTTGGCAGCACGCTCCAGCGGTGCCGCGGTCGGATCGATTCGCAACATATCCGTCGCTGCTCTAACCAAGAACCTCGCCGACGAACTCGGACCTCACGGCATCAACGTCACCGTGATACACCCGGGTGCCACTCGAACCGAGGCAACTCCGCGAGTGATCGCCTCAAGGGCAGCGGAGCAATCCGTTTCGGAAGAAGAGATCCTGCGGCAGATGACGGATGCCAACTCGGTCAGGAAGCTGATCGATGCCTCAGAGATCGCATACATCGCCGCGTTTCTCGCCTCCCCCAAGTCGATAGCCATCAACGGGGATGCCATCGCCGCCGGAGGTGGAGTAGGCAACGCCATTCACTATTGATCTACCTGCCTACTCGCTTCACGCGCTCAGGGAGAGCCCTGCACCTATCGCGTACAGTGCAAGGAGGAGGTAAAACCCGTAATTCGCGGAGACGACGGACACATCGGCGGCGTGATCGCGTATGAAAGAATGACGACGTGCTTGTACAAAGATCTCGTCACGCCAGCAAGACTGGCAAAGCGTCTGAATTCTGGTATGCCATCTTCTTTCAACTGCTCTGACAACTGTCATAGAATCTTCTATGCTTCCCCAAACCCGCATTTACTGTCGGATCCGTGTCTACGCACTTTCTAGGCTCGGTCAGAGCACACTCATCCGCCAATGACAGACAACGAAATAGTCGTCCGCGGCGCTCGCGAACACAACCTGAAAAACATCGATGTTCAGATCCCGCGCGACAAACTCGTCGTCATCACCGGAGTATCAGGATCGGGCAAGAGCAGCCTAGCCTTCGACACAATATACGCCGAAGGGCAACGGCGATACGTGGAGAGCCTCTCCGCGTATGCCAGACAGTTCCTAGGGCGGATGGAGAAGCCCGACATCGACCATATAGATGGTCTCAGCCCGTCCATCTCTATCGATCAAAAGGGGGTTTCACGCAACCCGAGATCGACGGTCGGCACCGTCACCGAGATCTACGACTACCTCCGCCTGCTCTTCGCACGGGCCGGTCGCCCTCACTGCCGAAACTGCGGGCGCCCCGTCGAAAGACAGACCGTCCAGCAGATCGTAGACTCGATCCTCAAACTCGACGATGGCTCTCGACTGCTGATACTCGCTCCGCTCGTCACACACATGAAGGGCGAGCACACGGCGATATTCCAGAACGCCCACCGCGACGGGTTCGTACGGGTGCGAGTCGATGGCGAAGTACGGGAACTCGCCGAAGAGATAAAACTCAACAAAAACCAGTGGCACAACATCGAAGTCGTTGTCGATCGGATCATCGTCCGCGAATCCACCGAGCGGGAGCGCCTCACCGAATCCGTTGAAACCGCGCTGAGACTCGCTAACGGAGTCCTCGTCGTATCAGTCCTCAACCCGTCCCAGCAAATCATCGACGAAATCGAATCCGGAGCACGGAGCAGCGCCTCCTCGCGGACCCTCAGAAGAAAAGCGCGAAAAAAGGACGCCGCTCCAGAACCTACCGACCTCATCTACTCCGAGCACTTCGCATGCCCGGCATGTGATATCTCTATGGCGGAACTCGAGCCTAGGGACTTCTCATTCAACACTCCCTACGGCGCCTGTGCAGAGTGCACCGGCATCGGATTCCGAATGGAGATCGACCCCGACCTTGTCGTTCCAGACAAGTCGCTCACGCTCATGGAAGGCGCAATCGCTCCGTGGCAAAGAGAGGGAGTCAACAACCCCTGGGCAATGACCACGCTCAACGCTCTCAACGACCACTTGGACGTCCCGATAGACATCCCCGTATCAGAGATGGACGGCAAACATCTGAAGCTGGTGCTGTACGGCGCCGGCAACAAGCAGTACCCGATCACTCACACTACGCTCAAGGGTGAGACATATACCTGGAAGTCGAAACTCGAAGGCGCAATATCCAACCTTTCCCGAAGATACAAGCAGACGGAATCCGAGAACGTGCGCGCCGAGATCGAGAGATACATGGCGCAACGACCGTGCCACGCATGCGGCGGCGACAGACTCAAGCCCGACGCGCTGGCAGTGACCATGATCGGCATGAACATCATGCAAGTCACCCGCCAATCCGTGCAACTCGCGCTCAAGTGGGTCGAAGCCTGCCGAAACGGCAGATGGCAAGAAGATCAACACGCCATCGACGAGCCTCTCACCGAACGCGAACTGGCAATCGCCGATCAGATATTCAAGGAGATCGAGGCCCGCCTCGGTTTTCTTTCGCGAGTCGGTCTCGACTACCTGACTCTCGAGCGCCCTGCAGGAACCCTCTCCGGCGGGGAAGGGCAGCGCATCAGACTCGCCACCCAGATCGGATCCGGGCTGATGGGCGTGCTTTACGTGTGCGACGAGCCGTCCGTAGGGCTTCACCCCCACGATGGAGATCGGCTCATCGCAACCCTCAAGAATCTGCGAGATGTCGGCAACACAGTCTTGATCGTCGAACACGATGAAGCGGTGATGCGTGCTGCAGATCACATAGTCGATCTCGGACCGGGAGCGGGAGAGCATGGCGGCGAAGTGGTGGCAGAGGGCACGATCGAAGCTATTGCTGATGCTGAAAACTCACTGACGGGCGACTATCTGAGCGGAAGAAAAGAGATATCTTCGCCTAAAAGCCGAAGAGAGAAATCCGATCACACATTACTCGTGCGCGGAGCACGGGCGAACAACCTCAAGAACATCGACGTCGCCGTTCCCCTCGGCGTATTCGTATGTGTGACTGGTGTCTCCGGATCGGGCAAAAGCACCCTGATCAACGAAATCATCCTCAAACGTCTGGCGCAGCACTTCTACCGCGCCAAAGATCGTCCAGGCCCGCACGACGGTATCGACGGGCTCGAACACATCGACAAAGTTATCGATGTGAATCAATCCGCCATCGGACGCACACCGCGCTCAAACCCCGCGACCTATACCGGACTCTTCACACCGATCCGCGAACTCTACGCGAGCCTTCCCGAATCCAAGGCGAGGGGATACGCCCCTGGCCGATTCTCATTCAACGTGCGGGGCGGCAGATGCGAAGCATGCTCCGGCGCCGGATACACCCAGATCGAGATGCAGTTCCTACCCGATGTCACCGTACCCTGCGATGTATGCGACGGCGCGCGCTACAACCGCGAGGCACTCGAAATCATCTTCAAAGGGAAATCGATCTCCGACGTGCTGAATATGACCGTCACTGAGGCACAGGAACACTTCAAGAACATCCCGACCATCGCAAAGAAGCTTGAATCACTAGCTCAAGTAGGACTTGGCTACATTCGCCTCGGGCAGCCCGCAACCACGCTGTCCGGCGGAGAGGCGCAGCGAATCAAGTTGGCAGCCGAACTCTCCAAACGAAGCACCGGACAAACTCTCTACATACTCGACGAACCGACTACCGGCCTCTCATTCGAAGATGCCGCCAAGCTGCTCGCAGTGCTTCACAAGCTGGTCGACGCCGGCAACACGGTGCTGCTCATCGAACACCATCTCGATCTAATCAAAAACGCCGACTGGATCATCGACCTCGGTCCATTCGCAGGCGATGCTGGCGGAGAACTGGTGGCGGAAGGCGTCCCAGAGTTCATCGCATCCGTAGAACGTTCGTTCACCGGAACATATCTCCGAGAAAACTGCGGATTGACACCGAATCCATTTGCAGCCGGATCAGAACACCACTACTCGGACCAGCGATACGAGACGCTCACCACAGCCAACGGCGAAGCTGAAACCAAGATCGCAGACATCATCTCCAAAGCGACAGACCGTAACGGTTCCGCATCATCGAGCAGAAACATCCTCGAAACAGCCTCTGACGGCACCCAGAAATCTCGCAGACGGCGCAACAGGCGACGCAGAACCCGCGTAAACACATAAGGCGAGTTCGGCCGAGCCCTCGCGTTACATCCAACGCGGATCATAAGGATACTCTCCCGAGAGATCGTAAAGACTTTCGCATACCCCTCGTCATTCCCGCTAAGGGGAATCAGGAGAAGGAAAATGCCTCCGCACGCAGGCGTTTGAGCAGACGGAGCACCAATGCATATGAATGCGAAACACAACCTTCATCAATTCACCTGACATGACATCGCGTTTACACGCGTAAGACTTCGACAGAAATTAAGATCATTCAGATCGCAACGTCAACCGCCTCTGACAATCATGCTCGAATCAACACATCCTCCAATCCTCAACCGCCCTCCCATACATGTGCAGGATGGGCTCTTCGGGAATTCTTGCTTCGGATGTGGAGCATGGAACCGATACGGACTGAACATCAAATCGAAATGGATCGATGATCTTTCAATCTGCGAATTCACGCCAGCACCCCACCACGCAGCAATGCCTCACGACATCGTGAACGGCGGAATCATCGCAGCGGTCATCGATTGCCACTGCGTGTGCACTGCAATCTCCCACGACTATCGCCGCGCGGGCCGCTATCCGGGCGACGGAGATCGTCCACTTTTCTGGCATGCCACGACATCACTCAAAGTCAATTACCGCAAACCGACTCCCATCTCAGGACCATTTACGGTCGAAGCGAGAGTGATCGGGGTCAGGGGACGTCGCACCACACTGAAAGCCGAACTGAAGTCTCATGAAGGTGAAGTCACCTGCGACGGTGAAGTCGTCTCGGCGCGAGTCAGCGACGAGTGGGCAGACCCGAAGGGTCTCTTCGCAAACTGAACAGCTGCTTCGAATGCAGGATTGATCCTATCGTTTGATTTATTTGAACATTTGTTATATATTTGTGCTGTGTCCATTATTGAACCGGCTTGGTGCCAACCGCATAATATAGGAAGCCAGCAATGGGAGAAACCGCAACCGCAACTCTCGACACGGAAATTGACGAGCAAACCAACCTGAAGAAGATGCCACGAAAAACGTCACAAAAGGCCACGAAAAAGGCGGTCGACACTCGCGAACAAGCCCTTGAAGATGCGATAGCGCAAATCGAAAGGTCGTTCGGACGAGGCGCAGTGATGCGCATGAGCGAAAACGACGGGAATCAGAACATCGCCTCGATCTCTACCGGATCGTTGTCGCTCGACATCGCTCTGGGCACCGGCGGGCTGCCCAAAGGCAGGGTCATCGAGATCTTCGGCGCAGAATCAGCAGGCAAGTCTACCCTCGCAATGTCCGTCGTTGCCCAAGGCCAAAAAGCGGGGGGAACTTGCGCATACGTTGATGTCGAACACGCACTAGACCCTATGTACGCGAAGGCGATCGGCATTGATATCGAGGCTCTACTGATCTCCCAGCCGGACTCGGCTGAACAGGCGCTCGAAATCATCGACCACCTAGTGCGATCCGGCGCCCTCGATGTCATTGTGCTCGATAGCGTCGCAGCCCTCGTCCCGTCAGCCGAGATCGAAGGTGAAATGGGTGAATTCCAGATCGGCGCTCAAGCCAGGTTGATGTCTCAAGCACTGCGGAAGTTAACCGGCTTGATCCATAAAACCGACACCGTGTGCATCTTCATCAACCAGCTCAGAGAGCGCGTCGGAGTCATCTACGGCAGCCCCGAAGTCACTCCTGGCGGAAGGGCGCTCAAGTTCTACAGCAGCGTCCGACTCGATATGCGGCGCAGGGAAGCACTCAAACAGGGCAAAGACATCACCGGCAGCAGAGTGCGAGTCAGAGTCGTCAAAAACAAGGTCGCACCTCCATTCAAACAAGTGGAAATGGACATCATCTTCAACGAGGGAATAAGCCTCGAAGGCGATCTGCTCGAACTCGGAGTCGAACATGCCGTTATCGAGAAGAGGGGATCCTTCTACTCTTACGAAGGTACCCGTCTCGGACAAGGTCGTGAAGCGGCTCGATACTTCCTGAAAGAGCACACAGATATACGCGATCAGATCCAGTCCCAGATCATGAGCATCGTGCTGCCCAACGCAGCCAACTGATCGCGGGAGCCTCCGAGAGAGGGAGAGACGGGGCGTGCAGAGGCATCCGGAACTCGGCATTTAGCCGTATCCACATATTATGCGGCTGTTTCGAATACCTTAAAGTAGGCGCTTAAAACCTACCCTTACAGAGGTACCTCCCTCGAATGACGCTGTTTCTCAACAGTTTCATTCGAGGGAGCGATTCAGGTCTGGTCCCCACTTTATTCAGGGGCGACGAAGATAAGTTCAATCTGACCTGAGATGCCCCTACTTTATGATTAGCTCATGGTCACAAACATCCTCATGATCGCCGGTGCGCTCGTCGGAAGCGCATTCATCAGTGCTGCAGAATCTGCGTTACTGAGTGCTCGTCCTTCGCACATCGAACATCTCGCCGAGAATGGCAATCGTCGGGCGGCAGCCGTAGTCAGAGTGCTAGAGAAGTACGAAAACTTCTTTGCCACCATCCTCCTCGTCGGCAACGCGTTCAACATACTCGTCGCCACCGCGGCAGCAAACTTGATGATCAATTCCATCGGCGAGGGCCATCCCACAGCCGCGGCGACCGTCGCCGCTCTCGCGCTATCGACCTTGTTGGTCTACACAATCGGAGAGCTGACGCCCAAGACTCTCGGTGCTCTTGCGCCCGAGAAGTGGTCGCTGTCAGTCGCTCACATGATCCTCTCCATCATGGTGGTGGCGCGTCCCATCGTGTTCGTGTTCACCCTCCTGCCCATGGGGCTGCTCCGCGTCTTCGGCATCACGGCGAGATCGGGGAGACCAAGCTTCACTTCCGGCGAGCTCAGCCTCATCATCGATATGAGCCAAGAGCAAGGTCTAGTCGATGAAACGCATGGAGAGATGCTCGACAATCTGCTCCATCTCGGATCCAGAGACCTGCGAGACCATCGCGTCAGGGTTCACACCAGCGAGATCGTATGGCTCAACGAAACTGACACGATCCAAACCTTTCTAGAGAAGTATCGGCTTCACTCAGATGACACTGAGGCTCTTGGAGAATCCCACAAGCTGCAGCCCGGCTTCGTAGTGCATAGCGGCGAGACAGTACGCACCGGCTACTGGTACACGCTCGACCAGCTCGTCGGAGTCGTCTACTCCAACGATGTCATGAGACGAATCGCCGAAGGCGGCCGTCAGATCGACACTCCGATATCCGAGCTCATGACGCGCGATGTGCTCCTTATGGCAGACACTACCAAGCTCGACGATCTCTTCAAAGAGATGATCAGAACGGACCATGAACTCGTCGTTTCACACAATGAGAATGGTCGAATCAACGGCATCATCACCCGCAACGGCCTCTTGGAGTTCATGCGTGGTGATGAAGACATGCTAGCGGTGGAAGAGAACTCCATCCAGCTTGTCGATATCGATACATTCATCCTTCCGGGCGGGCTGTCTGTCGAGCGGACAAAAGACGAAACCAACATCGAGATACCCCAGAATCCGCGTTACGAGACTATCGCCGGCTTCTTCATCGACAAGTTGCAACGCATGCCGACCGAGGGATCGTCCGTCACGCATGAAAGTCAGCTTAGAATGACCGTTCTCAAGATGGAGGGTAATCGAATCTCGAGAATCCAGCTTCAACGTATCGCTCTCGAAGACCAGCCCGCCTACGCCGCGGTATGACCGCCGCGAGGCTGTGAGCAGAAACTTTGCGCCAAGATCCGCACAGGCGCCACCCGTTTCTTGCGAAATTGCGCAAGGGTGTAAAGGCATCTCACATAGACTTGGCACAGCCCGTCATCGTCTCGGTCTCCGGGGGATTCGATTCGACCGCCCTGCTGCTCGGGCTTCACGAGATATCAAGACCCGACGGAATCATTTTCGCAGCCCACTTCAACCATCGGTTGCGAGGCAAGGAATCCGACGACGATGAAAAATTCGTCGAGTCTACATGCAAGGCTCTTGGAATCCGCCTGAACGTAGCACGAGCCGAAATTCGAGCAGACTCGAGCAGTGAAGACGAAGCCAGGACGCAAAGATACGAATTCTTGGCATATGTCGCCCAGCAACTCGGTGCACAGTCAGTCGCCTTGGCGCACACCATCGAGGATCAGGCGGAAACCGTTCTGCTGCGACTGACTCGCGGTGCTGGAATCCGTGGCATGGGAGGTATGCGGCGACGAATGCAGATGGATGCGGGCAGACATGAGCCCATCACCATAGCAAGGCCCATGATAGACATCACTCACGCCGAAGCGCGTTCGTTCCTAGATGCAGTCGGCATCAATGCACGCCACGATGCATCCAATGACGATTGGGAAAGATTCGCCCGCAACCGAATCCGGCATCGAGTAATTTCCGAACTCCAGCAGATCAACCCGGGGGTCATTGCCTCGATCGTCCGATTCTCAAGAATCATGCAGAGCCAATCCGATCTGCTTGACTCCTTGATCGACGAAACAATAGAGGATTCTGACATCGACGATCTTCAGTCATTCAACCGTGCAAGGCTGATCGATATACACCCGTCAATCGCCGCCGAGCTCTTGACCCGAATGTATAAGCGGAACGCGGCGCCGAAGAATCAATTGACCGACTCGCACATCAGGATGATGCTCAAGATCGCGGCGACGGGCAATGGCTCCTACGACCTCCCGGGAGGAGCGAAGTTCGAAGCCAGAAACAATGTCGTTCGAATCACGGGCGACCTTGCTACGTCTATCGATAACGCTCCCGGACCTCTCGCTCCTCAAGAATCGGAGCTGCTAATACCGGGAACGATTTCGCTGATGAATGGATTCGAACTCGTAGCTTCCATCGAACCTGCGCCTGACCGAATCCCCAAAGATCGTGCCTTCGACGCTTGGCTATCCCCGAAATTGATACTTGAAGGAAAACTTACAGTTCGATCCCAACGCCCTGGCGATCTCTTTCAACCATTAGGCATGGCAAAAGATGTCAGGCTACGTCGATTTTTAGTCAACACTAAGCTGCCGAAGCAATGTCGAGACGGGGCGGCAATTGTGGCATCTCATACAACTGAGAAGATCATCTGGGTCGCCGGAGTTCGGCCGGCTGAATGGGCTAAACTGCTGCCTGAACATGAAGAGTGCCTCCACCTATCGCTGCGCCAGAAGTGCCCGGTACCTAGCGCAGACGCGTCAAACCATATCTCTGATTATCATCCTGACGTTAGGCTTCGGTCCCGGTGACATGCCTCGCGGGGCTATGCTCTTGCCGTCAATCTCTTTGATGCCGCTTGCGAACGGCACAGAACTGGCGGAAGCGATGTACCTGTCGACCACGAACAGAGAAATAGGAGATCCGGCGGCTACGTGCTCGGCTATCGAATCAGGTGTCAGATCGCCGCTCATGTGAAGATCAACCGATGGGAAGCCGGCATCCACAAGCCGGTCCTTCAACTCGATCGCGAACGCGGGTGAACCACCACCCAAATTGTCTGGAATATCGAGACGAACCGAGCGCAAAGAGTTACGTTGCGGGCTGCTAAGAGCGTAAGCAGCATCCAGTGCTTCTTGCACAGCGTCTCCGATGGTGGGAACCGGGATCACTCTTTGTATTCCCAACCGCGCGTGGCGATCGAATAGGGTCATTGCGCGCTCGGCCGACCCCCAAATCAGGATGAACTCGTGGCTCATAGCCCCATATGGCACAGTAGTGGTGAGATCCCCTCCATCTTGGGTTGAAACCGCCGCGCAGCCGCCGACACGGGCAGAGTACTCCATCAGACCTACGATCTCGGGATGAATCTGCGATGATCCGCCCACCACCACAGGCACTCCGTCAGCGGCTTTCACGCAACGGTCAGCAGCACTCGCCCAACCAGTATTAGAAGCCAGCAACCCAGTAATCACATCCCGATACAAGCCGAAGGTGGCATATGATGCCGTGATGCTCAATACCGTCTCGCCCGTTGCGATCACGTCGCCATCAGAGAGCGAAAGAACGCTGCTGGACCCCGTCGGCAACCTCCTCTGCAACAGCGCCATCACCTCGTTCATCCCCGAGAGTATCCCCGGCTCCGTCGCATACACCTCGAAGACGACTTCGGGGTTCTTCTGCTCTGTGCGCAAAATGTTTTGCGCGTGATGATAGTCAACCGCAACGGTGGTGCCCCGCAACGTGGTTGATGACAGTTCGAATCCTTCGGTTGGAGTATTCATGAACTTACAGTTGATAGTTGATAATTTGCCGCACCGAATAGGCTACAACACACTCATCGAAATCGCGGTCTGACTATGCTCGCCTGTCGTCCAGGTCCGGAGGGTTGAAGCGAATTCTGAACAGCCCCTTCACATCTTCGAAAGCCGTGCTCAAAATCCGCACCCTAGTATCGGGGTCATCTTCCCATATAACAGGAAGCTCCTTGATCCTGTAACCGGACCTCATGCACAGAAGAAGCAGCTCGGTATCGAAGAACCAGCCGGTATTCTCGATGTACGGCACCACAACTTCGGCAACATCTCTGGAAACTGCTTTGAAGCCGCACTGCGCGTCTCGGAAACTTCGGCTGGGAAACATCAGGCGAATCAGCGCGTTATATCCCCTCGATGTGATCTCCCGCTTGAGTGTCCTGCCCACCACCTTCGATTGCGGAAGCAGGCGAGAGCCAATCGCAACATCGTACCCCTCCACAGCAATCGCATTCACCAATCCTGGCAGCGCATCCAGACCAGTTGAAAGATCGACATCCATGAAACAGCGAACATCAGCATCGCTCTCGAGCCACGACTTCTTCAACGCCCGCCCGCGTCCCCGCTGCTCAAGCCGGGTGATGCGAACACCGGGATACTTCTCGCACAAAGCCATGCCTACTTCAGTAGTCGCATCTTCAGAGCCATTGTCGGCAATCGTGATGCCCCAATCCCAATCCTTCGTTTCGCCATTGCTCAAGAACTCGGTCAAAGTGCCGATGCACCTGGGCAAAGCCTGCTCCTCGTTCAGGACAGGGATCGTGATGTCTACAGAAGTCGGTGCCAATTCAACTATTAACCATATCGCTTTGCTCAGTGAAAGAAGTGACGAGTTCCGGTGAAAACCATCGAAATGCCGAGTTCGTCAGCTTTATCGATAACCGCCTCATCGTTTAACGATCCACCAGGCTGTGCCACCGCGGTGATGCCGCTATTCGCAGCCTCTTCGATGCCATCCGGAAACGGAAAGAAGGCATCAGAAGCCATCGCGGCGCCTTCAGCCTTCTCACGAGCCGACCGCGCCGCCAATAACACGCTAGTCACCCTGTTGGGCTGTCCGGCTCCCATACCTACCAGCGTTCTACTCCTAGCGAAAACGATCGCATTGGATCTTACGAACCTGCAAGCGCGCCAAGCGAACCGTAGATCCGCCAGTTCGTCTCGACTCGGGGGGCGAGAAGTCACCGACTTCCAATCCCGATGCTCTTCAACGTCGATCTCATCCGATTCTTGAACTAGTGCGCCGCCCGACACGGTGCGAACCTCCAATCGACGAGTCGTGTGAGGATTCACACGCAACACTCTGGTTCGTCTGCGTCTTCGCAGTATCTCCAAAGCTTCATCGGTGTAATCCGGAGCGACGATCACATCCAGCAGCAGTCCTTTCATCGCGTCCGCCGTCTCAGCGACTACCAGTTGGCTGAACGCGACGATGCCTCCGAATGCCGAAATCGGATCGCCGTCGCGTGCCGCGATCCATGCGTCAGGCTGACTGTCTCTAACCGCCAATCCGCACGGATTCGCATGCTTCACGACAACAGCGGCATGGTCTCCGAGCCCGGCGAAACTGCGAACCACGGACCAAGCGGCATCAGCGTCGAAGTAGTTCAGATATGACATCTCAATGCCATGCAGCTGCTCTGCGTTCACTACTCCTCCATCATCGCCGCGCGAAGCGTACACACCTGCCGACTGATGCGGATTCTCGCCGTACCGTGGACGCTTCACCAGATGATAGTCAAACGATATCTCGTCGGTTATCACCTTCTCATCGGCATCATCTTCAACCGCTTGAGGCTCATCGCTGAGATACATCGCTATCGCGGCATCGTAAGTTGCCACATGATGAAACGCCTTCGTAGCCAATCGTCGTCGCTCTGCCATCGGGACATCTCCCGACCTCAACATCTCTCCGATCCTGGGGTAGTCGCCAGGATCCACGATCACGATCACGTCAGGATGGTTCTTCGCTGCCGCTCGCGTCATCGCCGGACCGCCGATGTCGATGTTCTCAAGCGCATCGTCCATCGAAGCGTCAGCTTGCCGAATCGTCTCGACAAACGGGTAGAGGTTGTTGACCACTAGATCTATGGCGCGGATCTCATGCCGTCTCAACTCATCCACATGCGTCTCTATCGAACGCCTAGCCAGCAAACCGCCATGCACCTTGGGGTGCAGCGTCTTCACTCGACCATCGAGTATCTCCTCCGCACCCGTCAACTCCGACACTTCAACCACCTCGATACCCGCACCTCGAAGCTCCGTCGCCGTGCCTCCGGTCGATGTGATTTCGTAACCGCACTCGACAAGAATCCTTACGAAGTCAACCAACCCTTCGCGGTTGTAAGCGCTGACCAGCGCCAATTTATCCCTCAATTTCTAAAAATCTCCACGCGAATCTCGCTGGCGACACTCCGATGGGAACAGAATCATATGATCATCAAATCAATTCGACTCGTTCACCAGAGCCAGAGTAACGCTTAGTCCGACCTATTACCCAGCTGCCTTCAATGTCGCTCTGCATCGATTCAACATCATCAGGCGACACAACCGCAATCATGCCTACACCCATATTGAATACATTGAACATCTCTAAATCGTCGATCTCGCCACTCCTCTGGATGTGGTCGAACAGCGGCGGTGGATCCCATGAACTCAGATCCAATTCAGCGGCCAGGTCATCTCGTAAAGCCCTCGGCACATTCTCTCTGAAGCTGCCGCCGGTGATGTGCGCCAAACTCTTCACACGGTCCATCGCCGGACGCAAAACATGCTGATAAGACCTGTGCGGGACCAACAGAGCCTCACCCAAACTGCGTCCATCTCCAGGAATGAGGTCGTTGAGCACCGAACCGTCTTCATCGATCCCGAAGATCGATCTCACCAACGTGTAGCCGTTCGTGTGGAGACCGCTGGACGGCATAGCCAATAAGACATCGCCATCATCGCTGTCAGCTGGCGACAACACATCGTTCTTGTTGACTGCGCCGACGATGAAACCCACCAAGTCGTAATCGCCTGCTCGGTAAGTTCCGGGCAGAGTCGCTGTTTCGCCGCCGATCAACGCGCAGTCCGCATCGACGCACGCCGTCACGAGACCCGACACAATACCGCTTATCAGCTCTTCATCTAGCTCGCCTATGCCTATGTAGTCCAAGAAGAATAGCGGACGCGCTCCAGAAGGCAAGATGTCGTTAACGCAATGGTTGACGATATCGATGCCTACCGTGTCGTGCTTCCCCAACGCCTGCGCGATACGTAGCTTGGTGCCCACGGAATCGGTGCTTGAAGCCAAAAGGAGCGACCCGTCTGGATCAGGATCGTAAATCCCCCCGAATCCGCCCGGTCCCGAAACAACAGATCCCGCCAAAGTTCTCTCTGTCAGTTCCTTGATACGCTGTTTGGCTCGCGCAGCAGCATCGAGATCCACTCCGGCCTCTGCGTATGTCTGTGCCCCGCCGTTCTTCGTCATCTTCGTCCAATCACTCAGACGTCTTAAGCCCGCGCTTCGACTGATCCAGAGCGAACTTATCCATCTCTAGCTGCACTTCTATCGGATATTTGCCAGTGAAGCATCCTCGGCAATACTCGTTCTTCTCGGCGCCAACAGCCTCCATCAGCCCCTCAATGCTCAGATAGCGCAGAGTGTCAGCACCGATCAATACGCGGATCTCCTCCACCGAGTGGTTCGCAGCTATCAACTGGCCCAGCGTCGCCATGTCTACTCCGAAGTGGCAGGTCGAAACAATCGGCGGAGAGGCCACCCTGACATGCACCTCTGCCGCGTCGGCCTCGCGCAACATGCGAACAACATGCATGATGGTAGTGCTCCTCACAATCGTGTCATCCACGACTGCAATCCGCTTATCTGCCACTATTTGGCGCATTGGATTGAACTTGGTGCGAACCCCGATGTCGCGCATATGCTGATCAGGCTGAATAAATGTTCTGCCCACATATCGATTCTTGACCAGACCCTCTACGAAGGGAATACCTGCTGCTGCCGCGTACCCGGCGGCATGGGGCGTAGACGAATCCGGAATGCCTATCACTAGATCAGCATCGACGGGATTTTCTTGGAAGGCGATCGCGCCCATCTTCAATCGAGTCTCATACGCCAGATGATCATTCAACACGCTATCGGGGCGCGCGAAGTAGATTTGCTCTAATACGCACATCTTTTGCGGGCCCGAAGTGCCGGGCCATACCCGGCTGCTCGCACCTTCAGAATCGATCACCAGCACCTCCCCGTGAAACAGTTCCCGCTCGAATTTGGCGCCCAAGTTGTCCAGAGCCGCCGATTCTGACGCGACCACGTAGCCGTCATCCAGCGTTCCTATGCAGAGCGGCCTGATACCCAAAGGGTCTCGAACAGCAATCAGCTCGTCCTTCGTCATCATCACAAGGGAGTAAGCACCCCTAAGCAGCGCCATCACCCGGTCTGAAACCTGAAACCAATCTTGCCCCGGTGTCTTCGCGTACAGCTCAGCGATAACTTCGCTGTCGGTGCTCCCGCTAAACGTGCTTCCGTAAAGCTCTTCACAATGCTCACGGAGCTCCAGCGAATTGATCACGTTGCCGTTGTGTCCCAGAGCAACCGTGCCGCGCGGGCCATCCGCAAGTAGCGGCTGAGCGTTGCGGATGCGATTCGAACCCGTCGTCGAGTAGCGAGTGTGTCCGATCGCGATGTGTCCGATCAGATCGGAAAGATCACCTTCTTCGAACGCCTGCGACACCAGTCCCACATCGGACTTCACCCTAATCTCGTCGCCGGTGGATGCCGCTATACCCGCGCTCTCTTGCCCTCGATGCTGCAAGGCGAAGATCCCGAAAAAGGCGTCGCGAGCAGCTTCGTGCCGCGGAATATATGCGCCGAAGATGCCGCACTCTTCTCGCGGCTTGTCGACGAGCGCGTTCACTGAATCACGATGGAGATTTGGCGACATCAGCAGGACAGGCATTGCCTTGTGGCACTGGAAACGAACATCTGTACATCGGCCCGATCCACAATCGCCACAAGATTCATGTTAACGTTCCATCGCAACACATGCTAACCATCTACACGACTATTTATTCTGTTAAGAGACGCTTGCATGACCCTCATGTAATTCACACATGTGTCAGGTGATTCGCAGATCAAGAGGAACTCAGATTCGAGTGCAAACGTTGTGGAAGCTGTTAAAGATCAGAGGGAGATAAGACGTATGATAGTGCGTCTCGCTCAATACCGCACGTCGTTGCGCCCCTTCTGACATGGAAGGAATTGCATAAATCTAATCGGATGAAGCCTAAACGCTCCCGAGCCATCAAACCGGCGGTACTATCCAGTGCGCTTCCTCCCCTCTTGCAACCCTCGCAACGTTGGCCAGCGCATTGTTGACCGCATTGATGTTCGATTCAATTGCCCTAGTCGCCAAGTGAGGCGTGACGACTACGTTAGGCATGTTCGGCAAATCGTTATCAGGCTCGATCGGCTCCACCTCCGTGACATCCAGACCGGCGCCGAAGATCTCGCCGTCATTCAAGGCACGCTTCAGCGCCGCCTCATCTACTACAGGGCCTCGACACGTGTTCACAAGAATCGCAGTCGGCTTCATCAAGGCAAATTCCCGGTCGGAAAGCAGGTGATGAGTCGTTCGTTCAAGCGGTACATGCAGACTCACGATATCGGATGTCTCCAGCAACTCGTCCAACTCCAGAAACTTGGCGTTCGTGGCGGCTAGATACTCATCTTCATAATCGACTACATCGTAGTAGACAACCTCGCACTCCCAACCCTGAAGGCGCTTCGCCACCCGCGAACCGATTTGTCCCAACCCGATAATGCCGATTCGTTTCCCCACTAATGTGTGATACTCGTTCTGATCACCGCCTACGCCTTCCATCCACGTGCCATTCTTCACCGACTGAATCTGCACGTCCAGCTTTCGTTCTATAGTCAGCATCAATAAAATCGCGTGCTCAGCCACCGCGACCGCGTTCGCACCGCCGTTGTTGGCTACCTTGACGCCCATCTCCGCCAATGCAGCCTTGTCCAGCCAATCAGTGCCTGCGCTCATGGTCTGGACTAGGCGAAGATTAGGCAATTTGGCGATGAAATCCGTGCCGAAAGACCTCGCACCCCCAGAAATTAGCGCTACCGCATCCATGCATTCTTCGACGACTCTCTCCTCGGGCTGATCCGAGTCCACGAGCCGGAGTTCCAGCTCCTTGAAGTGCTCCGCCATCTTCTTTATCGCCCCCGCACGTCCCTGCGCGTTTGTATTGGACATCGGAGCTAATAGAACCGCTACCGGCATATTGGTCACTCCCGGAATCTAGCGATTCACGAAGCGACACATCCTTCGATATACGCGCCGTAAATCGCCCGAGCAATCTTGACAATCAGCGAATTATACTAGTTGCAGCGAGTCCTGTTTACCTTTTGAATGAGTCTCCGAATCCTGAACTCGGCCACTCAATGCCCTAGCCTAGCCTGATAGATGCCGCAACGCCGAGAACCAACATTGTGAATGTCCGCGCCTGAAGCTCAACGAGTGACTGTCCGCGTCCCGGCAACCAGCGCAAATTTGGGGCCCGGCTTCGATTGCATCGGTCTGGCGCTCGACCTGTGGAACGAAACCTCGGTTTCGATCGGCGATCCAAGGATCGAGATCGAAGGAGAAGGAAAAGGCTCTCTACCGCTATACGAAGGGAACCTCTTGGTATCAAGCGCTCGCAGAGCATTCGCCCATCTAGGATCATGCTCCGTATCCCTCAGCTTCCGCTGTTCGAACTTCATACCCTGCGCTCGCGGACTCGGATCCAGTTCGGCATCGACCGTGACCGGCATCGCAGCCGCATTCGCATTCGCAGGCAAAGACATCGAAGACAGTGCCGTTCGCAATGAAATCTTCGGCTTGGCAGCAGACATCGAAGGGCACCCCGATAATGCAGCTCCTGCCGTATTCGGCGGATGCCAGATCGGGATTCGTACCGAAACTGCATCCAACTCCAGCCACTGGATCACTCAGCAGGTCGATGTGGCTGACGAGCTCAAGGCAGTCATATTCGTCCCCGACTTCGTCATGAAGACCCAAGAGGCGCGAGGTCTACTGCCAGCCGAGATCCCGAGAATCGATGCAGTCTACAACATCGGTAGAGCCGCCCTTCTATCGTTCGCTCTCTCGAACTCAAAGTGGGGTCTTCTCCGCCACGCTACCGAGGACCGCCTCCACCAGCCTTTGCGCATCGAACGCCTCTTTCCCCGCTTCACCCCAATCGCCAAAGGAGCTCTACAAGGGGGTGCCCACGGAGTGTTTCTGTCAGGTGCCGGACCCGCAGTGCTCGCTCTCGCGACCACTCGCCTTATGACGATCTGCTACGAGATGACAGAGAACGCCCGAAAGGCGCAGATCGAAGGCAAAGCATACATTCTCGATCTCTCCACGCGCGGACTGCAGCTCAGCATCCACGAATAGCGATCCGTTGGAAATGACCGAAGCCGATCCTCAACCCCTCATAGTCCAGAAGTACGGCGGAAGCTCACTCGCTACAGAGGACCTGATCCGCAGCATCGCGAAACGCATCTGCGATCGACGCGCCCTAGGCACTCGCTTGGTCGTTACTGTTTCAGCCATGGGCGACACTACAGACGAGCTTCTCGCCCTCGCATCTCGTCTCCACGGCGATCAGACTCCCCCCGCAAGAGAAACCGATGCACTCATATCGACCGGCGAACTCGTCAGCGCTTCTTTGATGGCGATCGCTATCAAGGGGAAAGGAGTCGATGTGATCAGCTTGAGCGGCCGCCAGGCCGGGATCCGAACCGACGGCATACACGGATCAGCGCGCATCGCATCCATCGATCCCGGACGCGTCAAGGATGAGCTGGGGCTGGGCAAGATAGTAGTTGTAGCCGGATTCCAAGGCTTGACGTCCGACGACGACACGACCACTTTGGGAAGAGGTGCTTCAGACCTTACAGCCGTGGCACTGGCAGCGGCGCTCAAAGCCGACATGTGCGAAATCTACACCGATGTTGACGGAATATTCACCGCCGATCCGCGACTGGTACCCAACGCGCAAGTTCTACCACACATGGGATACCAAGAGATGCTCGAACTCGCATCGCTCGGTGCCAAGATGAATCCCAGATCCATAGAGATGGCGGCAGTGCACAAAGTGCCGATGCTCATCACTTCATCATTCAACGAAAACGCACAAGGCACCATCATAAAAGAGTGGGAGGTCACGAATACCGACATGGAGATCCAAAATCCCATCACCAGCATCCCAACCGAGCGCGATGTCGCTCGAATCACTCTGCGAGGAGTGCAGGACAGACCAGGCGTGGCAGCAGCATTGACGGCACCGCTTGCCGATGCCGGAATCAGCATCGATGTGATCGTCCAAAACGTCTCATCAGAAGGATTGACCGACTTCTCATTCACCGTCAGCGGAGATCGTCTCGAGCAGGTGAAGGCAATCACTTGCGCGCAGACGGAAGTGGACTACTCCGAGCTGCTGGCCAGCGGCGGGTACGCCAAAGTCAGCATCGTGGGCACCGGCATGCAGAACACACCCGGCTACGCTGCGAAAATGTTCCGAGCTCTCGCCGATGCTTCAATCAACATTGAAATGATCACCACCTCCGAAATACGGATCACTTGCATCGTGAAACAGCAACACATCGGAGAAGCAGCAAAAGCTCTCCACACAGCCTTCGAATTGGACCCAGCTTAAAGCTCGTCTCATCTTTGCGCAGGGCGCAAGGAAATAGGGACATACCCGAAACCCCACAAGGGGGCAATCCGTCCCTATAACTCTATGTTCCGACGAGAGCATCCTTGCCGCGCACAGAAAAGGATGAGGATAGAGTCAATAATGGCTCTTAAAGCCCTCCACCGCAAACTGCTGACACCTTGATACAACCATTCACAATCAACGGCTCCTTCGCAGACGATGTCGATGCCGCGATCGTAATCCCCACCTACAACGAAGCAGAAAACCTTCCCGTCATTGCCGATCAGCTCTACTCTTTAGACGCACCCAAGCTCGGCATCATAGTGGTCGATGACGACTCGCCCGACGGCACCGGCGACATTGCAGATCAGCTCGTCGCCCGAAATTCGGGTCGATTCATGGTAGTCCATCGCACCGGCAAGCTCGGATTGGGCACCGCCTACGTCAAGGGCTTCGAAGTCGCGCTCTCCACATCCGTCGAATCGATTGTCCAGATGGACTGCGACCTCTCCCACCCCGTCTCTGAAGTGCCGAAGATGATTGATGCCCTCCAACATGCGGAGCTCGTAGTCGGTACTCGCTATGGGGAAGAAGGAGGGGTCGATCCCGAGTGGAGCATCGGACGTGTGCTTCTCAGCAAGTGGTCAAACGTCGGAATAAGGTTCATCCTCGGTCTCAGCGTCCGCGATGCCACCTCAGGATTCAAAGCCTACAAACGCGAGACGCTCCAACGGCTGAGAGCCATCGAGTACCGTCTCACCGGCTTCGGATTCCAAGCCGAGGTCGCTTATCACGCCCAGCGAAGCGGGATGAGGATTGCCGAGCATCCGTACATATTCATGGAACGAACCGCCGGCGCATCCAAAATGTCACTCGGCATCGCATTCGAAGCCCTCTGGCGGCTCACGCTGCTGCGCATAAGAGGGTGAGAATTGCCAAGTCGGACCTGATCGTTCGTCGCGGAATGGTATCGTTTTCTTAAGCGCAACCTCTCAGTGCGATATCAGCCGCGCAGACGCACCATGGAACATCAGACCCTCTACTACGGCGACTGTCTCGACTGGATGAGGCAATGGGACGGCGAGTCTGCTGACTTAATATATCTCGACCCTCCGTTCAACTCAAATGCCACCTACAACATCCTCTTCAACACTGGTAACGGCACACCCGCGCAAGTGCGAGCCTTCACCGACACTTGGCGATGGGATGCCGTCGCTGCTGAACGTACTCAGCGCATCCTGAACGCGGTCAGGCATCCAGCACATCAAGTTGTCGGCGGTTTGCGTCAGCTGCTCGGTGAATCTGGAATGCTCGCATATCTGACTTACATGGCGGAACGTCTGGTCGAAATACATCGGATATTGAAGTCTACAGGTAGCGTCTACTTCCACTGCGACCCTGTTGCGAGCCATTACGTAAAAGTGTTGATGGATGGAGTATTCGGAAATAGTAGCTTCAAGAATGAGATCATTTGGAAGCGCACTTCGGCACACAGTGATGCGAAGGCATTGGGACGGACACACGACGTAATTCTTTTCTACACCAAAGACAATTCAAAATTCACCTGGAATCGACAATATCAAGACTATGATCCCGAGTACATTAACTCGCATTATCGATATAAGACGGACGATGGTCGCATATATAGAACGGACAACTTGACTGCAACTGGTTTGAGCGGCGGCGGTTACGAGTATGATTGGAACGGGATCACTCGTATATGGAGGTCTCCTCGTGAGACCATGGAACGCCTTCAGAGAGAAGGCCGCATTCGCTACACGCGCAACGGAGTAGCAGAGTATATTCGTTACCTTGATGAGATGCCAGGTGTCCCGCTGCAAGATATGTGGACAGACATCTCTCCTCTTAATTCACAAGCCAGAGAACGACTTGGATTCCCCACTCAGAAGCCATTGGCGCTGCTACGAAGAATCATTGATGCATCCTCAAACCCCGGCGACATGGTTCTAGATCCATTCTGCGGTTGCGGAACAACAGTCGTAGCCGCCCACGAACTTGATCGAAGATGGGCTGGAATCGATATCTCGGCATTTGCCATCGACGTGGTTCAGGAACGTAGACTTTCTCCTGCTGGGCTTCAAGCCAAAACCGAAGGTATCCCCAGAGACATGGCATCTGCACGTAGATTGGCATCCGAAAAACCCTTCGACTTTGAAGCTTGGGCGATTAACTTGATACAGGGATTGGCACCCAACGAAAACCAGAGAGGCGACGGAGGGATCGACGGCCGTGGCACTCTGATCGTCACTCCATCAAATATCGATTCCAGAGGCGTTATAGCCCAAGTCAAAGGCGGCAGATTCGTGTTGGGCCAACTGCGTGAATTCCTTCATGTAGTAGGTCGAGAAGACGCGGCACTGGGTATATACATAACGCTGGAGCGTGTTGAATCTCCTCGTGCTAGGGCAGAGGCACGAGAATTTGGATCAGTTCGTGTCGGCGCGGCGGAGTACCCGCGCATCCAGATGTGGTCAATTTATGAATGGTTCGAGAACGGCGCAACTCCTAGAATGCCATCTATGGCAGACCCCTTCACCGGAGAGGAGATAGGAATCCAACAGGGGCTGGTATGACGCTCGAAGCAGGCTCTGCGAGTCTAAATACGGCGCAGCACCCGCTCGAACGCCTCTGCAAACCCATCCAGCTCCTCATACGTGTGGGCATCTGACACATTGCCCGCGCATCGGTTCGAAAGCAGATATCCCTCGTTCATCATCCCCACGAACACGAAGTGTTGGAGATCGGAATCGTTCGTCGCAAAAGAACGATAGTTCGTCACCGGCTCCGAAGTGCACTGAATCGCGAATAGCGAAGCGAGGCCGGTAACTCCCATCGGCACCTCGGTCTTTGAAATGACATCTCTAAGGCGTCCCCTCAGATAGTCGCCCTTCTCCTCCAGACTCCGATACACGTCAGGAGTCAGCTCCTTCAATGTGGCGATACCTGCCGCAGCCGTCATCGGATTTCCATTGAAGGTGCCGGCATGAGAGACTCGCGGACCGCCATCGCTCGGATCCCAAAGCGACATTATCTCTTCCCTGCCGCCGAAGGCACCGACCGGCAAGCCGCCTCCGATCACCTTGCCGAAACACGTCAGATCCGGCGTGACGCCGTAGTACTCCTGAGCACCGCCGCGTGAAGCCCTGAAAGCGATCACCTCGTCGAATATCAGCAAAATACCGAGATCAGAAGTTATCCGTCGAATCCCTTCCAAGAACCCCGGTTCAGAGCCGATCATCCCACACTGACCATTTATCGGCTCGACGATAACCGCTGCCAGATCATCGGCATTCGCTCTAATCACACTCTCGGCGGCATCCAGATCGTTGTACGGCATGATCACGATCTCTTCAGCTGATCTCGACGTCATGCCGTCAGTCATCAATACAGGATGCGGCTCCAATGCATCTCCTGCGGCGTCTAGTGGAGGAGTCACGCTGATCTGCACAGCGTCGTGATTGCCATGATAGGCACCCTCGCACTTGGCGAGAAGAGTCTTGCCGGAAAATGCACGCGCCGCCCGAATAGCGTTCAGAGTCGCTTCAGTGCCAGAGTTGACAAACCTTATCTTGTCTAGAGATGCAACTCGTTCGCACATCAACTCGCCCCACACAATCACCAAGGGAGTCGGTGCCGGGTAAGAGACTCCGTGTTCCAGCTGCTCCACCAGCGCCTCGATCACCGCGGGGTGACGATGCCCGAGGATCAGCGTAGTCATGTTGTTGATGAAATCGACGCGGGTGTTCCCATCCGCATCTGTGATCTTCGAGCCTTCAGCATGCGTCACGTAAAGCGGAAACGGATCCCAATAGATCGAGTTTCGGGTATCTCCTCCGGGCAGATACCGCTTCGCCTCTTCATGCCGCGATGCCGACACAGAGTTGGCAGTTGTGTAACGAGCCAGCTCGGTTTCTAGTGATTCAGTTACTGTCGCAGATCTCATGCGCCCATGTTAGCGCGTGCCGTCTATTGGCGCAAAGAGATACTTCCCTGTAATGAGACTGTTGCTGGATCCCCTGAAATTCCGAGCGAAGCTGAAGAATCCTCAAAGATTCAATGTGGCTCAACCCTTTGGATACCCGCCACGTGATCAAAGTCTCTGTCGTAGGTCACTATTTCAGCTATACCACGTTGCTCCATATGCGCCACAGCAAGAGCGTCTTCGAAATCGAGAAAAGGATGATCCGCGTAGATGTTCAATGCACGGATACAGGCTCGCTTATCTTGAATCCGAATCCCGTTGAGATTGACGATAGGCAGAAGCCGATCTCGTATCTCGCCATGGCTTAATCGATAGCCGATACGCGGCGAAGAGAGCACATAAACCAACTCAGCAACTACGGCTGAGGTGGTGAGCATCTCCTCTTTCTTCAGCTGCACTCTCTGAAAGAGCTCATAGCATGCTCGCGCCTTGGTCTCATCATCACGAGTCAGATATCTGAGTATGATGTTTGTGTCCAAGAACTTCATGCATCTCTCAGCAGATGCACGGTTCTCTCAGACTTGGCATCTTTGACTTCGCTAAGAATGGCATCGAAGTCTTCTGGACGGTTAGAAGGCTTCACCGAACCGAAAGTGCTCTCTAACGTGAATGCAACCGGCTTCAAGCGCACTTCAACATCGTCGATCTCGAAGGAGACCTTGTCTCTAGGCTTTAGGTTCAACAGTCGACGCACTTCAGCCGGGATGGTTACCTGCCCACGCTGTGTAATGGTTGTGGTGAATTGTTTCATGACATTCTCAATGATACAGCAGAGACTCAATGCAAATGCAGCATTGCTTTGATTACGCATCAACCGCGTGCAGGCTTCGCGTCATCCTCCTACTACTCACATCACCGGCGGATGCGGAAACACTCGCCGCCAACTCTCGCGTCCGAACTCGTGGTCTTGTGACATATCGCCGTACTGCGCCAGACGATCTTGAGAAGCGGCTTCCAGCGACTGCATCACCTCGGCCATCAATTCACTCTCCAACCGATGCCTAACATCGGCGTAAACGGGATCGTCAAGAAGATTCACTTGCTCCTGCGGATCGTTCTCAATGTCGAATAGCAGTGTCTCGCCAGACTTGTACCGATGCAGTTTGAAGCGTCCGTCGTAGTTCATCCATCCATCGGTCAACATCCCGAATATGCGATCTCTCCCGCGATCCCCGGGCATCCCTTGCCCAGGCAGCGGAACGGCATCGTACCACACCGGCAACTCGTCCACGCCAGCCCACTTCAATATCGTCGCAGTGACATCTCGTAGCTCCACTAGATCATCCACCACCTGCCCAGACTCGATGCCAGGTCCCATCACCACGAATGGAATCCTTATCGCAGACTCGAAGAACGAAGCCTTGCCGATCAAGTTGTGATCGCCCAAGTAGTCGCCGTGGTCCGAGGCGAGAATGACGTAGGTGTTGTCCAGAAGCCCGTTGCTTTCGAGCGCGTCTACTATCGAGCCGACTTCGTAGTCGATCTGCTGTACCAAGCCCGAGTAGTACTTGCGGATTGTTCGCTTCGTCTTATCGGGAAATTCCGCGTAGTCCACACCGTTCCAAGGGCGTCGGTTGCCCGACACGTTCGTCATGCGCAGGCTAGGATGGTGACCTTCCACTTCTGGCACGGCTTCCGGCAGTTTATCTTCAGCGATTCCCTTCAGAAACTCTTCGTTCGGATCGTAGGGACAGTGCGGACCAGGGAAACCTACCATCATCGCGAATGGACCTTCACCTCCGTACTGATCGATGAATTTCGTGGACTCCGAACCGACGAAACGATCCCATGAATGTTCCCAAGGAATGTCGTGAAGCACCGCGCCCTTATTCTCGTGGTAACCCTCCATTTCGTTCCCGTGCAGTTTTCGGAGACCACGACTACTCAAGTAGTGATAGTAGTCGTCCCTGACTTGCAGCCACCGCTTGTCTTCGCAAATGACTCGGTATTGGAATCCTCGGCGGTCGTTCCACGGGTAGAAATGCATCTTGCCGATGCCGGCCGTGTAGTAGCCCAAGCCGTTCAGGATCTCCGGCCAAGTCTGTATTCCGGCTTCTCGCCAATCGGCACGCAGGTTTTGGTTATTGTTCGTGACGCCGTTTCGGATCGCATTGGCACCAGTCAACAGAGCTGTCCTGGCGGGGACGCAGACAGGAGATTGAGAAAATCCGTTTCGGTAGCGTACTCCTGAAGCCGCTATGCGATCGATGTTCGGAGTGCTCAGCCAGTCGGCACCGTAACATCCGGCAAAGTCGGCTCTGAACTGGTCGGGAAACAAAAAAACGATGTTGGGCGATTCGCTCTGACTGCTCATCCAGATACCTTGTGGAAAATGGTTGTATTCACATTCTCCGACTGCGGAGAAAATAACTTCTATACTTCCAGAGCTACGCGGATCTGTCCAGTTCCGCGACAGCGGCAGTGAAGGCCGGCAGAATCTTCTGCCAATCCCCTACCACACCGAAACGAGAGTGTGAGAAGATATTCGCGTCCGGATCACTGTTGATGGCGACTATGTTGCGGGCTGCCGAACAGCCCGCCATGTGCTGACTGGCTCCCGAAATCCCGACCGTGATGTAAACCGTCGGGCTGATGCTCTTGCCCGTCAACCCGACCTGGTGGCTGTGATCGATCCAACCGGCATCGCACGCGGCGCGAGAAGCCCCTAAAGCCGCTCCCAGTAGGTCGCACAGTTCACGCAACTGATCGAATGCCGACTCACCGCCAAGCCCTCGCCCTCCCGACACTACAACATCAGCCTGCTCCAAAGGCACACCCTCGCCTGTTTCGCTCACCGTTTCGACATGTGATGCTCGAACATCAGGAAGCTCGAGATCGCTCATATCCACCTTCGAAATGATCGAAACATGCCCTGTTGATAGCTCCGCAGAATCAAACGAGCCGGGGCGTATCGAAACCACTTGCACGCCATCTCCGTCGAATTCGTAGACACCGAGCGCACTGCCGCCATGAACCGGACGCGTAACCGCTATCCGGCCTGACGACGTATTGAGTGCCAAGTCGATGCAGTCGGCAGCTAGAGCAGCCCCGATTCGAGCCGCTACTCGCGCGGCGACTACGGAACCAGAATCTGTCTTCGCAAACAGCACCGCGTCAGGATCGATTTCTTGAACGACACGCGTCGCGGCAGCCGTGATTACGTCATAGATGCCCGAACATTGATCGACGACGATGTCCGGATGATTCATCAATTGAATCGAATCGACATCCAATCCTGAAAACACGTCTGCATCGATAGATCGGTCGTCAGGCAAGCAGAGCATGGTCGAACCATCGGGAGACGCAACTCTTTTCGCAGCCGCGACGAGCTGGTGCACGGTAGGGTGCAGCTTCCCATCCTGAGTCTCGCCGACTATCATGACCGTAGATCCAACCGAGCTCATATCAGCCTCGACTCCCTGAGCTTCAACGCTAACAATCGGCCAGAATCGGCTGCGTCTTCGCCCTCGACGATCTCTACGTTCGTATCCATTACAGGCTCGAACAACCTCGTCATCTCCAATGATGTTGCAGATCTATCCGATACACCGAGCTCCGATAGCGTCAGAGTATCTGGTCGTTTGCGACTCGCCGCCATGATCCCCCGCAAGTTGGCGTAACGAGGCTCACCCAACTCATTCGTGACCGTCAACACCGCCGGCAACGGGCAATCGATTCTCTGAAAACCACCTTCCGATACACGTTCGATCTGCAAGTGACTTTCGTCGCTCGACAATTCCAGACGACGCACCAGCGTCACCAGAGGGAGTCCCATCACCTCGCTGAGGATGATCGGCACATGAGCCTGATCCCAGTCGGATGCTTGACGCCCGGCTAGGACCAGATCAGTGTCATCGCGCCTGATCACGGCAGCCAGCAGACGCGCAGTCGCAGACGCGTCGAGCGACGCGGTATCAGGATCGTCTATCAGAACCAGACGATCAGCACCGATCGCCAGTGGCTTCTTCATAACATCCATCACGAACCCAGTCCCGATTGAATACACCGTGATCTCAACATCAGCACCAGCGTCGCGCAGTCTCAGGGCGGCCTCGACCGCGTTCATGTCGAATCCGTTGACGATCGGGGGAACACCGGGCGGAGGCACAACCTCCAAGGCATCTTCATCTACTCTGAATTGAGATGGAGGTATGTCTGTGTCGGGAACCTGCTTGGCGCAGACCGCGATCTTCAACATGGGAACTCGAATACTTGAATCGTCATATCAACCAAATCATTCTAACCAGCCGACACCTTCAAGGCTATCTTGACAATGTTTCCAAGATTTCTTCAGATTCGCCACCTACCATGCTTTTTATAGACGGATGAAACCAGCACTGCAAAACAGTCTGGTTGAAAATCACTAAACAACTAGGAGCGAACAAAATGATGACTTCAAAGAAACGACTATTGGCAGTCTTGGCGGTGCTCTCTGTAGGCATGGCCGTCTTTGCAGGGACGATCGTCGCGGTTGCAGCGGCGCAGTCCACTGAAGAGAGCGAAGGGCGATCCCTCGTCGAGCGAGTTGCGAACATCTTAGGCATTGAGACTGAAACTGTGCAAGACGCCTTCGATCAAGCGAGTCAAGAGATCGCCGCCGAGAAGCGAGAGGCGCACATCGACGGCCTCGTGGAGAAAGAACTGATCACAGAAGAAGAGGCTGTAGAACTCAGGGACTGGTGGTCAGAGGCGCCAGACATCTCGCCTCTTCGTCCGGGATTCAAAGGAGGTTTCGGCTTCTTCGGACATCGGCAGTTCGGCAAGTTCGGACTAGGACTCCGCGGCGATGGGTATTCCGAATGGCTCGATGCCCTTGTCGAGAAGGAAGTGATTACTCAAGAAGAAGCTGATGAACTACAAGCTTGGCTCTCTGAAGCTCCCGATGTCTCGCTTTATGAAGAAAAAGAGGAGAGGTCCGAGGGACATCGAGGGCGTTTTGGAAAACGCTATGAGTCGTTTGGAGAGATGCCATTCGGCGGCTACCGTCCCGGTATCGTACCCGGAGATTACTCAGAATGGCTTGACGGTCTTGTCGAAAAGGGACTTATGACCCAAGAGGATGCTGACGAACTCGAGGCGTTGCTCGACGGTTTTAAGGACTCGTTCGAGGAAGGAATGCCGGGGCAACATAGCTTCGACTTCGACAGCGATGATGGCAGGTTCAGGTTCCGTGGGCACTGGGGATGGCACGGCAAGGGTGATGGAGACTCTTCGAGCAAAGGTTCAGAGAGCGCCGAGGATGGAGAGGCATCCGAGACAAACATCTCCTACGGCAATCCGATTTAGCATCTGTTGAACGACCCATCGTCATTCAGACGATAGTGCATGCCAAGGGCACGTCTTCTAGCGGAGGCGTGCCCTGATTGATGCAGGGGTGGTTCATGCCTCAGCTGTGCTTCGGCTCTCCCATCCCGGCTTGAACATCCTGAGGAAATTCGACTTACCGTAAGGATGCTTCGCAGCCTCCGTTTCGTCGAGATCCACTCCAAAGCCAGGGGTGTCCGGTATCCTCAGACGTCCATCCGCCACTCGCTCGAAGCCGCGCAGCACCTCAGGTACCCAAGGCTCCAGAAACTCATCGAAACACTCCTGGATGTAGATATTCGGAGTGACCGCATCGATCTGTAGAGCAATCATCGTCTTCAAGGGACTCTCGGCATTATGAGGAGCTAGCTGAGCATGATGCGCCCTCGCGATACCTGCAACTTGGAGCATCCGCCAAACGCCTCCTACGCCGAGCGGCTCGGGATTGATGATGTCGGTCACATCTGCATCCAAGAAACGCGCAAAGTCGTGCAACTCGTGCATTCTTTCGCCGGCGATCACACGAACCGGCACTCGTTTCGCCACCTCGATCAGCGCATCTACATCATTGGAAAGAACCGGTGTCTCGAACCAAGTGACATCGAACTCCGCCAACCAGCGGCCTATCTCAATCGCCGCTCCCACCGAGAATCGGTCATGTGCTTCGATCATGATCTCCACATCATCGCCTACCGCCTCTCGAACTGCTCTCAATATCTCTTGAACTTCGCGAGTATCAGCGCGGCTCATGGTCAGATACGCAGTGCCGAAAGGATCCAGCTTCATCGCCGTATAGCCCTGACCTGCAACATCGGCCGCACGCTCTGCATACCCTTCCGGAGTCCGCGGTCCCGAGTACCAGCCATTCGCATAGACCCGAATATCTTCCCGAATCTTGCCGCCTAACAACATGTGCACAGGAATTCCAAACGACCTGGCCAAGATGTCCCAACACGCCATCTCGATACCTGCCATCTCACGATTCACATTCAAGAATCCTGCCAGATACAATTCGTTCCAGATCGCGTGAATATCTCTCGGATCCCTCCCGATAACGAGATGCTTCACCTCTTCCACCGCCGCTACCGTGGGCTGAGTACTCAATCCCCCGGTAGCCTCGCCCAATCCTTGGATACCTTCATCCGTCTCTACCACAACGAAGATCCAGTTCTTCCAAGGGTTGCCAACCACTACGGTTCGAATGTCGGTGATCTTCATATCTCAACTCCTATCTTCGCTCACGGGCTCACGGAGACGTTTCATATTTTGCAAAGAGATGCTCACACGCCGATGATCAATTCAGGCTCTGTCAGCCTTTGCACATCAGTCGCGCTCCATCCCGGCGCAATCTCCTTCAGCAACATGCCTTCAGCAACCACCTCTATCACCGCTATATCCGTCACTATTTCAGTGACGCAGCGCTGCGCCGTCAATGGAAACGAACACTGCTTGACGATCTTCGGTTCGTTGCTCTTGGTCGTGTGCTCCATCGCGACGATCACCAGCGGAGTGTTCGCCGCCAGATCCATCGCGCCTCCGATACTCCCGATTCCCCTCTGGGGAAGCATCCAATTCGCCAGATCGCCCGCCTCCGATACCTGCAAAGCCCCCAGAACAGTCGCCGCGATATGTCCACCCCTGATCATCGCGAACGACTCCCCCGAGTCGAAGAACGCCATGCCGGGCATCATCTTGGTGAAGTTGCCGCTGGCATCGATCAGATCGGGATCGCCATCTTCCGGAGCCAGCAACTCACCGAAGCCTAGGACACCGTTCTCTGCCTGATACCTGAGGTGCACGCCCTCGGGCACGAAATCGGCGCAGAGCGAAGGTATTCCAATACCGAGATTCACAGCAGCACCGTTCGGCAGCATCAGCGCGGCACGCTTGGCGATATCGGCACGCGACAGACGGGGAGCGGGATCGGATGTTTGTGCTTCAAGCATGTCGTTCAGTAGGAGATTATCGCGCTCCGAACCGAGCATCGGCACTTTATAACACCAAGACTGCTACTCCGTTTAATCTACCAATAACCATCCGCCTAGAGGATGGAAGTGCCGATTCAAGACCGCTGCAAAATCCATAGTTATTCCGACCTCCTCTGCACGCCATTCAGTAAATCCTGTGCACAGATGTTAGTTGACCCAGATTCGCAATCGTCTCGATTCAGCAATCTATAAGGAAGACAGAATGTTTGATACCGAGGTGATAGACAACGGCGATCAGCCTCTAGGCGACATCTTGACTAAAGAGTTAAGACTTGCCGACCAGTTCCTCGCCGCGTCGGCTTTCCTCAACAGCGGCGGGTTGAACATCATACAAGAGCCGATGCAGCGCATTCTCGAAAACGAGGGGAGAATATCCATAATTCACGGTGCCGACTTCCGCATCACGGATCCGCAAGCAGTGCGCACGCTGGTGGATATGAAGATGCGTTACGGGAGTATGTGCTACTCCCTGCACTTCGACTGGGCACAGACACTCCGACACAGTTTTCATCCCAAGCTGTACATCACCACATCGGATTACAAGCACTACTGCGCAATCGTCGGTTCATCCAATCTCACGCTGGGCGGATTGCGATCTAACACGGAGGTCAATGCCGTCATCAGGGGAGATGAATCCCAAGCGCCGATCAAACAATGCATCGGAATTTACGATTCGATCCGCAACAGCAAGGCGCTGGTCGAGCCGGATCTACGATTCGTCGAGAAGTACGAGCAGCTATATGAGGAAGCTCAGAACCTACCGCCATCCGAAGTCCCGCCATCTGATTTGGAGTATCTCTATCGCGAGCTGCGCCAACTACATCAAGAAGTCGTTGCCGATTGGCGGCCCGCAACGCAAGTTGAGTTCGTAATCAAAGCCCTTCAAAACCTGTCGTCCGATGATCGGGTATCAGGAATCCTGCGAGACGCTGGCCCGTCGTACGTGCGGCTCAGCGACATCTACAGAGAATCGGAGCGGCTGGCACGTGAATCCGGCTCAACATACAAATGGGACACTTGGCATAACAGCGTGCGCCGCAGCATCAACGACAATGTGCACGGAGGTTCAGCAGGACAGAGCTACTTCGTGAGACGTGGAGGAACATCGGGACGGTACGGAGAGTACAGGCTTTCAGCCAAGGGCAGAGAGTACCGTAGCGAGACCTGACCGCAACTATTCCACCAAACCTCCTATCAATTCGCGCGCGTCCCTTATCGCATCCTTGTACCCTCGCTCACGTCCCGCCTCATACGCACAGTAAGGGCATTTATGCCGTCCGAATCCCGACTGGTTATCTGGCAATTTATGCATCATTGAATCTAGCGGTATCCGCTTCTTAGCGTTACCGTACCTTGAGTGCTCAAGGCAGGCCTTCGGACTTCCCCGCGGCATCACAACTGCCCTTGATTGGCGATCGCTACGAAGTTCTCCAAAGAAACTATGTTCACCAAATCAGCGTTCGTCAGATACTTCCGCAAACCTCCGCTGAGGTAGAAATTCTTATACTTCCAACCTTCCCCTCCTAGCACCAGATATGCGCTGTAGTACTCCTCATGCCGAAGACGAGCTTCCGCCAGCGACATCACTTCAAAGGGAACCTTCTGCTCCGCGGTGCCAGCTACCTGCTGCCACTTCATCGAGATTAGATGAAGCCTAGAATCTTTTCCTCTCGCAAGAGTATCTATCCTGTGCCGCCCTACTCCGAAGCGGAACCCGATGTCTACTTGGCGCTCGACGTGGTACCCGCCCATCTCCAAGGCAGGAATAGCCATTCGCTCCATAACGTGCCCTGTTCCGGTGTTGCGCGGCACCACCCCTCACTCCAAGCTCGCCGACTTGTCGAACAACCGCGACGCACGCGAAACATCGCCGCCAGAAAAAATCGGGGGGGGGGGGGGTAGATCATCTGTTCCAGACGTTTCACGGCAACATCGACGAATCCACCGTCTATCTCTACCCCTACGAAACGCCGTCCCACACCCATCGCAGCAACTCCAGTGCTACCCGAACCAGTGAATGGATCCAACACCACATCATGCGGATTGGTGCTAGCCCTCAGGCATCGCTCTATCAATGCCACCGGCTTCTGAGTCGGGTGTTTGCCGAACTGCTTCTCATCCTTGCCGGGAGCCTTGAAGTGCCAAACCGTCTTCATCTGCTTCCCTCCGTTCTCCCGCTTCATCTCCTCATAGTTGAAGGTATACCGATGTCGGCTTCCCTTGGGAGCCTTCGTCGCCCACAGAATCGTCTCCGTAGAGTGAGTGAAGGTCCTGCGGCCCAAGTTCGGAGGCGGATTGGGCTTCTCCCAGATGATGTCGTTCAGGATGCGATATCCATTCTCTAGCAGCGCCATCCCCACGCTAGGATAGATGTGCATAGTTCCGGTGACCCAGATCGTGCCTTCCGGCCTGAGGACACGTTTGCACTCCGCAGTCCAAGCCAAGTTGAACTCATGATCCGCTTTCAACCCTTGACTCTTGTCCCAATCGCCCTTGTTTACACTGACCATTCGCCCCGCATGGCAGGTGATACCTCCGTTTGAAAGCATGTACGGCGGATCAGTCCAGATGCAATCTACGCTCTCCTCGGGCATCTGAGGGAGCAGTTCCAAGGCATCGCCGAGATATAACTCTGAACCTGAGTCGGCAGATACCCATGTCGGCACTGGGTCGGATACCGAGCGTTCCGAAGAGTTGACAGCATTGATCAGCACGATTTACAGATCGTTGATCAGATCCCTCGCCTTGTCAACTATCGCCCGACAAAGTCAACCGCCGATCCATCCAGCCCGATGAACCCTGCACGAAAAGGCATCAATCCTTAGCAAGCCTCGATTGATCTGCGGCAGTCTTATCAAGTTCCCACTCGCGGACCAGGGGAACGATCCAGCCTGATCCGATAATTGGTGGTATGTCATTCTTCACATCCGCTCGGGAGCGTCGGCTCTGGCTATTGACGCTGGCCGTGGTCGTAGGTATCTACTCCACTCTCGGCCTAGCTAGTACTCTGGCAGGGGCATTGCTCGAGAGAGGCATACTCGACGATGCCTTTTTACTCGGCATGCTCCTAGCAGCGGGCACCGTCGTGGTGCTAGGGGTGAAGACGCGTCCCAGCGAGGTAGAGATCGGAGTCGCGCTGGGCATCGCGGCAGTCTACCTTCTGGTGTTCCTTCGGATAGCCAGTCCGGCCGAGCGCTCTCACCTCATCGAGTACAGCGTGCTGTCTATCTTCATCTATCAGGCACTGGCCGAGCGAGCGAGCAATGGCAGCAAGGTTCCCTTACCCGGAGTACTAGCCTGGATGGCGACAGCGTTTTTGGGCTGGTTAGACGAGGGCATCCAAGCGATCCTGCCCAGCCGCGTCTACGATATCCGCGACGTCGGATTCAACGCCTTGGCAGCTTTATTGGCGATTGTCGCCTGTCTCACACTCGAATGGGCAAGGCGACGGAGCGACAAGAGTCGCAGCTAATCTCTTCAGTTCGTCCTGAGCCCGCCTATGCGCTCGTCACGAACTAGGCGAGGCAGAAGAAAAGACCTCATCCAACAGACGAAGCCAGTTCTCTCCCAGAATCTTCCGAATCTCAACTTCGGAGTAGCCACGACCGAGCAAGGCTTCGGTAAGCACCGGCATCTGTGCCGGCACCTTGAGATCGTCCGGGTACTGGTCGTGCCACGGCAGAGGATCCTCGTCGATACCCGTGAAGGTCGATGGAAACTTGGTACCTTGCTGAGCGCCTATGTATCGCCAGAACTCCGGCTCTTGGTCCTGAGTGTGGTCGGTGCCGATGCCCACATGGTCCACGCCAACCATATCGACCAGATGATCGATCGCGTCTAGGTAGTCGTCCAGCTGCGCGGTAACGCTGTTCCGTAAGAAGCCTCGGATACACGTCGCACCGATCACGCCGCCCTTCTCCGCCATCGTCCGAATCGCTTTGTCGGTCTTGTTCCGACGATGATCGTAGTAGCTCTTCGCGTTCGCGTGCGTGATCGCCACCGGCTTCTCGGAGACCTCGATCGTCTCTTGGGTCGTTGAGACGCCCACATGTGAGAGGTCTATCAAAATCCCCAATCGGTTCATCTCTGCCACCGCGTCCAACCCAAAGTTGGTCAGACCTCCATCGACCCGCTCCATGCAGCCGTCGCCGAGTAGATTCCGTTCATGATATGTGACCTGCATGATCCGCACGCCAACGCGGTGAAACAGTTCCAAGCGCCGCAAGTCGTTCTCGATCGGGGAGGTGTTCTGCCATCCCAACATGATCCCGGTCTTGCCTTCTCTTTTCGCCCGACGAATGTCGTCCACCGTTTCGACCAGCAAGATTCGATCGCTTCTCTCGCGGAACCTGACCAGCCACTTCGCAACGTGGTCCATCGTCTCTTCAAACCCCTCCCACGTCGCGATCGTTGCGTTGATCGCAGTCACTCCCCCGTCGTTCAAACTTGTGAATACAGCGTCGCTGTCCCAATCGCTCACATTCAACGCATCGATCACTATCGAATCATCATGCAAAGCCTTAGCTCTTGCCGAAATCGCAGTCAATACACCCTCCGATGAACGTTCCTAACGAATGCGTAGCAGTCTACCAACTTCTCAGGTACAGCCTTTCCGAAGAGGAGGCTTTTGAACAGCATCGTCATTCAGCGTACGTAGAGGCTTGCAAAGTCCCAAAAGATGCATAGCACCTCTTTTCCTCTACACCTAGGGGGGAAGTCCTTGCGTCTGCGCAAGCACGAGGGGCCCGCACGCACACTACTCTGGTGGTCACTCGATGATCAGCTTCGCGCGCGCGGCGGCTGCTGCTTTCTGGACGGTGTCGGTATCGGAGCCGACCACGAGATACATGGTTCTGATTCTCTCGACCGGTTCAGTTTCTAATCCCATCGCTATGCTTCCCGACTCGCCGTCCCATAAGTAGAGGCGGTCGAAGTCTTCCGAAGCGGTTTGAGAGGGCTCTACTCGGACGAGACGGTCTCGGCTGTCGAAAGCCTCTGCCAAGCTCTCGATATATCGTTTGTTCTCCCACTGAGCGACGGCTAGGTACAACGCCCTGCCTTCGCCGTCCTCGAACATCATTTCGTAATCACCCATCCAGCCAGGGTGCTCAGTCTCGATTTCTCGTGCGTCGGTATCTGTCAGAGCAACGAGATATGCGATCCACGTAGCCTTGCCGAGGGTCGAGGCGAATTTGACCTCCCAATCTTCACCCAGCGCATCTTCTGTGAGACGCAGCCTTGCTCTCTCTTCGCCGTTAAAGTACTTTGTGGTGTGTAGGATCTGCTCGGTTGTGAAGGGAGGACTTCGGAACGCGTCGTCGATCCTCGACCTTTCAGTGTCGCAGTGTTCGCAGTCGGATATCAAGGCTACTGTGAAGATGAACAGCGGGCCTTCCTGGTAAGTGAACCGGACTTCTTCGTCCTGATAGCGATACATCATCGGTTCGTTCGAGGCTTCTTCGCCTTCGTACTCAATCTCATCAATCACATCCAGAAAACGATCCAAACCGATCACTTCCTCAACATAAGCCAGCTCCGTCCGCATAGCATCGCCCTCGATCAGCGCCGACAGCGCACTTGATGCGTCTTGATCGGCGCGGAAGCAGTCTGAGAAGGAGGTGAAGTCGTATCGCTCGTTCTGGACGTGATGTGCGTACTCATGCACATAGGTAGCCTCAGTCAGCAGATCAAATTCCCTTTCATCTACCCGTAGCAGTATCTCGCGGGTTTCGACGTTGTACGAGCCGACTACCTGATCGCCTAGGTAACCGCCGTAGAACTCCGCAAAATCTGCTCCGGCGGAGAGGAAGGTGAGACCTCTGTACGTCTGTTCCCACAGGTCTTCTGTCGACTCTTCCATTGCTGCCCATCGTGCGATCCGATCCGCCTGCCATTCACGCCATACGGCATCTTCTACGAAACGGCGTGTGAACTCCCCGACCTGATCTTCACCGACGAGGTAGTAGTCGCGTACCCAAGCCTCGATCTCATCCATTTTCCGCCTCCACTCGTCCGGTATGTCCTCAGCCGCTACGCTGATAGGGGGAGTTGGCGCCGGAGTCGGGGTTTCGTCTGGTTCTGGCGTCGCGGTCGGTAATGCGTTTGCTTCACAATACGCTTCTCTTTCCGCAACCGCGGTCGCGGTAGCCGAATCGGGTTGGGGTGCCGGCGTCCTCGGCAACGCCTTTACCGTGGGAGTCGGGATGGTGTCAGGAATCGGCTCGAGCGTCGGCTCTGATTCGTTCGAATCACAGGCGATTGCGAGTATGGCGGTGACCAATAACGAGAGGAGCCACAGCGCCCCGAAACGATTCAAACCGTGACACAGCTTCATATTTGGCGATTCTAGACGGCTGCTAGCCGCACGACCGCACGCTATCCATCCAGCAACATATCCGCCAGCTCGGTGAAGTCGCCGACCGTTAGGTCCGGTTCGTACTGCGGATCGGTGTCTTCGTATGGAAGATCGTAGCGGTCGACGTAGATTCCCCTCAATCCGCAGGTGCGCGCTCCCATCACGTCGAAGGAGTTGGATGAAACCATTATCAGCTCGCCTGGCTCCATCTGGAGCTTGCGCGCTGCACTTCGATACACGCCGGGATGAGGCTTGAACGCGCCTGCCGTCTCCACCGATATGACATCGTCGAAATCGAACCTTATACGATTCGACACCAGATGATC
Source organism: Dehalococcoidia bacterium (assembly GCA_965214735.1). Taxonomy (GTDB): domain Bacteria; phylum Chloroflexota; class Dehalococcoidia; order Lucifugimonadales; family Lucifugimonadaceae; genus Bin127. Next base: position 49,699 of record OZ243977.1, on the reverse strand, counting down.
CAAAAACCACGGGTTTCCGTTGGAGAGAGCCACAAGCCTGTATCGATTCGACATCCGTCTGAGAGACTCTAGGCACTCGGGAAAGGGGCTGAGCTGCTGCCATCCAGCCATGAAAGTATCGGTCTCTTCCGCTGTCGGCGGCATCTTATACAGCTTGGCGACGTATACGAACGCCTTCTGCGCGGTCTCGAGATAGCCGGTGTGCCCCAATTCGAGGAGCGAGTCCTGATACTGCTCAATACGCTGTCGGTGTCTCAACTCCGCCCAAAACGCGCCTGCATCTACCGATTCTTCGACATCTCTGTCCTTGATGAACTCGGCGATGAATGGCGTCAAACTACCCCCGAGATCGAGAACGGTGCCAAAGAGATCGAATGTCAGTGCTCGGCAGCTTTTCAAATCCATAATCTATCTGAAACTCCTGTCAAAGGACGGGCGGATTGAGACACTCGGCACAGAGTGGACTAACAAAGTATCTCAAAACTCCCAGATCCCGTGTGGAAGCACGCACCGGCAGACTAAACGCCTTCAAGACGGTTGCTAAGTGGCGGGACGACACTTGAACTCCGTCGGATCTAGGCCTACAGCGAGTATCGTATCGATCGCTGCTCTCCTCTGTCCGTCGGCGATTCGCGCGGTGTTCACGTACAAGCCCGTCTTCGAGACGGCGTGAGTTCTGAACGGCTTGCCTCGGACATCAGTTGGCGTTGTGCTAACGAGCATCGACCCTCGAGGAGTCTTAAGTGGACAAGACTCGGCTGCTAGGAATCCATTGTCGTGCAACCAATCCACAATGAGAAGCTGGATGTCGTAGACGTATCGTAATCGGTTCGAGATCGAGCCGTCCGGAAACATGATCTCGGTCGGTTTGTTCAAGCTGCTCATCTCGTACTCAGTGATCGGCAGCCATTGAGCCGGCGTCTGAAATCTTTCCATCGGAGCTAGAAGCATCTTCATCGCCTCGATCTTGGCGAGGTCGGACGAGTAGAGGTCGCAGGTGGCAGTCGGGTTCTCTGGCATCACTCCGGGCACTATCGGGTAAAGCTCCCAGATTCTGCCGTCGGTGATTGCGAAGATCGGTATGCCGGATCGACGGCATCTTTCCAAGTGAAACTCGATGCCGTCTCTGATGTTGGAGCCTAGTGACCGCGTCTCAATCACCGCCGCGGCGCGTCCTTGGACGCTAGGGCGTGTTAACACTGGCGCAATGCCTCTGTTATGAGTGCGAACATGATGAACCCGGTGAAGATCACGTCCAGCTTCTCGAAGCGTGAGAAGATGCGTCGGAAGCCCTTCAGCCGGCGGAACAGCCGCTCGATCTCGTTGCGCCGCTTGTACATCTCGCGGTCGTACTCCCACGGATCGATCCGGCTCCGGCGCGGCGGAACCACGGGGACGAAGCCCAGGTCCAGCGCCAGCTGGCGGCTCTCGTCGCCCTCGTACGCCCGATCCATCAGCAGCCGCGGGCTTCCGAGCTGCGGGCCGAGGCGTTCGAGCAGCCGGCGACCCTCCGGCGCGTCGTGCGCCTGTCCCGGCGACAGGGAGAACGTCACGGCCGTCCGAGCATCCGCGGCAGCCATATGAATCTTGGTGGTCCAACCGCCCCGGGACTTCCCGATCGACTGGGGTCCGTTTTTTTAAGGCCCCCGTCCCGTCCGGATGCACCTTGACGATGGTGCTGTCCAAAGAGACCGCCTCCAGCTTGACACGCACTATCTGTTCTCTCTGAAGGTGTTCGAACACCCGGTCCAGAACCCCCTTCTTCGACCAGCGGTTCATGCGGGTATAGATCGTGTGCCAGTTGCCGAACCGGGCCGGCAGCCCGCGCCACTTGCAGCCGTGCTCGGCCACATACAGGATCGCGTTCAGAACCTGGAGGTTCGGGACGCTGACGTTGCCGCGCTGCACAGGCAGGTACGGAGCTATGCGTTCGTATTGAGATTCTGTGATTTCCATGCGGAAAGCGTAGCACAGATCCACACGCTAGTGTTAACACGCCCTAGATTGGAGATCGTGCACGAACCTTGCATCGGCATCATCGCCGGTGCCGGGCACGAACCAGTATCTCGGGCTGTGGAGCCGCCAACCCAGCGCGTTCAGCACCGGTGCAACAAGCACGATGAAGGTTCGATACGCGCTGCTCTCCAGATCAAGCGGCGCGGCTGGTTGAGATTCCCTTGCTGCAGAGACGACCGCGAGAAGATCGGTTAACGACGAGGAGATGGCTGTGTCAATCTACCGATTTGATCAGCTTGATGTCTCGGTGCGCCATGTGCCCGCGAACCATATCGACGTTCTCCGCCCACCAGTCGGAACCGTAGAACGCTGCTTCTTTCTGCTCCAGTTCTTCCATCGTCTCGCCGTAGGAACGGATCCAGATGAACTGCGAATCGTCTTCGTTGACCCACACGGTCTCTGCTTTCATTCCGTGTTCCGCCATCAACGGAACCAGTGTAGTGTTGAACAACTCGAGCCAAGCCGGCATCATACCTTTGTTCATGGTGTAGGTACGCAGATGGGCGATCGTCATATGGTCAGTCACTCCTTATCGATAAAGTTCGCTCTGTTCTGATGTTAAAACGGGAGAGGGAGGTGTTCTCAATTTATACAGTGCAACCCACATCCGCCAATCCAGATCGTAAGGGCGGGATTCATTCGGCACAAGAAACTCAGATTCTACTCATCTAGGCTGATCTCACCCTCCCAGATGGTGCAGTTCTCCGTACGCACGAACTGGACTCTCGTTTGACGTAGATGAGCATACCGCCGGCGGACCGTCGGCCCGATGCGCTAGATGCTCGTCTAACGACTAGCCTTGACACGCACCGGGGGAAGCGCGTCGCGTGGAAGCACGATGACGGCTACGCACAGCCCGGTCTGCGTCTGCATCAATGGGCTGACGACTGTTCCTCCTCCTTGTACCGCCCACGACCATACCGCCGTATCGCCCGGCTCGCATTCCAGAGTGAACGCCTGCGCGATCCGTCCGTCCAGGATCAACCCGAGGCTGTCCGACTGATAATCGAAATATGAGGATATGCGGGACCAGAGCCAGACCGCGGGATCAACGTCCTCTACCGGATCAACAGACCATATGGAGAACTGTCGTTGTCTATAATTGAGTATGATGGGTTGAAAGGCCTTGGTGAATAAGGTGATCTACTAGCTGCCAATCATTTAAACTGGCAAAGTAGGTTATCCCGAACTCAAGATATATGGGTTTAAACTCATCTATCCAGTTAGCATAACCTTTCTTTAATAGCGTTCGTCGCGTGGAGGTAGTCGTATGAATTCACCAGTCCGTCGAGGTTCACCACCGGGAAGCGCGAGAAGTAGCCGATCACACCGGCATCCCACGACCCCACCACGCTGTCATCGGGAAGCAGGCGGTCCATGATCCGAACGCCCATGTAGCTGGGGATATTCCGTCCGAGCCGGTTATTATCGCTGTACGCATCAACAAACTCAAACGGCCCGTCGAAGTCTGTTCTCGGGAACAGCAAGATTGCACCGACAGCGACAATCCCCACGCTCAGAACGCCGGCCGTCTTCGGCTCGACGAAACGGCGGACGAGATGGATCGCGGCGTAGCAGACAACAGGGAGTACAAGCACCATCATCAGGTAGGCTGGGACGAAGTACCAATCACTGTTACCGTGCATCAACATTTGAAGATGTACGGTGAGCACGGTCTCTGCGGATTTGGCGAGATGCCCCATCGCCAGGCCGGACACGCACAACAGAAACGCCAGCGCCAGCCAGTCGGAACGGTCGCGGGAGCGGCGGGCGATCCACCATACCAGCGCCAGAGAGGCGACTATCGCAGCCATAGCCAGAAACTCGTCGTAGCCGAAGGCATGGTGCTGCAACGTGTTGCTGAATTTTCGCGCCAAGCTGTATCCGCCTTCCTGTTCCCACCAGGCGCTAGCCCAGGCCTGCTTCGTTGCCCCGCTCACCGGCACGACCCCGCCGAACACTATACCGTTGTAGATGAAGTAAGTCAGAATGCCGGCGCAGGCGGCGATAAACGGAACAAATGTACAGAATGGGGAGGGGGTAGCAGCGCGTATAGCGGCTACCGTAGACTCGCCAGGTGCGCGCCGATGCCGCGACCACTCGACGAGGCAGAGCACCGCGGTGACGGCGAACGATATCGCGACGTACTCGAGGCGCACCCAGGGAAGAGCGAAGGCGACAGCCGCGAGAAGCCACTTCCAGCGCATCGGGTTCCGAGCGTACAGCAGACCGGCGAGAAAGAGCAGACCGAGCATGAAAAGAGCGGCGGCAGCCTCCATGCCCCAGAAGAGGGCGGGTCGCCGGTAGAGCATAGGCAGCGCGGCGAAGAGCAGCACCCAGGGCAGATGAGCCAGCCGGGCGGCTACTGCCACGAGCGCCACTCCGCCGGCGACGAGCATGATCTCGAACGCCTTGATCGCGAACAGAGCAGCCTCCTTGTCGAATACCCAGTAGAAGGGAGTGATCAGCAGCATCCAGATCGGATGGTAGCCGTTGGTCCGGGTGATACCGCCGTCGAAGGTGGAAAACTCGCCTTCCGACAAATTACTCGCTATCTCGTAGTAGTAGAAGGCATCGTCGGCGTTGACGTCACGGATCAGGTTGACGAGGTCGAAGCTGGCGAGCATGTACGCCGCGAAAGCGGCGCCGTAGACGAGGATGCCGGCGATAAAAAAGAAGAACAGCGCATCGTGCAGCCGAGGGGATCGAAGCATCCATCCAGTCTTGGCGAATGTTTCAATGCATGAGCGCGGCATGAGATTTCAGGATAATCGACAAGACTGCACAAGAAACTCGGATTCTACTCATCTAGGCTGATCTCACCCTCCCAGATGGTGCGGAAGTCGCCGTTATCCGTACGCACGAACTGGCCGGTCCTGACCGCGGCGATCTCGTATTCCGGAAGCGGCACCTCCGCCAAGCATGCGCCGCCGTACGTGTCCAAGCTGAAGTCGAGGTTGTCGAAGCCGTGCTGCTTGCGGTGATCAGGCAGGTCGTCCGCGTCGACCGGGAACAGGTGCAGGAAGAACCGTGCATCTAGGTCGCACTCTAGCTTGACGTAGATGAGGCTGTTCTCCCACAGGTGCACGTCGAATACGGAGCGTATCGCCGGCGGACCCTCTACGCCCCGATGCGCCAGATGCTCGTCCAACGGCCTCGATTCGATCCGCACCGGGGGAAGCGCGTCGCGTGGAAGCACTACACCGGCGACACACAGCCCGATCTGCGTCTGCGTCCAAGGACTGACGACAGCTCCATCTCCTTGTCTCGCCCACGACCATACCAGCACGTCCGCCTCGCACTCTCTGACTAAAGCCTGCGCTATTCGCCCGTCCACGATCAGTCCGAGGCTGTCCGACTGGTAATCGAAGTGGGGGGATATGCGGGACCAGAACCGGACCGCGGGATCAACGTCATCTGCAGGGTCAACAGACCATATGGAGAACGGCTTCTCATAAACGGGCGATAGTGGCGACGAGTCTCGGTAATAAATGCCTTGGTAAAGAAGATGATCTCGTAGCTCCCAACCCGTCATGTTGGCAAAGTGGTTTATGCCGAACTCAAGATATATGGGTTTAAACTTATCTCTCCAGTCAGCATAACCTTTCTTTATAGCGTTCGTCGCGTGGAGGTAGTCGTATGAATTCACCAGTCCGTCGAGGTTCACCACCGGAAAGCGCGAGAAGTAGCCGACCACGCCGGCGTCCCACGACCCCACCACACTGTCATCGGGAAGCAGGCGGTCCATGATCTGAACGCCCATGTAGCTGGGGATATTCCATCCGTGCCGGATATTATCGCTGTACGCATCAACAAACTCAAACGGCCCGTCGAAGTCGGTTCTCGGGAGCAGGAAGACAGCGCCGACAACGACAATTCCCACGCTCAGAACGCCGGCCGTCTTCGGCTCGACGAAACGGCGGACGAGATGGATCGCAACGTAGCATACGACAGGTAATACAAGCACCATCATCAGGTAAGCGGGGACGAAGTACCATTGAACATACTGGAACAATTTAGGGTGTTTGGTTAGCACGATCTCTGCGAATTTGGCGAGATGCCCCGCCGCCAGGCCGGACACGCACAACAGAAACGCCAGCGCCAGCCAGTCGGAACGGTCGCGGGAGCGGCGGGCGAGCCACCAGACCAGCGCCAGAGAGGCGAATATCGCAGCCATAGCCAGAAACTCGTCGGATCCGAAGGCGTGGTGCTGCAACAACGTGTTGCTGAATTTTCGCGCCAGGCTGTATCCGCCTTCCTGCTCCCAAATGCCGCTAGACCAGGCCTGCTTGGTCGCCCCGCTCACCGGCACTATGCCGCCGAACACGATCCCGTTGTATAAGAAGTAAGTCAGAATGCCGGTGCAGGCGGCGAGAAATGGAACAAATGCACGAAACAGAGGGGGGGTAGCAGCGCGTATCGTGGCTATCGTAGACGCGCCAGATGCGCGCCGATGCCGCGACCACTCGACGAGGCAGAGCATTGCGGTGACGGCAAGCGATATCGCGACGTACTCGAGGCGCACCCAGGGAAGAGCGAAGGCCACAGCCGCGAGAAGCCACTTACAGCGCATCGGGTTCCGAGCGTAAAGCAGACCGGCGAGGAAGAGCAGACCGAGCATGAAAAGAGCGGCGGCAGCCTCCATGCCCCAAAAGAGGGCGGGCCGCTGGTGCTGGTAGAGTATAGGCAGCGCGGCAAAGAGCAACACCCAGGGCAGACGAGCCAGCCGGGCGGCGACTGCCACGAGTGCCACTCCGCCGGCGACCAGCATGATCTCGAACGCCTTGATCGCGAACAGAGCAGTCTCCTTGTCGAATACCCAGTAGAAGGGAGTGATCAGCAGCATCCAGATCGGATGGTAGCCGTTGGTCCGGGTGATACCGCCGTCGAAGGTCGAGAACTTGCCTTCCGACAAATTACTAGCTATCTCGTAGTAGTAGAAGGAGTCGTCGATGTTGACGTCTCGGATCAGGTTGACGAGGTCGAAGCTGGCGAGCATGTACGCCGCGAAAGCGGCGCCGTAGGCGAGGATGCCGGCGAGAAAAAGGAAGAACAGCGCATCGTGCAGCCGAGGGGATAGAAGCACCCGTCCAGTCTTGGAGAACGCTTCAATGTATGAGCGCGTCATGAGATTTCATGATAATCGAAAAGGATGCGCAAGTCCCTGTAAATGATGTGGTTGCCAGACGGCATTCGCGGTACTGGACATTCACCTCATGCCGCGGAACATGTTCATCAACTCCCGCTCGCCCGATGCCGAATTCAAGCGTCGCATCATCTTACGCATGTTGCGGTATTGACCCAGCAGCTGATTCACCTGCGATGGCGACGTGCCTGAACCGTTAGCGATGCGACGACGACGTGAACCGTTGAGGATCGTAGGGTCCGCACGCTCTTCTGGGGTCATGGAGAGAATGATTGCCTCGACACGAGCAAGGCTCCGCTCATCCGCGTTCCGCAGATTCGCCGCACTTCTGATCGAATTTAACCCGGGGATCATTCCCAAAACGTCTGAGAGAGGACCCATCCGCCTCACAGACTTGAACTGTTCAAGCATGTCGTTTAGATCGAACTCGTTTCGTCGGATGCGCTTCTCTAGGCGCTTGGCATCATCTTGATCGATCTCACGCTGGGCTGTCTCGACAAGAGTAGCGACATCGCCCATGCCCAAGATTCGCTGCGCCATTCGATCGGGATGGAACTCTTGGAACTGGTCCGGACGCTCGCCGACGCCCACGAATTTGATCGGGACACCTGTAACGCTCTTCATCGATAGAGCAGCACCGCCTCGCGCGTCGCCGTCCATCTTGGTTAGGACAATGCCTGTGATTCCGATTCTTCGATTGAACTCGGAGCCTGACACGACGGCGTCCTGGCCCGTCATCGCGTCAAGCACCAACAGCGTCTCGACCGGCTTAGCAGCCTCTCGGATCTCCTCCAGCTCTCTCATCAGATCGTCGGCTATCGCGAGTCGGCCTGCGGTGTCAAGCACTACCCAGTAGATGCGCTTCCGCTGCGCCTCCTTAATCGCGTTTCTGGCGACTTTGACCGGGTTGGATGATCGAACGTCTTCGTGATACACCGGCATCCCGATCTGCTTGCCTAGCGTCACCACTTGCTCGACCGCGGCAGGACGTTGAAGATCGCATGCCGCGAGCAATACATCCTGGTTGTGCTCTCTCCGGATATTCAGAGCGAGCTTGGCGGCGGCGGAAGTTTTACCCGCTCCTTGCAAGCCAGCCAGCATAACGACGCTCGGCGGCTCTTCGGCGCGCTGAAGTCCGAAGCTGTCACCGCCGAGTATCTCGACCAGGCTTTCGTGGACGATCTTGACGACTGACTGCCCGGGGGTAAGCGAGTTGACGACCTCCGTACCCTCGGCGCGTCCACGAATCTCAGTGACGAAGTCGCGCGCCACCTTGAAGTCGACATCGGCCTCCAGAAGAGCCATGCGAACCTGACGCAGCGCGGTGTCGATATCTTTTTCGCTGAGCTTTCCCTTGCCGGTCAGGGTACCGAGAGCAGCGGTTAGCCGTTCAGAGACAGATTCGAACAATGCGCTACTCCGATCTCGTAGCCGTGGACGCGGGATCAGGAATCCGATCCCAACCAGTCAAAAGGTCGTTCGCCAGCTGCTGCATGACGCGGCTGATGTTGGAGAATGTGGCGATCCCTAGAGGGCGTCCCGCTTCGTCAACTATAGGCAGACGCGATATTTTCCGCTGCGCCATAACACGAGCGGCTTCCATGACGTCTGTGTCGGGTCTGGCAGTATGCACTGGGCTGCTCATGTAAAGCAGAATCGGGCAACGCGCCGGATCCTCGCCAGTACCCACACAACCGACCGCGACATCCCAGCTGGTGATGATCCCCTCGACTATGCCTTTACGCACAACGACCAAGGATCCCACGTCGCGTTCCTTCATCCTGCGCGCGGCATCCGCCACACTCAGTTCCGACGTGATCGTCAGCACTGGCGAGGTCATTATGTCTTGAAGACGCATGGTTCAGTGATGAGCGGCGAGCGAGGGCGTTATCATGCTATAGAGGTTGCCACACGCGACTAGATGGTTTGAAAATAAGATTCTAGCCCGAACAACGATAGAGAAAGTTTAATGTCAATCATCTTGATGATCGTCCTGACCGTGCTGTCCTTCGCGGCTATCGCCTTCGCGGTCGCTAACATCGATCCTCTCTGAAGCGGATGAAGCGGATTCGGATAGCCGATCTATAGACTAAGTCTGCCTGAAGGGTTATCCCGTCTAATCGGATCGCATACAGCAGATGCCCAAGCTCGAAGCCAATCTGCAATTCATGTTCAATGAGTACGACCTGCTCGACCGATACGACGCGGCTGCACATGCCGGTTTCAAAGGAGTGGAGATCCAGGCACCTTACTCAGATCCGATCGATGCGATTCTGGAGCGGCTAGAACGCAATGACCTGAAGCACATCATCATCAATCTGCCTGTTTCCGATCCCGAAACTGGTTCGAACAACCTTCCTTTGAAGCCCGACAAGACTGACCTCTTCAAGGAACGAGTGGAGTTGGGCGTCAGATACGCCTCGGCTCTGGGCTGTATCGGCGTCAACACCGGTGTCGGCCAGCTGCCCGAGGGATCAGACCCCGAAATTGCGTACGAAACCTACATCGGCAATCTCCGTTACGCGGCAGATGAACTTCATAAGGTCGGAGTTAAAGCTTTGATCGAGCCGATCAACACGCGTGATCAACCCGGATTCCTCATCCACACATCGGATCAGGGCATGAAGGCAATCGCCGACGCGGATCATCCCAACGTCTATCTCCAGTACGACTTCTACCACATGCAGATCATGGAAGGCGACCTCATCGAGACCGTCCGCCGTCTGTTGCCGAGCATCGCTCACATTCAGTTCGCCGACACGCCCGGAAGGAACGAGCCGGGCACGGGCGAGATAAACTATCCCTTCCTCTTCGAAATGCTCGACGAGTTGGGATACCAAGGATGGGCTGGTGCAGAATACTATCCGTCGAAGCGGACCGAAGATACTCTCGAGTGGGCCCATCCCTACCTGTGAGAAGTCGCGAATCTTCATCGTCTCGAACGTTCCAGTTCCTAGCGACGGCATTCGGCACCGGATTCGGCGTCGCTTACCTGACTCCTTTCGCCAAAGCCACACTCGCCAGTGCAGTGGCAGTGGGAATCTACGCAGCGATCGCTTGGGGCGAAGAAGACGGCGTGCTCTGGTTATTCCCTTTGATCGCCGTCTCAACCGTGATCGGGATCTGGGCATCGTCGCTCTTGGCATCGACAGAGGACCCCGATCCTAGCCTGGTGGTGATCGACGAGTTTGCAGGTCAATGGGTAGCGTTGGTATTCCTGCCGGTCACTTGGCAATGGATGGTAGCCGCGTTCGTGCTGTTCCGAGTTTTCGACGTGCTGAAGCCGTTCGGCATCCGTAGGTTGGAAAAGTTGCCCGGAGGTTGGGGCATCATGTTCGACGACCTGGGTGCCGGCCTCGCCGTCGCCGTTGTTTTGAACGCTTTCAGACTGGCGATCTAGTTCACCACTTAAAGGATGAGCTCAGCGTCGTCCTTCGTACTCGAAATTAACTGTCTTCAGCGATATCAGCGACGAGACTTCGATTCCCGTCGTCGACCGAGCAGCACAGTCGCACCGATCATCGCTACCGCCATGCCGAGCAGAAGCGCAAGTACAGCCGCGCCGGGTGAAGGCGACCAGCCGCCCGTGTTCGGAGTATCGGGAGCAGTCGTCGGCACCGGTGTCGGGAAGTCGGGTGGAGAGCCTGCAACCCCGACCGCGACTGTGGCAGGAAGAAATCTAACGGCACCGCAAAGGTCGATGCCCACACCAATTATCTTGATGCGCGACTGCAATATCGTCAGAGTGCCGCTATCGTTGACGGAAAGGAGCGACACGTCGCTGATCTTGGGCCTGAACATATCTGGCATAGGCACGCATACTTCTGCCGCCGCGCTGAGGCTGTAAGAACCGACTGCTTCTCCGCTAGAGTTGATGACCGAGATGTCGTACTTGCTGCCGCCGAGCGTGTAGCGATGGGATGTCGATCCAGTGTTGTCGGCATCTGCACCCTCAGAAATGCTGATGCCGATGAATTCACCACTGTGAACCGCTCCGGCACCGGCTCTTATCGAGAAGCCTTCTCCGATGAACTCTCCGCCTTCAACAGGCGTGAAGGTAGAGTAGATCCGTCCAGAAGCATCTGTGATGAGCGAAGGTATGGGGACCGATGGGTTGACGGGTGGCAGATCCTCGGGCGGCTGGGACGGTGGACGGCGTACTATCACCATAATTACGGTGCCGCATCCTCCGTTTGTGCACTCTTTCCGATCTAGGCTGACGTAAATCATGTTAGAACCCGGAGCAGATGGAGCCGTGTAGAGAACTGCTCTTTCGTCTGCGTCTGTGTCTGCGTCAGCACTCGCATCAGTCTCGGAGAATCTGCTTTCTGAGGTGACAGATGCTGGAGCTGAACTTGCCTTCGTAGTTGACCAAACGAACGACGCGTCTGCGGCGAGAGCGTTGTCCTTGTCGCCTTCCAGTCCGTAGACATCGACCGTCAGGAGAACTTTCTCTCCTCCTCGGGCCGTGACGATTGCCACATCAGGTTCGATCTTGCTGATTCTGGGTCCTGCCTGCGCGGCGATGTTGCTCACATCGAAAGATGGCAATGAAACGATCACCGCAATGACTGCCGATGCCAAGAACAATATCCGCATCATCCGCGACTTGTAAGGCGTGGGGAATTTCTCAATCAATTCATCTTCCCTCGCATCTGTCTGAAATCCTGCGCTTGTAAGATGCCTCGTCTCCCTGCACACCAAAACGTGCCCGCCATCATCATTTAACTGTACGAGAATCGAACTCGAGTCTGAGATACATCGACGGACACTTGAACCGAGATATCGGCCAGCGAGGCAGTGTATTCATATAAAATCAATTACCGAAGCCTGCCCGATTCGCGGCGTGAATTCCGCCATATGACTCGAATGGCGAACAATCACAAACTCGGAACCCATCACAACGGGCGAATCGAACCGCCCGATCTACCAGAGCTGGGCCGCTCTGCCGTTCAGCTGCTTGAAGCCGTTCGCGGATACTTGCCCCTCGACCAAGTCGAATTTGCATGGTCTGCATTGCAGTTCGCAGCCGAGGCGCATTCCGGACAAACTAGAAAATCTGGCGAGCCTTTTATCGAGCATCCGATTCACGTCACTCTGATACTTGCCGAGAGGCGGTTGCCTTCAGATGTAATCGCTGCCGCTCTGCTTCATGACACGGTAGAGGACTGCGAAACCACCATTGACGAGCTGCAACAGCGATTCGGCTATGCCGTGGCTCAAATGGTAGACGGAGTCACGAAGCTGAATCAGATAGATCTTATGATGCTGGATGCGGATCCATCTCGCGTCAAACGCAGGCACGCCGACCAACGCGAACAGCAACGGATACACAGCTTGAGAAAGATGCTGGTAACCGCAGGTGAAGACTGGCGAGTGTTGCTGATCAAGCTGGCCGACCGAATGCACAATATGAAGACCCTAGGCTCTCTAGAATCGGACAAGCAAAAACGGATCTCCAGAGAGACTATGGATATCTACGCACCCATAGCGGACTGTATGGGGATGAACGATATGAAGTGGCAGCTTGAAGACGCCGCTTTCCGCTATCTCAATCCGCGTGAATATAAGACAGTCTCTCGCCTCGTCAACCATACCAGGAGGGACCGCGAGCAGTTCACAGAGCTCGCGGTGAAGCAGCTTCGAGACGAGATCGTTGAGCACCACGGAGTGAAGTGTTCCATCACCGGCAGAGCAAAGCACTTATACAGCATCCATAAGAAGAAGAAGCGATACGCGGAGCTGGGAAGAACGTTCGACGAGATCCACGACCTCATCGCTTTAAGAGTCATCACCGACAGCGAGAAAGACTGTTACAACGCCTTGGGCATCGTCCACGGATTGTGGCAGGCGATCACCGGCAGCTTCGATGACTACATATCCAATCCGAAGCGCAACGGCTATCGATCCCTCCACACTACTGTCTGGGGACCCGGCAGTACGCCACTCGAAGTTCAGATTCGCTCTAAAGCGATGCACACTTACGCCGAGGAGGGGGTAGCCGCCCACTGGGCATACAAAGAAGGTGCAACTACGAGCGGATACACCGACGACTTCAACCGTACCATGACTTGGTTGAAGGATGTGATCGAGATGCATGGTGTAGCGAGCGGCACTGAAGACTTCATCGATTCCGTCGAGACGGAGATTCTCCGATCCGACCATGTACAGGTCTTCACTCCGGCGGGAGACATCATCAATCTGCCCCGAGGAGCTACACCGCTCGACTTCGCGTACCGGATCCACACCGAACTGGGACACAGCACGGTAGGCGCGATCGTGAACGGAAAGCTGGTCAAGCTCAACACCCAGCTCGAGTCTGGCAACACCGTCGAGATCCGCAAGGCACGCGTGCAGAGGGGACCCAGTCGCGATTGGCTAGACAATCAGAAAGGGTATCTGCTAACCGGCAGCGCCCGTGCAAAGGTTCGGCAATGGTTCGCCAGGCAGGCCCGGCAGGCCCGTGAGACCAACCTCAAGGAGGGACGGCGGCAACTGAATAAAGCAATAGATCAGTTGAAACGCATGGGACACGATGTCAGCGCGGAAGCGGTGACGGAGCATATGAGTTACTCGAGCGTCGACGACCTGGTGGATGATCTGGGCAAGGCAAATGAACAGCCATCGACGATCGTTCAAACCGTCGTCAAGGCCATATCCGATAGCAGCGCGGACAAGACTTCGGAAGGCGAGATAGAGGCGGAAGAACAGGCAGCGAGGCGGAAAAAGGGCAAAGACCTCTCTAATGGGGTTGTCGTGATGGGACAGAGCGGCATGAAAGTCAATTTACCGAAGTGCTGCTCACCTGTTTACGGCAATGAAATAGCCGGATACTTGACCCGTAGCCGCGGCGTTACCGTTCATCGAGACAACTGCCGTAACCTGCAAAACACCAAAGATCCCGACCGACTGATAGAGGTCGCTTGGGGGCATGTAGACGACACCGATCCCGTACGTCTGCGGGTTGAAGCCTCTGATCGTATCGGCCTGGTCAACGATCTATCTGGTGTGGCAAGATCCGAGAAAATCAACCTTCACGGCATGTCTACCAGCGAAGAGATGGGAAAAACCACGGTGTCTTTAACCGTTTACACGACGAGCGCCGAGCAGCTGGCGCACTTCTTCTCTCGACTTGAAACAGTGCCCGGGGTCGATTCCGTGATTCGGATAGACTGAATGGGGAGAGGGCGGTGTCGGAAGCGAAAAGTTGCTCCGATTTTGTATAATTAGTTGAATCTGTTTACTGATGAATTTCGTAGATTGAAGGGTGCTTCATGCCTGCAGCTAAGAGTTTGCGCGTGCAAAGGCGAAATACGCTGAGGAATCGAGCCGTCCGTTCGAATGTGCGTTCCCAAGTGACAGCTGCACGCAAAGCGATCGACGAATCTCCGGCAGATGCCGACACGACGGCAAAAGTGAGGGCTGCGATAAGCGCCCTAGATGTAGCGGTGCGAAAAGGCGTGATACATCGAAATCAATCGGCGAGAAAGAAGAGCCGATTGACGAGTCGCCTCGTCCGCGCGCTCGGCAAGTGATGCCGCGGCCACACGGCCATCACAACCACACCGGCGAACACGGGCACAGCCATGTTCACGGAACCGCTTCCGACGCGCCTCCCGACACCCTCTACAACTGGCAGATCCGCCATCCCTTTGAAGGCGTGACCGACAGGGTGGCGGTCGAAGTCTCACCGAGGAGCGGGTTGTTGCCCAGATGGCGCTTCGTGATCCCGGCAGACTATTCCGGCGTGGTCGTTTGGGGAGTCGGCGAGCCCGGGGCAGAATCGATCGACCATTCTCTAGTGCGAAGACCGGTGACGCAAGGTCCGGTGCAACTCAAAGACGGGCCTATAGTCGAGTGGATGGGCGGTCACAACCCCCTTTCGTCATCTTTGAGCGCATTTCTAGTGTTCGAAGGCGATCCGCCTCACTATTTGGCATTCGGCCAGGCGGATGAGCCCGGAGGTCCGCCCTCGAGCCTTGAGGGCGTATATTTCCAATCCCACCAGCATCCATCGCACTGATCCCAAGTGCACGAACTATCAGAACTCTTCCCGCTCGGTTTGACCCGCAAGCGAGTCTGGACCGTAGCCGACTCGATGCTCTACGCTCCTGGTGACGATGCGGCACGCAGTACCCTGTCCAGTCCATCGATGATCAACGAGATGGAGATCACCGCGGCAGAGGCGTTGAAACCCAACATGCCTGAAGGAGGCTTCACTGTCGGATTTCACGTAAATGTGAAACACGTCGCACCAGCGCCGCCCGGTAACCGCATCGAGACTACCGCCAAGCTCATCGACGTAAAGGGCAACAAATTCACATTAGCCGTCGAAGCGCACGACTTAGACGCTCAGCGTCTAATCGGAATTGGCGAACATCGACGAGCTGCGATATTCCCGTAAACGTCTGCCTCACGCGGCGAGGCTACCGCAAAAGAGGCACTCTGCATAACCTCGTCATTCCGTCTCTTCGGCTGTACTACGCACTGAGTTGCTCGTCTCTCGACTCATGTGCTCCGATATCTCTCGTCGTCCCAGTGTCCCAATCATTTGAGAGCCTTCAAACACAAGCAACCGATCCACCTTCCGCCTCTCGATAGTCTGAATTGCAATGGAGATGTCCTGATCCGATGAAATAGGGAACGTCGATCCGGGTTGAGCTACGTCGGCAACGGTGAGATTGATATCTACACCTGTATTAATCCCAAGACTGGTCGCATCCCGAAGGGTGACGAAGCTGGATACTTTCCCGTCGGTAATGACCGGCACTACGGCATCGGGATAGCGGGACAGCACGTTGCTAACCGCTTGATGGAGCGGCATTCGAGCGTCCAGCCCCGTCGGAGTAGGTGTCATCGCTTGTCTGACTTGGATGCCCACCGCGTTCCGAGCGGCGCGGATTCGACTGGCGCTTCTCGATGCTCCGGAGGCGGCCGAGCCGATGAACATTCCGATGAAGATCAGCCAGATCCCACCCATTACATTCCCCGCGACGAATATCAGATAGACGCCGTAGAAGATGATGAGAATCGAGACCGCCCTGCCGGCGAAGGTTGATACCCTCATCGCGATGTCGCGGTTTCCCGAGACACCCCAAACCACGGCTTCAAGCACTCTGCCCCCATCCAAGGGAATGCCGGGCAGCATGTTGAATGCCGCGAGAATGAGGTTCATCCAACCCATGTATCGCAGCCACCCTTCGAACATGGCAGCTGGCCCCGTCGCACCAGGCGAGGAGAGCACAGACAGCAACAGCAAACTGAGCACTCCTATCGCAAACGACATCAACGGGCCGGCTAAGGCGATCATGAAGTCGTGAGCGGGGGTTTGTCGGTCTTCGTCGATCAGGCTGACACCGCCGAATATAAGCAAGGTTATGCCCATCACCCGGTGCCCCAGGCGTTTGGCAGTTATCGAGTGCGCCAATTCGTGCAGCAGAACTGAGCCGAACAACGACATGGTGATGAACCCGGCTATCAGCCAGCGTTGCGACTCCGTTATGCCAGTCGGCATCGGAAACGCTATGCTGGCCAAGCTCCAAGTTATGAAGATGAAGCCCAGAGCCCACGACCAGTGGACCCTGATCGGTATGTCGAACATCGTGCCTATGCGCAACTCACGCCTCGTCTTTGCCCGATTGAAGTGTGATCTTTAGAGGTAGTCGTATCATGAAGTCTATTGTCAGATGCCCAACCGCCGCGCCAGTGGTCGATACAGACACATCATTCCAACCCACGCACGAAGCGGCGTTGAACGCTGGATTGCACATCGGGGATTCCTCACCGCCCGTGCACAAGAGTTTCGATGGCGGCGGGTTCGATCTTCACTTTGTCGATTGGGGCGGAGAAGGCAAACCGGCGATCATATTCATCCATGGCTTCCTGCAGCACGCACGCACGTGGGACTTCATATGCCTTGCTCTGCGAACGCGGTTCAGATGCATTTCGCTCGATCTCCGAGGACATGGCGACAGCGGCAGACCGAGCGATCCCGACTACTCCACCCATCACTACCTGTCGGATCTGACCTTGCTCGCCGAGAATGTCAAGAAGATGCTCGGCATATCGAAGTTCTCGCTCTGCGGACTGTCGCTAGGTGGTCAGGTCTCTTATCTATACGCTTCGAAGCGACCGAAAGATGTTGAGAGCGTCGTGATCGTGGATGTTGCGCCGGAGCTGAGCCGTGAGGCTCGCAAGGGAGTCAGGCGATACATCTCGGCTCTTCCTCGAGACGGCTCATTTAAGACGCTGGTCGATCGCGTAGCCGATCTGAGCCCGATGCGTTCCCGCGAGCAGGTCGAAAGATCCTTGAGGCGTGCGACCCGCATCGATCCCGACGGTTCCTGGGAGTGGAAGCATGATCCTAGGTTGTTGGACTTCCACCGAGTCAGCTTCACCGCCGATCAACTGTGGGATGCCCTCGGCAAGGTTGGCGCACCCTCCCTCTTCGTGATCGGCGGCAACTCCAAGATGGTTGCACCGAACACTGTGCGTCGGATGGTAGAAACAGTTCCGGGCAGCTCCGCGTGCTACGTGCCCAGAGCCAGCCATCGTGTGCCGGGCGATAACCATCTCGGCTTTCTCCGCGCCGTCGAGCCGTTCTTCGAACGCCATCTGCTGATCGAGCCTAGGGAGGCGCAGCCACGATAGGCAAACGCGCTTCGCGAATCTTCTATGGGTGGTGGATCGTTGCCGGCGGCGGATTCATGCAGTGGTATGCGTCTGCCGTCTTCTGGCGCGGATTCCAAGCATTCGTAGACCCCATCCTTTCAACCTTCTCTGGATGGAGCGCAGCCTCTTTCGCCGCCGCCATATCGATTCAGAGGGGTGAAAGCGGAATGATATCGCCCTTCGTGGGAGTTCTGCTCGATCGCTACGGGCCTAAGCGAGTGATGTTGTTCGGCATTGCGGTCACCGGCGCAGCGTTCATCCTGATGAGCACGATGAACTCGCTTTGGCAGTTCTACGTCGCGGTTGCATTGCTCGCATTGGGCATGTCGTTCGGCACATTCATAATCTTCGTGGCAACGGTGGGAAACTGGTTCGTTCGGCTGCGAGCGAGGGCGCTATCCACATTGATGGCGTTCTCAGCCGTCGGGGCCGTCGGATTACCGGTCCTAGTGTGGGCCATCAGCGCGTACGGTTGGCGCCCAGTCATGTTTGCCATCGGCATTGGTTTCTGGCTGTTCGGATTTCCGGTCAGCTTTCTCATGCGAAGACGACCAGAGGATTATGGCATGTTGCCGGATGGTGGAGATCCAGAGCCGGCATCAGGCGATGCATCCGGGCAATCTAGAAGGAGACGACCGCGAGAGCTTTCGATAGGCGTGAGAGAGGTGCTGCAGCTACGAGTGTTCTGGCAGTTGGCGATTGCGACCAGTCTGGGGCAACTGGTGAGTTCGACGAACCTGTTCCACCTGACTTCGCTTAAAGAGTACGGGATCGATATCTATTTGGCATCAGCGGCGGCAGGGGCGGTCGCCATCGGAGACATAGCCGGCAGGGCGGGCATCGGATTCATAGGTGACAAGTTCGACAAGAGGTCGCTGCTGGTGTTGGCGTTCGCCGTTCAAACCTTGGGCGTCGCCGGACTCGCGATGATAAATTCCGACTTCCTAGGCATCTCCTGGGGGCTGATACCCCTGCCCGTGTTCGTCATCGGATTCGGACTAGGATTCGGTGCATCCATCCCTTTGCGTCTCGCGATTCTGGCGGATTACTTCGGACGTCAAAGCTACGGTTCCGTCGTCGGCATCGCCAGCTCGGTCAGCTCCATCTTCGGAGTTGCCGGACCGCTCTTCGTGGGACTGATGCACGACTTCACCGATTCGTATCGACCAGGCTACGCACTCATGGCGATCATGCTCATCTTCGCGATACCGATCACAATGACGATCGAATCTCAGACTAGGGTGGCGGCGAAAGTGCGACAGGCGACGCGCAGACGGGTTCTACGCATGTCGGCGCGCAGATAGGCTAGGGCGTGTTAACACTGGCGCAATGCCTCTGTTATGAGTGCGAACATGATGAACCCTGTGAAGATCACGTCCAGCTTCTCGAAGCGTGAGAAGATGCGTCGGAAGCCCTTCAGCCGGCGGAACAGCCGCTCGATCTCGTTGCGCCGCTTGTACATCTCGCGGTCGTACTCCCACGGATCGATCCGGCTCCGGCGCGGCGGAACCACGGGGACGAAGCCCAGGTCCAGCGCCAGCTGGCGGCTCTCGTCGCCCTCGTATGCCCGATCCATCAGCAGCCGCGGGCTTCCGAGCTGCGGGCCGAGGCGTTCGAGCAGCCGGCGACCCTCCGGCGCGTCGTGCGCCTGTCCCGGCGACAGGGAGAACGTCACGGCCGTCCGAGCATCCGCGGCAGCCATATGAATCTTGGTGGTCCAACCGCCCCGGGACTTCCCGATCGACTGGGGTCCGTTTTTTTTAAGGCCCCCGTCCCGTCCGGATGCACCTTGACGATGGTGCTGTCCAAAGAGACCGCCTCCAGCTTGACACGCACTATCTGTTCTCTCTGAAGGTGTTCGAACACCCGGTCTAGAACCCCCTTCTTCGACCAGCGGTTCATGCGGGTATAGATCGTGTGCCAGTTGCCGAACCGGGCCGGCAGCCCGCGCCACTTGCAGCCGTGCTCGGCCACATACAGGATCGCGTTCAGAACCTGGAGGTTCGGGACGCTGACGTTGCCGCGCTGCACAGGCAGGTGCGGAGCTATGCGTTCGTATTGAGATTCTGTGATTTCCATGCGGAAAGCGTAGCACAGATCCACACGCTAGTGTTAACACGCCCTAGGGCAATCTGCTCGAACGGAAGACATCAAGGTGTTTTTCGTGACGCTGGATGAGGACGACTCTCTGAAGCAAGATAAGATGGGTACGCCCAAAGTTATCGCTGTAAGTGAACTGGATGCTACGTTCGTTCTTAAGAACGGGTTAGTTGAACATTTGAACATTCGGGATTTGCATAGAATCGTGGAGGATTTGCGATGACACTCACTGATGCTAGACCCTCATTTTCACGCCGGGCGGTTTCGGTGGCAGAAGCCATCGTTGAGATTGAAGCTGCAAGATCAAAGATGGTGAAGCCTGACTTGGTTCACCCTGACCCCGCTGAGACTCACAAGGAGATCACCCGCGAGATCAAGAAGCTGAAATCGAGGCTGGACGCATTCCAAAAACAGGTTGACAAGGCGTACTACAAGATCAATCCCGAGGCTGAAAATGAAAAGCCCGTTTTGGAGGCTACGACGCTGTGGGATTTCCCGACTCAGAGCTACGGAAAATCGAAGAAAGGCGACAGCAAGTTTCAGGGGGTGACACCTGCATTCATCATCTACAACATGTTGCAACGCTACACGGAGGCGGGCGACGTCGTGCTGGATCCTATGTGCGGTAGCGGCACCACGATCGATGTGTGCAACGAAGAAGGGCGCGAGGTGATCGGTTATGACATCAGTCCCACCCGCCCCGACATCATGAGGAACGACGCTCGGAAAATTTCCCTCGAAGATGAGAGCGTGGATATGGTGTTCATAGACTCGCCGTACGGGGACAACGTGGACTACTCGGACGACCCCGAAAACATTGGCAAGATATCGGCAGAGGACGGCGAGTTTTACTTCGCGCTAAGCCAGGTAGCGCGCGAGTTGTACCGAGTGATGAGGCCCGGCAAGGTGCTTGGCTGGTTGATCGGTGACCAGTGGGTGAAGCGAAAGTTCACACCTGTGGGATTCAAGATTTATCAAATGCTCACTGAGGAAGCAGGTTTTGAGCCCGTCGACTTGATCTGCGTGGCGCGTCGGAATCAGAGTTCGACACTGGTATCTGGCACTACCGTGCGGTGAAGCACAACTTCTACCTGCGCGGGTTCAAGAATCTGATCATCGTGCGAAAGCCTGAGGACGGCGGTCCACAACGGAACGGTGCAGCGAAGCACGATTGGCAGAAGTATAAGTAGAAAGGGCGCGGTGAGATGGCGACCTATGACAGCAATGGCGGGCGTTCCAAGTTCGGTGAGGCTGTGCTGAAGGCCGCATCTAGTGAGGGCGTGGATTGTTGTGTCTGCGGTGAAGATGCAGGTATTGAGCCAGTGGTGTATGTATTGACCTTAAGCGGTGTTGATGATGAATGAGAGTTAGGCGTTGGTCGCGCCTCCGTGTGTACTTTGCGCGACGCTAGCCAAGCAGACTCCTGGCTGTTTGCGGCGAATCGATTCCTGAATTCCAGGCTAACGATTTATTGAAGAGGAATACTTTATGACCGGTACCCATCGTGTTCTGCCCAACTCCGATGGTGGATGGGACCTCAAGAAAGATGGTGCAAGCCGCGCATCTCAACACTTCGACAACAAGAAGGAAGCGATAGTTGTGGCTAGACGGGTTAGTAAGAACCAAGGCACAGAGCTGGTAATACACAAGCAAGACGGGACCATCCAAAGAAAGGATAGTCACGGCAATGATCCGTTTCCGCCCCGCGGTTGACGATTAGGAACCTAATCGTCAGGTGAACGGTGTGGATTGGTGTCGGCGTGTCGAGGGCATATCTCGGTGATTTGAGCTACACGACCGAGGAGCACACCGAGTCTGTCTGCGACGCGATCAACGACATGATGACGCATGAGGCTGGTTGGTCTCCGATCGTGTGGGACGATCTTTCGGATGAGGCGCAGACTCGGTTGATGTTGATGGCGGCGGACAGCGATTCTTTTGGCGAGAAGGGTAGACTGCCGAGTGGCTGGGGGTATGAGGATCGGGTGCGAGAGGTTTTGGTGCGAAATTGACATCGATGCACATGCACAGAATATGCATGATTTTGGGTTAGGAGATGCATCGACGTTTGTATTGCCGTCCCTACCAAACCGAATACCCGCCGTCCACGGGTATCGATGTTCCTGTCACGAAGTCTGAGGCGGGCGATGCTAGGAAGAGCGCGGTGCCGGCTAGATCGGCGGGAACGCCCCAGCGGTCGGCAGGGGTGCGGTCTTGGACCAGTTGGTAGCGCTCTGGGAATAGTTGTTTGAACTGGTCGGTCATCTCGGTGACTATCCACCCGGGCAGGATGGCGTTCACTTGCACGTTGTGTCGAGCCCAGGCAACGGCGCACGACTTGGTGTACTGAACCACTCCGCCTTTCGAGGCTGCATACGCGGCTGCGTAGGCGGTGCCGAAGATCGACATCATGGAGCCTATGTTTATGTACTTGCCCGCCCCTTTCTCTTTCAGGTGCGGGAAGGTCAGTGACGAAACGTTGTGCATCGATGTGAGGTTGGTGTCGATGACGTATCGCCAGTCGTCGTCGGATAGGTTTTGCGGCTCGTCTGAACGTCGGTTCGTACCGGCATTGTTGACGATGATGTCCCAGCCTCCGAACTTATTCATCGTGGCATCGAGCGCGGCTTGGACGGAGGCGCGGTCGGTGACGTCGCACTCGAGTGTGAGTACGCGGGATGCATCGCCGTCCGCGGCTTCGGCGAGCTGCTCGGATGCTGCTCGTAGCTTGTCGGGGTTGCGCGCCGCGATGGCTACCGAAGCTCCGTGCCGAACATATCCGAGCGCGATGCCGAGCCCGATACCTCCGTTTCCGCCGGTGATGAATCCGACTTTGCCGCTGATGTCGAATAGGTTGGTTGAACTGGTCATGGCGAGGTTGATGGTTGTGGCGTTGAATTAGTGCGAGAATATCTTAATACGGATGCTCGAGAGTTTCGATGACTGAGATGATCGCAACTGCGTCCACGTCTCGACGGGATCAGGGCTAACGGGAGAGACATGTTCTTTACAGCCGTCGCCTCATATCGTTCGGATCCCTTTGGATGAATACCGTCATTGCGTTGAATGCTTGCCGTCCTCGGAGACGCCGACCACTGGGGATCGCGGTCAAAGGACTGAATTGTATGATTGATATTACGTTGGTCATAGCGTTTATGCGTACGCGCGTGCTCGAGGTGCTTCACTCGCCGTCTGATCTCATAACGGGCACGCAGTTCTCGAACAATCGAAATTGATGAAGTATCGCGAGTTCAATTCTGATGCTTCCGCCCAGCAGCGGAAACGTGATCTCCAGAAGCTGGGTCCTGTCGACTTCGGCGATGAGGACAGCGTATTCGCACGTTTGAGGCGGCAGCTGCGAAATCCCTCTATCCTGACCTTCATCATCGTCTGTATCGTTGTCTTGACGATACCGGTGGCGATCGCCTTTCCTGGCTTTTACAAGGGCGCGCAAGAGGGGATCGTGAGGATTCGCCAAGAGCCGGTCACTTATTTCCTGAAGGCGTCCACTCCCAGCTGGATCAACCCGTATCTCCAGCGTCACATATCCAAGATGCAGAATGCAGAGGTCCCAGTTGAGTGGCACGGAGTCTCATTCCAGCACGGCCCGTGTTTCGGGGGTAATCTCTCGCAGCTGCCGGATGGCAAATATTCGGATGCGATAGTGAAGGCTTGCGGTGATCTGCACGACATCCAATCCGAGTACGCCGGCGATTGTGCAACTACCGGAAACTGCAACATACCGCCAGTCGCGGTAGACCGACTTCAGCAGGTGAGCGAGGATTTGAGGATCGCCTTCTCAGACGCGTACAACGATTACTCGCTGGTTGAGGAGCAAGCTAATCCCTGACGGGACGTTTGCTTCGCCCCATGTCAAGCACGAGGGCAGGACTTAATGTTTCTGCCCCACACGCATGTAGCCTCCTGATCTGCGTTACCCAGTGAAGACCGTGCCGCGCAGCAGCCTGGCAGCGTCGCTTGCCATGAAGGTAGAGATGCGAGCCACGTCGTCGGATTCGGTTAGTTCCGACATCTGCTGATCGTAGAATTTCTGGTCGCCTGTCAGCTCTAGCTGATGACGCAGGTTATCTATCACCAAGGGAGTGCGAACGCGCCCTGGAGCGATGTCGTTGACTCGGATCTTGCTCATATCGATGTGGCGTTGCATCACCATGGTGAAGCCGTGGACTGCGCCTTTGCTAGCAGCATAGGAGTATGACGAAGAGCCTCCTGTGACCCCGGCGCCGGATGCGGTCAGGATGATCGCTCCGCCGTAGGGCTGGGTATTCATCTGCGCGACGGCCTGCTTGGCGACTAGATAGGTGCCTCGAAGGTTGATGTCCAAGACTCGGTCCCAAGTCTCCTCATCGAATAGTTCGAGCGGTACGTATGCGCCATGGAGGGTTCCTGCGAAGTGTAGCAGGACATCGATACCACCCATCCATTGCACAGCCGCTGATACTCCGCCTTCGACACTCAGACGATCCGCCACGTCGACGTGCCAATACCTCGCAACAGCACTTGATTCCGCAGATGCTCTGTTGATCTCATCCACAGTCGCAACAGCGGCCGCATCTTCTATATCGAATATCGCCACCGATGATGCGCCGCAACTCGCTGACATGATCGCAGTCGAACGCCCGATACCAGTCGCGCCTCCGGTTATCAATATGCGTTTACCGTGCAGATCAGCCGGCAAGTCCAACTCCCTTGAGCGAGTGTGCGCAGTCTGTGATGGATCTAACGTTCGTACCATCCGGATCCGAAGAGCAGCCCGTCGCGACGGATCACCCAGGTGTGCTTCTGTTCCTGGGCATCGTCACGCGCCGGATTCAGGTAGGTGTAGGAGACCCATTTCCCCTCTTCTGTTGCGGAGACCATCTCCGATCCGAATTCGTATCCGTTGATGTCGGTTCCAAGCGGGCCCGTCAGATCCTGCCCGATGTTGTCGGGAACGGTGGGATGGGCGATGACCAGATCGTTTTCATCGACTACGAATACGTACCATTCGCCGTCGACGCTGGCGTCGGAGTTGTAGTAATCGATAGTCGCTTGTCTGCCGTCAGCGTCGTAGCGATCTATCGCCTCCTGCACGAAGCTCCTTGTGTATGCAGCCGGCTGGCGCTTCGTAGGTTCAACTTCTTCATACCACCCGGATCCGAAGAGCAGCCCGTCGCGACGGATCACCCAAGAGTGCTTCTGCTCCTGCACATTGCCACGAGCCGGATTCAGGTAGGTGTAAGAGATCCATCTGCCCTGCTCTGTGGCAGATGCCATTACGGAGCCGAAGTTGTATCCGTTGATGTCGGTTCCCACAGCCCCTTTCAAGTCCTCTCCGATGGTATCCGGGATGGTGGGGTGGGCGACGACCAGATCGTTTTCATCGACTATGAATACGTACCATTCGCCGTCGACACTGGCGGTGGAGTTGTAGTAGCGGATGGTCGCCTGTCGTCCGTTCTCGTCGTAGTAGTCCAGAGCCTGTTGGACGAAGTCCTTGGTGTACAGGTCAGGTTCATCCTCGCTCACCTGAGAGTCGGCATCGGCATCCTCGAGTGCGAGCAGCGAGATGATAAGAGCCGCCAGAGCCAATCCCCTCTGCCGTCCGTAATCGAACAGTTCAAGTGCATCACGCAGCAGAGATGCCGCTTCATCGGTACGCTCTCGCGCTGAGTGATCTGCATCTTCGTACCAGCCGGATGAGAAGATCAGCCCGTCATGCCTGACAGACCATGTGTGCTTCTGCTGCAGCGCGCCGCCATCAGCAGGATTTTGGAACACATAGCTCACCCAGTTCCCTTCCATCGGCGCGCTCAAAATGTCAGGTCCGTACCGGTATCCGTTGATGTCCGTCACGTGCACACGTGATGTGCCCACAGTCTCCGGCACCGTAGGGTGCGCCAACGCGACTCCGTTCGAGTCCCAGATGAATACGTACCACTCGCCGTCGACACTGGTGGAGGAGTTGTAGTAGTTGATGGTCGCCTGCCGTCCATTCGCGTCGTAGTAGTCCAAAGCCTGTTGGACGAAGGCTCTGGTGTACAGTTCGGGCTGATCCTTGGAAACGGTCAACGCGATCTGAGCCGAAACGATGGCTGAAGTTGAGAACAAGGCGACGACAGCACCTAGCGACGCTAGAGCGAAGAGAGTAGCGATGAACAATCGGCGATACAAAGCGGTTGCTCCTTTATTCATGTATGTATGCATGCATGTGTGGTGCTCATCCGTGCAAGGAGCACTCTTGCTGATCAGTTCAGACCTAGGTTCATATTGTAATATTCCAGCACCTCCGTTTATTTGAGTCGCCTCGCGCTTTCTCTGATCTACCCTCTTATCCATATAATCAGCCACAACATCCGCGGCTGTTCCACAGCCTAATTCTCAGGGTTGGTTCAGATATGACTTCATTGATCGAAGATGTTGATCGCCCGCCGCTTCTGCTGGTAATTGACGGCCACTCGATGGTCTTTCGCGCGTGGTTCGCAATACCTAGTCGGCTCACCTCCGGATCAGGCGTCGACACCCGCGGCGCATACGGGTTTCTGACCACTCTGATCAGGACGATTCGAGATCACAAGCCTACCCACATCGCAGTCACATTTGACACTCGCGCTCCCACTTTCCGTGACGAGTTGTTCGAAGAGTACAAGGCACATCGTCCGCCGATCGATCCGGATCTGCATGAGCAGATACCGATGGCCGAGGGAATCATGGCTGCGATGAAGGTGCCTGTCTACAAGATCGATGGCTGGGAGGCAGACGATGTAGTCGGTACGATTGTGAGTCGCGCAGAGGCTGAGGGAATACGGTCGTTGATTCTTACCGGCGATGCGGACCAGCTGCAGCTCGTGACCGACATGACGCGTCTGCTCATGTACTCGGGTTACGGCAGAGTGAAGATTTACGACCCGGAATCGGTACGTGAGCGTTACGACGGACTGGGGCCGGAGTATGTTGCTGAGATCAAGGCGCTGGAAGGCGACCCTTCGGACAACATCCCTGGGATACCCAAAGTGGGTAAGAAGGCGGCACGGACAGTGTTGTCGAAGTTCGGACATTTCGACAATCTGTACGCGAATCTCGATGCCGTCGGAGAGATTCCTTCCGCTGAGCTGCGCGGCGCGAAGGGCATCATGAAAAGACTGGCCGATGGTGAGAAGATCGCGTACGACGGTTTGAAGCTGACGACGATCGTGAAGGATGTGCCGATCGATGTGAATTTCGACGATGCCAGATTCGGACGCTACGACCGCGAAGAGGTTGTCGAGGCATTGATGGATCTGGAGTTCCGATCGATAGTCCGTCAGATTCCCGATCCGGAAGACGCTGCAAAGGGTGAATTCCCTCTGCCATCGCAGGCGGGCGGACGGCAACAGAGACTGTTCAGCGCACGGAGCAAATCTTCTCGGTCGACAGCGTCAGATGCGGTGAAGTCGGGTGATTACGAGGTGGTGAGCTCTGAAGATGAGTTGTCGAGACTAGTGGAACGACTCGGCGGCGCCGAGGGTTTCGCGTTCGATACCGAGACACTCGGAACTAACGCGATGCGCGATGCGATGGTGGGAATGTCGTTCTCGAACGTCGAGGGCAAGGGGTGGTACGTGCCAGTCGGCCACCGCGAGGGAAAGCAGATCGATATGGCTCGCGCGCTGGAAATCACGGCTCCGCTGTTCGAGGACGGGTCAGTGCCGAAGGCGGCGCACAACGCGAATTTCGATGTGATGGTGATGCGCGGCGCCGGAGTAGAGGTCGAGAATCTAGCGTTCGACACCATGATTGCAGCTTCGCTGTGCGGTCGGAATCGAATCGGTTTGAAAGACTTGGCGCTGGATCTGTTCAGATCCGAGATGACTCCGATAACAGAGTTGATCGGGACAGGTCGCAACCAGATCACGATGGCCGAGGTGCCGATATCTGAAGCTGCCCCTTACGCCTCGGCAGACGCTGATTTCACTTGGCGTTTATGGAAACACTTCGAGGGTGAACTTGATCGGAACAACGCGCGTCACGTGTTTGAAGACATTGAGATGCCGCTTCTGCCAGTGATTGTGGATATGCAGCGCGCGGGCATGGCTGTAGACGAAGTGATGTTGAAATCGTTTTCGGAGCGGCTAGGCCGTGAGATCGATGTGATCAAGCAGGCTACAAGCGCGTTGCTGGGAGGCCGCAGTATCAATATAGCTTCGAACAAGCAGATCGGTGAGATCCTGATCGATGAGTGGCGCGCTCCGAAGACTCGCAGGACCAAGACCGGCTGGTCGATGAATGCCGACGCGCTGGACAGACTCTTGAACACTCAAGGGCTGGATGACCGAATCTACGAGCTGATATCTGGCGTTCTAAGATTCCGAGAACTTTCGAAGCTGAAGTCCACGTATGCCGATGCGCTGCCGAAGATGATCAATCCCGACACCGGTCGCGTGCACTCCACGTTCAATCAGGCCGGATCTGCGACGGGCCGGCTGGCTAGCAACGATCCGAATGTTCAGAACATCCCGGTGCGTACCGAGTTGGGGCGCGAGGTGCGGAACGCCTTCACCACCGAGGTTGATCAGGGCTGGATGCTGCTGTCTGCCGATTACTCGCAGATCGAGCTGAGGATTCTGGCGCACATGTCTTCAGAGCCGGGTCTGTTGAAGGCGTTCCGAGACGGTGAGGATATTCACGATGCCACAGCCCGGGCGATGTACGGCGTTGAAGATGTGACATCGGATCAGCGCCGCATAGCGAAGATATTGAACTTCGGAGTCATCTATGGATTGGGACCGTCGGGGGTGGCGCGCCAGACCGATTTGACGCAGAAGCAGGGACGTGAATTCATAGCTCTCTATTTCGGGAAGTATCCGGGCATTCGCGACTTCATCCAGAGTCAGAAAGAGTTGGCGAAGATGCGGGGCTACGCGGAGACGATCTCAGGGCGGAGACGCTACCTGCCCGATCTGCGAGGAGGCAATGCTGCTCGGAGAGCGGCGGCTGAGCGAGTCGCGGTGAACATGCCGATTCAGGGCACCGCGGCGGATGTGATCAAGATCGCAATGATCAACATCTCTAAGGAGCTGACGAATCGCGGCTTGGGTTCGCGGATGACGGCACAGGTTCACGACGAGCTGATCTTCGAGGTGGCTCCTGGCGAAATTGAGGAGGTCGCTTCGATCGCGCACGAGCTGATGCCGGCCGCGATGTCGCTGCAGGTACCGCTTCTCGCTGACACCAAGAGCGGAGAGCGCTGGGGCGATCTGGCGAGTTTGTGATAAGTACCGCTTTAGTATCTTACTGACACGTCGCCTTATTCCCCGCGTTCGGAAAGACACACGCGGGCAGAGTTTTCAAGGCATCTCAGCCACTTCTCCGACGGGTATCCCCAAGTCGTGTCTGACCGCTGCCGAGATGCGGTTGAGGCGGCATATGTTTTGATCTTCGGGGATCATCTTGTCGGTCAGGAAGGCGATGCCGATGCTGTGTTCCGGGTCACCCCAGGCGATGGACGTAGCCATTCCGCCGTGTCCGAATGTCTTTGATTCGATAGGTGCTGCCGCTCGATCTAGATCGCCTACCGAGAGCCATACGCCCTGTCCGACGAGTTTTTCGGTCATGTCTTCGATATCGTAGCCATGTTTATGGATTCTGTACACGTTCGATGCCGCTTCGCTGCTGATCCATCGGTCGCCATCGGTCGTTACGCCGTCGTTCGAGACGGTGGCGTAAAGGCGTGCCAAGTCGCTGGACGAGGTTACACACGTGCCACCCGGAGCACTGATTTCGTGCTTGAGCAGCCAATCCATGTTTTCGGGCATGTTAGGGACTGAATAGTCGGAAGATGATCTGATATTTGTCACTCGTCTGAGAGTTGATCTGTCATCGGGGTGGATCGAGAAGAAGGTATCTTCGAGACGTAGCGGCGTTTTCACCTCGCGTTCGAATACCTCGTCGAAACTCAGCCCTGATGCGCGTGATGCAATCTCTCCGACGATCCAGCCGAAGGTGAGAGCGTGATACTGGATGATTTTTCCGGGCTCGCTTTCGAGCGGCAGTCCGGCGATGATGTCCGTCACGCGTCCCCAGTCTGGCCATTCGATAGGGGCGGGTTCAAAGGGCAACCCTGATGTGTGGGTCAGCGCGTGGCGAAGAGTGACGGTTGTCTTTCCCCTCTGCGCGAACTCCGGCCAGCACTGTGCTATCGGTTCATCGATCTCGACTATACCGGCATCGATCAGCCGCCAGATGGTTGCCGCGACTAGGGCTTTGCCGCATGAAAATGCCCTGTAGAGCGGCAGTTCGAGATCGTGCTGTATGGGATCGCCGTAGATGTTTACAGGCGATCCTGATACGGTGTCGATAAGCTTTTTACCGTGGCTGTAGACGGTCAGAGATGCGCTGGTGTGAAGTCCGGCATCGAGTTGAGTCTGTAACTCTTCCAAACTTTCGAGGAACTCGACCTCGGTATTGGGATCGGCTGTTGCGGCTTCATTCGCGGCGGTGATATTCAGCGCGCCGCTCCTTGGGTTTCCCCGAGTCTGGAGAAGGCTCCGTTTGTGAGCCGTTCAATTCCTTCAATCCAGTTTTCTTGAGTTTCGCTGGACCAGTTCGGATCGAATTCTGGGTACTTCTCCAGCACTAGAGACATTATTGTTGCGACATCGTTGTCGTTCTTTTGCGTCGAGGCCGGAACGGATGCGGGTTGAGGCATCGGCGCGAGTTGTCGGTTGACAGTTTTGACGGTTTTGGAATCGGCTCTGGTGCGGCTGGCGCGACTGGAACGTGTGCGGTGCGAGAGTATATGTCGAGAAAGCGGGATGCCGGCGTCTCGCGCTGCATGGATGAAGAAAGATTCGCACTTGACGAGCATGGATTCGGTAGTTCCAAATTCTCGGAGCGCCTGTCGAAGCTGTCCTCTTGTGGCATGTTCCAGATCAAGTTGGAATACAGGCGTGTAGTAGCGCTTGAGAATGTCACGCTTGATGCTTCTTCGCTCGTCGCCTTGGGCTTTGACCAAACGGAAAAGATCCTCTTGCGGCTTGCCGTCAGCATCTATGAGTCCCAACGCCCTCAATGTGCTCGAAATCTGAGATGCGGCACTTCCAGAAAATCTGGAATCGAACACCGATCTGTCTATACGGTCTGGAATTCCAGGAATTAGAAATTCCAAAAACGTCGTGAATGTGCGATGCGGAACGTACGGAGGAATGACGTTTGGTTCGGAAGTCATGATTTCGAACTGGATAGCATTCTATGTTGCAATTCAAATCCGAGTATACCCTAATCGTATTCCAAATCCGGATGTGTTGCTGGAACATTCCAAATTTTCTTGGGACAGTTTGGGACGATTTTTTGGATTAAATGATGGAAATACGATATTTGAGTGCATCAATTGTTTTCGCGTCGATCTTAAGGAGGCGATACGGCAAGTGCGGATAGCAATCGAGAAGATAAAACCGATTCCATCGCGCCCCGTTTACGGAAACGAGCGGAGAGCTTGGTCTCGCAGACGGAGGCATCGTCGGATGCCCGTGATTATGGTAGAAAAGGGTAACTTCTATCTACTCTCGGGACAGAGCAACTTGGACGACGCGAAGAGATCGGGCGAACGACGGATCGAGTGCATCGTCAAGCGTGGAGTATCGGATCGAGAGTGCGAAGAGTTGCGGGTGGCTGACGAATACTTCTCATCTCTTCTGCCCCCTATAAAGTTGGCAGAGTCGTTAATGACGTTCAGAGAGAAGTATGGAATCACCCAACAGGAACTGGCAAGAAGGACGGGAATAACGGCGGGAACGATCCATCACTACGAGAGTCTGTTGAAGACGCTTGCCCAGGAGTTGCGGGGGCGGGTCGACGATGGCGGATTGACGTTTAAGGAGGCGCGGTGCATCGCTGACATTGATGGTCACGAGCGTCAGATTGAGCTCGCTCAGCCGTTCATCGAATCGAGTCTCAGCAGCGTGCATGTGGAAAAGTTGGTATCGAAGGCGAAGGCGAATCCTGAAAAGTCGGTCGGTGCTCTGATCAAGGGCATGCTGGGCATTGAATATCCCTTGCCGGAAACTCGGAACGCCGCTCCGATCAAGCGGCGGGATCACGTCAAGAAGCCGTCATTAAAGCCGTTGGATATTCGGGAGACCTCGGCGGCGGTCAATCGTGGATTAGAAGGTCTTCAGGAAGCGGCGTTTATGCTCGCTGGGCGTTTCGAACAGCTTGCGAGCATCGATATTCCCGAGTATCGGCGTCTCCGCTTGATCAGCACTTTGCGCATCCTCTCCAGCCGGCTCGATACGGCGCTGATTCATCTGAACGGAGGTGTGGCGGCGCGTGAAGCGAAGCCGGTACCCTTGGCGGGAACTACCGGTATTCAAGACAGGCATCAGACGGCAAAGGTGCGATAAAGGACGGTAATAGCTGGAAATATGGCGTAACTAGATGATTTTAGCACTATGATCAGACACGATCTATAATCATATGAACATCCGTACAGTGATTTTGTCCGTAATTCCACATGCACGCCGCATCACTTCCCATATTTTGCGACAGCCGGTGCCGCTACGGCATGCGGCACCGAAGATGCTGTCGCTTCGGCTTAGGTGACAACTGAAGTCACCTGCCACTGTTGGGGGGATGTCTTCAAGCCTCCTTAGACATCCTCCCACTCCACTCACCTGTTTGCTTGGCTTGTGTGAAGCCCTTTATAAGAAGTTGAACTACAACAGTAGATATTTTACGTGGGCACCATTCGACAAACCGTGCTTAAAACGGATGGTTTTTGCGATTTGGGAATTTTGATGAGCAATTTTCTGAAGCCGAATCATGGCGGACACTCCGACGAATCCCTCACTCTGATTCAAGTTCGGCGCGGTCCTGAACCCTCTTCCGGGCGTGGCATGTAGCAAGCACACATCACCACTCGTAATCGTGATGTAGTTCTTCTTCGTCGGCTTCCCGCGATTTCACTCGCTTGGAGAGCCTCTTCAGTGCTGCGCTACTTCCCTTTGTCCGATGAGAAGCGGCAATGCCGAGCAGCTTCAATGTTGATGGATCGGCATAAATTGGAACGCACGATGGTGTAGGATGTGCCACAACTTGCCGCTACGCATTGGATCACAATGCGCGGCGATGATCTTATAGATTGCGAAAGCTCCGAGGTGACGCTTAGAGATGCTTGAACGATTCCATGTTCCAGAAGATGAGGCGATCCGCGTCATGCCGGATCGGATGCGCGCCGCGACCGACACGATATTCCGTACTATGGGCCTTTCAGATTCCGATGCTGCGTTGGCTACGGATGTGTTGATGTACGCCGATCTGAACGGCGTCGACACTCATGGAGTGTCGAATATGCTGCGCATGTACGTGCAGGGGTATCAGGCGGGCAACATCAACCCTACCCCCGAGATGCGTTTGATCCGCGAGTCGGCAGTCACCGCATCGTTCGACGGCGACGGAGGGTTGGGTCTGCACCAGGCTCCGCGGGTGATGGACATCGTGATCGATAAGGCTAAAGAGTATGGGATGGGTGCTGCTACGCTGATGAATTCGGGTCATTTGGGTGCCGCCGGCTACCACGCTGTGCGTGCGATCGAGCACGACATGATCGGAGTGTGTATGACTGGCGGCGGCGGATTCGCGATGCTTCCGACGTTCGGTGCCGAGCCGAGATTCGGAACCAATCCGTTGGCCTGGGCGGTGCCTGCGAGGACGGAGCCTTACTTCGTCTTCGATGCCGCGACGACACAGGTGGCGGGCAACAAGATCCGTCTGCTCCAGCGGATGAACGCTCCCATTCTTCCCGGCTGGCTGGCTCGCGACGACGGCTCCCCGATCATGGAGGAGGAGCCGGTGCCAGAGGAAGACATCAGAGGCGAGCGACGCCACTGGTACATGCTGCCCTTCGGCGGCACTCGTGAGAACGGCTCTCACAAGGGCTATGCCATATCCTGCATCGTCGACATCATGACGAGCACGCTATCGGGTAACGGCCCCGGATTCATCACCGATAGCGGCGGACACTTCTTCTCCGCATATCGGATCGACGCGTTTACGGACCTCGATAAATTCCTCGATGACATGGACGCGTTTCTCGGCGGGCTGGCTGCGACTCCGCCCGCGCCCGGCCATGAGAGAGTGGTCTACCCGGGTCAGATCGAGGGAGAAGAGCGTATCGACAGATCGGAGAACGGGATTCCTTACCACCCCGAAGTCTTGGAGTGGTTCGATTCGATCGTTGCGGAATTGGAGTTGGACATCCAGCTTCCTTGATCCGTGCCACCGCCGTCCCGAAATCTCGATGCCGAATCATGATCGACGTGGTTCGCGAGTGTAGTACACCCGCCGCCGCAATGACGGCGACATCACTTCCGTAAACTCCGTAGAGGGAGCGTAGCACCTTCCCTCGCAATATGCGGCTCAGAACGTCTCGGTAGATTCGCGTGAGCATGCCGAAATGCGCCGACTCCTTTGTTTCCATAGACGGTTTGCCCGACATATTCAAGTAACGGCAAGGGGTTATGCGAGCACTATTTTCATGGAAAATAGGTAGAAATCGGAGGATTTAGCAAGAGTGCGTGCTGCGGTTTCTAGCGAGTTGTCGACTGTAGTCGATCTGCTGCGGCAACTGATTCGGTTTGACACGTCCAATCCTCCGGGCCAAGAACGCGAGTGCGCGATCTGGCTGCATTCGCTGCTTGAAGGACATGGGATCGAGTCTCGAATTCTAGCCTCTGATGCTGCCCCTGATCGTCCTAGCGTCGTGGCGCGCGTCGAAGGCTCAGGCAGTGCGCCTCCTCTTCTGCTTCAAGGACATATCGACGTTGTCGGAGTGCAGGGACAGACGTGGAGCCATGATCCATTCTCAGCCGATATCGCCGACGGCTGCGTATGGGGTCGAGGCGCGGTGGATATGAAGGGCGGATTGGCGATGATGCTGCACGCGATATTGAAGATGAAACAGGATGCGTTCACGCCACCCGGAGATATTGTGTTGGCTGCGGTCGCGGATGAGGAGATGGGCGGTGTCCACGGCGCCAAGTTTCTAGTCGCAGAACATCCTGAACTATTCGAGGGAGCGCGGCATGCTCTGGGTGAAGTCGGAGGCTTCACGACTTACATTCGCGGCAAGCGTTTCTATCCCGTTATGGTGGCAGAGAAACACATCTGTAGACTGCGCGTGACTTTCAGAGGTTTGGGCGGTCACGGCTCTCAGATTCACAGCGGAACTGCGATGAGCAAGGCTGCTTCTGCTCTGCATCGTCTCGAAAGACATAAGCCGAGATATCGAGTGGTGGATGCGGCTCGCGAGATGACGCGTGGATTGGCGGCACACCTCCCGTTTCCAGCCAACGCGGTTATGCGTTTGGCGATGCACCAGCCTACCATAGGGATTGCTCTAAAGCTGATGGGAGGGAAGAACGCGCGGATGTTCGAGCCGATGCTGCGGAATGTGATCAACCCCACGATCATCGAAGGCGGTAGGCAAGAGAATGCAGTTCCTGCCGAGGTGTCGCTGCTGTTGGATTGTCGCCTGTTGCCGGGTTCAGGTCGGTCCGACTTAGTCCGCGAGGTTAGAGAGATAGTCGGCGAGGAGCCGGAGATAGAGGTTGCCAGGTACGACACCGGTCCGTCCACAGTGGATATGTCGTTGATGCCGTTCCTCTCCGCGATACTGGAAAGATCCGATCCGGGGAGCAAGGCGATTCCCTTCATGGTTGCAGGAGGAACGGATGCTAAGTGGTTCGAGACGATCGGCATAGAAACCTATGGCTTCACACCTATGCGCCTGCCGCCCGATCTGAACTTCACTGCTCTGTTCCACGGCGCGGACGAGCGGATTCCCATCGACGCGTTAGAGTTCGGCGCCTCATTGATGTACGAGGCGATAACGACCTATCGGGGATGAGAGTTCTTTGGTCCGAACTCGTCAGACGCTTTCGCAGTCTTGATTGTGCCCTGCGTTGGCTTACCAGAGCCGTATAACCTTGATTAGATCGACTTCCTGACGGCTTCCAAGGTAAGGTCGATGTCGTCATCGCTGTGAGCTAGTGAGATGAACCATGCCTCGAATGGAGAGGGTGGAATATAGATTCCTTGGGCGAGCATCGAGTGGAAAAACCTGCTGAACTGATCACGATTCGTAGCTGAAGCCGATGCCATGTCGGTCACCGAGTTAGGGGTGAAGAAGACGGTCAACATTCCGCATGCGCTGTTGATAGTGGCAGGAACTTCGGCTTGTGAAAATACCGATTTCAAGCCGTCTGCCAAGCGATCGGTTTTGCACTGAAGATCAGAGTAAACGCGCGGCTTTTGAAGCTCTCTTATCGTGGCAGCGCCGGTTGCCATCGCTACCGGATTGCCTGACAGCGTTCCGGCCTGATACATGTCGCCCAAGGGAGCCACGTGCGACATAATTTCTTTGCCGCCGCCGTAAGCGCCGACAGGGAAGCCGCCGCCGATGATCTTGCCGAGGCAGGTGATATCGGGTGTGATCCGATAGATCGATTGCGCCCCGCCGTATGCGGTTCTGAAGCCGGAGATGACTTCATCGAAGATGAGCAGTGCTCCGTCCTCTTTAGTGATCTTGCGAAGTCCCGCGAGAAATGCAGGATCCCCTCGCACGACTCCCATGTTGCCGCCGATCGGCTCGACGATGACGCAGGCGATCTTGCCGCGGTGGTTATCGAACAGATGTTCGACACTCTGGAGATCGTTGTACGGTGCGACCAGCGTGTCTGCTGCGAGCTTGGAGTTGATGCCAGCAGAGTCGGCGATTCCTTGAGACGCCACTCCGGAGCCGGCTCGCACCAGCAGCGCGTCATCGTGTCCGTGATAGCCGCCCTCGAACTTCAAGATCAGGTCTCGACCGGTGGCTGCTCTGGCCAATCGGATAGCAGACATGGAAGCTTCGGTGCCCGAATTGACGAAGCGGAGCATCTCGATTGAGCTGATCGCATCCACGATCAGCTGCGCGGTGTCAACTTCCGCTCGAGTGGGCGCGCCGAAGGATGATCCACTGCGTATCGCGTCCTCGGCAGCACGGACGACGCTAGGGTGGGAGTGTCCGAGAATCAGAGGACCCCAAGAGCACACGTAGTCGATGAACTCGTTGCCGTCGACATCCCAGATGCGTGATCCTTCCCCGCGTTCGAAGAAGAGGGGATCGCCACCGACCGAGCCCCATGCCCTAGCCGGACTGTTCACCCCTCCAGGCAGCATCTCGGATGCTGATCTATAGAGCAATTGGGATTTGTCGGTATCCATCTGGAGTCTTGAAAGATGCCTGTGGAGCTATTGCCGCGGCATCATCGATTCGATGATCGTATCTGTTGGATCGGCTCTGATATGAGTTGCTTCACTATCGATCGAGTCATCGCGTCGAGTTTTTCGCGGTCGGATTGGGTGAGGTGTGGCATTCTGCCGATGGTGCGTTGCAGCTCTTGGATGCGTACCGCCTCTGCACGCTCTCCCAGTGCCTTCAAAGCAGGCTGAACTTCGATGTCTGCGATGAAGTCGGCGGCGGCTTCTGCCACTATATTCTCGGCTTTTTCGCTGGCTTCAGCGATGTTCTTACGATGTTCGGACTGGAGTTCGAGGAGATTGTCGAGCGTGTAGAGATTCACGCCATCAACTGAATCTGATTTTGGATCGATGTCGCGTGGCAGTCCGAGGTCCAGAAGGTGAAGCTGCTGGGTTCGGTTCCGGATGGCATCGCGGACATCGTCCTCGGTTATGACGGGCATCTCGGCAGCAGTGCAGGTGACGACGATGTCGACATCGGACATCGCGGTTGCCACGTTGCGCAGATCGACGGATACGCCACCGATTTCTGATGCGAGCCCCTCCGCCCTCTCCGTGGTGCGGCTTGCGATGCGCATCTCGCCGATGCCGGCGCGCATCAGCGCCATGGCGGTGAGTCTGCCAGTCTCGCCTGCTCCGACTAGCAGCGCAGAACGTCCGCTCAGTTCTCGGATCTCACGCTCCAGTAGCTGTACTCCGAAGGTAGGTATCGAGACTTGCGCCCATCCCAGACCAGATTCGCGTCTCGCCTTGCGCCCGGCGCGAAAGGCGACGTGAAACATGCGCGACAGCCGTGGATGCACACGGATGCCGGTATCAGCGAGTGCTCTGAACGAACGCGTCACCTGCCCAGCTACTTGGTGATCGCCCGTCACCAGCGAATCGAGGCCGGTTACGACTCGACACAGATGGTGCATCGCATCGTATCCGGTCTTGGTCCTCAAGTAGGGCGACACATCAAACTCGGCTCTCGGGCTGCCGTTCGATGCGGATCCTCTCCTTGCCAAAGAGAGCATATATGCGGTCATCTCCTCAGTCGCCGATATAGAGTCGTCGGCGACCGCGTAGAGTTCCGTCCTATTGCAAGTGGAGATGATGGCAGCCGTGCCCTCACCTCCGACGCGACGAGTCAACATCTTGACGTGCGATGCCAACTCGTCGCCTTTGATAGCGACGCGCTCGAGCGCCTCAAGGGGAGCGTCGGCGTAGTTTACGCCTATCAGAAGGAATTCCACTGCGCCTGCTCAAATCTGGTGAGTTGCGACGTTACTCCATTATCTGCTATCCGCGCGTGTATATCTTTGGCGAAACTCAAGAGGTTCAGATGTGGCTTTCCCTTAAAATGGCGGCATGAGCACAGCAAATCCAGAAGCCATCACCCATCCCGACGAGCGTGGATATACGCATCCGGATATCTTCGTGACGACGGGTTGGCTGGCTGAGCATATGAGCGAGCCATCGATCATCGTCGTCGATACAGACGATCCCAAACAGTACTCCGAATCGCACATTCCCGGAGCGTCCAACCCTCCCGACAACTACTACAAAACTTCGTTGGACGATCGGACTCATGTACAAGATCCGAAGCAGTTCGCACGCACTATGGAGTCGCTGGGCATCGGAGATGATTCGATGGTTGTGGCGTACGACCGAAGCGGCGGGCTCTACTCGTTGCGCCTGATGTGGGCGCTTCACTACTATCGGCACCGGAATGTCAAGATGTTGGACGGCGGCTTTCAGAAGTGGACTGCCGAAGGTCGAGCAGTGACGCAAGAACCATATTCTCAGATCTCAGAGCCACGCTTCACGCCTCGTGAGCCCGACGTTTCGATCTACGCGAGCATGAGCGACGTTATAGCCGCAATCGAGGATTCAGATACGACTCTCCTCGATGTCCGCACGGATGGTGAGTGGGATGGGAGCAACAAACGAGCTGGCAATCGAGGCGGCAGAATTCCAGGAGCGATTCACTTGGAGTGGGTGAATTTTCACACTGGCGGTGATATTCCGGTAATCAAGACGGCGGATGAGCTGAGGGCATTGCTGTCGGAACAAGACGTTGAGACAGGGAACTGCGTGATCACCTATTGCCAAGGCGGTATCCGAGCTGCGCACGCGTACTGGGTGCTCAAGCTGATCGGTGCCTCGGATGTTCGGAACTACGATGCTTCATGGCGCGAGTGGGGCAACAACGCGGATGTGCCGATAGAGCACGAAACTTGACGATAAGAAAGCACCTTTTCCATCCTCGATACGTATATACGTGCTAGAGGTCGGTTTATGCTCGGACGCAGAGCTGAGGGGCTCGCCGACATTGAGGAGGAATGGAATCGATGAATGCAGATCGGGCGCGTGAACTGATGGGTTCAGTGCGGACCAAGTTTGGGTTTTCAGTTGCGATTTTTGCCGCGGGTCTTGTAGCGTTGGGAGCTCTGGCGTGTGGAGGAGAAGATTCTACCGCACCGCCTGATCCGACGGAACCTCCGCAGACCGAGACGGCAACTAATGTTGATGAGCCGACTCCGACGGTGCCTCCAACCGCAACCACGGCTCCACCCGCATCGGTATCTAAGGCGGCGACGAATCTCGAAGTGAAGGGAATCGAGAGCTGGATCAACAGTGAGCCGACCACTATCGCTGAACTGACTGCCGAGGGTAATGTGGTGTTGGTCGATTTTTGGACCTACACGTGTGTGAACTGTCTGCGAACGCTACCGTTTCTCAGGGAGTGGCAGGAGAAGTATTCGGATCGGGGGCTCGTCATTTTGGGTGTCCATGCGCCGGAATTCGACTTTGAAATGGAGCTACATAACGTGCAGAGATCGGTGGATGAAGAGCAGATCACATGGCCAGTGGCACTGGATAATGAGATGCTCACATGGCGCTCATTCAATAACCGTTACTGGCCGGCGAAATACTTGATCGGCACTAATCATGAGCTTCACTACTCGCACTTTGGCGAAGGTGCCTACCAGGAGACGGAGCTGAAGATCAGGGAGGCGTTGCAGATCGCTGGACACGATGTGGCCGATATTCCGGTGGGAGAGGTCGAAAACGTGACGCGCGACGGCTCGGCGAACGAGGTGACTCGGGAGCTCTACGGGGGGTACGAGCGTAACTACAGCTTTTTCGGCGGTTACGCTGCCAATGAAGAGTACTACGAAGGGCCTGATAGAGAGATTGAGTATGTCGACGAAGGGGATTATCCGAAGCAGCAATTCGTATTGCAGGGCTTGTGGCGCAATGAACGCGAGGCTATAGTTCATGCCCGAGAAACCGATGATCTGAGCGATTACATCGCACTCAGATTCATCGGACGGAGCGCCAACGTGGTGATCGATCCCCCAGAGCCCGAGGAGTTCAAGGTCTACGTGGAGATTGACGACAGGCCACTGACGGACGAGGAAGCGGGAGTAGACATTGAGCATGACGCTGACGGCAACTCGTTCTTCACGGTTGATGAAGGCCGTATGTACAAGATCGTCGAGGTGCCGGAGTTCGGCTCGCACGTGCTGAAGCTGAGTAGCGACTCCTCCAACTTTGCGATCTTCGCCTTCACCTTCGGCGTATACGATGGCGGGTTCTGATGAACACGTATTACTTAAGAGCAGCATCGGTCCTGATTTCCATAGCGATTGCGGGCGGAGTCATGGCTTGCGGATCAACAGATCCGACGGCGACGCAAGTCCCGACGGAGCCACCGCCTTCAGCTACTAGCGAGCCTGGGGAGCCTCCCTCTGTCGGAGCATTGGCCGAGCCCGATGAGACTTGGACAGTTGTGACGGAGAGTTCGGCATTGAATGCGATTCTGGCGACGCCAGACTTGGCGCCGGGAACTCGCAGGTTCGCGGTCGTGTTGACAGACGACAGAGGCATTGTGGCGTTGCCGGTAGTGCAACTTTCAACGTATCGCTATCCGGACGGTATGGAAGTGCTCGGAAATCGAGACGGGCCGATCGAGACTCAGAAGGGACGTTTCTATCCGTTTCCTTTTGGATCGAGAGGACTACACGCCACCGAATTGACGTTCGATGTTGCAGGAGTCTGGGGTGTGGAAGCGAGAATCCCCCGACCAGATGGTGAGATTGAGTTTGTCGAAGTACTGTTTCATGTCGGTGAAGAGACAAAATCCGTGGATGTGGGCGAGATGCCGCCTCGCGTGGCCAGCAGGACGTTGGACGATGTGTCAGACATTTCAGATCTGACTACCGGATCATCTAGATATCCGGACCTTTACCAGATCTCAGTCCCGGATGCTATGGATAGCGGCAAGCCTACGGTTGTCGTCTTCGCGAGTCCTGCTTTCTGCACCAACGCCGTGTGCGGACCTCAGGTGGAGGTGCTGAACAACCTGAGTGAAGACTATGGCGGCGATGCGAACTTCATACATGTCGATCTCTACGAGAATCCTCAGGAGATTCAGGGAGACCTCTCGCGTGGAATGCCTTCGCCGTTGCTCGATGAGTGGGGGCTTGTATCGCAGGAATGGTCGTTCGTGATGGACGAGAAGGGCGTTGTGGTGGGGCGTTTCGAGAACTTTGCGCCGGAGGAAGAGTTGGAATCGACTTTGATATCGGTCCTCGACGGGGCCGAGAATTGATGAACATCTGCTTCGTCGCGTCGGAATCGATGCGTCGGACGTCTTCGAATTGTTAGGATGAATCTGAAAAGCGTGCATCTTCCGTATGGTTCGGGGTCAGTAAACCCGAAATCCGGCTTGTAATATTTCTCTCCTTGAACTCCGCGATCAACTACTCGTCGTTGGAATTACCCAACTTCAAAAATCTCTTCGTTCCGCTTGATGGGACGGAGTGGCATGAGCAGGCGGTCTCTTACAGCCTGCTTTTGGGCGAGTGGTTCAATTCGAAGATCGATCTCTTCTTCTCTTTGGCAGATCTGCCGCCTCTGATCAAGCATGGCGAATGGGAGCAGAGAGCTCAGATCAGCGCGCCGCTCAACGACCCCGGAAGGTTCTCAGATCCTAGTTTGATGGATGGGAACGGCGCGTTATACGAATTCGGCAAGATTCTCGCTTACGACTACCTAGGCGAAATCACCAAACGTCTAGAGCACCTCGACCTTGACATCGACGTTGATGTGGCGGCGGGCAGTCCGGCGCACATCTTGACGTATAAAGCCCAAAAAACGGCAGACTCCATGATCGTGATGTATGCGCGCCCGCAACCCAGGCTTCGGCGTTACTTCGCGAAGAAAATGGCTGATGAACTGATCTCGGTCGCCACCGTGCCGGTGCTGATGCTCAATGACAGCGCGCGTAAGGTGAACCACTTCAGAGAGATGACGCCTGAATCGATTATCGTTCCGGTTCGCAATCACAGCGCGATGCGGGCTTCGCTGCCGATCGTCGCTGCCATCGCATCAAAGTGCGGTGCTCGGGTCGAACTTCTCGCGCCGGGCGCATTGAGCAAGCACGACCGAAAGCGCAAATTGCCGGAGCTCGAGATGATGGAGGGATGGCTTGTGGACCGAGGCTTTGATGTCGGAACCACTCTCCACTCTACGGACCCATGCAACGCGGTGGTAGATGCGCAGCAACGGTCTGATAGGCCGTGGGTGGTGGTCGGATCGAGGATGCGCCAAGGGATCACGCGATCGATATTCCCGTCGCTGGCCGATAACGTGCGTCGCGAAGCATCGTGTCCAGTTGTGTTGGCTCCTCAGCGAGAGATATTGCCCAAGAGGATGGCGGCGATAGAGCGGTGGCTAATCGATTGGCGAGCCGATCAGGACGAAGTGAAAACAGAGGCTCCGCTCCTCAAGGATTCGGCGAAACCTGTGTCGGTGCCGAATGCATTGATATTCTTCAGAGGCAAGCGCAATTAGCGTTCAGTTTGAGTGCCAGCCCCGCCCTCTCCCTTATCCGCCTCATCCGCTATTAACTTTAGGCAATTCCAGCAACGATTCTCGACGCGTATTTAGATAAAGCTCGCGCACCTTCGGACTTGCCGAGACTACCTTGAACTCTCAATCGCCTTGCGTCTGATCCCGTAGGAGATCAACGCGCCGATAGTCACGCCGAACCATGTGTAAGGTGCAATGGCGATTCCGACGATCGCCCAAAACCAAGTGGGCGCGCCGAGGAATCTTTCCACATCTAGCAGCAGCCACAAAACTATGATGAGCGCAGCGGGAATCAGCATCAGCGCAGCCACGATCAACCCGAACCAGATAATGCGTGCTTCGTCGGCCTTTGCCACACTCCCTCCGACGAATCCTGCGACGAAGGGACTGATGGGAATCAATATGAAGTGCGCTACAGGTATGGGTAGTGCCGCGAGCAAGATCCCGAAGGCGATTGCAACACCTTTGAGCAAGTCCGGATCCTTTGATGAACGATTCGTCTAATGACGATGGTACATTTTCGCGCTTGTGCGAACTATTTGGAAGCTGCAAAAGCTGCACCGCGTCTTCTTCCCAGCGGCGCGTTCTAAGAAGCCCGCGAAATTATCAGGACGCAGTGGTATGATGTTGCCGTAACGGATGAGATACTCGCCTCCTGACAACGACGCCTGATGCCAACTACGCACGAAAAGACCGATGTGCTGGTGATTGGATCTGGTGCCTCGGGCGCGGCGGCGGCGTGGAGTCTTGCCGGTGCGGGATTCGAGGTTGTGTGCTTGGAACAGGGACGGTGGATCAAGTCCGAAGAGTATCCGAACGCATCGCCGGACTGGGAGGTGCAGAGCAAAGGGCATTGGGCATTTGATCCCAATATCCGAGGATGGGATGACGACTATCCCATCAACGTCGAAGAGTCATGCGTTGATCCGCTCATGTTCAACGCGGTTGGCGGTAGCACCATACACTACACCGCTCACGTTCCCAGATTCCACCCGTCCGACTTCCGAGTGAAGACACTGGACGGAGTGGCAGACGACTGGCCGCTGACTTATGAGGATCTGGAGCCTTACTACGACATAAACGACGAGATGATGGGTTGCTCCGGAATAAACGGCGATCCGGCGAATCCGCCTCGTAAGCAACGCCCCATGCCGCCGTTGCCGATAGGTCCGGACGGCGAGCGCTTGGCAAAGGCGTTCGACAAACTCGGATGGCACTGGTGGCCATCAGACAATTACGTTAACTCGACCGCTTATCGCGGCAGAGCGGCATGCAACAACTGCGGGAACACGGGGTTGGGCTGTTCGCGTCACGC
Organism: Dehalococcoidia bacterium; assembly: GCA_965214735.1. Taxonomy (GTDB): domain Bacteria; phylum Chloroflexota; class Dehalococcoidia; order Lucifugimonadales; family Lucifugimonadaceae; genus Bin127. The sequence continues at coordinate 5,312 of OZ243977.1, read as the reverse complement.
CAAAGGTTCGACTGACGTGACTTATTGGCCCGAGGCGATTGAACGCGGAGCGGAGCTTCGGACCGGCTCGAGGGTGTTCCGAGTCGAAACCGATTCATCGGGGCGAGCTACAGGAGCGTCTTACTTCGCTTCCGACGGTGAAACGCACTTCCAGCCTGCTCGAGCGGTGGTGCTCGCTATGAATGGCATCGGCACGCCGCGCATCATGCTGAACTCGAGCTCCGATACGCATCCTGCTGGGCTATGCAACTCGAGCGGGAAGCTGGGCAAGAACCTGATGTTCCATCCGTACGCGATGGTCACTGGCTACTTCGAAGATGGTCCGATCACCTACAAGGGTGCGACGGCAAACATGATCATGTGCCAAGAGTTCTATGAGACGAATCCCGACAAGGAGTTCGTGCGTGGATACAGCTATCAAGTAGCACGCAGCTCAGGCCCCGTGACCACTGCATCGGGCTTCATGACCGACACCGTCCAATGGGGCGAGGGGCACCACGAGGAGTTCGCGCGTCGTTTCGGCCATGCGGCGGTGCTTGCGATAATCGGTGAAGACCTGCCGGAAGAGCACAATCGAATCGAGCTTGACCCGGTGCTCAAAGACTCGAGCGGGATTCCGTCGCCTAAAGTCTTCTATCGCTTGAGCCAGAATTCTAGGAGATTGCTCGACGATGGCCTCAGGAACGGCGAGATCGCGCTAGAAGCTGCCGGCGCCGTCGAAACTCGACGCACGACTCTGCTTCGCAGTGCCGGATGGCATCTGATGGGCACCGCGCGAATGGGCGATGATCCTGAGGATTCAGTCGTGGATGCATGGGGCCAGACACACGACGCGGACAACATCTTCGTTGTCGATGGTTCTGTATTCGTTACGTGCGCGGCAGTGAATCCCACACCCACGATCGGTGCTCTGGCACTTCGCACGGCTGACTACATGGCACGAGAGCGTGGCGACCTCAAGTCCTGACGAATCATGCCAGATGCCGAAGGAAAGATCACGGATGCCGATCGGTTGCTGCTGTCGGCTGCGATGGACCGCATCGTCCCAGCAGTGGAGGGCTTGGCCGGTGCCGGAGAACTAGGATTAGCGGGTAAAGCGGAAGAGATCGCCCAACGAATTCCTCAATATCAAGACTCTCTTGTCAAGATGCTGTCTGCCCTCTCGCTCGATCCCGCGAGCCGGGTCGCAGGCGGGTTCTTGGCGTTGGAGCCAGAAGAGCAGACTCGATCACTCGAAGCGCTCGAGTTGAGCATGACGAATCATTTCAGCAACTTCGTCGAGCTGATCTATACCGCTTACTACAGCGATGCCAGGGTTCATCAACGCATCGGATGGCGGACAGGTGCTCTTCAACCTCTCGGCTGGGATCTGAAACCCTTTGATCCCGCTATCTTGGAGACGGTCTCCAAGCGCACTCCGTTCTGGCGGCGCGTCTAGCGTCTTTCTCGCGTTCCGTCCATTAAACCGCCACCTCAGCGAGGATGACTGGCCATGCCTCCCTTGCCTTGCTACGAGCGTAAGTATCTCCACTAACAACGGGAACTAGATGCGGCACAGGACGCAATACAGATCTGGGCCGCCTATAGGGTCGCTAGATATCCTCGGGAGCACGGGGAAGCTCTCGGCCTGCGCTGATGTTGCTGCTCGAAATTGCGTCGTCTAGGCAGGCGATCACCTGCAAGCCGCGGTGTGCCGCAACGTGGTTAGTCGAATAACATTCATCTCAACTGTTTGGGAGTGAGTTAAACATGCCAAGACTTCAGAGGCTTCTCTACATCAATTCAGCTACCACGCATCCGCAGTCTGAAGCGATCTCGGCTGCGATATTCGAACCGGTGGAAGGAAGCGTCACGCAGATCGATCCGACATCGACCGGCTTGCCTTACGACTCGGTTCACGCGGCGATAATGGATGGCTGGCGAGTGATTCAGTGTCCGGATCCTTGGGCCGGCATCTCCGGAGGAGGGGGCGAAGAGCTGATCGGGTTCCAGTTCGTGATGGAGAAGATCGAAGAGTATTGATCTCGAGTTCCATTCGAGACTTTTAGATAAGGAGATGACACCGATTATGACGACCGCAGTTGATACTTCATATCTGCTGACCGACGATGAAGTTGCATCGTTCGTGATAAACGGCTACCACGTGGTGCAGCCGAATCTGAGAGCAGGATTGAACGAGGAGATATTCGCCGCGCTCGAGGAGCTGCCATCCAACCCTGGCGACGGAGTGTACGATGCCGTGCCCCAACTCGGCGAGATCTACGAATCTCCCGAGATGAGGGGCGCGTTGTCGAGTCTCTTGGGTGCCGGGTACGAGATATTCCCTCATCGGCACTGCCATCGAAACGCGCCGGGAACTCCGAGCCAGCAGTTTCACCAAGACAACTTGATGGATCTTCGCATCCCCGAGGGTATGAAGAGAGAGCCCGACCATGTGAACCTAGTGCTGGCGATGTACTACCCTCAGGACGTGGCGGCGAACATGGGGCCGACCGCGGTGCTGCCGGGCACACACGTGCTCAAAGCGGCTCGGGAGCGCATGGCAAGCCAATGCAACTTCAAAGACCAGTACATGGCTGTGGTTCCCGCCGGCAGCGTGGTGATTCTCCACTACGATATCTGGCACGCCGGCACCGCTAACACGAGCGACAACGTGCGCTACATGCTGAAGTTCCTGTTCCAGCGGATGAACCGTCCCGATGTGCCGTCGTGGCGACACGATTCAGCGAACGACGAATCGATAAGGAGCCGCTTGGAAGAGGAAACCCCGATGTCGATGCAGGCTCCGCTACTCGCGAAACAGAAGCATCTACGCATCCGGATGTGGAACAACCTCGCCGGAAGCGAGAGGCTGGATCTGGAATACCGCGACAAATGGCAACGTCCCTGGTAGTCCTCGCCTAAAAGAACCGAACTACATGCGATGTCCGCTGGAACGTCGATTGGCAGGATGACACTCCTATTCCGCGATGTTCACCGAGGTGCTCTCCTAGAAGGGGTAGTCCCTTGTGCTCGTCGCAATGAAAAGGGATGCATACGATGCATCTGCCTGTTTGGAGCGATTCTCCAGCATCAACAGGAAAGTCATCTGCACCGGACACGTCGGGTGGCGATGATCTGTCAGCTCTCGGTCTTCCTTGGGACAGCGGAGTGACTTTAGAATGCGAATACGTTGACTGAAATCACATCTAAACGGTAACCATGACTGAAGAAGTGCCAGGCTTGAGTGTCGCCGCATCGCTGTCACTTTATGCATTTATCGTTTATATTGCCATAGGGCCAGTCATATTGACTTGTATCTTGGTGTTGCTTCTGAATTGGAAGAACAAACGGAGCAAAAATTCAAATTCTGAGATTGAGGCAATAATTGAACCGAAACATAGGCATCTGAAAGCATCGGATTTGCTTTCTGGCTGGCCTCTCGTATTGTGGTCTATTCCATTCGGATTATTGGTTGCTGAGATCGTTTCGATTGAGATATGGCACCGCCATCCACCTATCGGATCAACAATAGGTTCGTACGATGAAGGAATGAGAATGATATTCTTCGTTATTAACGAGTTCATCATGTCATTTTGGTGCGTATTTTATGTAATATTGTGGCGCGTATTAAAGGTGAAAAAAGTTTCAAACGCGGGATTTCATATCTATTTGATATTTGTATTGATGAATATCCTTTGGTTTATACCACAACTATTCCCAGGCCATCCGTTCAATGTGTTTTTGATAAACGAAAATAATGCCTTCCCTGCGTATTCATCAGTCGAAACTATCGGTATATTGCTTCTGGCATCCTTTGGTGCACTGATGAGCCTGATATTGACAAGAAACAAAACGCGTCGCGAACTACGATGGTCGATGCTTGCTTTAACTGCACCTCTAATCATCTTTGTTTGGATGAAGAGAGAACTTATATGGTTCATACTTGTGATGGATCCAATAATTGCAATGATAATGCTTGGATACGCTATATCGAGGGAATATACGCGAATTGTCGTGAAGAGTCAGACTAGATTGAACAGCACGTTCACTAGTATGATGACAATCAGGTAGACGATTGAATTGCGAGTGTTAATATTGTTATTTACGGTAGTTGTGGCTTGTATTCTATTTGTCGCGTTTGAGTATGTGGAGGCAGTGCTTCTAGCGCGCCTCGATTTTGGCGTGTCAGCCACTTACGATCTACTGACCGCTACGCTGTTAGCGGGGCTGATGTATCTCTCCATGAGAAGGGTGTGGAACAGCCACGGCGCGCTGGAGTGGACCTCGTTCGCGTTTCTGTTGCTGTTGTTTGTCGAGTGGTTCCCGTGGCGAGTTATCTGGCACGGCGGAGTTGAGGCGTTTCCCGACGACCCTATTCGTCTGGCGCGGATAGCGGTTCACACGACACCCGCGGGAATCGCGGCGATGCTGTGGCTGTTCATCTCGTTGGTACGCAATTCAGGACACTCCTATCGGCCGTTTCTGGTCGGCGTGATCTGGAGCATGCTTTTCATGTTTTGGGTGAGCACCGAGGCGTTTGATCCTTTACCGGAACAACTGCCACTTTACACGGTGTTGATTCCTTCCGTAGCGTTAATTGCAGTGTTTGCGATGATGACGTGGGTGTTCGGTCCGAATCGATTGCTGAGACGGATTGCAGAAACGAAGGTCGATTAGGGAGATTCCACGAATTGCGCCCACTTACGGAGGACTGCTTATATGTCACCCTTCCTTGCGTCTCAAGCGCAAAGGTATCTACTTGTATGGGAAGGGCTGTGTTAGCAGTTCGATGATCGAGATGGGTTCGCCCTTCATTAGAACCAACGCATCGAGACAGCCATTCGCCCGATGCCCGATCCAGAAACTCCTGCCACTGCCGCACGCGGCGAAGAGCTGTACTGCGAGTTCACATCGTCGCTGGCGATTGATTGGCGTATGTACCGAGAAGACACCTGGTGGCATGAGCTTGAAGACATTCACATGAACGTCGAGGCGCGCCTGTTCAAGCTGATCTGCGAGCTGGCGGGACGCCTGCACACCGCGCGTTCTCGCAACGACCAAGTAGAGACCGATGGCCGTCTGTACACGCATCTCCAGAAGACGCAGCCGATATCTTTCTGCCACGTCTTGATGGTGTACTACGAGATGCTTTACGTTGCTCACCCGACTGCTGGAATTTCACAGGTGCATGAATACGAAGGTAGTTGTTACGTTGACTCTTCTCTGAATTTCGTCGGAGATAATTGATTTAATGATCGATGCGTTGCCGATCCTGAAGTTAACAATACATACGAGATAGGCGATGATTTCATTAATTGTGATAATCATCA